>NZ_NKFD01000004.1:0-2738653 GCF_002223205.1 Burkholderia sp. AU27893 | reverse complement strand
CGCCCGCCTTGACGATCTCGTCGGCGACCGCGTTCGCGCCGTCCTGGTTCAGGTCGGCGATCGCGACGGCCGCGCCCGCTTTCGCGAGCTCGAGTGCGATTTCCTTGCCGATGCCGCTTGCGGCGCCCGTGACGACTGCGGTCTTGCCATTCAGGTTGCTCATGTTCGAATTCCCGTGGTGAAAGGATTGACAGGGAGAAAGGACTGCGGACGTGTTACTGAGCCAGGTAATCGTAGACGACTTCGCCGAGGCCCAGTGTCAAATCCGCGACGATGTGGCGGGCTTCGACGATTTCGAGCACGGGCAGGTCGGCCACGGGCGCGAGCGCATGCGGCGCCAGCTCGAGCGATGCGGGGCCCGTCCATGCGCCCTTCATCTTGATGTCCTGCATGTAGTAGCGCACCAGTTCGCAGACGCGCGCGGTGCCGTCGACGTGCGGGATGATCTTCAGCAGGAAATTGGGGCCGGCGAGACGCTTGGTCTGCTCGTCGATGTCGAGTTCCTTGTGCTTGTAGCCCATCGTGCCGGTGGCGACGCGCACCTTGCCGTAGTCGAGCGTGCCGAGGAGGTGGTCGGTGTTCACGTGCAGCGTGGGCGATGCGAGCTTCTTCGGGAAGCCCCACAGTTCGCGGCCGCCGGCGATCGGCGGGTGATCGTCGAGATACATCGCGAGCGTATAGCCGCCCGGCTGGCCGTTGTATTCGACGGGAATCACCTGACCGCTTTCGGTGTAGTCGCCGAAGCCGGTCGAATCGGCCATGCGGATGAATTCGTAATGCACGAGCGGCTCGGTGACCTGCAGCGGCTCGGGGACGATTTCGCGGAGACGGTCCGGATCGGTGCGATACGTGATGATCAGGAACTCACGATCGACGAAACGGTAAGGGCCCATCGGGAAGGCGGGGCTGGTCAACGGCATCGCAAACGCTTTCGATCGGACATCGCTGGGTTTCATGCGGACTCCTTGTTGTTGATCGCTTCGTGGATGAGTGCTCGTAAGCTCGTAATCCTATGCCTGTGCGTGACCGTTGTGCGATGCCGCATTAGGAATTAATTGTTGCCGATTTCGCAGCATTCGCCGCGTAAATATTGAGATGAATGAGGTAAACGGCCTGGGTGGCATCCGGCGCCCCGATGTTTGCACACGTCGATGACGCCACGATGTGAAAAAGGTGAGTCTTTACGGGACGCCTGGTGAGCCTTTCCGGGAGACGGTCCCGCAGGAATGTGACAAATGTGTGAACTTGTGTTGCAGTGCGGGCTCTAAGCGCGTTCGCGGCGGCGGGCTTCGTCGCGCGCGGCCGTCTTATTAAGCATCGCTTAAGCGGGTGCGCCTTAGCATCGTTCGTATCAGGCCGGGCAACCGGCCGATTTTTTACGCCCCACGCAACCGGATTCATGCAGACCCTCAATCTCACCCTCTTTTCCGCCATCAACGCCGGGGTTGCGCCGCAGCCGGGCGTTGCCCGCCTCGCCATCTTCGCCGCCGACTGGCTCGTCTATGCGTTGCCCGCGATGCTGCTGCTGACCTGGATCTTCGGCACGCGCCCGACGCGGCGCCAGGCGATCGAAGCCGGCGTCGGCGTGTGCGTGGCGCTCGTGCTCGCGCAGGTCATCGGACATTTCTGGTTCTCGCCGCGCCCGTTCATGGCGGGCGTCGGCACGCAGCTGATTCCGCACGCGCCGGACAGCTCGTTTCCGAGCGATCACATGACGTTCGCGTGGAGCATGGCGGTCGGGTTGATGCTCGGCGGCACGACCCGGTTCACCGGGTTCGTGATGGTCGCGATGGCCGCGGCGATTGCATGGGGACGTATCTATGCGGGCGTGCACTGGCCGTTCGACATGGCGGGCGGCGTGCTGGTCGGCACGGCCGGCGCGCTGGCCGCGCACCTGTACGGGCAACGCGTGATCGCGCTGCTCGAACGGCTCGGCGATTCGGTGCATGCCGCCGTGATGGGCCGCCGGCACGCGCCGTAAGTCGTAAGTAGCAGGAGATCGGGCAGGACGCCGTCAGCCGGGTGTCTTGGCCGATTCGGCCGATGCGGACGGGCCAGCGCCCGCATCGTGCAGCTCAGCGGTATCGGCCGGGTGTTGCGCGGCGTCGCGGTCGAGTGCGCTTTCCTTCAGGATCGCGCACATCGCGACGAACAGCGCGAGCACTACCGCGGCAAGGCCGCAATAGCCGACGATCTTCAGGTGGCGAAGGAACGGCGAAGCGTGGCTTTCTTTTGTCATGACCGGGCGCTCCTGGGCGGGCTGCGGCGGCTGTCGCCCGACAGCGGCGTCGCACCCACAGATATATACCAGTCGCGATCGCGGTGCCAAGCCCGCTGGTGCGCCGACGCCACGATTGTGTCATCGGCCGGTCAATCTCAATCGGGTACCCGTTTGCCGGGCACCCGCATCCATCAGTCTTCCAACGTTTCGTGCACGGCCGCCGCGCCGCGCTTCCAGTAGGCCGCCGCGCGGATGCGCGACTTGTCGACGCCGCGCTCGCCGGTCAGGTGCTGGCGGACCGCGCGCATCGACAGCGCTTCGCCCGCCGCCCACACGTAGCCGTCGCCGGACGGCGGCAGCGGCAGGTCGCGCACGGCATTCAGCAGCACGTCGTCGTCCGCCGCGTCGGCTTCGGCGCGGAAGCGCCAGATTTCATGCACGTCGGCGCGCGTGTCGAACGCGATCTGCGCGGTGCGATCCGCGACTTCCATCACGACGGCTACGCGCGCGCCGGCCGGCAATTCCTCGAGACGCCGCGCGATCGCCGGCAGCGCCGTATCGTCGCCGATCAGCAGGTGCCAGTCGAAACCGGTCGGGACGACGAACGAACCGCGCGGGCCGCCGATGCCGAGCCATTGGCCGACACGTGCCTGGGCGGCCCACTGCGACGCGGGGCCCGGGTGGTTCAGCACGAATTCCAGATCGAGTTCGCCGGCGGCGCGGTCGAAGCGGCGCGGCGTGAAGTCGCGCGCGACCGGCTTCGGTTCGCCTTCCGGAAATTCGGGACCGTTCGCGCCGAGCGTCGGCAGCACCGGCCGTTCGGCGCCGGGCGGCGGGAAAAACACTTTCACGTGATCGTCGAACGACGCGGATTCGAAATCCGCGAGATCGGGGCCGCCGAGCGTGACGCGCAGCAGGTGCGGCGTGACGGTGTGCACGCGCAGGACCTGCAGCAAGCGGAACTTGAGGGTATGGCGCACGCGGGTCACGGTGCGGTCGGATGTGTTCTGCATCAGTCCGTTCTCCTTAGGGGTTGAAGGGGCGGCGCGGATTACGCACCGGTGCCCCCTTCGATTTCAGCCGTCGCGCGGCGCATGATGGCGGCGATGCGGCGCTGTTCGTCGGCGTCGGCGGCGCTCTTGTGCAGCAGCGCGCGCTTGAGTGCGAGACGCGCCTCGACGAACTCCGGCAGCCAGCCGGCTTGCGCGTCGTCCGGCGTTTCGTTGCCCGCCGATTCCCCGGCGAACGCGCGGCGCATGAATTCCATCTTGCGTGCGAGGTGCGTGAGGCGCGCGAACAGCGTGTCGACGCGCTCGCGTTGCGCGTCGAGATGCGCGCGGCCGGCGTCGGTCAGCGCATAGCGCTTGCGGTTGCCTTCCGCCTGCGACGCGACGAAGCCGACTTCTTCGAGATACGTGAGCGCCGGATACACCATGCCGGGGCTCGGGCTGTAGAAACCGTTCGAACGCGTGTCGAGCGCCTTGATCAGCTCGTAGCCGTGGCTCGGTTGCTCGGCGACCAGCGCGAGCAGCAACAGTTGCAGATCGTCGGAGCTGAACTGGCGGCCGCGCGGCATGCCGTCGTCGCCGAAATCGCCAAAGCCGCCGCGCCCGCCACGGCCGCCGAACGGGCCACCGCCGAACGGATCGTGGCCGCGGCGATGGCGGCCGATTGCGTACCAGAGACCGGCGAACCCGTCAGGGCGGGCATGGCCGCGGGAGGGGTTGTGTCGCATGATCGTGTCCTATATGTCGTAAAACATATCTAAAGATATATATCGAAAGATAGGTCGTCAAGGGGATTTATTGGGGCTGGATGGCGGGGCGGGGGTGAGGCTGGTGGCTTGCGGCGGAGACTGCCGTCGATGCGCTTCATCGGGTTCGTCGGCGAGTCGGCCGCGACGATCAGACAGTCGATGCATTGCCGGCTTCTGCAGCCTGCGCCAGCCGTTGATCGTGAGGCAGCCGCGTGCCGGCATGTATCCACATGCCGATGACATCGCGAGAAAATGACCGTGACACGCTTGAACCTTGCGGCAATTCATGTAATGCAATCTACTAAAACACCGGAAAACATTATTTAATTAGCTTGAACTGTTTAATTTATTTCCTGTTGATCAAACAAAACTTCCGCGCCAGCAAAGGTATTTAAATGCCCCCCCGTCATTCAATGTGGTGTTTCTGCTTGATGCAAGCCTGTCATGGGTTGCGAGGCGGTGAAGATTTTCGACCCTTTATATTTGAAGTGAAGATTCGTCGAAAATGTAAAGCATTGCAATATCAAAACGGGATTTGAGTATTTCGATTGCGATGCGGGATTTTGTTTGGCAGGATTTTAATCAAGTTGCTCGAATTTAAAACAACAAAACCACCGACCATTCAATTAGCCGAAATGACACGCGCCGGATGAGCAACGATCCGAAAGGAAGTTGGTGAAGAAACTGGTAACGAGGCGGCGAACGGTCCACACCGTTCGCGATCACTGAATCAATCGCTTTCCCGGGCGTCGACGCGTCACTCGAGCGATCCGGGCGAATCCGATACGGGGCGGCCATGGCGATACTCAAGAACGATTTTTCCGGGCAAGCGTGCCTGCTCCGCGCGTATCACGTGTTCGGCCGCGATGCCGCGCGCTGCGATACGGTCATCCGCGACGCGTCGGTGTCCCGGGTCCATGCCCATATCCGCTGGGTCGGCGGCCGATGGGAGCTCCATGATCACAGCAGCAACGGCACGTCGGTATCGGGCGTGCCATTGCGCGACGGCGAGCACGCGGTGCTGCAGCGAGGCGACGTGATCCGGTTCGGCAGGGCGGGTGTCGCGCCCTGGCGCGTCGCGTCGCTCGACGATCCGGCCGATACGCTGTGGCCGGTACGGGGCGCCGTGCACCCGATCGTGCTCACGCCGCGCCAGATCCTGGCCGCCCACGCCGCGCAGCCGGTCACGATCGTCCGGTCGCCGGCCGGCGATTGGCTGTGCGACGACACGTTGCCGCCGCGCGCGCTCCATGACGGCGATGAAGTGTCGACGGGCGACGTGACGTGGCGCGTGGCGCTCGTGCGCCACGGCTCGACGATGACGCTGCGCGCGCCGGCCGATCCGGCCGTGCCGGCCCGATTGCTCGAATTCTTCGTCAGCCGGGACGAAGAGCATGCGCGTGCGCTGCTGCATGTTCGCGGCGGCGTGGTCGATCTCGGCGAGCGCGCGCATCACTACAGCCTCGTCACGCTCGCCCGCGCACGTTCGGCCGACATGCAGGCCGGCTACGATGCTGCCACGCAAGGCTGGATCGAACTCGACCGGCTGGCGCGCATGCTCGGTATCGATACGTCCCATCTCAACGTGCAGATCCATCGCGCCCGGAGCCAGTTCGCGGCGCTGCCGGGGCTGGACGCGAGTCAGCTGGTCGAGCGGCGGCGCGGCAGCGTCCGCTTCGGCGATTTCCCGTTCCGCGTCATGCGCGGCGAGCGCCTCGAATGCCAGTCGGTGCCGGGCGTCGAGCCGCGTATCGGCATGCATCGTCCGGCGCCGGATCCGGTCGTCCATTGCTCGTGAACGCGGAACGACAGCCCGGGTTGTCGACCGCGACACACGCACGCGTCGCGCCGCACGCGCATGAATCGCAGCAACTTGCCGCGCCGTTCGCGGTGCTGGCCGGCAAGCGGCATTACCGGCTCGGTGCGCTGCTCGGCGAAGGCGGCAGCGGCGTGGTGTTTCGCGCGACTTGCGGCGAGACGGGGCAAGACGTCGCGATCAAGCTGATGCGGGACGAGGTCGCGTGGACCGAAGCCGAGCGCGCCCGCCAGCGCATGCGCTTCCGGCGCGAGACGAGCCTGTGCGAGGCGCTGCGGCACCCGAACATCGTGGCGCTGCTGGACCAGGGGGAAGCACCCAATGGGCGGCTGTTCGCCGTATTCGAATACGTGCACGGCCAGACCCTGCGCGACCGGCTTGCGATGGAGGGGCCGCTGTCGGCCGTCGACACGGGAAGGCTGATGACGGAGGTGCTCGATGCGCTTGCAGCCGCGCATCGCCGCGGCATCGTCCACCGGGATCTGAAGCCGCAAAACATCGTGCTCGCAATGGCCGACGACGGACCGCACGCGAAGCTCCTCGATTTCGGGATCGGCGCGCTGTTGCCCGGCGCGACAGATAGCGCGCCCCAGGACGCGACTCTCGGGGCCGAGGTGCTCGGCTCGCCGTCATACTGCGCGCCAGAGCAGCTGCGCAACGAACCGCCGACGCCCGGAAGCGACCTGTACGCGTGGGGCCTGGTCGTGATCGAATGCCTGACGGGCGAAGTCGTGATGCAGGGCGCCAGCGTGGCCGACGTACTTTATCAGCAGCTCAGTCCGGTGGATGTCGCGCTTCCTCCGGCGATCGCGTCGCATCCGCTCGGCTCGGTGCTGCGGCGTGCGTTGAGCAAGCATCCGGCGCAGCGTGCCGCCTCGGCCGACGAACTCGCCGAGCAGTTTCGCGTGCTCAATTTCGCCGCGCTGGTCGGTCCGTTCGATGCCGGCCGTGCAAGCCGGCCTATGCGCCCACCCCCGTGCATGCCGCACGGTGAAGCGATCGCAACGGCTGGCGAATACCGGCAGGTCACCACGCTCTGCTGTTGCGTGACGATCGCCGGAGACGGCCGGCAACGTCATGCGGGCACCGATCACGGCGCCCTGCTCGATCGCTACGAGGCGCAATGGTTGACGAAGTGCGCGGATATCGCCGTCGGCTATGGCGCGCAGGTCGACGAGCGGCTCGGCGACACGCTGCTGTTCCATTTTGGCCTGCAAGGCGATATCGACCGGCCTGCCCGCCGCGCGGCGCGTGCGGCGCTGGACATGGTGCGGGTGGCCGGGCGCGCGCGGCTGCCGGCGCCGGCCGAAGCCGGCTGTACGGACAGCGGCGAAGGCTGGCGCGTCGAAGTGGCCGCCGCGATTCACGTCGGGCAGGTGCTCGCGCCTGCGTCGCAGAGGCCGGGCGGATCGACGCCGGCCGCCGCGTCGCGGTTGTTGCGGCTGGCCGGGCCCGGGCAGATCCTGATCAGCGACGATGCGCGGCTCGCGCTCGAACGGCATGCGGATTTTCGGCCGACAGCGTTGCAGCTGGCCCAGGCGGGCCTCGCGCCACAGCCAGTGTATGAACTGCTCGGCGAGCGGCGGGCCGATACGCCGTTCGATTCGCTCGACGGCGGTATGCGGGCACCGATGATCGGCCGCACGCGCGAACTCGATGCACTGCTGCGTGCGTGGCAGGAGACGCTTGCACGTCATCGTCGCGCAATGCACGGTGTGCCGCCGCGACTTGTCGTCGGCGACGCGGGAATCGGCAAGTCGCGCCTCGTGCACGCGCTGTGCGAGGCCGTGCGGACACAGGGCCACGCGTTCGCGCATTGCGGATGCCAGCCGGAGCGGGAGAATCATGCGCTCTTTCCGATCTTGCGGTTCATCGGCGCGCATTGGCAGCTCGACGCCGACAGTCCGGCCGACATCACGCGCGCGGCGATCGACGCGATGCTGGCGGCGCTCGAATGCGATCGGGCGGTGGCCCGTGTCGCGCTTGCGACCTGGCTGGGGCTGCCCTGCGATGCGAAAGCGGCGAGGCGGACGAGCGAGTGCGAACAGGACGCGCTGTTTGATGCGCTCGAGCAATTGATCGTGTCGCTCGGCAATGGCGCGCCGGTGTTGCTCGTCGTCGAGGATGTCCAGTGGATCGATCGCTCGACCGAGGATTTTCTGGCGTACCTGCAGCGCTCGCCGCGTGCGGCGGCGCTCTGCATCGTGCTCACGTCGCGTCCCGCCGGGCTCGCGCGCTGGCGCGGCACAGCCGAGCGCCTGGTATTGCGCCGCCTGCCGCGCGACGATGCGCGGCGCCTGATGTCGGCGTATCTGGGCCAGGGCGCGCTCGATCCGACCTGGATCGATCCGCTCGTCCGTCGTACGGCGGGCATTCCGCTGTTCATCGAGGCGATCGCGCGCGAGCTGACGATGAGCGGCGCGGACGGCTCGCTCGCGGCGCTGCGGACGATGGACCCGTGCCCGCTTCCGCTCAGTCTCGGCGGAATGCTCGGTCGCGCGTTCGACCGGATCGACGACGCGCGCGGCACCGCGCAGCTCGCCGCGACGATCGGGCTCGAGGTGGATGCACACCTGCTCGCCGCGGCCTCGCCGCACGATCGCGCGACGCTCGACGCGCACCTGCAGCTGCTGCTCGAAGAACGGATCATGTACGCGCGGCATCGGCGCGATCGCGTGTTCTATTCGTTCCGCCACGCGTTGATTCGCGACGCGGCGTACGCGTCGATGCCGCCGGCCGTGCGGTGCGCCAACCATGCGCGAGTCAACCAGGCGCTGGCCGCGCATGCCGATCGCGGTGCGGATGCGCCCGCGTTCGGCGCCGACGAACACGCCACGCGCATGTGCATCTGAATCCTGCATTCGATGCACGGATGTCCCAGCGGCGCCGCCACCCGCGTCCTACAGTGGGCCAGATAGGCCGATCGGGTTTTCAGCGCCGGATCGGCCTTCAACAATCTGGAGACACCCCATGACAGCCGAGTACACCCTTCAACACCGGATCGCGGGCGACGCGTGCGACGCCGCGCGGGGCGAGTGGTTCGAGAAATTCGAACCGTGCACCGGACACCTGCTTGCGCGCGTGGCGGCCGGCACCGGCGCCGACGTCGACCGGGCCGTGCGCGCGGCCCGCGCGGAATTCGACGGCGGACCCTGGAGCCGGTTGCCCGGCGCGGCGCGGGCGAAGCTGCTGAACCGGCTGGCCGACCTGCTCGAGCAGGATGCGGAACGCTTCGTCGAACTGCTGGCGCGCGAACAGGGGCGCCCCGCCATGGAGGTGCGCATGATGGACCTGCCGATGTCGATCGACACACTGCGCTACTTCGCCGGATGGGCGGACAAGCTTGAAGGCCGCCAGATTCCGACCGGCGGCTTCATGGGGCGCCCGACTGTCAACTACACGGTGCGCGAAGCAGTCGGCGTCGCCGGCCTGATCGTGCCGTGGAATGCGCCGCTGATGATCGCGTGCTGGAAGCTGGCGCCCGCGCTCGCGGCTGGCTGCACGGTCGTGATCAAGCCGTCGGAGGACGCGCCGCTCGCGGTCGGGGCGCTGGCGGACCTGGCCGTGCAGGCGGGCTTTCCGTCGGGCGTCGTGAATCTCGTGCATGGCATCGGTGCGTCGGTCGGCGCCGCGCTGGTCAATCACCCGGGCGTCGACAAGATCAGTTTCACCGGCAGCACCGAGGTCGGCCGCACGATCGCGCGCCAAGCCGGCGCGCAGTTCAAGCGTCTGACGCTGGAACTCGGCGGCAAGGCGCCGCAAATCATCTTCGACGACGCGAATCTCGAGCAGACGATCGCCGGCGTCGCGATGGGGCTGTTCGTCAACCAGGGACAAACGTGCGCAGCCGGCACGCGCGTGCTGGTGCAGCGCCGCCACTACGACGACGTCGTCGGCGCGCTCGCGCATGCGGCGCGGTCGGTCAGGGTCGGCACGCCGTTCGACCCGGCGACGCAGATGGGCGCGCTGATCAGCGCCCGCCATGCCGACCGCGTGAAGACGCATATCGCCGTGGCGCTTCACGACGGCGCGACGATGGTCGCGGGCGACGAACCGGTGCCGTCGCAAGGCTTCTTCGTGCGGCCGACGGTGTTCGCGAATGTCGATCCGGCGATGCGCATCGCGCGCGACGAAGTGTTCGGGCCGGTCGGCACGATCATTCCATTCGATACGGAAGACGAGGCCGTCGCGCTGGCGAACGACACCGTCTACGCGCTGTCCGCGTCGCTGTGGACCCGCGATCTTGCGACCGCGCACCGCACCGCGGCCCGGCTGCGGGTCGGCGCGGTCGCGGTGAACGCGTGGAGCCCGCTCGACGCGCGGCTGCCGTGGGGCGGCTTCAAGGAGAGCGGCGTCGGGCGCGACCTGTCGCAAAGCGGGCTCGATGCGTACCTGGAGGAGAAGGTCGTCACGATCGCGATGTAGCCGTGCACGTGCCGGCTCGGAGACACAACAACAAGATCGCGGGCATTGCTCGCCCGCCTATCCCATTCGACAGACACATGACTACTCAAGACCTGACCTTCGATTACGTCGTCATCGGCGCGGGTTCCGCCGGTTGCGTCGTGGCCGCGCGGTTGATCCAGCAGAACGCCGGTTCGGTGCTGCTGCTGGAAGCCGGCACGCGCGACGACAATCCGTTTCACCGGATTCCGGGCGGCGTGATGCAGGTGTTCCAGAAGAAATCGTGGCCGTACATGACCGAACCGCAGCCGAACGCGAACGGTCGCAGCATGATCATCGCGCAGGGCAAGGTGCTGGGCGGCGGCAGTTCGGTCAACGGGATGATCTACATCCGCGGGCAGCGCGACGACTACGACGACTGGGCGACGCAGTGGGGATGCACGGACTGGCGCTACGACGACGTGCTGCCGTATTTCATGAAGGCGGAAGCGAACGAAAGCCTGGGGCCCGCGTATCACGGCCAGACCGGCCCGCTGCCCGTCAGCGAGAACCGCTATCGCCATCCGCTGACGGCCGCGTTCATCCGGGCGGGGCAGGAAATGGGGCTGCGCTACGTCAACGACTTCAACGGCGAAGTGCAGCAGGGCGTCGGCTATTACCAGACGACGACGCGCAACGGCGAACGCGCGAGCACCGCGCAGACCTATCTGGCGTCGGTGCGCAATGACGCGAAGCTGAAGGTGGTGACCGGCGCGCTCGTGCACCGGATCCGGACCGATGCGGGGCGTGCGGTCGCGGTCGAATTCAGCGAGGGCGGTCATGCGCCCGTGTCGGTGCGCGTGCGCAACGAGGTCGTCGTGAGTGCGGGAGCGATCGGGAGTCCGAAGGTGCTGATGCTGTCCGGCATCGGGCCGGCGGAGCATCTTGCCGCGCTCGGGATCGATACGGTTGCCACATTGCCGGTCGGCCGGAATTTCCACGATCATCTGCACATGTCGGTGCAGGCGTCGATTCGCACACCGGCGAGCCTCTACGGCGAGAACACCGGGCTCCGGGCGATGCGCCATTTCCTGCAATGGAAGTGCTTCAGGAGCGGGCTGCTGATCAGCAACATCCTCGAAGGCGGCGCATTCATCGACACGCTGGGCACGGGGCGGCCGGACGTGCAGTTCCATTTCCTGCCGTTGCTCGACAATTTCGACAACACGCCGGGAGAGAAGCCGCCGGCGAGCGAGCACGGCATGTCGGTCAAGGTCGGCCATCTGCAACCGAAATCGCGCGGGCGGGTGGCGTTGCGCAGCAAGGATCCGGCGGACCTGCCGACGATCGACGCGAATTTCCTGAGCGACCCGGCCGACCTCGACGGCCAGATCCGGGCCGTTCAGGCCGGGCTCAGGATCCTGTCGGCGAAGGCGCTGCAGGCGCACGTGAAGGAAATCGTCGCGCCTGCCCGGATCGATCCGGACGACCTACCGGCAATCGAGCGATTCGTGCGGCAGGACATCAAGACCGTCTATCACCCGGCCGGCACCTGCAGGATGGGTACGGACCCGCGGACGTCGGTGGTCGACCAGAAGACGCTGCGCGTGCACGGCTTCTCCAATCTGCGCGTGATCGATTGCTCGATCTGCCCGCAGGTGCCGAGCGGCAACACCAACGCGCCGGCAATCATGATCGGCGAACGCGGCGCTGACCTGCTGCTCGGTCGGTGAAAGAGGCGGCGCAGGGCTGACCTGCGCTGACTTCGCGTCGGGCGATGCCGACGCGGTTTCGTTCGAATCAGAGCGGAAACACGGCCTTGAGCCAGAACGCCGCGCCTTCCGGGCGGTTTCGCACATCGGTTTCCGTCTGGTATTTGGCGGTCACGAACCAGCCCTTCCCGCTGTCGTACTTGATCGACGGGCCGATCGCGAACGCACGGCCGCGATTGCCGGCGATGGTTTGCCCGGCCTGTGAGTCGTCCGTCATCTGCCGGTAGATATAGCCGCCCGCGCCGACCGTCAGCCCGTTGCCGATACCCCAGCCCGCCAAATAGTCGACGATGAATTCCTGGCCGGACCGGTAGTCCGTCGCGTGGTTGCGCTGGTTGAAGGTCCACATCAGCTTTGCATCGAACACCGGCCCGGTACGGCCGCCATACGAGATCCCCGCGATCGGCTGGATCGCCCAGACGTGTCGGCCGATGTTGGCCAGGTCGCTTTTGTCGTAACGGCCAGTCGGCGCGAAGAAATCGACGGCGAGCAGCGTGTGGAGCGTCGGCGTGACGTGCCAGCCGAGCGCCGGCCCGAACGTCATGTCGCCGACACCGGTCCGCCGCTGCGATTGCCCGCCCGCGTGCACGTCGAGCGTGACGAGCGGAAGCAGCGCATGCATGGCCAGCGACGCGCCGGCAAACGTGTAGGGCGTGACCCACACGATCCGTGGCGTCACCGAATAGGCAGTGATGCCGAAGTCCGGCGGCGCGACGTTGCGGCCGTCGTTGTCGCGCAGTTCGCCGGCGTGGTAGCGCTCCGCGTAGATCAGTGCATAGAGCCCCGGCGGCGGCAGTGCGCAGCACAGGTAGCCTTCCGCCCCGGTCGGATAGACGGAGCCGCCGCCTTCGGTTGCGTGAGCGCCGTGCGCGACGACAAGCGCGGACAGCATCACGGAAAGGGATCGTCGTTTCATCGGTTGTCTCCTCCTGCGGCGCACGGCCGGAAGCCGTCTTTCCGCCCGTCAGCAGGGTGCCGCGCCAGTTTTTCGCTCGCATGTGTTTGCGTGCAGAGCCGTCAGGAGTGCGGTGCATCTAGGGGAAATCTTTACAGCGTCAGGTAGCCTTCCGGCCACCCATGGGAGTTGTGCGAATGGTCTTTCGCATCGATGCGCCGTACGCTACGAGCCGATCCCCTCTCATCGGTGCTAGCCGGGCGCGTGTCGTCGCACATGACCGGAAGTCGGGCGAGTTGATCGTCGCGCCCGCTGCATGCGCAGGCAGGCGGCCACGCAACGGATGTACTTGAAAGCCGGATTTTTCTGGAGGCGAACGTCATGATCGATTCGGAAGCGCATCCGACGCTGCAGGCGGCCGGCGTGTCGTGCTGGTCGGAGCAGATCCGGCATCGGTTCTTTCCGCTGGAGCTGAACGCCGGCGCGTCCGGCGAATTCGATGCGAGCGTCGACGTGTTCGATCACGCGCGCTGCCGCGTGGCGCGCGTTGCGGCCAGCGCGCACAGCGTCTCCATCGGGCGCGACGCCTGCAAGACGCTGAAGCACCGCTATATCAAGGTGATCTGGCAACTGAGCGGCGTGGCGAGGCTCGAGCAGGGGGCGTGCGAAGTGATCGTGCCGCCCGGGCATTTCACGCTGTACGAGGCGAGCAGCCCATACTGGATTCAAAACGACGCACACGGCGAATTCGTCACGATGCTGTGCGAAGTGGCCGACCATGACGTGCTGCTGGCGTTGGCCCGGCAAGCGATCGGCCGCGCGATGCCGACGACGGGCGGCGCGGCCGTGGCGCTCGCGAGCCTGCAGGCGATGATCGCCGAGGGCCGGCGCATGAATCCGCGCAGCCGCTTCGGCGTGCTGGAACTGGTGGCGACGTTGCTCGCCGAGACCATCGATTTCGCGGACGGCACGGCGCCCGCTTCGCGGCGCAAGATCCGCGAGACGTTGCTGCGCGACGCGCAGCAATACATCCATCGGCATCTGGACGACGGCGAACTGTCGCCCGATCGTATTGCCGCCGCATTGAAGGTGTGCCGCCGCACGCTTTACCAGGCATTCGAATCGATCGGCGAGCGGCCGCAGGCGATGATCCAGCGCCTGCGGCTCGAGAAGTGCCACGAAGTGCTGTCGCAAACCGGCGCCGACGGTGCGAGCATTACGCGCCTCGCGCTGCAGTCGGGGTTTTCCGATCCGGCGTATTTCGCGCGCCTGTTTCGCCGGCGCTTCGGCGTCACGCCGTCGCAGTGTCGGGATGCGGCGATGCAGGACGGGGGCGGTGCGGGATCGTCGGGTTAGTCGCGGTGTGCATTCGTTGCGATTCGAACCGACTCGATCGGAGGATGGCCGGCAGCGTGTGACGACGAACGCGGCAGCGCGGGCCGACTCCGCGCCTGCGTCGTCAGGCGATCCAGACACAGGGTCGCTGCCAGAATCCGCCGAGAAGGCGGCCTAGAACCGCGTGCTGAACCCGACCCGCGCGATCGACTGCAGCGCGCCGCTCGACGCGCCGTTCGCATCCATCACGCCATTGATCTGCGCGTTGCTGCCGTGGTTCGCGCGCTGATGCACGCCCGCGACGTACACCATCGTGCGTTTCGACAGCCAGTACTGGACGGCGGCGAGCACCTGGTGCGCGTGCGCGTTGTCGAGCGTGTCGTTGCCCTTCATGTACGTGTAACTCGTGCCGATCACCCACGCCGGCGATGGCCGCCATGCGGCACCGGCTTCCGCCGACCACGCACCCGCGCCGTTCTGCGCGTTGCGTACGGTCGTGAAGAGCGCTTTCGCGGTGACCGTGCCGAGCGTGTAGTGCACGCCCGCGCCCCAGTTGCGCACGCTGGTCGGCGGCAGCCCGTCCGTCGCGCCGTACTTCTGGTTCGTATAGGCTGCGCCCGCGCCGAACGGGCCGTTGTCGTAGCTCGCGCCGACGCTGACCGTGTTGTTCGCGCCGACCGACCCCGCGACGTTCCCGAAGCCGTACAGCGCGCCGACGGTAAGGCCCGACAACGACGGGCTCGTGTACTTGACCGAATTCGCGACACGATTGCTGCCCGCGACGCGATCCCAGTCGAACGCGCCGGTCGGATTGTTCGGCAACGCGAGCTTGTCGAACGGCCCGTTGCGAAAGCCGTACAGGCCGACGAGATCCTGCGCGATCTCGTTGCCGCTCGCGGCCAGCGAATCGACCATGAACTCGTACTGGTTGCCGAGCGTCAGCGTGCCGTACCGGTCGTTCTGCAGCCCGACATAGGCCGTGCGTGCAAACAGCCCGCCGCCGATGATCGAGCCGTTGCCGAGCGAATACTGGTTGACGAGCCGGAAGATCGCGCGCGTGCCGCACCGAGATCCTCCTTGCCTTCGAAACCGAGCAGGTTCGGGAAGAAGATGTTGTCGTCGAACTTCGCGGCGCCGTGGCCGCCTTGATTGCTGACATAGCTGATGCCGGCATCCATCAGCCCGAACATCGTCACGCTGCTCTGCGCGAACGACACGACGGGAATGGTGCATGCCGCAAGCGCCAGAAGGGTCCTTTTCGTCATCTCCAATGTGCTCCTCACATGCTTCCGATCGAGTCGGATATTTTTGATTGGACTACTGATTGATATGAACAAAGTTGAGCCTGACGAATCCCGGCTCAGTGACAACCGAAGGAAATCGATGTGTGACGGGCATCGGCAGCAATCGCGGGCGTGCCGATGCCCGCTCGGCAGCGCACTAGACCGTCGAATACCCGCCATCGACCGGCACGACCGCGCCGGTCACGAACGACGCGCTGGGCGAGCACAGGAACAGGATCACGTCCGCGACTTCGTCGGCCGTGCCCCACCGCCCGAGCGGCGTGCGTTCGAGGATGCGCCGCGACGCCTGCATGTCGGCCATCAGGCCGCTGCTGAGCGGCGTATCGATCCAGCCGGGTGCGACGGCATTCACGCGAATGCCGCGATCGGCCCACGCCTGCGCGAGCGAGCGCGTGAGTTGTGCGATGCCGCCCTTGCTTGCGCTGTACGCGGGCCGGTCCTTGCTGCCGAAGTACGTGTACATGGACGCGACGTTGACGATGCTGCCGCCGTGCGCCGACAGCGCCGGCCGCGCGGCGTCGGAGGCACGCATCACCGAGGTCAGATTCACGTTCAGCACGAGCTCGAACTGGTCCATCCGGTATTCGTCCGCGTGCCGGCTGATGCCGACCCCGTTGATGAGCACGTCGAGCCGCGGCAGCGCCGCGATCGTGCTCGTCAGCGCATCGCTGTCGGTCACGTCGAGTTCCACGCAGCGAACAGCCGCATGCACGGGCGCGTGCGGGCCGGCTGCATCGAGCCCGAGCGCGACGACCGACGCGCCGGCTTCCGCGAACCGCATCGCCGTGCGCGCACCGATGCCCGACGTGCCGCCCGTCACGACGACGGACCGGCCTTCAAACGCCCACTGACGACTCATGCTCGACGCTCCCGATGGTCTGTGCGCGACGGGCCGGCCGTTGCGCGGGTGAAACGAGGATCTTGATTTGCGCGCGGTCGGCGAGCAGCGCGTCGAAGCCGTCGGCAACGGCGTCTTCGAGCGACACGGTGCGCGTGACGATCGACGTGAGGTCGAGCGCGCCCGTCGCGACGATGCGCAGCAGGTCTTCGTACGCATGCCGGTAACCGACGCTCGCCGTGAAGGTCAGCTCGTCGTTGACCGCGCGGAACGCGTCGAAGCCGGCATGCGGCATCAGGCCGACCATCACGACGCGGCCGCCCTTGCGCAGTGCCCCCATCGCCGATTCGAACGTGGCCGGCAGCCCGGCGGCTTCGAAACTCGCGTCGACGCCGAGCCCGCCCGTGACCGAGCGGATCGCGTCCTGCAGCGCGGATGCACCGAGTGCGCGCGCGTCGAAGATATGCGTCGCGCCGACGCGCGCGGCCGCCGCGAGCCGTTCGGACGAGACGTCGACGGCCACGATCGTGGTCGCCCCCTGCAGTTTCGCGAGCATGATCAGCAGCAGGCCGATCGGCCCGAGGCCGAACACCGCACAGGTTTCGCCGAGCCGCAGTTCGCCACGCCGCAACGCGTGCAGCGCGACGGCCGCCGGCTCAATCACCGCGGCCTGTTCGAGACTCACGCCGTCAGGCAGGCGATGCAGCATGTACGCCGGCACGACCGCGAAGTCGGCCATGCCGCCGTCGCCCATTAACCCGGCGAAACCCATCGATACGCACAGGTTGTACGACCCCGTGCGGCAATACGCGCACTGGCTGCAGCGATACTCGGGCTCGACCGCGACGCGATCGCCCGCGCGCAGCGCCGTCACGCCTTCGCCGACTTCGACGACGGTGCCGCAGAATTCGTGGCCGAGCGTCAGCGGCGCGGTGCGGCGCGACAGCGGATGCGGCGTGTCGACCGGAATCGCGTGCGGGCCGTCCGCATATTCGTGCAGGTCGCTGCCGCAGATCCCGCAGTACGCGACCGCGATGCGCACGTCACCGGGGCCGACGCGCGGTGTGTCGATTTCCACGAGACGGACGTCGCGCGGGCCATGCCATTGAAGTGCCCGCATGTCAGTGGCCTCCGAAATTCTGTGCATCGAGATGGCTCGCAGCCGAGCCGGCGAGTGCGCGCTTGCGCAGCACGGCGGGCGCGGTCTCGACGAGGCCGAAGGACAGCACGCACGCGAGGATCGCGCCGGCAGCCGACGTCCACATCGCGAACTGCAGGCCGTACGTGTCCGCCGCGAAGCCGGCGACGGTCGGTGCAACGAAGCCGCCGATCAACTCACCGGCACCCATGATCAGGCCGAGCGCGCTGGCGATCGCGCGCGGCGGCACCGTTTCGGCCGGGATCGTCGCCATGAACAGCGTGAAGCAGCCGAGGCCCGTGTACGTGGCGAACACGAGCGCGCCGAGCGCCCACAGCGAGCCGGCATGGATCATCACGACCGGGCACGCGGCCGCGATCAGCGCGAACGCGATCATCGTCGGCTTGCGGCCGATCCGGTCGGAGATCGCCGGCACCGCGAAGCCCCAGAACACCCACGCGGCGCCGAGGCAGGTCATCACGACGCCCATGTCGGACGGCGAAAGATGGCGGCTTTCCACGAGGAACACCGGCGCGAACGAGATGATCACCACGAACCACGTGAGAAAGAAGCAGCTGATCAGCACGCAGAGCAGGATGTTGCGCTCCTTCAGCAGCGCCCATCGATTGACTGCCGCGCCGCTCGCGGCCGGTGCGCCGGCGGGTTCGGCCTGCGCGTGCCGCACGCCGCCGGGCGGCGCCTCGCGCACCCAGCGCCAGATGCAGAATGCGATCAGGACGCCGGGAATACACGACACGTAGAATGCCTCGCGCCAGCCGTACGTGGTCGCGATGCCGATGACCACCGGCGGGCCGATCATCGCGCCGAGCAGGCCGGCAGCGGAGCCTTGCAGCAGGCCCATGTTCAGCCCGCGGCGGCTCGGCGTCGAGCTTTCGACCATCAGCGATTGCGACAGCGGCAGCACGGGGCCTTCGGCGATGCCCATCAGCGCACGGAACGCGATCAGGCTCGCGAAGCCGCCGACGAGCCCCGACAGCGCCGAGCACGCGGAAAAGCCGAGTACGGCCGCGATCAGCAGCGGCTTGCGCGTGCCGCGCGCATCGGACCACGCGCCCGTCGCGGCGCCGGACAATGCCCACGTGAGCGCGAGTGCGGACGACACCATGCCGAGCTGCGTGTTCGTCAGGTGGAGCTCGGCCGACATGAACGGGAACAGGAACGACAGCGCGAGGCGGTCGAAGAACACGAAGCCGAACGTCATGAACAGGATCAGCAGCAACCTGTTCTCGTACGTCCACGCGGATCGGGAGGAGGTGGAGGATGTCATGATGAGCCTCGCCGCACGTCAGCGGAACAGCTTCTCGATTGCTTGCGCGCCGAGGCCGACCCGCTCGTAATGCGCCTTGCACATCGCGATGTACGAATGCACGTCGAAGTAGCCGTCGGGGTTGCCTGCTTCGTCGAGCCAGATCAGCGGCCCCTTGACGATGAAGAACGCGCGCATCGGCTCCGGGTGATCGAACGCGACGAGCGTGTGGCCTTCGCCCGGCGTCTCGTACACGAAATCGCCGCGTGTCGCGGTCCATTCGTGCTCCAGATAACCCCACTTGCCTGACAGCGTGTAAGCGAACACCTCGTGCGGGTGATAGTGCCGGTTCACGAGCCCGGCTTCCTTGGCCATCAGGATGTCGCACCATTTGTTCTGCGACGGGGAGATCCACAGCGGCCGCGACGAAACCGTTTCGGTGAACGGAACGTAATAGCGCTCGTCGTCGGTGGCTGCGTCCGCGATGTACGCTTCGGGCAGTGCATCGGGCTTGAACGGATTGGCAATCGGCGGGATGTTTTGCCAGAATTCGGCTACGGCTTTGTCGACCACGGTTTGTCTCCTTGGGTATCGGTTGTCGTGGGCTCGACTTTAGCCAGCCGGTGCGCGCCGCTCTTGACTGGGCTGGACGAATTGCTTGACCGCGCCGGACATTGCATCGCACCAAAATCCAGACGAACCATCCCCCAATCCGTGCCGCTCCGCACGACAGGCGCCCGCAGGAGGCGACGTGACGAATTCGACCGTTTTTTCCCGCACGCGAGGCTCGACGGCCGACGTGCCGGCGCGCGACAGGATGGCGTACTGGGATGCGTTCAATGCGGCGACGCTGGTCGGGCTGCGCTGTTCGTCGCTGTCGCCGGCCGGGCTCGAGGTCGAGAAGACCGACATCGCGTTGCCGGGCCTCGGCATCGCGGACATCAGCGGCCAGGATCACGTGATCGAGCGCAGCCCCGCGCTGGTGCGGCAGTTGCCGAAGGAGTCGCTGTTCGCGTGCCAGATCCTGAGCGGGCGCGCATATTTCATCCAGCGGGACCGTTGCCTGCTCGCGGACGCCGGCGATGTCGTCGTCTACGACACGCGCGTGCCCTATCTGTTCGGATTCCTGACGCCGATGCGACAGCTGCTGATCGATATCCCGATTACGACGTTCGACGACCGGCTCGATGCGGAACTGGCGGCGCTGCCGCTGCGGATCGCGCCGAAACCGGGCGCGGGCGCGATGCTCGGCGCGACGTTGCGCGCGAGCGTCGAGCGCTTCATGAAGGATCCGGTCGAGCGTGACGCCGCGCGGTTCGCCGAACACACGCGCACGCTGATCGCGGAACTCATCGATGCGGAGGTGAATGGCGCGGGCGCGTCGCGTGCGTCGCTGTCGTATCTGCTGACCGCGAAGCAGTACATCGCGACGCATCTGGGCGACCCGGAACTCGGGCCGCAGGCCGTCGCCGATGCGGTCGGGCTGTCGTTGCGGCATCTGAGCCGGCTCTTCGCGGCCGAAGGCGAGTCGATCACGCAGCACATCTGGTCGGAACGGCTGTCGCATGCGTATCGCGAGCTGACCGATGCGCGGCTGCGCAAGACGAGCGTCGGCGAAATCGCGTTTCGCTGGGGCTTTTCGAGCCAGGCTCATTTCAGCCGTGCGATTCGCGAGCGCTATGGCGCGTCGCCGATGGCGCTGCGCGAGGCGGTGCGGGCGGACGGGGGTGATTCCGGCAGGTGATGCGGATGGAGCGGCGGCGCGTGTTTCACGCGCCGTTTTTATTGTCGGGAAGGAAAACGCCCGCGCGCCGCGTTGCGTTACTCTGCCAGCATGAATTCGGCGCAGCGCTCCGCGATCATGATCGTCGGCGCGTTCGTGTTGCCGGACACGATGCGCGGCATCACCGACGCATCGCAGATTGTGCGGCGGGCCACCCGGACCCGAGCCGTTGTATCCACCCGCCGTTCACGAATGACCCGCCCCCGCGAAGGCTGTGATGCGAGCGCGCACACGATACCGGCCGATCGCGGAGCCGCGCAGAATGCACGATCCGATCGACCGGCTCGCTACCACTAACTTCAGCCTGCGCTCGCCTCGTCGATCCGGCGAATGTCATCCTGATCGAGCTGAACCCGGATCGCTTCGCCGAGCGATGCCAGCTGCGCCAGCGACGTCGCGCTGGCGATCGGCGCGGTGATCGTTGGCCGCGCGATCTGCCATGCAAGCGCGATCGCGGCCGGCTGCGTGCCGTGCTTCTCGGCTACCGCATCGAGTGCCGCAAGAATACGCAGCCCGCGCTCATTGAGATACCCGGCGACGCGATCGCCGCGCACGCTCTTCTTCAGGTCGGCCTCGCTGCGGTACTTCCCCGACAGGAATCCGCTCGCGAGCGCATAGTAGTTGACGACCCCAAGCTTCAGGTCGCGCACGACCGGTTCGAGATCGCGCTCGTAGTCGGCGCGGTTGAGCAGGTTGTATTCGGGCTGGATGACCTGGTACGCGGGCAGCCCGTCGCGCTTGCTGATGTCGGCCGCTTCACGCAGCCGTGCGCCGCTGTAGTTCGATGCGCCGATGATCCGCACCTTGCCCGCGTCGATCAGCGTTTGATAGGCGCCGAGCGTTTCTTCGAGCGGGGCCGTATCGGCGAGGTCGCGATGCGAGAAATACAGGTCGATGTAGTCGGTCTGCAGGCGACGCAGCGAATCGTCGGCGGCTTTCAGGATGTTGTCGCGGGTCAGCCCCGCGCGCGCGGCGAGCAGGCCGACCTTGGTCGCGATCACGACCTGCTCGCGCTTGCCGGAACGCTTGAGCCACTTGCCGATGATCGTTTCCGACTCGCCGCCGCTGTTGCCGGGAACCCAGGCCGAGTAGACGTCGGCCGTGTCGATGAAGTTGATGCCGGTGTCGGCGAGCGCGTCGAGCAGCGCAAACGACGTGTTCTCGTCGACGGTCCAGCCGAAGACGTTGCCGCCGAACGCGAGCGGCGAAACCTGGATGTTAGATGTGCCGAGGGTGCGTAGTGCCATGTTCTGCTCCGATATCTGCGGGTGACGGAATGGAACTGCGGGATGGGCCGAGACGATCACGGCGAGACGACGGGGTACGTGGTGCGGTCACGCCGTTGTCGCGGGACGCAGGACATTCTCGCCGATCGCTTCGAATCGTGCAGGCGGCGCATCGTCGCGATGGCGGACGGCATGACGCGGATGGCGGACAACCCGTCCGCTGTGTGGGTGTTTCGCGTGGTTGCGTTCGATCGGGAACCGATTTTTTGTCGCGGCTGGCGCGAGGTGACGCGCAGCGGTGGGTGGCGGGCGGCGGGCGGGAGCGTGGATGCTCCGGCATTGCGCCGAAGCGGGCGGGACGACGGGCGGCAAGCGGCCGCCCGCGCATTGGCGAGCCGGTCAGCGCAACTGCACCGCCGCGAGAAACAGCACCATGCTGCCGATCGCGCCATCCAGCACACGCCACGCCGTCGCCTTGCGGAACCACGGCGCCAGCAGTCGCGCACCGTAGCCGAGCCCGAGGAACCACACGACGCTGACCGACATCGCGCCGATCGCGAACGCGAGCCGCGCGCCTTCCGGCTCGCGTGCGCCGGCCGTGCCGATCAGCAGGAACGTGTCGAGATACACGTGCGGGTTGAGCCACGTGAACGCGAGCGTCATCAGCACGATCGCGAGGCCGCTCTGCGGCGGCGGCGCGACCGCGTCGCCGCGCACGTCGAGCGTTTCGTGGCCGGGCTTGAACGCGCGGCGCAGCGCATTGATGCCGAACCACGCGAGATACGCGAGGCCGACGTACAGCACCGCATGGACGAAGGTCGGATAGCGTTCGACGAGCGCCGACGCGCCGCCGACGCCCGCGCCGATCAGGATCATGTCGGACAGTGCGCACAGCAGCACGATCTTGCCGACGTGCGAGCGCATGATGCCCTGCCGCAGCACGAATGCGTTCTGCGCGCCGATGGTGACGATGAGTGAGCCGCAGAGTGCGGCGCCGTGGGAAAAAGCGAGCCAGTTCATGATGGGTGACAGCAGTGGAAGCAGTAGACGAATGAATCGGGTAGCGCTAGTCTGCGGTCAGCCTGAAAATAAGAGAAGCTAAATCACCTAATGCCGATTAAGGAAATCTAATGCTCGACTACGCGTTGCTCGATGCCCTCGCGGCCGTGATCCGGCACGGCTCGTTCGAGCGGGCGGCCAAGGAGCTGAATGTCACGGCGTCGGCCGTGTCGCAGCGCGTGAAACTGCTCGAGGAGCGGGTCGGCAGCGTGCTCGTCAAGCGCGGGCAGCCATGCGTCGCGACGACGTCGGGCGCGCTGCTGTGCCGGCATACCGAGCGCGTGCAACTGCTCGAGGCCGAACTGGGCGGCCGGATGCCCGCATTGCCGGGCCAGATCGCGAGCACGTGGCCGACGTTGCGCGTGGCGGTCAACGACGACAGCGTCGCGACGTGGTTCATCGACGCGGTCGGGCCGTTCTGCACGGAGCGCGAAACGTTGCTCGACCTCGTGATCGACGACCAGGATTACACCGCGTCGCGCATTCGCGACGGCAGCGTGCAGGGCGCCGTGACCGCGCAGGCGGAGCCGATCCAGGGGTGCCGGTCGGAGCGGCTCGGGCGCATCCGCTATCGAGCGGTGTGCTCGCCGGCGTTTTACGAACGCTACTTCGCCGCGGGCATCACGCGCGATGCGCTGCGCCGCGCGCCGTGCGTGATGTTCAATCCGAAGGACGGGCTGCAGGCGCGTTTCATCCGGCGCGTGACGCGCGCGGATCTCGATCCGCCGCAGCACTGGATACCGCATGTCGCGGGCTACCTGCGTGCGTGCGAAACGGGATTGGGATGGGGGATGTGTCCGGACCGGATGGTCGACCGCCAACTGGCGGCGGGTGAACTGGTCGACATGTCGCGCGGGCGAACGATCGACATCGACCTTTACTGGCAGAGCTGGCGTTTGTCGATCGGCTGGCTCGACGATTTCAGCGCGGCGCTGAAGGCGCGCGCCGCGCTGTTTCTCGATTGACCGATCGCGTGACGCAGGCGGCGCGCGAGGTGCGCGCTGTGCGGCGTCACATCAGACGTGATGCAAGCCGTCGAAATCGACGATCTGGACGTGGCGGCCCTGCATCTCGATCAGGCCGCGCTTCTGGAATTTCGACAGCGTGCGGCTGACCGTTTCGAGCGTCATGCCGAGGTAGCTGCCGATGTCTTCGCGCGTCATCCGCAGATTGAATTCCGACGGCGAGTACCCGCGCTTCAGGTAGCGCGACGAGACGTCGAGCAGGAACGCGGCGACACGCTCTTCGGCATTCAGCGAACCGAGCAGCATCGTTTGCGACGTTTCGCGCACGATCTGTTCGCTCATCAGCTTGTGCATGCGCAACTGCATCGAACCGGCTTCCGAGCACAGTGCCTTGAGCGCGCTGTACGGAATCACGCAGACCGAGCTGTCTTCCAGCGCGACCGCGGTGCGCGGATGCGTGTCGTCGCAGATGCCGTCGAGGCCGAGCGCTTCGCCGGCGAGATGCAGGCCGGTGACCTGCTCGCGGCCGTCGTGGCGCGTCGCGACGGTTTTCAGCGAGCCCGAGCGCACGGCGTACAGGTTGTCGAATGCGTCGCCTTCGCGGAACAGCGCTTCGCCGCGCTTGACGGGGCGCGCCGCGCAGATGACCGACTCGAGGCGGCTGAGCGCTTCGGGTGCCAGGCCCTGCGGCATGCACAGGTGCCGCATGGCGCACGTCGAGCAGTGCGCGGCCTGGCGAGGAGCCCAGCTGCCGGCATGAGGCGTGGCGGCGGGACGTGTGGCGACGGGCGTCAGCATGATCGTTTACTCCGGCGTTGAATCGACGGAATCATTGTCCCACCGCAACTTGCTGCTGTCGGGTGACAAAACGTCGCGACTGCCCGCGCATGCCGAACGCTGCTTACGCGGCCGTTTCGTCGACGTTGGCGGCCGCCGGAATCAGCAGCACGGGCAGCGTCGCGTGGCGCACGCACTGCTCGGCGATGCTGCCGAGCACGAGGCGGCGGAACCCGCGGCGGCCGTGCGTGCCGAGCACGATGAGATCGGCATCGAACGCTTTCGCGCCCTCGAGGATCAGCGACGATACGTCGTTGAGCGACGTTGCTTCGCCCAGCTTCGTCTCGCCCTTCACGCCCGATGCCTGCATCAGCGCGGTGAAATCCTTCGCGAGTGCGTTGCCCTGCGCGACGAGCTGATCGCGCAGCACGGACGGATCGTAGCCGGGCACGTTGTAGTAGATCGCGGCGTTCTCGACGACGTAGAACGGTTGCAGCTCGGCGCCGTGCGATTTCGCGAGCGCCAGCGCGGCATCGAACGCATGGCGGGACGTGTCGCTGCCGTCGACGGCAACCAGAATACGCTTGTACATAGTGTCTCCGAGTGGCGGGTTGAAACGAAGTCGGCCGGATGGCCGTTGGGGCTGGGCAATGCGCAATGCTGCGAGGCAGAGTAAACCAACGGCCGGGACTTTGCAGTGAGGTGCCGGTCGTGCCGCCCGGCGGCGCCGCTGCCGTTGCCGCGGTGCATGGCCACGCACCTACGCATGCTGCGACACGCGACGCGTGTCGTGCGACGTGGCGGCCGCTGTTGTCTGCGGCGGGAAGGCATGTGCGCGCATCGGTGTCGCGTGTGGCGCACGCATACGCCGCGCCGCGCACGCCGATCACATCGACACGACACGACACGACGGTCACGCGGATGCATTGCCCGCATCGCCATTCAAGCGCAACCGCGCCGTTTCGACATGACCTCGATCAACGCATGTGCGTCAGTGCAATTCACGGCGTGCATGGTGCCGCCCGCGCTGCTGCGCGGAATCATTCGTTCGTGCATCGTGCGGTTGCCGGCACACGATCGGCGCACGGTCGCGTACGCCGATCCCCGGCCATCGGCTGTCGGCCGATACCGATCCGCAAACGAACGACCGATTCAAACGCCGCGCCGGCTATCTCGGCACGGCCGTCAGCTCGAAGACGCGCTCCGGCCGACGCTGGTGGCCGGGCCAGTACGTGCTGCCGTACATCCGGTGGACGGGGCCGAACAGCGCGTCGCTCGTGGGCGGCGGCGCGTCGAAGCCCTTCTCGATCACCATGTAGCCGGCGCGCAGCGCGAACGCCGGATGATTGCCGCCGGGGCGGCTGTCGAAACCGGCGAAGCCGTCGCCGGCTTCCGGCATCGCATTGACGAGCGACGCGTTGCTGCGCGTGATTTCGTCGGGCGAGATCGGCCCGCCGCCGGCGAGGCGCGACGCCTCGCGGTTCTTGCCGTCGGTGTCGACCGTGCTGTCGTGCGTGGCGTCGTTGTCGAGCTCGATGCTGCGCGGACGCGAACGACCGGTTTGACCGGATGATTCCATCGCGGCTCTCCTCGCGGCGAAGCGTTCCGGATCGAAGCAAATCCCGTTCCGGGCATGACGGGAAAAGGCGCGCGGGCGATCGCCGCGGTCGCCCGACGCGCACTGATTTGTCGTGATTTATTTCAGCTAGAAGACGCGTTTTCTACAGAGTATGATTCTTTTCCTGCGAAGCGGCGACAGGGGATTCAGTCGCGCCGCCTCTGCCCGCACCGGGGGGCCGAGCACCCTTAAAGACGGGTAGTGAACAACAAAGCAAGGGACTAGAGGTGGCGGATTCATGCAAGCGACTACTGCCTTCACGCACCGCGGTTATCTGTTGAACTGCGCGCCCGCGCGCGCCAGCGACGGTTCGTTCAAGCCCTACGTCGTGATCTCCCGATCGAGCGACGGGGAACTCGTTGCGAACCGATTTTTCCCGATCGAGCTCCAGTTCAACGACGAAGGCGACGCGATCGCGCACGCGCGCGACTGGGCCGTGCGATGGATCGACGCGAGCAGCATCACGATCTGACGCCGTCGCGATCCCGTGCCATCGTCCGTCCGGCCGAGCCCCGGCGTGCCGCTCCCGGACAAAAAACGCGGTAATCTTGCGGAACCCGTCACTTTATTAGCGGCCGTGCGACCGAGCGCGGCCGCCTGCATTGGCATATGTCGACATCACCCGCCCGTCAGTGGGGCCTTGAAGAAATCGTCGCCGGCTTGCGCGAGTCGCGCGAGGAACTCCATCGCACGCGCCATCCGCGCGGCATTCGCGAGCTGCCGTCGCGCGATGCGATCTGCAAGATTGTGACCGGCCTGCGCGCGTCGATGTTTCCGACGCACTACGGCGCAGCGGATCTGACCGACGAAAGCGTCGACTTCTACGTCGGCCACACGCTCGAAAGCACGCTGCGCATCCTGTCCGAACAGATCCGCCGTGCGTTGCCGTTCCTGCCCGAGCATGCCGATACGCCGTTCGCCGAGCTCGACGAACGCGCGTTCGAAATCGCGCGCGAATTCGGCCGGCAGTTGCCGGCGATCCGCGCGCTGCTCGTCAGCGATATCCAGGCCGCGTATGCGGGCGATCCGGCCGCGCAGCACATCACCGAGATCCTGCTGTGCTACCCCGGCGTGCTGGCGATGATGCATCACCGGCTCGCGCATGCGCTGCACCGGCTGGGCGTGCCGCTGCTGGCGCGGTTCATCAATGAAATCGCCCATTCGGCGACCGGCATCGACATCCACCCGGGCGCGCAGATCGGCCCGAGCTTCTTCATCGACCACGGCACGGGCGTCGTGATCGGCGAGACGGCGATCATCGGCGAGCGCGTGCGCGTGTACCAGGCCGTCACGCTCGGCGCGAAGAGCTTCCCCGCCGATGGCGAAGGTGCACTGGTCAAGGGCAATGCGCGGCACCCGATCGTCGAGGACGACGTGGTGATCTACGCGGGCGCGACGATTCTCGGTCGCGTGACGATCGGGCGCGGCTCGGTGATCGGCGGCAACGTGTGGCTCACGCACAGCGTGCCGCCCGGCACGAGCGTCGCGCAGGGCAAGGTGCGAGAAGGCGGGAGCGCCGACAAGCCGTAACGCGGCGCGCGCCCGACAGCCGCCGGCCGTCGACGCGCACCGGTCAGTGCTTGCCGTCGGGCGCGCGGTGCTTGTACAGCACGTCCTGGTCGACGCGGATCAGGTTCTGCCCCGCATCGACGACGAAATCCACGCCGTTGTACGCGTTGCCCGTCAGCATCAGGATCGCGCTCGCCACATCGTCGGGGCCCGCGATGCGCGCGAGCGGCGTCGAGGCGCGGCTCGCGTGCTCGAAGTCGGCCTGCGTCTGGTCGTCGCTCGGCAGCATCAGCCCGGGGAACACCGCATTCACGCGCAGCACCGGCGCGGACGACAGCGCGAGCATCTGCGTGAGGTTGCCGAGCGCGGCCTTCGCGACCGTATAGCTGAAATGGTCGCGGTGAAAGTTTTCCTTGATCTTCTGGTCGACCACGTTCACGACGACACCCTGCGCGCCGGCCGCGCGGGCCCGTTCGTAGAACGCGCGCGTGAGCAGGATCGGCGCGCGGCAGTTGACGGCCCACGCCTGGTCGAACGCCGCGAGGTCGAAGCTCGGGAAATGGTCCTGCCAGAACACCGACGCGTTGTTGACGAGCACGTCGAGGCGCCCGAAGCGCGCATACACCTGGTCGATCAGCGCGGTGATCTGCGCGGCATCCGACAGGTCGGCCTGCAGCGCGACCGAATCGTGGCCGCGCTCGGCGATCGCACGGGCCGCCGCCTGCGCGGCATCGGCCGAACGGTCGTAATGCACCGCGGTGCGATAGCCGTGCGCGGCGAAATACTCGGCGAACGCGCGCCCGGCCCGGCGCGCGGCGCCGGTCACGAGCACGACGGGCGCGTGCGCCGCTTGCTTCGTTTGCTCCATTACGTATTCGTCAGATTCACGGAAGAAGGATTCGCGACGATCGACAGGAATTCGCGCCGCGTCGACGGATCGGTGCGGAACGTGCCGAGCATGCGCGACGTGACCATCTCGACGCCCGGCTTGTGCACGCCGCGTGTGGAAATGCACTGGTGCGCGGCCTCGAGGATCACGCCGACGCCCTTCGGCTGCAGCACGTCGAACAGCGTGTCGGCGATCTGCACGGTCATCTTTTCCTGGATCTGCAGGCGCTTCGCGAACGCGTCGACGAGGCGCGCGAGCTTCGAGATGCCGACCACGCGATGATTCGGCAGATACGCGACGTGCGCGCGGCCGATGATCGGCACCATGTGGTGCTCGCAGTAGCTCTCGAAGCGGATGTCCTTCAGCACGATCATTTCGTCGTAGCCGTCGACTTCGCTGAACGTGCGCGCGAGGATGTCGCGCGGCTCCAGCGCATAGCCGGCGAAGAACTGCTCATAGGCGCGCACGACCCGTGCGGGCGTGTCGATCAGGCCTTCGCGCGCGGGATCGTCGCCGGCCCAGCGCAACAGCACGCGAACGGCGTCTTCCGCTTCTTCGCGGCTCGGTCGGGATGCGATCGGCTCGGGCCGCGCGGACTTCTTTTTAGCCATCTATTTGCTCCATCGAATGCCGCCGCCGGAGCGGCGCGGAATCCGGGCATTGTTTCATGCTTTCGCGGGGCGCGTGTGCGGCCCGGGGCCCGGCCCTCACTTCGGCCATTCGTCCTGCTCGTCGTTGAACAGCGACGCGACGACGCCGCGCAGCCACGCGGTGCGCGGATCGTTGTGATACTTGCGATGCCAGTGCTGCTTCAGGTCGAAGCGCGGCAGCGCGAGCGGCGGCTCGACGGGCACGATGAACGCGTGTTCGGCCGCGTACGCATAGCCGATCGCATGCGGCACCGTCGCGATCAGGTCGGTGCGGCTCAGGATGAACGGCAGGCTCATGAAGTGCGGCGTCTCGAGCACCGCGCGGCGCTGCATGCGCTGCTTCGCGAGGTATTTTTCGAGCACTTCCTGGCTGCGGCCTTCGGCGCGCACCACCGCGTGCCCGCACGTGAGGAACTGCTCGACCGTGAACGGCGGCGCCTGCTCGAACGGATGGCCGCGCCGCATCAGGCACACGAACCGGTGCGTGAACAAGCGCTGCTGGAAGAAGTTGTTGCCGTCGAGATCCGGGAAGTAGCCCACCGCGAGATCGATCGAACCGGCTTCGAGCCCACGCCCGACTTCGTCGTGCGCGAGCGAGACCGAGCGCAGGTTCGCGTGCGGCGCGCGCGTCGCGAACGCCTGCAGCAGCTTCGGCAGGAACACGATCTCGCCGACGTCCGACAGCGCGATCGAGAACGTATGCGTGCTCGCGACCGGGTCGAAGTCGTGCGGCGCGACGAGGCCGCGCTCGATCTGCGCGAGCGCGTCGCGGGCGGCCGGCAGCAGCGCGAGCGCACGCGGCGTCGGCTCCATCCCGCGCGACGTGCGCACGAACAGCGGATCGCCGAAATACTCGCGCAGGCGGCCGAGCGCCGTGCTCACGCGCGGCTGGCTGACGCCGAGCAGGTCGCCCGCGCGGCTCACGTTGCGCGTGTCGTCGAGTGCGACGAGGTAGGGAATGAGGTTCAGATCGAGCGCATCCATCGCCGGGCCAGTATCGTCAAAACGTATACAACATATCTCCTGAATCGCATTGCCGCATAGTCGGGAAAGCGCTCAAATGGGTTCCATTACTCGAACCAATGTTCAGGAGACGAACAATGCGCACCCAAGTCGCGATCATCGGCGCCGGCCCGTCCGGCCTTCTGCTTTCCCATCTGCTGCGCCTGCAAGGCGTCGATTCCATCCTCGTCGAAGCGCGTTCGCGCGAATACTGCGAGAACCGCATTCGCGCCGGCGTGCTGGAGCAGGGCACGGTCGACACGCTGAACGAAGCCGGCCTCGGCGACCGGATGCGCCGCGAAGGGCTCGAACACCACGGCATCGAACTGCTGTTCTCGGGCCAGCGCCACCGCATCGACCTGTCCGAGCTGACCGGCGGGCGGGCGATCACCGTCTACAGCCAGCACGAAGTGGTACGCGACCTGATCGCGGCCGGCGTCGAGCATGGCCACGCGATGCACTTCGAGGTAAGCGACGTCGCGCTGCACGACGTCGAGGGCGAGCACCCGTTCGTCACGTTCAAGCACGCCGACGGCCGCGACGACCGCATCGACTGCGACTACATCGCCGGCTGCGACGGCTTCCACGGCATCGCGCGCCAGACGATTCCGGCCGAGCGGCTGAACACGTTCGAGCGCGTCTATCCGTTCGCGTGGCTCGGCATTCTCGCCGACGCGGCACCGTCGCTCGACGAGCTCGTCTACGCGCATCACGACAACGGTTTCGCGCTGTTCTCGATGCGCTCGCCGACGGTCACGCGCCTGTACCTGCAGTGCAAGCCCGACGAAGACCTCGCCGAATGGTCCGACACGCGGATCTGGGACGAACTGCACACGCGTTTCTCGAACGACACGGGCTGGACGCCGACCGAGGGCCGGATCACGCAGAAGAGCGTGACGCCGATGCGCAGCTTCGTGTCCGAGACGATGCAGCACGGGCGCCTGTTCCTTGCCGGCGACGCCGCGCACATCGTGCCGCCGACCGGCGCGAAGGGGATGAACCTCGCGGTGGCCGACGTCCGTGCGCTGTCCCGCGCACTCGGTGCGCGCTACCGCAACGGCGACGCGACGCTGCTCGACACGTATTCCGCGACCTGCCTCGAGCGCGTGTGGCGCGCCGAGCACTTCTCGTACTTCATGACGAACATGCTGCATTCGTCGCCGGAAGATTCGCCGTTCGTCAATCGCCTGAAGTTTGCCGAGCTGAAATACGTGACGCGCTCGCGGGCCGCCGCGCAGTCGCTCGCCGAAAACTACGTCGGCTTGCCGTTCGACGACGCGGCGACCCCCGAGGCAACCCGCCTTGACAACGCGCTGTGCGCGACTCTATGATCGGCCATCGTTCGCTAATCGAATCTAGGTTCGAATAGCGAACAAAACCGGGGTCGACATCGGCCCCGGCGCGGCACGCGGCACGCGCGTGTCCCCTCGACAGGCCGCGCATCGAGCCGCGGGTTCGTATCAGGAAGAGACATGGTCAACAAGATTTTCGAATCGCTTCAGTCGGCGGTGGCCGACATCCACGACGGCGCGACAATCATGATCGGCGGCTTCGGCACGGCAGGCATGCCGTCCGAGCTGATCGACGCGCTGATCGAACAGGGCGCGCGCGACCTGACGATCGTCAACAACAACGCGGGTAACGGCGAGACGGGCCTCGCGGCGCTGTTGAAGGCGAAGCAGGTGCGCAAGATCATCTGTTCGTTCCCGCGCCAGAGCGACTCGCAGATATTCGACGGGCTGTACCGCGCCGGCGAGATCGAGCTGGAACTCGTGCCGCAGGGCAACCTCGCGGAGCGCATCCGCGCGGCGGGCGCCGGCATCGGCGGCTTCTTCACGCCGACCGGCTACGGCACCAAGCTCGCGGAGGGCAAGGAAACGCGCGTGATCGACGGCAAGCCGTATGTGTTCGAGACGCCGATCCACGCCGATTTCGCGCTGGTGAAGGCGTACAAGGGCGACCGCTGGGGCAATCTCGTGTATCGCAAGACGGCACGCAACTTCGGGCCGATCATGGCCAGCGCCGCGAAGGTGGCGATCGTGCAGGTGTCGGAAGTCGTGCCGCTCGGCGCGCTGAACCCGGAACACATCGTGACGCCGGGCATTTTCGTCCAGCGCATCGTCGAGGTGCCGCAGGCCGCGCACGCGGCCGAGCTGGCCGCCGAACACGCCACGTCCCAAGCCGCCTGAGGAGACCCGACATGAAACGACTGACCCGCGATGAAATGGCCAAGCGCGTCGCCCAGGACATCCCCGAAGGCGCGTACGTGAACCTCGGCATCGGCGTGCCGACGCTGGTGGCGAACCACCTCGACCCGAGCAAGGAAATCTTCCTGCACAGCGAGAACGGGCTGCTCGGCATGGGCCCCGCGCCCGCGGCCGGCGAGGAAGACGACGAACTGATCAATGCCGGCAAGCAGCACGTGACGCTGCTCACCGGCGGCGCGTATTTCCACCACGCGGATTCGTTCGCGATGATGCGCGGCGGCCACCTCGACTACTGCGTGCTCGGCGCGTTCCAGGTATCGGCGAACGGCGACCTCGCGAACTGGCACACGGGCGCGCCCGACGCGATTCCGGCGGTCGGCGGCGCGATGGACCTCGCGAGCGGCGCAAAGCAGGTGTTCGTGATGATGGAGCACCTGACGAAGCAGGGCGAAAGCAAGATCGTCGCGCAGTGCTCGTATCCGGTCACCGGCGTGCAGTGCGTGAGCCGCATCTATACGGATCTCGCCGTGCTCGACGTGACGGCCGACGGCCTGGCGGTGAGCGAGATCTTCACCGACCTGTCGTTCGACGAACTGCAGAAGCTGACCGGCGTGCCGCTGATCGACGCGACGCAAAAGGCCGCTGCCTGAACCCCGAGCGTGCCGGCGCGTGCGCTTGCGCGCAGGCCGGCACGCTTGGGTGGACAATAGGCGCACGCCGTTTCCCCTATCTGATGCCATGCTCGAAGACAGCGCCCGCCTGACCTCCCTCATCTGCGGCACCGAGCCGCTCAACCGGATCTGGTCGCCCCGCGCGACGATCCAGCGGATGCTCGACGTCGAGGCCGCGCTCGCGCGTGCGCTCGCCGCGCAGCAGGTGATTCCCGCATCGGCGGTCACGCCGATCGAACGCGCATGCGAAGCCAGCCGGCTCGACGCCGACGCGCTCGCGCACGGTGCGGCGCTCGGCGGCAATCTCGCGATTCCGCTCGTCAAGCAGCTCACCGCTCAGGTGAAGGCCGACGACCCCGAGGCCGCGAAGTTCGTGCACTGGGGCGCGACGAGCCAGGACATCATCGATACCGCCACCGTGCTGCAGTTGCGCGACACGCTCGACGTGCTCGAACCGATGCTCGACGAAGCATGCGCATCGCTCGCGGCGCTCGCGCGCACACATCGCGCGACGCCGATGATCGGTCGCACGTGGCTGCAGCAGGCGCTGCCGATCACGCTCGGCCTGAAATTCGCGCAATGGCTCGATGCGCTGCTGCGCCATCGCGCGCGCTTCGCCGAATTGCGCGAACGTGCGCTCGTGCTGCAGTTCGGCGGCGCGGCCGGCACGCTCGCGAGCCTGCGCGAGCACTCGGCCGGTGTCACGGCCGCGCTGGCGGCCGACCTGAAGCTCGCGGCGCCGGCGGTGCCGTGGCACACGCAGCGCGACCGCATCGCGGAAGCCGCGTCCTGCTTCGGGATGCTGACGGGCACGCTTGGCAAGATCGCGCGCGACGTATCGCTGCAGATGCAGACCGAAGTCGGCGAGCTCGGCGAGCCGGCCGCCGCCGGCAAGGGCGGCTCGTCGACGATGCCGCACAAGCGCAACCCGGTCGGCTGCGCAGCCGTGCTGACGGCTGCCGTGCGCGCGCCGAATCTCGTCGCGACGGTGTTCGCGGGCATGGTCCAGGAGCACGAGCGCGCGCTCGGCGGCTGGCAGGCCGAGTGGGATGCATTGCCCGATCTCGCGCGCCTGACCGGCGGCGCGCTGGCGCAGATCGCGCAGATCGTCGCGGGCCTCGACGTGAACACCGAACGCCTGGCCGCGAACCTCGACCTGACCCGCGGGCTGATTCTCGGCGAAGCGGTGATGCTCGCGCTCGGCGACAAGATCGGCCGGCTCGACGCGCATCACGTCGTCGAACACGCGTCGAAGGAAGCCGTGCGCACGGGCGCGACGCTGTTCGACGTGCTCGCCGCCGACGCGACCGTGTCGGCCCACCTGTCGCGCGACGCGCTCGCGCGGCTGCTCGATCCCGCTCATTACGTCGGCGAGGCGCAGGCCTACGTCGACGCCGTGCTCGCGCTGCATGCGGGCACGCAATCACCAGGAGAACATTGATGCCTTTCGCCACTGTCAACGGCGTGAAACTGCATTACCGGATCGACCGTGCCGCGCGCGACGACGCGCCGTGGCTCGTCTTCTCGAACTCGCTCGGCGCCGACCTGCAGATGTGGGCGCCGCAGATCCGCCCGCTGACGCAGCACTTCAACATCCTGCGCTACGACACGCGCGGCCACGGCCATTCCGATGCGCCGGCCGGTTCGTACACGATCGAGCAGCTCGCCGGCGACGTGATCGGCCTGCTCGACCACGTCGGCATCGCCCGAGCGCATTTCTGCGGGATCTCGATGGGCGGGCTGACGGGTGCGGCGCTCGCCGCACGCTTCCCGTCGCGCATCGTTCGCGCGGTGCTGTCGAACACCGCCGCGAAGATCGGCTCGCCGGAAGTGTGGGCGCCGCGGGCGCAGAAGGCGCGTGCCGAAGGGATGGCCGCGCTCGCCGACGCCGTGCTGCCGCGCTGGTTCACCGACGCGTTCGTCGAACGCGAGCCGCGTCTGTTCGATGCGATCCGCGACACCTTCGTGCATACCGACAAGGACGGCTATGCGGCGAACTGCGACGCGCTGAACGCAGCCGACCTGCGCGAAGAGGTGAAAGGCATCGCGCTGCCGGTGCTCGTCGTGACCGGCGCGAAGGACATGTCGACGCCGCCCGACCAGGGCCGCGCGCTGACCGCCGCGATTCCGGGTGCGCAGCACGTCGAATTCGACGCCGCGCATATTTCGAACATCGAGTGCACCGACGGCTTCAACCGCGCGCTGCTCGATTTCCTGACTGCGTGAGGCACCGGCGATGGATGACCAGGAACGTTATGAAGCAGGGATGAAGGTGCGTCGCGCGGTGCTCGGCGACGCGCACGTCGACCGTTCGCTCGAGAACCGCACCGAGGTGACCGACGAATTCCAGAACCTGATCACGCGCTATGCATGGGGCGAGATCTGGACGCGCGACGGCCTGCCGCGCCATACGCGCAGCCTGCTGACCATCGCGATGATGGTGGCGCTGAACCGCGGCGAGGAACTGGCGCTGCACCTGCGTGCCGCGCGCAACAATGGCGTGACGCGTGACGAGATCAAGGAAGTGCTGCTGCAGACCGCGATCTATTGCGGGGTGCCGGCGGCGAATTCCGCGTTCCATCTCGCGGACAAGATCTTCAAGGAGCAGGATGGGGCCGCCTAGGTGCGGCCGGTTAAGTACCTGTAGTCCGATGTTGAGTCGAGGCCCGCGGATGGTTCGCGGGCCTCGGCGATGAATGAACGTGCCGGCAGAGCATCGGCGCGCGGCGCACCGGATGGCCGGTGCGCGAATAAAGGCAAGACGTGGTTCCGAGGCCGCGTCGCTTGTATATATCAGGAGACTCGCGATGAATCGCACACCCGTGGTCGATGTCCAGACCTTCATCAACGAGCAGCCGTTCGGCGGTTTTCAATGGCTCGTATTCCTCATGTGTTTCGTGATCGTGCTGCTCGACGGCTTCGATACGGCTGCGATCGGCTTCATCGCGCCGTCGCTGCTCGGCGAATGGAACCTCACCAAACCCGATCTCGCACCGGTGCTGAGCGCCGCGCTGTTCGGTCTCGCGTGCGGCGCGCTCGTGTCGGGCCCGCTGTCCGACAAGCTCGGGCGCCGCTCGCTGCTGCTCGGCTCGGTGTTCCTGTTCGGCGTCGCATGCCTGATGTCCGCCTTCTCGACGACGATCGGACACCTGACGATCCTGCGTTTCATCACCGGCGTCGGGCTCGGCGCGGCGATGCCGAACGCGGTCACGATGATGGGCGAGTTCTGCCCGGACAAGCGCCGCGCGACCGTGATCAACCTGATGTTCTGCGGCTTCCCGCTCGGCGCCGCGTTCGGCGGATTCCTCGCCGCATGGATGATTCCGCATTTCGGCTGGCGCAGCGTGCTGATCCTCGGCGGCGTGACGCCGCTGCTGCTCGGCGTGCTGTTGCTGCTGAAGATGCCGGAATCGGTGCGCTTCATGGTCGCCAACCACCACGCCGTCGACAAGGTTCGCGCGACGCTCGCGCGTATCTCGCGCGATGCGCTGAACGCCGGCTCGTTCGCGCTGACCGAAGCCGCGCCGCAGACCGGCAGCAAGGGCCTCGGCGTCGTGCTGTCGCGCTCGTACATCGTCGGCTCGGTGATGCTGTGGCTCGCGTACTTCATGGGGCTCGTGATCTTCTACGCGTCGATCAACTGGATGCCGATCCTGCTGAAGGATGCCGGCCTGACGCCGAAGAGCGCGACGCTGATCTCCGCGCTGTTCCCGCTCGGCGGCGTCGGCGCGGTGCTGTGCGGCGTGCTGATGGACCGCTTCAACGCGAACCGCGTGATCGCGGTGTGCTACGCGCTGACGGCGGTGAGCGTCTACGCGATCGGGCAGGCGGCCGGCAACGTCGGGCTGCTCGTGCTGGTCGTGTTCGTGGCCGGTGTGCTGATGAATACCGCGCAATCGTCGATGCCGGCGCTCGCCGCCGCGTTCTATCCGACCGAGGGGCGCGGCACGGGTGTCGCGTGGATGCTCGGCGTCGGCCGCTTCGGCGGGATTGCGGGATCGTTCCTCGTCGCCGAGCTGACGCGCCGGCATTTCTCGTTCGCGGGCGTGTTCGCGACGATCGCCGTCGCGGGCTTGCTCGCGTGTGTCGCACTGCTGATCAAGCAGATGGCGCGGCCGCATGACGTGACGCAGCCGGCAGGCAAGATTGAATCGCTCGGGCATTGAGCGAAGCGCGGGCCGGTGCGATGCGCCGGCCCCCTGGGACGGCGGCCGTCGGGCCGCCGGCTATTCCTCCGTGTCGTGTTCCCTCACGAAGTTGCGCAGATACGCGCGCAGCGCGGCCTCCCGGCCGCGATGATCGGCGAGGTTCGCGGCGCCCATGTCTTCCTCTTCACCGAACATCGTCGGCGGCGCGCTGTAGATACCGATCTCGATGTCCTCGCGCAGCACGCGAATCTCGTGCGTGAGCGGGTGATACTCGGCGATCCAGTGCATCCCCTCGATGTGCTCGCCCGCCCTCAGCAATGGCTTCATCGACACTCTCCCGGCAGCAGCGGCGCAACCGGCGAAACGGCTGCGCGCGCCCGTAACAAAAGGGTACGCCTGCATCGGGCGAATCTCAACGGGCGCGCGGTGAGCGCTCACTACGCCAGCAGGTGCGCGACCAGCGGATACAGCGACAGGATCAGCAGCACGGCCATCGTCATGTTGAACATGCGCAGCGCGCGGGGGTTCGACAGGAAGCGGCGCAGGCCGAGGCCGAAAGCGGCCCACAGGCAGATGCACGGGAAGCCGATCAGGATGAACACGACGGCCATCCAGGCGGCGTTCATCCCGTAGTCGGCGGACAGGCGGACCGTCGTCGCGGCGGTCAGCACCATCATCCAGGCCTTCGGGTTGATCCACTGGAACGCGGCGGCTTCGATGAACGTCATCGGACGCGGCTTGCCGCCGTGGGCCTTCACTTCGCCCGACGTGCCGATGCGCCACGCGAGGTAGAGCAGGTACGTGACGCTCGCGACTTCGAGGATCGTGTACAGCAGCGGCAGGCGCTTGAACGCTTCGCCGAGGCCGAAGCCGACGCAGAGCATCAGGATCGCGACGCCGATGCTGATGCCGAACAGGTGCGGCATGGTGCGGCGGAAACCGAAATTGACGCCGGATGCGAGCAGCATCGTGTTGTTCGGGCCGGGCGTGATCGACGTGACGAGCGCGAACAGCATGCCGGCGGGCAACGCGCTGAGGGTGAGGAATTCCATCGCGGATTCTCCGTTCGGTTCTGGACTGGGATGGAGGTCAGTTTAGCGACGGTTTTCTGTACAGTACCGGTACAGTTGGTTTGACGAATGCCGGTACGGGAGAGGGGGTGGAATTGTTGTGGGGGCGACGCTTGTGTGGGCTCTCAGAAAAGATGTCCGTAGTCTCAATAAGTTGTCTTTGAAGAATTGGCTACCTTTCATGCGTTCGGCATGTAATCCGTAGGGATAGGCGGAAAATGATCGGAGAATATTTGGCAGTGACGGTCTACGACGCAATGTTTAGTCGATGGTGTCAGATCGATGCCGCCGCATTGACGACGCTCAATCGCCGTCTCACGTCTGGGCGTGTCTTCACAAGCCAATGAGGAGGTCGATGCTTAGTTCAGGGCGCAAGCCATCTGCCGAAGCTACTCGGCTCGTTCGGCTAACCCTCCCGCGCAGGTCGATGTGGTACTTGAGCGCATCGCCAAGATTGGCTTCTACGGCTGCTCTGAGTCGGAGGTTGTCGTGATCTTGCTTTAGCGAGAACTTGATCGAATCGCCGGGGATAGCTTTGTCGATCGTCTTGATTACCTGACGAAGTAGACCTAGAGGCTCTGTGCAGCCTTTCTGCGGCACACGCTTCAAATTGTCATACCAATCGCGGCAATGTGAGCCATGGCTATTTGTGTCGCTTTGCAACCCGGCCCACACTTGTCCTGGGAGTGTAACTTTCGCGCAACGGATGCTTTTCGGCCGGCCGGCACCGTTCATCCGTCACCGCAAATCTGCGTGTCGTTTGAACACCTATAGATTAATTTTCGTCGATTTCCTTGCGTATGCCGTTCAGAAGTTTGACGAATGAATCGACCCTACTCGAGAAACATACGAGCCGACACTTGTACAAAAAGGGAAATAATTTTCTTCTCCTTTTCAGCGTTTCCATAACGCCTGACTCTATTTTTTGATTCGAACGATGGTTCTTCCGCCTTTGTTGTCGCGGAGAAGAAGAAAAAATTTACTTGTCCGCCGGCTGGGTCACCACATACATTGAGAGATAGGACATGTGTAGGTGCAAGGCGATGACTCCATTCTCAAATGCATTGGCGTACTACCGAAAGCGAGCTGGTCTCAGTCAAACGAATGTGGCCAAGCAACTTGGGGTCGCGATTCAATATGTCTGGAAGCTCGAGCGCGCGGTTAAGCCGCCGCCATCGACCGAACAAATTGAGCGGATAGCTGCGGTACTCGGCATGAGCAACGCCGATGTCGCTTCATTGCTCGAGGCCGCTCTGGACTCGCAAAGGAAATTGCAGTTACCCGACGACCTGCACTCAGATACGTTGCGCCTGATCAATCGCCTGGTGCGGGCGTCGACGCGTCTAAGCGGTGACGAAGTCACCTTGCTTGATGAACTGGTGGCGAGGCTGGATCGGTAACGTCATCCTGAAAATGCCTTTTCCCATCAACCAATTGAATTAGGAGTACTGCCTATTCGAAAGAAAAGAAAAAACCAACCCTTTACGACGGATTGGTTCTTTCGACCCGACTGAGCGGGAGCACAACTGAAACCTAAGCGACTTCAGTATAGCTCCCTCCTCATCGGCGTCAAGGCCCAACTCGTCTCCTCGTTGCGTGGAAATGACATCCGCGCGGCCGGCGCTCGTCCATTCGGACTGGCGCTCCCCACATCCACGCGCCCGAAAGGGCGCAGGAGACATCATCATGCCTTCGTACGATACCCGCAGTGGCGGAAATTTTCGAGGTTTCACGCCCTCTGTCAAAAACGCTTGCTCGATGCCTTGGTATTCCCTTGCGGAAGAGGCGACGACCCTCTTGCTCGAGTTCAGCCCAGAAGTACTGCGCTTTCGTAGCGCTCAAGATAGAACATTTGTTCTCCGTGAGGCCGGCCAGGTTTTTCGGTACACGCCGGATTACGAGATTGTGCGGCGCGACAGTTCGACTGTCTTCGTCGAAGCCAAGCCAACAAAGGATCTGCAGAAGCCTTCAGTGCAGGCCCGCATGGCGCGTGCGAGAGCCGTCCTTGCCGAGCATGGACACGCCCTCTTCATTTGGGATGAACGTACCTACATCTCCGGCACTCGTCACGAGACTCTGCGGCTCTTGCGGCCGTGGCTGGGGCGAATTTCGTCCGAACGGATCCGGGAAGCACAGTGGCTCGTTGAAAAGAAGTATCCGAAAACCCTCCGAAACCTCGTGCATCTGGCCCGTTCACGCGACGTTGCGTTGACCTGGATCGCCAATGGCGCCGCGGGTATCGATCTCGATGTGCCGCTGACCTCCGACGCAGCCATTTACGTCGCTCCTTCGGAGGTGCGTCATGCAAAAATTTTTGCTTAAGCGTGGCGTCGAGTTCCGTGAGGGCGAGTATGTCTGGCGCGTTCAGACTGCGCTGCCCGATGGTCGAATCGAGCTCAGCTCCGACTACAGCTCGCCAATACGCCTGCACGAAACTGAAATATGGGCACGCCACGGTAATGGGACATGGTCCGTCAGTATCGAATCGCTACGTGAGACGGCTGCGTCGCCGATTGTTGTTGCTCGACGTGATGTCACCACCTTCAAAGAAGAAGATCTTGTCGTGATGCGTGCGCGACTCGTCTACCTAAGAGCCGTCGAGGAGGCGAAGTGCTCGCGCGTCCACGAAGTCGAGACCGTCATCAAACGGGTGGCGTGTGAGGTTGGCGCATTGATACCGCCAACCTATCGATCCTTCTGTCGGTGGAGAGAACGCTACCAGCCGTCACGTGATGTCATGGACGTGGTGCCGCGCCATGAAAACAAGGGACGACGCGAAATCCTCGATGGTCGACTGCTCTCGCTGGTGGAAGATGTCATCGAAACGCACTATCTCAATGGCCAGAAACTCAACGTGGCGAGATTGTACGATCAAGTAGAGGATGCCATTGACGCTCATAACGAACGTGACCTGGAAAATCCGTTACCCACGATTAGTAGAGCGACGCTTTATCGTCATGTTGGGAAACTGAACAGCTATCTCGTCACCGCGGCCCGGGAGGGCCGCACCGAAGCACTGAAGCAGTATCGACCGGTGTTCCGTCGGCTCAAAACAAAACGACTCAACGAGCGGTGGGAGATTGACCACACGCCGGTGAACTTGCTGTGCGTCTGTGAGCGCACCCGTATGGTCATCGTCCGTCCCGTACTGACGCTCATCATTGATGCGCACACTCGCATGGTGATGGGGTTTCATATCGGGGCGCGCTCACCTGGCCAGGAGGAGGTTGGATGGGCAATGCAAATGGCCATGCTCAGCAAGCGCGATCTACTGAACCGATTAAGCCTCGGGCATCTTGAATGGTTGGCGCGAGGTGTAGCCGAGATGATCTTCGGTGACAACGCGTGGGAATTCCACGGCGGCGCCACACGAGCTGGCTGCGACGAGTTGGGGATTTCACTCGTGTACTGCCCGAGCCGTGCACCATGGTTCAAAGGCCGTGTGGAGCGGTTCATGCGCACGATAGCGGAACAACTCTTCCATTTGATTCCGGGGACGACTTGGTCGAATACCAAGGATCGTGGAGAGTACCCGTCTGAGAAGCTTGCGTGTGTGACCCTCGAACAGCTAACGGTGTTTGTCGTGCGCTGGATTGTGGAGTGTTACCAGCACGCGCCACATCGTGGCTTGAAGGGCAAGACACCGTTTCAGGCATGGCAGGAAAGTGCACGGCTGACCCCTATCTACATGCCGGCCGATCCCGATCAGCTTTCCGTCGCGTTCTCGGACACCATCATACGTCCGATCACGAACAGTGGCGTGACGTTTGATCACCTGTCGTACAACTCCAGTGCGTTGCAACTGCTTCGTCACAGCATATCGGACGACGAAAAAGTCAAGGTTCGGTATTTCAACGAGCAGACCAGCTTTGTCTACGTCTACGACCCAAGGCAGAAAGAATACCTTCGCGTTGATTGCACCGATCCAGACTACACGAAGGATTTGACCAGATGGATGCACAACGAAGTCACGGGCGCCATGCGAGACAGCAGCGTCGATATCAACCCTGTCTCGCTTCGAAAAGCGCGTATCCGTCTCGCAGACGACATTGCCAAGGCGGAGCTTGATCAGAAACTCAAGAAGCGCAAATGGGTTGCGCAGATCAAGGGGAAGTCGAGCAAGGATCTTTTGTTGGGAGCCGCTGGTGGGAACGTCGTGGACGATTTCGCCCAGTCCGATCAAGTGGACTCCATGGTCGTTAGATTCGATAGTGTTCCTGAATTTTCTGTTACGAAGCGCAATGAACGGTAAGGAGCTGATCATGAAGCGATTTAATGTCCGTAAAAGCATTGTCGAACATCCCGATTTCGTTACTGCGCTCAAGAGTATCGAGGAGATCCATCAATGGCTGCGGGAATCCGGTGAAGCAGGATGTCTGGCGACGATTGGGGCGTCGGGAGCCGGAAAATCGACCGTGCTCGAATGCTATCGTGCCCAATTCCCGGTGCGAGAGGAGGTGTTGCGCCGGCACGTGCCGGTTCTCTATGTCATCGTGCCTGCAGTACCGACTGTCAGATCGCTGGCTGAAGCTATGTTGATTGCCTTGGGTGAAATCGCGCAAGCTGGTCAATCGAGTGCGCGCCTGACAGAGCAGATTGTCAAACTGGTACACGGCTGTGGCGTGGAGATCATCATGCTCGACGAGTTTCAGCACTTCGTCGAGGGCGATCGCCGTTCGCTGAGACAGGTTGCGAACTGGCTGAAGGTGCTGCTGGACCGGCTCCCAGCTGCTGTTGTGCTCGCGGGGCTGCCGTCGCTGCTGGGTGTGCTGCGAGTCAATGGGCAATTGCGGCGCCGGTTTTCTCGCGTGACGGAGATGCGCCCGTTCAATGTGAACACCAACGAAGGCGCCCAAACGTTCATTGGCGTGATGCAGGCGCTCGCCAAAGATATGCCATTGCCGATGACGGATATTGTCGACAAGCGTGTCGTGATGAAGTTGTACTACGCAACTGCCGGACTGGTGGACTACATGTGCAAGCTGTTGAATGGTGCTTACCAGGTTGCCGAGAGACGCGGTGGGAGAAGTGTCACGCTGAACGATTTTGCCGCGGCGTTTCGCGTTCATATCTGGAAGGATGCACCACCTTCTCGCGATCCCTTCGATTCGAAGTTTAATGGCGTTCCGCTTGACCAACCGGGTGAACCGTTTGCGGAGGACGTGCAATGACGACCCCTCTTCTTCTTGGCGTTGCTCCGCATCGGGGAGAGTCGCTTTCGTCGTTGCTGCATCGCGTTGCCGAGGTCAACGGGTTGAGTGGACCAGGGATGGTCCTGCGCCGCGCCGGCGTGGCTGCTGCTCGGCCGCGCTTTGCCTCGGAGGTCGATGCGGTTGCCCGTGTTTGCCGGCTTTCCCCGAAACTGCTCCGTGCGATGACACCGATGAACATAGGCGCGATGGACTGTAACGGGGTGAAGCACCCGAAGATCAGCTTGTACGGTCACTGGGTTGAGCCCGATGCAATCCTGGTCGGCGCCAATGAGCGCGTATGCCCGATGTGTATCGCCGAGCACCGACATGTGCTGGGTGTGAATGCTTACGTATTTGCGACGTGCTGCGCTGTCCACGGCGTCCAACTCCTCGATCGCTGTCCGGGCTGTCGACGTGATGTGTCGTCCATGCGACCGGGTCTGGCGCGTTGTCAGTGTGGGACGGATCTCGGGTCAGCCGCGTGTCAACTCGCGACGCCGGACGAATTGATGATCACTAGGCTCATCGATCGGCGCTGGCGCATGAGCTTCGAACATGACGTGCCGGACTGTCCGCCAGGCGTCCCTTCCGATTTCGCGGCGCTTGACCTTGGGGAGTTGCTGCGCGTGCTTTCGTTTCTCTATCGCGCCAGTGGTGCAACGATCGGGTCGACAGACAAGGGGCTGCGCTCGAAGGCCATTTCTGAACTGACGCCGCGCATGCAGAAAATCGGGCGGATCATGTCGGACTGGCCTCGGGGATTCGTGGAACTGGTCAACGCAGAACGGCAATACCGACCTCGGTCGGGTTCGATCTTGAGCTCGGTCAGGAGCGTTGAGCACATTTCCTTGCGTTTGTTCACGGAGTTGCCGGAGCCGCCATTCGCGTTCCTTCATCGCGCATTGGTCGACGCAATCGGCGGTCCAGTGGTGCAGGCCGTGTGACGCGGTGTTGTCGATGACCCGTGGCGATCCGATTCAAATCGGATCGCCACGGGTTCCGACGTGGGACTTCGAATCGGGGCGAGGTGGACATCATGAAAACGTGTCGTTGCGGCACATGGCGATCCGAATGTATGGTCGAGCCCGTGCCTGAAGCGATCTGGAACAGGCTCGTCAATCTTGTGCAGAAAATGGTCGACGAGTCAGGCGAGTCGGAGGGATTTGATGCGGAAAAGTGGTTGTGTACGTGGCTACACGAAGAGGTGCCGTCACTCGGGTGGAAGAAGCCAGTTACGTATCTCGATACCACCGACGGAGAGGAACTGGTGGCCCGGACGCTGCTGAGCATGCAGACAGGCGCCTACCGCTAGGAACGAGCACCGCATCGATCTGGAGTTCGATATGGAAAATCGAAGTTGGATGTCGTGCTCCGCAAGGCCAGCGAATGCGATGTTACGGCTGCCGCTTGCGCTTCGCGTCGAACCCTATCCCGACGAGTCGTTGTCGTCGGTGCTCATGCGTCTGGTGGACGCCAACGGTCTGAGAAGTGTTGGGGCGTTGCTACGCGACGCGGGTTGCGTTGCGTTCGGTCCGTTGGTTTCCGCCGAGATTGCAGAGCTGTCGCGTGTTTGCCGGATCGGGCAATCGACCATGAGATCGATGTGCCCGGTCGAAGTCGGTGGGCGAGCACGAGGGGCCGCCTTCAGTTACGCGGTGGGGCGTCACGTGATTGAGGCCCGGCACTTGCTTGTTCGAGCGCGCGAGCGAATCTGTCCGATGTGCCTGCTCGACGGCGGAATAATGCTTGCCGCCCATCGTCTTACCTGGATGACGGCATGTCCCGTGCATGCTGTTCAACTGCTTGACGTTTGTCCACAGTGCGAGAAGCCGATCATGGTGACGCGGCCGAGCATGGTGCGGTGTCGATGTGGTTCGGCTTTCTCGCACATTTCTCCTGTGGCGAGCGTCCCCGAGGAGATTGAGAGTGCACGCTGTCTGTACCAGTGCTGGCGTATGTCGGCGGCTACAGAATCCGGATTATCCGAAGGTCTAGCCGCGGTAGAGGAGCGAATAGACTGCCAACACGCCGTTGAAATGAGGCCGGGCAGTGGCAGGGTCGACCGGCGACGCGTTCCATTGCGTCAGATACGGTATGCGTTGGGTTTTATCTGACTCCGCAAGGAGCGTCACGGCATTGGGTGCGCATGTCGATAATTTCCAGTCGATGCAGCCACTGTTTCGTGCCAAGCAAGTGAAGCTGCACTCGTGATCTGATGGCAGGAACAACGGCTTCACTTCGTTCCGGTTGCACAGGGCCAGGACGTTGCAAGGAGGACGAGCATTCGGGAGATCCACCCCATAATAAGTTTCGAAATAGCCGACCAAGCAGTTCCTGATGCCGTTGGCTATTGATGACGCCACGTTGCTGTATCGAAACTAAGGCTGATCCTATTGTGATATATGGCCGACCATATCGGTCGACCGCAAGGTTCGGCAAGTAGTCAGTCGCGGCTATCTGGTTGTTGACGTAAGATTGGCGATGACTAGTCGTACTACGACGTCATCGAACGAGACAAATGAAGCTGATGTACTGAGGAGCCAGCGTTCAAGACAGTTTGATATCGGGGAGAAATCGCATGCGCCTGTGTCGCTTCGAGGTCAGAAATTTTAAGTGCGTCGAGTATGCCAGCTTGGAGTGGGAGGACTTGCTGGTGCTGATCGGTGAAAACAACGCCGGCAAGTCAACCATCCTGTCGGCCATTGCTGCTTTCCTGAGCGGCAGCGCTATTAAAGACCCATCGTTGTTCCGGCGACATCTGACCGATGTGGCGAACGCGATCGAGCTCATTGGACATTTCGACGGTCTCAGCGACGAAGAGACAACTCAGGTAGCAGTTCGTGGTCGCATGAACGGCGACCGCTGGGTCTTGAAGAAGCGCTACTGGTTCGAGCCCGGCGAGGACGGCGAATCGGGTGGGTGGAAAGAGGCGCTGTATTCCTTCTCCGGCGCGGAGCGATTTGAAGGCTGGCCAGAGGCTGACGCGACTTGGAATGCATTTCCAGAGGAATATCAGCCGCTCATTGCGGCGCTGCCAAATCGCGGAGTTCGCCCTACGAACGCTGCGAGAGAGACGCTGCGCGAGGCGGTGCGACGGCAACGGCCTGACCTCGTGGCTTTCGGGGCGCCCAATTGGGTGCCAAACCCAGGTGGCGGCGGAAATTGGAAAAGCAACGCCAACTCCATCCTGCCACGCCCCATATTGGTACGGGCGGTGCAAGAAGCTAGCGACGAGACCAACGCGAAGGATGCGTCGACCTACGGCAAGTTGGTGAATCTCATTGTCGAGCGAAGCTTGGCACAGCGCCCGGAAATGGTTCGGTTGCAAGAGGCGTTGGACGAGGTGTTGGCCTTGTTCCGCCCTGACGAGGCCAATCCTCAACGCCAAGCCCAGGAGGTTCGGGACCTACAGGACCGGATCAACCGGAGCCTTAACGAAGTAGTAGGAGGCCAGGCGCTGATTCGTACGGAAGCGCCGGAGATTCGATCGATGGTGCTGCCATCAACGTCTCTGGTCATCCGTGACGTGGAAGCAGGCATCGATACTGACGTTGGACACCAAGGACACGGCCTTCAGAGGACATTGGTCATTACCTTGCTGCAATCACTGGCCGATGCGCAGGCGCAGGTTGTACCTGGTGCGGCCCTCGCACCGGTAAGAGCCAACATCCTGCTGATCGAAGAGCCGGAGCTATATCTTCATCCGCAAATGGAGCGGTTGATGCGTGACGTTCTGTATCGTTTGGCTGAACAAGCTTCTACCCAAGTGGCATGCTGCACTCATTCACCAGTGTTCCTTGATATCGCCACCAAATATCGAGCTATCGTTAGGATGTTCAAGACGCCACAAGGTGACGCGGCTGCGCATCAGGTGACCCAAGATCTCTTTCCCGGGCAACCTCTCCAAGCCGACAGGCAGCGACTGAATACTGTGGCACGCTTCGATCCTACCGTGAACGAGCTTTTCTTCGCCAAACGGGTCGTGCTTATGGAGGAATTTAGCGCTATTGCAGCTTTCGAGCGAGGCGCAGAGCTAATGGGACTGTTCGAACGACATCTACGACTTCGGCGCGAGGTGTCGCTTGTGGACTGCAACGGCAAATCGAACGTCCCAGCGTTTCAGCGCGTGCTGAACGCATTCAACATCCCCTATCGCGTACTGCACGACGAGGATCCTGGCAATCCGGCCGAGCAGGCAAACAACCAGAATATTCTCGCCCTGTTAGTCGCTGGTGCCAATCAACGGCATTTGGTTGCGCCAGATCTGGAGGGCCTCTTGGGATATCAAGCGCCTCGCAAAAACAAGCCTTTTCTAGCCGTCAGGACCGTGGAAGATCTCCATGCTCAAGGCCAGCTACCAGCTGCGTTTCGGGAGGCCGTTTGCATGGCCTACTTTGGTCAAACTGCCGAACCGCTGCCGCCTCCCTGATCGCTGAACTCCCCAAATTAAGTTTGCAGGCAAGCTAACGAGTGATGTGTTGGGCTGGTGAAGTTGAAGGGGAAAAATGTGTATGGAAGACTTTAAATCGACTCCTCAGGCACCGAATGTATTTCTCGCGTTAAACACGCTAGGCTGGAAGGCCTTTCAAGATCTTTGCGCCCAAGTATGTGAGGTAGCGTTCAACCGTACCGTTTCAGTTTATCGCGAAGCGCAGGATGGTGGGCAGGATGCTGTCTTCATGCTTCCCGCAAGGGACGGGCGTGACCAATCCACTGAAGCAACTGTCCAATGCAAATTCAGTAGTCGGGCAGACGGCAGGCTGAGACCATCCGATATATCCGACGAATTGGATACTGTCAGGAACCTTGTTTCCGCCGGCAAAGCATCTGTCTACTACTTCATTACCAACCTTGGCATAGATGCTCCCGTAGCGTCGGAGATTCGAGACGCGCTGACTGAAGCCGGGGTTCTTGAGCCTCACGTTCTTGGGCGCGAGTGGCTCACGCTTCAAATTAAAAGCAGCTCGCGACTACGGGCGTTAGTGCCACGCGTCTACGGCTTGGGTGATCTATCAACTATTGTCGACGAAAGATGTGCAGCGCAAACGGAAGCCCTTCTCGGACACTTATTGCCAAGCTTGAAAGTTTATGTGCCCACCGGGGCGCACAGGACTGCCGTCCGAGCGCTCGGCGAACACAAGTTCGTTTTGCTATTGGGTTCTCCCGCCGCGGGCAAGTCAATGCTGGCGGCAATTCTGGCAACCACCGCGATAGACAGCGAACATCATCAAACTTTCAAGTGTGAAGGCCCTCTTGAGCTACGATCCCGTTGGAATCCGCATGAGCGAAATCGCTTGTTCTGGATAGACGATGCCTTCGGTCCGAATCAGCTGAGAGATGACTATGTCGACGCTTGGATCGAATTTATGCCGAAAATGAAGGCAGCGATTGAATTGGGCAATCACTTTATCCTCACGTCCCGTACACACATTTGGAATGCGGCAAAGCACAAGCTCGGCACCAGAAATCACCCCCTTCTTGCGGATGGTCGGGCGGTCGTGGACGTAGGTTGGCTCAGTCCCGAGGAGCGGCAGCAGATCTTGTACAACCACATAAAGGCCGGAATCCAGACGAAGACTTGGAAGCAGGCGGTGAAGCCTCACCTGCAAAGCTTGGCCGAACAGCCTTACTTGCTTCCAGAAATCGCGCGAAGATTAGGGGATTCGAGCTACACAACCGGCGTTAAGTCGCTGCCCGACGATCTATTTCGTTTTGTGCATGAGCCTCAGGAATTCCTAAAGGAAACGATTCTCGAACTCACAGCCGCGCAGCAAGCGGCGATGACGTCCGTTTTTCTTGCTCGCTCCGTGCTCCCTGATCACTCGGCCGGCGATTCGGAGTGTAAGGTGGCCGCAGACAAATTTGGAGTGCCGGTTGCGTCCGTCATCGAAGCACTGGGTCAGCTTCAAGGCGTTTTCTTGCTAAAACGCTTGGAAAGCGGGCAAATGTGTTGGGGATTCGTTCATCCTACGTTCGCAGACGCGATAAGCAGCATCCTGAGTGTTAGGTCAGATTTGGTCGGCCTATACGTTCGCGGCACACGCCTTGAAAACCTACTCAGCGAAGCCGTCTGCGAAGGAGCACCAAGCGTGCGCGACGCTGTAGTAGTGCCTGCTACGAGCTTCGACAATCTAATCGGACGCTTAGCCGATGCGCCGGATGCGGCAGGACTTAATGAGAAATTGTTTCTATTTTTGGTGGGGCGATGTCCGGAGTCTGTGGCCAACAAGGTCCTCGAACTCGACCCCTCCATTCTAAGAAGGCACGGCGACGAACGTTCCTGGCATAAGGTCGGGTGGAACAATCGTATTCGACTCCACGGGCTTGCTCATCGACTTGGAGTTCTGGAGGACAGTGTGCGTTTGGCAACGAGCGACGAGCTCCAAGAAGCAGCACTTCGCAATCTCGACCTGTCTTTCCTCCAGGACGACGACTTGCTCCGGCTTATTCCTCCTCTAGAACTGATGCGCCTTACCGGGAAACTACTCGGATTGCTGGACGAGAATATTGGTGACCGTATATCGAACCTCGCTGATAGCGCAGATCCAGACAGCGATCTCGACGATCATTTTGACCCAGTCTCTAGTTTCCTTCGCGACATCGAAGATCTGATTCCTGACGACTTGCAGAGCAGAATCCAAGAGTTACAAGATGAGTTGGCAGACGCTAAGAGATCGGTCAAGTCAACGGAGTCAGAGGACAGTTCAGCTAGCTTTTGGGAGAAAGTTGCACCTGCGAAAGTAAGAGACGTTACGGCAGGGCGGTCTATCTTTTCCGACGTCGACGATTAACATGAACGAATCGGGATCTGAACTATCACTCAGAGCTAGATCAAGTCGCAGGTACGAGTACTGGACTCGATCGCATTGGTCGTATAGATAGTCTTCCGGGTGGCTTACCGACAGCAACAGCGATTCTGGCCCAACGGGAATATCGCTGATACCTCAAGTGGGAGGTGGCTGTCATCTTTGACAGCTGCAGAATTTAGAGACTGTTTGCGACAATCGGACGTGAATCTCGCCTGGATGGCAGCACGGCCTCGGCGCCACTCGTTCCAATTGTCGGCCAATGTGGTGTGCTGATGGCCATCCCTACTAAATCAGCCATGCCGCAGTGACATAAAGGCTCCCATCTTATCCACTATCATCGGTATCCGACCTGCCTGCTAGGGTCTCACCTCCCTTCTCCACACACAAGCTTGATTAAATTAGCTAAAGCAGTAGATGATATGGGGAAGTTGGAGCTCTCCAAGCGGATGATGAGTGTTGGTGCAGTGTGTGAGAGACGATAAGAGTAGCGCCGAGGGGCCGTCGTAGACCAGACGGTTTGAAGAAAACGACCAAGACGTGTGTTCTTGGCAAAAAATCGAATTGTATGCTGCCTTCTTCCACGAAGCAGAACTATAAGTCCGCCGAGGCGGGTGTTGCGTACCTGGGGCTTTGTGTCGCTGACGAAGCCGATTGCATCGATTGGTTGAAGGGCCCAGTTCGCAACCGCGCGTATGACGCGGAGGAAGTTGCCGCCCTGAACGATTTCATGCGAGTCGAGGGGTTCGACGATACAGCGCTACACGCGGCGCTCATGGCTCCAGATGAGCAACTCTCGGAGAATGACATCGGCGAAGCAATGGCGGAACTCGCCTTGCAGTCACAGTTGCAAGCCATCTGGCCGACAAACCGTAGGCGAGACATGCGGTCAGTTCGCGCGAGCCTTCCAGGCGCTGACATAGTGGGTTTTATACCGTCGGATGACGGTGGCTACCGGTTCCTGTTTGCCGAGGTGAAGACCTCATCGGACTTGAAAGTTCCCCCGGCGGTCATGTACGGGAACAAAGGGTTAGAATACCAACTTTATACGCTTGCCACCGACTGGCGAGTGCTCAGGCGCCTTTTGTCGTACACATACAGCCGGGTTCGCGAGACCTCGCTTATGCCCGTCTGGCGGGAAGCTTTCAAGCGTCTTGCGAACGAATTTCCGACGGGGGCAGAGCTCGTCGGTGTCCTCGTTCGAGACACTACTCCGCAGGCGAAAGATGTTGCTCATCACGCCGGGGCGTTGTCGGGCAAGTTGCCGAACGTAGATTGCGTTTCGCTTCTCGCTCTGTATATCTGCGTTCCAGCCAAAAATTGGTCGCTACATTGCACACCGCTTTGATAGGTACAGCATCGTGGCTACTTCTGAAACCCTGCGAAGCGTCGAACGTGCACATGCCGAGGCGCAAAAGCGGCGTATCTATGAGACGTTTGGCCTATCGCTTCGCGATGAGGTTAGGGACGAACTCGCCTCAGTCATTGCCGAGCTTGCAGTTCTTGATGCCATGGGGCCGAATCAGCTTGCCCCCGAGCTTCGCAACCGGGCAGCAAAATCGTATCTCCTGCTTAAAGATGAGCGTCCCGACGATGAGCCACCAGAAGACCATCTGACTTGGCTGTTGCGGACAGCTACGCTCGCCATCATTGCTGATCGCCCGGCTGAAGCCCGCAGATTTCTGCGGACCGAGATGGCATCCATTTCTGCACCCCGAGAGCATTGGCTGCCATATGTGCGTCAGTCTGTTGCGTTTGCCTGGGTTGGCTTGTTGCGCAAGGACGGCCGCGACGACATTGATGCCACGGTCTCAATAATTGCGAGTCTGAGGGCGCAGCAAAAGACATACGAGAGTCGATGGCTCCAAGGACGGGGCACGCGGGAACAGAAATCTGCCGCCCTTGAGCTTGTGGGGCTCTACAATCTCGCCAGTGCGGCTGACCGGATGGCGTCCTACACGATAACTGGACGCAGTGAGGGTGCATCAGATATTGGCGCGCAAACCGACATGCAGTTCGAGCGTGCAATCGAGGCGTTTGAGCGCGCTCGCTCGTTAGATTTGCTCGACGTTGGGATTCTGTTGCATGCTGCCGCGAAGCAGTTGATAGCTAACTCGGTTCGCACCGCGGTTCGAGGTGCAAATTCTCTAACGCAGCGATTTGCTAATTACCTTGTAAATCGACCACACAATCCAATCTTCGAACTGCTTCCGCCTCAGCGGGCTGCCTTGGCTGAGGAAGGGCTCATTTCAACAGCCCGCCGCTCGATAGTCGTAAATTTACCGACATCTAGTGGAAAGACGCTTATTGCAGAATTCTCAATACTGCAAGCGATAAATGACCTGGGCAGCTCTAAAGGTTTTGTTGCTTACATTGCGCCAACGCGTGCTCTAGTCAATCAAATCTCGGCGAAGCTACGTCATGATTTCGGAGAGTTAGGTTTACGCGTTGAACGCCTATCTCCGGCATTGGAATTCGATTCTATCGAAGCGGCTATTTTGGACGCTGAGTCTGCTGAGAATTCCGAACCACCGGTCAATGTGCTTGTTTGCACACCCGAGAAATTTGATTTACTGATGCGTCGCGATGACATACGCGACAAGCTCGGCGTGCTTGCATTGGTCGTTGTTGATGAAGCGCACAATGTAGGTGGCTCAGACGACCGTGCCATCAAACTTGAATTGCTGTTGGCGATGCTGAATCGAGAGCATCGAGACGCGCGCTTTCTACTTTTGACGCCGTTTATTAAGAACGCAAAGGAAGTCGCGACGTGGCTCGATCAGGTAAATTATCAGGATTACTCCATCGCGGCGGATTGGGTGCCGAATGATAGAGTCGTCGGTCTCGCCCTGCCCCCTCGCGATAAGGCGAAGCGTGGGAAACTGCTAGAGGATATTCAATTTCGCACGCTGCATACGCCGAGGCGGACACTTTTCGTCGATGAAGTGGTGACGCTTCCCGGCGTGAGCCCATTGCTTGGACTTACGGAATCCGTATCCAAGACTGCGGTAAATAAGCTTGCTGTTGCTACTACTCAGGTTTTGAGTACGCGTGGCCCTACAGTTTTGTTGTGCGGTCGCGTTGACGCGACATGGGATGCTGCGAAAACGCTCGCGATGTATTTTGACAATCTTGGCGAACAGTCAAATACAAGGCGGGCTCTTGCTGCACGCTTTGTTGAATATGAGTTGGGAAAGGACTTTCCATTGGCCGACTATATAAACGTCGGTGTTGCGGTCCACCATTCGGGATTGCCTGAGGAGGTTGCCCAATTCATTGAGTTGCTTTTTTCCGAACGACAGCTTCACACTCTTTGCTCAACCACCACACTTGCGCAAGGGGTGAATTTCCCGATTTCGAACTTGGTGTTGGCGACGATTTCCCAACCGTATAAGTCGAAGATGGATTACTCCGAATTCTGGAATATTGCTGGACGCGTGGGGCGTGTTGACCAGGAAGCAGTCGGTGTTGTTGCACTCGCTAGCAGCACGCAAGAACAGCAAACCAAGCATGAGAAATTTGTAAGTGAAGCTCTCGAGAATCTCGCATCGAGGCTACTTGCAATGGCACAAAAGCTGTATGACGAGCGCGCCCTAAAAGGGCTAAGGGATTTCGTGTGGCAACCGGAATGGTCAGCCTTCGCTCAGTTCATTACTCACACGTTCCGGCGTGTCGGCCCCGTGAAATTTGCAGATGAGTTGGAGCTTATCTTGCGCGGAACATTGGGCTACAAAGCTCTCCGTGAGAACAATACGGTGCTGGCGCGACACCTGCTGATTCAAACGCAGCAATACGCACAAGGCTTTGCCTCGGACATGGGGGCGGTCAAGTTAGTCGATTCGACAGGATTTTCTATAGAAAGTGTTCGTCGTGCGTTGAGTGACTTGGCACAAGTTCATGCGCCTGAATCACTCTTGAGCGGAAGTCTACTGTTTAATGGAAAAAATAGGACTTTGAAGGAAGTCATGGGAATTTTGCTCAAGATTCCGGAAATTCGCGAGAATCTGGAATTTGGCAAGGGCTCGGATGGCAGCAAGTTAGCGTTCATGGTTGCAGATTGGGTGAACGGCCGCCCCATTCCTGACATTGCGAAGGAGTACTTCGAGGGTGAAACAGACGTAGAGAAAATTACGGAATGTATGAGAAACGTAAAGAAGATATCTACGTCAGCATCATGGGGGCTTGCTTCATTGATATCGATGAAGTTTGGTACGAGCCTTGAGTCAATGAGTGACGAACAGCGCCGCGAGGCGGCTAATGTTCCATCTATGGCCTTGTATGGTGTCAATCGCGACTCTGCGATCGCTTTGCGTAGTGCCGGGGTGCCACGCAATGCTGCGTTGGGCCTTGCTGCTAGGTCGTCACTTGGGCAGGGCGGAAGCGTTTATCGATTGCGCGAAGAATTAAAAGGCAGTCGTGAAACGTGGGCGAGTGCCCTTGGGAAGCAGCGTGGCGCAGACTATCACCAAGTATGGTCTATGTTAGAAGGTGTTTGACGAGCGTAGGTTAATTATTTGTGCGCGGTCTTTTGTTGTATGCGCTTTAAATGTATTTATCATGTATCTGGCTGTTATGTTCTATTCCCTGTCGGTGTGGGGAAATAGAATATTGCTTGTTTGAATTTAATGGCAAAAAACTCCGCCTGACCATTTGGCTCAGTGGCCTGTCGGGAATCGGTCAGTTTCTCTTCGGGCGTCCGCGATATTCGCAGGCGGGGACTTTGCCTCCTTTGCGGCCGATGTATTGTCGGTCGACTTGAACAGAGGGGCATCGATCTCAAAGGTGCTGACCGGTTTACCGGTGCGGACATCTCTCATGCCATGATTTGTGTGGGTAAGTCGAGTGTGATCGACTCCACTGGCGACGGTGTTCACGCACGCAATCTTGAGCGACTTATTCTTGATCCAGGCTGCGCTGGTCATGTACTTCGACCGGCGAAGCCGCTGACTACTGACCAATTGCACTCCGTCATTTCTTTCGCCAGAGCAGCGGTTGGTAACCTCGGTTATCAGATCGCAGACATGATCGCGTTATAGAAACGTAACAAGTCGTGCCAGCGGATCGCTTCCTGCGGTCGCTCAACTCTAAAGTTAAGCTTCGCATGAAGCCCATCAGAAAGAGCCCGATCAAGTTTGCAACTGAAGATATCCTAGTTACCGTTCGCCTCTGGCCGATACCTGCGGCGAACGCCGGTCACGAACCGGTCTCAATTGTGCGCTACACCCGATATCGAGGTCCACGAACTACCGTTCGTGGGTGCGTACGGGGCTGAAATGCCCAATTTTCGAGTGGGCATACGGTTAAGTGGGTGCTAAAAAGAAAATGCCCGCTCATCGAGCGGGCATTTGGGGAGGTGGGGCAGGAACATACCGTGGAATCACGTCCAAGCCGGTAAGCCCCGCACCCTGTTTTCTTTCGCCGAACGCAAGTTAACTACGATGTGAGAGTAGCCGCAATTTTGCGGACCCGCAACGTGTGTCTCCGGCTATCCAGCCGCACCGGCCTCGAGCGATGTGACGTAACGCAGCAGGTCTTCAGTGCGTCCCTCCGATATCAGCTCTTCGGCAGTCTTGTAGCCAAAGGTCGGCAGCGGTTCATTGCGATACCAAAACAGCGTGCTCCGTATATCTCCGGAGATATCGGTTGCAGCTCGGATGACCCGCAGCGCGTCTCGAAGATACTTTTGCACGCTTTCGGCGCCGGGAAGACGACTGATGGTATTGCGATGGACATGGGCCAGCCGTGCGAGTGTCTGCATATCGATATGCAGGGCGGCCGCGAAGCGTCGCGCCGAGACGATCGGCGCAGCGCTCTCCGAGTCCTTCAAAGACGCCAGGAAGTGATCGAAATCGAGGGGTGGCGTTGAGTCTCGGGCCAGACCGGGGTTCATGGAAGCTTTCTCGGCGCACACTATATGCACATTTATAGCACAAGAAGTGCCGACATCGCTGGCCGCTGAAACGCTCATCCATTGTGCTGCCGGTCGCCGAGTTCCGCCGAGGCGCCTAGGTAGGGGCGTGACATTCCGAAGGACATCTTTCCTGAGACAAGAAGCATGCGGTGTTCTCAAAAAAGATGTCCAAGTCCTTGATCTGTCTAGGGGGCCAAAGACACTTTTTCTGAGAGCCCACAGTGCTGTTCTACCAATTTTTTGTCCTATGGCCTTTTCGTCAGACGTAGCTCCTCAATTGCAATCATAGAGAGAGCGTCGCGGTGCGTACCCCAACCTTCCACGTGGCCGATAACCACTGGCCGTGCGCTACCCGGTGTATCTACCGCGCGGCTGTTGTTGGCTGAACCGCTGTCGGCAGCTTGTGCGAGACTTCGAGCACTTGCCTGTCACGCTTGCCGCGCAATACGTTGTGGTCCTCTCCGTACCGATCACTTATCCAGATGCCAGGCGGTCGGATGTCGTCGTGGAAGCGCGCCATGCCGGGAATCCATCGATGTAACTCCCGGCATGAACAGATCTGAATGTTTATTCTGGATCAGAACATAGTGTTCGAGTGAGGAATATTTTCAGGAATGGGCTGCAGAACGTCCCAGTGTTCTACGATCTTGCCTTGATCCAAACGGAAAATGTCCATTACGGCCTCTCCTCGCGTACCTGGCTCTCTAATTAAATGGACGTGCAAGATCACATAATCACCGTCGGCGAATACGCGCACGATGCGGCTATGTGACTGTGGGTACCTTTGCTTAAAAGCAGCCATGAATTGACGGAATCCTTCCTTACCATCCGCGATATGGGCATTGTGCTGCGTGTAGGTTGGACCCATCAAAGCGATCGCCGCTTCTGCGTCCTTGTCGTTCAGCGCCTCGTTATAGAAGGTGACGACGGTCGCCTTGTTTTTTTCGATTTGCGTGGGTTCGTCCGCATGAACGATTGCCGCAGCGAAGGTGATGCTTACGCCAAGAATGAGAGCCTTCATGAGAGACATTATTTAACTCCGAGTGATGTTCGGCGGTGGCTGCACCGGACGCTATATCTATACTTGCAGGCACGATAGTGCCGTAGCAGAAGTCAGCCTCTAGCGTCGAGTGAACCCCCGACCCTTTCGCCGTGCCCCTGTCGCCAATTGAAATTCAGACAGAGCACTTGTGAGGCAAATCTACTTCTTGAAAATGGAGATGTTTTCGGCAAGCCATTGGGTCAGGGGCAAAGGAGCTTCCCCCGTCACCTCCTGGACAGTCGTGGTTGTTTCACTCATTGCGGAGTCACGGAACACCTGATCTAGACCGACAAGCAAATCGGCGACGTATGCGGGCAACCCTTCCGCCAGTAGAACCTCTCGCTGCTGCTCGAGGGTCCGCTCTGCGTAAATAACATTACGACCTAGCAACTGTGAAAGTTCGTCGGCAATTTCATGCATCGTCATGGCACGCGGACCCGTGAGGTGATAAACCCGCTGGGAATCGGGTTCGACGTGCTCAAGCAAAGCAATGCGTGCCACTCTCGCAACGTCGCGCGTATCGATGAAATTGACCCGTCCATTACCGGCAGCGCCAGCCCACGAATCTGAAGCGATGGCAGCGGCGGACCGTTTGAGAACGTCCATAAATGTGGATGGTCGCAGTGTTGTCGAGGCCACGGCTTGTCTGGCCAGATGCTCCTCGATTTGCATATGCCATGCCATCGGGTTCAGGCGGGTCGGAGGCCCAAAGGACGAGAGCTTGACGATGTGACGAACCCCCGAAGCGACAGCGGCATCAATCAGCGCGACTTCGTTTGCCACCTGCTGCAATGATGTGCCATGTGAGACGAACAGGCGCTCCGTACCTCGAAGCGCATCGACGAGCGTACGCGGGTCACTGAAGTCCACTCCGGCTGCGTTCACTCCCGGTGGCAAATCAAGTGCATCGGGTGTGCGGGTCAAAGCGACGACGTCGACCGACTCTGAGGCAAGAAGGCTGATCAGCGACGAACCGACGCGGCCGGTGGCGCCGGCGATTGCGATACGTGGTCGTTGAGACATGACGGGTGAACCGACGGTCATGACGAGTCCCTTGATGTATCATGGAATGAACGGTACAAGAATGTTGGAACTATCGTTCCAACTTGTCAAGCTGTTCCTGAGGATTCCATGAGCGGAAAGCCGCAATTCGACGAAGCGGCCGTAATCGATGCGGCCATGAAGGTCTTTTGGCGCCACGGCTATGCAGCGGCATCAATTAATGACCTTACCGAGGCGACGGGCCTATCCCGCTCCAGTCTCTACCAAAGATTTGGTGACAAGGACGGTCTCTTCCGGGAGGCGCTCGCAGCGTACACAAAGCGAGTGCTCAGTCGGATGAACGGTGTAGAAGCGGATACGGCGCGGGGGCGTCTCGAAGGGATCCTGCGGGCCTACTTGCCTGCGCTCCCCGATCGGAAACGTCCAGCGGGTTGCCTGATATCGCGAAGCTGCGCGGAAATGGTGGATCTCACAGCGGACGGAAAGGCAGCTGCGCGAGCAAGTGCGGAGCTCCAGTACGAGATGCTTGCAGGCGTCCTGCGCGATGGGATCACGAATGGCGAGTTGCCGAACGACACGCGCGTTGACGCACTTGCGTGGCTTTACCTCGGGGTCTTGCATTCAATTGTGAATTTGCCGCAGGCCGGCGCAAGTGCCGACGCGCTCGATCGCATGATTGATATCGCCATGTCGGCGTGGCCACCTTCCCCGCACGCTCAGCCAGCGGCAACATAGGCCGCAGGAAATCGGTCAATACCCTGCGGAGCAAAGGTTTGGGCGCGTTTGCCGTCAATCTTGCGGCTGCGACGCCATGCGTGCATCGAACGCTTCGCGTGCGGTATCGAATTCGCCGAGATGTTCGAGCATCCAGTCATGGAGCGCCTTGAGGGGCCGTTGCAGCGCACGCCCCAAAGGCGTGATCTCATATTCGACCGCCACCGGCGAAACGGGTATCACCGTCCGGGAAACAAGTCCGTTTCGCTCGAGCCGGCGCAGACATTGCGTCAGTGCTTTCTGGCTAACGCCCTCCAGATGCCGCTTGATCGCGTTGAAACGCAACGGCCCGCTATCCAGCACCGTGAGGACCATCATCGACCACTTGTCGGATATCTGGTCGAACAGAAGGCGTGTCGGACAAGCGGCCGGAAAACGTTCAGGCTCAGCGGACATGGTTACCTCGAATATCCCTAGTGGAAGAAAAGTGCGTTATTGACACTAAGTTTACGAAGTATACCATCGAGCCTGGTTTCATCACCGGACGGCTCAACTCATGCACGCATCTCCCGAAATCCTGTTTCGGCCCTTCTCGGTCGGTTCGCTTACGCTACCGAACCGGATCGTCATGGCTCCCATGACCCGCTCCTTCGCCCCGCACGGTGTGCCTGGGCCAGCGAATGCCGCTTACTACCGGCGCCGTGCCGAAGGCGGCGTTGGCTTGATCATTTCCGAAGGCACCGTAGTCGACCGGCCCGCGTCCCGCAACGACCCCGATGTTCCTTCGTTCCACGGCGAAGCGGCGTTAGCCGGTTGGCAAGGTGTGATCGACTCGGTGCATGACGCTGGCGGCAAGATGGGCCCCCAGTTGTGGCACACGGGCGCGGTGAAGGGTTTTCAGACCGAATGGACGCCGAACGTGCCGGTGGAAAGTCCCTCTGGCTTCGATGCGCCCGAGGTCCAGCGCGGCGTGGCAATGAGCGATGCCGACATTGCCGACACCATCACCGCTTTCGCCAAGGCAGCCAGCGACGCCAAACGGCTCGGTTTCGACACCGTCGAACTGCACGGGGCGCATGGCTATCTGATCGATCAGTTTTTCTGGGCGGGCACCAACCTTCGGACGGACGCATACGGCGGACCAGACATTGGCGAGCGGGCGCGGTTTGCGGCGGAAATTATTGCGGCTGTCCGAGCGGCAGTGGGCCCTGGTTTTCCCATCGTTATTCGATTGAGCCAGTGGAAACAGCAGGACTATTCAGCGCGTCTGGCACGCACACCAGAGGAAATGGCGCAGTGGCTGGAACCCCTCGTGGCCGCCGGCGCGGATGTACTGCATTGCTCGCAACGGCGCTTCTGGGAGCCGGAGTTTCCCGAAGTCGATGGGGACGAGGGGCTTAACTTCGCCGGCTGGGCAAAGAAGTTGACCGGGGCCGCCACGATCAGCGTCGGGTCGGTTGGGCTTTCCGGCGAATTTATGAGCTCATTTGGTGGAGAAAAATCTACCAGCGTGGGGCTGGATGCGCTCATCAAGCGGATGGATCGGGGCGAGTTCGATCTGGTCGCGGTCGGGCGTGCGTTGATTTCTGATCCGCACTGGGTTGAAAAGATTCGCTCGGGAGAAGGCGAATTGCGAGGGTACGAGATCACGGCGTTGGGGGAGCTCGTTTAGCGAGCTTGTGATCTTGCTTGTGTCGGAGTGCTCCGGCCAGCGCAAACGGCTGGGGTCAACCTAAGGCTCGCGTGGGCCATCAACATCAACCTAAGGAAGGTTCGTATGTCGGATACGTCGCAGATTGCTCTCATCCGGAAGTTGTACAGCGCCATGGGAGACGTGAATACTTTCAAATCGCTCCTGGCGGATGACGCCGAGTGGGACATCACTGAAGGATTCCCCAACGGGGGCGTCTATCGCGGACTTGATGAGACGGTCAATGGTTTCTTCCCATTCATGGCCGATTTCGACGAGTTCTACGCGAAAGGGGACGAGTTCTTCGAGTCGGGCGATCACGTGATCGTTCTCGGACACTATTTCGCCCTTTCGAAGAGGGGTCGAAGGGTGCAATCCCGATTCGCCCATTTCTGGTCGATTCGAGATGGAAAAGTCGTGCGCCTGCAGCAGACCGCCGACACCCTTCTCATCGCACAAGCTCTGGGAAAATGACTGGAGCGCCGCGAATGGAACGAGTAAAACTGAACGGCGCGGACGTCGAATACGATGTCCGCGGGTCTGGGGCACCAGTGGTATTTATCCACGGAGCGATTCTGTCGGATGGGTTCGTGCCAGTGATCGAGCAGGCTGGAATCGCGGAGAATTTCCAGACCGTCCATTACCGGCGCCGTGGCTACGCCGGCAGCTCACGGGCTGTGGCGGGCATGACGATGCAGGAGTGGGCTGGTGACTGCATCGACTTATTGGATCACCTGGGCATTGCGTCGGCGCACGTGGCAGGGCATTCCTTTGGCGCAGGCATCGCATTGCAGATGGCGATCGATGCCCCGAGCAGAGTGCGGACGCTGGCATTGCTGGAGCCGCCGCTCGGGTCATTGGTACCGTCCGGGGCGCAGTTCGCGGAATGGACGACGACTGTCCGCGAGATCTACGACTCAGGAGACAAAGCTGCGGCCGCGGACATGGTCTTGGCAGGCGCGTATGGACAGGACTACCGGCGAATCACCGACATCGCACTGCCTGCGGGTGCGTTCGATCGCGCGATATCCGATATCGACACGTACTTTCAGGTCGAACTCGGGGCCATGCTGCGCTGGGATATCACAACCGAAGGCCTGAAAGATATTCGACACCCGGTGCTGTCGATGCGCGGCAGCGATACATTGCCGGTGTTCTTTGAGGGCGCCGATCTAATGCAGCAGTGGATTCCAGAAATCGACACGGTGTCGATCCCGCGCGCGAGCCACGACTTGCCGGGCAGGAATCCCGCCGCCGTCGCCACTGGTCTCGTCGAGTTCTTCACGACCTGCGAACCAGCACCGGTTGAGCGCGCCGGCGCCCGCCGGATGCGCCGGGCCGGGTAGGATCCGGCCGCGATTCGGATCTTGGCCTGCGCCGCTCGGAACACCGGTCAGCATAGCGGCGCAGGCCAAGCACCCACACGTTCCCGGACCGGAGCTCGTCGCGCAGTCCAGCAGTAAGGCAAGCTCCCAGAAGTGGCGATTTGCGATGGAATCGCCTGCCGCACCGGCGCGCCAGCAAGTCGTCCGGTCTAGCGTCGGAAACCGTGATGGCCTTCTTCGCTTTCAGCTTCTGGGAGGTTTTCACCGCTTCTAAAAAGGGGCAAGACGCACCCCGTATGAGTGCTTTCTTCTAATTCGCCACACGGCAATTATTTTAGTAATACTAATCACATAGATGATACGACTGCGGCTGACTCACCCAATCGCACCGTGATGGCGCCGCTTACTCGCCTATCAAAGATAGAGATGTTTTCGTTACACGTTGCCGCAGCCACATGCAAAGGACCTTCTAATGTCCCTGTTATCACTCTTCACGCCGCTTAAAGTCGGACGCTACAAGCTGGCCCACCGTGTCGTGATGCCTCCGCTCACACGCATGCGCGCCGGCGCCGGGAATGTTCCGAATCAGCTCGCCCCCGAGTACTACGGCCAACGTGCTTCCGAAGGCGGCCTCATCATTGCCGAAGCCACACAAGTCACGCCCAATGGACAGGGTTACCCTGCAACCCCCGGTATTCATTCCACGGAACAGGTGGCTGGCTGGCGGAAAGTGACCGATGCAGTGCATGCCAAGGGAGGCATCATCTTTCTGCAGCTGTTGCATACCGGACGGGCGTCACATTCGAGCTTCCAACCGAACGGCGAACTTCCTGTTGCACCATCGGCGATCGCGATAACGGGTCTAACCGCGCTGACCCCGGAATGGAAGTCGGTGCCTTACGAGATACCGCGTGCACTGGAGCTGGACGAAATTCCGGGGATCATCGAAGCCTGGCGCGAAGGCGCGCGCGACGCCATGGCAGCCGGTTTCGATGGTGTGGAAATTCACAGCGCGAACGGCCTCCTATTGCAGCAGTTTCTGGACGACAGCTCTAACAAGCGCGCCGACATTTACGGAGGTTCGGTCGAGAACCGGGCTCGGCTGCTCGTCGAGATCACGCAAGCGTTGATCGAGATCTGGGGCGCCGATCGCGTTGGCGTTCGCTTGTCACCATTCGGTACCTTCAACGACGTGGGCGATTCCGATCCAATTGGGCTTTACGGGCACGTACTCACGCGCCTGAGCAAACTCGGTATCGCTTACGTCAGTTTGATCGAGGCGCGTAGTGCGAGCGCCGGACTGGAGATCAATACCCCCCAGTCAGTCAGCCAGCTTCGTCCCTTCTGGCCGAAGACCCTGATCCTCGCCGGCGGATTCACCGCGGAGTCGGCGGACGAGGCCATCCGCTCGGGGCAAGCCGACGCGGTGGCATTCGGCAGGCAGTTCATCTCGAATCCGGACCTGCCTGCGCGCCTCAGGCGTGGCGCGCCGCTCAACCGCTATGACCGTGCAACTTTCTATGGCGGCGGTGCAGCAGGTTATGTCGATTACCCCGTGCTGGATACGGCGGGGCATACGGAGTGACGTCGAGGTTCACGGCACCACGGGCGTCGTGAATCTCCCGGCCATTCAACCAACAGAAGTGCGAATCCTTAAGGGACATTGAATATGAAAGTCGTCGTTCTTGCCGCCACCGGCCAGGTTGGCCGCACGGTCCTCAGCGAACTGATCAGCCGCGGTCATCAAGTCACCGCAGTCGCGCGCACTCCGGAGAAGCTTCCCAACAGCATCCATACCGTACGCGACGATCTGAGCAGCGCCGATCGAATTGCGGAGATCATCGCTGGGGCCGATGCAGTCGTCAGCGCCTTCGGACCTCCGAAGGAAGACGCACGTTTCTTCAGCGACGTGAGTTACACGGATCAACTGGCGCACGTGATCGAGCGGGCGATTGCCGCTGTTCGCAAGGCTGGCGTTCCCCGCCTCCTCATGGCAGGCGGATGCGGCTCGCTGTGGTTTTCGCCAGGTGTGACGGTCCTGCAATCCGGTCACTGGCCCGAGAAGGCGGTTCCGATTGCGACCTCCCATTTCAAGGCTTTTGCGGCGTTGAGAGCATCGGATATCAACTGGACTTATTTCAGCCCGCCGATGCAGATAGATCCGGGCGTGCGCACAGGCAAATTCCGTCTTGGCGGCGATGACCTCATCGTGGACGAGCAGGGCAAGAGCTGGGTCTCCTTCGAGGACTATGCAGTTGCGCTGGTCGACGAGTTGGAGCAGCCTGCGCACGAGCGAGCGCGCTTCACGATCGGCTACTAAGAAGTCCTCGTACGCATGGGCGGTTGCGCTGCGCATCCTGATGCCCGCGTTCCCGCCACGAGTTATCGGGATACGAAGGTGTCGCTTGCACGACACCATCGAGCAATTGCACGCTGCACCGGCTTCGGAATAACCTCGCTTCCAGGACGGCATCTCTCGGGCGTTTTTGCCGGGCACGCGCACCGGGTTCGGGACACGGTCGACTCAATCCCGATTTTTGACGACATGCGTTCCATTCGCGAGGTGATCGTGGTGGACATCCGACATGGTTCCTCCATCTTGGCGAGCCGGTAATGGACACGTTTCAATGCATGCGCATCTTTGCGAAGGTCGCGAACGATGGAGGTTTTTCCGCGGCGGCCAAGCGGCTCAACGTGAGTACGCCTGCCGTCTCGCGTGCCGTCAGCCAACTCGAAGCACATCTGGGCAGCCGGCTCTTGAATCGGTCGACGAGGCACGTTGTGCTGACGGAGGCGGGCGAGCGTTACCTGCGCCGATGCCAGGTGATTCTCGCGAGCCTCGATGACGCGGAATCCGAGGCGCGATCGGCGACGGCGCACCCCACCGGACGGCTGCGTGTTCACGCGCTATCGAGCTTCGGCCATCAACTGGTGGTGCCTGCCATACTGAAGTATCAGCAGCGGTTTTCTGAACTGAGGGTCGAGGTCACGATGACCGGCGCCATTCCCGACATGCTGGACGGCGGGTATGACGCGTCGATCGTTCTCGCGCCGGAATTGCCTAGCTCCGCGGTGGTTAGTCTGCGGCTCGGGAGAATACGCGGGGTCGTTTGCGCGTCCCCGCGATATCTGGCGAACCACGGCGTCCCGACAGTGCCTGAAGACTTACGCGAACATCAGTGCCTGCAATTGACCACGTCCGTGTTCCCGTTTGATAAGTGGGTATTCAAAGGTGCCGACGGCACGTTCCCGGTGGATATCGGTTCGTCTCGCCTGACGGTCAACGCGATGGAAGCGCTGGAACTTGCGGTAGCAGGGGGCCTTGGCATCGCGATCCTGCCCGCTGGCGTTGCGCTGCCCGGTTTGCGCTCGGGGGCGCTGGTATCGCTTCTTCGAGGATATGAGGCGCAGCGCGTGAACGTCTATGCGTTGTATCCGTCCCGACGCTTTCTCGACGCAAAGATCCGGACGTTCATCGACCTCCTCCGCGAAGAGGTGCCGTCGATGCTGGAGGCGGACGCGCGTGCACTCGCAGCGCTTGACGGATGCGAGCTCACGAGCTCTCCCGGGGCCGGGTGCCGATCGTGATGCCACCTCGATTCTTCACGAGTGGTCAGATACGACTACCCCTTCTCATGGTCGACATGGGCTCCCTGCCGAGAAATCACGTATCGAGCGGATAACCTTCCAAAAGACGACTTTTCTGAGAGTTTCCGTGCCCAAAGACAACTTTTCTGAGACGGGCAGCATGCGGTTGTCTCAAAAAAGATGTCCAAGTCCTTGATCTGTCTAGGGAGCCAAAGACACTTTTTCTGAGAGCCCACAGCTTGTTGGTTCTGAGAAAAGATGTCCGTGGTCTCAATTAGTTGTCGTTGAATAAAAGGCGGCATATCGGCGGGTCACGTCGTAACGAGTTCACGTGGCTCGTGACTACAAGCCCTCGCGCCTATGCAGCCACATCAAAGGTCCTTGGTCACGTTCCTCGCGTGCTTATCACCCCAGGGCTGCATCCTGAACTGGTCGAGCAGCGTGCGGGCGAGCTCCCTCAGTTGCTCAAGCAGATCGAGAAAGCGATGGCCATCGGTGAGGTGGGAATGGATGGCTCCTATCGCTTCAAATCGAGCTTGTCGTCTCATGGAGAAGATGTCTGCGGTCTGAATAGGCTGTCGTTGACGAATGGAGAGGGATGTCCGGCTTCTACCCTGGATTCCAGCTCGGACCTTGCGCTGTCGCGGCATCGTGTGGTGTTCGGCAGCGCGCTGGCCGCGATGGAGGTATCGGATTTCGGACACCGCACCTAGATGATTCGGCTCCATGAACCGCTTTCCGCTTTCTCCGGCTCGACGAATGCCCAGATCGAGCCGCAGCGGGTGCAGCGACAGTACATTGCAGAGCCCGCCGAATCGGGGCCTTCGGATGCAAAGTGAGGTTGAGGAACGTCGGAGAGGACGCCGCTTGCGATAGCCGCGTCGCGACGATGGATGTATTGCCGGTACTCCTGATGCGATACGAACGCCTTGGGCTCGCCGACGCAGAGACAATGGATGCAGGCCGGAAGCAGGCGCGCGATCGCACCGTTGCATTGTGCTTCAGTCCCTCGCGTAAGTTTCAGCCATGCACCGCGCGGGACTTTTGCGTCCACACGCGTGCTTTCGCGTTCAAGCCACACGCGTAATTGATGCAGGTCGATATCTCGCTCGCGGTAGCGGCGCAGCATGGTCTCAATATCGGGGTCCATTGCGGTCGTCCACATGAATGTCGGCGGGCGTCGGCCGGCAGAGACAACGCGATCGGCATCGCCACCACGATGCCGATCGCAAAATTGCCGCGGCTCGGTTTTCCTCAGGATTCGGATAGGACGGGTAGCGATCCGACACCTTCCCGATGATGTAATGGATTCGCGATGAAAAAGACCTGCTTCAGGCAGTCGGCCGTCGAAAATTTGAATCGCTGCTTCAAAACGCCGTGTGCAATTCTAGCGGCATCGACAGGACGTGAGAGGGACCGTCGATCGCGACACGATTGGCGCCGTTGGCGCCGGCCACCGCGCGGACCGACCGGGGTGTGCCGAGCTTCTCAGCCTACTCGCCGTAACTGGCCGTACTGCTGTACCGGACGGACTGCAATGTCTGCCATACCGATTGCTGGAATGGGCTGCCGGGCATGTCGAGTGTCAGGTCGAACCGCTTGCGTGTCCCGGCGAAGTACTCGCCGATCTCGCGCTCGGCCTGGCGTGTGTAGGCGTTTTCTCCCGTCAGGATGCGTGTTTATGCCGGTATGCGACTTGTCGTGTTGTCCATCGGCTTCCGCAACGGCAACCTCAACAACGGGTGCCTCGAACCTGCGACCGGAAAGCCGTGCGACGAGGGCTCGAGGCGCGGCCGTTCCCGGCGATCGCGCACAGCCAGGCAACGGCTGACCGGCTCACGTGAGCGGGCGCATTTTCCGTGATGTCGGCCGACTTCCCGTCTGGCCTGCCACGCAGTCGACGTATTGACGCCCGACAGCAGGTTGACTAGATTCCTCACATGAACGCACTTTTCGTCACGACCACGACTACCACCACGACCGCCAATGGCGGGCCGGGAGGAGGTCGCGCGTCGTAGGTCAGTGTGTCGAACCCACCCCAAGCCCCGCCGGAAACGGACGGGGCTTTTTTCATGCTCCGTCTGGCCGGCATTAAACGTCAGCGGAGAACGTGATGGATGATTGCGATCGCCGGGTGCCCGGCGACAGAGTCGACCCGTTTCGCCAGAAGCACAACAAACCGGCCGCCTGGCTCACCGGAATCGCGGAGGGCGTGCCGACGTCGACGCGGCTGCTGCTGATCTTCCAGTTCCTGGTGAACCTGTCGGTGTTCGGATCGCTGCCGCTGCTTGCCGCATTCCTCGACATGGAGCGCCATCTGGATGCGAGCAGCGTCGCCAGTGTGCTGACGATGAGTCTGCTGGCGAGCCGGCTGCTACCGCTGGTGCTCGGGGCGTCGACGGATCGCTTCAGCAGTCGCGTGCTGACGACACTCGGCCTGCTTTGCCGTGCGGCGGGGTTCGTCGGGTTTGCGTATGCGCGGTCGCTGCCGGGCCTGTTGACGTGGGCATGCGTGTCAGGGCTGGGCGCCGCGCTTTACGAAACGACTGCGTATTCGATCTTCGGCTCGCTCGACGGCGCCGTGCGTCCCAAGGTGTTCGCGTTGAACAATCTGGCGCTCAATCTCGGCGCGTTGATCGGCCCGGCGCTGCTGTTCGTCGTGCCGAACACGAACGGGGCGCTGCCGTTTCTGGTGAGTGGCGCGGTGTTCGCGGCGCTCGCGCTGATTGCGCCGTGGATCGCGGGGCGAAGCACGCACGATGCAGGCGCTGCGCACCCGCTGCGCGGCGTGCTGGTCGCATTCGGCGACCGGCGGTTTCGCCGGCTCTGCTGGGCGCTTGTCCCGTTCTGGATCGTGTACACGCAGATCTACGTATTCATCCCGTTGACCTTTTCGCATGGCGCGCACGGCTACAACGGCGTGCGACCGTTCTACATCACGAATGCGCTGATCGGAATCGCCACTGCGTGGCTCGGCATGGGCTGGTTTCAGCGCACGAACTGGCGATCGATGATGGTGATCGGGCATGTCGCGTTGTGCGGCTGTTTTGCGATGGCGGCGCTGTTGTTCGTCCGCGATCGGGGCGCGGATGCGTCGCTCGTGATCCTGGTCGTGATCGCGATCGTCTTCACGTTCGGCGAAAGCCTGATTCTTCCCGCGTCGAACATCGCACTCGCCGACCTGACGACGCACGGCAATGCCGGCAGCTATTTCGGCGCGTCGGCGATTTCGTGGGCGATCGGCGGGATGCTCGGCAACTTCATCGGCAGCGTCGCCGCAGGCTGGAAGACGCTCGCGCCGGGATGGTTCCTGTTTATGGGAATCGCGCTGGTGGGTCTGCTGACATTCTGCCGGCAGCGGCCGAAATAGCGTGACCTACCCGCGCCGCTGAACCCGCGCCTTCGCACACTTGAACCACAGCCGCATCGCGCCGACCCCGCCCGCGACCGTCATCCGCGGCAACAGGAACCGATCGTCGTTCACATCGGCGCAGCCGCGCCGGGTCGTCGTCGCGTTGCGGTAACCCGCGGCGGCGACCTGATCACGCACGCGCGGGTCCAGGTCGCCGTACGGGTAGCAGAACGATTCGACCGTCTGGCCGCTCAACGCCTCGAGCCGCTGCTTCGATTCGACGATCTGAACCTCCGACACGTGCGCCGGCACGTGCGACAGCGCGACATGATCGAGTGTATGCGAGCCGATTTCATGACCGTGATCGCGCCATGCGAGCATGTCCGCGTGCGTCATCAGCGGCGAGCGTGCGGTATCGGCGGCCGCATCCCAGTCGTTCTCGCCGCCGAACCGGCCGGCGACGAAGTAGCAGGTCGCGGTGAAGCCGAGCGCGTCTAGCACGGGCATCGCGTGCGTCAGCACGTTGAGAAAGCCGTCGTCGAACGTGATGCCGAAGACCTTCCCGCTGCGCTCGCCGCGCAGGTACGGCTGCAGTTCGCGCACGCTCAGGCCGCGGTAGCCGAGCCGCCTGAACAGCGTCATCTGGCGGCGGAACGCATCGGGCGCCACGCTCAGGCTGCGCAGCCGGTCGGTCGGCGGCGGCAGCGTGCGGATCTGGTGATACATCAGGATCGGGTAGCGCGTGGCGGACAGCAGCATGAGCGGCTCGCGGGAACGGGGAATTACGCGGCCTTGCGGAAGATCCGCAGGGTCTTGAAGTCGCCGATTTCGACGAAGTCGGCATGTGCCGCCCATTGCTCGATGATCGGCTCGGCCTTCCGGTACGCCGACGAGCCTTTGTAGAACAGCAGGTGGCCGTCGCGCGCGGTGTGCCGTGCGAACAGGTCGAGCACTTCGGCGTCGGTCTTCGCGCCGTAGCGGCTGTTCGTCTCGTCGCGGAATTCGCATAGATGGAACAGCGTGACGACGTCGAAGGCCGGCAGCAGGTCCGAGTTGCTCGTATAGATGTCGCCGAAATAGGCCAGATAGGTCTTGCTCACCTCCGGTTGCCGCGTGACGAGATCGACATACGACTTGTATTCCTTCGGCGACGCCGTCACGCCGAAGACGGTGTTGTTCAGGTGCGGCCGCGCGCATTCCACGCCGACATGATGATGGCCGCCGGTGCCGAAGTGATAGATGCGGATACCGTTGAGGCGCGCGGTTTCCAGCCATTCGACGAAGTGCACGTCACACGGGCACTCCTGCGTGCGCAGGTCCCAGTACTTCTTCCAGATATTCATTGCCATTAAACGGACCTCATGGATGTCACCCGACGATACGGATTGTGGCGAATCGATTTCTGATAGACGGACAGCGTCGCGTCGATGAATCGTTCGAACGAGAATTCACGCTTGCCCTTCAGCCGCGCACTGCGCCCCATCGCGCGCACGCACCCGGGCTCGCGCACGATCGCGCGCAGGATTTCCCCGATCGCTTCGGGCTCGCGCGGCGGCACGACCCAGCCGTCCACGCCCGGCTCGACGTTCTCGGGCAGGCCGCCCACGCGCGTCACGATCGCGGGGCAGCCGAGCGTCATCGCTTCGCGGCACGCATACGACAGGCTCTCGTGGTACGACAGCACGAACGACACGTCGATGATCGAGAACGGTGTCCGCACGTCGTCGAGCCGGCCGGTGAAAACGGTGCGCGCGGCCATGCGGTGCAGCGCGATCTGTTCGCGTTGCTCGGCGGTCGGCTCCGCGCCGACCAGCAGCACGCGAAACCGCTCGCGCTCGTGTTCGGGCAGGCGGCCCAGCGCCGCGATCAGGTCCATCCAGCCTTTCTCCGGCGCGGTGCCGGCGCTGCTGCCCAGCACGATCGCGTCCGCGGCGGATGGCCCGAACAGCGCGATCTTGCGGCGACGGATTTCGTCGCTGGCCAGTCGTTCGGCGGCCTGCCGGCGCACGCCGTGCTTGACGACGGTGACGTTCCCGTACGGCGACCGGAGCGCGAGCATGCCCGCGACGTAGTCGCTGACCGCGATGGTGTGGTCGGTGGCGAGGCGTGCGCGCAGCACGTTGCCGAAGCTGTCGGCGCGGTAGGTGTTGTGCTTGGTGAGCACGACGGCGGGCCGATACCGGCAGCCGAGCAGCGCGAGCATCACCTGCCGGTGATCGGCGGACCCGTTCACGTGGATGACGTCGAAGCGCTCGGCTGCGATCCGCTGGCGCAGCCGGAGGATTTCCTGGCACAGCCGGTTCCAGCGCGGTTTGAATTCCATGTCGAAGATGGCCACGTCGGGACTGTCCTTCAACAGTCGCGACAGGCGGCTGCCCTCCGGTGACGCGACGGTCACGCGATGGTGCCGGCTCATCGCGGCGGCGAGATCACGGACGTAGGTGTCCTGGCCGCCGCCGTAGTCGCCGTGGAAGTTGGTATACAGAATGTTCATCACGATGCCGCCTTTTCCCGATCATTCATTGGGCAGGACTGCTGAGAAAATAAGCGCGTCCGCCTGTTGAAAGCAATGACTCGAACCTGGTCCCGCGTGGTCGATGCGGGATCGCGCATCGACGCCCGGGCGGGGCGTCACCGCGAATCGTTTCCAAATATTACAGAAGCATTACGTACCGTAGTGTCAAGGTCTGCGCATCTTTGTGAACATGTGTCGCGATCGTTCACGGTGCCGTCACGCGGTGCGATGCCGCCGGGGAGGAGGGGTGTCCGGCGATAGGGTTCCTGTCGCCGGTGTGGGGAGCGTGGCGAGCCCGGTGCGACCGGCGATGCGGCCCGATTACCCTCGCCGGCGGGGGCAGGAAGCGGGCTGGATCGCGACAAAACCCGCTTTTTCGACGGCATCCGGACGCAGATCAACGCGCTCGACTTTCAGATTCGAAAGCCGGGCGGCCATTTGCGTTAGAATGCCCCCCCTTGTCCGCCATGGCGACTGCCAAAGGCGGACTCGTCGCACCCAGAGAGACGTGGGTTTCGATTCGTAGCCGGGCGCGGAAGATGTGCCAGCCGTTAGCAACATACGCTTTGTGATTTGGATTACTAATGAAGAAGAAGCACAACATCACCAAGTACATCGTTGTCGCGATGATCCTTGGAATCGCAGTGGGTTACGCCTGTCATAGCGCGTTTCCCGACCCGAACATGGCGAAGGAGGTCGCCGGCTACGTGTCGTTGCTGTCCGACGTATTCTTGCGCCTGATCAAGATGATCATTGCGCCGCTGGTATTCGCGACGCTGACCGTCGGCATTGCGCAGATGGGCGACGGCAGTGCCGTGGGCCGCGTCGGCATCAAGGCGTTCGGCTGGTTTTTCATCGCGTCGTTCACGTCGTTGCTGCTCGGCCTCTTGACCGCCACGATCCTGCAACCGGGCAGCCATCTGAGCCTGCCGCTGCCGGCGTCCGATGCGTCCCTCGGGCTGAAGACGGGCGCCTTCACGCTGAAGGACTTCGTGGTGCACCTGGTGCCGAAGTCGATCGCGGAAGCGATGGCGAACAATGAAATCCTGCAGATCGTCGTGTTCTCGATCTTCTTCGGCACCGCGCTGTCGGCGCTCGGCGAGTCGGGCAAGCGCCTGACCGGCGTGATCGACGATCTCGCGCAGGTGATGCTGAAGGTGACGGGCGCGGTGATGTGGTTCGCGCCGGTCGCGGTGTTCGCGGCGCTGGCGTCGACGATCACCACCCAGGGGCTCGGCATCCTGCTCACGTTCGCGAAGTTCATGGCGAGCTTCTATCTGGCACTGGCGCTGCTGTGGGGCGTGCTGACGCTCGCCGGCGTGACGTTCCTCGGCAAGCGCGCGTTCACGCTGATCCGGCTGATCCGCGAGCCGTTCCTGCTGTCGTTCGCGACGGCGAGCTCCGAAGCCGCGTATCCGAAGCTGCTGGACGCGCTCGACCGTTTCGGCGTGAACCGCAAGATCTCGAGCTTCGTGCTGCCGATCGGCTATTCGTTCAACCTCGACGGCTCGATGATGTACTGCACGTTCGCGGTGCTATTCATCGCGCAGGTGTACGGCATTCATCTGCCGCTGGGCACGCAGATCACGATGCTGCTGATGCTGATGGTCACGTCGAAGGGGATGGCGGGCGTGCCGCGCGCGTCGCTGGTCGTGATCGCGGCGACGCTCAACCAGTTCAACCTGCCCGAAGCCGGGCTGCTGCTGATCATGGGCGTCGACATGTTCCTCGACATGGGGCGCTCGGCCACCAACGCGGTCGGCAATTCGATCGCGGCGGCCGTGGTCGCGAAGTGGGAAGGGCAGCTCGACGACCCGCGCGACGACAATGATCCGGACAACGGCCGTGCGATGAAGGTGAAGGTGCCGGAGACCTCGGCATCGGCATGATGTGCGGCAGTGCGGCAGTGCCGCGATAGGGGTGCGCTGCCTGCTTTCCGGTAGTGGATAATCGCCGGCCTGGATTCGAAATGGATTCAGGCTGGCGATTTGTTTTTGGGACAATGATTTCGTCCTGAATGCGGTCGTTTTCCCTGATTCCCCGATTGATACGTGGCGCTCGCCGTTTCAATCCGTCGTCGTTGAACACACGGCGATATTCCCGCAGACAGGCACGCGCCTGATTTTCTCGATCCCCGATTCGCCGTGTAAGTGATCATTCACTGTCGCGCTGTCGCGCTCGCCGTCAGCGCGCCTGGGTGCCAACGGCAATGCCGTCAAAGCCGATTCCCTGAAAACCGCAATGACGCGAGCGATTCGCAATTTTTTTCGATTTATATAACGCTATTCTCGCGCTGCGCATTATCGAACGCATGCTGCACGTAATACCGACTGCGCCGGATGATTCACGGGAAGTATTTACGCATTACGGTTTTCGAGCCATCCGGCCAGCCCTTCATATGAGTGTTCGCACCATTCAGGAGAGCATCCGTCATGGTCGCCCGACAACGGTTTCAGGCTGCGCTTCTCGCCGCAGCAATCGCCGCGATGACTCCCGCCGTTCACGCAGGCAACACCACCGACTGGCTGGCGAATACGTACGGCACGCTCGCGGCCCACGTCGGCAACGTCGCGCGCGCGATGTGGGTCGCGCCCGAAGGCGTGATCTATACGGCGTCGATGTGGGACGAGGACGAGGGCGGTGTCGCGATCTACCAGAACGGCAAGAGCATCGGCTCGATCGGCACGCACTCGGAGTTCCAGGGCAGCGCGATCACCGGTAACGCGACGTCGCTGTTCGTCGCGCTGCAGCCCGGCAAGACATACGGCAGCGGCGCGGTGGGACGCTACAACCGCGCGACGAAGTATCGCGACCTTGTCATCCAGGTCAGCGCGGCGACCAACCAGCCGCGCATCGACGTCGTCACCGGGCTCGCGACGGCCGGCTCGCTGCTCTATGCAAGCGATTTCTACGGCAATCGCGTGCGTGTATTCACCACCGACGGCGTGTGGCAGCGGGACATCAACGTGTCGGCACCGGGCGCGCTCGCGGTGGATGGCGCGGGCAACGTGTGGGTCGCGCAGAAGAGCGCGGGCACGATCGTCGGTTTCAGCCCGGCGGGTGCGCTGCTGAACACGATCCGGATGCCGGCCGGGTCGCAGCCGTCGGCGCTGGCTTTCGATGCGGCGGCCGGCCAGTTGCTGGTCGGCGACGAAGGCCCCGACCAGAACATCAAGCGCTATACGGTGTCGGGACGGCCCGCGCTGGCCGGCACGTTCGGCGTGCGCGGCGGCTATCTCGACACGACGACCGGCATCAAGGGGCAGGTCGGCGCGCAGCGCTTCACGCGCATCGTCGGGCTCGGCAAGGACACCGGCGGCAATCTCTACGTGCTCAACAATCCATGGGGCGGCAGCTGGGATCTGGGCCGCAACGGCGCGACCGACATTCACGCGTACAGCAGCACCGGCGGCCTGCGGTGGACGCTGCAGTCGCTGAACTTCGAAGGGATCGCCGCGCCTGACCCGGTCACGGACGGCGCGCTGTTCTACGGCGGCACGCATGTGTACAGCGGCAGCGCGGGCGGCACGTTCGTCGCGAACACGGTCGACCCGTTCGCGTATCCGGCCGATCCGCGCATCAACATGAGCGACACGCAGCGCGACGAGCATTTCGGGCTGCTCACGTCGGTGGGCGCGAACCGGATTCTCGTCGCGGCGGGCCAGAACCCGCCGATCTTCTACTTCTTCCACTTCGACGCGGCGAACGGCTATATCGCGATCCCGGACGGCGCGATCCCGGGCCCCGCGTTCAACACGACGCGGCGCGTGACGAGCGGCTTCAGCATCGACAGCAAGGGCGGCGTGTGGGCCGGCCTCGACAAGACCGGCGCGATTACCCACTACCCGCTGACGGGTTTCGACGCGAGCGGCAAGCCGTCGTGGGGGCCGGGCGTCGCGACCCGCGTGCCCGACAGCATCCAGCCGCTCACGCGCATCGTCTATCTCGCGGACAGCGACACGATGGTGCTCGCGCAGGGCGCCATCGGGAGCAACGACTGGACCTCGATCGGCACGCGCATCGAGGTGTATCACGGCTGGAGCGCGGGCAACACGACGAAGCCCGACCCGGTGATCACGCTGCCGCACAGCGGCGCGAAGTCGATCGACGCGGTGGGCAACCATCTGTTCGTCGGCTACTGGTTCAGCAGCAGCGGGCCGCTGTGGCCGAACGTCGACGCGTTCAACCTCACCACCGGCAAGCTCGATACCACGCTGGTTAACACGAGCCCCGCGACCGTCGATACCAGCAGCGCGATCGATGCGATGTACAGCATCCGCGCATACCGCCGATCGAACGGCGAGTACGTGGTGATGAAGAACAACGTGAAAGGGAACAGCATCACCGTGTACCGGTGGACGCCCTGACTTTGACGATTCACGTTTGCCCGCCTCGGCTTCGGTCGGCGGCCGGGCTCGCGACGCCATGATGTGATTCATCGCGGTTTCGCGCGATTTCCATGCCGCTTCCACAGAATTTCCACATCCCGCGTTCGTAATGGCCGGCGTGCGCAACGCGCGCCTCACCGCCCGCCGGGCGGCTGTCCTGAACCTCCCGACACGGAAAACCCGATAAGGGCACAATGACAGCGGCGTCGGCGGCACTGCGCGTGCGCACGACGATGAACCGAATCGACTGACTGGTTGCACCGGCGCATTGCCGCGCCGGTGAATGTGCGCGGCAACCCCTGCCGCGTTTTTTGAGCCGAAGTGACGAAAAGATGAAGACGAAAACCACCCCGAATCGCCTGTTGCTGATCGCTGCGCTGGCCGGCGCGCTGAGCGGGACTGTCCACGCAGAGACGGCGCCGGCCGCGGCGACCGTTGCGACGGTCAACGGCACGCCGATCACGCAAGCCGACGTCGATACGCTGCTGCGCGCGTCCGGGCAACCCGACTCGCCGCAGATCCGCCAGGCGATCAAGAATCAGCTGATTACGCGCGTGCTGGTTCAGCAGGCCGCCGAGAAGGCGAACTATGCCGACAAGCCCGAGGTCAAGGCGGCGGTGCAGCAGGCGAAAACGAATGCCGAAGTGCAGCTTTACCTGCGCGACAACGTGAAGCCCGAGCCGGTGACCGAAGAACAGGTCAAGGCGCGCTACGACGAACTCGTGGCCACGCTCGGCAAGAACGAGTACAAGCCGCGCCTGATCATCGTCCAGGATCCGGTGACGGCCGCGACGGTGCTCAGCGAGCTGAAGGCGGGCAAGTCGTTCGAAGGGCTGGCGCGTCAGTACAGCATGGCGCCGAGCCGCGATGCCGGCGGCGAACTGCCGTGGGTGAGCTTCCACACGCCGGCGACGGAAGGCAAGACGTCCGGCCTGCCGCTGCCGGTCGCGCAGGCGCTCGAGAAACTGAAGGTCGGCGCCGTGACGAACGATTCGATTCCGGTCGACGGCGTGCGGGCGATCGTGAAGCTGGATGCGAAGCGGCCGACGCAGGTGCCGGGCTTCGCCGCCGCGAAGCCGGGGCTTCAGCAGCAACTGCAGGCGGCTGCGGTGGAGAAGGCGAGTGCGCAGATGATCGGCAACTTGTTGAAGGACGCGAAGATCACGCAGTAATGCAGTCACGCGGCGGCGTTGAAACGCCGGGCGTCACGCGCGCCAGATCATGCTCGCGCTCGTGTCGGTGTCCGATTCGCTGCGGAAGCCGAGCCGTTCGTAGAGCCGCCGCGCCGGGTTGCCGTGCAGCACGCTGAGCGACACCGGCACGTGCGCGCGTGCAGCGTCGTTCAGCAGCGCGTTCAGCACGGCTTCGCCGATGCCCCGGCCCTGATGCGCGGGGAGGATCTGGATCTGGTGTACGTGCCACTCGTCGGTGGCGCGTGTCACCTTCAGCAAGCCGATGGCTTCATCGCCGTCGCAGACGATCATCGCATCGTCGAAATGCGCGCGGATGCGCCGGTCGTGCGCGTCGTCGTCGGTCGGCATGCCGGCGCGTTGCAGATGCTCCGTCATCGTGAGCTTGCGAAGCGTCAGCAGGAACAGCAGGTCGGCGGCAGACGCCGGGCGCAGTCGGATTGCGTGTGTCATCGGGCGGCTCGTTCGTTCGGGAAGGTCGATCCCCGCAGCGCGTCATTCCCGATGACGGGCAGCGGGTCAAAGGTTGCAGCGCCGAATCCGGCACGCCTCCGGGGCCGATCATGCGGCACGCCGGCCGGACACCTTCTGCGCATCCGCGAGATTGGCGATCAGCGTGTCGACCACGACGCGTTTCAGGCTCGCGAGCGCGGAAGGCGCATCGCCTCCACCCGCATGGAGGCACACGTCGACTGACGGCAGCGGCGGCAACCCGTCGCGCTCGCCAAGCTGCCGCAATGTCTGCGGCACACCCACCATCGTTCTCGCCGTAATCCCCAGCCCGCCCGCGACGCCGGCCCACAAACTTTGCAGGCTGCCGGTCGTGTAAGCGAGCCGCCACGGGATCCCGGCCTTGTCGAGCGCCTCGGTACCGGCCTTGCGGAACAGGCATGGCGGCTTGTACAGCGCAAGATCCAGCGGCATGCCGGCGCGCGGACGTACATCGACGCCCTGCGGCCCGATCCACGCCATCGGCAGCGTGACCAGGTGTTCGGCGTCGGCACGATGCCCACGGCCCATCGCGAGTACGACGTCGAGTTCGCCGCCGTCGAGGCGGTCGAGCAGCGCGCCGTTGCCGTCGACGACGATGTCGACGCGCACGCCCGGGTGCGTGCGCTTGAACTGGCCGAGCGCGACCGGCAGCCACGATTCGGCGAAGTCGCCCGGTAGCCCGAATCGCACGGCTCCCTCGATCGCCGCGCCGCGGATCGCGCCGACCGCCTCGTCGTTCAGCTCGAGAATGCGGCGCGCATAGGACAGCATCAGTTCGCCGGCCTCGGTCGGCACGAGGCCGCGCCCCTGGCGGCGAAACAGCGGCTGGCCGATCTGCGTTTCGAGCTTGCGCATCTGCTGGCTGACCGCCGACTGCGAGCGGCCGATCCGGTCGGCGGCGCGGTTGAGGCTGCCGAGCCGATCCGCGGCGATCAGCGTGCGCAGCGCATCCATGTCGAGATTCGGGAGCGTCATGATTCGGTTTTTCTTATAAGTCGATGTCGAATTACCGTATTTATTGCACATTCCCGTCGCTACCATCAAGTGAACCGGTCGTTCCGGTTCACGGGGATGCGTGCAATACGCCGCTGCGGATGCCCGTGAGGTTGCTTCCCTTTTTTCTCACGAGGACCGTGAATGAACATCCGCTCGATATTCCGCCAAGGCTTTCCCGGCATGCTGCTGGCCGCATCGATGATTCCCGGCGACGCATCGGCCGCGCCGTCGCTCGCGGGGACATGGACGCTGGTCGCGGCGGACGTACAACATCCCGACGGCACGGTTGGCCGCGACTATGGCGCCGATCCGAAGGGGCTGCTGCTGATCGACGTGCATGGAAACTACTCGCTGCAGATCTTCAAGTCGGAGCGCCCGCGCTTCGCGTCGAACGACAAGGCGACCGGCACGCCGGACGAATTCCGTGACGCCGTGCTCGGGTCGAGCACCCACTACGGCACGCTGACCGTCGATCCCGCGAAACACAAGCTCGCGTTTCACATCGTCAATTCGTCGTACCCGAACTGGATCGGGCAAACGCAGACGCGAAGCTATCAGTTGAAGGACGGCGAGTTGAGCTACCGCGTGCCGCCGCGTGCGAACGGCGACATACCGATCTCGGTGTGGCGGCGAGTGAATTGAGGCGGGCGGGCGTCAAAGCCCCGGCAGCTGAATCTGCAGGTTGGCCGGGCGATGTTCGAGGACATTCGTGACTTCGTATTCGGTTTTTGCGCCGTCCGAGGTTTGCCACTGCTGCATGCAGAATTTGACGATTTTGGCCGTCCGGCCAGGCCGGCGCTCTGACGTGTCCCAGCCGAACCCGGCACACACCGAACTTTTTCGATAATTTCCCGGTCACAACCGCCAGCTCGCGGGCGCGCCGGCGCCCCGCACGCGGTTCCGGCCCCGGTATTCCCCGGCCCGCCCCGCCCGCATATCATTCGCACATCGCGCGCCTGCCGACCGCAGGCGCAGCACACAGGGATTCTCGATGGACACCAAACGATCGCGGCCGGGCCTCGTCGCCGCGCTGCTCTGGGCGGCGCTGTATCTCGCGGCCGGCTACATCTCGCACCAGTTCAACGGCCCCGTCCGGCTGACGGGCTATATCTGGCTGCCGGCCGGCGTGACCGTCGGCGCGTTCATGCTGCGGCCGATGCGCGAATGGCTGACGCTGGCCGGCGCGTTCCTGGTCGGGCAGCTCGCGCTGAGCGCCATCGAACAGGCCAGCCTGGTCAACGCGGTGCTGTTCACGGTCGACGAGGTCGGCGCGGCCGCGCTCGCGGTGTGGCTCGTCCAGCGCGTGCGCTTCTCGCTCGAAGGGCTGTATTTCCTGCGCTCGGTGATCCTCGCCGGCCTGATCGCGGGCGTGGTCGGCGCGATCGGCGGCGCGGCCTGGTACACGGTGGTCAAGGGCGCGCCGTTCTTCGACGTGTGGTCGGTGTGGGCCGCGTCCGATTTCGTCGGCGTGCTGCTGGTCACGCCGGTGCTCGCGTCATGGTCGCGCTTTCGCGCGCACCGCTCGGGCGATCACGAGCGCTTCGATCTCGTGCTCGGCATGGTCTCGTTCGTGCTGGTCGTGGGCGTCGCGCTCGTGATCTTCGACGGCGACACGTCACGGAAATTCGGCACCGGCGCGGGCTTCGCGCTGACGTATATCCCGTTGTTCCTCACCGTCGCGGTGACGCTGCTGCTCGGCGGCCGCGCAGGCTCGTCGTCGGTGCTGGTGCTCGCGCTGATCGTGATCGAGCAGACCGCGCAGGGCGACGGCCCGTTCGCGTCGTTTCACGAGCATTACGGCAGTGCGTTGCTCGAAGCGCAGCTTTATCTGGCGGTGGCGTCGCTGCTGGTGCTGACGGTGAGCACGCTGAAGACGACGCGCGAACGCGTGCACGAGCACGCGGCCGTCCTGCAGAACAACATGGAGCTCGCGCTCGCGAGCGCCGGCCAGATCGCGTACGTGCTCGACCCGGAATCGGGGCGGATCGAGTGGAGCGGCGACGTCGAGCGCGTGTTCGGCGTCGGCGTGGATGCCTCGCAGATCGCGAGCGTGCCGCTCGTGCTCGAACGCGTGCAGCCGGGCGACCGCGATGCGCTGCGCGACTACTGGGATGCGGAGATCGCGGGCGAGGATCGTGCGTCGCTGTCGCTGCGCATCGTGCAGCGCGACGGCGGCACGCGGACGGTCACCGATCATGGCGCGCCGCTGCTCGATTCGAATGTCGACGTGACGGTGGTGGCGGGCGTCTGGCAACTCGAACGCGTGTGGCCGGCGGCGGACGAATGAGCGGCCGCACGTCATGACGGGCCGCACGGGCGTCCTGCTGATCCACGGGCTCGGCGGCACGCAATACGATCTCGGTTCGCTGCACAAGGCGATGCGGCGCGCGGGCGCCGACACGCACATGATCACGCTGCCGGGGCACGGCACGCGCCCCGAGGATCTGGTCGGCGTGCGCGCGGAAACGTGGCTCGACGCGGTGACCGAACAGTATCGTGCGCTCGAAAACGAGTACGACACGCTGCATGTCGCGGGCATGTGCATGGGTGCGCTGGTCGCGCTGCTGCTGTGCCACCGCGTGCAGCATGCGCGCGGCCGGCTCGCGCTACTGGCCACGCCGCTGTTCATCGACGGGTGGTCGACGCCGTGGTATCGCGCGCTGCGGCACGTGCTGTACCGCGTGCCAGGTATGGCGGAGCGGATGCGTGTGGAAGAAGGCGATCCGTTCGGCATCAAGAACGCGACAATCCGCGCGATCGTGAAGAAGAAGTTCGAGCGCGAGGACAGTTTCCACTATGCGTGGGTGCCGCTCGCGTGCGTGCGGCAGGTCGACCGGATGCGCGACTGGGCGCTCGAGGCCGCGGCCGGCACGCCTTGCCCGACGCTCGTGCTGCATGCGCGCGAGGACGAATTGACGAGCCTGCGCTCGGCCGATTTCCTGCTGGAAAAGATGCCCGACGCGCGGAGGATCGTGCTGGAGAACAGCTACCACATGATCTGCGCGGACAACGATCGCGACGACGTCGCGCGCCACGTACTCGACTTCTTCGGGTTCGATCCGGTGCATGCGGTCAGCCCGGCGATGGTGCGCCGGATGGGACGGCTGGCGTCCTGACGGCGACGTGCGCGGCGCGGGATGCCCGATATTCGCTGCCCCGGTACGCATCGGGTCACGCATGCGTACCGGGGCGTGGCGAATTCATGCCGTTTCCGTTTCCGTCGCGCGTCGCGCCAGCAGGGTCGATGTGGCCAACTGGGCGCGTACCGCATCGATGGCGGCGTCGCTCGGCGCAATGCCTTCGAGGTAGATGAAGTCGACCGTCGACAGGCCGATGACGGCCAGCACCTGCTTCAGGTACGGGGTCAGGAAATCGGGCTGCCGTGCCGCTGCGCCGGTGCAGATGCCGCCCGAGCGTACCAGCACGAGCACGGGGCGATCGGCGAGCAGGCCGAACTTGCCCTCCGGCGTGGCCGTGAACGTGCGGCCGATACGCAGCACGAAATCGATCCACAACTTCAGCGCGGCAGGTACCGTGAAGTTGTGCATCGGTGTACTGATCAAAAGGCCGTCGCTGTGTTCCACTTCCGCGATCAGTTGTTCCGAGTACGCCAGTGCGGGATCGGCATCCGGCTGCCTCGCGACCACCGCACGCGCATAGTCGGCCGATAGCGAAGGCAAGCCGGGTTGACCGAGGCTGCGCGACACGACCCGCGCGTCGGGGCGGGCCGCCCGCCATTGCGCGATGGCTTCGTGCGTAAGGCGTGCGCCCAGCGAATGACTGCCATGCGGACTGGCATCGACAAAAAGAAGGTGGTTCATCAGAGCGCCTGTAGTGACTGACTGAAATGCACGCCGCGGGACAGCAGCCCCTGGCGGAAATAGAAACGCTGCGCGAGCGCGTTGGAGAGCCCGGTATCGAGTACCAGGTGCCGGCAGCCGTGTTGCCGCGCGTCGTCGCGCACCGCGTCGAGCAGCCGCTCGCCCAGCCGTTGACTGCGCGCGTGTTCGGTCGCGACCAGGTCGTCGACATAGACGAAGCGCCCGTACAGCGTGTTTTCGAGGTGACGGTATCCCGCCAGCGCGACGACCGCGCCGTCCGGGCTGCCGTGCCGTGCGGTCAGCAGCACATAGCCTTGTTCGGCCTGTCGGTGCATCTGCCGCACGAACGCATCGACATCGGTCAGGTGCGGGCGTAGTTCTCGCATCACGTCGAACGTCGACCGGTAATCCGCGTCCGTCATGGCGCGTTTCAAATGGATCTCTGGCATCACGATTGCTCCACGGTAACGTCGCTACTGTACGAATCGGATGGCGTATCCTGAAGGTCCAAAAAGTGACTATTTGACTGGGACATGAAATTCGACGATCTGATGCCGGACCGTCATCTCGACATGCCGGTCTATCGGCAGCTGGTCCGGCGCTTCCGCGAGGCGATTGAGACGGGCAAGCTGGCGCCGGGCAAGCGCGTGCCGTCGGTACGGAGCCTGGCCAGCGAACTCAATCTGGCACGCGGCACCGTCGAAGCGGCCTATCAGATCCTGATCGGCGAAGGGTACCTGGTCGCACGCGGGCCGGCGGGCACCGTCGTGTCGCCCCAGTTGCCGGACGGGCGGCAGCCGCGCGCCGTGGTGCCCCGGCCGGACGAACCGCCGCGCGGCGATTCGACGGCGATCGGGCCGAAGCCGTTCCAGATGGGCATTCCCGCGCTCGATGCGTTTCCGCGCATGCCGTGGATACGGCTCACCGGCCGACATGTGCGGGCGATGGCGACCCCGTCGCTGGACTACGCGCCGCCACAAGGTCACGACGGGCTCAGGCGCGCGCTGTCCGCCTATCTCGGCGTGTCGCGCGGCATCGACTGCTCGGCCGGGCAGATCTTCATCACCGCGGGGTATCGCGGTGCGCTGGACCTGATCTGCCGGACCTTGCTGCGTCCCGGCGACGCCGGCTGGTTCGAGGATCCCGGGTATATCCACGCACGCCGCGTGCTCGAGCACGCGGGGATGCGGCTCGTGTCCGTGCCGGTCGACGACGACGGCATGTGCGTGGAAGCGGGGCTGCGCCGGGCGGCCGATGCGCGTTTTGCCGTGGTGACGCCGACCCATCAAAGCCCGCTCGGTGTCGCGCTGTCGCTGCCGAGACGCCTGGCCTTGCTCGACTGGGCCCGGCAGCAGCGGGCCTGGATCGTCGAGGACGATTACGACAGCGAGTTCCGATACCACGGTCGCCCGTTGCCTGCGCTCAAGAGCCTGGATCGCCACCAGCGCGTGCTTTACACCGGGTCGTTCAGCAAGGTGCTGTATCCGGGATTGCGGCTGGGGTATCTCGTCGTTCCGGAAGAGCAGGTCGCGGCCTTTCGCGACACCGCCGGCTGGCTCGGCGGTAGCGGCCAGATGCTGATGCAATCGGTCGTCGCTGATTTCATGGAGCAAGGGCATTTCGCGCGTCATTTGAAGAAAATGCGGGCGCTGTATGCAACCCGCCGCGCGTGGCTGGTCGATGCGTTGGGCAAGGTCTTCGGCGAGACGCTGGACATTCCGACTCGTGCGGGCGGCCTGCATGTGGTGGCCTACTGGCGCACGGCGGTCGACGATCGCGCCGTCGCACGCATGGCTGAGTTGCAGGGCTTTTCCATTCAGCCGCTGAACGACTGGAGCCCGGGCGGCCGGATGCCAGCCGGCATGCTGCTCGGTTTCACGAACCTGACGTCGGCGCAGCAGGCGTTGACGCTGGTGCGGCGCCTGTATCGGCTCGTTTGCGGGTGAACCGGGTGTGGTGGATTACGCGCCGGTAGGGTGCCGGCGTGCGTGCGACTGGCGCCACGGTTTTGCGATTGTGGGATTTAAGGTATTGCGACCGTTCTACGCATGGTCGATAGCACCCCGTGATGTCGCCGTTCGGATTCACGCCTCATGGGTCGCGTGTTCACTTAGGGGGCACGGCCGGTACCTCGATTTTTCGACTTTCGACCGTGTCGACGTAACCGGCCTGGCTCGCAGCGCCGAGGGCGGCTCCGCCCGGGCCAGTCGTTCGTCATTCGGACTTTGGTTGTCGACAATCGGCCAACAAATACCGTGTGGCCTATCGCGTCAATCGAGACGCTGAAGATGGCGATACCAGAGAGCCTTGTTTGATTTGGGGTCAACAAGGGAGAGAATTAGGTCGCCTTGCACAAAGTCGATATCGCCTTTCTGGAAGCTGCTCTGAACGATGTCGGCTTGCCATATCTCGTGATAACCATTCTTATCTGAGCGACTTATGACGATATAGCCTTCTCCACTCGCCTCGACTGTTTCATACTTCCATGAAATTTCTGGCAGATTCGGTGGTGAGGCAAACGGCGGGGCGTCCATGTCGGTAGCCGTTAGTGGAGGACAAGGCGCAGCTGGTCGGCTCAAGCTTTTAAATACGCCATCTTTCCGGTAAGCGAACCACTGACACTCTGATGGCCATGGGTTCGCCCGAAGAATTTTCGCCTGGAGTGCATCGGGGAAACGCGCCAGTTGCCAGTCACCCTCTATTTCACGTTGGCTGGCAGGGCGTACCAATCGCGACGAATCAGTCTGGGAAAACGACGCGCACGGCAACGTGCACACGATAAAAAATGCGATGCTTTTCGCGAGCATGGATGATTTCCTGACGACACGGGAAAAATATATAAACGGCTGCTTTCGACAAATCTGAGGTCTGCTCGGGTCGGATTATGCGCATCGGACACGTGATGTTCACCAAACCTGAGAGGTCAAAAGCCCGGGGCTGGCCTCCATTGAACATTTTCCGGGAACGGCGTGCCTTTGAGAAAGGCTAGGAAGACTTCCAGAACCTGATCAGATAGGAACCATTCATCTGCACGCATCGGGATGCTTCCCGCTCGGAAGACAAGGAGCGTGCCATCTGGGCGCACAGGGGAAGGTCTATCGTGAAATGCTCTCCATCGTTGCGACGCGTTGACTTCGAAACGCTCGATCAGGCAACTAACGCCACCGCCGGCCACCTGAACATAGTTGCCTTCTGAATCGGTCAACGACGCGTAAGATGACTTCCCGAAGCTTCTCAAAGTCCGGATCCCCTTTGTGATTTGGGCTGGACTAGGAGTGCTGATCCCCGCCTTACCCTCAGCTTCGAATTTCATCGGTTCATTGCGAGGCATCTCGATCAAATTTCGCATCCTACCAGCCCGAGGCGATGCCCCTACCCCACCTCCGGTCGCCGTGCGATCCGCGCTCGGGTCGCAGGCGACGCAAGACAGGTAGCTACCGCTTCATAACCCGGTGCGCCGGGGTACGGCGCGACGCGGGCCGGCGGGCTATGGTTCGCGGGACACAGAATGATCGCTTCGTCGGGGCCGACGGCCGACAGGTCCAGCACGGCCGACGAGCGGGTCAGCATGAACAGCGGCCGCATGCCGTCGGCTCTGGCGCGCTGGCGAAGGCACGCAATCAGCGCCGCCTGCGTCGGCTGGTCGAGATCCTGTTCGATCATGTCCACGACCAAAGCACCCACGCCGTCCGCCTCAAGGCCGGCGAGCAGCACGGTCAGCGCCGCAGACGCCGTGGCGCCTTCGTCCGCGAGCCATGCCGACGTGCGTTCGACCCGCGCCTTCAGCGCCGGATCGGCCCGCAAAGTGGCGAACGCCGCCGCGCCGCCGTCTTCCAGCCGGTCCAGCCCGATGAACACCGCGCCGGGCAATGCGTCGGCCAGCCGATGCGCTAGACGGGTCTTGCCGCTACCCAGCGAACCGATGATGTAGTTCAGCGGACGGATATCGCGAAACTCGAACCATTCACCGTCCCACGGCCAAGGGAGGTTGAACGCAACGCCCGCGGCCGCCGGAGCGAGCAGGCGCGTCAGTTCGCCGTCGGCGGGCATGCGGCCGCGGGCAAGATCGGCGCGGATCGCGCGAACCTTGTCGACCTTGCCGACCAGATCCTGAATGTCGCGCCCGAGCGCCGCTTCATGCGTCGCCAGGGCGTCGCTCAGGCTGCGGGCGTCGCCGCCCAGCACGTTCGCGACCTGCGCCAGGCTCAAGCCGAGCGCGCGAAGCGCCGCGACTTCGGCCGCACGCGCCAGATCGTCCGGGCCGTAGGCGCGGTATCCGGCCAGCGTTCGCCCGGGCGTGACCAGTCCTTGCCGCTCATACAGCCGCAGTGCCTTGACCGATACGCCGAGCCGCATCGCGGCTTCCGATGCGCTCAGGCCGCGCGTGACATCGCTCATGGGTCACCTTCGGGTCGTCGATTCGTTGCGCCCAGCATAAAGGCGATCCCAAGGGCCGGGTCAAGCGCGACCTCGCGCCAATCGACGAAGATGCCAACCGCGCCGCGCGTCAGTCAGTCGGCCGCCGCGAATTCGTCGCGCAGCGCGTGATACAGCCGCCGATACCGCGCCAGCCGCCCCGCCAGCAGATCGACCATGGCCGCATCGGGCGCGACCGTCTCCGTGACGGGCGGCGCGACGCAGACTTCTTCAAGCGTGTCATCGGTCGCGGCCAGGCGCGCCAGCCGCGCCGCGCCGAGTGCCGCACCGACCGCGCCGTCCGCATGACGCCGCATCGCGAGCCCGGTCGCATTCGCGCACAGCCGCGCCCAGAACGCGCTCTTCGAGCCGCCGCCGATGAACGACACCGCGTCGAGCGTCGTGCCGGCCGCGCGCAGCGCGTCGTAGCCGTCGGCCATCGCGAACGCGACGCCTTCCATCACCGCATACGCGAGATCGTCCGCGGTGTGCTCGTTGGACAGCCCGAAAAACACGCCGCGTGCATGCGCGTCGTTGTGCGGCGTGCGCTCGCCGCCGAGATACGGCAGGAACAGCGGCGCACGCGCCGGCTCCGCGCGTTCGGCGCGCGAGGCCAGTTCGCCGGCGGTGGTGCCGTGCGCGCGCGCGAGCCAGTCGAGGCTCGCGGCGGCGGACAGGATCACGCTCATCTGGTGCCAGCGCCCTTCGACGCAATGGCAGAACGCATGCACGGCCGCATCCGGGTTCGGCGCGAAACGGTCGTTGCCGGCAAACAGGACGCCCGACGTGCCGAGCGACAGGAAGCCGCCGCCGGCGCCCGTGACGCCCATGCCGATCGCCGAAGCCGCGTTGTCGCCGGCGCCGCCGGCGATCGTCACGGGCCCCGCGATGCCCCATTCGCGCCGCAGCGCGTCGCGCAGTTGCGCGGCGGGCGCGTTGCCTTCGACGAGGCGCGGCATCTGCGCACGCGACAGTTCGGTCGCGGCGAGCATCCGGTCGGACCAGTCGCGGCGCGCGCAGTCGAGCCACAGCGTGCCCGACGCGTCGGACATCTCGGACACGAATTCGCCGGACAGGCGCCAGATCAGGTAGTCCTTCGGCAGCAGCACCTTGTGCACCGCGCGGAACACGGCGGGCTCGTATTTCGCGAGCCATAGCAACTTCGGCGCGGTGAAGCCGGGCATCGCCATGTTGCCGGTAATCGCGCGCGATTCGGGCACCAGCGCCTCGAGCTCGACGCACTCGGTGCCGGCGCGCGTGTCGTTCCACAGGATCGCGGGGCGCAGCACCTGGCCTGCGCGATCGATCAGCGTCGCGCCGTGCATCTGCCCCGAGAGCGCGATGCCGCGCAGCGCGGCGAAGCCGGCCGGATGCGCGGCGCGCACTGCCGCGATCGCATCGAGCATCGCGTGCCACCATGCCTGCGGGCTTTGCTCCGACCAGTGCGGATGCGGGCGGCTGATCGACAGCGCGGCCGAGCCGGTCGCGAGCGGGGCCGAACGGGAATCGGTGAGGAGTACCTTGACCTCGGACGTGCCGAGATCGATGCCGAGAAATGTCACGTGTGAAGCGTCCTGTCTGGGGCGCGCGGCGGCGTGCGTCGCGGGGGCGGCGCGTCGTCGCGGCCGTGCGGTTCGTTGAGCCGGTGCAGCGCGCGGAACCTCGACGGCGGCACCTGCTTCATCGCGAGAAACTGACGGTTGAAATTCGACAGGTTGTTGAAGCCAACCCGGTAGCAGATGTCGGTCACCGTCAGGTCGGAAAACATCAGCAGCTCGCAGGCCTCGTTGATGCGCAGCCGGTTCAGGTAGCGCACGAACGACGAGCCGGTATGGCGGCGGAAAAAGCGTGTGAAAGTGCTGACGCTCATGCCGGCGAACGCGGCCACGTCGGTCTCGCGCAGCATGCCGGGCAGGTTCTGCTGCAGGTACGACAGCACCTGGTTGATGGTCGACGACATGTAGTGCTGCGCGTCGCTGCGGTAGCCGGGGCCGGCGAGCACGCGCCGCTCGCGGCACGACGACAGCCGGTCGAACAGCGACATCAGGATCTCGACGCGCCGGCAACCATGCGCGTTCGCGAGTTCGAGCATCAGCGGTGCGACGTCGCGGCCGACGCGGTCGGGAAACTGCACGCCGCGCGCCGCGTCGTCGATCAGCTCGATCACCGGCTGCAGTTCGCTGAACGCGCCGACCATCTTCTCGATCGCGTCGCGCGAGAACTGCAGCACGACGTCGCGCGACGGCACGCGTTCGCCGTCGGCGAGTTCGCTGACCCAGTTGTGCGGCAGGTTCGGCCCGGTGACGATCAGGTTGCCCGGGCCGAAATCGCCGATGTGATCGCCGACGAACATCTTGCCGTGCGACGACTGGATCAGATGAATCTCGTACTCGGGATGGAAGTGCCACTTCGCGACCGAGTGCGGATAGTCGTGGATCCACGCGCGGAACGATTCGTCGCGGTGGGTGGGAACGATCTCGAGATCCGGGTTCATCGTGTGCTCCGTCGGGGGCGTGCCGGCGTGCTACGAACGGGACATCGACCAGCCCGTCGCGGCGGGCGGCGTGGTGCGCGATGCGGCCGCCGGCGGCGCCGCGTGCGCGATCGGGTTCGCGTCCGGCAGCGTGACGTTGCGCTCGGTGCCGGCGTCGAACAGATGCAGGGCTTCTTCGTCGAAGCGGAACGCTACCACGGCCCCCGGCGCCGGGGCCATCGGGGCCGGCACGAGGGCCGCGCACGGCTGGCCGTGCCAGTCCAGCGTGACGAGCGCCTCGGCGCCGAGCAGCTCGACGAGCTCGACCGTGCCGGTCAGCGTGAGCGCGCCCGGGGTCGGATCCGGTTCGGTGACGAGCCGCAGGTGGTTCGGGCGGATCGCGGCCTTTACCTGCTGGCCGTTGTGCAGCCCGGCGAAGCGCGGCGACGCGAGCGGCCAGCGCGCGCCGTTGCAGTCGAGCAGCACGTTCGCGCCGCGGCGCTCGATCGTGCCCGCCGCGAAGTTCATCGCCGGGGTGCCGACGAAGCCGGCGGCGAACACCGTATGCGGCTGCCCGTACAGCTCGGCCGGCGTGCCGATCTGCTCGATGTGGCCGCCGCGCATCAGCACGACGCGGTCGGCCAGCGTCATCGCCTCCAGCTGGTCGTGCGTGACGTACAGCGTGGTCGTCTTCAGCCGCCGATGCAGCCGCTTGATGTCGCCGCGCAACTGCGTGCGCAGCTTCGCGTCGAGGTTCGACAACGGCTCGTCGAACAGGAACACGGCGGGCGTCTTGATCATCGCGCGCGCGATCGCCGCGCGCTGCTGCTGGCCGCCCGACATCGCGCGCGGGCGGCGGTCGAGCAGCGCGTCGAGGCTCAGGATGCGCGCGACGTCGCGCACGCGGCGGTCGATCTCGTCGGCCGGCACCTTCAGGCGCCGCAGGCCGAACGCGATGTTGTCGTACACCGTCATGTGCGGGTACAGCGCGTAGTTCTGGAACACCATCGCGACATTGCGCTCGCGCGACGGCAGGTCGTTGACGACCGCGTCGCCGATCACGAGCTCGCCGCCGGTGATCGCCTCGAGGCCCGCGATCATCCGCAGCATCGTCGACTTGCCGCAGCCGGACGGGCCGAGCAGCACGATGAATTCGCCGTCGGCGATCTCGAGGTCGAGCGGATGCAGCACGGCGGGGCCGCCGTCGTAGTGCTTCGACAAACCTTTGCAGGTGATCTGGGCCATGGTTTAGGGCGTGTTCACGCTAATAACGGGCTTGCGCTGGCCCCCAGAAGGGCCGAGCGCGAGGATTGCGACGAAGCGAATACTCGACGTATTCGCGAGGAGCATGACGCGGCGATCGGCCCTTCTGGGGGCCAGCCCCGCGCATGTATTTTTCAAACAGGGGAACGTGCCTTTCCGCCCACATTGCGGCGTCGTGCGTCGCTTGTTTGGCACGGCCAAACGGCGCTCCTTACTCCTTGCACTGCGGGCGGAAAGGCACGTTCGCAAGCCCGTTATTAGCGTGAACACGCCCTAATCCATTTCAATCTGAATCTTGACGTCGCTCGGCCGGCCGCTCGCCGCTTCCTCGAACGCGCGCACGCCTTCGGAAAACGGGAACGTGCGCGAGATGAACGGCTTCACGTCGATCGCGCCGGACGCGATCAGCGCGAGCGCGCGCGGAAAGATGTTCGCGTAGCGGAACACCGATTCGATGCGGCCTTCCTTCGCCTGCAGCGCGACCACGTCGAGCGGCACCGGGGCGACCGGCATTCCGATCAGCACCGCGCAGCCGCCCGGGCACATCAGGTCGACGAGGTTCGCATACGCGTTCGCGCTGCCACTGGCCTCGAACACGACGTCCGCGCCCCAGCCGTCCGTTGCTTCAGATACCACGTCGGCGAGTGACTGCGTGCGCACGTCGACGGTCGTGACGGCGCGGTTGTCGGCGAACAGCGCGAGCTTGTCGGGCACGACGTCGGCGAGGATCACGCGCGCGGCGCCGCCGGCAAGCGCGGCAAGTGCCGTCATCGCGCCGATCGTGCCGGCGCCGATCACGACCGCGAGGTCGCCCGGCTTCATCGCCGCCTTCTTCGCGGCCTGCAGGCCGATCGACAGCGGCTCGACGATCGCGCCTTCGGCGAACGACACGGTGTCGGGCAGCCGGTACGTGAACGCGGCCGGATGCACGACGTACGGCGTCAGGCAGCCGTGGATGGGTGGCGTCGCCCAGAAGCGCACGTCGGGGTCGAGGTTGTAGAGCCCGCGCAACGTCGCGGGCGAATCGAGGCGCGGCACGCCGGGCTCCATGCACACGCGGTCGCCGACGCGCAGATGCGTGACGCCGGCGCCGGTCTCGACGACTGTGCCGGACGCCTCGTGGCCGAGCACCATCGGCGCGTCGACGCGAAACGGGCCGATCCCGCCGTGGACGTAGTAATGCACGTCGCTGCCGCACACGCCGACCGTATGAATCTTGATCCGGACGTCGCCAGGGCCGACCGCCTGCGGCAGGTCGATGTCGCGCAGCGCGAGCTCGCGCGTGCGTTCGAGTACGAGTGCTTTCAACACATCCTCCTTATTTTCCCTTGACCAACGAATTGAGCAGGCGGCTCAGCATGCCGACGAACACGAGCGGCGGCAGCGCGAGCAGTACCGTCGACGCGTTGATCACGCCCCACGGCACTTCCTGGCCGAGCGACGTGAACGCGGACGCAACCACCGGCAGCGTCGCGCTGCGCGACGACGTCAGCGCGAGCGCGATCATCAGTTCGTTCCACACCAGCACGAAGCTGAACACGATGCCGCCGAGCAGCGTGCTCGCGCACACCGGCAGCGCGATGTGCCAGAACACCGCGTACGGGCCGTAGCCGTCGAGCGCGGCGGCTTCCTCGATCTCGCGCGGCAGCCGGCGGAACACGGGGATCGACAGCCACGTGATGGTCGACAGCGTGACGAGCAGGTACGTGACGATCATCGACAGCTTCGTGTCGTACAGCCCGAGATCGACCCAGATCGCGATCAGCGGCAGCGCGACCGCGACCGGCGGCAGGAAGCGCAGCGACAGCAGGAAGAACTGGATGTCGCGCTTGCCGCGTATCGGGTAGCGCGCGATCGCATACGCGGCCGGCACGCCGAGCACCGCGCCGATCAGCACGGCCGCGCCGACGATCGCGATGCTGTTGCCGAGGCCGATCAGCACCTCGGGGCTAGACAGCACCTGCTCGTAGTTCGCGAGCGTCGGCGTGAAGATGAAGCGCGGCACGGGCGTGACGATGTCGAGCAGGTGCTTGAGCGAATTGAGCACGGCCCAGAACAGCGGGAACGCGGCGACGAGCAGGATCGCGCCGGCGATCGCGACAGTCGTTGCGGTCGAAACGGTCACGGCGGTGCCGCGGCGGGCCATCAGTCGTCCCATTTGTTGACCCTCTTCCAGATGAGCGTGAAGACGAGCGTGGTCGCGACCATCATCAGCACGGCCATGCCCGACGCATAGGACACCTTGCCGGCGAGGCCGATGCCCTGCTGGTACGCGTACAGGTCGAGCGTTTCGGTCGCGATGCCGGGGCCGCCCTTGGTCATCACGTAGATCAGGTCGAACGAGCGCAGCGATTCGACCATCTTGATGAACACGAGGCTCACGAGCGGCGCCTTCAGCATCGGCAACGTGATGTACGCATGCACTTGCCACGTCGTCGCGTAGTCGAGCCGCGCGGCTTCGAGCGGCTCGGGTGGCAGCGTCTCCAGCAGCTTCAGGATCACGACCGCGAAGAACAGCCCCCATTGCCACACGTCGACCAGCGCGACCGCGTACAGCGCGAGATGCGGATCGGCGAGGAACGCGGTGTTCTCGATCCCGAGCAGGCCGAGCAGCCAGCTCAGGATGCCGGTGAGCGGCGCGTACATGAACTTCCAGATGAACGCGGCCGACACGCGCGGCAGCAGCACCGGCATGATCAGCACCAGCGACGCGAGGCGGCGCCAGCGGCCGTGCACGCGCTCGAACAGGAACACGGCCAGCGCGATACCGACCAGCACCGCGCCGGCCACCGTGACGACTTCCCACAGCACCGACACCTCGATCGCGTTCAGGAAACGACGGTCCGACGCGAGCCGGATGAAGTTGCGCAGGCCGACGTATTCGCTGTCCGGATAGCGCAGCACGCGGTTGCGCAGCGCGAGGTTGATCGCGGCGACCGTCGGGACGAGGCTCAGGACCGCGAGCAGCGCGAGCGTCGGCGCGAGGAACACCCACGGCAGGCTCGTGCGGTCGCGGCGTGCGCGGCCGCGCCGGGCGGACGGTGCGGAAGGCGGGGCAGGGGCCGGACGGACGCCGAGCGCGCGTCCGCCGGCGCCGTCATTTGCGAGCGCCATGTTCGAGCGCATCCTTCGCGTACTGGTCTGCGTCGTCGAGCGTGCCGCGCACGTCCGTCTGCGTGCCGGTGAACACCTGCTCGAGCGCGATGCCGAGGTTGTCGCCGATATCCGGCCACTGCGGCGTGCGCCAGATCGTCACCTGCGTGACCGGGTTGGTGTCGTTCAGCCCGGCCTGGATCTGCGGCGCGACGTGCTGCTTGAAGTACGGGCTCGCGATCGTGCTCGACCGGTTGTAGTCGCTGAACACGCCGTTGCGCAGCCGCGCCTGCTCCTGGTCCTTGCTGGTCGCCCACGCGATGAAGCGGCCGGCGGCCATACGCGTGCAGTCGTCCTTCGCGCCGACCGCCGAGATCGCGAAGCCGTGGCCGTACGCGGCCGACGGCAGCGGTGCGGGCGGCCGCGTGTAGCCGACCTTGCCGGCCACGCTCGACTTGCTCGCATCCTCCATCCAGTCGGCGAACGGCGTCGATTCGATCATGAACGCGACCTTGCCCGAGCGGAACGCTTCGAGCGCGTTGCTCCAGTCGTAGGTCGCCGAGCCCGGCGGCGCGTACTTGAACAGGTCGCTGTAGAGCTGCGTGGCCTTCACGGCGGCCGGCGAGTTGAACGCGGGCTGGCCGCCCTTGTCGGTCCACGCGCCGCCCATGCCGAGCATGAACGGCGACCAGCGCCACACGTTCATCCCCGAGCCGCGCTGGCCGCGCGCGACCCAGCCGTACAGTTTCGGTGGCGCGTTGAGCTTCTTGATCGCGGCGACGAGCTGGTCGAGCGTCTTCGGCACCGGAATGTGCGCGGCGTCGAGCAGGTCGCGGCGGTAGAACAGGAAGTCGCCGCCGCCGATCAGCGGCGCGAAGTACGCAACGCCGTTGTAGCTCGCGACCGCGCGGCGGCCGGGCAGGAAGTCGTCGTAGTCGTATTCCTTCGGGTAGTACTTGAGGAGCGGCACGATCCAGTTGGCCGACGCGAATTCGGCGACGTTCGCCTCGTCGACGTAGTAGATCTGGTAGGAACCCGCGCCGGTCGACGCGTCGAGCCGCGATTTCGCGCGGCGGTCGTTCTCGCCGAAATAGCTGATCTCGACCTTGGTGCCGCTCTTCTTCTCGTAGTCGGCCAGCGATTTCTCCATCACCGACAGGCCGAGACTCTTCTGCGCGAGCACCCGAAGGGTCGGCACCTTGCAGACCTGCGCGGCCGCGACGCCCGGCAGACAGGCGCCGAGCAGCACGCCGGCTGCGACGATTCGCATCTTGTTCACCCGTGTCTCCTTGATTCTGCTTGTTCGAATGCCGTCGATGACGGCAGGAACAATGGTGTGACGGGGGCGATGCGGGCACCACATCAAAAGAAAACGCCAACCGATACTTTTTGCTCAAGGTTGATCGTGCGATGCACAAAATGTGGTGGTAGTGTTCCTGGCTCGCGACGCCTACCTGATCATGCGCAACACCGTGTCGACCTACAACCGAGTCGTAAAGCCCGAGGACCGGGTGCTCTGAACCATGAAAGACGATACCTGGGAACGCCTGGAAGCCTTCACACGCGAAGAACTCGGTCGGCCACTGCTCGGCGGCAAGCTGAACCTGCAGCCGGAATCCCGGCTTGAGCAGGATCTCGGCGTCACGGGCCTCGATGGGGTGGAGTTCATCGACAGGTGGGCGGAGACATTCGGCGTCGACGCCCAGGGATTCCCGTACCGGCGCTATTTTGGCCCCGAAGGTCAGGAACTGCTGTCGTCAATTATCGGGCTGTTCGTCAAGCGCCGCCGGCACCCGGAACGGCGGCCGCTGACCTTGGGGATGCTGGCCGAGGCAACGCGACGTGGGAAGTGGGACACGGACGCGATCGAGGCTGCCGTGGGGCAGTGATCGTATATCGCAGGGCCGGTCGATGTACTGACCGGGCCTTTTCACTGGCGTAAACACGATTACGCTACGCTAAATCTTGCTGCCTACCGATTTATCGCGCTTGAGCCGGTGCATGTATCGCGCGCGGCTTCATCCGCGTGCCGGCCCGTGCTGCGTGTCGAGCGCAATCCGGTACACCCGTACTGCGTTGTCATGCCAGATCGCGCGGCGCGCCGCGTCATCGAGGTGCGTCATCGCACGAGCGAACGTGCGCAGCAGCGCGGGATACGACACACGCAGCCCGGCCACCGGAAAGTTGCTGGCGAACAGGCAGCGCTGCGCGCCGAAGATCGCGATCGTGTCGCGGACGATTCGTGCGTTGTCGGTTTCGTTCCACACTGCATCGCGCAAGCCGAGTTCGGAAATCTTCACGGCCACGCGCGGCAACGTGGCCAGTGCCTCCATGCCGTGCCGCCAGCGCGCGAGCCCTGCATCTGAGCGATCCCATGGTAGCCCCGCATGTTCGAGCACGACGTCGACATCCGGTGCATCGGCGAGCATCGAAGCCGCTTCCTCGAGATGCCAGAACGGCACGCGCAGATCCCAGCAGAGCCCATGCGCGGCGAGGCGTTCCAGTGCGGCCAGCCAGCGCGGATCGCGCAGCGTGCCCGGCCCGTCGACCGACGCATCCGGCGCGGCCGCCGTACGAGGCTTGAAGCGCACGCCGCGCACGCGCGGCCATGCGGCCTGCTCGGCGAGCCGCTCATCCGCATCGTCGGCGAGCAGGTCGACCCACGCAACGACCGCCGACGGCAGCCCATGCGATTCCGCGACTTCATGCAGCCAGCGCGTTTCCGCCAGCGCCTCATCACGCGCACGTTCGGCCTCGACGTGCACGCTCGCGACGATCGGTGCGCCCCGCGCCGCGTGCCGGAGTTCGCTCACCCCGAAATCGCGGCACAGCGCCGTGTAATCACCGAACATGAAGCGCGCCGGATCGTAGCCCTCCTGTAGCCACGGATAGTGCGCGCCCGTATCGAGCCGCCACAGGTGGTGATGCGCGTCGACGAGCGCATCCGGCATGCCGTCGAGCGGCGACGTGTCGTGCATGTCAGCGCGCCCCGGTGAGCACGTACGACGCATCGGGCTCGCGCAGCGTCGCCAATGCACCGACGAAACGCCACGTATCGAGATCGAGCTCGCGCACGTAGTCGTCCTGGAACGACACGTACGCGACGCGCCGCGACGGATGGAACGACAGCGCGGTCGGGTTCGCCGGCAGCGCGATGCGTTCGATCTCCTCGAGCTGCCGCGCATCGAACACGGAGATCGACCGCTCGCCCGAATTGGTCAGCAGCAGCAGGTCGCGTCCGTCGGGCGCGCTCGTGCGGTAGATGCGGTTCGGATCGCTGCGCGTCTTCACACGGCGGCCGCAGGTCATCGTGTCGGTGTCGATTTCGACCAGCGTGTCGTCGCCGCGATTCGCGACGAACAGCGTGCGTTCGTCGCTCGACAGCGCGTTGCCTTCGGGACGCGGGCCGGGCATCACCGCGCGCGGCGCGACCGTCGCGTCGCGCGGATGGAATTGCGTGACCGTATTCGACAGCAGGTGCACGCCGTACGCGCGGCTCGCATCGCGCGTGAGCGTAACGAGGTGCGTCTTCACGCCGCCGGACGGCACGGCCATGTTCGGCACGGGCTGCTTGGTCGGCTCGTCGAACACGAGCAGCATGTCGTGCGCCTCGCTCATCGCGTACAGCCGGCCGTCGCGGTCGCTCGCCATCCCGTGCGGCCGGTAGTACGGCCACAGGTCGAGCATGCGCGTGTGCGTGCGTTCGACGAGATCGATCTCCGCGATCCGGTGATCGCCTTCATGGCCGCGCGACCACGCGGTCTCGATCCCGAAGATGCCGACGTACGCGAAGCGCTCGTTCACGTCGACGGTGAACTCGTGCGGAAAGTTCGGCAGCACGACGTGCTTGAGCGCGGTTTTCGTGTCGAGGTCGTAGAAGCTGAAGGTGTGGGCGCATTTCTGCACCAGCAACAGGATGTCGTTCATGGTGGGTCTCCGTCAATTCGTCAGCAAGCCTGCGTATTCGTGTATCCGGTGTCAGTCCTCGCAGCGTTTCGGCAGCGTCAGCGCGAGCAGGCCGGCCACCGCGAGCGTGATCGCGAGGCTGTACACGCCGGCCGCCGCGCTCACGTGCTGGGTCAGCACGCCGACCGCATACGGGCCGCAGAAGCCGCCGAGATTGCCGAGCGCGTTGATCAGGCCGCGCGCGCTGCCGGCCGTCTCGACGCTGCAGAGCTTCGGCGGAATCGCCCAGAACACGCCGGCGGCCGCCTGCAGGAAGAAGCCGCAGCCGATCAGGAACGCGAACGATACGGCCATCGACGCATGCGTGAGCACCGACAGCGCCAGGCACGCGGCGAAGCCGACGAGCGGCAGCAGCACGAACAGTCGGCGCTTGCCGGTTCGGTCAGACAAATACGACGTGACGAACATCCCGATCACCATCGCGACGTACGGGAGCATCGCGAGCAGGCCGATCTTGCCCATCCCCGTGTGCGTGAGGTTTTTCAGCAGGGTGGGCAACCACATCGTATAGCCGTAGATGCCGACCTGATAGCAGAAGTTGATGGCGATCAGCAGCCAGATCGTCGGGTTGCGCAGCAGCTCGCCGAACGACGCGGCCGCCGGCGTGCCGGCCGCGCGCTTGCGCTCCTGCTCTTCGCGCAACGCGTCGAGGATGTAGGCCTTCTCGCGCGGCGACACCCAGCGTGCGGTCTCCGGGCCGTCGTCGGCGAACATCAGCCACACGACGAGGCACAGCAGCGACAGCGCACCCGCACTGAAGAACAGGTGATGCCAGTCGTACGCGGCGAGGATGAAGCCGGACAGCGGCGCGGTGATCATGCCGGCGAGCGGCACGAACATGATGACCATCGCATTCGCGCGGCCGCGTTCGCGGTCGGGAAACCAGTGGCTGACCATCGTCAGCACGACGGGCAGCATCCCGCCCTCGGCCACGCCGAGCAGGAAGCGCAGCGTCAGCAGTTGCCAGGTGTGCGTGACGAGCCCGGTCAGCACCGACAGCACGGCCCAGCTCACGAGCGACCACGCGATGAAGGTCTTGCCGCTGCCGAGCGCCGCGCGGCGGCCGCCGGGAATCTGCAGGAACAGGTAGCCGAAGAAGAAGATGCCGCCGGCGAGGCCGGCCATCGTCGCGTCCATGCCGAGATCGGCGTTCATCCCGCCGGGCATCGCGAACGCGATGTTCACGCGGTCCATGTACGAAATGATGCAGGCGAGCAGCAGCGGCGGGATCACGCGCAGCCAGCGGCGGCGCGGAATGGCTTCGCCAGCTTCGTAGGCCGGGGTGGCCGGGTTCAACAGGGTCATGGTGTCTCCAATCTTGGTAATGGCGGCGGCGGTCTTCTGATGGACCGCTGTCACGCCGTGACGCGCCGGTGCGCAACGCCCTGCGGCGTTGCACGGGTGAACCGATGCAGGGTGCCTCGCGCCTAGCGCCCCCAGCGCAACACGAGCGGATCGAGCCGCCGCGCCGCGTCGAGCAAGCCGGCACGCACCTGCGGATGCAGCGCGGGCCACGGTGAGCGCGGGGCGTCGCACGCGATCACGCCGCCTTCGCGCATCAGCGCCTTCGCGGTCAGGAATCCTGACTGACGGTTCTCGTAGTTGATCAGCGGCAGCCAGCGCGTGTACTGCTCGACCGCTTCGTCTCGGCGGCCGGCGAAATACGCGTCGGTGATCCGGCGAATCCCGTCCGGATAGCCGCCGCCCGTCATCGCGCCGGTCGCGCCGGCATCGAGATCGGCGAGCAGCGTGATGCCTTCCTCGCCGTCCCACGGCCCCTCGATCGCATCGCCGCCGAGCGCGATCAGCTCGCGCAGCTTCGACGCGGCGCCGGCCGTCTCGATCTTGAAGTACGACACCGCGTCGATCTCGCGGGCGAGCGACGCGAGGAACGGCGCGGACAGCGCGACGCCGCTCGCGGGCGCGTCCTGGATCATCAGCGGAATGTCGAGGCCGTCGGTGACTTCGCGGAAGAACGCGCGCACCTGTGCCTCCGGCACGCGGAACGTCGCGCCGTGATACGGCGGCATCACCATCACCATCGCCGCGCCGAGTGCCTGCGCGTGCCGGTTGCGTGCCGCGCAGATCCGCGCGCTGAAGTGCGACGTCGTGACGATCACCGGCACGCGGCCCGCGACGTGCTCGAGCGTGGCGCGCGTGATCAGGTCGCGTTCGTCGTCGCCGAGCGCGAATTGCTCGGAGTAGTTCGCGTGGATGCAAAGGCCGTGCGAGCCGGCATCGATCATGAACTCGATGCAGCGGCGCTGGCCGTCGAGATCGAGCGCGCCGGTCGCGTCGAAGATCGTCGGCACGACCGGAAAGACGCCCTGGTAGCGTGCGTGCATGGCGGGCCTCACTCGACGATGTCGAACTGGTCGAGGAATTCGGTCTTCAGCGTGAGGCCGAGACCAGGCACGTCGTCGCGCAGTTGCACGAAGCCGTTCTCGGCCACCGGCTCGCCGTCGAAGATGTAATAGAACAGCTCGTTGCCGACCTCGACGTCGAACATCGGGAAGTACTCGCTCATCGGCGACGCGAGCGTGCTCATCGTCAGGTGATAGTTGTGCATCTGGCCCGCATGCGGGATCACCGGCACGCTGTACGCCTCGCACAGCGCGTTGATCTTGTGCGCCATCGTGATGCCGCCGACGCGGTTCGTGTCGTACTGGACGACCGACACGGCCTTGCGATCGAGCAACTGCTTGAAGCCGTACAGCGAGAACTCGTGCTCGCCGCCGGAGATCGGGATGCGCGTGAGCTGGTTCAGCTCCGCGTAGCCGTCGATGTCGTCGGCGATCACCGGTTCCTCCAGCCAGCGCGGCTGGTATTTCTCGAGCTTCGGCAGGATGCGCTTCGCGTATTCGAGGTTCCAGCCCATGTAGCACTCGAGCATCAGGTCGTTGTCGTAGCCGATCACCTCGCGGATCGCCGCGACCGATTTCAGGTTCTCGGTCACGCCCTGCTGCCCGTGCGCGGGCCCATAGCCGAAGCGCATCTTGAACGCGCGGAAGCCTTCCTTCAGGTAGCGCTGCGCTTCGTCCTGCATCTCCTTCAGGTCGGTGCGGTAGAGCTTCGAGTAGTAGCAGGGGATCTTTTCCTTGGTGCGGCCGCCGAGCAGCTTGAACACGGGCTTGCCGACGCTCTTGCCGAGGATGTCCCAGATCGCGATGTCGACCGCCGAGATCGCCGCCATGCCGATGCCCTTGCGGCCCCACGCGTGGGTCGCGCGATACATCCGCTGGTTCAGGTATTCGTAGTCCCACGGGTCCTGGCCGATCACGAGCGGCGCGAGGTACTGGTCGATGATCACCTTCGCGACATGCGGCGCGAGCGCGACGTTGCCGAGGCCGACGATGCCGTCGTCGGTCTCGACTTCGACGACCGTCCACGAGTGGAAGCGGAACGTGCTCATCGTTTCCTGCGGCGCGTACAGCAGGTCCATCGCGTTCGAGCAGAAATTGCCCTGGGGCGGCACGGTCTTGCCTTTCCACTGGAATACGCGGGCGCGCACGGATCGGATCTTCATCGGGTGTCTCCAGAGTTCGGTGTGATGTTGTCGTGTTGAAAAGCGGTCGGCCGGCGGGGCCGTCGGGTCAGGCGGAAACGGGCTGTGCGCGGCGCGCGGCGCCCATCCGGCAGGCAATCTGCAGTGCCTGCCAGGTCGCGCCGACGTCGGCCGTGCCGCGGCCCGCGATGTCGTATGCGGTGCCGTGCGCGGGCGTCGTGATCGGCACGGGCAGCCCGCCCTGCACGGTCACGCCGCGCGAGAAGCCGAGCAGCTTGATCGCGATCTGCCCCTGGTCGTGGTACATCGTGACGATCGCCTGGTAGTCGCCGGCCTGCGCCTTCAGGAAGATCGTGTCGGCGGGGAACGGGCCGTGGAACGGCGCGTCGGTCGGCCAGTCGCGCGACTGCAGCCGGCGCACGGCCGGCTCGATGATGTCGACTTCCTCGCGGCCGCAGCTGCCGCCGTCGCCGCCGTGCGGGTTGAACGCGGCGATCGCCACCTTCGGCGCGGCGACGCCGTTCGCGAGCAGCGACCGGTAGATCAGTTCGGACGCCTGTTCGATCCGCTCGATGCTCAGGTAGCCGGGCGCATCCTTCAGCGGAATGTGCGACGAGATGCGCGCGGTCCACAGCTCGCCGAGCGTGTTGAATTCGCAGAAGTAGCCGGTCACGCCGAGCGCCTCGGCGAAGTGGTGCAGCTCGTCCTCGTGCTTCAGCCCGCCGAGCTTCATCGCGTACTTGTTCAGCGGCGCGAAGCAGATCGCGTCGATATCGCCGGCGAGCGCGGCGTCGAGGCACAGGTCGAGCACGGTCAGCGTCGAGCGGCCGCCGGCCGCGCCGGGCTGCCCGACCGTGACGTCGGCCGGATCGATCGTGTCGACGGCGACGAACGCGGCGCGTTCGGTCGACGGCCGGCCGCGCGCGGCGGCGAGCGAGGCGACGGGTTCGACGTCGACCGTCACGCCCGCGACGCGCTGGCCGGCTTCCCACAGCCAGCGGTCGCCGATCAGCACGAGATTCGCGCGGGCGGTGGCGTCGGGGCGGGCGAGCAGTTTCGCGATCAGTTCGGCGCCGATGCCGGCGGGGTCGCCGAGCGTCAGCGCGACGACGGGCAGGGGCGTGGCGGGCGAGGGGGTGTTCATGCGGTGTCTCCGGTGGCGGCGCTGGGCCGTTTGTCTATGGGGTTGATGCTAGGTAGACGGAATGAGTCGGTAAATTGAAAACTCTTGATGAATCGATAACCTGGGGTAATCAAAGATGGGCTCGATCGACCGACGAGACTCGACGCCGCAGTTGCTGAACCGGCTGCGCATGCGGCAGATCGCGCTGCTGCTGGCCGTGGACGAATGCTCGACGCTGCGCGCGGCGGCCGACCAGATGGGCCTCACGCAGCCGGCCGCGACGAAGATGCTGGCCGAGCTGGAGAGCGCGCTCGGCCAGCGGCTGTTCGATCGCGTCGGGCGCGGGCTCGTGCTGAACCCGGCCGGCGAGCGCGTGCTCGGCTATTTCCGCGGGATCCGCGGCAGTGTGGAGGCGTTGAACCGCGAGCTTGGCGAGCTGCAGCTCGGCAGCGCGGGGCGGCTGGCGATCGGCAGCATCATGGCGGCGTCGCCGGGGCGGCTCACCGAGGCGCTGGTGCAGTTGAAGTCGCGTTACCCGCTGCTGGCGATCGACATCGCGGTGGATACGAGCGACCGGTTGATGCCGCAGCTGCGCGAAGGCGTGCTCGAAGTGGTGATCGGGCGCCACGTCGGGACCGATTGCGATTTCCGCGTGGTGGATGACGAGGCGCTCGCGATCATTGCGGGCCGCGACCATCCGCTCGCGGGGGCGGGGCCCGTGGCGTTCGACGCGCTGCTCGATTACACGTGGATCTTGCAGCCGGCCGGCAGCCCGGCGCGCGAGGTCGTCGAGCGCGAGTTCAATGCGCGTCATCAGCCGATGCCGCGCGGGCTGGTCGAAACGGGGTCGATCCTGACCACGATGAACCTCGTCGACCGTTCGACGATGCTCGGCGTGATCCCGCTGACGGTGGCGCAGCGCAACGCGGAGCACGGGCTCGTCGCGATCGTCGATTACACGCTCGAACAGAAGCTGCCGTCGTACGGCAGCCTCGTGCGGCGCGACCGGCCGCTGAGCATTCCCGCGCAGCAGTTTCTTGCGCTGTTTCACCGCGAAGGGGGCGGAGATGATGGCGGCGCTTGATGGGGCGGTTTGCCAGCCGAGGCGGCCGAGCCAGCCGCGCCGGCCGAGGTGGCCGAATCAACCACGTTGGCCGAATCTGCCGAGCAGGCCGAATCAGCCGAGCCGGCCGAGTCAACCTGGCCAGCCGCGCTACCCCGGCCAGCCGAGTCAGCCGAGCCAGCCGAGCCAGCCGAGCCAGCCGAGCCAGCCAAGCCAGCCAAGCCAGCCAAGCCAGCCAAGCCAGCCGAGCCAGCCGAGCCAGCCGAACCAGCCGAACCAGCCGAACCAGCCGAACCAGCCGGATTAGCTGAGCTAACCCAGCTAACCGGGCCGGCCGAGCCGGTCACGCACCACCATCGCGAAACGCAGTGAAGCGCGATAGTGCCGCCAACGAGACGGATAAGGCAGGCGACCCCGAAGCAAACCGCCTCAGCGAGCCGACGGCGCCGCAGGCGCGTCAACGAGCGCCGACATCGATTCCGCCAACGAGCGATCCGGGCGAATCCGCAGCGCGGCGACGATGCCGATCAGCAGCATCGCGACCGAGCCGATGAACGGCACGGTCCAGCTCCCGGTGCGATCGACGAGGTAGCCGAACAGGATCGGCGACAGGATCCCCGAGATCGCGGAGCCCGCGTTCATCATCCCGCTCGCGATGCCGGCGTGGGTCGGCGCGATGTCGCTCGGCACGGCCCAGATCGGCCCGATCGTCAGTTCGAGGCACAGGAACGACCCCGACAGGCACAGCGCGACGCCGGCCGTCGAATGCACGACCGCGAGCGGCAGCAGGCACACGAGCGCGCCGACGAAGCTCGCGACGATCACGCTCTGGCGCGACAGCGCGAGGTTGCCGGTCTTCCGGTAGATCCGGTCGCACAGCCAGCCGCCGAGCGTGTCGCCGACCACGCCCGCGAAGAACACGCCGGATGCGAACAGCGCGGTCGACTTCAGGTTCAGGCCCTGGCCGTTCAGGAAGAACGTCGGTAGCCACGTGAAGAACAGCCATGCGGTCCAGCCGTAGCAGAAGTAGACGAAGATGGTCGGGGCCATCCGGCGGAACAGCGACCCCCACGGCGTCGGGCCGGCGAGCGGCGCGGCACGGGCAGCGCGCGGGCGATCGTGGCCGGCTGCGTCGCCGAGCGGATGTTCGCGGAAGCCGGCGATCCACCACGCGAGCCACACCAGCGTGACCGCGCCGATCACGAAGAACGCCGCGCGCCACGACAGCCAGGTCATCAGCGCGGCGACGATCGGCGGCGTGACCGCGTTGCCGAGCCGCGAGAACGAATGCGTGAAGCCCTGCACGACGCCGCGCCGCTCGCGCGGGAACCAGTGGGTGATCGCGCGGGCCTGGGCGGGCAGCGTCGCGCCTTCGCCGATGCCGAGCAGCAGCCGCGCGGCGAACAGCAGCCCGAGGCTGTGCACGAGACCGGTGGTGAAGGTGGAGACGACCCAGATCAGCCCGCAGCCGATCAGCGTGATGCGGGCGCCGAACCGGTCGGCGATCCAGCCGCCGCCGATCTGGCAGATTGCATACGAATACGCGAACGCGGAGAATGCGACGCCAAGCTCGGTATTCGACAGGCCGAGTTCGGCCTTGATCGCGCCGGCCGCGGTCGCGAGGTTGACGCGGTCGACGTAGAGGATGAACGAAAGCGCGCACAGCAGCCACAGCGTGTGGCGCCGTTGACGGGGGTCGTTAGGCATGTGTCTCACTCCATTCTCGTGCGCGGCGTGACAATGACGCCGCGTTCACTGGCCGGGCCAGCATCGCGCGGCGGCGGAGACGCTGTCTAATGAATCTTTGGGATCAATCGATAACCCCAGGTATTCATTCCCGTTTCAGCGGCATCAGCCGCATCATCCGTACCCGACGCAACGGAGCACCACAGGTGAAGAATTGACCGACGACGAAGAACTTTCACTCCGCCGCGAGAGCCGCTTCTGGGAGCTGCCGCCGGTGAAATGGTGGATCCGCGGGCATGGCCGCGACGGCTATTCGTTCCGTCTGCTGCTGTGGCCGCCGGTGATCGTGTTCGTGCTCGAATTCGTCTGCGTGCTGTTCGACGCGCTGTACACCGCCATCGGCATCAGCGCCGTCGCGACGCTGTTCCTCGGCTTCGCCGGATACCACGGCGCGCAGCGCGAATGGCTGGTGCCCGCCGCGACCACGCGCGCGCTCGTGAAGGCGCGCATGAAGAAGGCGGCCGAACGGTTCTCGTCGCTCGGCGTGGGCGCGACCGTGCTGGCGATCTTCGTCGCGGCAACCTCGCTGTCGCTCGTGATGTCGGGTCAGCCGGTGCTGGACACCGCGTCGAAGGACGCGGTGTCGATCTTCATCGCGCTGGTGTTCCTGCCGGTGTACGTGTCCGGCGCGGTGCGCAAGCTGGCGATCGCGCGGATCGAGGAACTGGAGGCGCTGCGCAACGCGACCCTCGGCACCCGCCTGCAATTCGACCGCGCCGGTGCCGTGCGCGCGGTCGTCGTGCAGGGCGCGGCCGGGAAAGGAACGGTGTCCGTGCGGGAGTACACGGTGCTCGGGTTCAGCCCGCCGCTCGAACAGGTCGGGCGCGAACCGGGCGCGTGACGGTTGAAGCGGAGGTAAAGGTGCAGTAAAGGCAGTGCCTCAAGCCGGAAAGCGCGCGTTTCCCGGCGCCGGCACGAGGTTGTCGGGCCACTGCACTTCGAACCGCGTGCCGCCCGCGCCGGTCGGCACGCAGAGAGCCTCGCCGTGATGCGCATGGGCGATCGCCGCGACGACGGCGAGCCCGAGGCCGCTGCCGCCGGGCTGCGATGCGTTAGCGCGCCGAAACGCCTTGAACACGTGCGGCGCGAAATCGGCCGGGATGCCGGGGCCGTCGTCCTCGACGCGCAGCCGGCACATCCCTGCTTCGATGCGCGTCTGGATCCGGATCGTGCCGGGCACCGCGTGGCGGCGTGCGTTTTCCAGCAGCGCGAGCAGCGCCTGACGAATCCGCACCGGGTCGCAGCGCATGCGCCGCGGGTCGAGATCGAGCACCGGCTGCTGGCCGGCGGCCTGCAGCGCATGGGCGAACACGTCGACCACGGCGCGCACGTCGGCGGCAAGGTCGGCGTCGCGGATCTCGATGCTCAAATGGCCGCCATCCGCGAGGCTGACCACGCGCAGATCCTCGATCAGCCGCGTCAGCCCTTCGACCTGCGTGAGCAGGCTGCGGAACTGCGCTTCGTCGGGCTTGAACACGCCTTCGGCGAGCCCCTGCAGGCGCCCGCGCAGCACCGTGACGGGCGTGCGCAGCTCGTGCGCGATCGCGGCGTTCCAGATCGCCTGCTCGTTGGTCACGCGTTGCAGCTCGTCGGCGAGCGCATTGAAGTGGTCGGCGAGCAGCGCGGCTTCGTGCAGCGAGCGGTCGCCTGCCACGGCGCGCGCACCGAGATCGCCGCGCGCGACGCGGCGAATGCTGTCCGTGACCGAATTGAGCGGCACGAGGATGCGGCGCGCGAGATTGACGGCGACCGCGACCGACAGCACGAGGCCGACCGACGTGGTCGCGATCAGCCACAGCCATTCCGGCGCGGTCGGCAGCCATTCCTTCGTGTTGAAATGCGCGGGCCAGTAGTTGAACGCGACGTAGTAGAAGACGGAGGCGGTGAGCACCATCAGCAGCGTCACGCCGAACACCATCCCGGCCATCGTCAGTGCGATCTGCCGGCTCAGGCCGTCGAGCTTCACGTCAACTCCAGAGCTTGTAGCCGACGCCGCGCACGCTGACGGGCACGCCCTGCATGCCGAGGTCGTCCAGCTTCTTGCGCAGCTTGCTGACGTGGCTGTCCACCGTGCGCTCGAGCGCGTCGCCTTCCGGCAGGCAGGTGGCCATCAGCTCGGCGCGGCTGAACACGCGCCGCGGCGCACGCGCGAGCTGCGCGAGCAGCTTGAACTCGGTGAGCGTCAGCACGAGCGTGTGCCGTTCGCTGCCCACTTCGAGCGTGGCTTCATGGCGCTCGAGATCGATCTCGAACGGCGCGACCCGCAGCACGCGCTGCTCTTCCTGGCGGGAGCCGGCCATCGAACGGCGCAGCACCGCCTGCGCACGTGCGACGACTTCGGCGGGATTGAACGGCTTCACCACGTAGTCGTCGGCGCCGATGCGCAGGCCGGTGAGCTTGTCGATGTCCTGGTCGAGCGCGGTCAGCATGATCACGGGCGTGTCGCCGCGATGACGGATCTCGGCGAGCACCTTCCAGCCGTCGACGTGCGGCATCTGCACGTCGAGCAGCACGAGGTCGGGCTTGAGCTGCAGGTGCAGTTCCAGCGCGCGGCGGCCGTCGGCCGCGTGCACGGTGCGCAGGCCGCCGCGCGCGAGATAGGCGGTCAGGATCTCGGCGATCTCGGGTTCGTCTTCGGCGATGAGGACGAGCGCCTGGGCGTCCTGGCCGGCGCTGGAAGGGGGCGGGAGATCAGGCTGGGCCATACGTGTGAGTCCATCGGGGTTTCCATCGAGTCGCCATACTACCGCATGGGAAATGCTGTCGAGCAGCGGTCGGGCGGTGGTACGCGGCGGCGCGCTTACCGATGCGCGTCGAACGCGGACACGATCTCGTCGATCGTCGCGCGGATGCGCGCGGTGTGGCGCAGGTCGCGGTGCGTGACGAGCCAGACCTCGTAAGGCGCTTCCCGCGTCTGCGCGGGCCAGATGCGGGCGAGGCCGTCGCGTTCGCCCATGTGCACCGGTACTTCGCCGATGCCGAGGCCCGAGCGCAGCGCGGCACGCATCATCAGGCTCGAATTCATCCGCCCGACGATGCGGCCTGCGTCGATCGGCTCGCCGGCGATCGCCGGCTTGCGGCTCGCGTCGACATACGGCTGGTAGACGACCAGGTCGTGCCCCGCGAATGCACTGCCGCGCACGGGCTCGCCATGCCGGTGCAGATAGTCGTGCGAAGCGAACAGGCCCATGTCCCAGCGGGCGAGGCGGCGCGCGACGAGATCGGGGTTGTCGGGCCGCACGGTGCGCACCGCGATGTCGGCCTCCCGCTTCGCCAGGTTCAGGATTTGCGTCGACGTGTTCAGCGACACGCATACGTCGGGATGCTTCGCATGCAGCCGCGCGATCGACGGCATCACGAATTCGATCGCAAGCGCATCGGTCGTCGTGATCTTCACCTCGCCGGCGAGCCGCCGGTCGACGCCCTGCGTCAGCCGGACGAGCTCGTGCGCATGCTGCTCCATCGCCTCGGCGGCGCGCAGCGCCAGCGCGCCGACCGGTGTGGTCAGGTAGCCCTTCGACGAGCGCAGGAACAGCGTGGCGCCGAGCATGTGCTCGAGTTGCGCGAGCCGGCGCCCGACCGTCGCCTGGTCGACCCCGAGCGTTTGCGCCGCGCGGCGCAACGTCCGTTCGCGATGAATCGCGAGGAACACGCGTGCGTCGTCCCAGTTCATCGATGGTGCTGACTGATGCATTTTTGCATTCCTCGTTCGGCAATTCACTGCGTGCCCGCGCGCGGCACCGTCCCTAGACTGTCTTCACACCCATTGCGATGCCGCGATTCGAGGAGGTTCCGCGAATCGGCCGCGCATCGACGAACGCTGAGGATCATATCGTGACTGATGACGTGAAAACCCTGCCCGCCCGCATGACGGCGATCGAAATCGTGCGTCCCGGCGGCCCCGACGTGCTCGTGCCGACCACGCGTCCCGTGCCGTCGCCGGGCCCCGACGAAGTGCTGATCCGCATTCATGCGGCCGGCGTGAACGGCCCCGATGTATTCCAGCGCAAGGGGCTGTACGACCCGCCGCCCGGCGCGTCCGACATTCCCGGTCTCGAGGTGGCCGGCGAAGTCGTCGCGGTCGGCCGCGACGTCACGCGCTTCGCGATCGGCGATGAAGTCTGCGCGCTGATTCCGGGCGGCGGCTATGCGGAATACGCGGTGGCGAACGAGAGCAATACGCTCGCGATTCCCGACGGCCTCGACATGACGGAAGCCGCGGCGCTGCCCGAAACCTTCATGACGGTCTGGCTGAACCTGTTCCAGCGCGGCGGGTTCGCGGCCGGCGACAGCGTGCTGATTCACGGCGGCGCGTCGGGCATCGGCACGACCGCGACGATGCTGGCGAAGGCGTTCGGCGCGTCGACCCTCATCACGACGGTGGGCTCGGACGCGCAGCGTGACGCGAGCCTGCGGCTCGGCGCGGATCTCGCGATCGAATACCGCAACGAGGATTTCGTCGATGCGGTCAAGCGCTTCACCGACGGCAAGGGTGTCGACGTGATCGTCGACATCATCGCCGGCGACTACGTCGCACGCAATTTCGCGGCGGCCGCGATGAACGGCCGCATCGTCCAGATCGGCGTGATCAATGGGCCCGCGAAGGAGCTCGACCTGTTCCCGATGCTCACCAAGCGTCTCACGCACATCGGCTCGACGCTGCGCTCGCGTACCTACGCGGAGAAGGCGCAGCTCATCCGCGAGCTGGAGGAAGCCGTGTGGCCGCTGATCCGGCAGGGCAAGGTGAAGCCGCAGGTCTACCAGACCTTCGATCTGCGCGACGCGAGCGCGGCGCACACGCTGATGGATTCCGGCCGCCACATCGGCAAGATCGTGCTGCGCACGCCGGCTTTTGCCGCAGCCGGCAAGCATTCCGCATGACCGGGCCGCGCTTCAGCCCGGCAGACGTCGGGGCTGACACGCATCGCATGCGATGCGCGTCATGCCCGTGAATCGCCTGCCGGCCCTCCCGGTGCGGGTATGCGCACGTTCCGGGATGGCCGGCAGCGATTGTTTCAAACGGGCCTCTGCCTGCCCGGCTGGCGCGCTGCTGCGTCAGATCTGGCCCATCAGCACCAGTATCACGACAATGACGACGACCAGCCCGACGGAGCCCGAGGGCCAATAGCCCCAGCTTCGGCTGTGGGGCCATGCAGGAAATGCACCGATGAGTAGGAGAATCAGAATGATGATAAGGATAGTACCGAGCATCGCACCCCTCCTGGAACGGATTGGACTTCGCGGTTCTCCCGCCGAGGGCGATGAGCAATACGTGTGCCGCGACGGCGCGAGCCGAACAGCGGCAAGGCCCGGCGCGCGATGGATTCACAGAATGAATACCCCCGGATTCAGAAAATAAAGTTTAAAAATGCGTCCCTGCCCCCTATGCTGAATCCTTCTGATCTGGCGGGCATGCGATGGCTGAACTTTTTCTGGTACGGCACGGGCAGGCGTCCTTCGGTACGGACGACTACGACCGGTTGTCCGCGGCGGGCGAACAGCAGGGCGTCTGGCTCGGCGAATACTTCGCGCAGCAAGCGCTCACATTCGACCGCGTGATCTGCGGCACGCTGAACCGCCACGCGCAGACGGTCGACGCGATCCTGCGCGGGATGGGCCGCGAAGGCACGCCGGTCGACCGCCACCCGGGCCTGAACGAATACGACTTCCACGGGCTGTTCGCGGCCGCCGCGCACGACTACCCCGACATCGCCCGCCTCGCGGCCGGCTCGATGAAGGAGCATTTCCGCGCGCTCCGGCAGGTGCTGCAGCTCTGGTCGGAAGACAAGCTCGGCGATTCGGCCCCCGAGACCTGGGCGCATTTCCAGCAGCGCGTGGCCGAGGCCCGCGCGGCGATCCGCCACGGCGGCGGCCAGCGCGTGCTGGCGGTGAGTTCCGGCGGCCCGATCGCGGTCACCGTGCAGCAGGTGCTGGCCGCCCCGCCGTCGAGCGCGATCGCGCTGAACCTGCAGATCCGCAACAGCAGTCTTTCGCAGTTTTTCTTCAACGCCGAGGCGTTCCACCTCGCGTCGTTCAACGGCGTCCCGCATCTGGAGGATCCCGAACGACACGCGCTGCGAACCTACGGCTGACTCACGAACGATCGCGACGATGACGAACCCTACCCAGCAACTCGACGTAGCCCGCCTCACGCGCTATCTGGAAGCGCACGTGCCGGGCTTCGAAGGCCCGGTCGACACGGAGAAGTTTGCCGGCGGCCAGTCGAATCCGACTTTCCTGCTGCATGCGAAGAGCGGCCGCTACGTGCTGCGCCGCCAGCCGCCGGGCGAACTGCTGAAGTCCGCGCACGCGGTCGACCGCGAATTCCGCGTGCTCACCGCGCTGTCGGGCACCGCGGTGCCGGTCGCGCATCCGTATCACCTTTGCGAAGACCGCGACGTGATCGGCAGCCTGTTCTACGTGATGAGCTACGAGGACGGCCGGATCTTCTGGGATCCCGCGCTGCCGGAACTGCCGAAGGCCGATCGCGCGGCCTGCTACGACGCGTTGCTGCAGACGATGGCCGCGTTGCACGACGTCGATGTCGAGGCAGTGGGCCTCGCCGACTACGGCCGCCCCGGCAATTACTTCGAGCGCCAGATCGGCGTGTGGACGAAGCAGTACCGCGCGGCGGAAACCGAACGCCTCGACGCGATGGAAACGCTGATCGACTGGCTGCCGAAGGCGTGCCCGGAGGACACGGGCCGGCCGACGCTGGTGCATGGCGATTTCCGGATCGACAACCTGATGTTCGCGCGTGACAGCTATCGCGTGCAGGCCGTGCTCGACTGGGAACTGTCGACGCTCGGCAACCCGCTCGCCGATCTCGCGTATCTCTGCATGTGCCTGCGGCTGCCGTCCGGCGGGCAGGTGCGCGGGCTCGCGGGCCAGGATCGCGCCGAACTCGGCGTGCCGGACGAAGCGGCGATCGTCGCGCGCTATTGCGAACTGCGCGGCATCGAGCCGATCCGCGACTGGCATTTCTACCTCGCGTTCAGTTTCTTCCGGCTCGCATCGATCGCGCAGGGCGTGAAGGCGCGCGCGCTGCAGGGCAATGCGTCGAGCGAGCAGGCGCTGCGCGTCGGCGCGATGGCCGGGCGGCTCGCCGAACTGGCCGTCGGCGTGATCGACGCGCGTCGCTGAAGCCGTCGCGCAGGACAACATATCAATGGAGGAGCACAGCAACATGGCAACGAATCTGTTCGACCTGACGGGCAAGATCGCACTCGTGACGGGCGCGAGCCGCGGCATCGGCGAGGAAATCGCGAAACTGCTCGCGGAGCAGGGCGCGCACGTGATCGTGTCGAGCCGCAAGCTCGACGACTGCCAGGCCGTGGCCGACGAGATCGTCGCGGCAGGCGGCCGCGCCGAGGCGCTGGCCTGTCACGTCGGGCGGCTCGAAGATATCGCCGCGACGTTCGAGCACATCCGCAGCAAGCACGGCCGTCTCGACATCCTCGTGAACAACGCAGCCGCGAACCCGTATTTCGGGCACATCCTCGATACCGACCTCGCCGCGTACGAGAAGACGGTCGACGTGAACATCCGCGGCTACTTCTTCATGTCGGTCGAGGCCGGCAAGCTGATGAAGACGCACGGCGGCGGCGCGATCGTCAACACGGCGTCGGTGAACGCGCTGCAGCCGGGCGACCGGCAGGGCATCTACTCGATCACGAAGGCCGCGGTCGTCAACATGACGAAGGCGTTCGCGAAGGAATGCGGGCCGCTCGGCATCCGCGTGAACGCGTTGCTGCCGGGCCTCACGAAGACGAAGTTCGCGGGCGCGCTGTTCGCCGACAAGGAAATCTACGAGACCTGGATGGGCAAGATCCCGCTGCGCCGCCATGCGGAGCCGCGCGAAATGGCCGGCACGGTGCTGTATCTCGTGTCGGCCGCGGCGAGCTACACGAACGGCGAATGCATCGTCGTCGACGGCGGCCTGACGATCTGAGCGCACGATGAAGATCGACAGCTATGCCGGGCAAGCCGTGATGATCACCGGCGCCGCGAGCGGCTTCGGCGCGTTGCTCGCGAGCGAGCTGGCCGCGATGGGCGCGCGCGTCGCGCTCGGCGACCTGAACGCCGACGCGCTCGAACGCGTGGCCGCGCCGCTGCGCGCGGCCGGCGCCGACGTGATCGCGCAACGCTGCGACGTGCGCGTCGAGGCGGAGGTCGCATCGTTGGTACAGGCGGCGGCCGAGCGTTTCGGCCGGCTCGACGTCGGCATCAACAACGCGGGCATCGCACCGCCGATGAAGGCGCTGATCGACACCGACGAAGCCGATCTCGACCTGAGCTTCGCGGTGAACGCGAAGGGCGTGTTCTTCGGGATGAAGCACCAGATCCGCCAGATGCTCGCGCAGCGCGCCGGCGTGATCCTGAACGTCGCGTCGATGGCCGGGCTCGGCGGCGCGCCGAAGCTGGCGGCCTACGCGGCGTCCAAGCATGCGGTGGTCGGGCTCACGAAGACGGCGGCGATCGAATACGCGCGCCACGGCATTCGCGTGAATGCGGTGTGCCCGTTCTACAGCACGACGCCGATGGTCACCGACAGCGATCTCGGCGACCGCCAGGACTTTCTCGCGCAGGGCTCGCCGATGAAGCGGCTCGGCCGGCCCGAGGAAATCGTCGCGACGATGCTGACGCTGTGCGCGAAGGAAAACACTTATCTGACCGGGCAGGCCGTCGCCGTCGACGGCGGTGTCTCGGCCTTCTGACCGAACCGGACGAACGGAATCGAGGAGTCGATCATGGATTTTGGCTACACCCCGAAAGTGGAAGAACTGCGCAGCCGCGTGCGCGCGTTCATGGACGCGCATATCGTGCCGCGCATTCGCCAGTGGAACGAGGAAGTGCACGCGGGCCAGTATCCCGTGTCGTTCATGGAGGAGCTGAAGGCGCGCGCGAAGGCGGAAGGGCTGTGGAACCTGTTCCTGCCGCACCTGAAGGACGACGAGCCCGGCATGGGCCTGACGAACCTCGAATACGCGCCGCTCGCCGAGATCATGGGGCGGGTGGCCTGGGCGTCGGAAGTGTTCAACTGCAGCGCGCCGGACACCGGCAACATGGAGCTGCTGCACATGTTCGCGACGCCCGAGCAGCGCGAACAGTGGCTGAAACCGCTCTTGCGCGGCGAGATCCGCTCGGCGTTCGCGATGACGGAGCCCGACGTGGCGTCGTCGGATGCGACGAACATCACGACGCGCATCGAGCGCGTGGGCGACGAGTACGTGATCAACGGCCGCAAGTGGTTCATCACGAACGCCGCGCATCCGAACTGCAGGATCCTCATCGTGATGGGCAAGACCGATCCCGAGGCCGCGTCGCACCAGCAGCAGAGCATGATCCTCGTGCCGCGCGACACGCCGGGCGTGACGATCGTGCGCAACATCACGGTGGTCAATCACTACGCGCCGGAAGGGCACTGCGAGATCACGTTCGACAACGTGCGCGTGCCGGCGCGCAACCTGCTCGGCGAGGAAGGCAGCGGCTTCGCGCTCGCGCAGGCCCGCCTCGGGCCGGGCCGCATCCACCACTGCATGCGTTCGATCGGCGCGGCCGAGCTTGCGCTGGAGCTGATGGTCGACCGCGCGCAGTCGCGCGTCGCGTTCGGCAAGCCGTTGAACAAGCACGGCACGGTCGGCGAATGGATCGCGCGATCGCGCATCGAGATCGAGCAGGCGCGTTTGCTCGTGCTGAAGGCCGCGTGGATGATCGACAAGGTCGGCGCGAAGGCTGCCCGCAAGGAAATCTCGATGATCAAGGCGCTGGTGCCGACGGTCTATACGGACGTGTGCGACCGCGCGATGCAGGTGTTCGGCGCGGCGGGGTTGAGCCCCGATACGCCGCTCGCCGACCACTGGACCTGGGGCCGCGCGCTGCGCTTCGCCGACGGCCCGGACGAGGTGCACCTGCAGGCGATCGCGCGGATGGAAATCAAGGACGGCGAGCCGGGTTCGACGGCCGCGTACCTGACGCCGCCGCTGCGCGGCTGAGCGTCGCGCCACGATGCGCAGGGCCGTGGACGAACGGGAGGCGCCCGCCGTAATATGCCGGCAAGGAGATCCGGCGATGCGCCTTTCGAAGATTGACCTGAACCTGTTCGTCGTATTCGAGGCGATCTACACCAAGCGCAACCTGACGCGCGCGGCCGAGGTGCTGAACATCACGCAGCCGGCCGTCAGCAACGCGCTGGCGCGGCTGCGCAAGACCCTGAACGATCCGCTGTTCGTCAGCACGCCGGCCGGGATGATGCCCACGCCGCTGGCCGAGAACATCGTCGGCCGCGTGCGCGAGGCGATGCAATTGCTCGATTCGAGCGCGCACGAAGGCGACGTGTTCGATCCGGCGTCGTCGACGCGCGTGTTCCGGATGAGCATGAGCGACCTGACCGAGGCGCTGCTGCTGCCCGCGCTCGGCGAACTGCTGCAGACGCATGCGCCCGGCATGCACGTGCGCAGCTACACGATGGACCGCCGCGAAGTCGCGACCGCGCTCGCGAACGGCTCCGTCGACCTCGCGATCGACGCGCCGCTGATCGGCGATCCGCACCTGCACCAAGCGCTGCTCGTGCGCGACCGCTATGCGTGCATGATCCGCGACGATCACCCGTTCAAGGGCGCCACGCTCACCATGGACGACTACCTTGCGATGGGGCACATCCACGTGTCGAGCCGCCGCAAGGGCAGCGGGCACGTCGACGCGGAGCTGACGCGGCTCGGGCTGCGCCGCACGATCCAGATGCGCGTGCAGCACTACATGGTCGCGCCGCTGATCGCGATGCGCGGCGATCTCGCGTTGACCGCGCCGCTGCGGCTGCTGCAGCGCTATCCGGCGCGGATTCTCGAACTGCCGTTCGAGATGCCGGGCCTCGAATACTTCTGCTACTGGCATCGCAGCGCCGATCAGGACCAGGGCAGCCGGTGGCTGCGCGAGCAACTGATGATGCTGATGGGCGGGATCGGCGACGCGCAGTGATGCGCGTGCGGGCCACGTCAACGGGTAGATGCGGAAGCGGTGCGGCGCCACCGCCCGCCACGGTCGAAACCTTGCCCGTCACGGCGCCGTGCGCTGTCCCTCTCTCGGCCCGTGTCCCGTCCACCGCTTGAACGCGCGCCGGAAGTTGTGCGCGTCGCTGAACCCGACTTCATGCGCGACGTCCTCGATCGACAGCCGCGGGTTGCTCAGCAGCGTGAATGCGCGCTTGCGGCGGATCGTGTCGATCACCGTCTGGTACGACACGCCCTGATCGGCGAGCCGCCGCCGGAGGGTGCGCTCGCTCATGCACAGCTGCGCGGCGATCTCGGCAAGCGATGGCGCGTGCCGCAGGTCGCGCCGCATGATCCGTTCGATCGATTCGAGAAATTCGGTGCCTTCGGGTTCGGGCGGCAGCGCGTCCTGCAGGAATTCGAGCGTCTGCCGATGCGCGAGCGGATCGTGGGTCGCGATCGGGCGGTTGCCGAGCGCGGCGTCGCATGAGAACAGGTTCTGCTCCTGCTCGAACCGCACCGGGCACGGGAACACACGCGCGTATTGCTCCGCATAGGCCGGCGGCGGGTAGCTGAGATCGACGCCCTTCGGCTGGAACGCGGGGCCGACGAGCGAGCGCCCGATCTTCATGAAGCTGCCGAACGCTTCCTCGACGAGGAACGCCTCGATGTCGGGTTCGAGGAAGACGTTGGTCGCGCGGATCGACAGCGTGCGTGCATCCGACGTCACGTCGAAGCGCAACAGCGGCCCCGTGTGGCGCTGCAGTTCCATCCCGACCGCGATCGCGTCCTTCAACGTCGGGCTCGTCAGCATCGCATAGCCGACCAGCCCGATTGACGCGATCGTCTCGCTCGTGCCGAGTTCGAGGCCGAGCGCCCGCCCCGGCGCCATCTCGAGCGCGCGGCGGATCATCGTGCTCGCCTGGCGCAAGGAAATCCGGCACGACGGATTCGACAGGTCCGCGACGTCGAAGCCGAGCCCGAGGCACAGCCGCGTGGGGTCGATGCCCAGTTCCTTGCTTGTCTCCGCGAGGCACCGCAACAGATGGACCGGCAGATTCGCCGTCGTATAACGGTCGGGTTCGTCCATGGATGCTCCGTATTTTTTTCCATGGATTGTACTCGTCCCGCCCGGCCGGAAACCCGGCGCCGCCCCGGCCCCGATAGCCCACATCCTGCGCGGCCCCGCGTCAGAAGTAGTGGCGCAGGCCGACCGTCGCGCCGAGCTGCGTGGTGCTCGTGCTCGGCGCCTGTCCATTGATGCCGACCAGCTGCGCGCCGACCAGCCCGCCGCGATAGATCGCGTAGTCGACCTCCGCGTAGAGCATGCTGCGCTTCGACAGGCTGTAGCCGGCGATCACCTGGAACTGGCGCGCGCGGCCGTCGAAGTCCGGCGTGTAGCCCGACTGCGTGGTCCACCACGCGTTGACGGCGGCCGTGAACGCCGGCGTGAACCGGTAGGTCAGCCCCGCGAGCGCCATCTTGCGGCGCCGGAACCCGCCGGGCGTCGACGGATCGGCCACCTGCGCGGGCGAGATGATGCCGAGCGCGGCGAGATCGGTCGGGCTGAACGGGCCGTTCCCGAACGACGTGAAGTCGTTGTCGCGCGCGTTCTCGATATAGCCGGCGTTGACGGTCGCGTTGCCGAGCGTCACCGAGCCGCCGCCGCCGTAGATGTCGAATTTCGCGTGTGTGACGTCGTCCCAGCTGCGCATGAACGACGCGCCGACCGTGAACGGCCCCTTGTCCGGCGCATACGCGATTGCCGCGCCGGCCTGGCCGCCCAGCACGCCGCCGCCCGCATGGCCGCCCGGCGCGTACTGCGCGAGCAGGTACAGGCTGCCGAGCTGCGCGCCGTACTGGATCATGTTGCTGGTGCGCGAGCCCGCGAGCATCGTCTGCTCGGGCTTGAACAGGTTGAAGTACGGGTCCTGCGGGCCGGCCCACAGGTTCGAGCCGTAGGTCAGCGACACCATCTCGAACGGCACGTTGTACTGGCGGCCGAGCGCGAGCTGGCCGAGCGACGTCGACGTGAGCCCCACGTACGCGATCTCGAAGAAGTTCGGCGAGCCGGCCGGCACGATCGCGCCGCTGTTCGGGCCGAAGTGGCTTTCCACGTTGAACTGCGCGGACAGGCCGCCGCCGAGATCCTCCTGCCCCTTGAGGCCCCAGTAGCTCTCCGTCAGGCCGCCGCCGTCCGCCATCGAGATCTTGCGGCCCGTCGACACCGGCGCGCCGTCGGCGCCGTAGGACACGCCGTGGGTTTCGTAGCGGATGCCCGCATCGATCACGCCATACAGCGTCACGTTGCTTTGCGCGTGCGCGCCGGTAACGGCCAGGACCCACATCGCGCAGCACGCGGCGCGAACGTTATCGTGACGATTCATTGTTCTGGACTCCGCATCGAGCAGGGGGGCGGCGGCGCGTACCGCCGGAAACGACTGTAGAAAGCCAAATTTGCGCGGGCCAAGGCCGCGGCGGCCATTCTCGTGGTGCGTCGCGGCCACGGCGTGACGCACTGCGGTCACGGCGACGGCGACGCGCGCGCCACCGCGCCGGGCGCCGCGCGGCGCAGCGCAAGCCGCACGAATGGGGCGGCGGCCAGTACCACCACGCACAGCACGTGGGCGACGCGCGCGCCGCCGAAGCGGCCGAGCAGCGCGCCCGACAGCGCGGTGCCGATGCCGGCCGCGAAGAACGTGACGACGAGCGTGCGTGCGACCAGCGAGCCGTCCGGGTCGAAGTCGGACAGCATCCCGGTGAGGAACGGCACGATCACGAAGAACGCGCTGTTCAGCACGAACTGGCTCAGGAAGTACGCGCTGCCGCCGCGTGCGCTGAAGAACCATTCGATCGACGCGATCATCGCGAGCTGCGCGGCCCAGATCAGCGCGAGGCGGTGCTTGTGGCTGGCCGGATGCGACGGAATCGCCGCGCCGACGAAGCCGAGCAGCGACGACACCGACAGCAGCACGCCGATCGTCGTCGGCGACAGCCCGGCACGCTCGCCGACGAAGCCGGCGATCGCCCATTGCGACGCCTGCACGCCATAGACGAGCGCCGTCACGATCCAGATCGCGATCACCGGCCGCCACGGCAGCGTGCCGGCGCGCACGTGGGTCTGCGCGGGTGCGCTCGCGAATGCGTCGATGCCGCGGATCGCGGGCGCCAGCACGGCGACGACGGCCGCCAGCAGCGCGAACACCCCGCGCTCGAGCCAGCCGGCCGGCAACGCGGAGATCAGCACCAGGATGCCGCCGTTGATGACGCCCGCGAGCAGGTTGATTTGCCCCCACAGGCGGTCGGTCGATGCGCGCTGCGACACGCCGGACGCGACGACGACGAACAGCATCCCTTCGAACAGCCCCGTCATCCCGCGCGCGAGCGCCGCGGACACGATGCCGGGCGCGACCGCGCTCAGCGCCTGCCCGCCGAGCGTGCCGATGAGGCCGGCCAGCGTGAACGGCCGCGCGGCGCGCGCGATCCGGTGCGACAGCAGCGCGCAACTGATCGCGATGCCGAGGATCTCCGCGCTGACGAGCGCGGTCGCGGTGCCTTCGTCGAGCCGGAAGCGCGTCATCACGGCCGCGACGAGGAACGGCGACAGGATCAGGCCGTTGGTGGCCGCGGCGAACGCGAACGCGAGACGAACGACGGCGCCGGTCGACGGATCGGGGCGCGACTGCGCGGCGGCATGCAGGGTGGCGGTGCTCACGAGGCCTCCTGGTTGGATCGCGGCCGATCATGTGCGATGCCGGCCGTTTCGTGCATCGGGTGTGTCCCTCGGCGGGCCGGCATGGCGCGGGCGGCTGAGGCTGCGCGTGTACTTGCACTCGCGCGTGGCGGCAGGCCGAACAGTGTGCGCAGGTACGGCGTCAGGAAGCGGCCGTGCGGGTCCATCCGTTCGCGCAATGCGAGGAAATCGTCCCAGTGCGGATAGCACGACGCCAGCTCGGCGGCCTTCATCGCATGCACCTTGCCCCAGTGCGGCCGCCCGCCGTGATTGCGGCAGATCGCCTGCACACCCGAGAAGTACGCGTCGAACGGCATCCCGCGATACTGGTGCACCGAGATGCGCACGCTGTCGCGGCCGTAGTCGGGGCTCAGCCAGATGTCGTCGCCGCGCACCCAGCGGTATTCGAGCGGGAACATCAGCGGGAAGCTGCGGCGCGCGATGAACGCGCGGATCTCGCGCAGCGCATCGGCGCCGCGCTCGGCCGGCACCGACCATTCCATTTCGTTGAAGCGCACGCGGCGCACCGTCGACAGCATCGCGTAGCTCGCCTCCACGTGCCGGCCGGCGGACACCGTCGATGCGCACAGCCGGCTCAGCGCCGGGCACAGCGACGGCACGCGCCGGCCGAGCCCGCACAGCGCGCCGAACACCGTGTTCTCGAGGAACGATTCGGATGCACGGCTTGCCCAGTGCACTGCGTCGGCCGGCTCGTCGGTCATGTCCCACGCCTTGGTCAGCACGGTGTCCGTATGCGGGAACCAGTAGAACTCGAACGAGCGATGCTTCGCGATCAGCGCATCCGTTTGCGCGAGGCAGTCGTCGAGATTCATCCCGCCGCGCTCGAGGCGCAGCTTGAACGCGGGCACGAGGCGCAGGCCGATCTCCGTCAGCACGCCGAGCGCGCCGAGCCCGATCCGGCCGCCGGCGAACAGGTCGGGATGCGTGTCGGCGCTCGCGCGGATCTCGCTGCCGTCCGCGCACATGAAGGTCAGGCTGTCGATCTGCGTCGACAGGTTGCCGAGCGTGATGCCGGTGCCGTGCGTGCCGGTGCTGGTCGCGCCGGCGATCGACTGCACGTTGATGTCGCCGAGGTTCTCCATCGCGAGGCCGTGCGCGGCGAGCGCCGGGCCCAGCGCCCACAGCCGCGTGCCGGCATGCACGCGCGCGACGCGCCGGTCGCGGTCGACGTCGATCACGCCCTGCATCGCGTCGAGCGACAGGATCACGTCGTCGGTCTGCACGAGCGGCGAGAACGAATGACCGGCGCCGGCCGCGCGCACGGTGGCGCCGGCCGCCGCCGCGTCGCGCAGCACGGCCGCGAGCCCGGCGGGCGACGCAGGCGTCGACACGGTTGCATCAGGACTGCAGACATATCCCGACCAGTTGCGCCACATGGCATTGTCTCCGTGGTTGTCGTTTGAATGGATCGAACGGGTTGACCGGCGTTGAACGAGGGCCGTGCGGCCCGCTAGAAAAAGCTCTTGCCTTCGCCGCGATAGGTGGGCGCCTCGCCGACCACGCGCCCGCCGCGGATCAGCAGCAGCGTGTTGAAGCGTTCGCACAGTTCGCCGGCCTTCGCGTGGCGGAACAGGATCGGGTCGCCGATCGCCGGTGCGACGCCGCGCGGCACGCGCACGGGCGTCTGCACTTCGCCCGCGCCTTCGTTGTCGATCAGCGTGCAGCCGGCCGGCAGCCACGGCCGCGGCAGGCGGCTCTTGCCGGCCGGGCCCGATGCGACATAGCCGCCGCCCGAGCAGGTCACGATGCCCGGCTGTGGGATCCGCACGACCGGCAGCGCGAAGCCGGCGGCCGGCTGCGCATGAAACGCCGCGTAGTGATCGAACAGCGCCGGCGCGTAGAGGCCGGAACCGGCCGCGAGCTCGGTGACCGACGCGTCGCCGAGCGTGCTCTCGATACTGCCGGTGCCGCCGCCGTTCACGAAGCGCAGCGCGTGGCCGGCCGCCGCGATCGCCTGCACGGCCGCGTGGCGGCGCGCGTTGATCTCGCGCGCCGAGCGGCGCTTCAGGTGCCGCACCAGCGCGTTGCGTGCGCCGCTGCCCGGCTCCGTGTCGGCCACGCCGGCGATCTGTCCTTCGTAGCCCATCAGTCCGTCGAGCCGCACGTGCTGTCGCTCGCCGATGCGGTGCGCGAGCGCGAGTGCGTCGGCCGCCTCGTGCACCGGCGAGCGGTACATGCCGAAGTACAGGCCCGGATACGCGGACGACATGTCGAGATCGATCGCGAGCGGGATCGTCACGCGTTCGTCGTGGGCGATGCGGTCGATCACGTCGACCTGCGCGGTGTCGTCGACCATCAGCGTGATCGAACGGCCGCGCCTCAGCTGGGCGGCCACCGCGCGCAGGTCGTCGGGCTCGACGGTCGGATACGCGACGACGATGTCCTCGAAGCCGCCGTCCGCGAGCCACGCGGCTTCCGCGGCCGAGTAGCACAGCAGCCCCTGCATGAACGGGCCGGCGGCCAGCACCGCGCCAATCAGTTCGCGCGAGCGCACCGACTTCGTCGCGAGCCGGATCGGCAGGCCGCGTGCGCGGCGCTTCAGGTCGGCAAGGTTCGCGTCGAGGCAGTCGAGGTCGACGAATGCGGCAGGTAGCCGGCGGCCCGCGAGCGCGTCGCGATAGGTCGGATAGTCGTGGACGGCGGCGGGTGCGCGATGCGGAAGGTCTGCACGGCTCATGGAACGGGCTCGGCTGGGTGGGGTGGGCGTCGCGCCGACCGTTCGGCGCGTGTCGGAAACCAGCATAGGGCTGGCCAAAATCACGACCAAGCGCTCAGCGGGTCGTTCGACGGGTCTTATCCGGCCATCCGTATCGGTCACGCCGATGTGTGACAACCGCGCGCCGTGCGGCTGGATCGCCGCTTGCTTGGCGTCGCGGCGCACACGGTACGTGTCGGCCCGAACCGCCGCCGGACGGGCGTGACGCGCGACATCGCGCGCCTGGCCGACCGATCACGCAATGCGTTTCAAACGGCTTGCGGGACGCGGCTGCTGCGAGCAGCTTTAGTGCCGGCGTTCTAGTGCCGCTTTTGACTGCCTGCCGGATTCGACCTAGAACCTACTCGCGGATGCACCGGCGAAGAACGGCATGACGTGACGAGGAGGCGACGTGAAGAAGAACAGGGCACGCTGGCGGCGCACGGGCGCGATCGCGGCGATCGGCGTGGTCGTCGTTGCAGTCTGGCGATATGAAGCGGCGACGCCGGCGCAAGCCGCATCGTCCGGCGCAACGACCACGACGGCGAGCGCGCAGCCAGGCACAGCCGATACGTTCGGTACCGGCACCGGTGCCGCGACGCCCGGCCCCGAGGAGCGGCGGCTCGACGTCGACGCGCTGCGCCGCAGCCTCGCGGGGCGCCCCGATGCGGATGCCGAAGTGAAGCGCATCGTCGCGTTCGCGCGCTTTCGCGACGAGGTTGCCGCGTATGGGGATCGCCGCAACAGCATGCCGCCAGCCGAGCGCGCCGCGCTCGCGCACCGGATTCTCGACGCACTCCCCGATCATGTCGCGCGCAACGAGATCGTGCCGGTGCAGGCCGAGGCGCTGAGCGCGGCGCTGCTCACCGATACCGAAGCCGATCCCGCGACGCGCGGCGCGGCGATCCGGTCGATGCGCGCGCAATGGGACACCTATGCGCAGCAGACGGTCGGCCCGTCGCCGGCGCAGGACCCGCGCTATCGCTCATACGAACAGCAGAGCCGTGACGTCGTCCGGCAGGTTCAGGCGAGCATTCCCGATCCCGATCAGCAACAAGCCGTCATCGCGCAGCGCCTGCAGGCGTTGCGGGTCCAGCTGTTCGACGGTGCTTCATCGTCCGGCGTGCACTGAGCGCCGAATCCGCGACGCCGAGGCGAAGCCCGGCGGCCGCGTCATGTCCATCGACAAGGAGGGGAGATGTCCACAGCACGAAGCCTGCTGCGCGCGGCCGTTGCCACGCTGCTCGGTTGCGCGGCACTGAACGGCCACGCCGCCGATACGACGATGCCGGATCCGTCGATTCCGTATTATTCGTGGTACGAAGTGACGTTGCCGGAGAGCACCGGTGCATCGTGCGGCAACGGCACGCCGATGCGCTTCTACATCAATCGTGCGCAGTCGGACAACCTGCTGTACATGATGGAGCCGGGCGGCGCGTGCTGGGACTACGGCACCTGCACGCAGACGTCGACCGGCGCAGAGGCCGGCCTCGGCGGCTTCAACCCGGACGGCATTCCCCACAACTACATGAACGGCACCGCGAACCAGAGCCTGTTGTCGTCGTTCCTGTCGCCGCTGCTTACGCGGATGGATCTCGCGCATATTCTCGTCGGCGAACCAAAGGTCGAGACGCAGCAGTGGACACAGGTTTTCGTGCCCTATTGCACCGGAGATATCCACATGGGCAGCGCGGTGCGCAACTACACGTCGCCGAGCGGCGACTGGCGATTGCAGCACTACAGCGGGCTGAAGAACATCCAGGCCGTCGCGCAGTGGCTGACGTCGCACGGCTTCGGCAAGCCGAACCGGCTGCTGGTGTACGGGATGAGCGCGGGCGGCTACGGCACGCTCGCGAACTACGCGACGCTGCGCAACACACTGCAGCCGCAGGCGCATAGTTCGCTGCTCGACGACGCCGGTACGGTCTTCAACACGCCGTTCGATGCGGACGCGGCCACGCATCCGTCGGTCGGCCTGTACGACCGCGTGCGCACCGAGTGGGGGATGACGGGGCCCGACGGGATGATCACCGTGAACAGCCGGCTGACCCGCCATTTCGATCCGGGCAACATGGGGAGCGCGTATGCGGCGCTGTCGGCGACATTCCCGCACGACCGCTTCGGCTTCTCGAGCTACCAGCGCGACAAGATCATCGCCGCGTATCACTATCGCGCGTTCGTGCCGGCCGTGATCGCGGCGCCCGACGACGCGACGAAGGATACGCTGTCGCTCGCGATGTTCGCCCAGGAACTGGACGGATTGAAGCAGACGCTGAACCCGTTGCCGAACTTCGGCTACTTCATGCCGTGGGCGCGCAACGACTTCATCGACAACCACCAGGTGACGGCGGTCAGCTTCACCGGGTCGGGGATCCACGAGCACGGCATCGACGCGGATATCGGCACCTTCGTCGACAACCTGCTGAACCAGCAGGACCCGGCCGATACGCCGGTGATGAAGGCGTTCCGCACGCAGCAGGCGTCGGATTTCACGTTTTCGACGTTTCTGGCGTGGATCGACAGCATCTTCAACCTGACCGGCGAAGCGGGGCCGATCTCGGGGCACCGGGCGTGACGGGAAGCGGCGGTTCGCCCGAGCGGGCGAGCGCGGCGCAGTGCGGCGGCCGGGTGTCGTGGCCGCTCGCCTGCGTCGATGCGTGGCCGTGCGGCACGGCGTCTGGGCGTTAGGGCTTCACCACCGCAACCGCCGGCGCGCCCGAGTCGGTGCCGGCCGCACCGTTCGACCCGTAGGCCGCTTCGGCGCTCTTGCGCTCGGCGAGCCGCTTGGCGGCCAGACGCTCCTGCGCGGCGACGATGTCACCCGGATAGTTGTCGCCATCAGCGGCGATCGGCTCGTAGCCGACCGATTCGAGGTCGAACAATTCCTGGCGCACCTGCGCACGCGTGAGCGTCGAGTGCGACGATTGTGCGTACGACACGGCCGGTGCGGCGAGAAGGGTGGTGGCGGTAGCGGCGACGGTGGCGATGGTGACGATGATGGATTTCACGGTTTCCTCAGACGGTTTCGTTGCGGTTCGGCGCGATGGCGGCTGGCCGAACTGACGAGACAAGTTTAGGAACCCGGATCGGCCGGATAAATGCCGATTCCGGTCCAACTGTGTTTCCGAATCCGTGAGAGTGAGTGACGGACGGCGTCCTTGTTACCCGGTTTTGGGTGGGTTGATTCGCGTGGAATGCCGATCGATGCGGGGAACGCAACCGTTCTGTCAGACCGGCTATGTGCGCGATGCCTGGCGGGCAGACGCATCCTTGCCAGGCACGGCTAGTCGTCGAAACGCGGGAAGGCCCGCTGGCGCTTCATGTCCTTCAGCCATTCCTTGACGTTCGCCGGATCGTCGAACTCGCGCAGCGTCAGGTTCAGGTCGTGGATGCTGCGCTGCGTGCCGGCGATGTCGCGCGCGAGCATGCGCATGATGGTATCGGGCGTGACCTTGACCGACGGCGCGATCCCGTACGTCCGCCGGAATCCGGTCTCGACGTCCTGGATCTCCTGGTCCAGCTCGCGCAGCTGATCTTCCAGGATGCCGTTGTAGCGCGCGAGCCGGTCTTCGCCCAGGCCGTTGATCGCGTGCCGGTCGATCTGCTCGATCTCCAGTTGCAGCTCCAGCAGTTGCAGGAGCTTGCCGTTCGCGTAAGCGTGGTTGACCCGCTGCATCAGCACGGTCTTGCGTTCCTGTTCCTGGGGATCGGTCTCGCGATCGGGGTGCAGCGCGCTCGCCAGCTTCCGGTAGACCTCGCGGATCGACCGGCTCGCTTCCGCCTGCTCGGCTTCGCGCTTCGCCAGCGCAGCCGATTGGCGGGGCGCTTTCTTGCGCTTGGCGCGCTGTGCCTCGCGGGCCGCGTGCTGGGCCATGTCCCGTTCGAACTGCGCATCCAGTTCGGCCTGCATGCGCGCCATGAGCTCCTCGGGCGACAGTGCGTCGAGATCGTCTTCCTTCGTCACGCCAGGCGTCGATTCCGACTTCGGTTCCGGCTCCGGCTCGGTTGCTGCGTTGCTGCCGTGATCGGCGGCGCTGTGCCGGGCGTGGATGGCCTTCAACTGCGCGTCGTCGCTGAAGTCGAGCAAGTCGCGCGCCATGCTGGCGATCATCCCGGACAGGGTGTGCTGCTCGGCCTTGCTCAAGCCCTTCTGCAGATACGCGTCGTCGAGCTGATTGAGCAACCGGATTCGCAGTGCGGTGGAGGTCTGTTCGAGCGGCAACAGCTCGTCGACGAATTTCTTCTGGAAGGCCGGCATCGCCGCTTCCCACGCGCCAAGCCGCTCGCGCCGCTTCTCGATCTGCTGGACGAGCGTATTGAATGCTTTCTGGGCGTTCGACAGGCTGGCTGCCTCGTGGCCGGGCGCGATGGCGACCGCTGTTCCGCGACGTGCGGTCATGATGAATCTCCTTCGGCTGCGCAGGACGCGCAGCAGCGCGGTATTTTAACCGGCCCGCCGTGTCTTCCTTGCCCGACCTGGCGCGGCTACTCCAGGAACAACTGCCCCTGCCCGGAGATCACGCGCTCGAAGTCGTCGCGCAGGAACGGCAGGATCGCGTCGGCCACCGGCTGCAACTGGCGGCTCAGGTAGAACGCATAGTCGATCGGCGAGCGCATCGTTTCGAGCGGCTCGGGGCCGGCCGTCGTCATCACGTAGCTGATCCAGCCGCCGCGCTGATACTGCAGCGGCCGGCCCTGTTCCTGGTTGAACGCGTCGGCGATCCGCGCCGCGCGCACGTGCGGCGGCACGTTGCGCTCATACTCGCGCAACGGCCGGCGCACGCGCTTGCGGTAGACGAGCTGGTCGTCGAATTCGCCGGCCAGCGTGCGCCGCACGGTATCGCGGATGAAATCCTGGTACGGCTCGCGGCTGAACACGCGCCGGTACAACTCGCGCTGGAACTGCTGCGCGAGCGGCGTCCAGTCGGTGCGCACCGTTTCGAGCCCCTTGAAGACGAGGTCCTCGCCGCCGTCGGCCGCTGCCGCGAGCCCCGCGTAGCGCTTCTTGCTGCCTTCTTCCGCGCCGCGCACGGTCGGCATCAGGAAGCGGCGGTAGTGCCGCTCGTATTGCAGCTCCAGCGCGCTCTCGAGCCCGAAGGTTTCGCGCAGGTGCGTTTGCCACCAGCGGTTCACGTGCTCGACGAGTGCACGGCCCTTGGTGCCGGCTTCGTCGTCGTCGTGCGCGCGGCCGAGCCACACGAACGTCGAATCGGTGTCTCCATAGATCACTTCGTACCCCTGCGCTTCGATGAGCTCGCGCGTGCGGTGCATGATCTCGTGGCCGCGCATCGTGATCGACGACGCGAGGCGCGGATCGAAGAAGCGGCAGCCCGTCGAGCCGAGCACGCCGTAGAACGAATTCATGATGATCTTCAGCGCCTGCGACAGCGGCGCGTTGCGCTGCCGCTTCGCGTCGTCGCGGCCTTCCCACACACGGCGCACGATATCGGGCAGGCAGTGCGCGGTACGCGAGAAACGTGCGCCGAGAAAGCCGGGCACCGATGCGTCGTCGCCGGGATGCGCGAGCCCTTCGATCAGCCCGACCGGATCGATCAGGAACGTGCGGATGATCGACGGATAGAGGCTCTTGTAGTCGAACACGAGCACCGAATCGTACAGCCCGGGGCGCGAATCCATCACGAAGCCGCCGGGGCTGTTCTGCCCCGTCACGTCGCCGAGGTTCGGCGCGACATAGCCGAGCCGGTGCATGCGCGGCAGGTACAGATGCGTGAAGGCCGCCACCGACCCGCCGGTGCGATCGGCCGCGAGGCCCGTCACGCTCGCGCGTTCGAGCGCGAAGGACAGCAGGTCGGCCTTGTCGAAGATGCGCGTGACGAGTTCGCAGTCCTTCAGGTTGTAGCGCGCCAGCGCCGGCTTGTCGTGATCGAAGCGGCGCTGGATCTCGTCCATCCGTTGGTACGGGTTGTCGATCGACTTGCCTTCGCCGAGCAGCGCCTGCGACACGTATTCGAGGCTGAACGACGGGAACGTCCACGTCGCGGATTTCAGCATGTCGATGCCGTCGAGGATCAGCCGGCCGGCCGCGCCGGCGAAGAAGTGGTCGGGCTGCTGGCCGTGCGCGCGCCAGTCGAGCACGCTGCCGCCGCGGCCGAGCTTCAGCGGGATCCCGTATTGCTCCGAATGGGCATGCAGGATGCGCAGGTCGAACTGCACGAGGTTCCAGCCGATCACCGCATCGGGATCATGTTCGTCGAACCATTCGTTGAGCCGCGCGAGCATCGCGGGCCGGTTGTCGCAGTAGTCGAGGCGGAAGTCGATGGCGTTTGCTGCGTCACCGTCGCCGCCGTTCGGCGGGCCGAGCATGTAGACCTGCCGTTGCCCGCAGCCTTCGAGCGCGATCGAGTACAGCTCGCCGTGCACGCTGGTTTCGATGTCGAGCGACACGCAGCGCAGCGCCGGGCGATAGCCGGTCGCGGCTTTCAGCTCGGCGCCGGCCAGCGTGCCGTCGGGGCCGGGTTGCCCGCGAAACTGCACGCAGGCCGTGATGAAGCGCTCCATCGCATAGCGGTCGGGCGGCTGCACGTCGGCTTCGTAGACGTCGACGCCGGCCGCCGCGAGCCGCTTCTGCAGCCCGGACAGATGGCGATAGCGCTTGCAATAGAGGCCGACGACCGGGCGCTGCCGGAAGTCGCGCAGCGCGAGCGGGCGCAACTCGGCCTCGCGCTCGCCGGCCAGCGCGCGTTCGGCGAGCGCCTGCTGTTCGGCCGGAATGAACGCGACGGCTTCCTGCGGGCGCAACCGTACGCGGCGCGGACCGTGTTCGGTTGCCAGCCAGAACTCGATCTCGATGCCGGATGCGGTGTCCCGCCAGTGGCGGGTGAGGATGAAACCCTGCTCGAACGCCGTCAAAACGCTTGCTCGTGGTGGATGCCCAGGCGGCGGATTTTAGCGCTTGGGCGGGGGGCTTGCCGGAATGGTATGCACGACATTGTGCGCGTCTCGCTCGCCCCCGGTATGCATTCGGTGTGTGCCTGTTGCCCCGTCTGGAATCAGGCAACGGCGAGCCGTTGTGCGACGCGCCATTCGGTGCGCGCTGTACCGGAAGGTTTGAGCAGCCAGCGTCGCGCCGCTACCGCGTGCCGTTTTTGCGTTACGTATGCGTCGATGGCGAGTTCGAGCGCTTCGCCATCGATGCAGACGAGCGTCGCGGTCGCGCCTGATCCATCGGCGAACTCGACCACGGCCGGTTGCGGTTTCCCGGAGCGCGGCGCGTCGTGGTCGAGCGTCACGATGCTGCCGGGGTACAGGTGTGAATGGGTTGTGCGTAGCAGCAGGGCGGTGGGCATCGAAAGCACTCCGGACGTCGTGGTGCGGCTATGGAACCGAGAAAGAGCATCAACCGTGTTAGCTGGCCACCCTCTGATGTCGCCGCCGGGATGGCCATGGTCGACGAATGCGCCTCCCGCCGAAGCGTCGATCAGTGACGCCCGGACGGCAACGGCGCAGACCGCTCGTCCGCCGAAAGCGCTTGACACGCTCTGTGATGACACGTACTGTCGGTCGGTGAAGTATTCAAGAAGCGCGATTGCTGCTCCTCATCGACCGTAGCCTGCGGTATTCGTTGTCCTCCCCCTCCTTGATTCTTTTCCCGAACCCGTCAGGGTGCGCTACGCACGTTCATCTTCAGGAGATCTAACATGGATACCGGTACTGTCAAGTGGTTCAACGATGGCAAGGGCTTCGGCTTCATCACGCCCGACAAGGGCGGCGACGATCTGTTCGCGCACTTTTCCGAGATTCGCGGCGACGGCTTCAAGACCCTCGCCGAAGGCCAGAAAGTCAGCTACGAAACCAAGAACGGCCCCAAAGGCCTGCAGGCATCGAACATCACCCCGCTGTAATCGCCCTGAGCCGTCCGCCTCGTTCACGGAGCGGCGCGCAGTCGCCGCTTCTTGCGCTACGTGCCGCCGTCGCGGGCGCCACGTGTGCCGATGCAGGCCCGGCAGGGCCAGCGCGTTGCGCATCGGGATATCGAGCCCGCGTGCGCATCTGTGCGCCAACCGCTTTCGCAGCGTGTACACGATCGGACGAGCAGTGCTCATCGGATCGTGCACACCGCGCAGCAGGAGAATCGCATGACCCGAAGTCAGTCACGCAGCAACAAGGCGCCGCCGCGCGTCAAGCCGGCCGTGGTGCTGCCCAAGCTCGGCACGGCGCTGAACTGGGTGCCGCCGAAGCCGGCCCTGGATACGCAATCGCGTCCGAAGAAGCGCACGTCGGCTCCGTAATAGCGATCCGGATCATTCCGCCAGTCAAGAGGCGGCCACCGGCTGCTTCGCCAGGAGAGCGATTCCGGCGAGGCCGGCCCGATCGTGACCGGCTTCGTCGGTACAAGGCAACGCGGTCCGTGCGACACCCCGCAACCCGACACCGTGCACCTGCGGCGCGTCCGTGCGTCGTTGTGCGTCATCCAGAATAAGTTGGGCGCTCGGCAAACGATGCGCGTATGATGGGTTCATCCGATCGACCCTGGTAAGCCGGTCGCTCGCTCCTCCCTCTACCCGTTTGCTGCATCGCCCCACCTCCGCGCTGCAACGTTGTCCCTTTCACCTCACTGGCCCGCCCCGCAACGGGGATACTGGCCGGCCCTGTTCGCCCGTGCGATGCGTCGCGGCCGGACGCAGGAGCTTGTCATGAGCATGCATATTTACCGTGGATTCGAGATCTATCCACTGATTTACCCTCACGCGCCGGCGCTGGATGGCAGCCCGCACAACTACGATGCCGGTTTCGATGCGGCAGTCAAGATTTGCCTGCGCGGCGATACGCTGACGCACAGCCAGACCTTCAGGTTGCGGGACAACGCCCCGTTCGGCAGTGCCGGCGATGCACGTCGTGCTTCGCTGCGCTACGCCGAAAACATCATCGACGACAATCGCGACAAGCAAGGCTTCTTTTCCGGCACGCCTTGAGGCAAACCGCCAAGGCAACGCGATGTGTTGTCAATTCGGAGGACGAAATGATCATCGATGAACTGCTCGGCCTGATCAGGCGGCATGAGGTCATCAGGACCGATGCCATCCTGCCCACCGGAATCGGCGATTCAGCGCGGTGCCATCAGCAGGAACTGCAAATGTTCGTGGCGGTACGCGCGTTGTCGATCGGAGCCGGATATTCGGAGTTCGAGTCCGACGAGATCGCGAGTGCCGTCATGACACGACTCGGCTAGTGCGCCGTTCAACCATTCGAAAACAGGAACACCATGACGACCGTTACGCTGAAGGTCAACGAACCGATCGATGTCGCGCTGCGACGATTTCGGCGCGATATCGAGAAAACCGGGCTGATTCGGGAGTTGCGCAGTCGCACGGGCTACGAAAAGCCCACGACGGAACGCAAGCGGAAAAAGGCGAGCGCCGTGGCCAGACAGCGCTTGCGCGCGAAGCGCATGTTGCCGCCGCGCAAAATGTACTAGGAGGGCATTATGTACACCATGCCGGCCGAGGCGCCCCCGTTTTTCCCGCTGACCAAATGCCAGGTCGATCTCGATCGGCAGAAGGACATGGTGACGCTGCTGCCGAGCTTCTATGCGTTCGGATGCGAGTACACCAGCCGCGGTTTTCTGATCGGACGCGACGATGCGTTCAAGTTGATTGCCGCGCTGGAGAAGGCGCTCAGCGTCCAGGGATGAGCTGACGACGACACGCTCGCGAGCATCGACAACCCAAGGGCGAACCATGCGTGTCACGACGAAGTACGTCGATCTGCTCTATTTCCTCGTTGTATTGCAACTCGTGACGCAACGGAAGACGCACGAGTGGCTGTCGTCGTTTCAACTCGTCGAATCGCTGCAAGGCTGGCTGGTTATCCACCGTGCCAAATGCGATTGGCGCGATCGGGTCTGGATAGGCCATGCTTCGCTTCAGATCGCGAAGGCGGCCCGCCCGGTCGACGCTGAGTCGCCGGAGACGGGCGCGCCACGGGATGCGCTGGCAGACCGGTCGAGTTTGCGGATGAAGTGCATCCGCTACCTTCGGGAGCATGTCTGAGCGTGGTCGCGCTCACACGGGCGGCACGCGGGTGCCGGTCGGCGTCGAGCCGGCGTCAGTCATGCGGGATCGTGCAGGCGGCCACGCCGCTACACCGGCGCCCACGCAAACTCCTGCTTCAAATGCTCCACCCGCTGCGGCCGCTGATACAGATACCCCTGCGCATACTGAATCCCGACCGTATGCAGCGCGCGATGCTGCGCTTCCGTTTCCACGCCTTCCGCGATGATCTTCAGGTCGTAGTGATGCGCCACGGACGCGATCCCCTCGATCAACCCCGCGCTGCCGCCGTTCAGTTGGGAGACGAACTGGCGGTCGATCTTCACATAGTCGAACGGAAAACGTGACAGCAAGTCGAGATTGCTGTGGTGCGTGCCGAAATCGTCGATCGCGAACTTCGCGCCTTTCGCTCGCAGCGCATGGAACATCGCGGTGGTCCGCGCATTCTTCTCGAGCAGGATGCGCTCGGTGACTTCGAGCACGAGCGTAAAGCCGGGCGGCAGCGCGCGGATCGCCTCCTCGACGACGGACACGAACCGCGTGCGCTCGAGATCCTTCGGCGCGATGTTGACGGCGATCCGCAGCGGCGCGCAAGGCGTCAGCGCGGACAGTTCCGCCACGGCTGTCCGCAGCACGAATTCGGTCACTTTCGGCAGCACCGCGCTCGATTCGACCTGCGGGATGAACACGGCCGGGCTGATGGCCCCCCACTTGGGGTGCTGCCAGCGCAACAGCGCCTCGACGCCGACGGTCCTGCGCGTCTCGACATCGACGATCGGCTGGTACACGACGTGGAGCTCGTCGCGCCTGAGCGCGTTGCGCACGGCCTTCAGCAACAGCCGGCGCGGCGCCATCGCGAGCAGGTAGGCCGCCATCACGAGGCCGTCCGCCAGCAGCACGATCGTGATGCCGATCAGCCGATAGTGCTGCCGGACCTGCGAGGCATACTGCGCGGATGCGGCAACCCGCACCGTGAACGGCCAGCGGGGCGACACGATCGTGCTGCCCACCACGGGTTCAGTGGCCGATTCCGGCGTGAATTTCCCGTGTTGGTCGAGATGGCCCGAACCCGCGATCGACAGCGTCGCGGTTTCCGTCCCGTAGCGGGCGCCGTGCGCGAGCGCGTCGGCCACGTAGTCGCCTTCGATCAGGTAGAGCACACCCGCGCCGGGTGCGGTCGCGTAAAACACGGGCAGCACCGGGATGCCTTGCTGGAACGGCGTCTGGCGCAGCAACGTGACGAGCGTCGAGCCGGGTTCCGGCTCGTGGGTATACGCGCCGAGCGGCAGGTCGATCGCCCCCAGCGCCGACGAGCACATGACGCGGCCCTCGTGCACCAGCGCGACGGCGCGCAGATAGCGCAGGCGCGTGCCTATCTCGGCGAGCGTCCGGAACACCGCCGGGCATGGCCGCCCGACGAGCGCGGTCAGTTCGTCCACATGCCGCAGGCGCGCGCCGTCCAGGATGCGGTCCACCGAGGCCACGATGTCGTTCGCGATGACGCGCTCATGCTCGGTGACGGCGTCGCGCGCGTAGCGGTCGGCAAGCGCGATCGCGAATGCCGGCACGAGCACGCAAACGATTACGGCGGCGAAAAAGGCGACCCGCGGCCATGCGCCGCTGCGCTGGAAAACGGCCTTCGAGCCTGGCGTGAACGCTGACATTCCCGCGGTCGCCTTGGGTGTTGTGTGTATGGAGAGGCGAGTCTAACCGGTCGATACACCCCCGGCGCATGCGTCATGCCGGGTTCGGGTCATGCGCGGTGCGTGCCGGTATCGCAATGCGATCGATGCGACGGTCGCGACGGGCATCTGCGGCAGACCCGGCGCAATCGGCCAATCATTTCGGTGACTTGCCTTGAGAAAACATGTGCCTGCAGCACATGTAGATAGACGTAGCACACCGAAAAAAACCCGACCGCATGGTCTTGCGGCCGGGACGAAAAAGCACCGTCTCTTTGGCACGAGGATGGTGCGCGGCAAGTATAAGATGTGATGAGAGATTACGAAATATTGTTATTCAACTATTGGTGTAGTTTTGTCATTGCGTCTGGAAAGGAAACATTCTTTCGGGATGCTGTCTTCGTCGACCTGCCGACGGCCTGCGATCGGTCGCGGCGCGATACGGTCGCACGTCTCGCCGGAGCTTCGGGATGGAAGAAAATACCGCGCGCACGGTCATCGTGACCGATGGCGCAGCCGCCGCCGACGGCGGTTCGCTGTGGATCCGGATTGCCGTGAACGGGAACGCCAGCAACTACTCGCTCAACCGCTCGCTCGCTGCGCGCGGCACGCCGCGCTACAACACCATCAGCGGTGAACATGGCCCGCTTTCGAAAGGTGAGCGAAAGGAACTGCTCGCGCTGCTGCGCAGCATTGCCGACCCCGCGATGTGGGCCGGCATGGTCGGTACGTGCGTGCAGGTGCTGCAGGCGTCCGCAGAGGAGTGAACGATACGGCGCCGGCGCGTCGCGCGGGCCGTGTTCAGAAATCGTTGCGCATCTTGCGCAGCAGGTCACCGCCCGACTGGTGCGTATCCACTGCGGTGAGCACATCGGTCAGGAACCACGGCAGGTTCAGTTGCGTGTTGGCATCGCTGACACAAACGCGGATCGGCGGCGCTTTTGACGACGCGCGCGCGTCTGGCGTGGCGTCGCGGGACGGTAGGCAGTTTTTTGCGTGCACTTGAACGGGAGCAGGCTCGGCGCTACCGGCCGGCCCACCGGCGGCGGCCGGCAAGCTGACGGCGGCCAGCAGGGTCAGAAGAGCAACAGGGGCAGCGCGTTTCATGGGATTCTCCGGCGATGCTCGTTCGACCGCGCGGGCGGACGCGAGTTCGTCGGCGGCACGCTTGCGCGCGGCGCTCAGCCTCGCGCGACGTTCGCTGCCCGCACCGGTTGCCGGCTGCGCCACTGCTGCGGCGATTCGCCGGTCCAGCGCCGGAAGGCGCGCGTAAAGGCGCTGTGTTCCGAATAGCCGAGCAACCAGGCGACTTCCGCGAGCGTCAGCCGCGGATCGTTCAGGTGGTCGATCGCGAGCCGCCGCCGCGTGTCCTCGCGCAGTATCCGGAAGTTGAGCCCGAGTTCGGCAAGCCGTCGATGCAGCGTGCGCGACGACACATGCAGGTCCGCGGCGATCTGTTCGAGGCTCGCTTCGCCCTGCGTCAGCAGGCGCGCGACGGCTTCGCGCACCGACTGCTCGAGATCGTCCGTCTGCCGCAGCTCGGCAAGCAGCGCGCTCGCCTGGCGTTCCATCATCCGCAGCAGCGCATCGTCCGGCTGGCGCAGCGGCTGCATGAGCAGGTGCAGCGGGAACGCGAGGCGGTTCACCGGCTGGCCGAACCGCACCGGGCAGCCGAAATAGTCGATGTACGGTTGTTCGTCGCCGGGCGACGGATGCACGAAGCAGACTTCGTCGGGCCCGTGATGCGTGCCGGTGATGTTGCGTGCGAACTGGACGATGGCCGTCAGCGCCACTTCGTCGACGAGCGGGCCGAGCGGCTCGGGCGCGTCGTGCCATTCGATCGCGACCGACGTCGCCTCGACCCGCACCTCCATGCGCGCGACGTTCGCGATCAGGTGTTCGTATTGCTGCCAGCGCGCGAGTGCGGCGCCGGCATCGCGGCACGCATGCAGCGCATAGCCGAGCGCACCGAGATGGGCAGGCGTGATTCGCTGGCCGACGTGCAGGCCGAGCAGCGGATCGTCGAGCGCGCGCACCGCGCATTCGAGCAGGCGCCGCCAGTGAGCGCTCGCATACAGCGTGAGCCCGCGATCGTCCTCGGGCGGCCGCGCCTCGCCGAGCACGCGCGCGGCATCCTTGCCTTGCTCCGACAGATAGTCGAACAGCAGCCGCACGTAGGTGCTCGAGTAGTAGACGCGCTGCGTCGATAGCGGGGAGGCGGCGGGCATGGCGGAAAGTGTCAAGTAATCGTCGGCAAGTGTCAACGCGGGACGACCCGCGCACGACCATACTGCCGGTCAGTTCTTGATCGAGGCCGCGAACATGCCGACCGAGTTGATGACGTGGCTCCATGCGTTCCTGGGTAGCGACGTGGACTGGAAGCAGGTGCTGCTGATCGGCATGACGCCGGTCTTCCTGATCGCGTTCGCGATCGAATACGCGGTGATGACCGGGCGCGGCCGCCGCGAGCCGTTTCGCTGGAAGGAGATCGTCGCGAACCTGTCGCTCGGCGCCGGCTATCAGGTGGCCGAGACCGTGATGGGGCTCGTGTTCACGGGCGCGATCTTCGCGTGGGTCTATCGGCACCGGCTGTTCGACGTGCCGGTGAACGGCTTCACGATCGTGCCGATCTTCGTCGTCGTGGAGTTCTGCTACTACTGGTTTCATCGCACGTCGCATCGCGTGCGCTGGTTCTGGGCCGCGCACGTGCCGCATCACAGCGGCGAAGTGATGAACTTCACGACCGCGATGCGGCAGTCGCTGCTGAACGCGTTCGTCGGCGTGTTCGTGTTCTACCTGCCGCCGGTGTGGCTCGGCATCCCGCCGGCCGTCGTGCTGTTCCTGCTCGCGGTCGATCTCGCGTACCAGTACTTCGTGCATACCGAAGCGATCGGGCGGCTGCCGCGCTGGTTCGAGTACGTGTTCGATACGCCGTCGAACCATCGTGCGCATCATGGCCGTAATCCGCGTTATATCGACCGGAACTACGGCGGCGTGCTGATCATTTTCGATCGCCTGTTCGGTACGTATGTCGAGGAGACGGAGCTGGTCGACTACGGAATCACGCAGCAGATTCGTTCGTACAACTTCCTGGTGTTGAACCTGCACGAATTCGTCGACATGTGGCGCGACGTGTTCGCACCCGGGCCCGTCCTGCAGCGGCTGAAACACCTGTGGATGCCGCCCGAATGGGAGCGGCCGGGGCATCGGCCGATCCATACGTGGAGCGTCGAGCGCAAGGGCGAGGAGGAGACGGCGACAACCTCGGGTGCGATGCCCGATGAGGATGCGTCGGCGCCTGGGCGCAAGATCGTACAAGCCACCGGTACCCGATCCGGCTAACCTGCGTGCTTTCCTCGGCGAAAGGCGCGGCGGGCAATGACGAAGAAAGTTGCGGAGCGAGCGGGTTGCATAACCCGCCGCCCGCGCCGCCTCACTGATACCCGTAACACTGCTTCAACCCCGCGTAGTCGTAGAAGTGGCTGCCCGGCGCGATCTTCGCGCCGTCGCACGCGGCCTGGAAATCCGTTTCGCGCTCGTTGTACAGCATCTTCACGATGAGGCGCGAGCCGTTGCGATAGACATCCCACTGCATGTTCGCGGCCATCGGCGACACCTGATCGCCGCGCCACGGATTGTTCGCGTACGTGTACGTCTGCGCCTGCGGCGTCGGCACGAACACGTTCTTCAGGTTCATGATCGACGCGAACGGAATCACGATTTCCGCGTGCGTGAAGCGCAGCTTAGCGGCACGGGTCAGGTCGCCGCGCGCGATTGCATCGACTTCGCCGAAGAAATCGTCCTGCAGCACCTTCGCCATCCGGTACGTGACGGGGTTCGCTTCCTGGATGCCGGGGCCCTTCTGGTAGTAGTCCTCGGCATCCTGCAGATACGCGAGATACTGCGCCTGCTCCGCGCCGATGTACTTCTCCATCGTGACGCCGCCGGCTTCCGCCGTCATCGCGGGCGCGACCTGCAGCAGGTTGTACAACACGTTCACCGCGTCGACGGCCGTCGCGATCTTCGTCTTGCCGTCGCCCTTCAGCGTGTTGGTGAACTTGCCGTCCGCCGACGTGAATGCGTAAGTACCCGTGTTCGCGAACGTGTAGCCGTCGGTGCCGAGCTTCGCGATGAAGGCCTGCGACACGAGCGCGGACAGCACCGTGTGCGCGACGTCGGCCGCCTGCGGCGCGGCCTTGATCGCGTTGAGCTTCGCGGCCACCGCCGCGTCGCTCGCATAGGCCTGGTATGCCTGGCTCGCCTGGTAGGTCGCGTAGTACGGATTGCCCGTATCGGTCACGAGATCGGTGGCCGGCTTCAACGCATGGAAATACAGCAGGAAGCGGTTGGTGCCGGCCGGCTGCGCGACCGGCGCGTTCGTGGGGTAGCCGGACGGCGCGGCGGGCAGCGTGATCGCCGTGGCCAACGCCGGCTGCGCGGCCACGAGCGACGCGGAGAAATACGTCGAGCTGTCGACCGCGCGATCCTGGCCCGAGTTGACGACGACGACCTGCCGGTTGCCGGCCGCGAACAAGGCGGGCAACCGCTGCGCGAGCCGCGCGGCGAGTTGCTGGTGTTCGCGGATGCCGGTTTGCGTGAGATTGCCATACCCGGGCGTCGAGATGCCCGCCACGCCATAGCCGAGCAGCGCATTGGCCTTCATCATCGCGACCGTGTCGGCCTTCAGCTGCCCGCCGAGCGCGGTCAGTGCGCCGTCGGCCTCGGCCTTGACCAGCATCGCGTAGATCGCGCCGTCGTACTTGAAGCCCGACAATCCACGCGAGCCGTGGCGCGCGACGAGTTCCGTATAGACGGGCGCGTAGCCGGCGGGCGGCGCTTCGTACGTCGCGGCGTCCTGCTGCGGACGGTACGGCGTCTTCGTCTGGTAGTAAGTCGCGGGTGTCGGCTTGGGCTGAGGCTGCGGTTGCGGCGCGGGCGTCGAACCGCTGTTGTCGGCAGCGGCCGCGGGTGGTGTCGAGTCATCCCCGCCGCAGGCAGCGAGCAGCAGGCAGGTAATCGCGAGGGCGGTGGCGGTGCGGATCGGGCGTGTCATCGTGGCGGGCAACGGGCGGGACGAGGCAGGTTTGCGTCGTCCCGTCTCCGGGAGGGATCGGTCAAGCCCGGAAGTGTTGCAAGCGACTTTGACAGCAGAATGTCAGGATTGAGTATGGCAATCGTCGGACTGCCGCCCGCGTGGTACATGGTCGGCCACCGCCGGCCCGCGTGGTGGCGTTCAGTGCAGGCCGGCCGATGCGATCGAGCGCACGGTGTCGGTGATGTTCACGCAGCGCGACAGGCCGAAATGCTCGGCTTCGCGGCGCTCCGGTTCGCTGCTCGCGATGGCCACCGCGCGTTCGGGCGGCACGCCGAGTGCCTGCAGCGCGACGTCGAACGGGTGCTGACTTGATCGGGAGTCCTGCTGATTGGCGTCCGTGACGACGACCGAGAAGCGGTCGAGGTTCGCGCGGCCGAACTGGCCTTCGAACATGTCGCTGAGCCGTGCGGCCGGCAGCGTCGTGACGAGACCGAGTCGATATCCTTCTTCCGATGCCCGGTCGAGCCACTGGATGATCGCGTCGCGTTGATGGCGCGATTCATGCGAATCCGGTGTTGCTTCGATTTGTGCGAATGCTGCGTCGAGACGGGTGACGATGGCTTCGATAACCACGGTGATTCCTCTTCAGAGACGTGATGATCCGTTCGCCGACGGGAATGCCACACACCTTAGCGTCGATCCGGAAATCGCGACCAATTAATATTTATAGCCGACCCATACGATTCGACTAATGAATGGGGCGGCGCGCCAATGTGGGCGCGGGATGCGTGCCGCGCGGCCTGTTTCGCGCGAATCGCCTCGTATCGACGGCCTTCGATGTGATGCACCCGATTCGCGCACGCAATGAATGCACCGTGCAAGCGCAAATGAAAAAACGGCATATCGAGCGATGCACGCCCGATATGCCGTCTTGTGATGCTGCGTGTGAATCGACGTGATCAGTGCAGCTTGATCGACGGCTGGTTGCGGCTTTGCAGCCAGTGGCTCAACGACTGGAACAGCGCACGCTTCATGCCGACCACGCTGAACAGGTGCTTGCGATACAGGAACTTGTACAGCCCGATCGCGGCGAGCCCGTCGACGATCAGCGAGCGCGAACGCACGCTGATGTCGGCCTGGTACACGGCGCCTGCATGCCCGAGTGACACCACGGTGCCCGCATCGCGGAACGTGAAGCCCGCCACCGGCTTGCCGGCGACACGCCGCGCAAACGCGTTGACCAGGTACACGGCCTGCTGATAAGCGACCTGCGCACGCGGCGGCAGGAAGCCGTTCGCGCCGGACGTCGGGCACGCGGCGCAGTCGCCGAACGCATAGACGTGCGGGTCGTCCGGCGTCTGCAGCGTATCGGTCACGATCACCTGGTTCGAGCGATTGAGCGCGATGTCGCCGATCTGCCGCAGGAACGCAGGGCCCGCCACGCCGGCAGCCCAGATCGTGATGTCGCTCGCGAGCCGTTCGCCGGTCGAGGTCGTCACGGCATCCGCGCCGACTTCCGCCACGCGGGTATCGGTCAGCACGTCGACGTTCAGCGCACGAAGCTGCGCGTGCATCTTGCCGGAAAGCCGCTCGTCGAGCGCCGGCAGGATGCGCGGGCCGCCTTCGATCAAGCGGATGTGCACGTCGCGCGCGGACACCAGCGCCTTGAAGCGGTACGTCGTCAGCTGCCGGATCGCATCGCGCAATGCCGCTGCCAGCTCGACGCCCGTCGCGCCCGCACCGATCACGTTGATGCAGATCGGCGCCGCGCGCCGCGCAGGCTGCTGCTCGGCCAGGTGATTTGCCTTCGTGCAGGCCGCGAGGAACTTCCGGCGGAAATCCTCGGCCTGGTCGAGGTTTTCGAGCGGCAGTGCGTGGCGCTCCGCACCCGGCACGTTGAAGAAGTTCGTCACGCTGCCGACGGCGAGCACGAGATCGTCATAGCCGAGCTCGCGCTGCGGCAGGATTTCCGTGCCGTCCGCGTCCTGCACGGCCGCGATCGTCGCGGTGCGTGCCGCGCGGTCGACCTGTTGCAGCGCGCCCTGCACGAAGCGGAAGCCGTGGCGCTTCGCTTGCGCCGCGTATTCGATCGTGTGCGAGGCCGGGTCGCGATGGCCCGATGCGGCTTCGTGCAGCAGCGGCTTCCAGAAATGCGTCGGATAGCGGTCGACGAGCACGACTTCGGCTTGCCCGCGGCGTCCGACCGTATCGCCGAGACGCGTGGCGAGGTGCAGGCCGCCGGCGCCGCCGCCGACGATCACGATGCGCGGCAGGCGCGGGGCGCGGTCCGTTGCAAGGTTGGGCGTGGTGTTGTCCATGTAGGGCTCCCGCTTGAATGACGATTCGGATGACATTGCTCAAGAACCGACGATATAGTTTCGAACCTACTCGAACAATTTAATGTTTATAAGCGACTCATATGTATTCACTTATAGGAAAGACCGCGACGTTCCGGCAGCTGAAGGCGCTGGACATGATTGCGCGGCTCGGCAGCGTGTCGCGGGCGGCCGAGGAACTGAACCTGACGCAGCCGGCCGTGTCGCTGCAGGTTCGCCTGCTCGAGGAAGCGGTGGGCGCCGCATTGCTGCAGCGGGTGGGGCGCGGCGTGCAGCTGACCGCGGCCGGCGAGATCGTGTCGCGCTATGCGCGCGAGATCCTGCATCTGTGGAGCGAGGCCGGTGACGAAGTGGCCGCGCTGACGGGCGATCTCGGCGGCACGCTGCGGATCGGCGCGATCACGACGGCCGAGTACCTGATTCCGCCGCTGCTCGTGAAATTCACCGCGACGCGTCCGCATGTGAAGACGTATTTCAAGGTGGGCAATCGCGACGACATCATCCGCATGCTCGCCACGCATGAAATCGATCTCGCGGTGATGGGCAGTGCGCCGAAGGAGCTGCGCACGCATGCGGTCGAGTTCGCGAAGCATCCGATGGTGTTCGTCGCGGCGCCCGGCCATCCGCTGATGCAGCGCAAGCGCGTCGCGCTGAAGGATCTCGAATCCGCGCACCTGCTCGTGCGCGAACGCGGCGCGGGTACGCGCTCGACGGTCGAAAGCCTGTTCAAGAACGCGGGTTACCGGTTCCATGTGGGCTCCGAACTGTCGAGCAACGAGGCGATCAAGCAGATGGCCGAAGCGGGGCTCGGCGTGGCGTTCCTGTCGTTGCACGCGTGTGCACTCGAACTGCGCACCGGGCTGCTCGGGCAACTGCCGTTTCCCGGCAACCCGATCGAGCGCGAATGGTATGTGGTGACGCTCGCCGACCGGCGGATCTCGCAGGTCACGGGGCTGTTCCGCGATTTCCTGATCAAGCAGGGCGCGCCGGTGATCGACGGCGCGACGGTGGCGCCGCACGAGCGGCGGCGCAAATAGGCGGATGCGTCGGCCGGCCGGTCAGACGAGCCCGAAGTCGTCGTTGCTGTCGGGGATCGATGCGAGCAGTCGTTCGAGCCGATACCAGCCGACGATGCGCAGGCACCAGGCGGTGACGGTGGCGAAGGCGGTGCGGTCGTTGCGGGGGCCGGATGAAGGGCGATTGGCGGCGGAAGGCGAGCGCGCGGTGAACGCTGCGCGTTGCGCAAGGCACTGATGGGGCATGACGGTCTCCGTAGGTGTCGGATGGGGCCATCGTAAGCGGTGCGGCGCCCGCCGGCGCACACGCAAGGATGGCCCTGAGCAGGAACGGATGATCTTTTTTTGCTCGACCTGGGCGGGCCGCCGGCAGGCCCGGCAGACCGCCCGAAAACGCGTCACAATGCGCGTTCGACATCCCGATCCACTGGAGGAAGGCCATGAGCGATGCGATTCTCGCGGCGCCGACGGACAACGGCGTCCCGGTCAGCCTGCGCTCGAGCCGCGGGCTCGGCTGGCAGGGCTTCGGCGCGTCGCTGCTGGCCATCCGCGCGGGCACCTACCGGATTCCGGCGGCCGAGCATCACCGGATCGGCGTGCATATCGGGTCGCCCGTTCGCGCGGATTGCGTGTGCGACGGCGAGCGCGTGTCGCGCATCCAGGCGCATGGCGACGTCGACGTGATTCCGGCCGGCCTGCCCGGCCAGTGGACCGACAGCGCCGACTGCCAGATCCTCCATATCGCGCTCAGCGACACATTCGTGCGGCGAACCGTCGAGCAGCTCGAGCTGAAGCCGTCGCAGGGGCAGATTCGCCGCCGGCTGCAGGTGCGTGACCCGCGCCTGCAGCACATCGCATGGGCGATGGCCGCCGAACTCGAAGCGGAAGACGCGTCGGATCCGCTCTATGCGGAAAGCCTGTGCACGGCGCTCGTCGCGCGGCTGGTCGACGGCCAGCCGGCGTTCCGCGAGCGCCGTCGCACGCTCGCGCCGAAGGCGGCCGCGCGCGTGATCGACTACGTCGAAGCGAACTTGGAGCGGCGCATGACGCTGGCCGAACTCGCGGCGCTCGTGTCGATCAGCGTGCCGCATTTCAAGGTGCTGTTCCGCGAGACGCTCGGGATGCCGGTGCACCAGTACGTCGTGCGGCGCCGGGTCGAGCGTGCGAAGGCGTTGCTGCTCGCAGGCCGGCTCAGCATCAGCCAGATCGCGCTCGAAGCCGGGTTTGCGCATCAGAGCCACATGGCGAACTGGATGAATCGCGTGCTGGGGGCGACGCCGACCGAGATTGCGCGGTCGGGGGCAACGGGCGGGCTGCGGCTCGCGTATGACGGCGAAGGTGGCGGGCGTGACGCGTAGCGGAGCGATGGCACGGCGGTGGATATGAGGTGTCGCGTCGGCTCCCGCGGCAGTGCTCCAGCAGGCTCCTGGACTGTTTTCGCCCGCGCCCTCGGCTAGAGGCAGACCGTACGATTCGAAGCCGAAGGCGAGGCAGCGGACGGCCCGCATGACAGCCACCAGTCAATCCGTCATCCTTTCCTGCTGGTTTCATCCCTCCCTGCGCGCCGTTCCCTCCGCGCAAACCGACAATCACCGCACCTTCATCCCCTCAGGAGCGAATCGTGTTCGTGATCTTCGGTGCATCCGGCAACGTCGGCCAGTCGACCGTGACGGCCCTGCGCAACGCCGGCCATCCCGTGCGCGCGGTATTGCGCGACGCACGCCATCGTGAACGTTTCGCGCAGCTTGGCTGCGACGTCGTGATAGCCGAGCTGACGGACGCGACCGCAGTCGCATCGGCAATCGACGGCGCGCGGGCCGTGCAGATCCTGTGCCCGGTGCCCGTCGCCGATCCCGATCCGGCCGCGACGATGACACGGACGATCGACGTCGCCACCGCCGCGCTCGCCGCCAACCCGCCGCCGGTGCTGCTTGCACTGTCGGACTACGGTGCGGAGCGCGACGGCAATACGGGCATCACCCGGCTGTTTCATGACTTCGAGGAACGGCTGCGGACGATCCCGACACACGTGACGCTGCTGCGTTCGGCCGAACATCTGCAGAACTGGGCGCGCATCCTGCCGGTCGCGCTCGGCACCGGCGTGCTGCCGAGCTTTCACCATCCGGTCGGCAAGGTGTTCCCGACGGTCTGGGCGCCCGATGTGGGCGTCGTCGCGGCGCGGTTGCTGCTCGATGCGCCGGAGGGCGGCAACGGCCCGCGCATCGTCAGCGTCGAAGGGCCGCGGCGGGTGAGCGTGACCGCGATCGCCGATACGCTCGGTGCGGCGGCCGGCCGGGCAATCGTCGCGCATGAGTTGCCGCGTGACACCTGGAATGCGACGCTGCTGCGCGCGGGCCTCAGCGAACGCCATGCGCAGTTGATCGTCGATCTCTACGACGTGCACAACGCGGGGCAGATCGACGTCGAGGAGGGCGTGTCGGAGCGGCTTTACGGGACGACGACGCTGGCCGATGCGCTCGCGCAACTGGTGCGCCAGCACGCGCGGTAACAGGTGCGGCGACCCGCGTCGCGCATCACGCCGATCGCCGCACCTTGTTCAGTACCGCATACGAAATCGACCCGATCACGATCCCCCAGAACGCGGAACCGAGCCCGAGCCACGTCATGCCCGACGCAGTCGCGAGGAACGTGATCAACGACGCCTCGCGGTGGTTCTCGTCATCGAAGATCCCGTGCACGTTCGCGCCAATCGCGCCGATCAGCGCGAGCCCCGCGAGGATCGCAACGAACGCCTTCGGCAGCGCGAAGAACACCGTGACGATCGTGCCCGCGAAGAGCCCGCCGATCAGGTAGATCGCCCCGTTCGCGAGCCCGGCGATATAGCGCCGGTCCGGGTCCTCGTGCGCGTCCTTGCCGGTGCACAGCGCGGCCGTGATCGCCGCGACGACGATCGTGATCCCGCCGAAGCACGCAACCACGAGCGACATCACGCTGGTCGCCGTGATGATCGGCCGCGCGGGCGTGTGATAGCCGGACACGCGCAGGATCGTCATGCCCGGCAGGAACTGGCCGGTGAGGCTGACGACCACGAGCGGCAGCGCGAGGCTGAGCGTCGTGCCGAGCGTCCATTCGGGCGCGATGAAGATCGGGTGCGCGAGGCTCGCCGACACGTTGCCGAGATGCGTCATCCCGAGCAGCGTCGCGAGCGCGGCGCCCGTCAGCAGCACGAGCACGATGCTGTAACGCGGCAGCAGGCGCTTGAAGATCACGTAGGCGGCGATCATCCCGAACGCGAGCGCGGGCTGCTCCGACGCGGCGGCGAACGCATGCGTGCCGAACGGCAGCAGGATGCCGGCCATCATTCCGCACGCGATGCCGCGCGGAATGTGGCGCACGAGCCGGTCGAAATAGCCGGTCACGCCGATCAGCAGGATGATCAGCGCAGCGGTGATGTACGCGCCGACGGCCTGGTTGAGCGTCAGTTGCGGAAACAGGCCGACGAGCAGCGCGGTGCCGGGCGCCGACCACGCGGTGATGACCGGCACCTTCAGCTTCCAGCTCGCGAACAGGCCCGAGACGCCGGCACCGATCGAGATGGCCCAGACCCACGACGACACCATCGCATTCGACGCATGGGCTGCCTGCGCGGCCTGGAAGAAGATCGCGAGCGGGCCCGCGTAGGAAATCAGTACCGCGAGAAAACCCGCGGTAATCGCGGAAACGGACCAGTCGTTGCCGATCGCGCGGATTGCGCCGGGCGGGGTGTTCGGTTGCATCGTCGTGGGGGGCGTGCGGCGCGCGGCCGGGAGCAGAGCCGGGGCGAATGATTGTTGGAAGCCCCGGACGAGCCGTCATTCTGGGCATTGCCGGCGCAATTGGCAATGCGTGGGTGGGAGCGGTATTGTTGGCATTTCGTAAGAAATGCGTGGCGGGGCGGACGAATCGTCGGCTCCACCGAACGTCACGTACTGATCTGCAACACCTTGTCGACCACCGCCACCTTCACCCCGCTTCCCGTCGACAACGACGCCGTGCCCTGATCGAACGGATGCACGGGCGTATCGGTCGGCGTCCACGCATGGCGCGCGAGCAGTTCGCGATATCCGCCACGAATCACGAAGCCGCCGCATTTCCGCGCATAGGCGTCGCGGCGCATCCGGTACGCGCGCGGCAGGTCGTACCACGGCAGCTTCGGCAGGTCGTGATGGACGAGGTGATAGTTGTTGTTCAGGTACAGCAGCCGCATCGCGAAGCCCGCTTCATTGATCGCGATGCGCGCCTTCGGATGCGGTGCGGCACGGTGCTCGTACAGCGAGCGGATCATCGCGATCGACAACGCGGGCCACGTGATCACGAGCAGGTAATACCACCACGGCACGCCGATCGCCCCTTGCAGCCACGCGAGCAGCGCAGCCACGCAGGCGATATGCATCGCCCACATCGGCAGATAGCGGAAGTCGCCGCGACGAAACGCGGCGAATGCATCGATGCACATGGCAAAGATGCTCAACGGCGGCCCGGCGACGAATCGTCCGACGAAGGTCTTGCGTGCGACCGTCAGCACGCGGCGCCAGCGCGGCAGCTGCGCCCAGCGCTCGCGCGTGACGTAGTTCGTTTCGGGATCGACGCCCGGCACGGTCAGGTCTTCGTCGCGATGATGGTCGAGATGCGTGTCGCGATACAGCGTGTACGGATACCAGACCGTCAGCGGCGGATAACCGAGCAGCTTGTTCACGAGGGCGGAGCGCGTCGGATGGCCGTGCAGCAGCTCGTGCTGCAGCGACAAATGCCACGCGCCGAGCAGGATCAGCGGCGGCGTCGCGGCCGCGAGCGACAGGATGCCGTCGCGCACGAGCAGCAGCACGGCGAGCCAGCCGCCGTAGATCGCGACGACCAGGAGCCAGGTCGGCCACTCGGTGCGGGCGGTGAAGCGGGTGTCGAGCGCGGCGATCGCACGCGCGTGGTCGACGTCGAAGTATTCGGCCATGGCGTTGAGGCGGATTGAACGGGCAGTGCGGGGAACGAGCGGTTGAACCGGTGCGCTCGGCCCGGGTGCGCAGGTGTCTCGCGGATCACGGTCGGCCTGTCCGTTATCACGTGCAATGGCGATGCTCGGGCAGGCATCAGGACGGTACCGGGATCGCGCCGCGCGGCCAACCAATCGATTCGCATTTGCTTATCGCCGCGCGGCCGATAAGCTTCAGGCGCGCGGCGCGTCGATCAGCCCCCGTTTTACCGAGATCGAACCGGGTTCCGCTGCGTGAGCGGCGATGCGTAGAATGCCCGCATGAACCCATGGATCGCAGTACTGCCGATGTACAACGTGACGCCGCGCCACGACGCGTTGTGGCGCGCCCTGCTGCGCGACGCGCTCGATGCGTTCGCGAACGCGGGGGGGCCTGCCGATGTCACGCTTCCCGACGAACCCTTCGACGACCTGCACGCGCTGTGGCGGCGCGACGATCTGCTGCTGTCGCAGACCTGCGGCTACCCGTACCGGCTGCTGGGCCTGCGCGATGTCGTGCGACTGATTGCAACCCCCGTGTTCGATGCGCAGGGTTGCCACGGCGCGCACTACAGCAGTGTGCTGGTCGTGTCGGCTCGTGCGCATGCGGGCGGCGCGACGACGCTCGCCGCATGCCGCGGGCTGCGGGCCGCATTCAACGGTCGGGATTCGCACAGCGGGATGAACGCGCTCCGGCATGCGGTCGCGCCGCATGCACGCGACGGACGATTCTTCGGATCGGTTGCAGCGCTCGGCTCGCATCTGAACGTGCTGCGTGCGCTGGCTTCAGCGGAAGCCGATTGCGCGGCGATCGATTGCGTGACGTTCGCGTATGTGCGCGACGCATTGCCCGATCTGCTGCAGGACATCCGGATCATCGGGATGACGGCCGCTGCGCCGGGATTGCCGTTCATCGCATCGCGCGCACTCGAAGATACACAGGTCGCTGCTTTGCGAGATGCGCTCGACCGCGCGGTGGCGACCGATGTGGAGCGGGCGCGCGTGCTGCGGCTAAAAGGATTCGAACGGCTGTCGCCGGATGACTACGAGGCGATTGCGCGGTTCGAGCAGGAGGCTGCTGCGCACGGGTATCCGGCGCTCGCATAGCAAGCAGGCGATGCGGGCGGCTTGACGGGGCGGCGCCGATTGCCGAAAGAGGGGCGACGACCGCAGGTTGCCCGGGGCGATGCAAGGTCCGGGGCAGATTCAGGTTCGGCTTAGGCGCCACGGCGCGGCGATGCCGCCGCGACGCCTCCACGTTACCGCTTATTCTTCGTCCATCAACCGGACCTTGACCCGCTTGCCCTTGATCTTCCCGGCATTGAGCTTGCGCAGCGCGTCGCGCGCCACGCCGCGCTCGAGCGCGACATAGGTCGAGAATTCGGTCACGTTGATCTTGCCGATCTGCTTGCCGTCGAACCCGGCGTCGCCGGTCAGCGCGCCGAGCACGTCGCCCGGGCGGATCTTGTCCTTGCGCCCGCCGAGGATCTGCAGCGTTTCCATCGGCGGCGTCAGCACGCCGTCGTCGGCCGGCGTCAGTTCCGCGAGCGGATGCCATTCGACGTCGCGCTTCTGCGCCTGCTCGATCGCACCGACGCGACCCATCTCGTCCATGCTCGCGAGGCTCAGCGCCCAGCCGTCCTGATCCGCGCGGCCCGTGCGGCCGATCCGGTGCACGTGCACTTCGGGGTCGGGCGTCACATCGACGTTGATTACCGCCTCGAGCTGCGCGATGTCGAGCCCGCGCGCGGCGACGTCGGTGGCCACCAGCACCGAGCAACTGCGGTTCGCGAACTGGATCAGCACCTGGTCGCGCTCGCGCTGGTCGAGCTCGCCGTGCAGCGCGAGCGCGTGGAAGCCCTGCGCGTGCAGCACGTCGAGCAGGTCGCGGCACTGCTGCTTCGTGTTGCAGAACGCGATCGTGCTCACCGGCCGGTAGTGGTTCAGCAACTGGCCCACCGCATGCAGCCGCTCGTCCTCCGTCACTTCATAGAAGCGCTGGCGGATCTTGCTGTTGTCATGACGCTCTTCGAGCTTGATTTCCTTCGGGTTGCGCAGGAACTGCTGGCTCAGCTTCGCGATGCCGTCCGGGTAGGTCGCGGAGAACAGCAGCGTCTGGCGCGTGGTCGGGCACATCCGCGCGACTTTCGCGATGTCGTCGAAGAAGCCCATGTCGAGCATCCGGTCGGCTTCGTCGAGCACCAGCGTGTTCAGCGCGTCGAGCTTCAGGTTGCCGCGATCGAGGTGATCCATGATGCGGCCCGGCGTGCCGACGACGATATGCGCGCCGTGCTCGAGGCTCTGCGCCTGCGGGCGCATCGGCGTGCCGCCGCACAGCGTCAGCACCTTCACGTTCTCTTCGGCGCGCGCGAGGCGGCGCACTTCCTGCGCGACCTGGTCGGCGAGTTCACGCGTCGGGCACAGGATCATTGCCTGCACGTCGAAGCGGCGCGCGTCGAGGCGCGCCAGCAGCGCAAGCGAGAACGCGGCGGTCTTGCCGCTGCCCGTCTTCGCCTGCGCGATCAGGTCCTGGCCGGCCAGCGCGACCGGCAGGCTCGCGGCCTGGATCGGTGTCATGTCGACGTAGCCGAGCTGCGCGAGGTTGGCGAGCGTGGCGGGCGTCAACGACAGCGCGCTGAACGGCGTGGCGGTCGGCTGGGTCATTCCAGGTCTCCGAGGTAAGGACGGCCTTCCATCTGCTCGTAGACGACCTTGCCTTCGTCGTCTTCGAAGCGTTCGAGGTAGTTGCGCGCGCCGCACAGCGGGCAGCGGAACAGCAGCCCCTGGCCTTCGTCCTTGATGACGACGTCGGACTGCTCCCACGGCGTGCCGCAGCTCTGGTTTCGGCAGGTAAACACGGTCTTTCTCCAGCTGAATTCGGTTGATGGCGCGCCCGGGCGGGCGCGGCAACGGCGGGCGGCGCTCGCGCGGCTTGGGCGCGGGCCGCACCGGGCGTCGCTTGGATTGCGTCGATGCGGATGATGGATCGGGCGGCGACAGGGTCGCGCGTGCCGCAATTCTAGCGGAAGCGGGCGGCCCGCCGGGCGGTTTCGCCCGCGACCCGCCAAGAAAAACGGCCGCCCCGGAGGGCGGCCGTGTCAGGCGGCGCAATGGTGTCGCGCGGCGCTCGGTGCGTTACAGCGCCATGTCGGCCGCCGCCTTCGCCGGGCGGGCCGGCGCGGTGCCGGTGGCCTGCAACGGCGTGCTGACGTCGATCTTCGGCGGCGGCGAGAGTTGCAGCACGTCGCTGGTGGTCGTCCATTCCTCGACGACCTTCGCCGGGCTGTCGTTCAGCTTCGTGCCGTAGCTCGGCACGATCTGGCGGATCTTCTGCTGCCACTCGGGCGATGCGACCTTGTCCTTGAACACCTTCTTCATCAGGTTCAGCATGATCGGCGCGGCCGTCGACGCGCCCGGCGATGCGCCGAGCAGGCCCGCGATGCTGCCGTCCTGCGAGCTGACGATCTCGGTGCCGAGCTTCAGCACGCCACCCTTGACCGGGTCGCGCTTGATGATCTGCACGCGCTGGCCGGCTTGCCACAGGCGCCAGTCTTCCTTCTTCGCGTTCGGGAAGTACTCCTTCAGCGCGTTGAAGCGGTCGTCGTCCGACAGCATCAGCTGGCCGGCGAGGTACTGGACCAGCGGGAATTCGTCCACGCCCACGCGCATCATCGGTGCGACGTTGTGCGTGTTGGTGCTCTTGAGCAGGTCGAAGTACGAACCGTTCTTCAGGAACTTGGTCGAGAACGTCGCGAACGGCCCGAACAGGATGATCTTCTTGCCGTCGATGATGCGCGTGTCGAGGTGCGGCACCGACATCGGCGGCGAGCCGACCGACGCCTTGCCGTAGGCCTTCGCCAAGTGCTGTTTCACGACGTCGGGGTTGTCCGTCACGAGGAACGAGCCGCCGACCGGGAACGCGCCGTAGTCCTTCGCCTCGGGGATGCCCGATGCCTGCAGCAGGTGCAGCGCACCGCCGCCCGCGCCGATGAACACGAACTTCGCGTCGACCGACTGCGCCGGTTCATCCGAGTGCAGCTTGACCCACGTGACGTGCCACGTGCCGTCGGCATTGCGCGAGATCTCGCGCACTTCGCTCGACAGCGACAGCGTGAAGTTCGGCTGCGTCTTCAGGTAGCCGACGAACTGGCGCGTGATCTCGCCGAAGTTCACGTCGGTGCCGATCGGCGTCCACGTCGCCGCGACCTTCTGGTTGCGGTCGCGACCTTCCATCATCAGCGGCACCCACTGCTTGATCTGGTCGTAGTCTTCCGAATACTGCATGCCGCGGAACAGCGGGCTCGCCTGCAGCGCTTCGTAGCGCTTCTTCAGGAAGCGGACGTTGTCGTCGCCCCACACGAAGCTCATGTGCGGCGTCGAGTTGATGAACGAGTGCGGGTTCTTCAGCACGCCCTGCTTGACCTGCCACGCCCAGAACTGGCGCGAGATCTGGAACGACTCGTTGATCTCGATCGCCTTCGAGATGTCGATCTTGCCGTCCGCCTTCTCCGGCGTGTAGTTCAGCTCGGCAAGCGCTGAGTGGCCGGTGCCGGCGTTGTTCCAGCCGTTCGAGCTTTCCAGCGCGACGCCGTCGAGGCGCTCGACCATCGTCATCGACCAGTCAGGTTGAAGCTCGTGCAGCCAGACGCCGAGCGTCGAGCTCATGATGCCGCCGCCCACCAGCAGGACGTCGACCTTCTTCGTATCGGCGGCATGCGCGGACGATGTCGCGACGCACAGCGCGAGCGCCGACAGTATTACCCGTAACGTTTTGATCACAGCAGATCCCTTTTTCAACTTGGATGCATCGGTTTGCCAAGCCGCCCGGCGCGTGCGTCGATCGCGGTGAAACGCGGATCCGGAGATCCGGACACGCGAATCCGGAATTCCGGATCGACGCCGCACGCCGTTGCATTTGCGCACGCGAAGCCGTCGGGAAGGACACCTTCGGATCGGCTGCCTGCGGGCAGGCAAGCGCCTGCGTCACAGTGGCGCACAACGCGCCCGGGCCCTTGCGGCAAGCCTGGGCGGAAGACGCTTCAGGCTTGCGTGGAAAGAGGCCGCGCGCGACGCGTTTTGCGGAGGCGGGGTGGCAAGGGGCGCGTAATGTAACCGAACTCGTTTGCTGTGTCACAAACGAAAAAAGCCGTTGTTTTTGTGGGGTTTTTTGTGTGTCCGGGTTTCCGGAATGAAGGTCGCGGAAAGCGGGAACGCTGGGGATAACTGCGCGGGATCGGAGGTGTCGGGCGCGGCGTTGCACCGCGTCCCGATCACGTCATGCCATGTTGCGTCACTTCGCGAAGTTGTTCCGGCAGAACTGCTCGTACGCCAGCGCCGAATTCGCGAAGCCCTTCTGCTTCGCGAGTTCCCAGGGGCGCTCGCATTGCTGCGTTTGTTCGCACCACGAATAGCCGGCCGACGGGATGCAGCCGTGCGGATCGCGATCGCTGCCGGGCATCGGCGGCGCGGGCGGCGCGGCAGCCTCGGCCGGTGCCGACGCGGCGGCCGGCACGGTGGATTGCGCCGCACAGGCGCTCAACGCGAGCGCGCAGGCCATCGCGGCGGCCAGCGAAGCAGACGGAAGAAGACGTTTCATCAGGTAGCGCTCCATGGGATGACGATCGACAACGGATGCCCGGGGCACGGGCGAGCAACGGCATGAACGGTCAGTCGCCCGGCACCGGCACGCGCGACGAGAACTTCACTTCGCGCAATGCGAGGCTCGACTGGATCGACGATACGCCGGCCTGTTTGCGCAACACGCGCTCGACGAATTCCGCGTACGCGTCGAGATCGGCCGCGACGACCTGCAGGATGTAGTCGGCCGCGCCGGTGATCTTGTGGCAGGACGTCACTTCGTCGTGACGCCGCATCACGTCCTCGAAGTGATCGGAATCCTGGCCGGAATGCATGTTGAACGTGACCTGCACGAACGCGAACACGTTCATGCCGAGTGCGCGCCGGTCGAGGTTGGCCTGGTAGCCGGTGATCACGCCTTCGTCCTCGAGCCGCTTGCGGCGGCGCCAGCAGGGCGTAACGCTCAGCGACAGCTTCTCGCCGAGCGTCGCGTTCGACAGCGCGCCGTCGTCCTGCAGCAGGCGCAGCATGGCGCGGTCGACGCCATCCAGTTCGACCGAAGCGCGATTTTTGCTCATTTCCGGGCATCCGTAGGCGGTTTTCTCAAAATTGTACGAAAGGCGCGGGTCGAAAGCAAAGCTATTGCCGGTTGCCGTCAATAAACTGTTGCCACCCTCACTGCAACGGTCAACCATGCTCACGGTCTACAGCAGCGATCACCACCTGCATCGCGGCGTCGAACTGAAGGACGGCGCGATCACCGATTCGTTCGAAAACCCCCTTCGCGCCGAAACGGTGCTCGCGCAGGTGCGTGCCGCCGGGCTCGGCGACGTGATCGCGCCGAAGCCGTTCGACCGCGCCCACTACGCGGCCGCGCACAGTGCCCGCTACGTCGATTTCCTCGCCGGCGCGTGGGACGAGTGGGCCGCGACGGGCCGCACCTGCCAGGCGCTGCCGCTCGTGTGGCCGGTGCGCGCGATGCCGGCGGCCGCGACGCCGCCCGCGTTCATCGACGGCAAGCTCGGCTTCTACGCGATGGATGCGGGCGCGCCGATCAACGCCGGCACGTGGGATGCCGTGAGCGCGAGCGCGAACTCGGCGCTCACCGGCGCCGACCTGCTGTCGAGCGGCGCGGCGCGCGCGGCGTTCGCGCTGTGCCGCCCGCCCGGCCACCACGCGGGCCGCGAGTACATGGGCGGCTATTGCTACCTGAACAACGCGGCGATCGCCGCGCAGCACTGTGTCGCGCAGGGCGCGGCGCGCGTCGCGGTGCTCGACGTCGATTTCCATCACGGCAACGGCACGCAGGACATCTTCTACGACCGTGCGGACGTGCTGTTCGCGTCGATTCACGGCGAGCCGCCGGTGTCGTATCCGTACTTCTCCGGCTATGCGGACGAGCGCGGCATCGGCGCGGGCGAAGGGTTCAACCTGAACCTGCCGCTGCCGAAGGGCACGCTATGGGACACCTACTCTGTGGCGCTCGACCACGCGTCCGCCGCGATCGCCGCGCATGCGCCCGACGCGCTCGTCGTGTCGCTCGGCGTCGATACCTTCGAGCACGACCCGATCAGCCATTTCCGGCTGCGCTCGCCCGACTACCTGCGCGTCGGCGCGGCGCTCGCGCGCCTGAACGTGCCGACGCTGTTCGTGATGGAAGGCGGCTACATGGTCGACGAGATCGGCATCAACGCGGTCAACGTGCTGCTGGGATTCGAAGGGCGCGCGTAACGCGCGGCGCCGCAGCCGTGCCGCCGACAGGGATGCGGCCCGCGGTGCAGGACACGCTGCATCACTGACCGAAACCGATTCGTCATCCGAACCACAACACGTCCCGCGTTGAACGGGGCCACAAGACTGACCAGGAGACAGACATGCATCGACATTCCATGACGGTATTCGCGGCAGCGGCGGCGCTCACGTGCGCGCTGTCCGCACACGCGGACGAGGTGGTGCGCATCGGCCACGTCGCGCCGCTGACCGGCGCGATCGCGCACCTCGGCAAGGACAGCGAGAACGGTGCGCGCCTCGCGGTCGAGGAAATCAATGCGAAGGGCCTGACGATCGGCGGCAAGAAGGTCACGCTGCAGCTCGACGCGCAGGACGACGCGGGCGATCCGCGCACCGCGACACAGGTCGCGCAGCGGCTCGTCGACGACAAGGTCGTCGGCGTCGTCGGCCATCACAACTCGGGCACGTCGATTCCGGCGTCGCGTGTATATCGCGACGGCGGCGTCGTGCAGATCTCGCAGGCCGCGACCAACCCGACCTACACGCAGCAGGGCTTCAAGACGACCTATCGCGTGGTGGCGACCGACGCGCAGCAGGGGCCGGCGCTCGCGATGTATGCAGCGAAGAACCTGGGCATCAAGACGGTGGCCGTGGTCGACGATTCGACCGCGTACGGCCAGGGCCTCGCGACCGAGTTCGAGAAGGCCGCGAAGGCCGCCGGGATGAAGGTCGTGTCGCGCGACGCGACCAACGACAAGGCGATCGACTTTCGCGCGATCCTCACGAAGATCAAGGGCGCGAACCCGGACGCGATCATGTACGGCGGCATGGACGCGACGGGCGGGCCGCTCGCGAAGCAGGCCCGCCAGCTCGGCATGCGCGCGAAGCTCCTCGCCGGCGACGGCGTGTGCTCGACCGACCTGCCGAAGCTCGCAGGCCCGGCGTCCGACAACGTCGTGTGCTCCGAGGCCGGCATCGCGCTCGAGAAGATGCCGGGCGGCGCGGCGTTCGCAAAGCGCTACGAAGCGCGTTACCACCAGCCGATGCAGGTGTATGCGCCGTTCTCGTACGACGCCGTCTACATCATCGTCGACGCGATGAAGCGCGCGAACTCGACCGATCCGGCGAAGGTGCTGGCTGCGATGCCGGCCACCGACTACCAGGGCGTGATCGGCGAGACGAGTTTCACGCCGCAGGGCGACCTGAAGCACGGCGCGATCTCGGTGTTCACGTACAGGAGCGGCAAGAAGGCGCTGCTCGATATCGTGAAGATGTGATGGGGCGGTGACGTTGCGTTGACGTCGCGAAGGCCGCGAAGCAGGCGGTGCTTCGCGGCCTTCGCCGTTTACAGCGCGTGCGTTTGCGCGCGTTCGGCGCGACGCTCCGCGTCATGCACGATGTGCAGCTCGCGCGTGCGGATCGGCAACGCGCAGTTCGCGTCCGCGAGTGCCTTGCGAGCCTGCCGCGCCAGACGCCAGCGCATGTCCCAGAACTTGTCGGTGTGCGTCCACACGCGAACGTTCGCGATCGCGGTGCTGTCGTCGAAACGCATCACCATCACGTTCGGCTCCGGATCCTGTAGCACGTCGGGGTCGGCGAGCGCCAGCTTGCGCAGCGCGTCGAGCGCGCGATCGATATCGTCATGCACCGACACTTCCACTTCGAGATCGAGGCGGCGCGTCGGGTTGCGCGTGTAGTTGCGGATCGCGCTGCCCCACAGCGCGCTGTTCGGCACGTATTCGCAGATGCCGTCCGGCTTCGTCAGCCGCGTCATGAAGAGCCCGACCTCGTCGACGGTGCCCGCGACGCCCGTGCCGCCGTCGATATAGTCGCCCACCTTGAACGGCCGCAGCAGCAAAAGCATGATGCCGGCCGCGATGTTCTGCATCGTGCCTTGCAGCGCGAGCCCGATCGCGAGGCCGGCTGCGCCGAGCACCGCCACGATGCTCGCGGTTTCGATGCCGAGCTGCGACAGCGCGCCGACGATCGCGACGATACGGATGCCCCACACGGCGACGTCGCAGAGGATCGGCCGCAGCGTGTCGTCGACGCGCTCCTTGTTCGAGAGCAGGCGGTTCAGCCAGTTGCCGATGCGTTTCGACAGCCACCAGCCGGCGACGAGCAGCGCCAGGCCGGCGCAGAGCTTGAGGGAGAGCGTGGACAGCGCGTTCCACAGGAACGTCCAGCGTTCCGGATGTAGTTGATCGAGAAACATTAACGGGATTCCGGGTTGAAGAAACGATGCGTGACGCGTGGCGCGCTGGCCGTCATCGGGCAGGCTCATGCTCACGCGCCGGGCAGCGTTCGACCGTACACGGGGCACGATGGTTCGCGCGAATGAGTGGGGTCGAATGCCGCATGGCCGTGCTGCCCGGCCGTGAAATTGAGATTTCGGTTTTGTACTAACGGGCTTTTCCGTCAAATGAGACTAGTCCTATTCAGCCGATTCGATCGCGCCGATACACTCGTTTTCACGTTGCCGGGTCGCGACGATCGTTCCTCCGCGGTACCCGGTTCTTTCCCGATTTTTCACTGATTCATTGACAGACAGCGAGTGACGACGTCATGCGGTTAGACCTGCGTTTCCGTCTCGCACGCGAACAAGGTCAACCCGCACAGCGCGGCGTTCAAGGTTTCCCGATGCGCCGCGCGCTGCTGCGCGGTGTCATCGCGGCGGCCTGTGTGGCCAACGCACCGGGTGCGGTGGCAGATGCGTCGCACGACGCCGCGCCGTTCTCGCCCGTGATGGCCGACCTTGTCGACGTGCCTTTTTTCAATGCCGCGCGCACGACGTGGGGCGGCTTGCACTCATCGACGGCCGCGCCGCTCGACGTTGCCTACAGGTCGCATGCGTCGACCGCGCCGACGGCCGGCGAACGCGACGACCCCGTGGCGCGCTTCGGTGCGTGCGTGGCTTACCGCGTGCTGTGCGACGCGGCGCGCGGCGCGGTCGAACGCGCGTACGCGTCGCGATTCGATTACGGTCTTGCGTCGGCGTTGCCCGCGACGGGCGAGCCCGCCGCGTTCGAGCGGCGCCCCGTCGATCTTGCCGGCGCCGAGCCGTTCATGTTCGAGCAAGCCGTGCGTGGCGCGCGGGCCGGCGCGATCGTCGGCAGCCTGCAGGCGTCGCTGGCGCGCGCCGATCTGCCGGCCGGCGTCGCCGCGCAGATCACCCGCCTGCTCGCCGATCGCATCGACCTGAAACAGCACGGTGCGCTTGGCGACACGTTCCGCGTCGCCTACGAACCGGACAACGAGGCCAAACTGCCGGGCGGCGTGCGCGTGACGGCGCTCGAGCTTCGCTTGCACGGCCAGCACGTCGCGGCCGTGTGGTTTGCGCCCGATGCCGGCTCGCCGGGCGCCTATTACGACCTCGACGGCATACCCGTCGCCGGCGCGCGGTTTGCGATGCCGGTCAGCGCAAACCGGATCAGCTCGCATTTCGGTACGCGCGTGCATCCGGTCACCGGCGCACGTCACGTGCATTCCGGCGTCGATCTCGCGGCGCCGGCCGGGCGCGCGGTTCACGCGTCGGAGCGCGGCGTCGTCTCGTTCATCGGCACCGAGCCGCGCGGCTACGGCAAGTACGTGGTGATTCGTCATGACGGCGGCTATGCGTCGTACTACGCACACCTGTCGGCATTCGAGCCGACGCTGCGAACCGGCATGCGGGTTGCGCGCGGCCAGCGTGTCGGCGCGGTCGGCAGCACGGGTACGGCCACGGGGCCGCATCTGCACTTCGAGATCCGGCGGCATGCCCGTCTCGTCGACCCGGTCGCGCTGGTGCAGGCGGGCAAGGCAGCGAAGCTCAACGGCGAACGGCGCGTCGCGTTCAATCGCGTGGTACTCGATGCACGCACGCGACTGGCGTCGGCCGGGTGGTCGCAGCCGGTGGCGATGTCGGAGCCTGCCGGATCGCGCGCCGGTTGACGGTTCGCGCGGTGCCGCCGGCCGTGGCGAGCCACGCCGCGGCCGATCAAGGCAAACCGCTTACGCAGCAGGTTCGACAGGCAACCAGATTTCCAGCACGCCGGCGCCCGTCACCGGATCGTAGTCCGCGCTGTAGCGCTCGAACTCGGGCGCGTCGACCGCCTTGAATCCTGACGTAGGCAGCCAGCCGTTCCAGATGCTGTAGAACGTCTGGTGCAGCGTGGAGATATGCCCGACGTGTTCGAAGACCGCATACCGCTGCGGTTCGAGTTCGATCCAGCGAAAGGGCGTGGGCAACCGGTCGCGGCTCGTCACTTCCACGCCCGCGATGTATTCGAAGCTGCCATCCGCATCGGGGTTGCAGCACACGCCGTAGGTCACGTCGTCGACCTGGCCTAGAAGGGTACCGATGTATGGGATGAACGCTTGCCACAGCGCCGGAATGCCTTCGTTGGTTTCGAAGGTGTAGCGGTCGCTCATGCCGGCGATCAGCCGCTTGCCGGTGGTTTCGAAGCGTGACGGTACGACGTCGATGATCTTCAGTTCTTTCATGCGAAGCGGCTCCACTAGAGACAACCCGTCAAGGGTGCGCCGTGCCCGCACGTCTTCGGGCGTGATGCCGAAGCAATCGCGGAAGGCGCGCGTGAACGCCTCATGGGAGCCATAACCAGCATCGAGCGCCACTTGCAGGATGTCCGGCGCGCCTTGCGCCAGCGTGCGTGCCGCACGCGTCAGCCGCCTCGCCCGCACATAGCGCATCACCGGCCAGCCGGTGTTCATCGAGAACAGGCGCGAGAAGCCGAAGCGCGACATGTCGCAATTGGCGGAGATCCTGTCGAGCGTCAGTTCGCGGTCCAGTTTAGTTTCGATAAACCAGAGTGCTTGTCCTACCGGATTCATGGCTTTCCAATGAGCGTGTCGGGCGGACTATATGGTATCGGCGGCGGGGGCGTTTGATCGTTCTTGCGGGGCGGGGGCAGGCAGGGGCGTCCACGCGGATCGCCACGCCGGGCGGCGTGGCGATGAGGGATTGCTACGTGATGCTGCTTAACCGAGCGGCCAGTTCAGGAACACGATGCCGTCGTTGTAGTCGTCGTCGGCGCCGTCTTCCGAGCCGACGATCCCGAAGTACGACTTCTTGAAAATGTCGACCTGCCGTGAGCCGAGCCGCGACGGCTTGCCGTTCGCCATCACGATCACGCGCACGCGCCCCTTGCCGGAGTCGAGCACCTTGGTGCCGAGGTTCTGGTCCTGCACGCTGGCGCCCTTGAACGTGGCGGCCGGTTTCGGGTTGTCGTCGATGTAGATGTCGATCGTCTGGTCGTTCGCCGCGTTGGTGAGCGCGGTGACGCCGAACTTGATGTTCGGCGGCAGGTTGAACGTGCCGTCGCGCTCGCCGCCGCCGCCGATCGTGCCGCTACCCGTGCCACCCGAGCCATCCGCGCTGCCCGGGTTGCCACCCGCGCCGGTTTCACCGCCGCCGCTTCCGCCGCCAGGCGACGACGATTGCGCGGCGGTATCGCCGATCGCGGACAGGCTCGCGTACGAATCGATGTGCATCGCGCTGCCGCGCACGCTTTTCCACTGGCCCTTCACGAACGTGACGCCGGTGCCGACGTCGATCGTCGCGACGAGTGTGAACGGCATGCGCCCGGTGGCTTCGGGCACTTTCGACGAATAGGTGAAGCAGCCGTCCGCGACGACGCCCTTGTTGGTCGCGATCGCGAAATAGATGCCGGGGAAGTTGTTGCCGGTCGCATAAGGCGTCGGCACGTTGAGGATGACCTGCAGTTTCCCGTCTCGAATCTCTGCCTTGGCGATGTCGATGTACAGGCCCGGGATGTCGACGTAGGTTTCGGAGGTCGCCACGGGGGCGCTGACGATCGAAGCCGAAAGGAGGGGCATGAATGTCTCCGTTGGTTGGGCGGGTTTCGGTGCAAAAAGGGGGCGGTGCCGCGGAAGGCGGCGCGCAACCGCCGGCCGGCCCGGAGGCGGCCGGCGGGGGGGGCGTCAGATGCGCGTCGGGTGCGCATCGGGTGCGCGTCAGCTCAGCCGATCGGCCACTGGAGCACGACGATGCCGTCGTTGTAGTCGCTGTCGTGGCCGTCTTCCGACACGACGATTCCGAAGTTGACCGTGTACGGCGAGCCGTCCGATTTCTTGCCGTTGATCGGCGCGAGGCGCGCGTCGGTGGCCGACGGCTTGCCGTTCACCGACACTTCGAAGCGGATCTTGCCGTTGCCGGAATTCAGCGTCGCTTCACGCGTGCCGTCGCGCGTCGTCAGCTTGTGATACGCGGCGGGTTCCTTGCTGTCGCCGATAAACAGCTTGATGTGCTGCTGCTCGGCGGCATTCGCGAAGAAAATCGCGCGGAAATCGGTATTCGGCGGAATCGAAAACTCGCCGGCGCGATTGGATGACGTTTGAGAATCGGCCATGCTTTCCTCCTGAGGAATGATGGATAAGGCTTCCAGCTGTGTCGCACAAACGTTTGCCGTTTGAAATGCGACGTACCGAGCATGCCGAAAAATAAATAAGAAAATAATCGACGGGGAATGGCGATTATTCAGTCAATCGAAAATGACGGTTAATCGATTTAATAAAATGTGTTTAATGGAAGGTATTTCGATATATTCGAGAAACTATATCGGCGGGCGTATTGATTTTCTGAACGATGCGCGGTTGCGCAGGTGGAGCGGGCGGGGGAGGCGGGGGCAATCGGGCTTCGGCGCGGACGCTCGGCGTTCGCATATGGCAGCGTTGGTTTCAACATCAGCATCTCGGTCGTGGCCGCGCCCACCGGCCACCACCGAACGCCCACACCGAAACCCGATTGTTTGCAACAGGAGGGGGTGCGGCAACCGGCGAAGTACGTAGACCAAATCACTCCGAACGTGAACAGGGCCCTCACCGGCGCCGCACCCATGAAGCATATCGACGCGGCGGCGCGCCGCCTATCGGACAGGACTGATTCTGAGCGACCGAATTCCACGCCATTTGCACCCAGCCCGTTGACAGCCCCCATCGCCCTGTGATTTGATTTCGGCCATGCAAGCCGCCCAGTCCCTCTTCTCGCTACGACTACTAGCCCGTTTCTCCGGGCTGGGTCTGCGGCTGCGCGCTTTCCATCTGCTTCTTTCCTGAAGCGCCAGATTTCCCCCGCATCACCGACCTGGCCCCGGTTGTCGACCGGCGCCTGAGTTCGTCCTTCTTCCGAATCGCTCCGCTCCGTCCCGGTCGCTCAACCGCCAAGGCTGTCGTTCGCCGTACCGCTTTGCCGTTGTGCCGTTTGCTTGCCGCTTTCACCCGCTTTCACCCGTTTCTACCGCTGCGCGTGCAGCCTGCCATCCCGACGGATGGCCAGCGCGCCACGGGATCCTGACCAATCGACCGAGGACCGACCATCATGATGCTGAAGAACCCCGCGACGAAGTACCGACCGTTCACGCCCGTCAACCTGCCGAACCGCGTATGGCCGACGCGCACGATCACGCAGGCGCCGATCTGGATGAGCACCGACCTGCGCGACGGCAACCAGTCGCTGTTCGAGCCGATGGACGCCGCGCGCAAGATGCGGATGTTCAAGATGCTGGTCGCGATCGGTTTCAAGGAGATCGAGGTTGCGTTCCCGTCGGCGTCCGAGACCGACTTCAACTTCGTGCGCGAGCTGATCGAAGGCGGCCACATTCCCGACGACGTGACGATCGAGGTGCTCACGCAGGCGCGCGACGACCTGATCGAGCGCACCTTCGACTCGCTGCGCGGCGCGAAGCGCGCGATCGTGCACCTGTACAACGCGACCGCGCCGGAATTCCGCAAGATCGTGTTCGGCCTCGACCGCGACGGCGTGAAGACGCTCGCGGTGAACGCCGCACGCACGATCAAGCGCTTCGCCGACGCCGCGACCGACACGCATTTCACGCTGCAATACAGCCCGGAAACCTTCACGGCGACCGAGCTCGATTTCGCGAAGGAAGTGTGCGACGCCGTGTTCGAAGTGTGGCAGCCGACGCCGGAGCACAAGGCGATCGTGAACCTGCCGGCCACTGTCGAAGTCGGCACGCCGAACTTCTACGCGGACCAGATCGAATGGATGCACCGCAACCTCGCGCGCCGCGATGCGCTGATCGTGTCCGTGCATCCGCACAACGACCGCGGCACCGCGGTCGCGGCGGCCGAACTCGCGGTGATGGCCGGCGCGGACCGGATCGAGGGCTGCCTGTTCGGCAACGGCGAGCGCACCGGTAACGTCGATCTCGTCACGCTCGCGCTGAACCTGTACTCGCAGGGTGTCGATCCGGGCCTCGATTTCTCGCAGATCAACGAAGTCGCGCGCACGGCCGAGGAATGCACGCAGTTGCCGATCCATCCGCGCCATCCGTATGTCGGCGATCTCGTGTTCACCGCGTTCTCCGGCTCGCACCAGGACGCGATCAAGAAGGGCTTCGCGGTGCAGCGCCCCGATGCCGTGTGGGAAATGCCGTACTTGCCGATCGATCCGAGCGACGTCGGCCGCACGTACGATTCGATCATTCGCGTGAACAGCCAGTCGGGCAAGGGCGGTATCGCTTACCTGCTCGAGCAGAGCTACGGCGTCGCGCTGCCGCGCCGCCTGCAGGTCGACTTCAGCGCGGCCGTGCAGCGCCTGACCGACGACAGCGGGCTCGAAGTGACGAGCGCGCAGATCTGGTCGCTGTTCCAGCAGGAATACGTCGAAGGCGATGCGCCGCTGCGTTATGTCGGCCATGAGCTGACCGAGCGCGACGGCCGCGAGACGATCGTGCTGACCGCCGACGTGCACGGCGAGCGCCGCGTGCTGCGTGGTGAAGGCAACGGCCCGCTCGATGCGCTGATGCATGCGTTGCGTACGCCGCTGCGGATCCAGCACTACGAGGAGCGTGCGTTGTCGCAGGGTGCCGATGCGAAGGCGATCGCGATTGCGGAACTGGCCGGCACCGGCGTGCGCGGCAGCGCGTTCGGCGTCGGCATCGACGCGAACCTGACGACCGCGTCGATCCGCGCGGTGATCAGCGGCATCAACCGCGCGTATGCGCGCGCGGACGAATCGGTGCAGGCGACGTTTTTTGGCGTGCAACCGGCGGTGAAGGCTGTCGCGTAAGCGGGGGCCCTTTGGCCGCGCCGGGGGTGTCCGGCGCGGCTGCATCATCATCCGCGCGGCGGCTGCCGCCCGGCCCGGCGAGCCTGGCGCGCAATTCCGCCTTCATGAAATCCACCCACGCGCGGGTCTTAGCGTCGAGATGCTTGCGCGACGGATACACCAGAAACACGCCCACGTCTTCAGCCCGATAGTCGGACAGCACGCGCACCAGCGCGCCCGACCGCAGCCCGTCGTCCGCGACGAACGCCGGCAGCAGACCGATTCCCGCCCCTTCCCGTACCGCGATTTCGAGCGATGCTGCGACGTCGGCCGTCATCGATGGCTCGAACGCGATCGTTTCAGAATCCGCCCCGCGCGTCAGCGCCCATCCGCGCGGCGGGTACGCGGGCGCGACCAGTTGCAGGCAGCGATGCCGCGCAAGCGCGCGCGGCGTGTCCGGCATTCCGTGCTGCGCGACATAGGCGGGCGCAGCGCACAGCACGCTGCCGATCCGCCCGACGTCGATCGCGACCTGATCGGAACTCGGCAGGCTCGGCATCGCGATCACCGCGACGTCGTAGCTGTCGCGGATCAGGTCCGGCACCTGCGGCGCGAGCGTCAGGTCGACGCTGACGTCCGGATAGCGCGCCAGGAAGCGCGTGATGAGTGGAATCACGAAACGGTTCGCGATGCTGGCGCTGCAGTGTGCGCGTAGCCGGCCGTGCGGATGCAGCCGTGCACCGCGCGCTTCGCGTTCGCTCGCATCGACGGCAAGCGTGATGTCGCGTGCCCGCGCGAGATAGCGTTCGCCGGCTTCGGTCAGGCACATCGAGCGCGTCGTGCGGTTCAGCAGCCGGATGCCGAGATGCGCTTCGAGCGACGCGATCGTGCGGCTGACATGCGCGGTCGTGAGGTTGAGCCGCTTGCCGGTTTCGGTGAAAGTCCCCGCGTCGGCGAGCGTGACGAAAACCTGCATGCTTTGAATCAGATCCATCGGCGGGGCGGGCGCGTGGCGCCAGTGTCGTGCGATGCCGCTACTGTAGCGAGCGGGCTGTCGCACCGCGCGCGCACGTCAGCGCTTGATCGTCGCGAAACGGACAGACCGGTTCAGCGCCGCGGGAAGTATTCGCTCGGCGGCACGCCGAGTGCCTTGCGGAACATCGCCGCGAACGCGCTGGGGCTGTCGTAGCCGTGCTCGAGCGCGAGTTCGAGGATCGGCGTGCCGGCGGCGAGGCGCGGCAAGCTCAGCAGCAGCCGCGCATGACGGCACCACGCACCATGCGTCATGCCCGTTTCACGCTTGAAGGTGCGTGCGAGCGTGCGCTCGTTCATGTGCGCGTCACGTGCCCACGACTGCAGCGTGACGACCGAAGACGGTTCGTTGATGAGCCGCGTGCACAGCGCGGCGAGCGCCGGATGCCGCGGCATCGGCACATGCAGCGACAGCGGCGGCGCGATCTCGATTTCGTCGAGGATCAGCGCGAGCACGCGGCCCGCGCGATGCGCGAGGTCGTAATCGGCCGGCAGGTCACTCGCGGTCACGATCAGCTCGCGCAGCAACGTGCCGACCTCGATCACGTGGCATTCGCGCGGCAGGCTCGGCCGCACTTCGTGCGCGACGAACACCGTGCGCATCTGCACGTCGCCGGCCATCCGGATCTCGTGCCGGGTGCCGCCCGGCACCCAGACCGCGCGCCCCGTCGGCACGACCCAACTGCCGGCATCCGCATGCACGATCATCACGCCGGAAATCGCGTGAATCAACTGGCCATGTCGATGCGAATGCGGTGGATACGCGCTGCCGGCCGCCGCGTCGGACGCGACGACGGCGATCTGCTTGTGCTTGTCCTTGCGCTCGAGCGCACTGAAAAATTGATCCACGTGTCCTTTTCTCGACGACGAATGCGCTTTGCGCGCGAGATCGACCGAATGGGTCGAAATTACCATAAGCCCATCGTTTGTTCGACAGCCCTTGCACGATGCGCGCCTCGTCATTTCCTCCGGTTTCCTTCCGTTTGTCCGTTGCCATTGCGCTGAGCGCCGCGACGCTTGCCGCCTGTTCGGTCGGCGATCCGTATCGTCCGCCCGCGGCCGATGCGGCGCGCACGGCGCCGTTCGACGCGGCGGGCGATGCCCCCGTCGTGTCCGGCGGCGCGTTGCCCGATCGCTGGTGGCAGCTGTTCGACGATCCGGCGCTCGACGCACTCGTGCGCGAAGCGCTCGCGCAGAACCGTGATCTCGCGGTGGCCGCGGCACGTGTCGCGCGGGCGCGGGCCGTGCTCGACGAAGCGGGCGCCGCGCGGTTGCCCGATACGACGGCCGGCTTCGGCGTCGACTACGGCAAGCACGCGCCCGACCAGATCGTCGCGAGCGCGAAGGGCACCGATGCGCGGACGCGCTGGGGTTACTCGCCGTCGTTCGCGGTGTCGTGGGAAGTCGATCTGTGGGGGCGTGTCGGCCATCTCGTCGATGCCGCGCGTGCCGATTCGGAGGCCGTGCAGGCGGCGTCGGATGCGATGCGCGTCGCGGTGGCCGCCGAGACGACGGCCGCCTATGCGCAGGCATGTGCGTATGGCGAGCGGATCGACGTGGCCGAGCGTTCGGTCGCGATTGCCGACCGCCTCGCCGCGCTGACTGCACGGCAACGTGCGCACGGTCTCGTGTCCGATCTCGAAGTCGCGCGCTCGCGTGCATTTGCCGACGATACGCGCGCCGAACTGCCGGCGCTGGCAGGCGCACGCCGCGCCGCGTTGTATGAACTCGCCGTGCTGACCGGGCACGCACCCGGTGCGATTCCCGACGCGGCCGCGCGCTGCCACGCGACGCCGGCGCTGGCGCGACCGTTTCCGGTCGGCGACGGTGCCGCGCTGCTCCGGCGCCGGCCCGACCTGCGCGAAAGCGAGCGCCGGCTCGCTGCGTCGAACGCGCGGATCGGTGTCGCGACGGCCGAGCTGTACCCGTCGATCGTGCTCGGCGGGTCGGTGAACTGGCTGTCGACGACCGGCGATCCGTCGTCGCTCGGCGACAAGTACGCGATCGCGTGGGGCGTCGGGCCGCTGATTACGTGGCGCTTTCCGAATCTCGCGGCGAGCCGCGCCCAGCTCGCGCAGGCCCGCGCGGACGATGCTGCCGCGCGCGCGTCGTTCGATGCGCAGGTGCTGCGCGCGCTGAAGGAAACCGAGCAGGCGCTCGCCCGCTATGGCGCGGAGTGGCGCCACAAGGCCGCGCTCGACATCGCGCGAGCCGAGCACGCACGCGCTTACCGGCTCGCCGAACTGAACTACGACGCGGGCGCGCTGGATTTTCTCGGCGTGCTCGACGCGCAGCGCAGCCTCGTCGCGATCGATGCCGCGCTGGCCGCGTCGACGCAGCAGGTCGCGCTCGATCAGGTGGCCGTCTTCAAGGCACTGGGGGGCGGCTGGCAGCCTTAGCCGGCCGTTCGTGAATCCGCACGTCATCCGCACGCACACAACCATTCCGATTCCGATCATGAGCACCACAGCCGTACCCGAGAAATCCGCCCGTTTCGCGCGGCGTCACTGGATTGCCGCCGGCGCCTTCATCACCGTCATCGTGCTGGCCGGGTTCGGCTGGCGCTGGTGGACGGTCGGCCGCTTCATCGAGCACACCGACGATGCGTACGTGCGCGCCGATATCGTGACCGTCAGCCCGCGCGTGGCCGGCTATGTCGCACGCGTGGCGGTCGACGACAACCAGCCCGTGAAGCGTGGCGACGTGCTCGTCACGCTCGACGATCGCGACTATCGCGCGAAGCTCGACGATGCGCAGGCGGCCGTCGCCGCGGCCGATGCAACGCTGCAGGCCGAGGAAGCCGCCGCCGCGACGCTCGACGCGCAGGTCGGCCAGCAGCGCAGCGTGATCGAGCAGGCGCAGGCCGATGCGGCGGCCGCGCATGCCGAAGCCGCGCGGCGCGATGCCGATGCGGTGCGCTACCGGCAACTGCTTGCCGAATCGGCTGCCAGCGGGCAGCGCTGGGAACAGGCGCACGCCGATGCGCTGAAGGCGCGCGCGGAACTGGCCCGCGCGAGTGCGGCCGTGCGCGCGCAGGACGACCAGCAGACGGTGCTGCGCCGCCGCCGCGCGCAAAGCACGGCCGCGATCGAGCAGGCGCGTGCACGGCTCGCGGCGTCCCGCGCGAAGCTCGCGCTCGCGCAGCTGGATCTCGAGCATACGGTGATCCGCGCGACCCGCGACGGCACGATCGGCCAGCGTGCGGTGCGCGCGGGCCAGTGCGTCGAGGTCGGGATGCCGCTGCTCGCGGTCGTGCCGCTGCGCGACGTGTACGTCGTCGCGAACTTCAAGGAGACGCAGCTCGGCGCGATGCATGACGGGCAGCCGGTCGAGATCGACGTCGATACCTACTCGGGCCGCACGCTGCACGGCCGCGTGCTCGGGCTCGCACCGGGCTCGGGTGCCGAATTCGCGCTGCTGCCGCCCGACAACGCGACCGGCAACTTCACGAAGATCGTGCAGCGCGTGCCGGTGAAGATCCGCCTCGATGCGCCGCCGTCGGGCCTCGTGCTGCGGCCCGGTATGTCGGTGATCGCGCGTGTCGATACGCGCGGCGCGCCGGGAGCCGGATCGTGACCGCCGCAACCGGGCAGGCTGCGCAGGCCGCGCACGACGAAGCCGTCTCGCTGCGCGCGTGGGTCGCGGTGCTCGGCGGCGTGTTCGGCTGCTTCATGGCGGGGATGAACGTGCACGTGACGAACGCGTCGCTGCCCGACATCCGCGGTTCGCTGGGCGCGAGCTTCGAGGAAGGCTCGTGGATCTCGACCGCGTACCTCGTAGCCGAGATCGTCGTGATTCCGCTCACCGGCTGGCTCGTGCAGGTGTTCTCCGCGCGCCGCGTGCTGCTCGTCGGCGCAACGGGGTTTCTTGCGTTTTCGATCGCGTGCTCGGTCGCGCCGACCATCTCGTCGATGATCGTCGCGCGCGCGCTGCAGGGCGCGTTCGGCGGCGTGCTGATTCCACTGTCGTTCCAGTTGATCGTCACCGAGCTGCCGCCGTCGAAGCATCCGCTCGGCATGGCGCTGTTCGCGGTTGCGAACAACGTCGCGCAGGCGGCCGGGCCGTCGCTCGGCGGCTGGCTCACCGACATGTATTCGTGGCGCTGGATCTTCTATCTGCAGATTCCGCCCGCCATCGCGCTGATTGCGGCGATTGCATGGGCGATCCGCCCGGTACCCGTGCAGTTGTCGAAGCTGCGCCAGGCCGACTGGTTCGGGATCGCGACGATGGCGCTCGGCCTGAGCGCGCTGCAGATCGTGCTGGAGGAGGGCGGGCGCAAGGACTGGTTCGCGTCCGACCTGATCGTCGAGCTGTCGATCGTCGCGGCGGCGGGGCTCGTCGCGTACGTCGCGATCGAGCTGCGGCGCAAGGAGCCGTTCATCAACCTGCGGCTGCTCGGCCGCTACAACTTCGGGATCGCGAGCCTGATGCAGTTCCTGTTCGGCGCGGTGGTGTTCGGCGTCGTGTTTCTCGTGCCGAACTACTTCGCCGAGCTGCACGGCTACAGCGCGCGCGACATCGGCCTCGCGATGATCCCGTACGGGCTCGTGCAGTTCGTGATGTCGTTCCTGACGCCGCCGCTGATGCGCCGCACGAGCCCGCGCGCGACGATCGTGCTCGGCTTCGCGCTCGTCGCGGCCGGCTGCCTGATGAACATCCACCTGACCGCCGACGCCGCGTCGAACGTGATCGTGCCGTCGCTCGTCGTGCGCGGGATCGGGCAGTCGCTCGTCGTGATCGCGCTGTCGGTGATGGCCGTCGACGGGATCGAGAAGGCGCAGCTCGGCTCGGCGTCCGGCGTGTTCAACATGGTGCGCAACGTCGGCGGCGCGATCGGCATTGCGGTGGCGAGCCAGATCGTCGTCGAGCGGCAGAAGCTGCATGCGATGCGGATCGGCGAGGCTGTCTCGCCGTTCTCGGAGGCGTTTCAGGAACGCATGGCGATGCTGGCGCGGCTGCTGTCGCGCGTGCATGTGCCGCGTGCCGATGCGTTGCCGGGGGCGTCGACCGGTGGCGTGCACGAGCTGGCGCTCGCGCTCGTGAACCAGCGCGTGATGCGCGAGGCGCTGCTGATGGCATACAGTGACACGTTCCTGATCGCGGGTGTCGCGATGGTGGCGTGTACGGCGGCGGCGTTCGTGTTGAAGGGGAAGAAGAAAGCGTGATGGGGACAGACGCCGGATATTGAAGCCTGACATAGCTGACAGGCGTCGAATTCCGGCAATGCGCGTATCGTTCAAGCGGCTCGGGCGGGGCCCCCGCCCGACATCGATCAAGGTGCGGACCGATCCGCCCAGTCAGGCTGGCGCGTGTCGCCGGCCTGTCGTGTGTGGCGGCCTAGTGTCGACGTCGAACCCCTCTGTGGTTCCGTCCGCCCGTGCTCCGAAGTCCTTGTCCATTCAACCGGCCCGCTGCAGGGCCCATCGCGAGGAAAGCATCATGACGAAACCCGATTCCCTGAAAGGCGGCATCAAGGGCCAGGCCCAGGCCGCGGATCGCCACGACCTGGAGCGGCCGGATGGCGACAGCGCCCTGTGGGCGCGCAGCCTGACGACGCAGCGCGTGGCCGACCTGTTCCGGACCTTGCCGGGCCTGCCGGGTCACTGGATGCAGTTGCAGATGCAGGTCAACGCCGGGAATCGCCATTTCTGCGGCGGCCAGACCGGCCATCAGACCACCGAAGAGGGCAAGGTGCTGATTCGCTGGATCGCCGATGCCGTGATCAAGGCGGCCGAGCGGGCCACGTTCGATTTCAACTTGCAGCAGCTGCGTTTTACCGCCGACATGGGCTGGCTCAAGCTGCATCGGGTGGGTGGGCGCGTGCTGGTGTTGTCGAGGCCCTGAGCGGCGCGTCACGCGGCCACATCGCGCATCGACCGTAGATTGGCCGCGCAGGAAAGAAACCGTTTGATCGCGAGTGCACGCGCGATGTCCGGCGATCAGGCGGTGAGGCGGTTGCAGCGTACACCGGCGCTCGCCTGTCAGCCGGCGAGACCCCGAAGATCCGCCGTCACCTCGTCGAGCACGGGCTGCCAGTCGGCGAACGTCCGCTGGCGGTAAAGCGCCGCACCCGGATAGAACGCGCTGTCACGCCGGTCATGCTGCCAGACCCAATGCGGGTTCGCATCGAGCAGCACCCAGGTCGACTGGCCCAGCGCACCGCTCAGGTGCGCGACCGACGTGCAGACGGTGATCACCAGGTCGAGCGCACCGACGAACGCGGCGGTGTCGTCGAGCGTCTTCCATTCGCGCGTCATGTCGGTCACGTCGAACCCGGCCGCTTTCGCGGCTTCGACGTCATGCTGCGCGCCCGGTTGCAGCGAATAGAACGCGACGTCCTTCTGCAGGCCGGCGAATGCATCGGCGTAGCGTTCGAGCCCGACGCGGCGGAAGCGGTTGCGTTGATGGTCGAGGCTGCCTGTCCACGCAAGGCCGACCTTCAGCCGCTTCTCGCCGGACAACGCGTGGCGCCACGCGTCGGTGGCGCCGGCGTCAGCATGGAGGTACGGCACCGACGTGAAGAGGGTGTCCGCGTCGAGGCCGAGCATCCACGGAATGCTCATCAACGGCAGTTCGTAGTCGAAGTGAGGCAGGTGCTCGACGCGGGTGCGGGTATCGAACACGTCGGCGTGATCGCCGAGGCTGCGCTCGATCAGCGCGCCCATCTGCGGAAACGCATTCCACACGAGCCGCCCGCCTTCGCGATGCACGCGCTCCGCGAGCAGCGGCACATAGCGGCTGAACTGCAGTACGTCACCGATGCCTTGTTCGCCCCAGACGAGCAGCGTCTTTCCGGCAAGCGATTCGCCGCACCAGCGCGGCCGAGCAAACCCGGGCAGCGTGCCACGCAGTTCCGCTGCACCGTGCCAGCGCGCCTCGTAGTCAGCCCATCCCGATGCGAAGTCGCCGCGCGCGAGCCGTAGCAGCGACAGGTTGTGGCGGTGCGTCGGGTCGCTCGGATCTAGCTCGCACGCGCTCTGCGCGTACTGCTCGGCTTCGTCCCATCGTTGCGCTTCCTTGAGCGCGGTGGCCGCATTGTTGGCCGCGAGCGCGCTGTCCGGCGCAAGCGCCACGGCACGGGTGGCCGCGCGCAGCGCGCCGTCCAGGTCGAAGCGGTTGATGCGCGTGATGACCGCGTTGGTCCACGCCTGCGCGTGGTTCGGATCGTCGTCGAGCGCACCTTCGATGAATGCGTGTTCCAGGTCGGGATCGTCGCCCGACAGCCGGATCGCGAGCGCGAGATTGTTCTTCAGCGACGGCCACGCGGGGGCGAGCGCGAGCGTCTTGCGATACGGGACGATCGCTTCGGCGTGACGTCCGGCCATCTGAAGCGCATAACCGCAATTGAATGCCGCCGCAGGCGATGCCGGATGCTGTTGCCAGTGCATGACCGCGAGCTCGGCGGCGCGCGCGAGATCGCCGCGCTCGATCAGCGTTTGCGTGGCGGCGGCGACGGATTCGTCGAGCATGCCGGGCGCGGCCTTCGCTTCGATCGGAGCGGTTTGCGTCGGATCGGCGAAATCGAGCGGAAGTCGGGGGATGTCGGCAAGCGTGGGTATGTCGTGCGGGGTGATCTGCATGTGAGTTCTCTCCGGGAAGCCGTTCGCGCATCGGGCGGCGATCGGCTGCATCGTGAATCGGGGAGGGCCGGCAACACTTCGCGATGCGAAGCATGGCGCCGGATGGCGTCGCGGGCTGTCGTTCCGGTCGTGGCGGAAGGCCCGGTGCCGTGATGCACTCCACTTTATGCAGGTACCGTCGGCAATTGAATCGGACAAGTCCTAAACCAAGTCATTTCATATTTTGACTAGTACGTAACTCGTACGAACGTCGCCGGAAAGCCGTTGGACGTGTCCGCGTAGGCCGAGTCTGATTCGGGCGTATCGCGGGGGCGATGTAAGACCCGTCTGATGGAGATCGAGGTCGTCTGCGTTTTTAATGCGAGACATTCGGGGCCGGGACGTTCGGCCTCAATTCGATCGAGAGGACAGGCGATGTTCGATGCTGTGACGAAGAACCTGCGCGCGATGCCGACGGGCGCATCCGCATGAACACGGACGACCTCGCCGCGCGCACGATCGACGCGGCGAAGAACGTGCTGCGCCAGCAGCTCGAAGCGCAGGCGGATCAGCGGGCGATGGTTGCGCTGGTCGAGAAGCTGGCGGCGCAGGCGACGATTCAGCAGTAAGTTGGTGGTGTGTGAAGGGCTGCCTGGTGTGTCTGGCGACGTCCGTCAGACAGGATGGCAGACCGCCTTTCGTTCACGTGGAATTCCCCGCTCGGTCTGTTCGAGCAGATGTGAGTCTGATGCGGGTTATGCGCAGACTCCGTGAATGGCTCGTATCAGAAGCGTCCGTATGCGGTCGTGACCCTGATCCGTATCCAAACATTCAAGCGGTTTCTGCCCGGCAAGCTCAGTGTGTGGCAACTCTATCCATTGGGCGGCCAGCACTTCGCATTCGAACAATTCGACCGCGAGCTGGAAGGTGTCACGCAGGCTGGCGAGACGATCAGATTCCGTGGGCAACACGCGCGCTGCGCGCGCAAGCTCGCGGAGGATCGATTGGTTCGGGAGGGTGAGCGTTGCAGAATCAGCCTGGTCCGATTGGTTGTAACGATCGTTCACGTTAAATTGAATACGTGTGGTATCGGAGGGGCTTCGGCGGCGACCGTTGGGCCCGGTCGCAGTCATGCTATCCATTAATGGCGCTACTCCTAACGCTGCCCTATGCGAGCGCCGAGGATATTCCGGTACTAAACACTTCCTTTCCAGGACGGGGTCTTGGTCACGCTGCGACAGTGATAGCAGCCGAACACGAGCGGCTTGCAGGCTGCACCACGATTTCCACATGCTGGCCCAGCGAGACCAGCGCTTGCATCAGCCGCTCCAGAGAAATGTTCCGGAGTTGGTAGCGACGTACTTGGGACACCTTCGGTTGCGTCATGCTGATGATGGATGTCGTCTCGATTTGAGTCAGGCCGCGCGAGTCGATCAGTTCGTTGAGCTTGAGGGCGAGTGCGGCCTTGGCCGTCAGTGCCTGGGCATCATCGAAATCCAGGTCGACAAGCACGTTGTCGGTGCACTGAGGACATTCGTCGCGATTCATCACTGACCTATCCAAAGAATGTGGTGCCGAAACTGTTATGGCGGCGGCCGGAACCGGCCACCGCACACACGACTTTCCGTCTACTTCACCAACCGTCAGACCGAAACCGTGATTCCCACCGGCCCCGATTCCGTCGCGGGCCGCACTACGATTTCCACATGCTGGCCGAGCGAGGCGAGCGTCACCATCAGCGTTTCCAGCGAAACGTTCCGAAGCCTGTCGCGCTGCTCGGGGGTGACCACCGGCCGGGTCATCTCGGCCAGCGCAGCAGCCTCTTCCTCACTCAGGCCGCGGGACGCGATCAGCGCATTGAGCTTCAGCACGAGCGTGGACTTGGCCGCCAGTTCTCCGACGTCGTAGAAGTCGAAATCGGCCGGCACACCGTCGGTGTATTGGTTCGGGGCGTCGTGATTCATTGTGCTTCTCCTGCCATCACCGATTCCAGTTGCTGCCCCGTCGCGGGATCGCCATCGGGGCGTTCGTGCGTTACGCGACAATCGCTGCCCGCATCGTCGATCGGGGTAATCACCAGCCGCTTGTGCGATACCTCGATCTGCAAGCGTTGCTCCGGATCGAAACCCGCCGCTTCGATCCACCGGCCGGACAATTTCGTCCACAGATACATGACAGGCGGCGCCATGTCGGTCAGCCTGATGTGCGGGACGAGGCGGCCAGATTGAGAGGACGATTGCGGGGAGAAAAAACAATCGCGGAAACACGTCGGTGCGTTATGATTCGCGCCAGCCATGGTCAACTCCTTGGTTGAGTCGGTTGTGGTCAGCGGCCCGCAGGTGTTGTTGTCACCTGCGGGCCGCGCTCGTTGACGCAGTGGATTTCGATCGGCATTCCGCTACATGATTGGCATGTCGAAATGAATGAACTTTCCACGCGAGAACGTGTAACCACTCTACCGAGATTGAATGCTGGCTGATATCGGTCTTGTACGGTTTTATCGACATGGGCCATTCGGCCGATGTCTTGCACGCCTGAAGCCCAACGATTCCGGGGCAGTTGTGCCGGCGAACCGCTTCGTCATTTCATCGCCGATATGTCAGAAAACGTGTCAGCCGACTGTCGCGACTCGCCAGCCGCACGTCGCACGAGGATCTCGTTCGCATCGCGCCGATATCGCTCGAACTCACATGCGAACGCCGCGGCGTCGCCCGCCAGTGCCAACGCTTCAATCGATGCGCACAGACCGGCGATATCGTGTTCGCCGATCGTCGCGAAAGCGCCGCGCATGCTGTGAATCTCCGCTCGGGCAGCCTTCAAGTCACCGTCCTGGAGCGCCCGTGCGATTGCGCCATTCGACCGGTACGCGGTGTCGGGAAGCACCTTGTGCAGATCATGAGGCAGCGGCCCATACCGGCGCGATGGCGGTGAGGAATGCGGCGCCTGTGATGGACCCGTGTGCTTCGTGATCGCCAGCTCCAGGGACTTCAACGACGTCGGTTTCGCGACAATCTCGTCGATCCCCGCTTCACGCGCGAAACGCAATTCATCCGGCTCGGCATGGCCCGTCACCGCGAGAATCGGCCGCGCTCACGCAACACCCGCGCAAACGCATAGCCGTCGAGCCCCGGCATGTTGAGGTCGGTCATCACGAGCGCATAGTCATGTCGATCGGCGAGGTCGAGCGCCGCCGCGACGCTCGACGCGACATCGGCCGGATAGCCTAGGACGTCGAGCTGGTCGTGGATCAGCGAACGGTTCACCGGGTTGGCGTCGACGAACAGCACGCGGGCATTGGGGGCATCTGCGTTCGCATCGGCGCACGCGGCGCCCGGACGGTGACCGAGCGGCAGCGGCAGCGTAATGACGAACGTCGAGCCGACGCCCGGCACGCTGTCCACCACAATGTTGCCGCCCAGCGATTCGACGAGCTTGTGGCTCAGCGCCAGCCCGATGCCGGTGCCGCCGAATCGTCGCGCGATCGACCTGTCGGCTTGCGCGAAGGGTTCGAATATGTGCGCGAGCTGGTCGGGTGTCGTCCCGATTCCCGAATTGCTGACGCGGATCGTCACCGGCGTCGCATCGACCGCCGATGCCGATGCGAAAAGCGCGACCGTCGCTGCGCCGGGGTACGTCGGTGCCGCTACGTTGCTGCCGACACGTGGTGCGTTCACCCCACGCGCCCGACGTGCCGGGCGGCGACAGCGCCGTGCATGGCGACGATCTGCCGAAGCTGATGGCGCGGGCATTTTTCCCGCTCACGGTGCCGCTGACGATCGGCCCCGGCTCGATCGCGGCGGGCATCGCGCTGCATGCGAACCGTGCGCGCACGGTTGCCGACTATCTGGCGTCGGGGGTGGTGTCGGTCGCGGTCGCGGCGCTGGTCGCGTTCGCGATCTGGCAGATCTATCGCCGCGCGACGACGCTTGCGCGCTATCTCGGCAGCGAGGGGACGAAAGTGGCGATGCGGGTGTCGGCGTTCCTGCTGCTCTACGTGGATGTGCAGATCATGCTGACGGGGCTGGCGGCGTTCGCACAGACGCTGGGCGGGCAGGCGGGGTGACAAGGGCAGGAGTGATTGTGTAGCGATATATCCATTTCTCGGTGGACGAGGGTTTTCGTCTGCTTGCGTGAGCGGTTGGTGCTAATATTGAGGCAATATTGCATCAATATTGATGACGGGTGAATCATGCGAACTACAGTGACGATCGACGACGATCTCTATACGAAGGCACTGCAAATGGCTGAGCCAGGAATGGACAAGGCGGACCTGTTCCGGGAGGCAATCAAGACGTTTGTACGTGTCCAGGCCGCCAAGCGTCTGGCAGCGCTGGGCGGGACTATGTCTGACATGGCCGATATTCCGCGGCGGCGCCAAGAGCCGGAATCGCAATGAATGTGTTGATTGACACGTCTGTCTGGGTCGATCACTTTCGCAACAGAAATCAAACGCTGCTCGGATTGCTCGCGCTCGATGCCGTATTGATGCATCCGATGGTGCTAGGCGAACTTTCGTGCGGGACGCCGCCGGCGCCGCGGTTGCGAACACTCAACGACCTTGGGCTGCTTCAGGAGTGCAATCAAGCCAGCATGCAGGAGGTTATGGCATTCGTGGAGCGCGAGCGGCTATACGGCATGGGATGTGGCCTCGTAGATTTGACTTTGTTGGCGTCGACACTGATTACGCCTGGGGCGCACTTCTGGACGTTGGACCGACGCCTCGCCGCGTTGGCGGATCGCTTTGCCGTAGAGTTTCGCTCGACATCTGTCTAAGCGTCGTACGCGCCTTCGACGTTGGTTCGAGCCTCGTGGATCGACTAGCGGGATATGGCGCGTGCCCGGGGTTCAACTTGCCAAGATCCGCGCAACCGAGTTACAGCAATTTCGCCTGAACGCGCGCGATCCCCTGCTGCGCACAGGCTTCATCGAGGTGCCCGCCCGGCGCACCGCCCACCCCCACCGCGCCGATCACTTCGTCGCCTGCCTTGATCGGCACGCCGCCGCCCAGCACCAGGAACCCGTCGATGGCCGTCATCTGCGCGGCGGCCGGATTCTTCTGCAGGTTCGCGGCGAGCGTGCCGGTCGGCGTTTTCGTCGACAGCGCCGTGTAGGCCTTGCGCTTCGATGCGTCGACGGTATGCAGCCCCGCGTTGTCGCCACGCAGCACGACGCGTGCGAGACCGCTGCGATCGACCACGGTCACGGCCACGTTGTAGCCGCTGGCGGAGCAGGCCTGCACGGTCTGATGCGCGATTTCGCTGGCGAGGTTCAGCGGCAGGTTCTTTTCCTGAAGGACTTGTGCGGAAGCGGCGGTCGTCAGCGTGGCAGCGGCGAGCGTCACCAGGGTCGATCGAATGATCATTTGAACTCCTTATCGAAATGGCAGAAAGACGAGCGGCGAATCCGCGGTGCGCATCGCGTGTCGTGATGACCGGCGATGTGGCGAGCGAACCGCTCGATAAACCCAGTTTCGAACAAGGGGAGGTGAAGCTGAATAGGACGGGGCCTATTTTGGATGCGGCCTGTCGCTCGCACCGCGCTCCGGCAGCGCGACGCCGCAATGCGGGCAGCACGGTTCATCGCCCGCGTCCGGCCGCGCGTTGCTGCGCGTGCGCTCCAGCGCCGACGCCACCAGCTCCGCACCCATGATCCCGGTGGGAAACGCGATGATCCCGTAGCCGAGCAGGATCGCGCACGACGTGATGAGCCGGCCGAGCGGCGTATGCGGCGTCAGGTCGCCGTAGCCGGTCGTGCTCATCGTCACGGCCGCCCAGTACACGCCCACCGGAATGCTCGTGATGCCGTTCTCGGGCCCTTCGACGAGAAAGATCACGGTGCCGAGAATCACGGTCAGCACGAACATCCCGCCGATGAACACGAAGATCTTGCGCCGAGCGCGGGTCAGCGCCCGCATCAGCATCTGCCCTTCCTCGAGATAGATCGACAACCCGAGGATGCGGAACACGCGCAACAGCCGGAGCAGCCGCACGTCGATCAGCGCATGCAGGCCGGGGAAGAAGAACGCGAGATAGGTGGGCAGGATCGACACGAGATCGACGATCCCGAAAAAGCTGCGCGCGTACTGAAGCGGCTTCGGTGCGGATAGCAATCGCACCACGTATTCGACCGTGAACAGCAACGTGAACGCCCATTCGGCCGCATAGAGTGCGTGGCCGTACCGTTCGTGCAGGTCGTGCACGCTGTCGGCCATCACGACGAGCACGCTCGCGACGATCAGGGCGAGCACCACGATGTCGAGGTTGCGGAGGAACGCGGGGCGCCGGGTGCAACGCGCGACGGTGTCGCGCAGCGCGTCGAAGGTGGACTGGAGTGCGGAAATCATGCGCCGGAGTTTACGGATCGCATCCGGCACGGCCAATCGGACGTGTCTGATTTCGGCGTCGCGCTTTCCGCCGCGCGCGATCTGGCCTTACGCGTGCAGCGCATCCATCTGCCGGCGTGCATCCGCCAGCCCGGCCTCGACCCCGTGCGGCTTCATGTCGAGCCCTTCCGCATAGACGAATTCCACGTCCGAGATACCCATCAGGCCGAGCACGGCACGCAGGTACGGCGTGACCGCATCCGTTTCCTGGCCGACGTGCACGCCGCCGCGGGAGCTGAACACGATCGCGCTGATGCCTTCGACGAGCCCCACCGGGCAGGTCTCCGTGTACCGGAACGTCACGCGTGCCCGCGCGACGAGGTCGAACCAGTTCTTCAACTGGGTCGGCACGTTGAGGTTGTACATCGGCGCGCCGATCAGCAGCAGGTCGCTGCCCTTGAGCTCGGCGATCAGCTCGTCGGACAACACGATCGCCCGTTGCGCGCGCTCGCTCGGGTTGGCCGCGCCGCGCAGCGCATGAAACAGCTCGCTGTCGAGCATCGGCAGCTCGGCGTCGACGAGATGGCGCACGATCACGTCGTCGGCATGGCCGTTGGCCTGGCGCTCGGCCAGGAACGTGTCGATCAGCGCACCGGTTTGCGACTGGCTGCCGTTGATGCTCGATTTAAGGACGAGGATGCGTGCCATGCGAAGTGCTCCGTTGGGAAGGTGAGGACTGGAACCGATCCTATCAGCCACCTTTTATCTCCAAAAGCGATAAGATCGACGCACTGTGTAGCGTATTTATCCCCAATCGCATGCGAAACAACCTGAAGGGTATCGATGTGTTCGTCGCCGCGGCGGAAGCGAGCAGCTTTGCGGAAGCCGCGGAGAGGCTGCACATCACGCGGTCCGCGGTCGGCAAGAGCATCGCGCGCCTCGAGGAGCGGCTGGGCGTCGTGCTGTTTCAGCGGACGACGCGCAGCCAGAGCCTGACCGACGAAGGCGCGTTGTTTCACGACCATTGCCTTCGCGCGATGGAGCAGATCCAGGCGGGCGAGGCGCTGCTGGAAACCGGCAAATGGCAGATGAAGGGGCGCCTGCGCGTGTCGATGCCGACGCTTTTCGGTCATCTGTGTGTGGCGCCGATCCTGATCGATCTGGCGAAGGCGCATCCCGAGCTCGATCTCGACCTGTCGTTCAGCGATCGTTCCGTCGATCTGGTCGAAGAGCGTTTCGACCTGGCGGTTCGCGTCGGCACGTTGCCGAACAGCAGCGAACTGGTGGCGCGTCCGCTGGGCGAGCACCGGATGGCGTTCTGCGCATCGCCGGCATACCTGAGCCGCTGCGGCGAACCCACGACCTATGAAGCGCTCGAACGGCACAAGGCGCTGGCCTATACGCGTTTCGGCCAGGTACATCGCTGGCCCGTCATCGTCGACGGTCAGCGCGTGGAATTGCAGCCCGCCGTTCGTTTGCTGTCCGACGACTTGAGCGCGCTGATGGATGCGGCCATTGCGGATCTGGGCGTCGCATGGTTGCCGTACTGGCTGGTGCGTGACGCGTTGCGCAGCGGCACGTTGCGGGAGCTGCTGCCCGATCGGCCGGGCGTGATCTTTCCGATTCAGGCAGTGTGGCCCTACACGCTGCATCTTCCGCTGAAAGTCCGGGCCGCCGTCGATGCGCTGCTGGAACATCTGCCGGCGCGGCTGGCCGCGGTCGAGGCACGGATGTGACGAAGCGGTTGCCGCGATCCTTTGGACGAGACGCGCGTTACTGGCCGAAGCGGTCGGCCACGGCATCCTTCAGCCGCGCGGCGGTGATCTCGCCCATGTGCGATTCGACGAGATTGCCTGTCGCGTCGAAGAAGAGCGTCGTCGGCAGCCCGCGCGAACCGTAGGTTTTCATCGCGTGCAGCGTGCGATCGAGCAGCACGTGATCGAACCGCAGCCCTTTCTGTTCGAGGAACGCGCGCACTGCTTGCGCGTCCTCGCCCTGGTTGACCATCAGCACCGTCATGCCCGGATGATCGTGCTGCGCCTGCGCGAGGATCGGCATTTCGCGCTGACACGGCGGGCACCACGTGGCCCACAGGTTCACGACGACGGGCTTGCCCGCGAAACGTTGCACCGGCACCGGCGTGGCATCGAGCGCTTCGAGCTGCAACGCGGCAAGCGGCGGCGCACCGTGCTGCAATGTGGCGAGCGTGCCCTGCGCGATGCCCCATGCGGCGACACCGGCGAGCATGCCGGCCATTACCGGGCGACGCAGCACGGGCAGGCGGCGCAGGCGCCAGCCCGCGAACACGATGCCCGCCGCGAGACCGATGCGCCAGTCGAAGCCGCCGTCGCCGAGCGCGATGATCGAGCGCGGCGCGGCGGCGTATTCATGCCACCACTGCGCGACGTAGCCGATACGCGCGGCGAGCAGGCCGAACAGCAATGCATCGAGGATCAGGCTCGATGCGGTCTTGTGATGTCCGTCCGGCGGGCGACGCTGGATGAAACGGGCGACGAGCCACGCGAGCAGCGCGGCGACGGCTACCGCGACGACGCGGATCGAGAAGGGACCAATGCTCAGCATGAAAGGGCGGGACGTGATCGAGCGGGGCAGGAGAAGGGATTGTCCGCCACGGCGATGAAGCCGTCGACGGTCGTGCGGCGATTCGACAGGTTGCCGCGTATGGGGGTTCCCGTCGAGAACGTAACGGCGCGTTGCTGATTCGATGGAGGCGGCAGGCTCAGGACGCCGTGATTTTCATGCAGGGAGGTTGCAAATCAGACCGGTCTGATGGTCAGCGGAATCGCGTTCATCAACAATACGCAGGCCGGTCCGGAGTGGTGTCCGCCGGCATCCCGAACAGGGATCTCTCCTTGACGGCCGCTCTCCCCCGGGCGGCCGATTTTTTGTCGTCGAGCGTGCGGGCGCGAATGCCTGGTGGCGGCCGGTGGGCGCGGCCGCGACCCGACTCCTGTCGGCTGATCAAACGGAATAGGACCGCTGCCAGATGCGAGCACCGGGCATTCACTCGCGCATTGCACGACACCGGCCGTCAGCCGGCGGGAATCACCCGATGGAGGAGACACATGACGAACCATGACGCGGCACTTCGCACCGCGCACCCCGGCGACACCGCCACGACTGCCTCCGCGGGCCGCTATGTGCAGCTTGCGCTGCTCGTTTGCGCGGCCGGCGCGATCTACCCGATGCTGTACCTGCGCCAGTTCTACCAGGACACGATGCTGGACCTGTTCCAGATCACGCGCACACAGCTCGGTTATCTCTATTCGGCGCTCGGCACCACCTTCCTCGTCTGTTACCTGCCGAGCGGCTGGCTTGCCGATCGCCTGCCGCCGCGCTGGCTGATCAGCTTCTCGCTCGCCGGCACCGGCGCGCTCGGCTTCTGGTATGCGAATGCGAGCGCACCGTCGTATGCGACGTTGATAGTGATCTTCTGCGGCTGGGGCGTGACGACGGGCCTGACGTTCTGGGCATCCGTGATCAAGCGCGTGAAGACGATCGCGCGGCCGAGCGAGCAGGGGCCGGTTCTTCGGGTTTCTCGACGGCGGCCGCGGGTTGATCGAGGCGCTGCTGGCGACCGCGTCGCTCGCGCTGTTCGCCTGGCTCGTCGACACGCGCGGCGTGTCGCATGGCGGCGCGTTCCGGCAGGTGGTCGTCGGTTATTCGGCGGTATGCATCGCGCTCGGCGCGCTGCTGCTGTTCGTCAAGGATGCGGGTGGATCGGCGGCGCACGATTCGGTGACAGCGGAGCAAGGCCACCTCGGCCGCGACCTGCTGACGCTCGCGCGCAATCGCCGGCTGTGGGTGTTCGCGCTGATCGTGTTCTGCGGCTACCACCTGTCGTGGGCGACCTACAGCATTTCCCCGTATCTGCAGCAGAAGGGCGTCGGCATGTCGATCGTCGCGGCCGGCTTCATCGCGTCGCTGAAGCTGTGGATGCGGCCGATCGGCGGCATCGGCGGCGGCTTCGTCGGCGATCGCATCGGCACGCTGAACGTGCTCGGCGGCGCGCTGTTCTGCGCGGCGCTCGCGTTCATCGGGTTGATCGTGTTTCCGTCGCTCAACCAGATTGCGCTGCTCGTGGGCGTCGTGATCGTGATCGGCCTGCTGACGTATGCGGTGCGCGGCCTGTACTGGAGCGTGCTCGAACGCTGCGACGTGCCGGCTCGCATCACGGGGCTCGCGATCGGCATCATCTCGCTGCTCGGCTATTCGCCCGACGTGTTCCTGCCGTTGCTGAACGGCTGGTTGACGACCGCGTATCCGGGCATGCACGGTTATCAGCTGTACTTCGGCTATGTCGCGTGCGTGAGCGCGGTGGGTGGGGGCGCGTGTCTGCTGCTGAAGGGCATGCTGAAGGACGAACACGCCCGCTGAACGTTGCCCCGGTCGATATCCGCTTCGTCGTCGAAGCGGCGCGCGCCGGGGTGACCGCCCGACGAGCCGCGCATGTGCGGCCCGGCGGGCGTCGACGATTACAGCTTCTTCGCCTGCGCGGCGTCTGCCTGTTGTTGCGCGTCAGCCGCCGGTTCGAGCGTCGTCAGCGTCTTCTCGGTGAATTTCTCGTAGAGCCAGTTCATGCGCGTATCGTCCATGCCGCCGGCGATACCACCGAGCGCATACGAAGCCGACACCTTGAAGCGGTCGACCTGATGATTGTCGGCGTCGACGAGCGTCACGGTGCCGTCGACATGATCGTTGCCCGCCATGAAGCCGAACATGACGGCCGAGAAGCTCGAGCGTACGCGAATGCCGGTGACTTCCACGTTCAGGTGCATTGCATCGGTCGAATCCGCCTTTGCCAGCAGCTTGCGTGCGGCCAGCGCACTTTCGATTTTCCCTTTCAGGTTCTCGGGGCTGAATTTCAGGTTGTCTTTCAGCGCTTCCTGGGCGGCGTTGTCGAGCGTGACTTGCACGATCACGGGCTTCGAGCCGAATTTGGGCGTCGATGCCGTTGCGATGGCCCCCGCCTGATCACTGGCGTCGCGTGTCACGCTGCTCGCGCAGCCCGACAGGAAGCCGATCGTTACCAGTGCCAGCGCGGCATGACGGAATACAGATTTCATGATTTGGTCTTTTTTAGTTCGGGTTATTTGAGATGGCTCTGTGGCCGGGCGGGAATTTAACACCGGACGATTCGATTCAAAAGGTCGAAAAGATCGAAAATCGAGTCGGCATGGCTTCATCGCCGCGTTTGGCATGCATGAAAGAGCCGGCGACTGCGCGGCGAAAGATTTCTCACACCGGTGATCGGGTCTTGCCGTCGCGGCGCGGGTCGCCGCGGTCACTCATTGCCCTGTGCCGGACACCGCGTCGCCGAGCCGATACGCGGTGAAGAACTCATACCAGGGCGAGCCTTCTCCAACAGGCACATTGAGCACCGCCGTCCGCCGCTTCAACGCGCCGAACACGTCGTTGATCCGCGCCGTCTGCCCTGCATCGTTGAAAGGATAAGGCCGCGCCCTGCCGGCCGCGAATGCGCCGTACGCGATCGCAAGCAGCCGCGCGCTGTCGTCGGTCGACGCGATCGAGCCGTTGATCACTTCCGCGAAGCGCGGCCGGTCTTCCGCACGTGATCCGGACAGGCACAGGAACACGATCGCCGACAGTTCGTGCAGATCCTTCACGCGTAGCAGGCCCGGCAGCCGCGCGACGATCTTCTCGACCGGCTCGTCGCGCAGTGCATCGCTGAAGTCGAGCACGGCGGTCATCGGATTCGTGTCCGCTTTCAGGCGATCGAGCGGGGGCGGTGCGGACGGCGCGCTGGCGTCGTCCGGCGATGCTGTCGAAGCTGCCCGCAACGCATCGGCCACCTGCTGCGTCCATTCCGGAAAGATCATCCGCACGTTGCCGAACTGTTCGCCGCCTTCCGCGGCCGGATTCCATCGATACACGATCGTGCCGCCGCGAATGAACGGCGAATACAGGTGCTCGGGCGTTTGCGGCAGCGGCCGCCGGTTGATCGGCAGCCACGCGAGCGTCAGCCAGTCGTAGCGGCCGGTGGCGGGCACGGAAGGGCTCGAACTCGCGACGACCTGCCACGTGCCGCGGTTCGCATAGCGGCGTCGCGCGTCCGGCACCGGGACGGTCCGGCCTTTGGCGGTGTCGAAGTAGCTCGTGCCGGTCACGTTCGTGCCGCTGTCCGCGCCCGGCGTGACGGTGGCGATGACCCACGACGCACCGTCCGCCCCACGGTAGTCGGACGGCTTGAGCGTCGCGACGTCGTGCACCATGCGCGTTTCGGCCGCGACGGGGCTCGGGGGGAGATTGGCGGGCGCGGCCAGGATGCTCGGCATCGGATGTCCTCGGAATCGGGTGCGCATCGTCGAACGACGGCGACGTGCAACGGCGCAGATTGTTTTATGTCACTGTAGAACGTCGCAGCCGGAAACGGAAACCGGTTGCACGGCGCACCCGCCGACGCGTTCCGCCGCTTCGGCTTACCATGCGCAACCTGAGCCAATGACGCACATCGGGCGGGAGCGCACATGACCGACACGACAGCCATCACCGAACACTGGACGCAGGTCGCCGACCAATGGATCGACTGGGCCGGCAAGCCGGGGCACGACGCGTTCTGGAAATACCGCGCGGGGCTCGCGGCCTATATTGGCCGCGACACCGGCCGCGCGCTGGAGATCGGCTGCGGCGAAGGCCGCGTGAGCCGCGAGCTGAAGGCGCTCGGCTACGACGTGACCGCGACCGACGTGGTGCCCGCGATGCTCGACGCCGCGCGTCACGCGGATTCCGCGCATCGCTACCAGCTGGCCGACGCGGCGTCGCTGCCGTTCGACGCGGCCAGCTTCGATCTCGTGATGGCGTACAACGTGCTGATGGATCTCGACGACATGCAGCGCGCGTTGAACGAGGCGCGCCGCGTGCTGAAACCGGGCGGGACGCTGTTCATCTCGCTCGTGCATCCGTTCCGCGATCGCGGCGGGTTCGCTGGGCCGCAGCCCGATGCGCCGTTCGTGCTGAAGGGCAGCTATTTCGGGCGCGAGCATTTCGATGGCGTGGAAACGCGCGACGGGCTGTCGATGCACTTCGCCGGCTGGTCGCTGCCGCTGCAGGCGTACATGGAGGCGCTGGAAGCGGCCGGGTTCGCGATCGTGTCGCTGCGCGAGCCGCCGCCCGACCATGCCGATACGGATCAGTTGAAGCAGTGGGCGCGCGTGCCGCTGTTTCTGTGGATCAAGGCGCGGCCGGTGGCTTGATTGGGTAGCTCCGCGAGCGCAAAAATCGACCGAAAGGATGGTCTTGTATCCCAGGGGCTACCCAGTTTGCCGAAGCGGCTGTTTCCGGAAGCGATCGTAGTCTTCAATCGGGCGGGGCCATCCATGACATGGCGCGGCCCCTGTTTCGCCGTTCCGCTCAGCGCGACAGCTCCTTCCGATAGAGCACGGCCCCCGGCTTGGCCGCGACGGTGTCGTAGAGCCGCATCGCGGCGTGATTCGTCTCGTGTGTCTGCCAGTACACGCGTTCGGCACGATGCGCACGCGCGGCGTCGTACACGGCTTCGATCAGCGCGCGGCCGACACCCTTGCCGCGCTCGCTGTCGAGCGTGAACAGGTCCTGCAGGTAACAGGTCGGCCCGATATGCGTCGTGCTGCGGTGATACAGGAAATGCACGAGCCCGACGAGCCTGTCGTCGCGCTCGGCGACGAGCGCGTGCACGGGTTCGTAACCGTCGAAGAAGCGCGACCACGTGAGTTGGGTGACCCGCAGCGGCAGCGCCGTGTCGTCGAAGCGGCCATAGAAGCGGTTATAGCCGTCCCACAACGGCAGCCACTGGTCGTAGTCGTGTTCCGTGACCGCGCGTACGGTCAGTCCGGTGTCGTTGGCGTTCATGTTGGCGGACCTGTCGATGAGAAAAGGGGGCGCCGCCGATCCGGCGGGCGCGTCGCAGGTCTCCACGATAGGAAGTTCGCGGCTCCATGGGTAGGCCCATGGCGGCCGCATTCCATGGTGCCACGATCCGCGCCATTCTCGCGATGTCGACTGTCCGTCAGAACCTGCTGCGATCACGCCGGCTGTGCTTCGGGCTGTCAGGTTCGGCACCCGCGCAACCCTGATGCTCGCGGCTCACTACGAATCACGCACAGCGTGCTCCGGTAGACATGCGAGCAAAAGATCACGTCGCTCGAGTACCGGCAACACGTTCGGGATACGCCGACGGCTCGACCGCAATCGCGATTTTTCCTCGAAGTCCGTTGTTGGGGCGCTCCAGCAGGGCATGCGCGAGCGGAACGTCGGCAAGGGAATAGACCGCACCAACGTGCGGTCGCAACTGTCCGTGTTCGATCAACGCGCTCAACTCATCCAGCTTGCCGCGGTTTTGTCGCGTGAAGACGAAGTGATAACTCGCGTTCTTGCCCCAGGCCTGAATGACGTTTTGTGGCTGCGCGATGTCCACGATCGTGACGACGCGGCCAAGCTGGGCGAGCGCATCGGGGCTGCGCGACAGGGTGTTGCCGCCGATGGTGTCGAACACGACATCGACGCCGCGGCCGCCGGTGTCGCGCATGACGGCGTCGACGTAATCGTCCTTTTCGTAGTCGATGACGACATCGGCCCCCAGGCTGCGGGCGAACTCGACGTTTGCTTCGCGCACGGTGGTGAACACCCTTGCGCCGATGGCTTTCGCGAGCTGGATCGCCACATGGCCGACGCCTCCCGCGCCGCCGTGTACCAGAATGCTTTCCCCGACACGAAGCGCCGCACGCACGACCAGCGCTTCCCAAACGGTGCCGCCGACCAGGGTCAGGCTGGCCGCTTCGAGATGGCTCAACGAAGGCGGCTTCTTCCCGACGATGCTTTCGGCCGCCACGTGGTACTCGGCATAACTGCCCGGCCCGTCGAAGATTTGCGGGGTGTACCAGACTTCGTCCCCCGGCGAGAGGGCCGTCACGCCGGGCCCGACGGCTTCGACCACGCCCGATACGTCGTGTCCGGTAATGGCCGGAAGCGGCACCAGGTCCGGATAGTCTCCCCGTCGGACCTGGTAATCCAATGGATTGATCGAGGTGGCATGGACGCGAACCAGGACTTGTCCGGCGTGCGGCACCGGCTTGGGCACGTCGCGTAGTTCGAATGATTCCGGGCCGCCAAATGACTTGAGCAACAGCGCTTTCATTGCACATCCTCGTTTCGGTAAATAGGGATATCGAGAATTATCGATATAAAGGGGCAAAAAATTTACAGGTCTTTCCCGATGGCCTTGGCCAGCGCACTGATGGCTGCTTCGTTGCGCTTGTAGTAGGTCCACTGGCCGATGCGCCTGACTTCCACCAGGCCGGCTCGTTGCAGCGTCGCAAGATAATCGGACACCGTCGATTGCGACAGTCCGACACCTTCCTGAATACTGCTGACGCAGACGCCCACCGTATGAACGTCCCCTTCATCCTGCGGCGGGAAGTTCTTCACGGGGTCCTTCAAACCCTGCAGGATTTCAAGGCGAGTCCGGTTCGAGAGGGCTTTGAAGATGTCGAGCAATTCCATGGGCAGCGAGTATATCGAGAATTACCGATATGTCAATGTGAGCGTCGGCCGCCGTTTTGTCGAGTCTGGATGGTTCCGGAGCAACGCTCGAATTTGCAAGCCTCCCGTGAAAAGGGAGGCCGCCGGCGCTCACCCGCGCAGCGGCGGATTGAGCTGCGCGAACGCCTGCTGACGGCGATACGGAAAGTACGGATAAGGCGCTTCCACCGCGCTCGCCGCATCGAGCTTCGCGACCTGCGCATCGGTCAGCGCCCAGCCGACCGCGCCGAGGTTCTGCCGCAGTTGTTCCTCGTTGCGCGCGCCGATGATCACCGACGACACCGTCGGGCGCTGCAGCAGCCAGTTCAGCGCGATCTGCGGCACGGTCTTGCCGGTTTCCTCGGCGATCGCGTCGAGCGCATCGACCACGTCGTACAGGCGCGCATCGTCGACCGGCGGCCCGAAGCTGGCCGTTTCATGCAGGCGGCTGCCTTCGGGCAGCGGCGTGTTGCGCCGGATCTTGCCGGTGAGCCGGCCCCAGCCGAGCGGGCTCCAGACGAGTGCGCCGAGCCCCTGGTCGGCGCCGAGCGGCATCAGGTCCCACTCGTAGTCGCGGCCGACGAGCGAGTAGTAGACCTGGTTCGCCACGTAGCGCGACCAGCCGTGCCGGTCCGCCACCGCCAGCGACTTCATGATCTGCCACCCGGCGAAGTTCGATACGCCGATGTAGCGCAGCTTGCCCGCGCGCACGAGGTCGTCGAGCGTCGACATCACTTCCTCGACCGGCGTGCTCGCATCGAACGCGTGGAGTTGCAGCAGGTCGATGTAGTCGGTGTCTAGGCGGCGCAGCGCGTCGTCGACGGCGCGGACCAGCCGCGCGCGCGACGTGCCTGCGTCGTTCGGGCCGCTGCCGGTCGGCAGGCCCGTCTTCGTCGAGATCAGCACCTGGTCGCGACGTCCGTTGATCGCGGCGCCGAGCACGCGCTCGGATTCGCCGTCCGAATACACGTCGGCCGTGTCGAACAGGTTCACGCCGGCTTCGAGGCAGATGTCGATCAGGCGGCGCGCTTCGTCGACGCCCGTGTTGCCCCAGGCGCTGAACAGCGGCCCGGTGCCGCCGAACGTGCCGGCGCCGAAGCTCAGGGCGGGAACCTTGAGGCCGGAGCGGCCGAGGGTGCGGTATTCCATGGCGGATTTCCTTTGGGGTGATCGACGGGTCGAGGGGCGGCTGCGAGGCGACGCATTGGCACACTGTATCGCTTGCGGATATTTCGGATAATTGGGCTGACTTCGAAAATATCGTTCGGAAGGGGCGAATAATGCTGCTCGACAATCTCGCGCTGTTCCTGCGCATCGTGGAGAAGGGCGGCCTGGCCGCGGCGGGCCGCGAGTTCGGGCTGTCGCCGGCCACCGTGTCCGAGCGGCTGGCCGCGCTCGAGCGCCACTACGGCGCGGCGCTGCTCACGCGCACGACGCGCGCGATCAGCCTGACCGACGAAGGCCGCATGCTCGTCGACGGCGCGCGGCGCCTGCTGGCGGAGGCCGACGAACTCGAAGGCCGCGTGCGGCTCGGCGTGCAGACCTTGTCGGGGCCGGTGCGCCTGAGCGCGCCGGCCGATCTCGGGCGCGAGCGCGTGGTGCCCGTCGTCGACGCGTTCCTCGCCGAGCATCCGGGCGTTACGGTCGATCTGCATCTCGGTGACGGCTACGTGGATGTCGTCGGGCAGGGGCTCGATTTCGCGATCCGTCGCGGGGTGCTCGCCGACAGTTCGCTGCGCAGCCGTTCGCTCGGCCGTGCGCGGCGCGTGGTGTGCGCGTCGCCCGCGTATCTCGCAGCGCACGGCACGCCGCGGCATCCGGACGATCTCGCCGCACACGACTGCATCGTGATGCGCTTCGGGCCAGAGCTGTATGCCGAATGGCCGTTCAGCATCGATGGCGAACCCCGGCGCGTGACGGTGCGCGGCCGGCGGGTGGCCAACGACGGCGCGCTCGTGCGCGCGTGGTGCGTCGCGGGGCACGGCGTCGCGCTGAAGTCGCTGGTCGACGTCGAGCAGGATCTGGCGTCCGGCGCGCTCGTGGAACTCCTGCGCGCGTTCTCGCCGGGCGACGTCGACTTGCAGATCGTCTATCCAGGCAACGCGGTGCAGCCGCGGCGGGTGCGGGCGCTGATCGACAGGTTGGCGGAGGCGTTGGGCGGCGCGTAAAGGAACGGGCAGGGTTCATTCGATCCGATGAGCGTTGCAGCAGTTTGTTTTGCCACGCTCGCAGTGAAGGCCGGCGTGACGATCCGGCACGCGACGTCGCCAGCTAAAACCGGCGTTCGCCCGATTGCACACATTTCGTCATTTAGCTAATATTCGAAACGTTAATCGAGCTCCGCACTCTCATGGACGACGTCACCCGCATCAGCGCACTGGCCAACGAAAGCCGTCTGGCCGTAATGCGCTGGCTCAAGCAGCCGCGCGAGCATTTCCCGCCGCAGCCGCACGGCGATGTCGACGAACTCGGCGTGTGCTGCACGTACATCACCGAGAAGCTCGGTATCGCGCCGGCCACGACCACGCGCCACATGCGCATCCTCGCGGATGCGGGGCTCGTGCAGGCGACGCGCGTCGGCAAGTTCACGTACTACAAGCGGATCGACGGCGCGCTGCAGCAGCTCGGCCGCGATCTTTTGCAACTCTGATTCCCCACGAGGCAACCGACATGGACGAACTTTCATTGCTGGCCGACGCCGACCGGCGCGCGCACGCGTACCTCGCCGCGACGAACGAGCGGCGCGCGTTTCCCGACGCGGCTGCCCTGGCCGGCCTGGCGGCGTTCGACGAGCCGCTGCCCGATACGGGCGGCCCGGCCGACGACGTGCTGCGCCTGCTCGACGAGCGCGGCACGCCCGCGACCGTCGCGTCGAACGGCCCGAACTACTTCGGCTTCGTGATCGGCGCCACGCTGCCGGCCGCGGCGGCGGCCGAGCGGTTGATGCTCGCGTGGGACCAGTGCGCATCGTCCTATGCGAATTCGCCGGTGGCCGCGACGATCGAGCGCCAGGCCGCGCGCTGGGTCGTCGACGTGCTCGGGTTGCCCGAAGGCAGCGCGGTCGGGTTCGGCACGAGCGCGACGGCCTGCACGCTCGTCGCGCTGGTGGCCGCGCGGCGCGCGCTGCTCGCGCGCAAGGGCTGGGACGTCGATGCGGATGGCCTGATCGGCGCGCCCGAAGTGAAGGTCGTGATCTCCGAGCTGGCGCACATCACGGTGAAGAAGGCGCTGCGCGTGCTCGGTTTCGGGATGAAGCGCCTCATCGTCGCGCCGGTCGACGCACATGGCCGGATCGACCCGGCGCAGTTGCCCCCGCTCGACGACATGACGATCCTCTGCGTGCAGGCCGGCGAAGTGAACACGGGCGAGTTCGATCCGTTCGCGGCGCTGATTCCGCCCGCGAAGGCGGCCGGCGCGTGGGTGCACGTCGACGGCGCGTTCGGCCTGTGGGCCCGCGCCTCGTCGAAGCGCGCGCTGACGGACGGCATCGACGGCGCGGACAGCTGGACCACCGACGGCCACAAGTGGCTCAACACGCCGTACGACGGCGCGATGGTGATCTGCCGCGACGCGGCCGCGCTCGCGACCGCGATGAACAGCGACGCCGTGTACCTGAGCGGCGCGCAGGACGCGCAGAAGAACCTGAACCTCGAGTTCTCGCGGCGCGCGCGCGGCATTCCCGTGTGGGCCGCGCTGCGTTCGCTTGGCCGCTCCGGCGTGGCCACGATGGTCGAGCGGCATTGCGCGCAGGCGGCGCGGGTCGCGGACGGCCTGCGTGCCGCCGGCTACGACGTGCTGAACCGCGTCGTGCTGAACCAGGTGTTGGTGCGCGCCGGCACCGACGATGAAACGGCGGCAATCCTCGCGGCCGCGCAGGCGTCGGGCGACGTGTGGTTCGGCGCGACGGTGTGGCAGGGGCGGCCGGCATTCCGGATCAGCGTGTCGTCGTGGCGCACCGAAGACGCGCACATCGATCGTCTCGTGGCCTTGCTGACGGAGCTGCGCGGCGTGCACGTGCGCTGAGCATCATGCGCCGTCCGTGCCCTGAACGGTTGCAGCCGCGCCCTTCAGGCACTCGATGAAATGCAGCGCGGCCGGCGTCAGCAGCGCATGCCGCCGCATCACGATCGCGACCGTCAATGCGGGCATCGGCTCGGCGAGTTCCAGCGCGACGATGCCGCGTGACTTGCGTTCGACGTCGGCGAGCGGCCGCGCGAACACGCCGAGCGCATCCGTTTGCGACACGAGCCCGAGCGTCGCGGCAAACGACGGGCAGTGGACCACCCGCTTCGGCACGTCGATGCCGAACGGCATGAAGATCGAGCGCACCAGATCGTCTCCCTCGTCGCCGTAGCGCGGCACGCACCAGTGCGCATCGACGAGCTCGCGCAGCGAGCGGGCGCGCGCGAGCCGATGCCGGCTTCTCGCGACGACCGCGAACGCCGTCCGGAACAACGGAATGCTCGCGAATTCGTCGGGGTCCGGTATCGCGTTCGACAACTGATGCGTGACGATGAAGTCGAGCGAGCCGTCGCGCAGCCGCGCGAGATCCGTCCCGGTCAGCGCATCGTCGACGTTCAGCGTGGCGCCGGGCAGGTCGCGCGAGAACGCGGTGAAGGCACGCGGCAGGAGCGTCAGCGCGACGGTCGGGCTGACCGCGATCGATACCGAGCCGGTCGTGCCGAGCCGCAACTGCTCGATTTCGTCGCGCGTGCGCTGGATCTCCTCGACGATCAGCCGCGCGCGAATCGCAAACGCGCTGCCGTAATCGGTCAGCGCAATTCCCTTCACGCTGCGCACGACGAGCGGTACGCCGAGCTCCTGTTCGAGCTCGCGCACGATGCTGCTGATCGCCGGTTGCGTGACGCCGAGCGCGCGCGCCGCGCCGCGAATGGTGCGATGCTCGGCGACCGCGAGAAACGCATCGAGCTGCTTGAGCTTCATGAATGACCGATCCGAATGCGAAGGAAGCGCAGGCCGGGCCGAACGCCGGGTGACAAGAAAAAGTTATCGTCCACAACGAAATCTTGGATTTTTCTTATTGGATCGAGTGTATATGCTCGGTGCTTTTCAGGAGCGGTCACGATGATTCTCGTTAACCAGCAACGGCTGTGGGATTCGCTGATGGAGATGGCGACGATCGGCGCGACCGCGCACGGCGGCAGCTGCCGGCTCGCGCTCAGCGACGACGACGCGCGCGGCAGGCGCCGCTTCATCGCGTGGTGCGAAGCAGCCGGTTGCGAGATCCGCATCGATCCGATCGGCAACGTGTTCGCGCGCCGGCCGGGCACGGAACCGGGTTTGCCGCCCGTGACGTGCGGCAGCCATCTCGACACGCAGCCGCTCGGCGGCCGCTTCGACGGCGTCTATGGCGTGCTCGCGGGCCTCGAAGCGATTCGTACGCTGAACGAGCGCGGCATTGAAACGCGGCATCCGATCGACGTCGTCGCGTGGACCAACGAAGAGGGTTCGCGCTTCACGCCGGGCATGATGGGCTCGGCCGTCTATGCCGGTGCGCTGGATCTCGACTACGCACTGGATCGCCCATGCATGCAGACGGGCGTGCTGCTGCGCGACGAACTCGAACGCACGGGCTTCGCCGGCCCGGCGCGCGAGCGGCAGATGCCGAAAGCGTATTTCGAAGCGCATATCGAGCAAGGGCCGGTGCTGGAGCAGGCCGGCGTGCCGATCGGCGTCGTGACGGGCGTGCAGGGCATCTACGAACTCGACGTCACGGTGACCGGCTTCGAGTCGCATGCGGGCACGACGCCGATGAGCGTGCGTCGCGACGCGATGGGCGCGGCGGCCGCGATGATCGCAGCGATCGTCGAGCACGGTCACGCGTTCGACGCCGATGCGCGCGTGACGGTTGGCCATGTCGCTTGCCAGCCGAATTCGCCGAGCACGATTCCGGGCAAGGTCCGGTTCAGCGTCGACGTGCGTCACCCGTCGCGGCCGGCGTTGCAGCAACTGGTCGCCGACATCGAAGCGATCTGCACGCAGCGCACCGCGCTGCGCGGCACGAGCGTGCAGGTAGAGACGATCGCCGAATACGAGCCGGTGGTGTTCGATGCGGAATGCGTCGAGCGCGTGCGGCAGGCAACGGCGGCCGCCGGCTATCCGTACAAGGAGATGTGCAGCGGCGCGGGGCACGACGCGGTGAACTTGTCGTACGTCGCGCCTTCCGCGATGGTGTTCGTGCCGTGCAAGGCCGGCTTGAGCCACAACGAAGCGGAAGAGGCCGATCCGGTGCACCTCGCGCAAGGCGCATCGGTGCTGGCGAACCTGCTGGCCGATTGCGCGCGTTAGCCGTGTGCGAGGGCGGAGTTCGCGACCCCTCTGCAAGCGTGAAAATGTCGGACAATGGCCGCTGCGCGCGCCATGCCGGCGCCGCGTTCAACCGAAGCATTCACGCTTGCGAGATCCCCATGTCGACTCCCTTTCCCCGGGAACTGCTGAAGGCCGCCGATATTGCGAAGATGGAACCGACGCGCGCGGTGCATTCGCTGAATCCCAATGCCGTTCGTCTCAAGCGAACACTGAGCGACCTGACCGGCCTGACGCAATTCGGTGTTCACCTGCTCACGCTGATGCCCGGTCACGAATCGGCCGAGTATCACCGTCACCTGTACGAAGAAGAGTTCGTGTACGTGCTGTCCGGGACGGGCGCGGTCACGATCGGTGAACGCACCAGTGAAATCGGGCCGGGCGATTTTCTGGGCTTTCCGCGCGGCGGAGAAGCGCATACGGTGCAGAACACCGGCGATACGCCGCTGGAGCTGCTCGTCGGCGGGCAGCGGCTCGAACACGACGTCTGCGAATACCCGCGACTCGGCAAGCGGCTTTATGTCGCCGGCGAGCTCGAGGACTATGTGGATCTGCCGAAGCAGCCTTGATCGCCAATCGTGCATTCACCGTCCCCATTCCACATAAAAACCGAATCAATAACCTCGTGTTTAGATAAACGAAATAAAAATTCGTAAAAACACGGGGTAGAGAAAACGCGTTTATTTGGGCACGCTTGTGCGCATTGTTCGTTGCGGGGCGCCGGTATTTCGACATGCCGGCGCGTCTGTTTCCAGGTGCGCGCATTCGGAAATAACGACACGCAGCCGGGATTTTCGACCGATTGGCCGGGCAAGCGGAATTCATCAATAGCATCCTGATTGAAAGCTCAGTAGTTCGAATCAATATCCAGATTCAAGAACGATACGGAGACGGACGATGTCCAGGAACTGGGGGTTGGGAACGGCGCTGCTGGCGCTGTGCGTGGTCTTGTCTGCCTGCGGCGGTGATGGCGATTCACCGTCGGTGTCCGTGGCGAACCTGTCGGCTGCCGCGCAGTCGCAGGGCAATGAAAACGGCAACGGCGGCAACGACAACGGTAACGAGAACGACAACAGCAACGGCAACGAGTCGTCGAAGAAAAACGCCGACATCCACGTCGCGCAGTACGTCAATCCGCTGATCGGCACCGACTACGCGACCGACCAGCCGGCCGACCCGGTCGGCTCGGGCCTCGGCGGCGGCACGTTCCCGGGGCCGACGGTCCCGTTCGGGATGATGCAGTGGAGCCCGATGACCCCGACCGCCCAATACGACAGCAGCAAGGGCGACGGCTCCGGTTTCTCCGGCGGCTACTGGTACGGCGACACGTCGATCAACGCATTCAGCATCCTGCACCTGAGCGGCACCGGCTGCTGGGCGAACGGCGGCTACCTGAACGTAATGCCGCAGCTCGCACCGGGCGACGCCGGCACGCCGGCCAGCTTCAATCACGCGAACGAAACCGCGCAGGCCGGCTACTACGGCGTCACGCTCGGCAACGGCATCAAGGCCGAGCTGACGACGACGGTGCGCACCGGCTTCGCACGCTTCACGTATCCGGCGCTCGCGCAGGGCCAGCAGGCGACGATCGCGATCGATCCGACCGCGCTGAACAACCGCGCGCAGGGCACGACGGCCGACACGATCAGCCAGGTCGGCGACCGCGCGTTGTCGGGCACGATCGCGGGCGGCGGATTCTGCTGGGCCGGGCATGCGGTGCCCGTCTACTACTACGCGGAATTCAGCCAGCCGTTCGCGTCGAAGCCGGCGTTGTCGAACAACAGCCCGGTGACCGTGACGTTCAATGTCGACCGCAAGCATCCCGACGTGATGATGAAGCTCGGCATCTCGTTCGTCAGCGAAGCGAATGCGAAGGCGAACCTGCGCGCGGAAAATCCGGAGACGGATGCGCAAGGCAACCGGAACTGGCGTTTCGACACCGTGCGCCGCGCGGCGAGCGCCGCGTGGAACGCGCGCCTGAACGCGATCCAGGTCACGGGCGGCAGCGACGCCGACAAGACGAAGTTCTACACGGCTCTGTATCACGCGTCGCTGCATCCGAACGTGTTCAACGACGTGAACGGCCAGTACCCGGATTTCTACGCGTCGAACGGCGCAGCGGCCGCGCCGACGCGTCAGGTCGAAAAAGGCCGCACGATGTACGCGAACTTCTCCGGCTGGGACATCGACCGCTCGTTCATCCAGCTGCAGGCGTTGCTCGATCCGGTACGCACCAGCGACATCGTGCAGTCGCTCGTGCTCGATGCGAAGGCGTGCGGCGCGTTCCCGCGCTGGGCGTACTTCAATACCGAGACGGCCGTGATGCCGGGCGACGCGGGCTCGATCATCGTCGCGAATGCGCATGCGTTCGGCGCGACGAATTTCGACACACAGGCCGCGCTGTCGATCATGAAGAACAGCACGGCACCGGGCGCCGCCTGCGCCGGCACGCCGGTGATGGGCAGCCGCGCGGACTACGACCGGCTCGGCTACGTGCCGTCGTCGGGCTCGGGCGACAACCAGACCGCCTCGAACACGCTCGAATACGCGGTGCGCGATTTCGCGGTGTCGCGCTTTGCGGCGGCGCTCGGCGACACGACGACGGCTGGCGCGCTGCTGAAGTCGAGCGGCAACTGGCGCAACCTGTTCGACCAGGGTGCGATCCAGCCGAAGACGTCGGCCGGCGCATGGGTCACCGACGGCACCGGCTTCATGGAAGGCAATTCGGAGCAGTACACGTGGTACGTGCCGCACGATCTCGCCGGCGTGGTCGCGCAGGCGGGCGGCGCCGCGCCGGTCGTCAAGCGGCTCGATACGTTCTTCACGCATCTGAACATCGGCACCGTGCAGCCGTATTTCTACGTCGGCAACGAAGTGACGATGGCGGTGCCGTGGGTCTATGCGTGGGCCGGTGCACCGTCGCATACGCAGCGCGTGCTGCACGCGTCGCTCGCGAACGAGTTCGGCACGGGCGCGGCCGGACTGCCGGGCAACGACGATCTCGGCGCGATCTCCGGCTGGTACGTGTGGGCCGCGCTCGGTCTTTATCCGGTCGTGCCGGGCGTGAGCGGCGTCGCACTGTCGAGCCCGCAGTTCGAGAAGATCACGGTGCGCGTCGGGCAGAAGGACGGCAGCTACCGTCTGCTGCACATCGTCGCGCCGGGGGCAGGCTCGGGCGACAACGCGTCGTTCTACGTGAAGTCGCTGAAGCTGAACGGCGCACCTTACGCCACCGCGTGGCTGCCGTTCGCGCAGATCGCGAAGGGCGGAAAGCTGGCGTACGCGATGACGTCCGACGCGAGCGCCACGACCTGGGGCACCGACGCATCCGCGATGCCGTCGTTCCCGCAGGCGGCCAGCGCGCCGTAGCAGCCAGGGGGATCAACGAGCGGTTCTTGCCGACAGGATCGACGCAGAGAGAGGGAGGGACGAACGGATGAAGCTACGTCATGTAGTGGGTATCGGGTGCCTTGCCGTGTTGTCGGGGTGCGGGGGCGATCAGGGTTCGACGGATGCGAGCGTGCTCGCGCAGCGGTCGAACGTGCAAGGCAACCAGAGCGATCAAGGCAACCAGAACGACCAGGGTGACCAGAACGATCAAGGCGAAAACGGCGGCGCGACCAAGCGGTCGGTGCTGCACAGCGTCGACCCGATGATCGGCACCGCGAATCTCGACATCAACGCGGACTGGAGCAGCGGTGTGCGTGGCCACGGCCACGTGTACCCGGGCGCGACCGTGCCGTTCGGGATGGTGCAGCTCGGGCCGGACACGACCGGCGGCGCGCACACGCTGCCGTGGAACTGGGATCGCACGTCGGGCTACCAGTACGACGATCCGCTCATCACCGGCTTCACGCATACGCACCTGTCGGGCACCGGCATCGGCTCGGGCGGCGAAGTGCGGTTCCTGCCGACGCTGGCGCCGGTCGACACCGCGACGCTGGCGAAGGTCGTCGCCGATTCGTCGATCACCTACGACGCGTCGTTCAGCCACGACGACGAAACCGCGAGCCCCGGCTACTACCGCGTGAAGATGGCGCCGGTCGGCAGCGGCAACACGCCGTGGAACGTGCAGGGCGCGAAGATCCTCGCGGAGATGACGGCCACCGCGCATGCAGGCGTGCATCGCTACACGTATTTCCCGAGCGCGGCCGCGCAGAAGCGCAGCATGATCGTCAGCATCGACAACCCGATCGGCGGCTCGACCGCGAGCGGCAAGATCCAGGTCATCGACGCGCAGACGATCGCCGGCTGGGAGATCACGAACAACTGGGCGAACAACAAGCCGACGTATTTCGTCGCGCGTTTCTCGAAGCCGTTCGATACGAAGCACGTCGCGTTCAGCGCCGACGGCTTCAAGGCCTACCTGACGTTCGCCGACGGCAACGACAGCGGCGGCGTGGTGACGGTGAAGGTCGGCATCTCGCCGTCGAGCATCGCGGATGCGCAGGCCAATCTCGCCGCGGAAGTCGGCGCGAAGTCGTTCGACCAGGTGCGCGGCGCGGCCGAGCGCGTGTGGCGCGCCGCGCTCGACCGGATCCGGATCAAGGGCGGCAGCGCCGATCAGCGGACGATGTTCTACACGTCGCTGTACCGCACGATGCTCGCGCCGACCGTCTACAACAATGCGGACGGCAGCTACGTCGGCACCGATTCGACCAACGACGGCACGACGTCGCCGCCGACCACGAGCAAGCATGCGAATCCGGGCTTCGACTATTCGTCGACGTTCTCGCTGTGGGACACCTTCCGCGCCGAGTCGCCGTTGATGACGCTGGTGCAGCCCGAGCGCGTCGACGGCTGGGTGAAGTCGCTGCTCACGCAGTTCAGGCAGAACGGCAAGGGCGAGCTGCCGGTGTGGCCGCTCGCGCAGACGGAAACCTTCACGATGGCTGGCCACCCGTCGATCCCGCTGATCGCCGATGCATACCTGAAGCACCTGACGAGCGCGGGCATCGACGACATCTGGACTGCATTGACGACCACGCAGAACGCGAGCGCGCACGGCTTCGACCAGTATCGGCAGAGCGGCTATGTGACCGCCGGCGACAACGCATCGGTGTCGACGACGCAGGATTACGCGTTCGACGACTGGGCGACGGCGGCAGTCGGCAAGGCGGCGGGCAAGAGCACGGCCGACTATCGGCCCTACCTGCAGCGCAGCCAGAACTACCGCAACGTATTCAACCCGGTGCCGAACAACGGCTGGAAGTTTGCGCAGCCGAAGGATGCGCAGGGCAACTGGGTGGCGGGCTTCGACCCGACGGCGGCGGAAAAGACGGACTTCTCCGAATCGAATTCGTGGGTCGATACGTGGAACATCTTTCACGACTTCCCCGGCCTCGTTGCGCTGCTCGGCGGCAAGAGCCCGTTCATCGCGCAGCTCGACCGCACGTTCGATCCGGCCAATCCGCTGACCTTCCTCAACAACCAGGGCTTTCCGGACCTGACCGGCCGCAGCGGCCAGTTTTTCGCGGGGAACGAGCCGGCGAACCACCTGCCGTACCTGTACGACGTCGCGGGCATGCCGTCGAAGACCCAGGACCGCGTGCGCTCGGTGATGGACGACATGTACTCGCTGACGCTGACGGCCGGCGATCGCGCGCTGCTGAGCGGCGACAGCCTGAAGGCCGCACTGGCCGATCCGCGCCGCGTGCGCGATTCGGCGATTCCCGGCAACGACGATTGCGGTCAACTGTCCGCGTGGTACGTGCTGTCCGCGCTCGGCATTTATTCGCTGAATCCGGTGGGCGGCGTGTTCTACCTCGGCACGCCGCTGTTCGAGGAGGCGACGATCGACATTCCGGTGGCGTCGGGCGGCGGGGACGGCAAGAGCCTGAAGTTCGGCGCGACGCGGCGCTTCAAGGTGACCGCGCATACGGCCGGCGGCGGCGCGCCGTCATCGGTCAATCGCTATGTCCAGTCGGTCAGCCTGAACGGCACGCCGCTGCATCGGCCGTACATCACGTACGACGAGATGAAGGCCGGCGGCACGCTCGACTTCGTGATGGGTTCGACGCCGAACGACGCGTGGGTCGGCAACTGGAACGGGCAGGATCCGAACAGCGCGCTCGCGCCGTCGCTGGCGCTGGCCGGCAAGTAGCGGCTGCAGGCGGCCCGCGGCGACGCGGGCCGCGTCTCTTTCCCTTCATTTGACGGGACGGTGCCGGGCCGCGGCCGCGAGGCAGGAAGCGGCCTGCCCCGGGGATCTGTCCTTGGGCCGCGCGGCGGGGACCCCATGCGCCAACGCGGGGACTGCTTCGGCGGCTCACACGCAAACGGGGCGCGACAGCAGGCGATGGTTTCCGTCCCGGGCGGCAGATCGCTCCTGCCGCTCCGGCTCGGCATCGAATGGATCCGGCACCTGACGGCCGGCCGCTTCGGCTTGACCGGTTCAATCCCGGTGGTGGTCGCCGTCACGTTCGTGTCATGGGGCGTCGTCGCGCTTATGATGCGGGAACGCCACTGACAGGGTTCCCCGATATGGACGCGCCGCTCCCGCCGATGTCTGCCCCGATTTCCGAAACGGAACCTGAAACCGAAACCGTCGCCGAGCCGCGCGCGTCGCGCGTGCATCGGCCGGTCGCGCTCGTCACCGGATCGACGTCGGGCATCGGCGCGGCGATCGCGCGCCGCCTGGCGGCGGACGGCTACGCGGTGATCCTGCATTCGCGCCGCTCGGCCGACGTGGGACGTGCGATGGCGCGCGAACTCGGCGGAGCCTATGTGCAGGCCGATCTCGCGGACGATTCGGAACGCGTACGGCTGATCCGCGACGCACTGGCCGTACACGGGCGGCTCGACGTGCTCGTCAACAATGCGGGCGTCAGCCGCGTGATTGCGCATGACGATCTCGCTGCGGCGACGCCCGACGTGTGGCACGAGATGCACGAGATCAACGTGATCGCACCGTTCCGGCTCGTTGCCGAGGCGGAAGCTGCGTTGCGCGAGGCGGCGTCGCACGGGCGGGCCGGGTGCGTGGTGAACGTCAGCTCGCATGCGGGCGTGCGGCCGAAGGGCGCGTCGATTCCGTATGCGGCGGCGAAGGCCGCGCTCAATCACACGACGCGGCTGCTCGCGAAAACGCTCGCGCCGGCGATTCGCGTCAATGCGGTCGCGCCGGGTCTCGTCGATACGCCCCTCACGGCCGACTGGACGGATGCGCAGCAGCTCTGGCGCGAGCGCGCGCCGATGCGCCGTGCGGCGACGCCGGACGACATCGCGCAGACGGTCGCGATGCTCGTCGCGTCTGACTATGTGACGGGCGAGATCGTGATGCTCGACGGGGGAATGAACCTGACGTGAGGCGAGAGTCGGTGACGCATCGAAGCGCCGAAGCACCGAAGCACCGAAGCGCCGAAGCGCCGAAGCGCCGAAGCGCCGAAGGCGGATGCGGCCGCGCGCCCGCGCGCAGGTGCCACACGCACAACTACCGCGGCCGCTTGCTTGCCTAACGACGCGATCAGCCGAGCCGCGACCGCAGTTGCGCGAGTGCCTGATCGTGCGTGCGCTCGAACTTCAGCGGCGTGACGGCGACATACCCTTCGGCAAGTGCGACCGTTTCCGAATCCGCATCGTCGTCGCGCGGCGCGCGGGAGAGCTTCAGCCAGTGATACTCGAAGTCGCGCGGGTCGCGCCCCGACACGATCTCGACGCCCTGCAGCGTGCCGGCACCCTGGTTCGTCACCTTCAGGCCGCGCACGTCCTGCGCGGGCCGCGGCGGGAAATTCACGTTCAGGCACGCGTCGCTGTCCCAGCCGGCGGCCACGAGCCGGCGAATGACGTCCGGCGCAAGCGCGCGTGCCGTGTCCCACGGCACGGCATTGCGATCGGTGAAGGCCTGACTCAGCGCGATGGCCGGCACGCCGACCAGCATGCTCGTCATCGCGGCGCCCACCGTGCCGGAAAACACCGTTTCGGTGCCGAGGTTCCCGCCGCGATTCACGCCGGACAGCACGATGTCGGGCCGTGCGTCCTTCATCAGGTGGCTGGTCGCGATCGCGACGCAATCGCCGGGCGTGCCGCGCACCGCGAAGCGGCGTTCGCCCTTGCGATGCACGCGCAGCGGTTCGTGCAGGCTCAGCGAGTGCGACGTGCCGCTCTGATCTTCCGCCGGCGCGACGATCCACACTTCGCGTGCCAGTTGCGTGGCGACCTGTTCGAGCACGTCGAGGCCGGGGGCGTCGATGCCGTCGTCGTTGGTGAGCAGGACGCGGTCGAACAGCGGGCGGGTTTCTTGCATCGGGACGATCCTCGCGGAGTTGGACGATGAGAGGGGAATGCAGCGTGGCGCAAGCCTCAAGGCTAGCATTCCCGCGTGAGGATCGTCGTGTCGCGCGATGGGCGCGGATGTGAAAACGGGCGCACTGCGCGCCCGTTCGTGGTGACCGTGCCGCGGTGTGCGCGGCGGGTCGGAGCCGTTCAGCCGAGCAGGTGCCGCAGCAGGCCGGCCGACACGACGCCGACGATGACGGTCGGCAGGATCGACAGGCGCGTCGCCGCGATCAGCGTGATGGTCAGCGCGAGCAGGTCGGCCGGGCGCGTCGACACGAAGGCCGGCGCGATCACCGAGATCAGCACGCAGCCGGGCACGTTCTCCATCACCGACGCCATCCGCGGGCTCAGCGTGCGGTTGCGCAGCAGCATGTAGCCGAGGATGCGCGACAGATAGGTGGTCGACGCCATCAGCACGATCGTCGCGACCGTGCTGAAATCCGGGAAATCAGGCATCGCGCGGCTCCCACAGCAGCGCGGCGATCAGCCCCGCGCAGGCGCCGGCCGCGACGTACCACGCGCCGGGCACGGCCAGGTGCGTGGCCGCCGCGACCACGAGGCTCACGAACCACGGGCGGCTCGCGCGCATCCCTTTCCACATCCCGCGCAGCAGCACCAGAAACACGGCCGTGAACGCCATGTCGAAGCCATATTGCTCGATGTTGCCGATCGTCGGGCCGACGGCCGCGCCGAGCGTGGTCATCGAGATCCACGTCAGGTAGAGCCCCATGCAGATGCCCGCGTAATAGGGCACGCTGATGTGCGTGGCCGAGCGCGCCCGGGCGTCGGCGAGCGACATCGCCCAGCTTTCGTCGCACATGAAGAACAGCGCAAAGAACGCACGGCGGCGCGGCAGGCGGCGGATATACGGTTCGAATGCGGCGCCCATCAGGATGTGGCGCGAATTCACGAGGAACGACATCGCGACGATCAGCGCGATGTGCGGCGGCGATGACCACAGATGGATCGCCGCGAATTCGGAGCCGCCGCCGAAGTTCATGCCGGTCATCATCGGCACTTCGAACAGGCTCAGCCCTTTTTGCGCGGCCTGCGCACCCAGCACGAGCGCGAACGGCACGAAACCCAGCATGACGGGCAGCGCCGCGCGCAATCCGCGGCCCATCTCGGCGACATAGGCGGGCTTGTCGCGAAGCCCTGACGACGTTGAAACGCTACTGCTCATTACTCCTCCTTCGGGGGAGGAATTGTCTGCTTTTTTGACTCGAATCGGGTTGCGTTGTGGCCAGATTTTTCTCAGAATTTGGCATTGAACACGTGATTTAGAAATTTTTTGGAATCGGATGCCAATGAAACTTGACGCCATCGACCGCAGGATCCTGAGCGCGCTCCAGCGCGACGGCCGCATGCAGAACGTGGAGCTCGCGCACGAGGTCGGGCTGTCGCCGTCGCCGTGCCTGCGGCGCGTGCGCCTCCTCGAGGAAGCCGGCGTGATCGAGAAATACGTGGCCGTGCTGAATCCCGCGAAAGTCGGCAAGGGGCTGACGATCTTCACGCGCGTGTGGCTGAAGGGGCAGGACGCGGAATCGGTGAACCGCTTCGCGGAGGCCGTCCAGCAGATGCCGGAAGTCGTCGAATGCCACCTGATGGCGGGCGACTGCGATTTCCTGCTGCGCGTCGTCGCGGCCGACATCGACGATTACCGGCGCTTCCAGATGGAAACCCTCACGCGCATTCCGGGTGTGCTGAGCGTGAAGACCGACATCCCGATGCAGAAGGTCAAGCTCACGTCGGCGCTGCCGACCTAGCGTGACGCGAGGGCTCAGCCATGCGACGACGACGGGTCGACGAACGGTCACGGCTCGGTGACAATCGTCCGATAGACTGACGAATCACGCCGCTTCGAACCGGTTGCCTGTGTCGTCACATGACGTTCGATGCGCGAGCAACTAACGGTCAATGTCGACGCGATCGGGCAGGCGGTGCTGCGCCGCGCCGGATGCTGCGCAGAAGCGAATGCGTTTCTTCTTGTCGGGCCATTCATGCAGCCAATCAACACGCCGTGGAATTCGCTGGAAATCGTCAAGCTCGTGCTGGGCGTGCTGACGCCGCTGTCGGTCGCGTGTCTCGGCTGGCTCGTCGCGCGCCGGCTGAAGCGGCTCGAACTCGTGCAGTGGACCAACCAGCGATTGATCGAGAAGCGGCTCGCGCTGTACGACGCGGTCGCGCCGCAGCTCAATGCGCTGCTGTGCTTCTACACGTGGATCGGGTACTGGAAGGACATCTCGCCGGACGACGTGATCCGCGCGAAGCGCGACCTCGACCGCACGTTCCACATCTACCGCTACCTGTTCGACGACGACGTGTACGACGCGTATCACACGTACATCCACGCGCTGTTCGACGTGCATACGGGCCCGGGCCGCGATGCGCGGATCCGCTCGCTGATCCAGGCGCCCGACGGCGATCGCAGTGTGCACGGCGCGTATGAATGGAAACCGGCGTGGTCGGACCGTTTCGCGACGGCGAATGTCGTGCCGAAGGACGACGTGCTGCGCTACTACACGCAGTTGATGGAGCGGCTGCGCGTGGCGCTGGGCGCGACGCGCTGAAGGCTTCGGCACCCGCGCACCGCTTCACGCCGGTATCGAAATCCGCCACCCGGCGGCGCGGATACCCGCCCTCGTGCAGGAAGCGGATGCGGTGCGCGGCGGCTGCTGACATGCTCGCGCCATCTCCACTCGCGCGAGGTCCGTATGGTTGTCGATGCCGGCTGCCGGCCGCTCATGATCCGCCCGCCCGAAGCAGGCAGGCGGCGTCTGTTCTCTGTGGGTTCTTCCTATCCGCATGACATGCCGTTGCCGATCGACCCGGAGATCGGCGACATCGTCTTCATCCGCGTGACCGTGCGGCCGTTTCTCGAAGTGGCGAGCGCGACGCGCTCGTGGACGAATCACGTCGGGATCGTCGTCGGCGAGCGCGGCGGCGAGCCGTTGATTGCGGAGAGCACGTTTCCGCTATCGCGCGTCACGACGATGTCGCGGTTTCTCGCTCGTTCCGATCGCGGCGCGTGCGTGATCGCGCGGCTGAAGCAGCCGCTCGATGCCGCGCAGCGGCGCCGGCTTGTTGACGCGGCGATGCGCCGGATCGGCGTGGTCTACGACACGGGGTTCAATCTCGCATCGCGCCGGCAGTTCTGCTCGCGGTTCGTGCGCGAAGTCGTGCGCGATGCGACGCGGATCGTGCTCGGCGAAGTCGAGACCTTCGACATGCTGCTGCGCCGGAATCCCGATCATCCGCTCGGCTTCTGGAAGATCTGGTACTTCGGCCGGATTCCGTGGCGCCGCCGCACGGTGACGCCGGCGAGCTTGCTGAGGAGCGGGGCGTTGCGGGTGGTGGCGGATACACGCGGCGGCGTTGAAAACGTGTCAGAAGGTGACGATCCGGATAGCGATTGACTCGAACGAGCGAGAGCACGAACCATGCGTCACCGGCCGTCGTCTGCTTGAGCGGCGTATCGAGTGATCGCGCGCGTCGGCTCGCCACGAGCGCGAGCCGGTGTTATTTCCCGATGGGCGCGCTTGCATCGGTGTCTTCCACGATATTGCTCGACGCTACGCCGGCTGCGCGCCGCGCAACAAGCATTGCATCGAGCGCGGCAAAATCCTCGCGATTCAGGCGATCGTATTCAGCGCGCAACTCGGGGTCGGACAATGCGCGTTTGCGCAGATCGTCATACGTTCTCATACCAAACCTCATTCATTCGATTGCACCGGCGTGATCCTCCGGCAGGTTCACGACTACTGCCGCCCCGCCACCGCCAACCGCGCCGCCAGCCCCACGAACACCGACCCGAGCAGATACTGCGGCAGCTTCGACGGGCGGCGGCGCGCGCCGATCCGCTGGCTCAGCCGGCTCGCGGACAATATGACCGCGCCGTTCACGACGAGGCCGATCAGGTTCAGCACCGTCGCGAGCACGAGAATCTGCACGGCGATCGAACCGTGTTCGGGCCGGACGAACTGCGGAAACAGCGCCAGCACGAACAGCGCCATCTTCGGGTTCAGCAGGTTCGTCGTCAGTCCCTGGCGGAAGATCGCCGCGCTCGAGTGGCGTCGCGGCGACGCGACGGGCGACAGTGCGGTCGCATCCGAACGGAACGTCTTCCACGCGAGATACAGGAGATAGGCGGCGCCCGCGAAGCGCACCGCGTCATAGGCGAGCGGCACCGCGACGAACAGCTGCGACAGCCCGAGCGCGGCCGCCAGCGCATGGCAGTAGGTGCCGGCCTGGATGCCCGCGAGTGTCGCGAAACCTGCACGCCGGCCCTGGCTCACGCTGCGGGATGCGATCAGCAGCATGTCGGGGCCCGGCGTGGCGGTCAGCGCGAGACACGCGCCGGAAAACAGCGCGAGCGTGGAGAGGTCGATCATGGAAGTCCCTTTTGTGGATACCGCGTAAAAGGGAGGTCAGTCTAGGAGGGCGCGCGAGGCCGGTCAATCGAACGAACGGACGATGGGCTGGCGGGCCGTTGAGGCCGATCGTCACCGCGCGTGCGCTGCCTTTGGCACGTACGCTATTGCCCGACGCTGTATCAACATGGAGTGCGTGGGGTCGGCAATCGCCACCCTGCTCAGCGCTTGCGGCAGGCCACCTGATAATCGATCACGGTGTTTGCCGACGGCTTGTCCGGCTCGCCACCGACCGTCGTCACGCCGAGCACGCCGGCGGCGCTCCGATAGCGCAGCGCGCAATAGCCCATGCCGGTGCCCGAACAGGCTTCGGCTTCGATGATGCCGTGCTTCGCGAGCGTCGCCGCGCCGTCCATCGCATCCGGTTTCTCGCGCGGGCGCAGCGGTTGCCAGCCTTTCGCGATCAGGATCCGGCGCGCGACGTCGAGCGGTTTGCCGTACACGTTGGGCACGACCGCACGGCCCTGGCAGTAGGTGCTTTCAGCCGCGACCAGGGTCAGGCGCAGGTTGCCGTTCTCTTCGTGAAGTTCGCCGACGGGCGGCGCCGGGCCGTCGCCGCCCCAGATCAGCAGCGCGCCGTTTTCCAGCCGATCGGCCGTGCCGAGCTGCCAGCCCGCCTTGCGCGCCGTGTAGCCGAGCGCGACGAGCGTCGTGCCGTCGAACACGCCGACGTTGCCGTTGCGCGCGAAACAGATCGCGCTCGTGCCGGCACTGAATCCGCTCGCGAACGTGACGACCGTATAGCGGCCGAGCGGCGCTTCAGACGTCACGATCCAGTCGCGCTTCGCGACTTCACGGCCGGCCGCAGTGGTCGTCTTCGCGCGGTATTGCGTGCAGAACGGGTCGAGCGAACCGTTCTCCGGCGAGTGCGGCAGCACACCGAGCGGCACCAGCGACGCACCGGCGATATCGGAGGTCGTACGCAGCATGTCGGCCGATGCCGCGCCGCCGAGCGCGGCGCATGCGACGGCTGCGATCGACACGATCGACACCATCGATGCAAGACGGCGGGCAAACGGCAACGCAACGAAACGGGACACTTGGGTGGTCTCCGGGGAAAGGGGACGGGCGCGATGATCGCGGGTTTGCGCCCGCGTGTCACGGCCGCGCACCGTCCGGCAGCAGGCGTGTGTGCCGCCGGCGGCTCAGCCCTTCGCGACGACGTCGATCCGCAGCGCTTCGCCGCCGTCGACGATGGCCAGCAGGCGATCGACGTTCGGATGCGCGCCCGGGCGATTGCGTGCGTCGGCCGTATGTTCGGCGAACACCGCGAGGCCGTGCTCGGCCGCTTTCGCGTCGAGCGTGCCGAATGCCTGCTTCAGGTAGTGGTACACCGCGAGCGAGCCTTGCTTGCCCGGCTGGTTCTCGATGGTCGCGACCACGTCGCCGTTCGCGCCGACGAGATCGATGCGCGCGACGCCGTCGATGGCCGGCAGTTGCGCGAGGTTGTCCTTGAATACTGGGGTCGGTTGAATCACTGAAAACACTCCGTCGGTTCGGTCAGGGGCCAATGAGCATGGCCGGCCGTATCTTATCCGATCGGCCTTTGCGCACCGGCCGGCGAGCGGGTGCCGACCGTGTGCCACGCCAGCGCCGCGCTATCGTCCAGCGGCAACGATGCAGTTCAGGCATACGTGGTCGTTGCCCCAACCTGCTTGCCATCGCGCTGCACGCCACTACCGCCCCGCGCCGGCCGGCACGCCCGCATCGCGCGAGCGCTCGATATCGGGGCTGCGATACGCGCGCTCGGGAATCTCGGCGAGCCGCGATGCATGCACCTGATGCGGCGTAAGGCCGTAGAACTTCTGGAAACTCATGATCAGCGGCGACCACTTGTCCGGATCGATGCGGTCCGCGTGGCCGTCCATCAGCAGGTCGGGATGCACGTGCACGCGCTGGATGCGCAACTCGAACACGCAGATGTGGCCACGCACGTCGGGCGTTTCCTCACCGATCCCGTGCGTGGCCGCGACGACCGCTTCCATGTGCACCGGGCATTCGAGCGCACGCGGCGGCGCGACGGTTTGCGACGTCGCTTCGGTGAGCCCGGCCGTGCCGAACTTGTCGGGTTCGTACACGTAGCCCTTCGCGCGCTTGCCGTCCGGCACCGGGCAGGTGCCCGTCGTGCGCGCGATCCGGTCGACCGCGTGCGCCTGTGCCGACGACGGCAGGTTCAGTACGCACTCGCCGGTGCGCAGCAGGTTGCGAGTGGTTTGCGAGCTGGCGGCGATGCCGATCACGCCGCGCCAGCCGAGCCAGAACGCGGACGAGATCGGCGCGAGATTGGCCGTGCCGTCTTCGTTCAGCGTGCTGACCAGCACGACGGGCGTGCCGAAATAGAGGATGTTCGGTTCGGTGACGCAATGCGGAGCGTTCATGATCGGTGCCTTCGTTGAGGGATCAGTCCGCATGCTGATCCTGTCGCGACGGCGTCGCGCTCCGAATCTTGTCGTGTCATTCCGCAGGGGCGGGAACGGCCTTTGCGCGGGGCAGGAGCGCCCGGCATCGCGCGCGCTTTTCCGCTACAGTAGGAGATCGCAGGCCGCGCCCGCCGCGTCGAACGGGCACGCGCGGCCCCGTTCCGCCAACGCACACGAGGGCCCGATGGATACCGAGCAACGCTACACCGCCAACGCGCCGACGCGCGCGGAAGTCGACGCACTAGGCGGCCCGACCGTCATCGAATTCGGCGCGAACTGGTGCGGGATCTGCGCAGGCGCGCAACCGGCGATCGTCGCGTCGTTTTCCGCGCATCCCGCCGTGCGGCACCTGAAGATCGAGGATGGCCCGGGCCGGCCGCTTGGCCGCTCGTTCGGCGTGAAGCTGTGGCCCACCCTGGTGTTCCTGCGTGATGGTGTCGAAGTCGCGCGCGTCGTGCGCCCCGCCGACGCGAAGCAGATCGAAGCCGACGGCTTCGCCGCGCTGGCCTGAGGTCACGACGATGCAACAGGCGATCACGCATATCGGCATCGACACGCGCGGCAGCGGCCTCGTCGAATTCACGTCGCAGGTGCGCGCGTTCGTCGACCAGCAGGCGATCAGTACCGGCCTGCTCACCGTGTTCTGTCGCCATACCTCGGCATCGCTGTTGATCCAGGAGAATGCCGATGCGTCGGTGCAGCGCGACATCGAGCGCTACTTCGCGACGCTCGCGCCCGAGGACGCCACGCGCTACGAGCACGACACCGAAGGTACCGACGACATGCCGGCGCACCTGCGCACGGCGCTCACGCAGGTGCAATTGTCGATCCCGGTCGAGCAGGGGCGCATGGTGCTCGGCACGTGGCAGGGGATTTACCTGTTCGAGCATCGCCGCGCGGCGCACCGCCGCGATATCGTGCTGCACCTGATCGGCGAGTAAGCGGCAACCAGCGCAACGAGCGGCAACGAGCGGCGCATCGCCGGCGCACCGGCTCAGGCGAGCAGCTTCTCGACGAGCGCGCCGAGTTCGCGCAGGTGGACGGGCTTCGGCAGGAATGCGTCGAACACCTGCTTGTTTTCGCGCAGCGCGGCCGATTCATATGCGCTGACGCCGAGGATCGCCGGATGCCGGCCGTCGTCGTCGGGTACCGCGACCGTGCGAATGCGCCGCGCGACTTCGAAGCCGCTCACGTCCGGCAGTTCGAGATCGATCACGACGATGTCGTAATGGCCCGTGCCGAAGCGCGCGACGCCTTCCTGCCCGGTGCCGCACAGATCGGCGTCGATGCCGAGCGCCGACAGCATCGCGCCGAGCGTTTCGCGCGCGTTGTCGTCGTCGTCGATCACCAGCGCGCGCAGGTCGCGATTCACGGATGCGTGCGGCAGCGCGAGCGCGTCGCCGGCCGCGTGGCCGGTGGTGTCGATGCCGGGCACTTCGGCCGGCAGCGTCACGACGAACTCGCTGCCTTCGCCCACGACGCTGCGCACGTCCACATGCCCGCGCAGTGTCGTCACGATTTCGCGCACGACGGCGAGCCCCATGCCGATCCCGTCCACATGCAGCCCGACCGCGTCGTTCGCGCGATAGAACGGCTCGAAGATCTTCGACAGGTGCGACTTCGCGATGCCGGTGCCCGTGTCGCGCACGGCGATCTTCAATTGCTGGCCGGCCGGCGCGTCGGCGAGCGTGATCGACACGTCGATCGACCCGCCGAGCGTGTACTTGACCGAGTTCTCGATCAGGTTCGACAGCACCTGGCGCAGCAGCTTGCGATCCGAACGGATCGTGAGGTCGTGCGGCTCGACCTGCTGCGCGATCGCGATCCGCTTGGCCGCGATCTTCTCGCGCAACGGGTCGAGCACCTCGGCGAGCAGCGACGCCATGCCGACGGTTTCCCGTTCGGCGAGGCGCTTCGTCGAGCGCAGCTTGATGTAGTCGGTCAGATCCTTGACGAGCGCCTCGAGCGACAACGCGGAATTCTGCAGCCGCCGGATCGTCTTCAGGTTCGCCTCCGACTGCGGGCGCGCGAGCAGGATCTCGACCGATCCGCAGATCGCCTGCAACGGCGTGCGCAACTCGTGGCTGACCATCCCGAGGAACGCGTTCTTTGCCTCGATCATTTCGAACGCGCGGTCGGACGCCTTGCGTTCCGCGTCGAGCGCCGCGTCCTGCCGCTCGAGCAGGTCGTCACGCGTGCGCATCGTATAGAACAGCAGCAGGAACAGCGCGCACAGGATCACGCCGAGCACGATGCCGAGGATCAGGATCGCGCGCTGCTTTTCCTTCAGCTGATGGAACGTGAAGTCGCGCTGCGCCATCTCGATCGCGCGGAAATAGTTCGCGAGCCCGTTGACTTTCGGCCAGTACGCATTGACCTCGTCGATGACCTGCTGCGCGCTTTTCGGCGAATCGCGCAGCAACGGGACTTCGCGCTTCAGGCGCGCCATGAATTCACCGAGCGCGTCGATCTCGTTGCGCGCGCGCGGGATACGCAGCCAGTATTCGGATACTTCCGACGGCCGCTGCAGAAAGCCGAACGACACCGACAGGCTGTCGAGCTGCATCTGCACGTGATTGAAGTCGTCGTCCTGGTGCGTCGCGTAGAGGATCAGCTGCCGGTCGAACCGCGTATAGACGTTGCGGTATTGCGCGGCGGTCCAGAACACGCCTTCGCGCGGCCCTTCGAGCACGCCCTCGTTGACCGAGGTGGCGAGGAGGTCCCACAACAGGAACGCCCACGCGGCGAACCCCATGATCCACAGCGAGCCGAGGACCAGGATGATTTTTCTATTTTTCCATCGCCGGCGTTTCATTTCACCGTCAGGCCGATGATCTGCCACGCGAACTTGGCTTCGCCGAGCGGCGTCTTCAGTTCATCGGGATACTGGTCGCGCGGGTACATGATCCACAGCGGGCCGTAGTTGTCGTTGCCGAGCACCTTGCCGTTCATCGTCCGCGCGAGGATCACGCCGTAGCGATCGGCGTCGGACACGGGAATCGTGAACGTGTACTCGTCGATGCAGCGGAACTCGATCTGCGTGCCGTGCGCGCCGACGGTCTTCAGGATGTCGGACAGGCGCGGGCCGGTGAAGGCCGCCTTCGGCGTCCAGCTCGTCGACGTGACGATCGTGTGCTGCGGCAGCGCCATCAGCGCCTGCTCGGAAAACACGTACGCCGTCTTGCCCTGCTGGTTGTGCTTGTCGATCTTGCCGTCGACGGTGAACGTAAACGACGAAGCGGCCCAGGTCGCGGCGGCCATGCCGAGCAGGCAGGCCGTCAGCAGGTGCTTGGTCCAGATGGTCGAAATTCGCATGGGTTGCCCTCGGTCGTGCGGTGGTGATTTGTCGTTGGAGTCTCAGTTCGCGGCGGCGGTGGCGGCCGGCAGCGTGATCTTCAGTTCGCGCGCCACTTCGGCGAACAGGATCGGCAGGCGCACCGGCTTTTCCTCGCAGCGCGCGTTGTAGTGCGACACGATGTGCGCGATTTCGTCCTCGCTGGCTTCGCCGGTCGAGATCTTGCCGGTCAGCAGGAAGATCGGCGCGCCGCTGTTCTCGCTCGAGCGGATGCCGCGCACGAGTTCGGCGGCGGTCTGGTCGCCGAGCATCCAGTCGAGGATGTAGCCGTCGAAATCCTCGACCTCCAGTGCCTTGCGGAATGCCGCGCCGTCGAAGTACGGGATCGCGTTCACGCCTTTTTCGATGAAATATTCACATACCGTTTCGGCGACATCCTGCGAATCGTCGACCACCGCGATGCGCGCCGCATACACGTTCGGCTGGGCCGAGCGCAGTTCGATGACGTCGACCGGATACGTGCGGCCCTCGCGTGCGTGCTGACGCTCGGTGATCAGCCATTCGCCCTGCCACTGCAGCGCGACGAAATCCGTCTCGCTCTGGCTGCTGGCCTTGGTCGAGATCGCGGCGCGGCAGCGAAAGCGCCGCGACTCGATCACGAGCGTCGCGTCGATCATCTCGGCGGCGGCCGGCTGCGTGCCCTTGTCGTCGAGCAGGATCGCGGGCGGCACGCCGAAGTGCGTCGCGATGTCCTGCAACTGCGACAGGTTCCACGGGATCAGGCCTTTCATCTTGCGCGTGACGACCGAGAAGCTCAGGCCGAGCACGTTCGCGATCGTCGTGTTGTGACTTCGCGGCGGAATCCCGTTCCGGTTCAGTAGGTCGCGCACCTTGTTGGCGGTGATCAGATCGACGTTGGCCTGCTCGCTGTTGGACATCTCGATGGGGTCTCCAGGGGTTTTTGGCGAGGGTGAGCATATCAAAACTGACGCGTCATGCAAGCTTTGAAAAAGCGAATGACCTTGACATGCCATTTTTCTTCATTATTATTGCTCACCACGTCACTATTGTTTGTCGCGTCATGTTTTGAGATCGATGCCGGCCACCGCCGGAACATCGAAAAGCGACCGCAAGGAAGCAGTGACGGAACGATTCGAAGAGAGAACCTGAGAGAGCCTTGGAGTGCGTGTCGGCGTCGGCGGATTGTATCCGTTGCGCCGCGCGCCGCCGGGTACGAGCTCGCGGGGGTGGGATAGCTCGAAGAATTGCGGCGCCAATAAAACTTGAGGAAAGTAACAATGTACCGCCGTTTGATCGCATCGGGGCTGCTGTTGCTATTGGCCGCGTGCGCGCAGGATCCGTCCCTCACCAGCAACACGGTGCGGATCTGCGACGACACCGGCTGTTCCGACCGTCCTAAAGATCAGGTCTCCTATCAAAAAAGGGACGATTCGGAAGACCAGGAAAGCCCGCGCATCGCTGCGCTGAAGCAGACCGCGAAGACCCAGCCGAAGGCCGCCTACGACCTCGGCCTGCGTTATTTCCGCGGCGACGGCGTGCGCCAGGACAGCTACCAGGCCCTCAAGTGGATGCGCGAGGCCGCCGAGCGGGGCGACCTGCAGGCGCAGAAGGCGCTCGGCAGTTTCTACCTGTTCGGCCTCGAGGAAATGGGCTCCGACGCGCGCGAAGCGGAGAAGTGGCTGTCGATCGCGGCCGGCCGCGGCGACAAGGAGTCGAAGAAGCTGCTCGACCTGGCGCGCAAGGCCAAGAAGGAAGACGAAGAAGACTGGAAATGGCGCACGGAGTGGCGTGATCGCTATTACGGCTACTGGTACTCGGGCTATCCGTACTACGGCGTCTGGCAGCAGACGTACTGGTACTACTGACCGGGCCTGAAGCAACGGGGGGCAGCAGCGGGGAGACCACCATCGCGCGCCAGCCGGGGGGGCTTATCGAAGTTCGCACGAACACATAAGCCGAACAACGACTCTAAATCGATCGACAACGACATGAAGACCAACCTTTCCCAACGTCTCACTCAAGGTGCGCTGGTTGCAGCGCTTTGCGCGTCCGTGGCAGGCTGCGGCGGCGTGGTGACGCCCGGCGGCCAGAACGCGGGCGTGACCGGTGCCGCCGCGGGCGGCGCAAGCGCCGGCGCCGATTCGCAGCTGCAGCGCTGCACGTCGCCGCTGGGCACGATCGCGGTCGACGACGGGCGCAACGCCGACTGGTGGGGCCCGTTCGGCAGTGCGACCAAGGTGACGAGCATCGACCCGCTGCTGCGCCTGGCGGTGCAGCAGTCGAACTGCTTCGTGATCACGTCGATCGGCAACCAGAAGAGCGACGCGCGCCTGTCCCGCATCACGCAGCTGCAGCGCAACTCGGGCGAATACCGCGCGGGCTCGAAGCAGCAGAAGGGCCAGCGTGTCGCGGCCGACTATTACATGGAACCGCAGATCGTCATCAACGATTCGCCGATCGGCGGCATCGGCAGCATGATCGGCGGGCTGATCGGCAACAGCGCGGTGGCCGCGGTAGCGGGCCATCTGCAGACGAAGGCGTCGGTCGTCACGCTGACGCTGTTCGACGTGCGCTCGGCGGTGCAGATCGCGGCGTCGGAAGGCAGCTCGACGGCGACGAACTACGGCGCGGCGCTGGGCGGCTTCGGCGGCGGCGTGGGCGGCGGGCTCGCCGGTTTCTCGACGACGCCGGAAGGCAAGGCGACGGTCGTTGCGTTCATCGATGCGTGGAACAAGATGGTCGTCGCGCTGCGCAGCTACAAGGCGCAGGACGTCAAGGGCGGCCTCGGCCGCGGTGGCCAGCTCCAGGTCAACTGACGTCCCCGGGCCGGCGGTGCGCCGCCGGCCGATTCCCGATTCGTGATCCGTGACTGTCCGTACGCGCGGCGCGATCCGCGCGTACCGGGTTCATTCGCCTCGTTCGCCTGGAAGATGATCCAGATGAAGGCCGTTGCGCTGACCGCACCGACCTGTCTCGCGCTGACGTCGATGACGACCCTCACGTACCAGTCGACCGCGATCCAGGCGACCGGCGCGAGCTTCGTCCGGCAGTCGAACACGTTCGGCGGGCAGAGCAGCGCGTATCCGAGCGACATGGCGCTCGGCACCACGCCGCCGCTCGCGATGGCATCGTTCCATTTCGCGCCGAAGAACTGCTCGGGCTTCCGGTGCACGGCGCTGAATCCGCTCACGCAGAACTGAGCGAACAGGCGGCTGCGTCGCGCGGCCGCCTTCTGTCTTTTTGAAGCGGGGCGGGCACGCGTGTAACGGTGCCCGCCCCGTTTTCCATCGTCCCCCGCCGGTCCGGCGGTCATACCCCCCTGTCTCAACTCCGCCCCGACCGCCCGGATCGGGTCTGAATTTCGTTCAAGTTCAAATCTGATTTCCAATCATATTGGACATGTACTAAACCGTTCATATTGCACGGATTTTCGTCCAACGGTTTGGCATGATCGTGGCATTCCAATCGTCCTGGGCCACCTTCCTTCGCGACGCCGGAGCCGGATGAGATGCATGCCGGTGTCCGGCGTCGTCGCATCGCGACATGCCACACAATCCGCTTCAGTCCATTCGTCGCTATCAGAACATTTCGGTGTTCGGCGGCGGGATCGTCGTCACGATCCTGATCCTGATCGCCTGCGCGCTCGGGATGGGTTCGATCGTGTACGGCTATCTCGACGGCGAGCGGCACAACTTCCTGACGGGCATGGTGCAGACGCTCAACGAGATCAAGGTGAGCGAGACGTCGTTCCGCAACGGCGTGACCAATGCGCAACTGATCTGGAAGGGGATCGAACCCGCACCCGACAGCGTCGTCGATGCGTTCTACGAAAGCGGCGAGCGGGCCGCGATCAAGCCCTATCCGTCGCTCGTGTTCGGCGTGTCGGCACAGCCCGCCGAACGCGCGGACGCGGCGCGCTACCTGTCGTTGTCGGTGCTGCTGGCGCGTATCTGCGCGGCCAGCTCGATCAATCGCGGCCACACCCTCGTCGGCTATCACTACAGCACGCGCACGAGCCTGCTCGGGCTCGTGCCCGATTCGGGGGCCGGCGGCAGCGCGCTCGCGACGCCCGAGGGCCGCGCGCGCGTGATGGACGCACTGCGAATCGACTTCGGCGATGTCCCGGCGCAGGTGCCCGGCACCGCCGGTCGCCCCCACGTGCGCTGGCTGCCGCCGTTCATCGATCCGATCTCGGGCGCCGCGCGCATCCGGCTTGCCGCCCAGGCGCAGGCCGACGGCGAGCCGTTCGCGGTGCTCGTCACCGAATACGCGCCCGAGCACCTGCTGTCGTGGCTGCCCGAACATCCGGTCGACGGCGCGTTCTTCGTGACGACCGGCGACAACCGTCTCGTCGCGGCGAGCCCCGGCGTGGCCGCCGATGCAGCGCGCACCGGCCGCCTGCTGGCGCTCGGCGTGCCGAGCGGCCGCGCCGCTCCCGAGCAGGCCGAGTTCCGCGACGGCTTCGTGATCTTCCACGGCACGCTCGATGCCACGGGCTGGACCCTCGCGTACGCGCTGCCGTGGACGGCCGTCGTCGCGAACGTCGCGCTGCGCGCGAGCCTGCTGCTCGGTGCGTCGCTGCTCACGATCGCGATCATGTGGATCCTGCTCGTGCGCTTCCATCGCCGGGTGTTCGCGTCCGTCTATGCGCGCTCGCAGCGGGTGTTCGACAGCGAGGCGCTGTGCCGCAGCGTGATCGAGACGGCGCCGATCGGCCTCGGCCTGATCTCGCGCGCGGATGGCCACTTCATGCTCGTGAGTCCCGCGCTGGCCGAGATGATCGCGCGGCTCGGCAGCGACTATCGCGCGTTGTCCGCGCAAGCGGTCGCGCGCTACGACGCGTTCGTCGCGAGCGGCGCAGCCGGCGGCACGCTGCAGACCGATTTCGTGCTCGCCGATGTGGACGCGGGCGCGGCGCCGCTGCACCTGGAAGTGAGCGCATGCGGCGCGCGTTACCAGGAGATCGACGTGCTGATCGTCGCGGTCGCCGACGTCACCGCGCGGCGGCAGCTTGTTCAGCAACTCGAGGCAGCCGTGCGCGCGGCCGATTCGGCGAACGCGGCCAAGTCGTCGTTCCTGGCGGCGATCACGCACGAGATCCGCACGCCGTTGAACGTGATTCTCGGCAATCTGGAGTTGCTTGACCGTTCCGCGCTGGACGCGTCGCAGCACGGCCGCGTGCAGACGCTGCGCACGGCCGCGGCGGGCCTGCTCGGGCTCGTCAGCGACATTCTCGATTTCTCGAAGATCGAGGCGGGCGCGATGACGGTCGAAACGATCGAATTCGACGTGGCCGGCGTGATCGAGCGCACCCTTGGCGCGTTCGCGCCGGTCGCGAAGGAAAAGGGGCTGCCGCTGTATTGCGAGTTCGATGTGAGCGGCGTGCAGCGGATGCGTGGCGATCCGACCCGGCTCGGGCAGGTGCTCGGCAACCTGCTGAGCAACGCGATCAAGTTTACGGCCAACGGGCACGTGTCCGTGCGCGTGTCGGTTGCGTCGGCCGGCGGGAGCGCCGCGGAACTGTCGATCGCGGTCGAGGACACCGGCATCGGCATCGCGGGCGCCGATCGTCACAAGCTGTTCCAGGCGTTCTCTCAAGTCGACGCGACGATCACGCGCCGCTACGGCGGCACGGGGCTCGGGCTCGCGCTGTGCGATCGCCTGGCCACCGCGATGGGCGGCCGGATCGACGTGGCGAGCGCGCCGGGCACCGGCAGCCGTTTCACGTTGACGTTGCCGCTCGGGATGGCCGTCGTGCCGCTCGACGCGCAGCCCGCGCGTGGCGAGCGCGTGCCGGTGATCGTCGTCGCGTGCACGGAATGGCAGCGCTTCGCATTGCCGCATCTGCGTGCGTGGGGCTTCGACGTCGACGCGTACGAGCACCCGTTGCGAATTCCGGCCGACCGTCGTGCCAGGGCTGCCGCGATCGTCCTGTTCGGTGAGCCGGACGGGTGGTCGCGCGCGGCGCTCGACAGCCTGGGCGATGGCGGCCCGCTCGTGCTGGCTACACCGGACGGCCCTCCGCGAGCGTATCGGGCGGGCGACACGATTCACGTGTCGTGTTACGCGCTCGCCGGCCTCCGCGCAGCGCTCGCTCAGGCAATCGCGGAAGCGAGCGGGCAGGCCGCGCGCCTGCCGGTGATCGATCGAGCGGCATCCGGCCGTCCGCGCGTATCGCGCGTGATGCTCGTCGGCATCGATTCCGTCAGCAGTGCGTTGTTGCGTGAGCAACTGGACGTGCTGGGCTGCGAGGCGGAACTGGCGGGCTCGGCTGAAGCGGCACTCGGCCTGTTGGCCTGCGGCGAGTGGGACGCGTTGCTGCTGGATGCGGCGCTGGCCGATACCTCGGCGCGTGCGCTGACGAGCGCGGCGCGCGATCTCGGCATGGCTTGCGATGTGGTGGTCGTCACGTCGCATGTCGCGCCGGACGACAGGCGACGCTATGCCGACGCAGGAATCGGCTGCGTGCTGACGAGACCGGTGACGCTCGCGCATTTGCGCGCCGCCCTGGCGGGCACGGTGCGGCGGCGGGGCATGCCAGGTCGGGGAGAAGGGTTACAAGAACAGGACATCGCGTATCTCGCGCATGGTGACATGACATGAACACGTGTCGGTTGCCGCGGGCAACGATGAGGTCCGAAGGATGGAAGGCAGCGCGCCGTGCCGGCAGGGGCGGCGCAGATCAATCGGGTGAGAAGAGGGGAAGACCGTGCGCTACATGGTGAAAGTCTTCGTGATGCTGCTTGATTTCGCTACGCTTCCCGAGAAGTCCCGAAAGGATTTTCTCGGCAAGATCAACGAATTCCTGATCATGTCGCCGCTACAGCGGCGGCGTGCGATCAGCGAATGGAGGCAGGAGGTAGAGGAGCGGGACGAATCGAGCTAGCGCGTAGACAGTAACGACGATCCGGGCACGGCGGCACGCGTCGTTGCGGCGGTGCGGGATCGTGCAACGGCGGGGTATCGGGCAACGGGGCGTTGCGGCCAGGGAAATCGCCGCATGTGTCGCCTTGCGCCGCGCCTCGCTTGCGAGCGGCACCAGCCGCGGCCGGCATGCGGGTCGGCGCCGCCAGATCGCTGGCGCCGCGGTGCGCCCATGCCGATCGTACCGCTTGCCCGCGAGGTACCGTCGGGCGTGACGTGGCATCGGCCTTGCGGCCAATGCTTACGGTATTCGTCGCGTTTTATCTTAAAATCGAGTCGCGCTTGCATTCTCCGATGTGTCGAAGCGACGGATCAGTCGCTGGATGAACCGGAACGGCGGCCCGCCTCTTGCGGCTGCCGGCGGGTGCGCGATCGAAAGCCTCGGGGAGAACAGGGACGATGGATGAATTCTTTGTGCGTGTGATGGTGGCCGATGACCACCCGTCATCCGCGATCGGGATGTCGCAGGCGCTTGCCGAGAGCAGCACGATCCGGCTCGTTGGCTCCGTGTCCAACTCGACTGATCTCGTGGCCGCGCTCGACGAGAAGCCGAGCGACGTGCTCGTCGTCGACTACGTGATGCCTGGCGGCAAATTCGGGGACGGGCTCGTGCTGCTGGCGTTTCTGCAGCGCCGCTATCCGGCGCTGCGCCTCGTGACGATCACGATGATCGACAATCCGAGCGTGCTGCATGCGATCCGCAAGCAGGGCGTCGGCTGCATCCTGAGCAAGTCGGACGCGATTTCTCACCTCGTCGGCGCAGTGCACGCGGCGTATGTCGGCGCGAACTATCTGTCGCCGCATATCAAGCAACTGCTGGAGTCCACGGGTACGTCGGACGCGGCCCGCCCGCTGACGACGCGCGAAATCGAGGTGGTGCGGCTGTTCGGCGCCGGCTATACGGTGGGCGAGATCGCCGTCCAGCTGCACCGCAGCAAGCAGACGATCAGCTCGCAGAAAACCAGCGCGATGAAGAAGCTCGGTATCGTGCGCGACGCCGACCTGATCCGCTATGCCGGCGAAGGTCAACTGCCGGACGAGTCGGCCGATACGCCGGCCGCGGGCGAATAAGCGGTTTGCCGAACCAGGATTCGCGCCGTCGCGTGCCGGCGATCGTATCGCGCGGCACAGGACGATTCTCAGCCCGTGCATGCGCGTATCGGTCGGCCGCGCATGGTGTCACGCAATCGTGTGTATCTGCCGCCGCGTTTCCGGCTGGCGCCACCGACAACCCCCCATGCCTGCAAAACTGAAACGACTTTTCGCGCATGCGGCCGCGGGCCGCAAGCCGTTCGATCCGGGCCGAGTGAGGCGGCAGCAGCAGGTGCTGCTGTACGGCGGCGGGAGTGCGGTGACGGCGTTCGTCCTCGTGTGCGCGGCGCTGGTTGTCCGGCTCGACGTGCAGGACAGCCTGGGGCAGGCGCGGTCGACGTTTCTCCAGCGCGAGGCCGAGTTCTACGCGAACCTGCAGACAGTGGATCGGGTGCTGGCGACCTTCGGAACCCGGACGGAGCTGCTGTGGAACCAGGGGGCACGGCCGTCGACCGACGCGCTTCGGGGCTTCTCTGCCGGGCATGGCAGGCTGGTTGCCGCCACGATTGGCGGCGGGGAGCCGTTCTTCGCGATGGCTGAAGTCACGGCGGCTCGGCCGGCCGAATCGTATGCGCGATATCTGGGGGCGCTGCTTCCGCAAGCCGATCGTGGCTTGAGGTATGCGCCGCGTCCCGCGGAGGCGGAGCCGATTGGCGGTTACCTGATCGGGTTGGACAGCCCGTTTCTCGGCGTGGTGGGTGCGGGGGTCGTCGCGCGCGCGCGAACGCTGCCGATCGATACGGACTTGCAAGCGCTGATCGCTCGCCTGATGCCGACCGGTGCGACGAAGCAGAAGCCGGGCATGCATGGCGGCACCTACTCGCTCGATCGCCGTTACGACCCGATCGTCGGTCGCACCGTCGTGCGGTTCGCGCGCCGGCTCGACGACGCGGCCGGTCGCCCGTTCGGCTGGTTCGTGTTCAACGGCCTGTTCCGTCTCGACGACATCCTGTCGCCGCAGTCCGGCGACGAGGACGTGGCGATCGTGGACGCACGCGGCAGCATCGTCGTGGGGCGGCAGCGCGATCCGGCGATGATCGAAGGCGCGTTGAACGACACGCGCGCTTCATCCGGCGGGCATGTCGTCGTGCGTCGCGTCGGCACGCGATTCGTCATCAGCGACCGGTTGCCGGATTCCGACCTCGCCATGGTGACGACCTTTTCGTGGCGAAGCGTGGCGAGGGCGACCGCAGTCGGCGTTGGCACGGCGCTCGCGGCCGCGCTGTTCGCGATTGCGGCGCTGTGGATCGCGATCGTCATGTTCGACCGTCGCGCGCTGCGCCCCGCGAACCGGCGCGCGATCCGCCTGATCGAAAGCGAGGCGTTCAACCGCACCCTGATTCGCACGGCGCCGGCCGGCTTGCTGCTGCTGTCCGCGGCCGACGGCGAGACGATGGTGCGCAACGACGCCGCGCTCGCTTACGACGAAGACGTATCGGGGCCATCGCTCGGCAAGCGCATCTGGCATGCGTATCGCGAACGGTATCCGGCCGGCGCGGGAGAGCGGCGCTTCGTGATGCAGCAGGAGCTGGCGGTCGAGCATGCCGAACGGGGCACGACGTATCTGGCGGCGCATATCGTCCGCACCAAGTTCCGCGGCGCCGACGTGCTGTTGTGCACGCTGACCGACGTCACCGCGCGCAAGCTCACCGAGGACAAGCTGCGCGAAGCGCGCGCGGCCGCCGACGACGCGAACAAGGCGAAATCGACGTTCCTCGCGACGATGAGCCACGAGATCCGCACGCCGCTCAATGCGATCGTCGGCAACCTGGAGCTGATGGAACGGGCCGATCTGCCGGCGGTCGAGCGGCGTCGCCTGGAGACGATCGCCTCGTCGTCGGATGCGCTGCTGCGCACGATCAACGACGTGCTCGACCTGTCGAAGGCGGAATCGAACCAGATGGCGCTGGAGCACATTCCGTTCGATCTGCGGCGCGTGCTGCGGGACGTCGCGGCGATCTTCCGGCCGCTTGCCGAAGCGAAGGGGCTGGTGCTCGACTGCCATCTCGCGGCGGAGCTGGCCGACGGGTACGTGGGCGACCCGACGCGGTTGCGTCAGCTCGTGTCCAACCTCGTCGGCAATGCGATCAAGTTCACGGAGCACGGCATGGTCACCGTCGGCGCGCGGCTCGTGCGCAGCGGCGCCGGCGCCGGCTGTGTCGAGATCGGCGTGCGCGATACGGGCGTCGGCATTCCGGGCGAAGCGCTGCCGACACTGTTCGACGTCTACATGCAGGCCGATCCGTCGATCTATCGCCGCTTCGGGGGCACCGGGCTCGGGTTGCCGCTGTGCCGCCGCATCGCGCGGCTGATGCATGGCGAACTGACGGTCGAGAGCCAGGAGGGCGAGGGATCGACGTTCACCGCGATGCTGCCGCTGACCGAGGCGCCGGCGGGCTGGCGGGGCGCCGAACCCGAACTGGATGCCGCGCACGCCGCGCCAATCCCGGACCGGCATGAGGGCGCGGAACCGCTGCGCGTGCTGGTGGCCGAGGATCATCCGGCCAGCCGCGCGCTGCTGCGCGATCAGCTCGACGCGCTCGGCCACGACGCGACGATCGTCGAGAACGGGATGGAGGCGATGCGCGCGTACTTCGCACAGCCGTTCGACGTCGTGCTGACCGATCTGAGCATGCCGCAGCTCGACGGTTTCGCGTTGGCGAATTTCCTGCGCGAGCAGGGTGCGCAGGTTCCGGTGATCGCGATGACCGCGCACGCGACCGATGAAGACAAGCGTCGCTGCGCGCAGGTGGGCGTTGCCGAGGTGGTGATCAAGCCGTTGTCGATCGACAGTCTCGATGCGGCGCTGCGGCGGCACGGCAGTCGCGAAGGCGCGGCGGCCGATGCGATGGATGCCGGCGTGCGTGAGGCCGTGCCGGTGATGACTGGCGAAATCAGACGGACTTTGCGCGAGGCCACACTGCGCTCGCTGGCTGTGATCGAGACGGCGGTATCCGCGGGCGACACGGATTCGCTCCGGGTCGAGCTTCATTCCATGCGCGGCGGCTTTGCGCTGGCCGGCGAGAGCGCCGCGCGTGACGCATGCGCGGAGATGGAGGTCGTGGTGAACACCGGCGGCGCGGTGGCGTTCGAGTCGCGCTGGCCGGCATTCCGGCGTACGTTGGAGCAGGCGGTCGCGCGAATTGATCGTTGAGGTAGAGGGGCGACGCCACGGACCGCCGCGATACACCCCGTTCGAGGATTAAAAATAGCCGTAGATAAATCGGGTGACGGTCGATTTAATTTAAAGAAAATGAGTGTATTGCGTAGGGGCGGCCACGGTGACGTGGAGTCCCCTCCCGCACGATCGATGTAATTAATGTTCGAGTCGATTGAAGTAGTCTGATTCGAGTTGATCCTCCGGAAGCACCAACCGTATCCATCGGCGAACCCACTGAACCGGGCCTCGCCCAGGTCTACTCTGTGGTAGCTCGGCACAGCCGACGCATCTTGAGCGTTTTCCCTTTTTGCAGCGACCCCAACGACGCCGCGAGCACCGGAGCGCGTGGTGTTGCTCGCGCTAAGGAGCCTACGCGATGCGGCGCTCTGATGGATGGTCGGAAGAAATTGAAAAGAAAGATTAAATAAATTTAGTACAAGTACTAGTGATTATTTTTGTTATTTAGGACTTGTTTTATGGTTTGTGACTTTGTTGAAGGATAGTATTTGTCCAACTCTGATGAAGAGTTATTTGACTGATTTAAGCGGAGAAAATTTATGGAATGCAACATGACGAAAATCACCGTCGCAGCAGCGCTCGTGCTGGCAGCGGGTGGCGCAATGGCATCCGACGGCACCATCAACTTTTCGGGCTCGGTGGTCGCATCGACCTGCCAGGTCGATAGCGGCACGAAAGATCTGACGGTGAAGATGCCGCGGGCAGCGTCCAGCCAGCTGACCGCCCAAGGTTCCACGGCAGGTCGTACGCCGTTCACGCTGAAGCTGTCGGGTTGTACGACGGACAAGGATGGGACCGCCGCGCCGGTGAAGAAGGTTTCGGTGTCGTTCGAGCCGGGCCCGAACGTGAACATCGCGTCCGGCCGTCTGAAGCCGACCGGCGCCGGTACCGACGGTGTGGCAAGCGGTGTCGAAATCGGCATCCTGAACGATAAGTTCGAACCGATCAAGATCGGCGCGGAAAGCTCGGCACAGCAGGTGCAGACCGTCGATATCGATACCGCCGTCGGCGGCACGGGTTCCGCGACGCTGCAATTCGCGGCTCAGTATGTCGGGACGGGCGCCGCGATCAAGGGCGGCAAGATGGACTCGTTCGTTACGTATTCGCTGATGTACCCGTAAGCATTCGGTACGCCGAATGAGGCGTGTCGGCTGCCGGAAGGCAGCCGGCACATGAGTTTTTCGAGGTCGATACAACCTGACTTTAATTCGGACTGCAAATAAAGAGGAGATGAGATGAAGATGAACCGTCCGTATGGGATCTTGCTGATCCTGATGTCCATGCTGTTCTGCGCGAGCGTTCAGGCGAGTGTGACGTTGTCGGGCACGCGCGTCATCTTTGCCGGCAGCGAGAAGGAAGTCACGGTTCAGCTAACCAATGACGGCAACCTGCCGGCCCTGGTCCAAGTATGGATCGACAAGGGCGACGAACGCGCATCGCCCGACTCGATCGACGTCCCGTTCGTGATTACACCGACGGTTTTCCGCGTCGAGCCGGGCAAGGGCCAGACGCTGCGTGTCATTCATTCGGGCGAGCCGCTGCCGGCAGACAAGGAATCGCTGTTTTGGCTGAACGTGCTCGATGTGCCGCCCAAGGCGTCGACGAGCGACGACCTCAATCGCCTGCAGTTCGCGTTTCGCACGCGAGTCAAGCTGATGTACCGCCCAGACGGGCTGCGGGGCAACTCGCTGGATGCGCCGGGGAAACTCAAATGGACCCTCGCAACCGACAGCGAGCAGCGCACCGTGCTGAATGCGACCAATGAGACGGCGTACGTCGTCAACCTCTCCGGTATCGCGCTGAAGTCCAGCGGCAAGACCTTTGAAGCCGAGCTCGGCTATGTGCGGCCGGGCGAAACCGCGACGTTCCCGCTCAAGGGCGTGGCCCGCGCCGAACTCGACGGCGGAACGGTCCTGTACAGCAGCGTCGACGATTGGGGCAGCAATCACGGCCACGAAGCGCAGGTTTCGAAATAAGGCAGCGAGGGCAGGGCGTCCTTGTGGCCGGGGCCAGTCTGCGCAATTCATGTAATCAAACAAAGCAACATACGAGAACGGACGAATAATGGAGTGGCAAAACACAAGTGTGCGGGCAAAGAGCAGGCCAAGGCTGAAGCCCATTTGCGCGTTGCTTCTCACGATCATGGCCGGTTGGCAGGAAGTGTCGCGCGCGGCCCAGGCCGATGCTGGCGCGACGATTCAGCTCGCCGACGCCGGGACGATGCAGGTCGCGCAGACCGAATTCGCGCAGGTCGAATTCGAGAGCGGTTTCCTGCGCAACGGCGGCGGTGCGATCGATGTATCGCGCTATCAGCGCGGCAACGTCGTCCGCGCCGGGGCATACAGCCCGGACATTTACGTCGACGGCAACTGGGTCGGGCGCGCCGAGCTGCCGTTCAGGTCCACGCCGAATACGGTCGACGCGCAGCCGTATTTCGACAAGGCGCTGCTGAATCGCATTGGCGTCGACCTGACGCGCCTTCCGGCAGATGTCCGTGCGGCGCTCGATGAGCCCGGCACCAGCCTGCGCATCGGCCAGGTGATCCCGGAGGCGTCCGTCAGCTTCGACTTCAACAATCTGCGGCTGGACCTGAGCATTCCGCAGATTTCGCTGCAGCGTACGGCGCGCGGCTACGTGAGCCCCGATCAGTGGAGCGAGGGCGTGCCCGTCGCCATGCTCGGGTACAACGTCAATGCGTACCACTCGCGTGCCAGCGGCCAGAAGGGCGGTACACAGGGTTACGTCGGGGTCGACGGCGGGTTCAATTATCAGCGCTGGCATTTCCGGCACAATGGCTCGTTCAATTGGGACGACCGTGGTCAGCGCAAGTACCAGAGCGCGTCGACTTATGTGCAGCGCAATCTCGCCGCGTGGTCGTCGCAACTCGTCGTCGGCGATACGTACACGACCGGCGACCTGTTCGATTCGACGTCGTTCCGAGGTGTGCGCGTGTATACCGACGACCGGATGTTGCCGGAATCGCAGCGCGGCTATGCGCCCGTCGTGCGGGGTGTCGCGAACACCAACGCGAAGGTGACGATTACGCAAAACGGCGTGAAGCTGTACGAGACGACGGTCGCGCCCGGCGCGTTCGTGATCGACGACCTGTATCCGACCGGATACGGCGGCGATCTGCACGTGGCGGTGACGGAAGCCGACGGCTCCGTGCGGACGTTCTCGGTGCCATACGCGTCGGTGCCGATGTCGCTGCGCCCGGGGCAGAATCGCTACAGCTTCACGGTCGGCACCGTACGCAACCTGACCAACACGAAACCGTTCTTCGCGCAGGCGACCTGGCAGCGCGGCTTCACGAACATGCTGACGGGCTTTGGCGGCGTGACGGTAGCGCAGGACTACCTGTCCGCGATGGCCGGTGCGGTGCTGAACACGTCATGGGGCGCGTTTGGCGTCGACGTGACGCACGCGACGACGAAGATTCCGAACGAGCAGACTCATTCGGGGCAGAGCTTCCGAATCAGTTATGCGAAGACGGTGGCGGCGACCGGCACGAACGTCGCGATTGCCGCTTACCGTTATTCGACGAACGGCTTCTTCGGGTTGAACGACGCGATGAGCGCGCGCGACCTGGCGAAGGGCAATGTCACGTCGGAGGCGCTCTATCGCTCGCGCAATCGTGCTTCGCTGACGATGAGCCAGCAGCTTGGCGAGAAAGGCGGCAGCGTCAACGTCACCGCGTCGACTGCGACGTACTGGAATCGCAAGGGTTCTAACACCGATTTCACGGTCGGTTACAACAACTCGTTTCGCAACCTCTCGTACTCCGTGTCGGCATCGCGGCAACGTGATGCGTGGGGCGAGTCGAGCACGCTGATCTATGCGGGGCTGTCGGTTCCGCTTGGCAGTAAACGACCGGCGACGCTGTCGACGAACTTCAACTACGATTCGAGCGGTGCGACCCAGGTATCGACGAACCTGTCCGGTTCGCTCGGCGCGGACAGCAACCTGTCATACGGCGTCAACGTCAACCACGGCGCCGGATCGGCCAATGCGCAGACTAACGGCGGCGCGAACATGATGTATCGCGGTTCGAAAGCGGAGCTGAGCGGCAGCGTCAGCGCGAGTAAGGACTACCAGCAGTACTCCGTCGGTGCGCGCGGCGCGATCGTCGCGCATCGCGGCGGCGTCACGCTGTCGCTGCCTTTGTCGGAGACGTTCGCGATCGTCGAGGCGAAGCATGCGGAGGGTGCACGCATCACCAATGCATCGGGCGTGCGCGTGGACGGCAACGGCTACGCGATCGTGCCGTACCTGTCGCCGTTCTCGATGAACGATGTGTCGCTTGATCCGAAAGGACTATCGACGGACGTCGAATTGAAGGAAACGAGCCAGCGTGTCGCGCCGTTGTCGGGCGCGGTGCCGATGCTGGTCTTCAAGGCCGATTACGGCCGCTCGGCGGTGATTCGCGCACGGCAGGCCGATGGGGCGCCGGTGCCGTTCGGCGCGGTCGTCACGGACAGTGACGGCAAGGATGTCGGCGTGATCGGTCAGGGCGGCAAGCTGCTGGCGCGTGGCCTTGCCGAGCAGGGGGAGCTGAATGTGCAGTGGGAGAAAGACGAAGGCAAGGGCAATTGCAAGATCGCGTATTCGCTGCCGGTGCGCAAGCGGGCATCCGGTTATCAGCCGCTTCAAAGCCTCGAATTGCCATGCGTGGCGGGGGGCGCCGCTCAGTATGCTCCGCCAGTATCGAAGGTGACCACGCGCCCGGCGACGTGATGTGTCCAGGTGCGTAAGTGCATATCCGGTTATCAGCCGCTGCAAAGTCTTGAGTGGCCATGCGTGGCTGGGGGCGTCGCCGACTACGCGCCGGCGATATTGAAACCGAAAGTACACCCGGAGACTTGGCGCCTTTTAAGTGGTCAGTGGTATGAATGCGCCTCGTATATTTTTCAATAATCGCGGTGCTTGGAAATATGGATGATGGATCGATGAAGAAAATCTTTGTCTTGGTTTGGCTGCTGGTCGCATCGTTGAAGGTGTATGCGGTTTCGTGCTGGGATTACAGGTCGGGAGCGATGTCGGATGTGACCGAGCTTCCGGTTAATCTATATGTGCTGGCATCGACTCCGGATGGGACTACCATATGGGGATCCGACTTGATATCGAGGGAGATTTATTGTCGGTCAAGTGTGAAAGAGGTTATTTCTCTTTGGGTTAATCCGGAAAAGAAGGATCTCGCTTCCGGTGCGGAGGTCGCCTTAGAGTTTAATGGAGTTGTTTACTCTCAATCTTCCGGGGCTATTAGTTCCGGTAATAAAACGGGTAATTGTAGTACCTCCGAATGCAATGTGAGATTTTCTTTGTCTTACAGATTGATCGTTCGGCGAAAAGGGGCTGCGCCCAGTTCTGGGCTGGCAAATATTTCAAATTATTCGGTATTTCAGATTGATGGCGAAGGTGGATTGAATGGTGCTCAGAATCAGAATTTCCGCCATAAAATAAATGGATCTGTCAAATTTACTCGTGGTGTCTGCGCGATACGTGCCGGTGACGAAAATAGAGTCATTTCGTTGAAGCCGACATTGCTTACAAAGCTTCCCGGGGTTGGAGGGGCGGTCGGTCGGATGCCATTTTCACTCGGACTGGTGAATTGTGATGAAGGTGTCAAGGGCGCGACGTTCTCATTCAGTGGAACCCCCGACTCTGATAACAAAAATGCCTTCAAGAACGACGGTACGGCGAAAGGCGTTGCTATCTATCTCGGGAATGTAAATTCTGGTGCAGTCATCACACCTTCAGGTGCGGGAAGCAGTGTGGTTTCAGAAGTCAGTTCCAGTTCAACCGTGCTGAATCTTTACGGTGAGTATGTTGTGACACGCGATCCGGCTACAGCGGGAACGGTCAAGTCGACAGTGATTTTTACCGTCTCTTATCAGTGATTAGGCGTAGGGTGAAGCGATCCTTATAATGCTTCGGCACTCCGTCGAGATGTACTCGGTAAGGAGGCCGATACATCGACCTCGGAGTGGTCGGCTTGCCAGCCGACCGTCAAAAGGAGCTTCTATGGAATTGACGCGGGGCAACTATTATTACGCGTCGAAGGTGCAAATTGGCAGGCGGTACGCCGATGGCGAGACTTCCCGCGTCGGGAAACAACCTCTTGACGCTTCACAGCCTTCATGGTGCGCCTCGTTACTTGCGTTCAGACAACGGCCGAGAGTTCGTATCGCGGACCATCCTGAAGTGGGCGGCGCACAACGGCATGAACATGGCGCTCAGCGAGCCCGGCAAGCCTTGGCAGAACGGCGCGGACGAGGGCTTCAATGGCAGGTTCCGAGATGAATGCTTGAGCCTTGAATGGTTTCGAACGCGCACGGAATCCGGCTGGCGCGATGCGAGGCCACGCTGCGCTCGAGGGCTGCGATCGAGGCAGCCGTGTCCGTCGGCGACACGGATTCGCTCAGGGTGGAACTATATTCCATGCGCGGCGGCTTAGCGCTGGCCGGCGACTGAGTGGTGCGACGGCGTTCGAATTGTATTGGCCGGCATTCCGGCTGGAGATGGTGCATGCGCTGGAGCGGATCAACCGTTTGGGTGGCGCGCTGGTCGTCGCGCATCCTGCCGAATATGGCGTGATGAAATCCGCCCGGATGCGACTGAAATTGATCTGGCGCGCAATCAGGTGGCAGTTGTTTCATTTGAAGAAGAAGTTTGCCGTCCGTGGATGCAACGCGATTGCACGGCCCCGGGACGCGTGATCGAATCGTGCCCCCGACGACCGGACTGGCGACGGAGACGGCCTCCGGTTACCTGCTGTAGCAGTACCGGCATGGATGAAAATATTAAATTATCTCAAAATCAAAGAATTTGGGTTGATAGATTTTTAATTTCATACTCGTCCTAGATGTTTTGGCGAGATGATGGGGGGTCGTCCTATCGATCGCCGGTTGTTGCTCATCGAAAATGCCGTCCGTGGAATTTGTCTTCCACGCGTTTGAATACTGATTTTATTAATCTGTATTCGATCTCCGTAAATCAATATTTTTAATTGAGATCATTCGATGAAACTCAGCAAACTCGTTCTGGCAATGGGCGTCACCGCGGCGCTGTTCGGCATGGCACATACGGCACAGGCCGACACGGTGTCGAAGAAGGTCACGCTGACGGCCCAGATCAACGACGGCATCTTCGTGTCGAAGCCGGACGGCACGACCTGGTACACCACGGAAGAACTCGCGGCGACCGACTACACGCAAACGAAGTTCGCGACGTCGCTGCCGGTGCGCGTGTGGTCGAAGAACGCCAGCTTCAACGTTTCGCTGGCGCAGCCGCTGAAGTTGTCGAGCGGCAAGTACGAGATGAAGAACGCCAAGGTCATGATCGGCAGCACGGCGGGCGACGCCGAAGTCAAGTTCGGCGCGGTCCAGAAGGTCACGCAGACGGTCGCGGGCAACGGTGGCTACGATGAAGTCCATGACGTGAAGATCAATGTCGAAGCCCCGACCAAAGTCGGCACGCTGAGCACCAACGGCAGCTACAGCGGCGATCTCGTGATGGTGTTCGAGCCGGTTGCCGCATCCGGCAGCTAATCAGCCATTCGGCTTTCGTCGAGTTGCGAAGCCCACTTGGGTGGGCTTCGTCCTTCCTTTTTAAATACCGGGATTGCGTCGCCGATGTTCAGGCGGAGTGTTGATCCGCGTTTCGTTTACATCAGAAAGAGGGTGGCGTGATCGACTATCGAGCTCCATTTTCGTTCAACAAGCTGTGGCTCGGTGCATTCCTGTTCTTGTCGTCACAGTCGTTCGCTGAAGTCAAAGTGACCTACGGCGTGCCCGAAGGTTTCAGTGCAGCTGAATTGGACGACAGCGCAAATTACGTCGCGACGTTCAACGGCAGGACCCTGCCGGATTTCATCCGCTACTCGACCTCGGAGTCGGTGCTCGATTTCGACGCGGCCAAGTATGCGGCCAACGGCGTGTCGCCGGATGATATCGACATCATCCGCAAAATCGTCTCGCAAGTCGACTACAAGCGTTGCAGCAAGGGCTGCGACATCGAAGTCTCCGGGTACTTCGTCACCGTCGACAAGCAGAAGCGTTCCATTTCGATTCGCGATTCGCGCGAGGATTATTTTGCCCCGCAGACGGGGTTCGGGCTGGTGAACAACCAGTCGGTGGACTTTCGTGCGTCGTCCGACGGCTATCGCGCCGCCAACGTGAACGGTGCGACATGGGTTGGGTTGCCGTCGCAGAGCTTCGGTTACATGAGCTGGTACGCAAACCGCACGCAGCAGCGCGGCAACAGCTATGGCTCGGAAGGCGTCTCGTCGTATTACCTGCAGAAGAATTTTTCCCGCACCTATGTGCGGGCCGGCAAGCAGAACAGCATCGATTACGCGTCCGGCTCGGTCAGCACGCTGCTGTCGCCGAGTTTCGACCAGTTCGTCACGTTCGGCAGCCAGGGCAACCTGCAGGTTGATCGCAACGCGGGTTCGCTGGTGCTATATGCCACGGCGGAAGGCAACTACGAGTTTTACCGGAACGGCCGCCTCGTCATGAAGCGTCCGGCCGTGCTGGGGCGCAATGAAATCAGTTTTGCGGATCTGCCGGGCGGCTATTACCCGGTGCAGGTTCGCCTGGTCGATCGTAACGGCAACGTGGTCTCGCAGGAAATCCGCGAGATCAACAACGTCAATTTTGGTGCGTCGAGCAGTAACGCGTGGCATTTCACGGTCGGCAAGGAAATGAGCGACCGTGGCGGTTTCCTGATGGAAGCCGCGATGAGCCGGAACTTCAGCCAGTTCTACATGAACGCGTCGACACTCGTCGGTCGCGGCGGGGATTGGGCGGCTGAAGTCAACGTCACGCGGCCGACGAAGCTGGGCGACGTGGACGTCACACCCACGCTTGGCGTGCTGGCGGGGGAGCGCAAGGCAGGCGGCTACGTCAGCCTTGCGGCGTCGAGCGAAGCGCTCGGCAGCTTCTCGGCCAGTCATTACCTGAACAACGACGTGTCGCGGTTCTATTACGGCATGTCGAGCACCAGCGTTTCTTACAGCCGCATGGTGCGCAAGGCGATGCTGGGCTACAACTACCAGAAATCGGGGTTTGGCGCGACGCATCAGGCGGAGGTGCGCTGGAACTATCGGCCGAACGGCTTGTGGGCGACGTTCGCGCTCGGGGTTCAGAAGGGGAGTTTCAGCGGCACGAGCGGCGGATATGGCGTGTATTTCAACATGACCATGCAGCTCGACAAGGTTCAGGCGAGCTTCAGCGCCGCGCGTTCCGGCGGCCAGACGCAACTGAGCGGCGATTTCCGCAAGGATTTCCAGGACGGCTTCGGTACGACGACGCTCGGGATGACCGGCAACCGGATCAATTCCGATTACGGCGTCAACGCTTACGGTTCCCGTTCCGGTACGCGTGGCGACGCATCGCTGAATGTCGGCTACAACGGCAATGCGAGCAACGTCGACTTCAACTATCGCGGCATGGTTGCCGCCAGCAAGGACGGCGTCGCATTCGGCCGTTACAGCAACAGCGGCGGTGCCATGTTGCTGCATACACCGACGATCGACGGGATGAAGTACGGCTTCAACGTCGAGGGCAATCCGGTTGCCGGCGGCAGCACCTATGCGGTGCCGCTCAACGCCTATTCTGACGTGGCTTTTGCGCGCGTGTTGAGCAACAGCGAGAAGCTGGACATGAACATCGAGGTACCGGCAAACATCGTCCGTGCTCATCCTGGCCAGGTGTACGAAGCCAACGCGAAGGTCGACATCAACATGATTTACAGCGGCTTCCTGAAAGATGCGGACGGTAAGCCGGTGAGCGGGAAGATCGTTGAAACCGGCGATACCGCGCATCGCAACGGCCTGTTCTCGATCGTCAGCAAGGCGATGCTCTCGACGATCACGGTAGAAGGAAGCGGGCACCGCTATACGTGCAGTCTGAAAGACGCTAGCGGTAACGACTTCCGCTGCGCGTTGCCCGGCCTCAATCAGTCCAAGGAGTGACGAGATGAATTTCAAACTGAAGACGCTTGTACCGACGGCGATCGCGCTGCTTTGCGCGACGGCTCAGCCGGCGCAAGCCGAAGGCGAGTTGATGGTGATGCCGGCGGCGACTCGCGTCTATAGCAACCACGACCAGAAGGTGACACTGAGGAACATGGGCGATGCGCCGCTCTATCTGTCGGTGTCGCTGCAAAAGGTGATGAATCCCGGCATGACGCCGGAGCAAAAGGTCGACCTCGGGCAAGTCGACAGCCCCGGCGTGATCGCGAGCCCGGACAAGCTGACGCTCGGCCCGGGCCAGAGCCGTCAGGTCGACCTGAAATCGCTGATGGAGCCGGCACATGAGGAGCTGTACCGCTTGTATGTCGTGCCGGTGCGTTCGCTGAAGGTGGACGATGCGCCGCAGGACAAGATCACGGCGCCGATGTCGGTGGCGATCGGTTATGGCGTGCTGGTCCGCCACTTGCCGCCGGGCATCAAGCTGCATTCGGGCTGGACGCACCGCTGCGAAAACGGCGGGATTACGCTCGAAAGCACGGGTAACGTCCGGGAGATCTTCTCCGACGTGTCGTACGAAGGCGTGAAGCAGCCGCAGACTGTCGCCGTATTCCCCGGCGTGCCACAGCATTTCGCGACGAAGCGGATGACGCTGCAGGTCGATGACGAGCGCAAGACGCTGGAGTGTTCCTGATGCCGAAGCCGCGACTCGGCTTCGCGGTCGGGTTGCTGGTGTCGCTGGTCTGCTCGAGCTGCTTGGCGGCCGGCATGCTGAACCTGTCGCGTACCGAGATGACGATTGCGCCGGATCAGCCGCCGGGCGAGCTGTGGGTTGAGAACAAGGGGGATACGCCGTTGTATCTCGACGTGACGCAGCAACTCGTGACGAATCCAGGGCAATTGCCGGAGCATCTCGTACCGGTCGAGGAGGTGCCGCAGCCGACCCTGCTGATCCTGCCCAATCGATTGGTGCTGTCTCCCGGGCAGAAATACCGGATGGCGCTAAAGGCGCTCTCCAAACCAGATCGGGCGCTGGTGTGGCGGGTGACGTTTCGGCCGCGAGAGCGCATTGCCGTTGACGGGGATCACGGCGGCGAGGCTGCCGCCCCGCTGTTTGTCAGTATCGGTTATGGCGCGGTGATCTACCAGTTGCATGACGCGAACGGCAGCACGAGACGACAGTAGCGGAAGCCATCGATCAATCGCGCAGCGTCGCAGATCAAGTCGAGTGTCGACCATCACCAAATCGTAGGAGTTCTCATGAAGAAAGCAAATTTGGCAAAGTGTCTGATCGTCGTGTCGCTGCTTCCGGCCGTTTCGATCGCGCAGACGGTGAACCTGACAGGCAAGACCACGAGCAAAGTGACCGCCAAGGTGGTCAAACCGGACAAATTTGAAGTCACTGACGACAAGGGTGGATGGTTCGGGCAGGGGCTTCAGATGCAGCAGGTCGGTGGTTGGGATACCCCCTACGAGGTGAAGGCGCGATTGCGCGTGCTGTCGACGAGCCGCGATTTCCAGGTTCGGCTGGACGAAGCGGTGCAGATTCGTCACCAGACCAAGCCGACGCAGATTTTCCGCAACCCGAGCGTGACGCTCGGCGCGGACGGCGCCGCGGCGAAACCACTCGCCGTCGGGCAAAACGCATCGTTCACGAACCCCGCACCGCCAGTAGCCGGCAACGATTCGGAGGGCTACTACAACCTGAACGTATCGGCCTATCCGCCCGAAGGCGATTTCAAGAGCACCGCGGGGACGTATAGCGGTGTGCTGTCGATGACGTTCGAGCCCGTCGTTCGAGCGCCTTGAAGGCCATGCTCGGGCAGGGCGCTACTTTTCAGGAGCGATCCATTGATGAAATTACGAAGCGTGTTCAGCGGGCTTGTCTTGATGATGGCCGGTATGGCTGTCGCGGCGTCCGCGCAGGCAGCGATCGACCTGATTCCGAAGGAACTCGTCATTCGGGATAAGGCTGAAACCGTGCGCATCGTCAATCGCGGCGATCGCACCGAGTATGTGTCGATTTCACTCTCACGCATGCTTAATCCCGGCGTGGAGCTTGCCGATGAAAAACTGGAGCCGGTGGGCGACATGTTGCAGCCGGCACTGTTTGCGTCTCCATTTCGCGTGACGCTTGCCCCTGGGCAGACCAAGGTCGTCACGCTGAAACCCACGCGCTCCGTGGACGCCGAAACGGTGTACCGGCTCGATGTCCAACCGATGGTCAGGATGCTCGGGGAGAACCAGCAGCGCGCGGCCGGTAGTGTTGTCGTCAACCTGGCATTCAAGGGGCTTGTTCGCCAATTGCCCGAGCGGGAGCGAGCAACGGCGGAAGTGACCTGCGGCGAACACGGAGCGCGCATCACGGCGACTGGCAACGTGCGTTACACAGTGTCCGACGCGATGGTCGATGGTCACAAGCAGAATGATTTCAACGTTTACCCCGGAACGTCTCAATCGCTGAAGGGAGTCGTGATCGAGGTGCCGGGGCAACGGGTGTGTCGCGGCTAATGAGCACGGTGAGCCGATTTGTTGTCGGCACGATAATTCGGGGAATAATGAGATATCAATATTTTCGCTGAATGCGACTTGTGGTCAGCGGGGGGCGTGTGCCACCTGAAAAGGAGTCGCCATTCAATAACGGGCGCGTCGCGAAGATTTTCAGTGACGTAGGCGCGAAATATTCGTTGTGAGAGGTGGATGCGATGAAAATGAAGTCGGTGTTAATGGTAATTCTGCTTGTTGTTTCCGGTAAAGCATTTTCATGGGTGCTTTTTTCGGGTGACGTGATTAACAAGTACGAAGCATGCTCGTGGACCAATAATGGGAATGGGACAAGTACGATTCGCATTGCAGTGGATTTCAAGGAGGGGTTCGGAATACTGGGATGGGATTTTAAGAGTCGGGGGTTAATGATTTATACGTATGATAAAAATGGGAGAATGAAATCGAGTAGTGCTGCAGCTAAATCCGTATCCCTCAATGGTTCCGTAAACACTACTTATTTTGATGATGGCCTTTGGGTAATGTATCATAATTATGGCGGCACGGGACCCTGGGTTACGCGAGAGCCCTTCATAGCAAATTTTGAGGTCTTGATCAGTGACGAGGTCGTAAAAGATTGGCCTGCCGTTTCACTGCGGGCGGCGAACTTTACGGGCGCAAACAACGTCGCCGAGAATACGGGCGGTGTGTATGTCAGCAAAGACATGACGAGTGGATGCAAGGTCATCGACCCGGAGACGCCGCCTCCGCCGGACATCGGCATTTCCATGTCGGCACCCGACTGGAATCTTGGCGAGCTTCCACAGGGAACCCAGGAGAAGCAGATGTCGAACAGTGCGGATCGGCTCTGTTTTACCTACTCCGGGGCGGCAGTCGGTACAAAGAACTTCACAATCGACGCAATCAGCCAGAATGGTCGAGACGGAACGAAATTCAGGCTTCGCAACCTGGCTGACACCACTCAAATCGTGCCCTATGACGTCAAGCTCGAGGGTGCGGGTACCTCGTTGATGCTTCCGAATACCGGGAACGTTTCACTCAAGTTCGATGGCTCCGGAAAAACTTGTTTTACCCCGACCTTCAGAACGACGGTCGACAAGACCTTGAAGCCCGGCGACTATAGTGACGTACTGACGTTCACGGTCGTGACGAAATCGTGAGCGATTTCGCGACCTGTCTTCGAGCATACGTCAGCCGGTGCGGCAGGAACGATATTGTTCGTCACCGGAGGGGCTGCCGAGAGAGGGGCGACGCATCCTATTTGCCGTGCATGACTGGGTGAGGCGCGCGTTGAATAACTGCTGGCGGCGACGATCGAAGCGGCCAAACGGGCAGAGGTTATCAAGCGCGCGAGCCTGAAGCGCGTGATCGTCGACTCGACTGTGATGGAGAGGGCAGTCGCTCATCCCACCGATTCGCGCCTGCTGGAGCGCTGCCGGGAACACGAGGTCAAGGCGGCCGCCCGGCATGGCCTGACGCTGCGGCAGCGCGACAACCGAGTGGCGCCGCGCCTGGTGACCCAGATCGGCGGCTACGCGCGCGTGACCGCCACCGGGAACGTGCGTGACACGATCAACGGCGCGAAAATCGGCGGCCATGCGCTGGACGATTTCAATGTATATCCGGCGTTTCTCGACCATTGTCGGGGCGCGTCGTAACGATACCCGGCCAGCCGGCGTGCGGCGCGGAATCGTGAGTTGCGAACGATGCGTCCATAGGACGCTTTGTATTCGTCCGGCTTATTGTTGCAGGTGTTCGTTGCATGGGTCGGGATGGATCCGGTGAATCACGCGCCAGACGCATGATGGACTCGTCGATGCAACGCGCAGCAAGCAGGGGAACGAATTGCGCGGCCGTGGTCGGACGACGCAGGTGACGGAGGCCGGCGGCTCGTGATGCACGACGCCGGCCTCCGTTTATCCCGCCGCTTAGTCCTTCAACTGACCCAGGTTGCTGCCGACCAGCGCGACACCGCTGCTACTTGTGCGATTGCCGCTCAGCGTCCCGTAGTTGATGCCCGCGAGCGCGCCGTAGAGCTGGCCGAAGCCGCTCGTGAACGCGATGCGGCTGTCGGTCGTCGAGCCCTCGATGCGGCCGAGGTTGATGCCGGCCAGGCCGCCCAGGTGCGCATTGCGGCCGCCGGAGACGGTGCCGCTGGAGAACGACTTCGCGATCGTACCGCCGTTGAGGCCGACGAGCCCGCCAACCTGGCTTTGGGCGCCGGCGCGAACCGAGCCGGTCGCACGCGACCCGTCGACAGCGCCGCCGAGCCGGCCGATCAGGCCGCCGGCCGTGCTGTTGTCGCCTGCCTCCACGCTGCCCGACGCGACCGATTCCGCCACGCGGCCGGCTTCGCTGCGACCGATCAGGCCGCCGGCGTCGGATTGCGCGCCCGCCTGCACGTTGCCGGTGGCGGTCGATGCGAGCACAGTGCCTGCATTGCGGCCGATCAGCCCGCCGGCCGCGCTGCGGATGCCGGCCGTCACGTTGCCGGATGCGTCCGATCGATCGACGGTTCCCTTGTTGACGCCCACGAGGCCGCCTGCGGTGCTGTCGTTGCCGGCCAGCACGTCGCCGGTCGCGCTCGACGACGCGATCGTGCCGGTATTGCTGCCCGCCAGCCCGCCCGCGACGCTTGCATTCCCGGCCACGACCTTGCCGGATGCACGCGATCCGGCGATCTTGCCGGTGTTGTCGCCGACGAGGCCGCCCGCGGTGCTGTCGTTACCCGCCGTGACCGTACCTTCGGCGCTGGACGCATCGATGCTCCCTTCGTTGACGCCGACGAGGCCGCCCAGCGTGCCCTTGCCGAGCACCTGCACGTCGCCGCGAGCGGTCGATGCCCGGATGTCGCCGGTGCCGGCATTGCGGCCGACGAGGCCGCCGGCCATGCTATTGGCGCCTGCGAGCACACGGCCCGCGGCCGTCGCGCGGGCGATCGCGCCTTCGTTCTGGCCGGCCAGGCCACCTGCGCGGCTGGATGCGCCGGTCTTCACATTGCCGGATGCCTGGGAATCCGCGATGCGACCGCGATTCAGGCCGACGAGCCCGCCTGCCGAAGCGGAATCGGCCGTCACGACATCGCCGTGGGCGCGCGAGGTATCGATTTCGCCGTCGTTGACGCCGACGAGGCCGCCGGCGTTGGCGTTCTGACCGGCCGTCACGGAGGAGGACGACCATGAACCGGTGATGACGCTGCCTTTCCGGTTCACGCCGACGAGACCGCCGATCTTCGCGAAGCTGCCGCTGGCGATGACGCTGCCTGCGCTCGACGACGTTTCGATCACGCCGTCGTTGGTGCCGACGAGACCGCCGATGGCTTCGCTGCGCGCGGCGGCAACACGGACGTCGGCGTGGCTGTTGCTGATCTTCGCCGCGGGTGACCGCGGCCACAGCACCGTGGTGTTCTCGCCGACCAGCCCGCCGATCGCGAGGGTCGACTGGTCGCCGTCGACCTTGCCGGACACGGTCGCGCGGTCGATCGTGCCGCTGTAGTTCGAGCCGACCAGGCCGCCGATATAGGCGGGGCCGCTGGCCGCGACGTAGATGTCGCGAGCCGTCACGTTCGAGATCTCGCCGAGGTTCGCGCCGGCCAGCGTGCCGATCGAGACCGGGAAGCCGTTGCGCGGGGTCAGCGCCGTCGTCGTGATGCGTTGTAGCGAAAGGTTCGCGATGCGGCCGGTGTTGATCGCGAACAGGCCGACCATGCCGCGCCCCGGGTTGGTGATGTTCAGGCGGCTGATGGCATTGCCGAGGCCGTCGAACTTGCCGGTGAACGCATAGTCGCCGCCGATGCTGCGGAATTCGGCGTTGTTGCCGTCGATGCCGTTGCCGAGCACGTATCGGCCCTTCAGGTTGGAATCGACGCCGCGCAGCTCGTCGAGGGTGTGAATCACCTTGTAGTCCTCGCCGTTCGAGCGGAACGACGCGTTGTCGCCGGACAGCGTGACGACGGCGTTGGCCGTCTCGAACGCGTGGCCGTTCTTCGCGTTCAGCTCGAGATGCGCGTTGCGGCCGGTGAGCTTGACGGCGTCGCTCACGCGAATGCGGTCCGCTGCGTTGACGACGAGGCTCGCGTTCGCGCCGGAAGCGGACAGCGCCTTGCGCAGGTTCACGTTGGCGTTCTTCGACGTGAGCGTGAGCGCGTAGTCGCTGGCCCACGAGACGGGCGCGTCGACGTTGAGGTCGTTGCGGGTGTTGGTGAGCGCGACGTTCGTGGTGCCGAGGTTGCGCGACAGCGTGTCGGCGGCGATCGAGCCGTCGCCGCCGACGCCGGCGTTGGCGGCTTCGATGGTCCAGGTGCCGGCGGCGTTGCCCGAGCGGGTATCGACGGTCGTGTCGTTCGCGACGGTCACGCGCTCGCCGCGGGTGAGGACCGTGCCGGTGGGCGCGCCCGTTGCCGCGGCGCTCGCATCGAGCTTGCCCGCGACCTTCACGATGCCGCCGTCGAGGGTGATCTTGCCGCCGCGCGCGTTCAGCCCGCGCGCCTCGATGGTGCCGGTGTTGTTGACGACGGCGTCGAGCAGGTTGCCGGCGGAGCGGGCGGTCATCAGCACTTCGCCGCCGTCGGCCTTCAGGAGGCCGCCGTTGGAGGCCTGTGCGTCGACGGCGCCGGCGTCGACCTGCAGGTTCAGCAGGCCGTTGCCGTCGAAGTTGACGGTGAACGCGTTGCCCGCGCCGAGCGCGACACGGCCGAGCTTGGCCTGGATGGTGCCGTTGTTGGCGACGCGCGCGCCGAGCAGGGCGACGCTGCCGCCGTCGGCGGCGGTGATCTTGCCGTTGTTGACGACGGAGGCGGTGGACGAACCGGAGAAGCGATAGTTGCCGGCGAGGAAGTCGGCATCGGCGAGGTTCTGGGTGGAGGCGACGAGGCCGCCCACGTTGACCTGTGCGCCGGAGCCGAACAGTACGCCGTTGGGGTTGACGAGGAACACGCGGCCGTTGGCGGAGAGGTTGCCGTCGATGCGGCTGCCGGTGGAGCCGATCACGCGGTTCAGGGCGAGAGACTGGCTGTTGGGCTGGTTGAACGCGAGGCGCTCGCCGCCGGCGATGCTGAAGTCCTGCCAGTTGGTGATGAGCTTGTCGGTGTGCTGGTTGATGTTCATGGAGCGGCCGTCGTCGGAGCGGACGAAGTCGGCCTTGCCGGAGGTGACGGCTTCGCCGGAGGGCAGCGCGAAGGCGGGCAGGGCGACGAAGCCGAGCAGGGAGACGGCGGCGACGGCGGCGTGCTTGCCGCCGGCGGACTTGCCGCGGCGCCGCGCGGTTTCCCCGACCGCGGTCCAGCAGCGCTGCGCGCCATTCCACACCAGTGCGTAGGTCTTGTTCATCGTGGTCATTTCCTCGTGGTTGGGTGCTTCACCTGGAAAGGTGATTCGCATGCCTGATGAATGCATGCGTTGACGCGAAACATATGTTCCGCGTGGTGGCCGGCGGCGAGCCGCCGGCCTTGCTGCCCGTGTGCCGGCCGGTGCGGGCCGTCGGGCGGTGCTCGTCAATCCGGTGCGGCTCGCGACACGCCAGCGCTGCCGATAGTTGGCCGGGACGAACGCGGACGCATGCCTGGCGCGAGCATGTGCCGGTCGGATTGTTGGGGAGCCGGAAACGGAGGGAAGGCCGGGCGCGTGCCGATCGCTGCATGGGATCGCAGGCGCGGGGCATGCAAGCGGCGTCGAACGTCAAGGCGGGGAAAGCCGGCTATCTGGCGGGATTCGCGGAAGGCGCATGAAAAAGCGATGCAATACATGGGGCGAATCTTCCACCTTGATCGTGTTGGCTTTCGGTCCGGATAACTGCATGAGGACCGGATGCTGGGAGTCGATGGATATTACGAAACGCCTTCGAGGATGAGAATTGAACAAGTCCTAATGGGACTCCTTTAGTGATCGTTTTTGTCGGATTTTTAGTGGATCACGCGACGGGCTGCCCCGACGTGTCAGCATCGACGTTGCTTCGACTGTTGCCGGGGGGCGATGCGTGGAGCGGATGACAAGGCTGGGCAATGGATTGACCAGTTTTGCCTTTATGACTAGTTGAATTCGAATAACTATAAATAGGACGAGACCGGCTCCTATACCAATTTCTTTGGGACATGTCCGATTCAAATCAATGGGTCACGATGGCAGTATCCAGTCATGCATCGTTCCTTATAGAAGTGGCCCGGTGATTGGCAGGGTGAGACAGCCATTCTCGCGCGATCGGATCGTGACGTTCGGAGCCAACAATTAACAGTTTGTGACGTTAATCGGCGGTCGTTTAAAAACACTATGTTTCGCATTGCTTAATAATAGGAAAAGGCCTCCGACCGAGTCGGCGATCGATTCGTTCCGGCGCGAACGCACGCTGTCGGTGCGTCGTCGCGCGATCGGGACGGGGGCCGATCAGATGTCATGCACTCTTTCGATTACGCAAGCTATGGGTCGGTCGTTCGCGGGAAGGAGGCCTGGTTCCGGCTCGCGGACGCCGGCCTGCTCGCCGGCACTGCATGGGCGGCAAAAAGCTGGCTGGGCGATTCGCCTTACTCGACAGCGGACGCCGTGCTGATCGCGATTGCGCTGGTGTGCGCACTGGTGCTGTTTCCGTTGGTCGGCCTGTACGGCGTGCGCGGGCAGCGGATGCCGTGGCGTCGCGTGTGGCTGGCGCCGGCCGGCTTCGGCGTCGCCCTGTGCGTGGGCGCGGCAGCCGTCGTCGCGTTCGATGCGCGGTCCGGCGCCACGCTCGGCTGGGTGGTCGGCTGGTTCGTGTTGTCGGCGGTCGCGCTGATCGTGTCGCAGGCATTGTGGCGCTGGCTCGATGTCCGCGCCGCGGCGCGAAACGCGCGCCGCAAACCGGTCGCGCTCGTCGGGCACCGCGAACGCTGTCTGGCGCTTGCCGGCCGCGACGCACGCAATGAGACGGTGCGGCTTCCGGTCGCCGCGATCCTCGACCTGTCCGCAGGCGTGCCGGCCGGCGAAACCGGCGACACGGCAATCCACCGCGACCTGGGGGCGTTCGTCGAATGCGTGCGTCGCGCGCATGTCGGGGAGGTCTGGATCGGTTTGCCGCTGTCGGAAGCCGATCGCATCGGCGCGATCGTGCGCGCATTCGACACGGATCTCGTCGATATCCGGTTCATGCCGGATCTGGCGGGCATGACACCGCTTCATCCGAGCCGCCCGAGTCGCAGCCGCGCGCTCGACCTGGTCGCGTCGCCGCTGTCGGCACGGGCGCTCGCGGCCAAGGCCGTGTTCGACCGGGTGTTCGCGGCGTTGGCGCTGATCGCGATCGCGCCGGCGATGGGGGCGATCGCGATCGCGGTGAAGTGCTCGTCGCCGGGGCCGGTGCTGTTCCGGCAGCAGCGCCGGGGCGCCTACGGACGCATCTTCACGATCTACAAGTTCCGGACGATGCGCCGGCACGACACGGATGAGGCCGACGAGGTACGCCAGGCGACGCGGGGCGATCCGCGCGTCACGCGGGTCGGCGCGCTGTTGAGAAGGACGAGCCTCGACGAGCTGCCGCAGTTCCTCAACGTGCTGAAGGGCGACATGTCGGTGGTCGGGCCGCGTCCGCATGCGGTGGAGCATGACCACTTCTACCAGCACAAGGTCGACGGCTACATCCAGCGCTACCGGATCAAGCCGGGCATCACGGGCTGGGCGCAGGTCAACGGGCATCGGGGCGAAACGGATCGCGTCGAGAAGATGCAGAAGCGGGTCGAATACGACCTCTATTACCTGAACAACTGGTCGTTCTCGCTGGACATGCGGATCGTCGCGGCGACCGTTCTGTGCGGGTTCACCCATCGGAATGCTTACTGAATGACGCGTCGACGCACGCGGCTTGGACAACAGGAATGGAAACTGGAAAACGATCCCGCTCATGGGCGCGTGGCGCGCGACCGGCGCTGACGGCCTTGTCCGTCGTGCTGCTGTCGGCCTGCGCGGTCGAGCCCGGCATGCACATGAATCTCCCGCACGATGCGCCGCCGGGCGGCGGCATCGCGACGCGGACGCAGGAAAGCGGTCTGACGGTGTCGATGCATCGCATCGATGCCGCATCGCCCGGCCAGCCGCAACGTGAGCCGGCTTCGCTCGACGCGGCGCAGGTGCCGATCGGGTCGATCGACGGCGCGCTGATCGCGGCTCAACGGCGCGACGCCCGGGTGGAGGACGAACGGGCGCGGGCCGTGCTGTTTGCCGCCCCGGCGCCTTATGCGATCGGCGCGGGCGATGTGCTGCAGATTACCGTGTGGGATCACCCGGAACTGGCCGCGGCACAAGGCAACCCGGGCAACCAGACGGTGCGTCCCGCCGATCCGCCGACGGGTTTCGTCGTCGATCAGGCGGGCAACCTGGCGTTTCCATACGTGGGCGAACTGCCTGTCGCCGGCCTGAGCACGAGCGAGATCCAGACCGTGCTCCGGAAGCGGCTCGCGAAGTGGTTCGTCGCGCCGCAGTTGACGGTGCGCGTCGCGTCGTACCGCGCGAATCGCGTCTATATCGACGGCGAAGTGCATGCGCCGGGCGCGCAACCGCTCAACGACGTGCCGATGACGCTGCTCGAGGCCGTCACGCGGGCGGGCGGTTTCACGGCCGATGCCGATCAGAGCCGCATGACGCTCGTGCGCGGCGGCGTGGCCGTTCCGGTCGACTTGCCGGGGTTGATTCGCGAGCGTCTCGATCCGGCGCGCATCGTGTTGCGCAACGGCGACCTGCTGCAGGTCGGCGCGCGCGATCAGTCCGGCGTGTACGTGATGGGCGAGGTCAACAAGCCGACGACGGCGCTGCCGCTTCGCAACGGCCGCCTGACGCTGGCCGACGCGTTGTCGCAGGCCGGCAGCATCAACCAGGGCACGGCCGATCCGAAGCAGACCTACGTGATTCGCGCCGGCGCGGACCGGCAGGCGCAGGTCTTTCATCTGGACGGCCGCTCGCCGGTGTCGATGGTGCTCGCCAACGAATTCGAACTCCAGCCGCGCGACGTCGTGTACGTCGACAGCACGAAGCTCGCGCGCTTCGGCCGCGTGCTCGCGCAACTGCTGCCGGCCATCAACGCGGGCCTGACGGCCGCAATCGTCACGAAATGATGAAACGAATCCTGGTGGTGTGTACCGGCAACGTCTGCCGAAGCCCGGCCGCGCAGGCGCTGCTGTCGCGCGAACTGCCCGGCTGCACGATCGAGTCGGCCGGCATCGCGGCGACCGGCGGGATGGCGATCGACCCGGTGATGAACGAATGGCTGACCGCTCGCGGTTTCGACCTCGCCGCCCATCGGGCCCGGCGCGTGGACGACGCGATCTGCCGGTGGGCCGATCTGATTCTCGTCATGGAGAGCGCGCATCGCGAGCGGATCGCGCGAACGTATCCGATGACGCGGGGCCGCGTGTATCGCCTCGCCGAACGCTACATGGCCGACGTGCCGGATCCGTACCGCCGGAGCCGCCATGTGTACGACTACGCGGCGACGCTGATCGAGCACGGCGTCGCCGATTGGGTCGCCAGGATCGCCGGCCTCGAACGCGCCGGGCCGCGACGTCCGGACACCGGTGCGGACGCACCGGACCACTTGCAGTGAGTCTCATATGAACGCATCGAATCCACATCAACCTCTCTCGCGCGACGCCGACGAGCTCGACGTGCGCGGCCTGCTCGACGTGCTGATCGGGCATTCGAAGTGCATCGTCGCGACCACGGCCGTGTGCGCCGCGCTCGGGGCCGCCTATGCGCTCGTCGCGAAGCCGGTCTACCGGGCGGACATCGCCGTGCAGGTGGAAAGCGGCGGCTCCGACCTGCGCAGCATGGCGGAGGGCGGGCTGGTCGGCGGCCTCGGCGCGCTGTTCGACGTGAAGTCGACCGACGACGGCGAAATGGAAATCCTGCGCTCGCGGCTCGTGACCGAACCGGTCGTCGATCTTCAGCACCTGTACGTCGATGCCCGGCCGCGGCGCGTGCCCGTGCTCGGCGCCATCGTCGCGCGCTTCAATGGCGGGCTGTCGACGCCCGGCCTGTTCGGCGCCGGCGGGTTCGTCTGGGGCGACGAACGCATCGACGTTCCGGTGTTCGACGTGCCGCACGCGTTCGTGGAGCGAACCTTCATCGTCACGTCGCTGGGCGACGGGCGCTATCGCCTGTCCGGCCCCGGTCTTGATCGCAGTGTGGAAGGCACGATCGGCGAGCCGCTGCGCGCGGCGACGGCCGCCGGCGACGTGGCACTGCAGGTGTCCGGCCTCGAGGGCGCGGCAGGCGCGCAATTCGTCGTGAAGGCGGACTCGAAGCAGGTCGTGCTCGCCGAACTGCAGAAGAAGCTGACGATCGCGAACCGCGGCAAGGATCAGTCGGGCGTGATCGGCGTGTCGTACGAAAGCCGCGATCCGGTGCGTGCGGCCGCGGTGCTGAATGCGATCGCCGACAACTACGTGCGGCAGAACGCGAACCGCAGGGCGGCGACCGCCGAGAAGTCGCTGGCGTTCCTGAGCGATCAGGTGCCGGCGGTGGAGCGTGAGTTGCGCGCGGCCGAGGATCGCCTCAACACCTACCAGGCCCGCCATGAAATCGTGGATCTGACCGAGCAGGCGAAGGCGCTGCTGACGCAATCGACGGCCGCGCAGACGTCGCTGTTCGAACTCGAGCAGAAGCGGCTCGCGCTGGCGTCGACGTTGACGGCGGCTCACCCGGAGCGGGCGGCGATCGACCGGCAGATCGCGGCCGCCAACGCGCAGATCGGAATGCTCAACGACACGATCCGGCGCTTGCCCGACGCGCAGCGCAACGTCGTGCGCCTGCGCCGCGACGTCACCGTGCAAACCGAGATCTACGTCGGCTTGCTGAACAGCATCCAGCAGCTTCGGCTCGCGACCGCGAGCAAGATCGGCAACGTGCGCGTGATCGATCGCGCGATCGTGCCGGATGAGCCGGTGCGGCCGAAGCCGGCGCTGGTCACGGTGATCGCGGCGCTGTTCGGGCTCGTGCTCGGCACGTGCGGCGTGATCGGTCGTGCCGTGCTGTTCGGCGGCGCGACCGATCCGGCGGAAGTCGAACGGGAAACGAACCTGAACGTGATGGCGACGGTGCCGTACAGCGCCGCGCAGCGGCAGGTCACGCAACGCGGCGCGGCCGCGGATGGCGGTGCGCCGATCCTGTCGCTGGCGCGGCCGGGCGACCCGGCCGTCGAGGCGCTGCGCAGCCTGTGCACGGCACTGCGATTTCATCTGACGGACCGCCCCGAAGACAACCGCGTGCTGATCACGGGGCCGTCGGCGGGCGTCGGGAAGTCGTTCGTGTCGGCCAATGTCGCGGCATTGCTCGGGCAAGCGAACCAGCGGGTACTGCTGGTCGACGGCGACCTGCGGCGCGGCGAGCTGGCGAAGCGCTTCGGCGTGCGGCCGGACGTCGGCCTGTCGACGGTCCTGCGCGGCGGCGTGAGCGCCGACGACGCGATCGTGCGCGACGTCGCGCCGAACGTCGATTTGCTACCGGCCGGCCCGCGCGCCGAGCGGCCGGTCGAATTGCTGTCGTCGGATCGTCTGGCGGCGGTGCTGGCGCACGTGGCGCGCGACTACGACATCGTACTGCTCGACGCGCCGCCGCTGCTGCCCGTGACGGACGCCGTCGTGCTCGCCGCGCACGCCGAAACGATCCTGCTTGCCGCGCGCTCCGGCGTGACGACCACGGGCGAGCTGCTCGAATCGGCGAAGCGGATCGAACGCGCCGGCGCGCGCACGACCGCCGTCGTGTTCAACGGCTTCCGGCCGGGGCTGCGCTCCGCGCAGTACGGCAACTACGGCGCCTATGCCTACGACGGCGCCGATTCGCACACCGCTGCGGATCGCACGATCCGCCGACGGAGAACCCGATGACCCATCACCCCGAAAACATTCTCGTTACCTTCGGCACGCGTCCGGAAGCCATCAAGATGGCGCCGCTCGTCCACGCGCTGCGGGCCCGCGACGGCGTGCGCTGCGGCGTCTGCGTGACGGCGCAGCATCGCCAGATGCTCGACCAGGTGCTCGACCTGTTCGGCATCGTGCCGGATTTCGATCTCGACCTGATGCGCGCCGGGCAGACGCTCGGCGGCCTGACCGGGCACATCCTCAATGCGCTCGACCCGGTGCTGGAATCGTTCCGGCCGGATCTCGTCCTCGTGCACGGCGATACGACCACGACGCTCGGCGCGACGCTTGCCGCGTACTACCGGCGCATTCCGGTCGGTCACGTGGAAGCGGGCCTGCGCACCGGCAACCTGTATTCGCCGTGGCCGGAAGAGGCCAACCGGAAGGTGACGGGCGCGCTCGCGCTGAATCACTTCGCGCCGACGGAAACCGCGCGCGCGAACCTGCTGGCCGAAGGCGTTGCCGTCGAGCGCATCCATGTGACCGGCAACACGGTGATCGATGCACTGCTGACGGTCACCCGGCGCCTGACGCGCGATCGGGCGCTGGCGCAGCAGATGCGCAGGCGCTTCCCGTTCGTCGACGACGAGCGTCGCATGATCCTCGTCACGGGCCACCGCCGCGAGAACTTCGGCCGCGGCTTCGAGCAGATCTGCGAAGCGCTCGCGAAGATCGCGAAGCGCTATCCGGAGTGTCGGATCGTCTACCCGATGCACCTGAACCCGAACGTGCGCGAACCCGTCACGCGGCTGCTCGGCGACATCGGCAACGTGGTGCTGATCGAGCCGCAGGAGTATCTGCCGTTCGTCTACCTGATGAGCCGCGCGTGGCTGATCCTGACCGACTCCGGCGGCATCCAGGAGGAGGCGCCGTCGCTCGGCAAGCCGGTGCTCGTGATGCGTGACACCACCGAGCGGCCGGAAGCCGTCGCGGCCGGCACGGTGCGGCTGGTCGGCACCGAGGTCGAGCGCCTGGTCGGCGCGGTGGTCGAGCTGTGGGAAGACGGCGGCGCCTATCGCGCGATGAGCCGCGCGCACAACCCGTATGGCGACGGCCGCGCGAGCGAGCGGATTGCCGATCTGCTCGTCTCGCCGCCGGTCGTGACGCAAGGGCCGGCGCATCTGGCCGGCTCGCCCTGCTGAATCCCCGAGTCTGGAGAACCCCATTCATGTCATTCGAAACCGTTTCCGTCATCGGGCTGGGCTATATCGGCCTGCCCACCGCAGCGGCCTTCGCCGCGCGTCGCAAGCGCGTGGTCGGCGTCGACGTGTCGCAACACGCGGTCGACACGATCAATCGCGGCCGGATCCATATCGTCGAGCCCGAACTGGACATGCTCGTGCAGGCGGCGGTGACGCAGGGCTACCTGCGCGCGACGACGGTGCCCGAGCCGGCCGACGCGTTCCTGATCGCGGTGCCGACGCCGTTCGCCGACGGCAACAAACCGGACCTGAGCTATATCGAAGCCGCGTGCCGGTCGATCGCGCCGGTGCTGAAGAAGGGCGACCTGGTGGTGCTGGAGTCGACGTCGCCGGTCGGCGCGACCGAGCGGATGGCCGCGTGGCTCGCCGAGCAGCGCCCGGACCTGACGTTCCCGCAACAGGCCGGCGAGCGGTCGGACATCCGTGTCGCCCATTGCCCCGAACGCGTGCTGCCGGGCCATGTGGTGCGCGAACTCGTGGAGAACGACCGCGTGATCGGCGGGATGACACGCAAGTGCGGCGAGCGTGCGCAGGCGCTGTACGCGGTGTTCGTGCGCGGCGAATGCATCCTGACCGACGTGCGCACGGCGGAGATGTGCAAGCTCACCGAGAACGCGTTCCGCGACGTGAACATCGCGTTCGCGAACGAGCTGTCGGTGATCTGCGACCAGCTCGACATCAACGTGTGGGAGCTGATCCGGCTGGCGAACCGCCATCCGCGCGTCAGCGTGCTGCAGCCGGGGCCGGGCGTCGGCGGGCATTGCATCGCGGTCGATCCGTGGTTCATCGTCGATTCGGCGCCGGAGCACGCACGGTTGATCCGCACCGCGCGCAACGTGAACGACGCGAAGCCGCATTTCGTGTACGAACGCGTGCGGCAGGCGGCGAGCCGGTTCCGCGAGCCGGTGATCGCGTGTCTCGGTCTCGCGTTCAAGGCGGATATCGACGATCTGCGCGAAAGCCCGGCGATGGAGATCGTCGCGGCGCTGGCCGAGCACGTCGACGCGACGCTGCTGGTCGTCGAGCCCAACGTCGCCGCGTTGCCGGCGTCGCTCGAAGGCGGGGCCCGGCTGTGCGACCTGAACACCGCGCTGGCCGAAGCCGACGTGATCGTCATCCTCGTCGATCACGCGCCCTTCCGGCGCATGGACCCGGTGCGGTTGCAAGCCCGTGTCGTGATCGACACACGCGGCGTGCTGGCGCGCGGCTGACGGCCCGGGCGCGAACGTCATGTTGCGAAACGCCGATGCCGGAAAGCTGCTGGGCCGTCTTGAAGCGCTCGTCTGTACCGGGGCGCCCGGCCTTTATCGGGTGCTGACGTTCTGGGTCGTGCAGCGGATCTATTCGCTGGACGCGCTCGGGCACGCCGCGGCCAATCTGGCGATCGCGCAGATGATCGCCTTCTTCACGGCCATCGGCTGGGCGACGCTGATCCTGGTGCGCGTGCCGGCGAGCGACGGGCCGCAGGCGGCTCGTGGCGCGTTCTATTCGCTGGTGGCGATGGCGGGATGGACGACCGTGGCCGCGACGCTCGCGTGCGTGCTGGTGTCCGCGTCCGGTCTCGTCGGGTTCGACGCCGGCGGGGTGGTCGCGCTGATGTGGGGCTGGACCGTGTATCAGCTCGCACGGCATTTCTTCGTGTCGTATCGCCGCTACCGGATCACGATCGCGTTCGACTGCGTGCTGATCGCGGGATCGTGCGCGCTGCTGCAGGCCGGCGCGCGGCTCGGCTATTCCGCTTCGTTGTGTCTCGCCGTCGCGCTGATCGCGGTGGCCGTCGCGATGTTCGTCGGGATCGGTGCGCCCGCCCGTCGCACGGTGTCGATGCGCATCGATGTGAAGGGGCTGCAGTTCGGGTTGACCAATTTCCTGTCCGGCGGCATCGCGCTCGCGATCGTGCCGGCGGCGAAAGCGATGTGCGGCGCGCCGTTCGCGGGGATGCTGTCGCTGTTCTCGTCGTTGACGGCGGTCGGCAACCTGCTGCCGCGCGCGATCTCGATCGCGCAGTTGCCCGATCTCGTGAAGCGGAAGAAGGACCAGGTGCCGCTCGATGCGACGTTGGGCGCGATGCGGCGCAACATCGACCTGTCGAACCTGGTCGTGCTCGTCGCGAACCTCGCGATGGTGGCCGGGCTGACCTGGCACTACGGGCTGAACGGCAGCGGGGCGTACCTGGCGCTCGCGGGCGGCGCGCTGCTGGCGATCCAGTGCGCGGCCGGCGTGCTCGGCGTCGTGAGCAGCAACGTGATGATGGCGTTCGAGCAGAGCGCGGCCACCGCGCGCATCAACATCGGCACGTCGGCGCTGTTCGCCGTGCTGCTCGGCGGCAGTGTCGCGGTGGGCGGCGCAGCCGGGTTCTTCTGCATGCTGGCGGCCGCGGTGGGCGTGACGCTGCTCCGCAATGCGATCGTCGCGATGCAGGCGCGCCGCGTGTGCGCTGCGTACCTGGAATCGATCGCGGCTGCGGCGCGGGCGGAGAGGCGGCCGGTGCCGGCGGCGACGGGAGCGCGGCCATGAGCGCGACGATTCGCACAGCGGCGGGCGTGCCGTGCCGTCGATCGCGGGTGGCCAGTCTCGGCGCCGGCCTGCTGGCGCTCGCGTTCGTGCTGTTCTGTGTGAGCGACACGCTGCTCACGCTCGACGACGATCGTTCGCCGCTCGTGAAGATGGGCGCGTTCGGCCTGGTGTTCGCGGCGATCCTGCTGCGTCCGCGCGTGCACCGGCTCGCCGGCGTCGCGCTGCCGATCGCCGTGTCGCTCTGCATCGGGATGCTGTTGACGTTCGACGCACGCGCGGGGATCGAGGAACTCGTCCGCTTCCTCTTCCCGGTCGCGATCACGGTGGCGATCTTCCCGTACCGCGACCGGCTCGACGTGCTGGTCAAGACCTTCATCGCCGTGGTCGTGAGCAACGATCTGTTCCAGCTGTATTTCTACGTGTCTTATGCAACCGGGTTGCCGCTGTTCATGCCGGTGCGGATCGATTCGGGCCTGTTCCTGCGCGCGCAGGGGTGGATGGGGTTCTTTTCCGAATTCAGTTTCATCAATTTCTGTGCGTTCCTGCTGTGCCGCTGGTACTGGAGCGGCCGTCGCGCGGCGATCGCATCGTGGGGCTTCCTGTTCTTCGGGCTGCTCGGCTTCTCGTTCAAGCTGTTCGCGGCGCTGGCGTTCTATCCGTTCGTGAGAAACGTCAGGGATGTTCGCGCGTGGCTGGTTGCCGCCGGGATCGCGGGCACGATGCTCGTGCTGATGGCGATCGGCATGCTCGATTCGCTGTTTAAGGTCGGGATGGCGAAGATCCTGTTCTACGTCGTCGCCGGCAATTCGGCGCGCGCCGAATCCTATCGCGTGATGGTCGAGTCGATCCTCGACGGCAACCTGCTCGGCGAAGGGCTCGGCAGCTTCGGCGGCCCCGCGTCGGTGCGCTTCTCGTCGCCGCTTTACCAGGCCTATCACTTCGACTGGTACGGGCTCGGCGGGCTGTTGAAGACCACCGACACGTTCTATCCGCACCTGTTCGTCGAGATGGGCGTATTCGGCGCGATCGCATGGCTGGGTTTCGTGCTGTTCTACGGACAGCGGCGGCGCAAGCCGGCCGTCTGGTTCTACATCGTCGGCGCGTTCTGCTTCGACAACATCTTCTCGATGGCGTTGGTGTCGCCGTCTTACGTGTTTTCCGCGCTGCTGGCCATGTACGCGTTTTCCTGGGGGCGGCCGGGCGCCGCCCCGGCGTCTCGCGGCGGTGCGATGGAGGTCCGCTCATGAAAATTCTCGTCGTCACGAACATGTATCTCGGCAGCAATCGCGCGAGCCCGTGGCAAGGCGTGTTCGTCACCGAGCAGGTCGAGGCGCTGCGGCGTTCCGGCGGCTGCACGGTCGACGTGCTCGTCATCGAAGGGTATCGCGACAGGCGCGAGTACCTGCGATCGATCGGGCACGTCTGGAAGGCGGCCCGAGCGGGCCGGTACGACGTCGTGCATTACCACTTCGGCCTGAGCGCGTGCTCCGCGCCGCTGGTGCGGTTGTTCACGCGGGCACGGGTCGTCATCACGTTCCACGGCACGGACATCCTCGGCCCGCTGTGGATGCGCGCGGTGTCGAAATCGATGGCCTGCTTCGCGCATGCGTGCATCGGTGTGAGCGCGGAAATTTCGGCGCGCCTGCGCGGGCGGCGGCGCCGCTGCGAGACGATTCCGTGTGCCGTCGACGAGACGGTTTTTTTCGCGCATCGCGACGATGCACGCACGGAATCCACGGCGCCGATCGTCGTCTTCCCGTCGTCGCCGAAGCGGCCGGAAAAGAACTATCCGCTGTTTGCGCAGGTGTTGCGGCAGCTTTCGGCGCAGCACGGCATCGAGGTGCAGGAGCGGCACATCGACGGTCTCGACCGCGGCGAGGTGCGCGACCTGCTCGCGCGCGCCGCATGCCTGCTGATGACGTCGACCCGGGAAGGATCGCCGCAATCGGTGAAGGAAGCGATGGCGCTCGGCCTGCCGGTCGTGTCGGTCGATGTCGGCAACGTGCGGCACCTGCTCGACGGGCTGTCGCCGGGCATGGTGGTGTTCGACCACGACGCAGGCCGCCTCACCCACGAGCTCGCCGACGTGCTGAAGAATGGCACGCGATCCGACGGGCGTGCGCGGCTGGCAGCGCTCGGCTATTTTTCCGCGGAGGTATCGGCGAAGTTGAAGACGTTGTATGCATCGCTTCATCGGCCGTCCCGATTCGTCGGCGAGGGTGCGGATTCCGACAAACCTGATGGCGAGGTCACGCAATGAACCAGGCTGAATTCTTTTCATGTCCGATCCATCTGGTGTCGATGGACGAGACGGTGGACTGGATCGACGCGAGAGTGGAGGCGCGGCGCTTCACGCAGCATGTCGTCGTCAACGTCGCGAAGATCGTCAACCTGCAGCGCGATGCGGCGCTTGCCGCGTCGGTCCGGGAATGCGACATCGTCAACGTCGACGGCATGGGGGTGGTCTGGGGCGCACGGTTGCTCGGCATCCCGGTGCCGGAGCGCGTCGCGGGCGTCGATCTCTTCGAGCGGCTGCTGGCGCTGGCCGCAACGAAAGGGCTGCCGGTCTATCTGCTCGGCGCGACGCAGGCGGTCGTGGAGCAGGTAGTCGAGGTGGCCGCCGCGCGCTATCCGCGATTGCCGATTGCCGGGTATCACCATGGCTATTTTCAGGATGACGAACAGGCGGTCGTGGACGATATCCGCCGCTCGGGCGCACGGCTGCTGTTCGTCGCGATCACGTCGCCGTACAAGGAGAACTTCATCAATCGCTGGAAATCGCAGCTGGGCGTCGATTTCGTGATGGGTGTCGGCGGGACGTTCGACGTGGTGGCGGGGAAGGTGAAGCGGGCGCCGCCGTGGATGCAGCGCAGCGGCCTGGAATGGGCGTTCCGCGTGATCCAGGAACCGGGGAGGATGTGGAAGCGCTATCTGTCGACCAACACCCGGTTTCTTGCGATGCTGGCTTATGCGTTCGTGTGCCGGTCGTTCCGGCGAATGGGAGGAGGCAATGCGCAGTAGAGCAGTGGTCGCCGCGTGCATGTTCGCGGCATCTGTGTGTCAGGCGAGCCCGGAAAGCGGCGCGCGCAACGAAATGGCGTTCTATCGATCGGACTGGGCGAGCGGGATCGATCCGCGGCTTCGGCTGCAGGAGCCGGCGCCGCAGAACATCACGATTGCCGGCATTCGCGGCGCATTGCTGAAGGTGACGATGCGCCGCTCGCAGGACTTCAGCGGCGTGGCGAGCGGGACGCCGCGCTCGGAGGTCAGTTTCGCCCCGGTGTTTCGCTTCATCAACGGCCACGACTATGAAGTGAGCTGGTCGACGGAGATCCCTGCCGATTACCGGTTCGATTCCCGGCAGCCCGAACTCGTCGCGCAACTGCACCAGGGCGGCAGCGACGGGTCGCCGCCGTTCGCGCTGCTGCTGAACGACGGGAAATACGAAGTGGACGTGCGCGGTGCGCCGGGCACGCCGAGCCAGTCGTTCGCGTTCGGCGACCCGGCGGCGGACAAGGGGCAGCCGGTATCGTGGGTGTTGCGGTACCGGCCGGATGGCAGCGGCGCCGACGCGCTGACCGAGGTGTACCGGAACGGCAATCGCGTCGTGCACGTCGCGGGCGTTCCCAATGCCTATCCGGGCGACCGCGACGCCTACTTCAAGCTCGGCCTCTACAAATGGTGGTGGAAGACCCGCCCGTCCGACGTGACCGAGCGGACGATCTATTACGGCGACATCGAGATGAAGCAACTGCGCTAGGCCGCGTGCAAAGTCGAACCGGGCGCGTGTCGCACCGGTTCGACGGAAACCCGGAACCGGTGCGGTCGGCGTGTGTCGCGGCCCCGGCCGACGTTGTCACCCGTTCCGGAAGATTTCGCTGTATGCGCTCAACGCCGGCACGCCGCCGAGATGCGCGTACAGCACCTTCGACCCCGGTTCGAATTCGCCGAGCCGGACCTTGTCGATCATCCCGTGCATCGACTTCCCTTCGTATACCGGATCGGTCAGCATGCCTTCGAGCCGCGCGCACAGGCGGATCGCTTCGAGCGTGCCGTCGTTCGGCAGCCCGTATTCGGGGCCGGCGTAGCGCGTGTCGAGCACGACGTCCGCCGCGGTGATCGGCCGGCCGAGATCCACGAGGTCCGCGGTGTGCCGCGCGATGCGCGTGATCTGCTCGTGCGTGCGCTCCGGCGTGGCTGACGCGTCGATCCCGATCACGCGGTCGGCGCGCCCGTCGGCCGCGAAGCCGACGACCATTCCCGCCTGGGTGCTGCCCGTGACCGAGCACACGACGATGTAGTCGAACTTGAAGCCGAGTTGCGCCTCCTGCGCACGCACTTCTTCCGCGAAGCCGACGAAGCCGAGCCCGCCGAGCGGATGCTCGGAACAGCCGGCCGGAATCGGGTAAGGCTTGCCGCCCGCCTGCCGCACGCTCTCCATCGCTTCTTCCCAGCTGCGGCGAATGCCGATGTCGAAGCCGTCGGACACGAGCCGCACGTCCGCGCCCATCATGCGCGACAGCTGGATGTTGCCGACCCGGTCGTACACCGGATCCTCGTAGTTGACCCAGTGCTCCTGCACGAGCACGCATTTCATCCCGAGATGCGCGGCGACGGCCGCGACCTGGCGCGTCTGGTTCGACTGCACGCCGCCGATCGACACGAGCGTATCCGCGCCCTGCGCGAGCGCATCGGGGACGAGGTATTCGAGCTTGCGCGTCTTGTTGCCGCCGAACGCGAGGCCGCTGTTGCAGTCCTCGCGCTTCGCATACAGCTCGACCTTGCCGCCGAGATGTTCGCTCAGGCGCCTGAGCGGCTGGATCGGCGTCGGGCCGAACGTGAGCGGATAACGGGAGAAACGTTGCAGGTTCATCGGCGGGCTCCGGAAAGCAGTGGACAAGGCGGGAAATCGGATCGTTCGGGCGCGGCCGGCTGGCCGGGTACCGACGAGAAAAATGGTAGGCGGAAGCGCGAGAAATGAGCTTGCGAAATCAATTGCGACGACCTACGTTATCGACGATATGAGAACGCGATAAGCAATCTGGAGTCGCCGAAAAGGAGGATGACGCAATGAAATTAGATCGAAGCCGCGCATTGCCGGCCGACACCGCACCGGCGCTCGACCGCATCGACCGCGCGATCCTGCGGCAACTGCAGCAGGACGCGTCGATTTCCAACGTGAGCCTCGCGGCGAAAGTGAAGCTGAGCGCGCCGGCGTGCCTGCGGCGCGTCGAGCGGTTGAAGGACATGGGGCTGATCCGTGGCATCGTCGCGCTGCTCGACCCGAAGCCGCTCGGCGCGGGGATGCTCGTCGTGATCGGCTTCGTGCTCGACCGCTCGACGCCGGAAGCGTTCGCCGCGTTCGAGCAGGCCGCGCAGAAGGTGTCGGGGTGCGTCGAATGCCACGTCGTGACCGGCGAGTTCGACTACTTCATGCTGGTGCGCACGCGTGACAACGACAGCTTCAACCGGCTGCACGCCGAACAGCTGCTGTACCTGCCGGGGGTGCGGCAGGTGCGTTCGTTCATGGTGCTCAAGGAGATTCTTTCGACGCATGCGCTGCCGTTGTGAACGCGCGGCGGCGTGCGGCAGGCCGGGTGCGGCGCGGTGCGCGCGGTCCCGGGCCGCGGCCGGCTTGACGTTGCCGGTTGCTGCGCCGATGATGCCTGTCCAACAACCCGCGAGAGGCGCTCGATCGTCCGGCCGAGTCGCCCCGCACGGTGCGGTCTGCCGCCCGGCGGCTGCACGATTTCCGATACGAGGGCTCACCACATGGTTTCCGTTCGTTCCGGTTTTGCGGTGCGCGCGCTGAGCGCGGCCGGGCTGGCCGCCGCGCTGTCGATCGCCGCGCCTGCCGTCGATGCATGCACGCGTCTCGTCTATCTCGGTGAAGGCGGCAACGTGATCACCGCACGGTCGATGGACTGGAAGGCCGACATCGGCACCAACCTCTACATTCTGCCGCGCGGGATGCATCGCGACGGCAAGGCCGGCCCGAACTCGATCCGCTGGACGTCGAAATACGGCTCGGTCGTCGCGACGGGCTACGACGTGTCGACCACCGACGGCGCGAACGAGGCGGGGCTCGTCGCGAACGCGCTGTGGCTGACGGAGTCGCAATATCCGGCGTTCGACGCCGGCAGCAAGCCGGGCCTGACGATCGCCGCGTGGGCGCAGTTCGTGCTGGACAACTACGCGACGGTTGCGGAGGCCGTCGCGGCACTCGAGCAGCAGCCGTTCACGATCGTCACCGACAAGGTGCCGGGCGAGGAGCGCCTGGCCACGCTGCACCTGTCGCTGTCGGACGCGTCCGGCGACAGCGCGATCGTCGAGTACATCGGCGGGCGGCAGGTGATCCATCACGGCCGGCAGTATCAGGTGATGACGAATTCGCCGACCTACGACCAGCAGCTCGCGCTCGATGCGTACTGGAAGCAGATCGGCGGCACGGTCATGTTGCCGGGGACCAACCGCGCGGCCGACCGGTTCGCGCGCGCGTCGTTCTACGTCAACGCGATTCCGAAGCGGGGCGAGCCGAACCGCACGCTCGCGAGCGTGTTCGGCGTGATTCGCAACGTGTCGGTGCCGTATGGCCTGTCGACGCCGGACCAGCCGGAGATTTCGTCGACCCGCTGGCGCACCGTGTACGACCACCAGCGCAAGCTGTATTTCTTCGAATCGGCGCTGACGCCGAACACGTTCTGGGTCGACCTGAAGAAGATCGATTTTTCCGCGGCCACCGGCAAGGTGAAGAAGCTCGATCTCGGGCCGAACCAGGATCACACGTTCGCGGGGGACGCGACCGGCGCGTTCGTCGAGTCGCAGCCGTTCGAGTTCCTGGGGCTGTGACGAGGGCGGGTTGCACGCCGGTGACGGATGTCGCATCCGATCCCGGACGGTTGTCCGTGTCGCTTGCGTGACAACCACCCGACGCGGCCGAAAGGGACCGAACGCCACGCGCGCAGCAGCATTGCACCTTCACGACGCGGCGCGAAACGATCGCGTATGCTCGTCCGTTCGGTGGCGCAGGTGGCCACCGCAGCCGATTCATTCATGTGACGACCCATCAACGAGCGAGGACAGCATGGCCAAACAGACGATGGCGGAATACCTGGCGAAGACGCTGGCGGCAGCAGGCGTCGAGCGCATCTGGGGCGTGACGGGCGACAGCCTGAACGGCCTGTCGTTCAGCCTGAGCCAGATCGGCTCGATCCGCTGGATGCATACGCGGCACGAGGAAAGCGCCGCGTTCGCGGCCGGCGCGGATGCCGCGTCGACCGGGCGGCTCGCGGTATGCGCGGGCAGCTGCGGCCCCGGCAACCTGCACCTGATCAACGGCCTCTACGACTGCCACCGCAATCATCAGCCGGTGCTCGCGATCGCCGCGCACATTCCGTCGACCGAAATCGGGCTCGGCTACTTCCAGGAAACCCATCCGCAGGAACTGTTCCGCGAATGCAGCCATTTCGCGGAGCTCGTGACGAACGCGTCGCAGTTCCCGCGCGTGCTCGCCCGCGCGATGCGCACCGCGATCGACGAGCGGGGCGTCGCGGTGATCGTGCTGCCGGGCGACATCGCACTCGGCGACGGCCCGGAAGAGGCGCCCGCCTGGAGCGAAGCGGCACCGCCGGCGATCCTGCCGGCCGATGCCGATCTCGACCGGCTCGCGGCGCTGCTCAATGCGTCCGACGCGGTCACGCTGCTGTGCGGCAGCGGCACGCAGGGCGCGCACGACGAGGTGGTCGCGCTGGCCGACACGCTCGGCGCGCCGGTCGTGCATGCGCTGCGCGGCAAGCAGTTCGTCGAATGGGACAACCCGTTCGACGTCGGGATGACGGGGCTGATCGGCTTCAGCTCGGGTTATCACGCGATGGAATCGTGCGACACGCTGCTGATGCTCGGCACGGATTTCCCGTACCGGCCGTTCTATCCGTCGAACGCGAAGATTGCGCAGATCGACTGGAAGGGCTCGCAACTCGGCCATCGCGCGCCGCTCGCGCTCGGCCTCGTCGGCACCGTGAAGGAAACGATCGCGGCGCTGCTGTCGCGCTTGACGCGCAAGACGCAGCGGCGTTTCCTCGAGAATGCGTTGAAGCACTACGCGGCGGCGCGCAAGGGGCTCGACGATCTCGCGGTGGCCGAGCCGCCGGGCCGCGCGATCCATCCGCAATACCTGACGAAGATCGTCGACGAAGTCGCCGCGGAAGACGCGATCTTCACGGCCGACGTCGGCACGCCGACGCTGTGGGCCGCGCGCTACCTGACGATGAACGGCAAGCGGCAACTGCACGGCTCGTTCAATCACGGGTCGATGGCGAACGCGATGCCGCAGGCGCTCGGCGCGCAGGGCGCGCATCCAGGGCGGCAGGTGGTGTCGTTGTCGGGCGACGGCGGCCTGTCGATGCTGCTCGGCGATCTGCTGACCGCGCGCCAGCTCAAGCTGCCGATCAAGATCGTCGTGTACAACAACAGCCTGCTCGGCTTCGTGTCGATGGAGCTGAAGGCGGCCGGCTATCTCGACACGAACGTCGACCTGAGCCCGACCGACTTCGCGGCGATCGCGAAGGGCGCGGGCATCTTCAGCGTGCGCGTCGAGCATTCGGAGAACGTCGAGGAAGCGCTGCGCATGGCGTTCGCGCATGACGGGCCGGCGGTCGTCGACGTCGTCACGTCGAAGTACGAGCTCGCGATGCCGCCGAAGATCGAACTCGCGCATGCGAAGGGCTTCAGCCTGTTCATGCTGCGCGCGATCTTGAGCGGTCGCGGCGACGAGATCGTCGAGCTGGCGAGAACCAACCTGCGGTAATGCGGTGCCGCGCGCGATGCTGTGGGCAGCGCGCGCGGCGTGACGCATCGATGAGCGTGCGGGTGAGCGTTCGTCTTCGCAGCACGCATTGAACAACACAAGCAACATGGCAATCGAGATTCGCGCCTACGAGGCATCCGACCTGCGCACGCTGTCGGCCATCTGGTTCGACGCATCGCTGCTCGCGCATCCGTTTCTCGGCGAGGCGCGGCTGCGCGAGCAGCGCACGCTGATCGAACAGGTTTATCTACCCGAGGCGGAAACCTGGGTCGCGTGTCGTGGCGGCGAACCGGCCGGCATCGATCGGCGGATTGTTCGTCGCGCCGGCGGTGCACGGCCATGGGATCGGCCGCGCGCTGGTCGAGCATGCGCTCGCGCTCAAGGGCACGCTCGATCTGGAGGTGTATGCCGACAATCGCGATGCCCATGCGTTTTACACGCGGCTCGGCTTCGACGAAATTTCGCGGCGCGACGAGGACGACGAAGGCCTGCCGTTCGCGAATATCCTGATGCGCGCGACGCGCTGAGCGAACGGGCATGCCGACCGTCGGCGATCTCGCCGCGATCGAGACCGCACTGCAGCAAATCGGGATCGTCGGCGAGCGCTATCCCGCGCATTTCCAGCAGCGCATCGACCGCTGACCGGGCGCGTGCCAGCTGATCCGGCACGAATTGATCAGGCAAATCAGGGTCAATCTTCACGTCAGCTTAAGTTTGCGTTTCCTAGAATCGATTGACACGTCGCGTGTACAGCGACGGACCGATTCGCTTAGGAGGAGGATGCGCATGAACCCAACCCGTGTCGCCGTAGCCCCGTTCCGCGCGGTCATCGGCACGCCGCCGCTGGCCGCGCAAGCGCCGGAGGCCCGCCGATGATGTGGCCGAACGCGTGGCGTGTCTCGGCACTGTTCGTGCGCGAGTGGGTCGGCCGTCCGGCCGCGGTGGGTGCGTTGTGCCCGAGTTCGCGGCAGCTGGCGCGCGAGATGGCCGACGCGGTGCCGGACGGCGACGGGCTGGTCGTCGAGCTCGGCGGCGGCACCGGCGCGATTACCGCGGCGTTGCTCGAACGCGGTGTCGCGCCGCGGCGGCTCGTCGTGGTCGAGCGTTCGCCGGCGTTCGTCCAGCATCTGCGGCGACGCTTTCCGGGCATCTCGATCGTGTCGGGCGACGCACGGCAGCTCGAGCGGCTGCTGCCGCCCGATGCGCGCGTCGATGCGATCGTGTCGTGCCTGCCGCTGCGCACGCTGCCGCGCCCGGACGTGGCGGCGATCGTCGATCAGTGTCATCGCGTGCTGTCCGCCGACGGCGTGATGATCCAGTTCACATACGACCTGCGGCCGCCCGGCCGTCATCCGCTCGGCGATTCGGCATTTGTGGCCTGCGGCAGCCGGATCGTGTGGGCAAACATACCGCCGGCGCGCATCGTGACCGTGCGCAGCGCTACCGCCGAACACGCGGAATGACACGGCTTCACACGGGGCGCTCGACGGTGGCGCCTCGCCTTCTACTTTCATAAGCCCTTCGCATCCTTCCAATCACCCTTCATATTGCCGTCACATCAGGTTCCTACCATCGCCTTTCATTTCGAAAGCATCAATGGCGGGGGGAGCGGGCAACATGAATCGAATCAAACTGGCGGCGCTGCTGTGCGCGGGCGCCTTTGCACTGGCCGGATGCGGCAGCGACGACGGCCCGACCAGCAGCACGTCGCCCGCGCCCGTGCAGGCGGCCGCGCGCAACGTGATCTTCTTCCTCGGCGACGGCATGGGGATCACGACGTTGACGGCCGCACGCATCTACGCGGTCGGTGAAGACGGCGCGCTCACGATCGATACGCTGCCGGAAACCGCGTTCGTGAAGACCTATTCCAACGATGCGCAGGTGACGGACAGCGCGCCGTCGATGTCGGCGTACATGACCGGCGTCAAGACCAACAACGAAGTGATCTCGATGTCGCCCGACACGAAGGCGATCGAGCCGACCGCGAGCCTCACCGGCAACTGCGGCGCGAACAACGGCAAATCGGCGACGACGCTGCTCGAGATCGCGAAGGCGCAGGGGCTGGCCACCGGTGTCGTGACGACCACGCGCGTCACGCACGCCACGCCCGCCGCAACGTATGCGCACGTGTGCCATCGCGACGCCGAGAACGACATCGCCGCACAGCTCGTGCCGGGCGGCGCGGGCTACAACGGCGCGCTGGGCGACGGCGTCGACGTCGTGCTCGGCGGCGGCACGCAATTCTTCGTGCCGAAGGACGGCGGCGGCAAGCGCACCGACGGCCGCAACCTGGTCAACGAGCTGAAGGCGAAGGGCTATGCGGTCGCGCAGAACCGCGACGACCTGCTGGCCGCCGACGCGACGAAGGGCGGCAAGCTGGTCGGCCTGTTCTCGTCGAGCCACATGAGCTACGACCTCGATCGCGGCGCGACCAAGGAGCCGAGTCTCACCGACATGGCGACGCGCGCGCTCGACGTGCTGCAGAAGAACCCGAACGGCTATTTCCTGATGGTCGAAGGCGGCCGGATCGACCACGCGCTGCACGACACCAATGCGAAGCGCGCGCTGCAGGACACGGTGGCGTTCGACAACGCGATCAAGGCCACGATCGACAAGGTGCGCAAGACCGATCCCGACCTGAAGAACACGCTGATCGTCGTCACCGCCGATCACGACCACACGCTGGTGCTGAACGGCTACGCGGCGCGCACCGGCAAGACCGAGGCGGGCAAGCCCGGCGTGCTCGGCGTGCTGCGCAGCTACCAGACCGGCTCGGTCGCGAAGGATGCGGACGGCGCGCCGTACACGATCATCGGCTTCGGCAACGGCGAGAACCGCGTGCAGGGCAGCCGCGCGGGCACGGCGCTCACCGACGCGGTGACGGGCGCCGACGACTATCGCCAGGAGGCGGTCGTGCGCATGGACAAGGGCAACGAGACGCACGGCGGCACCGATGTGTTCCTCGGTGCGATCGGCCGCGGCGCGGATGCGTTCCACGGCGTGATCGAGAACAACAAGGTGTTCGAGCTGGTGCGCAACGCGGTGCAGCTGTGAGCGCCGACCATACGGGTACAGGGGAATACAGGATGTCGACCATCAAGTGCATCGCGGCGGCGCTGGCCGTCGCGGGTTTCGCGTGTGGCGCGGCGCAGGCCGCCGGCCAGGCGAAGAACGTGATTTTCTTTCTCGGCGACGGCATGGGGCCGACGACGGTGACGGCGAGCCGGATCTACAAGGTCGGTGAGTCGGGACAACTGACGATGGAGAAGCTGGCCCGCACCGCGCGCGTCAAGACCTTCTCGAACGACGCGCAGACGACCGACAGCGCACCGTCGATGGCCGCGTACATGACCGGCGTGAAGATGAACAACGAAGTGCTGTCGATGTCGTCGGACACGCGCGCGGTCGCGCCGGGCAATGACGCCAACGGCAACAAGACGGTCAACAACTGCGCGCCGGGCAACGGCCAGCCGGTCGCGACGCTGCTGGAACTCGCGAAGGCGCGCGGCAAGGCGGTGGGCGCGATCACGACGACCGAGCTCACGCACGCGACGCCCGCCGCGACCTATTCGCACATCTGCCATCGCGATGCGCAGTACGACATCGCCGCGCAGGCGGCGCCGGGCGGCGCGGGCTACAACGCGGCGCTCGGCGACGGCGTCGACGTGCTGATGGGCGGCGGGCGCAACCACTGGACGCCGTTCGATCCGGTGGCGAACAAGCGCGGCCGCGCGGACGGGCGCAATCTGCTGGGCGAGATGAAGGCGAAGGGCTACACGGTCGTCGCGACCCGCGATCAGCTCGCACAGGCCGGCAACGGCAAGCTGGTCGGTCTCTTCAGTTCGACGAGCCACCTCGAGTACGAACTCGATCGTGTCGCGGGCAAGGGCGAAGGGCCGACGCAGCCGAGCCTCGCCGAGATGACGTCGAAGGCGATCGACGTGCTGTCGAAGAATTCGAACGGCTACTTCCTGATGGTCGAGGGCGGCCGGATCGATCACGCGCTGCACGGCACCAACGCGAAGCGCGCGCTGGAGGACACGGTGGCATTCGACGAAGCGATTCGCGTCGCGCTGTCGAAGGTCGACCTGTCGAACACGCTGATCGTCGTGACGGCCGACCACGACCACACGATGACGATCAACGGCTATTCGAAGCGCGGCAACCCGATTCTCGACATCAGCCGCAACTATCGCGACGGCCAGCCGAGCAAGGATGCCGACGGCAACACCTACACGACGCTCGTGTTCGGCAACGGCGCGAACCGGCCGAACGTGCGTGCGTCGGTCGATTCGGCCACCGCGACGAACGAAGCGTATCTGCAGGAAGTCGGCGTGCGGATGGGCAGCGCGGGATCGGAGACGCACGGCGGCGGCGACGTGATGCTGTTCGCCGACGGCGCGGACGCGAAGGCGTTCAAGGGCACGATCGACAACACGAAGGTGTTCGGCCTCGTGCGCTCGGCGTTCGGTTTCTGAATCCGTTGACGGCATGAGGAACGGGAACGCCCGATGAAACGTCAGCTACTCTGCGCGCTCGCTTGCGGGTGGGTCGCGCTGCCGGCCCTTGCAGCGGCCGATCTCGACGCGGTGCTGCTGCACGAGAGCCGCACGGTGTCGGCCGATGGCGTGACGCGCACGACGATGTATCGCGAACGGATGGTGCGGCGCGACGCTCACGTGTGGGTCGAACGCGTGCTGCCCGTCGCGGCGGCGGGTGGTCATGGCGACGATCACGACCATGACCACGACGCGGGCGGTCGCACCGGCGTGCAGCCGGCCGCCGCGCACGCCGCCCAGGCCGGTCACAAGCATTTCAACTTCCAGGCGGCCGCGCGGCACGTGACGTACGACGGCAAGACGGCGCGCATCGAGTACGTGGACGCGGCGAACCGGACGGTCGTCAGCGTGCCGCCGGCCGAGTACGAAACCACGGGCTTCGACGGCTCGTGGGACAACGCGTACTACGTCACGCCGCCGTCGCAGTTGAAGCGGCTCGCGGTGGCGAAGCGCGGCGACGCGCCCGGCACCCGCTGGTACGAGCAGGCGGTCGACACGCCGGGCGCGCGCGGTGTGAACCGGATCCTGTGGAGCGAGAAGCTGCAGGCGCCGCTGTCGGTCGAATTCCGGAGCGCCGACGGCCGCGTCGTGCGCAAGCTGACGCTGACCCCGGCGCCGGCCGCGCGGCGCGAGACGCTGCCGTGGCAGACGCTCGCCAGCTATACGCGCAAGGAATACGCGGACTATCTCGACTGATCGACGCTTTCGACCGTCTGTACGCGGGGCTTGCGGTCAGGCCGGCCGGTATCGTCAAGCGATACGGCCGGGCCCTGGCCGATTTTTTTGCGCCTACGCGGCAGCCATTGCCGATGACACGCTAGAAGCGCGCACCGTCCGGCACGCGCGCTGAAGGCCGCGACGCGACCCGCTTGACGAAGCGGTCGAGCGGTGCCGCATAGCCGCGCGCGATCGCCGCGCTCAGCGCCGCCGACAACACCAGATACGCAATCAGCAACAGCAGCTTCGTGTCGCCGTGCGTGGCCGACGGCGGCCAGACCGTGCGCAGCGCGCCGAGCACGATCAGGTGGAACAGGTACAACTCGTAGCTGAGCTTGCCGGCGCGGCCCAGCGGCGCGAGCAGCTGGCCCTGCACGCGTTCGCCGTTGACGTGCGCGCCGATCAGCAGCACGGCCGTGCCGAGCGCCATCGCGGTGACGCCGGCGACATGGCTTTGCGCGATCGGCCACGCCAGATACAGCGCGGCCATCGCCGCCGCGACGGGCCACTGCACGAGCGGCGCGGCCAGCCGCTGCCCGTTCACGCGCTCGGCCAGCAGCGCGGTGCAGCAGCCGATCGCGATCCCGTCGAACGACGCGAAGTACGCGTAGAGGAACCCGCCTTCGTCTCCGGCATGCGTGAAGCGGTACACGGGCCCGATCGCGGCGATGACCACCCAGAACGCGACGAGCCGCGCATCGCGGCGCAACGCGATGCACAGCAGCGGAAACGACAGGTAGAACACCTCTTCGACCGACAGCGACCACAGCACGCCGAGCGCGTAGTTGACCCACCCGTACGCGCCGATCAGCACGTTCATCCAGAACGTCAGCGATGCGAGGTTCACGAGCCAGAATGACACGGCGATGCCCTCGGGCGCATGGTTCTGGAAGATCGGCACGCCGGCCGCCGCGAGGCCGTTGACGAGCGCGAGCAGCAGGAGCAGGCACGGGACGATGCGCGCGAGACGCGACACGTAGAACGCACGCACGTCGACCGCGCCGAGGCTGCCCCAGCGGCGGCGCGCATTCGACGTGATCAGGTAGCCGGAGATCACGAAGAACATCGTCACGCCGTAGTTGCCGTTGCGCGCGATCGCATGCACGACATCCCAACCGAATACGCGTGCGAGCGACGTGTCGCGCAGCGAGTAGGGGATGTTGAAGTGATGCAGCAGGACGAGCACGATCGACACGCCGCGCAGCAGGTCGATCCGCGCGTTGCGCGGGCCGGTGCTCATTGCGGACTGCCCGGTTCGGCGAGGGCCGGCAGTGTCGCCAGGAACGTATCGCGTGCGCGCAGGCCGGCGTTCGGCGTCTGCCGCTCGTCGTCCTGGATCAGGTATGCGAACGCGACCTTGCGCGGCCCCTTGGCCGCCCAGCCGACGAACCAGCCGTACGCGTGCGACGCATCGTACTTGCGCCCCGGCGACCCGGTGCCCGTCTTGCCATGCACGATCCAGCCGTCGGGTTGCGTGTCGATCAGCGTGATGCGCTCGGTCATGTCGTACGCGTGCGCGCTGACGGGCAGCGTCCGGTTCGCGATCTTGCGCATGAAGTCGACCTGCTCGAGCGGCGAGATGCGCAGCGACGCGTTGACCCACGCGCCCATCACACCGTTCAGTTCGCCCGTCGGACGGGTCGCGCTCTCATTGCCGTAGCCGAATGCGGTCGTGTATTGCTGGAAGCGCGCTTGCCCGAGCGCCTGCGTGACCTGCTGCGAGTACCAGAAGACCGACAGCTTCATCCAGCGCGCAGGATCGGTCGGCGCGCGCCACGGCGCGCCGCCCCAGTCGGGGTAGCCGGCGTGGAAGTCGAGCGTCGGGGTGTATTCGTCTTTCAGGACGCCCGCATCGAAGCCCATCAGGCTGATGGCGACCTTGAACGTCGACGCCGGCGTCACGCGGGTCGCGCAGTCGCCTTGCTGCACGAGCAGCTGGCCGGTGGCGGCGTCGGCGACGACGGTGCAGATCGGGCGGGCATCGGAAGTCGCGGCGGCCAGGAGGCCGGCGGCGAAAGTGAACAGCGCGCGGCGCCAGTGCTTCAAGTGACACTCCTTCGGGTGGGGTGGCGCACAGTGTATCGACGGATGGCCGGCTGTCGACCTGTCATGGTTGACGGGACGGGCCGGCGCATCACGAGCCGCGTTGACGGGATCGCGCCCGGATCTTCGCGGATATCGTGCGGTCGCGCATGCAATGCGCCGCTGCTCAATATCCGGCGATCGCGTAGTAGATCCCGAGGCACGCAACGGCGATGAGCGGGAGCGCGATGACGATGAAGGCGATTCGACCGATGCCGCGCAGGTGCATCACGCCGACATACAGGCAGAGGGCCCCGAAAAAAAGCGTCAATGGCCAGTAGATGGCGCCGTAAATGACCGGGACGATCCAGAGCGGCAGGTCGATGCCGATGTCACTCATTTTTGCTTCCTCACGTCGACCCGGTGCCGGCCATCGCGGTCCATTCCGCAGGCGACCGACCCATGAAAAACTGGGTTCGCCACGTCGCAATGCCGAGATTGACCGCGCGGACACTCACCACGTTGACGAGATCCTGTCTTCGCAGCCAGGCCGATGAGGCAAGCGCTGCGTGCGCGACAGCGGTCGCCCCGACCTTGTTCATCAGCGCCGGCGTGCTCGTGAGCACGGTGATGGTGGCGATCGCTTTCGGTGGTTGGCCCGCCGCGCCGACCATGCGCATGTTGCTCATCCAGACACCGCTCTGGACCACGCCCGGAACGGTGGATGCCGCACGCTGGATCTGGTGGATATCGGCCATGCGATCGTCATCGATCAGCCGCGTTGTGGCAAAACGACTGCCGACCAACAGAAGCAGGCCAAGGACGGCCAGGATCGCCCAGTGCTTCCGGCCAACCGGCGCGGCATCCTCGACGGGCGCCGCGACATGCACGACCCTGCTGGCGGTGAGCAGATCCTGTACGGACTGGCGGCTCGGCCTGTTGAAAACGAACAGATACAGCAATGCCAGGCCCCAGAAGAACACGATCATGCCGTTTGCCGTGGCGAGCCATTCCATGCCTGGATCGTGAAGCGCGGGCAGGTCGATGAAGCTGATGCCGCCGAGTGTCACCGGAACGGCGATCAGCGCGTACCGTGCCCAGGCGCGAACGTACCCGGGACCGGAGCCGTCGGGGGTGGCGCTATCAGCAACACGGATATTCATCACCCGCTTGCCGAGCGATTGGTGCCGATGCCCGCCCTCGAGCAGGCCAAAGTAGATGGACCCTATCAGGAAGCCGATCAGCCTTCCCCATTCGCCAATCGTCGAAAGGGCATCGAAGAACCCGATCGCGATCGCGAGCCCAATCAGGCCGAGAAGGATTGAATCGATCGAGAAGGCGGCAGTGCGTCGCCAGAAGCCCGCATCGCCGTGCGTTTTTTGATTTTCGTTGCCGTCCATTGCCGTAGCCCCCGATGCGTGGTGTTAGTCGAGCCGTTTGGGCTCTTTGCGGCGCGTAGCCGTCTGATTGCCGATGCCGATACCGCCCCGCTGGTGACAGGCAGATCATATCGACCGGCTTGACGTGGAATTGCAAACTATTGTGAGCAATGCGCAAGCGCGAACGTCTTCCATCCCGCAGGCGGCATGGCTGCGATCGATCCGAACGCGGCGCGGGGTGCGCTGCCGCATGGGGAGCGCAAGCCCTGCGAACGTATCGGCCGGGCATCGGATCGAGACCGGCACCGACGGACATGAAAGGCTGAAAGCGATTGTCGTGGATTGTCGCGAGGCCGTCGAACGCGTGGGTCCGGTTCGACGGGGCAGCCGCTGTCGCGCACGCGCGCCGCAAAGCGGCGACGAACCACGAAAAAACCCGCCGGCAGGCTGGCGCTTGCGGGCGGGCAAAGACACCTCGGGCAGACCCGCGCGGGTGTCGCGTGAAGAACGGAGAACCGCGTTACATCAGAACTTGTGGCGCAGCGCGACGCGCACGGCCACCTGGTTCGACGTCGACGACGGCGCGTCGGTACCGGGGATGAACGCGTTGTCGAGGATCGAGTTCGTCTTGTCGCCGGCGATGTGCTGGTACGCGGCCTGCACGTACACGTCGGTGCGCTTCGACAGGTTGTAGTCGGCCATCAGCCCGGCCGAGTGGATCTTCGGCTTCGCGTTGCCGGTCGATGCGTCGTACTTCTCGAGCGACAGCACGTACTGCGCGCCGACCATGAACGCCGGCGTGACCTGGTACGAACCGTTCACCTCGAAGTTCTGGTACTTGATCGCGCTGACCGTCGCGCCCGGGGCGATGATCGCGCCCGGCGTGCCGAGGTAGCCGTTGCCGGTCGGGTTCTTGTAGTTCGAGTTCGTGTACGCGAAGCCGACCGTCGCCTGGCCGAACGTGTAGTTGATGCCCGCGCCGAACACGCGCATGCGCTCGGCGATGTAGCTCGCGTCGTTCGCGGTGATCGCGCCGGCCGAGCCGTCGCCCGGACGGTTCGCCTGCAGGTACGCGGCGCCGATCAGCAGGCCGTTGTTCTGGTACTGCGCGCCGAAGCTGTACGCGCGGTTGTCCGAGAAGTTCGTGCTGTTGCTGAAGCTGTATGCACCGCCGAACTGGAAGCCGCCGAAGTTCGGGCTCGCGTACTTCACCGTGTTGTCGAGGCGGAACGAGTTGTCGGTGTTGTCGTTGTCGAACGGGTGCGCGAGCAGGTAGCCGCCCCAGTTGCCGTTGGCCGTGGTCGGCGCGAGATAGTCGACGACGGAGTCGTACTGGCGGCCGAACGTCAGCGTGCCGTACTGCGCCTGGCTCAGGCCGACGTAGGCCTGGCGGCCGAACATGCGGCCGCCCTGGTTGAGCCGGCCGCTGTTCACGTCGAAGCCGTTTTCGAGCTGGAAGATCGCCTTCATGCCGCCGCCGAGATCCTCGCTGCCCTTCAGGCCCCAGCGGCTGCCCTGCGCGTAGCCGCTCGCCATCTCGTAGACGTGGCCGGTGCCGACGTTGTTCGTGTAGTTCAGGCCTTCGTCGATCACGCCGTACAGCGTGACGCTGCTTTGCGCGAACACGGGGGCCGCGAAGGTTGCCGTTACGGCGAGCGCCGTCAGGGTCTTTTTCATTGAGAGATCTCCGTGATATCCAGCTGGTATCGGTTGTCGTGAGCGCGCCCGGCGTGGCGCTCCCCGTCATCCGGGGCGACCCGGTGCAACGCGTGCGGCGCCGGTTCGCGCAACGCGCGGCGGCGCGGCAACCGGCAGCGTCGGGTCGTGTCTCCTCCGATGACACCGCGCATTCTTCCCAAGCCGGCCAGGAACCGAAAGCGAGTAATTTCGATGGATGGGATCGGGTTCGCCAATGGGGTCGCGACCGCCGGTTTCGGCAGTCGAAACGGGGGCGCCGTGCCGCGCTGCAACGCCGGCCGAGCAACGGCCGAACGTGGGGGCGACATAGCCCGCGCCGGGCCTTGAACGGACTCGGAAAATCAGCTGAAGGGCCCGTCCGGCGGGCCTGGCAGGGGTGCCGGAGGATCGATTGGCGCCGCCGATTGCAATGATCGGAATTACTCGTTTCCCTAAACAAATTGGCGGCGGAAACATGCAGGCTGACCGGACGTGGATGCGTTCACGCTTCGCCGGTCGCCGCGCATGCCGCGACGCACAAACAACAGATTCGATTTGGAGACGACCCACCATGCAGATTCGACGACTGAAGACGGTCCTTCTCGCCGCCGCGGCGATCCTGTCCGCGCCTGCCGCCCACGCGGCCGGCGGCGCGTGCACCGACGGCAAGACGGTCCATTTCGCGGGCATCACGTGGGAAAGCGGGTCGTTCGCGACCGAAGTGCTGCGGCAGATCATGGAGAAGGGCTACGGCTGCAAGACGGACGTCGTGCCGGGCAGCACGGCTGCCACAGAAACGGCGCTCGCGCGCAACGACCTGCAGATCTGGGCCGAGCAGTGGACGGGGCGCAGCGAGATCACCGCGAAGGCCGTCTCGTCGGGCGCCGTGAAGCTGATCGGCGACACGCTGCCGGGCGGCACGACGGAAGGCTGGTTCGTGCCCGACTACGTGGTGAAGGGCGATCCGGCGCGCAACATCAAGCCGGTCGCGCCGGGGCTCGTGTCGGTCGACGATCTGCCGAAGTACAAGCAGGTGTTCGCCGACGAGGAGGAACCGGACAAGGGCCGCTTCCTGAACTGCCCGACGGGCTGGGACTGCGAGCGCGTGAACACGCGCCTCTTGCGCGTACTGAAGCTCGACCAGTCGTACACGAACTTCCATCCGGGCACGGGCGCGGCGCTCGACGCGGCGATCGCGTCCGCGTACCAGCGCGGCGCGCCGATCGTGTTCTATTACTGGGGCCCGGCCGCGCTGATGGCGAAATACAAGTTCACCGCGCTGAAGATGCCGGCCTATAACGAAGCATGCTGGAAGACGTTGCGCGACGAGAGCAGCACGCACCAGTGCGCGTCGTCGTACATGGTGTCGCGGCTGACGGTCGGCGTGTCGAAGCCGTTCGGCGATGCGAACCCCGATCTCGTCGGCGTGTTCGGCAAGGTGCGTTTCCCGATGGACTTCCTGAACCAGACGATCCTCGAGATGACCACGAAGAAGATCGACGGCGCGGCGATGGCCACGCAGTTCCTGAAGACCCGCCAGGACATGTGGAAGCAGTGGGTGCCGGCCGACGTCGCGCAGAAGATCGCCGGCAGCCTGAAGGGCGCGTAACCTGCGCGCGGCGGCGGGCCCGCGCCCGTCGCCGCCGTCACGCGCCTTCGCGGCGCGACGGAGAATCAAATGAACGGCTTCTTTCTGCACCTGTCGATCGCCGACTGGGTGAACAGCGCGCTCGAGACGTTCGTCGCGCAATACGGCGACGGCTTCCATCACTTCAGCGTGCTGGTGCTGCGCTACCTGCTCGTGCCGCTCGAAGGCGCGCTGCGCGTGGCGCCGCCGTGGCTCGTGCTGCTGGTCGTCGGCGCGATCGCGTGGAACGCGACGCGCCGCATCGGCCTCGGCGTGCTCTTCATGCTGCTGCTGTATGCGATCGGCTGCTTCGGCCTGTGGGACAAGCTGATGCAGACGCTCGCGCTGATGCTCGTCGCGACGGTGCTGTCGGTCGCGATCGGCGTGCCGGTCGGCATCCTCGCGTCGCGCAGCGCGTGGCTGCGCCGGATGCTGCTGCCGGTGCTCGACGTGATGCAGACGCTGCCGAGCTTCGTGTACCTGATCCCGGTGCTGATGCTGTTCGGCCTCGGCAAGGTGCCCGCGATCCTCGCGACGATCATCTATGCGCTGCCGCCGCTGATCCGCCTGACCGATCTCGGCATCCGTCAGGTCGACCCGGACGTGACGGAAGCCGCGCGCGCGTTCGGCACGACGCGCTGGCAACTGCTCGTCAACGTGCAGTTGCCGCTCGCGCGGCCGAGCATCATGGCCGGCATCAACCAGACGACGATGATGGCGCTGTCGATGGTCGTGATCGCGTCGATGATCGGCTCGCGCGGGCTCGGCGAGGACGTGCTCGCGGGCATCCAGACGCTCGACGTCGGCAAGGGCACGCAGGCCGGCCTCGCGATCGTGATTCTCGCGATCGTGATCGACCGGATCAGCCAGGGCTTCGGCCAGGAGCGCCGCGCGCGGCGGCGGCTCGCGCAGCAGCGCCGGCAGAAGGGCGCATCGCGCGTGCCGTACCGGCTGCCGCGCAAGGCGCAGTCGGCGGGCGTCGATTCGAATCAGGCGACGCAGTCGTCGCGGGCATAGGACGGGAGACAGACATGGCGACCATCGACGTCAAACACGTGTACAAGCTGTTCGGGCCGCAGGCCGCGCATGCGCGCGTGCTCGACCTGCTGCGCGCGGGCAAGCGCAAGGCCGACGTGCTGGCCGAAACGGGCTGCAACGTCGGGCTCAACGACGTGAGCCTCGGCATCGAGTCGGGCGAGATCTTCGTGATCATGGGGCTGTCGGGTTCGGGGAAATCGACGCTCGTGCGGCACTTCAACCGGCTGATCGAGCCGACGGCCGGCGAGATCGTGATCGACGGCCGCGACGTGATCAAGCTCGACGCACACGGGCTGCGCGAGCTGCGCCGCTTCAAGGTCAGCATGGTGTTCCAGAACTTCGGGCTGCTGCCGCACCAGACCGTGCTCGACAACGCCGCGTATGCGCTGCGCACGCGTGGCGAGAAGCGGCACGATGCGGCCGAGGCCGCGCGCAACTGGCTGACGAAGGTCGGGCTCGACGGCTACGGCGATCATTACCCGGACGAGCTGTCGGGCGGGATGCGGCAGCGCGTCGGGCTCGCGCGCGCGCTGGCGGCCGATACCGACGTGCTGCTGATGGACGAGGCGTTTTCCGCGCTCGATCCGCTGATCCGTACCGAGATGCAGGATCAACTGCTCGAGCTGCAGGCGACGCTCGCGAAGACGATCGTGTTCATCACGCACGATCTGGACGAAGCGCTGCGCATCGGTGATCGCATCGCGATTTTGCGCGACGGCACGCTCGTGCAGGTCGGGACGCCGGACGATATTCTCTCGCGGCCGGCGGATGATTATGTCCGGCGGTTCGTGGAGAAGCGCACGAGTGTGAATTGACGAAGTCGTCCGGGCGGGAAGCCGGGATGGCGGCATGCTTCGTTCCGGGGCCACGGCGACGACACTTCATCGTCCACGAAAAACCGCCGCGAGTCTCGTGGACGCGCGGCGGTTTCGTCGTGATCGTCGAGTACCGATCCGTGACCAGTAATCAGTAATCCCACAGAACCGGCACGAACCGGAATCCATCGCCGTTCCTGGCGATATGACCGATGGACGGAAACGCGACGTGCGCGGCGGCCAGCAGCGCGCCGGTCTCGGCGGCTTCATTGAACAGTGCGATACGCACGGCGGCAGCCGTTTCAGGATCGTGCTCGAAGCCGTTTTGCCACTCGGGATGATCGAAGTTGACTTCGAAGATCGCATCGCCCGCGAACGTCAGCTTCTCGCCGTTCGATGCGATGTCCACGACGCAGTGCCCGGGCGTGTGCCCGCCCGTCACGCGCGCCGACACGCCTACGGCGACTTCGACGGTCTGGTCGAACTGGACGATGTTTTCGCCGTAAAGCGTCACGAACTTCTCGGCCGCCTTGCGCAGGGCCGGCGGCACCGTTTCCGGCATCACCGTCTTGCTGAAGTCCGGATTTTTCCAGAACGCCACTTCCGCGGCCGACACGTGAATGCGCACGTCCGGGCGCAGCCTGGCCTTGACGCCGTCGACGTTCAGCCCGCCGACGTGATCCATGTGCATATGGGTAATCACGATATCGGTGAGCGCGGACAAATCGATGCCGGCCGATTCCAGACGCATCACCGACTTCCCGGCGCGCGTGAAGTATTCGAAGCCGTCGCCGACGCCGGAGTCGATCAGGATCAGGCGTTCGCCGCTGCGCACGAGCGCGATGTTCAGCGCCCAGTCGAACATGTCGCGTTGCAGGAAACGGCCGTCGAACCAGGCATTGCGGTCCGCTTCGCTTACGTTGGTGGACATGGTGGAGGTCGGCAGCGGCAGGATGCCGTCGCTGATCAGCACGACGTCGACGTCACCCACGCGCACGGCGTAGCGGGACGGCACGAGTTCGCCTGAACCTGGCTTGCCGAGGTCGGAGATAACCGGCTGAACATTGCGGGTGGTTTCGCTCATCATCAATAGTCCTATTCATCGAGTGGGGTAAGTCGCACTGCAGGGTGCGGTTCACGAGCACGACCACGACTTTCGCGCGTTTCGCTTCGCTCGCCTTTCAACCGGGCGTGAGAAGGATTGTAGTCAGGGGGATGAAAGGCGGAAGCACCGGGCGCGCACACATCATGTTGTTCGACCGGCAACAATCGACGACGGGCGGGAAACGACGGGCAATGCGAGGGGGATGGATCGACGCGCCGTTCAACGACCGCGATGCGTCATATCCGCAGACGGTTGCGTGGTGGCTGCACGCTGCGCCTGGCGTGATTGGGCCGAACCTGACTTCGAGTGCACGCTCGCCGTCGCCGATCGCGAGCAGCGACAGCGTCCAGATGTTGTCCGGCCGGGTTGCCCGAGATGCGTGGTCATCGCGTTCTCCTTCCGTGACGACCTTCTGTCTCGTCCGGCGGACGAGTCGGTGTGAAGGTTCTACGTCGCCATTCCTTCGCGTCCGTCGGCCGAAATCCTCATGCCAATCGATCACCCGATCCGCGCGTGCCGGCGCTACCCGCTGACGGGCGCCGAAGAAAAAAGGCGACCTATCACATTCGAAACATTTCTGAATGGCGCTTTATCGGGGTTTTTAACGCCTCGGCGGAACGAATTCGCGCGCGTCCTTGGGGGTGCGCGGGTTTGCGATCGAGATCGAATATCCGGCACGACAGGCCAACCCGAATGGGCCCTCGACGGCAATCTCAAAAATGAAACATGGCGCATTTGCCGTGCCCGCGCCGGCTAGATCGGCAAGCCCTTGAATGCAAACGGGAAAGGCATCTCCGCGTCGCGGACGCCGCGGTATCGTGCCGCTCCGCACGTTTCAGCGTTGAAACATGAGTGGCGTGCCGGCGTCGCGCGGGGCTGGCCATGTCGCGTGAAAAATCCCACGGTCTCTTGGTATTCGGGCCGCTTGGCGGCGTGGCATCGCCGATGCGTGTTGTCGTCCGGATTGGTGCGGTCGGCCAAGCCGTTCCTCGTTACTTCAGGAGGATTTCATGCGTAAGACTTTATTGGCGTCCGCTGCGCTTCTCGCCTTGGGATGCAGCGGCTACGCGATGGCGAATCCATGCAGCAGCAATGCCAGTTCGACGTGCAGCCAGAAAGCGGATGACGGATCGAACACGCTCAGCAATTCGGTCAGCTCAAGCCAGACCAGCACCACCGGGTCCAATGCAAATGAAGTCTCGCCTGGCGCGAGCGTCTATCAGGATTCCTACAACAGTACCAAGATCGTCGCGATCAGCAAACTCGACGGGTACGTGAGCAATGTCCAGGTCTGGGGCATTGGCAACAACGCGACCAATTCGGGCAGCGCGGCCGGCGGAAGCGGTGGCAAGGGCGGCAACGGCTACGGCTACGGCGGCGCGGGCGGTAACGGCGGCGGCGGCGGCGCGGGCGGCGGCGGCGGGAAAGGCGGCAGCGCGCATAACGGCAGCGCCACGGCAGGCAACGCCAGCAACGGCAGCGCGACGGCCGGCACCGGCAACGGCGGTGGCGGCGGAACCGGCGGTTCACCTGACGCCAGCGGCGGGGCCGGCGGCAAGGCCACGGCGAGCGGCGGCTATGGCTCCGGCAAGGGCGGCGGCGCCATCGCGGCTTCGGTCGGCGTAGGCGGCTCCGGCACGGGTGCCGGCACCGGCTGGGGCGGCGGCACCGGTGCGGCCGATGCCGGTTCCGCGTGGGCCAAGAATCATGGCAGCGGAAGCGCGTCCGCATCGGCCGGCAGCGGTACCGGCACGGGCACGGGCACCGGCAGCGGTTCGGGTAGCGGCACGGGCGGCGCAGGGTCGGCGGGTACGTCGACGGCTTCGGGCGGATCGGGCTCGGGTACCGGCGGCAGCGGTGCGGCCGCGGGCGGCACCGGCGGCGCGGCGACGGCCACGGCGGGCAACGGCGGAGCCGGCGGCGCGGGCACGGGCGGCGGCGCGACGAACGGTGGCGCGACGACGACGGCCAGCAACGGCAGCGCGACCGCGGGTAGCGGCGCGGTGGGCGCGATGGGCGGCGCGGGCGGCGCAGGCGGCGCGGGCAACGGCGGCGTCGGTAACGGCGCGGTCGGCGGCGCGGGTGGCGCAGGCGGAGCCAATACGGTCAACGCGGGGACATTCAACATGTCCAACGCAATGGCGAGCGTCGGCCAGACCGCGGCGGGCATCATGGTCGCCAACCAGAACAGCGGCATGGCGTCGCTCGTTCAGCAGGCCGTGACCGTGCAGGCCAACCTGTCGGTCGGACGTTAGAACGGCCGGTTGGTCCCGGCGAGCCGGATGCGTCGACGCGGGCGCGGGCGACCCCGCGGCTCGCGTTCCATCGCCAAGGGACTGGCGCGCCGGCAAGGGCGGGATGGCCGAATGGCCGTCTCGCTCTCGTCGGCGCAGGCCGGGCCGATTTCCGTCGATCGACGATCACGCGGATTCCGCTCCCCGTGCGCCCGGTTCGTGCCGGCTCGCGCGGGGATCAAGGAGACAGCCATGCGAATCCGAACGGCACTTTCGCAGGTGATATTGCCCGCAGCGCTGCTGCCGGGTATGACGGCCCATGTTATGGCTGATGAGGCGCGAACCGTCGCGGTGGAGTCATCTGCCGGCGTTGTGCCAGGCGCGCCCCCTTCCCCACCCGCCGCACGCGCCGATCAAGCTGATCCGGCCGCGACCGTCTCCCCCCCGGCGACGGCGACACCCTCCGCGACGGGCGCCGCGACCGCGCAAGCGGCCGGCTTCGGCGTCGCGATGACGCCCGACCAGCTCGACGAGCATCGGGGCGGCGATGCGCTGATCGGCCAGAATTATCTGACCGGCGCGGTGGCCGACAACGTCGCGAACCGGGTGTCGACCGGCTCGAATGCGATCACCGACGGCTCCTTCGCCAATGCGAGCGGCCTGCCGACGGTCATCCAGAATACCGGCGCGAACGTGCTGATCCAGAACGCGACGGTGCTCAACGTGCGCTTCGGGAATTGAGCGATGAGACAGGTTGCCGCCACGTGCATCGTGGCGCTCGCGTACGCGCTATCCGGCCCGGTTGCATCGGCGGACGAGATGACGATCGTCGATCCGGCGGGCGCCGGTTATGCGATGCACGTCACGAGTCTCAAGGAAGCGCGGTTCAAGCGCACCGTCAAGCAGCAGTTCGATTTCAGCTGCGGGTCGGCCGCCGTCGCGACGCTGCTGACTTATCAGTATGACTATCCGATGACCGAGCAGACCGCCTTCGCCCAGATGTGGGAGAACGGCAATCAGGAGAAGATTCGCCAGCAGGGCTTCTCGCTGCTCGACATCCGGCGTTTTCTCGACGCGCACGGCTTCGTCGCGGATGGCTTCGAGTTGCCGTTGCAGACGCTTACGAAGACGCACACGCCGGCGATCGTGTTGATCACCGAGCACGGCTATCACCATTTCGTGGTCGTGAAGGGGCTGCGTGACGGGCGTGTGCTCGTCGGCGATCCGGCCACCGGCACGCGGCCGATGTCGCTGGCGAGTTTCGAGCAGAAGTGGGAAGACCATGTGATTTTCGTGATCCACAACCGGCCCGAGCGGGCGGTGTTCAACGATCCGCGGGACTGGCGCGTTGCGCCGAGCGCGCCGCTCTACACCGGCATTGCCCACGACGGCCTGTACAACGTCGTGATGCCGAAGCACGGCCCGAGCGACTTTTGAGGATCGTCATGAGATCCGAGACCAGGAGGATCGCCGGCATCGCCGCGATGGTGTGCGGCGGGGCGACGTGCATGAGTGCGGCGGCGATGCAGGACGGCGCGCCGACCGCGACGGTCGAGCCTGTCGCGCAGGCGAGCAGCGTCGTGTCGGCAGCCGCCGCGAACGCAGGCGTCGATACGGCGCCTGCGGAGTCGGCGGCCGGGGGCGCGCCGATCGAGCGTGCCGGGCCGCTCGCGATGGCGGAGTGCGCGGCCGGGCCGCCGGCCCCGGAACCGGAGTCGGGCGGCGCGCAGCAACGAAACTGGGCGGCAACCGGTGCGATCGCGCTCGGCGACGCGCGCCTCGATGCGATGCGCGGCGGCTTCGATATGCCCAGCGGCCTGAAGATTTCGTTCGGCGTGTCGCGTGTCGCATTCGTGAACGGCACGCTGGTGACGACGACCAGCTTCAACATCCCGGACATCAGTCATATCACCGCGCAACAGGCGCAGGCGCTGGCGGCCGCGAACGCGGGCGCGTTGATCCAGGTGGGCGCGGGCAACGCCGCGCAGCCCGCCGCGCTGCCGGCGCTGACCGGCGCGGTGATCCAGAACACGTTGAACAACCAGCAAATCCAGGCGCTGACGACGATCAACACGACCGTCAACACACTGGCGACGTTCAAGAACCTGAACGTGATGTCGACGCTGAACCATGCGCTGCTCGGCGCGTTGCCGGGACGATGAGGTGCGGCGAGCGGTCGATGATCGGCGGAGGGGCGGGTCATCGCACGCGGGTGCCGGCGTGCGTCGCGCGGGCCGCCGTCGGCGCGTGTCGGCGCATGTCGGCGATCAGAATGCAATCGGCACGCGCAGCGTCATGACCACGTCCGGCGTGTCGCGCGTGAGGCCCGCGCCGATCGAAAGATTCAGCGTGGTCTTCGGCGACAGCCGGTACGAGTAGCCGAGGAGCAGTGAACCGAGGATCACGCGTACCGAGCTTGGAATCGTCTGGCCGTTCTGTTTCGTGGGCAGCACGATGCTCTGGTCGTAGCCGAGGCTCACCGACGCTTTCTCGTTCAGCGCGAGGCCCATGCCGATGTTGAAACCCCAGATGTCGCCGGGTTGCAATTTTCCGATGAAATCCTTCTGCCCGTCGCGAATCGTGAGGCTCAGATTGTCGCGGCTGAAGCTGTGCAGATAGCTCAGGTTGCCGAAGAACACCACCGGGTCGGACGGAAAGAGCCAGGTGAGGCCCGGCTGGATCGCGTAGAAGCCCGAGCCCGTCGGCTGCTCGAGCGGCAGGCCGGTGCCGGTGGCATTGCCGACGCAGCGCGTGACGCAGTCGGTGACGACGTCGAACGGGCTCTTGCCGGTGGCGGTCTTGAAGCGCAGCCAGCCGATGTAATAGAACTTGTCGGGGCCGCCGGTATTGAACTGGTAGCGCAGCGTCATTTCGACGTCGCCGAGGCCCTTGCCGTGACTGTTGAACGCGTTGTCCTGGGCGGAACCGGTGAAGATCTCGCGACTGATCGTGTCGTTCGTCGAGTACACGTAGGGGACGCGGACTTCGACTTCCATCCGGTTGGTGATCCCGTAGCGCACCGCGACCGCGCCGGTCAGCGTGGTCGTCTTGACTTCCCGCACGTCGACCAGGCCGATCAGCAGCGCGGGGATGATCGTGTAGCCGACGAGTGCGACGCGGTTCGACGACGAATAGTTGAACTGGAACGACGGCTCGACGACGAACTTGTGCTTCGGCGTCAGCACGCCGGGCTGATCGAAGATCGGCGCGACGGGCGGCGGCGCGGTTTCCGCCACCGGCGCCTGGCCGATCGGCTGGCTCGGTGGCGCGGCGGACCCGGCCGCGGATGGCACGTTGTCTGCCGTGCCGGGTGCGCCGCCCGGGGCGCCGGTATCGGCCGGCGCCGCCGCGTCGCCGGAGCCGCCGGCCTCACCGGGGCCCGCACCGCGCCGGGCCGCGAGTTCCCGGTCGTCCAGCGCCCGGCTCAGGCGCGACAGATGGGCTTCTTCGTCGTTCAGTTTGCGCTTGAGCGCGTTCAGTTCCTGCAGATGACGATCGACTTCGTGGCGCAGTGCGGAAATGTTCTCCTCGGTCGACTGGGCGTCCAGCGACTGCGCCTGCGCCTGGGCCTGAAAGAGCAGCACGCTTGCATACGTGATGGCACGGATGCAGCGAAATGGCATGCGTTTCACGACGCGTCTCCCCCATCGGGCCTGCGGTTCCCCCTTGGGGCACACCGCCGGCAGGCCGGCGCGTGCGTTGCCCTGGATCGCTTCGCTTCGCGTCGCGCTACGCGTTTGCCGAACGCGCGTCACATCGCACGCGAGCCACCCGTTTCTCGGGGACTTTCGTCAAAACCGAATGCACGTTTCGAGCCTGTGCACACGGGTCGCGCGGCCTGTTCGTGGCAGTGTTTTCCCGTGTGCCGGCGGGCATTGTCCCGAGCGGACGAGGCAGGGGGGCGGCGCGTCAGTGCGGGACGGTTTCGCGGGTGTGCGCCGGCGCGCCGGCGGTTTCCGTGCGCAGCGCGTCCGCCAGGATCAGATCCGCGCCTTTCTCCGCGACCATCATCGTCGGCGCGTTGATGTTGCCCGACGTGATGTTCGGGAACACCGACGCATCGACGATCCGCAGCGCCTGCAGCCCGTGCACGCGCAGCGACGCATCGACCACCGACGTCGCCGCGTCGGGCCCCATCGCGCACGAGCCGCACAGGTGATAGATCGAACCCGACTGCTCGCGGAAGTACTGCAGCATCGCTGCGTCGGAATCGACCTGCGGCCCCGGCGAGATTTCCTCGACGGTCATCGACTTCAGCGCCGGAGCACGCATCAGCGCACGGATCACCTTGCTGCCCTGCACGGCTTCGTCGAGATCCTTCTGCGTGGTCAGCGCGTTGATGTGGATCTTCGCGGCATCTTCCGCGCGGTTCGACGCGATCTCGATCGTGCCGCGGCTCGTCGGCCGGCACGGGTTGAACGCGATCAGGAACCCCGAATAAGGCTCGGGCTTGATGCTCGCGCGGTCGCTCTTCGGGATCCGGTACGACAAAGGGTTGAAGTAGAGCTGGAGGTTCGGCTCCGGCGCATCGTCCGTGCCGCGGAAGAAGCCGCCGGCCTGGTTCACGCTCATCGCGAGCGGGCCGCGCTTCGTCAGCAGGTAGCGCAAGCCGATCTTCATCTTGCCGATGAGCGTGCCCATCTCGTCGTTCAGCGTCGGCCGGTTCGCCTTGAAGTAGAAGCTCACGCACAGGTGGTCCTGCAGGTTGCGGCCGACGGCCGGCAGCGCATGCACGAGCGGCACGCGCCGGCGCGCGAGCAGCGACGGATCGCCGACGCCCGACAGTTGCAGCAGCTTCGGCGTATCGACCGCGCCGGCCGCGAGGATCACCTCGCGCGCGGCGACGAGCGTTTCGTCGCCGTGTTCGCCCGCGACGACCACGCCGGTCGCGCGCGTGCCGTCGAACGTCACGCGCCGCACGAGCACGCCCGAGCGCAGCGTGAGGTTCGCGCGGCCCAGCGCGGGGCGCAGGTACGCGAAGCTGCTGGAGCAGCGCTCGCCGTTTTTCGTGTTCAGGTCGTAGATGCCCGCGCCTTCGAACCGCGCGCCGTTGAAATCGTCGGTGCGCGGCAGGTTCAGTTGCCCGCAGCCCTTCAGGAATTCGTGGACGATCGGGTGCACGTCGGCCTTCATCGACGTGATGTGGATCGGCCCGGTCGAGCCATGATGCTGCGGATCGGTCGCGCCGGCCGCGTGCGTTTCGAGCTTGCGGAAATACGGCAGCACGTCGTCGTACGCCCAGCCCGGGTTGCCGGCGTTCGCCCAGTCGTCGTAGTCGCTGCGCTGGCCGCGCACGTAGACCATCGCGTTGATCGAACCCGATCCGCCGACCACCTTGCCGCGCGGGCAGTACAGCTTGCGGTCGGCGAGCTGTGCCTCGGGCTCGCTGTAGTACATCCAGTTGTAGCGGCGGTTGTAGTAGGTCTTGGTGAAGCCGACCGGCACCTTGAACCAGAACGACGCGTCGCGCTCGCCCGCTTCGAGCAGCAGCACCGAGTGCCGGCCCGATTCGCTCAGGCGGTTCGCGAGGATGCAGCCGGCCGAGCCCGCGCCGACGATGATGTAGTCGTAGCTCATGTCTGTCCTTTGCGCTCAGCCCTTCGCGGGGGCGAGATCCTTCACGTCGACGGGGTGCTCGCCCATCTGCAGGTGCAGCCGTTCGCCGGTGTACGGTGTGTGGCGCTTCACGACGTCCATGTCGAGCTCGATGCCGAGGCCCGGTTCGTTCGACGGGACGATGTAGCCGTCTTCCCAGCGGATCGGCGTCTTCACGACCTCCGCGTGGAAACCGCCCCACGTCATGATGCTTTCCTGGATCAGGAAGTTCGGCGTGCAGGTCGCGAGCTGGATGCTCGCGGCCGCGCCCACCGGGCCGTTGTACAGGTGCGGCGCGATCTGCGCGTAGTGCACTTCGGCGAGCGTCGCGATCTTCTTCGCTTCGAGCAGGCCGCCCACGCGCGCGACGTTCAATTGCAGGATCGATGCGCCGCCCGCCTGCAGCAGCTTGTGGAATTCGTACTTGGTCGTCAGGCGCTCGCCGGTCGCGATCGGAATCGACGTGTGCTTCGCGACTTGCGCGATCGCTTCTTCCTGGCCGGGGGGGACCGGCTCCTCGAACCACAGCGGGTCGTACTTCTCGAGCCGCTTCGCGAGCCGGATCGCCGACGACGGCACCATCTGCCCGTGCGTGCCGAACAGCAGGTCGGCCTTGCTGCCGACGGCTTCGCGCACGCGGCGGCAGAACAGCTCGCAGCGGTCGAGTACCTCGAGCGACAGCTGGTGGCCCGAGTAAGCGGTGTACGGGCCGGCCGGATCGAACTTGACGGCCGTGAAGCCGAGCTTCACGTTCTCGGCCGCGCATTCGGCGGCGAGGTCGGGATCGTCGTAGTCGTATTCGCCCTTCGCGTTCTTCGGGTACAGGTACGTGTACGAGCGCAGCCGCTCGTGGATTTTCCCGCCGAGCAGTTCGTACACCGGCTTGCCGGCGGCCTTGCCGATGATGTCCCAGCATGCCATCTCGAGGCCGCTGACGACGCCCATCATCGTGAGATCGGGCCGCTGCGTGAAGCCGCTCGAATACGCTTGGCGGAACAGCCGCTCGACGTGATGCGGATCGCGGTTGAGCAGGTGGCGTTCGAACACGTCGTCGATGATCGGCGCCATCGCCTTCGGGCCGAACGTCGCCGAGTAGATCTCGCCGACGCCTTCGATGCCGTCGTCGGTCTTCAGCTTCACGAAGATCCAGTACATCCCGCCGACATGCGGCGGCGGCACGGCGACGATATGGGTTTCGAGCGAAACGATCTTCATGCGGACTCCTGGATGCGGTTGAGGCGGTACTTGAGGAAGGCGGCGGCACCCGCGCCGCAGAGCGCGATGGCCGCGATATAGCCGAAATAGAGCTGGTAGCCGTGCGCGCCCGGGTAGGTCTGCGTCACGTAGCCGTTGATCAGCGGCACGAACACGTCGGGCGAATAGCCGAGCACCGAGATCAGGCCGATCGCGAGGCCCGCGCAATGCGTCGGTACCTTGCAGTCGTCGAGCAGCGACCAGTACAGGCCGCGGACCGCGTAGGTGAGGATGCCGATGAACAGCACGAGCACGACGAGCATCGCCTGCGGGCTGTGTGCCGGTGCCGCGATCAGCCCGACGAGCGACAGCGCGGCGAGCACGAGCGCCCAGAACAGCACGGACACCTTCGATACGCGGTCGCCGAGGAAGCCGCCGCCAATGCCGCCGACGGGGCGCATCCACAGCTTGAGCGTCGTGATGAAGCCGGCCGCCGTCGCGCTGAGCCCGAAATTGCCTTCGTGCAGGTACGCGGAGAAGCTGTAGGTCGCCCAGAACACCTGGTAGCCGCAGAACACGATCGCGGCGACGAGCCACAGTTCGGGGATCGCCGCGAGCGTCTTCAGGTCGGTCAGCACGTTGCCCCGGGTGCGCTTCGCGGCCGCGGCACGGTCGCCCGTATTCGACGGATCCTTCACCAGCGCGAGCAACACGCCGAGCGCGATGCAGAAGAATGCGTACAGGTGGACGACGAGCTTGAAGCCGGCTGCGTCAGTGCCGCCGCGCGCCTGCGTCACATAGGCGAACAGCGTGATCGCGATCGTCGCGAGCAGTGCCTCGACGAGGCCGCGGCCGCCGTCGAGCAGGCCGAAGAAGCGGCCCTGTTCGTCGGGGCCCGCGATCATGTTCACGCGCTTGATCACGGCGGCCCAGAACGTGAGGCCGGTGGTCAGCCCCCAGCCGCCGAAGATCAGCACCAGCATGTCGAACGACGGCCCGGTCGCGTAGACGAGCCCGAGCGCGCCGGTGGCGAGCAGCGAGAAACAGATCAGCCAGCGCGGCGACAGGCGGTCGGCCAGCCAGCCGCTCGGCAAATAGCTGATCAGGAAAATCGTGCCGAGCGACGAATACAGGTAGCCGAGCTGCACGTCGTCGATACGGAAGAACTGCAGCATCGTCGGCTGGTACACCTGCCGCAGATACAGCATCGGGTAGATCGCGCCCGCGGCGATCACGACCAGCAGCAGTTGCACGTAGCGTTGCGCGCGGGAATGCTGCGACGCGTGGGCGTCGCGCGCTTTGTCCTGCAACGCGAGCGACGCGGCGGGTGTCGACGGTTGGGTCGGCATGATGTCTTCCTCCATCAGGCGTCCTTAAGGCGGACGCCTGCAGATTTTTTATGTTCTGGTTGGGTCAGGGGCGGCGCGCGCGGCGTGGTGTCCGGGTGCGCGCGCCGGAAACGGTGCGTTGGCGTGACGGCGTCAGTACTTCATGACGACGAGGCGCGTCTGCGTGAATTCGAGCATCCCGTGCTTGCCGTCGTCGCCGCCGAGGCCCGAGCGCTTCCAGCCGGCGTGGAAACCCTGGTACGGATCGGCCGGCGTGCGGTTCACGTACAGCTCGCCGGCTTCGATCGCGTTCGCGACGGTCATCGCGGTGCGGTAGCGCTCGGTGTAGAGCACCGACGACAGGCCGAACTGGTGGTCGTTCGCGAACCCGATCGCTTCGTCGATCGTCGTGTAGCGCAGCACGGGCATGATCGGGCCGAAGGTTTCCTCCTGCACGATCTCCATGTCCTGCCGGCAGTTCGTCAGCAGCGTGGCCGGGTAGAAGAAGCCGGGGCCGGCCGGAATCGCCCCGCCGGTTTCGAGCGTCGCGCCGGCCGCGATCGCGCGTTCGACCATCCCGTGGATGTGCGCGCGCGCCGATGCGCTGACGAGCGGGCCCATCCGCGACGCGTCTTCCGCACGGTCGCCGATGCGCACGGCCGCCATCTTCTCCTTCAGCAGCGCGACGAAGCGGTCGTGCACGCTGTCGTGCACGTACACGCGTTCGATCGCCGTGCAGAGCTGGCCGCAGTGCGTCGTCTTCGACGCGACGAGTGCGGCGGCCGCGCGTTCGAGGTCGGCGTCGGGCTCGATGATCGCGGGCGTCTTGCCGCCGAGTTCGAGCGACGGCTTCGCGATGTTCACCTTGCAGTAGTCGAGCACCTTGCGGCCTGCGTTCACGCTGCCGGTCAGCGTGATCATGCCGACGGCCGGATGCGTGCACAGCGCTTCGGCCGTCGCGTGATCCATCGTCAGGATGTTGACAACGCCCGGCGGGAAGCCGGCATCGTCGGCGGCTTTCGCGATCTCGAACGCGGACACCGGCGTGTGGTTGCTCGGCCGCACGACCACGGTGTTGCCGGCGATCAGCGCGGGCGCGACCTTGCGCAGCAGCGTGTAGACCGGGTAGTTGAACGGGATCAGGCACGCGACGACGCCGATCGGCTCGCGCTGCAGGAACAGGTTTTCGTCGGGCGTGTCGCTCGGGATGATCTCGCCCTCGATCCGGCGCGCCCACTCGGCGTGGTAGCGCGTGATCTGGCCCGCGTAGACGGCTTCGTTCGACGCGTCCTCGACGCTCTTGCCGGATTCCTGCGCGAGCGCCGCGCCGATCTCGGGCGCGCGTGCGGTCAGCGCGTCGGCGAAGCGGTGCAGGTAGGCGGCGCGCTCGGCGCTCGGCAGCGTGCGCCACGCCTTCTGCGCGGCGGCCGCGGCGTCGACGGCGGCGAGTGCCGCGGCCGGCGTGGCGGCCGGCACGCGCGCGAACGGCGCTTCGGTGGCGGGATTGTGGACGACGATGAACGTGTCGCTTTCCGGGGCGACGAAACGGCCGTTCACGTAATTGCGTTCGGTGCGCATGAAGTGACTCCTCCGATGAATGCAGGCGGATCGCTTCGAGTGGCGACACGCGTGGCACGGGATAGCGGCCATTCTGTTCATGCGTTTAGCGCACGACAAACGACTTATTTTCGCGTCGAACATGAGAAAAACGCACGTTACTCGGCGAATCGGCTGGAGTCGCCCGTCCGGCAAGGGTGTCGTGGCGTGGGCCTGGAGTGAAGCGGGCGGAGGGCTGTCGTATTTTCCGACTGGTCCGAGTGCGGACGGGCGTGGAAGCCGGTAAGGTGTCGCCCGCGGCGGTGGGTGGAGGGGCGGTTGGGGCCCTAGGGCGTGAACACGCCCTAGGCCAGCGGCACTTGCGGCAGCGGCGACGACGGTTCGAGATGGCGCTTCGCGAGCCACACTTCCTGCTGCAGCCAGTCGCGGAACTGGACGATGTGCGGCAGGTTCGTCTGCTCGGGCCGCGTGACGAACCAGTACGACTGGTGGCCGTCGACGTGCACGTTGAGCACCTGCATCAGTTGCCCGGCCGCGAGTTCGCGCGCGACCATGTGGCGGTCGGCGATCGTGATGCCGAGGCCGTCGATCGCCGCGCGGATCGCATGGTCGAGCAGGTCGAATTCGTAGCCGCCGCGCGTGTCGACGTCGGCGATGCCGGCTGCTTTCAGCCAGTGCTGCCAGGTCAGGTAGCGCTGGTCGTCAGTGGCGAGCACGTGCAGCAGCGTGAAGCGGTTCAGGTCGATCGGCGCGCCGTCCTGCCGCAGCCGCGCATACAGCGCGGGCGCGCAGACGGCGATATGCTGCTCCTGCATCAGCAGCGCGTTGTCGAAGCCGTCCCATTCGCCGTCGCCGAACCGGATCGCGCAGTCGAGCACGCGCGATTCGCCGAGGCTGTCGTGGATGCGGGTCGTGAGGCTCAGCTCGAATTCGGGATGCGCGTCGCGCAGCCGGCCGAGGCGCGGCATCAGCCAGCGCGCGGCGAAGGTGGGCGGCACGTTCGCGCGCAGGCGGTTCAGGTGGGTTTTCTCCTGCAGGCTGCGCACGGTCAGCTCGATCTTGTCGAACGACTGCTGCAGCGCGCGCAGCAGCACGCGGCCGGCCGCGGTCAGTTCGAGCTGGTGATGGCGGCGCTCGAGCAAGGTTTCGCCGAGCTGGCCCTCGAGCTGGCGAACCTGGCGGCTCACCGCGCTCTGCGTCACGTTGAGCAGTTCGGCCGCGCGCGTGAAGCTGCCGGTGCGGCCGGCCATCTCGAAGGCTTTCAGCGCATTCAGCGCCGGCATCTTGCGTCTCACGGGGCGGTGTCGTGTGGGGTGCGGGATGCTTATTGTAGGCGGGTGGCGCGGGCGCGGCGACGCTGAATGAGGGCGGCGGCGGGCGCGGGGTTTTATGGGATGGCGGCTGGCGTGCCTTGTCGCGACAAGGCTGCCCGCAGGAGGGCCGGCGCTGCCGGCCGGCAACGACACGAACGATACGAACGAAGGGGACACACATCATGCGACGCCTGCCATCGTTGATCGCATTGCGATTTTTCGAGGAGACCGCGCGTCACCTGAGCTTCAACCGCGCGGCGGTTTCGCTGTGCGTGACGCAAGGGGCGGTGAGCCGGCAGATCCGGCTGCTCGAGGAAGCGCTCGGCACGCGGCTGTTCGAGCGCGATCACAAGGGCGTGCGCCTGACCGATGCCGGCGAGCGCTTGCTGCCGTTCATCGGGCAGGCGTTCGACACGATCGAACGGGGCGTCGGCGAAATCGCCGCCACGCGGCCGGGTGCGAAGCGGCGGCTGACGGTGTCGCTGCCGCCGACGTTCGCGACGCAGTGGTTTTCGCCGCGGCTCGGTACGCTCGCGGAGGCGCTGCCCGACGTCGAGCTGTCGATCCGCACGGAGCCGGATGACGATTGCCATTGCCACATCCGCTTCGGACGCGCGGCGCGCGCCGGGATGCAGTCGGAGCTGCTGATGATGGAGCGGCATGCGCTCGTCGGCGCGCCGCGCTATCGCGGCGATGCGCTCGACGTGCTGCTCGGCCGGTTGCCGTCGCTGCATGTGCTGCACGAAGGCAAGCGCCTGACGCTGTGGGCCGACTGGTGCGAGCAGGCGGGCGTGCCGCCGGCGCGGATCGGCGACGGCATCGAGTTTTCGACGCTCGAACAGGCGATCCGCGCGGCGCGCAAGGGCGCGGGGCTCGCGGTGGTCGACCTCAACATGATCGAGGAGGAGATCGGCGAGGGCAGCCTCGTGCGGCTGTCGCCGGTGCAGCCGATCGGGCCGTTCGGGTATTGGCTCGATGTCGAGCCGGAGAGTGTGGCGGTCGAGCCGGTGGTCGCGTTTGCTGCGTGGTTGCGGGGGCAGGCGGGGAGAAGGGGGTAGGGCGGCCTCGTTGCTGAGACGCGGCTGATCTTTCCGTGGAAACAATCGGATCAGTCCGCGCCGATCGTGTCGTGTTTCCTGCCTGGATATCTGTCAAAGATCGTTACGAGCTGAAGACTGGCTAGATCGTCGTTGAAGCGAGCCGTGCGGTTGCGCTCCATTGCCGCGGGTTACAGGTCGGGATCCTGTCCGAAGTGCATGAGTGTTTCCCGGCGACAGCGGGCTTCGGCATCGGCCATCGAGATGATCTGCAACGTGCTCTTCGAGTGATCGATCGGTCCCACGTCGAAGACTTTTCTTTGTGGCGGTGATACCGGCTTGCCGGCCGGTTGCGCGGGGTATTCGGCGGCAGATGTCAGCGCCGCCGGCGCTTGACCCTGATGGCGTGCGCTCGTGACGAGTTCGCCGATGAGCAGCCGGATTTCCGAAAGACGAATGGGGCGATTCTCGTTCGTCGTGCGGCTGCGCCTGGCTATTTGCTTCGCGGAACGGAAGCCCGTGATCGGATGGTGCTTTAGGGTCATTCGTAAATTCCTTTTTCGATCAGGTATTGCTGCAGCGTCAGCACTGAATGGGCATGCGGGGCAACCTCGAATGTCATCCAGCGATGCGACCCGGCGACGCGCCAGAAGTCCCGCCCGAATCGCGTTGCGTAGAGGGCACGTAGCGACCGAAGCGACCGGTCGGCCAGCCCGACCGGATATCCGGGGAAATACTGGAACAGCGCAGCCTCGTCACCGTGCCGATCCGGAATGGGCGCATCGAAACCGAACCTGGGCCATGCGTAGTATCCGGAGAGCCGCGGCCCGCCGGGTTCCGGCGCGGCTTTGCGACCGCCTATCCCGAACGCGCTGATCCGGGCAATCTTCAACCTATCGCACGCTCTAACGATTCGCCATAGCATCGCTGCACCGAGTCCGGCGACAGCGTTATCGACGAGATCGATGGATCCCAATTCGAGTACGGACGAGTCCCGGGTTTGAAGCACGGAGACGCGATTCTCCGATCGGATCAATGTCGGATGCGTGACGGCGAACGTCAGCCTGTCCGTGCTGTCGAGATAGGCTTGAATGTCCGATCCGGCAGGCGCGCCGCACAACGCAACGAGCAGTTCGTCGGGGACGTTGCCGCTCACCCCGAGCAACGCGGAAATATCGAGATCGTTTCGATCGACCTCGAGCCGATCGTCGAAGTACGACGTTTCATAGGGCAGGACATGACCGAGATCGACAGGTTGAGCGGGCATGGCTTCCGGCAATGAATGGAAAGCCCCCAGCATATCGGCGCTCATCCGGCGGGCAGAGTCCGCCAAACGGCCAATCACGAGGCGGCGCGACCGCCCGTCCCGCCCGCCCTACGACCAGTCGAACGTCAGCAGCGCCACGCGGCTGGCCGGCTCGTAAAACAGGAGAATCGAGTCCGCGCCCATCGCGCGGTATTCCCAGCCGGTGACGCGGGCGACGAAGCGAAAGCGCGCACCGTCCGGGCCGATCGGCCGGATGTCGTCGGGATTGCGGTCGTCGACCGGAAAATCCGACGCGCCCGACCAGTTGCCCCAGCCGACCGATCCGCCGAGCTGGTCGATCAGGTTGCACGGCTTTTCCTGGCTGAAATCGCGCTCGTCCGGCGCGTACTGGTTGGACGAGTAGAGCACGCCGTATTCGGCGAACCGCTTGCGCGCGGTTTCGAGGCTGGCCTGCTGCTCGGCGTAGTGCGCCTCCAGTTCCGCGCGATAGCCCGCGTCATGCGCGCCGGGCGGGTTTTCCAGATAGAAGTAGCGCGGGTCGCCCAGCAGCGTGTAGCGGTTGTTCTCGTCGAGCCGGAACCCGATCCAGTTCGCGCGCAGATAGTCATTGTGATACGCGGCCGTGTCCTGCCCGACGAGCCCGTCGTACGGCTCGACGGGGCTGAGCAGGTGGATCCAGCCCTCCCACGACGCATTGACCGTCGACAGGTCGATCGATATCAGCGGATGCAGGTGGCGCGCGAGTGCGGCGTTGGACTCGGCAAAGACGTCGGCGTCTGGCGGGTAGACCTTCAGGCCAGGTTGTGGCGTGACGATGTCTTCAATCATGATCGCTGCTCGCACGGTGAGGGTCCGGTAAGGCTACACGAATGTGCACGAAAACCGGATGAAGGTCCGGCGCCAGAGCAGCCTGCCTGAAGCGCGTCCCGTTCCTTTCTTCCGTCCGATCGGCACGTCGAAAGCATTCGCGCCGATCCTTTGGAACTCGTCTCATTGATAATAGTTGATAAAGTGAATACGCTCGACGGATCGAATTCAATCCGGTCGGGAGGTCGACATGATCAGTGCGGAACTGGGCCAGCAACTGGAGGCTTACGTCGCGAAGCTGGTCGAATCGGGGCGCTACGGATCCAAGAGCGAAGTGCTTCGCGAAGGTGTACGCCTCATCCAGGATCGCGAGGCACAGCTGAACGCGCTGGACGCGGTGATCGCGCGCAGCCTGTCCGATGCGGAAGCCGGACACAGCGCCGACGCAGCGGAAGTCTTCGATCGTCTCGAGGCGAAGTATCGGGCCCAGGCGGATCGGCAGGCCTGACCGTGCGCCTGTCCCATTTTGCGATTGCCGAACTCGAAGCGATCGCCGACTACATTGCACGCGACAACCCGCAACGCGCCGTCACGTTCGTGCGGGAGATTCGCGATCAATGCCTGAGCCTGGCCGCGATGCCGCCGGCGTTTCCGCTGGTGCCGCGCTACGAGCGTCATGGCGTGCGGCACCGCGTGTACGGCAACTACCAGATCTTCTATCGGGTCGTCGGCGATCCGCCTGCGCGGATCGACATTCTTCACGTCCTGCACGGCGCGCGGGACTACGCATCGATCCTGTTCTGAGCGAACGTGCGCATCGCATCGCGTCCCAAATGAACGAACCCGGCCGCGGCCGGGTTCGTTCGAATCGAGCGCAGCATCGCCGCAGCGTATCAGCGGCTCGTCGACACGAAAGCCTCGATCGAGCACGATGAAGCACGCGGCCACACAACCTGCCGCCCTCATCAATGCCCCGACGCCTCCTCCAGCGTCAGGTGCTTCGTCTCCGGCGCCCACGCGATCGACACGATCATCCCCACCAGCAGCACGCCCGCGAGCGCGAACATCGTCGCGTGAAAGCCGAGCGTCGCGATGCCGACCGGCAGCAGGAACGTGCCGATCGCCGAGCCGAGCCGGCTGCACGCGATCGCGAGCCCCACGCCGCTCGCGCGCACTTCGGTCGGGAAGCACTCGGGCGGGAACACGCCCACGAGGTTGCTGAACGCCGACATCGTCAGCGTGAAGATCGCGAACGCGACGATCATCGCGACGGCCGCCGACGACGGCAGCACCGCCAGCGCGACGAGCGACGCGCACGTCACCGCGAACGAGCCGATCAGGAAGCCGCGCCGCGACAGCCGGATCGTCAGCCAGATGCCGATCAGTGCGCCCAGCACCAGGAAGCCGTTCAGCAGCAGGTCCGCGCCGAAACCTTCGGCGAGGCCGATCGTCTTCAGGATCGTCGGCAGGAACGTGTAGATCGCGAAATACGGAATCACGAGGCACACGAAAAACGCGCAGTTGAACATCGTGCGGCGGATCAGGTCACGCTGGAACAGCCGCGCGAAGCCGCCATGCGCATGCGGCTCGGTCGAACCGTCGAGCATCACGTGCGGCCCGAAATGCTTCGCGACGATCGCACGCGCTTCCTTCTCCCGGCCCTTGCCGAGCAGCCAGCGCGGCGATTCGGGCGTGCCGATCCGCAGCACCAGCACGATCAGCGCGGGCAACGCCGCCGACGCGAGCAGCCAGCGCCACGCGTCGGGCGTGACGTCGCTGTACGCGAGGCCGAGCACGTTCGCGGCGACATAGCCGATCGTCCAGATCACGCTGAACGAACCGAGCAGCGCGCCGCGATGCTTGCGCGGCGAGAATTCGGCGAGGATCGCATGGCCGACCGTGAAATCGCCGCCCATCCCGAAGCCGATCAGCACGCGCAGCACACACAGTTCGAGCGGCGACGTGACGAAGAACTGCGCGAACGCGGCCGCCGTGATGATCACGAAGCTCGTCAGGAAGATCTTCTGCCGGCCCATCCGGTCGGACAGCCAGCCGAACACGAGGCTGCCGAAGAAGATGCCGATCAGCGCGGAGCTGCCGATCATCCCCATCCAGAACGCGTCGATCGGCATCTGCCGGCCGAGCGCGGCGAGCGCGTAGCCGATCGTGCCGAGCGTGTAGCCCTCGGTGAAATGCGCGCCGAACGTCAGGGCGGCGATCTTCACGTGGAAGCGGTTGAGCGGCACGTCGTCGAGCGCGACGGGGCGGTGCGGCGCATCGGCGCCACGCGACAGCGGCAACGCGCGTGCGGTGCCGGATTGAACGTTGGCTTGAGTCAAGCTGCCTCCTGGATTGTTATCGGGCGCGCAGCGGCGCGCGCAGGCGGAGCACCGCCGCGCGTGCCGTGCAGGGCGCCGCGCGGCCGGACGGCGCGCGGCGCGGGTCGGCCGCGGGGAGCGGCCGGCGGTCAGCGGCCGAGGCCTGCCATCAGCGTGTACTTGAGTTCCACGTATTCGTCGAGGCCGTACTTCGAGCCTTCGCGGCCGAGCCCCGATTGCTTGACGCCGCCGAACGGCGCGACTTCGGTCGAGATGATCCCGTCGTTGACGCCGACCATCCCGCTCTCCAGCGCACCCGACACGCGCCATGCACGGCCGAGGTCGCGCGTGTAGAAGTACGCGGACAGCCCGAACGGCGTGTCGTTGGCGGCGGCCACGGCTTCTTCCTCGGTCGTGAAGCGGAAGCAGCCGGCGACGGGGCCGAAGGTTTCTTCTTCGGCGATCAGCATGTCGGCCGTCATGCCGGTCAGCACGGTCGGCTCGTAGAACGTGCCGCCGAGCGCGTGACGCTTGCCGCCGGTGAGCGCGTGTGCGCCCTTCGCGGTGGCGTCGGCCACGTGCCGCTCGACCTTGCCCAGCGCCGCCTCGTTGATCAGCGGCCCCTGGTCGACTTCACCCGCGAGCGCGTTGCCGACGCGCAGCTTGCGCACGGCATCCGCGAGCTTGCGGGTGAACGCGTCGTACACGCCGTCCTGCACGAGAAAGCGGTTCACGCACACGCAGGTCTGGCCCGTGTTGCGGAACTTCGACGCGATCGCGCCTTCGACCGCCGCATCGAGATCGGCATCGTCGAACACGATGAACGGTGCGTTGCCGCCGAGTTCGAGCGACAGCTTCTTCAGCGTGTCGGCCGACTGCTTCGCGAGCAGCTTGCCGACCTGCGTCGAGCCGGTGAACGACAGCTTGCGCACGACGGACGAACTCGTCAGCGTTTCGCCGATCGCGACTGCGTCGCCCGACACCACGTTGAACACGCCGGCCGGCACGCCCGCGCGCTCGGCGAGCACCGCGAGTGCGAACGCCGACAGCGGCGTTTCCTCGGACGGCTTCAGCACCATCGTGCAGCCGGCCGCAAGCGCGGGGCCGGCCTTGCGCGTGATCATCGCCAGCGGGAAATTCCACGGCGTGATCGCCGCGACCACGCCGACCGGCTCGCGCGTGACGACGATCTGCGTGTTCGGCTTCGGGCTCGGGATCACGTCGCCGTACATACGCTTCGCTTCTTCCGCGAACCATTCGAGAAAGCTCGCCGCATACGCGACTTCGCCGCGCGCTTCCGCGAGCGGCTTGCCTTGCTCGCGCGTCAGCAGCTCGGCGAGCGCGTCGCGGTTGTCGAGCATCAGCTCGCCCCAGCGCTTCACGCGGGCGCCGCGTTCCTTTGCGGTCAGTGCGCGCCATGCCGGCAACGCGCGTGCCGCCGCATCGATGGCGCGTTGCGTGTCGTCGGCGCCGCCTTTCGCGACCTTCGCGATCGTCTCGCCGGTCGCCGGGTTCAGCACCGGATAGGTTGCATCGCTCGCGCCATGCGATTCGTGCCATTCACCGCCGATGAAATGGCCGGTCCTCAGAAATTCGTTCATTGTGTGTCGTTCCTTCAATGCCTCGGAGCTTCGTGCATCAGTGCGTCAGTGCATCAGTGCTTCAGTCCGTCGCGAAACTGCCCTGCGCCGGACGCGATTCGCGCGCGATGCGCTTGCCGGCCGTGTAGTCGTTGATCAGGTCGCACGGCGTGTAGTTGCGTTCCAGCTCGTGCAGCTCTTCGTCGGTGAGCTGCGTTTCGAGCGCGCCGAGCGCGCTGTCGAACTGCGCGACGGAATCCGCGCCGACCAGCATGCTCGCGATGCCGGGGCGGCTCAGCACCCATGCCTGCGCGATCTGCGCGGGCGGCACGCCGCGGCGCTTCGCGACCTTCGCGACCGATGCCGCGATCGCGAGCGACGACGCATCGCCGTACATCTGCGCGGTGAAGAAGTCGGTCTGGTTGCGCGTCGATTGCGGCTCGCAGGTGAGCAGGCCGCGCGCGAGCGGGCTGAACACCGATACGCCGACGCCCTGGTCGATGCAGTACGGCACCATCTCGCGCTCTTCCTCGCGATATGCGAGGTTCAGCTGCAGCTGCATGTTGATCGGCTTGTCCCAGCCGTTTCGTTCGCAGGCCTGCATGATCTTCGCGAACTGCCACGTGTACATCGTCGACACGCCGATATAGCGCGCCTTGCCCGCCCGCACGATGTCGTGCAGCGTGCACATCGTTTCCTCGACGGGCGTGTTCACGTCGAAGAAGTGCAGCATGAAGATGTCGACGTAATCCATCCCGAGGCGCTTCAGCGACCCGTCGATGCCGTCGAGCACGTGCTTGCGCGAATGGCCGCCCGCGTTCGGATAGCTGCCCATGTCGTAGCCGACCTTGGTCGTCACGACGAGCTCCTCGCGGCGCGCGTTGCGCTTCAGGATGCGGCCGACCACTTCCTCGCCGACGCCCGTCGAATAGAAATCCGCGAGATCGATGAAGTTCACGCCGGCGTCGAGCGCGCGGCGCACGATCGGCTCGCTCTGCGCTTCGTCGAAGATCCAGGGCTTCCATTCGGGGGTGCCCATGTTCATCGTGCCGAGACACAGGCGGGACACCTTCAGGCCGGACTGGCCGAGGCGGACGTATTCCATGTTTCCTCCAGATGCGGCCGTCCGTCGCGCGTCGGCCGCTTGTCGTCGTCAGTTTTTCTTCGGGGTGTAGAACGGGTTCGACACGTCGCGGGCGGCGGCGAACACCGCGTCGCGATGCGGCAGCCCTTCCATCGCGGCGACGATCGCGTTGCGGCACGCGCGGTAGTTGTTCTCGAACACGGCGTCGAGATCGTCGGTCTGCGGGTTCACCCAGTTCGCCGACACGACGACCCAGTCGTTCTCCGCTTCGGGCGGCAGCGTGCCGTTCTCGAGCGCTTCGGCCACAGCCTTCGCGATGCCGGCCTGCGACGCGCCCCACGTGGCATTGCCGTGGAAATCGCTGGCGATCTGCGCCTTGTTCACGTACAGCGTGAGCGGCTTGGTCGGCACGCCCGGCTGCGCGATCACGACGAACGGCGCATGGCCGGCCGACGGTGTCGCGAGTGCGGTGGCGAACGCCTGGCCCGCCGGGCCGTTGCGCGGGCCGACCAGCACGTTGATGTGCGCGAGGTTGACGCCGGGGCCTTCGAAGCCTTCGCCGATGTAAAGCTGCCTGGGTTGGGATGCGGTCATTGCGGTGTCTCGTCGATGAGGTGGGGTGAGGCGATTGTGGTGGGCCGCGATGCGGCCGGTGAATCGATGTTTTCTGATCGGGCCATGAGTTTTCGTCGTCTCCGGGAAAGCCCTGAAGCCGGCACGCGCATGCCCGCCGGGCGGGCCCCGGCCGGTGTCGTCACGGCGGGCGGGGCGGGATCGGCGGGTGGGCATGCGCGTGCCGGCTCCGGGTTTGTCATACCCGGGCAGGGGTTGGAGGGCCGAGCGCATCTGGACAACAATCGGCGTACTCCGAGCCCTATCTTTCGTCTTCCCTTCCTTTTTCGAAAGCGAGTAATTTCGATGGCTGCCATTCAAAAGCCCGATTGGTCGAAGCTCAGTTCGCTGGATCCGGAACTGATCCGGGCATTCGTCGCGGTCGTCGAAAGCGGTGGCTTCACCGCGGCGGCCCGGCAACTGCATCGCACACAATCGACGATCAGCCTGCGCATCCGCACGCTCGAGGAACGGCTCGACACGCACCTGTTCATGCGCAACAGCCGGCGGCTCGAGCTGTCGCGCGACGGCGAGAATTTCCTGATCCATGCGCGCCGGATCATCCAGGTGCAGAACGACGCGATCCTCGCGCTGAAGCAGGCGAGCAGCGACCGCGGCGTCGTGCGCTTCGGGCTGCCCGAGGACTACGCGGAGCTGTGGCTGCCCGACCTGCTGAAGTCGTTCTATGCGATGCGGCCGGGCGCGCGCCTGCACGTGCATTGCCGGATGTCGCTCGAATTGCTCGACCGGCTGCAGGCCGGCGAGCTCGACGTGGCGCTCGTCGTGCGGCACGGGCCCGGCGCGGGCGGGCGGGTGCTCGGCCGGCACGACGTCGTGTGGGCCGCGCACCGCGATTTCGCGCTCGACCGCCATGCGTCGGTGCCGCTCGCGCTGTTCCCGGAAACGTGCTGCTACCGGCAGCGCGGGCTGCAGGCGCTTGCGACGGCCGACCGGTCGTTTCATGTCGTCTACACGAGCCAGAGCCCAACCGGCATCAAGATCGCGGTGAACCACGGCGCGGCCGTGACGATGATCGACCGCTGCACGCTGCCCGAGAACTGGCGCGTGCTCGACGAGGCGGACGGCTTTCCGTCGCTGCCGGCGGCCGACCTCGAACTGCATCGCTCGCCGGGCATCTGCGATCCGCTGACCGACGATCTGGTATCGCTGATCGAATCGATGGTCGACGAGCGGCGGCGCGCGTCGCTCGAGGCGTTTGCCGCGTAACGGGAGCACCGCCAAGGCGACCGCGGCGCGGGTGAAGTCGACGCGAGCCGCGGCGCGTGATCACCGGGCGCGGACGACGGCGCCCCGCCGGCCGCCGGTCACCGCCCGGTGATGTGATGTGTCCCCCCATGCCGTTTTTTGCATCGGCGGGACGTTTTTTTGCACGACGTTTATGTCGTCTCTTCTAAGCTGGGGATGTGTCGAACAGCCGAGACGGCTTCCGTCCGCTCCATGACCTTCATTCGTCCCGTTCCCGCCGTCCACGTCGCCGGCCGCCCGTTACGCGCCGGCGCACCCGACAACGTCATTCCGTTCCCGCCGCCGCGCCCGCGCCTGCAGTTGCCCGTCACGCTGACGGCCGACTCCGGCGAAGCCGCGCACGCCCGCCTCGCTGCACTGCTGCATTCCCCGCTCGGCGTGTACGTCGTCAGCGCGCGCGCCGTGCGCGACGTGGTGCACGTGCACTTCGACATCGCGCCGGAAGACCTCGATTTCACGCTGCACATGCTGATCGCGCAGCAGGCCGATGCGGTGATCGGGCCGGTCGCGCGCCGCGTGCGCGTCGGGCCGAACGCGCGGTAAGTCGAGGAACGGTTGTTGCTCGTTCCTGAATGGTTTGTCCGATCCGCCGCCCGGGTGCCGGTCGCCGTGCCGTCCGCCCGCAGGCCGCGGACAGGCGCGCGACATCGCGTGCGCGGCGCCGATCATGAATACGGAGGGGTCATGGGCCTCATGGAAGCAGTACCTGTCGCGCGGCCGGAAAGCCGTCGCGTAAGGACGGCGTCGCTGCCGTCGGGCCAGCAGCTCGCGCGTCAGCTCGTGACGACGGTGCGCGTGGCCGAAGTGCTGCTGCACCAGGCGATCGTCCTGCCCGACCGGCATCAGTGGTCGGTCGACACCGAACGGGTCGACGCGGCCGGCGGGCCGCTCGAGGCGTGGGAAACCTGCGTGACCTGGCGGATCGGCAAAGTGTTCGCGTCGACGGTCAGCCCGGCCGCGCGCGTCAACGATCGCGACCAGGTCGCGGTCGAGATCCGGCTCTATTTGCCCGAACAGGACTACGTGGCCGGGCGGCACGTGAACACCTTCGGCCTCCGCCACGGCAACGCGTTCGGCGCGACGCTGTCGGTCGCGGCGGGCGCGCAGTGGGGCTGGCAACGCCAGGAGCACGTCGCGCCGGAACACCGGCACGTGCGCGCCGACACGCTCGAGGCGCTCGTCGATACGGTGGCCGCGAACGTCAACGCGGCGCTGGGCGCGGCCGGGTTTGGCGCGACGCGCTGATCAGGCTTCGCCGGTCTGCCCGGTCTGCCGCTGCAGGTCTTCCATCAGCTGTTCCGCGAGAAAGTCGCACGGCGGCCGCTTCGACTTGGTGCTGCGCGCGAGGATCAGCTCGAGCGGCGGCAGGTCGGGCAGCCCGTGCGAGCGGCCGAGCATCGACAGCTGCGCGGGAATCGCGCAGCGCGCGAGCGGCGCGACGGCCAGGCCGGCCTCGACCATGCTGAGCAGCCCGAGCAGGCTCGGGCTTTCATAGGAGGTGCGATACGGCACCTTGGCGCGCTCCAGGCTGCGGATCGCGTTCTCGCGCGCGACGCTGCCCGGCATGAACACCGCGATCGGCAGCGGCCGCTCTTCCCACACGCGCGGCCCGTTCGTCATCGCGGCCCACGCCATCGGCTCGTGGCGAATGAAGTCGCCGGACAGCCCCTTGATGCGCGTGCCGCACACGAGATCGACGGTGCCGTCCTTGATCAGCGGCGCGAGCGCGCTGCTCGGCAGCCCCATCACCTGGATCTCGACCTTCGGGTAGGTCGCCGAGAATTTCTTCAGGACCGACGGCAGCAGCGACGACGCATAGTCGTCCGGCACGCCGATCACGACCTTGCCGGTCACCTCCGGCCGCACCACGGCCGCCCAGGCCTCGTCGCGCAGCGCCAGCATTCGTCTGGCGAATCCCAGCAGCACCTCGCCTTCGCGCGTCAGCACGATGCTGCGCGGCTTGCGCACGAACAGCGGCCGGCCGATCGCGTCTTCCAGGCTCTTGATCTGCATGCTCACGGCCGACTGCGAGCGGTTCACGGCCTCGGCGGCGCGGGTCATGTTGCCGGTTTCCGCGACGGCGACGACGGTGGCCAGCACGTCGTGATCGAGCATCTTCATAGGTATCAGGAAAACTGAACGTAACGATCAGCATTATGCGTTTTTATTGTTGCTGTGTGTCTGCCATAGTGCGATCACGCTGGCGTTTCACCCGAGGGTGGCGCGGCGTTCGGGCCGGCCGAGCCGGCGTGCAGCACTGAACAGGAAAGCGTGGTGTCTCGATGATGGACCATCCGTTGCGCGCCGCACTGGCCGCGGAATTGCATGCCCGGCCGTTCCTGCGGCTCGCCGAAGCCGTGTCGCTCACGCATTACGCGATCTACGCGGACGGCCAGCCGGACATCCACGAAACGCTGCTGCACGCGCTGTGCCGCGACACCGGCATCGCCGCGCCACACGAAGGCGCGACGCACTACGCGGTGCAGTCGCCGAGCGGCTGGCACCTGAAGTGGGAACGCCACACCGAATTCTCGACCTTCACGTTCGTCGCGCCGCGTCGCGACACCGGCTATTTCGACGATCTCGCGATCGAAGGCATTCCGGCCGCGTGGTTCGCGCGGCTGGCCGGCATCCGCTTCGTCGCAGTGCGCATGGAGCTGCTGTCGGGCGACGCCGCGCGGCTCGTGTGCGGCGACCTGCGCCGCTGGATCGACGGGCCCGCGCTCGTCGGCAGCAACGTGCTCGGCGGCGGCAAGGTGTTCTGCGACTGGCACGTGCGCGACGACGGCTTCATGCGCTTTCTCGTGGTCGACGAGGATTTCCGCGAGGAGCAGGGCGGCCGGCTGCTGCAGCGCCTGTATGAAATCGAAACCTACCGGATGATGGCGCTGCTCGCGTTGCCAGTCGCGCGCCGGATGAGCCGCGAGCTCGACGAGATCCACGCGGCGCTGCACGCATTGATGCAGCGGATGGACGCGAGCGGCGCGGACGGCGACGACACGGCGCTGCTCGTCAAGCTCACGCATCTCGCGGTGCGGGTCGAATCGCTGTCGGGATCGGGCGCGCGTTTCAGCGCCTCGCGGGCGTACGAAAAGCTCGTGCTGGCACGCATCCACGAGCTGCGCGAGGAGCGCATCGAAGGGATGCCGACGATCGCCGAATTCATGGAGCGCCGCTTCGCGCCCGCGATGGAAACCTGCCGCAGCGTATGGGCGCGCCACGAGCAGATCGCCGCGCGGATCGCGCGGGCGGTCGACCTGCTGCGCACGCGCGTGAATCTTGCGCAGGAAAAGGACGTCACACGCCTGCTTGCCGGGATGGAGCGCACCGCGCGCAATCAGCTTCACTTGCAGCACGCCGTTGAAGGGCTGTCGGTGGCGGCCATTTCGTACTACGTGCTGTCGCTCGCGACGGCGGCGTTCAAGGCACTGCATGTGATGAACCTGCCGGTCGATCCGGAGCTGGCGGAAGGCCTGCTGATCGCGCCGGTCGTGTTCGCGGTGATTCACATCACGCGGCGCACGCGCGCACAGCTGGCGCGCTCGGAGGCCGCGCATGACGGTGCGCCCGTGCATGCGGCGGCGTTGAAGCAGGCTGGTTAGAACATCTAAAACACAATCAACGAAAGGAATGGAGATGACTTTTTCGCAGACACAAGCAGGCTTTTACAGCGGTTTCGATGCCGCGTTCGATGAGCCGGCAATGGATGAGCCGGGTGCGTCGGACGAGCCGCGCGTCACGTCGTATCAAGCCGTGCTGCAGGAGCCGATGACGTCGCTCGTCGGGAATACGATCGATCGGCCGGACGTCGCGGCGGTGGCGATTCTCGGGTACAACTGACGGGGAATGTGCTCCGCCCGGCTGCGCAGGCAGCGGGCGGGCATGCCGGTTGATGCAGCGGGCGACGGATGTCGCTCAGTCGCCGGAGAGGTCGCCGATCGATGCGCCGTGAGGAATCTGGCCGGACGTGACCTGCTTGACGTATTCGTCCTGCGCGTCTTTGATGTTCTTTGAGATGTTGCCGAGGACTTTGTGCACGTAATCCTTGGCGGCGTAGGTCTGGCGCGCCATCCAGCCTTTTTCCTCGATTTCGCGAAGCGTCATGAACACGCCGTCGCCGAGTGCTACGTTATTAAGTCGCGTAATCGTGTTGTGCACGAAGTTGTCGAAGAACGCGATGACTTCCGGCGTCAGCTTAGGCGGGTGCACCCATGCGTTGGCCAAGGCCCGCACGGTCTTGTCCGAGATGTCGTCGACTGTTCGGCGTTCACCGAATGTGTACTGCGGGACCTTGGAGTTCGGGTCTTGGCTCTTGTAGTACCAGTCCCGGCCCTCGTAGTTCGGCAAGCCGCCTCCATGCGGGAATACCGCGTTGTAGACGTCGGCATCCACGGTGTTAATGAACAGATTGTTGCCGGTGCTTTCATGCGCCGTGCGGTCATGGACGTAACGTGCCCACGACACGAACAGCTTCTGGTGCTCGAGAAAATGCGTTTCGAGCGGGCCGTTAGATTTCGGCAGCATCGCGGTGTAGGCCGCGAAGAGATCATTTACGGTGAGATTCTTTCCGTTGACGTTAACGGTCTTCTGGAAATCAAACTCGCGAGCAACCCTGGGGTCGGTTTTTCGAAGTTTGTCGAGTGGCAGAAAGGGTACGCCGGCCGACCAGGCACGATCGAGCATATTCCGAGCGGATACGCGCGCCAGTTCGGCCGATTTGTGATCCTCTCCTTCATGAAATCCGCCTCCTACGTCCGCCTGACTGCCCGGATAGACGATCTCCAGGAGGTTTGCGTGGTCGGAAGATTTTCTGGGCGAATCCAGATTTTTGTAGAAGCGCAATTCTGTCGCCGCAACGTGGTGGACGATCGACTTGAACTCCTTTTGGATATCGTATTCACCAAGCGTCTGCTTGGAAACGGCGAGAAACACACTCAGCCCCTTGATGGTGAGGCTGGCGCCTTTCCCTGCGGCCGGCACGACACCAAGAACGGGGGCGACTGCCTTTGTGAATATCGAGTCGGCGTAGGATGTCGAGACGCAATCAAACAGCCCCATGAAGTCGAATTCGACCGGTATCCCCTTGTATGCCGGCTTCCCGTCCTTTGCCTTGCATACCTTGCCGATCAATTCGTTTGCGAATTTCCGAGCGATGGTGCCGCCTCTGTCGTAACCGAAAACTGCAACACGAATGCGCTTGATTTCGCGCGGGTCGCGGGTAGCACGGTCGACATTGGCTTCAAAGTCGGCAATCGCCTGACTGACGCGAATGTCGAATCCGGTGCCCAGGTAGGCTGCCGAGAATTCGCTGTCACGGACTGCCGGCACCGAGTCGGCCACGGTCGAGATCCCGGCAGGAATCAGATCGACGCCGATCTTTTTGACTGTAAAGGATTCCTTGAGGGATTTTTTTATGGTGTCAGGGGCGTTGCTGATGGCATCGAGTATCGACGATTTCGCGTGTGAGAATATCGATTGATTGGCGCGATCAGAAATTAGGCGCTTGCCAATATCATCCCTGACCTTTTTGGCGGGATCATCTATGCCTTTGCCTTTGGCCTCCTTGAACAGTGCGGAGCCAGTATCGGTTACCGCCTTCTTGAGCGTGCCTACTGTCTGGTTGGGTAGTTCCCTCCCCATGCCTGCATAGTACGTTCGGTAGACGCCCGTTGAATTATCGCTTTCCATGTGGGCGCTTATACAGGCGCGCGATATTCGAAGAATTCTCGTCATCGAGGCTCTGTCCGAAGCCGTCAAAAAAGAATGACTGGTAGATTTCCTGGTGGCAACGGAAGCAGGGGCTGGGGGGGTCAGCGGGAAGTTGCGTGCTGACGCTGGCTGCCCGCGTGGCGCGCGCCGCGCCGGCATTGGCGCTGGATTGTGCTGGCGCGGCGCCTTGTGCTGGGATCGTGTCGTTAGGCATACTTTTCTCCCGTTTTACTGCAGATTCGGATTGTGCGGATCAGTCGGAAGCTTGGCCCATCGCGCTTCAATCTTTTGTTGCGGCAAGAAGTAGAATTCGATATATCCGTCGTGCTTGTCGGGAAGCGGCGGAATAGCAATATCGGTCTCGAAGACGTCACTGGGCAGATTTTTTTTGTATTGCTCTTGCGTCAACTCGTACTCGAGTTTGATATGCCAAGTTTTTTTACCCCGAGGTACGTCCATGCAGCATACGGTTCCACCACCTCCACCGGGCTTGTTCGCACGAACGTTTCCTGCGCCAAATTCGTCGATCTTGACGCTATAGATGCTGCGATTGGTGAAGTTATAGCCAATGACGCGATACGGCCCGTAGCTTGCGGTCTGCGCATGCACCCACCACGCTCCGCCAAGCAGCACCACCGCGATGACGATCGGGTTGCGAATGAGGCGGCGAAGAATATTCAGCATGTCGATGTTCCTGTCATTCAGTTCGTCGTGGACGACGCGTTGCTCGTTGTATTCGGGTTGCGCGGATCGGGCGGGTATTCGACCCATTTGGCTTCGATCTTGCGGTCGGGTAGGAAATGAAACTCGATGTAGCCGTCGTGCTTGTTCGGTAGCTTAGGGACGGCGACTTCTGTTTCGTAGATCTCCGGCGACAGGTTCCTGGCATCTTCTTCCGGCGTCAGGTCGTATGTGACCTTGAGGTGCCAGGCCTTCGTGCCGCGCGGCACTGCCATGCAACAGACCGTGCCGCCACGGCCGCCGAATTGACGGGCATGCACGCTACCTGCGCCAAAGCCGTCGACGACGAAGTTGTAGATGCCTCGGTCGGCGTAGTTGAAACCCACGACGCGATACGGACCGTAGCTCTCAAGCTGAGCCTGCACATTCCACGCGCTACCCATCATCAACATCCCGACCGCGACCGGCTTGCAAACCGCACGACGCATCCCGTTCAACATCCCCGTCTCCTGCCACTCAACCGGCTTCGGGCAGCACATTGGCCGCCGCCATCTCTTGTTGCCGCCCGTCCGCATACCCCGCCAGCGGATGCGCATCGAGCAACGCGGCCCACACGTCCGCGTCGACGTCCGCGAGTGTTGCCGACAGCGGCGGCGGATGTTCCCCGCGCGCGGCGATTTTCCCGGCGATCGCCGGATGCGCATCGAATGCCGGATGCACGTTCATCCCGACCAACACGAAATACGCGAGATCGTTCTCGTTCGCGAGCCCGTGCTGTGTCCGTGCCCGCGTGACGAGATCCTTCGCATAACGAATGCCCCATCGACTCGGCACCGCCGACATCGGCGGCAGGAATTCGTCATGCAACTGGAAATACAGCGTCTCCGCGAAACCCTCGCGCGCCAGCGCTTCATACTGTGCATCGGTGAACACGACCGGCGTCGCGGCGGCCGCAGGCAGCGGCCCTTGCTCCTCTCCGACCATGCTCTCCCACGGATCGAACCGGTAGCGCAGTTCGACGAACGTCGCCAGCAGTTCGCGCCGCTGCGGCGCCGTCAGGACCGGCAAAAGGTTCTCGAGAATCGACGGATCGTAGTAACGTAGCAGTGCCTGGCGCGTGTCGGGCAGCGTCGCTTCGGCGAGCGGATGCAGATAGGCAGCGAGGTCCGGCATCGCATGGCCCGTCGCGAGCCACACGACGAGATCCGAATCGCCGCCGGCATTCAGCAGGTCGAGCACCATCGCGCGCGATGCGTCGTCGTCCGCCGTCAGGTCGAGCAGGAACGGGCCGATCTCGGGCCGCGAAGACTCGAGCATCGTGGCCGGATACAGCGACTGCCAGGCGATCCCGCGCCAGCGGGCCGCATCGAGCATCGTGTCGTCCAGCGCACCGTCGACGAGCGCCAGCAGGCGCAGCGGGCGCGCATCCGCGACCTGCCGCGTACGATGCCAGTCGCGCAGGTCGTCGTGCCGTTGCGCGGCGTTCGTGCGCGGCCATTGCGCCGGCAGCGGCAGCGCGCGCGTCAGGTCGTGAAACGGCTTCATCGAGGCGACAGGTGTCATGTGCGGGGCGTGAGGGCGGATTTCATTTTCGCCGCGCTGCGCCGGCATTCCGAGCACACGCCTTCGGGCAGCCGCGGCAGCGGGTAGTCGTTGCTGGCCGGCCCCGAGAAGCTGTGGTTGCCGCCCTTGAAATCCACCTTGCCGGGTGCGTGGATCTCGATGTTGCCGTTGCCGATGCGGATGTAGGCGCCACCGGACGTCAGCAGCAGCGGCTGCTTCGACGCGACGTCGATCTGCCCGGTGGCGGCGACGATCTTCACGGTATTCTGCGCGGTCAGCTCGATGTTGTCGTCGTGCGCACGAATCTCGACCTTGCCCTTGCCGGCGAACAGCTTGATCCCGGCATTCTGCGCGAACAGGCTGACCGACGAGATCACGCTCGCGACGAGCGATTTGCCGACCGCGAGATGGGTACTTTGTCCGCTCACGACGTTAACGTGCCGGTCGGCGACCATCTGCAGCGACTGCTGGCTCGCCATCCCGATGCCGGCCGGGCTGCCGAACAGCATCACGGGCTGCGCGAACGCGTTCGCGTTACCGGTGCCGCCGCCGCCCGTTCGCCCGCCCGACGCCGCGCCGGGCTGGCTTTGCTGGGTTGCGTCGGTGAACGTCTTGAGCGCATCGCGGCCCGGCTTCAGCGTGTCGGCCTGATGCGTCTCGCTCACGTCGGACAGCGATTCGATCAGACTTTCGGCACCGACGAGCTGTTGCTGCGTTTCGCGCACGTCGAGTGGCTGGCTCGACATGGTCTTGGGATGCGTCGTGACGTACAGGCCCTGGTTCGCGCGCACGGCGCCATACGCATCGGTCTTCAGGTCGAAGCCGCTGCCGACGTACGCGCCGCGTGTGTTGCCCGACTGCTCGATCAGATAACCGACATGCAGCAGGCTGTTTGCCACGCTGCTGTAGAGCTGCGCGCGGTTCTGCCCGGTTGCGTCGTCCATCACGAGCTGGTTGTAGCCACTGCCGGCGTATTCCTTCGAACGGAAGCCGGACAGCAGGCCGTCCGTGTGCCATTGCGGCTTGGTCGCGCCGTTATAGAGCCGGGCGGTGACGATGGGCCGGTCACAGTCGCCGGACATCCAGTTGACCACGACTTCCTCGCCGATGCGCGGAACATGCACGCTGCCGTACCCGCCGCCCGTGTCGGACGACGCGACGCGCAGCCAGCACGACGCGCGCTCGTCGCCTTCGTTCAGGCGATCCCAGTGGAACCGGACCTTGATCCGGTTCAGTTCGTCGGTATGAACCTCCTCGCCCTTCGGTCCCGCGACGGTGGCGGTTTGCAGATGCATCTCGGGCTTCGGATGCTCGAACGGACTGCGGAACGGCACCGTCTGGCGCTGCGCTTCGATTTCGACGAGATAGAAGCCTTCGCTGCCGTCGGCGTGATGCACCGTCATCGCGTCGGCCGTGTCGCCGAGCCGTGCCTTCATCGCGTCGAATTGCGCGGCCAGGCCGTGCGGAAAATGGGACGGCGCGGCCGGAATGTTGTTCCTGATCCACCAGACGGTTTCGATGACGGCGAACCGGTTGCCGTCCTGTTCGGCCGGCGGATGGGCTGGATGGTCGGTCAGCTCGAACACCCGGCCCGCATCGATGCCGCGCATGCCGCCAATACCGTGGAACCGCTTCGCGCGCGATTCCCATTCTTCCATCCGGATGGTCGACTGGCGGTTGCCGTCGCCCTGAGCGCCGTATGTATAGGCGCCCGTGTACGTATAGACCTCGGTCTGGTTCGGCAGGTCGCCCTGATCCTGCCGGGTCGGAACGTCGGTGCCTTTGGGATTGAGCGCGGTACCGGGCGATTTGTAGTCGAACGTGCGCGTCGTGTAGTGGCTGCTCTGCAGCGTGCGCGAGCCCGACCACTGGACGAGCGCCTGGGTTTCGTTATCCGAGGCCGCGCGCTGGAACGGCACACGGGCCGGCGCGGTGGCGGGCAGCGCATGGAGCGAATCGGTGATCACCAGCGTATGGTGCGAACCGTCGTCGGCCTGCTCGAAGTAGCCGAACAGGCCTTCATCCTCGAGCAGTCGATGGACGAAATGCCAGTCGTCCTCGAATTGCAGGCAGAACGACCGGTTCCGCAGCGGCGTGGAGAGCGCGAACCGGAACATGCCGGAGGCTTGCGGATGCTGGTTGAACACGTCGGTCAGGATTTCGTCGGCGGTGCGGTCCTGCCAGATGCGCTGGTCGCGGCGGTACCGCAGGAACCCGAGCCACGACATGAAACGGATCTGGTAAGCGGTGATGCCGCCGTCGAAGCCGAGCCGGCGCGCGGTTTGCACGTAGCCGTGCCACGGCAGATAGGTGTCGCCTTGCTGTTCGATCCACAGCGTGACGGGCTGCGCGATCAGCTTCTTCAGTTCGACATTGTCGCGAGTCGAGACGGCATCGACCGTCAACGTGAATTCGCGGCCCAACCGCGATACGCCGTGCACCGTCTGAGGCAGCAGGACATGCTGGCCCAGCGGTGTATCGAGCTTGAGCAGGCGAGCTTGCTGAAACAGGCCGCCGCTGATCGCGCGAACCAGTTCTTGGGAATTCATCGTCGTGGCCCTCTCGAATCGGGAACGATGAGTAATGGTTACCGGATGACCGGTTTTGTCGTACAAATTCTCTCGATTCGGGATTTTACAGGATAAATCGCGGGATTTTGGCGTCCGCAGCCGGCTGGAAGCGGGGCCTGGCGCGTCAGGTGCAGCCGGCGCGGACGCCCGTCAGCGTCCAGGCGTGCCCCTCGAAAGCCGGTTTCATCGCGAACGCGTGCCTTTCCCCGCCTGCTGCGCCAACGCCAGTGCGACGAACGCGCGCGCGGCCGCGCTCCGGTACGCCCCCTTGCGCTGCAGCAGCACGGCCGTGCGCCGCAGCACGGCCGGATCGAGCGCGACGGCAGCGAGATCGTCATGCCCGGCCGCGATCGTCGCCGGCAGCAACGTCGCGAGATTCGTGCGGCGCACGATCTCGATCACCGCCCCCAGTGAATTTGCCTCCATCAACACGCGCGGCCGCACGTCGTGCTCGCGGAAATAGCGGTCGATCTGCACGCGTGTCGCGAACTCGGCCGTGAGCAGCACGAGCGGCGCGTCGTGCAGCGCGCGCAGGCCGGCCCTGCGTTTCCCGGCGAGCGCATGCGCGCGGTTCACGACGAGCGCGAGCGTTTCGACCAGCAGCGTTTGCGCGTCGATATCCGCCGTCTGTACGTCCTCGAACGCGATGCCGACATCGAGCTCGTCGTCGGCGAGCAGCGCCTCGATGCGCTCCTGCGACATCTCGCGCACCGACAGCGACACATCCGGGTAGCGGCCGTGAAACGCCTCGACGAGCGGCCCGACGAGATAGCTCGTGAAAGTCGGCGTGACCGCGATCCGCAGCGAGCCGCGGCTCAGGTCCTGCACGTCGTGAATCGCGCGCCGGCCTTCCGCGAGATCGTGCAGCGCCTGCCGCGCATAGCGGAAATACACGTCGCCGGCGTCGGTCAGCCGCGTCACGCGCCCGGTGCGGTCGAACAGCTGCGCGCCGAGCGTCTCCTCGAGCTGGCGGATCTGCTGGGACAGCGCGGGCTGCGACACATGCAGCGCGGCGGCCGCGCGCGTGAAGCTGCGATGCTCGGCGACGGCGAGGAAGTAGTGGATATGGCGCAGCAGCATGGCGGTTCCTATAAGTCCTGCTTATCGGGAAGATCATAAATCAGTCTTTTACGTTATTGGAAGTCCGGCGTAACCTGCCCTTCATCGATTCCACCTGCACCGGAGAACACACGATGAAGGACATCATCGAAGGCTTCCTGAAGTTCCAGCGCGACGCCTATCCGGAACGCGCCGCGCTGTTCCGCGATCTCGCGCGCAGCCAGAACCCGCGGGCGCTGTTCATCTCGTGCTCGGACAGCCGGCTCGTGCCCGAACTCGTCACGCAGCGCGAACCGGGCGACCTGTTCGTGATCCGCAATGCCGGCAACATCGTGCCGTCGTACGGCCCCGAGCCGGGCGGCGTATCGGCGTCGGTCGAATACGCGGTCGCCGCGCTGCGCGTGACCGACGTCGTGATCTGCGGCCATTCCGATTGCGGCGCGATGACCGCGATCGCCACCTGCCAGTGCATGGATCACATGCCGGCCGTCGGCCACTGGCTGCGCTACGCCGATTCGGCGCGCGTCGTGAACGAGGCGCGCGCGCATCGCAGCGAACGCGAGCGGATCGACTCGATGGTGCGCGAGAACGTCGTCGCGCAACTGGCGAACCTGAAGACGCACCCTGCCGTGCGGCTCGAGCTCGAAGAAGGGCGCCTCGCACTGCACGGCTGGGTCTACGACATCGAATCGGGCTGCATCGACGCCTACGACGGCGCGACCGGCCGGTTCGTCTCCCTGGCGGACCACCCCGAGGTCCGCGCCACGCCCGCGACGCTTGCCGTCGCGGCCTGAATCCGGATTGCTCCCACCCCACCCCGAGGAATTGCCATGATCCAGTCCCAGCACAGCCAGACCGCCCGCCACGCGCTTGCCGAAACCATCGTGCTCGCGAAGGCGCGCAAGAACCTGTCGTTCGCGCAGCTCACCGAAGGCACGGGCCTGAGCGAAGCGTTCGTGACGGCCGCGCTGCTCGGCCAGCACGCGCTGCCGGTGCGCGCCGCACGCAGCGTGGCCGACAAGCTCGGCCTCGATGACGACGCGGTGTTGCTGCTGCAGATGATCCCGCTGCGCGGCAGCATCGACGATCGCGTGCCGACCGACCCGACCATTTACCGGTTCTACGAAATGCTGCAGGTGTACGGCACGACGCTGAAGGCGCTGGTCCACGAGAAGTTCGGCGACGGCATCATCAGCGCGATCAATTTCCGGCTCGACGTGAAGAAGGTCGATGATCCCGAAGGCGGGTCGCGCGCGGTGATCACGCTCGACGGCAAGTACCTGCCGACCAAGCCGTTCTGACGTCGGCGCGGCGCCGCAACAGCGGTGCCGCGCAGGTTCCTGCCCGACGTGCGTGGGCCGCCGGCCGGCGCACGTTCCCGCCATTCCGTTTCAACGAGGACGCAGCCATGGATTTTGTGAAGCGCACGATCGATCTTGCGATGAAGAACGTGGAAGAGGGCGGCCGCCCGTTCGCGACGGTGATCGTCCGCGACGGCGAGATCGTCGCGGAAAGCCCGAACCTCGTCGCGCAAACCAGCGACCCGACCGCGCACGCCGAGATCCTCGCGGTGCGCGATGCATGCCGCAAGCTCGGCACCGAGCACCTGAGCGACTGCGAGATCTACATTCTCGCGAGCCCGTGCCCGATGTGTCTCGGCTCGTTGTACTACTGCAGCCCCAAACGCGTGATCTACATCACGACGCGCGAGGACTACGCGCCGTTCTACCGCGACGACCGCAAGTATTTCGAGCTCGACACGTTCTACGCCGAATATGTGAAGCCGATCGACGAGCGCCGGTTGCCGATGGTGCAGCAGAAGCACGGCGACGCGATCAACGTCTACCGGCGCTGGAAGGAACTGAACGCGAAGTGACGTGATTCGCGCGGCGCACCGGCCGCGCGCGGCAGCCGCCCGGCTGCTCGTTTTCCCCACCCTCCGTTTCACCCGGCGGCGCCCATGCCGCCGGGCGCCCGCGCTGCCGCACGGGGCCGGCTCGTGCCCCCGTTTTCCCGCCTCGCCAAACATCGATCCCGTTCAATGTCCGGAACCGAAATCCGCGATCCAAAAGCTTTTTGACGGGTTTAAAAATTCGCACTGGAGACGACAGAAACGTGCGGAAAGCCCGATGAAAACCGATGAAATCTTCATGACAGCCAACGCGACGCCCCCGGTCGGTCGCGGCTGACAGCCGCCGATCGCCGTGCGTTCCGCCACCCCTGTTTCATTGCGCCATTCGTTGCGGACGAGGAATCGCTCGATCCCTCCCCGCCAGCACCGCGCGACCGGCCGGCCGGTTGCGCCTGACGCCTGAGATTCGCTTACCTGCCTAACACGGACCATCATGAAACGGGATTCATTCAGTACACCTGATGCGCTGCATCGCCCGGCGACGGACATGCTCAAGCCGAACGACGCCTTCGTGCGCATCGAAAACGTCGTGAAGAAATTCGGCGACAGCACCGCCGTCGACAACGTGAACCTGACGATCGCGAAGAACGAGCTGTTCGCGCTGCTCGGCAGCTCGGGCTGCGGCAAGTCGACGTTGCTGCGCATGCTCGCCGGGCTCGAGACGGCCACCTCGGGCAAGATCTTCGTCGACGGCGAGGACCTCGCATCGCTGCCACCGTACCGCCGCCCGGTGAACATGATGTTCCAGTCGTACGCGCTGTTCCCGCACATGACGGTCGAATCGAACGTCGCGTTCGGCCTGAAGCAGGAAGGCACGCCGAAGAACGAGATCAAGGAGCGCGTGGCCGATGCGCTCGCGCTCGTGCAGATGAGCAAGTACGCGCAGCGCAAGCCGCACCAGCTCTCCGGCGGCCAGCAACAGCGCGTCGCGCTCGCGCGCTCGCTGGTCAAGCGCCCGAAGCTGCTCTTGCTCGACGAGCCGATGTCCGCGCTCGACAAGAAGATCCGCCAGAAGACCCAGCTCGAACTCGTGAACATCATCGAGAAGGTCGACGTGACCTGCGTGATGGTCACGCACGACCAGGAAGAGGCGATGACGATGGCCAGCCGCCTCGCGGTGATGAGCGAAGGCAAGATCGTGCAGATCGGCGCGCCGGGCGAGGTGTACGAATTCCCGAACAGCCGCTTCTCGGCCGAATTCATCGGCTCGACCAACCTGTTCGAAGGGCGCGTGGTGGAAGACGAGCCCGATCACATCTTCGTCGAGAGCGACGACCTCGAAGCGCGCATGTACGTGAGCCACGGCATCACGGGCCCGCTCGGCATGCCGGTGGGCATCTCGGTGCGCCCCGAACGCATCCACGTGTCGCGCGAGAAACCCGGCTCGAAACACAACTGGGCGCGCGGCGTCGTGACCGACATCGCGTACATGGGCAGCTACTCGCTGTACCACGTGCGCCTGCCGAGCGGCAAGACGGTGGTGTCGAACCTGTCGAGCTCGCACCTGATGAACGACAACGCACCGGCGTGGAACGACGACGTGTTCGTGTCGTGGTCGCCCGCCAGCGGCGTCGTGCTGACGCAGTGAGGACGCCACGATGAGAACCTCCGCCTCCAATCCGTCCGCGCCGGTGCCGACCGGCACCGCGAGTGCCGGCGCCGGCCGCGCCCGCCCGGGCCGCCTTGCCGCGCTGTCGCGCTTCCTGCCGTCGGGCCGCAGCGTCGCGATCGGCGTGCCGTTCGTGTGGCTGGCCGTGTTCTTCGCGCTGCCGTTCGTGCTGGTGCTGAAGATCAGCTTCGCCGACCAGGTGATGGGCATCCCGCCGTACACGTCGCTCGTCGAGATCAAGGACGGCGTCGTGCACTTCGCGCTGCAGCTGTCGCACTACGCGTTCCTGCTGCAGGACGACCTGTACATCGCGACCTACCTCAGCTCGCTGAAGATGGCCGCCGTGTCGACGGTGCTGTGCCTGCTGATCGGGTACCCGATGGCGTACTACATCGCCCGCTCGGAACCGAACCGCCGCAACGTGCTGATGATGGCCGTGATGCTGCCGTTCTGGACGTCGTTCCTGATCCGCGTGTACGCCTGGATCGGCATCCTGAAGGACGACGGCCTGCTGAACCACACGCTGATCGCGCTCGGCATCATCCACACGCCGCTGCGCCTCTACCACAGCGATGCAGGCGTCTACATCGGGATGGTCTATTCGTACCTGCCGTTCATGGTGATGCCGCTGTACGCGCACCTCGTGAAGATGGATCTCACGCTGCTCGAAGCCGCGTACGACCTCGGCGCCAAGCCGTGGGTCGCGTTCACGCGGATCACGCTGCCGCTGTCGAAGAACGGGATCATCGCCGGCAGCTTGCTGGTGTTCATCCCGGCGGTGGGCGAGTACGTGATTCCGGAGCTGCTCGGCGGCGCCGACACGCTGATGATCGGCCGCGTGATGTGGGATGAATTCTTCAACAACATGGACTGGCCGATGGCGTCCGCGGTGACGGTCGCGATGGTGATGCTGCTGCTGGTGCCGATGGCGCTGTTCCAGTACTACCAGGTCAAGGAACTGGAGGACGCGAAATGATCAAGCCGAGCAAACCGCTGTCGACGGGCGTCCTCGCCTTCGGCTTCCTGTTCCTGTACATCCCGATCATCAGCCTGGTCGTGTACTCGTTCAACGAGTCGAAGCTGGTGACGGTGTGGTCGGGCTTCTCGCTGAAGTGGTACTCGGCGCTGCTGGACGACGACGAGCTGCTGACCGCCGCGTGGCTGTCGCTGAAGATCGGCCTCTTGACGGCCACCGCGTCGGTCGTGATCGGCACGTGGGCGGGCTTCGTGCTCGCGCGCTTCGGCCGCTTCAAGGGCTTCACGCTGTACACGGGGATGATCAATGCGCCGCTGGTGATTCCGGAAGTGATCCAGGGCATCTCGCTGCTGTTGCTGTTCGTTGCGCTGGAGCAGATGTTCGGCTGGCCGAAGGGGCGCGGGATGGTGACGATCTGGATCGGCCACGTGATGCTGTGCGTGTCGTACGTGGCGATCATCGTGCAGTCGCGCGTGAAGGAGATGAACAAGTCGCTGGAAGAGGCCGCGCTCGATCTCGGCGCGACGCCGCTGAAGGTGTTCTTCGTGGTGACGCTGCCGCTGATCTCGCAGGCGCTGCTATCGGGGTGGCTGCTGTCGTTCACGCTGTCGATCGACGACCTGGTGCTGTCGGCGTTCCTGTCCGGGCCGGGCTCGACGACGCTGCCGCTGGTGGTGTTCTCGCGCGTGCGGCTGGGGCTGAACCCGGAGATGAACGCGCTGGCGACGCTGTTCATCACGGCGGTGACGATCGGCGTGATCGTCGTGAACCGGATGATGATCGCGCGCGAACGGCGCCGTATCGCCGACATGAAGGCGGCGTTCGCGGTGGCGTGAGGGCAGGCGTGAGGCAAGGGCATGAACGCGGCCAGCCACGTGACGCGTGACGGCGGATGACGAAGGCGGCGGGTGAGCCGGCACGGCATGCCCGCCGTCGCGCTATAGTCGTACGATTCCCGCCCCGGGTGTTGGATGCCCGGCGGTAGCTCTCTTCGACCGAACCCGCCCCATGACAACGCAACCCGACGTTTCCATCCGGCTCACCGACACCGAACAGCCGGCCGCACACGACTTCATCAGCCGCAAGCTCGGCGAATTCAATCACGCGATGACCGGGCGCGCCGACGCGGCCACGCTCGACGTGTATGTGAGCGATCCCGCGACTGGCGAGATCATCGGCGGCCTGACCGGGCGCACGTCGCTCGGCCTCTTCTTCATCGACCTGTTCTACCTGCCCGAATCGCTGCGCGGCGGCGGATTCGGCAGCCGGCTGCTGCGCGAGGCCGAGGCGGAAGCGAAACGACGCGGCTGCGCGCGTGCGGTGCTCTACACGATCTCGTTCCAGGCACCGGATTTCTACCGGAAGCAGGGATACGAAGCGTTCGGCGAAGTGCCGTGCGAGCCGGAAGGGACGTCGCGCGTGTTCATGGTGAAGGTGCTTTGAGCCAGGGCGGGCGGCTCGCGTCGCGCGGCAAGCACGCTGGCGTGGCGCGAATGCCGGCAACCGGGCGCGGGCGGCGTCGCTGAATACACGCACCGCGCCCGCCGGTTTCACCCCTGCGAACCGCCACGGGGTGCATGCGACGCAGGTCAGCAATGCTCCAGCGCGTACGACAAGTCGGCGATCAGGTCGTCCGGGTGTTCGAGCCCGACCGACACGCGAATCAACCCTTCCGACACGCCCGCCGCCGCCCGCGCGTCGGCCGGCACGCCCGAATGCGTGGTCGACGCCGGATGGCAGATCAGCGACTCCGTGCCGCCGAGACTGACCGCCGACTTGAAGAGCGTCAGGTGGTTGATGAACCGGAACGCCTGCTCGCGGCCGCCGTCGAGGATAAACGCGAACGTCGAGCCCGGCCCGCTGCACTGGCGCTGATAGACGGCCTGATACGCCGGATCGTCGATGAGCTCAGGGTGCAGCACGCGCACCGGCCGATACGGATTGTCGGCGAGCCAGCGGGCGACGGCGCTGCCGCTGCGGGCGGCCTGCTGCATGCGCAGCACGAGCGTTTCCATCGAGCGCGTGATCATCCACGACGAATGCGGGTCGAGCTGCGAGCCGAGCGTGCTGCGGACCGAGCGGATCTTCGTGATCAGCGCGCGGCTGCCCGTGACGCCGCCGGCGACGAGGTCGCTATGCCCGCCGATGTATTTCGTCAGCGAGTACACGCTCAGGTCGATGCCCTGCCGCGACGGCTTCTGGTAAAGCGGCCCGAGCAACGTGTTGTCGCAGACCGACAGCGGGCGATAGCCGTGGCGCGCCTCGAACGCGTCGATCTCGCTGCGCAGCCCTTCGAGGTCGAACAGCGCGTTGGTCGGGTTGGCGGGCGTCTCGATGTAGCACATCCGCACGTGGCCCTTTTGCGCGGCCGCTTCGAGCGCGGCGCGGATTGCGTCGGTGGACAGCCCGTCGGCGATCACTTCGGAGCGGATGCCCCACTCGGGCAGGAACTTCGAGATCAGTGTTTCGGTGCCGCCGTAAAGCGGCACGGACTGGACGACGCAGTCGCCCGGCCGCAGGAAGGTCAGCAGGATCGCGGCGATGGCCGACATGCCGCTCGACGTCACGACGGCGGCTTCGGAATCGTCGAGCAGGGCGAGGCGATCCTCGACGATCTCCAGGTTCGGGTGATTGAAGCGGCTGTAGACGAGGCCCGCGCCTTCGCCTTCGGGTGAAGGCTTGCGCCCGGCCACGACGTCGAAGAATTCGGCGCCGTCCTCGGCCGTGCGGAACGCGAACGTCGACGTGAGGAACACGGGCGGCTTCACCGATCCTTCCGACAGGAACGGATCGTAGCCGTACGACATCATCTGGGTTTCGGGATGAAGCTCCCGGTCTGCAATCTTGCGCTTGTGATAGTTGCGGTAGGCCATGCAGTGCTCCTTGCAAGGGTGGTGAGGAACGGCCGTTGCAGCGGTGGCATGACGCGCGCGGCGCCGGGTAGGCACCGGCCGTTGCGACCGCGTGTGGCGATACTACCCCGAAGGCGCTGCTTCGTGATGCACCCCTGACACAGTCGTCAGGGTGTCGCCTGTTCGACGATCATGTCGTACAGCGCACGAGCGGCCGGCGACAATTGCGCGCTCTTGCGGGTGACGAGCACGAGCGTGCGCGACACCGCCGGCTCGACGAGCTCGATCGTGCGGATCATTGGATACGCGTTCTTCTGGATCGCGAGCTTCGGCACCACGGCCGCGCCGAGCCCTTCCGCGACGAGCCCGAGCGCCGTCGAGCTGCGCTGCACTTCGTAGAACGAATGCAGCGATACGCCGCTCGTCTTCAGCGCGCCGTCGAGCAGCCCGCGATTGCCGCTCACTTCACCGGCGAAGATCAGCGGATGCGGCTGCAGTGCGGCCCAGCGAATGCGCCGCCGCTTCGCGAGCGGATGATCGTCGCGGCACACCAGCACGTACGGATCGCTCGTCAGCGGCACGTTGACCAGTTCGGGATGCTGATCGCCCGCGATGCCGATGCCGAACTCGGCCTCGCGATGCAGCACGGCCTGCAGTACCGACGCCGATGCATGATCGAGAATCTTCACGCGATCGTGCGGCCGGTGCGCGGAGAAGGCGCGCAGGATGCGCGGCAGGTATTGCACGCCGACCGTCGGCACGCACGCGATCGTCACGTCGCCGCGCTGGCTCAGGCCGGTTTCGCGAATTTCGGTGAGCGCATCGGACAGTTCGTTCAGCAGCCGGCGCGCTTGCGGCAGGAAACGCCGGCCGATTTCGGTGAGCGTGGTGCGGCGCGTGGTGCGCTCGACGAGCGCGACGCCGAGGAAGGTTTCGAGCTTGCGCAGCCGCTGCGTGATGGCTGTCTGCGTGACGTGCAGCGTGTCGGCCGCCTGCCGGAAGCTGCCGCCGTCCGCGATGGCGACGAAGGCCTGGACACCGAGCGTATCGATCTTCATCAGAAATTTGAATCAATCACGATATTAAATTCATTTTACTGAACTCGGTGACGATCGCAGAATGCGGTGCATCGACGGCCACCGGCATCCCATCCGCATGGAAGCCAAGGCCGTCCACGCCGACCAGGAGAAACCACATGACGACCCCACTCGATCGATACGCGGCCCAGTACGTGCAATTCGAGGACGAACGCACACGGCCGATCCGCGATCTGCTGGCCGCCGTGCCGAACACGCCGATCCATACCGCGATCGACATCGGCTGCGGGCCCGGCAATTCGACCGAGGCGCTGATCGCACGTGCGCCGCACGCAACGGTCCACGGGATCGATGCGTCGGCGGACATGATCGACGCCGCGCGCACGCGCCTGCCGGACCTGCGTTTCGACGTCGTGGATATCTCCACCTGGGACGATCCGGGCGGCTACGACCTGATTCTCGCGAATGCGGTGCTGCAATGGGTACCCGCGCACGACACGCTGTTTCCGGCACTCGTCGGCCGGCTCGCGCCGGGCGGCCATCTTGCGGTGCAGATGCCGGACAACCTCGACGAACCCGCGCACCGGCTGATGCGCGAGGTCGCCGCGGCCGGGCCGTGGGCGGACAAGCTGAAGGGTGCGGCACGTACCGAGCGGTTCGATGCACGTTACTACCACGCGCTGCTGTCGCCGCTGTGCTCGCGGGTGGACGTATGGCGCACGACTTATTACCACCCGCTGCGCGGCGGCGCCGACGCGGTCGTGGAGTGGTTCAAGGGCAGCGCGCTGCGGCCGTTCCTCGCGGCGCTCGACGACGGCGAGCGCGCGGCGTTTCTTGCGCAGTATCGCGATGCGCTCGCCGGCCCGGGCGGCTATCCGGCGCTCGCCGACGGCACCGTGCTGCTGCCGTTCCCGCGCCTGTTCATCGTCGCGACGCGGAAGTAAGTCGGCAAGGATTCGGCCATGACGCGCGGGCGGCCGTGCGTCAGCGCACCGGCCGCACCGATTCCGGGTCGACCGTGCGGATTCGCGCGGTCTGCCCGTCGCGCAGGTCCTTGTACCAGAACAGCGCCACTTCGCCGTCGTTCTCGTCGTCCGCATACAGCAGGCGATCGTGTCCGCCCAGCACGAAGCCCGAGCGGGCATACGTGCTGCACGCGGCAACGTTGTTCGACTGCGTTTCCAGCCGCATGAAGCCGAACCCGTGGCCGCGCGCCCACGATTCGGCAGTCGCCAGCAGCAACTGCCCGATGCCTTGCCGCCGGTACTGGCGGTCGACGGCCAGCTCCGCGATCTCCGCCATCCCGTTCCAGCTCTGGCCGATGGCCACGAACCCGGCAAGCCGGTCGCCGGCCGTCGCACGAAAGAGCGCCGTCTTGCCGGTCGCTTCGTCCGCCCAGCCGGCCGGATCGAACCCGTAGTTCTTGCGGCGTGCAGGCAGCGCGCGCAGATCGAGCAAATCCTGATACGGCGCGTTCAACTCCCAGGCGATGTCGAACGAGAAGTCGCATCGGTCCAGCTCGTCGGCGGGCAGCCCGCTCGTCTGTTCGATGCTGATGTGCTCGGCGCGGTCCATGTGTCGGTGTCCTGTCTTCTGCGGGATGCGTGGTGGTGTCCGTGATGCGATTGCCGGCGCCATGATATGCGCCGCATCGAGTGTGTTTCTGCTTCGATTTTTTGTGCCCGCACAATCTACCGCGCGTGAGACCGGCACAGACCGGCTGCGTCCGTGCCGGCGGAATGCGGTCAAGCGACGAACCGGACGGCCGCGCAAACGTGTGCGGGGTTCGCGCGCCGGCAGGGGCGCTCGTTCAATCGCCTGATTATGCTGGATTTCGGCGGTGGCGCCGTGCTCGCATCGCTGCGATGACGGCCGTCGCGTGTCGTGCCTTCGATCCGCATGGCCGCCGGTCGCATCTGGATGAAAGACGACAGGAACCCGAACCATTGTCTACGGCAGTCTCGGCGATACGTTCTCGAAGCTCGACGACCGCTTCGATGGCCAGTGCCTCCAGGTCAACGCCGCGGTCGACCATGCGCTGCCGAAGCGCACAGACGTGTACGCGAGCGCGGCCTGCCGAAGGGCGTCGGGCAGCGACACGATCAACGGTCGCGTGGTGCCGGTGCAGGCCGAGATCGGCTTGTCGGGGTCGTTCGTCGGCAACGCGGGCGCGAACACGCCGTTCGTCACATGGATCGGCCGGCGTCACAAGTGCTGACATCCGACACTGCCGTTCGGCGCATGCAACGAGGATCCGCTCGTCTAGCGCGTGCCGCGTGGCTGAAAAAGCATTCGGGCGCGACGGGGTACGTTGCGCCCGAATGCGTGTCGGCCCCATGCGGGCGGCCGACACCGGCTGGTCATCCCGTCAGATGTTGATCGTGACGGGGCCCGCGAGCGGCGTGTAGCCGTCGTCGAACAGGAACCACGCATCGTACTGCCCCGACGCCAGCGAACTGTTCGCCGTGGACGAGAACAGCAGCGAGCCGCAGCTCTTCGGCAAGTACGCCCACGACTTGTAGCTGCCCTTGGTCGGCTGCGCGCCATGCGCAAAGATGCCCACCCAGTTCTTCGGGCTGTGGCTCCACGGCGGCGCGACGTAGTCGAACCGCAGCGTGCCGAACGTCGAACCCTGCGACGCGAGTGCCGCGACGAACTTCTTGCTGGTATTACCGATCGCCGAATCCGTGAGCAGCGTGCCGGATTGCGTCTGCACGCAACCGGCCACCCGGCGCAGGAAGTTCGGATCGTTCGCGTCGCGGATGCTGGCGTCATACCAGCCGCCGTCGCCGTACCACGTGACGGCTTGCGTCGCGCCGGCGGCGACGGTGACCGACTGCCGCGTGTTCATCCCGTAGGCGTTGTCGGTGAGCTGGAACGTCGTCGCGCTGGTGCCCGCCAAGTTGTCGAGCGTGATCTGCACGTTGCCGTTCGCCACGTCGTAGCACAGGCTGATCTCGGCGGTCGATCCCGTGTTGCCGGACGAACCGATGCTGCCGCGGAACGTCTGCAGGAAACCGTTCGGGCCGTAGACCGAATAGTCGTAGCCGCCGCCGCTGTTCAGCGCGAACGAATCCGACAGGTTCGTGCACGGGCTCGAGCCGGCCGCGATCGTGTAATGGCGGGGAATCGTGTTCGTGCCGTCGACCCACGCCTGCAGGTGCACGCCCGCGGCGCCGGTGTTGGTCATCGTCAGCGCGAGCGCGCGGCCGGCGCGGTTGACCTTGCCTTGCACGAAGAACTCGTAGGGCAAGCGGCAGGCCGTGCTGCGGCCGGTGGCCTGCGCCGGCACTGCGGTGGTGGTCGGATAGGGGATCAGGACGGCCGGGCCGTTCGGGTTCATGTTGCTCACCGGCGGCTGGATCGCGGGCACGGTCTGGTCGGCGTTCGAGAAATCGAAAGCCGACGTCAGGTCGCCGCACACCGTGCGCCGCCACGGCGTGATGTTGGTTTCCTGCAGCCCGAAGCGCGCTTCCAGGAAGCGGATCACCGAGGTGTGATCGAACACCTGCGAGTTGACCTTGCCGCCCTTCGACCACGGCGAGATCACGAACATCGGCACCCGCGGGCCGAGCCCGATCGGCACGTCGCCGCTGGCCGAGCCGTCCGATGCGGCGCCGGTGCTCGCGACGAATTCGGCGGCCGTCGAGACCGTCGACTGCCCGGTGCCGGCCGCGGTGCTGGCCGGGACGGCCGGCGGCATGTGATCGAACAGGCCGTCGTTCTCGTCGTACATGACGAGCAGCACGGTGCTGGCCCATACCGCCGGATTCGACGTCAGCGCATTGAGGACGTTGCTCACGTACCATTCGCCGCCGCTCGCGGCCCACGACGGATGTTCGCAGTACGCGTACGGGGCGGCGATCCACGACGCCTGCGGCAGCGTGCCGTTGGCGACGTCGGCCCGCAACTGGCTGAAGAGATTCGTGTCGTATTCCTTGCCGCCGCCTGACGGGTCGATCTGCGTGCCGTTGAGCGCCGGCGCGAGCGGATCGCTCGCACCGAGGTTCTGGTACTGCTTGAAGTTCAGGATGACGTTGTCGCCGTAATTGCCGTTCCACCAAAGATCGCTTTTCGAGCCGTTGTATTCGCCGTAGCCATGGCCGGCATCCAGGCCGTTGCCCTTGTCCTGGTAGAACTTCCACGTGACGCCCGCCGTGTTCAGGCGCTCCGGCATCGTGGTCCAGCCGGTGCCGGTCATCGTGTTGGTCGTGTACGGCGAATAGCCGGGGACGTTGCCGCAGCACCCGGTCCACAGATACAAACGGTTCGGGTCCGTCGGGCCGAGCATCGAGCAGTGGTACGCGTCGCACACCGTGAACGCGCTCGCCAGCGCGTAGTAGAACGGAATGTCGCTCTGCGTGAAGTAGTACATCGTGCCGCTGGTCTTCGCGGCGGTCCAGTTGTCGTAGCGGCCGTTGTTCCAGGCGCTGTGCGTGGTGCTCCAATCGTGAGGGAGGTCGCCGTAATAGGTGTCGCCGTTCGCCGTGCCGGAGGGCGAGGAGGGGTTGAACGGGAACACGTAGGACAGCATCCAGGGCTGGCGCCACACCGGATACCCGCTCGAAATCACGACCGGCCGCGGATCGCCGAAGCCTCGCGCCCCGCCCAGCGTGCCGAGGTAGTGGTCGAACGAGCGGTTTTCCTGCATCAGGATCACGACGTGCTTCACGTCCTGGATCGTGCCGGTCACGGTGGCCGCCGGAATGGCCTGCGCGCGGGCGATGCTTTCGGGCAGCATGCCCGTGATCGCGGTGGCGCCGGCGAGCTTCAGCGCATCGGCGATGAATTGACGTCGTGTTGTGGGTTTGTTTTGCATGATCGCTCTCTGTCTTGGATGACGGGCTTTGCGGCCGGCGTCGGTCAGTGGCACGCGCTCGCGCAGTGCAGGACGGGCGTGGACGCCGAGCCCGGTGCGGCCGCACGCGCGGCCGCCACGCTGGCTGGCGTGCCCGAGTCGCCGTCGCCGCAAGCGGCCAGCGTGCACAGGAGTGCGATCATGAAAACGCCGCGCCAGTGCGGAAAGCGGCTTTCCGGCTGGCGCGAGTTGACGGCAGGTTTTCGATCCGATTCGAGTCGGATTCCTGAATGATCGAGACTGTTGCTGCGTGCTCCGTATTTCATTACCCCTCCAGACATGAAAAATGGACAGCAGAGGATATCGCCCGAATCAGAACAACTTCATGACAGGCCACCCGCGCGTGCCTGCCACGTGCAACAGCTTCGAGTCGGGATTGGTGGCGACCGGATGCGTGACGTAGTCCAGCAGCGGCACGTCGTTGATCGAATCGGAGTAGAAGTAGGTGCGTTCGAAATCGGACGGCGCGTAGCCAAGTGAGGCCAGCCACGCGGTGGTGCGCACGATCTTGCCTTCGCGAAAGCTCGGCACGCCCGTACTGCGCCCGGTAAATGCACCGTCCGGCGTGCCGTCGTCGGTATCGAGCTCGATGCCGAGCAGGTGCTCTATACCGAATTCCGCCGCGATCGGCCGCGTGACGAAGACGTTGGTCGCCGTCACGATGCAGCAGAGATCGCCGTTCTCGCGATGGCGGTCGACCAGCTCGCGCGCCTGCGGCGTGATCGCCGGGCGGACCACTTCGTCCATGAACCGCGCATGCCAGCGTTCGAGCACCTTGCGCGGATAGCGGGTGAGCGGCGCGAGCGTCACGGCGAGATACGCGTCCATGTCGAGCGTGCCCGCCGCATAGTGAGCGTAGTGCTCGTCGATCAGCGCCACGTGTGCGTCGTCTTCCCGCCAGCCGACCCGCGTAATGAAGCGGCTCCAGGCCTGGTCGCTGTCGAGCGGCAGCAGCGTGTGGTCGAGGTCGAACAGCGCGAGATTCTTGTGCATGGAGGATTCCTTGTGTTGCGGGGTCATGTGCCGATGCGCTTCTCGATCGCGTCCTTCGCGCTCTTGCCGTCGATGGTCGTGACGCCGTCGAGCCACTTCGACAGCACGCCGGGGTTCTTCTTCACCCATTCCTTCGCCACGGCGACCGGATCGGCGTGATTCATGATCGGCACCATCAACTGGTTCTCTTCGTCGGTCGTGAACTTCAGGTTGGTCAGCAGCCGGCCGACGTTCGGGCAGCGTTCGAGATAGCCGGGCGTGACGAGCGTATAGACCTTCGCGGAGCCGTAGCTCGGGCCGAATACGCTGTCGCCGCCGTCGAGATAGGCGATCTTGAAGTTGATGTTCATCGGATGCGGCTCCCACGCGAGGAACACGATCATCCGGTGCTCCTGCACCGCGCGCATGACCTGCACGAGCATCCCGGCCTCGCTCGATTCGACCAGCTTGAAGCCGCCGAGCCCGAACTCGTTCTTGTCGATCATCCGCTGCACCAGCGCGTTGCCGTTGTTGCCGGCGCCGATCCCGTAGATCTTGCCGTCGAGCTGGTCGCGGAATTTGGCAATGTCGGCAAAGCTCTTGAGGCCCTTGTCCGATGCGTATTGCGGCACGGCCAGCGTGTAGCGCGCGCCGACCAGGTTCGGCTGCGGCAACTGGTGGACGGCGCCGGCATCGACGAACGGCTTCACCGTGGGCGTCATGCTCGGATCCCAATAGCCGAGGAACGCGTCGATCTGCGCCTTCTTCACGCCGGCCAGCACGATCGGCGGCGACGCGATCGTCTTGGTCGCCTCGTAGCCGAGCCCGTCGAGCAGCATCATCGCGACACCGGTGGTGGCCGCGATGTCGCTCCAGCCGACATCGCCGAGCGTCACCTTCTTGCAGACGTCGCCTTCCGACGCGTGAGCGGGGGCCGTGGCCAGCGCGGCCAGCAGCGTGGCTGCCAGCATCCATGCGTTCTTCATCATGTGGGTCTCCTAAGCAAGTGTTCCGGATCGTGCTGCCTGAATGGTATGACGATTGGTCGTGCTGATCGGATGAAACAAGCGAACCTGGGTCTGGCTTTGTAGTTTTGCGTACCGTATATTAGAAAGCACAAAATCGCAAGATTGCACAAAAATACAACTTGCCGGTTGTCGAGGTTGGCCACGGGCGGGCGAGGGCAGGAAGAATCGGGCGGCGGCCCAGGCGGGCCGTGCTTCATCAGGTAGACCAGGCAAAGCAAGGAGACCTCGCATGATCAGTCAGCTGGAAATCGTGTCCCGCCTGTTGCTGGCGGCATTGCTCGGCAGCATCGTCGGTATCGAGCGCGAGCGCCTGTCGTGGGCGGCCGGATTGCGCACGCACATGCTGGTGGCGGTGGGCGCCGCGCTCGTGATGGTCGTGTCGGCGTTCGGTTTCGCGGATATCCAGGACGCGAAGAACGTGTCGCTGGACCCGTCGCGCGTCGCCGCGCAGGTGGTGTCGGGCATCGGCTTCCTCGGCGCCGGGTCGATCATGCTGCGCGGCGAGATCATCCGCGGCCTGACGACCGCGGCGAGCCTGTGGGTCGTGGCGGCGGTCGGGCTCGCGGTGGGCGGCGGCATGTACGTGGCCGCGATCGCCGCGACGGCAATCGTGCTTGCGATCCTGGCCGGCCTGAAGCCGATCGAGAAGCGCTTTTTCGCCGCGCGGCAGCGCTGGGGCGTGCGCATCCTGGCGAGCCGCGGCGCGGTGAAGCTGACGTCGCTGCAGGCGATGCCCGGCATCGACCAGGCGCGCATCGTCCAGTTCATCATCGAACAGGACGACACCGCGCCGGACGACGATCGCATCCACGTGGTGTTTTCGAAGATGACGAGCCGCGAATTCCAGACGGTCCGTCAATCCCTCCAGACCCTCGTCGGCATCAAAAAGATGGAGGAAAGCGCAGCGTAGTCCGCCGTTCGAATAACATTGGCGTTCATTCCAAGGACATTCCATGTGGCAAGAAGAGCGATACCAGAGGATCCGGCTTCTGTTATCGAAGATGCAGCGCGTTTCCACCGACCGGATCATGGCCGACCTGAACGTGTCGCGGGAAACCGTGCGGCGCGATCTCGTCGATCTCGAGGCGCTCGGTGAATTGAAGCGCGTACACGGCGGCGCGGTGCAGGTGGGCGACGAAGCGCCGATCGCCGAGCGCGCGCAGACGCACGTGAAGGCGAAGCTGGCGATTGCCCGCGCAGCGGCCAGGCTGGTCACGGGCTCGCAGACGCTGTTCATCGACGCGGGCACGACCACGACGCTGCTGGCCGAGGAGCTGGCGAAGCTGTCGGGCCTCACGATCGTCACGAATTCGATCGACGTCGCGTTGAAGATGCGGTCGAGCGACCCGGGGCAGGCGAGGAACGAAACGATCCTGCTCGGCGGGATGATCGGCAGCCGGGCGGCGGCGACCGTCGGTGACGGCACGGTCGCCGAGATCTTCCGCTACCGCGCCGATCTCGCGCTGCTGTCGCCGGTGGGCGTCGATGCCGTGCGTGGTGCGACCAACTATGACCGGATGGAAACCGAAGTGGCGCGTGCGATGGTCAGCAACGCGGCGGACGTCGCGATCCTGGCCGATTTCAGCAAGCTCGGCACGAACAGCCGGATCAGTTTCTGCGAGCCGGCGCGGATCGGCGCGCTGGTGACGGATGCGAAGGCGGAATCGGTCGACAGCTTCAAGGGTCTCAAGAAAGTCATCAAGCGCATCGTGCTGGCGTAGCGCCGGGCCGCACGGGGCACGATCGGCCGCTGTTATGCCGCCCATGCGGCGCACATTCTGTCGGCGCGCTTTTTAGCGGCGTAATAGATTCGCCGATACAACGCAGGCTCGCCCAGCGGCGCACCGCTGCTGTACTCGGGCGCCGACCTCCTGCCCGCGCCGCGCCACGTGAAGCGGCTGGCCGGCGCCGGCGCGCGCCGCACCAGCCATCGTGTATGCTTGCCCGCATCGTTCAAAGGGCAGGACAACATGAAGACACCGGCACACCCCAAGCCTGAGGTGCGGTTCAGGATGCGTATCCAGCAAGCCGACACGATCGCGCTCGGGCCCGGCAAGGTCGCGCTGCTCGAAGCCGTGCGCGAGCATGGTTCGATTTCGGCGGCGGCGCGCAGCCTGAAGATGTCGTACCGGCGTGCGTGGTTGCTGATGGACGAGCTGAACCGCTCGCTGAAATCGCCGGCGACGGTGTCCGAACATGGCGGGCAGAGCGGCGGCGGCAGCGTGCTTACGCCGGTCGGCGAGGAGATCATCCGCCTCTATCGCGGGATCGAGGCGCGCGCTTATGCGGCTTGCGCCGACGACATCGCCGCGCTCACGAAAATGGTCCGGCGTTAAGGGCGTGCTGAACGTGTGTGTTCCCGCAGAGCCGCTTCAGGCTGACGACGGGCTTTCACTGACGCCCTGAGGGGCAGCGCGCAACGCCTGCCGCGAAACGAACCTGACCTTAGCCGTGCCGCAGGCAAAAGCGCGACGCGTCGCCCGTGGCGGCATCCGGCGCCATCCCGTCGCGCGCCTGCGCATCGAGCCGCCCGATTAGCTCGACGAAACTGGCGACGCTCGCCGTGCGCAGCGGGTGGTACGCGATGTGGTGGCGTTCGCAGATGCGCTTGAGCAGGTTCATCGAATCGTGGTCGATACAGTCGACCGGGAACACGACCATGCGCGCACCCGGTAGCGCCGCCGCCAGCAGGCCCTTGCGATCCTCGATGCCGCCGTCGTGCAGCGTCACCTCGCCGCCCGCCGTTTCGACGATCCGCTTGATCGCGCGATTCGAGCCGGGACGCCCGCCGACGTACACCAGACGCGTACCCTGAAGGATCGACAGCGGATCCATCGCGCGTTCGGCCGGATCGTCCGCCGACACCTGCACCGCCTGTTCGATCGCGCTCGCTTCGGCGCGCAGCGTCTTCACCATCGCCATCAGTTCGTCTAGCCGCGCACGCATCGCGCGGGCGCTCGCCTGTTCCGCGGCGATCCGCTGCTCGGCGGCCTCGCGACGGCTCGTGTGCAGCGCGAGCCGTTCGTCGCGCGCGGCCAGCGCTTCGCGCAGTTCGTGGACTTCGTCGCGCAAGACGCTTTCCGCCGCCAGCGGCTGCGCGTTCTGGCGCGCGGCGAGGGCATCGCGTTCCTGCAGCGCCGCGTCGCGCTGCGCGCTCATTTCGTGCAGGCGCACCTGCTGCCGTTCGATCTTCGCGTGCAGCGCCGCATTCTCATCCTCCAGCGCGACCAGCCGCCGGATATCCGCACGATTGGCCGCGCCGACCAGGTGCGACAGCATGTGAAGGTCGCCGAACGCGGCCTGGCGCACGCCCATCGTCGTGCGCGGATGCGTCATCAGCGCCCAGTACGCGGGTGGAACGTCGCCGCGCTTCAGCGCTTCCTTCCAGCGCGCGAGGAGTTCATCCGCATCCTTCGCGCTGTCGAACACGTGGATCGCACCGGCGTAGCGCTCGTCGAGCGCCTTGTGCAACGCCTTCGCGCCGGCCGTGCCGTCGATGGCGAGTTCGACGGCCGCGTGATGGATCTCGAGGTCGGTCGCGCGCTGGCGATCGAGGTCGGTGAACTTCGGCACGAGCCTGCGCAGCTCGTGCGTGGTCAGGCAGGTGCCGATGATCGAGCAGTGCAGGTTCGCATCGAGTTCGGACAGGCGTGCGCGGCGTGTCAGCTCGGTCGGTTGCGCGCGCGACGGCGCGCAGCATGCGTCGATCCGCGTGCCGGTTGCCGCGGGCAGGGTACCGCCGGGCGACGAAAGATCCGCCGTGCGGGCAAGGCGAAAAGGCGGAGCGTGCATGTTGACCTCTGTCCGGCATGGTCGGGCCGGAGACGGATGCGCGAAGGATTGGCGAAATATACCATGGAATATAACGCTGGAAATTCCGGGGAAATCACGAAGCCAGGCCGCGCGGCGCGGTCAGCAGAGTGCGGTCGAATGGTCGGTGAGCGGCAGTGCGGCGGGGGCTGGGGTTGGGGCCGGCGCTGCGGGCGAAACGGGGAACGATGCCGTCGCGTGACGCGCGATCACGTACTCGACACACAGCCCGACGAACAGCACGTCGACGCGCTCCAGCGCGGCGACCGCGTCGCGCATCGCGGCCGGGTCGTTGCTGAACGAGTCGGAAAACACGTCGTCGTGGGTGTGCCTGATGCCGCCGCGTGACTGCCGCCGGCAGCACGCTGGTCCGGGCGCCGGCCGTTTCGTCCATCGTCGGCCGACCGGCTGGATCCACGTGCCGGCAGGGTTTTCAGCAGGACATCCGGAGCGCCGCACGATCCATCATGGCGAATCCACCGTCGCAGCCAACCGCAGGAGGGCGCGCCATGACGTCCGATTCCATTCCCTCGACCGCCTTCGTGTTCGCCGGCGGCGGCAGCCTGGGTGCGATCGAGGTCGGCATGCTCCGCGAGCTGGTCGCGAGCGGCGAACGGCCCGATTGCGTGATCGGCGCGTCGGCGGGCGCGATCAACGCCGCCTATTTCGCCGGCCGGCCGGACGCGGACGGCATCGCGATGCTTGAAGCGCTGTGGTGCAGAATCCGCCGCCAGGACGTGATGCCGTTCTCGATGCGCAGCCTCATCGCGATGCTGCTGCGCAACCGGCCGCATCTGGTCGAGGCCGATGCGCTGCGCCTGCTGCTGGAAAAGAACCTGCCGTACCGCCGGATCGAGCAGGCCGCGTTGCCGCTCCACATCGTCGCGACCGATGTGCTGAGCGGCCGCGAAGTCGTGCTGTCGGCCGGCTCGGTCGTGGATGCGGTGCAGGCCAGCGCGGCGATTCCCGGCGTGTTTCCGTCGGTCAGCATCGACGGCGTGGAGCTCGTCGACGGCGGCGTCGCGAACAATACGCCGATCTCGGTGGCGATCGCGCTCGGCGCCAAGCGGATCGTCGTGCTGCCGGCCGGGTTTGCCTGCGCGTTGCGCGTCCCGCCGCGCAGCGCGATCGCGCATGCGACGCACGCGCTGACGCTCGTGATCGCGCGGCAACTGGTGCGCGATCTGGAGCTATACGGGGCACGCGCGCAAATTCATGTCGTGCCGCCGCTCTGTCCGCTCGAAGTGTCGTCCTACGACTACTCGCAGTGCGCGCAACTGATCGACCAGGCAGCGGAACGCACACGCGTGTGGATCGAGGAGGGCGGGCTCGCGGCGTGTGCGATTCCCGGCCAGTTGCGCGAGCACGATCATGCCGCGGCGTTGTCGCATTGAGGGCGGCTCGCGTGCCATGCAAACGCAGGACCGACGAACGCCGGTTGCCGGGCTGTCCGAGCCCCGTTCCGGAAATCGGTAAAAAAACGGCACCGTGCCACGAGACACGGTGCCGACAACGGCCTGGAAGGCCCCACTGGTCAGTCGTCGTCAGTCGATCGCGCGCATCGCGTGGCGCAGCTCCTGATAGCTGCGCAGCCCCGCCACGCCGAGTTCGCGCCCGATCCCGCTGAGCCCGAACCCGCCCCAGCACACGTGCGGGTAGATGAGCTGCGGCGCGTTGATCCACACGAGCCCCGCGCGCACGCGCTGCTGGAATTGCTTTGCGATCGCCGCATCGCGCGTCACGACGGTCGCGACGAGCCCGTAGCGCGTGTCGTTCGCGAGCGCGATCGCTTCGTCGTCGGTGCGGAACGATTTCACGCACGCGACGGGGCCGAACACTTCGTCGGTCCACAGCGGGTTGTCGGCCGCCGGCTCGGCGATCACGACGGGCGCCATGAAAAAGCCGTCGCCGCCGGCATCCGCCACGCGGCCGCTGAAGGCGACGCGTGCGCCCGCCTCGATGCCGTGCTGGAGCATCGCTTCGACGCGCGTACGCTGCGCGGCCGAGATCAGCGGCCCCATCGCGACGTGTTCCGCGGCCGGCGGCGCGACGACGAGCGCGCGCACGGCGGTCTCGAACGCGGCCATGAAGCTGCGGTACACGCTGTCGTGCACGAGGATGCGCGCGGTGGCCGAGCACATCTGGCCCGCGTTCGTGAAGGCGCCCGCGACCGCGAGCGACACCGCGACGTCGAGGTCGGCGTCGTCGCGCACGATCAGCGACGACTTGCCGCCGAGTTCGAGCGTCACGCGCTTCATGTCGACGGCGGCGGCCTGCATGACCTTGCGGCCGGCCGCGGTGCTGCCGGTAAACGAGATCTTGTCGATCAGCGGATGCGCGGTCAGCGCTGCGCCGACGTCGGCGCCGCCGTTTACGACGTTGACGACGCCGGCCGGCACACCGGCTTCGGCGACGATGTCGAGCAGCGCGTGTTCGGTCGGCGACGTGAGTTCGGACGGCTTCAGCACGACCGCGCAGCCGGCGGCGAGCGCGGGCGCGAGCTTCCACGCGGTCGTGACCATCGGGAAGTTCCACGGCATGACGAGCGCCGCGACGCCGACGGCATCGTAGAAGCGCTCGGCGGTGACGGCGTCGCTCGGCAGTGCGACCGGTTCGGCCGCGAACAGCGCCGGGTCCTCGCACAGCTTCGCGTAATACGCGAACGTCGCGGCGACATCGCCGACATCGGCGTCGGCTTCGAACGGCGGCTTGCCGCTCACCTGCATCTGCAGCGCGGCCAGGCGATCGCGGGACGCTTCGACGCGCTCGGCGATCGTCGCGAGAATCCGGCCGCGTGCCGCCGGTGGCGTATCGCGCCAGCCGGCGAACGCGTCGCGCGCGGCGCGCACCGCGGCGTCGACGTGCGCAGTCGTCGCGAATGCCTGCCAGCCGATCGCGGCACCGGTCGACGCGTCGAAGATCGGCGCGCCGGGCGCGTCGGCAGGCGTGCGCACGGGCTGGCCGGCGATGTGCGCCGCGGGCAGCACGAACGTGGCGGTGGAACGGGAAAGCTCGGCGGTGGACATGAAGGTCATCCTGTCGGTCGGGTTAGCGGTAGACGACGCCCGGCATCACGCACAGCATTTCGTACGCGAGGTTTGCGCCGGTGAGCGCGGTGGTGCCGGTCGGATCGTACGGCGGCGCGACTTCGACGAGGTCCGCGCCGACGATGTTCAGGCCCTTCATCCCGCGCACGATTTCGAGGCCCTGCTGCACGGTGAGGCCGCCGATTTCGGGCGTGCCGGTGCCGGGCGCGAACGACGGGTCGAGGCCGTCGATGTCGAAGCTCAGGTAGACCGGCGTGTCGCCGACGCGTTCGCGCACCTGCGCCATCAGCGGCGCGAGCGACTTGTTCCAGCACTCTTCCGCCTGCACGACGGTGAAGCCCTGCTGGCGGCACCAGTCGAAATCGTCCGCGTGGTAGCCGGTGCCGCGCAGGCCGATCTGCGTGACCTTGTCGCATTGCAGCAGCCCGTCTTCCACCGCGCGGCGGAACGGCGTGCCGTGCGCGATCTTCTCGCCGAACATCGTGTCGTTCACGTCCGCGTGCGCGTCGACGTGCACGACGGCGACCTTGCCGTACTTCTTGTGCAGCGCGCGCAGGATCGGCCACGCGATCGTGTGGTCGCCGCCGAGCGTGATCGGCCGGCAGCCGTTCGCGACGATCTCGTCGTACGCCTCCTCGATGCGGCGCACCGAGTCCTTCAGGTCGTACGGGTTGGTCGCGACGTCGCCGATGTCGGCCACCTGCAGCGAGTCGAACGGCGCCGCGCGCGTGGCCATGTTGTACGGGCGCAGCAGCACGGATTCGGTGCGGATCTGGCGCGGGCCGAAGCGCGAGCCCGAGCGGTTCGACGTGCCGAGGTCGAGCGGCACGCCGACGAAGCACACGTCGAGGCCGTCGGTCGTCGCGGCTTGCGGCAGCCGCATCATCGTGGCGATGCCGCCAAAGCGCGGCATCTCGTTGCCGCCCATCGGTTGATTCAGGTCGCGGGGCATGGGCCGTCTCCTTTATTTGAGGTCAAGCGATCGGCCGATGGTAGAGGAGAACACGCGCGCGAAGATTTTGAAGTCGCAACGTTTACATCGACGGGATTCGATGCAAGTGGCGCCGCCGCATCGACGCGGCGCAACCGAACGCCGCCGCGCGGCGCGGCCGGGTGGGTCAGCGCGAGATGCCGGGCGACGCGGTGCCGTCGTGCGCGCCGGCGGAAGGGAACGCGGTGGAGGCCGACCCCCACGCGGCGAGTTCGCGCTTCGTGCGCACGCCGAGCTTCGCGAATGCGCGCTTCACGTACGACTCGGCCGACGCGACCCGCACGCCGAGGATCTCGGCCGTCTCCGGCACGGTCTTGCCGGAGAGCAGGTGCTTGCAGGTTTCGTATTCGCGCTTCGACAGCTTCACGCCGTCGGCGGCGATGCGCGCATCGAACTGCGCGAGCGGATGGACGTCGGGCGTCGGGTGCGCGACGCGCCGCACGGCCGTGGTCGACGCATGCAGTTCGAGCAGCGGGAACAGCATGTCGCTGATGCTGCGAAAGCGGTTCATTTCGGCGAGCGTGAACGGCGGCCGGTCGCGGCCGCGCTCCAGCGCGATCGAATGCTGCGAATAGCGCGTGCCGCGCGCGAGCACGCATTCGTGCCCGATATGCACGTCGTCGAACAGCCGCTGGCGGAATTCGCCGGGCGGGATCGCCGCGATGTCGCGCACCACCAGCATCGTGCCCGTCTTGCCGCGCAGCCCCGCGAACAGCGGGTCGCTGTCGAGAAAGCGCTCGTAGTAGAGCGTCATCACGTCGGAGATTTCGGTGGATTCGGTATCGATGCCGCTGCTGCCGATCCATTCGCATCGATAGCCGGTGGGCATCGAGCCGTCGACGCGAGAGCGCTCGACGTGCGCGACGTCGAGCGGCACGACTTCATTGAGCAGTTGCGTGAGGCGCGGCACGAAGTGCGGCGTGCCGACCGTCTCGATCAGCTCGCCCAGCGCCTTGAACGACACGTTGAAACGGTCGTTGTCGCGGTGGAAGGGGTTCACGTTGAGCAGCATGCGGTTCCCCGGGTGAAAAGCCGGCGGATTGTAGCGTTCGCAACCGAAAACGTCATTAGGGAGAAACACCGTCGGTTGTCCTGCCGACCCGTTCACCCCGGAAAACACAGCTTGTCCCCCCCGGAGGGGGGCATACCGGGCCAGTGTAAATGAGTAACTTTGTCTCTGCTTTTTTCAATCAAGAGACGAAAGATTCACATGACCAAACTGATCAAGGACATCCTGCCGCTCGGCGCAGGCATCGGCGAATTCACGAAGCTCGACTTCGGCATGGACGAAAGCGACTGGCGCGCGGCGGAAGGCAAGAGCGGCAACTACATCGTCGGCTGGTGGGAAGGCAAGGTCGGCTCGGTGGAGTTTCCGGAAACCGCGGCCGACGAAGCCGTGTGGCTCGTCGAGGGCCGGATCGCGCTGACCGACGTCGAAGGCAACCGCAAGGAATTCACGCCGGGCCAGGGCTACCTGCTGCCGGCCGGCTTCGCGGGCCGCTGGGAGACGATCGAGGACGCGAAGAAGTTCTACGTGCTGCTCGAGCAGTCGTGATGTCCGAAACCGCCGCCGCGGTGTCGTCGTCCGTGTGACGCGCGCCCGGCGGCGGTTTCGCTTTTCGCGTGTGATGGCTGGGATCATGGAAATGGAAGTCAAGACAAGAGAGACTGCACCGGAGCAGGCGCACGCAATGCGTGGCGCACCGGTCGCACTGGGCGTCGAGGCGGCGCTCGCGAATACGAAGCTGTTCCCGTACTGGCTCGACAACCCGGCGGCGCCGGCCGCCGAGCCGGAACTCGTCGGCGACGCGACGGCCGACCTGCTGATCGTCGGCGGCGGCTTCACGGGGCTGTGGGCGGCCGTGCAGGCGAAGGAACAGATGCCGCACCTGAACGTGGTGCTGATCGAGGCCGGCAAGGTCGCGCACGGCGCATCGGGCCGCGCGGGGGGGATCATCTCGACGTCGGTGATGCACGGGCTGCCGAATGCGGTGCGCGTGTTCCCGAACGACATCGCGCAGCTCGAGGCATTCGGCCATCACAACCTCGATGGTTTCGAGGACACGTTGAAGCGCTACGACATCGACGCCGACATCGAGTGGAACGGCGAGATGACGGTGGCGGTCGATCCCGAGCACATCGCGCATCTGAAGGGCGACTACGACCTGCATCGCGAGTACGGCCACAACGTCGTGCTGCTGAACCGCGAGGAAACGCTCGAACAACTGAATTCACCGCTGTTCGCGGGTGCATTGTGGTCGCGCAATCGCAGCGGCATCGTGCACCCGGCGAAGCTCGCGTGGGGGCTGAAGCGCGCGGCGCTGCAGCTCGGCGTGAAGCTCTACGAGCACACGCCGCTCGTGACCGTGAGCGACGAAGGCAGCACGGTGTTCGTGACGACGCCGAAGGGCAGCGTGCGCGCACCGCGCGTGGTGTTCGGCAGCGGCACCGCGAAGGTCGGGATTCCCGACATCAACCGCCGCGTGATGCAGGTGCGCGACCACGTGCTCGCGACCGAGCCGCTCACCGACGAGCAGCTCGCGCGCATCGGCTGGAAGAATCGCCAGGGCGTGTACGACACGCGCACGCAGCTCAACTATTTCCGGCTGACGAAGGACAACAACATCATCTTCGGCGGGCTGGTGAGCTATCACTTCGACGGCGACCCGGAACCGCACCAGGACGGCCAGCGCGAAACGTACTACCGGCTCGCGGAAGCGTTCTACCGCACGTTCCCGCAACTGGGCGACGTGCGTTTCTCGCACGCGTGGGGCGGCCCGATCGACTACTGCTCGCGCGGCTCGGTGTTTGCGAAGCGCTATCTCGGCGACAAGGCCGTGTTCGTCGCCGGCTATACGGGCTTTGGCGTCGCGGCGAGCCGGTTCGGCGCGTTCATGGGGCTGAACATCCTGTTCGATCGCGACAGCCCCGAGCGCAAGCTCGACATCGCGAACCAGAGCCCGAGCTACATCCCGCCCGAGCCGGTGCGCTGGGTCGCCGCGAAGATCACGTTCCATGCGTTCGACGGCGCGGATGCGGAAGGCGGCTGGAAGCGCGCGTGGATCAGCGGCATCAAGGCGATGGGCTTCCCGATGTAAACGACGACGGGGCGGCCCCACGGGGCGCCCCGTCATGGCGGCACAACAAAAAACGATCCCCAGAGGACACGGTCCGCGCCGCGGACACGGAGAGAGACACCAGATGAATGTAGTCAACCTGCAGGATGAAGCGCGACAGGAAAGCGCGCTGTTCGTCGTCGTGATGCTGCTGCTCGGCATGCTCGGGCCGACGGTCTTCCTCGGCCTGCCCGCGATCGTCGGGCAGGTCGAGCGTCATTGGGGATTCGGCGAAGCGGCGCTCGGGCTGTCGAGCTTCATCGAGGTGGTCGGCGAATCGACGGGCACGCTGCTCGTCGCGTTCGTGCTCGGCCGCCAGCCGGTGCGGTGGGTGCTCGCGGGCGCGGTGACGCTCGCGGCCGGCGCGAACCTCGGCACGCTCGCGACACACGGGCTGGTGGCGTATTCGGCGTTGCAGTTCATCGCGGGCGTCGGCTCGGGCGGGCTGAACGGCATCGCGCTGCGCTACCTGTCGTATTCGCGCGCGCCGGAACGCAATCTCGGGATCATGCTGATGGGGCAGGTGACGTGGAGCATGGTGCTGCTCGCGACCATCTTCCCGATGCTGAGCGACACCTGGGGCGCGCACGGCGTGTTCGGCTTCGTCGCGTGCGTGCTCGGCATGTTCGTGCTCGCGACGCCGCTGTTTCGCCGCGGCGAGACGCTGGCCGCGCCGGCGCCGGAAGGCGTGGCCGGCCGCATCGACCGCAAGGGCGCGATGCTCGTGCTGTGCGCGCAGCTCGCGCTGTACGGCGGCGTCGGCGTCGTGTGGACCTTCCTCGAGAAGATCGGCACCGCGGCCGGCCTGAGCGGCCAGTCGGTGTCGCTCGTGCTCGGCGCCGCGAACGTCGCGAGCCTCGTGATCTGCGCGGCGATGCCGAAGCTCGGCGCGGGCGCGGGCCTGCGCCGCTGGGCGCTCGTGAACCTCGGCGGCTGCGCGGTCGCGGCCGTGCTGCTCGCGCTGCCGGCCTCGGCCGTGACGTTCACGCTCGGCGCGATCGTTTTCATCGGCTGCTGGACCGGCGGCGCGCTGCTGATCTACGCGACGATTCCGCAGTACGACCTGGTCGGCAAGTCGGCCGCGCTGTCGCCGGGCTGCGTCGCGCTCGGCTACGGCGTCGGCTCGGTTGCGGGCGGCTCGCTGATCGAGCGCGCGGGCACGCAGTCGGCGCTGATCGCGGCGATCGTGCTGTGCGCGGTGGCGTTCCTCTGCTACCGGCGGCTGCGGCCGGCCGTGTTCGGCATGGAGCGCGCGCTCGCAGTGGCATCTGAATGACGGTGGCGACGCGCGCCGCTGCCGATGGCGGCGCGCGTCCGGTTCGGTTCATCGGCGCAGGCGGCGAGCGTGACGTGCGAGGCGCGTCGGGCTGGCCGGCCGGGTAACGCGCACACGCGCAGCGGTTTGAAGCATGTTCTCGAATACTTCCGATCTCGATCTCCGGCTCATCCGGGTCTTTCTGGCCGTCGTCGACGCACGCGGCATCACGGCCGCCGAGGCGTCGCTCGGCGTGCGGCAGTCGACCATCAGCACGCAGCTGTCGGCGCTCGAAGCGCGCGTCGGCTTCAAGCTGTGCGATCGCGGGCGCGGCGGCTTTCGCCTGACGTCGAAGGGCGAGCGCTTCGCGGCCACCGCGCGCACGCTCGTCGCGGCCACTTCCGAATTCGTCGCGCGGGTGCGCGACATCGACCGCAAGCTGGTCGGCACGCTGTCGATCGGCCTGATCGGCCAGGCGCCGCTCGTCGAGAACGCACGCGTGGCCGACGCGATCGGCGCGTTCCGCAAGCGCGACCAGGCGGTCACGTTCGCGATGAAAGTCGCGTCGCCGCAGGAGCTGGAGGAAAGCCTCGTCAACAACCAACTCGATCTCGCGATCGGTTATTTCTGGCATCGCGTGCCGGGGCTGCTCTACACGCCGCTCTTCACCGAGCAGCAGGTGATCTACTGCGGGCGCGGGCATCCGCTGTTCCATGCATCGCGGCCCGTGACCGCGGACGACCTGCAACTGCACGACTGGGTCTGGCGCACCTACCCGGTGCCGGAGGAGCAGTATCCGCTGCCCGAGCGGCGCGTGACCGCGAGCGCGGACAGCATCGAGGCCGCGACGATCCTGATCCTGTCGGGCGGCCACCTCGGCTACCTGCCCGCGCACTACGCGGAGCCGTTCGAGCAGCGCGGGCTCGTGAAGGCCGTCGGCCGCGCGACGTTCAGCTTCGACGTGCCGCTGCATCTCGCGATGAAGCGCAGCGCGAGCGACAAGCCGATCGTCGACGCGTTCTGCGAGGACCTGCTGCGCGCGTTCAACATCAAGGCGGCCGCGCTGGCCGCTTAGGGCCACGTACGCCGCGCGTTCAGCAGTCGACCAGCACCCAGTCGAACAGCTCGCGGCGCGTGCGCACGCCGAGCTTCGCGAACGCGCGCTTCACGTACGACTCGGCCGTCGACAGCTTCACGTCGAGTTGCTGCGCGGCCTCGGGCACCGAGCGCCCGCACAGCATCAGCCGGCAGATCTCGTGCTCGCGGCGCGACAGCTGCACGTCCTGCCGTTCCAGGCGCGCGTCGAAGCTCGCCGGCGACGCGGTGTTCACCGTCCCCGACGCCACGCGCCGCGCCGCGCAGCTGCGCGCATGCAGCTCGAACATCGGGAACAGCAGGTCGACCATCTGCCGGAAGTGGAACAGCTCGTCCATCGTGAACGCGGGCCGGCCGACGGTGCGCGCCAGCCCGAGTGCGTATTGCAGATGCGCGTTGCCGTGCACGAGCATGCATTCCTGCTCGATGCCGGGTTCGTCGAAGATCCGGCGGCGGAACTCGCCGTGCGCGATCCCTTCCACGTGGCGCTGCACCAGCAGCGTGCCGGCCTTGCCGCGCAGCGGCGCGACCAGCGGATCGACCTGGCAGTAGTCCTGGTAATAGAGATCCATCACGCGCAGCGTGTCGGCCGCGAAGCGCAGGCTGCCGCTGCCGATCCATTCGACGACGAAGCCAGACGTGCTGCCCGTATCCGCGCGCCAGCGTTCGAGGTGCACGGCGTCGGCGTCGATGCTGTCGTTGACGAACTCCGTCACCGCACCGACGAAATCCGGCGTGCCGACAGCGCGCAACGTCGCGCCGAGCGTATCGGGGCGCACACCGATCAGGTAGTGGCCGCGGGCGGACGGGTCGGGCTGGAGAAGTCGCATGGTCGGGCGTGGGCGGTCAGGGGACAGTGCGACGTTACGCGAACGATATACGCGCGTCAGCCGGGAATTCACCGAATCAACCCGACCAATTTCGCGCGTTGTCCCCAAAACGATGACAAGACCGTGCCCGCGGCGGCCGGAATTCGTCCAAGCCCCGGCGGCGGGGGGGCATACCGCCGTGAATCGTCTGCCTATAGTGAAAGCACTTCGAAAACCTGATCAACAGAAAGGACAGGCCATGCAGATGCAACCGACGCCCGCCGCCGTCAAGGATTCGGCACCGGCGGATTTCGTTCTCACCAACGCGAAGGTGTACACCGTCGATCCGCACAAGCCGTGGGCACAGGCGGTTGCCGTGCGTGACGGCCGGATCGTCCACGTCGGCGACACGGCGGCCGTGCAGGCGTACGTCGGCGCGGAGACGAAGGTCGTCGACGCGGCCGGCCGGCTCGTGCTGCCGGGCTTCGTCGAATCGCACTGGCACTTCGAGACGACCGCGTTCGCGTTCCAGGCATTCGTGAACTACGAGGATCCGCAGAAGGTGCTCGCCGCGCTGCGCACGTACGTCGAGTCGCATCCGCACGAGCCGGCGATCACCGGGATGGGCTGGGTGCAGGCGACGATTCCGCCGGCGCTGCTGCGCAAGGAGACGCTCGACGCGATCTGCGCGGATCGCCCCGTGTGCCTGCTGTCGACCGATTTCCATTCGATGTGGGTGAACTCGAAGGCGCTGGAGATCGCCGGGATCGATGCGTCGACGCCGCCGGTGCAGGAAGGCGCGAGCTGGTTCGAGAAGGACGCGGTGACCGGCGAGCCGACCGGCCTGATCGTCGACGGCGCCGCGTATTCGTTGCTGATGCAACGGATCAGCGCGGCCGGCCTGCTGCCGACCGGCATCGACCTGTACCTGAAGTCGATCCCGCCGTGGCAGAAGAAGCTGTGCGCGGCCGGCGTGACGACCGTATTCGACGCGGGCTTCTTCGACGCGAGCGGCAACCAGTCGCTGCTGTACGAGACGCTGCAGACGATGGAGCGCGCGGGCGACCTGAAGCTGCGCGTGGTGGGCAGCGTCGCGGTGATCGGCGAGATCGACGATCCGGTCGGCACGCTCGTCAAATACCGCGAGCAGTACGATTCGCCGCTCGTGAAGGCGCGCGCGCTGAAGCTGTTCCTCGACGGCACGGAGGCGAACCACACCGCGTACCTGCTCGAGCCGTATGCGGACCGCCCCGACACCTGCGGCGCGCCGACGATGCCGGCCGACACGTTCAACCGCTATCTGGTCGAAGCCGATCGCGTGAACGCGAACGTGATGGTCCATTGCGTCGGCGACGCGGCGGTGCGGATGGCGCTCGACGGCTTCGACGCGGTCAACCGCACGAACCCGCCGCGCGACCGCCGCCACGTGATCACGCATGCGTTCCTCACGCATCCGGACGACATCCCGCGCTTTCGCCGCGCGGGCGTGATGGCGAACACGCAGCTGCAGTGGGGCGTGGTCGACGCGTACACCGAGCAATTGCGCGACCACTACGGCCATGAGCGCTGGAGCAACATGTACAAGTTCCGCACGTTCCTCGACGAAGGCGTGACGGTGTCGATCGGCATGGACGGCCTCGCGTGCCAGTGCCGCTGCCAGCACAAGCCGCTCGAGCACATCGAGTCGGGTCATACGCGCCAGCTCGCGGGCGAGCCCGATGCGCCGGTGTTCCCGGACCTCGCCGAGCGCCTGAGCATTCCGCAGCTGATCGCCGCGTACACGATTCACGGCGCGTACCAGCTCGGGATGGAGCACGAGGTCGGCTCGCTCACGTCCGGCAAGCGCGCGGATCTCGTCGTGCTGGAGAACGACCTGTTCGAGGTCGGCCAGTACGACATCGGCCGCATCGACGTCGCGCTGACGATGATGGACGGCCGCGTCACGCACGTGGGCGAGGACTTCGGCGTGCGCACGGGCGTGCAGGCATCCTGAGCGGTTTGCGGTTGGCGTGACGAAGCGGCGAAGAGAGCTTTCAAATTGCTTCCGCTTAGGGGCGCTCGGGGCATCCGCCCGGAACCGGATGCCCCGATTGTGCGGCGTGTCCCCCTAACGGCAGGGCAGACCGGCCAATTTCCTCTGGCTACATTTTTCCGGACCGAAGCACACACCGTTCATCGCGAGCGGATCATGATATCGACGGAGGAAACCATGGCAGGGGAAGGGAGCAAGCATCTGAAAGCGGCATGCGCGGCGCTCGCGCTGGGCGGCGCGCTGTGGGCCGGCGCACCGGCGGCGCACGCGGCGGACGTCGTCAACGTGTACAACTGGGGCAACTCGATCGGCAAGGCGACGATCGCGAACTTCGAGAAGGCGACCGGCATCAAGGTGGTCTACCAGGAGTTCGATTCGAACGAGACGCTGCAGGCGAAGCTGCTGTCGGGCACGTCGGGCTATGACGTCGTCGTGCCGTCCGACATCTTCTGGGCGCGGCAGCTGCAGGCCGGCATCTACCGCAAGATCGACAAGAGCCAGGTGCCGAACTACGGGCTGCTCGATCCGGAAATCATGAAGGTGCTCGCGAAGGACGATCCGGGCAACCAGTTCGGCATTCCGTGGACCTGGGGCACCGACGGGCTCGGGATGAACGTCGAGAAGGTGAAGGCCGCGCTCGGCAACGACGCGCCGCTCGACAGCTGGGCGCTGCTGTTCGACCCGAAGTACGCGCAGAAGCTGAAGCACTGCGGCATCTCGGTGCTCGATTCGCCGGTCGACGCATTCGGGATGGCGTTCGTGTACCTGAAGAAGGATCCGAATACGACGAACCCGGCCGACTACCAGGCCGCATACGAGCTGCTGAAGACGGTGCGGCCGTACATCACGCAGTTCAATTCGAGCAGCTACATCAACGACCTCGCGGGCGGCGACATCTGCCTCGCGCTCGGCTGGTCGGGCGACGTGAACTCCGCGCGGATCGCGGCCGCTTCCGCGAAGAAGCCGTATCACATCAAGTACGTGATCCCGACCGAGGGCAGCGCGATGTGGTTCGACATGATGGCGGTGCCGAAGGATGCGCCGCACCCGGACGCCGCGCTGAAGTTCGTCAACTTCGTGCTGTCGGAGAAGGAGAGCGCGAACCTGACCAACGACACGTCGTATCCGTCGGCCGTGTCGTCGTCGAAGCACCTGGTGCGCGCCGACGTGACGAGCGATCCGGCCGTGTTCCCGCCCGCCGACGTGATCCGCAAGCTGAGCCTCAGCAAGCCGGTTCCGCCTGAGCTGATGCGTCTGCAGAACCGTCTCTGGACGAAGCTGAAGACCGAGTAAGCCGGCCGCCGCTTCTCCCCATTCCCGTATACCTTTCGCGCGCCCCGCCGCTCATCGCGGCGGGCGGGGGCGCGCGCGTCCCGACGACCACCCACACCATGAAAATCACACACATGACGGCGCTGTGCCTGCTGGCGTTCGAAGCCGCCTCGGCATTCGCGCACACGCCGCAGGCGACCGACGCGAGCCGGATGAAGGCGCTGCAGGCGCAGGTCACCGCGCTGCAGCAGCAGGTGAACGAGCTGCGCGCGAGCATGCTGGCGGCAAAGCCGGCCGGCGCGGCCACGACGGCCAATGCCGCCTCGGGCGGCACGCAGATCGGCACGATCAACACGGCGGCGGCCGCCGCACCGGCCGCCGATGCGCCGCCGGCGTTCACGAACGACGACCTGCAGCAGATGCGCGAGCAGATCGCGAACGCATCGCTGAAGGTCGACTCGCTGCAGGAAGCCGCGACCACCGGCCCGCTCGCGGGCCTGAGCATCACCGGCTACGTCGATCCCGTGTACCTGTTCAACCGCGCGCAGCGCACGTCCGGCTTCCAGTTCCTGAACCACGACCCGGGCGCGTACGACTACTTCAACAGCACGATCGGCGACGTCTACCTCGACATCAAGAAGACCTTCGGCGTCGGCCCGATGGCACCGGCGGCGGAAATCGTGATCCAGCCGAACCGCGGCTTCGGCAACGTGTTCAGCAATTCGCACGGCGGCGTCGGCAACAACATCATCACGCAGGCGGTGGTCACCGTGCCGCTCAGCACGACGCGCACGTTCGAGATCGGGATGATGCCGAGCCTCGCCGGCTACGAGGTGCAGCCGTCGAACCAGATGCTGACGCTCACGCACGGGCTGCTGTACGACTTCAGCGAGCCGGGCAACCTGATCGGCGTCGGGCTGAAGGGCTCCAACGCGGCGATGACGCGCTTCTGGCAGGTCGTGATCGGCAACGAGGTGCTGCGCACCGCCGGCGCGATCGCGAACGCGGCGAACAACACGACGAAGACCAACTGGACGCCGACGATCACCGCGCGCTTCGACAACGCGACGTCGACCGCCTTCGACTTCGGCCTCTCCGGGATGCTCGGCCGGCAGTCGCTGTTCTCGCCATGCGCGCAGGCGGGCGGCTACGGCTACCAGTGCAGCGGCTCGTCGCCGACCGGCCTCTACAAGTACGTGGAAGCCGACGTGACCTATACGCACGACAAGACGCAGGTCAACGCGCAGGTGGACTACGGCGAACTGCAGAAGGGCGCATGGAACGGCGGCACCGCGCGCTGGTACGGGATGTCGCTGCTCGGCCATACGAAGTGGACGACGTCGTGGGTCGGCCGCATGGGCGCGACGCTGCGCTTCGACTACCTGAACAACACGTCGAACGGCGGCGGCGGCACGAACATCCAGTACGGGCTCGCGGGCGGCAACCCGTCGGTGAACGGGTCGAGCGGTTTCGGCATCGATCCGGCGTGCTTCCAGGGTTCGTCGACGAACGGCACCGAGTGCAAGGGCGCGCAGCGTTATGCGATCACGGCCGACCTGCTGTTCTATCCGACGCAGCAGATCACCGTGAAGCTCGAATACCGCCACGACGCGGCGAACCATCCGGTGTTCCTGAAGAGCAACGGCACGTACGCGCGCAGCAACGACCTGGCCGGGATGCAGTTCATCTATTCGTTCTGACCATTCTGATCGTGCTCGCCGTTCCGGCCGGCGTGCGTGCCGGTCGGGCGGCTGCGCGATGCATCACGTTCCGGGCCGCGCGGGCCCGGCGCATTCAACCCAGGAGATTTGACCTTGAAGCTGCACACCTTCGCGACCGACATCACCGATCCGCGCGAGCGCGGCCGCCTGATCGGCGAGCGCTTCGCGCCGGCTATCCGCGAGACGGTCGCGCTGTATCTCGCGTTCTTCCCGAAGCTCGGCATCGCGCCGCAGCGCGCGCGGGAGATCGGCGAAGCGAGTCTCGCCACGCTCGGCGCGTGGTGCCCGCGCCTCGTCGTCGAAGTCGAGGCGATCGCCGACGGCGTCGACCTGCCGCGCTGGCAGCTCGCGTGCCTGAACGCACGCACCGAGATTCTCGCCACCGCACCTGCATCGGCCGAAGGCGAGTGCTCGACGACCGTTTACGCTCCGGCCGGCCCGCATGCGCCGCGCACGCTGCAGACGTGGGACTGGCACGACAGCCTCGCGCCGCAGGGGCTGCTGATGCAGGTCACGACGCCGCACGGCCGTACCGTCAAGCTGTTCTCCGAATTCGGGATGCTGGCGAAGCTCGGCGTGAACAGCGCGGGGCTCGGGCTGCACTTCAACATCCTGCATCACGCGAGCGACAACGACAGCGCCGGCGTGCCCGTGCATGCGATCGCGCGGCGCCTGCTCGAAGACGCGACGACGGTGCAGGAGGCGATCGACATCGCGCGCACCGCACGCGTGAGCGCGTCGACGGTGCTGACCGTGTTCACGCGGCACGACGCGAACCTGCGTGCGGCGAGCATCGAGCTGAGCCCGTCAGGCGTGGGCGTGGTGGTGCCGCGTCCGGACGGCTGGCTGCTGCATACGAACCACTTCCTCGATCGTGCGTTGAGCCGCGGCGAGTGCATGCCCGACAGCTCGACCACACGCGAGCGTTTCGCGCACCTGAATGACGTCGTGAACGGGATGACGAGCGCCGATGTGCGCGAGCGCGCGGCGGCGATGTGCGGGGCGGCCGGCGATCAGGCCGTCGTGTGTTTCCATCCGGACCTGTCGATGCCCGACACCGAGCGCTGGGAAACGCTGCTGACCGTCGGCATCGATACCGATGCGTGCGCGCTCGACTATGTGGCGGGCAATCCGCACGACCTTGCGCGCGACGGGGCTCAGCGGTTCTGATGTGATGCACGACGCACGACGCACGACGCACGACGCACGACGCACGACGCACGACGCACGACGCACGACGCACGACGCACGACGCACGACGCGCGGTCAGCGGTAGCGGTAAGGCCGGGCGGCACGCGCGTGCCGCCCGCGTGACGCTCATGCGTCGATGCGCTCGACCTTGCCGACCAGCAGCCCATACGACAGGCTGCCGGCGAGCGCCATCGCGGCGATGTAGGTGATCGCGCGCGAGAAGTCGGCCCCGTCCACCAGCAGCCCGATCACGATCGGCGTCGCGATCGCGGACAGGTTGCCGATCAGGTTGAACACGCCGCCCGTGAGGCCAAGCAGCCGCGCGGGCGCGAGCCCCGACACGAGCGACCACGTGATCGACGCGAAGCCGTTGCCGAAGAATGCGATCGTCATGAACGCGATCACCCAGCCGGTCGACGTCACGTAGTTCGCGCCGATGATGCAGGTCGAGATCAGCAGGCCCGAGATGATCGGCAGCTTGCGCGCGAAGCCCTGCGATGCGCCGCGACGCATCAGCCAGTCCGACAGCACGCCCGAGCACAGCACGCCGACGAACGCGGCGAGGAACGGCAGCGACGCGAGGAAGCCGGACTTGATGAAGTCCATCCCGCGATACTTGACGAGGTAAGTCGGGAACCACGTGAGGAAGAACCACAGCGTCGAGTTCAGCGCGAACTGGCCGAGATAGATGCCCCACAGCTTGCGCCGGCCGAGCACGACGCCGAGGTCGCGCCACGTCGACGGCGCGCGTTCGGTGCGCGCCGCGACGCGGTCCTCGAGATCGACGAGCCCGCCGCCGTCGCGGATCAGCGCGATCTCGGCCGCGTTGACGCCACGAAACGCGCGCGGCTCGCGATACACCGCATACCAGATCGCGGCCCACACGATGCCCGCGAGGCCGGTCGCGACGAACACCATGTGCCAGCCGAGATGCACCTGCAGCCACGCGAGCACCGGCGTAAGGAACGCGAGGCCGACGAACTGGCCCGACGTGTAGCCGCCGATCGCGCTCGCACGTTCGCGGGTCGGGAACCAGGTCGTCACGACGCGATTGTTGATCGGATAGGCCGGCGCCTCGAGCGCGCCGACCGCGAGGCGCAGCACGATCAGCCCGACGAACGAGCCCGCGAAGCCGAGCAGCAACGTCGCGGCCGACCACAGCGCGAGCGCACCCGCATACAGCACGCGCGGCGACACCTTGTCGACGAGCCAGCCGCCCGGAACCTGCATCAGCGCGTAGGTCCAGCCGAACGCGGAGAATACGAGGCCCGCGCGCACCGGATCAATGTTCAGTTCCTTGAACAGCGCGGGCGCGGCGATCGACAGGTTACTGCGGTCGAGATAGTTGATGACGACCGTGACGAACAGCAACGCGAGGATCAGCAGCCGCTTGCGGCTGGCTGGTGTGGCCTGCGCCGCGGCTGTGCGGGCGGCGGAATCGGATGCGATGTCGGCGTGCGCGGGCGGTTGTTCCGGTGGGTGGGCGTGGGTACGCGACGCGGATTGGGCCACGGTTGTCTCCTGTGTTCTGTGCCCGGCCGTCGCCCGCGAGCGGGGCGGCCGAATCGAATGGCATTGGGGCGAACGTTAGAGCCGTGGAACGACGTGCGTCAACATCTGGGCAGGCATCCCTAATAATGGGACGTGATCCGCTCAATATGTGGGAATGATGGTGTGAATACGGTGCCCTAGTCGTGCTTGCTGCATTGACGTTCATCCAGGTATTCACACACATCGTTTCGTATGGATGCGTCGATGCATAGCTGATTGGCCCGCCACGTATAAATGACCACGCCATGGTCGAGGCTCTGCGATTTCGTTTCGCCCAGCGTTGCGATCAGGCGCTGCGCGGGCTTGCCGATGTAATCGGCGCGGTCGAGCAAAACCTGGCGCATCAGGGCTTCTTTCGCGTCCCTGTCCCTGCGCACGGGCGCCGTGAATCGTAAGTAGCGCGAACGAAGCCAAAGCACGATCGCAACCGTCAACGCCAGGATGAGCAGCATCTTCATGTATGTGGACCTCGAGCCGGGCTGTCGTCGTGGCGCTTCGATTGGCGTGACGACACGTCAGCCGCGCGTGCTGTCGTCCCGAAAGCCGCTCTTGCCGACGAAGATCTCCTTCAGCGCGGCGCGTAGCGTGACCGGATCGTATTGGCCGGGCGCGAGATGGATCACGTAGCGCGTCTGGCCGTCGAGACGCGCGGCGAGGGCGGGTTCGATCTCGACGTCGATCGTGTCGTCCGTCAGGCGCACCGACAGATCCTTGACGCGCACGGTGATCTGGTCGCGCACCATCACTTCGATCAGCGCGTCGTCCGGAAAGCGCGACAGCGCGAAGCAATAGTCCTGCTCGGCGTCGTGACAGTAGATGTTGGCGAAGCTTTCGTCGTCGTCGAGATCGGACGTCGCCGCGCCGATGGTAGCGTGAAGTTCCATGAGTGTGGGTTCCTGCGTAGGGGAGTCGGGGTTATCGGGTGGAATGGTGTGCTGTTTCGATCGCGACGGCCGCATCGGGCGCGACGCCAATATCGCACGACGCATCGGCATCGCGTGCCTTCAGCCACAGGCCGAATTCGCGCATGACTTCGACGACGGGCCGCAGCCGGTCGCCGTCGGCGGTCAGATCGTACTCGACCCGCACCGGCACTTCCGGGTAGACGGTCCGCCGCACGAGCCCGGCGTCTTCGAGCGCGCGCAGGTCGAGCGTGAGCATCCGTTGCGAGATGCCGGGCATGTCGCGCCGCAGGTCGCTGAAGCGCCGCGGCCCGTCGAGCAGATACGACACCAGCAGCAGCCGCCAGCGGCCGCCGAGCAGGCGCATCGCTTCTTCAACGGAACATCCTGTCGCACTCGTTTTCATCGTGCCGAATCCTGGTCGGTAAATTTTTTGTGACTACGGCACAAACGACTGCCGTCTTCTCAGCCCTGCGCCGATGCGAGATATTAGCGCCCGCGTCGCGGCGAATCGATACATGGACAACCCACGAAGGACACGCATGAAGCTCTATCACGCTCCCGGAAGCTGTTCCCAGGCGATCTGCATCGTGCTGCGCGAAGGCGGCATCGACGCGGAAGTCATCAAGGTCGACGCGCGCAAGCATGTCATTGAAGACGGGCGCAATTACTACGATGTGACCGAACTCGGCTACGTGCCGCTGCTCGAACTCGACGACGGCACGCGGCTGCGCGAAGGGCCGGTGATCGCGCAGTATCTTGCGGATCTGTGTCCGCAGGCGGCGCTCGCGCCGGCGTACGGCACGCTCGCACGCTATCGGCTGATGGAGTGGCTCAACTTCCTCGGCACTGAGATCCACAAAGGCTTCATCCCGCTGCTGTACGCGGTGCTGGCGGGCAAATACGTCGACCCGGCGAGAGCGAAGCTCGACAGCCGCTTTGCCTGGATCGATCGCCAACTCGACGGCAATCCGTTCTTGATGGGCGACACGTTCACGCTCGCCGATGCCTACCTGTTCGCATTGACCGGCTGGGGCAAGGCGGAATGGCTGCGGTCGGTGTACCACGCCGATATCGACCTGACCCGGTATGCGCATCTGCGTGCGTGGTACGAGCGGGTGCGGGCGCGGCCGGCGGTGCAGGCGGTGCTGGAGGCCGACGGGCTGAACGCGTAGCTAGCACCATCATTTCAACAATACTTGAAATATCGAAATGATGACGCTATCCTTCGCGCCATGGACTCCAATCTCGTCGTGCGCGCGCTGGGCGCGCTTGCTCATGAAGCGCGCCTCGCCATCTTTCGCGCGCTGGTCGTGGCCGGGCCCGAAGGGCTGCCGGCTGGCGCGATCGCCCAGCAGATCGGGCTGTCGCCATCGAGCCTGTCGTTTCATCTGAAGGATCTGTCGCACGCCGACCTGGTCACCGCGCGTCAGGATGGCCGGTTCATCTATTACGCGGCGAATTTCGAATCGATGAGCGGGCTCATCGGGTTCCTGACCGAGAACTGCTGCGCCGGCGCGGCCTGCGGCGTGCCGGCTGCCCCCGACTGTTGCGGAGGCGACGCATGACCGGTTCGAACGTTGTACGGCCGCCAGCCGTGGCGGCCCCGCCCGCCATCGGCTTCTTCGAGCGCTACCTGAGCGTGTGGGTGACGCTGTGCATCGTGCTCGGCATCGCGCTGGGCCAGGCGCTGCCCGCGCTCTTTCAGCACATCGGCCGCATGGAATACGCGCAGGTCAACCTGCCCGTCGGGCTGTTGATCTGGGTGATGATCGTGCCGATGCTGGTCAAGGTCGATTTCGGCGCATTGCATGAGGTTCGGCAGCATGTGCGGGGGATCGGCGTGACGCTCGTTGTGAACTGGCTCGTCAAACCGTTTTCAATGGCATTGCTCGGCTGGCTGTTCATCCGGCAGCTATTCGCGCCGATGCTGCCCGCCGACCAGATCGACAGTTATATCGCCGGCCTGATCCTGCTGGCCGCCGCGCCGTGCACGGCGATGGTGTTCGTGTGGAGCCGGCTGACGGGCGGCGATCCGCTGTTCACGCTGTCGCAGGTCGCGCTGAACGACAGCATCATGGTGATCGCGTTCGCGCCGCTGGTCGGCCTGTTGCTGGGCATGTCCGCGATCACGGTGCCGTGGGCGACGCTGCTCACGTCGGTCGTGCTCTATATCGTCATCCCGGTGATCCTCGCGCAAGTGTGGCGCAGGCTGTTGCTCGCGAAGGGGCCGGCGGCGTTCGACCGCGCGATGGCGAAGATCGGCCCTTGGTCCATTGCCGCGTTGCTGGCCACGCTGGTGCTGCTGTTCGCGTTCCAGGGCGAGGCGATCCTGAAGCAGCCGCTGGTGATCGCGCTGCTCGCGGTGCCGATCCTGATCCAGGTGTTCTTCAATGCAGCGCTCGCCTATGGGCTCAATCGTCTCGTCGGCGAGAAACACGGCATCGCGTGTCCGTCGGCGTTGATCGGTGCGTCCAATTTCTTCGAGCTGGCCGTGGCCGCCGCGATCAGCCTGTTCGGCTTCCACTCGGGCGCCGCGCTCGCGACCGTCGTCGGCGTGCTCGTCGAAGTGCCGGTGATGCTGCTCGTCGTGCGTGTCGTCAACCGTTCGAAGGGCTGGTACGAGCGCGCATGAAACCATTCAGGAATCCGTAAATGACCGACATCACGATCTATCACAACCCCGATTGCGGCACGTCGCGCAACACGCTGGCGATGATTCTCAACTCGGGCGTCGAGCCGCGCGTCGTGCTTTATCTGGAAACGCCGCCCGACGGCGAGACATTGCGCGCGCTGATCGCGGCGATGGGCGTGCCCGTGCGCGACGTGCTGCGGCGCAAGGGGACACCGTATGAAGCGCTCGATCTCGACAATCCGAAGTGGAGCGACGACGACCTGATCGGCTTCATGGTCGCTCACCCGATCCTGATCAATCGCCCGATCGTCGCGACGCCGCTCGGCACGCGGCTGTGCCGTCCGTCCGAGCAGGTGCTCGACATCCTGCCCGATCCGCAGAAGGGGCCGTTTGCGAAGGAGGACGGCGAAATCGTGATCGGCGCGGAGGGCAAGCGTGTCTGACCGACTGAACGAACTGCCGCAACTCGATGCCACGCTGTTTCGCGTGCCGGACGCGAGCCGGCTGCAACCCGCGCGGCCGTCGACGCATCCGCCTCGAATCGTGTTGCTCTACGGGTCGTTGCGCACGCGCTCGTTCAGCCGGTTGCTGGTCGAGGAGGCGGCGCGGTTGCTGGCGGCGATGGGCGCCGAAGCCAGGATCTTCAATCCGGCCGGCTTGCCGCTGCCTGACGATGCGCCCGACGACCACCCGAAGGTGGCCGAGTTGCGCGAGCTCGTGCAATGGTCGGAGGGCATGGTGTGGTGCTCCCCCGAGCGGCACGGCGCGATGACCGGCGTGATGAAAGCGCAGATCGACTGGATTCCGCTGTCGGTCGGCGCGGTGCGGCCGACGCAGGGCAAGACGCTGGCGGTCATGCAGGTCAGCGGCGGATCGCAGTCGTTCAACGCGGTCAACCAGATGCGCGTGCTCGGCCGCTGGATGCGCATGCTGACCATCCCGAACCAGTCGTCCGTCGCGAAGGCGTTCATGGAATTCGGCGACGACGACCGGATGAAGCCGTCCGCGTATTTCGACCGGGTCGTCGACGTCATGGAGGAACTGGTCAAATTCACGCTGCTGACGCGCGACGTCGGCGCGTATCTGACTGACCGCTACAGCGAGCGCAAGGAAAGCGCCGAGCAACTGTCGCAGCGTGTGAACCAGGCGCGCCTCTGAACCGCTTTCCGGCGAGCGCCGCGACGATGCGTCGTTCGCGCCGGGCAGCAGGATCGTGCCCGGCGCGTCCGTTGAGCCGGATCAACGCACCAGCGTCAGGAACAGATACCCCGCATACCCCGCGCCGTTCGCGAGCAACGCCCAGATCGCGAGTCCGCGCGCGCGTGCATTGATGCGTAGCCATGCCGCCGCCGCGAGCGTGATGATCACGCCGGTCAGCACTTCGGGGCGCGGCTCCCACGGCGTCAGCATGATGCCGATCGCCGGCAGCAGCGTGCCCTGGAATACCATCGCGCCGGTGATGTTGCCGAACGCGAGCGTGTCCTTCCTGCGTCGGATCCACAGCACGCTGTTGACCTTCTCCGGCAGTTCCGTCGCGATCGGCACGATGATCAGCGACAGCAGCAGCGCCGATACGCCCAGCGCGTGCGACACGCCTTCCACGCCGTGAATGAAGCCCTTCGCCCCGCCGACCAGCAGCGCGACGCCGAGGAGCAGTTGCAGCGCGATCGTCGCGAGATTGGTCGGCACCCCCAGGCGCGACAGGAACATCGTGTGCGGCGCCTCGGTGCCGTGCCCGGCATCGACGAGCTGGCTCGACGCGCGGAACGTCATCACGACATACATCACGTAGATGCCCACCAGCATCGCCGCGAGCAACGCACGCACGGCCCCGTTGTGATGCGGGACGAACATCGCGACGGTGGCTAGCGAAAACGCGGCGAGGAAGTAGTTCATGTCGCGCACGAAGCCCGTGCGTTCGGGCGCGATCGTGCCGCGCAGCCCGCGCGAGCGGATCACGGCGAGCGTCATCAGGAAGGTGGTGAGCGTCGCGAGCATCAGCGGCGCGCCGAGAATTGCGCCGACGCCGATCTCCTCGTTCACGGCCTGGTTCGCGGTGCCGCCGGCGAGCGCGAGCAGCGGCACCATCGTTTCGGGCAACGCGGTGCCGACGGCGGCGAACAGCGAACCGGTGACGCCTTCGGATATCTTCAGGCGCTCGCCGAGATGCTCGAGCGCATTGGTGAAGACTTCGGCGGCGACGAGGATGACGACCAGCATGAACGCCAGTTCGACAAACATGAAAGTCATGCGGCACCTCCGCAGGCATGCGCGCGGACGGCGGCGAAACGCGGGAAGAGGGCGGTGAGGAACATGGGGACTCCGTGGTCGGACGCTGACGAACCATGGCGCATCCGCCGACGTCCGACCAGGAACGACGCGATGCACCCATGGTCTCGCCAGGCCAATCAGGCTGATCGTGCCACGGCCGCAGGCCGAGTGTGTTGACACGATCGCTTTCCGGGGACGGAAAGCAGGCTACTCCCCAAAGACGAAGGGCAGTCTAGCCGGGCGAATTGCTTTCGGCAAGCCTTCATCTCAAAAAATATACCCCTCTCCCCTATAGGGCTAGCCTCCCGGCTATATACTCCCCCTCCCTATGTTGGAGTCCGTCATCGATGAGCCATACCGTTCGTGAAAAACAGAAGCTGCTGAACCGCGTGCGCCGTATCAAGGGCCAGGTCGAGGCGATCGAGCGCGCGCTCGGGGGCGAGCGCGGCTGCAACGAGGTGCTGCAATTGATCACGAGCTGTCGCGGTGCGATGAACGGGCTGCTGGCCGTCGTGCTGGAAGACCACATTCGCGAGCACATGGTCGATGCGCATGGGCCGGATGAGCACGAAGGCAGCGCGACCGAGCAGCTGATCGACGTGGTGCACAGCTATTTCAAGTGATCGGGGTGGAGCATGAGCAATTTCACGAATGATGCGTTCGGCGCGGGGCACGACCATATCTTCCTGGGCGCCGCGCACGAGCGGAACGAGCGGCGGACGTGGATGGTGATCGGCCTGTGCGCGGCGATGATGGTGGCGGAGATCGTCGGCGGCACGCTGTTCGGGTCGCTGGCGCTCGTCGCCGACGGGCTGCACATGTCGACGCACGCTGGCGCGATGCTGATCGCCGCGCTGGCCTATACCTATGCACGCAAGCATGCCGACGATCCGCGCTTCGTGTTCGGCACCGGCAAGCTGGGTGACCTGGCCGGGTTCACGAGCGCGATCGTGCTCGCGATGATCGCGATCCTGATCGCCTACGAGGCGGTTGCGCGGTTGCTGGCGCCGGTGCCGATCCATTTTGGCGAGGCGATTCCGATCGCGGTGCTCGGTCTCGCGGTCAACCTGGCGAGCGTGTGGCTGCTGAGCGGCGGGCATCACGGGCACGATCACGGCCACCATCACGGGCATGGCCACGGCCACGGCCACGTGCACGACGATCACGCGGATGAGGCCATGCGCGTGTTCTCGACAGCCGGCGTGTTCGACGTATCGGTGTTCGAGGACGGTGTGCCGCCGGTGTTCCGGATCGCGCCTGCCACCGGCGAGTCGAGCGTCGACGGGGTGTCGGCATCGATCACGACCGTCCGTCCCGACCAGTCGCGACAGCATTTCACGATGGTGGCGCGCAACGGCTTCCTGGAATCGCGGGAGACCATTCCCGAGCCCCATGCGTTCGATGCGATCGTGACGCTGGACGGTAACGCGCACCCGCTGACGTTCGTCGAACACGATCATCATGAAGGCGCGCACGCTGCCTCGGCCCGCGATCACAACATCCGGTCGGCCTACGTTCACGTGATCGCCGATGCCGCGGTATCGGTGCTGGCCATTATCGGGTTGCTGCTCGCGCGCGCTTTCGGCTGGGTCTGGATGGACCCCGTCGCGGGCATCGTCGGCGCGCTCGTCATCGCGAACTGGTCGTACGGGCTGATGCGCGATACGGGCGGCATCCTGCTCGACGTCAATGTCGATCGCAAGCTGGCGGAGCGCGTGCGTCAGGCGATCGAGGCGTTTGGCGACAAGGTCAACGATCTTCACGTGTGGCGTGTCGGCCCCGGCCATATGAGCGCGATCGTGTCGGTCGAGACCGTCGATGCGGCGCGCGACGCGCGCTTCTACCATGCGCTGGTCGAAGGCTTCGGCGGCGTGTCGCACGTGACCGTCGAAGTGATGACGCCGGCAAAGGCAGCCTGACCGTGGCCGTGAAATCGCCGTGCGTCGAGCTGTGCGCGTTCGACGGCCGCACCGGATTCTGCACGGGCTGCCTGCGGACGCGCGACGAGGCACGCGACTGGAAGAAGCTGACCGATCACCGTCGGCACCAGATACTGAACGACCGCCATCGCCGCCAGGCGAAGATCAGGCGCGAGACGGAAAAATAGCACGGGCCGGCATGCGCGGCCGTGTCACCGGACTGCAGTAGCATCACCGGCATCCATTGTCGGGATGCCTGAACCGCGAGCGACCCATGCAGACCGAACCGTCGACCGGCGTTCTTCGCCAGATTCCGCGCAGTGTCTGGGTGCTGGGCTGCGTCAGCCTGCTGATGGACGTGTCGTCGGAAATCATCCACAGCCTGTTGCCGATGTTCCTGATGGCGGGGCTCGGCGCGAGCGCGGCCGCGATCGGCGTCATCGAGGGGATCGCCGAGGCCACGGCGCCGGTCGTCAAGGTGTTTTCCGGCACGCTGAGCGACTACCTGCGCAATCGCAAATGGCTGGCGGTCGCCGGATACGGGCTCGGCGCGCTCAGCAAGCCGCTGTTCGCGATCGCGCCGACGCTCGGCCTCGTCGTGACGGCGCGGATCGTCGACCGGATCGGCAAGGGAATCCGCGGTGCGCCGCGCGATGCGCTGGTGGCCGATGTCACCCCCGTCCACCTGCGCGGCGCCGCCTACGGGCTGCGACAGTCGCTCGACACGGTGGGCGCGTTCCTCGGGCCGTTGCTGGCCGTCGTCATCATGCTGGGGTGGCACGACGATTTCCGCCTCGCCTTCTGGCTGGCCGTGATTCCCGGCGTGCTGGCCGTGGCGTTGCTCGCGTTCGGTGTCGACGAGCCGGCGCGTGCGCCGGGCGAACCGCGTGTCAACCCGATCCGCCGCGATGTCGTCGCGCAACTCGGCGCGCGCTACTGGTGGGTCGTCGCCGTGGGCGCCGTGTTCGCGCTGGCCCGCTTCAGCGAGGCGTTCCTGGTGCTGCGCGCGATGGGCAGCGGCGTGCCCGTCGCGCTCGTGCCGCTCGTGATGGTGGCGATGAACGTCGTGTACGCGCTGTCGGCCTATCCGTTCGGCAAGCTCGCCGACACGACGAGCCACGCGAAGCTGATGGTGGCCGGGCTCGTCCTGCTGATCGCTGCCGATATCGTGCTTGCGCTTGGCGCGCATTGGGCAACCGTCCTGGTCGGTGTCGCGTTGTGGGGGCTCCATATGGGGATGACGCAGGGGTTGCTCGCGACGATGGTCGCGCAAGCCGCGCCGTCCGCATTGAGAGGCACGGCGTTCGGTGTGTTCAATCTGCTCAGCGGCGTGGTGACGCTCGTGTCGAGTGTCGTCGCGGGCATCCTGTGGGATCGGGTGGGCGCCGCGGCGACGTTCTATGCAGGGGCCGGGTTCAGCGTGGCAACCATCGTGTTGCTCGTCTGCTTGCGCGGATCGTCCGTCGCTGCACAGAATTCCTAGTCGCGATACGGCGACGAACGATCGGGTTTCTACACGAGGTAGCGCGACGCCGCGGCAGAGAGGGCACGCGGGGCAATCGTCACGGGCTCGGCGGATTTTCATCAGACGATTTCCCCGCTTTTTCAGGCGTAAACACACGCTCGACGGCGATCGCAGCGTGATAACGACAATTACATCCGCCTGTCTTTTCATTACCAAAAACTGTCATTGAGCGCCGCTAAGCTTTCGCCACCCTCACAACCGGGATTCCCCGTCATGCGCTCGACAATCCGCCTCATCACCCCGCTATTGCTGCTTCCGACGCTCGCCGCGCCGGTTTTCGCCGCCACTGCCGCGCCCGTCAGCCCGAACTGCGGCGGCAGCACGACGCCGATCGCCGAAATCCAGGGGCCGGGCGCGCCGTCGCCGCTCGCCGGCCAGAACGTGTCGATCGAAGCGGTCGTCACCGCCGATTTCGGCGGCACGGACGGCTTCGGCGGCTTCTTCGTCCAGCAGGCCGACGCGCAGCGCCGCAACCAGCCGGGCGTGTCGGAAGGGCTGTTCGTCTACGCGCCGAAGGTGCGGGCGAAAGCGGGCGACCTCGTGCACGTGACGGGCAAGGTCGAGGAGAAGTACGGCCAGACGCAGCTCACGCAGTCGGGCGCGATCGCGGTGTGCGCGAACAACCAGACCGTCACGCCCGTGACGCTCACGTTGCCGGTCGACAGCTCGAACGCGTTCGCCGCGTATGAAGGGATGTTGGTGCGCCTGCCGCAGACGCTAAACGTCACCGACAACTACGAGCTCGGCCGCTACGGCAGCGTGATGCTGAGCAACGGCCGCCTGCGCACGCCGACGAGCGTCGTGCCGCCCGCGCAGGCGCAGACGCAGATCGAGGCGAACGCACGCAACCGCCTGATCCTCGACGACGGCTCGAACAAGCAGAACCCCGCCACCGTGCCGTACCCGGCGCCGGGCCTGTCGGCCGCGAACACGCTGCGCGCGGGCTACACGGTGCGCGACGTCGAAGGCGTGCTCGAAGTGCGTTACGGCGCATGGCGCGTGCAGCCGCTGCCGGGCGCCGCCGTGCCGGCGTTCGACGCGCGGCCGAACCCGCGCACCCAGGCACCGGCGCGCGATCCGAAGTCGAACCTGCGTGTGGCGTCGTTCAACGTCCTGAACTACTTCAACGGCAACGGTCTCGGCGGCGGCTTCGACGATCCGAACAATCGCGGCGCGAAGAACTTCCAGGAATTCCAGCGCCAGGAAGCGAAGATCGTCAGCGCGCTGAAGGCGCTCGACGCCGACGTGATCGGCCTGATGGAGATCCAGAATAACGGCTACGGCGAACTGAGCGCGGTGCGCCAGCTCGCGGCGAAGCTCGGCAACAACTGGCGCGTCGTCGATCCGGGCGTGTCGCGCCTCGGCGGCGATGCGATCACGGTCGCGATGATCTACGACAGCCGCAAGGTCGAACCGGTCGGCCGCGCGGCCACGCTCGCGATCGACGACAAGAACCGCCAGCCGCTCGCGCAGTCGTTCCGGCTGATCAACGGCAACAAGCAGTCGCTGACGGTGGCGGTGAACCACCTGAAGTCGAAGAACTGCCCGGACGCCGCGAACGACGATCTCGACCAGGGCGACGGCCAGGGCTGCTGGAACCCGACGCGCACGCGCGCGGCGGCGAAGGTGGCCGACTGGCTCGCCGGCAACCCGACGGGCGTCGCCGGCCAGGGCGTGCTGCTGATCGGCGACTTCAACAGCTACACGTACGAAGACCCGATCCGCGCGCTCGAATCGCGCGGCTACCGCAACCTCGTCGCGCGCTGGATCGGCGCGAATGCGTACAGCTACGTGTACAACGGCGAAGCCGGCTACCTCGATCACGCGCTCGCGACGCTGCCGCTCGCCTCGCACGTGAAGGCCGTGCACGAATGGCACATCAACGCGGACGAGCCGCTCGCGCTGCAGTACACGCTCGCGTACAAGTCGGCCGAGCAGCAGAAGACGTTCTACTCGCCGGATGCGTATCGTTCGTCGGATCACGATCCGGTGCTGATCGATATCGCGATGCCGGGCGGCGGGAAGTAATGGCGGATTGAATGTGGATGAAGCGCGGCATGCGGCGAGGCGGCATGTCGCGCTTCTTCCCTGTTGGAAGCGCCGGCAGGAGAAAAGGGTAAATAATTCCGCTGAATTTATTGGAACTCGAGAAATCGGTATTTTATGGATGACGCGGTGCGGATAAGCGCATCGATTGAAGAATGGATGAAGTGACTTGAATCATTGAATGGCGGCCCGCGTATGCCGTCACGCTTAATTAAGCGATTCCCGATAATTAAAATGAAAGAATAATTCCGGTGATCTGAAGGATTTCGTGTCGCAACATCATTGCCAGTAAAGGATTGCTGGTTGTTCGATAAAAGCGGCGGATTCTGCGGATTATTGTCGACAGCGCGCGCAATGCATGAATAATCCCGTTTTCTTTCAATTGCCAGACACTGTCCGCCGTTAGCATCATTGCGGGTTTTTTAATATCCGAATGATCTTTGACAACGCGGCGCAGCACCGCCTATTTTTGTGTTGTCGTAAATTTGGGTCATATAAAAGTTGTCCAGACTGCAGGGGGCGTCCGAGCACCATTCTCGCCAGCAGTTTGCTGTGTCTGTATCAAGTTCAGTCTCTTGGAAGTCCAATCCCCAACCGCCGACTGCCGACCGTGCAACGCGAGTGGCGGGTTCGCCTGCGCGTTCCGCAGGCGTTGGCGGCCTGTGTGAAACGGTATCCGAATCAAAGGACAGAGATGAAACCAGACAGGAGCTGTACCGGCAGCCGCCGTGGCCGTCACGGCCGGTTGGCCGGGCTAGGTGCATTGACCGTCATGACACTGGCGCTCGCGGCATGCGGCGGCGACGATTCGTCGTCCGTCGGTGCGTCGAGCCTCGCGCAGGCCACCGCCAGCCAGCAGGCCAGCGCGCAACAGGCGGCCGCGCAGACACCGGCCAACCAGCCGTACGTCGACCCGGTCGCGTATTCGATGAATGCGACCGACGGCCTCGCGCCCGGGCAGGTGTCCGAGAAAACCGCCGTCATGCATTACCAGTGGAAAAACGGCGGCACGACCGTCAACTACACGACGACCACCGGCCACCTGACCGCGCAGGACGCGAACGGCAATGCGGAAGCGTCGATGTCGTATGTCGCGTACACCGCGCCGAGCACGAACGGCAAGCCGCGCCCCGTCACGTTCGTCTATAACGGCGGCCCCGGCTCGTCGTCGATCTGGCTGCGGCTCGGCTCGTTCGCGCCGACCCGCGTGGCCACGCCCGATCCGCTGTTCGGCAGCAACTGGCCGAACTATCCGCTCGTCGACAACGCCGAAAGCCTGATCGACACCACCGACCTCGTGTTCATCGACCCGCCCGGCACCGGGCTGTCGGAAGCCGTGCTGCCGAACACCAACCAGAAGTACTGGGGTTCCGATGCGGACGTGAACATCATGCGCGACTTCATCCAGCGCTACCTGAACGTCAACAGCCGCGGCACGTCGCCGATCTACCTGTACGGCGAATCGTACGGCACGCCGCGTACCGACATGCTCGCGCTGGCGCTCGAATCGGCCGGCGTGCACCTGACGGGCATCGTGCTGCAGTCGGCGATCCTGAACTACTTCGCGGATGCGGTGGAAGCCGTCGCGATCACGCAGTCGACGGAGGGGCTGCTGCTCGAAACCGATACCGTGGCCGGCTACCTGCCGGGTTATGCGGCGGTCGCGGCGTACTTCAACCAGGTGTCGCCGGCACCGGTGAACCCCGATCTGTACGCATTCCAGACGGAACTGTTCACGACGCTGATCTACAACCAGCTGCAGAAGTATTCGCAGTCGTGGGTGTTGAGCCAGCTCGGCATTCCGGATGCACTCGGCACGCCGGTGTTCCCGAGCGATGCGACGCTCAGGCTGTGGTCGATCCCGTCGAGCCTCACGCAACAGGCGCTGCGCGGCTACTTCAACGCGAATCCGTTCGGCACGAGCCTCTTGCCCGGGACGACGATCGGCCGGTATGACGGACGCGTATCGTTGCCGAATTCCGATCCGCGGCTGCAGAACGACGGCGACCCGTCCGACATCCTGATTTCGCAGCCGTTCACGAACGCGCTCGCGACGCAGATGCCGGATTATCTCGGCTACACCGCACCGAACGCGACGTACCTGCCGCTGAACGACAACATCATCGGCGTCTGGGACTTCACGCACGACGGCCAGCCGATGCCCGACACGATCCCCGATCTGCTCGGTGCGCTGCAGCTCAACCCGAAGCTTCGCGTGCTCGCGGAGAATGGCTTCCACGATCTCGCGACGCCGTTCTTCAACACCGAGAAGCAACTCGCGCGGCTGCAGACGGTGAAGGGCTTCAATCCGAAGCTGCAGGTGAACTTCTTCCAGGGCGGCCACATGATCTACCTGGACGACGTCGCCCGTCCGCAGATGAAGCGGGACCTGAAGACGTTCTACAAGGGCGCGCGGATTCCGACGGCGCTGACGCTGCACACGCTGCCGCCGCCGTGGCCGGATGAAAACCCGCCGAGCGTGCCGACCGGCAGCGTCCCGGGCGCGACCGCCGGGACGACGCTGGCGGCGGCCCCGTGAGCGGCCCCGAGCGACGGACTCCTTGTCAAAGGAACCCTCTATTCATCCATTGAATGCGAGTGATCATGTCCCTAATCAAATTGATGCGGCGTATGTCTCCGTTGATCGTCCTCGGTGCCGTGATGAGCAGTGCCTACGCGTTGCCGCCGCAGGCGGTGGCGCCGGTGAAGCTGCCGCACGGCGGGCGCGGTGTCGACGGTCCGTTCTTTCCCGCCACGAAGGCGGCGCCGGTGTTGCCGTCGACCGGCGCGACGCTGCAGCAGCAGGCGCAGCAGCGTGTCGATGCGCGGCTCGGCGCCAATACGGTGCTGAGCAACGGCGCGGCCGTGACGAAGGCGCAGGCGCAGAGCAGCGGTCTCGGCTTCGTGTCGAAGCACTTCGACGAGATCGATGCGAAGCACACCGGCCGCGTGACGATGAGCGATGTGCGGCAGTTCATCCAGCAGCGGCAGGTGCAGGCGCAGCAGGAACAGCAGGACGAGTGACGTAGCAGGCAGGGCCGCGGCCGGTGCGGAAGCCTTCGCACCGGCCGCCGGAAGATGAACGACAGCGTGAACGACAGGCGCTAGAGCGCCTGGCGCGCGTAGCGCTTCGCGGTGGCCGACGGCAGTTCGCCGAACATCGCGCGGTAGTCCTGCGCAAAACTGCTCAGGTGCCAGAAGCCCCACTTGGTGGCCGCGGTCGTCACGGAGTCGCCGAGCCGAAGCTCGCGGCGCACGTGGTTCAGCCGCACGGCCCGCAGGTACGCGATCGGGTTCAGGTTCAACGTGTCCTGGAACGCGTATTGCGCGGTGCGCCGGCTGACGCCGAGTTCCACGCACAGCTCGGCGATCGACAGCGGGCACGTCGATGCATCCTGCAGCCGCTCCCGCACCGCATTGACCAGCGACCAGTACTTCGTCGGGCGCACGAGCTGTGCGCCGGCCTCCGGCGTCGCGGCCGTCATCACTTCCGAGATCGCGTAGAGCACGGTGCGTTCGAGCAGTTCGATCCTGTCCTGCGTCGTCACGTCGTCGATGCGGGTGGTTTTTACGGCGGCGGCAAGTGTCTGGCGCAGCAGGTCGCGCAGATGATCGGCCACACCGGTCGCCATCGGGATCACCGGCGCATGGGTTTGAGCGCGCAGCGACGCGGCCACCGTGCGCAGCGCCTGCGTCGACAGTTTCTCCGGTTCGATTTCGACGTTCACGAGCAGATGGCGGTCGGGCGAATAGAACTCGAAGGCCGGCTGGCTCGAGAACACGTGCAGGCTGTCGCGCCCGCTCTTCTCGCCGCACAGGCGCGCATGCCCTTCCAGTTCCAGCGGCACGGCCACGGCGATCCGCTCCGTCGGCACCGCGCCTTGCTGCAGGATGACCTTGTCGAGATCCTCGACCAGCAACTTGATGCCGCCCAGCGACACGATCGACGACGAGCCGTGAAACCGCCCGCCGGAGATCTGCGTGTAGTTCATGTTCCAGCCGTCGAACGCGCGCGCCTGTTCCTCCACGTCGGTGAACGCGCAGAACGCGACCGTTCGCGCGAACAGCGGGTCGCCGGAGAAATCGCTCGGGTGGGCAGGCGGCGTCATCGAGGGCGGAGGGCGGGAACGGGCGGGCCGGATCGATTCATTGTAGCCGCTCGTCGCGTCGGTCAAAAAGCGCCGGACTGGCATCGCCTCGTCAAAACCCTGACTTGCCGAAATCCGATAGTGGAAAACCTTTCGGCACCCTATCTTTGGCAGCAATAGAACGCTGGAGAGACGGTGATGGAACTTCCCCGTGGCGGATTCTGGAGAAACTGGGTCGGCAATCAGTCGTGCGTGGCCGCGCATCTGGCCGCGCCCACCAGCGAGGCCGAGATCGCGGCGCTGGTGCATGCCGCGACGCGGCAAGGCAAGCACGTGCGGTGCGCGGGGTCGGGGCACTCGTTCACGCCCGTGGTGGCCACCAGCGGGCTGCTGCTGTCGCTGCAGGACTACCAGGGCATCGTGGAGGTCGACGAAGCGCGCAAGCGCGTGACCGTGAAGGCCGGCACCAAAATCAATGCGGTGACGCGGCACCTGAAGGCACTCGGCCTGTCGCTCGTCAACCAGGGCGACATCGATTCGCAGGCGATTGCCGGGGCGCTGGCCACCGGTACGCACGGCACCGGGACGACGCTCGGCAACCTGTCGTCGCAGGTCGTCGGGATGCGCATCGTGCGCCCGGACGGCTCGATCATGAAGGTGAGCGACCGGCAGGATCTCGACCTGCTGCATGCGACGCAGGTGAACATCGGCATGTTCGGCGTGGTGTCGGAGATCACGCTGCAGGTGACCGATGCGTTCTGGCTGCACGACCGCGTGTGGCGCGAGGACTTCGACGCGCTGATGGAGCAGTACGACGACCTGGCCGCGAAGCACCGGCATTTCGGTTTCTTCTGGTGCCCGACGTCGGCTAGCCGCGATCTCTACTGCCTGCCCGACACCACGAAGGTGTCGAACTCGAAGAAGGACTACGACGTGTGCGAGATCAAGGTGATGGATATCACCGACGCGCGCACGTTCCATGAAGGCGAGCACGAGAAGATCGCCTACAGCTCGGAGGTGTATGCGATCCACTACGTGCCGAACTTCCACGAGCTCGAGTACGCAGTGCCCGCGCAACACGGCAAGGAAGCGCTGCGCCGCGTGCGCGAGCTGATCCTCACGAAACATCGCGACTGCATTTTCCCGGTCGAGTACCGCTTCACGAAGGGCGACCCGGCGTGGATCAGCCCGTTCAACCACCAGGACAGCGTCACGATTTCATGCTCGGGCGGCCCGAACGGCGTCGACTACTGGCCGTTCCTGAAGGACGTCGACGCGATCCTGCGCGACTACGGCTCGCGGCCGCACTGGGGCAAGCTGCATTTCACGAACCGCGAGGACGTCGATCGCTGGTTCCCCAAGGCCGAAGCGTTCCGCGCGCTGCGCCGCAGCGTGGACCCCGAAGGCTATTTCCTCAACGATCACCTGCGGACGCTGTTCAGTTGAGCAGACCGAACGAACCAGAATGGAGCACGCAACATGAATGTCAAGATTGACGGCCGCCTGGCCGGCAAGGTCGCGATCGTGAGCGGCGGCGCCGGCGGCTGCGGCGGCGCGGCGTCCGAACTGTTTGCCGCCCAGGGCGCGAAGGTCGCGATCATCGACCGCGACGGCGCCGCCGCCGAAACGCTCGCGTCAAAGCTGCGCGACGCGGGCCTGCAGGCGATCGGCCTCGGCGCCGATGTGTCGAAGCAGGCGGAAGTCAAGCAGGCCGTGAGCGCCGCACGGGAGCAGTACGGCAACGCGGACATCCTGTTCAATCACGCCGGCACGCTGATCGTCAAACCGTTCCTCGACATCGAGGAGTCGGAGTGGGACTGGCTGATGGGCGTGAACGTGAAAAGCATGTTCCTGATGACGCAAGCGGTGCTGCCGCAGATGCTGGAGAAGGGGCGGGGCAGCATCGTCTGTACGTCATCGATTTCCGCGGTGTGCGCGACGCCGGGCGAGGTGCTGTATGACGCGACCAAGGGCGCGTGCCACATGTTCGCGCGGGCGATTGCGGTCGAGTATCGCGACCGCGGCATTCGCTGCAACGCGCTCGCACCGGGGTTCATTCGCACGCCGCACGGGATGCGCGAACTGAAGGACCTGCAGGCGATGGGCGTCGACGCGACCGAGGCGGCGATCGCGGTTCAGCAAGGCCGCCTGTGCGAGCCGTCGGAAGTCGCGGCCGCCGCGCTGTTCCTCGCGTCCGACGAGTCGAGTTTCGTCAACGGCACGCACCTGTTCGTCGACAACTGTTTCTCCGCCGTCTGATCGCGGATGCCCGCAAGATTCAACCGCTGCGAGGCGGTTGAATTTCGTCGTTGCGCGTAGAGATAAAAAACCGACTCGCGGCACGAAGCCGGCGAGTCGGTTTTTTTCAACCTGCGTCGAAGCCGCTTCAGACAGACGGATCGACGTTCGCTTCGAGTTCGCGGATGCGGTCGAGATTGCGCGTGTCCTTCAGCACCGGCGGCCCCGCGAACGTGTTTCGCACGCCGAAGCCATACCAGATCACCATCAGCACGACGACGAAACCGACGAGCACGTACAGCACCTTCTCGTTCGGCGGCTGGATGCCGACATAAGCGAGCACGCAGGCGCCGACCAACGCGAGCAGCGCACACGGCTTCGACCAGATCCCCAGTTGAAACGGACCCTTGTCGGTCCACGAGCGGCCTTCGGCCAGCATCCCGGAGCCGATCGGCATCGCATACGAGATGAACAGGAACACCGCGCTGCCGGCGCTCAGCACCGAGAACGCGTCGCCGTACAGCGTGACGACGATCGCGAGCACCGCGCACGTCCAGATCGCGGGGCCGGGCGTGCGGTGCGTCGGGCTCACGCTGCGCAGCAGCTTCGACGCCGGCAACCCGCCATCGCGCGCGAACGCGTACACCATCCGCGACGTCGACATGATCGCCGCGAGCCCGCACACGTAGTTGATGAAGAACATCGCGAGTTCGAGGGTGACGCGCAGCGTCTTCGGAATCGGCGCGAGAATCGCCTCGAAAAAGCCGGTGCCCTGCTTCATGCTGGCGGTCAGGTCGGGCATCACCAGCACGAACGCGCACACCATCACGTAGCCGAACACCGCGGACCAGAACACCGACCCGATGATGCCGCGCGGCACGTTTTTGGCAGCGTCGTGCGTCTCTTCCGACGTGTGCGCGGAAGCGTCGAAGCCGGTGATCGTGTAGGTCACGAGCAGCAGGCCGGACAGGAACGCGAGCGGCGTGGCCTGCTTCGGCCATGCGCCGCCATCGACGCCGGTGAAATTGGTGAACGTCACGAGGCGATGCGCATCGAACGCGACCGGCGAGTAGACGAGCAGCGACACCACCAGCGCGATCGTCACCACGAAGATGAGGTAGCCCGACAGGTCGGTGATCTTGCTCGCGATCCTGATGCCGCGCGCATTCAGGATCGCCTGCGAGATCGTGATGAACGCGATGAACGCCGTCTGGTGCCACCAGGTCAGGCTGTCCGGGCTGACGCCGAACATCGGCGCGATCAGCGTCTTGAAGAACGGATCGTAGGTGCCGAAGTTGATCGCGGCGATCACGAAGATCAGGCCGAGCAGGTTGAGCCACGCCGTCATCCACCCCCATTTCTTCCCGCCGAGGATCGCGCCCCAGTGGTAGAGGCCGCCGGCCGTCGGAAACGCGGACGCAATCTGCGACATCGACACCGCGACGATCAGTGCGAACAGCGAGCCCAACGGCCAGCCGAGGCCGATCGACGCGCCGCCCGTCGCGGAAAACGCGAGCTGAAACGCGGTAATGCCGCCCGACAGGATGCAGATCACGGAGAACGACACCGCGAAGTTCGAGAAACCGCTCATACGTCTCGACAGTTCCTGCGCATAGCCCATCTTGTGCAGCAGGCTTACGTCACTGTCGGTGCCTGAATCAGGCAGGCGTTTTGCATCCATGGTCGCTCCGTCACGAATGTCCTGCTTGGCAGGACCGTCATCGCCGCCCGGGCCAGGCAAGCTGGCCCGCTCCTGGGATTCGTCGGCGGCTCGCGATGCCGTGTGGAGCGGCCATCGTTTGCCAGTCCGATGCGTGAACGGTATGAAATCAAATTTCCCGGCTCTATCAGATTTCGGCAATGGAGTGAAAATCCCGAGGGATGCACCGGAACAGGGCGTGTCGGCCTGTTTCGTCGCCGGGAGGAATGGGAGCGTGACGGATGCGCGCCGGCGGCGATGGGCGGTCGCCGCATCGCCGCCACGCCAGTGGCCCCGGACGCACGCCGGAGCCGGCGACGGCCTATTCCGCTTGCGGCTTGCCGTGTCGCGGTCCGAAGCGCGCGCGATAGTCGCGTGGCGATACGCCGACCTGCTTCGCGAACGCGCGCTGCAACGCGTCGACGCTGCCGAATCCCGACCGCTCGGCGATGCGTTCGAGCGGCCAGTCGGCTCGCTCCAGTAACGCCTTCGCGCGCTCGACGCGTGCGGCCAGCACGAACTGCGCGGGCGATCGTCCGGTCTCCTTGAGAAAATTGCGCGCAAACGTGCGCTCGCTCATGTGCATCCGCGCGGCCAGCGCGGCGACGCCGAGATCGCCGGCCGGATCGTCGGCGATCTCGGCGAGCAGCGCGCGCATGCGCGGCGTCGCGTTGGCCAGCGAGCCGAGCCCGACGCTGAACTGCGCCTGGCCGCCGGGCCGGTGCATGAACAGCACGAGTTCGCGTGCGACCGCGAGCGCGGTCTGCGCGCCGCAATCCGCCTCGACGAGTGCGAGACACAGATCGATGCCGGCCGTCACGCCGGCCGACGTATGGAAGGGGGGATCGCTGACGTAGATGGCGTCCGGTTCGATCCGCGCGTCGGGACGCAGCGCCTGCAACATCGCGCACTGGTTCCAGTGCGTGGTTGCGCGCCGGCCGTCCAGCCATCCGCCCGCCGCCAGCACGAACGCGCCCGTGCAGATGCTCGCGATGCGCCGCGTGCCGGCGATTCGCGTGCGCAACCACGGCAGCACGCCGGTTTCCGACGCGGCGTGGCGCAGCGCCGCTTCATCGCCGCCGGCGACGATGAGCGTGTCGATCCGCTCGGGCAGCGCCGCGAGCGCGGCCGTGCCGGCGAGGCGCAGGCCCGCGTGCGTGACGATGTCGCCGCCGTGTTGCGACGCGAGCGTGAGCCGGTACGGCGCGGCATGGTCGGGAAGGTGACGGTTCGCGACCGCGAACACTTCCATCGGGCCCGTGATGTCGAGCGACTGGACGCCTTCGAAGCCGACGACGACGATGTCGCGTGCCGAACAGGTTGACTGGGACATGGCGGAAAGTGCGGTGGAGTTGTCCTTGTGACCGCGTGCATGATCCTTGTAATTTTCCGGACATGCAATCGACGGATCCGGGTGAACGATGCGGGGACGGAAGACAGGCGGGGCGGTGCTGCTGGTGTGCGCGATGCTGGGCGCATGGGCCGCGGCGTGGCATGTGCCGGTGAAGGCGGAGGACGCACGGCCGGTCGCCCAGGCGCTGACGATCGGCGCGCCGAAGGCGGCACGCACGCGGCCGCTCGTGGCGATCGTCGCGGGCAACGCCGGAACGGAGACGACCGATTTCATCGTGCCGTACGCGATGCTGAAGGCATCCGATGCGGTCGATGTCGTCGCCGTATCGGCCGACGAAGGCGAAGTCGAACTGATGCCCGCGCTGCGCATGCTGGCCGATACGACGTTCGACCGGTTCGATGCCGCGACGCCGGCGGGGGCCGACGTGGTGATCGTGCCCGCGCTGCATCGCGCGGACAGCCCGGCCGTACTGGCATGGTTACGCAAGCAGGCCGCCGCCGGCGCGACGATGGTGGCGATCTGCGAGGGTGCGGCAGTCCTCGCGAACGCCGGCCTGCTGCGGCATCGCACGGCGACGTCCCACTGGTATGCGCGCGACGGCCTGCGCCGGCGCTTTGCCGATACGACGTGGGTCGACGATCGCCGCTATGTGATGGACGGCAACGTCATGACGACGACCGGCGTGTCGGCCTCGATTCCCGCTTCGCTCGCGTTGCTGAATGCGCTGGCCGGGCCGGCAGCGGCGCGCGAGACTGCTCGACGCGTCGGCGTGCACGCGTGGAGCGACGTTCACGACGGTAGCCGGTTTGCGTTGACTGCGCGTGCGGTGGCGGTCGCGCTGACGAACCGTGTCGCGTTCTGGCGGCACGAGACGTTCGATCTTCCGGTCGAAACCGGGTTCGACGAGCTTCCGGTTGCGTTGACCGCCGACGCGTGGGCGCGGACCTGGCGCAGTGACGTCGTCGCGACGGCAAATGCGCGCGAGATCGTGTCGAAGCACGGGCTGCGGCTGCTGACGCAGCCGGCCGGTGTCGGGCATGCGCCCATCGTCATGCCGGAAGGTCTGCGCGGCGATGCGGTGCTGCCCGGTGTGCTCGAGGAGATCGCGTCACGCTACGGTGGCGCGACGTCCGATTGGGTGGCGTTGCTGCTGGAGTATCCGCGTTAGCGGTGCGGTGCCGGGTTCAGGCCGCGGCCGTGCGTCGGGCGGACAAGCGATTCCACAGCATGCCGGAGCGGCTGCCGCTGCGGCAGTACGCAAGCACCGGCTTCTGCAGCGTGTCGATCAGCTCACCGAATGCGTCGATTTCCGCATCGCCGATGCCGTCGCGCTCGACCGGCAGGTAGCGCGCTTCGAGGCCCAGTTCGCGGGCCGCTGCGGCGATTTCGTCGAATGCGGGATGGGCATCGCCTTCGCCGTCCGGCCGGTTGCAGATGACCGAGCGGAAGCCGGCATTGCGGATCGCCTTCAGGTCGGCCGGCGTGATCTGCCGCGACGCGGAGAACCCGTTGGCCGCCGTCGCGCGGCACTGCTCGATTGCCTGGCGGAAACAGGCGATCGCGAAGTCGACATCCTGCTCCGTCGTGAAGCGGCCGAAGCTTACGCGCACGGTGCGGCCGGCCGTTTCCGCATCGAGGCCGATCGCGGTCAGCACGTGGGACGGTGCGCCGCTGGTCGAGTTGCATGCGGACGTCGACGACACCGCGAGCGCTTCGCCGAGCATGAACGGGAAGAAGCCCGGCGCATTCACCGTCAGGCTCAGCGTGTGCGGGATGCGGCGCGCGGCGGCCGCGTTCTGCGTGACGTCGCCGAGGGCGACCAGCGCGTCCGTCAGGCGCGCGCCGAGCGCCGCGATGCGAGCGGCTTCGCCGTCGAGCTTCTCGGCGGCCAGTTCGCATGCCACGCCCATGCCGACGATCTGATGCGTCGCGAGCGTACCCGAACGCAAGCCGCGCTCATGCCCGCCGCCATGAATCTGCGGAGCGATTCGGTCCGCGATATCGCGGCGCACGAACAGCGCGCCGATCCCCTTCGGGCCGTACACCTTGTGCGCGGACATCGACAGCATGTCGATGCCGAGCGCGCGCACGTCGATCGGCGTCTTGCCGAGCGCCTGCGCGGCGTCGACGTGGAGCAGCGCGCCCGCGTCATGCACGATGCGCGAGATTGCGCCAATATCGGTCAGCGTGCCGAGTTCGTTGTTCACGAGCATCAGCGACACGAGGCCCGTATCGGGGCCGATGGCGGCCGCGACCGCATCGGCGGTGATCTCGCCGTCGCGGGTGGGCGCGAGGAACGTGACCGACGCGCCGTGCTTCGACAGGTTCGCCATCGTGTCGAGAATGGCCTTGTGCTCGATGCGGCTCGTGATCAGGTGGCGCTTGCCGGTCGCGTTTTCCGCATAGCCCTTCAGCGCGAGGTTGTTCGATTCGGTGGCGCCCGACGTCCAGACGATCTCGTCGGCGTCCGCGCCGATCAGCGCGGCGACTTGCGCGCGGGCCTGCTCGACCTTGTCTTTCGCGCGCAGGCCGGCGGCATGCGAGCTCGATGCCGGGTTGCCGAAGATGCCGTCGAAGCCGAGGCAGGCCGTCATCGCTTCGATCACGCGCGGATCAGCGGGCGTCGTGGCAGCGTAGTCGAGGTAGTGCAGCGTGGTGGTGTCGCTCATGTCCTTCTCATGCTCGTTTCTTTCGGAATGGAAGAAATGATACGGGGGACAGAAGGGAAAAAGGATCCAAAGTTGGCTGGCGATTCAGCTTGATATGGAATAACGTTTTATAGGAATGTGGATTGGGGGAATTTATTTTCTTGTGGCGAGCGGGTGCGATGTGCGTGTCCGCAGCCCATTTTGCGAGGGATTGTCGAGATGCAGTATGAACTGACCACGTTGTCGTGTTTGCTGCTGGAGCAGGATGCCGTTTCCGCCGGTGCGCATCGATGGGTATCGGCTCCGGGAGCCGCGGGGCGTCTCCTTGGCGCATGGCGTTCGGAAATCGGTGAGCTGGGGCAGATCGTCGTGTTGCGAGGTTTCGACGAAATCGACGAACTGCAGCAGGAGCGCCGTCGTGCGTTGATGAGCGGCGGGCCGTTCAATATCGACGGTGACCACGTGGGTCTCAGCATGGAAACCTACGAACTGTTTCCGTTCCTGCCTGCGATCGAGCCGTCGACGCTCGGCAGGTTCTACGAATTTCGCCGCTATTGGCTCAAACCGGCCGGGATCGCGCCGACGATCGCCGCGTGGGAGCAGGCCATCGGCCCCGCGCAAGCCTATACGTCGCATCTCGTCGCGAACATGTACGCGATCGACGGCCCGCCTCGCATCGCCCATATCTGGGGGTTCTCGAGCCTGGAGGAGCGCATGGCATTGCGCGCGCGCCACTATGCCGAAGGGCTTTGGCCGCCCAAGGGCGGACCGCAGCAGATCGAGCGGGCCACGTCGACGATTTGCCTGCCGGAGGCGTGGTCTCCGCTGGGTTGAGTCTTCGGTGAATTGCCGATCAGGTCGCTGTATCTTGTTCGTTCTGCATCGCCAATCGATAGGCATCCCGCACCCATGCCTGGAGTGCGGGTTCATATCTGGCCGGGATCGTGATCGTGAGGGTGGTGAGGCGCGTGCAGTTTCCCGGTAGCTCCAGATACCGCTGCCACACCTTTCGTACGAGCTGCGACATCGCGGAACACGTCATGCCGACTTCCGCCGCCACCGCCCGCTGTGATCGGCCCTTGACGAAAATCTCATGGAGAGCCCACTGGTTCAAGGGCTTGATTCGTGTATTTTGCACGCGCAACAGGCGGAACTGTTCGGCAGTCATGCGTCGGGTCTTTTGCATTCAAACTCGCCCGGAAGTGTGAAGTGAAGAAATCAAGGTCGCGCCGCATGAAGTCTTGTGACCATCGAAGGCAGCGTCTCGACCTTCGACCTTGAAGGCCGTGTCGCCTTCGGCAATCGTGCAAGCGCCATGAATCGGACACGAGCATGGGTCGCCGATGCGGGCGACCGCGCGCCCCATCACCGTGCTTTTTCGGGCGCCGGATTCGACCCGGCCGCCGTGGGTGTGCGTATCTTCTACCCGGATAATTCCCCGCATGGGATTCCGTCCTCCAAAGGGTTTGAGGTCTGACGCGGCGATCACGCTCGGATGAAGCAATCTGCCGCCCCGGTGTGCATCACCATGAATAGCCCTGCATGCCGTAATTGGTATCGTGCCGGCGTCCCCACCACGGCAGGTAGGCGTTGTTTCCGCCGCGCGCGCGGAACCAGTCCTTGTCGGGGTCGATCGCCGTGAGCTTCGACGGTGGCCGGACGACGACCGCGACCGGGTGATCCGGATCGGTCGTGCCGGCGACGAGTGCGTTGCCGCCGAAGTGGTTGATCCGGCCGATCGCGAGCGCGACGTCGGTCAATGCGCTGCCGGTTCCCATGTCGCCGAGCAGGGCGGCTGTGTTGAATGTCTGCTTTTGGTGGTCGTATTCGGGAAGTGTCTCTGTCAACGTCTGAGCGAGCGCGGCAATGCGTGACGACGCTGCATCGCTGCCTGCACCTGCGTCGTGGACGATGTAACTCAGGTTCGTGACCGCGACGCCAGCATTGCGAGCAGCCTGATCAATGGTTGCCTTCCACGCCTGCACGGCGCGGGTCGTGCCGACCTTCTGCGAAAAATCGAGCGTATTACCCGTCGCGGCCTTGCCGATCCATGCGAGCGGTTCACGCTCGGTGTTGAAGGTTGGACCGGCGAGGAACAGCACGACAAGGTTCTCGTTGATCTGCGCGTCCGTGGGCGGGAAGTTGGGTGCGTCCCAGTTCACTACCCAGACGCTCTTGTCGGGGTTCGCCTGCAAGTAGTCCAATGCGTTGTTCAATGAAGTGAAGCCGGCGTTCGCGCCGCCTTGTGTGATTTGTACGTCGGGGAGCGCACTGCGACTCCACATCGTCGGGAAATGTGGGTTGCCTATAAAGAAGGTTTCTCGGAGCGACTCCGTTAGGTATTCGCGCGCGATATCCGAATCAAGGCGCTCAGGAACTGCAGCCTCGATGCGAATCCCGGAAAGTTCGCGCCAATCATTTTTGCTATCTGGCTTTACTGTGTAGAAGTACTTTGCGTTCATCGCGTAACGACTGCTCATCAGGCCGGGAAATTTTTCCATGTACTTGTGGTAGAAGCCCTTGAATGTCTCGGCGCCACGATTTCCATAAGCGATTCCGGCTACCGATTGCAACGTCGTGAAAGACTTCGGATCGGTGCGCACCATGTCGTCATTCTTGTTCGGCACGGCAAGCCCTTGCGTCCATAGCAATTGCCATTCGGTCGGATAGTCCATGCGTTGCAACGGATTCAACCAGATCAAGCCGACGACCTGTGCCACAAACGGCCTCACTGATTCCTCTATGGTTGGAGTTGAATTTGCTACCGACTCCGGGGAAGGTGCGGAATGTGCCGAACGCATCACGGCTGTAGTGAAGAGAAACACCACGAGCGCCACTAGGCTGGGTACAACGACAAATCGTTTCATCCAATCTCCTATTTCCAATTGTGCGGGGTCCGGTTGTTCTACGTGCGCCATCAGGGAGGCCATGAGTAGGGCTGCGATCATCCATGCAGCCACCGCAACGGCAACACGTCGCGGCCATTCGGCGATCAGCGCCTTCATATCGCTCCCCCGACCTTCAGATAGAACTGATCTTCTCGTTCATTCGTGATCGCGTCCGGCATCTTGCCTTCGCTGCTCTCCGCATGTACCCACACATGCATCGGCAGGTCGTAAATTGCACCCTTGGCAAAGTACTTTCCATATTTCTTGTTCGGATGGCCTTCGGGAATCCCATCAGACATCCGCCAATCCGCCTCAATCCGCAAGTCATAGAGTTGCTCGGGCGTCAAATAGCAAACCCCAATCGCCACATCGTACGAAAGCGCCTTTTCCGCATGCTCCGGATTGGTCATCGTCGTGGAATGATTCGTCGGGCTGTTGGTCGAGCCACGATCGAGCCAATCGACAATCTGCTTGTCGCGCCATTCCTTGTAGCCGTCCGGCATTTCGCTCTTGCCGTCCTCGCCGATCACGTGGCCATCACCATCGAGCCATTCCGTATTCAGCGTTCGCCGGGCCTCCATCCGCATCAACGCGCGGTCCTCGTAACGCTGTCCCGCTTCGCTCTCTGCCGTGCCTTGCGCGACGCTGTCATTGTTCTTCGCGTTGTACTGGTCGTAGGGATCGTCCGCGCGCTTGTCTGCCTCGCTCTTGCTTGCGTCGCGCCATGCGGCCGGCGGATCGTTGCCTTCGTTGAAGTCGCTTGTCGCATTGCCGTCCTTCGTTTCGATGGGCTTGCCGAACCGAAACGCCTTCGGCGTAAACGGTTCGTCGAGTGCCGGCGCGTCCGCCACCACGGTCCAGCCCTCCGGCGGAATGGCGTTCACGCGGAACATATTCAATGCCGAGCTGATCTGGGTCACGAAAAACATGATCGGCGCGGATGCAAGCGTGGCCGCTATCCCGAATACGGACTCGTTTCCCTTGAGTGCACCGATGAGATTGAATTTGGCAGGTGGTGAAGGCGGATACCAGAAGCCCGACGTTTTTCCCTTCTGTACATACCGCCAGTCATCCTCCCGATACCGATAGCGTTTCTGCACGCCGACGTGGAAGCCGGAGGCAAAGACGCGCTGCGTCAGCACACCGGGGACGCTGATATCGTTCAGCTCGTTCTCGTCGATGCCGCGCCAGCCGATGCCTTGAACCGTGACCGCCGAAATCACCTGGTCGTGGGGACAGCAATACGCGGTGACGCGACCATACGTCGATCCGTTCAGGCCGTGGCGTACCCGATCTTCTTGTGCGGCATAAGACTTCTTGCTGGTCGGCGATACCCGTTCGTTCGCCATGTCTTCATCGATCTTGTCTGCGGGAAGTTCGTATGCCTTTCGACTGCCGATGATCGACAGAAACTTGCCGAACGTTTTCGTGCGGGCGGTATAGGTCTGCCGCCCGCGACGGCCGCCACCGTCCCTGGTCGCGCGTTGCGACCAGGTATCCATGAACGTATCGGATGGATTCGGGCCGTCTGCGCGCGCAAGGCTGTACGGCGCATTCGCCAGCACGTAGGCATCCGCCACGCAATGCCCGCTACGTCCCCACGGATCTTCGACATCGGGTAGTGCATCGCCGAAGAAAGTCGCGGTAAGGCCCACGATGTTGCCCTGGCTATGGCACACGACGGTAATCGGTACGTCGGCCTGCATGCGCCGGATCGACTCGATCAACTTCGCAAGGCGCAACGCCGCGAGCACGCCATACGCGCGGGGCGGCGCGCGATACAGCGGTCGATTGGTCGGGTTGATCCCCTGGACGGTCAACCACCCGGCCGCGCGGTCGTCGAGGCCACCGTGCCAGAGATCGGGCAGGCTCGCGCAACCGTTCGTGAACGGGCCGCCGCCCCAGTAGTCCTTCTCGTTCAGAAAGATCTTGTCGCCATACTCTTTCAGCTCGGCGGCGGTCGCCCGATAGCCCCATCGGAAATGAATGACGGGAGAGAAGGATGGGTCGGATTTGATGTAGTCGCCGGCCCAGAGCTTGGGATTCAAAAACCCGTCCGGCGTCACGCTTTCCGTGTACTTCGCAGGCACCAACTGCCCGGCATCGATGCCGCGATACTTGAGTTGATCGTCCAGCCGCCCGAGCCGGCGATTCAGGCCATCACACAGCCCCTGCTCGGCGGCTTCGAACCATTCACCTTCGGAATTCACCCCATGCACGAAGATGACGATACCGGGCAACGGCATTTGCTTGAGGCAGATCAGCCGAGTGCCTTTCGTCCACATCGCGACCCCGTCGCTCCGGCCGACGACGATCTGCGGCGGCTCCGGGCGCGGCGCAACCGCGTCGGGCACGTCGGTCTTCGCGGCATGCTCGTTGGGGCGGGCGTCCGCAGCCGGTCGAGGATCGAGAGATGAATCAGTCATACGGAGTCCTGCGCTTGCGTTAAACATTCTTCTTGGTGAACTGCACCGCCAGCCTCTCGAACCGATCGGTATCGACGCCCGGCAGTTCCCCGGCCATGTCGGTCGTCAAATCCGACAGCGTTCCCGATGCCTTTCGAATCTGTCCTTCGAACCCCGGTGCCGCGTGACCGTCCGTTGGGCGGATCAGCTTCGGGACGCGTCCGAGCGGACGTTGATCGAATGTCGGCAAGTCGACGCTCATGCTGGCGGGGCCATCCCATGCATGGCCATCGGATTTCACGGTGAACTTGCCGGGGCATCCCAGTTCGATATCGCCGCCATGCAGCCTGAGATACGCGCCGCCGGACGTGACGAATACGACTTCGTCGCTTGCCGTGCCCGCGAGCTTGCCGTCGGCGGCAGTCAATCGGATGTTTTTGCCGGACTCGATTTGCGTGTCGTCGTTCTGCGATTGAAGGGCGACTTTCCCCTGATTCGCGATCGCCGATACGCCGTTGCTGTGCGCGAACATCGCGACGCCATGCCCGGCGTGCAGATTGATCCGCTCGCCGCTCGTGATCTGCATGTGTTGTTGTGCAATCTGATCGATGTTCTCGCCCGCATACATGACGTGCGTTTTCGGCGTGACGTTCAGCGACCCCGCTTGCGCGCCGAACGCCATGAACGCCGATGCGTCCCCCGTGGCACGGGATTCCGAACCGCCGGGTGTCCAGTGACGGAATGCGCTGGCGAGGTTGTCCTGGCCCGCCGTGTCGGCGGATTGCCCACCATGCTGGCCGGCATGATCACCGAGCGACTTGAACAACTCCGTGCACTGGTCGAGCAAGCGGATCAGTTCGTCGCGATCCAGCTGACCACCGGTGGCGTGTGTGCGCGCATAGGTCGTCAACAGCATGCCCCGCGCGGCGCGCAACGCCGCAGCGGCATCGGTGCGCAGTTCCGCGCCTTCACCCCGGTCGCTCCCGTGTCCATCACGACGGGGCTGCGTCAGATAGCCGAGATTCAATTGGGTGTGCGCATGTTCGCTCGCCAACTGCGCCGAAATTTGCGACGGCGTATCGTCGAGACGAAGCTGGTTGTACCGATGACCGTCGATTTCCTTGGTCTTGATCCCGGACAAGTAACGGTTGCCGGGTAGCGAACCGGTATCGCTGAAGGTCGCGGGCGGGTTCGCGCCGTTGCTCAGGATTCCGATGATCACCAGACGGTCCGGATCGCCCGACAGGCTGCCCAGCAAAACCTCCATGCCGACCCGAGGCAGGAAAAGCGTGCCGAAGTATTTCCCCGCCAGGCTGGCGCCGACGCGAATCGGCGCACTGTCGCCGGCCAGGCCGGTCGTTCCGGCGCCTTGCGCGTGGGCGTGATCGACCGGGTCGTAGCCGTGAATCTGCACGCGCACGCGGCCGGCGTCATCGCAGAACACTTCCTCTCCCGGTGTGCCGACGATCGTGCCGGTGAGCAGGTGGACCGGCGGCACATCGATTCGCGGATCGTAGGAAGGCGTGAGCGGCACGCCGCGTCGCACGCACGTGAAACGGTTCTCATAGCGCGTGTCCGTTCGTTCCGATGCATCGGCCTGCGCCGGCGGAACGACTTGCGCCAGGTGACGGCTTGCCGTGAACAGCCCGTTGGCGCGACCTGCCAGCATCTTCGGCAGGTTGTTCCAGATATCGTGCCGAACCGACGTGACGACAAACTGCCGATGATCGGCGGGCTTCATGTCCAGCTCGGGGGCGCCGGTCAACGTGAACCAGTGACCGACCGGCAGGTCGCGCACGCTGCCGATGCCTTCATGGTGTACGGCTTCGAACTGATGCGCGAGCATCCGGTCGTGCGTGAGGCGATCGTGATCGCTCCACGAATCGCCGACGTGCGGAATGTCGATCGCGACGTCGGTCAGCAGGCGCGCAAGGTCGTTTCCCGACTCGCCCTGATCGATGCCGGTGACGCTCGTGGATTCGTCTACACGGGCTTTCTTGTAATCCCACGATGGACGGCTGACTTGGCCGGGCGACAGGCCTTGGCAGCATGCAAAGAGCGTTACCGTGTCGCGTGGCTCGGCTCCGGCATCGCGAGGATGGACGCGGACAGTGCCGGCCGGCGCTTCCGTCAGGCGATAGGGATCGTCGCAAAACAGGAGGGTGTGGACCGGGCGTTCATCGGGCATGCCGCTCGCCCCGCCGATCGGTCCCGCCTTCGCAAATACCGTGATGCCGTCCCGACGCAGCAGACGCCGGATGAAGCGCGCGTCGGACTCGTTCACCTGCCGTGTCAGTTCGCGCACCGGATAGCGTTCGGCCCGCAATGCCGACAGGTCGAAATCGAAGGCCTGCGCGAGTGCGGGGCTGCGATGTTTCCACTCATTCATCAGCGTCGCCAGAATGTCGATCACGTTGCACGATCGGAACAGGCGGGCGTTCGTGCGGCGGTCCATCAGCGACAGGGCGTCGCACACGTGCAACTGGTACACGGTCAGTTCACCGTCGGATTGGCCGGTCCGCACGTCGCGCACGATCGCATTGATCGTTCGTATGCCGCCGCGATCGGTCGTCAGCCGGACCGACACGGGCAGACCGAGAAACAGCGCAGGCGATAGATGAGCGTGAGTGGACACGCAGGTCAGGTGACCGTCGATCCCCGATATCAACCCTTCGCGAATATCGGCGTGATGGAGCGCCAGCAGATGGCCGACCGTGCGTTGCGCCAGCCCGAAATAGAGATCGACAGGCCGCTTGTTGCCGCCCATCAGACCGGACGCAAAATTTCGGAAGGTACTTTCTATCGACATCACCGTAATCTCGTTATTTTCGTTCTCAATTCGGATTGGTTCGAATTGAGCTTTGAGGTAAATAAAAAGAAGGTTCTGGGAAATTTGCGGTGGAGAGTATCAAACTTATTTGCCGCGATAAATGGTTTGATATTTAGAGATGGTTTTTCTATTTCGGGGAGACTGTATTTGACATTCTTTTCGATGGATTGAAATTTGTGTTTTGTAATTAGAGTGAATGTTTTGAATGGGGATTTATTGCTGAGCAGGCGAATATCAATTTATTTTTCGTCGAAATAAATTGAATGAAAGGTGTGAAGAATAAGATCCATCCCATGTCTGGATGAACTGCGGCGCATTGTGGTGTCGGAAAGGGGGGGAACAGGATTGCGCCGGTGCTCGTCCGGTGCATCTTGGGTTGCCCCTATTTTTCGCCCCCCGCTACCCGGCGGTCGGCTTCTGTGCATGCATGGCGTGAATGGCGCCGTGCGCGGATGCCCCGATGTCCATGAGGGAATTCCCCGTGACGCGCGAGCGAGCGTCACTCCGACGCCGCGCCCGTTCGTTTCGCGCTGTCCCGTCGACCATTTCCGGCACCCCCCGCGATTATTTGCGTTTCGCGAATGGCGCGTTCGCCGGTTGTTCCCTACCCGATTGGCGGCCGTGCACCTATCGTGGTGACGTCGGCTGATTGAACCCAACGCGTCGCACCCGAACGCCAGCCGGCACTTCCTCGCGATTCGCGTCGCACACAAAAACCATCGGACCTGGCTCATGCGCAGGCGCTGCGGCGCGCGCAGGCGAACCTGTGTCCACGGAGACGGACATGAAAGCAAACGAGTGGGATACCTCATACGAATGGAAGGCGGTCACGCTGCTGGCGCTCGGCTTCGGGCTGGTCGGCCTCGATCGCTGGCTGATCGCGCCGCTGTTCCCTTCGATCATGAAGGACCTCAACCTGAACGCGCAGGACGTCGGCAACTGCATCGGCGTGCTCGGCCTGTCGTGGGGTATCTTCGCGGCGCTGATGGGCGGCATCTCCGACAAGATCGGCCGCCGCAAGGTGCTGATTCCGGCCATCATCGCGTTCTCGCTGCTGTCGGGCTTCTCGGGGCTCGCGGGCGGCCTGCTCGGGCTGATGGCGATTCGCGGCCTGATGGGCGTCGCGGAGGGCTCGTTCTGCCCGACGAGTTTCGCCGCGACGGCCGATGCATCGCATCCGCGGCGGCGCGGGCTGAACCTCGGCCTGCAGCAAAGCGGCTTCGCGCTGTTCGGGCTCGCGCTGTCGCCGATCATCGCGACGCAGCTGCTCGGCTTCGTGTCGTGGCGCTGGGTCTTTGCGCTCGTCGCCGTGCCCGGCCTGATCCTCGGCGCGATCATGTTCTTCGTGATCCGCGAGCCGAAGGTCACCAAGGCCGTCGCGTCCGAGCATGCGCCGGCGTCGCTCGGCCACGTGCTCAGGAGCCGCAACATCCTCGTCGCGATGGCCGCGTTGTGCTGCGCGATGACGGGCGTGTTCGTGCTCGGCGCGCTGTTGCCGCTGTACCTGACCGACTATCTGGCGCTCGGCACGCAGAAGATGGGCCTCGTCGTGTCGGCGATCGGTTTCGGCGGTTTTCTCGGGCAGTTCGGCTTGCCGGGCCTGTCCGACCTGGTCGGCCGCCGCGTCGCGAGCATCGTCGGCTTCGCGGGGACGGCCGTGATGCTCTACATTTTCCGCGGCCTCGGCCCGCAGCCGCTCGCACTGTTCGGCGTGCTGTTCGTCGCGTCGTTCTTCACGCTCGGGCTGGTGTCGCTGCTGTCCGGCCCGGTGGCGACCGAGGCCGCGCCCATCGGGCTCGTGTCGACGTCGATCGGCGTGGTGGTCGGGGTCGGCGAGATCTTCGGCGGCGGCATCGCGCCGGCGATGGGCGGCTACGTCGCCGCACACTTTGGCATCCAGAACATTCTGTGGCTGCCGATGTGCGCGGTCATGCTGGGTATCGTGGTCAGCCTGCTGCTGAAGGAAACCGCGCCGGCCGTGCTGCAGCGTCGCATGGCGGCCGTGCAACCGGAACTGGCGGCGGGCGAGCAATCGCGGTAAGGCAATACAGCGGCAGGGCTGCGCATGCGCGGGCCGGCGTTATCGGCGATTGACATCGATTGGGTGACAGAGTGACGCCTCCCGCATGACACAGCCCGTGATCCGCACGGGTAGACTGCCGGTTTCGCTGTCGAAAAAGGGCGCGGTATGGACCGGTTCCTGAGCATCGAGGCATTCGTCCGGGTGGCGGAGGCGAGCAGCTTCGCCGAGGCGGCGCGGCAGCTTGGCGTGACCAGCTCGGTCGTGACGAACCGCATCCAGCAGCTCGAGAAGTTCGTCAACGCGCCGCTGTTCCATCGCAGCACGCGCCACGTGCGCCTGTCCGAAGTGGGCGAGGCGTTTTATCGCGAATGCGCGGAGGTGGTGGGGCGCGTCAACGAGCTGACCGACCAGATGCGCGAGCTTCGCGCGACCCCGACTGGCCGGCTGCGCATCCAGATGCTGCCCGGTTTCGCGCTCGATCACTTCGGCGCGCCGCTGATGGAATTCAACCGGCGCTATCCGGGCATCCAGCTTGACGTCATCGTCAATGACCGTGTCGTGGACCCCGTCGAAGAAGGGTTCGACATCGCGTTCCAGATCTTTCCGCCGATTTCCGAGTCGCTGATCGAACGGCGGTTGTTCACCGTCAGGCGCCTCTTTTGCGCGTCGCCCGCGTACCTCGCCGCGCATGGTGCGCCACAACATCCGCGCGACTTGCTGCAGCACACCACCGCGCTTTATTCAGGCTATCCGTCGCGCAACCGCTGGACGATGACGCGCGGCGACGAGGTCGTCGAAATGGAGCTGCCGGGCATGATCCGCTCGAACTCCGTGCACCTGCTGCGCGAGTACGCGCTGTCGGGCGGCGGCGTCGTGTGCCTGCCCACGCTCGTGGCGAGCGAGGCGCTTGTCGCCGGCCGGCTGGTGCCGATCCTCACCGACTTCCAGCTCGCGCCGCTGAGCTTTGCCGCGGTTTATCCCGCCACGCAGCGACAGGCGTTGAAAGTGAAGGCGCTGGTCGAATTCCTCGCGGAAACCATCGGCGACGAATCGCCGTGGGATGTTCCCCTTCTGGAGCGTGGCTGGGTGCGGTGAAGCGCGCGGATTATTCGCGAAACGCAAATGCCGTAGTCGCCGTCCCGTGCCTTGTTGCGGGTGGGCCTTGCCCCTAGAGTGGAATCCAACAAGCGGTTCAACTCAGGAGACAGAAATGACCGACACGGCATTCCACACCGTCTTTGGCTCGCTCGACAGCTTCAAGAAAGGCGAGATCGAAATCACCAGCGGCAGCGCTCAACACTACGCGTTCTCGAATGTCTTCGAGGTCGCATCGAAGTCGGCCCCTTACGAAAAGGTCGTCGCCGGCAAGAACCTCGAATACGTGATCGAAGTGCTGCGAACCGACGGCCAGTCGCCGTGGTTCGCGTGCGCGCACGACGAGTTCGTGATCCAGATGGATGGCGAAGTGCGGATCGAATTCATCAAGCTCGATACGCCGCCGCAGGCGGGGCGCGGCACCGTGAATGCCGGCACGCAACCGGCCGGCCGCAAGATGGGCTACGTCGTATTGCGCCAGGGCCATCAGGCGCTGCTGCCGGCCGGCTGCGCATACCGCTTCACCGCCAGCCGGCCGGGCGTCGCACTCGTGCAGACCATCCTCGGCGAGCTGTCCGTGGAGAAGTGGGCCGACATCTGCCTGCACTGATTCGTCCGACCTCATTCGACACTTCCAGGAGACACGTTATGGCCACCCTCGACACCCTCGACACTTCCGCAGGCTTCGCCGCCGATCTGGTGCAAGCCACCGAAGCCGATGCCGTCACCGGCTACCGCCGCTTCCAGCTCGGCGCATTCGAATTCCAGCGCGACGAATATTTCGTGAAGATCAGCTGGCCCGCGAAAGGCCAGACCCGCACGCACGCGATGCCGGCGGACGCGTTCCTGCGCGCGATGATGCGCGACGTGGCGTGGGGCTTCTTCTACGGCTGGGTAAACTTCGACCACGTGTTCGGCACGCGCAATCACTACGGCAAGGTGGACATGTATGCCGGCACCTTCAACGGCATCCTGAAGGACGCCGGCGTGGACTACACCGAGACCTTCGACACGCCCACGATCATGGCGACCTTCAAGGCGATGCTGCACGACTGGACGAACGAAGGCTTCGATCCGTTCGCGGCCCCCGAGGAAACGGGCACCGCGTTCGGCCGCAAGCACGGCGAGAACGGCGCGGCGATCGAGCGCACGCGGATCGCGACGCGCCGCATGCCGGGCCTCGAAGGCGATTCGCCGCTGCGCGACGACCTGCCCGTCAACCGCGCGTTCCTTGACGTCGCGCAGGACGAGCCGGAAGTGCACGTCGAGCCGGGCTTCGAAGGCGAGCTGCACGCGTTCAACCTGTTCAAGTACCTGTCGCGTTCGGACGTGACGTGGAATCCGTCGGTCACGTCGGTGTGCGGGCGCAGCCTGTTCTGCCCGACCACCGAGGAATTCATCCTGCCGGTGTTCCATGGCAACGACCGCGTCGAATGGTTCCTGCAACTGTCCGACGAAATCGTGTGGGACATCGGCGACAAGAACACCGGCGCGCCGCGCGCCCGCGTGACGATGCGCGCCGGCGACATCTGCGCGATGCCCGCCGACATCCGGCACCAGGGCTATTCCACGAAGCGATCGATGCTGCTGGTCTGGGAAAACGCGACACCGAACCTGCCGCAGCGCTACGAGAGCGGCGAGCTCGCGCCGTATCCGATCGCGTTCTGAGCGGCGCGCCGGTTTCCGCTTCCGCTTCACGCCATCCACCGAGGACGATTCATGCAAACCCAACTTTTCATCGACGGGCGCTTCGTCGACGCCGTCGACCGCGGCACGATCGACGTGCTGAACCCGCACGACGGCTCCGTCATCACGAAGATCGCCGCAGCCACCGCGGCGGACGTCGACCTGGCCGTCGAAGCCGCGACGCGCGCGTTCCCCAAATGGTCGGCGCTGCCGGCCGCCGAACGCGGCCGCTTGCTGTTGCGTCTGGCTGATGCGATCGAGGCCAACGCGGAGGAGCTGGCGCAACTCGAATCGCTGGACACCGGCCACCCGATCCGCGATTCGCGTGCGCTCGACGTGCCGCGCACGGCCGCGTGCTTCCGCTATTTCGGCGGCATGGCCGACAAGCTGCAAGGCTCGGTGATTCCTGTCGAGACCGGCTTCCTGAACTACGTGCAGCGCGCGCCGATCGGTGTCGTCGGCCAGATCGTGCCGTGGAATTTTCCGCTGATGTTCACGAGCTGGAAGATGGGCCCGGCGCTCGCGGCCGGCAACACGGTGGTGCTCAAGCCTTCGGAAATCACGCCGCTGTCGACGCTGCGCATCGTCGAGCTGATGGCCGAGGTCGGGTTTCCGGCGGGTGTCGTCAACATCGTGCCCGGCTATGGGCACACGGCCGGCCAGCGGCTCGCCGACCATCCGGGCGTCGGCAAGATCGCGTTCACGGGATCGACGGCCACCGGCCGGCGGATCGTCGAAGCGTCGCAGGGCAACCTGAAGCGCGTGCAGCTCGAGCTGGGCGGCAAGGGCGCCAACATCGTGTTCGACGATGCCGATCTCGACGCGGCCATCAACGGCGCCGCGTGGGCGATCTTCCACAACCAGGGGCAGGCGTGCATCGCAGGCTCGCGTCTCGTGCTGCACGAGCGCATCGCGGATGCGTTCCTCGAACGCTTCGTGGCGCTCGCGTCGTCGATCCGCATCGGCAATCCGCTCGATGCGAACACCGAGATGGGGCCGCTGACGTCGAAGCAGCACCTCGATCGCGTGCTGGCGTTCGTCGATGTCGCGCGCGAGCAGGGCGGCCGCGTGCTCACCGGCGGCAGCGCGCCGCAGGACCCGGCGCTCGCCAACGGCTACTACGTGCGCCCGACGGTCATCGAGGCCAGGAGCGCGACCGACCGTATCGCGCAGGAGGAAGTGTTCGGCCCGTTCGTCACGGTGCTGCGTTTCGGCAGCGACGACGAAGCGCTGGCCATTGCGAACGCGACCGAGTACGGATTGGGCAGCGGCCTGTGGACGAAGGATCTTTCCCGTGCACACAAGATGGCGTCGCAGATCAACGCGGGCATGTGCTGGATCAACTGCTACAAGCGCGTCAATCCGGGCAGCCCGTTCGGCGGCGTCGGCCACTCGGGCTACGGCCGCGAGATGGGCTTCGAGGCGATGCACGACTACACCGAGGCGCGCTCGGTGTGGGTCAACGTCGACGGCAACGTGGCGCCGCACTTCAAGCGCTGAGGTTCGCCATGGATCGCTTCGTTTATCAGGGCACGCCGTCCCGCGTGGTGTTCGAATGGGGCGCGCTCGCGAGGCTGCCGGACGAGCTGTCGACGCTCGGCGCCCGCCGCGCGCTGATCCTGTCCACGCCCGAGCAGCGGCCGCTCGCCGAGCGTGTGGCGGCGATCCTGGGCGAGCGTGCGGCCGGCATCTGCGCGCAGGCGGTCATGCACGTGCCGATCGAAGTCGCACACGCGGCGCGCGAGATGGCCGGCGAACTGGACGCGGACTGCTGCGTCGCGATCGGCGGCGGGTCGACGATCGGGCTCGGCAAGGCGATTGCGCTCGAATCGGTGCTGCCGATCCTGGCCGTGCCGACGACTTACGCGGGCTCGGAGATGACGCCGATCTTCGGGCTCACGGAAGGCCGGCTGAAGCGCACCGGGCGCGACGCGCGCGTGCTGCCGCGCACGGTGCTCTACGACCCGTCGCTGACGTTGTCGTTGCCGCCGGACATTTCCGCGGCATCGGGCATCAATGCAATGGCGCATGCCGTCGAGGCGCTGTACGCGGAAGATGCGAACCCGGTGATCAGCCTGATGGCGGAAGAATCGATCCGCGCGCTCGGCGAAGCGCTGCCCGTGGTCGTGCGCGATCCAGCGAACCGCGACGCGCGTAGCCGCGCGCTGTACGGCGCGTGGCTTGCGGGAACCTGCCTGGGCGCAGTCGGCATGGCGCTGCATCACAAGCTGTGCCACACGCTCGGCGGCACCTTCAACCTGCCGCACGCGCAGACCCATGCGGCGATGCTGCCGCATACCGCGCACTACAACCACGCTGCCGCGCCCGATGCGCTGCGCCGCGTGGCGCGCGCGCTGGGCGGGAACGATGCCGCCGAAGCCGGCCCGCTGCTGTTCGCGCTGAACGCACGGCTCGGCATCGCGCCGGCGCTCGCCGATATCGGAATGCCGGAGGCCGGCCTCGACGAAGCGGCCGATCTCGCGTGCCGCAACCCGTATGCGAATCCGCGGCCGATCGAGCGTGAGGCGATTCGCGCGCTGCTTCAGCGCGCATGGGAAGGGCGTGCGCCGCAATGAGCGGCTGCATGCGCCAACGGAGACAACCATGAGCCTTGACCACCATGACGGTGACGCCACGCTGGCCGACCCGGCCGTCGCCCGCTTCGACGCCATGCCGAGCCCGCGCTTGCGTGCGCCGATGCAGCGCCTCGCGCGGCTTCTTCATGCGTTCGTCGTCGATCGGAGCTGACCGTCATGGCAAGATTTTTTGCGGTGTTTGCGACGGACCAGCCGGGCATGCGCGACGTGCGCGATCGCGTGCGGCCGATTCACCGGACGTACCTGCGCTCGGCCGACCAGCACGGCGTGGTGGTGCGGCTCGGCGGCCCGACGCTCGACCCGCACGGCGACGCGATGAACGGCACGCTGCTCGTCGTGGAGGCGGACGACATTCAGGCAGTGATGCAGTTCATCGGCAACGATCCGTATGTGAAGGAAGGGTTGTTCTCGCACGTGGAAGTGCGTCCGTGGGACTGGAGCCTCGGCAACCCCGAGCAGAGAGTGTGAATCATGGACGCACGACAACTCTGCCGGTTTGCCGAGGTGCCTGACGGCGGCGCGCGGGTCGTCGACGAAGCATGCATCGGGCGCCCCGTCATCGTCGTGCGACGCGGTGAGCAGGTGTGGGCTTATGTGAATCGTTGCCCGCATTTCTCGGTGCCGCTCGATTTCGTGCCGGGGAGCATTTCCTGCTATCGGTCGCAGGTATTGATGTGCGCCCATCACAGCGCGCTGTTCCGGTTCGACGATGGCGTGTGTATCGACGGGCCTTGCTCGGGATCGGCGCTGGAGGCCGTGGCGGTCGACGTGGATGCCGCCGCGTGGGTCGTCTATCGAGGCGCTTGATTCAGGTGTTTTGATGAAGGGCGAGCGGTGCCGTTCAATGCGATGGCCATCGTTTTTATCGATCAGTAAAGCTAATCATATTTCGGGTGTCTGGTAATCGACACCTGAATGATGGCGATTCCTTGTGCGGTACCGAGCGAGCACCTGCCACGTAGCGGGTGGTGTCCTCGCTTTTTCATAAAAAAGACGGAGACAAAATGAAACTCAGGTTTGGAGCAGTGGCGATTCTCGCCGTGGCGCAGGGCGCATGGGCACAGAGCAGCGTGACGATGTTCGGGCTGATCGACGCGGGCGTCTCGTATGTCAGCAACGAGGGCGGCGGAAAGAACGTCAAGTTCGACGACGGCATATTCGCGCCCAACCTCTTCGGCTTTCGCGGCACGGAAGATCTCGGGGGCGGATATCGCGCGATCTTCGCGCTCGTGAACCAGTTCTCGATGGCGAACGGCGCGATCATCGGCACGGGGATTTTCGGGCGCAACGCGTACGTGGGCCTCGAAAGCAACCGGTTCGGCAGTATCACGCTGGGCAATCAGTATGACTTCATGGTGGATTCGCTGTTTTCGAAGAACAACGCGATTTCGCGGGATATCTCGGGGCTGTACGGCTTTCGCAATGGCCCGTTTCAACATCTCGCGCTTCCGGACAATCCCACCGGTGCATTCGATTGGGATCGCACGGCGGGTAGCAAACCGATCGCGAATTCCGTCAAATACAGTTCGCCGACGGTGTCGGGTTTTTCCGGCGGCGCGATGTATGCGTTTGGTGGGGTGGCTGGGTCGGTCGGGGCGGACAATGCGGTCAGCGCCGGGGTGAACTACGAGATGGGGCCGTTCGGTGTGGGCGCGGCCTACACGAACGAGAAGTACGGCCCCGCGCCCGGCGCGCCGTCCACCAGCGTGCGCAACTGGGGCGTCGGGATGCATTACGACTTCGGTGTCGTGACGGCGAATGCGCTGATGACCACAGTACACAACTCATTCAACGATGCCGGCGTGTGGATGGCCGAAGCGGGCGGGCTGTGGCACGTGAGGCCCGATGTCGTGCTCGGTGCGAAGTACATGTACATGAAGGGCAATGAAGCGGTGAACAACAACCACGCGCATCAGCTCAGCGTGGCGCTTCAGTACCTGTTCTCGAAGCGGACGATGGTGTACGTGTCGGCGGATTATCAGCGCGCGAACAACGGCGCGAATGCGCAGGTCAATGGCGTGCTGGATCCGAACGGGGCATCGAGTTCCGCGAGCCAGACGGTGGCGCGGGTGGGGTTGCATACGGTGTTTTGACGGGGCGTGGCACCCGTTCCTCAAGCGCGCAGGGCGACCCATGCTCGCCCTGCGTCGATATTCTCCGTCACCGATATGCGTCGCAGGATTTGCGGCACGACGATATTTTCCTGGTAAGTGAGCGGTAAGTCGACTGGTCCTACAGTAGCCCCCGTTTCGATCGTCGACTCCAGGAAAATGATTGTGAAAACAGCCTTCCGCCGCGAACGTCCGTTACTGCTGCTTGCCGCTTCATTCGCATTTGCGTCTGCTTCCGCCTGGGCGGACGACGGCATGATCCCGCCCGATCCCGATAATTCGGGGCTGACCATTCTCAACAACGCGACGAATGTGACGCATTGGGGACTGGGTGCCGGCGTCGGCTTCGAGCCATCGACCTACAAGGGCGACAGCACCCGCGTGCTGCCGTTTCCGCTGGTCTATTTCGACAACAAATGGGTACAGGTCATCGGTACCACCGCCGATCTGAAAATCGGGAGCTGGAGCGGCGTCAGTGTCGCGCTTCGCGGCCAGTTCTCGCTGTTCGACGGATACAAAGGCTCCGACGCACCGATCCTGAACGGCATGGAAAATCGCAAGGGCGCACTCTGGTACGGGCCTGCACTGTCATGGGGCACCGGGTTCGGAACGTTATCGGGCACTTTCCTGTTCGGCGGAAACAAGGGCGAGCGCGCGAAAATCGGCTTCGAGAAGGCATTTGCGTTCGGCCAATTCTCGATCACGCCGCATGTCGGCGCGGAATGGCTGAGCAACAAATACGTCGACTACTATTACGGCGTGCGACCATCGGAGGCGCGCGCCGATCGTGCCGCCTACAGTGCGGGTTCGACGGTGAACGTGTCGGCCGGCACGCGCATCGACTTCCGGCCGACGAAGCAGCAGACGATATTTCTGGACGTCGGCGTGTCGCGTCTCGGCGACGCCATCACCGACAGTCCGATCGTTGGAAGACGGTTCGTTCCCGAAGCAAGAGTGGGCTACATGTACCGGTTCAAGTGAGAGCGGCGATGCCGAGAGTTGCGATTGTCGAGGATCATGAGCGCCTGGCCGGCATGTTGAGCCAGGCGTTGGCCGCAGCGGGGATCGAATCCGACCGCTTCGGCAATCTCCGTGAAGCCGCCTACGGTGTCGACCGGGCCGACTACGCACTGCTGATCGTCGACCGCGGATTGCCCGACGGCGATGGCCTGGCGTTCTTGCGGACGCTGCGCGCGGCGGGGCGCATGATGCCTTGCCTGATGCTGACCGCACGCGATGCGTTGCACGACCGCATCGACGGACTCGAAAGCGGGGCCGACGACTATGTGACCAAGCCGTTCGAAATGAGCGAACTCGTCGCCCGCGTACGCACGCTGATGCGGCGCCCGGCGCTGCTGACGACGCTCGTCGCATCGTTCGCGGATGTGACGGTCGACCCGCCACAGCGCGCGATGTGCTGTGGCGACCGGACGATACCGCTTGCGCCGGCCGAGTTGCAGGTCATGCTGTGCCTGATGGAAGCCGCGGGCCGGACGGTACGGCATTCGATACTCGAGCATGCCGCGTGGGGGCTCGGGGAGGCGGTCACGCCGAACGCGCTCGAGGTGACCGTGCATCGCTTGCGCAAGAAGCTGGCGGCGATCGGCGCAACGACGCGGCTGACCAATATTCGCGGTGCCGGTTTCGCGCTGCGGGACGCATGACGCTGCGCCGCGTCTTGCTCGTTGCCGCTTCAGCTTCAGCTTCAGGGTAAGGAAGCGACCATGTTCGATCATTGGATTCGACGCCTGTCGACGCGTCTGTGGATGACCAACGTCGGGGCGTTCGCCATCAGCCTGGCGCTGCTGTCTGCGCTCGCCGTGTATGCCCTCGATCGCTATCCGGCGTTCCTCGGGCGGCGACAGCAGATGGAGATCGTCGGTCACGTCGTGACCGGTTTGAGCTTCGACGACGCCGGGCGTCCGGTATCCGTGCAACTGGACGGCCGTCCGGCGCTGATGTTCCGGCTCTTGTCGAGCGAGGTGAAGTATCGCGTGCTCGATTCGACGGGGCGGCTGTTGCTGGCGTCGACGCCGTCGAACGGGGGCCGGCCGTGGCTGACGGAAGACCTCGCGAAGGCGGCGGGCAAGGTGGTGCCCGCCACGATCGACGGCAACGTATATGCCGTCGCCACACGACGCATGTCGAAAGGAGGCGTCGATTATTACGTGCAGGTTGCGCAAAGCAGGCAGCTTATGGACGCGCTTGTCGTGTCGAAGATCGAGCCGATCCCGAAGACCGTCGGCTATGTGCTGCTCATCGCGACCATCATTTTCGGGCTGACGCTTCCACTGACGATCAGCCACGTGTTGAAGCCGTTGCGAGAGGTGTCGCGTGCCGCGAGCGGAATCGAGCCGCACAACCTGAAGACGCGACTGTCGTCGGACGGGATTCCGAGCGAGATCAAGCCGCTGATCGATGCGTTCAACGATGCGTTGACGCGACTCGAGAATGGCTTCGCCGTTCAGCAGCGGTTTCTGGCCGACGCCGCGCATGAGTTGCAGACACCGCTCACGCTGGTCAGAGGCCAGATCGAACTGCAGCCCGACATCCGGCACAAGGCGCTTCTGCTTCGCGAGATCGACCTGATGGCTCGGCAGGTCAAGCAGTTGCTGCACCTGGCGGAAGTCAGCGAAGCGCAGAACTTCAGCTTCGACGACGTGAACAGCGTCGAAGTCGCGCGAGACGCCGTTGGCTTGCTGGCCGGCAAGGCCGATGCGAAGCAGGTGAAGCTCCATATCGAAGCGCGCGACTCCGCGGCGCCCATCCGGGCCGACGGCGGGGCGCTCTTCATCCTGCTCAAGAACATTCTCGAGAACGCGATCAATGCGTCGCCCACGGCGGGCGTGGTCGTGCTGACCGTACTCGATGCGGCGATTCACGTCGACGACGAGGGGCCGGGCATTCAGCGGGAGCATGTCCCGCTGCTCTTCGACCGATATTGGCGGGCGCCGGATTCAAGGTATGACGGTGCCGGTCTCGGGCTGGCGATCTGCAAGGAGATTGCGGTGGCGCATCAATGGAAACTGACGGTCGATGTGCTGGTCACGGGGACGCGGTTCAGCGTGTGGTTTTAGTCTGAGCGGTTGTCGAGCGGGGCGGGGTTCACGCAGTACAAGGGCCGGATCGGGGGGGCCGCGCGGTCGAAGGAGGGCTTTTCCGAGGTTCGTGTTCGAAGCTGGAGCAACACATAGTGATCTGGAGAAGCATAGGTCGATGGTCTCGTTCCCACCTCGGTTAATGCCTTGAGCGTTAGGGGACACGAGGGATTCTGTTTGACGCTCGCCACCCTTGATGAGCTACCCAACCTTTCTTGGAGATGGCTCGATGGCAGGGGGCAGCAGTGCTTCCCCTTGTTCGCGCTCCGCTTCGGTGACGGCCGACGGTGTCACTTTCTACGCCGATGTTTTCGGCATAGTCCTTCTACGCCGCTAGATTAGGCAACCCCCGGCCCTCATGTAAGATGCGCACAGCTTCACCCGGTCTTGAGAGGGGCCGGTTCTCGCTTCATAACGGCAATCAGCCGCACAACAACAAGGAAGCCACGAAATATGCCGGGGATTCCCACCCAAGCCTTTACTGTCTGGCACACGATCCTGTCCGTGGCCCGACATGCACCGTCACCGCACAACGTTCAGCCGTGGCGCGTGCAATTGATTTCGGACGATTACGCCGAGCTGTTCATCGACGGCACGCGCACGCTGCCCAAGGAAGACACGACAGGTTCGTTTCTGCTGTCCGCGATGGGCATGTTCATCGACGCGATCGATCTGCTCGCGGCACCGCACCGCTTGCGTGTCGAATGGCAACTGCATCGCCCGGTGCAGGAATTCGCTGCCGCACTGTCCCGGCCTACGCCGCCAGCGTTGATTCCGTTCGCCGCGTTGCGACTCGTCGCGAATGCCAACGCGGACGGTTCGCGCGACGACCCGTCCGCACTGATGCTGGCCCGCCGTACATCCCGCGTTTCGATGGATCCGACACCCGTACCGGACGCGGCCGTCGCGCAATTGGCGGCGTTGGCCGACGAATGGGGGCATCGATATACGCACCTGTCGGGCGCGGAACTGATCGAGCCGATCATCGCGACGAACATCGACGCCGTGTTCCATGACATGAACGTCGCGGACTACCACGACGAAATCACTGCCTGGTTTCGCTTCACGGAAAGCTCGACCGCTCGCCATCGCGACGGTCTCGACTGGCGCTGCATGAACCTGTCGCGGGCGGAATTCTGGATGTCCGCGCGACTGTCGAAAATCCTGATGTTCAAGCCGACGCGCTTCTATTTCAAACGTCGGTATCGATCGCAACTGGGACACGTGCCCGCGATCGGCGTGTTGAGTGGCGATTTCTTCAACCCGGAGAATGCAATCGAGTCGGGCCGTTTCCTGCTCCGCTTCTGGCTGGCTTTGACGAGTCTCGGCCTGTACCTGCATCCGTACGGCAACCTGGTCACGAACCCCAACGCCGCCGCGTGGTTCAGCACACATACCGGGGTCGACCGGGCATGGCTCGTGTTCAAGGTCGGGTACTCGCGTACGCCGCCGCAGAGCCAACGCAGGGCACTTGCCGACATCCTCGTCGACGCGCCGGTTCCGTCCTACTCGCCGAGATCCGCATGAACACGCTCCTTCGTCTCTTTCTCGAAGCCATTCTCTGGACGCTCTGGTTCCTTCGTCGCGTGATCAGCGTCGACGGCCGTCTCTACATATTCCTCAACGCGCCGATCTTTCAGCCCTATCTGGCTTATGTCGGCCGCATGCGCGCCCGCGTCGCCTTCCTCAAGGCGAGCACGTCGTGCCCTGCGTACGTCGAGTTCCTGAAGGCCGAAGGCTACAAGGCCAGCGGCAAATGGCGGCTGTCGGATCTGCCCGCCATGACCAAGGAGAATTACATCAAGCGCTATTCGATCGAGCAGCGCTGTTACGGTGGTGCGATTCCGAAATCGGGTGTCGTCATCGACGAATCATCGGGGTCGACCGGCCAGCCGAACAACTGGGTGCGCAGTGCGGCAGAGCGCAGCGACGTCAAACGCATCCTGCAGCTGAACTATCAGCTGGTGTTTCGCGACTCCGGCAAGATGTTGTTGAACTGCTTTGCGCTCGGGCCGTGGGCGACAGGCATGAACGTATCGATGTCGCTCGTCGACGTCGGCATCATGAAGTCGATCGGCCCGGACAAGGCCAAGCTGATCAACACGCTGAAGCTGTTCGGGCCGAAGTACCAGTACCTGATCTTCGGCTACCCGCCGTTTATTCGCTCGGTGGTCGACGAATGCGATCTCGACCTGACGCCGTATCACATCGATTTCATCGTCGGCGGGGAAGGGGTGTCGGAAGCGTTGCGCGACCATCTGCTGCGCAAGGCGAGCACGGTGATCTCGTCGTATGGCGCGTCGGACCTCGAGATCAACATCGGTGTCGAGACGCCGACGACGATCGGCTTGCGGCGTGCGTTGCTGAGTCGCCCCGAGTTGTGCCGCGAACTGTTCGGGCGCGATTCGCCGCCGATGATCTTCCAGTACAACGCGCTCGACTACGTGATCGAGACGAATGAGGACGGTGAACTGCTGGTGACGATCGGGCGGCAGTCCGGTGCGGCGCCGAAGATCCGTTACAACATTCGCGACTCGGGTGGGACGTATACATTCCGCGAGCTGAACAAGCGTCTGTCGGCACATGGCATGCGCCTGACGGACTTCGCATCGCGCACCAGCCATTTTCCGTTTTTGTTTGTGTACGGGCGCAACGATTCGAGCGTGCCGTTCTACGGCGCGAAAGTGTTCCCGTCGGATATCGAACAGGTTCTGTCCGCTTCGCCGATGCTGCATGACGCGGTCAGTACGTTCCAGCTCGCTACGACCGAGGATGCGCAGTTGACGAGCTTTCTGCATGTCCATCTTGAGCGGGCTTTGGGGAATGGGGCGGTGCAGCTCGACGATGCGGTGCTGCACGGCGAGATGTTCGAAGGCATGAAACGCGTGAATCAGGATTTTCGCGAGGTGTCGCGGTTGTTCGATCCGAAGCAGGTGATCGTGCATGTGCATGACCACGATACTGGGCCGTTTCAGGGGCGGGATATTCGGATCAAGAACAAGTACATTGCGTGAGGGGCAAAGCTCGCCGTCGAGTTGCCCGTGGCGTTGCACGCGGGCTGATGTGGTGAATTGCCCCGTAGGCGGCGGGCCCATCGACTTACTCATGCACTTCCACGATGGACTTGGCCACCGTGTACCGGAACCCAGCCAACACCTGCAGACAGGCCTCTTGACGCCCATACCCAAGGCTGTTGTGGATTGAACAACGTTCGTTGTGCAATAGGCAACAGAATGGAGTGACATAGCGCGCCGATACACGGAACTCACCAGTGGCTGGCTTCAGCAAGGACATTTGGCCCTTCTCAAGTAGTTGACAGGCCGCGAAGACTCCTCCGGTCCGCGGGCCGGATCGACGGCACCATCCGACAGAAATGCCTCTCTCCCGCCCCTTCTTGTCCACCGTCAGTTTTTCGGTATAATGAATCCGCGTTCGGAATGTCGAACGTAAGAAGTCAAGCATCCAGAGTCGGATTCTCCGACGCCAACCTGCCCTCCCGGGCAAGGTGGACGCCTCTGAGGCGATGCGGCCGATTTACGGCAACGAAACGGGAGCAGCATGGCTGGCACCGGTTCGATAACCACTCATCCGGAGCAACCATGCGTCAAGATACCTCTGCCTTCCGCCCCGCAGTCTGTGAAGACTGGTCACGCTACCTCCCTGGTTTCACGCTGACGCATACGGTTCATCTCGTGTCGAGACGGAATCCGGGCATTGTCTCGACCGCGGCTGCCGTGCTCGAAGGTGAAACCGCCACGGTCGACCGTTGGGCCATCACCCGCTGTGGTGACGTTCTCGAGCAAAAGATCGTTCTCGGGGAAATGACGGAAGGGCAGGCGGTGCGGCTGCGTGAACGACTGGCCGCGCTCGAGGGCGTGCTGCGCACGAGGGTGGAGCATCACTTCGTGCGAGCCGGGTCGGCTGCCTCCTGAAATTCACCGGAGAGTGGCCGTCAGACGATGGATTCCCGTCGTCGCCGTATCGGCGCGAAGCGGCCTGGCAATGATCCCCTCCCGGGTCAAAGATAGGACCAGATCAAACCGGCAGCGTCAGATCGGCTGACTCCGTTCGGCCATTTCAAGCTGTGCGCTCGTCCCCGAAATGCCACCCGCTGAATCGAGTGAGTCGTTCCTCGGCGTTCCCCGGCATGCACGCAACCAGAAAAACTTGACAATGCGAGCACATGCTCCTATCTTTGCCTTAAGGGAGCATATGCTCTCATTTTCGAACGGAGCGAAGCGATGAATGAAGCCGAGATTCTTGTGAGTGGTGCAACCGGGCGGACCGGAGGGTTTGCCATTGACGAACTGCTCAAGCTGGGCAAGCGCGTGCGGGCATATGTGCGCACGGATGACGACCGGGCGGCCGCGCTGCGGCGGCGCGGTGTCGATATCGCGGTCGGGGACTTCACCGACATCGACGCCATCCGGGCAGCGATGGAAGGTATCCGGTCGGCCTATTTCCTTTATCCGATCGCGCCGGGAATCATCGGGGCCGCGGCCTATTTCGCGCAGGCAGCCAAGGAAGCGGGCGTCTCGGCGATCGTCAACATGTCGCAGATTTCCGCGCGCCGTGAGTCGGCGAGCCACGCGGCACAGGATCACTGGGTTTCCGAACGGGTCTTTGATTGGTCAGGTGTCGCGACGACGCATTTGCGCCCAACCTTCTTCGCCGATTGGCTCGTCTATCCGCATTTTGCAAAGGAAATCCGGGCCACGGGGAAGATCGAATTTCCGTTTGGCAACGGCCGTCACGCGCCGATCGCTTCCGACGATCAGGGGCGCGTCATCGCGCATCTCCTCGCCAACCCCGCAGGTCACGAGGGCAAGGTCTACACGCTCCACGGCCCCGTCGAGATGAACCATGTCGAGATCGCGGCCGCGATGAGCGAGGTGCTCGGCACCCAGATCGAATACGCGCCGACTTCCATCGAGGCATTCCGAATCAAGATGGAAACCCTTTACAAGTTTCCGCCGTTCCTCACGCAGCATCTGGTCGAGGTCGCGCAGAACTACCGCGACGGCATTTTTTCGGGCACCAATGATGTCGTCGAGACAATCACCGGGACGCCGCCGCTGTCGGTCCAGGCGTTTGTCGCCAGGAATCGGTCCGCATTCGCGTGAACCCATCCATAAAACGAATCGAGGGTTGAACATGTCATTCAATCAAAACGAGCGTCACCCGTTTCTCGACGATCTGACGGCCGATGCGGAACTGATCAGTTCGGTGTTGCGTGGTCCCGTCATCGGACGCGACGACATCCGGCTCGCCGTCGACGCCGTCGGAACCTTCTACGCGTCCCAGACGCCCACGTTTCTTCAAACCGTCGGCTCGCGGCTTTTTCTGGAATACGACGCTGTCCTGACGAGCGGCGAGAAGTTGAGCGCGGTCGTTGTCGTCGATCGCAACGCCGACGGATCGGTGCCGCGCGTCAGCGTGCGGATGAGCCCGCTTGGCGCCGTACTGACGCTCGCCACCCATCTGCGTGGGGCGCTCTCGAAGCAGTTGCCGGAAAACCTCTTTCTTTGAACCGAGCACGCGCAGGCAGGCGGCGGGAGTCGACTCGCCTCCAGCATGCGGCGTTTGAAACAGGAGCATGTGATGGATATCAAGAACGCCACCGTCTTCATCACCGGTGCCAATCGCGGTCTGGGTCTGGCTTTTGCGCGAGAGGCGCGTCGTCGCGGGGCGGCGAAAGTCTATGCGGGCATGCGCAACACGAGCGGTTTCGACGAGCCGGGCGTCGTGCCGGTCAGGATCGATGTCACGGATCCGGCGTCGATCGCCGAGGCCGCGAAACTGGCGACCGATACGACGCTGCTGGTCAACAACGCGGGGATTGCCGCGCTGATCGACGGGCCGCTGGCGGCCGACATGGAAGCGCAATCCGCCCGCATGTTCGATACGAACTACTACGGCGTGGTGCGCGTCACACAGGCCTTCGAGCCGATTTTGGCGGCCCAGCCGCATGCCGCCATCATCAACGTGCTGTCCGACATCGTGTGGCTTCCGCGGCCCTATCTGACGCCGTATGCTGCGTCGAAGGCCGCCGCGTGGAGTTACACGAACCAGCTTCGCCTGTCTCTGCACGAGCGCGGCATTCAGGTTCTCGGCCTGCACGTCGGGTTCGTGGATACCGACCTGACCCACGGCATCGACGTGCCCAAGGCCAGCCCGGAGGACGTTGTGCGACAGACCTACGACGCGCTCGCCCTCGGCAAGAGCGAGGTGATGGCCGACAAGGGGACCGCGTTGCTGAAGCGTACGCTTGCGGCCGAGATACCCGGCTACATCACGCCGCCGGCAGGGCTTTGAATGCCGCAGATGACACGGGGCGGTCGCGGCGGCGAGACATGCGGTGCGTGGATCGTCGTACGCCACCGCTGCCGGTTTTCATCGAAAGATACCGCTGCGCCTTCGCGTGACGTACGCTTGGCGTTTGCGCGATCAACCGAAACCAGGAGTAGAACAGATGTTGCCGGTCAACCAGCCGCTTGGAATCGATCAATGCAACTGCTTCGCCGTGAGGAAGGCGAGCAGGCAGATCTCCCGACTCTACGATAGCCATCTCGAGCCCGCGGGCCTGCGCATCACGCAATTCCTCACGCTGGCCGCCCTGAACGAGGTGGGAAGTACCCCGGTCAACGCCCTTGCCGAACGGCTCGATATCGAACGAACCGCGATGGGGAAAATGGTTGGCTTCCTGGAACGCGACGGCTTCGTCACGATCAAGCCGTCGCCCACGGACGGCCGAAGCCGCCTGATCGAGCTTACCGAGGAAGGGCGGCGCCTGCACGACAGGGCGGCCCCGCTCTGGCAGGAGGCGCAACGGGAGTTCGAGCAACTGAACGGGGCAGACAACGTGACGGCGTTGCGGGAGGGGCTGAGAGGCGTGGTCGTCGGCGACGTGTCGATGCATTCGTCAGAAGGCTGAGCCTGCAATGCATGGCGATGGCAACATGATTCGTGACACGAGTCATCATTCGGGGAAGGGCGATGAAACCGCCTGTCGCCATCGCGGGCGTGCCGCGCATGACCGGAAGACGGCGATGAACCCGTTCGCGATCCTCGGCGAGGATCGATTCGTTCGACGCTCCGCGTGAATCTCGACCCGCCTTGAATACGGAAACGCTGACACTCCCGGTTCGCTCGACACCGGACTATCTTGCCGCTGCTCGTTTGTCGTGGATTGTTGTAGCCTGGGCAATACGATAGTGTGGCGCACCGGCCTGCCGCCGAACTGACAATGAACCTATGATGGGTCGCGCAGGCGATCGGTGAATACGAACAGTTGGACCGTTACCGATCGTTTGATCCTGCCGATTTCATCGTCGACCGATTCGCCAGAAAATCAGGAGTGTGTCGTGTTTCACCGGAGATCCATGTTGGGCTGTCGGAGTATCGCGTGCGTCGTCGCCGTGGCGATCATGCTGGCCCCGGTCGCGGCGCGTGCAGCGGCCGACAATATCAATGAAACGGCGAGCGTCGCGCCGGCCGTTTCGGCCAACACGTCGCTTACGCGGCCGATCGTCGGCGACGATCCGGTTGCGATTCGGGAAGCACTGGAGAAGCTGCACGTCAAAAGCGCGTCCCCGTCCCTGAGCGAGCGCGTCCGCGGCCTGATCCCCGGCGTGGCCGACAAGCATGGCCAGGACGCCGACCTGACCGCGGTCAACCTGGATCGTGAGGTCACTTTCCTGGTGCCGGTGTCGTACGGGCTGCGATATCAGTCGCAGAAGCATCTGTTGAAGGTGAACGTCGACCTGGTCGACCCCGACGGCGAAGGCCGGACAGGCATCCTGCTCAGAAAGGTCATTACCGGGCCGCGAGGGCGAGGGCTGGTGATCGCACCCGAGGCGAAGGCAAAAGGCTATATCCAGCAGATCGACATCATCGAACTCGATCCCGGAAAAGGCGGGAAGTCCACCGTGCGCGGCAGCGTGAAGCTGTCACCCGCTGCGTACGCGCAAGCGCAGGGCGGGTTCGCGTTCGCTCTTTCCGGGCGCCTGGTCCGGCCGTATCTGACCGAACACATCGAGCACGCCGAGCCGAACAACGACGAGCCGACCGACATCACGACGAGGACGTCGAGGTTGCATCTGGATATCGAATCCATTTCGCTCGTGAGTCGGGCGAGTGGGGCGGTGTTGTTGAAGAAGCTGAGTTTCTCGAAGTAGTGGGTTGCTTGCGCGAGGTTTTGCGCCGTTGAAGGGGTGCCGCAACGGAACATTTCGGGCGCGCGGGGTTGAGCGTGCGCACGCTGCAGCAGCGTTTTTCCAGCGATGTGGGCGTGATGCCGAAGCGGGTGATCTGTCGATACCGGTTGCATGAGTCCATCGGTTGGCTCGCCGGCGGCGAGCCGGTTGATCTCGCGGAACTGGCTCATGCCCGCTCGGGTATCTTGATCAGGCTCGCTTGACGCGCGATATCCGCAAGCTGGCGGGGGAAGATTCGGGCGGAGACGTGGGCTCAGCGGCCAAGCGGGCCAGAACACCTCTGGGAGTCATCGTAACCTATTGATTTATAAAGATTGGCCGTTTGTGGTACAAAAAACAGACCTCTACGGCCAATGCTCAACTACCTGCCACTCTCGGACAAGCTGCTCGTCAGCTATCGACTCGTCTACCGTGTCCGAGGAGTTCTGTCGGACGAAATCCGAGGCTTTGAAATGTGCCGGAGGTATGTACAGGAAAACCCAGGGACCTTAGGCCCCGGATAGGTCCACCCTCACTCCACCGTCACCGATTTCGCCAGATTCCTTGGCTTATCGATATCCGTCCCTCGCGCCAGCGCAGCGTGATACGCGAGCAGTTGCATCGGCACCGTATGCAGAATCGGCGAAAGCGGCCCGTAGTACTCGTTGAGTCGAATCACCTCGATCCCTTCACTCGGCACGAGTCCGCAGTCCACATCCGCGAACACAAAAAGCCGCCCATTCCGCGCACTGACCTCATGCATGTTCGACCGGAGCTTTTCAAGCAGCATGTCATTGGGCGCAACCGCAATCACCGGCATTTCGTTACTCACCAGCGCCAGCGGCCCATGCTTCAGCTCTCCGGCGGGATAAGCCTCCGCGTGAATATACGAAATCTCCTTCATCTTCAGCGCGCCTTCGAGCGCGATCGGATAATGCATCCCGCGCCCGAGAAACAGCATGTTGTCGCGCCGTGCGAGCAGTTCCGACCAGGCCATGATCTGCGGTTCGAGCGCGAGCACTTTCGACATCGCATCGGGCAGATGCCGCAGCGCACGCAGATGCTCCTTCTCCTCGTCGTCGCTCAACCGCCCGCGCACCTGCGCCAGCGACAACGTCAGCAGAAACAACGCAACGAGCTGCGTCGTAAAGGCCTTCGTCGAAGCCACCCCGATTTCGACGCCCGCACGCGTGACGAACTGCAGCGCACATTCACGCATCAACGCGCTCGTCGCGACGTTGCAGATCGCGAGCGTATGCATCATCCCGCTGCGCTTCGCGACATGCACCGCCCCGAGCACATCAGCCGTCTCGCCACTCTGCGACACCGCGACAACGAGCGTGCGCGGATTCGGCACACTGTCGCGATACCGAAACTCGCTGGCGATTTCCACGCTGGCCGGCAACTTGGCGATGCTCTCGATCCAGTACTTCGCCGTGAGGGCCGCGTGATAACTACCGCCACACGCGAGCAACAACACCGAATCGACGTCGTTGAAAACCCGCCAAGCGCCATCACCAAACGACTCCGGCATGATCGATGAAACATCGAGCAACGTATCGGCCACCGCTTGCGGCTGCTCGAAGATCTCCTTCTGCATGTAGTAGCGATACGACCCGAGATCGGCTGCACCGCTATGCGCGGCGACCCGCTGCACGGCGCGCTCGACACGCTGGCCGGCCGCATCGACGATCCAGTAGCGATGCAACTGGATATCGGCAACATCGCCGTTCTCGAGGTAAGCGATGCGATCGGTAATGCCCGACAGCGCAATCGCATCCGACGCCAGAAAATTCTCGCCTTCGCCGACGCCAACCACGAGCGGCATGCCATCACGCGCACCGACGATCCGGTGCGGCTCGTCGCGGCACATCACCGCGATCGCATAGCTGCCGCGCAGTCGCGCGACCGCGCGCCGGACCGCATCGAACAGGTCGCCGTCGTAAAGATGATCGATCAGGTGCGCGATCGCCTCGCTGTCGGTCTGGCTCGCGAACACGTAGCCATGCGCCTGCAATTCCGCGCGCAGTTGATCGCAGTTCTCGATGATCCCGTTATGCGACAGCGCGATGCGCGCATTGGCGTCGCTCGGGGAGAAGTGCGGATGCGCGTTGAGCGTGACGGGCGCGCCGTGCGTGGCCCAGCGCGTATGCGCGATGCCGGTGTAACCCGACAGCGCCTGTTCGGCGATCTCGCGCTGCAGGTTGGCCACGCGGTCGACGCTGCGGGCGCGCGCCAGCGCCCGGTCGCGGTAGACCACGACGCCGCACGAATCGTAGCCGCGGTATTCGAGCCGCTTCAGGCCGTCGACCAGGTTCGGCAGGATGTCCCGCTGGGCAACCGCCCCGACAATTCCACACATATCGCGCTCCGTAAATGTCCTGTCTGGATCAGTGAGAGCGATGGTAGGGCGAGCCAAATGGAATTAAATTTCAAAATACGACAAAAAATGAAACAGATGGCAGATCGTCTATCATATTGAAATTAAATTTCACGCCCTGACCGGAAGGAGCCGCCGATGGCCGGCATTACCCTCGACGATCTCGACCTGCGCATCCTCGCAATCCTGCAGGACGACGCGTCGGTATCGAACCTGCAACTGGCCGAGCGCGCGCTGTCGTCGCCGCCCACCTGCATGCGCCGCGTGCGCCGGCTGACGGAGGCCGGCGTGATCCGCAGGCAGGTCGCGGTGCTCGATCCGGTGGCGATCGGCACGGCCGTCACCGCGCTGATCGAGATCAGCCTCGACCGGCAGACGGCCGAAGACTACGACGCGTTCGAAACGTACGTATGCGCGGAGCCGGCCGTCACGCAGTGCTATCGCGTGTCGCCGGGGCCGGATTTCGTGGTGGTGGCCGATCTGGCCGACGTCGCCGAATACGACGAATTCGCGCGACGGCTGTTCACCGGCGCATCGAACGTCCGCAACGTGCGGACGTTCTTCTCGACGCATCGCGCGAAGTTCGAAGCGAACGCGCGAGTCACGCACGCGATGCGCAAGCGCGCGTGAGGTGATCGCGCGATCATCCGCGATGCGTTCGCGAATGCCTGCGCGACGTCATCACGTCATCACGCAGCCGCGTCAGCCGCGCCCACGAGTTGCAGCGGCTTGCCATACCCGAAGCAATGCGCCGGCTCCGGAAACACACGCTGCCGCACGTCGTGCGCGTACTGACGCATCGCATCGCGCATCACCGCATTCGCATCGGCATAGCGCTTCACGAAGCGCGGCGTGTACGCATCGAATGCGCCGATCATGTCCTCGGTCACGAGCACCTGTCCGTCGCACGCGGGCGATGCGCCGATGCCGATCGTCGGGATCGTCAGCGTGTCGGTGATATGGCGCGCGAGCGCTTCGGCCGTCCCTTCGATGACGACGCTGAACGCGCCGGCCCGTTCGGCCGAACACGCGGCATCGAACACCTGCGCGGCCGAGCGCGGGTCCATCCCCTGCGCGCGGAAGCCGCCGGTCGCGTTGGCTTGCTGCGGCATGAGGCCGACGTGCGCCATCACCGGAATGCCACGCTCGGTCAGGAAGCGGATCGTGTCGCCCATCTCGCTGCCGCCTTCGAGCTTCACGGCTTGCGCGCCGGTTTCGGCGAGCAGACGCGCGGCGGAGCGATACGCCTGCGCGGGCGATTCCTGGTACGTCGAGAACGGCAGATCGACGACGACGCATGCCTGCGCGGCGCCGCGGACGACGGCCGCGCCGTGTGCAATCATCATGTCGAGCGTGACGCGCAGCGTATCGGGCATCCCGTACAGCACCATGCCGACGGAGTCGCCGACGATGATCACGTCGGCCACCTCGTCGACGAGCTTCGCCATCGGCGCGGAATACGCGGTCAGCGACACGAGGCTGCCGATGCCCTTGGTCGAACGGATCGCGGTGACGGTCTTGCGGGTGGTGCGGGTATGAGCGCTCATGAACGGAAGCCGTGTGAAGGAAGAGCTGCCACGGTAGCATCACGCTCGTTCGTTCAATGACCTTCGGAGGACGTCTTATGGTGCTGGCGGGACAATCGGGTGACCCTTACGCGGTGCCGCCGATGGCACGCCTGCCGAGGCCGCTGTATGTGCGCGCGTTCGGGATTCCCGGCAACGTGAGCATCGACGCGCACAGTCATCCGTGGGCGCAGCTGATGTATGCGACGAGCGGGGTGCTCGAGGTGTCGACGCCGTCGGGCCGGCACCTGCTGCCGCCGCACTATGCGATGTGGATTCCGCCGCACGTGCCGCATGCGGTGTCGACGCGCGATTGCGTCGCGTTCCACAGCCTGTATCTCGATGCGGCGATCGCGCGCGACGACGTGCACGACGATTGCGCGATCCTCTGCATGACGCCGCTGCTGCGCGAGCTGGTGCTCGCGACGGCCGAATTGCCGGTGAACTACGACGAGGCGGGGCCGGACGGTGCGCTCGTTTGCCTGATCGCCGACCGGATCGCACGGATGCGGCAGGCGCCGCTGACGGTGCCGCTGCCGCGCGATCCGCGTCTGCTGAAAATCGCGCGCGCGTTGCATGCGTATCCGGGCGATACGCGCAATCTCGACGAATGGGGCCATCAGGTCGGCGCGACGCGACGCACGCTGTCGCGGCTGTTCCGGCAGGACACGGGGCTGTCGTTTACCGAATGGCGGCAGGCGGTGCGGCTGCTGGCGGCGCTGCCGCTGCTCGATGCGGGCGAGCCGATCGGCGCGGTGGCCGCGCAACTGGGCTACGACTCGACGTCGTCGTTCATCGCGCTGTTCCAGGCGAAATTCCAGCTGACGCCCGGCGCGTATGCGAAGCGTGAGGCGCGCCGGCCCGTGCTGAACGCGTGATGCGGCGGCACGTCGACATTCAAAACGCGAGCGCCTGCTGTACCGGATGGTGGGCGCCGCGCTCGAACCCCGCGCCTTCGAGCGACAGCAGCGCGCGCTTGCGATCGATGCCGCCCGCATAGCCGGTGAGGCTGCCCGATGCGCCGACCACGCGATGGCACGGCACCATGATCGACACCGGGTTGCGGCCGACAGCACCGCCCACGGCGCGCGCGCCGCTCATCGGCAACCCGACGCGCTCGGTGATGTCGCCGTATGTGACGAGTTCGCCGAACGGAATCGCGAGCAGTTCCTTCCATACCCGTCGTTGAAACGCGGTGCCTCGCAGGTGAATCGGCACCGAGAACGTCTCGCGCGTGCCGGTGAAGTACTCGGCGACTTCTTCCGCGACCTTGCGCGCGAGCGGCGACATCGCGAGCGCGTCTGGCTCGGTCACGATCGCAACCGGCGGGAAGTATTTCTGGCCGACGAAGTAGAGGCCCGTCAGCGCATCGTCCTCGATGCGCACGGCGATGTCGCCCAGCGGGCTCGGAATCAGGTGAGCGGGAGTCATCGCAACACATCTCCATGAAGGCGCCACACGTGCAGTGCGGCATACGCGCGCCACGGCGCCCAGCGCGCCGCATGCGGCGCGGATGATGGCACACGGGCGCGTTCGCTGCGCGCGGGCAGCCACGCATCGTCGGCCGGGAACGCATTCGGCCAGGCCATCGCGCGCATCGCGACGTACTGCACCGCGTGCTCGTCGAAACCGGGCAGCGCGCGCAATGCGTCAAGCGTCGTGTCGAGCGGCGCCATCGGTTCGAGTGAGAGCGTGCCGTCGTCGACGGCGCGGGCGAGCGACACGATCGCCCGTGCGGGTTCGCGTGCGATGCCGATCGTTTCAAGCGCGGAAGGCGGCAGGGTGGCCAGCGTCGCGGCGGAGGGCAGCGCGTGCGTGAGGCTTGGCGGCGCGCCTTCGATCGATGTACCGAAGCGCTCGGCGATGCGCGCCAGCACCGGCGCGCCCGCATGCGTCGCCGCAAGCCGTTCGCCTGCAATCGCACGGATCGCAATCTCGACACCGTCGAACGCGCCGGGGACACGCAGGCCCGGCGAGCCGCTCGCGAGTTCGCCGAGATGCGCGTCGATCACGTCAGGGCGGCTGTCGAGATCGAACAGCCGCCGCACACGCGCGAGCACGGCCGGCACGACCGGCGTCAACGAGGGCGACACGGTGACGGCCAGCGCGAAGCGCTGCGGCACGTGCGCGACGGACAGCCAGCCGGCTACGCGCCCGTTGTCGGCGGTGGTGTTCCCGTGCCGATTCGGCAATTCAACGACTCGCGCATAACCCTGCGCATCGATCCGCTCGACACCGGCGATCTGCCGCTGCGCGAGAAAGCGCATCAGGTCGCCCCAGGCGAATGGCGGGCGATACGGCAGCGGAAACGTCATGTCGCCGTCGGCCGACGCGCGGGCTCCTTTGCGCAGCCTCAACGGATTGAGGCCATAACGCTGAAGGAACAGATCGTTGAAGCGCCGCACGCTGCCGAACCCGGCCGTCGACGCAACGACGGCCACCGGCAGCGCGGTGTCGGTCAGCAAGCGCTTGGCCATCAGCAACCTGTGCGTCTGCGCGAATTCGACTGGCGACACGCCGATCTGCGCACCGAAGATCCTGCGCAGGTGCCGTTCGGTCACGCCGACGCGCCGTGCGAGCGCATCGACGGAATGCGCGTTCAGGAAACCGTCCTCGATCAGCGTGGCGGCTGCGTCGGCGAGCGTCCCCGACAGGTCGAGCAGCCCGTGGCCGGGCGCGAGTTCGGGGCGGCAGCGCATGCAGGGTCGAAAGCCGGCTTTCTCGGCGGCCGCGGCGCTCGGGTAGTAGCTGCAGTTCTGCGCCTTCGGCGGCTTCACCGGGCAGACGGGGCGGCAATACACGCCCGTCGTCGCGACGCCGACGAAGAACCAGCCGTCGAAGCGGCGGTTCCGCGAAAGCAGGGCGTCGTAGCAGGAATCGGGATCGAGGCGCATGGGACGACTGTAAACCATCCCGGCCCCCGATTCTGGCTGGAATCGGACATGTGTCTCGGCGGCCATCCTCACGCGCGCTCGTCAGGAAAATCCGGGAAAAACGGTTAATGCCATGTAGTGAAACAGTCGTCTCTTTTGCCGAGACTAATTTGAGATGACTCATCGAAATCCCCGACTGACAGGGCATGGGCGCGCGTCCTATTCTTTGAAAAACGTTTTCCAGATTGATCGGCGGAATCGGCCGTGCGCGACAGGCGCGCCGCCGTCCGCCCCGGCGCCGGTCGCCGGTCAACGAACATAGTGCGGCGCGACGGGCGCGGCCGCGCCTCGGAGACATTCATGCAATCTGCCGTCGTCGGCGCCGTGCGCGCTGTCGCCAGCCGCTACCGCTGGACCGTCTGTGCGCTGCTGTTTTTTGCGACCGTCATCAACTACATGGATCGGCAGATCCTCGGCCTGCTTGCGCCGATGCTCCAGCACGACATCGGCTGGAGCCAGGTGCAGTACGGCCGTATCGTGATGGCGTTTTCCGCGTTCTATGCGCTGGGCCTGCTCGGCTTCGGGCGCATCGTCGACCGGCTCGGCACGCGCATTTCATACGCGCTGGCGATGCTGGTGTGGAGCATCGCCGCGATGCTGCACGCGGCGGTCGGCTCGGTGATGGGCTTCGCGTTCGTGCGCGCGCTGCTCGGGATCGGCGAGGGCGGCAACTTCCCGGCCGCGATCAAGACGACGGCCGAATGGTTCCCGCGCCGCGAACGCGCGCTCGCCACCGGCATCTTCAACTCGGGCGCGAACATCGGCGCGGTGTTCGCACCGGCGATCATCCCGGCGATCGCGGTGGCCTACGGCTGGCGCGCCGCGTTCGTGATCGTCGGTGCGATCGGCATCGTGTGGCTCGCGGTGTGGCTCGTGCTCTATCGCCAGGCCGATACGCGCGCGCTCGCCGCGGAATACGACGAGCCGCGCGACGAAGCGGAAGCGCTCGACGCGGCGAACGCGAACGCCGGCGCGCCGCGCTGGGGCGAACTGATCCGCAAGCGCGAGACGTGGGCGTTCCTGATCGGCAAGTTCCTGACCGACCCGGTGTGGTGGTTCTACCTGTTCTGGCTGCCGAAGTGGCTGAACGAATCGCGCGGGATGGACATGCAGCACATCGGCCTGCCGCTCGTCTGCATCTATGCGCTGACGACGGTCGGCAGTATCGGCGGCGGCTGGCTGTCGTCGATGCTGCTGCGTGCGGGCTGGAGCGTGAACGGCGCGCGCAAGACGGCGATGCTGATCTGCGCCTGCTGCGTGCTGCCGATCGCGTTCGTGTCGCAGGTGCAGAGCCTGTGGGCCGCGGTGCTGATCGTCGGCCTCGCCGCCGCCGCGCACCAGGGCTGGTCGGCGAACCTGTTCACGACGGCATCCGACCTGTTTCCGCGCCGTGCGGTGGCATCGGTGGTCGGCATCGGCGGGATGGCCGGTTCGATCGGGGGCGTGCTGTTCTCGGAAGTGATCGGCCAGGTGCTGCAGCGCACGGGCCACTACTGGGTGCTGTTCGCGATCGGCGCGTCGGCCTACCTGATCGCGTTGGGCGTGATGCACATGCTCACGCCGAAGATGAAGCCTGCGCAGCTCGACGCATGAGTGCGTGATTGCGTGTCGACAAACGAACGCGCCGCCCTTGGGCGGCGCGTTTTCTTTTGCAGGCGCGAAACAGGGAACTCAGCCGGCCGCGGCCGTCGACGCGCGCATGATCAGCCGCGGCTCGAACGTCGAATAGCTCGCATCGGTGCGGCCCGCGAGCGCATCGATCAGCTTCTGCATCGCGAGCTCGCCCATGTTCTCGCTCTGGATGTCGACGGTGGTCAGCGCGGGCGCCGCGTATTCGCCGTACGGCACGTTGTCGATGCCGGCGACCGACACGTCCTGCGGCAGCCGGAAACCGAGCGACGCGGCCTCCTTCATGAAGCCGAGCGCGATCAGGTCGTTGTAGCAGATCACGGCTTGCGGGCGCTGCGGCCCGAGCATCACGCGCGAACACGCACGCTCGCCGGCTTCGGCGGTCGGCGCATGCGCATCGTGCACGTCGAGCGTGAGCCCGGCTTCCGCGAGACAGTCGCGCGCGCCCTGGATCCGTTCGTCGTTCACGCGTGCCGTGCCGAAGCCGAGATACGCGATGCGCGTGTGGCCGAGATTGAGCAGATGGCGCGCGAGCATGTAGGTCGACAGCCGGTTGTCGATGCCGACGCTCGGAATCGGCAGGCCGGGGCTGCGACGCAGCAGCACGAGCGGCTTGTTGAGATCGAGCATCCAGCCGGCTTCGTCATCCGGCATCCGCGTGCTGACGATCAGCCCGTCGACGCGTTGCGCGAGCGCTTCGATCAGCGAACGTTCGCGCGCCTGGCTCTCCTCGGTATCGACGAGCAGCAGCGTGTAGTCGTGCTGCAGCGCGACGCGGTTCGCGCCTTTCACGACGTTCGTGAAGTGCGGGTTGCTGATGTCGAGGATCACGAGGCCGATCGTGCGCGTGCGGCCGGTGATCATCGAGCGCGCGAGCGGGTTCGAACGGTAGCCGAGCCGCTCGATCGCCTCCTTGAGCCGTGCCTCGACGGTCGGCGAGAAACGCTGCGTGCCGTTCACGTACTTCGATACCGTCGCGACCGACACGCCGGCTTCCGCCGCCACGTCGCGGATCGTCGGGGAAACTTTTTTCATTCGAAGGGTAACGTTTTCGTTCCGTAAGGCCGGATTGTGGCAGAAAAAGAGCACGCGCGGCCACGCGCCGATATCGGGAAAGTGCGGATAGATGCGACCGGGTTCGGCCATTGACGTTCGGCAGTGCGCCCGCGTATAGTTGGAAAACGTTTTCCGATTCAGTCAGATTTCAGGTCAGATTCAAGGAGAGTCAATGAACGCCTCATCCACCGGCGCGCGCAAACCGTTCGGGCGCCTGCTGCTGACGGGCGCGGCCGGCAACCTCGGCCGCCAGTTGCGCGGCGCGCTCGCCGACTGGGCCGACGTCGTGCGCGTCAGCGACATCGCGACGCTCGGCGACGCGGCCGCGCACGAAGAAACCCGCGTCGTCGACCTGGCCGACCGGGCCGCGGTGATGCAGCTCGTCGACGGCGTGGACGCGATCGTCCACCTCGGCGGCATTTCGGTCGATGCGCCGTTCGACGATCTCGTCGGCGCGAACATCACCGGCACGTACAACCTGTACGAAGCCGCGCGCAAGCACGGCGTGAAGCGCGTCGTGTTCGCGAGCTCGAACCATGCGATCGGCTTCCACCCGGTCACGGAAGTGCTCGACGCCGATTCGCCGCTGCGCCCCGACAGCCTGTACGGCGTGACGAAGTGCTTCGGCGAATCGCTGTCGCGCTATTACTTCGACCGCTTCGGGATCGAAACCGTATGCCTGCGGATCGGCTCATCGTTCGAAGTGCCAAAGAATCCGCGCATGCTCGTGACGTTCCTCAGCTATCGCGACTTCATCGAGCTCGTGCGCTGCTCGCTGCTGACGAACCGCGTCGGGCACGCGATCGTGTACGGCGCGTCGGACAACCCGGTGAAGTGGTGGGACAACACGAAGGCCGGTTTCCTCGGCTTCCGCCCGCGCGACAGCTCCGAGCAGTTTGCCGGGCTGTTCCCGGTGACGGCGCCGACCGCCGACTACGACGATCCCGCGCAGCGGTTCCAGGGCGGCGGGTTCGTCGTCGGCGAGCCGATGGAGCGCAACGCGTCGTAAGCGTCGCCGGCGTCGCGCCTCAGCGCAGGATGTCGGTCGCCTTGTGCCGCGCGTCGACGCCGTCGATCAGGATCAGCGGGCCGCTCGCGTGCCGCGCGCGCAGCGGCTGGATCTGCCGGTATGCATCCGATTCGTACCACGCGCGCGCCGTGTCGAGATCGGGAAACGCGATCGCGATCAGGTCGCCGCGCCACACGCCTTCGCGTACGTCCGGCCGCGCGCCGTGAATCACGAAATGTCCGTTGAAAGGCGCAAGCGTGCCGTCGATGCGTTCGAGGTATTCGACGATGTCGTCGCACATCTCGACGTCGTGCAGGTGGGCGATGGCGTAGGCGGTCATGGCGGGCTCCTCGATGTGATGCGGTTCGTGCATCGATGGAGCCATGATCGCGGCGCGGGCGGCGCGCGTCGATTACCTGCGACGTAAGCGAATCCGCGCGGACGAGAAAGGGGGCATGCGCGTGCCGGCAGACACACCGCTCGTGTGGCGCGGCGGCGTTCGCGCATACCGCTCACTTGAATGCATCGTCAGCCAGAGCGCGGCGTCGCCGTCAACGCGTTTTGCTGCAAGCCGGATCGCTACCTCGTCGCTCGGCGGAATCACACCAGTAATCCGGCCGCCACGCTTCGAACGTGACCGCTTTCGCCGAATTGGCGCGCGTGACGCGCACCGGGTCGGCTTTCAGCGCATCGCCGTTCGGATCGTCGTTGAAGCGCCAGTTCCGGAACACCTCGCGATGGAACACCCACGTGCGATGCGCAGTGTCGTAGCGAAACGTGACACGGTCGCGCCAGTGGTCATGGCCTGCGAACACGCCCTGTTCGACCGTGAACGTGCGCGGTTCGATCGTCAGCGCGTTCTCGGCGACGCCATCCAGATACGGGTCACCCATCCCGCCTTCGTCGGCCTTCATGATCACGGCATCGTTGCGCGCCGCGAGCCGGTAGTGCCCATCCTTGTCCGGCAGGAAGATCATCAGCGGACGCAGCGACGCCTTGCGCATCGAGTCGTCGGGCTGATGCGCGACGACCACATAGCCGATGCGGACGCCGTCGGTCAGTCGCCCTGACGCGGCATCCATCGCTTCGTAGCCGGCCGGCAGCTGCGCGACGATGTCTGCCGGAAGCTCGGGGGCGGTGGGGCACGCGAACGACGCAGGCGTATCGGCGCACGTCCTGGCGCAAGCGCTGCCGATGCCGAACGTCAGCAGTGCGGCGACGAGGAATCCTGTGGTGCGGGGGATCGTCATGCGGATCGGGTCTTGAAGTCGCGCCGCGAAAGCCGGCGCGCGCGCGTCGACTCGTCTTGCCGCCGCGCTGGTTGAGGTTTTTTCAGGTGACGCAGTGTAACCAGTCATGCACGCTTGCGCGTCGGCCGCGGGACCGGCGCGGGCACCGGTGCCGACGCCGGCGCTTCGTCGGCCTGCGCGCTCAGCCGGTCGAGCATCCGTTGCGCGGTTTCCGCGCAGTCCTCGCCCTCCGGCTTGTTTTCGATCTCGTCGATCAGCACCTCCAGTTGTTGCCGGTTCTGCGCGAGACGCCGTTCGAGCAGCACGATTTCGTCGACCTTGTGCCGCAGCGCCACCAGCAGCTCGTCGCGCGGCCACGCGCCGAGATCGGGCGGACACACCGCGCGGATCTCGTCGAGCGCGAAACCCGCGCGCTGCGCGCGGTCGATGATCGCGAGCCGCATCAACGCTTCCGACCCGTATTCCCGATAGCCATTGGCCTGCCGACGGGCCGGTTCGAGCAGCCCGCTCGCCTCGTAGAAGCGGATGCGGGACGCCGCGAGGCCGCTCGCCTTCGCCAGTTCGCCGATTTTCATGCAGTGCTCCAAAAGGGCTTGACCTTAAAGTTGACTTTAAAGTTATCGTTGGGCATCGTCAATCGAGGGTGTCCTCCATGAACCTGTTTACACCGCTGACACTGCCCAACGGGGCGGTGATTCCGAACCGTCTGGCCAAGGCCGCGATGGAAGAGAACATGGCCGATGCGAACCACGCACCGTCCGACGCGTTGCTGCGCCTGTACCAGGCGTGGGCCGACGGCCAGGTCGGCCTGATCCTGACCGGCAACGTGATGGTGGACGGCCGCGCGATGACGGGGCCGAACGGCGTCGTGCTCGAGAGCGATGCGCATCTCGAGCGCTTTCGCCGCTGGGCGCAGGTGGCGCGCTCGGGCGGCGCGCACGTGTGGATGCAGATCAATCACCCGGGGCGCCAGATGCAGGCGGCGCTCGGCCAGACGACGCTCGCGCCGTCGGCCGTGCCGCTCGCGCTCGGTGCGCTGTCGAAGCAGTTCCCGATGCCGAAGGAGATGACGCCGGCCGATATCGCCGACGTGCAGCGCCGCTTCGTGCGCGCCGCGCAACTCGCGGAGCAGAGCGGCTTCACCGGCGTGGAGATTCATGCGGCGCACGGCTATCTGCTGAGCCAGTTCCTGTCGCCGCTGACGAACCGCCGGCAGGACCAGTGGGGCGGCAGCATCGAGAATCGCGCACGCCTGCTGCTCGACATCGTGCGGGACGTGCGCGCGACGGTGTCGCCGGCATTCGCGGTCGCGGTCAAGCTGAACTCGGCCGATTTCCAGCGCGGCGGCTTCAGCGCGGACGAGGCGAAGCGCGTGGTCGAACTGCTGAATCCGCTCGGCGTCGATCTCGTCGAACTGTCGGGCGGCAGCTATGAAGTGCCGGCGATGCAGGGCGAGGCGCGCGACGGGCGCACGCTGGCCCGCGAAGCGTATTTCCTCGAATTCGCGCGCGACATCACGGCGGTCGCGCGGATGCCGCTGATGGTCACGGGCGGCATCCGGCGTCGCGTGGTGGCCGAGCAGGTGGTCGACAGCGGCGTGGCGATGGTCGGCATCGCGACCGCGCTGTCGATCGAGCCGAACCTGCCGCGCGACTGGCGGGCCGGCAAGGACACCGCACCGGTGCTGGAACCGATCCGCTGGAAGAACAAGGCGCTGGGCGCGCTGGCCAACATGGCCGTCGTCAAGTTCCAGCTCACGCGGCTGAGCGCTGGCCGGCGCACGCACCCGCAGGTGTCGCCGCTGCGCGCGCTGGTCAGGCAGCAACTGGCCGCGCAGTGCCAGACGCGGCGCTACCGGAAATGGATGGCGGGGCGTGCGGCGGGCACGCGGGCGTGACGTGCGGTCATGCGGCCCGGCGAGGGATTCGTCGGGCCGCTGCTTTGCGGATCCAGGGCGTTCATGCGGTTGCGTGAGTGGCCGCGCATTCGCGGTGAGGTCGCGATGAGGCCGCGATGAATGCCCCCGCCGCAGGGCATGCGCACGGGCGGCGGGTGCGGCGCACCGCATCAGAACCGGTAGTTGGCCACCACTTCGAGCCGCCGATCGTTGCCGAGCAGGTACTGCGTCTCGTTGTAGTACGCGGACTGCACGAAGCGCCGGTTGAACACGTTGTACGCGCGCGCGGTGATCGTCGTGTCCTTGCGCGGCTTCCACGCGAGGCCGAGGTCGACCGTGGTGTACGACGGCATCACGAGCTGGTTCGTGGTGTCGGCGAAGCGCTTGCCGACGTACTTGACGCCCGCGATGCCCGTCCAGTCCGGGGCGAAGCGCCAGCTCACCCACAGGTTCGCGAGCCGCTGCGGCACCGATACCGGCACGTTGCCCGCACGCGACACCGTCGTGCCGCCGGACGTCTGCTGGAAGTCGTCGTATTTCGCGCGCAGGATCGACACGTTCGCGTCGACGCGCCAGTCCTTCGCGATCTCCGCGCCGACCGTCGCCTCGAGCCCGCGCGACGACTGCTGGCCGATCTGGATCGACTGGTTCGGGTTCAGCGGATCGGCGGTCAGCAGATTGCTCTTGACGATCCGGTACGCGGCGAGCGTCCATTCCGCCTTGCCGTCGAGGAACGACTGCTTCACGCCGATCTCGATCTGCCGGCCGGTCGCGAGCGTGAAGTTCGCCTTCGACGCGTTCAGCGACAGCAGCGAGCTGATCGGATCGGCCGCGACCGAGTACTGGCCGTACACGGCGAGGCCGGGTTGCACGTCGTACACGGTGCCGATGCGCCAGCCCGTGTTCGCGAACACCTTCGTGAACGCGCCGCCGTTCACGAGATCGTCGCGGTTCACGCTTGCGTGGTCGTAGCGCAGCCCGCCGATCACCGACCAGCGCGGCGTGATTTCAAGCCGGTTCTCGGCGAACAGCGCGTACTGGTTCGCCTGGCTGCGGTACTTCGGATAGGTGCCCGCCGTGTTGATGAAGCTGCCCGGATCGAAGTTGAACGGATCGACCGTCGACGTGCCCGAATACGGCGAGTTGTTGTCGTGCTGGAACGTCGTGTGATTGAACTCGACGCCCGTCGAGAACGTGTTGCGCATGCCGAGCAGCGCGGTGGTGACGGTGGCCGCCGTCACGTTGCCGTACTGTTCCTGGTCGTGGAAGATTTCCGTGAAGCTGCTGCGCCGCACTTGCGCGGTCGACTGCAGGTACGTGTAGTACTCGGCGTCCTTCCAGTGACGGTTGCTCTTCATCCGGTAGAGCGTGCTCGTCACGTTCAGGCTGTCGCTCGGCTGCCAGTTCGCCGCTATTGTCGCCCAGCTGTCGCGGAACGCGATGTCGCTGTCGCCGACGTTGTAGTTCTTCTTGTCGAGCGCGCGATCGCGCGCGCCGTTCACGAGCGGCACGCCGAAATACTGCATCGGGTGCTGGAAGCCCTGCGCATACGACGCCGTCACGTACAGGTCAGCGCTCACGTCGTAGCGCAGCGCACCGGAGATCGACAGGTTGCGCGAATTGCCGCGGTCGACCCAGTTCGACGAACGGTTGCCGCTGATGTCGAAACGATACGACAGCGTGTCGTTGATCGCGCCGCCGCTGCCGAACGCGACCCGCGCCGTGCCCTCGGTGCCGCCGCCAACTTGCAGTTCGTTCTGGATCGCGCCGCGCGTCGGCTTCTTCGGCACGATGTTGACGACCCCGCCGATCGCGCCTTCGCCGTAGATCACCGACGCCGGGCCGCGCAGCACGTCGATATGGTCGACCGACCACGTGTCGAACGGAAACGTGATGCCGATCGCGCCGTACGGGCGCACGCCGTCATAGAGCTGCGTGACCGACGACGCACCGACGAAGCCGCGCGCGCCGAGCTCCGAGCCGCCGTTGCCCGGATGCGGCGACGCGCTGATGCCGGCGGCGCGGCTCACCGCGTCGACGATCGCGCTGTCGCCGCGCGTGTCGAGCGTCTTGCGATCGATCTGCTCGACGCTCGCGGGCGTTTCGAGCGAGGTCAAGCCGAGACGGCTGCCGGTGTCGAGCGGCTGCGTGAGCGGTGTCGCCTTCTGGGCGCTGACGCGAATCGGTGCGAGCGTGGCGCCGGCGCTCGCGGCATCGCTTTCCTGTGCCTGGCCCGTGGGCGAGAAGGCCGCGAGGACGGCGGCGGGCAGCATCAATCTGAACTTCATGTTTCGAGATCCTTTGAATCTATTCAATGCGGTGTTGCTTGTCAGGCCGGGCATCAGAACGCGTACCGCATGCCGGCGAACACGCTGCGCCCTTCGCCCGGATAGAAGATCGCGGTATTCGCGGTGCGCGCATTCGCGACCGTGCTGATGTCGCTCACATAGCGCTTGTTGGTCAGGTTGCGCGCGTCCACGAACAGCGAGAGGCCATTGCGGAAGTCGTAGCCGGCCTGCAGCCCGAGCAGCGTGTAGCTCGGCACGCGCAGCGTATTCGCATCGTCGGCCCACGCGCCCGACGGCACCCAGTCGAGCGTCGCCGCGATGTGGAAGCCGCTCGGCCGCGCGTAGCCCAGCGTCGCGCGCAGCACGTTCAGCGGCACGCCCGCGATCCGGTTGTTGCCGTACTGCGGATCGTTCTTGAAGCGGAAGTCGTTCAGGTTCCAGATGCCCGACAGCGTGACCTTGTCGCCCGCGCCGCGCCCGGTGACGTTGCGCAGCAACTCGACCGACGCGCCGGCCTCGATCCCTTGCAGCACCGTCTTGTTCGCGTTGAACGTCGACGCCGGCACGTCCGGGTTCGTCGTGTACTGCAGCAGCTGGTCGCGCACGAGCGAGCGATAGGCGGTCACGTCCCAGCTCACGCGCTCGCGCGCGCCGCGCGTGCCGAACTCGATCGTCCACGCGTGCTGCGCCGCGAGCGGCGTGAAGCGCGTCGTGTTCGAGAAGGTCTGCGTGAGGTCGGTGAAGTCGGGCACGTCCTGACTGCGCGTGACGTCGACGTAGGCCTGGGTGTGCGCGTCCGGCTGCCACAGCAGCCCGAGCTTCGGATTGACGCCGCTGTAGCTCGCGTTCGTCGACTTGTAGTTCGGGTCACGCGGCAGCCCGCCGTTGTCGATGTACTCGCGCACCGAGTGCAGCACCTTCACGCCTGTCATCAGCGCGACGGTCGGCACGAAGAACAGCCGGTTCTCGACATACGCCTCGTAGTTGAACGCCGTCTGCGTCGAATCGAGCGTCTGCGCGCCCTTGTTGCCGTTGACGTTCACGTACTGGTTCGCCTGTGTGCGGCCGCCGAAGAAGCGCGCACCGACGATCAGGTCGTTGCGCATCCCGCCGAGCGTCAGGTGGCCCGTGTAGCGAGGCGCGAAGCCGTAGGTCCAGCCGTCCTGGTCGAGTGCCTGGAAGATCGGGTGATAGAGGCTCTTGTGGATCGCCCAAGTGTCGAACTGCAGCTCGCCCGAATCGAGCTTCACCGTCGTGCGGTTCGCGATCCGCTCGGTGCGCGTGTTGCGCGCCTGGTCGCCCGAGATCGCGTTCGGCGCGGCCTTGGTCGGATTGTTCAGCGCATCGGACAACGACAGCGTGCCGGGCAGCAACTGGTCGACGACGTACACGCCGACGTAGAAGCGCGTCTCGACCGTCGGGCTGAACCGGTAGCCGACGTTCGCGTTGAACTGCTCGTATTGCCCCTTCGAATGATCGCGATAGCCGTCCGCGTGATTGACGCTGAAGTTCGCGAGGAAATCGAGCGGGCCGAGCACGCGCGAGATCTGTGCGCTGGTGCGCACCGTGCCGTAGCTGCCGCCTTCCACGCGCACGATGTTCGGCGCGTCGGCGGTATGAGCGGTCGGCGTGATGAAGTCGATCGCGCCGCCGAGTGTCGACGCCCCATACGCGAGGCCGTTGCCGCCCTTGTAGACCTGCACCGCCTGCAGTGCGAGCGGATCGATCTGGTAGTAGTCGCCGCTGCCGTCCGCGAGGTTGGTCGGGATGCCGTCCTGCAGGATCTCGAGGCCGCGCGTGTGGTACGAGCGGGCGATGCCCGAGCCGCGAATCGACAGCCGCAGTTCCTGGCCGTAGCGGTTCTCGACGAACACGCCGGGCACGTCCTTCAGCACGTCGCGCAGCGTGAACGCGTAGGTATTCCGGTAGCTGTCGGCATCGACGAAGCCCACCGAGCCGACCGTCTGCTCGAGCGTGCGCTTCAGCTTGCCGGTCGATTGCGATGTCAGCGAGTCCATCTCGCGGGTTGCGTTGACGTTGATCGCGGGCAGCGTCGACGCGGCCGGTGCATCGGTGGGCGCGTCGGCGCCTTGCGCGCAGGCGGCCGACGCGAAGAGCACGGAGATCGCGCCGGACAGCGCGGCGGCAATACGGGTCGAGGTAAACATGTCGTTGTACGTAGGGTGATGGTGACGATGATGAGACGGACACGATGCGCGCCATGCACGGCACCGGCCGCCGCGCGTGGTCACTCGCGTGGGTTCGGCATCGGGCACCGGCAGGGCGGGCAGGCGAAGCGGGGCGGCGCCGCGCGGCATACGGCGGCGCGGTCGCGAGGTGCGTCAGGCGCGGGCGGAAGGCGGCCCGCGCGCGGCGAGCGCGTAGCGCTTCGGCAGGTGGCAGGCAGAGGGGATCAGCGGCGCGGGCGGCGCATGCCGCACGGCCGGGGAAGCGGAGAGCAACACCGCGGACTGCAGCGGCGGATGGCCGGCGAGCAGGCCGCAATAGCCGCAGCGGTCGAAATGCTTGCCGGATGGAGAATCGGACAGCGAATCGGAAGACGCTTTCGGTTCCGCGTGCGCCACGAGCGTGTTGCCGGTCGCCGAGCAGATCGGTGCGGCCGGCAGGCCGTCATCGGCTGCGGCAGCGCGCAGTTGCGAGATCAGCGGCGCGACGAGCGCGAGCACGAGCGCGAACAGCCCGAGCCACGCGGTGGCCCGGGCTTGTCGCGTCGGCGCGCCGCGTATGCCGGCGCGCGATGAATCAGGCCGCTGCGCGTGCCGCACGGCCGAACAGCAGACGGTCGATCAACCAGACCGCGACGATCGTCGCACCCATCAGCGGGAACACGACGCCGAGCAGCACGAGCCCCGCGATCCAGCCGCGCATCGGCGGCGCGCCGCGCTCGCGCGACGGCGCGCCCAACTTGCGAGCCGGGCGGCGCTTCCACCACATCACGGTGCCCGTGACGGCCATCGCGGCCAGCCCGAGCGACAGCACCGCGCAGACGATCTGGTTCGCGAGCCCGAAATAGCGGCCCATGTGCAGCGACGTGCCGTACGACACGGCGCGCGATACCGCGCCGTAGTCGTCGTAGCGGATGTCCTTCAGCACGGCCCCGCTGTACTGGTCGAGGTAAATCGTCCGCTCGGCTTTCGGGTCGTCCGGGAAGTACGACGCGGTGAACACGCCGTCCGCGCCGGACGGCAGCGCGAGCGTGTAGCCGCTCGTCACGCCGAGACCCGCGACGATCGCGATCGCGCGGGCCAGCGGCAGCGGTGCCGGTGCCGGTGTCGGCGCCGACGGCGAATGCGGGACGGGCACGTTGCCGACCGCCCACGGCGTTTGCGGCAACGGCAGGTCGTCCATCACCATCCCTGGCATCGACTCGCCGGAGTCGTGGTGATGGCCGGCCGGCGCGGCAGCCTGGGCAGGTGCGGGCGCCGCGGCGGCGCCGGGGCGCGTCGAGCGTACCGATCCGCCGCCCCATGCGCCTTCCGGCGCGCCGAGGTTCACGGTCGCGGCCAGCGCCTTGAAGTTCTTGCCCCACGAGCCCGACCACGGCAGCCCCGTCAGGATGAACGCGATCGTGCCGGCCGCGAGCCAGATGCCGGCGGTTGCGTGGAGGTTTTTCCACAGCGGCCGGCCGCGCAGCGACAGGTCGGGGCGCAGCGCCTGCCCGACGCGCGTCGCGCCGCGCGGCCACCACAGCGCGATGCCGGTGCCGATCATCACGAAGGTCCAGCACGCGGCGAGCTCCATCAGCAACTCGCCCGTCTTGCCGAGCAGCAGCTTGCGATGCAGCATCCGGTCGATCTGCATGAAGCGGTTCTCGACGCTCAGCGTGCCGAGCACGCTGCCGTCGTACGGGTTCACGTACACGCTCTCGCGGCTGCCGTCGCGCAGCCGGAACACGTATTCGGCGCTGCGGTCCGGCGCGGTCGAGACCTGCACGGACACCGGCGTCGCGCCGGCCGGCATCGCGGTGCGCGCGCTCGCGAGCAGTGAGTCGGCATCGAGCCGCGGCGTGGCGCGCGGCTCGACGACGAGCCGGTGCGGATACAGCAGCGGCTCGATCTGCGGCTGGAAGCAATAGAGCGTGCCGGTGATCGCGAGGACCACCAGGAACGGCATGACGAACAGGCCGGCATAGAAGTGCCAGCGCCAGAGCGTCCGGTAGCCGGCGTGGGCGGATTGGGCGGGCGAGATCGCCCGTTCGACGGTGGTCGACATGGTGTCAGCTCCTCGGGTTCGTTGAGCGGCCACGCCGGCACGGGCCGGCGGGCGTCAACGCGCGTTGCGCCCGCCTGCACGCATCGACGAAACGGGCGGCGCGGCGCCATGCGCGGAAGCGGTGCATGACGGCGTCGCCCGCGCGAGGCGGGCAGGCGGGTGAACGCTTGAATCAGGTCGTGTGAGACGAACGGCATGCAGGCCCGCGCACGTCGACGTGCACGAGCCGCGGGGCGGAACCGTCAGCAGAACAGCGGAGGGGCGCGGGAGGGTGGGCGATCGTCGAAGATCGATCGCACGACGGGAATACGGTCGAAGTAAACCCGGAAGCGCCGTGGCGCGGCGGCGGGAAACAGCAGCACCAGCAGCACGAACGACGCGAGCGCGGTGAACAGCGCGGCGCCGAATGCGCACAGGCTGTCGCCGCTGCCGGACGACGCCGTGTTGTCGGCATGCCCGTCATGCTTGAGCGCATCGGCGAGCGCGAGCGCGTCGTTGGCCGGTGTGATCGGCGCGCCGGCATCGAAACGGGCCGCCAGCGCGGCCACGTTGACGATCAGCGGGCCGCGGCCCGAACACAGCACCACCGAGCCCGCATCCGGACCGTCCGGATCGAGCATCACGGCGCCCGACATCAGCGCGCGGGACAGCAGCGTCACGAGGAGGAACCCCCACAGAAGCTGTCGCGCGACGCCTTGGCGGAGCAGGAAGCGGCGAAGTGCGTTCATGGCGCGCGATTGTACCTCCGTTTGCGGGGCGAGGCCGTCCGCCACGCTGATGCACGGCATCAGCCCGGCGCGCTGCCGGAAGTGGACGAAAGCACGCGGGCGGCTATTCGGCGCCGAACGATTCGCTGCCGGGCGGCAGGTTCGCCGGGCCATACGACCAGGTGCCGTCGGCGCGGGCGGTCAGCACGTTGCCCGAGCGCCGGTCGTACAGATGCCACTGTTCGTCGGCCGGATCGTCGCCGTACGGCCAGGTCGTCAGCTTGCCGCCGAGGTCGAAATCGAACGTCCACGAACCCGGCTGGGCACCGGGCGTGACCGACTGCAGGATCTGCCCGTCGAGCCGTTGCGCGGCGGCCGCGATGTCGCCGGATCGGGATTCGCTGTGCGCGAGCTCGTGGCCGTCGAGCGCGATCGACCAATGGCAGTAGCAGATCCACAGATGCCCGTTGCCGGCCACCGTCACGTGCCGCGACGCGAGCCTGTCCCGTGCCGTCGCGGACAGGCCGGGCGAGCCGGCGAGCGGCTCCCGCACATGCAGCGCGGGTTGCCCGAATTCGAACGTGAGAAAGCTGCCCTGGCCTTTCGTCACGGACCAGGCAGGGGTTTCGCAGATGGCCGGCCAGATCCGGTCGAAATCGACAGCGTTCACGGCGTGCGTCTCACATCGGCGAAACCGGCTTCGGCCTCGGCTTCAGTCTCGGCGTCGTCGGCGCTGCCGTCAGCGTCGGCCATCGAATCGGACAGGTCGGCCGGCGACACGCGCCGCATCGTCCGCTCGACGTCGCGATCGTCGCGGCGATCGTTCGGGTCGAGCGGCTTCTGCGCGTCGCGGCCGTCGTGTTTCACGAACGCGCCGAGTGCGCTGGCCAGTCGGGATCGCCGGTTCCTGGGGATCATGCGGCGAGGTCATCGGGCATGCGTGTGCCGCGAATCGGGGAAGGGCCGCCGCAGCCATGCGTGACGCCCGCGGCAGCCGATGCAGTGCGCCGGCTCAGGCCGGATACGCATCGTCGACTTTCAGGTTCGCGAGCCGGAACAGCGTGCGCAGCGTCTGCGGATGAATGTCGCGGTGCGCGGCGAGCGACGTCAGCATGAAGTCGAGCACCTTCGCGTAGCGGAGCAGCACGAGGCAGCGCGCGAGATCGGGCGTGCGGCCGCGCATGTCCTCGGCGAGTTGAACCATTTCGGTGGACAGCGAGCGTGCCATCTCGAGTTCCATCTGCTGTTTTTCGGTCCAGTCGGGCAACGGCTGTTCGAGCACCTTCGCGAGAAAGAGCTGGAACGACGTGTCGGACGAATTGGGCAGTGCATCCATGAAGGGCCTCGTTACTTGCTCGGATCGTTCGGGCGTATCCGCTGGATGCGCCCGAGGTGGGTTCGTGTCCGCGCGGTGATCGGCGCGGTGGTTACCTGAACGGGATGCAGGTTTCGTACCAGCGGCGCGAGACGATTGTTGAGTATTGTTGAGCCGCGACGCGACGCGGGCCGCGAGTCCCGCCGGTATTGGGGGGCGGAGGGGACCGAGGAGGCGGTCTACCGGCGCGGCGCGATGCAAATCGAGTCCGCGGAGCGGCTCGCCGACGCGAAATGCTTCACGGATGTAACGTAACGCCGGGATAAATTGCGTGGCGCGTTCCCCGGCCATCTGACGAAACGGGCCGGCCCGCGCGTGCCGCCTGCGCCTGTCAAGCGTGCGGCCCGGTGGAAGCGGCAGGACAGGACGTCCGCCATGCTCGGCGAAAGCTGTCGGCGAATGTGACGGGTGTTTCAAATCCGAGACGGATTTACTCGTGGCGACGCGGTTGCGCGCCCCGTCCAACTGGCCCAGCGATTTGTCGGCCAATTGTCCATGGGCAGACGGCGCGCGTTTGCCAACAATGCCCCGATCATCCCTGCGAGGTTCGACATGAGCGTCCACGCCTTCTTCTCGGCCAACCTGCTGCTGGCCTACACGGCTTATTTCATCGGGACGGCCAGCCCCGGGCCGAGCAATCTCGCGATCATGTCGGTTGCCGCGAACCAGGGCCGCAAGGCGGCGCTCGCGTTCGCGCTCGGCGTCATTTCCGGGTCGATGTGCTGGGCGACGGTGGCGGCGCTCGGCGTGTCGGCCGCGCTGCTCGCGTGGTCGAAGCTGCTGGTCGCGATCAAGCTGTTCGGCGGGCTGTACCTGCTGTGGCTCGCGTTCAAGTCGGGGCGCACGGCGTGGTCCGGCAACGCGGCGGCGTCGACGAACGCAGCGGGCGAGCAGCGGCTGTCGCGCTTCTACGTACGCGGCGCGATGCTGCACCTGACCAATCCGAAAGCGATCCTCGTGTGGGTATCGATCGTCGCGCTGTCGTCGAACGGCGCGGGCGCGTCGCACGGTGCCGTCATGCCGGGCTGCCTCGTGATCGGGTGCCTGGTGTTCGGCGGCTACGCGCTCGTGTTCTCGATGGACGGCGCGCGCCGGCTCTACGTGCGCGGCCGGCGTGCGATGGAAGCGTGTCTCGCCGTCGTGTTCGGCGTGGCGGGGATCCGGCTGTTGGTGTCGAACGTCTGAGGCGGCACGCCCGCGCGTCTAGCTCTGGCGCGTGGCGCGGCGCTTGGGCGAACGTACGGCGTTGCCCGGCTGCTCCGCGGGGCGTGTGAACAGCGACACGATCGTCTGCCGGAGCCAGCGGTGCGCGGGATGGCTGTCCCAACGCTGATGCCAGATCACGCAGTAAGGTCGCGCGGGCATGCGCACCGGCGGTTGCCGCGATACCAGTGCCTTTTTGTGGATCGACAGATCGAGCAGTGTGGTCGGCAGCACGCCGATGAAATCCGATTCCCGGATGATCGCCAGCGCGGGCGAGTACGCATTCAGCGTGAGGACGAGATTGCGCTGCAGGCCGTGCGCGGAGAGCAGGCTGTCGTACACCGGCACCCGCATGCCGGAAAACCCGACGTCGAGATGCCGCGCCGCGAGAAAGCGCTTCAACGTGAGCGGCCCCTTCGCGAGCGGGTGATCCTTGCGCATCAGGCAACTCCAGTGGATCGGCCACATCTCGTGCGTGCGCACGCCGCTGCTCGGGCTCGAGTCGTTCAGGTAGCCGCCGATCGCGAGGTCGACGCCGCCGCGGTCGAACATGCCCGGCAGGTCGGCGACGCTGAACGGCGTGAGCTCGAGTCGCATCGACGGCGCATGCGTGCCCATGTACTGCGCGAGGCGCGGCATGATGCGCTCGACCGAGTAGTCCGACATCGCGATCGTGAAGGTGCCCCGATGTTCTTGCGGGTCGAACTGGTCGGGCGAGATCGCCTGCTTCAATGCGTCGAAGTGCGGCTGGACCGCCGACCACAGCTCGCGCGCCCGTGCGGTCGGCCGCACACCGGAGACGGTTTTCTCGAACAGCACGTCGCCGAGCGATTCGCGCAGCCTGCGCAGCGCATTGCTGACCGCCGACTGTGAAAGCGCCAGCCGTTCGGCGGCGCGCGTGACGTTGCCTTCGGCCATCAATGCCGCGAACACACGCAGCAGGTTGAGGTCGAGCTGGCGGAACACATCCTTCATCGCACATCTCCCATTCGGGTGCCGGCATCCCGCGCGTGACGTCGGGAGCCGGAACGTCGTGGCGGCCAGTGTCCGGGCCGCGGGCCGTTCGCGCAAGGTCGCGTTTGCCCTTCCAGAGAGCCGGCTGGCGCCGCGACGAAGTCGCACGCCGCGCTCGCACCGTTATTCACGTTGGTGATGATCATATTCTGGAAATCCGTTGGACGCGGTAACGGTGCGCATCGAACATGAGCACGAAACCACTGCAGCCAGCAGCGGGAGGAGACAGACGATGAAAGAGGATGCAGTGAATCCGGCGGGCGCCCTCGCGCTCGATCGCCTTTCGGCCGCGGCGCAGCCGTCGGAGCGGGCAGGCACGCTGCGCGACGTCGCGGCGGCCGCGGCCGGCAACGCGCTCGAATGGTTCGACTTCGTGATCTACGGCTATTTCGCCAGCGTGATCGCGAAGCTGTTTTTCCCGGTGGCCGGGCCGGTCGGATCGCTGTTGCTCGCGACGGCGACCTTCGGCGTGGGGTTCGTCGTGCGGCCGCTCGGCAGTGTCGTGCTCGGGCTGTACGGCGACCGGTACGGCCGCAAGGCGGCGATGTCCGTCACGATCTGGCTGATGCTGGCCGGCACGGCCGCGATCGCGGTGGCGCCGCCGTATGCGCAGGCCGGCTGGCTCGGCGCCACGATCCTCGTGCTGGCGCGGCTCGTGCAGGGCTTCGCGGCATCGGGCGAATTCGGCAGCACCGTCGCGTTCCTTGCGGAAAAGGCGCCGCCCCATCGGCGCAACTTCTTCGTGAGCCTGCAGATGGCGAGCACGATGCTGGCCATCGTGCTGGGCGGCACGATCGGCACGATCCTGACGACGTCGCTCAGCCCGCATCAGCTCGAAAGCTGGGGCTGGCGCGTGCCGTTCGTAGTCGGCCTGCTGATCGGCCCGGTCGGCTTCTACATCCGTCGCAGCGTGTCGGAAACCGATGCATTCGTGCACGGCGAAGCGCTGCCGGTCGCACAGGTGCTCAAGCGCCTGTTCGGCGAGCACCTCGCGTCGTTCCTCGCGGCGATCGGCGTGACGATCGTCAGTACCGCCGCGTTCTACATGGTCCTGATCTACATGCCGACGTTCGCGGTGAAGCAGCTCGGATTGCCGATGTCCGCGCCGTTCATGAGCACGACGGTCGCCGGCGTCGTGATGGTCGCGATCGCGCCGCTCGCGGGCCTGCTCGGCGACGTCTGGCGTCGGCCGGTCGCGATGGTCGCCGCCGCGATCGTCGTGCTGTCCGCGATCACGCTGCCGCTCTATATGTGGGTCATCGCCAGCCCGTCGCTGCGCAACCTGTTGATCATGCAGGCCGCCGCCGCCGCGCCGATGGGCGTGCTCGTCGGGCTGGTGCCCGCGCTGGCCGCGCGCGCGTTCCCGGCCGCGGTGCGCAGCACCGGGCTCGCGGTGTCGTACAACATCCCGACGACGGTCTTCGGCGGTTTTTCCCCATTGATCGTCACGTGGCTAATCGCGACCACGCACAACAAGGCGTCGCCCGCGCTGTACATCGTCGCGATGTCGGTCGTGAGCTTGGTCGCGCTGCTCGGGTTTCGACGCTTGCCGAGCGAATAAGCGAACCGGATTCGGTCGCCATTCGTATCGCTGAAATGCAGGATAACGAATCAAGTGAAGCGGTATGGCGACGTCGCAATGGCCGACCGATGCGGCCGTCCCGTCACTCTCAACAGGAGAAGTCACGCATGAAATTCACCCCCACGTTTGCGCCGCCCAGCGAGGCGGAACTCAAAGGACGCCTCGAGCGCGTGCGCGCCCGCATGGCGGAAGTCGGCCTCGATCGCTATGTGGCGTTCTCGCCGGACAACATCTATTACCTGACGAACTTCGCGAATATCGTCCACGAGCGGCCGTTCGTGCTGGTCATTTCGCGCAGCGGCCCGCCGCAGTTCGTCGTGCCGCAGCTCGAGCAGCCGCATGTGCGGACGCGCTCGATCGGCGAACTCGAGCTGAGTCCGTATTTCGAATTTCCGGCGCCGGCCGGGCGCGAATGGAGCGACCGGTTCAAGGCGCTGTTCGGGCCGGGCGAGCGTGTCGGCGTCGAGTCGGTGTGTCCGTTGCAGGTCTATGCGCAGACGCCGGGCGAGCGCGTCTGCATCGACATCATCGACGACGTGCGGATGATCAAGTCCGACTACGAGATCGGCCGCCACGTGTATGCGTGCGGGATCGCGACAGACGCGCACAACCTGCTGCTGAACGAAGCGCGCCCAGGCCTCGGGATGGCGGAGATGTCGTCGCGCATTCGCGGCTTCATCATGCAGCGGCTGCTGGCCGACGATCCGACGCTGAACCCGTTGGCGACGCGCATCGTCGCGGTGTTCCAGCCGGGCAGCGTGTCGCACGATCCGCACAACTTCAGCAACATCGACATGCGGATGGAGGAGGGTGGCCCGCACGTGTCGATCGTCAATGCGGTGATGAACGGCTATGGCGCGGAAGTCGAACGGACCTTCTTCCTTGGCCACGTGCCCGACGCGGCGCGACGCGCGTTCGACGTGATGTCGGAAGGGCGGCGGCTCGCGTTCGACGCGGCGATGCCGGGCGCGCTGCTGAGCGACGTCGATCGCAAGGTCAACGACTATTTCCGCCACGCGGGGATGGGCGACCGGATGCTGCACCGGACCGGGCACGGGATGGGCGTCACTGCGCACGAGGCGCCGTTCTTCGCCGAAGGCTACGACCGGCCGATCGAGAAAGGGATGTGCCTGACGATTGAGCCGGGCATCTATATCGAGGGTGTCGGCGGCTTCCGTCATTCCGATACGGTGCTGATCGGCGATGAAGGCCCGGTCCAGCTGACCGGCGGGCCGCTGGAACTCGACGCGTTGACGTTCCCGGTTCGGGCGTAGTGACGCGCAGGCGTAAAAAAGCCGCTGCGTGGGTGGGTGCAGCGGCTTTTTTACGAGCGGCGCGCTTCAGAAAATAAAACCCGTATTGATGAACTTCGAGTAGTGATCCGACACGATCGAATCGAGCAGTTGCTTGCTGCTGTCGGTCTGCTTCGCCGCGACCATCGAGCGGATCGAGAACGCGCGCAGCGCGTCGCTCACCGACAGCGTGCCTTCCGCCGAATCCTTGCGGCCCGCGAACGGGAACACGTCGGGCCCGCGCTGGCACTGGCAGTTGATGTTCACGCGGCACACCTGGTTCACGAGCGGATCGACGAGCGCGCCGATCTGCGCCGGGTCGGAACCGAAGATGCTGACCTGCTGGCCGTGATCCGACGTCGTCACGTAGTCGAGCGCGGTGTCCACGTCGTCGAACGTCGCCACCGGGATGATCGGCCCGAACTGTTCCTCGCGGTACAGCTTCATCCCTTCCGACACCGGGTACACGACGGCCGGATAGAACAGCGTCTTGCTGAACTCGCCGCCCGAATGGTTGACGACCTGCGCACCCTTGGCCTTCGCGTCGTCGATCGCATCCGTCATGTAGGCCGTGCGATGCATGCCCGGCAGCGGCGTGATGCTGACGCCTTTCTCCCACGGCATGCCGATCTTCAGCTGTTCGAGCGCGGCGGTGAAGCGCTTCAGGAATTCGTCGACGATCGAACGGTGCACGAGCAGCATCTTCAGCGCGGTGCAGCGCTGGCCGTTGAACGACAGCGCGCCGAGCAGGCATTCCTTCACGGTGAGGTCGAGATCGGCGTCGGGCAGCACGATCGCCGCGTTCTTCGCGTCGAGGCCGAGGATCGCGCGCAGCCGGTGCGACTTCGGGTGCTGCTTCTTCAGGTGGTCGGCCACCTTGCTCGACCCGATCAGCGCGAGCACGTTGATCTTGCCCGACGCGAGCATGTGCGGCACGACCACCGCGCCCGGCGCATAGATCGTGTTGATCACGCCCTTCGGGAACGCGTCGCGGAACGCTTCGAGCAGCGGTTCGAACAGCAGCGTGCCGTATTGGGGCGGCTTGAACACCACGGTGTTGCCCATCAGCAGCGCGGGGATCAGCGTCGCGAACGTTTCGTTCAGCGGATAGTTGTACGGGCCCATGCACAGCACGACGCCGAGCGGCGTGCGGCGGATCTGGCCGATCGTGCCTTCGGCGATCACGAAGCGCGAATTCGCGTTGTCGAGCTCCTTCAGCGCGTCGATCGTCTGCGTCATGTACGTGACGGTGCGGTCGAACTCCTTCTGCGAATCGGCGAGGCTCTTGCCGATCTCCCACATGATCAGGTTCACCACCAGCTCGCGCTGCGCGACCATCCGCTTGATGAAATCCTGCATGCACGCGATGCGCTGCTCGACTTTCATCGTCGGCCACTCGCCGCGGCCGGCGTCGTACGCGCGCACCGCGGCGTCGAGCGCCGCGTCGCTTTCCGTTTCGCCCATCACCGGGTAGCTGCCGATCTCGACCTGCTCGACGCTGCCGTCCGCCTGCCGCACGCACACGGGCGACAGCACGGTCTTGGTCGCGCCGTCCCACGGCCGTAACGCGCCGTCGACGAGCGACACGCGCTGGTGAATCGGCGAGGCGAGCCGGTACTCGGCGGGGATGTCCTGAAAGGCGGGAAACAGCTGCTGCAGGGAGGCGGAATCGGGCATGACGGTCTCGTTTGACGGGGTGTCCGGGAAGGACGGGCGATGCGAATCCTGAGCGGGGAGATCCTCGATCCTGAATCGGCATCATGACGCGCGGACGACGACACGTCACGCTTGGCCCTGGCCGATTCAACGATTGGAACCAGTTCCATTAAAAAGGAACGCCGGCGCGAATGCAAGAATTGCCGAACCGTCCCACAGGCGTTGAAAGCATTTGGAAAGACTGTTTCCGAATCCTTGGTATAAGGCGCCAACAGCACGCGCAAACGTTTCAAACGGGCCGGTTTCAGCGGATAATGGCCCGGCGCGGCGAAGAAAAAAATGAAGTGAGCCTGAGAGCATATGTAGTGAAGAACGAAAGAAGGTCCGCCGCGCTGCCGATGCGAGGTCGGCTGCCCGGAGCGCCGGGTCGGGGTTGCCCGGTCCGGCGCGCACCGGACTTCGAATATGCGCCGTCCGCTTCGACGGATGCTTCGTGATCCTCTCCACTCCTTTCGTCGTCGTCTCCCGAATCCCGCCTGTTGCCTGGCCCTTCATCGCCTGATGCGGCCGAAGAATTTCTTTCGTTTTTATTACGATCGAGTCGCTTAAACGCGCGAAATAGAAAGGCATTCGTCAGGAATACAGAGCGCCATGCGCCTGCACGTTGCGGGCAGGCGACACGTTAAAAATTAACTAAAAACACGAATCATTCTCGTTTAATATTTCGCTCCGTTACGAGCCGTGACGGAGCGTCATGGCCTCTTTCGTGCCGGTCCTGCCGGCCGGCTGCCACCCGCGCCGGCCGTTCACGGCCCGTCGGCGCGACGAGGCGATCCCTGCGCGCCGCTGCTTGTTCACGGAAAGTCTGTCGCCAGCCCGATTCACGGCGTTGGCCGGATGCGTTTCCGTTCGCCGTTTTCCCTCAGCCTCTACTTCAACGATGAAACTCAACAAGAGCGCCTGCCATGCGCTGCTGATCGCCACGTCGCTGGCCGGCGCACGCACCTCCTTCGCACAGGCGAGCGACGCCGCGGCGACCTTTCCCGCGATCTCGGTCAAGGCGACCGCCGAGCATGCGTCGTACGACGGCGGCCGCTCGCGTGCCGCCACCAAGACCGACATGTCGCTGATGGACGTACCGCAGACGGTGAACGTCGTGCCGCACGCGGTGATCGAGGACCAGAACGCGACGTCGATGCAGGATGCGCTGCGCAACGTGCCGGGCGTCGGCTTCTCGGTCGGCGACGGCCAGCGCGACCAGATCACGATCCGCGGCTTCAACAGCATCACCGACCAGTACGTCGACGGCATCCGCGACGATGCGCTCTACTATCGCGACCTGTCGAACGTCGATCACGTCGAAGTGCTGAAGGGGCCGGCGGCCGTGCTGTACGGCCGCGGCTCGGCGGGCGGCATCGTGAATCGCGTGTTGAAGCGGCCGGACGCGAACCCGGTGCGCGACGTGGGCGTGACGCTCGGCACGCGCGGCGAGCGGCGCGGCGAATTCGACCTCGGCTGGAATGCGAACGACGCGGCGCGTTTCCGCATCACCGGCGCGGCCGAAAACTCGAACAGCTTCCGCGACCAGTTCCAGCTCAACCGCCAGGCGATCGCGCCGTCCGCGCAGTTCAAGCTCGACAGCAACACGGTGCTGAACGTCGAATTCGACTACCTGCACGACCGCCGCACGTCCGACCAGGGGCTGCCCGCGTATCTCGGCCGGCCGGTCGACGTGCCGATCAACACGTTCTACGGCTCGGCCGACGCGGCGAACAGTTCGTACAACGACGTCTCCGCGAAGAGCGCGACGGTGTCGCTCGATCATCGCTTCAACGATTCGCTGTCGTTCCACGGCGCGATCCGCGCGTACGACTTCTCGCTCGAACGCAAGAACTACGTCACGTACGAGCCGATCAAGACGGCCGCGCACCCGGTCGTCACGCTCGACCAGTCGACGCGCCAGCGCACCGACCACGGCATCGACGGCCTGTTCGAACTCACGCAGAAGACGTCGCTGTTCGGCATGCGTCACGAGCTGCTGTACGGGCTCGAACTGTCGCAGCAGCAGAAGTTCGACACGATCTACGGCGTGTCGAAGGTCGCGACCTACGATCTGTTCAATCCGCAGCAGGTGGTGCTGCCCGGCGTGCCGACCGGCGCACGGGCGAAGACGAACGCATCGACCGTCGTCGGGCTCGCGGGCGTCTATGCGCAGGACCTGATCTCGCTCACCGAACACTGGAAAGTGCTCGCGGGGCTGCGCTTCGACTACCTGAACCAGATCCGCCACGACTACACGTCGTCGAACGTCAACCTCGATCGCACCGATCACGCGTGGAGCCCGCGCGTCGGCCTGATCTACGAACCGCTCGACTGGCTGACGCTGTACGGCTCGTTCAGCCAGTCGTTCTCGCCGCTGGCCGATACGCTGATCAGCTCGGGCGCATTCTCGAACGGCGCCGCGCTCGCGCCGCAGAAGACCACCGCGTATGAAGTCGGCTCGCGCTTCGACCTCGGCGGCAAGGCGACGGCCAGCGTCGCGCTGTTCGACATGCGCCAGACCAACCAGCAGATCGGCGACCCGGCGAATCCCGGCTATGCGCTGCCGATCGGCACGCAGCACGTGCACGGGATGGAACTCGGCTTTACCGGCGAGATCGCGCCGAAGTGGTCGGTGTATGCGGGCTACGCGTACCTGAACGGAACGGTCGACGGCTCGGCGCAATCGACGGCGGCCGGTGTCGCGGTGTCGAGCAACACGCCGGGGCTGATGCCGCGCCACAGCGCGAACCTGTGGGTGAAGCGCGAGCTGCCGTACGGCTTCTACGCGGCTGCCGGCATGCAGTTCCAGTCGGCGCGCTACACGTCGGCGAGCGATCTCGTCACGCTGCCGTCGTTCACCGTGTTCAACCTGGGCGCCGGCTATCGCAGCAAGAAGGTCGACGTGACGCTCACGCTCGACAACCTGTTCAATCGCCGCTACTTCATCGCCGCGCACGGCAATGCGGATCTGTACAACATGCCCGGCGATCCGCGCACGCTGACCGCCACGGTGAAGTGGCACATGTAATGCACGTGATGCATGCGCCGGGTGACAATGCGGGCTTCGTCACGATGACCCGCCCCTCACTGCCCATGATCCGCCAATCGATTGATGTATCGAACCTGACCGGCCGCGCCCGCGTGCTGTGCGCCGTGTTGTGGCTGGCTTGCGGCGCGGCCGCGGCGCATGCGCAGACGATCCCGGCCGACGCCGAACCCGAATGCCATTCGGTGTACGTCGGCCGTGCGATCACGCTGTCGGGCCGTTACGCGGTGGATTACGGCGACGAAGAGAGCGGGGAGGATGTGTGGTTCGAGGAGGACGACGCATCGGCGCGGCGCCTGCCGGACCGTTCGCAACGCGCGGGGGTGATCCGGTTCACGAACCAGCGCGATGCTCGGCGCAGTCTGCGGCTGCCGGCGGCGCAACCCGAAGGCGTGTGCCGCTTCGACGGGCATGCGACGCTCGTGATTCGCGATCTGGAAACCGTGTGCCCGGGGCTGGAGGAGCCCGACCACGCGCGGCTGGTGAAGGTCGTGACGGCCAGCCCGCCGACGCGACATGCGTGCGAGGCCGCCGCGCCATGAGGCGGGCGCGACCGCGCCGTTACTCGACGTCCTCGTCGTCCTCCAGATCGTCGCCGTCCGCATCGGGATCCGGCGATGCATACGCGCTCGCCTGCTCGAGCAGCCAGCCGCGAAACAGCTCCAGCGGCTTGCTGTGGCTGAGCTCCGTCGGATACACGAGGTAGTACGCGGAATCGCCGACGGTTGCCGCATCGCACGGCACCACCAGCCCGAGCTGCTGCAGCTGTTCCTCGACGAAGAATTTCGGCACGAGCGCGATGCCGAGCCCGGCCGCGGCCGCGCTGATCAGCATCGTGTGCAGCTCGTAGCGCACGCCCTGCATCGTGCGGATGTCCTCGACGCCGTGCGTCTCGAACCACTGCGCCCACGCGCCGGGGCGCGTCGTCGAGTGCAGCAGCGGGTAGGCGAGCAGGTCCTCGACGCTGTGCACAGGCCCGTCGAGCAGCGCCGGCGAGCAGATCGGCACGACTTCCTCGCCGAACAGGTAGTCGGACGACGTGCCGGGCCAGGTCGGCTTGCCGTAGTGGATCGCGGCCTCGAAGTGGGTGTCCTCGAACGAGAACAGGTCGGTGCGGCTGCCCATGTTCACGCGCACGTCGGGCGTGCGGTCGTAGAAGCTCTTGATGCGCGGGATCAGCCAGTGCGACGCGAAGGTCGGCAGCACCGCCAGCTCCAGGTAGCCGCCGCCGCTGCCGTGCGCGATGATCGACAGCGTGTCGCGGTCGAGCGCTTCCAGCGCGCGCCGCACCTGGGTGCCGTACAGCTTGCCGGCGCGCGTCAGCACGACGCGCTGCTTCACGCGGGCGAACAGCCGCACGCCGAGGCTCGCTTCCAGCGTCGCGATCTGGCGCGATACCGCGCTTTCGGTCAGGAACAGCTCCTTGGCCGCGTGCGTGAAGCTTTCGTGGCGCGCGGCGGCTTCGAAAGCCACGAGCGCGCCCATGTTGGGGATCTTGAATTTACGCATGATGTCAGGGTCTGTTTAGATATGGAACGCGCATGCGTTGCCACGAGAACGGCCGCTCGCGAGGCGCGCGACGCCGCGAATACTGACGTATTCGCAAGGAGCGCAACGCGGCGAGCGGCCGTTCTCGTGGCAACCCCAAATTAAAAAATCATGCCACGGGAATGCCCGAAATCGCCCGTATGGCGGCGTCGCTCGTCGCTTGTTTGGCTCGGCCAAACGGCGCTCCTCACTCCTTGCCCGACGAGCGATTTCGGGCATTCGCATGTGCGTTCCATATCTAAACAGGCCCTGAATTCGTCTGACGAACGCACCTGCCCGGTGCGGGCCGGCGGGCGAAGCCGGGAGCGGCTGATAATTCCAAAAACTCATCACATATCAATTTAATCTCGCTTTACGCCCGGCTGCAACCCTTTGAATAATGCTCTCCACGCAAGGTCAGGCGCCCGCGGGGCGGCCGGCCGACGAGTTGCCGGCACGTTTGCCGGCGGTCCCCCGAGACGAGAATCCTGATGCGCAATCCGAATATCGAGAGCTTGCTGACGAAGCTGCTGGGACAGGCGAAGACCGACGCCCTGTTCTCGACCCTGAACATGCCGGCCATCCTCGAAGAATGGGAAGACGGCGTCGTGACGCGCGCGGAAATCGCGCAGGCGATGAACATGGCGCTGTTCGAAGGGCTGCTCGAACGGTCGGCGAACGGCCGCGCGTACACGGCCGAAGCGGTCGAAAGCGGCGGCTCGGTCTATTTCGACCACGGCGCGTTGCGCACGGTGCGCTGGCCGCACACCGGCGCGCTGCCGCCGGGCGAGGCCGCGTTCACGCGCATCCTGCGTCCGCTCGGCTTTCGCCTGAACGGCCGTTACCCGCTCGACAAGCTCGGCATGACCGGCCGCGCGTATGCGCATGAAGACGCACCGGACGAAATCGCGCAGTTCTTCGTCAGCGAACTGCACCCGGAGCGTTTCTCGAAGGAATTCCAGCAGGCCGTGACGAACGTCGTGAGCACGTCGCGCGATCCGCTGTCGCCGGCGGCCGTCGCGCTGCTGTGGGAAGTCGAGCGCGAAGGCTGGCTGCCGCTGGAGGCCGCGCACGCGCTGCTGCCGGAGATCGTCGGCGCGTTTGCGCGCCAGCACGACCTGCCGAACGAACTCGACTACGAAACGCTGCTGCTCGAATCCGCGGAAATGGCGTGGATCGCGACCGAAGGCAACGCGTTCAACCACGCGACCGACCGCGTCGCCGACGTGTTCAAGCTGTCCGACGACGAGAAGGCGAAGGGCCGGCCGATGAAGCCGGAAGTCGAGCGCTCGCGCTCGGGCCGCGTGTTCCAGACCGCGTATCGCGCGGATACCGTCGAGCGCGAATTCCGCACGCGCGACGGCGGCACGGTGAAGCGCAACGTGCCGGGTTCGTTCTACGAGTTCATCACGCGCAAGCGCACGTTCGACCAGGCGGCGCGCCGCTGGGTGACCGACCTGCGTTTCGATGCCGGTAACGCGCAGGGCATCTTCAAGATGACGGCGAACGCGGCGAAGTAACGAAAGGAAAGCGCGGGGGCTGCGCCGGCCGAGACCGATTGGCCGGCGCACGCACGAACCGCGGCATGAAGCGCCCTGCGAATGCAGGGCGTTTGTCATTTCGGGGGAGGGGCGTCATGGACGCCACGGCCGGGCGCGCGGGATGACGCGACTCCGAAAATCTCATCGAGCCGTGTCATATCCGCCGGTATGGGACGACAAACGTCTCGCCAGTCGAATCATCATTCATCGGCCGATTCCTCGTAGCACGTGTCAGGGAGACGCCTTTCGATCATCGGGTCGATGGATTGGACGAGGTCTTGATGTCAGCTGGCAGTTCATGACACACGCTCAGGAAACCCGTGCATGCGACACGGGCGCTTCCCGACGTCCTTTCTTGACAGGAGAACCCGGATGAACCCGATTCGCAAGCTCATGCTGTGTGGCGCCATTCCGTTCCTGCTCGTCGCGGGCGCGGCACAGGCAGACGGTGGCGGCATTGGTCGCAGCGGCACCTACATGTCGCATACCACCGACTGGACCATGATGATGATGGACAAGCTCACGCCCGAGCAGCGTACTCAGGCCATCGGTATCCAGCAGAAAATGATGGCGATGGAAATGCAGCACAACGAAGCGATGGCGAAGCTGCAGACGCAGCACGACAAGGACATGATGGCCTTGCAGAGCCAGTTGCTCGAACTCTACAAGGGGCACTAAGTGTCGCGAGCCCGGTGTCGAACACCGGGCTCGTCCATCATGGCGTCGAACCTGTCATTGTGGAGTTCTTTGACGCAGCGCTTCGCCAGCGCGCTCGATGACCCGTCACGTTGCGCGATTGAACAGGCGAATCACGAGCAACAGGATCACCGCACCGATGAGGGCGATGACGATCGAGCCGAGAATCCCGCTGAAACCGATCCCGAGCACGCCGGCGAGCCAGCCGCCGATCACCGCGCCCAGAATCCCGACGACGATGTCGATGAGCAGGCCGAAGCCGCCGCCCTTGACGAGCACGCCCGCAAGCCAGCCGGCGATGGCGCCGATGACCAGCCATATGATCAAGCCATGCATATCCATGAACGATTTTTCCTCTGGATTGGCGAAATTTTTGTAAATCCGGCGGTCACGCCTTTACCTGCGGCCTCCGGCGCGCGGCGCAACGCCGGCGGTTCCGGCGAACGTCCGCCGGCCCCGTCGAAGCGTTTATTGCGACGCGGCCGTTGCCGCGCTTGCCGCCTTCGCTTTCTTTGCCGCGTGGTGGTGGCCGATCGCGCAACCCGCGGCCGCGCCCACTGCCCCGTGGTGCCCCGCAACATGGCCGGCGACCCCGCCTACGGCCGCGCCCTTCAGGCACCCTGCCGCGAATCCCGGGATCGAAGCGCTCATCAAGGCGATGCAGGCGACCGAGATCGAAAGAAATTTCATTGTTTATCTCCCTGAAAAACGAGTTGTTTTGATCGACTCTGATCGAGCCGGCACGCTCAGAAGACGTGCGTGATCAGAAAGAACAGCACCAGCAGCCCGACCGGCACGCCGAGCAGCCAGGCGATCAGGTATTTGCCCATGTCGTTGTCCTGGTGGCCGCGGCGCCGTGGGCGCCGCGGCGGTTGCATTGAAGCGCGATGGAAACGCTGTCGCGTTACAGCTCGCGGTCGAATTCCTTCAACTGCTTCTCGGCTTCGTCGCGTGCGATGCCGTAACGCTCCTGGATCTTGCCGGCCAGATACTCGCGATTGCCGTCGGCCACCTTCAGGTCGTCGTCGGTCAACTTGCCCCACTTGGCCTTCAGCTTGCCCGAGAGTTGCTTCCACTGACCCTTGATCTTGTCCTCGTTCATCATGTGCTCCTTGTCATGCAGGGATAAAAGGCGCGGCGGCATGCCGCGCCGGGAGGTCAGGCCTTCGCCTTCAGGCCGGATGCGTCGACGTGCTTCACGCCCTTGATCGCGCGTGTCACGGCGATAGCCTTCTTCACGGCGACCTTGGTCGGCAGCACGCCGGTGAGCGTGACGACACCGTCGACCGTCTTCACGCTGATGTCGGTGCTCTTCACGCCGTCCGTGGTCGCGAGTTCCCCCTTCACCTTGGTGGTGATCCACGTGTCGGTGACGGGCTGGTTCGATTCGGCCGTCATGCCGCTGTCGGTGGACGAGGCTTGCGCCTGCGCATTCGTGAGCGGTGCGGCGCAAAGCAGGAAAGCCGCGCTGGCGGCGAGCAGCGTCGAAAGGTGCGAGGTCTTGTTCATTGATGTTCTCCTTCGATTGGCGTGGTGAATGGATTGACTGCCGAGCACGGCGCGTGCCCGGATCAACCGGCGATCGGCGTGTCGTAGCCGGGCTCGCGCGGCGGCATGTCCGGGCGCGGCACGTCGGGCGGCAGCGGCACCGGCGGATCGGTGCCGGGCGGCGGTTCGGGCGGATTGTCCGGGGCCGGTTCGGGCCGCGTCGGATCGGGTGTCTGATGCAGCTTCATCGTGCTTCTCCTCTGCGGTTCGGAAGGCAGCGCATGAGCGCCGATGCAGTACCAGCGTACCGATGCAAACGGGCGTGGACATCGCGCAAATTCACCTGATCGGCTAGTGCGTTTGCACGGGGTGTCGGGAAGGGGGCGGGGTGCGCCTGTCGGCCGGGGCGTGCGGAAAGCAGGTGCAGCGGGTGCTTCGGGGATCGGCGGGACACCGCACGGTGGGGCAGGCCGTGCGCATGTACTATGACGAATAGTGCATTCGCGACTGTCATGCCCCGGTGCGGCACGCGATCATCGCCACACGCGCCGGCCGGCGCGTGTCGACGTGGCGGCAACCGGGCCGGCAGTCATGCTGACGACAGGGACAACCATTCGATGAACGAACAGGTAAACGAACAGGCGCTGAAGTCGCATACCGATCGGCGCCAGCTGCACCAGATCATCGCGGGGCTCACCGAGGGCGTGATCCTGATCGAGCCCGACCAGCGGATCGTCTGGGCGAACGAAGCCGCCCTCGCGATGCACGGCGTGACCGAGCTGAAGGCGCTCGGCGCGACCGTCACCGATTACCGCGAGCGTTTCCGGCTGCGCTACCGGAACAACCATCCGGTGCGCGACGGCCACTATCCGATGGATCGCGTGATCGCGGGCGAGGAGTTCAGCGACGTGACGGTCGAAGTGGAATCGGCCGCCGACGAAACCGTGAGCTGGGTTCACCGCATTCGCAGCCTCGTGCTGACGAACGCGGCCGGCGAACCCGATTGCCTCGCGCTCGTGCTGCACGACGCGACCGAATGGGCGAGCGCCGAGGAACGCTTCGAGCGCACCTTCAACGCGAACCCTGCGCCGGCCGTGATCTGCCGGCTCGACGACCTGCGCTACGTGAAGGTCAACCAGGGCTTTCTCGACCTGACCGGCCACGCGCGCGACGACGTGCTCGGCCGCTCGGTGTACGAGATCGACGTGCTCGACCAGGCCGAGCGGCGCGACCTCGCGATCGAGCGGCTCGGCGAAGGCGCGACGATCCCGCAGATGGAGGCCGTGCTGAAGCGCGCGGACGGCAGCACGAAGGCCGTGGTGGTCGCCGGGCAGCCGATCGACATGAACGACGAGGCGTGCATGCTGTTCACGTTCATGGATCTCGAGCCGCGCAAGCAGGCCGAGCGCGCGCTGCGGCAGAGCGAGGAACGCTTCGCCACGGCGTTCCGGATGGCGCCGGTCGCCACCGCGATCGTCACCGCCGACCGCTTCGAACTGCTCGACGTGAACGACGCGTTCGCCGCGATGACGGGCCACACGCAGGACGACCTGCTCGGCAAGTCCGCGGACGAGATCGGGCTATGGGCCGAGCGCGGCGCGTGGCAGCGCATCGAGGGCCAGCTCGCGCGCGACGGCAGCGTGCGCAACGCCGACGTGCAGATCCACACGCGCGAAGGCGACGTGCGCGATTGCGTCGTGTCGGCCGATCCCGTCGCGATTCACGGGCGCGATTGCCTGCTTGTCGCGCTGCTCGACATCAGCGACCGCAAGCGCACGGAGATGGAGCTCGTCTACGCGATCGAAACGGCAATGCAGGATGCATCGTGGTTCAGCCGCACGCTGATCGAGAAGCTCGCGAACGTGCGGCGTGCGAATGCGCCGGATGCGGGCGCCCAGCTGTCGGACCTGACCGCACGCGAGCGCGACGTGTTCGACCTGCTGTGCCATGGTCTCGCCGACAAGGAGATTGCCGGCCGCCTCGGGCTCGCGCCGAACACCGTGCGCAACCACGTCGCGACGATCTACGCGAAGCTCGACGTGCACAGCCGCGCCGAGGCGATCGTGTGGGCGCGCGAACGCGGGATCGTCGGCGCGGCCGACGCGAATGGCGCGCGTGGCGAGAAGGGCGGCGCGAAGGACAAGGACTGACGCCGTCGGTACGAATGCACCATGCGCGCTGGTGCATCCGCATCTGCCGCGCGCGGCCTGCGCTTGCGATCCTGTCCACTCGGCGGTGCGACGCAGGCCGTCACGCCGCCGGCTCTCTCCCACCATCGCAGGAGACGACCATGGACAGGAATCGTATCGAAGGCAAGCTCAAGCAGGTCAGGGGTTCGGTCAAGGAAGCGCTCGGCAAGGTCACGGGCGACCGCGAGACGGAAGCGGAAGGCGTCGCTGAACAGGAGGCCGGCAAGATGCAGGAGCAGGCCGGCGAGGCGGCCGATGCGGTGCGCAACGAGACGGGCACCGATCGGCACTGACCGATGACGCGGCGCCGCGGGCGTCGCGATGGCCGGCCGGGCCGTCATCGCAACGATGATGCGCCGCCGGCATGACCACGGCGGGCCTTGATGGCCGGGCGCCGGCGCGGCATTCCACGGTAGCGATTTACCCGCGGCCCACCGTTGCGTGGGCCGCGGGCCGCCCGCGTACGCGGAACTTGATGACAAATCCTCACAACATAGTTCCGATATTTCGTTTGCTGCACGGGTATTGGCTATCCACAATCCATTCACCTCTTTCGCGATGAAAGGCTCTTCGGAGACGGAGCCGCGGCGATCGACCATCCGGCAAGGGCGTTGCATGACGCCCCGCAGGCGGACGACATGACCGGCACGCAGGAGGTTGCCGACGCGCGGCGATTCGCGCGTTGCATCCCGGCCCCCAGAACAAGGATTGTCATGACGTTCCGCATTCGTTCGCTTTCCGGCGTCGCATTGACCGCCGCGATTCTCGCGCTCCAGACCGGCGCGGTTCACGCGCAGGAGACGGTCGTCAAGGTCGGCGTGGCCGGCCCGCTGACGGGCGGCGGCGCCGCCTACGGCAAGGACATCGAGAACGGCGTGCGCATGGCCGTCGACGAAGCGAATGCCGCGCGTACGACGGTGGGCGGCAAGCCCGTGAAGTTCGTCGTCGCGTCGCAGGACGACCAGAGCGATCCGCGCACCGGCGTGCAGGCCGCGCAGCAGCTCGCCGACGCGCAGGTGGCCGTCGTGATCGGCCACTTCAATTCGGGCACGACGCTGCCCGCATCGAAGATCTACGCGAAGGCCGGCATTCCGATGATCACGCCGTCGGCGACCAATCCCGACATCACGCGCGCCGGGCTCGGCACCGTATACCGCGTGATCGCGACCGATACGCAGAACGCCGGCAACGCAGGCGCGTATGCGGCGAGCGTGACCAAGGCGAAGCGCATCGCGATCATCGACGATCGCACCGCGTTCGGCCAGGGCGAAGCCGACGAATTCGAGAAGGCCGTGAAGGCGAACGGCGGCACGATCGTCGCGCGCGAATTCACGAACGACAAGGCCGTGGACTTCAGCGCGCAGCTCACGAAGATCAAGAGCACCAACGCCGATCTCGTGTTCTTCGGCGGCCTCGACGCACAGGCCGCGATGCTCGTGAAGCGCATGCGCCAGCTCGGCATCCGCGCGCAGTTCCTCGCGGGCGGCGGCGTGATGAACGCGAACTTCATCAAGCTGGCCGGCAATGCGGCGGAAGGCGCGTCCGTGTGGGAATACGGGCAGCCGCTGGCGCGCCTCGCGAAAGGCAAGGAATTCGAAACGAAATTCAAGCAGAAGTACGGCATCGACATGCTCGCGTACGCGCCGTTCGCGTACGACGCGACGTGGATCGCGATCAACGCGATGCAGAAGGCGAACTCGACGAAGCCGGCCGATTTCAACGGCGCGCTGAAGGGCACGCGCTACGACGGCATCACGGGCACGATCGCGTTCACGAACACGGGCGACCTGAAGAACCCGAGCTCGACGCTGTATGAGGTGAAGAACGCCGCGTGGCAGCCCGTCACGACGAAATCGGCGGATTGAACGCCACCCGCGCGCGGACTTTCGCGGCGCTGCCGGACGTGCTGAAATGCCATCAGCGATCGATGACGATCGCGGCGCACGCCGGTGTGGCAGCCGCACGAGTCTGCCCGCGCGACGCCGCGCGTGACGCGGCACGAACAACCCACGGGCGGGGCCGGCTGGCCGCGCCCCATCTGTGCAACTGGAGTCAGTCGTGAGTTCTCAAGTCGTCATCGTCGGCGGTGGTGTGATCGGCAGCTCGATCGCCTATTTCCTGCGCGCCACCGATCCCACGGTTTCCGTGACCGTGATCGAGCGCGACCCCACCTATGCGCGCTCGTCGTCGGCGTTGTCGGCCGCGTCGATTCGCCAGCAGTTCTCGACGCCGCTGTCGATCGAGATGTCGCTGTTCGGCATCGACTTCCTGCGCACGATCGGCGAGCGCCTCGAAGTGGACGGCCACCAGCCGTCGATCGACCTGCACGAAGGCGGCTACCTGTTCCTCGCGACGCCGGCGGGCGACGCGACGCTGCGCGAGAACCATGCGCTGCAGACGAGCCTCGGCGCGGACATCCGGCTGATGGATCGCGATGCGCTGCGCGCGAAGTTTCCGTGGCTGAACGTCGACGATCTCGTGTCGGGTGCGTATGGCGTGAGCGGCGAAGGCTGGTTCGACGGCTATGGGCTCGTGCAGGCGCTGCGCAAGAAGGCGCAGGCGCTCGGTGCGCGCTATGTGCCGTCCGACGTGAAGGACGTGGTGCGCGACGGCCGCAAGGTGACGCACGTGGTCACGGCCGACGGCGAACGCTATGCGTGCGACACGCTCGTGAACGCGGCCGGCGCGTGGACGCGCACGCTGTCGTCGATGATGGGCATCGACATCCCCGTGTATGCGCGGCGCCGCAGCATCTTCAACGTGTCGTCGCCGGCGAAGCTCACGGATTGTCCGCTGCTGATCGACCCGACCGGCGTGTATTTCCGGCCGGAAGGGCGCACGTATATCTGCGGGACGTCGCCGAGCCCGGATCGCGACCCGGACGACCTGCCGCTCGACGAAGTCGACCACGACCTGTTCGACGAGGTGATCTGGCCGACCCTCGCGAACCGCGTGCCGGCGTTCGAGGCGCTGCGCGTGGAGAACTGCTGGTCGGGGTACTACGAGTACAACGTGTTCGACCACAACGCGATCATCGGATATCACCCGGACCTCGACAACGTCGTGTTCGCGAACGGCTACAGCGGCCACGGGCTGCAGCAGGGGCCGGCGACCGGGCGCGGCGTCAGTGAACTCATTCTGGGCGGGCGTTACGACACGCTCGACCTGTCGACGCTCGGCTGGGCGCGCGTGCTGGAGAACCGGCCCATCGTCGAAAAGAACGTCGTGTAGCGCGGCGTGACCCGCCCGGTGTGGTGGGCGGGATTCTCCTTGTGTCTCACCTCATTGGCCCGACCGTGTCGGGCCTTTTTTGTTGCGCGTGCAATGACATGGCGCGGGTCAGCCGACGCCGTAGACCGCGTCGCGCAGATCGAGCGTGTACTGGCCGTTCATCCCCTCGTAGAGCGTGTTCGACAACGACACGACGGTGAGCCCTCGTGCGCGGTCGACGAACCACGAATGACCGTAGACGCCGCCCCAGCGCCACGTGCCCGGCGACTCGGGCGACAGCGCCGCGCGCGGGTCGCGCAACACGGAAAACCCGATCCCGTAGCCCGCGCCGGGCAGGTCGGGCAACGCGAGGTTGCCGGTGTGGATGCGGCCCATCTCGTCGACCAGCTCGGCCGGCAGAATGGCGCCGCCGCCCGCCCGCAGCGTGTCCAGCACGTTCAGCACGTCACCGGCGGTGCCGACCATCCCGCCGCCGCCCGATGCGAACGCGTCCTTGTCGAGCGCGCGCGACGGCGAGAACGTCACGCCGACGGAGCCTTCGTAGATGGGGACGGCCTCGTTCTCGGCGAGCCGGTGCGGCTGCGGCGTGTCGTTGACGTAAGGCGTCGCGAGCCGTGCGGCATCGCGTGCGACGAATCCCGTGTCGCGGGTGCCGAGCGGGCGGAGCACCAGCGCATCGACCGCATCGGCGAGCGGCTGCGCGGTGACGGCCTCGATCACCGCGCCGACCACGTCGATGGAGAGCGAATAGTTCCAGCCGGTGCCGGGCGCGTACTGCAACGGCACGCTCGCGATCCTGCGCAGGTTCTCGGCGAGCGTGATCGATGCGCCATCGAGCCCGTCGGAGACGCCCGCGCGTGCATACGGACCCGCCGCGTCGGCTTCCGCGTAGCGATAGCCGAGGCCGGCCGAATGCGTGAGCAGGTGGCGTACCTTGATGACCGGCACGCTGCCGTCACGCAGCGCCGGGCGGAATTCGGGCAGCCACTTCGTGACGTCGTCGTCGAGCGACAGCTGGTGCCGGGCAACGAGCGCCATGGCGGCCGCCGCGACGATCGGCTTCGTGACCGACGCGAGCCTGAACAGCGTGTCCTCCTGCATCGGCGTGCGTGCTTCGCGATCGGCGAACCCGGCTGCGCGGCGATAGACGAGCTCGCCGTCGCGTGCGACCAGGACGACCACGCCGACGAGGCGTTGCGTGTCGAGTTGGCGGGACAGTACCGCATCGATGCGCTCGGCGAGCGCGGGATCGGCCGACGGCTGCTGGGATGATGCTCGGTTGGGGATCATCGAAGACTCTGTCGTGAAGGGGGAGCCGACATGGTAGGCGGCATGCGGCGGACGTGCCATTTACCCGTACATGGAACAGGGCTTCGCGGGCGTCGTGCGCTGCAACGATGCGCGTGGACGGCCACGGGGCGGGCGCTTCAGCCGGGGGGCGCGGCGGCTCCGTTGCGGCGCGGCGCGTCGGCCGGCGGCGGCGCTCCGTCACGCCTGCGGCGGACAGCCGACAAAATAGGCCCCAAGCGGCGCGCGGCCTTCGTTAGAATCTGCTTTCGTCGAGAAAATAACGCAATTGCATGGGTGCAGCGCGGTATCGCATCACGGACACTGCTCGCCCAGATTCCATCGTTCATCTTTCACCGGAGGCGAGCATGCCAGGATTACTTCCCGATGTTGACCGCGAGGGGCTCCTCGAATATTCGGTGGTGTACACCGATCGCTCGGTCAACCATATGTCGCAGCGCTTTCAGGGCGTGATGCGCGACATCTCCGGCACGCTGAAGAAGGTCTACCACGCGAAGTCCGTCGTGATCGTCCCCGGCAGCGGGACGTTCGGCATGGAAGCCGTCGCGCGGCAGTTCGCCACGAACAAGAAGTGCCTCGTCATCCGCAACGGCTGGTTCAGCTTCCGCTGGTCGCAGATTTTCGACATGGGCAGCATTCCGTCCGAAACGACGGTGCTGAAGGCGCGCCCGGTCGAAGCGGGACGGCAGGCCGCCTATGCGCCGGCGCCGATCGACGAAGTGGTCGCCGCGATCAACGAACACAAGCCGGATCTGGTGTTTGCGCCGCACGTCGAAACCGCATCCGGGATGATGTTGCCCGACGGGTATCTGCGCGCGGTGTCCGACGCCGTGCATGCGGTCGGCGGCATGTTCGTGCTCGATTGCATCGCGTCCGGCACGGTGTGGGTCGACATGCAGGCGAGCGGCGTCGATATCCTGATCAGCGCGCCGCAGAAGGGCTGGAGCGCATCGCCGTGCTGCGCGATGGTGATGCTCGGCGAGCTCGCCCGCGAACGCATCGACGGCACGACCAGCACCAGCTTCGCATGCGATCTGCGCAAGTGGCTGCAGATCATGGAAGCGTATGAAGGTGGCGGGTTCGCGTACCACGCGACGATGCCGACGGACAGTCTCACGACGCTGCGCGACGTGATGAAGGAAACCGAGGCGTACGGCTTCGACAAGGTGAAAGCGGAGCAGCTCGAGCTGGGCAAGCGGATTCGTGCGTTGCTGGCCGAGAAGGGTTTCCGGAGCGTGGCGGCGCAAGGGTTCGAGGCGCCGGGTGTCGTGGTCAGTTATACGGACGACGACGGGATTCGAACCGGGAAGAAGTTTGCCGACGTCGGGTTGCAGATCGCGGCCGGCGTGCCGCTGATGTGCGACGAGCCGGAGGATTTCAAGACCTTCCGGCTGGGGTTGTTCGGGCTCGACAAGCTGCATGATGTCGAGGGGGCGGTTGGGCGGTTTGCGGATGCGCTGGAGCGGATTCTTTAAGGCGCTTGGTGGATTGGGCGAGGCAGTGGGTGATGGGTGTGCGCGCCTTTGGTCTACTGCCTCGCTGGATGGAGGGTCATGGTCTTGTCCGATCCGCGCGTTCGGGTTCGTGGTTCGATGGGCTCATGCGCAGCGAGGCCGGGCCATCTGCCTGTACGGCTAACCTGAAGGGTTCGCATGGCATACGTCGTTCGACAGGAAGTCCCGTCGGTATCCGACTACATCGGCATTCGTCTTGCCGCAGGGTTGAGCAGAAAGTCGGAACAGGCTGCGACGATCGGGCTGAAGAATGGCCTTTTCAGCGTCGTGGCGTATTGCGACAGCGATCCGGTCGGAATTGGCCGCGTCATCGGCGACGGCGGCTGTTTCTTCGAGATCGTCGATATCGCGGTGTTGCCCGCTCACCAGAAGAAGGGCGTGGGCGACCTGATCATGCGGGCACTCATGGGCTACGTTCACGAGCACGCGCCGCCGACCGCCTACGTCAGCCTGATGGCAGATCACGGGACACCGAAGTTCTACGAGCGTTACGGTTTTCAACCGTCGGTGCTGCCTGAGAAGGCGGGGATGTTTCTGCGGATTGCATGATGCGTGGGATGCGTTTATCGCGACACGCGCGTCAGGTGGCGTGATCGTTGTCTTGCCCGAGCGACCCGCCTTATTCTCCGCGGTCGTTTTGAAGGTCTCTTCGACGGAGAGGATAATTGAGCAATTGCAAGGTCAGCTATTTCCGTCACGATGTCGGCAATGCTCCACCGGCCGCCATGCGCTGGTTGTCCGATCCCGACCAAAATCTGCTTGATGTGGATATCTGAAGACGACCGACATCTGCCTGTCGCTCTGTCTGAGGTTCAACGGCGGAAAACTTAGTGGTTTGGTCAGCTACGCCCGCTTTCTGGAGGCGGCGGTTCGGCCAAAGCAGGCGGTAACAGACCGGTCACGGTACAGCGACTGTGCGTTGGATTGCAGTAGTTCGCAAATAGACAGGTTTCTGTCCGTGTGTATACCTAGTAAACAGTGATCGCCGCACATCAGACATAACTGATAACATTGAGACGAGCAAGGCAAAAATCAATCAACACAGTCAGCATACGAGATGAAGCGTTCGCAAACCCGGGGACCACAACGAGGATCGCTTCCCGCGCTCTTCTATCGAGACAACGGCAATATTGACATAGAACTAATTGCCGATATGTGGAATCGATCCGTTAGCTCCATACGGAAAATGAAGCCGCTGATTGGGCCAGAGAAATTTTCGAGTGGAAGCGATACAGATCGATTTCATGCGCTTGCTTCGCTGGCGGAAGATCGCTCGATGCGCAAGCGGTGGTACGAAGACTATGAAGCCAGAAAAAAAGATATCGTGGCTTCATTTCCACTGCTTGCTCAACGATATGTGATCCAGATCGCGCCGGAACTGGACTTGAGCGGCGAGGAAATGAGCCGTGCATTCAAGAAAGCACCCGATGGCAAGTTCTACCCAGACTTGGCTCATGTAGGCGATCTCGCTACGACTCTCCTTAAATATTTTGATTCCCATCCGCGCGAGACAGCGCTTTTCGGCTGGGCGCTGATGGAACATGCGCAGATGAGCAAGGCGCGTGGGCTTGCAACTAAGGAAGCTGCTTTGCGGCAGTTTCCAGACATGCTGATGCAGGTACTGGAAGAGAGAGGGGCAGACGCTCTGTTGACTCTCCTTGGTCCGCCGCTGAGAGAATCTCGGGGTGAAGTGACCGACAACAATGAGAAGTCTCAGCTTGTGCACGAATTTCGGCGGTCTTCCTCGGCGTTGCTTGATAAAGCAAAGATAATTCCGCCGGCACAAACAACGCGGGATCCAGGAATTGAGTCCGTGCGGGTGCGGATGACCACATGCTACAACAGTACCACTTCTGAACTAGAGGCTCGGCAGCGATTGTTGGCGGCGCTCTGCGCAGAACTGTCCGAGTCGCGAGATCCTTTGCAAGTGGTCAACAAAATCAAGGTCAGGGTTACGGAGACAGAGGGGGTTATTGAGAAAGCGGCGTACGAGCGGAATGTCATTGCCACGGAACTGTTGGCAAGAGTTGATACCCTGCCCGGCCTTGGTAGTGTACCAAAGAGGTGGCTTGAATTGCCTCTCATCTTTGGCTTGCGTGGCGAAGCACACGAGATCGATTTGTTTTGCGAGGACATGCAGCGGCTGCTCAATGTCAAGCTTCGGTTTTCAACCTTGCCACTTGAGACGGTTGAACATTTTCGTGCTCGTATTGATGAGAGCATGCAAGGAGACCGTGCGCATGGACTGATGACACTGCTCCAACTGGCAAGCGACGCTGAAACATATTCGGCGGATCAACAGGTGCGTGCCGCGGCGCTGAAATACATCGGAGCTGTCGCCGAGAACACGGAGTGGCTGGCGACCGACGACACAGGCATGGACGCCTACTGGCCTAAGTTGGCTAAAACCATTTTGCGTGCGAAACCGCTGGATCCGGTTTCGTGGTTGATGTGTCGACACGCATTTTCGTCTGTTCTTACAGAAATAATTGTCGTAGCAAAGACTGAGCTTGAGCCGCGATGTAACGTTGATATCGTAAGTGTCTGCAGATGTCTGTCGGCTCTGAGTCCGTATCAACTCGAACAGCTTTCTGAGGCTGTACCCGGACTGGATACGGCGATAGCTCTTACCCAAGCATTTGGATTTCTAGTTGCGCTTAAGTTGCGTGATGAGAAAAAGTTTGACTACTGGTCACTGAAGCCACTTCGCCGTTATACGAAAGATGCTAGCGACACGGAGCTTCCCCTTCTCGACCGTCTGCTCGCAACTATCTTTGCAGAAGGCTCTGCCGGCGAGGCTGACAATGCTATTGCTGAAATAGTCGAGATTTCGCGTGAGCGCCAGACCGAGTTCGATAGCGCACAGCAAAATGATACGAAAACATGGGCTGCTCTTGATCAAATCCTTGCATTTCGCCCGCGTGGTCTCGGACATTACGCCGCGCTGTGGCGCATTGCGTACAGAGACTGCATAGAGCCGCTTATAAAGATTAGAAAATCGGAATCGTTACTCGATTGCGCAAATCTACTTCTTGATGCAATAGAAGACATTGACGTCGATGCCGCATATCCGCGGTGGGTTCGCGCAACGGATGCCCCAATTCTCAGTGAGTCTCAATATGAGGCTGCGACCAAGGTGTATGTTACCGGACGTCTGGAAAAAATCCGCGACTGGTGCGCATCTACGCTAGAAGCAGCGACGGATTCAGTATCGTCTCGTCAATCCATTCGTGCTGTACTTGCAGCCTCGCAGACTTCACCAGATCGTGATCGATTGATGACTTGGTTGAAACAAGCGGGAACCGATCTGGCGGAGCGGCAATTGAGCGTTCCGGTGCTGCGATCAGATGAGCAGGATACGTTATTTGGCATAGGCTTTACTCCTACCGTCCAGATGCCGCGCTCCTACCTCGCGTGGCTTGCCGGAAAGCCAGTACGTTGGGCAGGAGTGGTGACCGATGCTTTAGCTGGTCTTGCCGGCGCGACAGGGCCTTCGGCATTATGGAGCTTTTATCGCGCGAAAAAGTCACTAGAAGCTCAGGAACGATTGCGAGATGAGTGCAATGATGAGCTTCCAGAGATGGACACTAGAGCGCTCGATCAGGAACTACAGTTTCAGTCGCTGAAGTTGGCCATTCGCATTTCCGATCTGCATTCAAAGCTACTTTCAATGGATACGACGGGTAGCGCGAGTGCTGTTGAGCGGCAGGCGCGGCTCTACTATGAGGAGAAGCGGTGGACACTCTGTCACGAGAAGATTAGCGAGCTGACCAAACTGGTCCAGGCTCTGGAGGATCGCTACGCTGAAAGCGAAAAGCGCGCCAATCTTGAGCGCGATATTGCAGCTCTTAACGGTGCTTCTGACGCGAGCGCCAGCGTTGCAGTGCTTGAGGAAACACTCGCCACACTCCTGAAAAACTCTTCCAGTCGCCGCCAGCATATTGTCGTACTCGAACAATTTGCTTCGACTCGCAACCTTACACAAAATCTAATCGAGGTGGCTCTAGAGGCTGTCCGACATCTAAGCGCTCCGCAACGATTGCCCGACCCTGATGGTTCTGCATTTCTAGCGGAGGCCTGGGGTGCTTTCCTGTCGCCAATCTCGGAACAGCTGAAGCGCCCCCATGTCCTTGTGCCAGGGTACAGGGAACTACTGGAGGTACTTGCGGGAAAAGTGATTCGTGTCATGGGTCATGAGCCGGCCGCCGGGAACATAGATGCTCCGTTTACCAACGCCTGCATTGACTGTGCGCAGCTTCTTGATTCTGCGGCGAGCCCCTCGGACCTTGAGGCGCTCATCGGTAGATTTGCAGAGGCCGCAGAAATGCCTGATCTCGTTGAGCTTCTCGAGACACAGGGGATGTCTGCATCCGATAATCAAGCGTCCGCTGGCGAAATGGCTCCTGCTTTTTCCGTCGTGGAACGCGAAGGCGAAACGCAGCAGTCTGGGGCCGGGAACGCGATTGCTGCAAGTCTAGAGTGGATAAAGCGCCACTCTGTTGAAACGGGGGTAGTTAGCCAGGATTTTCGCCATATATTTAAATCAAGCGAATGGTCATCTGGCATTGCATATTGCCTTCGCATACTGAACGGGGTGCAATCCATCACGATTTCAGAGAATTCGCGTGAGCGCGATGCGCTACTCATTGGGATCGTTTGCACGGCACAAATGCCCAATGCTCTTTCTGATTCAGAGGCCTGTACCGCGCTAGGGTTGCTCGGCTTATGCGAAGACTCTAGCGTAGCTCAGTGGATACTTTCGGAGAAAGGGCGTTTCGGTGGTAACGTTGCTGCCGACCTGTACGGTGGAGTGCTTGTACATTGGGCCGCAGGCGACATCACCGATTTTGCAAAGGGTCGTACTGACGCGCGCAATGCTGTTACGTCGGCGATCCGGGCGCTGGGAGATATGTCAGGACTTAAAGTTCCGCGACAGGAGGCAACCGCTTTGTTTGGTATTGCCCCCGCCGCTGGCTTCCCTGCTGGACTTGCCGTCAAGTCAATCTGGGATGCGTTTACTGGAGACAAGGGGCAGGCGGAAGTCAGAGCGTCATTTATGCAGATGCTCTTCAAGGCAGGTCTCTACAGACATGTCGGCCTGTGCTTTACATTTTTCCCAATTGAGATGGAAAAGCGAGTTGCATTGGCTTATGCGCAACTGCTTCAGAATTCAGATTCCGCTCGTGGCCGGGAAGCGTTGGAAAACATTCGGAGTGCGTCGCAGGCCAAGCCGTTTGTTGCTTTTGCTCAAGCCGTACTCGCGACACTTTCACGTAGCCAAGGTTTGCCCGCTGAAATCCTATTTGCAGCTCCGCTCGAAAAAACCGCAAATCACCGTACCTGGCTTGGTGTACTAACGATTAACCCGCGAGCGATTAATCCCCCGCTCGACATCGAGATCGAACTCCCGGTCGATTGTGGGATGAAATTCATAAATGGGCGTAGAAAAATTAAGTTTGAGGGACCGTTTCTCGAAACTCGGGATGAGCGTATAGAGTTACTCATCGATGTTCCCGAGATCCACTCAACCATCATTAGTGCTCGCTGTGTTTTTCACACCCTTGAAGACTCAGACGTGGTAGCAGATGTAGGGCTGAACATCCATGTGGCGGGTCTTGATCCATTCAAGAGTGTAAGTGATGAACAGATTGAAAGTGCATTCAATTATTTTCCTCAGTTCCAAATGCGTGGTGATCAGTACGTTGTGAGGGACGAGGATGAGAAGAAAATTGAAACGATTCTATTTGGTCGTGAGCGCGCTGGCAGTCTTTGGCTTTCCAGTCCCCGAAGATCGGGCAAGACGACTATGCTTTTCCGGATTCTTGATGCGTTTTCACACGTCATGGGTCGGGACAATGGCATCATTTTTCTTTCGTTGGATAAGGGCTTTCAGTCGGTCGAGGAATTCAATAGGTGGGTATGGTTGCGAGTTCAGTCAAACGAAGAAAATAGCGATTTAAGGGATTTGATCGACGATTTCTCTCGGATTGGGGAGGGGCTGCCATTCGCCGCAGGAGCGGATGTCTTCTTGACTGCTCTATCGAAAGAGATACTGAATAAGATACCCAAGCTTACTCGTGTGTACTTCCTTTTTGATGAGATTGACAAACTTGCGGAGATGACGTTCTCAAAAGGAAAGGGGAAGGAAGTTGCCACTGAACTGACCTGGCAGTTTCGCTATATCCTCAGCTCCCAGCCGGCCATCGGCATCGTTTTCTGCGGTTCGAATCCCGCAAGACAACTTTTTGTGCGAGATCCGGCGGCGGCGCTCTATAACAGCATTACGAACTTCGAGTTGACGCCTTTTGGAACAGAAACAGATCTTCAGAAACACAGATCGCGAGAGGTTGTTGAGCCAGGCGTGTTGCGGGGTCGATATCGCTTTCCAGACAAGACCCTGACCTTCCTAATAAGAATCACGGCTGGGATTCCCTATTATATGAAGCTTGTAGCTGGCGCTACCTACGGTGTCGCGAAACAGGCCTATCTTATGCCGTCTGATGTTGCGAATGGATTGACGGCCTTGCTGGAGAAATCCACGGGAGTGACCGCCTTGGACAGTCTGGACGACCCAGGCGAGGATGAACTTCGCGTACTGGTTGCTCGACAAGATGAGGACCAACTGCTTATTCGCAGTGTGCTCTATGCGGCTGCAGAAATAAAAAGCCCCGTGTCAGGCGGACATCTGATGGTGCGCGAGCTCAGCTCCGACCGGTCACCACTCGTTAGCCGGTACAAGCTGTCGAGGGCTGACATCAATTCGGGGTTGGAAAGCGCGCTACAGCTTGGTTATCTGCGCCGGTTACGCGACATCGCGGCGGTTGAATTCGCTATTCCAATGCTTGGAGAGTCCATCCGGGCCCGTTCCGGAGCGCTTTGGGCCATCATCAACGACAAGCTGGAACAACGGTCTTCACAATGAACGATTTACTGATCCCCGCATCATCCGTTGAGACCGCTCGAAAAATTGTGCGATCGTGGGCAACTCCCCGAAGCAATTTTATTATTGTCACTCCACCGTTAACGGATGCCTCGCCGGTCATCGACAAATTGTTGGACGAGCACTTTTACGACGAGTGCGGGATTAACGGAAAGCTGCCAGCGGTCGCGCGTTTCCGTGCGGGACGCGTACAGAGCCCTGAGACATTTGTAGCTAGCATTGTGTCGCAATGGAATGCCGCTGGCGCCACATTTAATCCGAGCAACGACATTGGTGCAGACCTGGCCAATGCAGTGAGACTGCTGCGCGACGCAGGACGCATTCCGGTTCTTGTGATTGAGGCGTTTCATCGCGCTATCAGGAACCTAACTTGGGACGTAGGCACTGCGTTGAGGACACTTGAACATTCGCTGCAACTAAGAACAGTGGTTGAGATGCCTGTCAAGTTGAGTACGCTGCGTACTCGATGGGCCGTGCAGCAGGATGAACCCCCGTTCTTTGCATCGGATTTCGGTCAGGGCCATGGGACGCATGTGCTGGGAGCGTACACAGATGAAGAGGTGGCTCGGCTTGCGGTCGCGCATGGGCTCTCGGACTGGAAAGGTGAGGCCGTGTTGCGGCTTTCTGGGGGTATTCCTGATCTCGCCTGGTGGCTTGCCCGTGAAATACAGGATTGTTCAAGTCTCGACGACATCATGGCATTTGCGGAGAGAGATGCATACGATATTTGTCATCGCTTTCTGAAATGGCTTGACGGTCCCGACGAGACATCATTCACGAAAGCCCTGCAAACACTTCATCGTGGAGGTACGATTAAGTCTCTCGTCGTAACCCTGGATCGCCACGATTGGGCGCAATTCATCCTGAACAAGAAAGGGCAGTTAAGATCCGGCATGCTTGGAATGGCATCATTGCATAAAATGAAAGGGGAAGGAAGTGTGATGGCATATGCCAATCAAATTCCCTCTTCAAACCTATGTCGAGCGGACGCCTTCGTGATCGAAGCCGATTCAGACGGTGCGAATACTGCAAGTCCCACTCACAACGATTCATCACATGATGACTCGAAAGATACTGTCGAGACGATAATCGTGGCGGCCACATGCTGGGGGGTGGTGCATGGAGGTATCAACTCGTTTAACCTTGAGTTCTGCAGAGCGCTCGTAGCAAATTCGCCTACTAGCCGGCGAGTGATTTGCGTGGTTCCGACTGATGAAAGTATCAGGGAAGATTTTCTAGGTGTAGAAGTGATTGCAATTCGAGCTCAAGGAGATCAGGAATTTTTCGATTTTGATGTCAACCTGGTCATTGACCGTCTTTCGAAAATCGCGAATATACGATATGTCGTGGGGCATGACCTGAAAACTGGTCTGTTTGCGAATGAACTGGCACGTCGGCTTTACGCTAGATCTGTCGTTTTTTGCCACATGGCTTACGCTGCATATTACGCAATGATGCGACCGTCCGCAGATAGTGAGAAAAAAGAGCAAGAACAGCGGACAGTATTCGCGGCAGCAGACGCTGTTGTTGCTGTAGGTCCGAAATTGATCAAGCATGTCAAATCAATTCTCCGGACCACCACATCACGCAACCGAAGCTTTGAATATCTCCCTCCTTTGCTCTCAGTCGATCCCGTCGATGAGCCGAGGCCAATCGCTTGCATAACCTATATTGGGCGCCTTGGAACTGGGCCGGAACTCGTCAAGCAAGGGTATCTTGCGGTGACTGCTATCGGCAGCGCATTGAAAGCGGCTAATCTGAGAGATCCGATCGTTAAAATTATCGGTGGGATAGAAGGTGCTGAAGAGCAAGAATACAAAGACCTAGTCGTTAGACAGGCAGGGCGGCTGGTAAGTACGCATTTTCTACGTTTTAATGAGAAAAGGGATGATGCTCTTGCGTACATCAAGGACAGCAGTCTGGTCGTGATGCCGTCGGTGCATGATGGATTTGGGCTCGTCGGATGGGAAGCAATCTCCTTGGGTATCCCGTTGATAATTTCGATCAATACGGGACTGTATGAGCATCTCGAAAGCATCGGGCTACATATCTACGTTGGCGCAGTGGACATACGAGGAGGTCTGTCCGCACCTGATCTCAATGATGTGGATGTGCTCTCAGCCGAAATTCTGAAGAAGCTGGCCGACCCTGAAAAATCTCACGCGGATGCCGCCACATTGTTGACGCGGCTCAGACAGCAGCCGACTGATGCGATAGCGCAGTTCTGCCGCCAGATGGATGAGACGTTTGATGGCGGTCGAGCGACGCCTCTGAAAGTGGGCTAGGCTCGGTGCGACCTGCTGCGGACCACGACTCCTTGTCAGGGGATTGAACGTGTCGGCCCAATGTCGGCATCGGCCGAAGAGCGAGCGTCCGTCCTCTACGATTGGATGGCTGGTTTCAGTGCGGAGCCGGCGCCTGGACGTCCGACAACCGACGCATGTGAACGACGCTTCGTGGCCGTTTGTCGAGGGGGGCACTAGTCGTTTCTGATGCTGAGCAGTCCGTCAATCTCGCCAATGACGAGCAGGTGAGGCGGGTCGGATAGCCGAAGCTACCGCGTCAAACAATACAAGACATCGGGGCAGCCTTCCTCGTTCCTGCTCCCGTCGCTGTACGCAATTGCAACGAACCCGTGCCGTTCATAAAACGCAGCGGCGTCGAGATTCATCTGGAACGTGTAGAGCTGGAGCTTGCCAACCGTCTGCGATTTCACCGATTCGAGGAGTGCAGAACCAATCCCTCGTCGCTTGAATTCGGGGCATACATACAACTGGTCAAGCCATGCCACGCCGTCGGCGACAACGTGCGCGGCCATGCCGACGATGCGGTTGTCGTTCACGGCGACGGTAACGTTGCCCGACGGCACAAGTCGGTTGGCAACCCAATCGCGGACGGCGGTTTCCGAATGCGCAAGCGGCGCATAGGATGCCAGCGTGTTGCGCGACCGTAGATAGACGTCAGCCACCTCTGCGGCATCAGCTGCAATCGCTCGACGCAAGATCAAGGGCATGAATCTCCCGCTCCGAAATCGTCAAAAGGTGCACAACGATAGCAGTGTGGAATCGAGCTTCCAATATCGCGCAGCATGCTGTTGAAACTGGCGAAATCGGAAGTTTTGTTCGGTCGCGAGCGGGGATGCCGGCGACGGCCATGTGTGGCAACATCGCGGTGATTTCCACATTCCATCCGGGTGCCGGCAGACCCATCTATCCGAGGGGGAGTCATGTTTGACCATGTCAAATTCGGCGTGACCGACTATGCAGCGAGCAAGGCGTTTTTCCTGAGCGCACTCGAGCCGCTTGGCGTCGTGGTGCAGGGCGAGGGCGAGCCGTCGTACGGCATCGAGATCTCTCCGCCGGGCAAGCCTTCGTTGTGCCTGTTCCAGACGACGGAGAAACCGGCCCATCTTCACATCGCGTTCGTGGCCGACAACCGGCAGCAAGTCGACGCGTTCTATCGCGCGGCGCTGGCGGCCGGCGGGAAGGACCATGGCGCGCCGGGGCTGCGGCCGCACTATCACGCGAATTACTACGCGGCGTTCGTCATCGGGCCGGATGGACACAATATCGAGGTGGTGTGCCATCAGGCGCAGGGGTGAGCTGCGCAAGCGTGTGGGACGCGGCGATCAATGGAGCGTCCCACCTCACGCATTGAAGGCCCCCGCGCTATCTCGCGAACCGCCCCGACGGGCGCCATTTCGGTAGATCGCCGGCCGCAACCGCTCATTCGACAGAACCGGCCGGATCATCGACAATTCGCGCCTATCAAAACATGAGAGAAGAGGGCAGGCGCATGCGCGGGTTCCGTAAAACGCTTGGGGTGATCCTGGGCCTTACCGTCGTTGGCGTCACCGGCGTTCAGGCCGCTTCCAGCGAACTCGCCTTCCCCCGTTTCGCCCAGGCGGAGGGTCGAACGGACACCGACGGCCTCCCGCTGTCCGGCGTGAAACTCTGCGTGCTTCCCGACCGTGCGCCATGCTTCCAGATGCCACCCGCGCCGCTTCCGAATTCGCCGAAGGAGCTTTACCAGTTCGGGCTGACGCCAAGGTCCGAGCGGCTGCCGCTTGCGTCGGGCGGCTCGTGGGTGTTCTTCTCGGGAATGTTCTCGGGCGGCGGCAGCGGGATGCTGGAGCGCGTGGCGATCCTGCGTTACGGCGCGAACGGCAAGATCGAGAACCTGATGCCGGAAGTCACGCAGACCGAGCTGGCCGACCGCGCGATGTGGAAGGTGCCGGACGTGTCGCCTTATCCGGTGTTCGTTCGCGCCGATTATGTGTGGGGCAAGGACGAGAGTCATTTCGAAGCGCACCTGTTCGACGTCGATGCGTGGGTGTTCGATCCCGCTGCCAACCAGTACAAGAAGCGGTTTTCCTACCGGACGACCAAACGCTATGACCGCGGCGAGGGCTCGGACCATGTGCTGAGCGCCGAGCGTGCGGAAATCCTGCGGCGCCTCGCGGCCGGCAAGTAGCCCGGGGCCGGTGGCGCACCGGGAAGCCGTCGAGACGCACGACGGGTTTCGGCGGCCCGTTCAACGCAGGCGTGGCACGTGGAACCCTACCGCTGCGCGTCTCCGTAAGTCTCCCTGCAAACCTCGCGCAACGCGTCGACGAGCAGATCCCGCGCCGGCGAGCGCGACTCGGCGGCGCGGGTAAACAGCGCGATGGGCGGGAGCGTCCACACCAGCGAGTAAGGCACGATCGCCACCCCGGCGATCCGCACCAGTTCTTCCGCGATATCGGCGGGCACGATCGAGACGGCCTCGTCGCTCGACGCGATCATCTCGCCGATCAGCTTGGATGAATAACTCTCGACGATCGGAACGGGCGGCGCGATGCCGGCCGACAGGAACAGGTCGGTGACCTGTTCCCGCATCGGCGTATGCGGCGCGCCGAGAATCCAGTCGAGCGCGTGCAGCTTGTGCCAGTCGAGCGCGGTGCGGGCCAGTTTCGCGGCAAGCCGCCGGCTCGCGATCATGCGCGGCTGCTGCTGGTACAAGACCTCGAAGGAGACCTGCCCCAGGTCGATCGCCGACGACGCCCGCCCGATCACGATGTCGACGCTGTGATCCCTGAGCTGCAGCAGCAACTGATCGCTGGTGCCTTCGTGAATCGTCACGGTCAGGCGCCGCTCCATGCGCGCCTGCAGCCGCTTGAGCGCCGCCGACAGCATCTGCCCGGAAATGAACGGAATCACGCCGATGTGCAGGTGGGCCGCATGCCCGGCGGCGACGGCCTCCATCTCGCGGGCGAGGTGGTCGAGATCCTTGATCATCGCCTTCGCCCGCTCGAGCACGACCGCGCCGAGCGCGGTGGGCCGCATGCCGCGCGACGAGCGCTCGAACAGCGGCGTGCCGAACATGCTCTCCAGCTCGGACAGCGCATTGGTCACGGCCGGCTGGCTGCTGGCCATGTGTTCCGCGACGCGCGTCAGCGACCCGTGCTGCTGAATCTGCAGCAACAGCACCAGGTGCCGCATCTTCAGGCGGGCGCCCAGCCGCCTGACCACGTCGTTTGCGTCAAAATTCATTGACTGGTCATGTATCCATCATGAAAAAGTGATGGACCGATATTAAAACAGAATCAACACCTTATGGCAGATCCCTAGAATCCCCTTCATGGATCGCGCCGGGACTGGCCTGGCGCCCGAGCCCGGATCGAAAAACATGAAACAGACTGAGACACAGCAGCAGGCAGCATTCGACTATCACGAATTTCCGACCCCGGGAAAGATCTCGGTCGTCGCCAGCAAGCCGCTCGTGACCCAGCGCGATCTCGCGCTGGCGTACACGCCGGGCGTGGCGGGCGTGTGCGAGGCCATCGCCGCCGATCCGCTGCAGGCGCACCGGTTCACGAGCCGCGGCAACCTGGTGGGCGTGATCACGAACGGCACGGCCGTGCTGGGCCTGGGCAACATCGGCCCGCTCGCGTCGAAGCCGGTCATGGAAGGCAAGGCCGTGCTGTTCAAGAAGTTCGCGGGGATCGACGTCTTCGACATCGAGATCAACGAAACCGACCCGGACAAGCTGGTCGACATCATCGCCGGCCTCGAGCCGACCTTCGGCGGCATCAACCTCGAGGACATCAAGGCGCCCGAGTGCTTCACGGTCGAGCAGAAGCTGCGTGACCGCATGAAGATCCCCGTCTTCCACGACGACCAGCACGGCACCGCCATCACCGTCTCCGCCGCGTTCATCAACGGGTTGAAGGTGGTCGGGAAGTCCATCAAGGAGGTGAAGGTCGTGACGTCGGGAGCCGGCGCCGCGGCGCTCGCCTGCCTGGACCTGCTGGTCGACCTCGGGCTGCCGGTCGAAAACGTGTGGGTGACCGACATCGAGGGCGTCGTCTATCGCGGCCGCACCACGCTGATGGACCCGGCGAAGTCGCGCTTCGCGCAGGAAACCGACGCGCGCAAGCTGGCCGAAGTGATCGGCGGCGCGGACGTGTTCCTGGGCCTGTCGGTCGGCGGCATCCTGACCGCCGACATGCTGAAGGCGATGGCGCCGCGCCCGCTGATCCTCGCGCTGGCCAATCCCACCCCGGAAATCTTCCCGGAACTGGCGCATGCGACGCGCGACGACGTCGTGATCGCGACGGGCCGCTCGGATTACCCGAACCAGGTCAACAACGTCCTGTGCTTCCCGTACATCTTCCGCGGCGCGCTGGACGTGGGCGCGACGACGATCACCCGCGAAATGGAGATCGCTGCGGTTCACGCGATCGCGGGGCTGGCCGAGGAAGAGCAGAACGAAGTCGTCGCGGCGGCCTACGGCGCGTACGACGTGGCGTTCGGCGCGCAATACCTGATTCCGAAGCCGTTCGACCCGCGCCTGATCGTGCGGATCGCACCGGCCGTGGCCAAGGCGGCGATGGACGGCGGCGTGGCGAAGCGCCCGCTGACCGATCTCGACGCGTACGTCGAGCAGCTGCAGCAATTCGTCTACCACTCCGGCGCGTTCATGAAGCCGCTGTTCGCGACGGCGCGCCGGCTGGTGCGCGATGGCGGCAAGGCGCGGATCGTCTTTACCGAAGGCGAGGACGAGCGCGTGCTGCGCGCGGTGCAGGTGATCGTCGACGAGAAGCTGGCGCGGCCGATCCTGGTCGGGCGTCCCGAGGTGCTGCTGGCGCGCATCGAGCGGTTCGGCCTGCGGATCCGGCTCGGTCAGGATGTCGAAGTAACCAATCCGGAATATGACGAGCGCTTCCCGCAGTACTGGACGAAGTACTGGGAGCTGCGCTGCCGGGACGGCATCTCGAAGGAGATGGCACGGGTCGAGATGCGCCGCCGCCTGACGCTGATCGGCGCGATGATGGTGCGGCTCGGCGATGCGGACGGGATGATCTGCGGGACGGTGGGCGAGTATCACAACCACCTGCGGTTCGTCGACGAGGTGATCGGCAAGAAGCCGGGGGCGTCGACCTATGCGGCGATGAACATCCTGTTGCTCGACCAGCGGACGGTCGCGCTGGTGGATACGCACGTCAACGACAATCCCGACGCGGAGCAGATCGCGGAATTCACGATTGCCGCGGCGCGCCAGATGGAATGGCTGAACCTGACGCCGAAAGCGGCGCTGCTGTCGCGGTCGAACTTCGGGTCGGGGAGCGCGGCGTCGGGCGTGAAGATGCGCCGGGCGCTGGAGATCGTCCGGGAGCAGGCGCCGGACATCGAGGCGGACGGCGAGATGCATGGCGACTGCGCGCTGGATGAAGGGTTGCGGGCGAAGCTGCTGCCGATGTCGCCGCTGAAGGGCGCGGCCAACCTGCTGGTTTGTCCGAACGTGGATGCGGGGAATATCGCGTACAACCTGCTGAAGACCGAGGCGGGCAGCAACGTGGCGGTGGGGCCGTTCCTGCTGGGCGTGAACGCGCCGGTGAACATCCTGACGTCGAGCGCGACGGTGCGCCGGATCGTGAACATGGCGGCGTTGACGGTGATCGAGGCCAACCGGAATGTGGCGGGCTGATTGATCGGTTGTTGTGGGGCGGCTGAGGCCGCCCCTTGTTTGTCGGCATTCGGCCATTTTGAAACACTCGACGCCGCCGATTGAACTGCCGACAATCATCTTTCCCGGACACGCATCGATCAATCGGCATGAGCGCAATCAAACTGTTGAGGCCTCGATGCAACGCTGAATGCAGCGCCGTTCTATCGCAGTTGTGGTTGGACGGGCGACGCGGTTTCGGTATATCGGACGACGCGTGGATTGGAATTGGCGTGCGTACCGATGAATAAGTGCATCGCCCTCGCGTAGGCTGCATTCCGTGCCGCGTGCGCTTGCGCTTGCGGGCAGGAGCAGATGATCGCTACCGATCGCTCTCGATGACCATGGACCTGCCGACCACGAAATGTCTCCGAGGCCTTATGAGCACGACATCCGATCATCTGTGTGATGAGCCCGTCGAACGTACGATCTTCGTCGCCGCGCCCATCGAGATCCTGGCGGCCAGCCTTGCCGAGCCGTCGCGGATGGCCGAGTGGATGGGCGACGACGTCATGCCGGTGTCTGTCGAGCATGAGGGACGCGCGGGCGGCTTGATCGTCGTACGCGGGCGGCAGCACGTGCCGTTCGAGAATCGTGGCCGCATTGTGCGCTGGGATCCGCCGCGGCGTTTCAGCTGGACGCACCTGAGCACATTGTCAAACCTGCCGGACGAGCCGGCCAGCTACACGACGCTGGATTTCGCGCTGGAGCCCGCTTGCAGCGGCACGACGCTCTCGTTCACGATGCACGGCTTCCCGACGCTCGTCATCCGCAAGCATCTGGTGCTCTACTGGGCGGTGACGCTGGACGTCATCCGGCGCCATGCGGAGGGCTACGCTTGATCCGAGACGAACCTGCGTCATTGAATGCGAAGAAACATACCGGCTTTCTCGGGAAGTAACGACGGCTGGAAGCCATAGCGCCCGTAGAACGTCGGCGTCCCGTGATCCGCCATCAGACTGACATGGGCAGTCGGTGGCGCATTCTCGTGAATGTAGTTGATCAGTGCTCGCATGACCAACTTAGTCGACGAACGGCAGCCGCTCCACACCGCGCCAGATCTGGCTGTCGACGATTTCGTCGACCATCGCGAGAACCATCCGCTTGCCTTCAAGCACCGCTTGCGAATGCGAGCGCGCCGCATTTTCACAGAGCGCCCAGGTGAGATAGGCGCCCCGGATCGGACTCCACGAGATTGATTCTTCCCAGAACGCGTTGCCGCTGACCGCGCAACATGGCGTCACGGTATCCGCGATTCCCCGCCGAGCGAGGTCCATCGACAGATGCATTGCATCGAGTTCGAACAGGATGTCGAGTTCGACATTGCGACGGACCATCGCGTGCTCGATGGTCGAGCGGATGACATTCTGTTTTCCCGCCAGCGCGAGTTTGCGATCCCTGAGACGCGACAGCGGCACCGCTTTGTCGGGCCTCAAGCCGGCATCCTTGGCACTCACGAGAATGAGCGGCTCCCGAACGAGTGGAGTATGGACATAGCCCTGCGGCGGCGACGCTTCGAACGGGACGATGGCGAGGTCCAGCATGCCGGCATGCATGACGTCACGAAGCTCGTGGCTCACGCCCTCGTGAACACGAAGCCTCACGCGTGGATAGTCGGCGACCAGGCGCGCCACGAAGTTCGATGTGAACAGGTTGCGCCAGGAAGGCGCAATGCCTATCGCCAACTGGCCTGCCGCGCGGTCGCCCACCTGCTCGACCAACGAAGTCAACTGACGAAGAATGGGCCGCGCGCGCTCCATCAGCAGCGTGCCGGCCTCCGTCAGCTGAACGCCGCCCTGCGTTCGCGTAAAAAGCTTCGCGCGAAGTTGATGCTCGAGCAGCGCGATATGGCGCGATAGCGCTGGCTGGGAGAGCCGCAAGTCAGTTGCGGCCTTGTTGATACTGCCGAGTTCGGCAACACGCAAGAAGTACTCGATAAGGCGAGAGTCCACTGGCGCCTCCGTGCATTCCAGTTGGGTCTATTGCACAAGCAGGGCAAGCATAACGCCGTTATTCAGTATATGGATAACAGCCATAAAACGTCCGCATTATCGGGATAACGATGCGCTCGGTAGCATTGAAGTCATCGCATACGAGGTCGTCGACCGTAACGGTCCCAGGGCAGCGCCGTACAGGGAGCATTTCATGAGCCAGTGCCCGGGCGGCAAGGCGGCCACGATCGCCGGATTCGTGAGACAGGAGGTCGCAAAGTGACTGTGACAACCACGGCCCCTACCCGGTGGAGCGCGCATCGCGGGTGGGTCGCGCTCGCCGTCGGCTACCAATGGTTCTACAACGGGGCCAATTTCCTGGCTTTCAAGGTGGCCGGGAACGCGTGGCATCCGCTGATGGTGGCGACATTGCGCTTCTCGCTCGCGGCGCTGGTCGTTCTGCCTTTCGCGCTGGCGCGCTGGCGCCGGTCGCCTGCGTCGGTCCGCGAGTCGGGGGGGGCGGCGTTGATTGGCGTCACCATGCTGGTGGCCAGTCAGGCACTCGCGATCTGGGGGACGCATTTTTTGCCGGCAGGGGTGGCCGCGGTATTCGGTTCGTCTTCGCCGCTCTTTCTGGCGGTGTTCGCATGGGCCGTGTTTCACCAGCCGCTGACCGGCCGTCAGATCGCCGGGGTCGCCGTCGGCTTTGCCGGTCTCGCGCTGATGGGCTGTACGTCGGCTGCCGGCGGCGTCTTCCGGCCGATGGGCGCGGTGCTTGCGCTTACCGCGACTGCGGCCTGGGCAGTCGGATCGTTGCTTGCGCCGCGGCTGGCGTTGCCTCGCGATCCCGTGATCAGCCTCGCGATACAACTGATATCGGCCGGCGCGCTGCTCGGCGCGATCGTCGCCGTGTCGGGAGTCGCTGCCACGACGCACCTGGCGCGCGTGCCGCCAGCGGCGTGGGCCGCGCTCGCGTTCCTCGTCGTGGCGAGCACGCTGATCGGCTACGCCGTGTTCCTGACGCTCAACGCTCAGGTCTCGACGACGCTCGCCAACACCTTCAACTATGCCGCGCCGGTGATCGCGCTATGTCTCTCCGCACTTGTGCTGCACGAGCCGTTGACGTTCGTGAAGCTGATTTCCGGCGGCATCGCGTTGGTGGGGGTGGCGCTGATGATCGATCGCAAGTAGCCCGGCGAACGGCTGGCTTTTCACCTTCAGCAGACCGCTGAAATCGACTGGAGTCCTGAATCATGACGGAAACATCTCGACACCCGCTGGTATCACGCACGTTCAACATGACTGGTCGGTCGACGCACTATCTCGAGAGTGGGCCGGCCGAGGGACCGCTGATGTTCTTTCTGCACGGCTGGCCGAGCGTCAGTTTGATGTGGCGCGCCCAAATGGAAGCCTTCGCCGCTGACGGCTGGCGCTGCGTTGCGCCGGACTTGCGCGGCTACGGTGGTTCCTTTGCGCCCGAAGCCACCGACGCCTACACCATCGAGGCCGTCGTGACGGACATGAACGAGCTGCACGACCACCTCGGCGGCGCGCCTGCGATCTGGGTCGGGCACGACTGGGGAAGTGTCGTGGCCGCAGAATTGTCCGCGCATGAACCCGAGCGTAGCCGTGGTGTGGTGCTGACTTCGCTGGCCTATCAACCCGATGGGCACGCGCTGAGCACGGTCGTTCCACTGGTCGACCGGGCGATTTATCCCGCCGACGCGTATCCCGATGGTCAGTGGGATTACTACCGTTACTACATGACGCATTTCGAAGCGGCGGTCGCGGACCTGGATGCGGACCGGACGGCATCGCTGGCGTCAATTTTTCGATCGGGGAACCCCGATGGTATCGGCAAGGTGTCGCCGAATGCCGTCGTCACCCGCAATGGAGGGCGTTTCGGTGCCGCGCATCGTGCGCCGCCGACTCGCCCTGATCCGGCTCTGTGGCCGCCGGCGGACTTTGAAGCGCTGGTAGCGTCGTTCGATACGCATGGCTTCCGTCCCGCCTGTGCGTGGTACCTGAACGACGAGGCCAACATCGCTTACGCGCGCCACGCGCCGGATGGCGGCCGTCTCTCGCAGCCGGTGCTGTTCGTCAACGGCGAATTCGATCAGATTTGCAGCATCACCGGAAATCGCCAGGGCGATCCCATGCGTGCGGCGTGCGCAGACCTGACCGTGGCAACGATGCCGGCCGGACACTGGTTGCCGCTGGAATGCAAGGCACAGCACATCGAGGTTCTCCGTGCGTGGCTCCGGAGCAGAAATCTTTGATGCGGAGAGACGTCGGTCGGACTGGGTGCATCGATTCAAGTCTCAGCGGCGGGGCAAGGAGAAGGGAGTCGAGTTTCAGCCGCGCGAAGCGGTGGTCGTCGCGTTGAAGCGGCGCCACCCACGATTTACGATTCGCGCTAAATCGCCCAAGCCAGGGAAGCAGTAGTGATCATCGTGACCCCATCCGACGAAACAATCCCCCGAATCAAACACCCGTTCGACAAACCAGCCGAACCCCGCGCCCCCAAACACCCGCCCCACCGCCATGTAATGACCAAACCGCAAGACCTAGTGCATAGATATCGTTTGCCGTGGCCTTAATGACTATCGACAATCGTGGCTCGATTTCACCGCCGTGGCGCCAGAAGCGCCGCGGTGGCCGGTATCGGGCGGCTATCCCGGCCGTCCGCGCCATCCAGCCCACGACGACATGTACGCGTTCACTCCCTCATTCCAGAATCCCGCCGGCTCGCCGATCCGCGAACTGTTCAAGTACCTGTCCGAACCGGGCATGATTTCCTTCGCGGGCGGCTACCCGGCCAGCGACCTGTTCGACGTCGACGGCCTGAACGCGGCCGCCGAGCGCGCGTACGCGCAGCCCGTGCGCTGCCTGCAATACGGCCCGACCGACGGCCTCGCCGAACTGAAGCAGCAATTGATCGCGCTGATGGGGCGGCGCGGCGTGACGTGCACGGCGGCCGAGCTGCTCGTCACGACCGGTTCGCAGCAAGGCCTCGACCTGCTGCTGCGCGTGATGGTGTCGCCCGGCGACGTCGTGCTGACCGAGCAGCCGGCTTACCCGGCGACGCTGCAGGCGATGCGTCTGCAGCAGGCGCGCATCGTGACGATTCCGGTCGACGGTGCGGGCCTCGACGTCGATCGTCTCGGCGAACAGCTCGCGTCCGGCGCGATCGCGCAGCCGAAACTGCTCTACACGGTCCCGACCTTCGCGAACCCGACGGGCGCGACGCTCACGCGCGAGCGCCGGCTGAAGCTGCTGCGCCTCGCGGTGCAATACGGTTTTCTGATTATCGAGGACGATCCGTACGGCGACCTGCGTTTCGCCGGCGAAGCCGTGCCGTCGATGCTGGCACTCGCCGACGAAGTGGACGGCGCGCGCGACTGGATCGTGCATTTCGCGAGCCTGTCGAAGATCGTCGCGCCCGGGCTGCGCGTGGGCTGGACGATCGCGCCGGCCGAGATCGCGCGGCGCTGCGTGATCGCGAAGCAGACGGTCGATCTGTGCAGCACGCCGTGGACCCAGGCGGCCGCCGCCGAGTATCTGGCCGACGGTGCGCTCGAACGCCATCTGCCGCGCATCACGGCCGCGTACCAGCGCAAATGCGACGCGATGTGCGACGCGTTGCGCGACGGCCTGGGCGATGCGATCGAATTCCATCGTCCCGAAGGCGGGATGTTCGTGTGGGCGCGGATCGGCGCGGTGTCGTCGGACGTGCTGCTGCAACAGGCGATCGCAAACAAGGTCGTGTTCGTGCCGGGCAAGGCGTTCTTCGCGGACAACGTCGACGCGGCGTCGCTGCGCCTGTCGTTCGCCGCGCCGGACGTCGACGCGATCCGGGAAGGCGTGGCGCGCCTCGTGCGCGCGTATGGTGCGGCGCTGGCCGCGTGAGGAGACATCAACGTGAACATCACCGTCAACGACACCGTATCGATGAGCATCGCGCCGGGCGCGGGCGATAACCGGCCGGTCGCACACCGGTCGTCGCAGATCAGCGCCGGGCCGCAGTATGTGGCCGACGTGCTCGGCCGCTTCGGCGCGGAGCCGGCGGCCGACCTCGGCGACGCGGCACCGGTCGTACTCGGCTACAACTGAACCGCCCGGCGGCGGCCGGCGCGCCACACGCGTGCCGTCGCCGCAGCAAAACGGTTAAGCTGGCGCGATCGCCACCCGCCGGATCGCAGCTTCGTCATGCCTGACGCCACTTCCGAATCACTCGCGCAAACCTACGAACGCCTGTGGTCGTGCCTCGAATCCGGCGTGAGCGCGCAACGCTCGCCGTTCACGATGCTGCAGGCCGCGACGCTCGGCATCGACGGGGCGCCGAAGGTGCGCACGATCGTGTTGCGTCAGGTGAGCCGCGCCGATCGCATGCTGTCGTTTCATACCGATGCGCGTTCGGAGAAGGTCGCGGAACTGCGCCGCGATCCGCGCATCGCGCTCGTCGCCAGCGATCTCGATGCGCTCGTGCAGATTCGCGTGGAAGGTGCGGCATCGATCTGCGACGACGAAGCGCAACGGCGGGCGATCTGGCAAGCGAGCCGTCCGCATACGCTGCTGCTGTATCGCGCACCGTTGCCGCCGGGTACGCCGGTCGCGTCGCCGGAAGACGCGCATGTCCCGGCGAGCCAGGATGCCGCATCGACCGATGACGGCTACGACAATTTCTGCCTGCTTCACGTGACCGTGACGCGTATCGACTGGCTCGAACTCGCGCGCGCCGGCCATCGCCGCGCGGTGTTCGACCTGCATGAAAGCGGCTACGAGGGCCGCTGGGTCGCGCCCTGACGCGGCCGACGCCCGCTCAAGGGCGCCCGTCCGACACGGCCTGCATGGCCATCCATTCGCGCATCACGACGATCGCATCGTCGTCGCGCCGCTCGGCCGGATACACGAGATAGAACCCCACCGACAGCGGAAACGCGAAATCGAACGGCTTGCACAGCCGGCCCGCGGCGATGTCGCGCTCGACCAGCGGATCGGTGGCGAGCGCGATGCCCTGGCCGGCGACGGCCGCATCGATCGCAAGCGACGTCTGGTTGAAGCGCAATCCCTTGTGCGGATCGATGTCGACGGGCTCGGGCATCGCGGCGAGGAACTCGGGCCACAGGTCGTGCGCGTCGTGCAGCAGCACGTGGCCCGCGAGCGCGCGCGGCGACGCGGGCGCGGCCAGCAGCGCGGGGCTGCATACGGCACACACGTCGAGCGGGAACAGCGCATGCGTGGCGAGATGCTTGCCGAACGGCGGCTTGCCGTAGCGGATCGCGAGATCCACGCCGTCGTGGCGGAACGTCGCGATCTGCGGGTCGGCGATCACGCGCACGTCGTAGTCGGGATGCGCATCGGTGAACTGCGCGAGCCGCGGGATCAGCCATTTCGACGCGAACGACGGCGTCGTGCTGATCGTCAGCGCGGCGCGCCGCTTCACGAGCTTGTCGGTCGCGTCGGCGATCGCATGCAGCGCGCGCTGCACGTCGGAGAAATACGCGGCGCCGTCGTGCGTCAGCGCGAGGCCGCGCGGCAGGCGCTCGAACAGCTTCAGGCCGAGCACGTCCTCGAGGTGGCGCACCTGCTGCGCGACGGCACCCTGCGTGACGCCGATCTCGTCGGCGGCGGCGCGGAAATTGAGGTGCCGCGCGGACACTTCGAATGCACGAAGCGCATTCAGCGGCGGCAGGCGGGAGGGGCGAGGCGGCATCGTCAGGCTGTAGAAAAACTATCGGCTGGAGGCAGAAATACTGGTTCGACAGTCGTGATGGATGCGCCTACATTACCACCATGGCGGGCCGAACGGCGGCTGCGCGGCGGCAGGATTCGAACGAGGAGTACATCGTGACTGTAGAAAAAGTAGCGTTGATCACGGCGGCAGGCAAGGGCATGGGCGCGGCGATCGCGCGTGAGCTGGCGGCGACGGGCTATCGCGTCGCGCTGATGTCGCCGTCGGGCAGCGCGGTGGCGCTCGGCGAGGAACTGGGCGGGTTCGGCATCCAGGGCTCGGTGACGGAAGAAGCCGACATCGACCGGCTCGTGCAGGAAACGGTGGCGCGCTACGGTCGCATCGATGCGGTCGTGAACAACACCGGGCACCCGCCGAAGGGCGATCTGCTGGCGATCACCGACGACAACTGGCACGCGGGGCTCGACCTGATCCTGCTGAACGTGGTGCGCGTGATGCGCCGCGTGACGCCGATCTTCCAGGAGCAGGGCGGCGGCGCGGTGGTCAACATCTCGAGTTTCGCGGCGGATGCGCCCGAGCAGCCGATGCCGGTTTCGTCGGCGCTGCGCGCGGCGCTGAGCGCGTGGACGCGGCTTTACGCGGAACGCTATGCGGCCGAGAACATCCGGATGAACGCGGTGCTGCCGGGCTTCATCGACAGCTGGCCGGAAACGCCGGAGATCGTCGCGCGCATTCCGGCCGGCCGCTTCGGCAAGACCGGCGAGATCGCGAAGACGGTCGCGTTCCTGCTGTCGGACGGCGCGGGCTACATCACCGGCCAGAACATTCGCGTCGACGGCGCGATCGTCAAGGCGCTTTGAGCGGCGGGCGGGCGGCTGCAGAGGCCGGCCCGCTCGCCGCCCAGCCGCTACAAACGCGTACAAATCAGACAAATACGGGATACATCAGACCTTTCAAATGGGCGACGCCGCGTGACGCGGGCGCGCCGGATTGAAAGCGAAGGCGCGCTTCCCGCGCGCGGCATGTTCACTTTCCACTTCACGAAAGGAGATGCCGAACGATGTCTTCCACACCGTTTTCCCCGATGCGTCGCCACCTGCTGGCCACCTCCGTGGCCGCCGGGGTCTCGGCGATGCTGCCCACCGCGCTGCATGCGGCGACCGGCGCGACCGGCATACGCCCGTTCACCGCACACATTCCCGATGACGCCGTGGCCGACCTGCGTCGCCGCATTGCCGCGACGCGCTGGCCGGGCCGCGAGACCGTCGCCGACGAATCGCAAGGCGTGCGCCTCGCGCGCATGCAGGCGTTGCTGCGTTACTGGGGCACCGACTACGACTGGCGCAAGGGCGAGGCGCGCCTGAACGGCTTCCCGATGTTCATCACGGAAATCGACGGGCTCGACATTCATTTCATTCACGTGCGCTCGCGGCACGAAAACGCGATGCCGATGATCATGACGCACGGCTGGCCGGGCTCGATCTTCGAGTTGCTGAAGGCGATCGGCCCGCTGACCGATCCGACCGCGCACGGCGCGAGCGCGGACGATGCGTTTCACGTCGTCGTGCCGTCGTTGCCGGGCTTCGGCTTCTCGGGCCGTCCGACGCAGACCGGCTGGGGTTCCGACCACATCGCGCGCGCATGGGGCGAGCTGATGGCGCGGCTGGGCTATACGCGCTTCGTGTCGCAGGGCGGCGATTGCGGCTCGGTGATCTCGCACCGGATGGCGATGCAGCGCGTGCAGGGCCTCGCCGGGATTCACGTGAACATGCCGGCGACGGTGCCGCCGGATATCGCGACGCTGCTCGCGACCGATGCGCCCGCGCCGGCTTCGCTGTCGCCGAAGGAGAAGGCCGCGTACGAGAAGCTCGCGACGTTCTATCGCGACAACTGCGGCTACTCGGCGATGATGGTCACGCGCCCGCAGACGGTCGGCTATGCGCTCGCCGATTCGCCTGCGGGGCAGGCGGCGTGGATGGTCGACAAGATCTCGCAGTGGACGTACAGCGGCGGCGTGCCCGAACGCTCGATTCCGCGCGACGAGATTCTCGACGACATTTCGTTGTACTGGCTGACGAACACAGCGACGTCCGCCGCGCAGATCTACTGGGAGGATCACTCGAACAACTTCAACGCGGTGGACATCTCGCTGCCGGCCGCGATCACGGTGTTTCCGGGCGAGATCTACCAGGCGCCGCGCAGCTGGGCCGAGCGCAGTTATCACAACCTGATCTACTTCAACGAAGTCGACAAGGGCGGGCATTTCGCGGCATGGGAGGAGCCGGAACTGTTTGCGCGTGAAGTGCGTGCCGGATTCCGGCCGTTGCGGCGCGTGTAAGCGGGGACCGGATGGCGAACGCGGGCCGGCGCGGTCATGCGGCCTGCGTTTGTTTCTGTTTTGCGGTTCAGCACGCCCACGCGGATGGCAACCTCGGCTGCCTGCGATTCGATGTGTGGTGCCCACCTGCAGTGACGAGGGTGCGCCGAACAACTCAATCGGCGCACCACCGACGCGTGGCTCAGGTCACTTCTTGAACGAATCCTGCGGGACCGGAACCGGGCTCCAGATCTCCGCATCCGACGCGTTGGCCGCGTACGTCCAGATGTACGTGCCCTTCGCGACGTTTCTCCATTGGAGGTCGAAGACCAGTTGCGAATTGCTCACGTTTTCGATGTAGCCCGATTGCGGGTCGTCCGACTGCGGGTCGAATTGCCATTGCTGAGAGGCCGACGCGTTGTTTTTCTTGTAGGTGTTCAGGGTAAGGTACTGCTCGGCGGATACCGTTCCGCAGTCGATGGCGAGCGTGGGGTCGCTGTGCAGCGTGATTGCGCCATCCGGTTGGAAGTCCCACTCGGTATACAGGTTGTCCGTACTGGTGGGAAGGAGCACCAGCCGGTTGCCTTTGACGCGATCGGTGACGCCGATGAGCCAGCTGTTGTCGGCCGAGTAAAAGATTTTTGCCATTTTTCCCTCTGAGCGGTAATTGAATGAGTCGATAAATGAACGCTACTTTCCCGACAGCAGCCTCACGTGCAAATCATCCTTGCTCAAGACCCTCGATGTATCTGCATATAATCGACGAAAAATCGTCGGCGCTTGATTGGCAAGGTTTAATGATGGGCTTCTGCCTGGGATGAACATTAGGGCCGCCACAACGCTGAATCAATTACATGCAATTACACGAAGGCGCGCTACCGTGTCGGGAACGGCTCGACCTGCAACGCTGCTCTGATCAACCGACGGAACGTCACGAAGTGGATCGATGAAGCCGCCCTGGCGGGCATGCCGGAGGCCGAGCCAACGCGCGGGCGTCCGCGCCTGTCGAGCACCGCGCCGATCCAGGCGCTGGTGGGCATCAAGACCGTGTTGCGCCTGCCGCTGCGCGCGCTGCCAGGCTTGGCGCAAAGCCTGGGTCCGACTGCCGATTTGCGTCATCGCACACGATTGAATGACATAACGATGAAAATCCATCCTTCCGGATCGAAACATTCCATCGTAATTATCTGATTTGAAAGCGATTTTGATAAAAATCAAAAATATATCGCGTGAATGATCGGGTAGTTTGAAACCCTCAATACAATGATTCGCGGCACCAAGGCAATTCGGCCCATTCGCAGTTTCGCCCGATGAAAAAATACGATCCGAGGTTTCGCGATGACGAATAATGACGTGCGCGAATCGCGCGCGCCCGGCAATGGCATGCGGCCGCTTGAAGGCAAAAGGGGCATCGTCGTCGGCCTGGCGAACGAACAGAGCATCGCCTGGGGATGTGCGCACGCCTTTCACGCAGCGGGGGCCGAGCTGGCCGTGACTTGGCAATCCGAGCGCGCGTTGCCGTACGTCGAGCCGCTGCTGGAACAGCTGAAGCCGGCGATCGCGATGCCGCTCGATGTCAGCCGGGCCGACCAGATGCGCGACGTGTTCGACACGATCGGCGAGCAGTGGGGCCGCCTCGATTTTCTGCTGCATGCCGTCGCCTATGCACCGAAGGCCGACCTGCACGGGCGGGTCGTCGACAGTTCGCCGGAAGGGTTCGCCCTCGCGATGGATACCTCATGCCACTCGTTCATCAGGATGGCGAAGCTTGCCGAGCCGTTGATGAGGTCCGGTGGCAGCCTCCTGGCGATGACCTATATCGGCGCTGACCAGGTCATCGCCGAGTACGGCGTGATGGGGCCGGTCAAGGCGGCGCTGGAGGCCAGCGTTCGCTATCTGGCCGTCGAGCTGGGGCCGGCAGGCATCCGCGTGCATGCGGTGTCGCCCGGTGCGTTGCCCACGCGGGCGGCCTCCGGGCTGCCGAACTTCGATCACCTGCTCGACGACACCGCACGACGTGCGCCATTGCGCCGGCCGTTCGACACCGACGACGTCGGCGCGCTGTGCACCTTTCTTGCCAGCGATGCCGCACGCGCGATGACCGGCGGCGTTCACTACGTCGACGCGGGGATGCACGTGCTCGGCTGACGCGAGACGGCCGCTCCCGGAATGCGTCGGGATTCACCTTGCCCCTCTGGAGAACAGTGTTATGGATGCTGCCACGCAACTGGCGCGCAGTCATGAGATCGCCGCGGAGATTGTCCACGTGCTGCAAAAGCGCACGCAGCACGCGCTGGAGCAGTACGGGAAGCGGTTGAGCGAAGCATTCGACGGCAGCGACAGCCCCGGCCACGACCCGGGCGCCGCGCCCTTCGCCACCGCGCTCTCGCCGTTGAGCGCATGGCATTACGCGGTCGACACCGTCCAGCGCGCGTTGCTGTTCTGGGACACGCTGCGCGAGCGCGGCACGCAATACGTCGAGCGCGCAGCCCAGGGGCTCAAGCCGGTGCTGCATTTCGACTACGACGTGGTGCTCGACGGCCGGCAGTTCGAGCGGCCCGTCAATTACGCACTCGTTCACATCCAGGCGCCGGACGGCGTGATCGTCGACGCCGCCAAGCGGCCCTACCTGATCATCGATCCGCGCGCGGGTCACGGCCCCGGTATCGGCGGCTTCAAGGACGATTCGCAGGTCGGCGTGGCGTTGCGCGCGGGGCATCCGGTTTACTTCGTCGTGTTCTTCCAGGAACCCGAGCCCGGCCAGACGCTGCTCGACGTGTGTGCGGCGGAACAGGCGTTCGTCCGCAAAGTGCGGGAGCTGCATCCGGACAGCCTCAAGCCGGCCATCGTCGGCAACTGCCAGGGCGGCTGGGCCGCGATGATGCTCGCAAGCTCGTCGGCGGACGATACGGGCCCGATCGTCATCAACGGCGCCCCGATGTCGTACTGGAGCGGCGCGTGGAGCGACGGGCCCGGCGACAATCCGATGCGCTATGCCGGCGGCCTGCTCGGCGGCACCTGGCTCGCGTCGTTCGCGTCGGACCTCGGCAACGGCAAGTTCGACGGCGCGCATCTCGTCCAGAACTTCGAGAACCTGAACCCGGCGAACACGTGGTGGGACAAGTATTACCACGTGTACGACCACATCGACACCGAGCCGCCGCGCTTCCTCGAGTTCGAGCGCTGGTGGGGCGGCTACTACCTGATGAACCGCGAGGAGATCGAATGGATCACGCGCAACCTGTTCATCGGCAACAAGCTCTGGTCCGGCGAGGTGCGGGACGGGGCGGGCAAGGCGTTCGACCTGCGCGAGATCCGCTCGCCGATCATCCTGTTTGCGTCGATGGGCGACAACATCACGCCGCCGCAGCAGGCGTTCAACTGGGTCGCGGACATCTACGGCAGCACGGAGGAAATCAAGTCGCGCGGGCAGGTGATCATCGGCTTGATGGAGGAGGATGTCGGGCATCTGGGTATCTTCGTGTCGGGCAAGGTCGCGAAGAAGGAGCACGCGCAGATCGTCAGCGTGCTGGATGCCGTCGAAACGCTGCCGCCCGGCCTCTACGCGATGTCGATCGAGGAAGTGAACGGCGCCGACGGCAAGGTCGCTTACGAGGTCACGTTCGCCGAGCATCGTCTCGAAGAGATCGCGCAACACTTCAACCGCTTCGGGCGCAAGGACGAACATGCGTTCGAGGCGGTCGCCGAGCTGTCCGAATTCACGCAGCGCGCGTATGAACTGTTCCTGCAGCCGTTCGTGCAGCAGGCCTCGAACGAAACCACGGCGCGCCTGCTGCGGGATTTTCATCCGCTGCGCGTTCAGCGCTGGGCGTTTTCGGATCTGAACCCGTGGCTTGGCTGGCTGAAGCCGGCTGCCGACACGGTCAACGCGCATCGCCAGCCGGCCGACGATATCGAACCGTGGCGCAAGCTCGAACGCCGTGGCTCGGACATCATCAGCGCATCGCTCGATTTTTTTCGCGCGATGCGCGATGCGAGCACCGAGTCGCTGTTCTTCACGCTGTACACGCAGCCTTTCATGCTTCATTTCGCGGAACAGTATCGCGACCATCATGCCGCGTCGCCGGTCGCGACGGATCCTCGCGACCTGCCGTTCGTGAAGGACGCGCTCGCGTCGATCGATCGGGGCGGCTACACGGAAGCGGTTGCGCGCGCAGCGTTTCTGCTCGAACGCAGCGGCGAGCCGTTTCCGCTGGCGCAACTGGCGACCGAGCGTGAACTTGCTGAAACCTACGTCGAGTATCTGCCGGACCTGCCGCCCGACCAATGGCGGCGCATCTATGGCGAGCAGGAAATCATCGCGACCTACGCGCCGCAGCAGGCCGTTGCCACGCTGCCGGCGCTGCTGGCCCGCCCGGAGGACCGCCAGCGGCTGCTGACGTTGCTGGACAAGCTGCTGGGCGATCCGCGCGTGCAGAGCGCGTCGGTGAGCGAGCAACAGTGGGCAGCGCTGCAACGCATCCGCGCGGTGCTGGGTGCGCCGCCCGCGCAGCGGCCGGCCAAGGGGCCGGTAGCGGCCCTCGACCGTGTGCAGTGACGGACAGCCAGGAACCACGATGGAAAACAGACACGAGAAATATCTCCGCCTCATCGAACACTGCAGGATGCTCGCGCCGATGCCGACGGCCGTCGCGCACCCGTGCGATCGAAGCTCGCTCGAGGGGGCGCTGGAGGCGGCGCGCAAGGGGCTGATCGAGCCGATCCTGGTCGGCCCGCGGGCCCGGATCGAAGCGACCGCCGCGGCGTGCGGGCTGTCGATCATCGATCACGAGATCGTCGATGCGCCGTACAGCGAGGCGTCGGCAGCGGCGGCGGTGCGGCTCGTTCGCGACGGGCGGGCGGCCGCGCTGATGAAGGGCAGCCTGCATACCGACGAGCTCATGGCCGAAGTGGTGCGTCACGATGCCGGATTGCGCACCGGCCGGCGCATCAGCCATTGCTTCGTGATGGACGTGCCCGCGCATGCCGATCCGCTGATCGTGACCGACGCGGCGATCAATATCGCGCCGACGCTCGAGGACAAGGTCGACATCCTGCAGAACGCGATCGATCTTGCGCATGCGCTGGACCTTCCGCAGGTGCGCGTGGCGATCCTGTCGGCGATGGAGACGGTCAACCCGAAAGTGCCGTCGACGCTCGAAGCCGCCGCGCTGTGCAAGATGGTGGACCGGCGGCAGATTACCGGCGCGCTCGTCGACGGCCCGCTCGCGCTCGACAACGCGATCGATCCCGAGGCCGCGCGCATCAAGCAGATCGATTCGCCGGTGGCCGGGCACGCGAACGTGCTGATGGTGCCCAACCTCGAAGCAGGCAACATGCTCGCCAAGAGCCTGTCGTTCCTGGCCGGCGCGGACGCCGCCGGGATCGTGCTCGGTGCGCGCGTGCCGGTCATCCTGACGAGTCGTGCCGATTCGTTGATCACCCGGCTGGCTTCATGCGCGGTCGCGATGCTCGTCGCGAACGGGCAGCGTGAAGCGGCCACGCACGCGGGGTGATGCCATGGCAGACGTGATTCTGGTGTTGAATGCCGGCTCGTCGAGCATCAAGTTTTCCGCGTTCGACGTGCAGGGCGACACGCTCGGGCTGATCGTGCACGGCCAGGTCGATGGGCTTTACACGGCCACCGCGCACTTCAGCGCGGTCGACCATCATGGGGAACATCACGAGCAGCGATGGGCCAGCGGCGAGGCGTTCGGCCATCACGAAGGGCTCGAGCAGATCGCCGCGTTCCTGGAGGCTCACCAGGAAGGGCATCGTCTCGCGGCGGTGGGCCATCGCGTCGTGCATGGCGGGCAACGCTTCAGCGGCCCGGTGCGCGTCACGCCCGAGATCGTGGCCGAGCTGGAGAAGCTCACGCCGCTCGCACCGTTGCATCAACCGCACAACCTCACGCCGATTCGCATCCTCGAAACGGTGCAGCCCGGCATCGAGCAGGTGGCCTGCTTCGATACGGCATTTCACCGCACGCAGCCTGCGGTCAACCAGGCGTTCGCGCTGCCCGAGTCGATCACCCGCCGGGGCGTGCGCCGCTACGGCTTCCACGGGCTCTCGTACGAGTACATCGCGAGCGTGCTGCCCGACGTCGCGCCACAGGCCGCGCGCGGGCGCACGGTCGTCGCCCACCTCGGCAACGGCGCAAGCATGTGCGCGCTCGTGGCGGGCAAGAGCGTCGCGAGCACGATGGGGTTCACCGCCGTCGACGGGCTGCCGATGGGCACGCGCTGCGGCAACCTGGACCCGGGCGTCGTGCTCTTCCTGATGGACGAACTCGGGATGGACGTGCGCGCCGTCGAGGATCTGATCTATCGGCGCTCCGGGCTGCTCGGGGTGTCCGGCATCTCGAGCGACATGCGCACGCTGCTCGCGAGCGACGATCCGCATGCGCGCTTCGCGATCGACCTGTACATCACCCGCATCGCGCGCGAACTCGGGTCGCTCGCCGCCGCCATGGAAGGCATCGACGCGATCGTCTTCACGGCCGGGATCGGCGAGCACGCGGCGGCGATTCGCGAACGGGTGATGCGCCGTGCGGCCTGGCTCGGCGTCGAGATCGACGTCGACGCGAACCATGCCGGCGGGCCGCTGCTCACGACGGCGTCGAGCCGCGTGTCGGCGTGGGTGATCCCGACCAACGAAGAACTGATGATCGCGCACCATACGCGCCGGCTGATCCGGTGACGGCGGTCGAATCGAGAAAGGAGCCGTCATGGCCGAACTGCTGCTGATCAATGTCGAAGAACACGCACGCGACGACGAGGTCGGCGCGTTCCTGACCCGGTATGGATTCCCGCTGTTCGATTCGATCGAGCGCGTGCCGGCCGGGATCGGCGACCCGATCGCGCTGCTCAGGTTCAGTACGCTGTCGTCGGTGGCGCTCTACACGCTGCGCGCACGGATCGATCACCTGTCGTGGCGGGGACGGTCGATTCGTGCGCATATCCTGCCGGATCGGAAGGTGTGAGGGGCTTTTCGCATCCGCGCGGTTGAAGGGGGGATGCGGGCCGATTCCCCTGTAAACACGCCTCTCCAGCACGATTTTTGAATCGCCGTGTGTCGTGTTCACGCACAGATACGTTGGGATACAAAGCGTGAGGATGGATCGGATATAAATCCGGTGAAGCGAATCACACGGCAGCGCAGTGCCAGCGCCGCCGCCGCGAACGCGGATTCCCGAGCGCCCCTGCGCGCCGCGGGTCCCTTCCTTACCGATCGACACTGGAGAACGAGTCATGCCTGAAACCGTGAACACCCGCCGCCGCCTGATCCTCGGTACGACGCTCGCAAGCCTGAGCCTCGCCGACCTCGGCTTCAGCGCCCTCGCGCATGCGCAGTCGGCGCCCGATGCCGCGCCCGCCAAGCGCACGGCCGGCGTCGCGTCGCTGGGCACGATTCACCAGATCGACGCGGGTGTGCTCAACGTCGGGTATGCGGACCTCGGGCCGAAGAACGGCCCCGTCGTGTTCCTGCTGCACGGCTGGCCGTACGACATCCATAGCTATGCGGAAGTCGCGCCGCTGCTCGTCGCGGCCGGCTATCGCGTGATCGTGCCGTACCTGCGCGGCTACGGGTCGACGACGTTCCGTTCGGCCGACACGGTGCGCAACGGCCAGCAGGCCGTGACGGCCGTCGACATCGTCGCGCTGATGGATGCACTCAAGATCGACCGCGCGGTGTTCGGCGGCTACGACTGGGGTGCGCGTACGGCCGACATCATTGCGGCACTGTGGCCGCAGCGCGTGAAGGCGCTGGTATCGGTGAGCGGCTACCTGATCGGCAGCCAGGCGGCGAACGCTACGCCGCTGCCGCCGCAGGCCGAGTTCCAGTGGTGGTATCAGTTCTATTTCTCGACTGAGCGCGGCGAACTCGGTTACACGCAGAACCGCGATGCGTTCAACAAGCTGATCTGGCAGCTCGCGTCGCCGAAATGGCAGTTCTCCGACGAAACCTATGCGCGCACGGCCGCGTCGTTCCAGAATCCCGACCACGTCGCCGTCGTGATCCACAATTATCGCTGGCGCCTCGGGCTCGCGAAGGGCGAAGCGCAGTACGACGACATCGAGCGCCGCCTCGCGGCGGGGCCGGCGATCACCGTGCCGACGATCACGATGGAAGGCGACGCGAACGGCGCGCCGCATCCGGCGCCGGCCGCGTACGCGAAGAAGTTCACCGGCAAGTATCAGCACCGCACGATCACCGGTGGCATCGGCCACAACCTGCCGCAGGAAGCGCCGCAGGCGTTCGCGGATGCGATCCTGCAAGTGGAGCACCTGTGATGCGGGCGCGCGTGAGTGCAATGCGTCGCGGCATGCGACGCACGGTCGTCGCGGGCGTGCTGCTGGCCGGCGCGTGGTCGGCCAGCGGTCCGGCCGCATTCGCGGAGCAGCCGAAGCCGGCCGCCGCCGCTTCGCCGATCTATGGCGTGACGATCCCGCCCGGCTACCGGAAGTGGGAAATGGTCGCGCCGGCCGAGGAAGCCGCACCGCTCGATGAACTCCGTGTGGTGCTCGGCAACCCCGTCGCGATCCGCGCACTCGAGCAGGCGACGCTGCCGTTCCCGGACGGCACGATCCTCGTGAAGCTCGCGTACAAGCGCAAGCAGTCCGACGAGCTCCCGAGTGCCACGGTGCCGGGCCAGGCGACGACCGTGCAGGTGATGGTGAAGGACTCGCGCCGCTATGCGTCGACGGGCGGCTGGGGCTTCGGGCGCTTCATCAACGGCGTACCGGCCGATATCGGCCAGCATCAGACGTGCTTTGCGTGCCACCAGGCGCGCGTGAAGAACCACGACTACGTGTTCACGCGGCTTGCGCCGTGACGCGCGTGGTGTGACGGGTTCGACGGAAAGGCGTGCCATGCGTGGCGCGCCTTTTTTCATGGTGGGCGGGCTTGGAGGACAGCGAACGATGCGACAGCCCGGTTTGTATCGCACTGTATCTGCGGCGGCTCCTGAAAAACTGGCATGCAGAAAGCACCCGTTTCGGAAACATCGCAGATACGTGCGCGGGTTCTACTGTCGACATGCAGGAAACGTTCGATGCCAGCCGAACTGGATCGGATGCCGAATGATCGACTGACCTACCTCTCTCAAGGAGAACCCTCATGAAAGCCGCTCGAATCCTCGCCGTTGCCGTCCTCGCCGCCATCCCCGCCCTGTCGTTTGCCGATACCGGCCACGGCCTCACGCGTGCCGACGTGCGCGCCGATCTCGTCCGCCTGGAGAAGGCCGGCTACCGCCCGGCAAGCAGCGAAGCGAACTATCCGAACGATATCGAGGCCGCGGAGAGCGCCGTCGCCGCGCAGCAAGTCGCGCGTTCCGACCAGAACGGCCCGTCGAAGTCGCAAGGCGACAACGTGGCCGATGCGTCGACGCCGGCCAGCCATCGCGACGCGGCCCAGTCGCGCTCCGCACGGAACGCTGCCGACGACCTGTACGCGCATTCGTGATGGTCTGCCGCGCTTGCCGCAGGCGGGCGCGGCCACCCCAGCAGCACCACATGTGAAAGACACAACAGAGCAAGGAGCATGACGATGGCCGGTTTGATGAAACGCGTTCTGGTATCCGCCGCGGTGATCGGCGGACTGTTCGGGGCGGTGGCGGCACAGGCCGCGCCGAAGGAAGATCTGAAGGGCACGAACGTCGTGCTCGTGCACGGCGCGTTCGCCGACGGGTCGAGCTGGAACCGCGTGATTCCGCTGCTCGAGGCGCGCGGGCTGCACGTGGTGTCGGTGCAGAATCCGCTGAGCTCGCTCGCCGACGATGCAGCCGCGACGAAGCGCACGGTGGACGCGCAGCAGGGGCCGGTCGTGCTGGTCGGCCATTCGTGGGCCGGCGTCGTGATCAGCGAGGCGGGCAACGACGACAAGGTGAAGTCGCTCGTGTACGTCGCCGCGTTCGCGCCCGACAACGGCCAGTCGATCGCCGACGTCACGCAGGGGCTGCCGGCGCCCGCGTGGGCCGGTGAGCTGCGCAAGGACGCGGGCGGGTTCGCGACGCTGTCGGACAAGGCGATCGCACAGGATTTCGCGCCGGACCTGCCGCCCGCGCAGCAGCGCCTCGTTGCGGCGACCCAGGGGCCGTGGTATAGCGGTTGCATCTCGGAGAAGGTTACGCAGGCCGCGTGGCATGCGAAGCCGTCGACGTTCGTCGTCGCGACGCAGGACAAGATGATCGACCCGACGCTGCAGGAAGCGATGGCGAAGCGGATCGGTGCTGCGGTCACGCGCGTGAACGGCAGCCATGTGTCGATGCTGAGCCAGCCAAAGGCCGTGGCCGACGCGATCATCGCGGCCGCCGAACGCGCGAAGCAGGATACGCAGTGAGTGAACGCGGCACCGCGCTTTCGTGGGGAAGCGCGGCGCCATGAGCGAGTGTGATGTCCTTCCACCAGGAGAAGTCATGACGGAACTCTGGCAACTGCCCGCAACCGAACTCGCGAAGCGCGTGCGGCATCGTGACGTGTCCGCGCGAGAAGTAGCGGATGCGGTGCTCGATCGTCTCGAGGCGGTGAATCCGGCGATCAACGCGGTGGTCGAACATCGGCCCGACGATGTCCGGCGGCAAGCCGACGAAGTCGATCGCGCGATTGCGCGCGGCGACGATCCGGGGCCGCTCGCGGGCGTGCCCGTCACCGTGAAGATCAACGTCGATCAGGCGGAATTCGCGACGACCAACGGCACGCGCCTGCAGGAGAACCTGATCGCGCGCGCCGACAGCCCGGTGGTCGGCAACATCAGAAAGGCCGGCGGGATCCTGCTCGGCCGCACCAATTCGCCGACGTTCGCGTTGCGCTGGTTCACGTCGAATCTCGTGCATGGCCACACGCGCAATCCGCGCAACCCGTCGCTGACGCCGGGCGGATCGAGCGGCGGCGCGGCGGCAGCCGTGGCCGCCGGGATCGGTCCGCTTGCCGTCGGCACCGACATCGGCGGTTCGGTGCGTTATCCGGCCTACGCGTGTGGCGTGCATGGCATTCGTCCGTCGCTCGGTCGCGTGCCGGCGTTCAATGCGTCGTCGCCCGAGCGTGCGATCGGCGCGCAGCTGATGTCGACGGCGGGGCCGATTGCACGCACGATCGACGATCTCTCGCTCGCGTTGCGTGCGTTCGCCGCACCGGACCCGCGCGATCCGTGGCACGTGGCGGTGCCGTTCGACGGGCGCGAGGTGCCGAAGCGCGCGGCGCTGTGCGTGCGGCCGGGTGGGTTGCAGGTCGTGCCCGAGGTCGAGGCCGCATTGCGCGATGCCGCGCGGCGGTTGGTCGATGCCGGCTGGACCGTCGACGAGATCGACGACACGCCGCCGATGCGCGAGGCGGCACTGTTGCAGGAGCAGCTCTGGCTCGGTGACGGCTTCGACGCATTGACGAGCGCGGTCGCGAACGACGGCGATCCGGGTGCGGCTGCCGTGGTCGAGGCGGTGCGCGGCAAGGTGCGCGACCTGCCGGCCGACGTGATCAGCCGCGCGCTCGTCCGGCGCACGACGCTGACGCGGCAGTGGCGGCTGTTTCTCGACGCGTATGCGGTGGTGCTGCTGCCGGTGTCGTCGGAACTGCCGTTCCCGGACGATCTCGACCGCCAGGGGCAGCACGGGTTCGATCGCGTATGGGAGGCACAGCTTACGTTGCGCGCGCTGCCGGCGATGGGGCTGCCCGGGCTGGCCGTGACGACGGCGCTCGTGAATGGCGTGCCGGTCGGCGTGCAGGTGGTTGCGGCGCATCATCGCGAGGATCTGTGCCTGCTCGCGGGGCGCGATATCGAAGCGCGCGGCGTGCCGGTCGCGCCGGTCGATCCGGTGGTGTGAGGCGTTGAAGCGCGAGTGCATCGGCGATGCCCATCCGGCATCGTGCCGATGCATTCCGGCAACCCGCCTGGTTTCCCGAGTCGTCCACGCATGCGCGCCCTTGCATGCATGCCATTTCGGATTCCGTTGCAACGCGCCGCACGCCGCGTTGATCGTCTTTCTCGAACCCTTTCAAATTCCTTCGATGCGTGACATCGAACGGTCACCCTTCTTCCCGTCCTGCTCGCCGATGAACCCGCCCCGATAGCGCACGTCTGCTATTGCATTCCCCGTGGCGCTGATTAGGAAATGAATTTTTATTGGTTCAGCTTGCCCGGCCGCAATCGCATAGTGGCGCTGACGGCTATAGACAGCACGCAAGCTGCAACGGCCGCATTCCCGGTGTCTTTGATCATACGAATCAACGAAAACAAGGAAGTGTCATGACGGTTGCATTGGAAGAACGAACTGCTGCGCAACAGGCGCTCGAAGACGCGCGCGAAGCGGCTACGGCGGCCGGCACGCCCTATGCGGGCGGCGTCGCGCCGGAAGTGGCGTGGGCGTTGTTCTCCGCCGGCGATGCATTGCTGGTGGACGTACGCACTGCCGAGGAACGGAAATTCGTCGGCCACGTGCCGGAATCGCTGCACGTGCCGTGGGCGACGGGCACGAGCCTGACACGCAACCCGCGCTTCGTGCGCGAACTGGAAGCGAAGACCGGCAAGGAGGCCGTCGTGCTGTTGCTGTGCCGCAGCGGCAACCGTTCGGCGCAGGCGGCCGAGGCGGCGACGAAGGGCGGCTTTACGCAGGTATTCAACGTGCTCGAAGGGTTCGAGGGCGACCTCGACGAGCGGCAGCAGCGCGGCGGCAGCAATGGCTGGCGTTTCCGCGGCCTGCCGTGGGCGCAGGACTGATTCACGGCCGTTACGGGGAGAAAGCAGCATGGCCGCATTCGACATCGACGACATCGTTCAATCGCTGCAGACCGTGCGCCGCGCATGGCGCGAGAAGCAGCGGCGCTCGCTCGAACCGGGCGGGCGCGACCTGCCGGCGCGCGAGGCGCTCGCGCAGATCATCGGCGCGCTGAAAGGCGTGCTGTTCCCGATGCGGCTCGGGCCGCCCGACCTGCGCCAGGAGAGCGAGAACTTCCACGTGGCCCACGCGCTCGACGCCGCGCTGAATGCGCTGCTCGCGCAGGTGAAGCTGGAATTGCGCTACGCGGCGCGGCAGCGCAATGCCGACGGGCCGGTCGACAACGTCGATGAAGTGGCGTCGACGGCCGTGCAGGCCTTCGCCGCGCGCTTGCCCGAGATTCGCCGGCTGCTCGACAGCGACGTGCTGGCCGCGTTCCATGGCGATCCGGCGGCCGGCAGCGTCGACGAGGTGCTGCTGTGCTACCCGGGCATCCTCGCGATGATCCATCACCGGCTCGCGCACGAGCTGTACGGGCTCGGCCTGCCGCTGCTCGCGCGGATCATCGCCGAGCAGGCGCATGCGGAAACGGGCATCGACATTCATCCAGGTGCGCGCATCGGCGCGGGCTTCTTCATCGACCACGGCACGGGTGTCGTGATCGGAGAGACGGCGATCATCGGCGAGCGGGTGCGCGTGTACCAGGCCGTCACGCTCGGCGCGAAGCGCTTTCCGCGCGATGCGGATGGCCATCTGGAGAAGGGGCACGCCCGCCATCCGATCGTCGAGGACGACGTGGTGATCTATGCGGGCGCAACGATCCTCGGCCGCGTGACGATCGGACGCGGCGCGGTGATCGGCGGCAACGTGTGGCTCACGCAGGACGTGTCGCCCGGCGAAAACGTCACGCAGGCCGTGCTGCGCAGCGAAGCGAACGCCGCGCCGCGCGCGGCGGCGCGCGTCGCCTAGGAGGCGCAATGAGCGACCTCATCCATCACTTCGGCGCCACCGTGCGCAAGCTGCGTGAAGCACGCACATGGTCGCAGGAGCAACTGGCCGAGCATGCGGGGCTGAACCGCTCGTATGTCGGCGAGATCGAGCGCGGCGAGGCGATCGCATCGATCGTCACCGCCGACAAGATCGCGCGCGCGTTCGACGTGTCGATCTCGACCCTGCTGCCGGGCGCGTACGTCACCTGAGGCTGCCTCGTTTCATTTCCCTTTCGGTTGCACGCGACCTGACGGCTATAGCATGTTGAGCCGGCAGGTGCGTGCTTCCGATAATCACCGAGCGTCATAAGCAATCCCGTTTTTCATCTAAAGAACCCGGAGCCACACATGTCGACCGTTGCAAGCGGCACGGCTGCGCTGAGCGATCACGCCGCCCGCCAACTAGCGAACGCTACCAAGACCGTCCCCCAGCTTTCCACGATCACGCCGCGCTGGCTGACCCACCTGCTGCAATGGGTGCCGGTCGAGGCCGGCATCTATCGGCTGAACCAGGTGAAGAACCCGGAAGCCGTGCGCGCCGCGTGCACGCAGCTCGAGGACGAAAGCGTGCTGCCGCAGACCTTCGTGCCGTACGAGGAACAGCCGCGCGAGTATTTCCTGAACGCGGTGAGCACGGTGCTCGACGTGCATACGCGGATCTCCGATCTTTACAGCAGTCCTCACGACCAGATCAAGGAACAGCTGCGCCTGACGATCGAGACGATCAAGGAGCTGCAGGAAAGCCAGCTGATCAACAACCCCGACTACGGACTGCTCGCCAACGTGACCGACGAGCAGCGGATCTTCCCGCTGACGGGCGCGCCGACGCCAGACGATCTCGACGAGCTGCTGACCAAGGTGTGGAAGGAACCCGCGTTCTTCCTCACGCACCCGCTCGCGATCGCCGCATTCGGCCGCGAATGCACGCGGCGCGGTGTGCCGCCGCCGACGGTCAGCCTGTTCGGTTCGCAGTTCCTCACGTGGCGCGGCATTCCGCTGATTCCGTCGGACAAGGTGCCGGTCGCGGACGGCAAGACCAAGATCCTGCTGCTGCGCGTCGGCGACAAGCGCCAGGGTGTGGTCGGCCTGTATCAGCCGGGCGTCGCGGGCGAGCAGGGTCCGGGCCTGTCGGTGCGCTTCATGGGGATCAACAACCAGGCGATCGCGTCGTACCTGATCTCGCTGTATTGCTCGCTCGCGGTCCATTCGCCGGATGCGCTGGCTGTCCTCGATGACGTCGAAATCGCCAAGTTCCATGACTATCCCGACACCTACCGTTAATCCCGGCCTGGCCGGCGGCGACGCGCACGCGCTGCCGCACGCGCCGCTGCCGGCCGGCTTGCCCGATCCGGCGACGCTCGCGCGGCTCGCGTCCGAGTTCTTCGCGACGCCGCCCGGGCAGGCTACCGCGCCTGGGCTGTCGGCGGGCAGCGGTGCGGTGGGCGGCGTGCCGTCCGCCCTGCCGGCCGCCGCGCCGATCCTGGCATCGGTGAGCAACCCGGTACCGGGCGGCTCGCCGCTCGCGGGGCCGGGCGGTGCGGGCACCGGCGTGCCGGGTCTCGCGCTCCCGCAAGGGAAGGTGCCCGGTGCGAATCTCGCGCCGTCCGCCCCGACGCACGTGCTGTCGCTCGGCAACCGCGCACCCGCGCTCGCGCCGCATGCGGCCGCGCAGAACGGGCTGCCCGACAACGTCGTGTCGATCGCGCCCGCGCTCGAACCGCGCGTCGGCGGCGCGGCGCTCGGCGTGCCGCAAGTGAATGCGCCGGTATCGGAAGGCGCGGCGAAGGCCTCGCCGTACTACTTCACCGACGGTTCGCTGCAGGGCTGGCAGGCGACGCCGCAGGACATCGTCGTGCCGTCGAACGGTCTTGCTTCGCCGGAAGCGTTCGGGTTGCCGGGCGACGACGCGCTGCGCGCACTGCTCGCCGTGCATCGCGACGTGCCGGTGTCGCGTGCATCGGGCGCCGACGTGCCGCGTTACTTCATCGACGATGCGCACGCAGCCGAGCCGCAAGGCCAGCTGTATCGCGGCGCGCATCCGCCGTTCGACGTGAACGCGATCCGCCGTGATTTCCCGATCCTGCAGGAGCGCGTGAACGGCAAGCAGCTCGTGTGGTTCGACAACGCAGCGACGACGCACAAGCCGCAGGCCGTGATCGACCGTCTCGCGTACTTCTATGCGCACGAGAACTCGAATATCCACCGCGCGGCCCATGCGTTGGCCGGCCGTGCGACGGACGCGTACGAGCATGCGCGGGAAACGGTGCAGCGCTTCATCGGCGCCTCGTCGCCCGACGAGATCGTGTTCGTGCGCGGCACGACCGAGGCGATCAACCTGATCGCGAAGTCGTGGGGCGTGCAGAACGTCGGCGAAGGCGACGAGATCATCGTGTCGAATCTCGAGCACCACGCGAACATCGTGCCGTGGCAGCAGCTTGCCGCGCTCAAGGGCGCGAAGCTGCGTGTGATTCCGGTCGACGATTCGGGGCAGGTGCTGCTCGACGAATACCGGAAGCTGCTCAACGACCGCACGAAGATCGTGTCCGTCACGCAGGTGTCGAACGCGCTCGGCACGGTCGTGCCGGTGAAGGAAATCGTCGAGCTCGCGCATCGTGCGGGCGCGAAGGCGCTCGTCGACGGCGCGCAGTCGATCTCGCACATGCGTGTTGACGTGCAGGCGCTCGATGCGGATTTCTTCGTGTTCTCCGGGCACAAGATCTACGGGCCGACCGGGATCGGCGTCGTGTACGGCAAGCGCGCGATCCTCGACGACATGCCGCCGTGGCAGGGTGGCGGCAACATGATCGCGGACGTGACGTTCGAGCGCACGGTGTTCCAGCCGCCGCCGAACCGGTTCGAGGCCGGCACCGGCAACATCGCGGATGCGGTGGGGCTGGGCGCCGCGCTCGACTACGTGAACCGGGTCGGCATCGAGAACATCGCGCGCTACGAGCACGACCTGCTTGCGTATGCAACGAGCGTGCTCGCGCCGGTGCCCGGCGTGCGGCTCATCGGCACGGCCCGCGACAAGGCGAGCGTGCTGTCGTTCGTGCTGAAGGGCTATGAGACCGAGGAAGTCGGGCAGGCGCTGAACGAAGAGGGCATCGCGGTGCGCTCGGGGCATCACTGCGCGCAGCCGATCCTGCGGCGCTTCGGGCTCGAGGCCACGGTGCGGCCGTCGCTCGCGTTCTACAACACGTGCGATGAAGTCGATGCGCTGGTGAGCGTCGTGCGGCGGCTTGCCGCGCGGCGCTGACGCCATTCGCTTGCGGCGGCCCGGGTGGGTCGCCGCAAGCGTTTTATCGCCACAAGAAAGTCAGAACCGCACGACCTGCTTCTGCTCGACGTTGAAGCCGTCGCGCAGCACGCTGGCCGAATCCGCGAAGTAGCGGCGGGTTTCCGACAGCAGGTCGGTGTTGCCGCGCCGGCAGAACACGACCCCCGATCCTTCTTCCGTCAACAGTTCGTCGATCAGCGATTCGGGTTGCCCGATATCGGCGAGATGGACATTCTGTACGCCGTGCGCAAGCGCATCGAGCGCGTCCCGCACGCAGGGCGCCGCCGTGGCCGCCGGGTGCTCGGCGAGCCAGTGCTCGAGCTCCGTGATGCCGTACAGCCCCGCGAGTTCGTCGAGTTCGCGCAGCAGCGCGCCGTCGACCATCATCACCAGCGTGACGGCGCCCGTGCGCTGCGCGAAGAGGCTGCCGAGCCGTTCCGCGCGCAGCAGGTGATCGTGGCCTGCGTCGTCCGGGGCGACCGGCATCACGACGGGCACCAGCCCGTTCTCGAGAAACGCGTTCAGTGCGGTGCCGTCGAATCGTGCGACCGCGCTCGCGTCGGTGCGGTCGGCATCGGCGCTCGCCACCAGCAGGCCGCCGTCGTGGCCGTCGATGCCGATCGCCTTGGCGCCGTGACTGCCGATCAGGCGCACCAGTTCATGATTGACGCCCGCCATCGCCGCGTGAACGGCGTGGATCGATTGCGTGCCGGCCGCGGCCGGCACGCCCTGGACGACGATCGGGCGAACGCCGGTGAGGGCGAGCAGCGCGACATCCTGCGCGAACGCCTGGCGGGCGCGTGTATCGCTCGCGGCGCCGCCATCGACGATGACGACGGTCTGCCCGTGCAGGGCCTGCATGAACGGCAGCGAGCGCGCCAGGCCGGCTACGCGGCGCGACGTCAGGGTGGGACTTTCAGGGTCTGGGAACATGGGAATCCGAATGGATGAAGGGAGTGCGTGTTGCCGCGCGGTGCGGCATCAATGAGGCATCAATGAGGCATCAATACGTGCGTTGCATCAGCTGGTGAATCTCGTCGGGCGTCAGCGCGTCGCGCGATGCCTGCCGGAACGGGCGGTCGCTGAAACAGCGCGCCGCGTCGGCGAGCAGTTCGAGGTGTGCGCGGTTGTCTTCCTGCGGCAGGACCAGCACGATGAATTCGCGCACGGGCTTGCGGTCCGGTGCGTTGAAGCTGAACGGATACTGCGCGCGGACGAACAGCGCGATGGCCGAGCGGAGACCGGCGACACGCGCATGCGGAATCGCGACGCCCTGGCCGAGGCCGGTCGAGCCGAGTTGCTCGCGCTTCGTCAGTTCGGTCCGGATCCGTTCCGCGGATACGCCGCTGCTGCGCTCGATATAGCGCGCGACGAGGTCGAACAACTGGATCGCGCTTTCGACCGGTACGTCGAGCAGGATGTGGTCCGGCGGGCAGGCGTCGGCCAGCCGGGTCGCGAACGGTGTGCCGCCGCGTCGGTAGGGAAGGTCGGGTTGGCCGCCGGCGGCGGCCTGCTGCGTTTGCATGCGGATCTCTCCGTGTCGGGATGACAGGGAAATCCTAGACAAACCCGCGTAAAGACGGTGTTAGATACGAGCGGGCCCGACATTAAAATTGTGTATCGATTGCCGATGGAACCGGGCCCGGCTTATACCGCTTCAGGTACCCGACAGCACGAACGGCAGCGTCGTCAGCAGAAACACGGAAATGCCGACCACCGGCGCGCCGAACGCGATCGCCGCGAACGCCACCGCGGCGCTGGTGAGCACGAGTGTTCTCGACACCCGTCGGTGCCGGTCGTGTGCAGCCGCGCTGTCATCGCGGATTGCACCGGTCCGCGCACCGATCACGTGTTTCCAGAACGTCAGGCCAAGCATGATGGCTCCTGTATGAAAGTTGACTGAGACCGGGCGCGCGCTGCGCCCGTCAAGCGGGTCAGCAGCGCTTGAGCTTGAGCACGCGCGAGATCTGCCCGGGCGTGAAGCTGCTGTTGCGCACGTAAGACGCGCAGTCGAGCGGTGCGGTGAGCGATTCGCTGACGACGTACTGGCCGACGAAGCGGTACGCGTCGGTGGCCATGCGGATGAACACCGGAATCGCATCGCGTTGTGCGGCGAGCGTCCTGCCGGCTGCCCGCGCGGACGCGCTGCCGTCGCAGAGGATCACGTCGGGGGCGTGCGGGTTGAGGTCCGTGCGCAGGCAGGCGGCCACGACCTTGCCATTCTTCGTCGGCAGGAACGCCTGTTTGCTGCCGCCGCACGCGGTGTGGATGAATTCACGGGTGTACTGCTTGTCGATCTCGAACATGATCGGGCTCCGGTATCGGAAACGTCCGTTGGTTAAATCAGGTATGCAAAGTAATCAGGCTGGATCGACATGCGGGATGCGCGGCAGGCCAGTCGATCGTTGCCGCGGCGGCGGATCGATGGCGCGTCGTGAGGCGGGAATTTCCGCGCGCACACGCTTGCATCGCGCGATGCGCGGCTAACGCATCGACGTCGTGTTCAAGCGTGCACGGGAAGGACTACGGCGCGCACCGTCCGCCTGTTGGCAGGACGGTGGCTCGGGAACAAAGAGACGCAGGCGTCCTGCCGATCAGGCAGACAAGCAACTCGGAGGGCGAGGACTTCGGATGCGCATGGGCGTACTCGTGGATGGATCGATTGCGAACACATTCTAGTGAACGCATGCGCGGGCGCAAGTAAAAAGGTCGTAAAGGTTGTGTGGCTCGTGCGGCGTGGCGCACCAAGAAAAAAAAGCGTGACGACTTTCGTCGCCACGCGCAATGGGAGTCTGCAAGGTCGCGCGCATGCCGGCGAACCGGCACACGGCACACGCGCGACACCGTCAGAAATCGAACCCCGGCCCACCCGCACCCGGGCCGCCCGGCGCTGCCGCCGGTGCCGCATCCTTCGGCGCTTCGAACACGGTCGCATCGGTCGTCAGCAACAGCCCCGCAACCGACGCCGCGTTCTGCAGCGCCGTGCGCGTGACCTTGGTCGGATCGAGCACGCCCGACTCGACGAGGTCGCCGTATTCACCGGTCTGCGCGTTGTACCCGAAGTTGCCCGAGCCTTCGGCCACCTTCGCGACGACGACGCTCGCTTCCTCGCCCGCGTTCGTGACGATCTGGCGCAGCGGTTCCTCGAGCGCGCGCAGCACGATCTTGATGCCCGCGTTCTGGTCGGCGTTCACGCCCTGCAACTCGCGGATCGCCTGCCGCACGCGGATCAGCGCGACGCCGCCGCCCGGCACGATGCCTTCCTCGACGGCCGCGCGCGTCGCGTGCAGCGCGTCGTCGACGCGGTCCTTCTTTTCCTTCACTTCGATTTCGGTGGCCCCGCCGACCTTGATCACCGCGACACCGCCCGCCAGCTTCGCGACGCGTTCCTGCAGCTTTTCACGGTCGTAGTCCGACGTCGCTTCGTCGATCTGCACGCGGATCTGCTTCACGCGCGCCTCGATGTTCTTCGCATCGCCCGCGCCGTCGATCACGGTCGTGTTTTCCTTGCCGACCTCGATGCGCTTCGCCTGACCGAGTTCGGCGAGCGTCGCCTTCTCGAGCGTCAGGCCCGTTTCCTCGGCGATCACCTGCCCGCCGGTGAGGATCGCGATGTCCTCGAGCAGCGCCTTGCGGCGGTCGCCGAAGCCCGGCGCCTTCACGGCGACCGTCTTCAGGATCCCGCGGATGTTGTTCACGACCAGCGTCGCGAGCGCTTCGCCTTCGACGTCTTCCGCGATGATCAGCAGCGGCCGGCCCGACTTCGCGACCTGTTCGAGCACCGGCAGCAGGTCGCGGATGTTCGAGATCTTCTTGTCGTGCAGCAGGATGTACGGGCTTTCGATCTCGGCGATCTGCTTGTCCGGGTTGTTGATGAAGTACGGCGACAGGTAACCGCGATCGAACTGCAGCCCTTCGACGACGTCGAGCTCGTCCGCGAGCGACTTGCCGTCCTCGACGGTGATCACGCCTTCCTTGCCGACGCGGTCGATCGCTTCCGCGATGCGCTGGCCGATCGATTCCTCGCCGTTCGCGGAGATCGTCGCGACCTGCGCGATTTCCTTGCTCGTGGTGGTCGGGCGGCTGATCTTCTTCAGCTCGTCGACGGCCGCCGCGACGGCCTTGTCGATGCCGCGCTTCAGGTCGAGCGGGTTGAGCCCGGCCGCGACGTATTTCTGGCCTTCACGAACGATCGCCTGCGCGAGCACGGTGGCCGTCGTGGTGCCGTCGCCGGCCGCGTCGCTGGTGCGCGACGCGACTTCCTTCACGAGCTGCGCGCCGATGTTCTGCAGCTTGTCCGCGAGTTCGATTTCCTTCGCGACCGACACGCCGTCCTTCGTGACGACCGGCGCGCCGAAGCTGCGTTCGAGCACGACGTTGCGGCCCTTCGGCCCGAGCGTGACCTTCACCGCGTTCGCGAGAATGTTCACGCCTTCCGTCAGCTTGGCCCGTGCGACGTCGCTGAAAATGATTTCCTTCGCTGCCATGATTGCGCTCCGTTATTGATTGACGACCGCGACGATGTCTTCTTCGCGCAGCACGAGAAACTCGTTGCCGTCCACCTTGACGGCTTGCCCCGCGTACTTGCCGAACAGCACGCGCTCGCCGACCTGCAGGTCGGGCACGATGCGCTGGCCGTCCGTGTCCTTGCGGCCGGGGCCGACGGCGATCACTTCACCCTGGTCGGGCTTTTCCGCCGCGCTGTCGGGGATCACGATGCCCGATGCGGTGGTGGTTTCCTGGTCGAGTCGTTTCACGATCACGCGGTCGTGCAAGGGGCGTAGGCTCATTGGTTCGTCCTGTGCTGATCTGTTGAGATGGGCTGGCACTCTTTAACAGAGAGTGCTGACGAGTATAAAAATGCGCGGCGGCGCAATCCAATAACGGATTCCGAAATGCATTCGCGCCGCCGTGCAAAAGCGCGTCGCCGCCGCTATTGCGACACGGCCGGCTGGGCGGCGGGTGTGCAGACCGGGCGGATCGTCTCGCCGGCGAGCACGCGCTTCACGAACGGAATCGAATCGGCGAGCGACGCGTTCACGGTGCCGTTGTGTTCGCGGCCCGCATACAGGTGCGCCTCGACCGTCGTGCCGGCCGCGCACGCATCCTTCGCGAGCGCGAGTTCGAGCGGCGCGAGCCCGTCGTCCGCGCCCGCGCCGATGAAGACGGGTGTGGCAATCTTCAGCGTCGGGTATTTCAGGTATTCGTCCCACCATGCCTTCAGCCGTGCATCGCCGCCGGGCTTCACGGTGTTCGCGTGCGTGAGGTGCGCGAGCGCCGCGTCGTCCTCGAGTGACGCGAGGCAACTGATGCGCGCCTGTTCGAGGATCGGCAATGCCTGGTCGGTCAGCACCTCGTCCGCGCGCAGCGACGGGTCGATCTGCTGCGCGGAGAGCACCGAGTAGAACTGGTACGCGAGCGTCGGATCGACGCGCTCGGGATCGCGCCGGTACGCGCTCTCGAACTTCGGCAGCGCCGCGAGCGTGGTGGGCGACGCGTTGTAGATGGTGCCGGTGGCAACGGTCGCGCGGATCGCGAGTTCGGGCGCATAGGCGGGTGCGTAGCCAGCCGCCGCGAACACGGCCGAGCCGCCCTGCGACTGGCCGACGAGCACGACCTCGTTCGCGAGGCCCGGCACGCCGCCGAGCACCGCGCGCGCGCTGTCGAGCAGCGTGTAGCTGTTCGAGCGGTTGTTGAGCTGCGGATTCGGGCCGGGCGTGCCGAGCCCCTGGTAGTCGGTCGCGACGACCGCGAACCCTTGCTGAAGCCACGCGTTCAGGTAGCGCACGTCGCGATACGAGCGGCCGAACCACGACGGCGCGCAGATGTCGGCCATCCCGAACGTGCCGTGCGCCCACGCGACGATCGGCCAGCCGCCGGCCGGCGGCTGGCCGCGCGGCACGAACAGCGCACCCGACACGGCGATCGGCGTGCGGCCGCCGACGCCGTCGGTCGATGCATAGAGGATGCGCAACTGGCGGCCGGCGCTCGCGAGCCCGAGCGTCGCCGGCAGCGGCTCGGTGCGCAGCAGCACGCCGGGCGTCGCCGGAATGTCGCGGTCCCATGTGTAGAACGCGGACACGCGGCCGTCGCCTTGCAACGGATCGGGCGCAGGCACACGGCCGGGGGACGCCGCATGCGAGAGGAGAGACGAGACGGCGAGCGCCGAAGCGAGCAGCGTGTGCGCGGCGTAGCCGTGCAGGGAGAGGAGCGTCATGGTCGGATGGGTATCGGTGAAGTCGGATCGGGCGCGCCGGACAGCGCGCGGCGCGGGCCGACCACGACGCAAGTTTCGAACCAGCGCAGCCGTAGGGCGCGTGGCGCGAGGCACGACGGGCCGCTGCGCCGTACGGCGAGCCGCGCACGCGTTCAGCGGCTGCGCGTCGCGCAACAATCCGGGCCGGCAGGCTGTTGCTCCCGCAACAGAGGCGCACGCGGGGATCGCATGACGCGCGTCGTGCAACAGGCGCACACGCACCGTGGCACGGGCCTTCGGCGCATGCATGCCCGGCTGGCACGATTGCTGCTGATCCGGTGGCCGTGCGTCGCGGTGTCACGACATCGCGATGCGAGCCCATCCGTCCATCCGATCAAGGAAACCGTCCTCATGCCAGTCACCTCAACCATCGACACCGGCGAACTCGTGGCATTCGTCGAGCGCGCCACGCGCGAATTCACGCAGGCCGAGCGCGTGCTGAAGGACACGCGCACGCTGTCCGCGACCAACACGTTCCAGGCGTTCCAGCGCGTGCCGGGCACGGAACTCATCGTCGCGCTGTCGGCGCCGAGCCCGTGGGCCGCGTCGCAGGAGATCCAGCCCGTCGTCGTGACGTTCGACGGCGATGTGCTGCACGGCGACGCGCGCGCGGGCGGCAACGGGCCGCGCTATGCGGACGTGTTCCGCGAGGTGCCGGAAGTCGGCGTCGTGATCCACGTGCACGGCCCGTACCTCGGCGCCTGGGCGAGCGCGCATCGCCCGCTGCCGATCCGCTATGCGCCGGCCGCGCGCTACACGCGGGCTCGCGAGATTCCGGTGTACGTCGATCGTCGCCCCGGCGAGCCGCGCTTCATCGTCGACACGATCCGCCGCGACCCCGAGGTGCCGGCGATCATCGAGGCGAACGGCGGCGCGACGTTCTGGGGTAAATCGATCCTCGACGTGTCGAAGTACATCCTGATCCTCGAGGAAGCCGCGTATTTCCAGGCGCTCGCGGAACCGCTCGGCGGCTCGCTCGAATTCGGGCCGGGTGCGCTCGAGCAGCAATGGAAGATGACCGGCCTCGCGTGACGCCGCGCGGCGGCCGGCGCAATCCGGCCGCCGTCATACCGATAGCTCGATGAATTGGTTCGTGGCCGGCGCGCGCCTTGCTATCGTCGAACCTTCCCCGTTCAACACGCCGGTCGTGCCATGGCCATCTTCAGCTTGCCGGACCCGACTTCGCATGCGATCACGATTCGTGCGAAGGCGCTGACGTTCGACGATCCCAAATCGCGGGTGCTGCTCGAGCGCATCCAGCTCGTCGCGCCCAGCGACGCGACCGTGCTCGTCACCGGCGAGAGCGGCACCGGCAAGGAGCTGATCGCGCGCCTCGTGCATTCGCTGAGCGAGCGCCACGACGGCCCGTTCGTCGCGGTCAACTGCGGCGCATTCTCCGAGACGCTGATCGAGAGCGAGCTGTTCGGCCACGAGCGCGGCGCGTTCACCGGCGCGATCAACAGCCAGCCCGGCTGGTTCGAATCCGCGAATCGCGGCACGCTGTTTCTCGACGAGGTGGGCGACCTGCCGCTGTCCGCGCAGGTGAAGCTGCTGCGCGTGCTGCAGGAGCGCGAAGTGACGCCGGTCGGCTCGCGCAAGACCGTGAAGATCGACGTGCGGCTCGTCGCGGCCACCAACGTGAATCTCGAAGCCGCGGTGCGCGCGGGCAATTTCCGCGAGGATCTGTACTACCGGCTCAACGTCGTGAAACTGAGCCTGCTGCCGCTGCGCGAGCGGCCCGGCGACATCGCGCCGCTGATCGAGCACTTCATCGACACCTACGCGAAGCGGCTGCGCGTGGCCGCGCCGACGCTGACGGACGCCGCGCGCGCCCGGCTGCATGCACACGCATGGCCCGGCAACATCCGCGAACTCGAGAACGTGATCCACCACGCGGTGCTGATCTGCGCGGGCGGCGCGATCGACGTGGGCGACCTGCAGTTTTCCGCGCTGTCGCTGTCGCCCGATGCCGGCGACCCGCGCACCGCGGCGGCGGCACAGCCGCGCCGGGCGCGTGACGTGGCCGAGGCCACCGATGCGCTGCGCCACGCGGTGATCGAGCTGCTGGATCTCGGCACGCCGGCGCTGTGGCAGCACATCGAGGACACCGTCTACCGCAGCGTGTTCGACTACAGCGACCACAACCAGCTGCGCATGTCGCGCCTGCTCGACCAGTCGCGCAACATCGTGCGCGCGCGGCTCGCGCAGCTCGGCATCCTGAAGCCGCGCGACGCGGGCGACGCGGGCGACGCGAGCGACGCCGACGCGCGGCTGCGCCGTCAGGCGTGATCGCGCCAGCGCAGCGCGCGCTGCGCGATCCGCTCGCATAGCGCACTCATGCCGACGGCGAGCGCCGTCACCCCCAGCACGCAGACCAGCAATACGTCAGCGCGCGCGCCGGCCTGCGCGTTCTGCATCAGGCTGCCGACCCCCGCGCCCGCGTTGAACAGCAGCTCGCTGCTGGTCGCGGTGATCCACGCGAACGGCACGGCCTGCAACACGCCCGCGAACAGGTCGGGCAGCGCGCCCGGAATCAGCACGTCGCGCCACAGGCCGATGCGCGTCAGGCGATACGACTGCGCGAGTTCGACATAGCGCGGATCGACGCGGCGCAGCCCGTCGAAGCTGGCGGTGGTCATCGGGTAGAACGCGGCGAGCGCGATGATGAACACCTTCGCGAATTCGCCGGTGCCGGCCCACAGGCTCAGCAGCGGGATCAGTCCGAGCACCGGCACGTAGCGCAGCGCCTGGAACGCCGGCTCGCCGAGCTTGCGCGCGAGCGTCGAGCGCGCCATCGCCGCGCCGAACACGAGCCCGAACGCGACACCCGTCAGGAGGCCGACTGTCGTGCGGCGCAGGCTCGCACCGAGATCGGTCGCGAGTTCGCCGCTGCGTGCGAGTTCGACGAGCGCGGCGCCGACCTGCTGCAACGGCACGAACGCGTATTGATGGGCCGCGTCGCCGGACGACGCGTATTGCCAGGCGGCGACCAGCAGGGCCGGCACGACGAGGCCGCGCGCACGACGGCGCAGCGCGGCGAGCGAGAATGGGGTGATGGCGACGGTCATTCGGATACCTGTTCGTTCAGCGCGCGGGCGTCTGCCAGCGCAATGCGTAGCGTTGCACGAGTGCGATCGACCGGTCGATCGCGAAGCCGATCAGCCCGATCACCGCGACGTCGATGAGTACGACGTCGAGGCGCAGCATCTGCCGCGCCAGTTCCATCATCTGGCCGATCCCGCTGTCGGCGCTGAGCAGCTCGACCGCGACGAGCGCGAGCCACGCGCGCGCGAGCGCGATCCGCACGCCGGTGAGCAGCGGCGGCAACGCGGCCGGCAGCAGCACGTCGCGCAGCAGCGCGAAGCGGCCGAGCCCGTAGTGCCGCGCCATCTCGACGAGGTCGCGCGGCGCGTCGTGCACGCCCGTGTACGCGGCCAGCGCGACCGGAAAGAACACGGCCTTGCCGACGACGACGAGCTTCAGCGGCTCGTCGACGCCGATCAGCAGGATCAGCAGCGGAATCAGCGTGAGCGTCGGCACCTGCCGCAGCAGGTCGAACGTCGGCCGCAGGTAGTCGGCGAACAGCCGGCTGCGCGCAAGCAGGATGCCGAACGCGGCACCGCCGGCCGCGCCGATCGCGAAACCGAGCGCGAGGCGATGCAGCGTGATCAGCAGGTTGTCGCGCAGTTCGCCGGTGTCGAGCAGCGTGCGCAGCGTTGCCGCGAGCCGATCCGGCGGCACGACGAGCTGCGGCGGAAACCAGCGCTGCGCGCTCGCGAGCCACCACAGTGCGACGAACGCGACGGGCGTGGCCCACCACAGCGCGAGCCCGCCAAGCCGGGCAATCCCGGGCAGGCGCAGCGCGCGTGTGCCGTTCGACGCGAGGGCTTGCATCGGCATCAGCGGCTCGCGACGCGTGCCGCGTCGGCGCGCCAGTAGCCGTCGAGCCCGAGCTGCTTGAGTGCGGTCGACACGAACGTCGGCGCGAGCAGCGCGTTCACGTCGACCGGCGTGGACGTCAGGCCGGCCTGGCGGCTGTACGCGATGACGTCGCGGTAGTGGCCGGTCAGCGCGGGCGTGAAGAGCGGCGTCCATTGATCCTTCCACGGTGTCGCCTCATCCGCGTATTCGCGGCGCACGACGCTTTCCGGCTGGCCGGACGCGCTCAGGATCTTCACGTACGCGTCGCGGTTCTGCGGCTGCGAGATCCAGTGCGCGGCGCGCACGTAGGCCGTCGCGACGAGCTGCGTGATATCCGGGTAGCGCCGCACGAAATCGTCGGACGCCCACAGTTCCGCGCGCATTTTCCAGTCGTCGGGCGCGGTCTTGGTCGACCAGATGATCTTGCCGACGTTCTTGTCGACGAGCGAATACGCGTCGGACAGCGTGAAGAAGCCGTCGACGCGTCCGGCCGCGACGGCGGCCGCACCGGCCTGCGGGTCGAGGTTGTAGATCTTGAAGTCGGACAGCTTCAGCCCGTTCTCGGCGAGCAGCTTGCTGAACGTGACTTCCCACGGCCGGCCGCGATTGAGCGCGATGCGCTTGCCTTTCAGGTCGACGATCGACTTCGCGGTCGAGCCGGCCGGCACGACGAGATAGGTGTTGCTGCCGACACCGCCCGGCACGATCAGCCGCGTATGGGTGCCCGACGCGTTGACGACGACCGACGGCAGGTCGCCGTAGCCGGCGAAATCGATGCTGCCGTTCGTGAACGCTTCGTTCACGAGCGTGCCGACCGCCGCGGTCGACACCGGCACCCATTGCAGCTTCACGTGCCGCGCGGCAAGCGCCTTCTCGAGCGACTTGTCGGCGTCGATCAGTGCCGACGCGCCCGCGTACTGCGTCTTGCCGCCGCTCGAATAGGCGACGACGGCGATCCGCACGACCTTGGGCGCGTCGTCCGCATGCGCGGCCGGTGCGGCGAGCGATGCCGCGACGAACGGCAGCGCGGCGAACAGCGCGTGCAGCGGGCGGCGCAGCGCGGCGAGGGAGAGCGTATGTTTCATGATGGTCGGGAACGATAGGCGGAAAAGGGGCTCACGCGCGCTTCTGCAGCGACGGCCGCAGCACGTCGGCGAGCGGGCGCGGGTCGATCCAGTCGGCGACGTCGAAGTCGGCTTCCAGAAAGCCGTGGTCGTGCAGGAACGTCTTGAAGTCGTCGAGCGCGGCGACCGATTCGTCGTCGAGGTTGACGCCGAGATGGCGGTGCAGCTGGTTGCCGTACGCGGCGCGGACCCAGTCGATCGACGACGCGGTTTCGCCGGCCACGTAGAGCGCGGTTTCGTCGGGATGCGTGCCGGCCCAGTCGCCGGCCGCGACCACGAGCTTCAGGAAGCCGGCGACGATGTCCGGATGATTCGCGAGCACGTCCGCGTTGACGGTCAGCGGGCGCGGCGTGCCGTTGTTGTTGCGGATCGCGCGCTCGGGATGAAAGCCGATGTCGATCACGACGTGCGCGCCGATCAGCTGCGCGATCTCGAGGCCGGTCGAGCCCTTCACGTAGATCGCGTCGACCTCGCCGCGCAGCAGCGCGCCGGCTTCGGCTGCGTACAGCGCGCGGCTCGAGAAGCCGTGCGGCGACGCGAACAGGTCCGCCGCGCGCGCCGGCCCGACGGCCTGCAGCGTGCGTGCCCGCACGTCGACGAGTTCGACGTCGCGCGTGGTCAGCCCGTCGAGGCTCAGCGCGTTGACGAAGCCGCGCAGCGCCGACGCGCGAAAGATGTCGATGCGGTCGTCGGGGCGGCTCGGGATCGCGATGCGGCGCCCGCGCAGGGCCTTCACCGAGCGGATGCCCGACTCGGGCCGCGCGAGGATCAACTGCGATTCGTCGACCCACGATAGCCCGATCACGCGCGTGTTCGCGCCGTTCGAGCGCGCCCACATCGCGGGGATGCTGCCGCCCTGGCGGAACGACTGCGCGAGCGTGTGATCGCTGATCGACGACACGTCGTGCCGCGTGGCGCCGCGCGGCGAGCGGATCGCGACACCGTCGGCCGACGTCTCGCCGTTGAGCCAGCCGAGATGCACGGCGATGCCGAGCGGGGTCGGCACGGGCGACCGGGCGTACCAGAACGTCTGTTGCTTGTCCGATGACGAATCGGGCCTGTCTGTCATGGGTGAGATTCCCTCTCTGCGTAAGCATGGTTGAAGCCCGGTCGTGCACGGTGTCGGTGTCGCACGCGCGGGCCGGTCAACGTTGCAAGTTCCGGGCCAGTGAGCGGAAACGGCGCGGCCGCACGCGGTGCGGGCATCGCGCGGGACGGGCGGTGCGCGTACTGATGCAGCGCCTGTTGCGCCAGCAACAGTCGCGTCGGCTGCTGTTGCGCGCGCAGCAGCAGTGGGGATGGTGCAGCAGCGCGATACGCGCGTGTCGCGGCGGCACGGGCAACCGCGAGCAGGTGCGATCCGATTGCCGCTGATGCCCGGTGTGCAAGGCACTGCGCAGGTTCGCCGGCAGCCGCGCAGCTGCCGTGGCGAGCGCGTTGGCACACCGCGTGCTTTACAGCGCAGCACTCGCGCGGCACGCCGATGCCGCACGCAATCCGAATGGCCCGACCAGGAGAACTCCGATGGCTGTTGAATTTCTGTGGCGCCTGCCGATGCACGGCGACGGCCGGCGCGCACACGACCTGCATACGCGTGGCGAATGGAACCGCCAGCGCGCATCGCGCGTCGCGCCGAAAGTCGACGACGACGATTTCGGCTACATCGACTATCTATCGCAGGTCGCACGCGCGGCCGATATCGCCGGCTTCCATGGCGCGCTGATTCCGATCTTTCGCTTCACCGAGGAACCGTGGGTCGTGGCGGCCGCGCTGGCGCGCGAGACGCGCCGGCTGCGGCTCCTGATCGCGCTGCAGCCGCATTTCGTGCATCCGGTCTATGCGGCGCAGATGGCCGCGAGCCTGCAGCGGATCAGCCGTGGGCGCGTCGAGTGGAACGTCGTCACGGGCGGCGGTGGCCCCGACCAGCGTGCGTACGGCGACTTCATCGATCACGACAGCCGCTATGCGCGCACCGACGAATTCCTCGATGTCGTGAAGGGCGTCGCGGCCGGCGAGCCGTTCACGTTCGACGGCCGCTTCTATCGCGTCGAAGCCGGCGGCCTGCTGCCGCCGCTGAGCGGCCAGAAGCCGCCGCGCATCTACCTGGCCGGCGCGAGCGACGCCGCGCTCGCGGTGGCCGCGAAGCATGGCGACGTGCACCTGAGCTGGGGCGAGCCGCTCGCGAAACAGAAGGAGGTGATCGATGCGGCGCGCCGCGCGCTCGACCGCCAGAACGCCGAGCGCGACCTGCGCTTCGGCATGCGCATCGACATCCTGGCGCGCGAGACCGAGGAGCAGGCGTGGGCCGAGTTGCGGCAGATGTTCGCGACGGTGGGCGACGCGACGCGCGGCGGCTTCGGCGGGCGCGGCGAATCGTCGGAGTCGGTCGGCGCGAAACGCCAGTTCGCGCTGCACCAGGGCCACACGCAGCACTTCGACGACCTGATCGTCGGCCCGAACCTGTGGGCCGGGATGTCGCAGATTCGCGGCGGCCCCGGCTGCGTGATCGTCGGCAGCCACGAGCAGGTGGCCGAGCGGCTCGCGGAATATGTCGACATCGGTGTGTCGACGTTCATTCTCGCGAGCAACCCGCATCTCGAGGAGGCGTACCGCGTGGGCGAGGAAGTGCTGCCGCTCGTCGACGGCGCGCTGAACGCGCGCGGCACGCAGGCGGCGCTGCGCGTGGCCGGCGCGTGAGCGCGACGGCATTGCCGCGCCATCCAACGACATCGACAAGGACATTCACCATGACGACACTCGCTGCGCAGGCCACGGCTTGCGACGCACTCTGGTACACGCGCTGCCCGGTACCGACCGCGCTTGGCATCGCCGTGCATCGCGGCTGGTTCGACGAGGAGTTCGGGCCGGACGGCATCACGCTGAATTCGCTGCAGGAGACGGCGGACGCCGGCAAGCGCGAATCGCATTTCGATCACAGCCTGCCGCACTCGTTCCGGCAGGGCGGCAACATTCCGGCGCTGTGGGCGCGGGCACGCGGCGCCGATACGCGCGTGATCGGCCTGTCGTGGACCAACGAATTCCAGGCGATCGTCACGTTGCCCGATCGCGGCATTCGCTCGGTGCGCGATCTGCGCGGCCGGCGGCTCGGGTTGCCGCGCCATCCGATCAGCATCGACTTCTGGCGGGCGGCCGCGCTGAAAGGCTTCCTGAGCGCGCTCGAACTCGAAGGGCTCGGGCACGGCGACGCCGAATGGGTCGACCTGCCCGACGAACGCGAACGTCGCACCGGCCCGGCGTCGTTCACGCGCGGCCCGCACGAGTACGGGATCGAGATCGCGGCGCTCGTGCGCGGCGAGGTCGACGCGGTGTTCGTGAAAGGCGTCGAAGGGCTCGAGACCGTGCATCTGATCGACGCGCAGGTCGTCATCGATCTCGGCGCGCACCCCGATCCGCTCGTGCGGATCGGCAACGGCACGCCGCGCACGCTGACCGTCGACCGCGCGCTGATCGACGCGCGCCCCGATCTCGTGAGCCGCTTCCTGTCGGTGGTGGTGGGGGCGGGCGACTGGGCCGCGCGCCATCCGGCGGAGACGGTTGCGTATATCGGCCGCGAGACACGGGCATCCGACGAGTGGGTGCGCTATGCGTACGGCGCGGACGTGCACCGCCATCTGGAGACGGGGCTCGCGCAGACGTCGATCGACGGGCTGGTCGCGTTCAAGGATTTCCTCGTCGAATGGGGCTTTCTCGAACAGGATTTCGATGCGCGCGCGTGGATCGACCCGGCGCCGTTCACGCGCATCGACCGGCAGCGCCATGCGTGGGTCGCGTAGCGCGCCGCGGCGCGTCATTGCAAGGAGTCGAGCATGACAGGTCTGACGATCGAATACGGCGTGTCGCCTGCGCGCCGGCATGCGGCGCGTGCCGTGCCGCGTGCGGGTGCGAGCGGGGCGGCGGCGGTCGCGCGTCCGCCGTCCGCGTCGCCGTCGGCACGGCCGGGTGCGCCGAAGGCGAAGCCGGGCGCGTGGCGCGTCACGGGGGCGATTGCGCTCGCCGTCACGGCGCTGCATGCGGGTGTCGCGTTGCTGGCCGCGCGCACACCTGCCGCGCCGCCCGTGCAGCCGCCGCGGCCGCTGCCGATGACGGTCGAACTGACGCGGCCGCCCGAACCGTTGCCGCAGGCCGCGCATCCGCCGCCACCGGCAGTGCCCCCGAAGCCGCTGAAGCAGGCGCCGACCCCGCCGAAGCCGCGTGCGGCCGTCGCGCATCCGGCGCCCGCTGCCGCGCCGCAAGTCACCCGCGAGGCGGCCGCGGCGACGGCGGCACCGGCCGCCGCCGCGCCCGCCGCACCGGCTCCCGCGCCGGCCGCGCCTGCCGCACCCGTGCGCGAAACCGCACCGATCGGCGACGCGGCCTACCTGCGCAACCCGGCGCCCGACTATCCGGCGTTCGCGCAGGACCAGGGCTGGGAAGGGCGCGTCGTGCTGCGCGTGCACGTGCTCGCGAACGGCACACCCGATTCCGTCGAGGTCCGCACGAGCAGCGGCCGCCGCATGCTCGACACCGCGGCGGTGGCCGCCGTGAAGCGCTGGACGTTCGTGCCCGCGAAGCGCGGCGACGAAGCGGTCGACGGCTGGGTCAACGTGCCGATCGATTTCAAGCTGGGCTGACCCGCCGGGCGGCCCGCCATATTTTTCAAGGAACTCACATCATGAACGGTATTCCGACCACCTTCATCGTCCAGGGCGCGCTCTGGCTGCTCGTCGTCTTCTCCGTCGTCACGTGGACGCTGATCGTCGTGAAGGCGATCCAGAGCCTGCGGGCGAGCGCGCGCAACCGGCGCTACGTCAGTGCGTTCTGGGCGGCGAACAGCTTCCACGAGGCCGCCGCGCTCGACGGCGCGAACAGCCCGGTGGGCGAACTCGCCGCGACGGGCTTCGACGCGCTGCGGCGCGCCGACGAGAGCAGCGCGCACGATCTCGAACACAGCTGGAGCCGCCACGACCTGCTCGAACGGCATCTGCGGCAGCAGATCCACAACGCGCGGCGGCGCGAGGAGGCGGGGCTGGCGGTGCTCGCGTCGATCGGCAGCACCGCGCCGTTCGTCGGCCTGTTCGGCACCGTGTTCGGCATCATCCATGCGCTGACCGCGATCACGCACAGCGCGTCGGCGAGCATCGACGTCGTGGCCGGGCCGATCGGCGAGGCGCTCGTCGCGACCGGGATCGGCATCGCGGTGGCCGTGCCGGCCGTGCTCGCGTACAACTTCTTCGTGCGCCGCGTGAAGGCCGCGTCGGCCGACCTCGACGCGTTCGCCACCGATTTCGTCACGCTCGCGCAGAAGGCCGGCTTCCGCGTGCCGGCCGCCGCCGCCGCGCCCGCACCGGCACGCCGTGCCGGCGACACCCGTCAGGAGGCCTTCGCATAATGGCTTTCTCCTCTTCCTCCGACAACGACGACGTGCTCAGCGAAATCAACATCACGCCGCTCGTCGACGTGATGCTCGTGCTGCTCGTCGCCTTCATCGTCACGGCGCCGCTGCTGAACAACGCGGTACACGTGAACCTGCCGAACACCGTCGCCACGGCGCCGGCCGATCGCAAGCCGAACGTCACCGTGAGCGTCGACGCCAAGGGCGTCGTGTATCTCGACAAGCGGGCGGTCGCACTGGCCGCCGTGCCGGCCGAGCTGGCCGCGCTGAAGGCCGGCCGGCCCGACGTCGCGCTCGACCTGCAGGCCGACGAGCACGTGCCGTACGGCACGGTCGCGAAGCTGATGGCCGCGATCGAGCATGCAGGCATCACGCGGCTGTCGGTGCTCACCGCGCCGCGCGGCTGACGCGCGGTTCACGACTCTGTCCACGAACGCATCCATGAGCATCACGGCTTCCTCCAATGTCCAGTCGATCTGGTACACACGCTGTCCGGTGCCGACGCCGCTCGGCATCGCCGCGCATCTCGGCTGGCTCGACAGCGAATTCGCCGGCGACGGCATCACCGTGCGCGCGCTGCAGGAGAGCCAGCACGCGGCACTGCATCACGCGCACGTCGATCATTCGCTTGACAACGCATTCCGGCAGGGCGGCAGCATTCCCGCGCTGTGGGCGCGCGCGGCCGGCGCCGACACGCGCGTGGTCGCGCTCACGTGGGTCGACGAGGCGCAGGCGATCGTCGCGCTGCCGGAAAGCGGGCTGACGCGGCCGAAGGACCTGCGCGGGCGCCGCATCGGCCTGCCGCGCCGCGACGGCGAGCGCATCGACATCTTTCGTGCGGCGGCGCTGCGCGGCTTCGTCAGTGCGCTGTCGCTCGACGGGCTCGGCCCCGCCGACGTCGAATGGGTCGACGTGCCCGCGTCGAACCTGCGCGCACCGGTGTCGACCCCGGCGACGCGCGACGCGGCCTTCAGCCATCCCGCGAGCCTGTCGAGCCGCCGGCTCTACGCGGCCGAAGCGGCTGCGCTCGTGCGAGGCGAAGTCGACGCGATCTACGTGAAGGGGTCGCTCGGGCTCGAAACCGCGCACCTGATCGGCGCGCAGGCGGTCGTCGACATCGGCTTTCATCCCGATCCGCAGATCCGTATCAACAACGGGTCGCCGCGGCCGCTGACCGTCAATGCGTCGACGCTCGAACGGCATCCCGACATCGTCAGCCGCTTCCTCGCGCGCGTGACCGATGTCGAAGGCTGGGCGCGCGAGCACGAGCAGGACGTGCTCGGCTATCTCGGCCGCGAGACAGGATCGGGCCATGACTGGCTGCGGCTCGCGTACGGCGCGGACGTGCACCGGCGGCTGCGCACCGATCTCGACGAAGTATCGATCGCCGCGCTCGACGATTTCAAGCGCTTCCTCGTCGAATGGCGCTTCCTGCCGGCCGACTTCGACGTGCATGCGTGGATCGACCGGCGTGCGCTCGACGGCATCGCGACGCGGTCTCGCGACACCGCGCGGTGAGCGCATCGGCACGCGTCGCCGACGCATGGCGGCGCGAGCGTTTCACCGGCGGCTTCATGCTGCTGGCGCTCGCGAGCGGCACGACGATCAGCATGGCGCAGCTCGCGACGACGCTCTACGCGCTCGCGCTCGGCGTCGACAGCGCACGGCTCGGCATCATCGCGGCGATGGAGCCGCTCGGCATCGCGCTGATGACGCTGCCGGCCGGGTTGCTCGTCGCGCGCTACGGCGCGCGGCGCGTGTACTTCGTCGCGAGCATGGGGCCGATGCTGCTCAATCTCGTCGTGCCGTTTACCGGCGCGTGGCCGCTGATCGCGCTCACGCAAGTGCTGATCGGGCTGTGCATCCCGTTCCGGATCGTGTCGATCAACGGCGTGTTCCTCGCGCGTCTCGCGCAGATCGGCCTCGCGCGCGCCGGCTGGTACCGCGCGGCGATGTCGGTCGGCACCGGCATGGTCGGGCCGTGGCTCGCGAGCGGGCTGATCGGCGCGCACGGTGCGGTCGCGACGTTCTGCGTGGCATCCGCGAGCTTCGCGGGCATGGCGCTGTTCAGCCGGACGCTGCTCGGCGATGCGGAGCCCGCGGCGCGCGGTGCGCCGCCTGAACCCGGCGGCCTGCGCGCGTTGCTGGCGCTCGCGTGGAATCACGACGTGCGCGAGCAGCTCGTGCTGGAAGCCGTGAACAGCTCGACCCGTTCGCTCGCCGGTGCATATACGGTAGTGCTGGCGATCCAGTCGCTCGGGCTGTCGCAGACGAAAGCCGTCGCGCTGCTGACGCTGCAGGGCGTCGTCGCGGTGATCGCGCTGTTCGGGCTCGGGCACGTCGCGCAACGGATGACCGCGCGCCGTTGCCAGGCACTCAGTCTTGCCGGTGGCGTGGCCGGCTTGCTCGCGCTGGGCCTGGCTCATGACGCATGGGTCGTCGGCGCGGGGCTCGCCGCGCTGTGCGCCGGCTCGTCGCTGCTGCATCTCGTCAACATGCAGCGTCTCGGCCGTCACCCGGCCGACAAGAGCCAGGTATCGAGCCTCTACAACCTCGCATCGATGACGGGCGCGTTCTGCGGCCCGCTGGCCGGCAGCGCGCTCGTGCCGATCGTCGGGTTGCCGGGCGTGTTTCTGTGCTGGCTGCCCATCGTCGTGCTGGTCGGGCTCGCGCTGCGCGCGTCGACAGGGCGGCGCGAGGCATCGCGTGCTGCAACTGCGAAGCTGTCCTGACGACCATCGAATCGGGTGGGGCGGAATCCGCGCGGTGTTGCGTGACCAGCAGTTTGCTCCCCGTCACAGATGCGCATGCAGCAACACCTGCACCACGCGCAGGCTGGAAGCCCCGTGCGACGGGCTTCTCGATGCTGGCATCCGAATTGCAATAGATCACCCGTGCGTCGCGCACGCACGTGCGTTCAACCGATCAAACAGGATGACTCATCGATGTTCAGGAAAAAACTAATCGTCACCGCGCTGGGGGGACTGCTGACGGGCGCAGCCGTATCGTTGCCCGCGTGGGCTGAAGAGGGCGCGGTGACGGCGGCGCCGGACGCGAAACCGGCGCAACCGGGCGCGGACGATGCCGCCGCGGCGGCGCCGACGGCCGCCCGTGCGACCCGCGGCACGGCCACACGCGAAACGAATCTCGGCACGGTGACGGTGACCGCGCGCCGGCGCAAGGAGAGCATCCAGGACGTGCCGGTCGCGGTGAGTGCGCTGAGCGGCGACACGATCAGGAACAACGAACTGCGCGTGGTGAACGACGTCACGAAATATGTGCCGAACTTTACCGGCCAGTCGACCGAAGGCCGCGAGCGGCCGCGCTGGTTCCTGCGCGGCGTCGGCAGCAACGATCCGTCGGACCTGTCGCTGAGCCCGATCGGCGTGTACTTCGACGACGTCTACATCAACAGCGTGTTCGGACAGGGCTTCCCGCTGTTCGACCTCGATCGCATCGAAGTGCTGCGCGGCCCGCAGGGCACGCTGTGGGGCAAGAACACCGTCGGCGGCGCGCTCAGCATCACGTCGCAGAAGCCGACCTTCGACGTGAGCGGCTACGGCAAGATCGGGCTCGGCCAGTACAACAGCCGGCTCGCGGAAGCCGCGATCGGCGGCCCGATCGGCAAGAACGACGTGCTGGCCGCGCGCGTGTCGGTGTATCACGAGAACGCCGACAGCTTCTACACGAATACGGTGCAGCAAGGTCGCTTCGGCGGCTTTCACGACAATGCGGTGCGCTTCCAGGTGCTCGCCGTGCCGACCTCGGATACCGACTTCCTGTTCAACATCCACGGCCGCAACTACACGGGCGGCGGCAATGCGTGGCACGCGCAGGGCGCGGGGCCGGGCGGCGCGAACCAGTTCGGCTTCGTCGGGTCGAGCGATCCGTACACGGTGTCGCTCAATGCGCCGTCGAGCGATCACATCTCGACCTGGGGCACGTCGCTCACCGCGCACTGGCGCATCAATCCGGCGGTGACGCTGACGTCGATCACCGCGTTCGAAGGGCTGCACCGCTGGTACCAGGACGACGAGGACTATTCCGCGTTCGATGCCGCACGCTCGCACGATCGCCTGTCGAGCCGCCAGTTCTCGCAGGAATTCCGGCTCGAATCGCCGCAGAACGACCGGTTCAGCTGGCTCGTCGGCACGCACCTGTTCACCGAGCAACTGGCCGAGCAGGGTGCCGGCGGCGGCCTGCCGGGCTCGCCGTCGCCCGCGTTCTACCACCTGACCGACCTCACGCAGCACACGCAGAGCGCGGCGATCTTCGGCAGCGTGAAGTACCGCTTCACCGACCGCTTCAACGTGACCGGCGGGCTGCGTTACACGATCGAGCGCAAGAACATCAACCTGACCGGGCTGCAGGGCACCGGCAACGTGACGTTCAGCAATCCGGGCAGCTGGTGGGATCCGTCGTCGGTGTCGTCGCCGCTGGCGGTCAGCGCGCGGCAGAACCAGACGAACACGTGGCGCGCGCCGACCTGGGACCTCACGCCCGAATATGCGCTCAGCAGCAACGTGCGTGCGTATTTCCGCTATGCGCGCGGGTTCCGCTCGGGCGGCTACAACGGCAACGCGTACACGCAGAGCACGGTGTCGACCGTGTCGCCGGAGTACCTGACCGACTACGAGGTCGGCATCAAGAGCGAATGGTTCGACAAGCGGCTGATCGTCAACGCGAGCGTGTTCCACTACGACTATCGCGACATCCAGGTGTTCGCGCTGGCGCCGAACCCGTTCGGCGGCCCGCCGGTGTCGACGCTGTCGAATGCGGGGCAGGGGCGCGCGGACGGCTTCGAGCTGGAGCTGAAGGCGCAGCCGGTCAACAGCCTTTACCTGTTCGCGAACCTCGGGATGCTGAACACGCGCTACACGGAGTTCCGCTACGTACCGACCGCCGTCGGCAATTCGTTCGCGCGTTCGCCGCATACGACGATCAACGCGGGCTTCGACTATCGCGTGCCGGTGTCGTTCGGCACGCTGACGGCCGGCGGCGACGTGAATTACCGCAGCCTCGAGTACTTCAGCGCGACGCGGCAGACGATGCCGCAGCTCTGGCAGGGCGGCTACACGGTGCTGAACGCGCACGTGTCTTACACGACGCCGAACCAGAAGTACATCGTGACGGGCTACGTGACGAACCTGACCAACAAGGTCTACAAGAAGCTCGAGCTGCTGCCGTCGTATGGCGCGTATCCGGTGCTGTATGGCGATCCGCGCACGGTCGGGATCACGCTGACGGCGAAGATCTGACGGGCAACATGCGGCGGCGCGGCGGCGAGCCGCGCCTGCCGCGCGTCAGATCAGCAGCGACAGCGTCCTGAACAGCGCGAGATCCGCCTTGCGTGCCGAGCGCGCATGCCGGCGGATCACGTGCAGCAGGCAGTCGATGAAGCAGCGCGCGGCGTCGCTCAGCGTGCTGCTGCGCCGCGTGACGATCCCGAGGTCGCGCGGCTCGAAGGTCTCCTTCAACTGCAACGCGCGCATTCGTTCACCGAACGACGGCACGGCCGCGAGGATCGTCGGGCACCACGTGCACATGTCGGCCTGCTCGAGCATCGTCTGCAGCATCGCCACCGACTGCGCACGCACGATGCGTCGCTCGTCGATCTTGGCGCCGTGGCGCGTGAACAGGTAATCGACGAGCGCGGCCTGCCCGTCGGCCGCGAAATTCAGCACCCAGTCGTGGTCGAGCAGGTCATGGATCGACCGCGCGTGCTCGAGCGGATGGCCGGCGCGCACCATCACCGCGGTCTCGTAGCGCAGCATCGGCTCGAACGCGAATTCCTGCGTGCCGCCCGGTTGCACGTGCCCGAGCGCGAAGTCCATGCTGCCGTCGCGCAACAGCGGCTGCGCGACGGCCATCAGCGCCTCGTAGAGCTCGAGGCGCACGTCGGGCATCTGCTCCCGAAAACGCAGCACCGCTTCCGCGAGGAAGGTCATCGTCAGCCACGGCGTGACGCCGATGCTCAACCGGCCCTCGACGCGGCCGCGCATGCGCTCGAGATCGCTCTGCGCGTGTTCGAGCTGCTTCAGCACGAGCTTCGCGTGCGTGAGCAGCGTCTTCCCGTATTCGGTGAAGCCGATGCCCTCCGGCGCGCGGACCAGCAGCGGCAGGCGTTCGCTCGCCTCCAGCTCGCGCAGCGCGCGCGTGACGGCCGCCTGCGACAGCCCGAGCGTGCGCGCCGCGCCGCGGATGCTGCCGGCCTCCGCGCTCGCGACGAGCGCCTGCAACTGATGCAGCTTGATCGTGCTCATGGTGCGATACCCGACAACGAAAGGTTGTCATCATAACGAAACCGCGGCTGTTCGCCGGGATTTTCGCTGCCTACGATGCGGACACGATCGGTCATTCGGGCGATCGGCAACCGGAACGCATCGAGGAGAATCGGGGTTGGACCACACACACATCCAGCCGGAAATGGCGGCCATCGAGGCGGAAATGATCGCGCTGCGCCGCCGGCTGCACGCGCATCCGGAGCTTGGCTTCGAGGAACACGCGACGAGCGATCTCGTGGCCGGCCTGCTGACAACGTGGGGTTATCGGGTGACGCGCGGGCTCGGCGGCACGGGCGTGGTCGGCACGTTGACGCGCGGCGCCGGGAAGCGGCTCGGGTTGCGCGCGGACATGGACGCGCTGCCGATCCGCGAGACGACCGGGCTGCCGCACGCGAGCCGCTGCGACGGCGTGATGCACGCGTGCGGCCACGACGGCCACACGGCGATGCTGCTCGCGGCGGCGCGCTGCCTGGCCGAGCGGGAGCGCTTCACAGGCACGCTGAACCTGATTTTCCAGCCGGCCGAGGAAGGGCTCGGCGGCGCGAAGCGGATGATCGACGACGGACTGTTCGCGCAGTTTCCTTGCGATGCGGTGTTCGCGATGCACAACGTGCCGGGCCTGCCGGCCGGCGTGCTCGGTTTCTGCGACGGCCCCGCGATGGCCTCGGCCGACGAGGTGCAGGTGCGCGTGACCGGGCGCGGCGGCCATGGCGCGGCCCCGCATACGACGATCGATCCGGTGGTCGTGTGCGCGTCGATCGTGATGGCGCTGCAGACCGTCGTGTCGCGCAACGTGAACCCGCAGGAGATGGCGATCGTGACGGCCGGCTCGATCCATGCGGGCGCCGCATCGAACGTGATTCCGCCGTACGCGGATCTGGCGCTCAGCGTGCGTGCGCTGTCGCCGGACGTGCGGGCGCTCCTTGAACGGCGCATTCGCGAGATCGTGCACGGGCAGGCCGCGAGCTATGGCGCGACGGCCGAGATCGACTACCGGCACGCGTACCCGGTGCTCGTCAATCACGCGGCGGAAACCGCGTTTGCCCGCGACGTCGCCCGCGAATGGGGCGGCGACGGCGCGCTGATCCCGCACCTGCGGCCGATCGCGGCCAGCGAGGATTTCGCGTTCATGCTGGACGCGTGCCCCGGCAGCTACCTGTCGATCGGCAACGGCGACGGCGCCGCCGGATGCGGGCTGCACCACCCCGGCTACGACTTCAACGACGCGTGCCTCGCCACCGGCGCGAGCTACTGGATTGCACTGGCGGAGCGCTACCTCGCGTGATGGGCCCGCACGATTTTGACTGACGATTCACACAAGGAAGGAGACTGGCAATGAAGCAGTGGAAACGGATGGCGGCGCTCGCGGTGGCGCTGGCGGCAGGGGCGGCGCATGCGGGCGACTGGGCGGGCAAGGAGATCCGCCTCGCGGTCGATCCGACTTACCCGCCGCTCGAATACAAGCTGCCCGACGGCACGCTGACGGGTTTCGGGATCGACATCACGAACGCGTTGTGCGCGGAGCTGCATGCGCGCTGCGTGTGGGTCGAGTCGAGTTTCGACGGGATGATCCCGGGGCTGCTCGCGCGCAAGTTCGACGTGATCGCGTCGTCGATGACGATCACGCCGAAGCGCCAGCAGCAGATCGCGTTCACGAACCGGATCTCGAATGCGCCGGCGCGCCTCGTCGCGCGCAAGGGTTCGCCGCTGCTGCCGACGGCCGACGCGCTGAAGGGCAAGCGCGTGGGTGTCGAGCAGGGCTCCGCGCAGGCCGACTACGCGGTCGCGAACTGGCAGCCGGCCGGCGTGCAGGTCGTGTCGTACCAGAACCAGGACCAGGTCTATGCCGATCTCGTGACGGGCCGGCTCGACGCGGCGTTCCAGGCATCGATCGCGGCGAGCGACGGTTTCCTGAAGAAGCCGCAGGGCAAGGATTTCGCGTTCGTCGGCGCGGCGATCGACGACGTGAAGTACTTCGGGCAGGGCGACGGGCTCGGGCTGCGCAAGCAGGACAACGACCTGCGCGACGCCTTCAACCACGCACTTGCGACGATCCTCGCGAACGGTACGTACCAGCGGATCAACAAGAAGTACTTCGACTTCGACATCTACGGCGCGAAGTAAGCGGCGACGCCCGGAAAACGGGCAGTCGCGACACGATAAATAAGGAAAACGAATGAACTGGAGATTGGCTTTCGTCGCGGTACCTGCGCTGTGTGCGGCGCCCGCGTTCGCGCAGGGCAGCGTCACGTTGTACGGGCTCGTCGACGCGGGTATCGACTACACGAACAATGTCGGCGGCCACAGTGCGTGGCAGATGGCGAGCGGCTTCGCGCAAGGCAGCCGCTGGGGGGTGAAGGGCACCGAGGATCTCGGCGGCGGCTACAGCGCGCTGTTCCAGCTCGAGAACGGCTTCAACGTCAACAACGGCACGCTCGCGCAGGGCGGCCGCATGTTCGGGCGGCAGGCGTACGTCGGGCTCGGCAGCGCGCGGTTCGGCACGCTGACGCTCGGCCGGCAATACGATGCGGTGGTCGACTATCTCGCGCCGACGACCGCGAACGGCAGCTGGGGCGTCTATCCGTTCTCGCATCCGCTCGACAACGACAACACCGGCAACACGTTCCGCGTGAACAACACGGCGAAGTATGCGAGCCCGGATTTCGCCGGCTTCTCGTTCGGCGGCACATACAGTTTCAGCAACGACACGGGCTTCGCGAAAAACCGGCAGTGGAGCGTCGGCGCGCAGTACGAGCAGGGCGGCTTGCTGGTCGGCGCGGCGTTCCTGAATGCGGACAACCCGGGCGCGACGGCGGGCGGTGCGATCGCGGGCTCCGGATCGGTCGGCGCCGATGCGAACTTTGCGTCGGCGCGGCTGCGGATCTTCGGTGCGGGCATCAACTACACGGCGGGGCCCGCGACGGTCGGGTTCGCGTACACGAACAGCAACGTCACGCGGCCGAGCGCGAACGTCGGCTACCTGTTCGGCGACGAAACGATTGAGCCGGTGACCGGCCCGCTCGCGGGCGGCACGGTGTCGTCGATCAAGTACCAGAACTTCGAGGTGAACGGCAAATACCAGTTCACGCCGGCGTTGTTCGTCGGCGCGCAGTACGTGTATACGACGGTGCGCTACGACGCGACGACGGGCAGCGCGAAGCCGAAGATCCATTCGCTCGGGCTGATGGCCGACTACAGCCTGTCGAAGCGCACGGACGTGTACCTGATGGGCGCGTACCAGCGGATCGCGGGCGACGCGACGGGCTCGTCGCTCGACCAGGCCTATGTTCCCGGCGCGGCGGACCTGTCGTCGACCTCGAAGCAGCTGATGGTTCACGCGGGGATCCGTCACAAGTTCTGATGGCGCGATGACGGAAGAGGCGGCGGGCCGAGCGACCCGCCGCCTCGATGCGCTTACTGCGCGACGCGGATCACGACCTTCCCGAAGTGCTGCCCCGACTGCAGATAGGCATACGCCTGCGGCGCCTCGTCGAAGCCGAACACGCGATCGACCACCGGCCTGATCTGCTTCGCGTCGACGAGCCGCACGACGTCGTCGAGCATCGCGCGGCTGCCGACCATGATCCCGTGCAGCTGCCGGATCCCGCCGATCAGCGACAGCAGCCCGAGTTCGGGGCCGGCGAAACTGCTGAGGCCGCCGATCACCGATACGATGCCGCCCAGCTTCGTCGCGGCGACCGAGCGCGGCAGCGTGTCCTTGCCGCCGACTTCGACGACCAGATCCGCCCCCGCGCCGCCGGTGAGCCGCAGCACCTCGTTTTGCCACTCGGGCGTCGCGCGATAGTTGATGGTGGCGTCAGCCCCGAGTGCGCGGGCGCGCTCGAGCTTCGCATCGCTCGACGACGTGACGATCGTGCGCAGCCCCGCCGCATGCGCGAGTTGCAGCGCGACGATCGACACGCCGCCGGTGCCGAGCAGCACGACGGTCGCGCCGGGCGCGAGGCCGCCGTCGGCGAACAGCGCGTTCCACGCGGTAATCCCCGCGCACGACAGCGTCGCCGCCTCGTCGTAGTTCAGATGCGCGGGAATCGCGACCAGCGCGGCTTCGTCGGAGACGAAATGTTCGGCCAGCACGCCGTCGAACTGCGCGCCGGGCGACCCGGAGACTTTCTGCGGCGTGGGCGGCCCGTCGATCCAGTGCGGAAAGTACGTGTTGATCACGCGATCGCCCGGCTTGAAGCGCGTCACGTCGCGGCCGGTTTCGACGACTTCGCCGGCGCCGTCGGCCACCGGGATCAGCGCGTCCGTGCCGATGCCGAGATAGTCGCCGCGCGCGAACATCAGGTCGCGGTAGTTCAGCCCGGCCGAGTGGATCTTCACGACCACGTCGGTCGGCCCGACCGCGCGGCGTGTCGCGTCGATGCGCCGAAGGCCGGCCACGCCGTCGCCCGGTTTCACTTGCCATGCGTGCATGTCGACTCCTTTTCGAGATAGAGCGGACTATCATAGTGTTGCGCACGCGGACGCATTGGCGAGAATTTGGCCGATGACTGTCGCCTGTGCGGACACAACCCTGTGACCCAACTGGAGCGAAATGGCATGGACGAGCGGCTGAGAGGCGTGGCCGAATTTGTCGACGTGGTGGAGTCGGGCAGCTTCGCGGCGGCCGCGCTGCGGCTCGGCGTCACGCGCTCGGCCGTCGCGAAGGTCGTCGCACGGCTGGAACGCCGCCTCGGCGCGCGGCTCCTGCAACGCACGACCCGCCAGCTCGGCCTGACCGACGAAGGGCTCGTCTATTACGAGCAATGCCGGCGGCTGCTGGCCGAACTCGGCGAGACGGAGGCCGCGCTCGACGCGGGGCAGCGCGAGCCGGCAGGGCGGCTGCGCGTCAGCGTGCCGGTGCTGTTCGGGCGGCAATGCGTGGCGCCCGTCATGCGGCGCCTCGTCGAGCGCCATCCGCGGCTCGAGATCGACGTATCGTTCAGCGACCGCGTGGCCGACCTGGTCAACGACGGCTTCGACATCGCGGTGCGCATCGGCGAGCTGGCCGATACGAGCGCGCTCGTCGGTCGCAAGCTCGGCGTGCAGCGCATGGGAATCTGCGCGTCGCCCGCATATCTCGACCGTCATGGCCGGCCGGCGGGGCTCGACGCGCTCGCGTCGCATGTCGGCATCGCGTACTCGCGCGGCGGACAACCGACGCCGTGGCGGGTTCTCGGCGCGGACGGCGCGGTGCATGACCATCGCCCGGCCGGCCGCCTGCGGCTCGACGACCTGCAGGCGATCGCCGATGCCGCCGCCGCCGGCGCGGGCCTCGCATGGCTGCCGTGCTGGCTGATGGCGCCTTACCTGCGCGACGGCCGCCTCGCGCTCGTGATGGACAGCAACAGCGTGTCGGGCGCCGAAGTGTTCGCGGTGCGGCCGGCCTCCCGCCAGGTGCCGTCGAAGGTGCGCGTCGTCATCGATGCGCTCGTCGACGAGATACCGCGCATGCTGGCGTCGGATGAGTGAGGCGGCCGCGGTGCGGCGTTCGCGCCGGGCCCGCGCCGCACCGGCTCAATTCGGGGCCCGATGCGGATTGCAGTCCACCGAATACTCCGCGTGCTCGCCATTGACGTGCAGGACCAGCGTCGCCATGCAGATGTCGCCCGAATCGACGCTCAACCGCAGCGTCGCGAGCGGCCGGTCCTCGCCGCCGGCGAGTCGCGATTCGCCGGAGCGTGTGAGCGAGGCCGAGCCGGCGCCGCCGGTTTTGGTGATGCGCAGGCTGTACGACACGTCGACCGGCGCGGCCGCCCGCACGTGCGGCACGATGTTCACGCCGCCTGCACTGGCGGCGATGTCGAAATAGGCGTTGAGATCGTGAATGCCGACCATGATCGTCCCCTGTCGAATGAAAAAAAGGCCGAACGGGCAACCGTCCGGCCTTTTCGTGACACCGGCGGTGCTCAGTGCTGCTTGATCGACGCGGTGTTGAAGGCGCCCGTCTGGCTGATGCTCGCGTAGTTGCCGTTGCCTTGCTGCAGCAGCGTGGCGTTGTTGCCGAAGCCGATCTGCGTCACGTAGCCCTGGTTGCCCGTGCCCGACACTTGCGACGCGTTGATGATGTTGAAAGCACCGGTTTGCGAGAGGCTCAGCAGGTCATCCGTACCCGTCTGCGACGCATTGGCGTAGTTGCCGATGTCGCCCGACTGGCTCACCGTCGTCGACGAACCCGATGCCGACTGCGCCACCGACGCCACGTTGTCCGCCGAAGACTGCGTGATGGATGCCGTCGAACCGTTCGAGCTGCTTTGCGTGATCGACGCCGTGTTGAACGCGGCCGTTTGCGTGATGGACGCGCCGTTGCCGTAGCCGTACTGCTGCGTGATCGTTGCGTTGTTCGACGCGGCCGACTGGTTGATCGTCGCGCTGTCGCCGGACTCGAACCACTGGTTGACCGTGGCGTTGTTGCCGTCGGCGGTCTGCGTGATCGACGTCGCGTTGCCGGCCGCCGCGAGCTGGTGCACCGTGGCGTTGCTGCCGCTCACGCCGCCCGATTGCGAAATCGTCGTCGAGTTGCCGGCGCCGAACGACGAATTCACGGTGGCGGTTGCGGTGCCGCTCTGGGTCGTCGTGACCTGGTCGCCAATCTCGCCGAACTGCGTCACGCTGGCGTTGGTCGTGCCGCCCGTTTGCGTGATCGACGTCGCGTTCCCGCCGCCCCAGGTCGTCTGGACGTTCGCGGTGCCGTTGTTGCCGGTCTGCGTGATGCCGACGGTGTTGCCGATCGTGTCCGTCTGCGTGACGTTCGCGGTGTTGACGATCGCCGACTGGCTCGGCGAGCCCTGGTTGATCGTCACGGAGTTCCAGCCGCCGCCCTGCTGCGTGATCGACGCGCTGTTGAGGTAGGTGTACTGGTTGATCGTGTTGGTGTCGTATTGCGGGCCGCCCGTGTAGACCGACGTCGTCTGCGTGATGGTCGCCGAGAAGTCGCCGCCACCGGACTGCGTCACATAGTTCCGCTCATGCGACGTGCCCGTCTGCGACACGTTCACGCTCGAATACGGCTCAGCCCACCCGGAGGTCTGCTGGATCACGGTCGTGTCGCCGCTGCCGCCCGCGGTCGTCACGTTGGCGACGAACCCGTAATGGGGATCGTCGGCTGCTGCCCACTGGTTGATCGACACCGAATCACCGCTCGTCGCCGTCTGTTCGACGGTGGCCGAGTTGAAGCTGCCGATTTGACCGACGCTCACGTTGTTACCCGACGAATCGGCCTGTGCGGCAGCCGATGCGAGCATCAGCACTGCGATTGCGATTGCAGACTTGGTCACCTTCATTTCTTGCTCCTGATTCGAAAGAAAATTCGCCGGAAAAGTGGGTCTTCGCCGGCACCCCCGCCAATTGAGGACGCTCTCACGTCCCACACGTCACACCACTTGAAGCAAAGCACCTGCAAACTGAATATCCGTTACCGCGTCAGCACCGTCGCGCGCGCACCGTTGCCGGTCTGGATCACCTGGATGCCGGTGTTCGATCCGCCCTGCACGAGGTTCACCGCGTTGTTGCTGCCGTTCTGCGTGACGCGCGCCGACAGCGACGTGCCGACCTGTGTCGAGTCGACCGAATTGCCCGCGCCGTTCTGTTGCACCTGCAACGTGTTGCCGTTGCCGCGCTGCGTCGCATTCAGCTTGTTGCCGACGCCGGCCTGCGACGCCGCGATCCAGTTCTGCGCCCCGGCCTGCCGCGCGACGATCGCGTTGCCCTCGCCGGCCTGCCAGATCAGCGCGCCGTTGTGGCCCGCCTGGTCCAGCGACGCGGCATTGCCGACACCGCTCTGGCGGACCGCGACGATGTTGCCGCTGTAGTCGAATGCCGGTTCGGGCGGGCCGAGGTCGTTGAGCGGCACGGGGGCCGCTGCAGCCGCCTGCATCGTTGCCGCTGCCCACACGGTCGCGAGCACCCGCCACGCCGCGCGGGCGCGCCCGTTCCGATCACGCTGTCGATTCATCATGTGTTCTCCGCTGGCCGGCCTGCGCCGGTTAATGAGTGGACGCGCCCTGGCGATCGATCTTCTGCGGGTCGTACGCGGTGTTCGCGTCCTCCATGTCCTGCGCGTATTTCCGGTCTTCCTGCAGATACCGCTGCATCGTCGGGTCGTACCAGTCCTGGTCGTTCTTCAGCGCCCAGGTCTGGTTCGCGACCCCCTGGACGATCAGGTGCGTGAGCGCCGATTCGATCGCCTCGTTCACGCAGATCTGCGCGGGTTCGTTACGCGTCAGCCCGGCTTCCGCCTGCAGCAGGTCCTTGAAGCCGACGAAGCGATAGATGCCCGTGTCGACCTGGTAGGAGTAGACGGTCTTGGTCGTCGACACGCTGTTGAGCACCTGGCCCGTTCGGATGTCGATCGCGCGCAGGTTGACCGTGACCTGGTCGATCCGGTATTGCGTCGACCCGCTGATCCCGAGGTACGCGACGCCGGCCCCGCCGGTCCGCACGTTCGTGTCGTAGCCGACGATGCCGCCCTCGAGCACGATGTTCGCGGGCATCAGCGGCGCCATCGCATCGTTCTGCGCCTTCTTCGCATCCGCGCCGTCGGTGGCGCGCATGATCTTGCGTTCGGTCAGCAGGTCCTGCAGGTTCTCGCGTTCCACCGGCGTGAACCAGCCGGAGTCGCGCATCGCCTTGACGAGGAACGACGCGCCGCCCTGCGTGACCTGCGACGAGAAGGAGCTGTCCGGCGACGCCTTGTACTGCCCGGTCAGATCGCGAAAGCCGTACACGGCCGCGACGATCTTGCCCTTCGGCGGCGGCAGGTGCGTGAGGTCGCGAGTGGTACGCGTCGGCGGCGTCAGCGTCGCGTTGCTCAACGCCGGCATCGGCCGCGTGACGCAGCCGGCCAGCGCCAGCAGCAACACCGCGCCCATGGCGACCCGTGTCATCCCCGTGTTCAAGCGTGTGCGTTCAGCATTTTTTTTCATGATTCGCTCAGTCGTTTTTTGATTTATTGGCCGTTGCTGACGATGAACGTCGAGGTCGCACCCGTCGTCTTGTCGGTGGTCGTCACTTGCAGGTTGCCGTTGCCGGCCGCACTCACGACGATCGTGAAGTTGCCCGTGCTGATCGTCCCCGGCTTGAGCTCGCCGTTGGTGCCGACGATCGAGTTCGTCACCGAGCCGGCGACGCGCGACAGGATCGCCTGTTGCAGCTGCGCATTGAACTGGTCGAGCGATGACGTGGACGTCGGCGATGAAAAGGCCGACAGCGACGGATCCGTGTGCTTGTTCTGCGCGTTGGCCTCGTTGAGCAGATTGGGGCCGTTTGCCGGGTTGCCGCCGAAATTCGGGTTGTTCGGCTGATAAACCAGCGTCGACGACCACGCATACGGCGACACCGCGGTCATCGCGACCAGGGCGATCAAGCTCAATCTGATTCGATTCATTTTCCCCAACCCCCGTTTTTGATTAATCGATTAAATTTCGTCTTTGGCCAGATCCGAATCGGGAAACAGCAAATTCGAAAGATCGTCCTGAATGACGGTCTGAAAGGAAATGCCGGCGGCGCTTTCGGCCACGGCCTTGACGTTTGCCCGTGCGATCGGCAGGAAAGTCTGGAATACGCGCTTTTGCTGGAATTCGACCCAGATCAGGCTGCCGTAACGCCCGGACGGGCGTTCGTGAATGGCGACCATGTAGCGCTCGCTCAGCGGGATTTCCGACCACGTCTGCGAGAAGTAGGTATAGAAATCGCGGCCGGCGAGCGTCACGGCATCGGTCGTGACCGTGCCGCCGAGCTGGTCTTCCGGCAGGGCGTGGCGGGTGGCGGCCCGGGCGCCCGCCGATGCGGCGCCGGCGGCCGGCTTCGCCGCGGCCGGGCCCGCGCCGGGCGTGGGCTTCGGGGCTTCAAGGACGCGTTCGGCGTTCAGCAGCGTCGAGGGCGGCGCAATCGGATGCCCGCCGTTTACCGCCGCGGACGGCGGTGCGTCGACGGTGTCTTGTGCCTGCGTGCGCGCCGTCGCGAATAGCGACAGGCACGTCACGGCCCCCCAGGCCAATCGCCTCCTTGCGCTCGATACCATTTCCCCGACCCCGGAATCATTTGTACGAAATAAGGCCCCGCCCGATTTTCGGGTTATTCGTTCCTGGTGGAACGCGGCACATGGTGGGGGGAGTCAGCAAGAGGCATGCCTGCCGTTGTTTTAAACGGTATATTTTGTTAAGTCGTTATTCGTCTAATTTTTGAGTTGCATATTTTCGTCACGTAAAACGTTTGCGAGTTCGATATTCATTAACAAGCTTTCTTTTATAAATAGAGCATTACAGTTTAATCAGACGATATTTTCTAAAAATCGTGATTTAAAAATTCCTGGCGATGCAGAGGCGGAGAAAACGTAACGTATTGCTACGGGTTCGGCCGTAACGACACGACGTAACGTCCCGTTACGCACGTGAAATCGTCCGACGAAAGCGCGGGTTCCGGTGCTCGCGACGATTCCCGCGCGCCGGTTTCGGCGCGCATCGCGCTCGCGCACATGTGTGTGCGCTGATGTCGGGCATTCTGTTTGCGCGCATATTCCGTCACCCCGTTAGCATGTGACGAATCGGACTTTGGTTGCCGCGTACGCGACGCTAAGATCGCCGATCCCGTAGATCGAGCGTTCCAGAACAATGAAAAAGTCCGCGTCGCCGTTGCATGCTTTTCGTTTCCGTGTCGTCTGCGCCGCGATTGCCGGCGCGATGTCGCTCGCGTCGTGCGGCGGCGTCGACAGCGATACGCCGTCGTCCCCGACGAACACCACGCCGCCGCTGGCCGCGAAACGCCCGAACATCCTGTACATCATGGCCGACGATCTCGGCTATTCCGACATCCATGCATTCGGCGGCGAGATCAACACGCCGAACCTCGACGCGCTCGTCGCGTCGGGCCGCATCCTGTCGAACCATCACACGGGCACCGTCTGCGCGATCACGCGCGCGATGCTGGTGTCCGGCACCGACCACCATCTCGTCGGCGAAGGCACGATGGGCGTGCCGACCGACGAACGGCGCGGGCTGCCAGGCTACGAGGGCTACCTGAATGACCGTGCGTTGTCGTTCGCACAACTATTGAAGGATGCCGGCTACCACACGTACATCGCGGGCAAGTGGCACATCGGCTCGGGGATCGTCGGCAGTGCGACGGGCAGCGGGCAGACGCCCGACCAGTGGGGCTTCGAGCGCAGCTACGTGCTGCTCGGCGGCGCGGCGACGAATCACTTCGCGCACGAGCCGGCCGGCTCGTCGAACTACACGGAAGACGGCCGCTACGTGCAGCCAGGTCAGCCCGGGCAGCCGGGCGGCACGGGCGGCAGCCCGGCCGTGTTCTATTCGACCGATTTCTATACGCAGAAGCTGATCTCGTACATCGATTCGAACCAGCGCGACGGCAAGCCGTTCTTCGCGTACGCGGCCTATACGTCGCCGCACTGGCCGCTGCAGGTGCCCGAGCCATGGCTGCACAAGTACGCGGGCGTGTATGACGCCGGCTACGATGCGATCCGCAACGCGCGGATCGCGCGGCAGAAGGCGCTCGGCCTGATCCCCGCCGATTTCAAGCCGTTCGACGGCCTGCCTGAAACCACGGCGGCATCGCCCGCGACCGCGAACAACGGCACGGCCGCCGCGAAATACATCAGCGCGGTGCATTCGGCCGCGGACGGCTACAGCGACTACGGCCCCGGCAAGGTCGACAAGCTGTGGTCGAGCCTGTCGCCGGCCGAGCGCAAGGCTCAGGCGCGCTACATGGAGATCTATGCGGGGATGGTCGAGAACCTCGACTACAACATCGGCCTGCTGATCCAGCACCTGAAGGACATCGGCGAGTACGACAACACGTTCATCATGTTCCAGTCGGACAACGGCGCGGAAGGCTGGCCGATCGATTCGGGCGCCGACCCGACGGCGACCGATACCGCGAACGGGCAGGACCCGATCTACTCGACGCTTGGCACCGACAACGGCAAGCAGAACGCGCAGCGCCTGCAGTACGGGTTGCGCTGGGCCGAAGTGAGCGCGTCGCCGTTCCGGCTCACGAAGGGCTATTCGGCCGAAGGCGGCGTTTCGACGCCGACGATCGTGCGCCTGCCGGGCCAGACGCAGCAGTTGCCGACGCTGCGCGCGTTCACGCACGTGACCGACAACACGGCGACGTTCCTCGCGGTCGCGGGCGTCACGCCGCCGTCGCAGCCGGCGCCGCCGCTCGTCAACACGCTGACGGGCGTCGACCAGAACAAGGGCAAGGTCGTCTACAACAACCGCTACGTGTATCCGGTCACCGGCCAGTCGCTGCTGCCGGTGCTGACGGGCACGGCGACGGGCGAGGTGCATACCGCGCCGTTCGGCGACGAAGCATACGGCCGCGCGTACCTGCGCAGCGCCGACGGCCGCTGGAAGGCGTTGTGGACCGAGCCGCCGCTCGGGCCGCTCGACGGTCACTGGCAACTGTACGACCTCGCGGCGGATCGCGGCGAGACGACCGACGTGTCCGCGCAGAATCCGTCGGTGGTCAGCACGCTCGTCGACCAGTGGAAGACCTACATGAGCAACGTCGGCGGCGTCGAGCCGCTGCGTCCGCGCGGCTACTACTGAAGCCGGGAGCGACACGATGCGGTTCCGGTTCTGGACGATCGGCGCGGCGCTGGCCGTCACGCTGTTCGCCGCCGCGTTCGCGGCCGGCTATGCGAATCCCGTCGCGCCGGCGGGCGGCGCCTTCGACGACGCGAATCGCGGCCGCGCGCTCGCGCCGCTCGGCTCGGAGCGGCAGTGCGCGCGCTATTCGGGGCTGCCGGCCGGATGGCGCGACGACCCGAAAGCCGGGATGGTGCACCTGCGCGGCGGCGCGTTCGTGTTCGGCAGCACGCGCGGCTATGCGGACGAGCGCCCGGCGGGCGACGGTCGCACGCGCGTCGGCGGGTTCTGGATCGACCAGACCGACGTGACGATCGCGCAGTTCGCCGCGTTCGTGCAGGCGACCGGCTACGTGACCGAGGCCGAGCAGCAGGACGGGGCGGCCGTGTTCCATGTGCCGACGCGCGACGAGATGAACACGCGCGATCTTGCCTGGTGGTCGTGGGTGAAGGGCGCATCGTGGCGTCATCCGCACGGGCCGGGTAGCGGCATCGACGGGCTCGGCAACCTGCCCGTCACGCTCGTCACGCAGCGCGATGCGCTCGCGTATGCGCGCTGGCTCGGCCGCGACCTGCCGACCGAAGCCGAATGGGAATACGCGGGCAAGGCCGGCCGCGACGACGCAGCGCTCGACGCGGCGCCGCGCGATGCGCAGGGCAAGCCGGCCGCGAACTACTGGCAGGGCGTGTTCCCGGTGCTCGATACGGCCGAGGACGGCCATGCGGGGCTCGCGCCCGTCGGCTGCTACGCGGCGAACGGGTTCCGGCTCTACGACATGATCGGCAATGCGTGGGAATGGACCAAGGACGCATACACGGGCCCGCATCAGTCGCATACGAACGGCGACACGGCGGCCGTCGCGCCGCCGACGCGGAAGCACGATACGCCGATGGTCATCAAGGGCGGCTCGTTCCTGTGCTCGCGCGACTACTGCGTGCGCTATCGCGCGTCGTCGCGCGAACAGCAGGAAGCCGATCTCGGCGCGTCGCATATCGGGTTTCGCACGATTCTGAGGGATGCGTCATGAAGCGCGTCATGGTTTGCGTGGGCGCGTGGCTGATGGCGGCGTGCGCAGTCGTTCATTCGGGTTTGACCGTGGCCGCCGAATCGGCCGCACCGGCGGTGCGCGTCGGCGTGACGCGCGGCGTGCATGCGCAGATCCTCGGCGAAGTGAAGCGGGTCGCCGCATCGCGAGGATTCGGCATTGACGTCGTCGAATTCGACGATGCATCGCGCATCGACGCGGCGCTGGCCGACGGCCGGATCGACGCAGCCAGTTTCGAGGATGCACATCAGCTTGCGGCGACGCGCGCGCAGAAACGCTACGCGCTGGCCGAAGTCGCGCCGACCGTCACGCTGCCGATGGCGCTCTATTCACGCAAGCTGAAGAACCTGAACGAACTGCAGCCCGGTGCGACGGTCGCGATTCCCGCCGATCCGCGCGGGATGGCGCGCGCGCTCGTGCTGCTGCAGAACGACACGCTGGTGACGCTGCGCGAGCGGGCCGGCCTGCATGCGACGCTGCGCGACGTGACCGGCAACCGGCTCGGGCTGAAGCTCGTCGCGCTGCGGCGCGATCGCCTTTATGCTGCGCTCGACACGGCCGCGTTCGTCGCGATCGACAGCGACGATGCCGCGCGTGCCGGGCTGCAACCCGCACGCGACAGCATCAGCCTCGAGGATGCGCGCTCGCCGTATGCGAACGTGCTGACGGTGCGCGAGGCCGATCGCGCGAAGCCGTGGGTCACGCAGCTCGTCGCCGCGTATCACTCGGACGACGTCGCGCGCTTCATCCTCACGCGCTACCAGGATTCGGTGCGGCGGCCGTGGTAGACACCTGGCTGCTCGCGTGCAACGCCTGCGGACGCTGCTGCAACAGCGCGCCGACGCTGTCGTTGCGCGAACTGTTCCGGCACGGGCACCGCTTCGTCGGTGCGCTGACGATCCGTCGCGTGCCGACGCGGCGAACCGGCGAGCGCTGGCGTGCGGGCGGCCGCGAGCACGCGCTCGATGCGGACGACGTCGCGGCTTCCGATGCGCTGTCGGCGCGGTTGTTTCATCGCAGCGGCGGCGCGGGGAGCGAATGGATCGCGCTGACGCTGCAGGGCTACGACTATCCGTCGCTCGGCCGTTGCGCGGCGCTGGCCGACGACGGGCGCTGCAGCGTGCATGCGGACAAGCCGTCGATCTGCCGCGCGGTGCCGCTCGATCCGATGCTGCCCGACCGCTTGCAGTCGCGCGTGCTGGCCGCGCGGCGCGACGATGCCGGATGGCTCGGCGCGAACTGCATCGTCGAAACGGCGAGCGCGCAATCTTCCGTTGAATCGTCATTCCCGATTCCGCTGGTGACGGCCGGAGAGGTCGCGGACCGCGCGGCGCTCGACGCGTATCGCGATGCGCTCGTGTTCGAGCGCGCGGTGTGGCGGGATGCGGTGTTCGCATCGTTGACCGATGGCGGGCAGGACGTACGTCATGCCCTGTCGCGGCTTGCGCCCGGCGGCTACCTGACCGTGTCGATCGTGCCGGTGCTGCTGGCCGTTGCGTCGATATCCGCGCATTGCCGCGTGCTGTGTCAGACCTTCATCGACGCGCAACTTGCATTGATCGGCATGAACATCGAAGCAGCCCTCGCGCGCCGTCACGCCGACGACCGGCCCGCGACGCGCGAGTTGCGCGGCTTCGCGCAGGCGCTTGAACGGGCACGGCACGCCCTGGCCGCGATGCCGGTGCCCGCGGCCGGCGTGCGTGACGACGCCCCACGCATCGACGCGTGGCTCGCCGATCGGCCCGACTTCGATACGCTCGCTGCGTAACGACGGCGGCCTGCCGCACCTGCCTTACAATCGGCGCTCTTTCAATCGCTTTCGATGGAGCGGGCATGTACGCGTCGACCTTCATTTTCCGCGCCGGGCAATACGACGACGAATTCCACCGGCTCGACCGGCAGATCGCCGACATGGCGCGCGCGACGCCCGGCTATCTCGGCGAGGAGACGTGGGAGAACGCCGCATCGGGGCTGATCCAGAACGTCTATTACTGGGAGTCGGAGGCGGCGCTGCAGCAACTGATGCAGCACCCGGCGCACCTCGAGGCGAAGACGAAACAGGCGCGCTGGCTGGACGGCTATCGCGTCGTGATTTCGAAAGTGTTGCGCGAGTATGGCGACGGCAAGCTCGCGCAGCCGCATGCGGGGCAGTCCGCCTGAATGGCTGTCTGATTCATTTCTTTCGCATTACGGATCAATAACAAGGCGCCACACTCGGCAGCCCGTGTTTTCACGCGGGTTTCCGCAGGATCGCGTGCAATCAATTCTTCATCAAGCATGGCTAAGGTGGCGGGGCTTCACGTCGTCAGTCTGTCCACCCACAACGTCCTCACTCGCTGTCGTACGGAGCCTTGTCCATGCCGAATCTCGCCTTGTCCGCGAAGCGCCGCCGCGCGCTGCGCGATCGTACCGTTCCCGTCTTTGCACTCACGCTGATCGCCGCGAGCATCGGCGCGCACGCTGCTCCGCACGACAACGACGGCGACAGCCGTTTCGAGCCGGGTTTCGTGCCGGGCTTCCTGGTTCTCAGCCGCAGCGTGTACGACAACGTGTCGAGCAACGTCCAGCCCGGCGCGATCCTGCCGCCGAACTGCGCGAAGACCACCGGCGGGTGCGGTGCGGCATCCGGCGCGCCGAACGACGGCACCTATCCGACCGTGTGGAACAATGACCGCTACGACGGCAGCTTCGGCATCACGTCGCGCATCTTCCTCGACCAGATCACGCCGGCCGGCGGTGTCGTCAGCACGCTCGAAGTGCCGAACAGCCTGCAGAAAGGCTTCGCGCACGACCAGATGGTGACGAGCTTCAGCTCGAAGTCGGAACTCGGCCTGCACCTGTCGCTCGACGGCCGCTACCTGACGTTCATGGGTTACGTTGCGCCGGTCAATGCGATCGACGTGTCGAACTCGAACACGCCGCTCGCGGTCGACACGACCAACCCGGACGGGCAGAACTTCTATCGCGCGATCGCGCGCATCGATCGCCACGGGCATTTCCGCTTCACCGAGACGAACGCGTACAGCGGCAACAACGGCCGCGCGGCGATCCTGAACAATCGCGACGGCCGCGAGATCTACTACACGTCGGGCAACGCCGGTAACGGCGCGAACCCGCAGCCGCAGAACGTGATCCTCGGCGCGGGCGCGCAGCTCATCGACGGCGCGAAGCATCACGAAGCGCAGCAGGATCCGGGCGTGCCGACGCCGCTCGCGAGCTTCTCGGTCACGGAGCTCGGCGCGAAGGCCGACAAGATCGGCAAGGACGACAACTTCCGCGGCATCGCGGTGCACGACAACGTCGTGTACTACACGAAGGGCAGCGGCGGCAACGGCGTGAACACCGTGTACTTCGTCGATACGACCGGCACCGCGTGCCCGTCGGGCGTCGGCGTGCCGTCGCCGAAGGCCGTGCTGCCGACGGCGCCGCTTGCATACAACGCCGCCACTGTGCAAACGGCTGGCCTGCCGAACAACATGTGCGTGCTGGCCGGCTTCCCGAGCACGCCGAACAAGACCGCGACGACGCTTGCCTATCCGTTCGGGATCTGGTTCGCCGACGCGAACACGCTGTATGTCGCGGACGAAGGCGACGGCTACACGGGCGGCGCGGACCTGTACACGCACGCCGCCGCGCAGACGACGGCGGGCCTGCAGAAGTGGGTCTACGACGCGGGTGCGAAGCAGTGGAAGCTCGCGTACACGCTGCAGAACGGGTTGAACCTCGGCCAGCCGTATTCGGTTGCCGGCTACCCGGCGGGCAACAATTCGGCGACGGGCCTGCCGTGGGCGCCGGCGACGGCCGGCCTGCGCAACCTGACGGGCCGCGTCGAGCGCGACGGCACGGTGACGATCTGGGCGATTACGTCGACCGTCAGCGGCAACGGCGACGTCGGTGCGGATCCGAACCGGTTGGTGGCCGTGCGTGACGTGTTGAAGAACACGAGTGCGGCCACGGCTGCGCATGAGCAATTCGCGGTGCTGCGGACTGCGAAGTTTGCGGAAGTGCTGCGGGGGATCGAGTTCGCGCCGGGGACGGATACGGGGCGGTGGCACTGAAGCAGGAGACCCCCCCGGCTGATTGATGCCGGGTGACAGGGGCACGGTCACGCGTTTGTGTGGCCGTGCCCTTCGACTTCGCCGTGGTACGGATTCAGCCGGCGCGTTGCGGGATGCCCGGCCTTGCCTCCACCGGCCCGCACCGCATCAAAGCGCCTCAACCAGCAACCGCTTGCTCTTCTCGCAATACTCGTGACACGCTGCCCGCGCCGCAATCGACGCGCCATGCACGAACCGCGGCGCATCGGCCCGCCGCGACATCGACACGACGATCGACGGCGGCGACGGCTGCAGCGGTAACTCGACGACTTCACCACTTTCGATCAACGCGTCGACGAACAGCACCGGAATCGCCGCCACGCCAAACCCGTCGCGCACGAGCTGCACGATCACCGAGATCGACGGCGACCCGGTGATGCGCGTGTCCGACAACGGCACGCCATGCGCATGCGCGAGCGTGCGGACGATATCTTCGAGCGCACGATGCGGCGCCGTACCGCGCCCGTAGGTGAGAATCGGCTGCCGCAGCACCTGCCTGGCGAGCCCCGTGCGCGTATTCGGCAGCAGCCCCGCGCGCGCGATCCAGCGCACCGGATAGTTCGCGAGCGCATCGCACACGACCGACGCCTCGTCGCTGCCTTCCACGCGGATGATCAGGTCGAGTTCGCCGGCCATCAGCCGGCGCTGCAGCACGACGCTGACGTCGACGGTCAGGTCGATCTCGAGCTGCGGATAGTCGGCCGCCAGCCGCCGCATGTAGTGCGGCAGCCAGCTGTGCACGACGGTCTCGATCACGCCGAGCCGCAGCTTGCCGCGCAGCGGGCGCTCGCCGGAGGCCGCGGCCTGCAGCTCCTGCGTCGCCTCGACCACCGCCTTCGCATAGCCGAGCAGGTATTCGCCGTTCGGCGTGAGCCGGAATTCGCGGCTGTCGCGGTCGACGAGTACCGTCTGCAGTTCGTCCTCGAGCGCCTTCAGGCGCTGCGAGATCGCGGCCGGCGTTGCGTGCAGCGCGGCGGCCGTCGTGCGGAAGTTGCGCAGCTTCGCGAGCGTGACGAAGGTTTCGAGAAAACGCGTGTTCATGGCGGTCGGACGGAGGGTGAGCGCGCACTTTGCCGGTGAGGAAAAGTGAACGGAGCCGGGGAAAACCCCGAGATCTGTTAAGAAATTCTATACACGAAGCGCAAAAAAACTCGTTGGCGACAAAATTTTTTCTTTTCTACTCTTCGCTGTACCGATGACACGCCACCGTCATCCCGACGACACACCGATCTGCGACAGAACCTCATGACCCCTTCCGAATTCCGCCAGTCCGTGCGCCACGGCGCGTTCCGCGGCCCGACCGCCGGCCACTGCGGGCCGTACGCGCAAGCGAACCTCGCGATCCTGCCCGAGGCGTATGCGCACGATTTCCTGCGCTTCTGCCAGGCGAACCCGAAAGCCTGCCCGCTGCTGGGCGTCGGCGAACCGGGCGCGTTCCGGGTCGACGTGCTCGGCGAGGATCTCGACATCCGCACCGACGTGCCGAGCTACAACGTCTACCGCGACGGCCGCCTGACCGAACGCGTCGAATCGCTGGAAGCGCTGTGGTGCGATGATTTCGTCGTGTTCGCGATCGGCTGCTCGTTCTCGTTCGAGGACATGCTGGCCCGCGAAGGCATCGGCCTGCGCCATGTGGAGGAGGGGCGCAACGTGCCGATGTACCGCACGTCGATTCCGAATCGCCGCGCGGGAATCTTCGGCGGCCAGCTCGTCGTGTCGATGCGGCCGATGCGCGGCGCCGACGCGATCCGCGCGGTGCAGATCACGAGCCGGTTTCCGGGCGTGCACGGCGCGCCGATCCATCTCGGCGATCCGCGCGAGCTGGGCATCGCCGACCTGAACGCCCCCGAATTCGGCGACGCGGTGACGATCCGCGACGGCGAGCTGCCGGTGTTCTGGGCGTGCGGCGTGACGCCGCAAACCGCGCTGATGGACGCGAAGCTGCCGATCGCGATCGCGCATACGCCCGGCCACATGCTAATGACCGACATCACGAACGCGTCGCTGGCCGTATTTTGAGCCGGGGCGATGACCCGCACGACGCACCCGCACGACACACCCCCGCACGCACGATCGCCATTCGACGGCGCATAACGACAGGAGCACCACCATGGAAAGCAAGACCCTCGCGGCGCACGCCGCGGAGCCCGCGAGCCCCGAGCGCAGCGGCCTGTTCTCGTGGTACGGGGACGCGCAGCCGCGCGAGCGCCGCGCGTTCTGGAGCTGCAAGGTCGGCTACATGCTCGACGGGATGGACACGCAGATGCTGTCGTTCGTGATCCCGACGCTCGTCGCGACCTGGGGCATCTCGCTCGCCGACGCGGGCTTCATCGGCACGATCACGCTGCTCGCATCGGCGGCCGGCGGCTGGATCGCCGGCATCCTGTCCGACCGGATCGGCCGCGTGCGCACGCTGCAGCTCACCGTGCTGTGGTTCGCCGTGTTCACCGCGCTGTGCGGGCTCGCGCAGAACTACCACCAGTTGCTCGCGGCGCGCGCGCTGATGGGCTTCGGCTTCGGCGGCGAATGGACGGCCGGTGCGGTGCTGATCGGCGAAGTGATCCGCGCGCGCGACCGCGGCAAGGCGGTCGGCCTCGTGCAGTCGGGCTGGGCGATCGGCTGGGGGCTGTGCGCGCTGCTGTATGCGCTGCTGTTCTCGGTGCTGCCGGCCGAGCAGGCGTGGCGCGCGCTGTTCCTCGTCGGCCTCGCGCCCGCGCTGCTGGTCGTCGCGATCCGCCGCTACGTGAAGGAGCCGGACGTTTACGAGAAGGAGAAGGCCGCGCAGGCGAAAGTGGCCGATGCGCCGCGCCTCACCGAGATCTTCGCGCCGAAGCTGATCACGACGACGCTGCGCGCGGCGCTGCTGACGACGGGCGCGCAGGGCGGCTACTACGCGATCACGACGTGGCTGCCGACCTTCCTGAAGACCGAGCGGCACCTCACGGTGATGGGCACCGGCGGCTATCTCGCGATGATCATCTTCGGCTCGTGGGTCGGCTACCTGACGAGCGCGTACCTGACCGACCGGCTGGGCCGCAAGCCGAACTTCATCCTGTTCGCGGTCGGCTCGATGGTGATCGCGTTCGCGTACACGTCGCTGAACCTGACCAACGCGTCGATGCTGTGGCTCGGCTTCCCGCTCGGCTTCTTCGCATCGGGCATCTTCTCGGGGATGGGCGCGTTCCTCACCGAACTGTTCCCGACCCGCGTGCGCGGCTCCGGCCAGGGCTTCTGCTACAACGTGGGCCGCGCGATCGGTGCGCTGTTCCCGTTCCTGATCGGCGCGCTGTCCAAGCAATACGGGCTCGGCACGAGCATCGGCCTGTTCGCGGTCGCCGCGTACGGCGTGGTGATCGTCGCCGCGCTGACGCTGCCCGAGACCCGCGGCCGCGAACTCGACGCCGCGTAAGCGGCAAGGGCGGCCCGCCCTTCGTTTTTTCTTCCCCTTTGACCGACCCCGTGACACGGTGCGCGACGCGCGCCGTGCGGCGGCGCTCGTCCCTCGACTCAACGACGCATCGACCCGACATCATGACTGACCGACACCTTTCCTCCGTTCCGTCCGACGCCGCACGCTGGCAATTCTGGATCGACCGCGGCGGCACCTTCACCGACATCGTCGCGCGCCGGCCCGACGGCACGCTCGTCACGCACAAGCTGCTGTCGGAGAACCCCGAGCAGTACCGCGACGCGGCCGTGGCCGGCATTCGCCACCTGCTCGGCCTCGCGGCCGGCGAGCCGATCACGCCCGAGCGCGTCGACATGGTGAAAATGGGCACGACGGTCGCGACCAACGCGCTGCTCGAACGCAAGGGCGAACGCACCGCGCTCGCGACGACGCGCGGCTTTCGCGACGTGCTGCGCATCGCGTACCAGAACCGGCCGCGCCTGTTCGACCTCGACATCGTGCTGCCCGATGCGCTGTACGAGACCGTCGTCGAGATCGACGAGCGCATCGGCGCGCACGGCGAGGTGGTCGTGCCGCTCGACGTTCAGGGTGCCGAAGCGTCGCTGCGCCGCGTGTTCGACTCGGGCGTGCGTGCGCTCGCGATCGTGCTGATCCATGGCTATCGCTACACCGCGCACGAACGCATGCTGGCCGAACTCGCGCGTCGTATCGGCTTCACGCAGGTGTCGGTGTCGCACGAGGTGTCGCCGTTGATGAAGATGGTGTCGCGCGGCGATACGACCGTCGTCGATGCCTACCTGTCGCCGATCCTGCGCCGCTACGTCGAGCAGGTCGCGCACGAGATGCCGGGCGTGAACCTGCAGTTCATGCAGAGCAGCGGCGGGCTGACGCGCGCCGATGCGTTCCAGGGCAAGGACGCGATCCTGTCGGGCCCGGCCGGCGGGATCGTCGGGATGGTGCGCGCCGCGCAGGCGGCCGGCTTCGAGCGCGTGATCGGCTTCGACATGGGCGGCACGTCGACCGACGTGTCGCACTACCACGGCGAATTCGAGCGCGTGTTCGAGACGCAGGTGGCCGGTGTGCGGATGCGCGCGCCGATGATGAGCATCCATACGGTGGCCGCGGGCGGCGGCTCGGTGCTCGGCTTCGACGGCGCGCGGCTGCGCGTGGGGCCGGAATCGGCCGGCGCGAACCCGGGGCCGGCCGCCTACCGGCGCGGCGGCCCGCTGACGGTGACCGACTGCAACGTGATGCTCGGCAAGATCCAGCCCGATCATTTCCCGCGCGTGTTCGGCCCGCATGCCGACGAACCGCTCGACCGCGACGGCGTGGTCGCGAAGTTCGCGGCGCTCGCCGACGAGATCCACGCGGCGACCGGGCGGCGCGAGACGCCCGAGGCGCTCGCCGAAGGCTTCCTGGAAATCGCGATCGGCAGCATGGCGAACGCGATCAAGAAGATTTCCGTGCAGCGCGGCCACGACGTGTCGCGCTACGTGCTGACGACGTTCGGCGGCGCGGGCGGCCAGCACGCGTGCGGCGTGGCCGATGCGCTCGGCATGACGCAGGTGTTCGCGCATCCGCTGGCGGGCGTGCTGTCCGCATACGGGATGGGCCTCGCCGACCAGACCGCGATGCGCGAGCGCGCGGTCGAGGCCGTGTTGTCCGACGATTCGCTGCCGGCGCTGAATGCCGCGCTCGACCGGCTGGCCGACGAGGCCGTCGGCGCGCTGCTCGAACAGGGCGTGCCGCCGGAGCGGATCGCGACCGAGCGGCGCGTGCACCTGCGCTACCAGGGCACCGATTCGGCGCTCGACGTGCCGGCCGGCAGCGTCGCCGAGATGCAGCACGCGTTCGAGGCCGCGTACCGGCAGCGCTACGCGTTCCTGATGCCCGGCACGCCGCTCGTCGCCGAGCTCGCGTCGGTCGAGGCGATCGGCCGCTCCGACGCGCCGGTGGAGATCGCACCGCTCGCGCCGCGCCACGCGGGCGACGGCGACGATGCCGTGCTGCGCGCCCATTCCGCGGTGCGCTTTCATTCCGGCGGCCAATGGCACGACGCGGCGCTCTACGTGCGCGACACGCTGCGGGCCGGCGACGCGATCGACGGCCCCGCGATCGTCGCGGAGCAGAACGGCACGACCGTCGTCGAGCCTGGCTGGCGTGCGCAGATGACCGCGCAGGGCAACCTCGTGCTGACGCGCACGACGCCGCTGCCGACGCGCCGCTCGCTCGGCACCGACGCCGACCCGGTGCGGCTCGAGATCTTCAACAACCTGTTCATGTCGATCGCCGAGCAGATGGGGCTGCGGCTGCAGAACACCGCGTACTCGGTAAACATCAAGGAACGCCTCGACTTCTCGTGCGCGATCTTCGACGGCGACGGCAACCTGATCGCGAACGCACCGCACATGCCCGTGCACCTCGGCTCGATGGGCGAGAGCATCCGCACGGTGATCGAGCGCAACCGCGGCCGCATGCGCGACGGCGACGTGTTCATGCTGAACGACCCGTATCACGGCGGCACGCACCTGCCGGACGTGACGGTCATCACGCCGGTGTTCGCGGACGGTTCGGACACGCCGCTGTTCTACGTCGGCTCGCGCGGCCACCACGCGGACATCGGCGGCACGACGCCGGGCTCGATGCCGCCCGATTCGACCCACATCGACGAGGAGGGCGTGCTGATCGACAACTGGCAGCTCGTGTCGGCCGGCACGCTGCGCGACGCGGACACCCGTGCGCTGCTCGCATCGGGCCGCTACCCGGCGCGCAACGTCGAGCAGAACATGGCCGACCTGCGCGCGCAGGTCGCCGCGAACCAGAAGGGTGTCGACGAGTTGCGCCGGATGGTCGCGCAGTTCGGCCGCGATGTCGTGCTCGCGTTCATGGGGCACGTGCAGGACAACGCGGAAGAAGCCGTGCGGCGCGTGATCGGCGCGCTGCAGGACGGCGCGTACCGCTACCCGCTCGACAACGGTGCGGAGATTCGCGTCGCGATCCGCGTCGACCGGGCGGCGCGGCGCGCGGAAATCGACTTCACGGGCACGTCCGCGCAGCTCGACAACAACTTCAACGCGCCGAAGGCCGTGTGCATGGCCGCCGTGCTGTACGTGTTCCGTACGCTGGTCGGCGACGACATCCCGCTGAACGCCGGCTGCCTGAAACCGCTCACGGTGATCGTGCCCGCGCGCTCGATGCTGAACCCCGAGTATCCGGCGGCGGTCGTGTCGGGCAACGTCGAGACGTCGTCGGCGATCACCAACGCGCTGTACGGCGCGCTCGGCTGCGTCGCGTCGAGCCAGGGAACGATGAACAACTTCACATTCGGCAACGATCAGTACCAGTACTACGAGACGATTGCGGGCGGCAGCGGCGCCGGTGACGGGTTCGCGGGCGTCGGCGCGGTGCAGACGCACATGACGAACTCGCGGCTCACCGATCCCGAGGTGCTCGAATGGCGCTACCCGGTGCGGCTCGACTCGCACCGGATCCGCGCCGGGTCGGGTGGCGCCGGGCGCTGGCGCGGCGGCGACGGCGCGGTGCGGCGGATCCGCTTCCTGGCGCCGATGACCGCGTCGATCCTGTCGAACAACCGGATCCACGCGCCGTTCGGCGCGGCGGGCGGCGAGGCCGGCGCGCTCGGCCGCAACACGATCGAGCGCGCGGACGGCACGGTCGAGGCGCTCGACCATATCGCCCGCGCGCAGATGGCGCCGGGCGATGTATTCGTCGTCGAAACCCCGGGCGGCGGCGGCTACGGCGCGGCGGGCTGAGCCGGGCAGCCGGTGCCGGCGCGCTGCGCCGGTGCTCGATCGACATTGCAACGGACTGTGGAATAAATCCGCGCATTAACGCACCCAAGGAATCAAATTCGACGGAAAGTCGGGTCGCCGGAGGGCGATCCGACCCTTTCGTTGCGGTCGCGTCATCGCGCACTCCCCGAATGGTGGAATCCGCCGCAAACGCCCGCCCGGCGGGGCACTCAGCCCAGCCGCCGGGCCCGCTTCGCGGCGCCGCCACGCTCATTGAGCCGGTTTCCCATCATGAAAAATCCGGCTTGCCAATCGAGTCCCAATTCCTTGACACTCTGCTCTAAATGTGAGTGCCAATCCTGATCGTCATTTGATAAGATGGCTCTCATCATTCGTTAGGCAGCACCTGCGCGCATGACGCGCGAACGCCGGGTCGCATTAGCGGGAAACAAGTACGGGACGAGGCCCATCATCACGGCACTTACGGCCGCCCTGCCGGGCGCGCATCACGCGCGGCCCGGCAGGGCGGCCGGCCGGCTCGCCTCCGTCTACACTGTGCGTTTTTTCTGGATCGGGGCGTCTCCATGGATGACGAAAACGATAGCGCGGTGCTCGAGGCGCACGTCGGTACGCGCAGCCCCTGCTGGCGTCTCGGCAGCGACAGCAATGCACTCGAACTGGCGGCCGTCCGCGGCCTGACCAACGTGGCCGTCGCGCTGACGGTCGAACAGGCCGCGTGCATCCGCGCGCTGACCGGGGTCACGTCGCACCTGGTGCTCGACATCACGCTGTTCGGCGAGCCGGTCAAGCTCCACCTCGTCGGCCGCAAGGTCGACACGACTAACTGGGCCGGCACGGCGTCCGCCTATTCCGATGCCGAGTCCGTCGCGGGCGATCTCGCGCACGGGCTCGCATTCGCCGAGCAGGTCGTGTCTGAAGTGAATTCGCTCGTGGTGATCCTCGACCGCAACGGGATGGTGCAGCGCTTCAACCGCCTGTGCGAGGAAGTGACGGGCAAGCGCGAGGTCGACGTGATCGGCCGCAGCGCGTTCGAGCTGTTCATGACCCCCGAGCAGGGCGCGCAGTCGCGCAGCAACATCACGGGATTTTTCGCGAGCAACCATTCGTTCGCGGTCGAGCGCTACATCAACACGGTCAACGGGCCGCGCCTGTTCCAGTTCCGCAACAAGTTCGTGCAGAGCGGCAGCGGCGTCGACGAGCAGTTCCTGATCTGCTCGGGCATCGACATCACCGAGGAGCGTAGCGCGCAGCAGCGGCTCATCGAGCTCGCGAACACCGACGTGCTGACCGGCCTGCCGAACCGCCATGCGATCAACGAGCGCATCCACGCGGCGATCGCCGCCGAGACCGCCGCGACGCGCGGGCAGGTCGGCATCCTGTTCCTCGATCTCGACAACTTCAAGCGCGTCAACGATCACTACGGGCACATCACCGGCGACCGGTTGCTGCAGGACGTGTCGGCGATCATCAGCGGCTGCCTGCCGTCCGGCGCGACGCTCGCGCGGCTCGGCGGCGACGAATTCCTCGTGCTGTTCGAGCACGGTACGCGGCCGCTGCTCGAAGCGACCGCGCAGATCATTCTCGAGCGGCTGCGCACGCCGATTCATCTCGGACTGATGGAGGTCTACACGAGCTGCTCGATCGGTATCGCGATGCATCCGCAGCACGGCGATTCGCTCGAGACGCTGATCCGCAGCGCCGATACCGCGATGTACGTCGCGAAGGAAGAGGGCAAGCATACGTATCGCGTGTTCTCGCTGGAGATGAACCAGAAGGTCGCGAAGTACATGTGGCTCGACACGAACCTGCGCAAGGCGCTCGAAGAGGAGCAGTTCGTGCTGCACTACCAGCCGGTCGTCGATATCGCGACCGGCGACGTGCACGGCGTCGAGGCGCTGATCCGCTGGCAGTCGCCCGATCGCGGGCTCGTCGCGCCGGTCGAGTTCATCCGCTTCGCGGAGGAGTCGGGCCTGATCGCGCCGCTCGGGCGCTGGGTGATGCGTACCGCGGCCGCGCAGGCCGCTGCGTGGAAGGCGAAGGGGCTCGGCATCCGGATCGCGGTGAACGTGTCCGCCCGGCAGTTGCAGGACATGAACATCGTGCACCAGCTCGCGTCGATCCTCGACGCCGCGGGGCTCAAGCCCGGCCTGCTCGACATCGAGCTGACCGAGAGCTGCTTCATCGAGGACGAGGATGCGGCCAACGGGCTGATGCGACAGTTCCGCCAGCTCGGCGCGCAGATCCATCTCGACGATTTCGGCACCGGCTATTCGTCGCTGTCGCAGTTGTCGCGCCTGCCGCTCGACGCGATCAAGCTCGACCGCACCTTCATCACGGGCATCGACCGCAATCCGCGCTCGCAGGCGCTGGTGCGCTCGGTCGTGTCGCTCGCGAAGGCGCTGAATTTCGCGGTGGTCGCCGAAGGCGTCGAAACGCATGCGGAAGCCGAATTCCTCAAGCAGCTCGACGTCGATCATGCGCAGGGCTACTACTACGCCCGCCCGATGCCGGCCCAGGCGTTCGAGGCGTGGCTCGCGGAGACGAGGAAGCTCAGGCTGATCGCCTGAGCCTCGTTCACGAACGGGCGCCGCCGCTCGCCGGCGGCGCCCGTCGCATTACACCGTGCGCAGCTTCGACACGCGCCGGTTCTGCAGCATCACGAGGCGTTCCATGTACGCGAGATCCTTCGGCTCGATCGTGAACGCCGCATGCACCCAGGCTTCCGTGATGTCCATCAGCTCGGAGCGCGTCAGCTGGAACACCCGCTCGCGCGCGCGCAGCATCGCGCGCACGCCGTTCAGCTTCGGCTTCGTCACGTCGATGAAGGTGCGCGTCGCGAGATACGCGTCGCCCGCGTCGAACGTCTGGTCGACCAGCCCGCGATCCTCGTACCACTCGGACGCGTGCGCTTCACCGGTCGAGATCAGTTGCTCCGCAATGCCCCGGTCGGCCTTGCGCGCGACCAGCGAATAGCCGCCCATGCCCGGGAACAGGTTGAACGCGATCTCGGGAAACCCGAGCTTCACGCCCTTCTGCGCGAGCACGTAGTGATGCGCGAGCGCGGCCTCGAAGCCGCCGCCGAGCGCGCTGCCCTCGACCATCGCGATCGAGATCGCCCCGGTGCCGAAGCCCGTGTAGATCTCGTACACGCCGTCGATGCACGAGCGTGCATAGGCCATCAGCAGGTCGCGCTTGCCGCTGCGGATCGCGTCGACGAAAAAGCTCAGGTCGCCGCCGACGTTGAACAGCTCGGGGACGAGCGAGCCCGTCACCCAGAAGTCGAACGGCAGGCCCGAATCGCGTGCGACGCGTGCGAGATGGATGATGTCGGTAACGAGTTGCTGGTTGAAGCACGGCCGCGGCTCCGATCGCAGCATCATCCACATGACATTGCGTCCCTCCTCATAAAAGGCAGTCAGTTGCGTCAGTTCGCCGGCTTCATAGAACGGGCGGCACGCGGGATGGGATTGGAGTTGCATGGTATGTCCTCGTGAGATGTGGTTTTTGAAAACCGTCGCGCCCGGTGCCGAGCGGGAGACGGGTTTCCCGCAGGGCGCCGGGCGCGAGGCATCGCCATTGTTGCGCGCGCACAAAAGTCGAATTGCGAGGAACCACGCACGACCGGGACGCGGGGGGCGGTCGCATCGGCATGGGCGGGGAAGGGGGCGGCGCGCACCGCCGGCCGCTTTCGGGTGAACCTGGGCGGCGCGTCGGCCGGTGCGCCGGACGGGGCCGGCAGGCATGCGAACGCGGCCGGAAAGGGAGCCGTGCAGGTTCGCCGCGTTGCGCGAATGCGTGTAAACAGCCGATCCGGCGCGCGGCCGCCGGCGTTGTCCGCTTACATGCTGAAAGCGGTGCCGGGCCGCCGTGCGGCCCCTATGGAAGATGCGGACTGGCGCCGCGCCCGTGCGTCGATTAGCTTTAAAGGATCACGCCGCGCGTCGCGCCAGGCGTGCCGGGAGGGGACCATGACCACGTTCCAGAAAGTGTGGCAGTTGCTCGTCGGAAAGCCGCTCGACCCGCTCGATCCGCGTACGCGGCATGCGATCGCCGTCACGCCGCTGCTGGCCTGGGTCGGGCTCGGCGCCGACGGGCTGTCGTCGTCGTGCTACGGCCCGGAGGAGGCGTTTCTCGCGCTCGGCCAGCACCATGCGCTCGCGCTGTTCCTCGCGCTCGCGACGGCGGCGACCGTGTTCATCATCGCGCTCGGCTACAACCAGGTGATCGAGCTGTTCCCGACCGGCGGCGGCGGCTACCGCGTCGCGACGTCGCTGCTCGGCTCGAAACCGGGGCTGGTATCCGGCGCGGCGCTGCTGGTCGACTACGTGCTGACCGTCGCGACGTCGCTCGCGAGCGGCGTCGACGCATTGTTCAGCCTGCTGCCGGTGAGCGCGCAGGCGTTCAAGCTCACGACCGAGATCGTGCTGATCCTGATGATGACGGGGCTCAACTTCCGCGGGATGCGCGAATCGATCATGGTGCTGCTGCCGATCTTCATCGGCTTCGTGATCCTGCACTTCGGGCTGATCGTGTACGGCGTCGCCGTGCACGGCAGCAGCCTCGCGATGGTGGTGCCCGACGCCGTGCACGAAGCGCACGGCATGTCGCAGTCGCTCGGCCTGTTCGTGCTGCTCGCGCTGCTGATGCGCGCGTTCTCGCTCGGCGGCGGGACTTATACGGGCCTCGAGGCGGTGTCGAACAACGTGAACATGCTCGCCGATCCGCGCGTGCCGAACGGCAAGGTGACGATGTGGTACATGTCGACGTCGCTCGCGTTCACGGCCGGCGGCATCATCCTGCTGTACATGCTGTGGCACGCACGGCCCGTCGACGGCCAGACGCTCAACGCGGTCGTGTTCGGCAGCGTAATCGACCATCTCGGGCTCGGCTCGGCCTTCGCGCGCCACGCGTTGCTCGCGGCCGTGCTCGCGTTCGAGGCCGGGCTGCTGCTGGTCGGCGCGCAGACCGGCTTCCTCGACGGCCCGGCCGTGCTGTCGAACATGGCATCGGATTCGTGGGTGCCGCGCCATTTCCGCGACCTGTCGGGGCGCCTCGTGCGGCAGAACGGCATCATCGTCGTCGGGCTGTCGAGCCTGCTGATCCTCTTGTGGACGCACGGCAACGTCGACGTGCTCGTCGTGCTGTACAGCATCAACGTGTTCCTCACGTTCAGCCTGTCGCTGCTCGGGCTGTGCACGTACTGGTGGCGCCATCGCAGCCAGCAGGGCTGGTTCAAGCACTTCTTCCTGTCGGCGCTCGGGCTGAGCGTGACGGCGACCGTGCTCGTCATCACGCTGATCGAGAAGTTCACGGCCGGCGGCTGGCTCACGGTGCTCGTGACGAGCGCGGTGATCGCGCTGTGCTTCATGATCAACCGCCACTACGCCTATACGCGCGCGCAGCTCGCGAAGGAAGACGCGCTGTTCTCGGGCAAGGCACCCGAAGTCGACGAGGCCACCGCGCCGGGCAAGCCCGACCCGTCGCAGCCGACGGCCGTGCTGCTGGTCGGCAAGCATCGCGGCGCGAGCATGCACGCGCTGCTGTGGGTCAACCGGCTGTTTCCCGGGCACTTCCGCAACGTGATCTTCCTCGCGGTCGGTGAAGTCGACGCGAAGGCGTACGACGGTCACGAGCATCTCGAACGGCTGCGCCACACGATCACCGAATCGCTCGACTACTATGTCGCGCACTGCCGCCGCCACGGCATCGCGGCCGACTACCGGATCGCGTTCGGCACGAACCCCGTCGTCGAGTTCATGAACCTGGCTTCGTCGACGCTCGACGAATACCCGAACGCGGTGTGCTTCGCGAGCAAGCTGATCTTCCGGCGCGTGAATTTCCTCACGGCCTGGCTGCACAACCAGACGCCCGTCGAGCTGCAGGCGCGGCTGCACGTCGAGGGCAAGCAGATGGTGTTGCTGCCGATGAACGTCGGGTAGCGGGGCATGTCGCCCGAGACTGCGGGCGACGCAGACCTTACCGTTACGTGCCATTCAGGGGCCTCCGCCGCACCCGATATCGCGATGCTGCTCGATCTGGCGCAGTATCTGCCGGGGCTGGGCGGCAAGGGGCCGGACGTTCGCCGCGTGATTTCCACCGACGCGCTGCCGGGTGCGATCGCGCGGCTCGAAGAGGCCATCAGCGACGATGCGGCGCGCGAACGCGCACACGAGCATTCGACGCAGGCGCTGCGCGACGACCCGTCGCCGCATCGCGCGCAGGCTCGCCGCCGCGCGGCTTGACGGTCGCCGGCACGTCACCCACACTGGTTCGCACGACGGGCATGCGGCGTGTGAGCTGTCATGTGTGCGTCATGCGGATCGAACCATCCGCGCCGGCGCACCGCCCTGGCGCCCGGCAATGAACGCCCGGAGTGCTTCGACGTGATGCATTTTCCTTCCGGATGGGCCGGCCGGCTGCTCGCCTGCGCGATCGCGCTCGGCGTTGGCGCGGCCATGGCCGATGTGCGCGACGACGGCAACACGCTCGACACGGCCGGCGGCGCGCCCGTCACGATCGTCAGCGATGTCCACGAATTCGTGATCCAGCACGACGGCTCGCTCGACGAGCACGACGATTCGACGCTGCGCGCGAACGACGCGAACGGCATCGATGCCATCGCGCAGCGCTACGTGTGGTTCGACAAGAATCTCGAGAAGGTGGACCTGCTCGCGGCCGAGACGATCGGCCGCGACGGCGTTGCGCACCCGGTCGGCGCGGACGGCATCCGCGACGTGCAGGAGCCGCGCTCGGCCGGCGCGCCGACGTTCCAGGACGGGCTGCTGCGCACCGTCGTGTTTCCTGGCGTCGAAGCCGGATCGAGCACGCGCGTGGCGTTCCGCAAGACCCGCACGAAGCCGGTCAACCGCGGCTACTTCGGCTATACCGTGGAGCCGTCGCGCGAGCCGGTCGACAACCAGCGGCTGATCTTCGACGTGCCGGCCGACATGCCGCTGTATGCGGATGCGCGCGGCTACGTCGCGCTGCCGCCGGTCACCGCGAACGGCCGCACGCGCTACGAATTCGACTACCGGCACGGCCCGTACGACCGCATCGAAAGCGGCGCGGTCGGCTACGCGACCTACGGCGACCGGCTCGTCGTGTCGACGCTGCCTGACTACGCGGCGTTCGCCGCGCGCTACCGCAACGCGGCCGTCGATCCGGGCGCGGACGATCCGGCCGTCGCGCAGCTGGCGCGCACGCTCACCGCGGGTGTCGCCGATCCGCACGACCAGGCGCGCATCCTGTACGACTGGGTACAGGCGAACATCCGCTACGTCGGGCTGTTTCTCGGCGAAACGGCCGCCGCGCCGCATCGCGTGACCGACATCCTGCGCAACCGCTACGGCGACTGCAAGGATCATGTCGCGCTGTTCGGCGCGCTGCTCGCGGCGGTCGGCATCCGCAGCGAGCCGGTGCTGCTCAATCTCGGGTCCGTCTACACGCTGCCGTCGGTGCCCGGCTACGGCGGCGGGGCGATCAATCACGCGATCACGTGGCTGCCCGATCTTGCGCGCTACGCGGACACGACGACGGCCGGCATCGCATTCGGCTATCTGCCGCCGATCGTGATGGACCGTCCCGCGCTGCTGGTCGATACGGGCGTGCTGTCGCGTACGCCGGCCACGCAACCGCGCGGCCGCGTCGCGCGGGTGGAGATCGATGCGGCGGGGCCGGGCGCCGCGCGTTTTCATGCGTTCGTCGAGGACGACGGCTGGACGGCCGAACTCGAACGCAACCTGTTTCGCCGCGCGACGCCCGACTCCGTCGCCCAGCTCGCGAACAACCGGCTGCGGCAAAGCGGCCTGCGCGGCCGCGCGCAGCTGTCGACCAGCGACCGGCGCGTGACCGACGGGCCATTCGACGTGACGATGTCGGGCACGCTCGATCATTTCGTGTGGCCTGACGGCACGACCGCGTTGCCCGCGCTGTCGAGCCTGACGGGCGGCATCGCGACGCAGGTCGAGAACTGGCTCGCCGAGCCCGTGCGCACGCAGCCGTGGGGCTGCATCGGCGGCACGTTCGACGAGACCGGCCAGATCGCGCTGCCGGCCGACGTCGCGGTGACCGACCTGCCGGCCGATACGGCCGTCCACGACCGCTTCGTCGACTTCACGTCGCATTACGTATTCGACGCGGCCGCGCGCGTCGTGCAGGTCACGCGGCGGATGACCGCGGATTTCGGCCGTCAGGTGTGTACGGCGGACGAATTCACGGCGCTGCGCGCGTCGCTCGAACGCATCGAACGCGACACGCAGGCACAGATCGTCGTGCGGGCGAACGGGCGTTGAACGGGCAGGGAAGGTGACCGCATCGATGCGATCGGTCGACGCGCAGGAGGGACATCATGACGGAACGGGATCACGAGATCGCCGATCTCTCGAAGGAATTGCTGGGCCGGATCGTGCAAGGCACCGTGGCGAGCGGCGCGGTCGTGGATGCGGAGCAGTGCGCGGCGCTTGCCGTGCAGTGCGCGACGGCGCTGGTCGACAAGCTGGAAGCGCGCAGCGACTGAACGACGCTGCTGTCACGTGTGAAAGCGATGGGAGCGACGCCTGGCGGCCGCGGCCGGCATCACGCGTGAAGCGTGACGCGCGCCCCGTCACGCATTAGGCCTCGACCCGCACCTCGCCGTCCGCGCGCACGGCGCCCGGCGGCTTGCCCACCACGCGCTTGAACGCGCGGCTGAACGCGGCGAGCGAGCCGTAGCCGAGCCGGTACGCGACGGCCTCGATCGTCTCGTGGTCGCGCGTGATCCATTGCGCGGCGAGCCGCATCCGCAGCTCGGTCAGGTAGCGCACCGGCGTCATCCCGGTGGCCGCGAGAAAGCGTTCCGCGAACACCGAACGCGACACGCCCGCTTCGGTCGCGAGTTCCGCCACGCTCCAGTTGCGGCCCGGATCGCGATGCAGCGCGACGATCGCGCGGCCGAGCTTCGGTTCGCGCAGCGCCTGCACCCAGCCCGTCGCATCACCGCATCCGCATTCGACCCAGCCGCGCACGATGAACGCCGCGACCACATCCGCGAGCCGCGCGAGGATGCCCGCGAAACCCGCGCGTGCCGAGCACGCTTCGCGCTCCATCGCATCGAGCATCGGGCGGATTTCCGGGTAGCGCGCGAGCAGCGTGCCGACGTGCATGAACTCCGGCATCGTGCCGACCAGCGGCTGCATGCCGCCGAGATCGAGCTCCATGCACGCGCTGAAGATCAGCGCATCGCCGGCGCCCGGCTCGGTCGTCGCGCAGCCGGCGGGCGACACGCCGGCCGATGCCACCGATGCGACCGTGTCGCAGATCTTCGCGACCTCGAAGCCGTTGATCTCGCGGCACGGTGCATCCGGGTCCGACACCAGCGCGTGCATGCCGCCGTGCGGCAGCAGGATCGCGTCGCCGGCTTCGAGCCGCATCGTGGCGCCCGACGCGTCGCGCAGCAGCACGGGCCCGCGCCCGACGAAATGGAACTGCGCGCGGCCCGTCACGTGGCCGAAGTTCAGCCCGAACGGCCGCGCGACCTGGATGCGGCGGTACTGGACGCCGCTCAGGCGCATCCCCAGCAGCAGCTCGCTGACGAGGTCGTGCACATCGGGAATAGGGGGCAGAAGGGGCTCGGACATAGCGAGATACGGACGATCGATCAACAAGAACGGATTGTATGTCATAGACCGTCCTGACGTGGTTCCTTACGATACGCCCTCATCAGTACTTTCCCTAACCGACACGGAACCACGCATGAATCCCGGAATCTCCACGGCCGCCTCGACGGCGGCCCCCCGCGAACCGGCCTGGGGCGCAGTATTCGCGATGACGCTCGGCGTGTTCGGGCTCGTCACGGCCGAATTCCTGCCGGCCAGCCTGCTGACGCCGATGGCCGACAGCCTCGGCGTGACCGAAGGCGTGGCCGGGCAGGCCGTCACGGCCACCGCGACGGTCGCGCTGGTCACGAGCCTGCTGATCTCGGCGCTCACGCGCACGATCGACCGGCGGCGCGTGCTGCTCGTGTTCTCGGTGCTGCTCGTCGCGTCGAACCTGGCGGTCGCGTTCGCGCCGAACCTGGCAATGCTGCTGGTCGGCCGCGTCGTGCTCGGCATTGCGCTCGGCGGCTTCTGGACGATGGCCACCGCTACCGCGATGCGGCTCGTGCCGACGGCGATGGTGCCGCGTGCGCTGTCGATCATCTTCAGCGGCGTGGCGGTCGCGACGATCGCGTCCGCGCCGATGGGCAGTTACTTCGGCCACCTGATCGGCTGGCGCAACGTGTTCCTGATCGCGGCCGCGCTCGGCGGCATTGCGTTCGTGTCGCAGATCCTCACGCTGCCGTCGATGCCGCCGAGCGGCACGACGCGGCTGCGCACGCTGATCGACGTGCTGCGCCGGCCGACCGTCGGCCTCGGCATGTTCGCGACGATCCTGGTGTTCACCGGGCACTTTGCGTTCTTCACGTACCTGCGGCCGTTCCTCGAACAGGTCGCGGGTGTCGGCGTCAACGGGCTGTCGGCGATCCTGCTCGGCTACGGCATCGCGAACTTCGTCGGCACGTCGCTCGCCGGCCGCGTGCTCGAACACCGGTTGCGGCCGATGCTGATCGGGATGCCCGCGCTGATGGTCGTGCTCGGCGTCGCGCTCGTCGCACTCGGCCGTGCGCCGATGATCGACGCGGTGCTCGTCGCGTTGTGGGGGATGGCGTTCGGCGGCGTGCCCGTCGCGTGGTCGACGTGGGTCACGCGCACCGTGCCCGACGAAGCCGAGAGTGCGGGCGGCCTGATCGTCGCGGCGATCCAGCTTGCGATCGCGACGGGCGCGGCAGCCGGCGGCGTCGTGTTCGACGCGAACGGGGCGGCCGGCGTGTTCGTCGCGGCAGCCGTCGTGCTGGCCGTTGCGGTCGCAACGATCGTGACCGGCGTACCGAAGCGCGTCGGCGTGGGGCCCGCGCTGGCGGAATGACGTTGTACCGGCGGGCCGCCCGGCCCGCCGCTCAGCGCACCGGTGCGTGCGTGTCGAGCAACTGCCGGTGGCGCGCTTCGGTCGCGTCGTCGGCGGGGAACAAGCACTCCATGCGCAGCTCCTGTGCGGCGGCGCTCTGCGGTGTCCCCACCGTCGTGACCAGCGAGAAGTAACGCAGCACGACGCCTTCATGCACGAAGCCGATCGGGATGACCGGCAGCGACGGCGCGGCGGCCGGCGCCGGCGGCGTTTTCCAGTCGCGCGGCGCATCGGGGCTGGCGAGCAGGTCGTCGAGCAACTGCCGCGTGCCGTCGTCGATCACGCGGCCGACCGCTTCGCGCTGCACGCGTTGCAGCAGGCTGCGCGATACCGTCTCCCAGTCGGCCAGGAACGGCCGCATCCCGTGCGGATCGAACATCAGGCGCAGCAGGTTGCGCGGGCCGTCGCGTGCGGCCATGTCGATGAAGCAGCTAAAGAAGCGCGGCGCCGCGTCATTGGTCATCAGCACGTTCCAGTGGCGATCCATCACGATCGCCGGAAACGGATCGTGCTGGCGCACGACCCGTTCGAGTGCGCCGATCACGCCCTGCATCTCCTGCGCATCCCACGGCGCTTCCGAATACACCGGCGCATAACCGGCCGCGAGCAGCAGCGCGTTGCGCTCGCGCAGCGGTACGTCCAGCGTTTGCGCGAGCGTCAGCAGCGTGTCGCGGCCCGGCACGCTGCGTCCGCTTTCGATGAAACTGATCTGGCGTTGCGAGATGCCCGCGTCGAGCGACAGGTCGAGCTGGCTCACGCCGCGCACGTCGCGCCAGTAGCGCAGCAACTGGCCGAGTTCGTGCGGCGGCGCGCGCAGTTCGCGGCGGCTGGCGTTCATCGTGCCTCCCTGGGCGTTCCGTGAGCGACGCGATCGACTATATCGGACTCACGCGGCGTTCGCGTGCCACGCGAATGCGTCGAACGGCGCTTCGAGCGCGGGCTGCGTCACGCTGCCGACGTAGTTCGTGATCGTCGATGCGGCGACCACCGCGATCACTTCCAGCAACTGTTCGGCGCTGAAGCCGGCGTCGAGGAACGCCTGCCGGTCGGCATCGGGCAGGCGGCCGCGGGTCTCGATCAGCTTGCGTGCCGTGGCCGACAGCGCGGCCAGTGTCGCGTCGGCGGGCAGCGCGCCATGGCGGATCGCATCGACGTCGGCGTGGGTCACACCCTGTTTCAGCGCAAGCGCGGTGTGGAAGGCGACCGGCCATTCGCTCGCGTTCGTGACCGCGTTGGTGAGCAGGAGCGTCTGGATCTGCGGCTCGGTGAGGCTGCTCGCGTGTACGCGCTCGAACAGGCCGATGAAGCCGTTGATCAGCACCGGCGACGCGGCCATGGCCGCCGCGATGTTCGGGACGATGCCGAAGGTGTGCTGGAGCTGCTGGAGGACGGGCCTGGATGCGGCCGGCGCCGAGTCGATGGTGTGAAGCGGGTAGGCGGACATGATGTCTCCGGGGATGAGCGCCGCCGGATTGGCGGCGCGACACCCGAAGCGTAGGAGCGGCCGTGTCGCGCGCCAATTACATGCGATGTAATCGTCCGATGCGCGCGAAGCGGTCAGCTGCCTTGCCTGACCATCTCCGCCAGCGCCTTCATCGCCTGCAGGTACGGATACGGCCCGTGGCTGATGCGGGCCACGCCGTATTCCGCGAATTCGGCGAGTGTCGGCGTCTCCGTGACGCGCATCACGTTCACCGGCAGCGGCGATGCGGCCGTCAGTGCGCGAATGAGCGCCGGCGAGCGCAGCCCCGGCACGAACAGGCCATCGGCGCCGGCCGCGGCATACGCGCGTGCGCGGGCCAGCGTGGCGTCGAGCAGGCGCTCGTCGTGCGTGTCGGCCGGCGCCTTGAAGAACACGTCGGTACGCGCATTGATGAAATAGTCGGCACCCGCGCGATCCGCGGCCTGGCGTGCCGCTGCGAGACGGGCGGCGGCTGCGTCGACGTCACGCAATTCACCCGTCGCCGGGAAGCTGTCTTCGAGATTGCAGCCGATCGCGCCGGCCTTGATGCTGAGCGCGATCGTCTCGGCGACATCTTCCGGCCGCTCGCCGTACCCGCTTTCGAGATCGACGGTGACGGGCAGGTCGGTCGCGCGCGTGATTCGCTCGAGCACGTCCATCATCAGCGCGCGCGGCATCTGCTCGCCGTCGCCGAAACCGTTGGCCGCCGCGACCGACCAGCTGCCGGTCGCCAGCGCGACGGCGCCCGCGTCGGCCGCCGTGCGCGCGCTGCCGGCGTCCCATACGTTGAACAGCGCCAGCGGCTGGCCCGCACGGTGAAGCGAACGGAAATATGCACCCTTCTCATTGCTGCTCATGCTTGCGTCTCCTGGTTGAAAACCGGATCGGTTGTCGTGCCGAACGATACTGCCACCGTATCGAGCGCCGCGAGGAAGTCACGTGCGTCGAACAGCTCGCCGAGACTGCGCACGCCGCCCGACACCACGGTGTCGCCCGCGATCAGCCGCACGGCTGCCTCGACGATGATCGGTGCGCTGACTGCGTAGATGTCCTGCCCGGACGCCGTCGCGCGGTGCGTCGTGCCGCCCTGCACGACGATCGCGTCCATCGCGAACTGCTGCGCCGAGCGGCCCAGCGCGTCGGTCGGCTCGGGCGGCGGCGTGGCGGCATCGCGCACGTCGCGCAGCGCGACGGTGGCGAGCCACGATTCGATCGTATCGATGCGCAGGTGACGCGACAGTGTCATCACTTCCGAAAACGGCAGCAGCGTCACGTCGACGCGGCCGATCGGCGGCGGGAACGGCCACGCGCGTTCGCGTGCGGTCGACGGCACCGGCGTCGGCTTCCCGTCCTTCTGCACGAGCCGCACCGCGCGATTGCGCTCGCCCGTCACGCGCGTGCCGCGCGTCGGGTGCCAGCGGTCGAGGCCGGTCGCGACATCGACGCGTTCGATCGGTTGGTGCGGGTCCACGACGGCTGTGACGAGCAGGTCGGCCAGGCCGCCGTAGAACGCCGCGGCCGGCACGAGCGTCACGCCCGCGGCGCGCGCCCGCGCATCGCGGTGTTCGGCCAGCGCCAGCACCGACGGTTGCTCGGCGGTCAGGTCGAGATAGGGGATGCCGGCCCGCAGCGCCGCATCGGCCAGCGGCAGCGCAGTATCGAGGTACGGGCCCGCGCAGTTGATCACCGCATCCGCGCCGCGCAACGCGGCGTCGAGCGCGGCCGGGTCGTCGATCGCGGCGACGCGTGCGAGCGCGAGCGCCGTATCGCCGCCGTGTTCTGCGAGCCGCGCGGCATCGCGCCCGATGCGGATCGCACGCAGGCCGCGCCGGGCCAGCTCCGCGACGACGAACCGCCCGGTATGACCCGTGGCGCCATAGACTGCAACCGTCATTCGATCATCCATGATCTACTCCGCTACAGAACGGTCTGTTTTATAGTACAGACCTGTAGCGTCGTCAAGCACGCGGTGCTATGATCGGTTCACTGTTGCGGGAGTGGGCGGCCAGCCAGGCCGGGTCGGGATGAAAAAGGAAACAGGCACACCAGGGAGCGCGCCCGATACGCGCGAACGCATTCTGCAGACGGCGAGCGAGCTGTTCTACCGGGAGGGTACGCGCGCGGTCGGCGTGGACCTGATCGTCGCGCAGGCGGGCGTCGCGAAGACGAGCCTCTATCGTCACTTCGCGACGAAGGACGACCTGATCGAAGCGTTCCTGCTGCGCGAGGACGCCGATTTCTGGGCGCATTGGGATGCGGTGGCCGCGCAGTACCGGCGCACGCCGCGCGAGGAACTGGATGCGCAGCTGCAATGGATCGGCGAGCGCATTGCGCGCCCCGGCTATCGCGGCTGCCCGCAGATCAACATCGCCGCCGAATACGCGGACGGCAACCATCCGGCCCGTAAGGTGGCCGTCGCGCACAAGCAGGAATTGCGGCGCCGGCTGGCCGAGCTGGCGGAGGCGATCGGTGTCGACGAGCCGGAAACCTTCGCGCTGCGGCTCGCGACCGTGATCGACGGCGCACTGAGCAGCGGGCAGGCGCTGCATGCGCATGGGCCCGTGGCCTTCCTGCAGGAATTCGCGCAACTGCTGTTGCCGAAGAAGGGCCGCAAGTAAGCCGCGTGGCCGCGGCGATCCGCGCGCCGGTTCGGTTCAATCGCGCGCGGCCGGATCGACCGACAGCGCGCGCAACTGGCCGCGCAACTGATCGACTTCCCCCGGCGCGAACGGCCGCTCGATCTCGGCATGCGTCTGCTGCCACAGCGGAAACGCCGCGGCCAGCAGGTCGTGGCCGGCCGGCGTCAGTTCGAGCAGGCGGCTGCGCCGGTCGTCCGGATCCTGGATGATCGTGACCAGGCCGCGCCGCTCGAGCGGCTTGAGCGCGGCCGTGAGCGTGGTGCGGTCCATCGCGAGCAGCGACGCGACCGATTTCATCGGCGCCGGCTGCGGCCGGTTCAGCGACATCAGCAGCGAAAACTGGCCGTTGGTGAGATCCAGCGGGCGCAGCACATCGTCGAAGATCCGCGCAAGATTGCGCGCCGCGCGCTGCATGTGCAGGCACAGGCAGCAATCGCGCACCATCAGCGTCGTTTCGAAAGGGAGCGGTTCTTTTCGTGCCATGTTGCAATTGTGTTGATATCAACCTATCTTGTCAAGGTCGAGGCGCGACAGCCCGTCGCGTCCGTCACCGGAGGAGACAGCATGAGTGCGCAACAGCAGTTGTATCTCGCGGTATTTCTCGGGACGAAGGATAGTCCGGCGATGAAGGCGTGGATGGCGCTGCCGGACGAGGCGCGACGCACGCGCGAGCGTGACGGCATCGCCGCATGGCATGCGTGGGTCGACCGGCATCGCGACGCGATCGTCGAGATGGGCGGCCCGCTCGGCAAGACGAAGACGATCGATGCCGCCGGCGTCAAGGACACGGCGAACGCGATGAGCGGCTTCACCGTCGTGCGGGCGGCCTCGCACGAAGCCGCGGCCGCGCTGTTCGAAGGCCATCCGCATTTCACGCTGTTCCCGGGCGTGGCGATCGACGTGATGCCGATACTGCCGATTCCCGGCGCGTGAACGACGCGCGAGGCCCGGCGCCGTGTATCGGCGATGCGCCGCGGCCGGCAGGGGGACGCTTTCCCGACATTCTGGATGGAGACTGGCGATGAAGCTTTACGGATTTGCCGGCACCCGCTCGCAACGCGCGCTGTGGGGGCTGAAGGAGCTGGATGCCGATTTCGAGTTCATCTCGGTGAACCTGCTTCAGGGCGAGCACAAGCGGCCCGAATTCCTGCGCCTCAATCCAGCCGGCAAGGTGCCCGTGCTGGTGGACGGCGACCTCGTGATTCCCGAATCGGCCGCGATCGTGCTGTATCTCGCGGACAAGTACCCGGAGAAGGCGCTGCTGCCGGTCGATCCGGCGCTGCGGGCCGAGGCTTACCGGTGGGTCATGTTCGCGGTGACGGAGCTCGAGCAGCCGCTGTGGCGGATCACGCGGCACTCGTTCATCTATCCGCCGGAGAAGCGTTCGCCGGCCGATATCGAGCTGGCGCGCGAGGATTTCAGGACGATGGCGGCGATCCTCGACAAGCATCTCGAAGGGCGCGCGTTCATCGTCGGCGATTCGCTGACGGTGGCCGATTGCGTGACGGCTTACCTGATCGACTGGGCGGGCGAGTGCAACCTGATCGAATCGTTTCCGCAGTTGCGTGCGTATCTCGAACGGCTGTATGCGCGGCCGACGGCACCGCAGCGGATCGCGGACGCGCGCAAGGCGGCGTGAACGGGCAGCGGCCGGTCAGGCGTTGGATCGGCATGGCCGACCGCTGCGTCGGTGCGTTCGGCGAGCGGCGGTCTTGCCGCGTTTCAGGAGGGTGAAGCGTGCGTCGCGAACGCGGCGCACGCAGGTGCTCACACCACGTCGTCAGGCCCACCAAGCATGCGACACAGCATCGACAGGTCGCTGAGCGTGACGTGCGGCGTCGCGGCCTGCTGCTGCACGCGCTCCGCTTCCCGGTGCGTATCGCGCACCACCCACGCCGCCTGCAGCCCCGCGTTCAATGCGCCGACGATATCGAGGTGGTAGTCATCGCCGACATGCAGCAATTCCGCCGGTGGCACGTCGAGCGCGTCCGCCGCCGCATGGAAGATCCCGGGCTCCGGCTTCGCGACGCCGAACGCCTGCCCACTGAGCGTCGCACGAAAGAATTCGCCGCCGCCGGTGAGCCGCAGATCCGCGTTGCCGTTGGTCACCGCGATCAACGGAAACCGCGCACTCAACCACGCAAGCGCCGGCAACGCATCTTCATAGAATTCGACCCGGTTGCGTGCGGCATAGAAGGCCGCGTACGCACGGTCGGTGAGCGCGACATCTTCGTTCGCGCGCTCCAGCGCAAGCCGGATCGAGCCGATTCTCATCGCGCGGAAGTCGCCGGCGAGGTCGGGGCACAATCGTTCGTATTCCTCACGCAAGTCGCTCAGCGCCTGCTGCGTGGGCAGCACCCGCTCGGTACCGGGCGCGTGCTCGATCAGCCACGTGCGAAGCTCCCCTTCGGCCCGTACGACGGATGGGCCGAACGGCCACAGGGTGTCGTCCAGGTCGAACGAGAGCGCGGAAACTTGGGTGAGACGCATGGAGGTTGACGGGGCGTTTTGTTTACCAGGGCCACGGAATGGCGATTCCGGTGCCGTTTTCGAGGGCCTGCCGATACAGGAAGCGTGCGACGGTCAGGTCCTGCAGCGCGAGCCCGGTCATGTCGAAGACGGTGATCTCGTGCGGCGCGCGGTCGACCGTCGCGGTTCCCGCGAGGATGTCACCGATTTCCGTGCGTGGCAAATCCGGCGCCCACTGGCACTCGCCGATGCTGCGCGCCTGATCGTGATCGTCCACGACAATCCGCGCGCGTTCCAGCACGCCAGCCGGCAACTCGCGCTTGCCGGCGGTGTCGGCGCCCACGCAGGTCAGGTGGGTGCCCGGCTGCACCGCATCCGCATCGAACAGCGGGCCGCCGCCGGGCGTTGCCGTGATCACCACGTCGCTGTTGGCCACTGCGTCGTTCCCGTCGCGCGCCACGCCGATCGTGCATCGTTCCCGGAAGGCCGATTCGAACGCCGGGTCGGGCTCGCCGCTGGCGCTCACGTACTGCACGGTGCACCGTTGCGGCAGCAGCCCGAGTGCATAGTCGAGCTGGACGCGCGCCTGCACGCCGGTGCCGAACACGCAGATTCGCGTGCTGTCGCGTCGCGCGAGCAGTTGAAGACCGAGGCCGCCGGCGGCGCCGGTTCGCGCGGTGGTGATCGCATTGCCGTCCATGATGCATAGCGGTCGGCCCGTGGCCGGGTCGAACAGCGCGACGGTGGCCTGATGCGGTTCGCCGCCGAGCCGGCGGTTGCCGGGCCAGAATCCGGCCGCCTTGAAACCGAGCAGGTCCTGATTCGCGACGTCGCCGGACTTGATGCCGAACACGCCGCCGGTGTGCAGCTTCTCGCGCACCACCGGGAACACGCGTCCGGCCCGTTGACTGTGCAGCACGAAGGCTTCGCGAACGGCCGCCGTCACTTGCGCGCCCTGAAGGGCGGGCGCGACGGTGTCGCGGTCGAGAAGCAGGAGTCGGGCGTCGGTCGGCATGTTCGGGCAAGCGCTCTCGGCGCCAGGCAAATCGGGTTGGTTTAAAGTTTGTCCAAATCTGGACAAATAGTCAATTCGTCGAAGGGGCGACGTGGGCGCGCGGTTTTGCTCACCACCCGTAGAAGCGTGGCCACGTCTGCGCGCCGCCTGTAGCGCCGATCGCCTGATACTCGGGATGTTGCGCCCCGGTGGCGCACGCGTGATTCGGCAGGATGCGCAGGCGGGTGCCGATCGGAAACCGTTGCGCGATGCCGGCGTCGGGCGTGCCTGCCCGCGACACGATTCCGTGCTCCTGGTTGGCGGCGCTCATCACGTAGTCGCCGAGCACGTCGCCTTGTTCGGTGCAAACCTGCCCGTAGCCGAAGTCGTGCGCCTGACGCTGCGTGCCGCGGTCGCGGCTCATCGCCATCCAGCCGGCGTCGACGATCGCCCAGCCTTTCTCTTCCTGGTGGCCGATGACGGTGGTCAGCACCGACAGCGCGATGTCGGACAGGTCGCACACGCCGATGTTGTGCATCACGAGGTCGAACATCACGTACACGCCGGCGCGCACTTCGGTCACGCCTTCGAGATGTTCCGCCGCGAGGGCGGTGGGGGTCGAGCCGATGCTCACGACCGGGCAAGGCAGACCGGCAGCCCGAAGGCGCTCCGCCGCCTGCACGGTGCGGCTGCGTTCCTGCTCGGCGATCGCCGCCAGTGCGTCGGGCGTGTTGTATTCGTAGCTGGAGCCCGCGTGCGCGAGCACCCCGCCGAGCACCATCCCGCCGTCGACCAGCGCGCGGCCCACGTCGATCAGCAGGTCGGCGTCGGGCGGAATCCCCGAGCGGTGGCCGTCGACGTCGACCTCGATCCACACGTCGAAGCGCTCGTCGTGTGCCCGCCCGAATTCGGCGATCGCGTGCGCGGCCGGCAGGCTGTCGGCGACGAGCTTCAGGTCGCAGCCCTGCCGGCGCAGCGCGAGCGCCTGGCCCAGTTTCGCGGGCACCATGCCGACGGCGTAGACGATGTCCCGGATCCCGTGCGCGAAAAACTGTTCGGCTTCCTTGAGTGTCGACACCGTGATGCCCTGCGCCCCGGCCGCGATCTGGGCATCGACGACCTGTGTGCATTTGGTGGTCTTGACGTGCGGCCGGAACCTGACGCCGAGCGCGTCCAGATGGGCCTGCATGCGGCCGATGTTGTGTTGCATGCGGCCGACGTCGATCAGGGCGGCCGGGGTGTTGAGGGTTTGAAGGTCCACGATGCGTTGCCTCGGAGGGTTGCCGATGCGAACACTGTAGGGCCGTGGATGAATTTCGGGTTTAACGGATCGCTAATCCGGCATTAAAGCTTGTTTAATCCAAAGGATCGCATGGATCGTGGCGCCGCTCACGCGTTGCCACGCCACGGCGGCGGGCTGAGAAACCGTGTCGCGGCTTCGAGGAACACCCGTTGCCGCGCGGAACGGCCGGTGCGCGACGGCAGCAGCGCCGTCACGGGGGCGGGCGGCAGGTGCCAGTCCGGCAGCAACCGCACGAGCTTGCCGTTCGCCAGCAGTGGCGCGACGTCCCACTCGGAGCGCTCGACGATCCCGAGCCCCGCCAGCGCCCATTCCGTGATGACGGTGCCGTCGTTCGACGACAGCGCGCCGCTGACGCGGATCACGGCGGACCGGCGCGGTTCGCCCTTGACGTCGCCGCCTTGCGAGAAGCGCCAGCGCGGGATGTCCTCGTCGTTCTCGCGCAGGCACAGGCAGTCGTAGCGGGCCAGGTCGGACGGATGGTTCAATTCCTTGATACGGCGCGCATAGGCGGGGCTCGCGCACAGAAAGCGGTCATTCGGCGCGAGCGGATACCCGATCCACGACGACGACTTGAGGCTGCCGACGTGAACGACCACGTCGGCACCCGGCGCGCTGGTCAACGGGCTCTCCGACAGGTGGAGCGCGATGTCGAGCTTCGGATGCGCGCGCTGCACGTCGCGCACGATCCGCGCGACGTACTTGCGGCCGAAGCCGAGCGGGGCGACGACGCGCAGCGTGCCGCGCACGTCGCCGTGGTCGCCCGAGATGCTGACCGGCAGCGCCTCCACGCGCTCGAGGATGTCGACGGCTTCCTGGTACAGACGCTGCCCTTCGTCGGTCAACGCGATCCCTTTCGGCTGCCGCACGGCGAGCCGAGCGTTCAGTCGCGCTTCCATCCGCTGCAGGCGAATCGTGACCGCGGGCGGCGTGAGATCGAGCAGCCGCGCGGCCGCGGCCAGCGAGCGGGATGTTCCGATCGCGCGGACGAGTCGAAGGTCGTCGAGGTCGAGCATTTCGTGTCTCTTAATGCTGGGAGTGCCGAGCATTAAACCGCACATCGCGACGCGAATCCATCGATGCGGCGGTGGATCGCGTCGGTCGCGCATCGAATCGGATTGCCCGGCCGCTTCGAATCACACGGCCCGCGACGCCACGCACCGTTACCGGCCGAGCCCGACAATCAGCGACCGGTGCGCGGCGACCCCGGCCATCACGCCCGACGCCGATGCGAACGTTGCGTTGGTCATCGGCGTCGACGCGTCGCCGGCCGCGAACACGCCGGCGACGCTCGTCTGCTTCATTGCATCGACGCGCACGACCGGGCCGAGCGGCCCGTCGTCGAATGCACAGCCGAGCTGCTGCGCGAGATCGCTCGCCATCGCCGTGCGTGCGCCGACGAACAGCGCATCGATCGGCACGACCTGCCCGTCGGCGAGCCGCAACGCATCGATTCGCGGCGCATCGCCGAGGATTTCCACGACCGGCGACCGTTCGATGCGCACGCCGCGCGCATCGAGCAACGCGGCTTCTTCTTCGTTCGCCTCGACTACACCCTGCGTGAACCACGTCGCCGGGCCCCAGTCCGGAATCAGGATCGCCTGATGCACCGACAGCGGATGCGTGGCGAGCACGCCGAGCCGCTGGCCGCTCACCTCGTATCCATGGCAGTACGGACAATGCAGCACGCTCACCCCCCAGCGTTCCGCCAGCCCTGGCAGTGCGGGCAGTTCGTCGCGGATACCGGTCGCGAGGATCAACCGGTCGGCGCTCGCACGGCTGCCGTCGGCGAGCGTCACATGGAAGCGGCCGTCCGCATCGCGCTCGGCCGCGCGCACGTCGCCTGCGATCCGCTGCACGGTGGGATACGCGGCGAGCTGCGCGGCGGCTTCCTCGACGATGGCCGCGGGCGGCTTGCCGTCCTGCCCGAAAAAGCCGTGCGCGTGCGCGGCAAAGCGGTTGCGCGGCTGGCCGGCATCGATCACGAGCACGCGGCGGCGCGCCCGCGCAAGCTGCATCGCGGCCGACAGCCCCGCAAAGCTGCCGCCGATCACGATCACTTCATGGTGGTCATGCATGCCTCCACTCCTTTCCTGAACCTGCGTGAACGACGGACGTGCTCCGACGGTGGTCGACTCAAACGCAATTCAACCCAACTCACGAAACACGAGAAGTTGCATGATAGGGCGATGGTATCATTCACGCAACTTCAAAAGTTTCGAGAGAGGGGAGCGCCGCCCGTGAGAACCGATAGCCGCTTGTCGCGGATGCTGCATGCGCTGATCCACATGGATCAGGCCGACGGCCCGATGACGTCCGAAGCGATCGCGACGATGCTGGGCACCAACCCGGTCGTCGTGCGGCGCCTGCTCGGCGGCTTGCGCGACTGCGGCTACGTGCAGTCGGAGAAGGGGCATGGCGGCGGCTGGGTGCTGAGCGTCGCGCTCGACGACATCACGCTGCTCGACGTCTATCGCGCGGTGGGCGAGCCGCCGCTGTTCTCCGATCTGGTGACCGACGACGAGGCCGAATGCCTGGTCGAGCAGGCCGTCAACGCGCACCTGTCGGCCACGCTGAAGGAGGCCGAGACGACGCTGCTCGCCCGCTTCGGCGAAGTCACGCTCGGCATGCTGTCGCGCGATTTCGAGGCGAAACACGCGAAGCGGCGCAAGCCGCGCTGACGCGCCGCAGCATCGCGGCCGGGCGTCGCGCAAAGCGCACGCCGACGCGGCCGAAAACGCTGCACCGCGATGTTCTGTCCCCCAACTTCTGCCCGGTTCGCCCGCCACAGGGCAAAATACGGGTTTTCCGCACCCGCGAGGGCGCGACCGAATCACGCGCCGGTCGGCGGCGGTGCGCCATCCGCACGCCGTCGCCCGGCGCCCAGGCAAGAAACGCTCGCCCTGTCGCGAGCCCACAGGAGTCCAGACCCCATGCCCGAATCCAACCTGTCCTTCTTCGGCCGGCTGTCGCTGGCCGTCGGCACGTTCTTCTCCGTGCTCGGTAACCGCGAGTTCGCGGCCGGTGTGCTGCGCGTGCGCGATGGCGCCCCGGCACCGGTCGCGCCGGCCCCCGCCGCGGCCCCGGCCCCGGCGCCTGTCGCCGCGCCCGTGAAGGCGCCGGCGCCCGAGCTGCGCGAAGCGAGCCCGCAGGCTGCGCTGCAACTGCTCGGCCTGCTGCAGCGCGATGCGCGCTTCATCGACTTCGTCGAGGAAGACATCGCCGGCTACGCGGACGCCGACATCGGCGCGGCCGCACGCCTCGTGCACGACGGCTGCCGTGCCGCGCTGCGCGAACACTTCACGATCGTGCCGGTGCGCGACGAAGCCGAAGGCAGCCGCGTGACGCTGCCGGCCGGCTTCGACGCGACGGCCGTGCGCGTGACCGGCAACGTGGTCGGCGCCGCGCCGTTCACGGGCACGGTCAGCCATCGCGGCTGGCGGGTCGCCGACGTACGCCTGCCGAAGCTGACGGGCAGCCATGACGCGTCGGTCGTCGCACCGGCGGAGGTGGAACTGTGAGCGATCCGCGCTATTCGATCGGTATCGATCTCGGGACGACCCATTGCGCGCTGTCGTACGTCGACAGCGCCGCGAGCGACGGCGAAACCATCACGCAGCAGGTGCTGCCGATCGCGCAGCTCACCGCGCCCGGCGCGCTGGAGTCGCGCGACCTGCTGCCGTCGTTCCTCTACCTGCCGCATGAAAGCGAACTCACGCAGGGCGACCTGACGCTGCCGTGGACGGCCTCGCGCGGCTTCGCGGTCGGCGAGATGGCGCGCACGCGCGGTGCCGGCACGCCGATCCGCCTCGTGTCGAGCGCGAAGAGCTGGCTGTGCCACCCGGGCGTCGATCGCCGCGCGGCGATCCTGCCGAGCGATGCGCCGCCGGAAGTGGCGCGCGTGTCGCCGCTCGAAAGCTCGATCCGCTACCTGACGCACCTGCGCGAAGCGTGGGACCACGCGCATCCCGACGCGCCGTTCGCCGACCAGGACGTGACGGTCACGATCCCCGCGTCGTTCGACCCGGCCGCGCGCGAACTGACGGCCGAGGCCGCCCGCGCCGCCGGCTACTCGCGGATGACGCTGCTCGAGGAGCCGCAGGCCGCGCTGTACAGCTGGATCCAGAAGAGCCAGGGCGGCTGGCGTAAGCAGGTGCAGGTCGGCGACCTGATCCTGTGCGTCGACGTGGGCGGCGGCACGACCGACCTGTCGCTGATCGCGGTGGTCGAGCGCGACGGCAATCTCGAACTGCATCGCGTGGCGGTCGGCGAGCACATCCTGCTCGGCGGCGACAACATGGACCTCGCGCTCGCGCATGTCGTCGCGCGCAAGCTCGCGCAGCAGGGCACGCAGGCCGATCCGTGGCAACTGCGCGCGCTCACGTACGCATGCCGTTCCGCGAAGGAAACGCTGCTGTCCGACCCGACGACCGATGCGGTGCCGCTCGTCGTGCCGAGCCGCGGCTCGAAGCTGATCGGCGGCTCGATCCGCACGGAGCTGACGCGCGCGGAACTCACGCAGACGATCCTCGAGGGCTTCTTCCCGCAAGTCGACGCGGCCGCGCGCCCGGTGAGCCGCGCGCGCGTCGGCCTGACGCAGCTCGGCCTGCCGTATGCGCAGGACGCGGGCATCACGCGCCATCTCGCGGCGTTCCTCGGCCGCCAGGTCGCGGCGCTCGATTCGCTCGAAGGCGTGCAGCGCACGCTGCCGCAGGGCGCGACGTTCCTGCATCCGACCGCCGTGCTGTTCAACGGCGGCGTGTTCAAGTCGACGCTGCTCACGCAGCGCGTGCTCGATACGCTCAACGGGTGGCTCGCCGCCGAAGGTGCGCCGCCCGCGCGCCTGCTCGAAGGCGCGGATCTCGATCTCGCGGTCGCGCGCGGCGCCGCGTACTACGGCTACGTGAAGCGCGGCCGTGGCGTGCGCATTCGCGGCGGCACGGCGCGTGCGTACTACGTCGCGATCGAATCGGCAATGCCGGCCGTGCCGGGGCTCGAACCGCCGGTGCAGGCGCTGTGCGTCGCGCCGTTCGGGATGGAGGAAGGCTCGGACGCGGCGCTGCCGCCGCAGGAGTTCGGCCTCGTCGTCGGCGAACCGGTGCAGTTCCGCTTCTTCGGGTCGTCGGTGCGCCGTCAGGACCAGGTCGGCACGCTGCTCGACTACTGGTCGCCGGAAGAGCTGCAGGAGCTGGAGGAAATCCAGGCGACGCTGCCCGCCGAAGGGCGCACCGTCGGCGAGGTCGTGCCGGTGAAGCTGCATGCGCGCGTGACCGAAGCCGGTACGCTCGAACTCGAGGCGATCCCGAGCGGCACGGACGAGCGCTGGAAGGTCGAGTTCGACGTGCGCGGCGCCGCCTGAGCGCGATGAAGCGCTATACGGTCGGGATCGACCTCGGCACGAGCAATACGGTCGTCGCGTACGTCGAGGCCGGTTCCGACGCGATCCGCGTGTTCGACGTCGAGCAGCTGGTCGGCCCCGGCGCGGTGGCCGCGCAGCCGCTGCTGCCGTCGGTGCGCTATCACCCGGCGGCGGGCGAGCTGCCGCCGGACACGCTGCGGCTGCCGTGGGCGGCCCACGCGAAAGCGAGCGCGGCCGGTGCGACACCGGCCGTGATCGGCCGCTACGCGCGCACGCTCGGCGCGCAGGTGCCGGGCCGGCTCGTGACGAGCGCGAAGAGCTGGCTGTCGCACGCGTCGGTCGACCGGCTCGCGGCGATCCTGCCGTGGGGCGCGGCCGACGGCGTCGACAAGGTGTCGCCGGTCGATGCGAGCGCGAGCTATCTCGCGCATGTGCGCGACGCGTGGGATGCCCGCTTTCCCGATGCACCGCTCGCGAAGCAGGACGTGATCCTGACGGTGCCCGCATCGTTCGACGATGGCGCGCGTGCGCTGACGGTCGAGGCCGCGCGGCGTGCGAAGCTGCCCGCGCTGCGGCTGCTGGAAGAGCCGCAGGCCGCGTTCTACGACTGGCTGTACGGGCAGCGCGACACGCTGCGCGAGACGTTTGCCGCTGCGCGCCGCGTGCTGATCTGCGACGTCGGCGGCGGTACGACCGATCTCACGCTCGTCGATGTCGCGCCGGGCGGCGACGGCGAGCCGACGTTCACGCGCGTAGGCGTCGGCAACCACCTGATGCTCGGCGGCGACAACATGGACCTCGCGCTCGCGCGCCTGGTCGAGTCGCGGCTGACCGAGCCCGGCACGCGGCTGTCCGCCGCGAGCCTGTCGCAGCTCGTCGAGCGTTGCCGTGCCGCGAAGGAGCGGCTGCTCGGCGACGATGCCCCCGAATCCGTCAACGTCACGCTGCTCGGCGCGGGCAGCAAGCTTGTCGGTGGCGCGCGTTCGGCCGAGCTGACGCGGCAGGAAGTCGAGCAGATCGTCGTCGACGGTTTCTTTCCGCAGGTCGAAGCCGGCGAACTGCCGCGCCGTGCGCGCGCCGCGATCGTCGAATGCGGGCTGCCGTATGCGAGCGACGCGGCCGTCACGCGGCACGTCGCCGCGTTCCTGAACCGGCATGCGGAAGGCCCGCTGCCCGACACGCTGCTGCTCAACGGCGGCGTGTTCCGCGCGGGCGCGCTCGCCGGCCGTCTCGCGCAGACGCTTGGCGCGTGGCGCGGTGCGCCGCTCGACGTGCTGCACAACGCGCATCCGGACGTCGCGGTCGCGCGCGGCGCGGTGGCCTACGGGCTCGCGCGCGCCGGGTATGCGCCGCGCATCGGCGGCGGGTCCGCGCGCAGCTATTTCCTCGTGCTCGACGATGGCGTCGAAGGCGCGGCCGCGCGTGGCGTGTGCCTGCTGCCGCGCGGCACGGAGGAGGGCCACGAGATCCGGCTCGACGATCGCACGTTCGCGCTGCAACTCGGGCAGCCGGTGCGTTTCCACCTCGTGTCGACGGTGGCCGACACCGCGTATCGGCCCGGCGATCTCGTCGATCTCGACGGCGGCGATTTCGTGCGACTTCCGCCGATCGCGACGGTCGTCGACGCGAAAGCGGGCGGTGATGCGCGCGAAACCCCGGTGAAGCTCACCGCGTCGCTGACGGAAGTCGGCACGCTCGAAATGCACTGCATCGCGACCGACGATGCGGCGCGCCGCTGGCGGCTCGAATTCCAGTTGCGCGGCGATACGCCCGCGCAGGGCGACGACGCTGCGCTCGCGCGCCATCCGCGGCTCGACCAGGCGCTCGAACTCATCGAGCGCTCGTTCGGCAGCAAGGCCGCCGGTGTCACGCCGAAAGACACGCGCCGGCTGCGCGCGCAGCTCGAGCAGGTGCTCGGTGCGCGCGAAGAGTGGGACGTCGCGCTCGCGCGTGAATTGTTCGACGCGTTGCTGGCACGCGCGCGGCGCCGCCGGCGCTCGGCCGATCACGAACGTGCGTGGCTGAACCTGGCCGGCTATTGCCTGCGTCCGGGCTTCGGGCATCCGCTCGATGCATGGCGCATCGAGCAGCTGTGGCCGCTGTTCGACGACGGGATTCAGTATGTGACCGACGCTCAGGTGTGGTCGGAGTGGTGGACGTTGTGGCGGCGCGTGGCCGGCGGCCTCGACGACGACGCGCAGACGCAGGTGCGCGACGCGATCGCGTTCCTCGAACCGACCGACGACAAGCGGCGCAAGCTGCCGTTCGATCCGGGCAAGGTCGGGCCGGCCGACATGACGCGATTGTCCGCGTCGCTCGAACGGCTGCCCGTCGAACGCAAGGTCGAGCTGGCCGAGCGGTTGATCGCGCAATTGCAGAAGCCGGCCGAGCGCACGCTGTGCGCGTGGGCACTCGGACGCATTGGTGCGCGCCGGCCGTTCTACGGCAGCGCGCACAGCGTCGTGCCGGCGGACGTCGCCACCGGCTGGCTCGATGCGCTGTTCGCGCTCGACTGGAAACAGGTCGAGCCGGCGGCGTTCGCGGCCGCGCAGATCGCGCGGATGACCGGAGACCGTTCGCGCGATTTGCCGGACGACACACGCCAGGCCGTGATCAAGCGCCTGTCGGCCGCGAATGCATCGGCGGCGTGGATCGACATGGTGCGCGAGGCGATCGCGTTCGACGAAGCCGACACGGTGCGCGTGTTCGGCGAAACGCTGCCGGCGGGGTTGAAGTTGCTGGCGGGGTGAGCAGCCCGGTGTGCTCCGGCATCATTCGGATACCGGAGCATTGCGCGGCGTTGCCGATGCGGGCCGGCGCTCGCCGATTCAACGTTCTTCGAATACGCAAACGGCTGCCGTTGCATCGCATCGGCAGCCGTTTGTGCGTTGTGAGCCCGTCGGTCACATCCGTGGGATCGTCTCGCATGGCGATGCGGCCAATTCCGCGGCTATCACGTTCGGCGCCACCGCCCGCCGCGCCAGATGAATCCCCGCCAGCATGCAGCGCACCGATCCGCCGGCCAGTTCGATCGTCGGCACATCGAGCGGCAGCAGCCGTGCCGAACGCTCGATCGTCGCGCGCTGTACCGGCGTGAGGCAGTCGTACGCGCGCCGCGACAGTGCGAGCACACGCCCTTCCTTGCCCGACAATTCCAGCGTATTGCCCGCGAAATTCGCGATCTGCGAGGCATCGAGCGCGATCACCGTGCGGCCCGTTTCGGCCAGCCGTTGCGCGATCTCGTCACGACGACGGCGGTCGGGAATGAGTTCGAGGCCGACCATCGCGAACTCGGTCGCGACGCTCATCATCACGTTCGTGTGATAGATCGGCTTTCCGTTCGCATCGGCCGTATCGAAGCAGATCGGCTCGAAATTGAAGTTCGTGCAGAAGCGCTCGAGCGCGACCGGATCGGCGCGGCGCGAACGCGCGGTGTACGCGATCCGCGCGACGTGGTCGAGCACCATCGCGCCGGTGCCTTCGAGGAACACGTCGTCGTATTCGAGGCCCGAGTAGTCGATCACGTCCTGCACGCGGTACTCGGCCTTCAGCATCTCGATCACGTCCGCGCGCCGCTCACGGCGCCGGTTCGCGCTGAACATCGGATAGAGCGCGACGTGGCCGCCCGGATGCGTCGAGAACCAGTTGTTCGGGAACACGGAGTCGGGCGTGTCGCGCTCGCCGTGGTCGTCGAACACGTGCACGCGCACGCCCGCATCGGCGAGCGTCCGCGCGGCGGCCGTGACTTCGTCGCGCGCGGCGGCCGATACCGACGATGCGTCTGGTGTGCCACCGCCGGTCGCCGTGCGCTGGAACGCGTTGTCGGCCGCGGTCTGCGGGTTCGGCCGGAAGCGGTGCGGCCGGATCATCACGACGGCGGCCGGTGCCTGGATCGATACGAGATTCATGGAAGGCAGGAACGAAAGGCAACGGGCCGGGCGGCGCACGGCCCGCCCGGGGATGACGGTCAGCGCGCGAACGCGGCGACGGCTTCGGTCACGTGCGCCGCGTGACCCTGCGCGATCGCGGCCGGGTCGTCGATCAGCGCGAACAGGTTCTTCGGGTCGACGGCCGGCGGAATCAGCGCGATCTCGACGCCCGCGTTGTGCTGCTGCGCGAGCGCATACAGGTAGCGCAGCGCCGAGTAATCCTCGAGCGCGAAGCCGACCGAGTCGAACACCGTGACTTCGTCCGCGCGTTCGCGGCCGGTCGTCTCGCCCTGCAGCACGCGCCACAGCTCGGTGACGGGGAAGTCGGCCGGCATCTGCTGGATCTCGCCCTCGATGCGCGACTGCGGCTCGAATTCGACGAACACGCGGCCCGCCTGCAGCACACCGGCCTCGAGTTCGGTCTTGCCCGGGCAATCGCCGCCCACGGCGTTCAGGTGCATGCCGGGTTCGATCATGTCGGCCGTGACGATCGTCGCGTAGGCCTTGTCGGCGGTGACGGTCGTCACGATGTCGGCGCCGCGCACGGCGTCGGCGGTCGACGCGGCGCGCACCACGCGCAGCGCCGGGTAGGCGGCGAGGTTCTGCACGAGCTTGTCGGTCGCGTGCGGATCGACGTCGAACACACGGATTTCGTCGATGCCGAGCAGCGTGTGGAACGCGATCGCCTGGAATTCGCTCTGCGCGCCGTTGCCGATCAGCGCCATCGTCCGTGAATCGGGGCGGGCGAGGGCTTGCGCGGCGAGCACCGACGTCGCCGCCGTGCGCAGCGCGGTGGTCAGCGTGAGTTCGGCGAGCAGCAGCGGGTAGCCGGTATCGACTTCGGCGAGCGCGCCGAACGCCATCACCGTGTGCATCCCGCGCGCGGCGTTGACGGGGTGGCCGTTCACGTACTTGAACGCGAACAGCGATGCGTTCGCGACGGGCATCAGTTCGATCACGCCGTCGCGCGAGTGGCACGCGACGCGCGGCGACTTGTCGAAGTCGGCCCAGTGCAGGTAATCGGCGCGCAGCGCGTCGACGAGCTCGCGGAGGAACGTCGTGACGCCGGTCTGGGCGATCAGTCGGGCGGTGGCGGGAACGTCGAGGAAGCGGGTCATGCGTTTGTCTCCATATGCTCAGTGCCGGTACGGGTGTCCCTGGCGTTCTGGTCGACCGCGCGGTGCTTCGGCGCGCGTTCCGGCTTGCTGGAAGCGGCGGTGCGGCACATCTCGCCGGTCGATAGCGTCATTATTTCGGCGAGTCGAGCCAACAAAAAGACGGCAAAAGTGGCAGATTTATCGATAGACTTTGCAAATTGCTGGCCTGATATGGCGGTTTGACCAAGTTGCGCGGGTCGATAGGCGAAAACTCCGGCACGCTGGCGGCCGGTTCACGTTCAACAGGAAGGCTCGTTCATGATCACGCTCGACGACGTCGACCGGCAGCTCATCGCGCTGCTGCGCGACAACGCGCGACTGCCCGTCGTCGCGCTGGCGAAGGAATTGCGCGTCGCGCGCGCAACCGTGCAGAACCGGCTGACGCGGCTGGAGAAGCACGGCGTGATCGTCGGCTATACGGTGCGGCTCAAGCCGGCGGCCGAACGGCACCGGATCCGCGCGCTGATGTCGATCGCCGTGCAGGGCAATCGCGGCGCGGAAGTGGTGAAGGTGCTGCGCGGGCATCCGAACGTCGCGTCGATCCACAGCACCAACGGGCGCTGGGATCTCGTCGCCGAACTGCATGCCGATTCGCTCGAGCACTTCGATCGCGTGCTCGGCGCGATCCGGCTGATCGACGGGATCGCGAATACCGAGACGAGCATTTTGCTGTCGACGCACAAGGCGTGATGCGGGCGGGGCGAGCTGGCTGCATTGCCGCCAAAGCGCCCGGCCGCGGCTGGATCGGTCACGTAGCGGTGGCGAATCAAGGCGGTCGGCGCGGAATGTGCCGCGTCGCGCCGTTGTCCGATTTCGATTTCAATCACGACATCGCGAGCTGAAAGCGGGCCGGTGTTTCACCCGGCGTAACAGCCAATCGTTTGCGCACGACGTAGATGATCCTGTCCGCGCGGCGCACGATACGAGCCGTGAACCGCCGGGCAGGCCCTGGTTTGACCCATGGCTCGGGAATTACGCTAATGAATGTCAGAAAGTCAAAACTTTGCCACTCGGTAGTCGAGCGGGCGTGCTAGTCTGAAACGGTAATGCGAGGTAATGCAAAAGTCCTTAATAAATTACAAATCAATAACATGGCACAAGCGATACGGGATGCAAGGGGACGGGGAACGTGCGCGCCAGGTACGCCGGCAGGGCACGCGACGGCCAGCGACGAATCGGAGCGGATCAATCTGATCGAGCTCGGCGCTCGCGTGTGTTCGGTGACGGTGCTGGGCCTGTTTGCCTATGCGATCTATCTGCAGTGGCGAGTGAACCCGGGCCGGATCACGCTGATCCTGCTGCTGGTTTCCGCCGTACTGACCGTCGGATTCTCGGCTTTTGCAAAATTGCCCAGACGACGGGACTGGCATCCCGTCTCGGTGTGCTCTGCGATCGGCGGTTCGTTCTATTGCCTCGCCTATCAACTGACCGCCAGTACCCACCTGATTCCGGAGTGGGCCGGGGGCGGCTTTCAAATTATCGGGATTGTGTGGCAATTGTTCGCCAAGCTGTCGCTGGGGCGCTCGTTCGGTCTGCTGCCGGCCAACCGCGGGGTCGTGTCGTCCGGTGCGTACCGCTTCGTGCGTCATCCGATCTATGCCGGTTACCTGCTGTCTGAAATCGGTTTCCTGCTCAGCAATTTCAGTACCCGAAACCTGGTCACGATCGGCGCCTGGATGCTGTTGCAGATCGGGAGAATCGTGCTGGAGGAACGTGTGCTGTCGGAAGACGAAGCTTATCGTGCGTACAAGTCGCAGGTTCGATATCGACTGATTCCGGGCGTGTTCTGACGGGCATGCCGAAAGCTCGCCATGCCCGACCCTAGGCGACGCGCCTGGGCGTGAGACCCGGCGCAGCCTTGCCCGCCGGTTCACGTCAGGTCAGCGCCCCGGAAGGGTCAGGCGCTGGCCGCCGATTCCGCAAACACCGGCTCGCCCAGCGTCAGCATCAACCGGTTCGCCCACGCGAAGATCGCGACCGCGTGCGACAGGTCGAGAATCTCCTCATGCGTCAGCCCTTCGGCTTCCAGCGCGGCGATATCGCCCGCGTCGACCGTGTCGGGCCGCTCCGTCAGCGCAATCGCGTAGCGAATGATCGCGCGTTCGCGCGCCGTCGTGCCGGCCGTCGCCGGATCGTCGAACACCTGCTCGATCGCATCGGTGCGCTTCGCGAGCTGGGTAAAGCGCTGCGCATGCACGGACGCGCAGTACACGCAGCCGTTCACGCGCGACACGGCCGTGCTCGCCAGTTCGCGCTCCGCGCGCGACAGTCCGCCGGGGCCGTACATGATCGCGTTGAAGACGCCCGAGCGTTGCCGCAGGATCTCGGGAAGATGGACGAGCAGCAGGTAATAGTCGGACGTCTTCGCTTGCGAGTGGCTCGCTTCGAGCACGGCCAACTGATCGGGCGTCGCGGCATCGAGCGACACGGTGTCGAGCCATGCCCGCCAGCCGAGCGTGTCGGACGTGAAGCCGTGAGTGGTCGTCGTCATGCGGCCTCCGTTGCAGCACGTGCCTGAAGCGCCTGCGCGGCCACCGCGACGCGCAACTGATACGCGACGAACGCCACGAGCTGCGACAGCGCGACGATCGCGGGCGTCGTGAGCCCGGCCGACTTCAGCGCGTCGAGATCGGATGGCCGTGCATCGACCGGCGAGTGCGTCAGCAGGCGTGCATGCGACAGGATCGCGCCGAGGCGGCGGGGCAAGGTGTCGAATGCATCGGCGTTTGCGCGGGCGATATCGTCGAGCGTGCCGCCTGCATCGAGCAGTCGTGCGCGATAGGTGTCGGCCAGCACGCGAGCGTTTGATTTTTCTGCAACATACCGCGCCGCGTGCAGTCGTTCGATCAACGAAAGATCGGGCAACGCGGGATCGAACAGCGCCGCTTCGCTCAGCCGCGTATGGCGCAGCACCTTGTCGCGTGCGCGACGCAGCGCGGCGACGGCGTCGCCATCGCGCAGGCCGGCCACCGCGTCGATAGTGTCCGGCGCATCGGCCGGCGTGATGGATTCAGTCATCGTTTCGGGTTTCCTTCGTCGTCAATGTGATCGATGGACGCGTGTTCATGCGTCGGCATCGTGCCATTCGTCGCCTTGCAGTTCCGCGTTTGCATACGCGACGAGTGCGTCGTAGTGGCGATCGCGGTCCGCGTCGAACAGCCGGCTCGCAATCCCGCACGCGAGCCGCTTGGCACCCGCGCTGATGGCCGGGATATCGCCGGACAGCTTGCCGTGGCTCAGGCTCGCGGCATGGTTGAAGCAGTGGATCCGCGTAATGGCCGCGCACGCGCCGGGCTCGCGTTCCTGGAACGCGAACGCGGGGCCGAGATCGGGCGACTCGGCGAGCTCGTCGATCCACGCGCCCGGCTCCGGTCGGTAACGATCCTTCCAGCGCCGCACCTGCGCGCCGAACGACGCGAATTCCGCGCGCGTCGTCCAGTCCGAATGAAAGCCGGTCGCGAAGATCAGGAAGTCGACCGTGTAGCGCCCGCGCGGCGTCGTCACATCGAGTCCATCCGCGTGTCCGGCGAGCGTCTCGATCGGGCTGTTCGCGTGGAAATGCGCCTGCGCGTGGCGCGACACACGCAGCACGCTGTCGCGCGGCGGCGGCGTTTGCGACGTCAGCGCGTAATGCATGAAGCGCCATTTCGTCGTGTCGTCGAGATCGGCGTAGCCGTGCACGAGGCCCGGGCTGCCGATGCCCGTCAGCTTGTTGATGCGCGGAATGTCCGCGCGGCGGAAGAACAGGTCGACGCGTGCGGCGCCGGCTTCGAGCGCGGTGCCCGCATTGTCGAATGCGGATGCGCCCGCGCCGACCACGCCGACCCGCTTGCCCGCGAGCGCCGCGAAATCGATCGGCTCGGACGAATGGGCCCAGCGCGTGCGCGGCGCGCGTTGCGCGACGGGCGGTACGTACGGGCCGCCGAGCCCGTCGCGGCCGGTGGCGAGCACCACGTGCCGCGCGAGCAGCGTCTGCGCTTCGCCGTTGCCGCGCACGTCGAGTGCGAGCAAGCCGTCGTCGCGCGGGCGCAGCGCGACGAGCGTGGTGTCGTTGCGCACCTGCAGGTCGAGCACGCGCCGGTACCAGCGCAGGTAGTCCATCCATTGCGTGCGCGGAATCTTGTAGAGCGCGTCCCAGGCGTCGCGGCCGTATTGCGCTTCGAACCACGCGCGGAACGTCAGCGCGGGCAGGCCGAGCGCGGGCCCCGCGAGCTGCTTCGGCGAGCGCAGCGTGTCCATCCGCGCGAACGTGACCCACGGACCTTCGTAGCCGGCCGGCGCGCGGTCGATCACGCACTGGTTGTCGATGCCGAGCAGGCGCAGTTCGGCGGAAGCCGCAAGCCCGGCCATGCCGCCGCCGACGATCGCGACGTCGAGCACGCGTGTGCCGTCGGCCTCACGCGGCGGCACCCACGATGGAGCGGGCAGGTCGAGCCAGCGCAGGTCTTGCGCGAGCCGGGCTTCGAGTGCGTGCAATTGATCGGTCGTTGTCATGCCGCCTCCGGGCGGGTCCGGCGTGCACGCGTCGTGCGGGTTGCCGCACGCGGCGCACGCTCGGCGCGCAGCCGGTCGCCGCGCAGCAGCGCGTCGTGCGCGGCGGCGTCGTGGAAGATCACGTCGTCGAGCAGCGCGCGCGTCGTACGGTGCAGCGCGTCGAGCAACGCATCGACGGCGGACGTGCGTGCCTTGCCGGCCGGCGTCGCGACGCCGAACGCGAACGGGATGTCGACGTCGAGCGGGCGCGCGACGACGCCCTCCACCGGCAGTGCGACGCCCGTGGCCGGATCGACGATGCCGATCCCGATGCCTGCACGCGCGGCCATGACCGCATTCAGCGACGCATTGGTTTCGATGAACACGCGTGCATCGACCCGCGCGGCCGCGAATGCCGCATCGATCCGCTGGCGCAGCCGGTGGCGGTTCGCGACCGTCACGATGCGGCGGCGCGCGAGGTCGCGCAGCGCGATGCGCGGCTGCGCCGCGAGCGGATCGCCGGCGGGCAGCACGGCCACGCACGGCGTCTGCGCGATCCAGTGCACGTCGAGCCCCGCGTGCGCCATCGGCAGCGTGACGACGCCGACATCGGCCGTGCCGGCCAGCACCTCGTGCACGACATGCTCGGCCGATTCGCTGCGCAACTGGTAGTGGGGCGCCTGCGCATCGTCAGGCAGCGCGGCGAGCGCGGCTGGCACGAGCGTGGCCGCGAGCGAAGGGGTTGCCGCGATGCGCACGGGCTCGGCGCTTTCATCGCCGAGCGCCCGGGCGCGCGCCTCGATCGCACGCAGGCCGACCAGCGAGCGTTCGACTTCCTCGTAGAGCAGGAATGCGCGCCGCGTCGGCGTGACGCGCGGGCCGTGCCGGTCGAACAGCGCGTAGCCGAGATCGGCTTCGAGCTCCTGGATCTGCCGCGTGACGGCCGGCTGCGACCGGCCGAGCAGTTCGCCCGCGCCGGTCACGCTACCTGCCGACATGACCGCGGAAAAGGCTTCGAGTTGATGCAGCTCCATGACACCTTCCGATGATGCGATTTGCGCATTGTAGGAGTGTGAGCATGCGTGATTCATATAATGATTTTTGCTATCGACAGCGCGAAAGCTGCGAAGCGCCCGATCGTTGCGATAGACGATCGCGCGTGCTTGAACGCGGGTTGCGATCGGCGCCGTGAACGAAACACCAATCGAATCAAAGCGATGCGATGCATGCCTTCACATCGCGCGACGCAGGGTGTGCAGACGAGCGTTCGCGAGCAGCAACCCCTTCGCGCCGCGCACGATATCGATATGCGCAAAACTTCGTTGGATCGTCCTGAACCGGGTGGTTACATGCCCTCACTCTTTTCGACTGACTGAAGCTGGGGGACGCATGAACGTTTCGGGGAACGACGCACGCGGCGCATGGCGGCGCGTGCTGGGCACGGTGGCGGCGCTCGCTGCCGCATGGGGCTTGTCGACGGGCGGTGCGCTCGCGGCAGGCGTGTCGGGCGAGCCGGTGGTGATCGGCGTGAGCGGTCCGCTCACGGGCCAGGACGCGCAGTACGGCGAACAATGGAAGCGCGGCTTCGATCTCGCGCTCGACGAGATCAACGGCAGCGGCGGCATTCACGGCCGGCCGCTCGCCGTCGACTTCCAGGACAGCCGCAGCGACCCGCGCCAGGCGGTGGCGATCGCGCAGAAGTTCGTCGCCGATCCGCGCATCGCGATCGAGCTGGGCGACTTCTCGAGCGCGACGTCGATGGCCGCATCACCGATCTACCAGCGCGGGCAGCTGATCCAGTTCGGCTTCACCAACTCGCATCCGGATTTCACGAAGGGCGGTGACTATCTGTGGAGCACCGCGCTGAGCCAGGCCGAGGAGCAGCCGCTGCTCGCGCGCTACGCGGTGAAGGAACTCGGCTTCAAGCGGATCGCGGTGCTGTACCTGAACACCGACTGGGGCCGCACCAGCAAGGACATCTTCGCGAAGGCCGTGACGGGGCTCGGCGCGCAGGTCGTCGCGGCCGAAGGCTATCAGCCGGCGGAGAAGGATTTCCGCTCGACGCTCGTGCGCATCGGCGAATCGAAGCCCGATTCGATCGTGCTGATCTCGTACTACGCCGACGGTGCGCAGATCGTGCGCCAGGCGCGTACATCGGGGCTCACGCTGCCGATCGCGGCGGTCGGTTCGGTGTACTCGCCGAAGTTCCTCGAACTGGGCGGCACGGCCGTTGAAGGCGTCTATACGGAATCGAACTTCTTCCCGGCCGAACCGCGCCCCGAGGTGCAGGCGTTCGTGCAGCGTTATCGCGCGAAATTCCACGCCGATCCCGATTCGTTCGTTGCGCGTGCATACGATGCGCTGATCCTGTCGGCGGAAGTGCTGCGCCGCTACGGCACGACGCGCCAGGCCGCGCACGACGGCTTCGCAAAAATCAGCGACGTGCCGAGCGTGATCTTCGGCAAGGTGCGCTTCGATCCGCAGACGCGCCGCGTCGCGGGCGCACGCACCGTGTATCTGGTCGTGAAGCAGGGGCAGTGGGCGCTGTGGGACGGCGCGAAACCGCAGCTCGCCGCGCGTTGAGCCCGGCCCTGAACAGCATGCATGTAACGGACGCATCGTGATGGCTTCCTGGCTCGACTACACGCTCAACGGCCTCATCGTCGGCAACATCTACGCGCTGCTCGCGGTCGGACTCGCGCTGATCTTCGGCGTGTCGCACCTGATCAACTTCGCGCACGGCTCGGTCTACATGGTCGGCGCGTTCATCGGCTGGCTGTGCCTGACGCGCTTCGGGCTGCCGCTACCGGCGGCGCTCGCGGCGGTCGTCGTCGGCTGCGGTGCGCTCGGCATCGCGATCGAGCGCATCGGGCTGCGGCCGCTGCGCCATGCGGCACGCATCGCGCCGCTGCTCGCGACGATCGGCATCAGCTTCATCCTCGACCAGCTCGCGCAGCTCGCGTTCGGCGCCGACCCGCGCGCGGTGCCGACGCCGCTGCCCGACTGGCACGTGCGGATCGCCGGCGCGACGCTCGGCTCGCTCGACCTGTTGATCGCGGGCATCGGCATCGCGGCGGCCGCGCTGCTGTACGGCTTCCTGCGCTTCACGCGGCTCGGCTGGGCCGTGCGCGCGACCGCGCAGGATCGCGACGCGGCGCTGCAGATGGGCGTCGACGTCGACCGGGTGAACCAGACCGTGTTCGCGATCGCGTGCGCGCTCGGCGGCGTGAGCGGGCTGCTGGTCGGCATGTACTACAACAGCATCGATCCGGCGATGGGCTTCCAGGCCACGCTGAAGGGCGTGGTCGCGCTGTTGATCGGCGGGCTCGGCAACGTTCCGGGCGCGATCGCGGGCAGCCTGCTGCTCGGTCTCGTCGAAAGCTACGGCGTCGCGCTGTTCGGCACCAGCTACCGCGACCTGTTCGCGTTCGGGCTGCTGATCGTGTTCCTCGTGTGGCGGCCGAACGGGCTGTTCAGCGCGAACCGCGCGCTGCCGCCCGAGCCGATGACGGGCACTTTCCTCGCGGCCGCGAAGGCCGTGCGCGTGCCGCGCCCGGTACTCGTCGCGCTGGTCGTGGCGGCGGCCGTGCTGCCGTGGCTCGGCGCGTCGCCATACGTGCTGCAGACATTGACCAACGCGTGGCTGTACGGGCTGCTCGCGCTGAGCCTCACGCTGGTGGCGGGCACGGTCGGGCAGATCTCGCTCGGCCACGCGGCGCTGCTCGTGATCGGCGCGTATGCGTCGGCGCTGCTGTCGTCGGATCTCGGCTGGTCGCCGGCCGTGACGATTCCGTGCGCGGGCGTGATCACCGCCGTGCTCGGCACGCTGCTCGTGTATCCGGCGTTCCGGCTGCGCGGGCACTACGTGTCGATCGCGACGCTCGGCATCGGCGAAGTGGTGAGCCTCGTGATCCTGAACTGGGACGGCCTCACGCGCGGCCCGCTCGGCATCACCGGCATCGCGCCGCTGCCGTGGGCGACGACTGCGCGTGCCGCGTACTGGTTCACGTTCGCAGTGCTCGTCGGGTTCGCGCTCGTGCAGGTGCGGCTGCTGCGTTCGCATCTCGGCCGCACGCTGCGCGCGGTGCGCGAGGACGACGTCGCCGCGCGTGCGCACGGCATCGCCCCGAACCGCTACAAGGCGATCGCGTTCGCGGTCGGCGGCGTCGCGGCCGGCGTGAGCGGCGGGATCGCCGCGCACCTGTACAGCTATATCAACCACCAGACCTTCGATTCGCAGGTGTCGATCCTCGCATTGACGATGGTGATTCTCGGCGGGCTCGGCAACGTGCTCGGCGGCATCGTCGGTGCGATCGCGCTGATCGGGCTGCCCGAGCTGTTCCGCTGGGCGGCCGACTACCGGATGCTGATCTACGGCCTCGTGCTGTTGCTGCTGGTCCGGTTCCGGCCGCAGGGCCTGCTCGGCACGGTGTGAGGAGGAATGCGATGACCACCAACCGACCTTTACTCGACGTGCAGGGCCTGACGCGTCGCTTCGACGGCGTGACCGCACTCGACGGCGCGAGCCTGTCACTCGCAGAAGGCGAACTGCTGAGCGTGATCGGCCCGAACGGCGCGGGCAAATCGACGCTGTTCAACCTGATCGCGGGCGCCGACCGGCCCGATGCCGGCCGCGTGACGTTCGACGGCCGAGACATCACGGGCACCGCGCCCGAGCGCCTCGCGACGCTCGGCATCGCGCGCACGTTCCAGCACGGCCGCGTGTTCGGCAATCTGAGCGTGCTCGACAACGTGCTGATCGGCGCGCATGCGCGGCTGCGCGCGGCGCGGCCGGGCTGGCCCGCGCTGGGTGCGGCGGCCGAGGTGCTGCGCGCGCTCGTGCGGCCCGCGGCGGTGCGGCGCGAGGAAGCCGCGCTGCGCGACGAGGCGCGCGCGATCGTCGCCGGGTTCGGCGAGCGGCTGACGCCGCGCATCGATCATCCGGCGCACAGCCTGTCGTATGCGAACCGGCGGCGTGTGGAGATCGGCCGCGCGCTCGCGCTGCATCCGCGCCTGCTGCTGCTCGACGAGCCGACGGCCGGGATGAACGAGACGGAGACGGCCGAGATGCTGCAGCTGATCCAGTCGTTGAAGGCGCGCGGCCTGACGATCCTGCTGATCGAGCACAAGCTCGAACTCGTGATGCGCGTGTCCGACCGCGTGATGGTGCTCGACAACGGCGTGAAGATCGCCGAAGGCGCGCCGCGCGACGTGCGGCACGATCCGCGCGTGATCGAGGCGTACCTCGGCCGCCGGCATGCGGGCGGCGCGCCGGCCGACCGCACGGCAAAGGCGGCCGCATGACGGCACTTTCTTCCGGACCCGACACGACCATGACCGACGCGCTGCTGAAACTCGAACACCTGGACACGTTCTACGGGCCGGTGCAGGTGCATTTCGACGTGAACTTCGAAGTCGGCCGCGGGCAGATCGTCAGCCTGCTCGGCGGCAACGCGAGCGGCAAGTCGACGACGATGAAGCTGATCCTCGGGCTGATGCGGCCGCGCCGCGGCGTCGTGCGTTTCGACGGCGACGACGTGACGGCGCTCGCCACGCCGCAGCGCGTGCGGCGCGGGATCGCGGCCGTGCCCGAGGCGCGGCGGCTGTTCGGCGACATGAGCGTGCGCGAGAACCTGCTGATGGGCGCGTACACGCGTGGCGACCGTGCGGCGGTGGCGGAGGACTACGAGCGTGTGCTCGACCTGTTTCCGCGCGTGCGCGAGCGGCTGACGCAGCGCGCGGGCACGCTGTCGGGCGGCGAGCAGCAGATGCTCGCGATGGCGCGGGCGCTGATGGCGCGGCCGAAGCTGATCTGCATGGACGAGCCGACGATGGGGCTGTCGCCGCTCTACGTCGACAAGGTGCTCGAACTGATCGACGCGATCAACCGGCAGGGCGTGACCGTGTTCATGGTCGAGCAGAACGCGAGCCTCGCGCTGGAGATCGCGCATTACGGGTACGTGCTGCAGACGGGGCGCGTCGTGCTCGAAGGGCCCGCGAAGGCGCTGCTCGACGACGAGCGTGTGCGCGACGCGTATCTCGGCGGGGAGGCGGTGGCGGCGTAGCGGGTGGGGCGGTGGGGCAAAAAAGCGGTGATAGACGCGGGATTGTCAGGTAGATTGGCGCTCAGTCGCCATCACCGCCACCGGGAGCGCCGCACCATGTTGACCTATTCCGTTCAGAAAGTCGGCTACGATTTCAAGCAACTGGATCCGCAGGGCGCGACGGATTACGCGTCGTTCATGCAGGCGTTCGATGCGTTTCCGTGGGCGGCGCAGCATGCCGAATGGGACACCACGCAGGACGGCCCGTTGCCGGCCCTCGTGCTGCAGCATGTCGACGATCAGCGGGAGTTGTGGGTGACCGCGCTGCGCGATGCGCATGCGGACGGCTTCCAGCTGAATGCCGTCTCGATGCGGATGAAGAAGGGGCTGTTCGGGATCGGCAAAGGCAAGCTGGAGCAGCACGTCGATACGATCGACGTCAGGAAGCGTACCGACGTCGACACGTTGTGCCGGCTGTTCTGCGATCGTCAGTACGACGAGCTGGACCGGGTGGTGGAGCGGCACGTGGAACGCAACCGCTTCGAGGACGGCACCGACGATTGAGGTCCCGCTGCGCACGCGACCGAACCGGCGCAGTCCGCCGCTCACGCCTGCGCTGCGCCGCTCCCCGCCGCACGCGGAAACGTCAACACCACCGCAAACCCGCCGGCCTCGGGAAACGCAAACCCGACGCGCCCGCCGTGCGCCTTCATCACTTCCTGCACGATCGCGAGCCCGAGTCCCGACCCGGTGCGCCGCTCGCTGCCGTCCGGCGTGATCCGCACGAACGGTTGCAGCGCGGCATCCCAGTGCTCGGGTGGAATCCCGCGGCCGTTGTCGGTGACGGTCAGCGTCACGGCATCGCCGGCGTTGCCCTGCGTCGCGACCGACACGACGATGTCGTCCGCATGACCATGCAGCAGCGCGTTGTGCAGCACGTTCGACAGCGCTTCCTGCAGGCTGATCGCGTCGCCGTCGATCCACGCGAGCGGCGCATCGCTCGCGAACGCGACGGCCACGTCGCGCTCGCCCGCGAGCGGAATCGCGCGGCCGAGCACGTCCTTAGCAAGCGCGACGAGGTCGACGGGCTGCAGCGGCACGGCCTCGGTGCGATGAATCACCATCGCATGATTGAGCAGCTGGCCGGTGAGCCGGCCGACGTCCGAAGAGGTCGCGCGCAGCGCATCGAGCCGTGCCGCGTGGCGCGCGGGATCGGCTTCGCCGTCGAGCAGCTCGATCTGCGCGTCGAGCCGCGCGAGCGGCGTGCGCATCTGGTGTGCGGCATCGGCGATGAAGCGCTGCATTGCGTTGATCCGCTCGGCGAGGCGGTGCATCAGCCCGTTGATCGACCCGATGATCGCGTCGATCTCGCTCGGCGTATCGACGGCCACCGGCCGCAGGTCGGCCGGGTCGCGCGCGGCGATGATCGTGCCGATCTGCGCGAGCGGGCGCAGGCCGCGCCGGATCGCGAGGCCGCTCGCGCCGATTGCGAGCACGCTCATCAGCAGGATCAGCGTCCATACCTTGAAACTCATGTCGTTCGTGAGTTGCTGGCGCGCGTTGGTGGTTTGCGCGACCGTCACGAGCGCCCAGCCCGGCGTGCTTTCCTCGGGCATGTAGCGCGCGATGGTCGCGGTGCGGATCCGGTGCCCCTGGTACAGGCCGTTCGCGAACGCGGGGCCCTGTTTCGCGGCGGCGAGCGTCGCGGGGCTCGCGAGATCGTTGTAGCCGGCCACGACGATGCCGCGCGAATCGACCACCTTGTAGTAGACGAGGTCGTAGCGCGACAGCGTCGACAGCGCGGCCACCGGCGGATTCAGCGCGAGCACGCCGCCCTGCACGTAGAGGTTTTCCGCGACCTGGATCGATGCGCCCGCAAGCAACTGGTCGTACGCGCGTTCGGCCGCGACGCCCGCGTAGTAGCGCGCGATCGCCGCGAGCGCGAGCGCGCCGGTCGCGACGACGAGCGCGATGAAGAGCAGCGTGCGCCCGAACAGCGTCTTCGGGAACCAGTCAGTGCGCCGCAATCTGATACCCCATCCCGCGCGCGGTACGGATCTCGACCGAGCTGCCCTGCAGCTTCTTGCGCACGCGGGTCACGTATTGCTCGACCGCGTTCGTGGTCGGCTCGTTGCCGAAGCTGAACAGCTGGTTCAGCAGTTCGTCCTTCGAGAAGATCCGCTGCGGGCGGCTCGCGAGGATCTCGAGCAGGGCGAATTCCTGGCGCGACAGCGACAGCGGCTGGCCGTCGAGTTCCGCGAGGCGGCTGCTGCGGTCGATCACGAGGCCGCCGAGCGTCAACACGTCGTTCGCGTGGCCGCTGTTGCGGCGCAGGAGCGCCTGCACGCGCGCATCGAGCTCGCGGTAGTCGAACGGCTTCACGAGGTAGTCGTCGGCGCCGAGGCCGAGGCCGCTTACGCGGTCGTCGATCGCCGAGCGCGCGGTGATGAGCAGCACGGGCGTCGTGCTGCCCGATGCGCGCAGGTGGCGCAGCACCGTGAAGCCGTCCATGCCGGGCAGGTTCGCGTCGAGCACGACGAGGTCGAAGCGCTCGACGCGCAGCAGCCCGTGCGCGGTCGCGCCGTCGGTTTCGAGATCGACGGCATGGCCGAGCCGCGCCAGGCGGTTGCGGATCGCCGCGCCGATTTCGGCATCGTCCTCCACGACGAGAATGCGCATGGTGCCGTTTCGCAGGTGGGTGGGTTAGGGGTTTTCCCGGGGCCGGGATGTCAGCATTTTCTCAGACTCGGTCGATAACCTGTGTCGAGCCGGACGATGCAAGGACGGCCATTAATACCAGAACCACAGGAGACGGCAACATGCAGCAGCAAACGGGTGCGCCGAACGCGCGATGCAGCGCGTCGCCGGCCGGCGCTCGCCGGTGCGGCGACGCGGGCCCCGGCCGCCTGGCGTTTGCCGCTCGTGCCGCGCGTGCAGGGAAGGCCGGCGCATGACGACGTCGCCGCGCCGCCGCGCGTTGATCGCCGCCGGCCTCGGCGTGCTCGCCGCGCCTGCGCTCGTGCGCGCGAAGCCGCGCACAGTGCGGATTTCCAAAGGCTATGGCGTGCTGTACTTGCCGCTGCTCGTGATGGAGAAGCAGCGGCTGTTCGAGCGGCACGCGGCGCGCCACGGCGTGCGCGACGTCGCGGTCGACTGGGTGCTGCTCGACGGCGGCAATTCCGTCAACGACGCGATGATGGCCGGCACGCTCGATTTCGCCGGGGCCGGCGCGCCGGGTTTCATCGAGCTGTGGGCACGGGCGCGCGGCATCCCGAACGTCGAGGTGATCGGCATCAGCGGGCTGTCGACCACGTCGCTGTCGCTGAACGCGAACCGGCCGGGCCTCGTGTCGCTGCGCGACTTCACGCCGTCCGACCGGATCGCGGTGCCGGGCATCCGCACGTCGCTGTCGGCGGTGGTGCTGCAGATGGTCGCGAGCCGGCAGCTCGGCCCGAAGCATTTCGCGCAGCTCGATTCGATCACCGTGAACCTGCCGCATCCGCAGGCGATGCAGGCGCTGATCCGCCGCGAGAACGGCGTCACCGCGCACTTCACGTCGCCGCCGTTCTCGACGCTCGAGCTGCGGCAGCCGGGCATCCACCGCGTCGTGAGTTCGGTCGACGTGCTCGGCCCGCTGACGCTCGATGTCGTGTTCGCGCCGAAGCGGCTCGTCGGTACGGAGCCGGCGCTGGCCAGCGCGTTTCTCGGCGCGCTCGACGAGGCGAACCGCCTGATCGCGCAGGACCCGCGCGCGGCGGCCGCGCTCTATGCGGCGTCGTCCGGCGTCGGCGTGTCGCACGACGACGTGATGCGGATGCTCGCCGCGCCGGACACGCGCTTCTCGGTGCTGCCGAACCAGCTGATGGACTACGTCGAATTCCTGTACCTGGCCGGCACGATCAAGGCGAAGCCGCGGGCGTGGCACGAGATGTTCGCGCCGATGCTCGACGACTATCGATCGGGTTGATGCCGCCGCGCCCTTTCATCGAAACACCTCGTGCCCGTGCGCTTGTCGCGCGCAGCGCCGATTCAACCGATACGCAACCGCTATGCAACCGTTTCACGCAAGGAGCCTCAAGTGAACGCCACTGAAACCCTGGACCCCGCGTCCGCCGAAGAGCAGCGCATCATGTCGAAGATGGCGCGGCGCCTGCTGCCCATTCTCGTCGTGATGTTCCTGATCGCGTTCATCGACCGGCAGAACGTCGGCTTCGCGAAGCTGCAGATGGTGCACAGCCTCGGGATGACGGAGGCCGCGTTCGGGCTCGCGTCGTCGCTGTTCTTCATCGGCTACCTGCTGTTCGAGGTGCCGAGCACGCTCGCGCTGCATCGCTACGGCGCGCGCGTGTGGCTCGCGCGGATCATGCTGACGTGGGGGCTCATCACCGTGCTGATGGGCTTCACGACGTCGATGCCCGCGTTCTGCGCGCTGCGCTTCGTGCTCGGCATCGCCGAGGCTGGTTTCTATCCGGGCGTGATCTACTACCTGACGCTGTGGTTCCCGCAGAGCTACCGCGCGAAGGTGCTCGGCATCTTCACGCTCGGCAGCGCGCTCGCGAACATGCTCGGCTCGCTGGTCGGCGGCGTGTTGCTGAGCCTGAACGGCGTGTGGGGGCTGGCGGGCTGGCAGTGGGTGTTCGTGGCGACGGGCATCCCGGCGGTGATCGTCGCGATCGTCGTGTTCCGTGTGCTGCCCGCGTCGGTGCGCGACGCACGTTTCCTCGACGACCGCGAGAAGCAGATCGTCGAGGCCGCGCTCGAACGCGAGAAGCCCGCGCGAGCCGAGCACGGGCAGCCGTGGAAGGCGCTGCTCGATCCGCGCGTGATGCTGTTCGCGGCCACCTACATGCTGATGTCGACGTCGCTGTACGGCGTGACGTACTGGTTGCCGACGCTCGTGAAATCGTTCGGCGTGTCGAGCAGCATGAACGGCTTCCTGAGCATGCTGCCGTGGGCGCTCGCGGTGTTGCTGCTGCTGTGGCTGCCGGCGAAACTGCGTCGCGCGAAGAGCATCCTGCGCACGATCGCGATCGTTGCCGCGCTTGGCGCGCTGGGCTTCCTGCTGAGCCTCGTGCTGCCGTCGACGCCGCTGCGCTTCATCGCGCTGGTGCTCGGTGGCGCATGCATCCCGCTGCTGTACCCGTGCTTCTGGTCGATGCCGCCGCGCTACTTCACCGGTGCGCGGGCGGCGGCGAGCGTCGCGGCAATCAACTCGATCGGCAACCTCGGCGGCTTCTTCAGCCAGAACCTGATGCCGTTTGCCGGCAAGGTGACGGGCACGGCGTTCGGCCCGATGATCGTGCCGATCGTGTGTCTCGCGCTGCTCGGGATCGGCGCGCTGGTCGCGTGGACGCGCTCGGAACGGGGGATGGTGGCGGCGCGCGCGTGACGGCGCGCGGTGTTACCGCTTCATCAACTGGTTCCCGACGACCGTGAAGTTGGCTGTAGCGTGCGTGTTCGACAGCAGGTATTTGAGCGCGTGGATGTCGGGGGCGGTCGTCGTGAAGCGGTTGTCGCCGTCGAAAATGAAGTCCCACGTGACGATGCCGCGGCTGGTGCCGGGATCGTCCACGTGGATCTCCTTCAGCGATGCGAGCGGATACGCGCGCTCGTGCCAGTCGAACAGGTGTCGGACGTAGAGGTGATCGGGTGTGACGATCTCGTAGCGCCGCTGGAAGGGTATCGCGACGAGGAGCAGCACGGCGGTCGTGACCAGCCCCTGGCGCACTGCGCGCCACACGACCGCTCGTGACGCGCGGCCGCGCGGCTTGGTGCGGTAGTGCCGGTAGGCGGCCGGCACGATCAACCACGCGGCGAACCACCACGCGATCGCGATGAACCCGAGCGGCATGTTCATGAACGGCACCGAAAACGCGCCCACGAAGCTCGTCGGAAAATCCAGGAGCCGTGCGGTCGATACGAACCCGAGCCCGATGTAGCTGCCGGCCGGATGCGGGATGAATACGGTCGTCGTCAGCGCTTGCAGTGCGAGCAGGATGGGCCAGCACAGCAGCGATACGGCCAGCCAGCCGCCTGCGACCGCGCAGAAGGCGAGTATGTAGTTGCGGAGAGTTTTCATCTTGGTGGAGGGGGGATGCGTTTGGCTGGCGCATTGGCGCGCGAGGGACGCGGGACGGTGATGGCGAAGGATTGTAGCGCCACGCCGATGCTGTCACCGGGCGTTGCACGCGGGGATTTGAAAATGGGGCGAAAACAACTTCGTAAGCCGACCGTCCAAATGGCCGACTGTTCGCAAGGAGGTCAGCGTGGTACCATGCATTACATATGTAATGCATGGAGTGTGCAATGAAAACAGCCACGATGCCTGCACTGCGGGTCGATCCGAAATTGCGCGAAGAGGCGGAGTCTGTCCTTGCGGAAAACGAGACGCTGTCCGCGTTCATGGAGTCGGCGTTGCGCGATGGCATTGCGCGTCGACGCCTGCAGCACGAGTTTGTCGCACGCGGTCTGGCGTCTCGCGACGAGGCGCGGCGTACCGGCGAATATGTCGATGCGGCGGAGGTGCAGAGCGAACTCGAGAGCATGCTGAACGCCGCTCGCGCAGCGAAGGCGGCTGATTGAGCTACCCGGTTCGCTATACGCGCGCAGCACGTGAAGATCTGGTGCGGTTGTATCGATATCTGCTCGAACGTGATGTAGATGCCGCTGCGAGGGCGCTGGAGGCGATCGAACGGGGCGTCGCCATGCTGAGACTGTTCCCATTCACGTGTCGCAAAATCGACGAGGGCAATCCGTTTCTGCGGGAACTGATCGTGTCCTTTGGCACATCAGGCTATGTCCTGCTGTTCGAGATCGAAAGTGCGGAGCAGGTCACGATCCTCGCTGTCCGTCATCAACGTGAAGACGACTACCACTGACCGGCCAGCGGCGGGGCATCATCGCGGCACCCGCCCGTACCACCGCCTTCACTGAGTCTCTACCCGCGCGGCGCCCCATCCCCACCATGCGCGACCGTCACCTGCGCAGGCGCCAGCGGAATCTCGACCTCGACCGTCGTCCCTTCGCCGAGCGTCGTCGCGATCCGCAGCGTGCCGCCGACGAGATACGCGCGCTCGCGTAACCCGACCAGCCCGAACGATCCCGACTTGCGCGGCACGCCGGGATCGAAACCCGCGCCGTCGTCGCGAATCGTCAGCTCGAGCGCATTGCTCGCATGCACGAGTTCGACGGTCGCATGCGACGCGGCTGCGTGCCGCGCGACGTTCGCGAGCGCTTCCTGCGCGATGCGGAACACCGCCGTCGCGTAAGGCTCGTCGAGCTGCAGCTCGGGCGGCTCGACGTGCAGCGTGCATGCGATGCCATGACGGTGCCGGAAATCCTCCACGAGCCACTGCATCGCCGCGGCGAAGCCGAGATCGTCGAGCATCAGCGGGCGCAGGTCCGACGCGATGCGGCGTGTCGCGGCCACCGCGCCGCGCGCCAGCGCGTGCATCGCCGCGATCTTGCGCGCCAGCAGCGCATCGTCCTGCGGCACGCGGTCGAGCAGCCATTCGAGATCGTTCTTCAGCGTCGCGAGCGTCTGCGCGAGCTCGTCGTGCAGCTCGCGTGCGATGCGGCGCTGCTCGGCTTCGCGTGCGCTCGCGCTGATCGCGGCAATCTCGCGCAGCTCCTCGCGCGACGTCTGCAGTGCCCGCTCGGCACGCACGCGGTCCTCGACTTCGCGCCGCAGGTCGCGGTTCGACGCGCTCAGTTGCGCGGTGCGCGCGGCGACGCGTTGTTCGAGCCGTTCGTTCGCGTCGTTCAGCTGCGCGCTCTTCTGCACGACGAGCAGATGCTGGTAGCGCGCGCCGGCCAGCGCGCGCACCGTCTGCGCATGCAGCCTGCCGTTCTCGAACAGCATCGCGAACAGCACGACACCGGACGCGACGAGGCCGTACGCGCGCCCCGCGTAGAAGCCGAGGTCGTAGCGCCCGTGATTCAGCATCGACGACAGCGCGATGTCGAACAGCCACGCGACGAGCACCGTCATCACCCACAGGTCGAGCACGGAATGGCGCCGCCGCCGCTGCCACATCAGCATCAGCGCGACCAGGTTCAGCCCCCAGACGACCGTGATCGCGTACGTCATCGTCGCGGCCATCCGGTTGCCGTTCATGATGCGCGGCAGCAGGTCGTGGCCGGCCGTCGCGAGCAGCGCGAGCGCGACCGTCGCGCCGACCGCGGCCGCGATGCACAGCCCGACGGGAATCGCCGCGCGGCGCTGCGGGGCCGGGATCGGCCCCGGCGCACGCGACTTCGCGCGCAGCAGCGCGTACGCGGCGACCGCCAGCGGAAAGCCGCCGTGCCAGAACAGGTACAGCCAGGCGGTGGTCTGGTCGCCGCCGCCGAGCAGGCCGGTCGGTGCGAACAGCCCGGGAAAGGTCAGCATGTGGGTGCCGGCCATGAAACCCGTGAACAGGTAGCCGCCCGCGAGCACGAGCAGCGGCCGCTGGCGCAGGATCGCGTACTGGCCGAGCAGCAGGCCGGCCGTCACCATGTCGTTGACGACGATCGCCGACTGGTACACGGGGACGAACGCCCAGCCCGGCGCAAGCGGCCTGCCGGCGAACGGTGCAAGCGCGGTGAAGATCACGGCGGAGACGAGCACGGTCGCGAGCGCGAGCCGCCGTTCGCGCCGGCCCGGCGGCAGCGACGACATGAACAGGCGCGACGCGTCCGGGTCGTCGTCCGCGGGTGAGGGCGAGGGCGGCGATGAGGGCGGGACGCGGAAGGCGGCGGTCATGCGTCGCCGCCGGGGTCGAGTTCGTGGCGCACCGCGTAGCGGACCAGCGCGGCTTCGTGCGGTAGGTCCATCTTCTCGAGGATCCGGGTCTTGTAGGTGCTGACCGTTTTCGTGCTGAGCGCGAGTTCGGTCGCGATCTGCGTGACGGTCTGGCCCGCGACGATGCGGCGCATCACGTCGAACTCGCGCGCGGACAGCCGCTCGTGCGGCAGCGCGGCGGCCGGCGTGCGCAGCGTGAGCGCGAGACTCTCGGCCGCCGACGGGCTCACGTAGACGCCGCCCGCGGCCACCTTGCCGACCGCCTCGACGAGCTCGGCGGTCGCGCTGTCCTTCGTCAGGTAGCCGGTCGCGCCGGCCTTGAACGCGCGCGCCGCGTACTGCGCCTCCGCATGCATCGTCAGCACCAGCGTGCGCAGCGACGGCGCGTGGTGTTTCACCAGCCGGATCAGCTCGATGCCGGTCGGCGCGGGCATCGACAGGTCGAGCAGCAGCACGTCCGCGGCGCCGCGCTCGACGAGCGCAAGCGTGGCCGAGCCGTCGCTCGCCTCGCCGACGATTTCGAAACCGCCGGCCGTTTCCAGGATGTGACGCAATCCGTCCCGCATGACTGCGTGATCGTCAGCCAGAATTACCCTGATCATCTAGCGATCCTCTTCGGGATGACGCCGCGCCCTGCTGTCCGGGAGTCGCCGCGGCTGTTCTTCTGATCAATATATTCCGCAGAATCCGAAAACGGTACACATCCGGGAAATTTTCGAGATAGTCGAGCGTGGAATGTGTACTGAAACGAAATAATCCCAGGGAGCAAGTACGAGGAAGAGCCGGCAGGAATCAGGGTATTCCCTGAATAATTTTGAGACCGGGGAGGGGCGACGCGTCGCGTCGCGAGCTACCCCGCGAGCCGTTGCGATTCGGGACTAAACTGGTGCCCGATGCCACTACAACCCCCCCGAGGAGCCCCACGATGATCGATCTTGCCGATATCCTGCCGTCCGCACTGCCCGCTGCCATTGCATGGGCGGAAGCCGAGGCGGCGCGCGGGATCGCGCAGGGGGCGCCGCTGACGCCCGAGCAGGCCGACGACGCGCGCACGGTGGGCGTCGCACAGCCGGAGCGGATCCGCGTGGTGATCGTCGAGCGCATGCCGTTCCCCGAGGTGCCGTCGCTGGCCGCGATCGCCCGCGACACGGGGCTCCTGGCGCCGGGGACGATCGGGCTCACGCTCGGCCATGCGGTGTATGTGCTGCGCGGGCAGGACACGCGCCGCCTGCTGACCCACGAATTCCGCCACGTGCATCAGTACGAGGCTGCCGGCTCGATCGGAGCGTTTCTCGCGCGCTATCTGCAGGAGATTGCGACGGTCGGCTACCACGACGCGCCGCTCGAGGCCGACGCGCGGCAGCACGAGTTCGATTGACCCGCCCCGCCGGCGCGACCGCGCGCACCGCCCGATGAACCTTCACGCTGCCACCACCGGCCCGGTGTTCGCACACCGGGGCGCTCCGCCGAGGCGCGTGCGATGAGCGACACGATCCACGCATGGATCGGTGCGATCGGCGCACATCCGCTGCTCGTGCTCGCGATCGTGTTCATGGCGGCCTGCGCCGAGGCGATCGCGCTGATCGGCACGGTCGTGCCGGCCGGCGCCGTGATGTTCGCGGCCGGTGCGCTGATCGGCGCGGGCGCGCTCGACGCCTGGACGACCATCGGTGTCGCGGCGGCCGGCGCCGTGATCGGCGACGGGATCAGCTATGAACTCGGGCGGCACTATCGCGGCGTGATCCGCAACGCATGGGCGCGCTTCGGCTATGCGGCCGCCTTCGCGCGCGGCGAGGAGTTCGTGCTGCGCCATGGCATGAAGAGCATCGTGCTCGCGCGTTTTCTTGCGCCGGTGCGCGCGGTCGTGCCGGTCGTGGTCGGCTGCGCGACGCTGCCACGCCGGTCGTTCTATCCGGTCAACGTCGTCTCGGCGCTCATCTGGGCGCCCGTGCACGTCGCGCCGGGCATCCTGTTCGGCGCGTCGGCCGCGCTGGCCGCGGCGATCAGCGTGCGGGTCGCCGTGATCCTGCTGGTCGTCGCGGCGCTGGTCGCGCTCGTGTGGGTCGGCGTGCGGGTCGCGTTGCGGCGCGGCTGGCCGCTGTTGCGCCGTGCGCTCGTCGAAGGCGTGCATGCCTGCGCGCGCCGCTGGCCGCGGTTTGGTGCGCGGCTGCACGACGCGATCGCTTACGTGCGCGGCCTGCCCGGCGCGGTGCCCGTACTCGCGCTGCTGTTCATCGGCTGCGTGTGGCTGTTCGCGGGCCTCGTACAGGATGTCGTCGCGAACGATCCGCTGATCCACGCAGACATCGCGCTGTATGCATTCTTGCAGAACCTGCGCACGCCGCCGGTGGACGCCACGATGCGCGCGCTGGCCGTGCTGCACGGGCACGATACGGGGCTGATCGTCGCGGCCGCGTTTCTCGTCTGGCTGATGATCCACCGCTGCTGGCTGACGGCCGCGTGGTGGCTCGCGACGGTCGGCGTCGCCGTCGTGCTCGGGCCGGTGTTCGGCGCGGGCATACCCGGCGCGACGCCCGCGAGCCTGCCGCCCGGTGCGCCGCACGTGCCGCTGCCCGACGCCGAAGCGGCGTTCGCGATTCTCGCGAGCAGCGGCCTCGGCTGGGTGCTCGCGCGTGACCGGCCCGCGCGGTGGCAAATCCCGGTCGTGACGGCGGTGGTGTTGTGGATCGTGCTCGGCGGCTTCGCGCGGCTGTATGTGGGCGACACGTGGCTGTCGGGCCTGCTGGGCGGCTGGAGTCTCGGGCTCGCCTGGTTCGCGTTGCTGGCCGGCGCGTATGCGTACTGGCGCGTGCGCGAGCACGTGCAGCCGAGGGGCGCGCTCGTCGCGGTGACGGTGGTGCTCGCGACGGCCGGCGTCTGGACGGTTCCCGCGCAATGGCAGCTCGACCGCGCGGCGCGCCCGCATGTCGGCGACGTGGTCGCGATGACCGTCGACCAGTGGCTGCGCGGCGGTTGGCAGCGCGTGCCGGTGCGGCGCACCGAGATCGGCGGCGACCGCGAGGAATATCTGCCGCTGCAATGGAGCGCGACGTCGGACACGCTCGACCGGCATCTCGCGCAGGCGGGCTGGCAGCGCGCGGCGCCGTGGTCGCCGGCCACCGCGCTGCGCTGGCTGCTGCCGCAGGCGCCGGCCGATGCGCTGCCGGTGCTGCCGCGCTACACGCACGGCGAAAGTACGCGCCGCGTGTTCGTGCGCGTCGATCCGGGGCAGCCGGCCAGCCGCCTCGTGCTGCGGCTGTGGCGTTATCCGTACGTACTGCAGGACGCGCTCGGCACGCGGCCGCTGTGGTACGGCGCGCTGTACCGCGAGACGCTGCACCGGCCGGCGCGACTGATGACGATCGTGCGCACGACGACGATCGACGATGCGGCGACGATGGCGAAGGCGCTGGCGGTCGAGCCGGCGATCGAGCATCCGCCGGCGGGGATGACGAACGCGCCGGCGGAGATGCTGCTGGTGTGGATGGTGCGGCCGTGAGCGGGCGGTGTGCCGCTTACGCGTGCGCCGGCTGCGCGGGGACGACGGACAGGCGCAGGCCGACGGTCTTGAGCACTGCGAGCAGGGTTTTCAGTGTCGGGTTGCCGTTTGGCGAGAGCGTGCGATACAGCGATTCGCGGCTGATGCCGGCTTCGGCCGCGACGGCGCCGAGCCCGCCGTATGCTTCCGCGACCGTACGCAGCGCGAGCAGGCCGGCCGCGCGGTTGTCGGGATCGTCGAGCGATTCCATCGCGACGCGCAGATAGGCCACCGCGAGTTCGCGGTCGGCGCCGAGTTCGGCGACTTCCGCGTCGTGGTGCGATACCGCACCTTTGAGCTTGGTCATGTTTGCCTCCGTTTCCAGTTCGACCAGTGTTCCTTGGCGCGCCTGATGTCGTCGGGTTGACTGCTTTTGTCGCCACCTGAAAGCAACAGCACCAGTGCGCCGCCGTACCGCCCGAAATACACGCGATATCCGGCGCCGACGTGGACGCGCAGTTCGATCACGCCTTCGCCGACCGACTCGCAATCGCCGAAATTGCCGGTCTGCACGCGGCGCAGGCGTTCGCGAATCCGTGCCTGCGCAAGCTTGTCGCGCATGGCGTTCAACCATTCGGTGAAGGGCTCGCGACCATCGTCGCGCTGATAGCGAAGAAGTTCGAACTTGGAGAGCATTGTAACTTATAAGCTACAAAAAGAAAGAGGATTAAATGGAGTGGTCGTGCGAGCGGCCGGGTGATGTGCGCGGGGCGTGCGCGCATTGCCGAGTCGGGGCAACACACGACACCGCACGCGCGTTGCTGCGCATACGGTGCCTTCGAAGTGCGGGATCTCAGGCCGCGAAGCCGGCTTCCCGGACGAAGATCATTCTTTCATCCGGTGCGCAGGGTGACGATTCGGCCGGATGGCCAACGTCAACGGCCCGGTGACGGGCACGCGCGGTGGGTGGGGTGTAAGGGGGGCAACGTGAACAGCAAACCTGTCGGCACCGGCGCATCGCGCGCCTGACGAGCCGACAGGCCTCCTGACATTACTGCTTCGCCGGCACGGCCGTCGCGATCTTGTCGAGCGCCGCCGGGATGTACGTGTCGAGCTGCGCCGTGACCGATTCGTAGAAATCGATCGGCTTGCCCCACGCGTCGGGCACGTCGACGTGCTTCCCGGACGCATACTCGGCAAGCGTGAACACCTTGCCGGCGGCCGACGGATAGAGCGCAAGCACCTTCTCCTTGTGTTTGTCGGTCATCGTCAGGATCACGTCGGAATGCTTGATGTCGTTGGCGTTCAACTGCACCGAACGATGCGCGGACGTGTCGATGCCACGGCGCTTCATCAGGATCACGCCGTTTTCTTCGGGCTTTTCGTCATACGGATCTTCGTCGACCGCACGTGAAATCACCGCGATGTGCGCGTGGCGCTGCGCGATCAACTGGCCGGCGATCGCTTCGGCCATCACGCTGCGCCCGGTGTTGCCGGTGTCGACGAACGCCACCTTCTTCGGCTCGTCGGCGAATGCAGACGTCGCGCACTGGATGCCGACGCAACAAAGCAGTGCCAGCGTGTTGAGGGTGTGCCTTCTTTTCATGATGTCTCCGCGAGGGTGGGGAACCCCGGCGGCGCGCCGGGGCTTGCGGAAGATCATGACGGCCGCCTGCGACGGAAAAAAATAAACGGCCGGTTTTTGCAAGACGACGTCGCTTCGTGGCAAACGGGTCCGGTGACGGCGCATGCACCGCGCACCCGACCGGGGCGGCCGCCAACTACGGCCGCGATCGCGGCGCGTGACTGCTTCGTCGTCACGCCGTTATCGCCACCCGTTGCGCCGCAAACCCCGCCAGCGTCCGCAACGCATCCCGCGCCGACCGCAGGTAAAACGCCTGCAGATGAAACACATGCCAGCGCGCCGCATGAACCTCCAGCCGGCACGGCACGCCGCAGGCCCGCGCATGACGGGCCAGCCGCTGCGCATCCGACAGCAGCAACTCCTGGTCGCCGGCCTGGACGAGCATCGGAGGCAGGCCGCGCAGTTCGGTGTCGAGCGGGCCGCGGGCGGCGACCGAACCGGCGCCGTGATACCAGCGCAACCCTTGTTCGAGCCAGCCGCGACGGATCATCGGATCGTCATGACGCCGCGAAGCCAGCGTCGCACCGCCGAGCGCGGGATCGGTCACGGGCGAGATCAGCAGCAACGCGGCGGCGGCCGGCTCGCCGCGCTCGCGCAGCGCGATGGCCAGCGCGAGCGCCAGCGCACCGCCGGCCGAATCGCCGGCGATCACGATCCGGTGCGGCGCGTGGCCTTGCGCGCGCATCGCGTCGTAGACGGCCAGCGCATCGTCGAGCGCGGCCGGGCTCGGATGCTCGGGGGCCAGCCGGTAGTCGGGCACCCACACCGGCAGGGCGGCCCCGTTCGCCAGCCGCGTCGTCACGCCGCGATGCGTATGCGGCCCGCCGAGACAGAATGCACCGCCGTGCAGATAGAGGATCGCGCCGCCGGTGTCGCCGCGTTTCGGCGCCACGACTTCGACCGGCACGCGATGCGCGGACGTGCGGTAGCGCAGCGTGCCGCGCGTGCCCGGCATCAGCGGCGACAGCAGCGCGACCACGCACCGCTGCATGCGCGCGCCGAACGGCGGCCCGATCAGCGGCCGGAAGGCCACCCGCAGGAAGCCGCGCAGCGATGCGGCGGTCAGCGCCTCCAGCCGGCCGGCGGGCGGCGCGATCACCACGTCGCGCGCCGGTGCGGCCGACTCGGGCAACGGATGCGTGAAGCGATAAGCGCTCATCCCGGTGAAGCGCGTGATCCACCGGTAGGTCAGCGTGAAGCCCGGCCAGTTCGTGCTGTTGTGGCCCGACGCATCGACGTACCAGCTCTTGCAGCTGTTCCACACCGAGCCTTCGAGCCGCTGCTGCACATGCACGTTGAAGCGCCGGTAGCGGCGCGCATCGACGTCGATCTCGCGCGCGCCATCGCGGCGCATCGTGCGCAGGCAGCGCATCACGTGCGCGATCTGGCTTTCGAGCATATAGACGATCGAGTTGTGGCCGAGGTTGGTGTTCGGGCCGTACAGCATGAAGAAGTTCGGAAAACCGGGCACGGTGAGCCCGAGATACGCCTGCGCGCCGCGCCGCCACGCGTCGTTGAGGTCGAGCCCGTCGCGGCCCGTGATGCGCATCGGCGACAGGAACGCGGTCGCCGCGAACCCCGTGCCGTACACGATCGCGTCGACCGGATGCTGGACGCCGTCGACGGTCTCGATGCCGTCCTCCGTCACGCGCCGGATCCGCTGCGTGACGAGCTCGACGTTGTCGCGGCTCATCGCGGCAAGGTAGTCGCTCGACAGCAGGATGCGCTTGCAGCCGATCGGATAGTCGGGCGTGAGTTGTGCGCGCAGCGCGGGGTCCGGCACGTCGCGTGCAAGCAGCGTGTGGAACGGCCGGCCGACCGCGACCTTCATCAGCTTGTGCAGCCGCGTGAACGCGATCGCGCGCGATTCGTAGCGCAGGTAGATCGAGGCGCGATGCAGCTTCATCGCCCACGGCAACCGGCGGAACAGCGCCTGCTCCCACGGGCGGTACGCGCGGTCGGGGCGCGGCATCACATGGGCCGGCGAACGCTGGAATACGACCAGTTGCTTCACATCGCCCGCGATCGCCGGGACGAACTGGATCGCCGACGCGCCCGTGCCAACCACCGCCACGCGTTTGCCGGCGAGCGAATAGTCGTGATCCCAGTGCGCGGAGTGGAACGCGCGGCCGCGAAACGTGTCGATGCCGGGCAGGTCGGGCAGCGCGGGGCGGCTCAACTGCCCGGTGCCGCTGACGAGCACGGCGGCGCTGAGCGTCGTGCCGTCGGCGAGCGTGACGCGCCACAGCGCCGCGGCTTCGTCGTAGTGGGCGTGCGTGACCTCGGCGCCGAAGCGCAGGTAGCGTGCGAGGCCGTACTTGCGCGCGCAATGCTGCAGGTACGCATGGATTTCGGGCTGCGGCGCGAACACGCGCGACCACGCCGGATTGGGCTCGAACGAGAACGAGTACAGGTGCGAGGGCACGTCGCAGGCGGCGCCCGGGTAGCGGTTGTCGCGCCACACGCCGCCGACGTCGTGCGAGCGTTCGACGATCGCGAAATCGTGGATGCCGGCGCGTTGCAGCGCGATCGCCATGCCGATGCCGGCGAAACCGGCGCCGATGATGATCGCCGCGAGCGGGGCGGCGGAGTCGGCGGTGCGAGCGGTATCAGGCGACAACATGGCGGGTTTCCTCGGGCTGGATGGCATCGTGCGCGGTACACGCGGCAGGAACGGTGTCGCGTTCCGTCGTTGTCCTGACGGTTTCGCGTTGCGGCTGTACCGACGTGCGGCACACGCCGCGAATCAGGTCGACGGCCTTCTCGGCGATCATGATCGTCGGCGCGTTGGTGTTGCCGCCGATGAGTGTCGGCATCACCGACGCATCGACGATGCGCAGCCCCTGCAGGCCGCGCACGCGCAGTTGCGGATCGACGACGGCGAGCGCGTCGTGCCCCATCCTGCACGTGCCGACCGGGTGATACACGGTGTCGGTGCGCCGCCGCAGCACGTCGCGGATGTCCTCGTCGGTGTTGACGTTCGCGGTGAACAGGTCGCGCGTGGTCCAGCCGGCGAGTGCCGGCGCTTCCATCAGCCGTCGTGTGAGGCGAAAGCCTGCGACCATGTCGTCGAGATCGCGCGGATCGTCGAAGAACGCGGGATCGATGCGCGGCGCCGCGAGCGGATCGGCGCTGTTCAGTGTGACCGAGCCGCGGCTGCGCGGCCGCAGCAGGCACACGTGGCACGACAGCCCGTGGCCGGCGTGCAGCTTGCGCGCATGATCGTCGACGAGCGCGACGACGAAGTGCAGCTGGATGTCCGGCGCGTCGAGCTCGGCGCGCGTCTTCAGGAAGCCGCCGCCTTCCGCGAAATTCGACGTCAGCATCCCGCGCCGCTCGCGGCGAAACCGCACCAGCTCGCGCAGCATGCGCAGGCCGCCGCCCGCGGACACGCCCATCGTGTCGACGCTGCGCGTGCGGTAGCCGAAGATGAAATCCGGATGATCCTGCAGGTTGCGGCCGACGCCGGGCAGGTCGGCGTGCACCGCGATGCCCTGTTGCTGGAGCGCGCGGCCCGGGCCGACACCCGACAGCATCAGCAACTGCGGTGTTTGTAGGGCGCCGGCCGCGAGCACGACTTCACGCCGCGCGCGCAGCGTGCGGACCTCGCCGCGCTGCCGCACCTCGACGCCGATCGCACGCGTGCCGTCGAACAGGATGCGCAGCACCTGCGCATGCGTCTCGACCGTCAGGTTGTCGCGGCGGCCGACGTGCGGCAGCAGGTACGCGCGCGCCGCGCTCCACCGTTCGCCGTGCTTCTGCGTGACCTGGTAGAGGCCGATGCCTTCCTGCTGCGCGCCGTTGAAATCGTCGGTGAGCGGCAGGCCGGCCTGCTGCGCGGCTTCCAGGTAGCGCGCATGGAACGGGTTGCCGGTGCGCAGGTCGCTCACCCACAGCGGGCCGTCGCGGCCGTGCCACGCATCGTCGAAGCGCTCGTTGTGCTCGCTCAGGCGGAAGTACGGCAGCACGTCGTCGTAGCTCCAGCCTTCGTTGCCGAGCGCGGCCCAGCCGTCGTAGTCGACGCGATGGCCGCGGATATAGACCATCGCGTTGATGGCCGACGAGCCGCCCAGCACCTTGCCGCGCGGCTGGTAGCCGATGCGCCCGCCGAGGCCCGGCTGCGGCACCGTGTCGAAGGCCCAGTTGTTGATGCGGGTCGGCATCATCGCGACCGCGCCGGTCGGCACGTTGACGAGCGTGCCGTCGCCGCGGCCGCCGGCCTCGAGCACGCAGACGGTCACGGCCGGGTCCTCGGTCAGCCGCCCGGCGACGACGCTGCCGCCCGAACCGCCGCCCACGACGATGTAGTCGAAAGTCTTGCTCATGGATTCGTCCTCCGAGGGTCGATGGATCAAGCGAGGCGCGGCAGCGTGCCCGGGCGGCCGGTGTGCGGCAGGCGGGGCGTGAGCGGCGGCGCGGGGCTGCGGGCGAACGCGACGAAAGCGTCGCGCCGGTATGCGAAGCGAGCTGCGGGATCGGTCGGGCGATTCGGTCGCATGGTGTCTCCTCCGGGGGGCGATGGCGTCGTTCGGATGACGACTGGATGACGCCGATGGTGCTGGCCGCATGGGAAAACACCAATGCTGCTTCGGGACAATTGTTTTAGTATTTGGGCCAAATCGGCGCTTCGAGGGTTTCTCCGCATGAGCTTCTGGGATTTCACCCGGAGTCCGGCCAGCGCCCGGCTGCTGGTCGATTTCGGCGACGAACGCGGCGTGCCGCACACGACGCTGCTGGCCGGCACGGGGCTCGCCAACGCGCAGCTCGACGATCCGAAGGTCGAGGTGACGGCCGCGCAGGAACTGCGGCTGACCGGCAACCTGCTGCGTGCGCTCGGGCATGCGCCGGGCCTCGGGTTCGAGGTTGGCCAGCGCTATCACTTCTCCGCGTACGGCGTGTGGGGCTACGGGCTGATCGCCAGCGCGAGCGCACGCGACGCGCTCGCGCTGGCGCTGCGCTTCCTGCCGCTCACCTATGCGTTCACGGTGATCACGTACCGCGAGGAAGGCGGCACGTGCATGCTCAATTTCGGCGCGCCGGAACTCGATGGCACGCTGAGCCGGTTTCTCGTCGAGCGCGACATGACGGCCGCGGCCGTGCTGCTGCAGGAAATCGGCGACGACACATTCGCGTTGTCGCGCTTCACCGTGCAGGCAGCGCGCATGCCTGCCATGCCGGTGCCGCGCATCGCCGGCATCGAGCCCGTGTTCTCGGCGCGTGCGAACAGCCTCGCTTTCGACCGCGCGTTTCTCGACCGGCTGCTGCCGCACGCGAATCCGCTGACGGTGTCGATGTGCGAGCAGATGTGCGGCCAGCTGCTCGAAGCGCGGCGTGCGCGCGTGGGCACGTCGGAGATGGTGCGCCAGTATTTGAGCGCGACGCCCGGCCCCGCGCCGTTCTCGCTCGAGGACATGGCGCGGCTGATGAACACGAGCCCGCGCACGCTCAAGCGCCGGTTGCAGGAGGAGGGTACGACGTTCCGCGCACTGCTCGCGCAGGCGCGTGGCGCGATGGCCGAGACGCTGCTCGGCGACGCGCGGCTGTCGCTCGCGGAAGTCGCGGAGCGGCTCGGCTTCAGCGACCTGTCGAGCTTCTCGCAGGCGTTCAAGCGCTGGTACGGCGTGCCGCCGGGCGCGTATCGCAGCGCGGCGCAACGGGACGGCAGCCGTTCCTGAATCACGGTACGATCGCTGGCGTGCCTGCCGACATTCCCATCACGAGAGACTCCGCATGATCACGATTCGCCCGATGACCGACGACGATTTCCCGCGCTTCTGGCCGACTTATCGCGCGATCGTCGCCGCTCAGGAAACCTATGCATTCGATGCAGCGCCGACCCAGGAAGCGGCGCGCGCACTGTGGCTCGATGCGCCGCTGTGCACGTGGATCGCCGAAGAGGACGGCGTGCTCCTGGGCTCGTACTACCTGAAGGCGAACGCCAGCGGCCCCGGCAATCACGTGAGCAACTGCGGCTACATGGTGAGCGAGGCCGCGCGCGGCCGCGGCGTCGCGCGCCTGATGTGCGAGCACTCGCAGCAGGTCGCACGCGAGCGCGGTTTCCTCGCGATGCAGTTCAACTCGGTGGTGTCGACCAACGAAGTGGCGGTCGCGCTGTGGCAGAAGCTGGGATTTGAAATCGTCGGCCGCCTGCCGCGTGCGTATCGCCACGCGCGGCTCGGTTTCGTCGACAGCCTCGTGATGGTCAAGTGGCTCGGCGACCCGGCGGCCGCCGAAGCCTGAGCACGCAGCCGCTTCGTCAGACGGCGAACGCGCCGTCGAACACGATCCGCTCGTCGAGCGCGAGCGTGCCGCGCGCGAAGATCAGGTCGAGATGGTGGCTGCCGTTTTCGCCGCCGCCGAGCCCGAGGTGCAGGCCCGGATGGCGTTCCTCGAACCCCGCGTTGCGGCCGTACAGCCCACGAATCCCGAGGTTCGTGCCGATGCCGAATTCCTCGATCCGCCGGTGATTCGGATGCCGGTCGAGATAGGTCGAGAAGTCGCGCCGGAAACCTTCGTTATCCGTATCGAACCCGACGATCGTACTGTTCTCGACGCGCAGCGTGGCCAGTTGCTCGGCCACCTTGTACTTGATCGCGAACGGCACGGTGCCGAGAAACGTGCCGCTGAAGACGACCGTGCCGTTGAGGTCGGTGACGTGCGTCGCGATCTCGCCGGGCACGACGTCGAGGTTGCCCATGCCGTCCACGCTTGTCCATTTCTGGTCCGGCGCGAGCGAGCCCGTCAGCGTGTTGCCGGCTTCGTCGATGAAGCGGATCTGCGACGCGCGTGTGGCTGCGTCGATCAGCCGGCCGTTGCGTGCGGCGATGTCGTCGAGCGATTCGGCGAACGCCTCGTCGAGATGCGGGCCGTAATCCTTGAACAGCACCGACTTGCTCCAGTGCTCGACGATCGCGGGGCGGATCGCGGCGAGAAACGGCGGCCCGCTCGGCGACGGCGTCGGCAGGCACGACGAGTCGTACAGCAGCACGAACAGATCGGCGCGATCGAGCGCGGCGGCGATATCGGCGGGTGGGGTGCTTTCGAGGCAGAGGGTGGTCGCGTCGAGCGAATCGGGGAGGGCGGAAAACGCGCGCAATGCGATGTCGCGGTTGCGGGTGTCATGGCCGACCAGCAGTTTTCCCGACTCGCCGCGCGCCAGCTTGTCGCGCAGCGCAGGGTGGAAGCCCAGCGCGCGATGCAGGTTCAGCATGCGTGTCTCCGGAAGCGGCGGAAGGGCCGCGGCCCTTCCGCAAGAACGGGTGGCCCGCTCAGACCGGCCAGAGCGCGGTGCCGAACGGCACTACGGCGTCCTCGACCATCATGTCGACGGCCTCGGGGTGCGTGTCTTCCTGCATCCAGTCAAGCAATTCGATCTGCTGAGTGTCCTGCATGTCAATTCTCCTGTGGTGAACATGAGTGATTCAACATGAAAGCGCGGCTAAAAAGTTGCCACTCCTCATCACGCATTTCGTGAATGCGCGACGAGTGGCGTTGATATTAGTCTGACGAATTTGCGAATGCAATGCGTTGCAAGGTTTTTAGCCGAAGCGTGCTAAACACGGGGGATTGGCGGGGCGCGTGACGTAAAACACGGATAAAGCGAATGACGGATTCGATGTCATTTTTTCAATGACGGGAATTCCGAGCGTTGTATTGCATTCGGCGATTTTTCATTGGGAATTCAATCGCCGCAACCCTGCGTGCGCGCGAACGCGTCGCCGGTCATCGGCGGCGCGTCAGCGGCCCGCTGCGCGTGTCAACCGAGCAGCGCCTTGCCGAGCGGCTTGGCCGGCTCGGAGCGCAGCACCAGCGACGTCGTGACCGCGCCGAAGCGGGCGATCGCATCGATGATGGTTTCGAGTTGACCCGGTGTCGGCACCAGGACCTTCAGCAGGAAGCAATCCTCGCCGGTCATCCGGTGGACCTCGATGACGTGCGGCATCTCGGCGAACGCGCGCAGCGCAGGCTTGATGTGTTCATGCGTGGTTTTCAACCGGATGATGGCCATCATCCCCAACCCGAGCGCAGCCGGATCGATCCGCGCGCCGTAGCCCGCGATGATGCCGCGCTCTTCCAGCCGCTTGACGCGCTCCGACGTGGCCGGCTGCGACAGGCCGATGCGGCGGCCTACTTCCGACAGCGGCATCCGTGCATTTTCCTGCAGCGCCTCGAGGATCGACAGATCCAGGCGATCGAGCTCTCCGTTCGACATGTCCGCTTTCCCGCTCCGTTAATTCATCGGCATATTGTCTCAATATCCGATGATTTGCCATTCCCGGCCGGTTTCCGGCAGGCCAGACTGCGAGCTCGCTTATTCGTGGAGACGGAGATGGACCAGACGATCGTGATCGTGCCGGGGATCGGCAACTCGGGACCGGATCATTGGCAGAGCCACTGGGAGGCCGCGCTGCCGGGCGCCGTGCGCATCGCGCCGGCGTCATGGGATGCGCCGGACCTGCGCGACTGGATGGCGGCGCTCGATGAAGCCGTTGCGCAAGCCGCGTCGCCGCCGGTGGTGATCTGTCATTCGCTGGGGTGCCTGCTGTTCGCGCACTGGCGGGCGGCGTCGACGCGCGTCGTGCGCGGTGCGTGGCTCGTGGCGGTGCCCGATCCGGGCGGCCCGCGTTTTCCGGCTGCGGCCCGTGCGTTCGCGCATGTGCCGGACGGCGATTTCGGCGGCTTGCCGGTGCTGGCGATCGCCAGTTCGGATGACGGGTACGACCCGTCCGGGCGCGGCATGGCGTGGGCGAAAGCACGCGGCGCGACGCCGCTGCTGCTCGGCCCGCGCGGCCATCTGAATACGGAAGCGGGATTGGCGGAATGGCCCGAGGGACGCGCGTTGTTCACGGCTTTCATGGCGGGATTGCGGGGGTAGCGCGGGCAAGCGGCGGACGTGCGCCCGCGATGGCTTGCGGCGGGCAATGCGTGGACGATCCGGCTGCGGTGGCCGGGTTCCTGCCGCGAACGCATGCCGGCCCGCGACGGCTCAAGTATGATCTTCCGACAGAATCGGAAGCCTCGACAGTCGGGATGGGCGCGTGCGGAACACCGGTGCCGCCGTCACGACTGGCCGCGGCTTCGAACGACCAAGGAGACACGCGATGCGCGCAGCGCCGCAACCGGAGCAGGCCGGCCCGTCGCGGCCTGGCACCGGCGCGACCAGGACCTTCCCCGAACGTGACCCCGATCGCATCGCCGCGTGGCGGCTCGCGATCTGCCTGTCGCTCGGCAGCGCGATCGCGCTCGGCCTCGCGCGCTTTTCGTATGCGCTGCTGCTGCCGCCGATGAAGGCCGATCTCGGCTGGACGTTCGCGCAGGCCGGCGCGCTGAACACAGCGAACGCGGCCGGCTACCTGGTCGGCGCACTCGCGTTTCCGTGGCTGTCGCGGCGCTGGCGCACGGGCTCGCTGCTGGCGGCCGGATGCGTGCTGACTGCGCTGTTGATGGCCGCATGTGGGCTCACGTCCGGCATGCATGCGCTCCTCTTGCAGCGGCTCGCGACCGGCGTCGGCAGCGCGCTGATCTTCATCAGCGGCGGCGTGCTGGCCGCGCGGCTCGCATCGGCGTCGCCACGCGATGCGGGCTTGTTGCTCGGGCTCTACTACGGCGGCACGGGATGGGGCATCGTCGCATCGTCACTGCTCGTGCCGGCGACGCTTTCACACGGCGTACACGGCTGGCAACCCGCGTGGTTCGCGCTCGCGTTCGCGTGCGTGCTGTTCTCGGCCGTGGCCGTGTCGGCCGCGCGGCGCATCGAGCGCATGCACGCGGCACCGACGGCGCCGCGCGGCGGTGCGGCGCCGGCCGCGACCGCGAGCCCCGCGCGCTTCGCGCTCGCGCTCGCCGGCTACGGCCTGTTCGGCGTCGGCTACATCGGCTACATGACTTTCATCGTCGCGCTGTTGCGCGGCGCGGGGATGAGCGGCACGGTGGTTGCCGCGTTCTACGTGATGCTCGGCGTGGCGACCGTCGTGTCGGCGCGGCTGTGGTCGGGGCTGCTCGACCGGATGCGCGGCGGCCAGGCGCTCGCCGTGCTCAACGCGCTGCTCGGCATCGCGACGCTGATGCCGGCGATGTTCGTGCATCCGGTGGCCGCGTTCGCGTCGGGCGTGCTGTTCGGCGCGACGTTCCTGTCGGCCGTCGCATCGACGACGGCCTTCGTGCGCCACAACCTGCCGCCCGACGGCTGGGCGAAGGGGATCAGCGCGTTCACGACGGTCTTCGCATTCGGGCAGATCGCCGGGCCGGTTGCGATCGGCTGGGTGTCGGACAGTGCAGGGCTCGCGCGCGGGCTCGTGTATTCGGCGCTGACGCTGTTCGCGGGCGCCGCGCTCGCGGCCGGGCAGCGCGCGTTGCGTGCCGCCGCGTAATCACGCGCGAGAGGCGGCATTCACCGCACGCACGCCGTGCGCGACACGCGATGAAACGCACGGCTGAAGTAGATCAGGCTGTCGCCGTCGTCGCGCACGCGGATCGACGTCGCCTCGATGAACATCACCGAATGCGAGCCGACTTCCTTCATGTCGGCGATCGTGCCCTGCAGGCTCGCGAGCGCGTCGCGCAGCACGGGCACGTCCTGCTCGCCGCGATCCCACACGGGCAGGTCGAAGCGCCGTTCCATCGGCAGGTCGGTGAGCCCCGCGAAATGCCGGGCGAGCTGCTCGTGTTCGGCCGGCAGCACGTTGATGCAGACGTGGCGGTTGCGTTCGAACGTCGCCCGCATCGCGCTCGACCGGTTGAGGCACACGAGCAGCGTCGGCGGCGTGTCGGTGACGGAGCACACGGCGCTCGCGGTGATGCCGCAGCGGCCGTGCGGCCCGGCGGTGGTGATCACGTTGACGGCCGCGCCGAGGTGGGCCATCGCTTGCCGGAAGGCCTTCTGCGCGTCGCTCGGCTCGACGCGTGCCGGTCGCTGGATATCGGTCGTGGAAGACATGGGCGCTCCTGGTTGGACGAACGCGGCGATCGCGTGGCGCTGCCGGTGCAGCGCCGGTTCGCCGACGATGACCCAAGCGTACGACGCGAAAATGCCGGCGACCATTCGCACGATTGACGATGGAGATGGCGTTCTCGCCAACGCGTCTAAAGGTTCTACCTAGATGCGCGGCGCACCGCGCGAAAAAAATCGGGATTGCACGTTCATGCGGCCCGTGAAGGGGTGTTCAGCGGGTTTTCGGCTCGATATGATGTGCCGCACACCCCCTGCGAACGACGCGCGCGGCGAGCCGGAACCGGCCCCGTATGCGGCGCGTGCGATACCGATACCGATATTCAGTGAGACACCCGCGATGACGTCACCCGCACCGATCGTATACATCGTCGACGACGACAACGGCATGCGGACGTCGCTCGCGTGGCTGCTCGAATCGGTCGGCATCGCGTCCGAAGGGTTCGCGAACGCCGCCGATTTTCTCGCGCGCTTCGACGTGAACCTCCCTGCATGCCTGGTGCTCGACGTGCGGATGCCGGAGAAGAGCGGCTTCGACGTGCAGGCGGAACTGAACGCGCGCGGCGCGACGCTGCCGGTGATCTTCGTCAGCGGGCACGGCGATATCCCGATGTCCGTGCGCGCGCTGCAGAACGGCGCGATCGATTTCGTCGAGAAACCGTACAACTCGCAGCAGATGCTCGAGCGCGTGCAACGCGCGCTTCGGCTCGCGCAGCAGCGGCATGCGGTGAGCCAGCGTCATCGCGAGCTGCGCCAGCGGCTCGATGCGCTGACCGCGCGCGAGAAGGAAGTGCTGCGCGGCGTGGTGGACGGCAAGGGCAGCAAGCAGATCGCGTCGGACCTGTCGATCAGCGTGAAGACCGTCGACGTGCATCGCGCGAGCATCAAGGAGAAGCTCGGCGCGACGTCGATCGCCGCGCTCGTGCGCGACGTGATGGTCGTGTGGGGCGACGACGGGGACGCGTCGCGATAGGGGCTCGCCGCGGCTTCGGCGAAGCGCTGCACGCAATGCGCGACGCTCAGCGCATGTACAACCCGCCGTTGATGTCCCAGCACGCGCCGTTCGCGAAATGCGCGTCGCCCGACGCGAGCAGCACGGCCGCGTCCGCCACGAAGCCGGCCGAGCCGAGCTTGCCGCCCGGCAGGCTCGCGAGCACCTGGCGCAGCTTCTCCGGCGCGACGCTTTCATACACGATCGGCAAATCGAGCGGGCCGGGCGAGATCGCGTTGACGGTCACGCCCTGCGCGGCGAGGTCGCGCGCGAACACCTTGGTCAGCGTCAGCGTGCCGCCCTTCGCGGCCGCGTAGTGCGCGCCCGTCGCCGAGCCGCCGTTCTGCCCGGCAAGCGACGCGATGTTGACGATGCGGCCCGCGCCGCGCGTCGCGAAATACTGGCCGAACACCTGGCAGCCGAACAGCACGCTGCGCAGGTTTACATCGATCACCTGGTCGAACTGCTCGGCCGTGATCTCCATCGCGGGCACGACCTTCGAGGCGCCCGCGTTGTTCACGAGCACGTCGATCGTGCCCCAGCGTGCGACGAGCGCATCGCGCGCGGCTTCGAAATCGCGTTTCGACGTGACGTCGAGCGGCAGCGCGATCGCCCGTTCGCCGCGCGGGTCGAGTTCGCGTGCGTGTGCCTGGATCGCGTCGGCGGCAATATCGGCCAGCGCGACGCGGTAGCCGGCCGCATGAAAACGTTCGGCGATGACGGCGCCGAGCCCGCGCGCGGCGCCGGTGACGAGGACGACTCGGTCTGACATGGTGTGTGCTTCCGTGGTTCGCGAGCGCGCATCCGTCGATGTCGCGCCCGCATCGTGGTTCATGAGGCGAGTGCCGTTTCGAAGTGTGCCGCAATCGCGCAGACCTGCTCGTCCGCGCCCTTGCGCCCGACGATCTGCAGGCCGGCCTTCAGCGGCGAACCGGCGAGTGGCAGCGGCAGGCTGAGCGCCGGATGGCCGCTCAGGTTGAACGGCCGGATCAGCGACGACATCGCGATCACCGATACGCCATCGCGCGCCTGCTGCAGCGTGATCGGCAGCGCGGGCAGCGTCGGCAGCACGAGCACGTCCGCGTGTTCGAGCGCGGCGTCGACCTGTGCGGTGAAGCGTGCACGTACGGCTTCGGCCTCTCGCAATGCCGCGGGCGTGGTCGTTGCGGCCGCACGCAATCGCGCATCGAGGTCGGCGCCGAGCTTGCCGGTTTCGACGAGATGGCCGAACGCGCGCGACGTTTCCGCGTTGATCACCGTGAGCCCGGCGGCAAACGACGCCGGCATGTCGTCGAGCACGACCGCGTGCGCGTGCAGGCCCGATGCGCGTACGGCCGCGTCGAGTGCGGCGGCGATGGCCGGATCGGCATCGACCGTGACGTGCGCGACCGTGCAGCCTGCCACGGAGGCCGCGGCTTGCGCACGATCGAAGCCCGGCGCGATCGCGGCCATCACCGCAACCAGCGTGCGGATGTCGCGTGCGAACGGCCCGACGCAATCGAGTGTGGTGTCGACGGGCGCAACGCCGCGCCGCGATACGCGGCCGAACGTCGGCTTCAGCCCGGCCACGCCGCAGCAGGCCGCCGGCCCGCGAATCGAGCCGCCGGTGTCGGTACCGAGCGCCGCATCGACCGTGCCGAGCCCGACGAGCGAAGCGGAACCGCTCGACGAGCCGCCCGGAATGCGCGCCGCGTCCTGCGGATTGACGGGCGTGCCCGTGTAGTCGTTGATGCCGGTCATGCCGAACGCAAGCTCGTGCATGTTCGCCTTGCCGGCAATCTGCCAGCCCGCGTCGAGCAGCAGGCGGACGACGTCCGCGTGTTGTGTGGCCGGCGGTGCGTCGGCGAGCGCACGGCTCGCCGCGCGGGTCGGATAGCCTGCGATGTCGATCGTGTCCTTGATCGCGATCGTGGGGCCGGGGCCGCCGAGCGTGAAGGTGTCGATGAAGCCTGTCATGGTCGGTATCGTGAGCAAGCGGTGGAAAGGAGCAGGAATCAGGACCGCGGCGCGGCGGCGAGCGGCCACGGGCCGTCGAGTACGCGTTCGGTGCGGAAATGGCGGATCAGCCACGCAGCGCCGTCAGCGGCCGGCGCGAAATCGACGGTCAGCCGCGCGGCGATCAGTTCGGCCGAGCCGTCCGCGTAGCGCGACGCCTGCAGCATGATCCAGCGGCCACGCGCGCTTGCGTTGCCGACGCCGATTTCGATCGACTCCGACGTGAGGAAGTGCAGGTTCGCCGAGAAGTGCGGATTGGGCGGCAGGTAGCGGCCCAGCATCGCGACGATCGCGGCCGTGCCTTCGAGGCGGCCGAACTTTTGCGCGTACTGCGGGCCGATGCCTTCCCACACGGCATCGGGCGTGAACAGCGCGGCGAGCGACGGGCCGTCGCCGGCATCCTCGGGCACGTCGCACAGCGCCATGTAGCGCGTGATCGTCGCGCGTACCGCGCGTTCGGCGTCGAGCGCCGCCAGGCGCTGCGCGAGCGCATCGATCAGGCCGGGGGACAGGTCGGTCATCGCGCGCCTCACGCCGCGGGCTTCGCGGCCGGCGGCACCGTCAGCGCCCGGCCGACGCGCGCTTCGATCTTGCCGTAGCGCCACAGGTTGTATTCGCCGACCGGCGTCGTGCGATACAGGTTGCACACGGCGACCGTCGTGTCGAAGTCGGCGACGTCGGCCATGATGTAGAAGGTCCACGGCGCGCCGTCGGCCTGGCCGACCACGAGGCGGTCGTCGTCCATCACGCCGAGCACGCGCACGCCGGGCATCGCTTCGACGGCGGCGAGCATCGCGCCGTACGCCTGCCACACTTCGCCGATTTTCTCGCGCGGCAGGTCGAAGAAGTTTTGCGACACGCCGCAGCAGAACAGGACGCGCAGCGGCAGCGGATTCGAATCGGACATATCAGGTTCTCCAGAGGAATCGGTGGGGCGCATGAACCGGCCGGCGACGGTGCGTCGGCTTCATGCGCGTTCAAAACAATTCGGTCGATGCAGGTTACAGATAGCCGGGGAACGGCGTGACGCCGGTGAACACCGCGCCGGCGCCGTCGAAGTTGCCTTCGCCGAGAAACGCGTGCTGCGTGACGACCATCGCATCGCGCAGCAGCCGCTGCAGCGGGTGCGTGCGATAGATCGCCGCCGTGCCGCCGAGCCGGTACGCGCGTTCGACGACGCTCGCGCCTTCGCGTGCGATCTGCGTGGCCGCGAGCCGCAGCAGGCTGACCTGATCGGGCGTCACCGGGTTGCCGGCGAGGATCGATTGCCACACGCCGTCGGTTGCGTCGTAGAAGAACGCGCGCGCCGAGCGCAGTTGCGCCTCGGCCTTCGCGAGCTCGATGCGGTAGTACGCGCGATCGGCGAGGCGCGGTGCGCCGGTCGTCGTCTGCCGGCCGCCCGACATCCGGTTCACGACGTCGAGCGCCGCGCGCGCGAGGCCGAGGTTCACGACGGCGAGCACCTGCGCCGCATACGCGACGGTCGGGTAGCGGTACAGCGGCTCGTCGACGGTCGGCTCGCCGCCGCGCACGAAGGTCCACGCTTCAGGCACGAAGCGGTCGTCCACGCGCAGGTCGTGGCTGCCGGTGCCCTGCATGCCGACCACGCTCCAGTTCTCGACGATCTCGACGTCGGCCGCGCGGAACACGGCCGTGCGCGGCTTGTTCGGCGCGGCGTCCTGCGCGCCCGGCACGGCGATGCCGACGCCGAGCCAGTCGGCGCCCTTGCAGCCGCTCGCGAATTTCCACGTGCCGTTCACGCGCCAGCCGCCCGGCGCGGGCTGGGCCGGCTGCACCGGGAACAAACCGCCCGCGAACACCTGGTCGGGGCCGCTCGCATACAGCTCGGCCTGGGTCTCGAGCGGCAGCGCGGCGAGATACACGTTCGCGGAGCCGAAGCTCGCGACCCACGCGGCCGAGCCGTCGGCGGTCGCGATCCGCTCGATCATGTCGAGGAACGCGGTCGGCGCGAGCGCATCGCCGCCGAACCGGCGCGGCGTGCCCGCGCGATAGATGCCGGCCTGCTTGAACAGCGCGATCACGTCGCGCGGCACGTGCGACAGGCGGTCGAATTCTTCGCGGCGTGCGGCGACGGTCTCGATCACGACGTCGAGCGGCGACAGCCGGGCGGCCGGTTCGCTGGCCGCGTGGGGGGCGCCCGGTGCGGTATCGAGGGCAAGGGCGGCGTGGGGCATGGCTGTCTCCTGGGGCGGATGGGGTTCGAATGCGGGGTGGTCACGACGATGCAAGCAGTCTAGAAACGCCGAAAACGCGCAGCAATTGGGACGAAAAGCCGCGCGACTGGTGACGTTCCGTGCCGCACTAAAGAAATCTTCAGATGCGGGCGGCGCGCGCCGGTGCTATGTTGGGTTTCCGGCCGCGCGATGCCGCGCGGCCTCATCCGAAGCCGATCATGAGTTTTCCCGACGAAGACGATTTCCACCGGCTGCTCGACGCGCTGACGACTTGCGTGCTGCTGCACGACGCGCACACCAAGGCGATCGTGTGGGCGAACCGCGCCGCGTGCATCGCGCTCGGTTTTTCCGTCGAGGAGCTGCTGCCGCTGAAGGCGCCGGACATGACGCGCCCCGAGCCGAAATACCAGCGCGAAATTGCCGTGAGCGCGTGGGATCGCGCGCTCGTCGACGGGCCGCAGGTGTACGAGTGGTGCTACCGGTCGCGCACGGGCGTCGACATGCTGTCCGAGGCGACCGCCACCTACGTGCCGTTGCGCGGGCGCGACGTCGTGATGGTGCAGTTCCGCGACATCAGCGCGGAAGAGGCGGTGCGCCAGCAACTGCGCCGCTACGAGGCGCGGCTGCGCGAATTCATGCAGGACCTCGACGAGGGCATCGCGGTCGTCACGCCGCACGGCGGCGTGCAGTTCATCAGCGAGTCGGGCCGCCGCGTGCTCGGGCTCGCGCCCGACGAAGCGCTCGGCGAGGTGCTCGACTACTGCTCCGAGGCCGACCGCGACCGGCTCGTCGCGCAGCTGCGCGATGCGCCGTCCGCGTATCCGTCGGCGCCGCAGCGCTACCGGATCGTGCGGCGCGACGGCTCGCCCTGTTGGCTGCGCATCCTGTGCCGGCAGGTCGAGATCGAGGACGATCTCGACGGCCTGCTCGTGCAGTTCCGCGACGTGAGCGACGAAGTCGCGATCGAGGAGGCCCGCCGCGCGGAGGCACGCATGCTCGAACACTCGGGCCGTTACAACGCGATGGGCGAGATGGCGAGCGTGATCGCGCACGAGCTGAGCCAGCCGCTCGCGGCCGTGCGCAATTTCATCGAAGGCGCGGTGCAGCGGTTGAACGCGCGCGGCGCGATCGACGATGCGATCTGGGGGCTGCGCAGCGCGGACCGGCAGGCCGAGCATGCGGCGCTGATCATCAAGAGCGTGCGCGAGTTCATCGTGAAGCGCGAACCGGTCGTCGCGCTCGCCGACCTGCGCGACATTCTCGCGGACGTCGCGTATTTCATCGAGCTGCGCGCGAAAGAGGCCGGCGTGACGGTCACGATCGTGCAGGCCGACGCGCCGCTGCCGATCCGCTGCGAGCGCGTGCTGATCGGGCAGGTGATCCTGAATCTCGCGTTCAACGCGATCGAGGCGTTCGCCGGTTGCGAGCGTGTGCCGCGCATGCTGACGCTCGGCACGGCGAACCTCGGCGGGCATGCGGAGCTGCGCGCGATCGACAACGGCCCGGGTATCGCGGCCGATGCGCACGACCGGCTGTTCGACGGCTTCTCGTCGTCGAAGGCCGGTGGGAACGGAATCGGGCTGTCGCTGTGCAAGAGCATCGTCACGCGCCACGGCGGCCGGATCGCCGCAAGCCCGGCCGCTGGCGGCGGGCTCGACTGCCGCGTGACGCTGCCGCTCGCCGGGACGAAGGCTCAGGCGGACGCGTCGTCGCGGGGAAATGCTTGATGCCGCGGCCGCCCGGCGGCCGCGGGGCATGAGCGGGCAGGCACGCGCGCAGCGCATGATCAGCGCCCGAGCGCCCGTGCGGTTTGCCCGCCGATGCCGAAATCGGTGTTCGGGATGTCCTTGATCATCACGCGGGTCGCTTGCAGCGGTGCGTCGAGCACGCTGGCGCTCGTCTCCGACAGCGCGGCGATCAGCGCGCGCTTCTGCTCATCGGTGCGGCCGGCGATCAGGATCGCGACGATCACGGGCAGCGATGGTGGTGCGCCGTCGGCGGCGCTGCGGCCGCCGAGGCCGATGTGCGTTGCGGGCAATTCGGTCAGCAGCACGCGCACCGATTCGATCGGTGCGCCGATCGATTCGACGGTCGCACCGGTCAGCCGTGCGATCAGTTCGGCCTTGCGGGCGTCGTCATGACCGGTCGGCAGGAAAACTTCGAGTGTGGGCATGGTCGTCGGGAAAGGTGAAGGTGACCGGCTCACCGTTGCGCTGGCGGCGGCAAACCGGTGGTCGCTCAAAGGTGAAGGTGACCGGCTCACCGTTGCGTTGGCGACGGCAAACCGGTGGTCGCTCAAAGGTGAAGGTGACCGGCTCACCGTTGCGCCGGCGACGGCGAACCGGCGGCCGCTTACAGCAGGAAGCCGATCGCGCTGAGCGCTTCGGTCGAATCGATCAGGCGCACGACCTTCTCGGCGATCCGCATCTCGCCTTCCGCATCGACGTGCAGCTTGTGCGTGACGTCGGCCGCGAACAGCGTCGCGACGCCGCGCTTGTACGCGACGACGACCTGCGCCGATTTCAGTTCCACGGTGTCGGCGCTGCCGCTTTCCAGCGTGAAGCGCGACACGGTGCGCACCGTGCGCGCCGCGTCGGTCGCCGACGCCGAATAGCCGGACACCATCCGCTGCACGCGCTTCTCGCGCATGTCGTGGTCGTCGAACACGTAGTTCAGCGTGGCGGCGAAGTCGGTCGTATCGGGATCGATCGGCACCACGTAGTGACCGGCCGGGTCCCACAGGTCGAGCCACGCGCGATAGTCGCGGCGGTCGAGCATCTCGGCTTCGCGCCACACGAATTCGACCGCGCGGGCGAAGGTCTGCTCGGAAAAGAGGGCGTTGCGGTCGTCCATTATTGTTGCTCCATCATCTTGCGCCATTGCTGGTAGGCCTCGCGCATGCCGGTCTCGTCGGTCGCATGCGCGGTCTTTTCGCCGTTCGCGGCGGTCGTTTCCCGGTTCAGCCCGCGATTCACGAGGATCGGCACGTCGGGGCCCGCATGCGCGCCGCGTTGCACGCGCTCCCACGCTTCCGCGTCGTCGGGGCTGCCGAAACCGAACGGGCCCTGGAAGTGCTCGTGGATGCGCAGCCGCTCGCGGTTCGCTTCGTCCGGGCCGCCGTCCATCGCGAGCGCGACGTGGCGGATCTCGGTTTCGTTCGCGGAGATCGGCCGCAGCACGCGGAAGAACGCCATCGACAGCGCGAGGTTCGGGAACAGGTTCAGGTTGAAGCCGACGCCCATCAGCGAACGCACGATGCGGCGCACTTCCTCCGGCGTGTGGCGCTCGGCGAGCGTCGCCGCGAGCGGCGCGAAGCGCTCGGGCAGCGGCGCGCCGTCGTCTTCGTCGAGGTCGATCAGCTCGGGCATCAGCACCGCGAGGCTGTGGCCGTTGCCGAGCCCGCGGCAGAACGCGTCCTCGCTCGTCATGAAGCTCGTGATCGCGGCGGCCGTCTCGTCGTCGATCGACTTCATCCACGACTTGTGCACGACCGGGAAGTGATAGAGGTCGGTCGTGTTCTCGAGCTGGATCTTCCAGTTGCCCTTGAACTTGAACTTGTGCTCGCCGTTCGCCTTGATCGGGTAGCCGGCGCCCTGTTTCATGAACAGGTCGATCCACGGCTTCGCGCCGCCGAGGAAATCCTCGAGCGGTTCGATCGCATCGTTGAAGCTCGCGAAGATCAGCCCCTGGTACACGCCGACGCGCAGCTTCACGAGCGGCAGGTCGCCTTTCTCGCACACGCCTTCGTAGCCGTCGCCGTACGGCAGCGCGCGCAGCGTGCCGTCGAGCGCGTACGACCAGCTGTGATACGGGCACGTGAAACCTTTCGCGTTGCCCTTGTGCGATTCGCACACGGTCGCGCCGCGATGCCGGCAGCGGTTCTGCAGCACGTTGATCTCGCCGGTCTTGTCGCGCACGACGATCACCGGCTGGCGGCCGATCGTCGTCGTGATGAAGTCGCCCGGGTTCGGCAGCTCGCTTTCGTGCGCGACCCAGATCCAGGTGCGGTAGAAGATGCGGTCGAGCTCGGCTTCGAACAGCGCGGGATCGTGATACATCGCGGGCGCGATGCGGTCGGGTTGCGCGAGGCCATGCAACGCGCTGGTGTCGATCGTCTGGTAGGAAATGTCGCTCATCGTCGTGTGGGGGAAAGAGTCGCGAAATCGGGCCGCGTCGCGCGCGGTGTCGAGTACCCAGTCTCGTCTCCCACTACATATCCGTCAAATTGATCTAAAATTGGCGGATCAATAAATGCGGCAAATAATGGAGGCGGTCATGACATCGGTCGATCATCTCGATCTGAACCTGTTGCGCGTATTCCAGGCGATCGTCGAGGAGCGCAGCCTGACGAAGGCCGGCGAGCGGCTCGCGCTGTCGCAGCCGGCCGTCAGCTATTCGCTCGGCCGGCTGCGCACGCTGTTCGACGATCCGCTGTTCGTGCGCACACGCGCGGGCATGCAGCCGACCCCGGTCGCGCTCGAACTCGCGGGCATCGTCGGCAAGGCGCTCGACATGGTGCGCGTGGCGCTGCGCTACGCGGAGCGCTTCGATCCGGCCACCAGCACGCGCACGTTCCGGCTGTCGTTGTCGGATGCGGGCGAGATGGCGTACCTGCCGGCGATCTGTCAGGCGCTGCGCGAGCGCGCGCCGCGCGTGACGCTGAGCGTGCAGCCGCTGCCGGTGGAGGAGATCGAGGAAGCGCTGCGCGCGAGCCGGCTGGATTTCGCGATCGGCAACCTGCCGGAGCTGATGCCGCGCACGCGTCACCAGACGCTGTTCGAGGAAACCTACGTGTGCATGACGGGCCGCCGGCGCGGGGTGCCGAGCGGCGCCGCGCTGAGCCTCGAGCAATTCGTGCGCGCCGCGCACATCAACGTGAAATCGGTCGAGCACAGCCACCACGCGCTCGACGATGCGTTGCGCGCGCAGGGCGTGGGCCGCAACATCGCGCTCGAAGTGCCGCATTTCGTCGCGCTGCCGAGCGTGCTGTCGGTCACCGATCTGTATGCGACGTTGCCGAAGCGGCTCGCGCAGATCCTGAATCGCGACAATGCGTTCCGGCTTTATGACCTGCCCGTCACGCTGCCGCCCGCGCCGGTGACGATGCACTGGCACGAACATTTCCATGAAGACGAAGGCAACGCGTGGATGCGCACGCTGCTGGCCGAGCTTGTCGAGCGGTTCGATGACGTGTGATCGATGAGGGCGCCAGCAACGCACGGTTGCTCGCGTTGCTTGCCGAGCGGATCGGATCGCGCGACGACGCGTGACACGTGAGGACGAGGGCCGCGCGTGGATGCGCACGCTGCTGGTCAAGCTCGTCGAGCGTGTCGGCGGCGTGTGATCCATGAGAGCGCGGGCAGCGCGTTGGAGGCGTGCGTGGCTGGCCGGATGCATCGAGCCGTTCGAGCGCGCGCGACCTCCTTGACGGACGTCGCCCGTACCGCGCGCATCAGAGATCGAGCACGAGCACCGCGGAGCGCGCACGCGACACGCAGCAGCAGATCACCGTGTTGCTCGCGCGCTCGGCCTTGCTGAGGCAATGGTCGCGATGATCGGGCTCGCCGTCGATCACGGGCACCATGCAGGTGCCGCACACGCCTTCGCCGCATGACGTGTCGACTTCGATGCCGATGCGTGCGAGCGCGTCGACGATCGACGTGTCGGGCGCGACGCGTACCGATTGCCCGCTGCGCTGCAGGCGCACTTCGAAACCGTCGGCGGCCGGGCCGGCGCCGGCATCGGCATTGCCCGCATCGGTGGCGGCAGGCTCCGCCGCGAAGCGTTCGAGATGGATCGAATCTTCCGGCAAGCGTGTCGCGGCCGCCGCGACGACCGCATCCATGAACGGCCCCGGCCCGCATGTATAAACATGGGCACGCGCGTCGACCGATTCGACGCAGCGGCCCAGCTCGGCCGCGAGCGCGACGGGCTCGATGCCGTAGTGGAACGTCACGTGCGACGCGAACGGCTCGGCCGCGAGTTCGTCGACGAAGGCCGCGTGCTCGCGACTGCGCGCGAAGTAGTGCAACCGGTAGCGCGCGCCGCGCCGGTGCAGCGCATATGCCATCGACAGCAGCGGCGTGATGCCGATGCCGGCCGCGATCAGCACGTGCTCGCTCGCGTCATCCGTCAGACGAAACAGGTTGCGCGGCGCGCCGATCGACAGCTCGGCGCCGACCTGCACGTCGTCGTGCAGCGAACGTGAGCCGCCGCGCGACTGCGCTTCCTTCTTCACCGCGAACAGGTAGCTGCCGCGCTCGTCGGGGTTGCCGCACAGCGAGTACTGCCGCGTGATGCCGGACGGTGCGGTCACATCGATATGGGCGCCTGGTTCGTACGCGTCGAACGGCTGGCCGTCGACGCGCGACACCCGGAAACAGCGGATGTCCTGCGCCGCGTCGATCAGCGCGTCGATCCGGACTTGGTGGCGGTTCGCTTGCATGGGTCAATCCGTGGGGTAGGGGAAACGCGGCGCGGCGGGAACCGCGCCGTCATGCGATCGAGAATAGGGATGGGCATCGCATAAATCAAATCGATTAAAAACCGATGCCTTAATCAGTGATATGGATGATGGTCGGGCGGCGCGATTGCGCCTGATTGCGCCTGATCTCGCCCGGTGTTCAGCGCGCGGCGATCGCGTTGCCCGCTTCGGCGGCGTGCGGCGCGGTGGCCGACGCCAGGCCGCGTTCGCGGTCGAGGCTGCGGCGATAGTGCCGGCACCCGGCGGCGAGCAGCAGCGCGGCGAGCGTGGCCGCCGCGACGTTGACGATCGACATCGAATGGCCGACCGCCGCCGGTGCACCGAACACGCGATCGGTGAACAGCGCGACGACGGTCGTCCCGATCCCGAGCGCGATCAGGTTCGACACGAGCAGAAAGAGCGCGGAGATCTGCGCGCGCATCTGGTTCGGCGCGAGCGTCTGCATCGCGGCGGTGGACGTCGGCATCGGGAACGACGCGAAGAACATCGCGACCACGAGCATCGCGAGCGATGCGGGCAGCGAGTCGAGCTGCGTGAACAGCGTCGCGGGGATCACCATGCACGCGGCGCCGATCGCACCGGCGCGCATCGGCGCATCCTCGCGGCCGCGCCGCAGCAGCCAGTCGTTGAGCCAGCCGCCGCAGAACACGCCGGCCGTGTTCGCGACCAGCAGCACGATGCCGAGCGTGTAGCCGGCTTCGACGGCCGTCATCCCGAAGTGGCGGATATAGAACGCGGGCGTCCAGCTCAGCAGGCAGTACAGCGTCATCGCGTAGAACGAGAAGCCAAGGTAGTGGCACGAGAAAGTCGCGCGATGCGTGCCGACGAAGCGCAGCGAATCGCGCATCGACACGCGCCGCACGGCGCCCGAGCGATCCTGAGCGAGCCCCTTGCGCTGCGGGTCGCGCACGGTCGCGGCGAACAGCAGTGCCACGAGGATCCCCGGCAGCCCGACGATCAGGAATGTGACCTGCCACGCATGCACCTGCCCGACCACCGGCAGCGTGAACGCGCTCGCATGCTTGAGCAGCGCGATTACGTAGCCGCCGATCAGGAACGCGACGCCGCCGCCGATGAACGAGCCGAGCGAATACACGGCGATCGCGCGCCCGAGCTTCTCCTTCGGGAAGTAGTCGGCGAGCATCGAGTACGCGCCGGGCGACAGCGCGGCTTCGCCGACACCCACGCCCATCCGCGCGATGAACATCTGCACGAAATGCTGGCTGAGCCCGCACGCGGCAGTCGCGACGCTCCACAGCGCGATGCCGAGCGAGATGATCCGCGGGCGCGCATAGCGGTCGGCGAGATACGCGACGGGCAGCCCCATCACCGCATAGAACAGCGAGAACGCGAAGCCGTTGAGCAGGCTGAACTGCGTGTCGGACAGATGCAGATCGCGCTTGATCGGCTCGATCATCAGCACGAGGACCTGGCGGTCGACGAACGAAAAGACGTACGCGAGCATGCAGATGACGACGACATACCATTCGTACGTATAGCGCTTGCCGTCGGCAGCGCGGGCCGTGGATGCGGACATGCGGATTCTCCAGGAGCGGGCGGTGAAAAGCGCGGCAGCGGCCTGGCGGGCCGGGCGCCGTCGCGGCGCGAAAGCGTGCGGGGGCACGTGTCGGAGACGCAGCGTAGTCGGCCAAATTCGGCCGCCATAGCCGGAGTGACAGCCGCGCCACACGGGCATTTACCGACCCGGATAAAGAAAACACCAGGGTCGCGCGCGCCGGCCGCCGCGCAGCGCGCCTGCGGCGGGGCGCACGTGCATCATGCGGTGCATCTATAAGCGTTATAGAGCGCATTGCGTCGACGTCCGAAATTGTCGTTCCTAGACTCGGCCCGTTTTTGATCGGCAGCGTTGGCCCTTCGCGGCGAACGCGCTTCACACCACACGGCGCAACGCCGACCGGCGCCGCAAACTCTACGGGACGACGACGATGAACCAACCGAACGGGCGGGCCGACCGGCTTGCCGTACCGCTTGCCGCGCTGCTTGCCTGCGCGGCGCTGCCCGCCTTCGCGCAATCGAGCGTGACGCTCTACGGCCGCATCGACACCGCGATCGAATACGCGAACGCCGGGCCGAACCACGTGACGCGCATGGGCAGCGGCAACCTGTGGGCGTCGCAGTGGGGGCTGAAGGGTGTCGAGGATCTCGGCGGCGGCTACGCGACGATCTTCAAGCTGGAAGATGGCTTCAACGCGGCAAGCGGCGCACTGTCGAACAGCAACGCACTGTTCGGCCGCGAGGCGTGGGTCGGCATCACGGGGCCGTTCGGCGGCGTGCAGTTCGGCGAGCTGTACACGATCCTGCACACGACGCTCGTCACGTACAGCCTGCCGGGCCTCGGCGCGGGGCTCGCGTGGGGCAATGCGACGAACAACTTCGTCGGGCCCGCGTTCCTGCGCGTGCGCAACTCGATGCGCTACACGTCGCCGCGCTATGCGGGCTTGATGCTGCGCGCGATGGCCGCGCGCGGCACCAACGGCGCGGCCGGGCAGCCGGCGACGCTTGGCGATACGTACGGCGCGGGACTCAACTACGTGCGCGGCGGCCTGTCGGTCGACGTCGACTATATGCAGCAGAAATTCAGCCCGGTGGCGGCGTCCGCGCTTGGCGACACGAGCCCGGCCGCGAACGGCAACTACACGCTCGGCGCGATTTCGTACGACTTCAGCGTCGTGAAGGTGGCCGCGCTGTACATGCGCCATCGCGGCGGCCCCGACGTCGCGACCGCGATCGACAGCCAGAGCGCGTATCCGCACAGCGACATCATGGAGCTGAGCGCGACGGTGCCGATCGGGCGTGCGTCGCTGCTGCTGAGCGTGGGCCACTACCGCAAGGTCGCGGACAGCGACGGCAATGCCGATTCGTACGGCATCCGCTTCGACTATCCGCTGTCGAAGCGCACGGTGCTTTACACGGGCGCCGCGATGGTGCGCAACGGCGCGTATGCGCGCTTCGTCGTGAACGGCGCGGCGGGTGGCGGTGTCGCGGTCGCGAAGCCGGGCGCGACCGCGAGCTCGATCGTCGCGGGCATCCTCACGGCGTTCTGAACGCTTCGGTTGCTTCGGCCGTTTCGGTCGGTTTGGCCGCCTCGCGCTTGCGTGCGCCTCCGTACCCGCTTGCGCCGCTACGCGCAGGCGGGCGGCTGCGGCGCGAGCCATGCATCGAACGGCGCCAGCTCGCCGATGTTGAACAGTTCGAGCAGCAGCGCGCGCAGCCAGCGATGGCCGGGGTCGGCGTCGAAGCGCCGGTGCCAGTACGCGTTGACGGCCCATTCGCCCGCACCGGCGATCTCGTACAGCGCACACGGCTGTCGCGCCGCGAACGTGATCGCGATCGTCTCCGGCAGGATCAGCGCATAGTCGCCGTCCTGCAGCAGCGCGGGCACCACCATGAAATCGGGGAGCGCCGCGCGCACGCGCGGCATCAGCCCGTGCCGTTCCAGCAACTGCATCGATTGCGGATGCGACGTGACCGCGACGAAGCGCAGCGTGTCGGGCGCGTCGCCATCGAGCACGTAATCGTCAGGCAGCGCGACGCGCTGCGCGGTGCGGCGCGGCATCAGCAGCACGCAGCGCTCGTGGAGCAGCGCGGTGCGCTGGAAGTGGCTCGACGCATCGGCGAAATGCCCGAGCGCGAAGTCGATACGCCCCGATTCGAGTGCGACATTGAGCTGGCATTCGTCGACGTGCAGCGTCTCGATCACCGCGCCCGGCGCGCGGCGGTCGAATGCGGCGAGCAGCGTCGGCAGGAACGCGCTCGCCGCGAAATCGCTCATGTGCAGGCGGAACACGCGCTGCGTGCTGTCGGGCGTGAAGCGCGAGCCCTCGTCGAGCACGTCCTGCAGGATCGCGAGCGCCTTGTCGACCGACAGCGCGAGCCGCTGCGCGCGCGGCGTCGGCTCGACGCCGGTGCCGGTGCGCACGAACAGTGCGTCGCGGAACATCAGCCGCAGCCGGCCGAGCGCGTAGCTGACGGACGGCTGCGTGACGCCGAGCCGCAGCGCCGCGCGGCCGACGTGCCGCTCCTCGTACACGGCGCGAAACGTCTTCAGCAAGTTGAGATCGAGATCCTGCACGCGCAACTCGGACGGGTCGTTGTCGTGCGGGGCGGATTCGGTGCGGGCCGGGGCCGCCGGGCGGCCGGGTGCGGAGTGCGTCATCGGGGTTGCCTCGCGGTGACCGAAGGCGCGTGGCCGTAACGCCGCGCATACGCCTTCGCGAAATGGCCGAAGCCATGGATGCCGTGCGCGATCAGCACGTCGGTCACGCTGCGCGCGTCGCCGCGTTGCAGCGCCGCGTGCACGGCGGCGAGCCGGCATTCGCGCACGTAGGCGGCCGGCGTGGTGTGCAGGAACGCGCGGAACGCGTGCTGCAGCGTGCGCGGCGCGACGCCCGCGACGGCCGCCAGCGCGGCGAGTGCGAGCGGTTCGCCGAGGTGCGCATTGACGTGATCGCACGCGCGCCGCACGTGCGTCGGTAGCGGCGGCGTGCCGCGCGTGAGCGCATCGCTGTACGAATGCGGCAGGTGCGTGAGCAGCAGCGACATCAGCCACGTGGTGAGGTCGGCGCCGAAGGTCGTCGCGGCCGAGCCGAGGCCCGGCTGCGCGCCGAGCCGGCACAGGTATTCGAAGGTCGGCAGCAGCAGCGCGGCGCCCGCGCCGGTGCCCCCGGCCGCGAGATCGAACTGCAGCGGCCGCGTGAGCGTGGCCTGCAGCATGTCCTGCAACTTGCGTTCGAGCGCGCCGCGTTCGAGCCGCAGCACGAGGTTGCGGCAATCGGGGCTCGTGCTCAGGCGGCTCGCGAGCGCCGGTGACGACACGGTCAGATCGCCGGGGCCGGCGCGCGCGATGACGCTGCCGGCCTGCAGCTCGCATGCACCGGCGAGCGTCAGCCTGAACAGGAAGTGTTCGGCGTCGTCGCCGAAATCGATGCGCGTTTCGCGGCCGTAGCAGAGTTCGAGCAGCGCGCCGTGATGCAGCGGCACTTCGTACAGCTCCGCATGAAACGGATCGCGGCCACGCGCGGCCATCCGGTGCGGCCCGAGCCGGTGCGCGACCGCGCGTTCGACTTCGTCGGGGGCGTGCAGCGTGCCGAGCCGGTTCGGCGCATGGCGTGACAGGGCGATATCCATTCACGGACCTCGTAGCGGATGCGGCGGATGCGGCGGGCGCGGCGGCATGCGCATCGCCGCGATTGCGTTGCGCGAACGGGCGTGCCGTTGCGCGTTTTGAAGCGACGTGGCGAAAGCGGCCGCGTAGTCTCGGAAACACTCAATCACCGGGAGAAGACGATGAAGGTATGTGTTCTGGGCGGCGGCCACGGCTGCCATGCGGCGGCGATCGACCTGCTCGAGAAGGGCCATGACGTGACGTGGTGGCGGCGCGACCGCGAGCCGCATGCGCGGCTGCGCGAGCTTGGCGTGCTGAACGTCACCGACTATCGCGGCACGCGCGCGGTGCCGCTCGGCGATGCGCCGGGTGCGATCCGCCTGACCGGCGATCTCGCGGCCGCGCTGCGCGGTGCGCAACTCGTCGTGGTGCCGCTGCCGGCTACGTCGCACGAAGCGCTCGCCGCGCAGGTCGCGCCGCTGCTGGAGGACGGCCAGGTCGTGTTCCTGCCGCCCGGCACGTTCGGCAGCTTCGTGTTCGCGCAGGCGGCGGCCGATGCCGGCAACCGTTCGCGCGTCGCATTCGCCGAGACGGGCACGCTGCCGTACCTGGTGCGCAAGCATGGCGACAACGACGTCGTGATCAGCGCCTATGCGACACGCTTGCCGACCGGTGTATTTCCGGCGAACGCGGCCGGCTGGGCGTTCGATGTGCTGCGCGCGGGCTATCCGTCGGTCGAGCCGGTCGAGGATGCGTTGTCCGGTGCGCTGATGAACGCAGGGCCCGTGATCCATCCGCCGCTGATCCTGATGAACGCCGGGCCGCTCGAACACTTCGACGCATGGGACATTCACAACGAAGGCACGCAGCCGTCGATCCGCCGCGTGACGAACGCGCTGGATGCCGAACGCATCGCGGTGCGCGAAGCGCTCGGTTACCGCGCGCCGCATTTCCCGCTCGCGGATCACTATGCGGCCGATGGCGACGAATGGATGTACGGGCGCGGCGCGCACGGCAAGCTGACCGATAGCGGCGACTGGCGCGAGAAGATCGATCTGCGTGCCCATCGCTACATGCTCGAGGACACCCGGCTCGGGCTGTCGTTCATCGTGTCGTGCGGGCGCTGGGCCGGTGTGCCGACGCCGGTCGCGCAGGGGCTGTTGAGCATCGCGAGCGCGGTCGCGGTGCGCGACCTGTATGCGCAAGGGCGCACGCTGGAGCGGCTCGGGATCGCGGCGCTGTCGAAGAACGCGATGCGTGCGCTGCTCGACGACGGAGTCGCGGGCGTTGCGGGAGTTTCAGCATGAGCGCCGTCGACGTGACGCGCGTGCACGTGCTCGGCGCGGGGCGCATGGGGCAGGGGATCGCGCTCGTGTTTGCGTTCGCCGGAATCGACGTGACGCTGATCGACTTCAAGCGGCGCGATGCGGCTGGCCAACGCGCCTTCGACGGTCGCACGCGCGACGAGATCGCCAGGCCGCTGCATGCGCAGGTCGCGCTCGGCCGCATCGAGGCCGCACAGGCCGATACGGTGGTCTCGCGCATCTCGCTCGTCGCACGGGACAGCGCGGCCGAAGCCGTGCGCGATGCAGACGTCGTATTCGAGGCACTGCCCGAAGTGCTCGACGCGAAGGCCGACGCGTTGCGCTGGCTCGGCGAGCATATCGATGCGCACGCAACGATTGCGTCGACCACGTCGACGTTCGTCGTCACCGAGTTGCAGCGCCATGTCGCACACCCCGAACGGATGCTGAACGCGCACTGGCTGAACCCTGCATTGCTGATGCCGCTCGTCGAGATCAGCCGCAGCGACGCCACCGCCCAGCCGGTGGTCGATGCGCTCGCCGCGCTGCTCGAACGTGTCGGCAAGAAGCCGGTGATCTGCGGGCCGGCGCCCGGCTACATCGTGCCGCGCATCCAGGCGCTCGCGATGAACGAGGCCGCGCGGATGGTCGAGGAGGGTGTCGCAAGCGCGGAGGATATCGACACGGCCATCCGCACCGGCTTCGGCCCGCGCTTCGCGGTGCTCGGGCTGCTCGAATTCATCGACTGGGGCGGCTGCGACATCCTGTACTACGCGTCGAAGTACCTGGCCGGCGAGATCGGCCCGCGCTTCGCGCCGGCCGCGAGCGTCGTGCGCAACATGGAAGCCGGGCGCGACGGGGTGCGCACGGGGGCCGGCTTCCACGACTATGCGGACGTCGACGTGCCCGCCTACATGCGGCAGCGGCTCGGTGAATTCGCGCGGTTGCTCGATCATCTGGGACTGGCCCCGGTGTTCGACGGCGGACGAAGCAGGCAGGATGCGTAGCGCGGATATCGATGTCGCGCGCGCTCGCGGTGCCACGAAAGCGCGCAGGTGGCACCGTGAGCCGGTGTGTCCGACACCCGCCGGCAAGCGCACGGAAACGGAAGCGCAGGCGGCCGACGCGTGCCGCACGCTCACACCGTATCGCCTCGCGCGCCGGCGTCGGGCGCGACGCGCGTCTCGCGCATCACGCACAGCGTCGCGACGGTCACGAGGCCGAGCGCAACGAGAAACAGCGACACGGGCCACGACGCGTGATAGCGCGCGAGCAGCGCGGTCGCGATCAGCGGCGACATCCCGCCCGCGAAGATCGACGCGACTTCATGCCCGAGCGCGACGCCCGAGTAACGCACCTCGGTGCTGAACAGTTCGCCGACGAGCGCGGGCAGCGTGCCGATCATCGCGCCGTGACTCACGGCGGTGGCGACCGTGAGCGCGAGCCACACGAGCGGCGTCACGCGCGTGTCGAGCAGCCAGAAGAACGGGAACGCGCACGCGACGAGGCTCAGCGCGCCGATCAGGTATACGGGCTTGCGGCCGATCCGGTCGGACAGCTTGCCCCACGCGAGCATCGCGCCCATCTCGACGATCATCGCGATCATCACGCCGGTCAGCATCACGCCGTTCGGGATGCCGACGTATTTGCCGTAGACGAGCGAGAACGCGAGGAAGATGTACGCGCCGCCGTTCTCGGCCACGCGCAGCCCCATCGCGAGCAGGATTTCCTTCGGATGACGACGAATGCATTCGACGATCGGCAGGTGCGTGTGCGCACCGCGCTTGCCGGCCTGCTCGAAGTCGCGGCTTTCCGGCAGATGGCGGCGGATGTAGATGCCGATCGCGAAGATCACGACGCTCGCGAGGAACGGCAGCCGCCAGCCCCACGTGCGGAACGCGTCGTCCGGCAGCGCCTGCGCGGCGAGAAACGCGGCCGACGACAGCACGAAGCCGCCGCCCACGCCGAGCTGGCTCCACGCGGCGTAGTAGCCGCGCTGTTCCGGCGGCGCGTTCTCGCTGATCATCAGCACGCCGCCGCCCCATTCGCCGCCGGACGCGATGCCTTGCAGCAGGCGCAGCACGACGAGCGCGGCCGGCGCCCACACGCCGATCTGCGCATAGGTCGGCAGCAGGCCGATCGCAAAGGTCGATGCGCCCATGATCAGCAGCGTCCACACGAGCGACGCCTTGCGCCCGTAGCGATCGCCGACGTGGCCGAACACGATCCCGCCGAGCGGCCGCGCGACGAAGCCGAGCGCGAAGGCCGCGAACGCGGCGAGGCTGCCCGTGAGCGCCGATGCGCCGGGCGGGAAGAACACATGGCCGAACACGAGCGCCGCGGCCGTGCCGTACACGAAGAAGTCGTACCACTCCATCGCGTTGCCGGCGACGGAGGCGATGACGATCCGGCGCAGTTGCCGGTCGGCGAGCGGCCGGGCGGCGCTCGGGGATTGCACGGTGTCGGTTGGATACATGGCGGACTCTGAAGGGGAAGGCAGGCGCGTACTGTCTGTGCAGCACTGCGGGCTAGTGTTGTCGGCACCGTGCCCCCGGTCAAATCCGCAGAAAAAGGGGAGGGTCATCACTCCCGCTGATGATGGTCGCGGCGCGTCCCCGCGCCTACCCTACGCTTTCCCGCAGCAGCGCGATCATCCGCTGCGCCAGCGGCGGCACGTACGCGCCTGCCCGGTGCATCGCGCCGATGCGGCGGTCGAGGTCGAGCTCGCCGGCCCGCAGGTCGAGCGCGCGCAACCCGGTGACCTGATCGAGCGCATCCGCGCCGCCGACACACAGCAGCGGCGTACCGCGCAACAACTGCAGCAGCGACGTATTGCCGAAGTCCGTCTCGATGCGCAGGCGCGGCGCGGGCAGGCCGCGTGCGCGGAACGCGTCGTCGATCCGGTGCCGCACGGGAAGCGTCGCTTCCGGCAGCAGCCACTCCTGATCGGCGAGATCCGCGAGCGTGAGCCCGCGCTTGCGCTGCAGCGGGTGCGCGGCGTCGGCGAGTACCGTCAGCCGGTCGTCGAACAGCGCGATGGTGTCGAGGCCGGCGTCCGGCTGCTGCGGTTCGGGCGCGACGACGAGGTCGAGCTCGCCGGCCGCGAGCAGGTCGAGCAGTTCGCGCGCGAGCCGGCAGCGCAGCCGCAGCCGCGCGGCCGGCCGCTCGCGGATCAGCTGCCGGCACGCACCGAGCACGAACGCATTGGGCACGGTCGGCGAGTAGCCGATCCGCACCACGCCCTGCTCGCCGCCGCGGATCGCACGCATCTCCTGCATCGCGTCGTCGAACTCGAGCGCGATCCGCTGCGCGCGCGCGACGAAGCGGGCGCCGGCCGGCGTCGGCGTCATCCCGTTCGCGGTGCGCTCGAACAGCGTCACGCCGACCTGCGCCTCCAGCCGCTGCACGGCTTTCGTGAGCGCCGGCTGTGACAGCCCCAGCGCCTCGGCGGCCTTGCCGATGCTGCCGTGCCGCTCGACGGCCAGCAGGTACTCCAGATCGCGCGTGTCCATCGGGGGATTCCTGTCGGTTATGACTTTATATCCGGTGATGCATTGTGGTGATGCCTGGGCATCTTACAGACTGGCGGCACTGTTCGACCAGGAGAATCGTTTTGAGCTTCGCCTACTTCCTGCGGCGCGCGGCCCGCTACTGGGGCAGCCAGCCCGCCGTGATCCACCGCGACCGCGCCGTCACGTACCGCCAGCTCGACGAGCGCTCGACACGGCTCGCGAATGCGCTACGCGGCCTCGGCTTCGCCCCCGGCACCCGCATCGCCGTGCAGGCGCGCAACTGCATCGAGCTCGTCGAGATCGAATGCGCGCTGTACAAGGCCGGCCTCGTGAAAGCCGCGCTGAATCCGCGCTTCACGGCGGCCGAGGCGGCCGACGTCGTCGGCAACTGCGCGCCCGCCGCATTCATCGGCGGGCGCGGCTACACCGATTACACACCCGATTCGCCGGGCTTTTCGTCGGTCGAGCGGTTCGTGTCGATCGGCGGCGCGGTGGCCGGCTATCTCGACTACGACACGCTGGTCGCGAAGGGCAGCGATACGCCGCCCGACTATCTGCCGGCGCAGGACGACCTCGCCGTGCTGCATTTCTCGTCCGGCTCGACGGGGCGCATCAAGGCCGCGATGCAGAGCTACGGCAACCGCCTCGCGTCGCTGCGCAAGATCGTGCTGGGGATGGATCGCCCCGCGCAGCCCGGCGATCGGCTCGCGCTGATCGGCCCGATCACGCATGCGTCCGGGATGCTGATGCAGCCCTACCTGTTCTGCGGCGCGACGCTCGTGCTGTTCGACGCGTTCGAGCCCGCGCATTTCCTCGCCGAGGTCGCGCGCCAGCGCATCACGCACACGTTCATGGTGCCGGCGATGGTCAATATGCTGCTGAACGCGCCGGAGCTCCCGCAGGCCGACCTGCGCAGCCTGAAGGTGCTCGGCTACGGCGCGGCGCCGATGGCGCCGGCGCGCATCGAGGAAGCCTGGGCGCGCATCGGCCCCGTGCTGTCGCAAGGCTACGGCGCGAGCGAATCGACGTCGGGCGTCACGCGGCTCGGCATCGCCGACCACGCGCACGCGCTGCTGCACGATCGCGAGCGGCTTGGATCGTGCGGCCGGCCGCTCGGCGAAACCGAGGTGCGGGTGGTCGATGCCGACGGGCGCGAAGTCGAAGGCGACGCGATCGGCGAGATCGTGATTCGCGGCGCGGACGTGTTCCAGGGCTACTGGAATGCGCCGGAGCTGACGCGCGAGGTGCTGGTCGACGGATGGCTGCACACGGGCGACCTCGCGCGCACCGATCGCGACGGCTTCATCTATCTGGTCGACCGCAAGCACGACATGATCATCTCGGGCGGCTTCAACGTGTATCCGACCGAAGTCGAAGCGGCGCTGTACCGGCACGAAGGCGTGCTCGAGGCCTGCGTGGTCGGCGTGCCCGACGACAAGTGGGGCGAGGCCGTGAAGGCCGTGGTCGTGCTGCGCGCCGGCCGTGATGCGCAGGCGGACGATCTCGTCGCGCACTGCCGCGCGCAGCTGGCCGACTACAAGCTGCCGCGCTCCATCGATTTCGTCGCCGAGCTGCCGAAGAACGCGAACGGCAAGATCGCCCGCAAGCTCGTGCGCGAGCCGTACTGGCGCGGTGTCACGCGCCGCGTCAACTGAAGGAATCCGCCATGTTCGATCATCTGCAACGCCCTGAATTCGTCGCGCTGCGTGCGGCCGTGCTGCGCTTCGTCGACGACGAACTGCGCCCGATCGAGCGCGAACTGCGGCTCGACTCGGAAGACGTGTGGCCGCGCGACGTGCTGCGCCGCGTCTGGCAACGCTCCGCCGCGCTCGGCTTCTATACGGCGAGCCTGCCCGTCGAGATCGGCGGGCAGGGGCTGTCGATCGCCGAGGTGTGCGCGCTGAAGGCCGACCTCGCCGCGAGCGGCGCGGCGCTCGCGCCGCACGTGCTCGGCGAACTCGGCGGGCCGCCGCGCGTCGGCAACATGCTGAAGTACGCGACGCCCGCGCAGCTCGATCGTTATTTCAAGCCGGTGATGCGCGGCGAGAAATCGACGTGCTTCGCGCTGACCGAACCGCACTCGGGCTCGGACGCGATGAGCATCCGCACCACGGCGGTCGAGGACGGCGATGCGCTCGTGATCAACGGCACGAAGCACTACATCAGCGGCGCGCCGTTCGCCGATTTCGCGATCGTAATGTGCGTGACCGATGCGTCCGCGACGCCGCCGCAGATCACGGCCGTGCTGGTCGATCTCGACCTGCCCGGCGTGAGCGTGGAGCACGAGTACGTGCCGATGTCCGGCCAGCACATCGATGCGGACCTCCGCTTCGTCGACGTGCGCGTGCCGCGCGAGAACGTGTTCGGTGGGCTCGGCAACGGCTTCCGGCTCGGCATGTCGCGCATCAACGTGAACCGGCTGCTGCATTGCCCGACGATGCTCGGCCTCGCGATGTCGGCGTACCGGGCGTCGCTCGACTACGCACGCACGCGCCGGCAGTTCGGCGGCCCGATCGCGCGGTTCCAGGCCATCCAGCACATGCTCGCCGACATGGCCGCCGCGCTGTGGGCATGCGAAAGCATGATCGCGCATACGGCCGCGCTCGCCGATGCAGGCGCCGACCTGCGGATGACGGCCGCCGCCTGCAAGCTCTACGTGTCGGAGCGCTGCTTCGAGGTCGCGGACAAGGCCGTGCAGATCCACGGCAACGTCGGCGTCACGCGCGGCCATCCGGTCGAGCAGACGTTCCGCAAGCTGCGGATGTTCCGGATCCTGACGGGCACCAGCGAGATCCAGCGCAACACGATCGCGAAGGCGATTCTCGAGCCGGCCGGCGCGGGAGGCGCTGCATGACGGCCCGCGACGACGCACGTGGCGCGTGGCCTGCCGCCGATGGTGACGGCGACGCGCCGGCCTGGTCGTGCCTGCGCGGCGTGCGGATCGTCGATGCCGGGCAGCTGCTGCCCGGGCCGCATGCGTGCGCGTTGCTGCGCCAGCTCGGCGCGGACGTGATCAAGGTCGAGCCGCCGGGCGGCGACGCGTTGCGGCAGTTCGGCGCCGACACGTTCGCGCAGTTCAACCGCGGCAAGCGCTCGATCGTGCTCGACCTGAAGACGTCCGACGGCCGCGCACGCTTTCTCGATCTCGTGCGCGACGCCGATGCGGTGGTCGAAGGCAACCGGCCCGGCGTGATGGCGCGGCTCGGGCTCGGCTACGACGTGCTGGCGCACGCGAACCCGCGCATCGTGCTGTGCTCGATCACCGGCTATGGGCAGCACGGCCCGTATGCGAACCGTCCCGGCCACGACCTGAACTTCCTGGCCGACGCCGGTTACTGGTCGGTGCCCGCGCAGCTGCATGACACCGTCGCGCGGCCGCGCGTGCGGCTGGCCGACCACGCGGCCGCGTTGCACGCCGCGCTCGCGCTGGCGGTGGCCGTGATGAGCGCCCGCACGAGCGGGCGCGGCCAGCATCTCGACGTGTCGATCCACGACGCGATCTTCGCGTGGACCGCACCGGCCGCGTGGGCGCTGCGCACCGGCCGCGATACGCCCGACACGGCGCGCTGGGTGATGCCCGACAACGACCTGTTCGAGACCGCCGACGGCCGGCACATCGTGCTCGCGACGCTCGAGGACAAGTTCTGGGCCGTGTTCGCCGATGCGCTCGGCGACGCGTATCCGGCGCTGCGCGAACCGCGCTTCGCGCAACGCGCGGGCCGGCAGCAGCATCGGCACGCGCTGGGTGCGCTGTTGCGCGCGATCTTCGCGACGCGCACGCAGGACGACTGGATGCGCGTGCTCGGCACGCTCGGGCTGCCGGTGTCGCGCGTGCCCGACGCGAGCGCGGTGTTCGACGATCCGCACGTGCGCGAGCGCGGCGTCGCCCGCGAGGTGGCGGCCGACCGGTCGCTCGCGGTGCGCTTCCCGGTGAAGTTCTCGCTCGGCCTGCCGGACGGTGACGACCGGGTGCCGGCGCCCGGCGAGCACGGCGGCGGATAGCGCGACGCCATCGGCCGCCGACGATAAATACACAGGAGACAGCCATGACGAATGGTGCGCAGTACCGCCCCGGACGGGCGTGGTCCATCGCGACGATGCTCGCGCTGATGATGCTGGTGAATTTTCTCGACAAGGTCGTGCTCGGCCTCGTGTCGGTGCCGATGATGCGCGACCTGCATCTGAGCCCGACGCAGTTCGGCGTGATCGGCGGCAGCCTCAACTGGCTGTTCGCGGTCGCGGCGGTCGCGGGCGGTATCGCCGCGAACCGCTGGCCCGCGAAATGGCTGCTGTTCGCGATGGCGGCCGCATGGGCGCTGCTGCAACTGCCGATGCTCGCCGCGAGCTCGATCTGGGTCGTCATCGCGTGCCGCGTGCTGCTCGGCATCGGCGAAGGGCCCGCATCGCCGGTCGCGACGCACGCGATCTACAAATGGTTTCCCGATACACGGCGCAATCTCCCGGTCGCGCTGCTGCACCAGGGCAGCGCGACCGGCCTGCTGATCGCGGGGCTCGCGATTCCGGTCGTCACGTCGCACTGGGGCTGGCGCGCGAACTTCGCGGTGCTGGCGGTGCTCGGGGCCGTGTGGTGCATCGCGTGGGCGGTGCTCGGCGAGGAGGGCACGCTGTCGCGCGGCCCGCGCGCGGCCGGCGGCGAACGCGTGCCGTACGGGCGGCTGCTCACCGACCGCACGGTGCTCGGCAACTTCCTCGGCCACTTCGCGGCGAACTGGATTCTCGCGATGACGCTCACGTGGATGCCGACCTACCTGCAGCTCGGGCTCGGCTTCGGGCCGCACGAGGCGGGGCGCATGTTCGCGCTGTTCGTCGCGGTCACGTCGCCGCTCAGTCTCGCGCTGGCCTGGCTGTCGCAAACCTTGCTCGCGCGCGGCATGCCGTCACGCCACGGGCGCGGCACGTTCATCGCGGTCACGCTCGCGATCGCCGGCGCGATGCTGGCCATGCTGCCGGTGCCGGAGCTGCCGCGCGCGGCGAAGCTCGTGCTGCTGACGCTCGGCAGCGGCCTCACGCTGACGATGTACTCGATCGGCCCCGCGATGCTCGCCGAGGTGACGCCGGATGCCCAGCGCGGCGGCGTGCTCGCGCTCAGCAACGGCTTCGCATCGCTCGCGGGCCTCGGCGCGCCGGTCGTCACCGGGATGCTGATCGAGGCGAGCGGCGCGTCGGTCGCGCGCGGCTTCGAACAGGCGAGCGTCGTGTGCGGCGTCGTGCTGATCGCCTGCGGCGTATTCGCCGCCTGGTGCCTCGATCCGCAGCGGTCGCTGCGGCGCCTCGCGGGCGACACGGAGCGTGCCGCGCCGACGGTCGGCGCGTGCGGCCGCTAGCGCTTGCCGCGCACATCGCATTGCATCGCATTCGGCGTACGGCCTGCCAGTCGGGCCGCGGCGCCTTTCGACGGGAGCAGTACCACGACACGCCGCGCGATGACGCGGCAGGAGGAGACATGAAGAAGATGGTCGCGGCGGCGCTGATCGGCGCGCTGTGGGGGAGCGCGCATGCGCAGTCGAGCGTGACGCTGTTCGGCCAGGTCGGCGGCGGCGTGCGATGGGTCAACGGGCAACAGGGCGGCAGCCAGGTGGGCTTCAACGGCACCAACATCATTGCCGGCAACGAGTTCGGGATACGCGGCAAGGAGGATCTGGGCGGCGGCACGACCGCGCTGTTCGTGCTCGACGGTGCGTACAACACCGGCACCGGCGCGTTGAAGACGCCGGGCACGCTGTTCTCGCAGGCCGCCTATGTCGGCGTGTCGGGCGCGTTCGGGCGATTCACGTTCGGCCGCCAGTTCAATGCGGCCGAGGATCTCGGCATCGCGCTCGATCCGCTCGGCGGGCGCGGGCAATCGCTGACAGTGGAGCCGGGCGTGCAGTTCGTGGGCAATTTCTTCACGCTCGACTCGCGCTTCAACAACACGATCAAGTATCTCGGCCAGGCGGGCGGCCTGCGGTTCGGCGCGAGCTATTCGCCGGGCGGCGTCGCGGGCAACACGCGTGCCGGCACGAATTTCTCGGCGGCGGCAATGTACTCGTTCGCGAACGTGATGGGCGGCGCGTCCTATTCGAAGACGTACAGTGCCGACGGCACGCAATCCGCGCAGACGATCCAGACGGGCGGCACGCTGCAGTTCGGGCCCGCGCGCCTGTATGCCAGCTACGCGTCGCTGGCCGTGACCGCACAACGCGCCGGCGCGCCGACGCGACACGATGATATCCCGTCGCTCGCGCTGCTCGTGCAGCCGACGCCGCGGTTGCAGTTTTCCGCAGCCGGCTTCTACGACATCGCACGCCGCATCGGCAATGTCCCGGGCGCGGACGGCAACAAGCTGACGGTCTACGCGGTCGCCGAGTACTTCCTGTCGAAGCGCACAGAGCTGTATGTCGAACTCGATCGCAACGGCATGACGGGCGCTTATATGCGCGACCCCGTGACGCGCGCCGCGTTGGGTTTGCGGCCAGGCGCGAGTGCGACGACCGGCGCGACGCTCGGGATGATGACGCGCTTCTGAACGCGGCGTCTTTCTCATTCTATGAAAAGAGGAATCCTTATGAACATCCTGAAGAAGTCCGTTGCGTGCAACATGCTGGCGATCGCAGCGTGCTGTACCGCCCTGACGCCAGCGTTGGCGCAATCGGACGCGCCAGCCGGGCCGTCATCCGCGCCGGTTGCCACTGCCGCGCCGGCGGCATCGGTCGTCAAGCAGCGCAAGGCGGCCGACCGCAAGCTGATGCGGCGCGTGAGCGCGGCACTGGCCCGCACGCAGGGGCTGAATGCGACGCGCGTGCTCGTGCGCGTGCGAGACGGTGTCGTGACGCTCGCCGGGTCGGTGTCCGACACGGGCCAGGCTGCGCTGGCGGCCGAGGCGGCGCGGGGCGTCGACGGCGTCGTGTCGGTCGTGAACCAGTTACGGATCGACAGCCAGCCGTTGTGACGCGTACGGCTCGGGCTCACGGCCCGAGCGGTCGGTGCCCGAGCGCATGCCGTTGCGCGCATCGCACGGGCTATCCGGGAAAACCGCATAGGCGCATCACGCGTCGCCGTTTCGTCAGCTTGCTTACGCAAGCCATTCATGTCTGAGTAAAGCGCGCCATGTCCAGCGGACACGCACGCTTTCGTTTGTCTTGCAGCGGCGCGCCGTCCCCGCTCGTTTCCTCGTCATTCGATTTTCAACTGCCGCTCAGTTGAACATTTCATTTCTTGATGTGATTGCGGCTGGATACCATCCAGCGACTGTCTATACAACCCGATCGGCGCGTATGGGCGGGCTCAAAAAAAACACAACACATCGATGAACAGGTTTGGAGCGGAGAAGACGGAGATGGTGAGAATCAAAGGTGGGAAGGCGGGCGCCGCAGGCGTGGGCGCGGCGGTGGTCATGCTGTTTGCCGGCGCCGCGCACGCGCAGTCGACGGTGACGCTGTACGGGATCGTCGACGCGGGCGTGACCTACACGAACAACGCGAAGGGCCACGCATTGTGGCAATTCACCGGCGGCAACGAATCGGGCCCGCGCTGGGGCTTGATCGGCACCGAGGATCTCGGCGGCGGCCTGAAGGCGAACTTCCGTCTCGAAAACGGCTTCAACGTCGCGAACGGCGCGCTCGGGCAGGGCGGCCGGATGTTCGGGCGGTCTGCGTGGGTCGGCCTGAGCGGCGCGAACTGGGGCGCGGTGACGCTCGGCCGCCAGTACAACTCGACGCAGGACATCCTCGGCTCGCTGCAGATGAGCAGCTTCCTCGCGCAGTACTCGACGCACCCGTTCGACAACGACGACATCAACAACACGTTCCGCACCAACAACGCGGTGAAGTATGTGTCGCCGACGATCGCGGGCCTGCAGGCGAACCTCGTGTACGGCTTCTCCAACTCGACCGGCTTCGCGAACGACAACAGCTGGAGCGCGGGCGTCACGTACGTGAACGGGCCGCTCAACGCGGGCGCCGCGTATGCGCGCGTGAACCATCCGGCGGTCAGCACGAGCGGCGCCGTTGCTTCGGACAACTACTATCCGGCGTCGGCATCGGTGTTCGGCGCGAGCCTCGGGAACGCGATCCGCCAGCAGATCTGGGGCGCGGGCGGCAGCTACGCGATCGGGCCGGCCACGCTCGGCCTGCTGTACACGGGCTCGAACTTCGGGCAGGCGACGGGCGGTGCGCTGCGCTTCAACAACTACGAAGGCAGCCTGCGCTACCTGATCACGCCGGCGCTGATGGCCGCGGCCGGCTACACCTATACGCAGGTCGCGCGCGCCAGCGACAGCGGCCACTACCACCAGGTATCGGCCGGCGTGCAATACCTGCTGTCCAAGCGCACCGACGTGTACGTGAACGGCTTCTACCAGAAGGCGTCGTCGGGTGTCGGCCGGGCGTGGATCGACGGCACCGACAGCGCGTCGTCGACGACGTCGCAGGTGGCGGTGGTGGTCGGCATCCGCCAGAAGTTCTGATGTTCTGACGCATACGCGCGTCTTCCGGAGGAGGCACTCATGAAACTCAAACTGTTGCTGGCGGCGTTGCCGTTCGTCGGGATGTATGCGGGCGGCTCGCTCGCCGAGGTGCGGCCGCTGCTGTTCGGGCTGCCGTTCCTGCTCGTCTGGAACCTGGTCTGGATGGCGGCCACCGCCGCGATCCTCGCGATCCTGTTCCGTCTCGATGAACGCGATGAACGCGATGAACGCGCCGCGGCCCGCGCCGGCCGCCCGGGAGACGTGCGATGAACGCTTCGATCCTCATCATCGCGGCGTTCGCCGTGTTCGCGCTCGCGATCGGCGTGATGGCGCGCCGCGGCCGCAAGCTTACGCTCGAGCAGTGGGCGGTCGGCGGGCGCGGCTTCGGCTCGCTGCTCACGTTCCTGCTGATGGCCGGCGAGGCGTTCTCGACGTTCTCGTTCCTCGGCGCGAGCGGCTGGACCTACAGCAAGGGCGTGCCCGCGTTCTACATCCTGTCGTACGGCTGCCTCGCGTTCGTGATCGGCTACTGGATGCTGCCGGCGATCTGGCGTTACGCGACGGCGCGCGGGCTCGTGTCGTTCGCCGACTACTTCGCGGCGAAGTACGACAGCCGCGCGATCGGCGTGCTGGTGTCGGTCGTCGCGGTGTTCGCGATGGTGTCGCTGCTGATGATCCAGTTGCGCGGGCTCGGCGTGATCGTGTCGGAGATGTCGTACGGGCTGATTCCGCAAGCGGCCGCGATCTGGATCGCCGCGACGCTGATGGCCGTGTACATGGTCGTGTCGGGCATCCACGGCTCGGCGAGCATCGCGATCTTCAAGGACGTGCTGATCCTCGCGATCGCGATCTTCCTCGGGCTGTACCTGCCGATGCATTACTACGGCGGCCTCGGCGCGATGTTCGCGAAGCTCGATGCCGCGCATCCCGAACTGCTGCGCATGCCCGAGCACGGTTTCAACCTGAGCTGGTACAACTCGACGATCCTGCTCACGTCGCTCGGCTACTACCTGTATCCGCACGGCTTCACCGCGATCTACGTCGCGAAGGACGAGCGCGCGCTGCGCCGCAACGTGATCCTGATGCCGCTGTACCAGGTGCTGATCGCGTTCCTGTTCCTCGTCGGCTTCGCGGCCGTGATGACCGTGCACGGGCTCGAAGGCGCGCAGGCCGATCTCGCGCTGCTGCGGCTCGTGAAGCAGACGTTTCCTGCATGGTTCGTCGGCATCGTCGGCGGCACGGGCCTGCTGACCGCGCTGGTGCCGGGTTCGCTGATCATGCTGAACGCGTCGACAACGATCGCGCGCAACATCTACCGCGAAGGTTTCGCGCCGAACGCGACCGACCGCGAGGTGACGCGCGTCGCGCGGATCGCGCTGCCGATCTTCACGCTGGTGGTCGTCTACTTCGTGCTGCGCGGCGGCGCGACGTTCGTCACGCTCGCGATCTTCTCGTCGAGCCTGCTCACGCAACTCGTGCCGATGCTCGCATCGAGCTTCCTGAAGCGGCCGTTCGGCACGCGCGAAGGCGCGTTCGCGGGGATCGCCGCCGGCGCGATCGTGATCGCGATGACGAACACCTATGGCGTGACGCTCGCGTCGCTGTTCCCGCGCGTGCCGAACACGCTGACGTCGATCAACCCCGGGCTCGTCGCGCTCGCGGTGAATGCGGTGGTGTTCATCGTGATCAGCGCGGGGCAGCGCAGGCTGAAGGCGCGGGTTGCTGCGCCGGTCGGTTCCGCGTGACGACTGGACGGCTGGGCGGCAGTGAAATCAATCGAACGACAACAGGACACTATGCGATGACGACCGAGGACAACCAGGCGGACAACCGCGAAGCGATCGACACGCTGATCGCGAACGGCTGCGTGATCACGATGGACCCGCAGCGGCGCGTGATCGAGCATGGCGCGGTCGCCGTGAAGGGCGATCGGATCGTTGCCGTGGGCGGCACCGATGAACTGCAGGCCCGCTACCGCGCCGCACGCACGATCGACGCGCGCCGCAAGGCCGTGCTGCCGGGCCTGATCGATGCGCATGCGCATGCGGGCCACGCGATGCTGCGCACGATCGGCGGCGCGGACGGCGATGCATGGTCGGCCGCGGCCGAGACGATCTACACGCGTGCGTCCGACGAGGCGTTCTGGGAGACCGAATCGCACCTGGCCGCGCTCGAGCGGCTGAAGGCCGGCGTGACGACGGGCGTGTCGCTGCTCGGCGGCGGCAACTCGATCATGCGCGTCGACGATCCGGTCTATGCACGACGTCATTGCGATGCGGTCGTGCGCACCGGTACGCGCTCGATCGTCGCGGTCGGCCCGTCGCGGCCGCCCGCGCCGCGTGCTTACACGCGCCACACGCCGGACGGCAGCGACACGCGCGACATCGACTTCGACACGATGTACGCGGTGTGCCAAAGCATCATCGACGAATGCCACGGCGATGCCGACGGCCGGATCCGCATCGCGCTCACGCTGCCCGTGTACGGGCCCGAGCACGACCCCGAACTCGCGCGGTACGAACGCGACTTCCGCGACCAGGCCGCGCGTTACGGCGCGCTGGCGCGCGAGCGCGGGCTGACGTTCACCCAGGACGGCCACCGCGCGGGCACGCTCGCGTTCGCGCACCGCGAGCTGGGCTTGCTCGGCCCGACGTCGTTCATGTCGCACAGCATCGACCTGACCGACGACGACATCGCGGCATGTGTCGAGACGGGCACCGCGATCGTCCACAACCCGAGCGCGATCATGTCGATCATCGGGCGCTGCCCGGTGCCCGAGCTGATCGATGCGGGCGTGACGGTGGCGATCGCGTCGGACGGCGCGGCGCCCGATCGCGGCTACGACATGTTCCGCCACATGTGGCAGTGCATGCATTACCACCGCCGACATTTCCGCGACCCGGACGTGCTGCCGCACGGCAAGGTGCTGGAGATGGTGACGATCGACGCGGCGAAGGCGCTGTCGGTCGATCACGAAGTCGGTTCGCTCGAAGCCGGCAAGCTTGCCGACATCATCCTCGTCGACCTGTTCCGGCCGCACATGATGCCGATGAACATGCCGGTGTATCGCGTGACGTGCTTCGCGAACGCCGCCGACGTGTGCATGACGATGGTCGGCGGACGCGTGCTGATGGAGGATCGGCGCGCGTTGTCGGTCGATGAGGAGGCGATTCTCGAACGGGTGAACGAAGTCGCGGCACTCACGATCGAGCGCAGCGGGTTGCGTCACCTGCTCGACGAGCCGAAGACGCTGTGGGGGCGCAGCCGCTATTGACTGACAAAAATTGACATGACGGGACGAACTCTTGTCGGTTTTGTGGCGACTAAGGAATCGTCACATCGATAGGAGTATGGATAAATGAACGTCAGGATGCCTCTTGCCGCTGCCGCACTGATCCTCGCCCAGGCCGCATGGGCCGCGGGCCCCGCGCCGACGAAAACCTGGACGATGAGCGCGATCCCCGGCGATCGCGCGGCGAGCGATGCATTCGCCGCGATGAAGAAAGGTCACACGGTGCCGGCATGGGTGACGAACGGCACCGAATCTCCGGCAACCACCGTCGTGTTCGGCGGGCACGACGTCTACGTGATGACGGCCTGCAAGCCGCACAACTGCGGGACGGAGCGCGTCGCGGTGCTGTACGACCCGCAGAAAAAGGTGATGTACGGTGTGCTGTCCGTCGCAAGCCCGAAGGGGGGCGCCGAGAAGCTGACGTGGCTCAATATCGGCGGCGGTAGCGAATCGATCGACGGACGGACGATTCTGTATGCGGCGCTGACGGGCAGCCTCGAGAACCATCCGGACGCGTTCAATTACAAGTGATGCCGGCCGATTGACGGCCAGTCATGCATCAATCGCCGTCGCTGCACGAACGGGGCGGCCGAAGTGAAGCAGGGGCGTCGCGCGATCCTACGCGACGCCCCTTTTCTTTCTCAGGTGCGGCTTGGTCGGCATGCCGCTGCGAAGGTCAACGACGGTAGATGAACTCCAGGTCGGTCGCCTCCCCGACCTTGAAATCGTACGTGCCCACGCGCTTGAACCCGGCTTTCTCGTAGAAGGCAATGGCCTTCGCGTTGCCGGACCACACGCCAAGCCACACCGGGCCGGGGCGTTCCGTGGCCAGATAGTCCAGTGCGGAGTCGAACAACGCGCGCCCGGCACCGGTTCCTTGCGTGCCGCGCCGAAGGTAGATCTGATGGATCTCCCCGGCACCGTCGGCAACCTCCGGGTGCGGGAGCTTGCACGGCCCCGCGTGCGCATACCCTACCAGCCGGCCGTCGTCGCTTTCGGCGACCCACGTGCGGCACTGGGGATCGTTGAGCTGGCCCGTGACCGTTTCCACCGAGTAGGTCTGGGTTTCGTACGCAGCCAGATCGTGCGGCGGGTAGTCGATATTGAATCCGTCTTGCAGAAAGGTTTCGCGAAACGTGTCGCGCTTCAGTTCGGCGAGCGGGATGGCATCGGACGGCGTAGCAACGCGGATCAACATGGAGGATGGTTGGGTTCGTGGATCGGGCCGACAGTTTATCCCGGCTGACGAGCGGCTTGCGAGCGCCCGGTCGATCTGCGTGTAAGCCGTATCAAGGGCGTGTGAGCCCGAACCTGATCGACCGCAAGGCGATCGTGCCGATGCCGGTGGTTGACCGCCGACGGACATGCTAGGATTTCCGACAAACAACTTCGGAGACTGCCATGCCGTTCATCTGCGAAAACGTTGCATGCCGCGCCGTGCTGGCTCGCGGGCAGGTCAGGCCCCATCAAGAGGACTCCGGGTGGTGTTTCTACTGCCCGGACTGCAACACCCGGAACGAGTTGATGTATGTCGACGTGGCCGGCGGCGCCGTCGAACTGGTTCAGCCGGAGCGCGCCAGCCCGCCGCACAAGGTGGTGGCGACGGCCCGGCCGTTGCAGGACGGCAAATACGCCGCGCAGTTGAGCGTTCAGCGGGCGCTCGCCGTGAAGGGAACGTACGCGGCCGAAGAACACTGGGATGAACTCGGTGTGTTCGGCGACGCGCAGGAAGCCGTCGCGCACGCGAAGTCGTTCGCTACCGACCTGTTGCAGCGAGCGGCGTAGTCGAAATCATTCGGTCAACGAACCAGCGGTGTCGCGCATGCGTGCGTGACACCGCTTCGCGTTGCCCGTTCGTTCCCGTCAGTTGTAGATGTCGAACGAGAAATACTTCTTCGCGATCCGCTGGTACGTCCCGTCCTGGATCAGGCTCGCCAGCGCCTGGTTGATCTGCGTGCGCAGCGCGTCGTCATCCTTGCGCACGCCGATCGCCGAACCCACACCGAGTGTCTTCGGGTCATGCAGCGGCGGCCCCGCGAATTCGAAGTTCGCGCCCTTCGCGGTTTTCAGGAAACCGAGGTCGGCCTGCACCGACGATTGCAGCGACGCGTCGAGCCGCCCCGACAGCAGGTCCTGGTAGACGAGATCCTGCGTCTGGTACGTGCGGACGATCACGCCCTTCGGCTCCCAGTACGTGCGCGCATAGGTTTCCTGCGTCGAACCCTGCTCGACGCCGACGCTCTTGCCCTGCAGCGATTCGGGCGTCGGCTGCAGGTTCGAGCCGCGCCGCGCGACGAGCCGGGGCGGCACGTTGTCGATCTTGTCCGTGAATGCGATCTGCGCGAGGCGCTTCTCGGTCACGCTCATCGACGACAGCACGCCGTCGAACTTGCGCGCCTTCAGCGCGGGGATCATCCCGTCGAACGCGTTCTCGACCCACACGCAGCGCACCTTCATCCGTTCGCAGATCGCATTGCCGAGATCGATGTCGAAGCCGACGAGCTTGCCGTCGGGCGCGAGCGATTCGAACGGCGCATAGCTGGGGTCGACGCCGAGGCGCAGCACTGCCGGGTCTTTCGCGGCGGCGGCGCCGGCCGTCAGCGCGAGCGCGACGGCGAGAACGAGCTTTTTCATGTCTGTCTCCAATACCGATTGATGTTGTTTGTCGTGAAGCGAACCAGCGGCCGTCGGGCGTGACTGCCCGCGCCCGGCCATGCGCGGGCGGCTGGACGTTGCGCCGACAGCGGCGGCGAAACGTCCGGATTCGAAGGGGGCGTTAGCGGGCGGCGCGGGTGATGCGCACCATGCTGTGCCGGTAGCCGGCGGGCACGAACGCGGCATTCAGCGCGGCCATCGCGGCGATCACGCCGAGATGCATCCACCACGCGATCGCGAAGCCGCCGCCCGCGTCGCGCAGCCAGCCGATCAGCCAGGGGCTGGCCGCGACGGTCAGGAAGCCGATGCCCTGCACGAACGCGGCGAGCGCGCCGGCGAGCCGGGCATCGGGCAGGTGGTCGAGCGTGACGATCAGGCTCATCGAGAAGAAGCCGCCGAGACCGAGGCCGACGCTCGCGACCCAGAGCCATGGCGCGAGCGCGGGCAGCGTCGCGAACCCGATGAAGCCGGCCGCCTGCAGCGCGAGCGTGAGCCACAGTACGGCGCGGCGGTCGGGCGAACGTTTTGCGAGCATCGGCATCGCGAGCGCGCCGCTCGCCTGGAACAGCGCCATCCACGCGAGCAGGTTGCCGCTCGCTTGCGGACTCATGCCGATGCCGCGGTAGAACGCGGGCAGCCACGCGACGAGGCTGGCGTAGCCGCTGTTGCTGAGGCCGAAGAACAGCGCGAGTTGCCACGCGCGCGGAATGCGGATGAACGCGGTGAGCGGAGCCGATACGGCCGTCGCGCGCACGGCGTCGCGCGGCGCCTTCGCCCGCCACAGCGCGAGCGTGACGAGCGCCGGTACGGCCCACACGGCGAGCGCGAGATGCCAGCCGCCGTGCGCGGCGAGCCACGGGCTCGCGACCGCGCCGAACGCGCCGCCGCCGACCAGCGCGGCCGAGTAGAGGCCCATCGCGAGCGGCAGCCGGTCGACGAACCAGCGTTTCGCGAGGCCGGGCACGAGCGCCTGGATCACGGCGACGCCGGCGCCCGCGACGATCGCGGTGCCGATCAGGCCGGCGCTGCCGTCGGTCCACAGGCGCACCGTGCAGCCTGCCGCGATCAGCGCCAGCGCGACGCTCAGCGCGCGCTGCTCGCCCACGCGCCGCGCGAGCCCGACGCCGACTCCGGCGACGACACCCATCAGCACGAACGGCAGCGTGGTCAGCAGCGCGGCCGCGCGAAAGCCGAGGCCCGTGTCGGCGCGCACGACGTCGAGCACGGGGCCGAACGCGGTCAGGAACGGACGCAGGTTGAGGCCGGCCAGCACCAGCAGCGCGAGCGCGCCATAGGACACGGAAGCCGCATGCGGGCGGGGGACGGCTTGCGCGGTGCCGGGGTCGGACATCGGAATGCTCCAGGGAAGGGCCGGTGGCCCTGTGATGCGATGCCGAAAGGGTAAGCGCGCGCTACGCCAGGTGAAAATTAAATATTCGACTGGGAATCAGTGCGGAATGCGATGGGGCGGAGCGGGGCGACGGGGGGGATGGCCGTGGCCGGCGAGACTGTTCGACGGCGCGTTCATCAGATGAAACGCGCGCCGTCATGCCACGGGCATCTGCTCGGCCAGCGCTTGTGCGCGCGCGGCCACCAGCGACCGGACGAGCGCGCGATCGGCCGCCGTTTCCGGCGTAAAGATCACGAGCGTCTGGTCGGGCCGGCCGTTTACCGCGAACGCCGAATATTCGAGCGCGATGCGCCCGACCGTAGGATGGTGGATCTCCTTGGTGCCTTCCTCGTGCGAGCGGACATCGTGGTCGCGCCACAGCGCGTCGAACTCCGCGCTCGCCGCGCGCATCTCGTCGACGAAGGCCTGAACGGCCTGCGTCGCACCGCCGCGCGCAACGTCGGCGCGAAACGCGCCCACCGCGAACCGCGCGACGCGTTCCCAGTTCGCCTGCACGCCGCGCACGTGCGGATCGACGAAGATGAGCCGCAGGATGTTGCGCCGTTGCGGCGACAGCGTCGTGTAGTCGGTCAGCGTCGCGGCTGCCGCGTCGTTCCACGCGACGACGTCCCACGTCGCCGAGCGCACGATCGCGGGGCTCGCATCGAGCGAATCGAGCACGTGCTGCACGCGCGGCGACACATGGTCGGCCGCGTGATAGCGCACTTCCGGCAGGTGGCCGACGCCGATCAGGAACAGGTGCTCGCGCTCGGCGTCGTTCAGCAGCAGCGCGCGGGCGAGCCGGTCGAGCACGTCGGCCGACGGCGCTCCGCCGCGCCCCTGCTCGAGCCACGTGTACCACGCGGTGCTCACGTGCGCACGCTGGGCGACTTCCTCGCGCCGCAGGCCCGGCGTGCGGCGGCGCGTGGCCGGCAGGCCGAGCGCGGCCGGGTCGAGTTTCTCGCGGCGGGCCCGAAGGTATGCGCCGAGCAGGTTGTCGGGGGCGTCAGCCATAGCCTGTTAGTTCGTTTACCGGTAAACCGTCACGGCTTCACCGTGCACGGCGATCGACAGATAGTAAGCCTCCCTGCCATCCGGAGGTGTTGAACATGCGTGTCTTTGTTACTGGAGCGTCGGGCTTCGTCGGCGCGGCCGTCGTGGCCGAACTCATTGCTGCCGGGCACTCGGTGCTCGGCCTCGCGCGGTCCGATGCGGCCGCGTCGTCGGTCGCGGCGGCCGGCGCCGAGGTCCACCGCGGGTCGCTGGAGGATCTCGACAGCCTCACGCGCGGCGCCGAAGCCGCCGATGCGGTGATCCACACGGGATTCAATCACGACTTCTCGCGCTTCGCGCAGAACTGCGAACTCGATCGCCGCGCGATCGAGACGATCGGTGCGGCGCTCGCGGGCTCGGCGCGGCCGCTGGTCGTCACGTCGGGCCTCGCGCTCGTCGCACCCGGGCGCGCGGCAACCGAGGACGATCCGCCCGTGCCGGTGTCGTCGACCTACCCGCGGGCGTCCGAAGCGACCGCGGCCGCGCTGGCGGCGCGCGGCGTGCACGCGTCGGTCGTGCGCCTGCCGCCGTCCGTGCACGGCGACGGCGATCACGCTTTCGTGCCGCGCCTGATCGCGTTCGCGCGGGAGAAGGGCGCGTCGGCCTACATCGGCGAAGGCGACAACCGCTGGCCGGCCGTGCACCGGCTCGACGCGGCACGTGTGTACCGGCTCGCGATCGAGCGAGGCGCGGCCGGCGCGCGCTATCACGCGGTCGACGATACCGGCGTGCGGTTCAGGGACATCGCGGAAGTGATCGGCCGGCGGCTGAACGTGCCCGTCGTCGCGAAAACGGCGGCGGAAGCCGGCGAACACTTCGGCTGGTTCGCGATGTTCGCGGGGATGGATGCGCCGGCTACGAGCGAGCGTACGCGGGCGTCGCTCGACTGGGCGCCGACGCAGCCGGGGTTGCTGGCCGATATCGACCGGCCGCGGTATTTCGAAAGCTGAACGGCGGCGGGCATGCTGCTGTTGACAGACGAGTGGCCCGCCCGCCTCGCACCGTTCAGACCGTGACGACGATCTTCCCGACCTGCGCGCCGGCTTCCATGTAGCGATGCGCTTCGACGATGTCGTCGAACGCGAACGTGCGATCGATCAGCGGCTTCAGCGCGCCGGCTGCCACCCGCCACCCGTCATTCGACCGGATGCAGATCCTGCAGCAACGTCGGCACGAGTTCCGCCACGGTCGGGTGGATATGCATCGCACGGCTGATCGTCGTGTACGGCGCGCGGGCGGCCATCACGTCGAGCATCCCGTGCACGACTTCGTCGCCCGTCACGCCGAGGATCGATGCACCGAGGATCGCGTGGCTGTCCGCGTCGACGATCACTTTCATGAAACCCAGGCTCTCGCCTTTTTCCACCGCGCGGCCCACGCGCGTCATCGGGCGCGTGCCGACGAGCAGCCGGCGGCCGGTCTGCTTCGCTTGCGCGAGCGTCATGCCGACGCGGCCGAGCGGCGGATCGATGTACAGCGCGTACGCCGCGATGCGATCGGACACCTTGCGTGGATCGTTGTCGAGCAGGTTCGCCGCGACGATCTCGTAGTCGTTGTACGCGGTGTGCGTGAACGCGCCGCGCCCGTTGCAGTCGCCGAGCGCCCAGATGCCGGGCACGTTCGTGCGCAGCTGTTCGTCGACCTCGATATAGCCGCGCGCGTCGGTCGAGACGCCCGCGCGGTCGAGCCCGAGATCGTCGGTGTTCGGCACGCGTCCGACCGCGAGCAGCAGGTGCGAGCCCGCGACCTCGCGGCCGCCGCCCGCGCAGTCGAGGCCGACCGCGATGCCGTTGCCGTCGCCGTTGCGCCGTGCGCTCAGGCAGGTCGCGTCGAGCTGCACGTCGATCCCTTCGTTTTCGAGAATCTCGCGCACCGCCTGCGACACGTCCTCGTCCTCGCGCCGGATCAGGCGATCACCTTTCTCGACGATCGTGACCTTCGACCCGAAGCGGCGATACATCTGGCCGAATTCGAGCCCGATGTAACTGCCGCCGACGATCACGAGATGCTCGGGCAGGAAGTCGACGTCCATCATCGTCGAGTTGGTCAGGTACGGCACCGTGTCGAGGCCGGGCATGGCCGGCACCTGCGCGCGCCCGCCGACGTTGATGAAGATGCGTTCCGCTTCGAGCAGGTCGTCGCCCACGCGCACCGTGTTGGCCTGCTCGAAGCGGGCGTGACCCTGAAACACGGTGGTGTTCGCGAGGCCGCGCACCCATTGCTCGACGCCGTGGTTCGAGCGGCCGGAGATCTGGTCCTTGCGCGCCTTCACGGCTTGCATGTCGACGGTGACGGGGCCGCCGACCGACACGCCGTATTCGCCGGCGCGCCGCGCGAGGTGCGCGGCGTACGCGCTCGCGATCAGCGTCTTGGTCGGGATGCAGCCGGTGTTCACGCAGGTGCCGCCGAAGCGGCCGCGCTCGATGATCGCGACTTTCATCCCGGCGGCGGACAGCCGCGCGGCGAGTGGCGGCCCGGCTTGACCGGTGCCGATGACGATCGCGTCGAAGTGTTGCGTCATGACGTCCTCCAGTGCGGGTGCAGCGAGGGAGCGCGTGCGGGCGAGCCGCGTGCGAGGCCGCCGCACGGTCGCGCGACGGCAAGCGTTCATGGTAGTCCTGTTGGCGTGCGCTCGCGAGCGCGAGCGCGAGCGCGGGAGCGGCGGGGCGTGACGGTATCCGGCCGTGCCCGCGCCTGCCGGCGTCCGAGGCAACCGACGCGCAGCGCGCCGGACTGGCCGCGTCAGTCCTTGCGTTGCCACTGACCGAACGACACCGGCCGATGCGCATCGGCGCGCGTGACGGTGACGTGGTCGGGCTGGTCGTCGAGCGGGAACGATTCGGTGACGATCTGGTTCGAGAACAGCCACCCGTGCGTGTGCGGGTCGTAGCGGAACGTCACGTAGTCGGTCCAGTGCTGCCCGCACGCGACGAAGTTCTGCACGGTGAAATAGTGGCCCTTGATCGCGAAGCCGTTGTCGGCGGCATCTTCGGGATCGAACGGATCGCACTGGCCGCCTTCGTTCGCGCGCAGCACGACCTGGTCGTTGCGCGCGACGAGCCGGAATCCGTGATCCGGTTGCTCCTCGAAGATCAGCAGCGGACGCGGCGACGGCTGCTCGCGCGTATCGACCGCCCGATGCACGACGACGAGCAAGCTGTGCCGCCCGTTGTCGAGATCGGGCCCGGCATGCGCGACGAGCGGCTGGAAGCCGGCGGGTAGCTGCGCGGCGACCGATTTCGGCAGGTCGCCCGCGCGGGCGTTGAACGAAAGCGCGGCGAGCAGCGGAAGGAGCACGAACGGCAGGCGGGAAGCGCGCATCACGAGGTGTCCGGTCGAAAGGAAAGAGAGGTGCCGATGGCGTGGATATTACAAGTCCCGCCCGAGAAACTCGGTGCCCGGCACCGGATTGAACGCGACGGGCGGCGCGGGCGTGAAGCCGAGCGACGCATACAGTTTCCTGGCGGCGACGAATTCGGGCAGCACGTCGAGGCACATCCGCGCATAGCCGGCCGCCTTCGCGTCGTGCAGCAGCCGTTCGACGAGCTGGCGGCCGACGTTCAGCCCGCGCGCGTCGGGACGCACATAGACGCGCTTCATCTCGCACGTCGTCGCGTCGATTTCGCGAAACGCGGCACAGCCCACCACGCGCTCGCCTTGCCACGCGAGCAGCAGCCGCCCGCGCGGCGCTGCGTACTTGCCGGGCAGCGCAACGATCTCGGGCTCGTAGTCCTGGAAATCGAGGCTGACGGTCGGGCTCGCGATGTACTCGCGGAAGATCGCCTCGACGGCACGGGCGTCATCGGGATAGCGGGCGGCGCGAATCTCGATCATGGGGGCGGCGCGAATCACGGGAAAGGGGCCAGCATAGCAGCGCAAAGTTGCTTTCGGCCATGCGCGAAGCGTGCCAGAATCAGCGGCTCGACCCTCGGAAACAACACGCAGGCGCTGGCGATTCGGCGTCGCTCACCAAGGAGACTTCGATGACTGCATCGGCTGCCGTACTCGCCATCCTGGCCGCGCTGTTTCTCGGCGCGATGATTCCGGGCCCGAGCTTCGTGCTGGTTGCCCGCAATTCGATCGGGCTGTCGCGCCGGGACGGGCTCGCTACCGCGCTCGGCATGGGCATCGGCGGCATCGTGTTCGGCGGCGTCGCGCTGGCCGGGCTCTATACGCTGCTGCAGGCCGTCGAATGGCTGTACGTGGGGCTGAAGGTGGCGGGCGGCGCGTACCTGATCTACATGGCGTCGAAGATCTGGCGCGGCGCCGACCGGCCGATCGCGATGGACGATCCGCAGGCGATGGCCGGCGGCAGCGCGCGCAAGTCGTTCTGGACGGGCCTCACGACCCAGCTCAGCAACCCGAAGACGGCGATCTGGTACGGCAGCATCTTTGCGGCGCTGCTTCCGCAGCATCCGCCGCTGTGGTGCTATCTGGCGCTGCCGCCGCTCGTGTTCGGCGTCGAGTTCGGCTGGTACACGATCGTCGCGCTGTGCTTCTCCACGCGCCGGCCGCGCGAGCTCTACCTGCGCGCGAAGAAGTGGGTCGACCGCATCGCCGCCGGCGCGATCACGCTGCTCGGGCTGCGACTGATCCTGAATGCCCCGAAAGCGGGCATCTGACCGCATCTGACCGCTTCCATTCCCGATCTGCATCGCACGGCGGCCGGCCATTCCCGTGGCCGTCCGCCGGCGCGCGCCGCGCGAACACGCATCGGCATCAGGCTTCGCTGAACCGCGCCAGCAGCGCCGCGAACCGCGTGTCGTCCGGAAATGCCTTCACTTCATAGCGCACCGGGCGATGCCCGGTGGCCGTCATCAGGTCGCCGCACGTGCGCAGCAGCTCGGCCAGCGGCACGTAGGCGGACTGCCCCGTCGAGCCGCGATGGAGCGCGACGATATCCGTTTCGGGCAGCAGGGAAGGCACGCCGTCACTCCATACGCCGACGCTGAACAGGCTGCCGTCCTGGCGTTTGTACACCGAGTAGGCCGCCACGAAGAGGTCGGTGCCGTTGCGCTCATGCACGTCGTTGAGCAGCATCCGCTGATCCTGGTAGTCGCCCGCGAGCTCGCCGATGCGCAGCGCATGCAGCTTCGCTTCGAGCCCGGCCGGCACGAAGCGCCGCCAGGCGGTGCCGTCCCAGCGCAGCATCAGCGGCGGCAGCGGGCGCGGCTGCGCCTGCGCGTGTTCGGCGAGGTCGACCATGGCGGCGAGCCCGGCCGGGTTGCGGTCGCCGGTGAGCAGCAGCACCGCGCGGTTCGGCGCCATCACGACCGGCGCGCCGGCGATCGGTTGCCGGTGGAGCAGGTCGGTCAGCAGCAGCCGCGCCGCGTCGTACGAGTCGTCGAATTGCGACAGGAATACCCCGTTCGGCAGCGCGGCCCACGGCGTCGACGATGCGGCCCGCAGGTTGTCGATCGCGATGTCGCAGGCTTCGTCGAACGAGACGCCCCATTGGTCGAGCGTCGCGGTCGGCAGGCGCGCGATGTTGAACTCGCCGTCGTACGCGATGCCGATTTCGAGGTTCTCGCACAGCGGCCGGAACGCCAGCGCCGTGATGCCGGGCTGCCCGGCCAGTTGCAGCGCGGCTACGCAGCGCTCGGTCGCGCTGCGGATCACGGGCCGCAGCTTCGCGCGCGCGACGGCGAAATCCGTCGGGATCTCGTGCTGCATCATCGCGTTCGCCTGGCGCTTCAGCACGATGTCCCGCTCGGACGGCTTCGCGGCCGCGTAGTCGCGGAACAGGTTATTCAGGTTGATGATGTTCGACGGCGCATCCGACTGGACGAGGCAGCCCTTCTCGTCCTCGTGGCGCCAGGTGCGCGTGTCGCCCGACGCGCGCAGCGTGGCGATCAGGCGTTCCGCGAAGGCCTGCGGGGTCGGCGGTTTGCCGAAACGGTCGCGCAGGCGCGTGACGAGATTGGCAAGCATCGTATGCGGTCGGGCCGGGCCCGTCTGTTGTCGTCGTGGGTCGGTGGCGCCCGGTCTCGGCGGCGCCGCCCGCGGCCGGCTCGCATGGCTCGACGGGTGCTTTGATGGTAGTGCAACGCGGCCGGTATCGTCGGACGATATTCGTAACCGGCGGGGGCGCGCGGTGGTGGGCGGGAGCAGGGGCAGGAGCAGGGGCAGGAGCAGGAGCAGGAGCAGGAGCAGGAGCAGGAGCAGGAGCAGGAGCAGGAGCAGGGGCAGGGGCAGGGGCAGGGGCAGGGGCAGAAGCACGGGCAAGGGCACGGGCACGGGCAAGGGCAAGGGCAAGGGCAAGGGCAAGGGCAAGGGCAAGGGCAAGGGCAAGGGCAAGGGCAAGGGCAAGGGCAAGGGCAAGGGCAAGGGCAAGGGCAAGGGCAAGGGCAAGGGCAAGGGCAAGGGCAACGGCAACGGCAACGGCAATTGCCCGGCAGGACCGCAGCAGCAGCCTCCAGTCGCCCGCCAAGCCTTGCGCGGCGGGCGTTCGCGTGTGTCGCCCGCCGCGCCGATCGGCGCCGCTTCCCCGATTCTGGCGGCCGACCGCCCGGCGACGTGTAAACTGCTGCCTTTTTTGACGGTTTGCAGCATGGTGCAAGCACCTCCGCGCCCGGCGCTGAGCGGCCCGGCGCTCGTCCGGTTGCTCGCGCGCCTGGCCGATGCCGACGTCGCGGAATCCCGGCAGACGCTGTCCGATCGACTGAGCCAGTGGCTCGGCTGGACCGACGCGATCACGCTGTCGTCCGCACTGAACGCGAGCCCGCCGGGCGTCGCGGCCGGCGTGCGCGGCTACGACGCGGAGCGCGACTGCGCACGCGTGCGCCACGAGCTCGCGCAGGCGATCACGGCCACGAACCGGCCGCGTGCGCGGCGCCGGCCCGGCGATCCGCCGCCGCCGGCCGCCGACACGGCCGATTTCGCGGACTTCCGCCAGCGTTATCTGACCCTGCAGCAGGACATGGAAACGGCGATCGGCCAGTTGCGCGGCCGCCTGCGGGTCGCGGTCGCCGCGCGTTCGTCCGGGATGGCGCGGCTCGCGACGCTCGACGCGATCATGGAGCGCGTGCTCGGCGCGCGCGAGCGCAGCCTGCTGTCGGCCATCCCCGCGTTGCTCGCCACCCGTTTCGGGCGGCTGCGTGACGCGGAGCGGCAGGCGCTGGCCGATGCCGAATCCGCAGCCGCAGCCGCAGCCGCAGCCGCAGCCGATCCGGCCGATGACGACGGCGCGGTGGTGGCCGATGCCACGGCCGTCGCGGCGATCGTGCCCGGCGCATGGCTCGATACGTTTCGCGACGAGATGCAAAGCATCCTGCTTGCCGAACTCGAAGTCCGGTTTCAAACGGTAGACGGGCTGCTCGCGGCCCTTCGCACCAGCTAATCAACACGCTATGTCCAGAATTCGCCTTGATCTCGTTGTCTTCGTCGCCGGTCTGCTCGCTGTGGGCTGGATCGGCGTCGGCTATGTCGCGTCGAACCCGCTGGCGGCGGCCGTCACGCTGCTGATCGCCGCGTGCTACGTCGCCGGCGCATGGGAACTGCTGCGCTACCGGCAGGCCACCGCCACGCTGTCGCGCGCGGTCGCCGGCCTGACCGAGCCGCCCGCGAAGCTCGACACGTGGCTCGACACGCTGCACCCGGGCCTGCGCGGCGCCGTGCGTGCGCGGGTCGAGGGCGCGCGCGTCGCGCTGCCGGGCCCGTCGCTCACGCCTTACCTCGTCGGCCTGCTCGTGCTGCTCGGCATGCTCGGCACGCTGCTCGGGATGGTCGTCACGCTGAAGGGCACCGGCGCCGCGCTCGAAAGCGCGACCGATCTCGACGCGATCCGCGCGTCGCTGATCGCGCCGGTGAAGGGCCTCGGGTTCGCGTTCGGCACGTCGATTGCCGGCGTCGCGACGTCCGCGATGCTCGGGCTGCTGTCCGCGCTCGTGCGCCGCGAGCGGATCGACGCGGCCCAGCAGCTCGACGCGAAGATCGCGACGACGTTGCGCGTGCATTCGTCCGCGCATCAGCGCGACGAATCGTTCCGGCTGTTGCAGCGCCAGGCCGACGTGATGCCGGCGCTGGTCGACCGGCTGCAGACGATGATGACGACGCTCGAGGCGCGCAGCGTCGCACTGCACGATCGCCAGATCGAAAGCCAGCAGGCGTTTTTCGACCGGACCGAGCGCGCGTATGCGGGCCTCGCGTCGAATGTCGGCGACGCGCTGAAGGAAAGCGCCGCCGAGAGCGCGCGCGTGGCCGGTGCCGCGCTGCAGCCGGTCGTCGCCGCGACGATGACGGGGCTCGCGCAGGAGATGGCCGCGCTGCGCGACACCGTGACGGGCGCCGTGCAGCGTCAGCTCGACGGGCTGACGGACGGCTTCGAGAAGACCACCGGCAACGTGACGGCCGTCTGGAACCGCGCGCTCGACGAACAGCGCCGCGCGGGCGAGGCCGTCGCGCAGCAGTTGCAGACGACGCTCGGCCAGTTCACCGACACGTTCTCGCAGCGCTCGACGGACCTGCTCGACGGCGTGGCGACGCGCCTCGAATCGACTGAAAGCCGCCTGGCGGATGCGTGGCGCGATGCGCTGTCGCGCCAGGAGCAGGTCGGCGAGACGCTGGCCGGCCAGCACGCGCGCGCGCTGGGCGAGGCAGCCGCGACGTTCGAACGTCATTCCGGCGCGGCGCTTGCCGCGATGCGCGAGTCGCACGCGGGGCTGCAGGCCGACCTGGCGGCACGCGACGAGCAGCGCGTCGCTGCATGGAACGATTCGCTGGCCGCGCTGGCCGCGAAGCTCGGCGACGAATGGCAACGCGCAGGTGAGCACAGCACGGGCCGTCAGCAGGAAATCTGCGACGCACTGGCGCAAACGACGCGCGATCTCGCGGCGCAGGCTTCGACGTTCGAGCAACGTTCGAACGAATTGCTGTCGACGATCCGCGATTCGCACACAGGCTTGCAGACGCAACTGGCCGCACGCGACGAAGAACGCCTCGCCGCATGGAACGACTCGTTGGCCGCGATGGCCGCGAAGCTCGGCGACGAATGGCAACGCGCAGGCGTGCACAGTGCGGGCCGTCAGCAGGAAATCTGCGATGCACTGGCGCAAACGACGCGCGATCTCACGGCGCAGGCATCGACGTTCGAGCAACGCTCGAATGAGCTGCTGTCGACGATCCGCGATTCGCACACGGGCCTGCAGACGCAACTGGCCGCACGCGACGAAGAACGCCTCGCTGCGTGGAATGACTCGCTGGCCGCGATGGCCACGAAGCTCGGTGACGAATGGCAGCGCGCAGGTGTACACAGTGCGGGCCGTCAGCAGGAAATCTGCGACGCACTGGCACAAACGACGCGCGACCTGACCGCACAGGCGTCGACGTTCGAACAACGCTCGAACGAACTGCTGTCGACGATCCGCGATTCGCATACGGGCCTGCAGACGCAACTGGCTGCACGCGACGAAGAACGCCTCGCTGCATGGAACGACTCGCTGGCCGCGATGGCCGCGAAGCTCGGTGACGAATGGCAGCGCGCAGGCGTGCACAGCGCGGGCCGTCAGCAGGAAATCTGCGACGCACTGGCACAAACGACGCGCGACCTGACCGCACAGGCTTCGACGTTCGAACAACGCTCGAACGAACTGCTGTCGACGATCCGCGATTCGCATGCCAGCCTGCAGACGCAACTGGCCGCGCGCGACGAACAGCGCCTGGCGGCATGGAACGACTCGCTCGCCGCGATGGCCGCCGCGCTGCGCGACGAATGGGCACAGACGAGCGCGCAGGCCGCGACGCGCCAGCAGGACATCTGCGACACGCTGGCCCGCACCGCGAACGACATCACCGCGCAGGCGCAGGTGCACGCGAGCGACACGATCAACGAGATCGCGCGTCTCGTGCAGGCTGCCTCGGAGGCGCCGAAAGCCGCGGCCGACGTCGTCGCCGAGCTGCGCCAGCGCCTGTCCGACAGCCTGGTGCACGACACCGCGATGCTCGAGGAACGCAGCCGCCTGCTCGCGACGCTCGAAACGCTGCTCGGCGCGGTCAATCACGCGTCGACCGAACAGCGCACCGCGATCGATGCGCTCGTCAGCACGTCGGCCGACCTGCTCGATCGCGTCGGCGCGCGCTTCAACGACACCGTCGATGCCGAAACGCGCAAGCTCGATTCGGTGGCCGCGCAAGTCACGGCGGGCGCCGTCGAGGTCGCGAGCCTCGGCGACGCGTTCGGGATGGCCGTGCAGGTATTCGGCGAGTCGAACGACAAGCTGCTGACCCATCTGCAACGCATCGAGGCCGCGCTCGAGAAGTCGCTCGCGCGCAGCGACGAGCAGCTCGAGTACTACGTCGCGCAGGCGCGCGAGGTGATCGACCTGAGCATGATGTCGCAGAAGCAGATCGTCGAAGACCTGCAGCAGCTCGCCGGCCGGCGGGCGAGCGTCGGAGCGTAACGCATGCATGACGAAATCGACGGCGGCGCGTCCTCCGCGCCGGTATGGCCTGCGTTCGCCGACCTGATGTCGGTGCTGCTCGGCGCGTTCGTGCTGATCCTCGTCGGCGTGATCGGCATGCAGCTTCAGCTCACGTCGAAGCTCGAGGAGGCCGTGCGTGCGCGCCAGCAGGAAGCGCAGCAGCGCAAGTCGCTCGAGCAGGCGCTTGCCGGGCCGCTCGCGGCCGGTCGCGTGACGCTCGTGAACGGCCGCATCGGCATCAGCGGCAACGTGCTGTTCGCATTGAATTCCGACCAGTTGCAGCCAGCTGGCCGTGACCTGCTGAAGACGCTGGCTGCGCCGCTCGGCGCCTACCTGAAGACGCGCGACGAGATCCTGATGATCAGCGGCTTCGCCGACGACCAGCAGGTGCATGCGGGCAACCGCCTGTTCGCGGACAACTGGGAACTGTCGGCCAAGCGCGCGTTGACGGTCACGCGCGCGCTGATCGACGCCGGCGTGCCGGCGTCGTCGGTGTTCGCGGCCGCGTTCGGCTCCGAGCAGCCGGTCAGCTCGAATGCGGACGATGAAGGCCGCGCGAAGAACCGCCGCGTGGAGATCGCGCCGGTGCCGCGCAAGTCGGCTTCGAACGGAGGGAAGGCGAAGTGACCGGCGACGCGACGCACGTTCGCGCGACGCTCGACGCATGGCGTGAGCAGGGCGCCGACCGGCTCGATCCGGTGCGCTTTCACCGGATCGACGCGCTCGAACGGCGCGCGGCCGCGGTCGAAGGCGATGCGCGCGCGTTGCTCGACGCACGGCTGGCGACATTGCTCGCAGGCTTCGAGGAGATCGTTGCGCGCGCCGGTGACACGGCAACCGCAAGCGGCGCGGCCGGTGCGCCCGCGCGCGGCGCGCTGGCGGCACTCGTCGAGCGGCTCGCGCGCGATGCGCAGGCCGACCGGCGCGGGCTCGATCCCGAACTGGTCGACTACTTCCGTACGATGTGGTCGAAGGTCCGCACGGAGCAGCAGTACCGCCAGTCGCTCGACCAGGTGCCGCGCAACGCGGGGCCGCTCAATTCGAACAGTCTCGTGCACCGGTCGCTCGCGACGATGCGCGAGTTGTCGCCAGCTTATCTGCAGCAGTTCCTGTCGTATGTCGACGCGCTCGCGTGGCTCGAGGATCTCGCCGGCGGCGGCGCGCAGCCCGAGAAGGAAGCGCCGCGCGCGAAGGCGACCAAGCCGGCGAAGAAGGTGACGCGCGCGAAGGCGCGGTAACGAACGCGGGTGGCTACCGGCCCGGCTCGGCCTCCTGGATAGCCGCGCGCAGCGCGTGCAACGCATCGGCCAGCGCCGCTGCGAACGGCGGATGCGCGGCGATCCCCGCCGCGTCGAGCTGGCTCCCGAGGATCGGCAGCGTGATCGACGCGCGCTCGACGATGTTCGCCGACATCACCGACAGCGTCTCCCGCAGCGCGGCGTCCGCATGCGTCGCGCGCGGCGACGCATTCAGCACCGCGACCGGCTTGTACACGACGGCCTCGCATCCCACGATCCAGTCCAGCGCGTTCTTCATCACGCCCGATACGCCGTGCGCGTATTCCGGGCTGGCGATCAGCAGGCCGTCGGCGGCATTCACGCGGTCGATCAGGTCGTGCACCGCGGCGGGCGACGGATATTCGGTATCGGGATTGAACAGCGGGAATTCGCCGAGACGATCGAAGCGCACGATGCGCATGCCGCGCGGCGCGACGCGCGCGGCCGCATCGAGCAGGGCGGCGTTGTACGACTGCGCGCGCAGGCTGCCGCACAGCGCGACGATGTCGAGGTGGCGGTCGGCGTGGGGGCGGGGATCGGTGGTCATCGATGGGCGTGTCGGTTGGCGCGTCGCGTCGCGGAGAGCATCGCGTCGCGCAGGTCGCACGGATTATCGCACCGGGGTTCGGGCGGCGCCGGCCATCCCCGTCACGCGCGCGAATTCCCCGATCTCCCATCCCTGACCGAGCATCAGCCGCCGCGTATGCAGCGCGCCGTGCACGTCGTCGGCGACGGTTTCGCCGAGATAACGCAGCGCACGCCCGTCGATATCGACGAAGCCGTGCCGGTAATCCTGCGCGAGCGCCGTCCACAACTGCGCGGCGCCCACCGACTGGCGCGCGCCGCTGATCAGGCACAGGCCCGCGTCGAGCCCCCAGCGATACAACGTCGTCGCGAGCCCCTTGCGTTGCGCGGACCCGCGCAGCCGCGTATGCGGTGCGCGCAGGTAGCGGTCGGCGCGGCGCGGGATTTCGGGCAGGCGGTTGAACACCGTATAGCCGGCGAGCTGGCGCGCGGCCGGATCTTCGACATACAGGAAGTACTCGCCGTCCGCCTCGCGGTGGCGGACGATCAGGCCGGAGCGGCCGAGCGCGACCGCCGGCAGGCCGTGCAGGCGATGGCCGGGCTGGTGGAGACGCGCGTAGAGCGTGTCGAGTTCATCGTCGATGTCGTGCTGGGAATGCTGTACGTCGATACGCATGGCAAAGGTCGCCCGTCCCGGGCGGTCCGAGAAAGTGGTTCATCGCAAACGGGGAAAGGAATGGCTGCGGCCCCCGGGCTCGGCGAAGCGAGCCGGGGCCGCGAATCAGCTGGGGATGTGCTGGAAACCGGCGGCGATCGCGGCGAGGCCCGCGATGCAGAGTGCGAACAGGATCAGGACTTTGTGGATCACGTCTCTCTCCTCATGAATGCGCGGCGCCGGAGTGCGGCATCGCGGAGACGGTGAGTGGCGGGCACGGCCCGCGCGGCCGTCGTGCGGGACGACGGTCGAAGGTCCGGGCGACACGCGCGCAGGTCGGGCGCCGTATCGCACGCGGACGGGCAGCACCATACGCGACGTGATTCGGGTGGGCAATCGGACAGAAGATGAAAAGCGACGAAAGGCGGAGAATCGCGTCGTTTCGCGACAATTGGCCGCATGGGGGCGTGCCGTCGCCCGAGCGGAGGGCGACGCGGGGCGGCCCGACAGCCTCCGCTGGCCGTGCGCACGCGGCTGGTGCCGCCCGGTCGAACCGACTACACTGCGCAGTCAACGCACACCGCAAGGATTTCTCCATGGGAGCCGGCCCGTCCACGGATCGCTAAGCCGCAACGACCTTCGTCAACCGGTCGTTGCGGCGATCTCCCGTTGTCCCTCGCTGACCAGGCAGATCGCCGCCAGATTCCCTTTTCTGAGCGGATGCCTCGTCATGCCTGAACAATCCACGCCCGTCTGGGCTTATTCGTTGCCGTCGGCGCTGCTGCTGATGGCGCCTTTCGATCTTCTCGCGTCGCTGGCGATGGACGTGTACCTGCCGGTGATCCCGGAGATGCCGTCTGCGCTGGGCACGACACCGGCCATCGTCCAGTTGACGCTGAGCGTCTACATGGTCGTCCTTGGCCTGGGGCAGATGCTCTTCGGCCCGATATCGGACCGCGTCGGCAGACGGCCGGTAGTGCTGGGCGGCGCACTGTGTTTTGCGGCGGCTTCGCTGGCGCTTGCAATCGCGACCGGCGGCGGCCTGTTCGTTGCACTGCGTGTGCTGCAGGCACTGGGCGCGTCGGCCGCGCTCGTCGCCACGTTCGCGACCGTGCGCGATGTCTACGCCGATCGCCCGGAAGGCCGCACGATCTACAGCCAGTTCGGCGCGATGCTGGCGTTCGTGCCCGCGTTGGGCCCGCTGCTCGGCGCGGCCATCGCGACGGCCTGTGGATGGCGCGCGATCTTCGCGACGCTCGGCCTGCTGGGGCTGTTCGCGTGCGGCCGTGCGTGGCCACGCTGGCATGAAACGCGGCCGCGGACGGCAAACCGGCAGGGGCCGTCCGTCGCATCGATTCTCTGCAGCCGGCCCTTTCAGGTTCATACGCTCGCGTTTGCCGCCGCGATGGGGGCGTTCTTCGTGTTCTTCTCCACCGCGCCGCGCGTGCTGGTCGGCGGGGCAGGCTATTCCCGCGAGGCGTTCAGCCTGGCCTTTGCGACCGTCGCGATCGTCATGGTCGTCGTGTCGCGCTTCGCGGGAACGTTCGTGTCGAGGTGGGGCGAGGCGGGTTGCGTTGCGCGAGGGGCGTTCACGATGACGACGGGTGCGATCGTGCTGGCCGTCTGTACGGTCCTGGCGAAGCCGTCGTTCGCGACGTTCGTGATGCCGATGTGGCTGGTCGCGGTCGGTATCGTGCTGATGTCGTCGGTGTCCGCGAACGGCGCGCTGCGCGATTTCGGCGCTGCCGCCGGCAAGGCGGTTGCGCTCTACTACGCGGTGCAGGGCGTGATCGTCACCGGCGTGGGCACGCTCACGACGCTGGTCTTCGACGGTGCCACCGCGTGGCCGCTGGCGGCCTGCTGCTTCGGTATGGGCCTCGCGAGCTTCGTCGCGATCAAGGGGCTGACGCGTGCAACCGGTCGCGCGCGTGACGGGTGCGACAGCAGCGTCTCGTTCGACTGAGCATGCGCGCGGCGACGCGCTGTGGTGTGGGGCCGCGCGGCGCTTCGATGAAGTGGCGGGGCAGCGAGCCCCGCCATTGGCCCAGCGTCAAGCCGGCGCGCGCTGCCCGAACGCCTGCCTGATCCGCGCGAACAGCCCGTGCTGCTCGATCCATTCGGCATACGCGCGATAGTCGGGATCGCGCATCAGGTGGCGCTCTTCCGTCTTCGCCCGCGTGTAGTAGATCAGGTTGATCGCGACGAGCCCCGCGCAGTGCATGAGCCCGACCTGCCAGCCGAGCGGCTCGACGAACGGCACCGACACCATCCAGTACGACAGGTTCTTCGTGATGTACGCCGGATGCTTCGTGAAGCGGTACGGGCCCGACGTGATGATCCCGCGGTTCGTCAGGTTCGAGAACCGCAGCCCGAACGAGATCGTGCACAGCGCGTAGGTCAACAGCAGCAGGATGATCACCGCGCCCCAGATCACGCGCAGCGTCGGGGCCGACATCAGCCAGTTGTCCCAGAACATCGAGCCTTCGTAGCGGATGTAGTTGTTCGAGAACAGCGACCAGAACGGCTGGTAGCACATCAGCGCGGCCACCCAGCCGAGCGTCGTCGGCTCGACGGTGCGCACGTGGCTGTCGAGGATGCGGAACGTGCACAAATAGCCGACCGTGCCGAACATCAGGTCCATCGTGAACGACAGGTCGTACATGAACACGAAGGTTGCGATCGTCATCGGCGCATGCATCGCGTTCGCGAGCGACGCGGTCAGGTGATCGGCGTCCTTCGACAGGTAGACGGTCATCAGCGGCAGGAAGAACGCCTTCACGCCCCAGCCAGCCAGCATCTCGCGCACCGGCTTCCAGCTTGCGGGCTGCTCGCGGCGGAACAGGAAGCGGCCCCACAGCAGGTACGCGTCGTCGGTCTCGCGCTGGTGGCGGTCCATCCACGCGAAGTAGAACGGCGCGGCGACGATCACGTACGGCGCGAGCGAGCGCAGCAGCGACCAGAACGGCAGGTAGAACTTGCCGTGGTATTCGGGCAGCAGCCAGTAGATCACGCCGATGGCGGCATAGATCGACGTCAGCGCGCCGAGCCGCGTCGCGACGCGCGCGATGCCGAGCGGCCGGACGGCCTGCCGCGACAGGCCCGCGCTCGGGCGCAGGTAGACGCGCGAGATGAAGATTTCGTGCAGCGCGATCGTGCCGATGATCGCGAGGCTCGCGATGACCGCGCGGGTGGCGGCGTCGAGGCTCGGCTGACCGCGCGTGATCCACAGCGCGAAGAGCCCGGCGGTGATGCCGAGCAGGCCGGCGCGCAGCGGCGTGGCGGAACGGGGTGGGCGGTCCTGGACCGCGGCGATGCCGTCAAGCGTGGAATTCATGATCGGATCCTCGTACGGATGAGGGCCGGCGCCCCCGCTTGGCGGGTGACGCCGGCCGTCGGCCGGGCTTTGTATGGATGCGCGCCCGGCCATTGGCCTGTGGTTTTGATAGGTAAAGCGTTACTTCTTGTTGCCGCCGCCCAGCAGACCGCCCAGGAGGTTCGTCACCGGCGACAGCAGGTTGCCGGCGCCGCCCGCGGCACCACCGCTCGAGCCGCCGGTCAGGCCGCCCACCACGGAGCCGCCACCCGCCGGCGTCGTGACCGTGCCGGCCGCACCGCCGGGGCTGGCCGTGCCGGTGGCGCCCGCGCCGCCTGCCGGCGTCGTCAGCGCACCCGTCACCGTGCCGACCGGGCCGCTCGACAGCAGGCCGCCGAGCGTGCCCGTCACGTTGCCGCCCGGCGTCGTGACCGTGCCGGTGAGGCTGGCGCCGAGCGGCGTCAGCGAGTTGACGAGGTTGGTGACCGGCGCGAGCAGGCCGCCGATACCCGCGCCACCAGTGCCGCTGGTGCCGCCCGTGCCGCTCGTTCCGCCGGTACCGCTGGTGCCGCCCGAACCGAGGCCGCCGAGCGCACCCGTCAGCGAGCCGAGCAGGCCCGTGACCGGTCCGAGCGGGCCGCCGCTGCTCGTGCCGCTGGTACCGCTGGTGCCGCCGGAACCGCTCGAGCTGCCGCCGCCGAGGCCGCCCGTCAGCGTGCCGAGCAGGCCCGTGATCGGGGCGAGCGGGTTGCTGCCGCCCGTGCCGCTGCTGGAGCTGCCCGCGTTGTTGTCGTGGACGAGGCCGCCGGTGGACGTCACCGTGTTGCCGAGCTGTGCCACGACACCGCCGAGCGCGCCGCCGACCGGGTTGTCGGTTGCGCCGCCGACCTTCGTGCCGGCGCTGGCGAGGCCGTTGCCGAGTGCGCTCAGCAGGCCATTGAGCGGCGTGCCGAGCAGCGTGACGCCGCCGAGCGTCTGCGTGGCGCCCGGCGTCGTGACCCCGCCGGTCAGCGTGTTCGTGATCGGGTTGATCACCTTGCCGACCTGCGTCTCGAGCTGCTGGACCGGCGAGCTGTTCAGCGCCGTGTTGAGGCCCGACGCGGTCGAGTTGACGGCGCCGCCGACGGTGTTGACGAGATCGCCGACGAGCGTCGTGACCGGCGACAGCGGCGACAGCGGGCCGGAGCCGAGGCTCTTCACCGCGTTGCCGAGGTTGTTGACCGCGCCGCCGGCGCCGGTCAGCAGGCCGGTGGTCGACGTCAGCGTCGGTCCGAGCGGGTTGGCGGACACGCCGATCGAGCCGAGGCCGGCCGCGACGCCGTTGCCGAGCGCCTGCACGCCGTTGCCGAGGCTCGTGACCGCGTTGCCGACGCTGGTGGCCGTCGTCGGGTTCGTGCCGGGGATCTGCACGCCGCCGATCTGCGCGCCGCCGGTTGCGACCGTCGTGCCGAGTGCCGTCACGAGGTTGCCGGATTTTTGAAGAACATTGCCGAGGGGGGTGACGCCGGTGCCGGAGGTGCCGGAGGTGCCGGAGGTGCCGGAGGTGCCGGAAGTGCCGGAAGTACCCGACGTACCGGAGGTACCCGACGTACCGGAAGTGCCGGAGGTACCGGAAGTGCCCGAGGTGCCGGAGGTGCCCGACGTGCCGGAGGTGCCCGAGGTACCGGAAGTGCCCGACGTGCCGGAGGTGCCGGAGGTGCCGGAGGTGCCGGAGGTGCCCGACGTGCCGGAGGTGCCCGACGTGCCGGAGGTGCCCGAGGTACCGGAAGTGCCCGACGTGCCGGAAGTGCCCGAGGTACCGGAAGTACCCGACGTGCCGGAGGTGCCGGAGGTGCCGGAGGTGCCGGAGGTGCCGGAAGTGCCCGACGTGCCGGAAGTACCCGACGTACCGGAAGTACCCGATGTACCAGAGGTGCCCGAGGTGCCCGAGGTGCCGGAGGTGCCCGAGGTGCCGGAGGTGCCCGAGGTGCCGGAGGTACCGGAAGTGCCCGAAGTGCCGGAGGTACCCGACGTACCGGAAGTGCCCGAGGTGCCGGAAGTGCCCGAGGTGCCGGAAGTGCCCGACGTGCCGGAAGTGCCCGACGTGCCGGAGGTACCCGACGTGCCGGAAGTACCCGACGTGCCGGAAGTACCCGACGTGCCCGAAGTGCCGGAGGTGCCCGACGTGCCGGAGGTGCCCGACGTGCCGGAGGTACCCGAGGTACCGGAAGTACCCGACGTGCCGGAAGTACCCGACGTGCCGGAAGTACCCGACGTGCCGGAGGTACCCGACGTACCCGAAGTGCCGGAAGTACCCGAAGTAGTACCCGACGTCCCGGACGAGCCCGACGTACCAGAAGACCCCGAAGTACCAGAAGACCCCGACGTTCCCGACGTCCCCGAGCTGCCGCCCGTCCCTGACGTGCTCGGCTTGATCGTCGGCGGCGTGGTCGGTCCATCGACCGAGCCGCAACCATAGAGTGCGAGCAGCGACGAGACGGCCATCGTTACCGTCGTCTTCTTGAAGAGTTTGTGCATGTTGGCCTCGACATTGGAAGTGTGTCCAAGCCACCACTGCAAATTTCGCGCCACGACAATATTCCCGAAACGGTGTCGCGCTTTATTGCAGGAATCGGGAATATACGTGCGATTTAAACGGAGTAGCGGGGCTTTCGCGCGACGGGCACGCAGGGTGCGCCGGCGCGGCAGTTGCGATGTTCCCGCACGCGGCCGTAACGCGCGGCGCGATGTTACGTAGCGTTCGACATCGCGTGACGCGGGCGCCTCGAACCGAGGCCCGCATCTTTGACGAAACGCGCGGGCCCGATGAACATGGCGCGACATCCCCGGCTGGCGGCGACGCCGCAACACCCACGACTCCACACAGGACACGGACATGAGCGAACAGGACAGGGAATACGGCAAGGCGCGACGCATCGACGTGATGGGCGAGGCGTTCGTCGAGCGTGCGATGCGCGACCTCGACGGTTTTTCGCGGCCGCTGCAGAACTGGCTGAACGAGCACGCGTGGGGCAGCACGTGGCAGCGGGGCGGGATCGACCTGAAGACGCGCAGCCTGTGCACCTGCGCGATGCTGGCGGCGCTTGGCCGCAGCACGGAACTGAAGGGTCACATTCGCGGCGCGCTCAACAACGGCGCGAGCCTCGTCGAGATCCGCGAGGTGTTGCTGCACAGCGCGCTGTACGCGGGCGCGCCGGCCGCGGTCGAGGCATTCCGCAGCGCGCGGGAGGTGATATCGGATCTCGGGCTATCGCTGCCCGACGACGAAACCTGATTCCGCCGCAGCGCCGGCGGCACGGCACGGAATCAGGGTCTGCTACACGATCCCGGCTTACGCGATGCGTGCCGACGGCGCGGCCACCTCGGCCGGCGCGGCGGCGACTTCGAGCAGCCAGTCGGCGGTGGCTTCGGGAATCGTGACCGGCAGCATGTGCCCGCCCTCGACGACCTTCAACCGCACGCGCGCCGATTTCTTCGCGAGCGCTTCGCCGTGCTCGCGCCAGTTCAGGATCGGATCGGCACGGCCGTACAGCACGTCGACCGGCAGTGTGAGCTCCGGGTAGCGGCGCTCCATCGCAGGCAGGTCGACCGGCGCCGACAGCAGGTCCGTCGCCGTCGCGTAAAACACGTGCGGGCGCATCCCGAGCAGGCCGCCGCCCTTGACCGGGAAGTCGCGCGGCACGTCTTCCGGCGCGAACACCTGGCGCACGGCCTTGCGGCCGGTCAGGATCGTCAGCGGAATCGCGAAGGTCCACGACACGAAGCGGCGCACCAGCGGCGACGGCAGCATCAGCGGCTTGAACGGCGCCGGCGGCTCGCTTTGCTCGTGCGACAGCGGCGCGATCAATGCGAGGCGGCTCACGCGGTCCGCATGATTGAGCCCGACCGCGAGCGCGATCGCGCCGCCGAGCGAGTGGCCGACCAGCACCGGCTTGTCGAGCTTCAGCGCATCGATGAACGCGGCGACCGTGCGGGCCTGCGCGAACACGTTCGCCTGCGAACCCGCGCCGCGGAGCGAGCGCCCGGCGCCCGGCCGGTCGATCAGGATCACGCGATGCTGCTGAGCGAGCCGCGCGAGCGGCAGGTACGCGAAATTGCGCAGCTGCCCCGCGAGCCCGTGGACGAACACGATCGGCGGGCCGTTGCCGTATTCGACGTAGTGGATGCGGTCGCCGCCGATGTCGACGAAGCGGCCTTCGGGCGGAAACGCGCGCGTCACGCGGCGGGCCACGTAACCGGTAAACAGCGCGAGCGCGGCGAGCACCGCGACGACGCCGAGCAGCACGTTCTGGATCAGATGGAGCGTAGGGGTCATGTCGGCCTCAGCGGGTTTCGAGTGCGGGTTCGGCAACCGGCGCCGTGGGGGCCGGGCCGGCTTTTGCGCGGCGTTCGAACTGCATCGCCGAATCGGCGAGTCCGCTGAACTTCAGCGATGCGAGATCGAGCACGTAGTTCTGGTGGAATTTCCACGGCTTGCTGTGCCCCTGCTTCGGCAGGATGCCGGCCGCGCGCTGGATGTAGCCCGAGCTCAGGTTGACGGCCGGCACGTTGCCGAGGTCGCCGGCGCCGAGCCGCGGCACGCACGTGTCGTAGCCGTTCGCGCGCATGTGGTTGAGCAGCCGGCACACGTAGCGCGCGATCAGCTCGGCCTTCAGTGTCCACGACGCATTCGTGTAGCCGAACGACGATGCGAGGTTCGGCACGTCGCTGTACATCATGCCCTTGTACGACACGGTGTCCGGCAGGTTGACCGCTCGCCCGTCGACGGTCACGCGCGCGCCGCCGAGCATCTTCACCTTCAGCCCGGTCGCGGTCACGATCACGTCGGCGTCGAGTTGCTGCCCGCTCTTCAGCTTGAGGCCGGTCGGCGTGAAGCGCTCGATCTCGTCGGTGACGATCGACGCGCGGCCCGAGCGGATCGCCTTGAACAGGTCGCCGTTCGGCACCAGGCACACGCGCTGGTCCCACGGCATGTAGCGCGGCGTCAGGTGTTTCGCGACGTCGAAGCCGGGGCCGACCTGCTTGCTGGCCGCGCGGATGATGAACTGCTTGGTCCGGTCGGGCTTGCGGCGCGACACGTTGTACAGGTACATCGTCAGCAGCACGTTCTTCACGCGCACGAGCCGGTGCGCGAGCCGCGACGGCAGCACGCGGCGCAGCGCGTTCGCGATCTTGTCGCGCGCGGGCAGCGACACGATGTAGGTCGGCGAGCGCTGTAGCATCGTCACGTGCTGCGCATCGGCCGCCATCGACGGCACGAGCGTGACGGCCGTCGCGCCGCTGCCGATCACGACCACGCGCCGGTTCGCGTACGACAGGTCCTTCGGCCAGTGCTGCGGATGCACGAGCTTGCCTTCGAACGTGTCCATCCCGGCCCAGTCGGGCAGGTAGCCGGCGTCGTAGTCGTAATAGCCGCTGCACATGAACAGGAAGCGGCAGGTGTAGACGAGCGAGTCGGTCGCACCGTTTCGCGTGCGCTCGATGCGTACCGTCCAGCGCGCGCGGTTCGAGTCCCAGTCGGCTGCCACCACCTTCTGGCCGTAGCGGATCGTCTTGTCGATGCCGTATGCGCGCGCGGTGTCGCGGATGTAGTCGAGGATCGTCTGGCCGTCCGAGATCGCCTTGTCGCTGTGCCACGGGCGGAAGCTGTAGCCGAGCGTGAACATGTCGGAATCCGAACGGACGCCCGGATAGCGGAACAGGTCCCAGGTGCCGCCGATCGCGTCGCGCGCCTCGACGATCGCCACGCTGGCATACGGGCAGCGCTGCTTCAGGTGATAGGCCGCGCCGATGCCGGACAGGCCGGCGCCGACGATCAGCACGTCGAGGTCGTTGCTTTCCTGGCGGGCGTCGAGGGCGGGCGGCGCGTCGCGCCGGTCGGTCGTCGTCGAGGTCATGCGGGATCCTTGGTCGGCGTGGTCGGGAGTGCGGCCGGGGCGTGCGCGCGTTCAAGGTTACGGGCACGGGCGCGGCGCACGTGGCGCAGCATCAGCCACTGGTAGCCGGCGCCGAGCAGGCGCGCGATCCGGTCGAGCCGGCGCGCGTCGGCGCCGACGAGCACGCGGCGCGCATTGCGCTCGACCCCCGCGAGGATCTGCCGCGCGGCGTCGTCGGCTGTCGTCGCGTTGATCAGGCGGTTGGCCTGGCGGCGATGGGTCGCTTCGTCCTGGCCGGTGAGCGCATGGATGCTGGTATCGACGCGTCCCGCGTCGACGATGTTCGTCGCGACGCCGCCCGGATGCACGCAGGTCGCGCTCACCGGCGCGCCGTCGAGTTCGAGCTCCATCCGCAGCGCCTCGGTAAAGCCGCGCACCGCGAACTTGGTCGCGTTGTACGCGCTTTGGGTGGGCATCGCGACGAGGCCGAACAGGCTCGACGTGTTGACGACGTGCCCGTCGCCCGACGCGCGCAGATGCGGCAGGAACGCCTGCGTGCCGTGCACGACGCCCCAGAAGTTGATGCCGACGATCCATTCGAGATCGGCGATGCGCGCGGTCTCGGCGCTGGCGGCCAGCGACACGCCCGCGTTGTTGAAGACCAGGTTGACCTTGCCGTGCTCGGCGCGCACGAAATCGGCCCACGCGAACACCGCATCACGGTCGGCGACGTCGAGCCGCCGCGTGCTCACGCGCACGCCGTGCTGCGCGCAGGCGGCCGCCGTGCCGGCGAGCCCGACGTCGTTGACGTCGGCGAGTGCGACCTCGCAGCCGCGCCGCGCGAGCTCGACCGCGAGGCTGCGGCCCATGCCCGAACCGGCGCCCGTGATCGCGGCGACCTTGCCGGAAAACCCGTTCATCCGTCGTTCCTCCCGTTCCGCTTGCGCTGTACCGGCGGCGCATCTATTGTGGTGTTGTTCGTCACCACTTTAGTTTTAGGGTGTCCTGATGTCAAATAGCGGAATGGAGAAAGCACTCGAAACGGAAAAAACGGAAAAAAGGGGCCGGTCGTACGGTGGCGTGGCGCCCGAGGTGCGGGCCGCGGAGCGGCGCGACGCGCTGATTCGCGCGGCGACGCGCGTGTTCGGCACGGTCGGGTTCCGCAAGGCGACCGTGCGGTCGATCTGCCAGGAAGCGAAGCTGAACGATCGCTATTTCTATGCGGCGTTCGACAGCACCGAGGATTTGCTGCGCTGCACCTACCTGCATCATGCGCAGCAATTGCACGAAGCGGTTGGGCGGGCGGTGGCCGAGCGCGGCGGCGATTTGCACGAGAGCGTCGATGCGGGGCTCGCCGCGTTCTTCGCGTTCCTGCGCGACCCGTGCGCGGCGCGCGTGCTGCTGCTCGAGGTGATGGGCGTGAGCGCGGACACCGACATGACCTACCAGCGCATGCTGATCGACTTCGGCAAGCTGATCATGGCGATCGGCGCGCCGCGCGAAGCGGCAACGCCGGCGGAGCGCACCGAGCAGCGGCTGATCGGGCTCGCGCTCGTCGGCGCGATGACGAACGTCGGCGCGGCGTGGCTGCTCACCGACTATCGCGATCCGGAGGCGCAGATGGTCGCGAGTTGCAGGAAGGTGCTGCTGGGGACGTTGCGGGAGGTGGGGTAACCGGAAGGCATCGCGCTTTTGCATGGCCGCCCGGCATTGCCGGTCGAAAATGGAAATAAAACATCAGCTGCACGGCTACCGGAGCCGTGCTGTTTTCTTGCTCGATTTAATCGCCTTTTGCATAAATAAAAAATCGGCGATATTTGGGGGTAAAAAATTTCAAGAAACTGTCATTGTTTTTAATTCTGATTCCATGTGGCGGTGAATTGATCAAAACAACGTGGAGCGAATTAAAAAGCGGCGCAAGGCGAAATCCGGTTCGCATTGCGCCGATCGTGGCGCGAAACCCCCTCGCGCCCCAGGCACGCTCGATCAGGAACCCGTATAGCCGCCCCGGGTCCAGCCGTCGCCATCCCAGCACCACTCGGTCGTCGAGCCGCCGCTGGTCGCGTACACGCGGATGTGGACCGCGCTTCCGGCCAGCCAGCACGTGGCGGACACGTTGTCGCCTGCCTGGTTGAACGCGCCCGTGTACCAGTTCTGGCCGTCGTAGCAGCGTTCGGTGATCTTGTTGCCGTTGGCCGTGTAGACGCGGATCGACGGCGTGGTTCCCCATGAAATTGCGGCGGTTTGCATTTCAGACTCCTTGATTGAATAAATTGGAGAATTGAAACGTTTCGGTAAACGCAAATCAGCGTATTACCGGGAATAAGATTAGTAGAAAAATGGGAAAGGCAATGCCTGTTTTTTGGAGATGATAAAGGGCGTATTCGTTTTGAATGAGAAAGCCCGGAGAAAGGATATTGGAGGTGAGTCAATGCGCCTGGATTGCAGGCGGTCGTGCCGGAGTGGGCCGGCTATCCGGAATCAGCTGCTTGTGGGTGGTGCTCGCGTCGCATCCACCCGCGTCCCCGCCGTCTCCCCGATCCTCGCCTTCATCGCGTCGACGAACGCCCGCACTTTCGGCGAAGGCAGCCGCGTCGACGGATATACCGCATGAATCCCGGCCGGCGCCGAGCGCCACGTGGGCAACAACCGCACGAGCCGGCCCGCCGCGACGTCTTCGGCGGTCGAGAAATCCGTCAGCAGCCCGAAGCCGCCGCCCGCGAGCACGATCGCGCGGCACGCGGTGGCGGTGTTCGACACGACCTGCGCGACGCAGCGCACGGAAGCGGTGTTGCCGTTCGCGTCTTCCAGTTTGACCGTATGCGCGTGCGGCAGCGACGACAGCATCACGAACGGCAGCGCGGCGAGCGCATCCGGTTCTTGTGGCCGCCCATGGCGGGCGACAAACGCGGGGCTCGCCACCAGCCATTTCTCGTACGTGCCGAGCTGCACCGCCCGATAGTTCGAATCGGCGAGACGGCCGATGCGGATCGCGACGTCGAGGTTGTCCGCGACGAGATCGACCACGCGGTCGTTCGCGACGAGTTCGACGTCGAGCCCCGGATGCCGGTCGCGCAACGCGACGACGGCAGGCGCGACGACCAGCGCACCGTAGTCGATCGGCACGCTCACGCGCAGCGTGCCCCGAAGCGGCCCCGTATCGGACGACACCGCGTCGAGCGCGCTTTCGGCGGCGCGCACGATGTCGCGGCACGCGTCGTAGAACGCCCGCCCCGCATCGGTCACGCTCAGCCGCCGCGTCGTGCGCACCAGCAGGTTCGCGCCGACCTCGGATTCGAGGCGCTGCATGTGCGTGCTGACGACCGTCTTCGCCAGGCCGAGCCGCTCGGCCGCGGCTGTCAGCGAGCCGGCGTCGACCACCGCGACGAAGATCGCCAGCCGGTTCAGGTTCACGTCGCGCAGGTCGGCCATCGTCGATTGTCCTATGGAAGAGGATGATGTTTCCGTGATTATCCGTCTTCTGGTGACGAACGGCGAGCGCTACGCTGCGGTTGTGCGTCGCCGATCCCCGGCGGCGCGAGAGCCCGGAGCGTTTCCATGTCTGCCGCTAACAAGCCTGCTTCACCGATCCGTGTCTATTCGTTCCTGCTGTCCGGGCACGCTCATCGCGTGCGGTTGTTCCTGTCGCTGCTCGGCCTGCCGTCCGAGACCGTCGACGTCGATCTGGCCGCCGGCGCGCAACGCGAACCGGCGTTTCTCGCGCTCAATCCGCTCGGGCAGGTGCCCGTGATCGACGATGGCGGCACGGTGATCGCCGATTCGAACGCGATCCTCGTGTACCTCGCGAAGCGCTACGGCGACGCGCACTGGCTGCCCGACGATCCGGCTGGCGCGGCGGTCGTGCAGCGCTGGCTGTCGTATGCGGCCGGGCCGATCGCATCGGGGCCGGCCGCCGCGCGGCTCGTGACCGTGTTCGGCGCGCAGCTCGACCACGAGGCCGCCAAGCGCACGGCCGCCAAAGTGCTCGACGTGATCGACCGCGAGCTGGCCGGCAAGCCGTTTGCCGCCGGCGCTCAACCGACGATCGCCGATGTCGCCGCGTATTCGTACATCGCGCACGCGCCGGAGGGCGGCGTGTCGCTCGAACCGTATCCGCACGTGCGTGCGTGGCTGGCGCGCATCGAGGCGCTGCCGGGCTTCGTCGCGATGCCGACGACGCGCGCGGGCCTGCTCGCCGCGTAACACCACCGAAGCCGAGCCTGCTCAGGGAGAACGCGATGAATGCCCCGACTGTTCCGACCGCCGTCGTACCGGGCTGGGAACTCGATACCGCGCCGTTTCACGCGGGCGAGCTCGCCGTGCAGCAGCGCGCGGGCGTGACGGACGCCGCGGGTTCGGCCGGACGGCGCGGGATCCGGCGCTTCATGCCGGACCAGCACCGGGCGTTTTTCGCGCAATTGCCGTTCTTCGTGCTCGGCGGCGTCGACGCGCATGGCCAGCCGTGGGCGTCGCTGCGAGCCGGCGCGCCGGGGTTCGTGACGTCGCCCGATGCGCGCACGCTGCGCATCGCGGCGCGCGCGCTGCCGGGCGATCCGCTGGCCGGCGCGTGGCAACCAGGTGCGCCGCTCGGCGGGCTCGGGATCGAATTCGATACGCGGCGGCGCAATCGCGTCAACGGCGTCGTGCGCGCAGCCGACGACGATGCGCTGACGATCGCGGTCGAGCAGAGCTTCGGCAACTGCGCGAAGTACATCCAGGGGCGCAAGCCGACGTTCGTCGCACGGGAAGTCGATGCGTTCGCCGAGCCCGACGTGTCGGACGCGCTGAACGACGCCGATCGCGCGCTGCTTGCGCAGGCCGATACGTTCTTCGTCGCGAGCGCGAACACGTCGGCGGACGCGGGCGCCGCGCGCGGCGCGGACGTGTCGCATCGCGGCGGGATGCCGGGTTTCGTGCGCGTCGACGATGCGCGCACGCTGACGACGCCGGATTTCAGCGGCAATCGCTTCTTCAATACGCTCGGGAACCTGCAGCACGATCCGCGCGCGGGGCTGCTGTTCATCGATTTCGACCACGGCGACCTGCTGTATGTGGCCGCGCGCGCCGAGATCGTGTGGGACGGGCCGCTCGTCGCGTCGTTCGACGGCGCGCAGCGGGTCGTGCGGTTCCATGTGCGGGAAGTGCGGCGCATGCGCGCGGTGCTGCCGTTCCGGTGGTCGGCGGTCGAGCGTGCGCCGCAGTTCGCGGTGATGGCGGCGGGTGTGGTCGCAAACGCAGGCGCAGGGGCAGGGGCAGGGGCAGGCGTGGTGGTATCGTCCGCATCCGCATCCGCATCCGCATCCGCATTGCCGACCGCATCGGCGTCGGCACCCGCATGGCGTCCACTGCGAATCGCAAAGATCGTCGACGAAGCGCGCGCGATCCGCTCATTCCATTTCGAACCGGTGGACGGCGGCCCGTTGCCTCCCTATGAACCCGGGCAGCACCTGACGCTGCGCATCCCGCTGCCGGGCAGCGATGCGCCGGCGATCCGCAGCTACACGCTCTCCGATGCACCGGGCGGCGCGCACTATCGAATCACCGTGAAGCGCGAAGGGCGCGTCTCGGCGTGGCTGCACGATCACGCGCACGTGGGCATCACGCTCGACGCGCAGATGCCGCGCGGCCGCTTCTCGTTCGATCTGGCGAGCCCGCGCCCGGCCGTGCTCCTGTCGGCCGGTATCGGCATCACGCCGATGATCGCGATGCTGCGCCGTGCGCTGGCCGACGCTCAACCGCTACGCCGCGTGGTGTTCGTACACGGTGCGCGTGAAGCGGCTGATCGACCGTTCGCCGAGGAACTGGCACGCGTCGCCGCCACCGACGCGCGCTTGTCGCTCCACTGGTTCGACAGTCATCCTCACGAAGGCTCGGCAGCGCATGCCGGCCGCATCGACATCGCTCAACTGAAGCGGATCCTTTCGTTCGACGATTACGATTTCTACCTCTGCGGGCCGTCGGCGTTCATGCGCGATTTGTACGACGGATTGCGCGCACTGAACGTGCCGGACGAACGCATCCGTTTCGAGGCATTCGGGCCGTCGAGCGTGGCACGCAGCGCGACCCGCGCGGCCGCAATGCCGGCGGCGGTAGCGAGCGTGCCGGTCGTCTTCCGGCGCACCGGCCGCGAAGCCGCGTGGACGCCCGCCGACGGCACCTTGCTCGAATTCGCGGAGGGGCAGCGCGTGGACGTGCCATCCGAATGCCGCTCCGGCTCATGCGGCACGTGCGCGACGCGCGTGCTGTCCGGCGCGGTCGACTACGAGCAGGCGCCCGATGCCACGGTCGAACCCGGTTGCGCGCTGCTGTGCGTCGCGCGGCCCGCGAAGGGGTCGGAACGGCTCGTGCTCGACCGCTGACGCACGCTGCGACATGCCGCCGCAGACAGCCTGCTGCGCGAAAAGCGCACGCAACTGCTTCTTTTCTCAGATGCCGGTCGGATCGACGATAGCGTCAACCGATAGATGAAAGGAGCGCAATCATGAAACTGCTCGGCATGATCAAACTGGTCCTGTGGAGTTTCTTCGGCGTACGCAACAGCAAGGCGCACGCGACTGATCTCGCGAATGCCAACTTCACGATGCTGCCGTTCGTGGCGATCATCCTCGCGGTGCTCGTCGGCGCGGTCATCTACGGCGTCGTGCACCTGGTCGTCGATCCGACCGTGACGATGCAGGGGTTCTGAGCGTCGCGCGTGCCGCACGCGTTCCCGTGGCGGCACGCGGCGCACCCGTTCAGAACGTGTGATTCATCGCGACGCGCGCGACGAGCTGGTGCCCGTTTGACGACGCGCCGGGTGAACCGGGCACGAGCCCGCCGTCGAGCGGCGTGCCGGTCGCGCTACCGCCCACCAGTTGATACGCGACCTGCGTATAGACCGAGGTGCGCTTCGACAGCAGGTACTGCGCCATCGCGCCGAACTGGTTCCAGTGCAGCGAGGACTTCGCGCCGGCCCGATCGAGTCCGCCGCGCGTGTACGTGTACATGCCGCCGACGAGGAAGGACGGCGTCACGTTGTACTTCGCATTGACTTCGACATTGTCGAACGTGAGTCGCGCATTCGCGAGGCCCAGGCTGCCCGCATAGATCGACGCGTCGGGCTGGCCGACGTTCACGTGCGAATAGACCGCGCCCAGCGTCGCAGGCCCGATCCCGTAGTTCACGCCGATCCCGTAGATCTTCTGGTTGCCTGCGACGAAATCCGTGTCGTCCGGCGTCAGCGCGCCGCCCGCCGTGGTGCCGGGATTCGACATGTTTTCGTAGACAGCGGCGACCGACAACGTCTGGTAGGCGTAATTCAGCCCGACGCCGAGCATCCGGTTCTGCGCGAAGCCGCCGGCCAGGTTGCTTAGTCCAACCATGACCGTGCCGGAAAAGCCGCCCCACGTGGGGCTCGTGTACTTCACCGCGTTGTTCGCGTGGAACGACGCATCGGTGTTGTCGTTGTCGAGTGGATGCGAGAACAGGAAGCCCGCCCAGCTGCCGTTGGCGGTCAGCGGCCCGATCGTGTCGGCGACGGTATCGAACTGGCGGCCGAGCGTCAGCGTGCCAAGCCGGTCCGACTGCAGCCCGGCATACGACTGGTAGCCGAACAGACGGCCGCCATAGCCGAGCTGCCCGCTTTCGACCAGGAAGCCGCTTTCGAAGTCGAAGATCGCGCGCAGCCCGCCGCCGAGATCCTCGTTGCCCTTGATGCCCCAGCGGCTCGTCGCGAGATCGCCGCTCGCCATCTGCCAGGACGACTTGCCGCCGACATTGCTCGTGTAGTTGATGCCTTCGTCGAGGATGCCGAACATCAGGACGGAGCTCTGCGCATGCGCGGTCGAAAAACCGATCAGGAATCCTGCTGAAAGGATGAAGCGTGATTTTTTCATGTGGGGTGTGGGCTAGAAAGGTGAAACGGTCGATGGTCCTGCGCGCGGCGTGAGCGGCGCGTGACCTTCGACAAGCAGATGGCGTGCCATCACGCGTTTCAAGACCGCGATGCGCGGGCTGCGTTCCGTTTCATCGTGACGCGATCGTCGAACGGGCTTGATCGCGCGCAAATCGCGTAGCAATTCGCATCGCGTGTCGCATGTTGCGTCTCAGATTGAGACTGTCGGCGAGGCGCAATCGTGCGGGCGCAAAAGCGCGTGCCGCGATGCGTGAGTCGTGGCATGACGGAGCGGGAGAAGTGAACGAAGCAGAAGCAGCAGCGCGTCACGCGCGCACGAACGGATATCCCTGCGTTTCGAGCCAGTGCCGCACCAGCGCGGCCTGCGGCGGCGCGAACGCTGCCAGCACCTGCGCCACCGGCTGCTCGCGCAGCGCCGCGACGATCGGCGCGAGCGGGATGCCTTGCAGATGCCAGCTGCCGAGCGGCTGATCGGGGCTCGTGACGACGTCGGCCTCGACGATCGTGTCGCCGTCGATCACGGGCGCACGCTCGATCGCGAGCGCGCCGAAATCGGGCGCGCGATGCGATGGCGTATCGTCCGGCCACGCGCGGCGCGCATGCCAGAACGGCCGGTCGGCCCATTGCGTGTCGAGCGCGTAGAAGTCTCGGCCGATCCGCGCGAAACGCATGAACAGCGCGGTGATGCGTCGCGCGTGAAAGCGCAGCGCGAGTGCCGAGCGTTCGGGATGCTTGAGCAGCGTATGGATGACGGCCGGCGCCTGCAGTGCCGACGACAGCGACTGGAAGATGCCGTTGCCGGACAATGGGTCGACAGCCATCGCCGCGTCGCCGACACGCAGCCAGTTCGTGCCACCGGTGTCGCCGCACAGCGTCGCGCTGCTGGTGCGCGCGAACACCCGCGCAGCGGCGCCGGTATCCCGCCCCCCCGCACCGAAGAAGTCATGCGCGAGCGGCGTCTGCCGCAGTGTTGCGCACCATGCGGGCAGCGCGTCGCGTGGCGGTAGCGCCGCGGTCGCGACGTCGAGCGTCGCCTGCCAGTAGCAGCGGCCGTCAGGCAGGCGCGCCATCCACGCCCAGCCGTCCGGCAAGCTCTCGATCGCGCAAGCCGCGTCGCCGGGCGTGCCTTGCCACACGTTCAGCAGGCTCAGCGTCTGCGGGCCGCGCATCGCATCGCGTGCAAGCGGCGCGAGCCGGCCGCGCGCCTCGACGACGAACGCCGCATGCAGCGTGACGTCACCGGCCGGCGTGTCGATGCGGATCGCATGCCCGTCGCCGTCGGCTTGCACCGCGCGGACGGTCGCTTCGCGCACCGCCATGCCGGCATCGGCCAGATCGTGGCGCAGCGCCGCGTCGAAACGGCGGCGGTCGATCAGGTGTTCGCGATTGAGCGTACGCGTGTCGCCGTTCCAGCGGGTCGCGCGTGCACAGGGCGGCAGCGCGCAGGCGGCCGCGTGCGTGAGGCCGGCATGACGCAGCCCCTGCAGCACGCGCTCGGACACGCCTTCGACCGCGTCGAAGCGCCGCCATTCGCTGACGACCGTGACCGGATAGCCGAGCCGCGCGAGCCCGAGTGCGGTGGCGGCGCCCGCCGGCCCCGCGCCGAGTACGACGACCGATGCGCGGTTCATGATGCGTGCGTACGTCGCTCGACGCCGATGTAGGTGGCGTCCGTGCGCAGGTGATCGAGCAGGGCAGCCGTATCGGCATCCGGATGACGCGCGAACCAGTCCGCCGCATGGCCGCTGAGCGCGGCGCACGCGATGCTCGCGCCGGCCGGCGCGCGCGGTGCGCCGCTCGACACGACCGCGCCGAAATCGGCCTGCGCACTGTCGAGCCACGACCATTGGCCCGACACGCAGCGCGCATCGCCCGTGACGCGCACGATGCCCGGATAGCTTGCCGGAAACACTGGCGTGCCTTGCGCGGGGCTCGACGCGAAGACGGTCACGCGTTGCGCGATGGCTGTCGCGCATGCGTCGCGCAGCGTGTCGCGATCGGCGCGCACGCCGAGGCTCAGGTTGATCACGCGAACGCGTTGCATGAGCAGCCAGTCGATTGCGTCGGCGATCTGTGCGGCACTCGTCACGCCGCGCGCCTCGAACACCTGCGCGACGCACAACGCCGCCTCGGGTGCGGCGGCCGCGATCGTCGTGCAGATCGCGCTGCCGTGACCGATCCGGTCGGGCTCGACGGCACCGGCCTGCACCACGGAAGCCGCGTCGAACGAGAAGCGCCGCGCGGCGGCGACGCGTGCGTCCAGCGCAGGCGGATAGCCGCTGTCGACGACGCCCACGCGCACGGCCCGATCGTCACGCATGCGCGATATCCCGGTGCGTGCGCCGCGCGAGTCGTCCGTCCGCGAGTTCGAAATGCAGGTCGACGCCGGCGAGCGTCGATGCGCGGTGACTGACGAGGATGCGCGTGCGGTCGCCGAACAGCGTGTCGATCTGCGCGATGACCTGCCGCTCGGTCGCTTCGTCGACCGCCGACGTCGCTTCGTCGAGCACCAGGATCGCCGGTGCCTGAAGCAGTGCGCGCGCGATCGCGATCCGCTGCTTCTGGCCGCCGGACAGTTGCTGTCCGCGTTCACCGACCGGCCCGTCGAGCCCGCCCGGCAGCGTCGCGATCAGTTCGTCGAGCTGCGCGGCGCGGGCGGCATGCACGATGTCGTCATGGGTCGCGAGCGGCGCCGCGTAGCGGATGTTGTCGGCGAGGCTGCCGCGAAACAGCACGATGTCCTGGCTGACGACCGCGACGTGGCGACGCAGCGCGTCGAGATCGACGTCGCGCAAATCGATGCCGTCGATCCGCACGCTGCCGCGCTGCGGGTCGTAGAAGCGCTGCAGCAGGTCGATCAGCGTCGACTTCCCGCTGCCCGACAGCCCGGACAGCGCAACCTTGCTGCCGGCCGGCACGCTTGCACCGGCGCCGCGCAGCACCGGCTGCGCGCGCTCGTCGTGCGCGAACCACACGTCGACGAATTCGAGATCGCCGTGCGCGGGCAGCGCACGTGCGTCGGCCGGCGGCTGCACGGTGACCGGCGCGCGCTGCAGCTCCATCACGCGCCCGAGGCTGACCGTCATCCGTTGCAGCGCGACGTAGAGGCCGAGCAGGCTTTTCACGGGGCCGATCGCCATCCCGAGATAGCTCGAGAACGCGATCAGCGAACCGAGCGGCCAGTCGCCGCGAATCACCCAGTAGCCCCCGACGATGAATGCACCCGCGCGCGACAGCGACGTCAGCGTGCCGGGCACCGATTGCGTGATGAACTCGGTGACCTGCAGCTTCAGCAGGCGTTCCATGTAGCGATCACCGAGCCCGTCGAGCCGCGCCTGTTCCGCGCGCTGGCGACCGGCGGCCTGGATGAACTTCATCGCGGGCAGCGTCTCGACGAGGAACGACGACACGTCGGCCGCGCCTTCGCGCACCGATCGCGCATCGCGCTCGACCTTGCGGCGCATCGTGCGCAGCCACAGGACCTCGAACGGGATCAGCAGTAGCGCGAGCAGCGACAGCTTCCACGACAGCGTGACGAGCAGCACCAGCGTGCCGACCAGCCCGATCACGTTCGAGACGGCGGAGAACAGCGCGTCGAGCGCGAAGCGCTGGATTTCGGCGACGTCGCCGTCGAGGCGCGACAGCAGGTCGCCGAGGCGGCGCTGGCCGTAGAACGACGGCGACAGCCGCTGCAGGTGCGCGTAGACGGCGCTGCGCAGCGAGAACAGCACGCGGCCGGACAGCCGCGTATGCAGGTAGCGGTTGATGCCGCCGAGCAGCGTGCCGACGAAGCCCGCGAACACCATCGCGAACGCGATCGCGACGAGCATCCGGACATCCTTGCCGATCAGCCCGCGATCGATCAGCTCCTTCGTGAGCCACGGTTGCGCGAGCGCGAGCAGCGACGCGCAGGCCGACAGCGCGAGCAGCCCGGCGATCGCGAGCCGGTGCGGCCGCACGAAACCGTACAGCCAGCCGAGCGCGTGCGCGAGCTGCGCGCGGTCGTCGGTCTTCACGAAACGCAGGACGAGTTTCAGCATCGGCGCGACCGGCCCGTCACGAACGCAGCGGACGAACGCGCGCGCAGCCTCATGACTGCAGCCGCTTGAGGCGACGGTACAGCGTCGCGCGGCTGATGCCGAGCGTCTGCGCCGCGGCCGCGACGTTGCCGTCGTGGCGCGCGAGCGATTCGCGGATCAGGTCGTCCTCGTGGCGGCGGATCAGCCCGAACGACGCGTCCGGTGCCGGGCACACGCCGTCGATGAAGCCGTCGCACAGATGATCGAGACCGAGCACGGCGTCGTGCTCGTCGCGCACGGCGAGCGCGGTGCGCAGCACCATCTCGAGCTGGCGGATGTTGCCGGGCCAGCGATGCTGGCGGAACACGTCGGCGAGTTCGGCGTTCACGCTCACGTGCGGCGCACCGAGCCGCGTGAGCAGCGCCGTGACGATCAGGTCGACGTCGTCGCGTTCGCGCAGCGCGGGCAGCAGGACGTTCACGCCGTGAATCCGGTAGTAGAGGTCTTCGCGGAAGGACTTGTCACGCACCATCGTCTGCAGGTCGCGGTGCGTCGCGCAGATCACCGCGATGTCGATCGCCTGTTCGTCGCCCGCGCCGAGCGGCGCGACCTTGCGTTCCTGCAGCACGCGCAGCAGGCGAGCCTGAAGGTGCAGCGGCATGTCGCCGATCTCGTCGAGAAACAGCGTGCCGCCGTGCGCCTGCATCAGCCGGCCCGTCATCCCGCCCTTGCGCGCGCCCGTGAACGCGCCGTCGCGATAGCCGAACAGCTCCGACTCGATCAGCCCTTCCGGAATCGACGCGCAGTTCACCGCGACGAACGGCTTGCCGGCGCGCGCGCTCGCATCGTGCAGCGCGCGTGCGACGACTTCCTTGCCGGTGCCCGTCTCGCCCTGTACGAGCACGGGCAGCCCGTTGTTGAGACCTTGCCGCGCCATCGTCAGCGCGCGCAGCAGGCGCGGCTGGCGGCCGGCGAGGGCCGCGAGCGCCTGCGCGCCGGCATCGTGGCGAGCGGCGGCGGCCGGGGCCGGCTCGCGTGCGCGCAACTTCGGCACCGCGGTCGCCCGCGGCAGGCGCAGCGCCTTGCAATGGAACGCGGCGTCGACGCCTTCGACGTGCAGCATTCCGCCTTGCTCGGCGAACGCGACGAACGACGGCGTGCGCGTGAGCGCCGCGCTTTCGCAGCGGCGGCCGACGAGCGCGTCGCGTGCCGTGCCGAGCAGGTTGCACGCATGCGGGCTCGCGGCGACGATGCGGCCGTCTTCCGACACGGCAAGCACGCCGCTCCAGCTCGAACCGAGATACGCACGGCGGGGGTGGAACACGAGCACGACGTGCTCGGGGAAATAGGCATCGAACAGGCGCGTCTCGATGTGCGTGGCCGCGGCGCTCATCAGCATCGACATGTCGTCGAGCGTGAGCGGCAGTTCGCCTTCGCGGGTGAGGTCGAGCACGCCGATCGGCTTGCCGTGCGGGTCGCACAGCGGCAGCGAGCGGCATGAGAAGCGGCTCAGCCGGCCGAGGAAATGCTCGCCGCTGTCGATCGCGACCGCACGGCCTTCGACGAGCGCGGTGCCGAGCGCGTTCGTGCCGCGCAGCGATTCGCACCAGCTCGCGCCGGCGCGGATATCGCCGATGCCGAGCGCGGCGAGCTGGCTCGCGTCGCCGTCGACCGACAGGATCGTTGCGTGCGCATCGGCCAGCAGGATCATCCCGTCGCGTCCGCAGCGCTCGGCGAGGAATTCGAGCTCGGGGGCGGCCGCGGCGAGCAGCAGGCGGTTCGCGTCGTGCAACTCGTCGAGGTTGCAGAATTCATGCAGGTTCAGCCGCGCGTCGTCGTCCCAGCGCACGCCGTGATCGAGGCTGCGCCGCCACGACTGGTCGATTTCGATGCGCAGGCAACCCTGCGGCAGCACGCCATCGGAACTGAGGCGCTCGCGAATCAGGCGGGTTGCCTGCAGCCGGTCCGGAAGTCGTTGGCCGGAAGGGAAGTAGTCTTGCACGTCGCCCCTCCTCAGGAGAATGTCGGGCCGTCCGATCCGGCGCGGCCTCACGCAAAAAGGCCCGCCGAGTCTGTCATAAGCCCGCGCATAAATCCATCGGGTCAAAAACCTAAGGCCCAGGCGGGGCGCGGCAGTGCGGGCGATTCGTGCGGGCGGGCGGACCGCGATCGACGTGCGTGACGGGGCGGCGTGCATGGCTCGAGGGTGGGCGGAATGCTTGCGACGGCGACGCTTACGTCCGCGGGTTGTACGCGTTGCACCAGCCGCCGTTCGCGACCCGTTTCCCGGCGAACAGCGGGCACGGTGCGTCCGGATCTGCGGCCTTGCCCTGGTACAAGCTGCAGCGGCCGCAGTCCTGGCCAGGGGTATAGCGCGCGAACGCGGCGCGGTTCACGTGAGCGGCGTCGGTGCGATAGCCGAGCGCTTTCGCGGCCGGATCGGTTTCGTCGAGCAGCGCCGGCGCGGCGGAGGCGGCACGCGGCAGCGCGGCGGCCGACAGCAGGCCGGCCGCCGCGATCATGAAGGTACGGCGGGAAGCGGGGAGGCGGGGCATCGGGTGTCTCGGTGTCGTTGGAGTGGGGGAAAGGCGCGGCGGAATGCGGGCACGGGCGGACCGGCACGCCGCGCGACCGTGTCGCGCGGCGCGGGTGTCGCTCAGCGCGGCGACGCGATCACACGTTCATCAGCACCGATTTCAACTCGGTGTAATGCTCGATCGCGGCCGCGCCCATTTCGCGGCCAAAGCCCGACATCCGGTAGCCGCCGAACGGCAGCGCCGGATCGAGCGCGCTGTGGCAATTGACCCAGACCGAGCCCGAGCGGATCTTCGGGATCATCCGGTGCGCGGCCGACAGGTTGTTGGTCCAGATGCTTGCGCCGAGGCCGTAGCGCGTGTCGTTCGCGAGGCGGATCGCATCGTCGATCGTGTCGAACGGCATCGCGACCAGCACCGGCCCGAAGATTTCCTCCTGCACGAGCGGCCCTTTCTGGTCGACGTCGACGAGCACGGTCGGTTTCACGAAGAAGCCGGGGCCGTACGCTTCGCCGCCGCACGCGAGCTGCGCGCCCAATTCGCGGCCGCGCTCGATGTAACCGGCCACGCGCTGTTGCTGCTTTGCCGAAATCAGCGGGCCCATGTCGACCGACGGGTCGAGCGCGTTGCCCAGCTTCATGTTGCTCGCGATGCCCGCGATGTCGCCGACCACACGATCGAAGTGCTTGCGCTGCACGTACAGGCGCGAGCCCGCGCAACATACCTGGCCGTGGTTGAAGAAGATCGCGGTGGCCGCGCCCGCGGCCGCGACGGCCGGGTCCGCATCGTCGAACACGATCGTCGGCGACTTGCCGCCGAGTTCGAGCGTCACGCGCGTCATCGATTCCATCGCGGCCTTGCCGATCAGCTTGCCGACTTCGGTCGAGCCCGTGAACGTCAGCTTGTCGACGTCGGGGTGGTGCGCGAGCGCGGCGCCCGCTTCCACGCCGGTGCCGGTGACGACGTTGAACACGCCGGCCGGATAACCGGCTTCCTGCACGAGTTCCGCGAGCCGCAGTGCGGTGAGCGGCGTTTCGTCGGCGGGTTTCAGCACCATCGTGCATCCCGTTGCAAGCGCCGGGCCGAGCTTCCAGCACGCGAGCAGCAGCGGGAAATTCCACGCGACGATCGCGCCGACCACGCCGACGGCCTCGCGCCGGATGAAGCCGTGGAACTGGCTGTCGGGCATCAGCGGCATCGACACGTCGACGGTCGCACCTTCGATCTTGGTCGCCCAGCCGGCCATGTAGCGCAGGAAGTCGATCGACAGCTGCACGTCCATCGCGCGCGCGATCTGCGCGCTCTTGCCGTTGTTCATGCATTCGAGTTCGGCAAGTTGCTGTGCGTCGCGTTCGAGCAGATCCGCGAGACGCCACAGCAGGTTCTGCCGTTCGCGCGGCCGCATGCGGCTCCATGCGGAATCGTCGAACGCGTGGCGGGCGGCGCGAACTGCGCGGTCGACGTCGGCCGCGCCAGAGGCCGGCACGCGGCACAGCTCGTCGCCGGTCGCGGGGTTGTGGACGGCCAGGGTGGCGCCGCTTTCGGCGGCGCGCCACGTCTCGCCGATCAGCATCGACGGCGTACGTGCGATGAACGACTGGGTTTGCGGAAGTAACGACAACGTTGCCTGCATGGAAGCTCCTCGCTCATCGGGGTTCGGGTGTCGAGGCGAAAAGCAGCTTCCATACCAACGTCGACGCGGCAGCCTGCGTGCGCGCCGCGCCCGCCATGCGGCGCGGGGCGCGCGGCGTGACGGCCCGCGATCGCGCACACGTTCGGCGTCGCGCCGCGTTGGCCGAGTGGCGTCTCAATTTGAGAATCCGGATGCAACGTGAGACGCGACATGCGGCACGCATGCTGCCGGCCGTCATGGGCACACCGCCGCAACGGCGCGCGAATGCCGGTTTGGCGCGCCGGTTTGAATCGGGATTTTCCCGAGCGTTCGGCGGTAAAAGCGCGTGTTTTCCTTGTGGCAAACCCGACGTCGGCAATTGGCACGGCCTGTGCTTGAAGAGCATGAGACAAGCGCCGCAGCGCTGCAGGCCGGACGATTCGAGACCCCACGTAAAGGAGCAGAGCCTTGTTCAAGACTTTCATTCGACGCAGCCGGCGGCCCCGGGCGGCCGCGGCCGTCGTGGCCGCCGGTGCGCTCGCACTGGCCTCGGGCGCCGTGCCGGCGCAGACCCAGGCCCAGGCACCACGCGACGCTCACGCGATCCTCAGCCAGACTTGCGCGGCGTGTCACGCGGCCGAGTCGAAGGATTCGTGGAGCCGCATCAGCCATCAGCGCAAGACGCCGGAAGGCTGGCTGATGACGATCGCGCGGATGCAGACGATGCACGGCCTCACGATCAGCGACGACGAACGGCGCATTCTGGTGAAGTACCTGTCGGATACGCAGGGGCTTGCGCCGTCGGAGTCGAAGGATTTCCGGTACGCGCCCGAGCGCCGCCTGAACACGCAGGAGACCGTCGGCAACGAGGAATTCAAGCAGATGTGCGCGCGTTGCCACTCGGCCGCGCGCCCGCTGCTGCAGCGCCGCCCGGTCGCCGAATGGGACAAGCTCGTGAACTTCCATCTCGGGCAGTGGCCGTCGATCGAGTATTCGGCGATGGGCCGCGACCGCGACTGGCTGAAGATCGCGCTCACCGACATCGCGCCGATGCTTGCGAAGGACTACCCGTACGACAGCAACGCATGGACCGCGTGGAAGCAGCACCATCCGCCCGCGACCGCGCTGGCCGGCACGTGGAGCTTCGGCGGCCACATGCCGGGCAAGGGCGATGCGTACGGCACGATGACGGTGAAGGGTGGCGCGGGCGACCGCTTCGACGTCGAGCTGAAGGGCCGCTTCGCGGACGGCAGCCCGCTCGTCGGCACCGGCACCGCGACGCTTTACACCGGCTACGAATGGCGCGCGAGCGTGAAGATTGGCGACACGACCATGCGCCAGGTGCTGATGGCGAGCGACGGTACGTTGCGCGGCCGGATGTTCGACGATGCCCATGACGAACGCGGCCTCGACTTCAACGCGGCGAAGCTCGGCAACGCGCAGATCGTGGCGGTGCAGCCGGCTTACGTGAAGGCAGGCGAGGAGACCGACGTGACGATCGTCGGCGCGAACCTGCAGGGCACGCCTGCGTTCGGCACGGGCGTGACGGTTGCATCGGTGCTCGAGCGCACGCCGCAGTACGTGCGGGTGCGCGTGAAGGCCGCCGACGGCAGCGCGGCCGGCGCGCGCCGGGTGAGCGTCGGCGCCGCGCATGCGGACGGCTTCGCGGTCTATCGCGAGATCCACGACGTGAAGGTCGAACCCGACTACGCGGTTGCGCGCATCGGCGGCAACGGCGGCTCGACGCCGAAGGTCGAAGGGCGTTTCGACGCGGTGGCCTGGGGTGTCGACGGCGCGGGCAAGCCGTTCCGCATCGGCGTCGTGCCCGCGCAATGGTCGGTCACCCCGTTCGACGATCAGTCGAAGGGCGATCGCGACACGCAGTTCGCCGGCACGATGCAGGCGTCGACCGGCATCTTCACGCCGGGTAACGCGGGCCCGAACCCCGCGCGCCGGATGGGCACCAACAACACGGGCAACCTGAACGTCGTCGCGACGGTGACGGACGGGGCACGCACGGTGACGGGCACCGGGCACATGATCGTCGGCGTGCAGCGCTGGAACAACCCGCCGCTGCCCTGAACGGTCCGCATGTCCGCGCGCCGGGCCGCAACGCGGCCCGGTCCGAATCCGACGAACGCAAGGAGAATCCGATGAGCGCCCTGTTGAACGTGGTTGAACGCAACGTGCACGAAGTGCGCGTCGACGACGAGCGCCTGATGTTTCATGTGCCGAGCAGCTCGCTGTTCGCGGCCGATCGCGTGACGGCCGACATCATCGACGCGCTGCGTGCGAGCAGCTGTACGGCCGACGAGCTGTTCGCGCGGCTGGCCGGCCGCTCGCCGCACGGCGAACTCGCCGAGACGCTTGGCGAGCTGATGGCCCTCGAGGTCGTCAGCGACGGCTCGCCGCTCACGCCAGAGATTGCGGTGAAGCGCGTCGAGCGCACCGCGATCGACACGGTCGTGCTGAACGTGAACACCGGCTGCAACCTGAGCTGCACGTATTGTTACAAGGAAGACCTCGATACGCCGTCCGCCGGGCGGCGGATGGACATCGACACCGCGAAGGCGTCGGTCGAGATGCTGCTGAAGGAATCGCCCGACCTGCCGCGCTACACGGTCGTGTTCTTCGGCGGCGAGCCGCTCAGCAACCGCAAGCTGATCGAATGCATGGTCGAGTATTGCGAACTGCGCTTCGGCGCGCTCGGCAAGCAGGTCGAGTTCGTGATGACGACCAACGCGACGCTGCTGACCGAGGAGATCATCGACTGGCTCGATGCGCATCGCTTCGGGCTGTCGGTCAGCATCGACGGGCCGCGTTCGATCCACGACCTGAACCGCCGCACGGTCGGCGGCGCGGGCACCTACGACGTCGTGCGCCGCAAGGTCGAGATGCTGCTCAAGCGCTACCGTAGCCGCCCGGTCGGCGCGCGCGTGACGCTGACGAGCGGCGTGACCGACATCGAAGGCATCTGGGATCACCTGTTCAACGAGCTCGGCTTCGCGGAAGTCGGCTTCGCGCCGGTCACATCGGGACAGCTCGAAACGTTCAACCTGCAGACCGATGAACTCGCGCAGGTGTTCGCGAACATGAAGGCGCTCGGCCGGCGCTACCTGGCCGCCGCGCTCGAGAACCGCAACATCGGCTTCTCGAACCTGCACCAGCTGATCACCGATCTGCACGAAGGGCACAAGAAGTCGCTGCCGTGCGGCGCCGGGCTCAAGATGCTCGCGGTCGATCACAAGGGCGATCTGAACCTGTGCCACCGCTTCACCGGCTCGGCGCTGCCGACTTTTGGCAACGTGCATGAGGGCGTCGCGCAGGCGGAGCTCAACGACTTCCTGTCGCAACGCCTCGAGCGCAGCGGCACCGGCTGCGAAACGTGCCGGATCCGCAACCTGTGCTCGGGCGGCTGCTATCACGAGAGCTACGCGCGTTACGGCGACCCCGCGCATCCGACCTACCACTACTGCGAGCTGATGCGCGACTGGATCGATTTCGGCATCGAGGTCTACAGCCGGATCATCGCCGGCAACCCGGCGTTCATCGACAACCACATCACTCCGCGCAAGGCGAACTGACATGAAACATCTGAAGCCGCTCAACAACAAGGCGAAAAAGCTCGAGGAGGCCGTGCAGCAGGATCGCCTCGAGGAAGTCGTCGCGATGACGTCCGTCGCGGGCTGCACGTCGACGACCGACCCCGGCTGGGAAACGGACGTGTTCGGCGGGGTCGCGTCGCTGTGCCAGCCGATGGAGGCCGACCTCTACGGTTGCTCCGACCCGTGCTGGTGGCCCGCGCAGGTGCCCGACATGATGAGCACCTATCCCGACTGGAACAAGCACGCGACCGATTCGGGCGCGGACTGGCGCCAGCTCGGCAGCGTGTTCCCCAAAGACAAGTGATCCACCCGGCACCGATCAAGGATTCTCCATGCGATTCACGACACCCCTGAGCCGCGCGCTCCTCGCCGCCGTGCTTGCCTCGGCCGCGTCGCTGTCGGCCGCCGCCGACGGCCCGCTGCAGGCCGGCCACGAGTACCTCGCCGTCACGAACTATCCGAACAACCTGACGGTGATCGACACGGCCACCGACAGCGTCGTCAAGACCTGCTCGCTGCCCGACGCGTTCGGCCCCGGCACGATCCAGATCAGCCCGGACCGTACGCGCGCATACGTGCTGAACAACCATTACGGCGACCTGTACGGTGTCGATCTCGATTCGTGCCGGACCGTGTTCCATGCGGAGCTCGCGGAAGCGGGCAACGAGCGGGCGCGCGCGATGTTCTCGGTCGGATTGAGCCCCGACGGCAAGGAGATCTACAGCGTCGTCAACCCGACGAAGCTGAACCGCGACAGCTATGAAGTACAGTCGCCGCGCCTGCAGGTGTACCGCACCGATGGCGGACTCGACGCGAAGCCGGTGCGCACCTTCGCCGCACCGCGCCAGACGACGATGCTGCAGGCCGCCGACGACGGATCGTTGTTCATCGTCGGCGCGGACATCTACCGGATGAACGCGCAGACCGGCAAGTACGACGTCGCGGTGCCGCTGCGCAACTGGAAGCAGCCGCTGCACGGCCAGCCCGACGTGCTGTACGTGTGGCCGCAGCAGCGTCCGCAGCATACGTTGAACCTGCTCTATACGGCCGACCGCTTCAAGGACGAGAAGAAGGACCCGGCCTCCGCGCAGACGATGTACGGCTACGTCGACATCGATCTGAAGACGGGCAACGCGACGGTCAAGGATTTCACGCCGGTGACCGAGGTGTATTTCACGGGCGGGCTGTCGCCGAAGGATCCGAACGCGATGTATGGCGTGCTGAACCGGCTCGCGAAGTACGACGTGAAGAACGAGAAGCTGGTCGAGGCCGCGCCGCTCGATCATTCGTATTACTGCCTGTCGTTCAATCGCGAGGGCAGCAAGCTCTACCTCGCGGGCACCTTCAACACGGTTGCCGTGTACGACGCCGATACGCTGAAGAAGCTGAAGGACATTCGCGTGCCGGGCGGCGACATGGCGATCACGACCGCGCAGATGTTTACACGATGATGCACGCGCCGGCCCGCGGGCCGGCGCGGCCGATCAGGAGACACCATGACCACCGCCACCGCCACCGCCACCGCCACCGCCACCGCCACCGCCACCGCCACCGCCACCGCCATCGCCACCGGCGTGCCGCTCGACGGCGTGTCGATCGTGCGGGGCCGCACCGACGTGCCGCTGTCGGATGCGACCGTCGCCGCGCTGCTGCACGACACCGCGTCGTGCTTTCCGGCGCGGCCGGCCGTCGTGTTCCGCGAGCAGGGCATTCGCTGGGACTGGCACACGTTCGCGCACGAGATCGACGTACTCGCGGCCGGCCTCGTCGCGCTCGGGATCGAGCCGGGTGACCGCGTCGGCATCTGGTCGCCGAATCGCGTCGAATGGCTGCTCACCCAGTTTGCGACCGCGCGCATCGGCGCGATCCTCGTCAACATCAACCCGGCCTACCGGCTCGCGGAACTCGACTACGCGCTGAACAAGGCAGGCTGCCGCGCGCTGATCGCGGCCGAGCAGTTCAAGTCGTCGAAGTACCTGGAGATGTTGCAGGCGCTCGCGCCGGAACTCGCGCACTGCGCGCCGGGCGAACTGCATGCGGCGCGGCTGCCGGCGCTGCGCATCGTGATCCGGATGGGTGACGGCCGCACGCCGGGCATGCTGCGCTATCCGGACGTCGTCGCGCGCGGCCGCGACACGCTCGATGTCGCGCGGCTCGATGCGATCGGCGCAACGCTCTCGGCCAACGAGCCGATCAACATCCAGTTCACGAGCGGCACGACCGGCAGCCCGAAGGGCGCGACGCTCACGCACCGCAACGTCGTCAACAACGCGCGCTTCATCGCGATGGCGATGCGGTTCAGCGAGCAGGACACGCTGTGCATCCCGGTGCCGCTGTATCACTGCTTCGGGATGGTGCTGGCCGTGCTCGCCTGCGTGTCGACGGGTGCGGCGATGGTGTTCCCCGGCGAGGCGTTCGACCCGGTCGCGACGCTCGCGGCGGTGGCCGACGAGCGCTGCACCGCGCTGCACGGCGTGCCGACGATGTTCATCGCCGAGCTCGATCACCCCGAGTTCGCGAAATTCGACCTGTCGACGCTGCGCACCGGGATCATGGCCGGCTCGCCGTGCCCGATCGAGACGATGAAGCGCGTCGTGTCGCAGATGCACCTGTCGGAGATCACGATCGCGTACGGGATGACGGAGACGAGCCCCGTGTCGTTCCAGAGCTCGACCGACGATCCGCTCGAGAAGCGCACGACGACGGTCGGGCGCATCCAGCCGCACCTGGAAGTGAAGATCGTCGATCCGAGCGGCGCCATCGTGCCGGTCGGCACGACGGGCGAGCTGTGCACGAAGGGCTATTCGGTGATGCTCGGCTACTGGGACGACGAAGAAAAAACGCAGGAGACGATCGTCGACGGCTGGATGCATACGGGCGACCTCGCGACGCTCGATGCGGACGGCTACTGCAACATCGTCGGCCGGCTGAAGGACATGGTGATTCGCGGCGGCGAAAACATCTATCCGCGCGAGATCGAGGAATTCCTGTTCCGCCATCCGAAGATTCAGAGCGTGCAGGTGTTCGGCGTGCCGGACGCGAAGTACGGCGAGGAGCTGTGCGCGTGGATCGTGCTGCGCGCGGACGAGCAGATGACGGAGGACGACGTGCGTGCGTTCTGCAACGGGCAGATCGCGCACTACAAGATTCCGCGCTACATCCGCTTCGTCGACGAGCTGCCGATGACGGTGACCGGCAAGGTGCAGAAGTTCGTGATGCGCCAGCAGATGATCGACGCATGGGGGCTGAAAGCCGCCGATACCGCGTAGTACCGGACGGGCGGCCGCCTTGCCGCCCGCGACACTTGCGACAACCATCCGCCGGGCGGCTTTCCCTGCCGCCCCGTCCGCCCGGGGTAAAATGCGCGCCACGCCGCGATGTCGCGCGCGACGGACATCCACCGCCCCGACGAACGGTGCACGCAAATGTCCGGCGCCCGCGCCGGGGCGTTCGAAGCGTCCCCCCGCATGAAATGACCGCGCGAGGCAGCCGGCCGCCCGACAGGCACCCGATCCACGGATCGGCGGCTGCGTCGGCGCCCGGCGCGTCGCCGGCCTCCGATGCCCATCCTGCGCTTTCCCGATCGAACGGCCCGCATGCGGCCGGGTCGTCCGATTCGTCGGATGAATGTCGCGCCGGCTTGCCCACGATGTCCGGCGGTTCGCCGGGGGCCATCGCGGGCTCATGTGCGGGCACGCTTCGCAGCTTCGTAACGGGTTTCGACAGGTCGAGTGGCGAGTTTTCCATCCAGAACAATGACGGTGAATAGAACAACAGCGTCGCGCGCACGGCGGCGGCGCGCGAAAGTCGGGCTTGGCGTCGGTCTCGGCATCACGCTTTTCGCGGCCCAGGCCGCCGCGGCGCAGGGCGATACGCCGGCGCCGAACACGGAGGCAGCCGGCAGCGCGACGCTGCCGACGATTACGGTGAGCGGCGAGCGCGGCAATGCGCTGCGTGTACGCAACGCATCGGTCGCGGGGCTCGACGACACGCCGCTGCGCGACACGCCGGCGTCGGTGAGCGTCGTCACGCGCGCGCAGCTCGACGACCAGCAGGCGAAGCGGTTGAGCGACGTCGTGCGCAACGACGCGTCGGTCGTCAACGACTATGCGCCGGTCGGCTATTTCGAAGGCTTCGCGATCCGCGGCTTCCCGGTCGATCTCGCGAGCGCGATCCGGATCGACGGGCTGACGGTGTCCGGCGAACAGAACGTGCCGCTCGAGAACAAGGAGCGCGTCGAGATCCTGAAGGGGCTCGCCGGCATCGACAGCGGCGTCGTCGCGCCGGGCGGCGTGATCAACTTCGTGACGAAGCGCTCGGCGAACGTCGCGAGCGTGACGGGCGGCGTCGACAGCCGCGGCTCGACGTCGGCGGCCGTCGATCTCGGCCGCCGCTTCGGCCCCGACAATCAGTTCGGCTTCCGGATCAATGCCGCGAAGGAGAACATGCACTCGTATATCGACGGCACGAACGGACGGCGCACGTTCGGCTCGATCGCCGCCGACTGGGACATCAGCCCGCGTGCGAGCCTGCAGCTCAACGCCGAATTCCAGCAGTGGATCCAGCGTTCCGCACCCGGCTATCAGTTGCTCGGGGGCACCGTCGTGCCGTCGGTCAAGACGACGTCGAAGGCGCTCGGCACGCAGCCGTGGGCGAAACCGGTGACGACCGACGCACTGAACCTGAACGCGCGCTTCGACTACCAGTTCAACGACGACTGGAAGGCCTACATCGCCGCCGGCCGCAGCCGCACGATGATCGACGACAACAGCGCGTTCGCCTATGGTTGCTCGACACAGGGTAGCTGCGTGGCCGGCACGAATTCGCCGTTCTTCTTCGGCGCGAACGGCGACTATGACGTCTACGACTTCCGCAGCCCCGGCGAATATCGTCGCAATGACGACCTGCGTGCGGTCACGACCGGCAAGTTCGCGACCGGCCCGCTGCGGCACGAGCTGACGCTCGGCGTGAGCGTGCAGCGCCGCGTCGTGAGCATGGCCGACGCCGTGTACGACTACGTGGGCAGCGAGAACGTCTACGGGCCCGACACGACGTTTTCTCCGTCGCCGAATTCGCCCGGTCCATCGTATCCGCGCCTCGATGCGTGGCAGTACGGCGTGTTCGGGCTCGATCGCATCAGCATCGGCGAACACTGGCAGGTGCTCGCGGGCGGCAAGGAAGTGCTGCTGCGCCAGCGCAGCTGGAGCAGCCTCGACGGCGACGCGACGCATACCGACCGCTCGGTGTTCCTGCCGCAAGTGGCGCTCGTCTACAAGCCGGTGAACGTGCTGTCGCTGTACGCGTCGTACAGCAAGGCGCTGTCGCTCGGCGACCAGGCGCCTGTGCGCGCGACCAACGCGTATGCGTTCCTGCCGCCGGTCGAATCGCACCAGTTCGAGGTCGGTGCAAAATACGACTGGCTCGACCGGCTGAGCCTCACGGCCGCCGTGTTCTCGATCAGCAAGCCGTTCCAGTTCGCCGACCCGGACGCATCGGGCACGAGTTACACGTTCGTGCAGCGCGGCACGCAGCGGCACCAGGGAATCGAGCTCGGCGCGGCCGGGCGCGTGACCGAGCGCCTGGGGCTGACGGCCAGCGTCGCGGCGATTCGTGCGCGTGCGTACGATTCCGGGTCGCCGGCGTACGAAGGGCACCAGATCATCAACGTGCCGGCGCTGCGCGCGTCGCTGTATGCGGACTACGCGGTGCCGGGCGTCGCGGGGCTGAACGTGCTGGGCGGCGTCGAATACAGCGCGGCCCGCAACGCGAACGAGGAGGGCACAGCGCGCGTGCCGTCGTGGTTCGTGTTCAATCTCGGCGCACGCTATACGACGAAGATCGGCGGCCATCGCACGGTGCTGCGCGTGTCGGTGGACAACCTGTTCAACAAGTTCTACTGGCGCGACGCGGGCGAGCAGCAGGGCGATGCGTACCTGTTCCCGGGTGCGCCGCGCACCGCGCGCGTGTCGTTGACCTATGATTTCTGACCGACCGGAACCGGCCGCGTGATGCGCGGCCCCGGCGGCTAACCTGGAGAGCACGGACGATGTCCCCACTCGAAATCGCCGGCGTGATCGTCAGCGCGCTCGCGATCTGGCTGACCGCGAAGCGGCGCATGCTGTGTTGGCCGGTCGGGCTCGTGTCGGTCGCGCTGTACGGCTGGATCTTCTTCGACGCGAAGTTGTATTCGGACATGCTGCTGCAGGGCGCGTTCGCGGTGCTGCAGGTGTACGGCTGGCAACGCTGGCTCGCGCAGCGCGCCAGCGAGGCCAATGGCAGTGCGGCACCGGCGGGCGACGTCGCACCCGTCACGGGCGTGCGGCCGCTGCAGATGCTGCCCGACCTGATCGCGGCCGTCGTCGGTAGCGCGCTGCTCGGCGGCATGATGGCGCGCTGGACCGATGCGGCGCTGCCGTTCGTCGATGCATCGCTGACCGCGTTCAGCCTCGTCGCGCAATACTGGACCGCGCGGCGCTACATCGCGTCGTGGGGGCTGTGGATCGTCGTGAACGTCGTGTACGTCGGGATGTTCGTGTTCAAGGAACTGTATCTGACGGCCGGACTCTATGCGCTGTTCATCGGGCTGGCCGTCGTCGGCTGGCGCGACTGGAGCCGCACGGCCGCGGCGCTGCGCGCGGCGGCCGGCGGTGCGCTGGCAACCGGCAGCGGCGCGCGCTGATCCGCGTGCCGATCTGAATTCACCACGGAGCAACGTCGTTCATGTCATTCCCCCTCGAGCCGGACGGATCCCTGTCGCGTGACGTCGCGCCGCCGCAATTCGGCGTCGACGGCGAGCAGGCCGAGCGCGACTGGCCGCTGATGACGCACGACGAGGTGGCGGCGGTGCTCGCCCGGATCGACGGCGTCGGCGAGCCGGCGCGGCTCACGTGGCACAGCCCGCGGCAGTTCGCGGCGGCCGTCCTGGTGCAGATGACGGACGGGCGCGGGCTGTTCGTCAAGCGTCATCACGTGAGCCTGCGTGATGTGGAAGGGCTCGAGGAAGAGCATCGCTTCATCGCGCATCTGCGCGAGCGCGGGATGCCCGTGGTGGACATTCTTGCCGATCGCGACGGCGCGACCGCATTCGCATCCGGCGACTGGACCTACGAGGTGCACGTACGGGCACCTGGCGTCGACCCGTATCGCGGCGTGATGTCGTGGCAGCCGTTCACGCATGCTTCTCACGCGTACGCGGCCGGCCGCGCGCTGGCCGAGCTGCATCGCGCGTCGGCCGGCTACGATGCGCCGGCGCGGCCCGTGCGGACGCTGCTGTCGAGCTTTCGCGTGCTGTCGTCCGCCGATCTGGCGGGCGCGCTCGAACGCTGGGTCGACGCGCAGCCGCTGCTCGTGCGCGCGCTCGGTGCGCGTGACTGGCGCGGCGACGTGGCCGACGCGATCGGCCCGTATCATGCGCGCCTCGTGCCGCTGCTGCCTGCGCTGCCGCCGCTGTGGACGCATGGTGACTGGCATGCGTCGAACCTCCTGTGGACGGAGGCAGGGCCCGGCGCGCAAGTGCGGACCGTACTCGATTTCGGGCTGTCGGATCGCACCTGCGCGGTGATGGATCTCGCGCTCGCGATCGAGCGCAATACGGTCGACTGGATGGCGCCGGCCGATGCGCGGCGCGTCGAGTACGCGCAGATCGATGCGCTGCTCGACGGGTACGAATCGCTCGAACCGCTGGGCGACGAAGCCTATGCGGCGCTGGTCGCGCTGCTGCCGATCGTGCATACGGAGTTCGCGCTGTCGGAAGTCGCTTATTTCGGCTGCATCATCGATGCGCCGGCCATCGTCGACATCGCGTACGACGGTTACCTGATCGGGCATGCTCGCTGGTTCGGCGAGCGCGACGGGCGGCAATTGCTTGACTGGCTCGTGCAGCGGCGGAGGGCGAAGCGAGGGGCCGTTTGATTCCTGAGAACACCCGGATAGCTTCAGTTACGCTCGAATCATTGTCGATTCGAACATCGAAATCTCGCCCGGATAGATTCGATGGGCCGTCGCGCGAAAGCGCTGGATGTGTGGGGTTCAACGCAAGCGCGGCGGCGTTCATGTCAACGGCCCGTACAGCAGTTGTCGGGGCAGCCGGGGCTCACTTGAACGGTGACCTCGCGGGTGTCCGATGGTGACTCGGTTGTGCTATTGGCTGGATAAATTTGCGTTTTGATCTGAAGCGGCGCGTTTGTCAGGCCGCTGTCTATGACCACCTTCGCCGTTGCCGAAGCACGTTTCGTTGCAAGTTGATCGGGGCTAATTTCATTTCCTGATGCACTGCCAATGATGTCGATCCAGTTTTGTATTGGATACTTGGTGTTCATTGTCGAGGCCCATCGTTCAATTCGCATCCGTTCGGATTTGGAGACTTCGTGACTGTTGGGCGAGAAAGCCACGAAAAATTGCTGTGACGGCAGATTTTGTGATCCCTGGCATTCTGCTGCGGCATGGGTGGAGAAAAAGAACGACGCTGCGATGGGTGCGATGAGTGCCGAGATAAAAATTCTCATGCTGATTCCAGCTCCTTACTCTGCAAATAAATCTTCGCCGTAGATCACGAAGCCGGTGAGTGTATCCGCATTTCTCAATGCCAGTTCGGGATTGGCTCTTGCCCATGCGGCTGCCGTGGGGTCGAGCCCGTAACGAGGGTCACGGCTACCGAAGGTGTCAACGAAATGTGTTACTTCGTGAATGAGCGTAGATAGGCGGGAATCTCCATACATATTCTGATCACGCAAGCCGGTGCAAAATTTCTCGGCGATACTTATAAGCCTGCGCTCCGTGTTAGGCCCGCAAACATGAGCGGCCTCGTTGTCAATTTCACCCATATTCGGGACGCAACCTAACATTCTATCGAGTTTCGGATCAGGTCGAACGAAGTTGTGTGGTGTTATTGTTTTAAGAACAGAGAGCTGTCGTGAGAAGCCGTTGATAAGATATTGTCTTGTATTCTCATCGCACCGATTGAACCAATAGATCATCCTTTCTTTGGTTCTTTCGTCATATTGCTTCAGGTCGGTGACTCTTCGGCTCACTAGAATTGTGGACCATTTAATCAGTCTCGCGACCATAACTCTAAATTCTCTGTTGGTCATGTTGGGGCAGATAGGGGTCGTATTGATGTAAACATGAACCATCGACCCCGGATTTGTGTTGGTGACGGCCCCGGAGTGAACGATAAATCATTCGTTGTCTTCGTCTGCGTCAAAATCATAATCGTTGCGATCGGAGAAATTGTTCATCTTTTCAAATCTCTGCTGTTTAGGTTTTCAAGGATTCCGCCCGATCCGGGGGCGTGGAGAGGCATAGTTACGCTTGTGTTTTCGGAACCTTGAAAAGTCATATTTTCGAGTGACTATGTCTATAGAACTCGTTCGAAATTTTCGGATGAAAAATATTTTTATGATTTTGACGCGACCGAATTGAATGATCGGGAGCGATGAGACGAGTCCGATGAAAATTGACGGCATCATCGGATCGGACGGGAGCGCTTGGGCGTCGCGTACAAATGGCTATCTGCACGGATCCGTACGCTGGCTCGGCGAATACCACGCCCCCAACATGACGGAAATATCATCTTCGCCTCATGTTCGCACTGCGGCCGGACCGTAGCATCGGTCGCGAACCGTTACCGCAGAACCGAACATGCTCAAGCTCAACCTCGCCGTGGCCATCGTCTTCGCGATGGCCGCGACGGCTCATGCGCAGCCGTCGCTGTCGCCGGGGCCGGCCCCGTCTGCTTCCGGCAGCGTCGCGCCGATCAGCGCACCGCCCCCCGATACTCCCCCTTCCAATTCGTTGACCCTTGCCGATGCGCTATCGGTCGCGGCCCGGAACAACCCGGCGCTGCGCGGCGCGCGCGCGGACGTCGAGGCGTCGGCCGGCGCGCTGATGCAGGCCGGCGCGCGTCCCAATCCCGAAGTGTCGTTCCTGCAGGAAGGGTTTCGCCGCGCGGAACGCACGTCGACCGCGCTGATCAACCAGACGATCGAACTCGGCGGCAAGCGCAGCGCGCGGCTCGATGTCGCGTCGTACGGCAGGGAAGCGGCCAATGCATCGCTCGACGAGCAGGGCGCCGTCGTGCGCGCCGACGTGATCGCCGCGTTCTACGGGCTGCTCGCCGCGCAGCGCCAGCTTCAGGTGACCGAGGAATCGGCCGCGATCGCCGCGCGCTCCGCGGATCTCGCGAGCCGCCGCGCGCAGGCCGGCAAGGTGTCGCCGGTCGAGGCGACCAAGGCGCACGTGGCGGCCGCCGGCGTGCAGATCGAAGTGGTGACGGCGCGCGGCCGTGTCGAGGTCGCGCGCGAAAAGCTGAACGCGGTGATGGGCGAAGCACGCGACGGCCGGCTTGCGGTGCAGGGCGATCTCGAAGCCGTGCCGCCGGTCGAGCAACTGTCCGCGCTGACCGCGCAACTCGACGACGCTCCGCTGGCACGGATCGCACGTGCCGAGATGCTGCGCTCGAACGCGGCCGTGTCGCTTGAACGCGCGCGGCGCATTCCGGACGTGACGATCAGCGCGGGCGTGAAGCGCGTGACCACGGGCGGCGTGCCGGACAACCAGGCGGTCGTCGGCGTGTCGATCCCGATTCCGCTGTTCAACACGAACAAGGGCGCGCTGCTCGAGGCGACGCACAAGGCCGAGCGCGCGAATGCCGATCTCGATCGCGAACGCACGCGCCTGCGGCTGGACCTCACGCAGGCGTACGCGAATTTCGAAGCCGCCGCGCAGGAAGCGCAGCGGCTGAAGGCCGACATCCTGCCGGCCGCGCGCCTTGCACTCGATGCGATGTCGCGCGGCTACGAGCTCGGGAAGTTCAGCTTCCTCGACGTGCTCGACGCGCAGCGCACGCTGTTCCAGGGCCAGTCGCAATACGTGCGCGCACTCGCCGATGCCCATACGGCTCGCGCCGACATCGGCCGGCTGGTCGGAACGCCGCTCGCGCCGCTCGCACCGGCACCGGTCGCGCAATAGCGCAACGGACGCCTCTTTCACCTGAAGGATCACCATGTCACGCAACAGAATCCTGATCATCGCGGCGGTCGTGCTCGGCAGTGCCGGGATCGTCATCGGCGCACTCGGCGTCACCCGCAACAGCGGCGGCAGCAGCGCGTCCGCATCGGCGGCGGCCGTTGCCGCTTCATCCACCGAAGCCACCGGCGAGCGCGGCGGTGTCGTGCTCAAGCGCGGCAAGCTGTCCGTCGAAATCGTGATGACGGAAAAGCCCGGCGATGCGCGCCTCATCGTCTATCCGTTCGTCGACGGCAAGCCGGCCGACAAGGGCGTCACCGTGTCCGGCACGCTGGTTCGCTACGACCGCACGCACGAGCCGTTGCGTTTCGACGCGGCCGGCCAGAAGTTCGTGTCCGCGCAGTCGATCGGCAAGCCGCACGTGTTCGACGCGACGATCGACGTGAAGGCGGGCAATGCATCGGCATCCTTCCCGTTCGCGCGCGCCGACGGCGCGATCGCGTTGACCGACGCGCAGCTCGCGACCTCGAAGATTGCACTGGCAAAGGCCGGCCCCGCGCAGATCGCGACGCCGTTCCAGTTGCCGGGCGAGATCAAGTTCAACGAGGATCGTACCGCGCACGTCGTGCCGCGCGTGGCCGGCATCGTCGAGCAGGTGTCGGTGTCGCTCGGGCAGAACGTGGCGAAGGGGCAGGTGCTGGCCGTGATCGCGAGCACCGATCTCGCCGACCGGCGCAGCGAGCTGCTGACGGCCGAGCGCCGGCTGTCGGGCGCCCGCGCGACCTACGAGCGCGAACGCACGCTGTGGAAGGAGCGCATCTCGGCCGAGCAGGACTACCAGCAGGCGCAGGTGCAGTTGCGTGAAGCCGAGATCGCCGTGCAGAACGCGCGGCAGAAACTCGCGGCGCTGAACGCGCCGGTCGGCGCGGGCGCGCTGAACCGCTACGAACTGCGTGCGCCGTTCGCGGGCACGATCGTCGAGAAGCACGCGACGCCCGGCGAAGCGATTGCCGCCGATGCCAGCATGTTCGTGATCTCTGATCTCTCGACGGTATGGGCCGAGATGGCCGTGCCGGCGCAGCGGCTGAACGACGTGCGGGTCGGCCGCGATGCGACGGTCATCGCAACCGCGTTCGAATCGCGCTCGAGCGGCCCGATCGCGTACGTGGGGTCGCTGCTCGGCGAACAGACGCGCACCGCGCCGGCGCGCGTCGTGCTGCCGAACCCGGACGGCGTGTGGCGGCCCGGGATGTTCGTGAACGTGTCGGTCGACGCGGGCAAGCAAAGTGTGCCGCTCGCGGTCGCGAGCGACGCGCTGCAGGACGTCGACGGCGCACCGTCCGTCTTCGTGCGCTCGTCGAAGGGCTTCGTCGCGCAGGCCGTCGAAACGGGCCGGCGCGACGAACGGGCGACCGAAGTGCTGAAGGGGCTCGAGCCGGGCCAGGAATACGCGGCGTCGAACAGCTTCGTGCTGAAGGCCGAACTGGGCAAGGGGAGCGCGGAACATGAATGAGCGCTACGTGTGTGCCATTGCACGCCTCGCGGCCCGATATGCGGCCCGCTTTCCGGCCCGCCGTGTAACTGGCCGGGCGGCTCGTCCGTCGAGGGTGACCGTGCCCCGTTTCAAGGAAACCCGCCATGTTTGAACGCCTGATCCGCTTTGCGATTGCGCACCGCTGGCTCGTGATGCTGGCGATCGCGGCCGTGGCCGCGCTGGGCGTGTTCAGCTACCAGAAGCTGCCGATCGACGCGGTGCCCGACATCACCAACGTGCAGGTCCAGATCAACACGGCCGCGCCCGGCTATTCGCCGCTGGAGGCCGAGCAGCGCATCACCTATCCGGTCGAAACCGTGATGGCCGGCCTGCCGGGCCTCGAGCAGACGCGCTCGATCTCGCGCTACGGGCTGTCGCAGGTCACGGTGATCTTCAAGGACGGCACCGACATCTACTTCGCGCGGCAGCTCGTCAACGAACGCATCCAGGAAGCGAAAGACAAGCTGCCGGCCGGCATCGCGCCCGCCATGGGGCCGACCTCGACGGGCCTCGGCGAGATCTACCTGTGGACCGTCGAAGCCGACGCCAACGCGCGCAAGCCCGACGGCACGCGCTATACGGCGGCCGACCTGCGCGAGTTGCAGGACTGGGTCATCCGGCCGCAGCTGCGCAACGTGCGCGGCGTGACCGAGGTCAACTCGATCGGCGGCTACGTGAAGGAATACCGGGTCGCGCCGAACCCGGCGAAGCTGATGTCGTACGGGCTGACGCTCGCCGACGTCGTGCGCGCGCTGGAGCGCAACAACGACAACGTCGGCGCCGGCTACATCGAGAAGCGCGGCGAGCAGTATCTGGTGCGCGTGCCGGGCCAGGCGCGCACCGTCGACGACATCGCCAGCATCGTGCTGACCAACGTCGGCGGCGTGCCGGTGCGGATGAAGGACGTCGGGCTGGTCGACATCGGCCGCGAGCTGCGCACCGGTGCGGCGACGTCGGATGGCGAGGAGGTAGTGCTCGGCACGGTCTTCATGCTGATGGGCGAGAACAGCCGCACGGTCGCGAAGGCCGTCGCCGCGAAGATGGAGGACGTGAACCGCACGCTGCCGTCGGGCGTGAAGGCGATCCCCGTGTACGACCGCACGGTGCTCGTCGAGAAGGCCGTCGCGACGGTGAAGAAGAACCTGCTCGAAGGCGCGATCCTCGTGATCGCCGTGCTGTTCCTGTTCCTCGGCAACATGCGCGCGGCGCTGATCACCGCGCTCGTGATCCCGCTGTCGATGCTGATGACCTTCACCGGCATGGTGAACGCGAAGGTGAGCGCGAACCTGATGAGCCTCGGCGCGCTCGACTTCGGGATCATCGTCGACGGCGCGGTGGTGATCGTCGAGAACTGCGTGAGGCGGCTCGCGCATGCGCAGGCCGCCGCAGGCCGGCCGCTCACACGCGACGAGCGCTTCGCGGAAGTGTTCGGCGCGTCGCAGGAAGCGCGTCGCGCGCTGATATTCGGGCAACTGATCATCATGGTCGTGTACCTGCCGATCTTTGCGCTGACGGGCGTCGAGGGCAAGATGTTCCACCCGATGGCCATTACCGTCGTGATGGCGCTCGCGGCCGCGATGGTGCTGACCGTCACGTTCATTCCGGCGGCCGTCGCGCTGTTCATCGGCGAGCGTGTCGAGGAGAAGGAGAACCGACTGATGGGCTGGGCGCGGCGCGCGTACGAGCCGGCGCTCGCCGCATTCATGACGCGCCCGGCGCGCGTGATGGTCGGCGCGGGCGTGATCGTGCTGGCCACGCTCGCGCTGGCCACGCGGCTCGGCAGCGAGTTCATCCCGAGCCTCAACGAAGGCGACCTGGCCGTTGCTGCGTTGCGGATTCCCGGCACGAGCCTGTCGCAGTCGGTCGAGATGCAGAAGTCGATCGAGAAGACGCTGAAGGCGCGCTTCCCCGAGATCGAGCGCGTGTTCGCGCGCACCGGCACGGCCGAGATCGCGGCCGACCCGATGCCGCCGAACCTGTCGGACGGCTACATCATGCTGAAGCCGGCCGACCAGTGGCCCGACCCGAAGAAGCCGCGCGACCAGCTCGTGCGCGAGATCGAGGAAGCGCTCGCCGAGCTGCCGGGCAACGCGTACGAGTTCTCCCAGCCGATCCAGCTGCGTTTCAACGAACTGATCTCGGGCGTGCGCAGCGACGTCGCCGTGAAGATCTTCGGCGACGACATGGCCGTGCTGAACCAGACCGGCGAGCAGATCGCGGCCGCGCTGCAGAAAGTGCCGGGCGCATCCGAAGTGAAAGTCGAGCAGACCACCGGCCTGCCGGTGCTGACCGTCAACCTCGATCGCGACAAGCTCGCGCGCTACGGCGTGAGCGTGGCCGACCTGCAGGATACGGTGGCCGCGGCCGTCGGCGGCCAGAAGGCCGGCACGCTGTTCCAGGGCGACCGCCGTTTCGACATCGTCGTGCGGCTGCCCGACGAGCTGCGCTCGGACATCGAGGCGATCAAGCGGCTGCCGATCGCGCTGCCCGCACCGGCGGCCGGCGCCAGCGCACCGCTCGCGGCGGCGCCGTACGTGCCGCTCGCGGAACTGGCGACGATCGACGTCGCGCCCGGCCCGAACCAGATCAGCCGCGAGGACGGCAAGCGGCGGGTGGTCGTCAGCGCGAACGTGCGCGGGCGCGACGTCGGGTCGTTCGTCGCCGACGCGCGCGAGCAACTGCAGCAGGACGTGCGCGTGCCGGCCGGCTACTGGGTGTCGTGGGGCGGTCAGTTCGAGCAGCTGCAGAGCGCGAGCGAGCGCCTGAAGCTGGTCGTGCCGCTCGCGCTGTTCATGGTGTTCGTGCTGCTGTTCGTGATGTTCAACAACGTGAAGGACGGGCTGCTCGTGTTCACCGGCATTCCGTTCGCGCTGAGCGGCGGTGTCGTGTCGCTGTGGCTGCGCGGGATTCCGCTGTCGATCACGGCGGCGGTCGGCTTCATCGCGCTGTCCGGCGTCGCGGTGCTCAACGGGCTCGTGATGATCTCGTTCATCCGCAACCTGCGCGACGAAGGGATGCCGCTCGAGGCCGCCGTGCGCGAAGGCGCGTTGACGCGGCTGCGGCCGGTGCTGATGACCGCGCTCGTCGCGTCGCTGGGCTTCCTGCCGATGGCGTTCGCGACCGGCACCGGCGCCGAGGTGCAGCGCCCGCTCGCGACGGTCGTGATCGGCGGTATCCTGTCGTCCACGGCGCTGACGCTGCTGGTGCTGCCGGTGCTGTACCGTGTCAGCCACGCGGTGTCGTGGCGCGCGGCGTTGCGCGGCGGCTTCGGCTCGGGCGTGCTGCGCCGGCTGGGTTTCTTCAAGGGTAATGCGTAATGCGAATTCTGATTGTCGAAGATGAACCGAAGACGGGCGCGTACCTGCGCAAGGGGCTGACCGAGGCCGGCTATGTCGTCGACTGGGTCGAGGACGGCATCACGGGCCAGCACCAGGCCGAGACCGAGGAGTACGATCTGCTCGTGCTCGACGTGATGCTGCCCGGGCAGGACGGCTGGACGCTGCTGCAGAACCTGCGGCGCAGCAAGTCGACGCCCGTGCTGTTCCTGACCGCGCGTGACGATGTCGGCGATCGCGTGAAAGGGCTCGAGCTCGGCGCCGACGACTATCTCGCGAAGCCGTTCGACTTCGTCGAGCTGACCGCGCGCATCAAGTCGATCCTGCGGCGCGGCCAGCCGCGCGATTCGAACACGTTGCGGGTGGCCGACCTCGAACTCGATCTCACCCGCCGCAAGGCCACCCGGCAGGGCGACACGATCCTGCTGACCGCGAAGGAGTTCGCGCTGCTGTGGCTGCTGATGCGCCGCGAGGGCGAGATCCTGCCGCGCGCGACGATCGCGTCGCAGGTGTGGGACATGAATTTCAACAGCGACACGAACGTCGTCGATTCGGCGATCCGGCGCCTGCGCTCGAAGATCGACGATGCGTACGACCCGAAACTGATCCATACGGTGCGCGGCATGGGCTACGTGCTCGAGGCGCGCGGCGGCAGCGCGGCATGATCGCGCGCCTGCTGCCGCGCACGCTGCGCGGACGCCTGACCGCACTGATCATCCTGTCGACGTCGGTGATCCTCGCGTCGAGCGGCGTCGCGCTGTACGAGGCGCTGAGCAATCGCGTCGAAACCGCGGCGGCGGAGCAGATGGCCGGCATCTCCGCCGCGCTGGGCGCGCATCTGGCCGAAGCGCGCTCGACCGCCGACGTCGCGCGCAACACCGACATCTGGATCGACCAGCTGCATGGTCATCCGAACATGGATCTCGCGATCTTCGACGCCACGGGCGCGCGTTTGGTCGGCACGCCCGGCTTCCGCCTCGTTGCGCCGCTGATGTCGCTGAATGCCGGGCGCGTGCCGGTCAGCGTCGCGCCGCCGGGCTCACGGCAGCAGTATCTGGTGACGAATGTTCCGCTTGCCGGTGCGGGCACGGGCGCGCCCGTGGTGCGCGTCGTGGTGCAGTACGACCGCAGCGCCGACGTGCTGCTGCTGCGCACGCACGCTTATACGATCGTCGTGATCGAGGTGTTCGGTGTGGTGCTCGCGGCCGCGATCGCTTACGGCATCGCCGCGCTCGGGCTGAGCCCGCTGCGGCGGTTCGCGGCGCGCGCCGAACAGATGTCGACGAGCCGGCTCGCCCATCCGCTGCCCGCGCTCGATACGGCCGGCGAGCTGAAGGAGCTCGAGCACGCGTTCAACGGCATGCTCGAACGGTTGAACGAGGCGTTCACGCGGCTGAGCCAGTTCTCGTCGAACCTCGCGCACGACATGCGCACGCCGCTCACGAACCTGCAGGCGGCCGCGCAGGTCGTGCTGTCGCAGCCGCGCAGCGCGGACGAATACCGGAACGTGATCGAGTCGAGCATCGACGAATACCAGCGGTTGTCGCGGATGATCGAGGACATGCTGTTCCTGGCGCGTTCGGAACAGGCCGGCACGTCGATCAGCGTGCGGCGCCTGGATGCGTCGGAAGAGGCAGGGCGCGTCGCGGGCTATTACGAGCCGCTGGCGGAGGATGCCGGCGTGACGGTGAAGGTCGACGGCCATGCGTGGGTCGACGCGGATCTGATGCTGTACCAGCGCGCGCTGAGCAACCTGCTGTCGAATGCGCTGGCCTACGCGCCGCGCGGCAGCATCGTGACGATCGATTGCGTGGAGCAGGGCGGGGCGACGACGATCGCCGTGTCGGATGCGGGGCCCGGCATCGAGGCCCAGCATGTTGGACGGATCTTCGAGCGCTTCTATCGCGTCGATCCGTCCCGGCACAATTCGGCGCAAGGGACGGGGCTGGGGCTCGCGATCGTCCGGTCGATCATGGACAATCACGGCGGCGAATGCGGCGTCGACAGCGAACCCGGCCGGCGCACGACGTTCTGGCTGCGCTTTCCGCGACGGCCGGCCGAGTTGAAACGGCCGGCGGCCATCGATACCTGACACCGCCGGCGGGCACACCCGCGTGTTCGCCGGGAGGCGGCCGCGCGCGGCGCGCTCCCCGCGGTCGTATGACCGACCGTCATTTCTGCGCGGTCAGGTTGTCGTGGTTGTCGGTCTGTGGCTTCTTCTCGCCGCCATGCACCGAAACCCCGTGAAGCTCCTTGTTGCGCGCGACGAGCTCGCCGGTCGGCGGGTACTGCGTCTTGCTCACCGGCACGACGCCGTCGTGCTGCGCCTGCTTCAGTTCATTGACGACCTGCGTGCGGGTCTTGCCCTGCGTTTGCGTCTGCGCGAAGGCGGCCTGCGTGGCCATGCCGAGCGACAGCGTGGCGGCGACGAACAGTGCGGCGAGTTTTGCGGTTTTCATCGAGTGCTCTCCTTGATCAGGGCCGCCGGGTGGCGAACCATGGACCCAGTATGCGAAAGCAGCCGTGCGTGATCGTGATCGCGAGATGAAAAATGCGTCAGATTGCGTGATGAGGAGACGCGCGGTTCGGACGCGACCGGCATGACGCATTCGTCATGTTCCCGTCATGGGTGCGATGAGCGGGAAGCGGAACATGAAGTCTGCCGATGGCCGACGTGGCCGGCGGCATTCATGCCGTTTGCGATAGCTGTATGGAACGCGGGCGGCGTTGTTCTGACTTTCACACCGGACTTGAAACGTGCCTCGTCCCGCCATTCGCCTCGCCTTGATCGCAGTCCTGATCGTCCCGTTCTTCGCGGGCTGCGCATCGACACGTTCCGGCACTACGCCAACTTCGCAGGCCACACCGGCCGCCGCGAAAAAGCCGGTGCCGGCCGACCTCATGCCCGGCGAGCAGATCGATTACGCCGGGCATCGCTGCGGCAATCCGAACCTTTATGTGAAGACGCATAACTGCCTGTTTCCGCAACGCACTTCAACGCCCTGATCGTCGGCGCGCGATCAAAAAAAGGCCCGGCACTCGACGTGTCCGGGCCTAACGCGTGACGCGCCGTGCGGCAGCGACTCGCTTGCGTGGTCTGGAACGGGCGCTGCCCGTCACGGTTCCGATCGTAGCGATGCGACGCTTCGCGAACCTGATCGGATCATGAAATTTTCGTCATGCGGCGCGCGTATGGCCGCCATGGTCAGAACCGGTGGCGCAACCCGAGATTGACGATGCCCTGCGTGCGCGTTCCGCCATAGCCATACGACCCGATCGACGCCTGCGCCGTTTGCGTGCCGCCGTCGAGCGTGCGCTGTTCGCCGTTCGCGCGTTGCCATGCGCCGACGGCGTAGAGATCGGTGCGCTTCGACAGCACGTAGTCGGCGCCGGCGGACACTTGATGGTAGGTCGCGCTCGTATCGCCACGGGCACGCGTGTAGCTGTAGCCGACGCCGACGAGCAGGCTGGGTGTCGCCTGATAGTTGAAGAAGCCGCGCGCGGTGTCGTACTTCTGCGTGCTGCGAAACGCGGACATCGCATCGGCCTTGTACAGCGCGTTGCTGTAGTCGATGCCGACCGCGAACGGCGCGAAGTTGTAGCGCAATGCGCCGCGCGCGATGCCGATCGATTTCGCGGAGATATAGCCGCCGTTGACCAGCGACCCGTCGAACGTGCCGTCGGATGTGCCATTCCAGCCGGTGCGGATGCCGTTGGTGAGTGACGAGCGATTGGCCGCGTAGTAATAGCCGCCCGCCGCGTCGACCGGGCCGTTGCTGTACGACAGGCCGGCCGACCAGGTTTGTCCGGCGCCGCTCTTGCCTGCCACGCCGCCCAGCGCATACATGCCGACGAACTGGAGTCCGCTGATCACGGGCGACGTGTATTTCACCGCGTTGTCGGTGCGCGACGACGTGTCGTAGTTGTCGACGTCGCCGGGTGTCGCGTAGACGCTGCCGAAGTAGAAGTCGCCGGTGACCGGCCACGCGACATCCGCGAGCGCGTCGTACTGGCGGCCGAATGTCAACGTGCCCCAGCGCGCGCTGTCGAGGCCGACGAACGCCTGCCGGCCGAACATCCGGTTGCCTTGCCCGAGCGCGCCGGTGTTCGGATTGAAGCCATTTTCCAGCGTGAAGATCGCTTTCAGCCCGCCGCCCAGGTCTTCCGCGCCCTTCACGCCGAAGCGGTTGCCGAGCAGATTGCCGTTGCCGAGGCCGACGAGATTCTTGCCGTCCGCATTGGCGTTCCATACATACGTCAGCGACGTATCGAACAGGCCGTATAACGTGACTTCCGCTGCATGTGCCGCGTGAGCGGTCGCGAGCAGCGCACCCGACATCATGGCGAGCCGAACTGGAGTTTTCATGGTGTTCCCCTGGGATTCAAGATGATCGTTTCGTGCATCGGTCGATTCCGCGCCGTGCGTGGCACCGGCGGGCGCGGAATGTCGCGATGGCGTTGCCGATTCTGGAAAGCGTTCGGATCGTGAAGGTGAGGGACAAATGAGAAAAATGTCATCGCCGCGTCATGCGCGCGGAAACGCGTCACGTATTTTCATTCGTAGTGCGATGCAGGGAAGGTCGCGGTGGTGACGAAACCGTCATGCTGCGATCACGATTCCGCACCGCTGCCGGCTCAAAGTGAACGCTCCCGTCACGGTTTTCCAGGCAAGGAGCGAACCACATGAACATTCTGCGACCGATGAGCGTCATCGCCGCTGCCGTACTGTCGATGGCGGCCTTGTCTCAGGCAGTGGCCGCGCAGCAGACGACCCGGCAGGAGGTCCGCCAGGAACTGGTGCGTGCGCGCCACGACGGCGTGATCCCGAGCCCGAATCACGACTACCCGGCGAGCCCGGCCGCCGTCGCGCGCAACCAGGAAATCCATCGTGCGACGGTGCATCGCGGGGAGAGGGCGCCGCTGGTCGATGCGCACGACAACCGTTTCGCGGTGCGTTGACCGTTCATTCGCGGCCGGCAGGCGCGGTGCCCGCCGGCCGCACCCCACACGAAGAGGAGCGTGCCATGCGCCATTTCATGAAAGGAATCGTGCTTGCGGCGTGCCTGATGTCGACGGCCGCGATGGCGGCCGGCTGGCCGGAACGTGCGTTGTCGCACGCGTCGGCGCATGACGTCGGCCGGCGCGCGAGCGAGCGGATGCGCTGCGAGTTCGCGGCCGTGCCGGCCGGCGAGTGGAGCGCGACGTTCACGCGCGGGCAATGCGAGGTCGACAACGGCCGGCTGACGTTCGTGCCGGCGGATGCAGGCGGCGAATCGACTGTCGCCGAGCAGCGGATCGTGCTCGGCGACGTCCGCACCGCGTCGCATCAGTCGCGCAAGCTGAAGGAGCAACTGCAACTGGCGACACGCGACCAAGTGATCGCGCTGAACGTGCTGACCGACGACGGCAGCCGCAAGTCGCGCGAACATGCGATCGACCTGTGGGCCGCGCTGCGCAGCGAAGGCGTGACGCCCGTCAACGGCACGCGCATCGTCGAACCGTACCCGACGGGCGCGACGACGTGGTAGCCGGCGCGCCGGCGCGCGTGGCTTATCCGGCCTTCACCGATCCTTCGATCAGAAAGAATACGATGAAGCCGATGAAGAACGCGGCGGTCGCGAACGGCGTTTCAGGGACCTCGTGCGCCTCGACCAGCAGTTCCTCGGTGACGAGGTACAGCAGCGCGACGGTGCCCAGCCCGAGCAGTGCGGCGTAGATATTGGAGGGAAGTCCGGCGAATGCCGCGTTGCCGGCCACGGCCGCGATGCTCAGCAGCGCCGCGAGCCCGACCGGTATGACGATCGACAGCAGGCGGCCGATGCCGGCGGCCGCGAGCGCCGCGCTGACCGACAGCGCGAGGAACAGCACCTCGAGCGTCAATGCGACGGTCAGGATGATGCCGCTTTCGTCGCTGGCCGAGAACGCGATGCCGAGCACGAGGCCGTCGATGACGACGTCGATCGCGGTGACGATGATCAGGCTCACGGGCAGCCGCGCTTGCTCGAAGCGCGTCTCGATCGCGCCCGACAGTGCACGGATCGCGAGCATCAGCGCGATGCCGAGCACGAAGCCGACGACGACCGGAAACAGCGCATGCGCGCGATCCTGCGGCAGCAGTTCGAGCGCGGCGGCCGCGAACACGATGCCGCCGGTGAAATGCTGGATGACGCTCGATGTTTTCGGGCCGGGGGCACGCCAGGCGGCCGCGAGGGCGCCGAAGCAGGCCGCCAGCAACGGCGGTAACGTGAGCAGCGCGAGCTTCGCGGTCGGTGTCATGCGGCCTCTCGGACGGTTGGCGTACCGCAGCGGACTCAGCGTCTGGCCATCCGGCTGCAGGGTACGGGTGGTTCGTACACGCCGGGCATCGCCCCGGCATCAACCGGGGATTGAACACCTTGAAGCCGCTTCAAGGTCAACATATTCGAGGCAGGGCGCACCGGCAAGCCGGCGCGCCCGTTATCCGTCAAAGCTGCGCGAGCGCCTGGTCGAGGTCGGCGAGCAGGTCGTCGATATGCTCGATGCCGATCGACAGCCGCACCGTTTCTTCCTTCACGCCGGCCTTCGCGAGTTCGGCCGGCGACAGTTGCCGGTGCGTCGTCGATGCCGGGTGCGTGGCGAGCGATTTCGTGTCGCCGATGTTGACGAGCCGCGTGAACAGCTTCAGCGCGTCCTGGAACTTCGCGCCGCCGTCGCGGCCGCCCTTCACGCCGAACGTCAGGATGCCCGGCGCGCGGCCCGACAGGTAGCGCGCGACGAGCGGATGGTCCGGGTGATCGGGCAAGCCCGCGTAGTTCACCCATTCGACGTTTTCGTGGCGCGCGAGATGTTGCGCGATCTTCAGCGCGTTGTCGCTGATGCGCTCGACGCGCAGCGCCAGCGTTTCGATGCCCTGCAGGATCTGGAACGCATTGAACGGCGAGATGGCCGCGCCCATGTTGCGCAGCGGCACCACGCGTGCGCGGCCGATATAGGCGGCCGGCCCGAACGCTTCCGTGTAGACGACGCCGTGATAGCTGACGTCGGGCTCGTTCAGCCGCTTGAAGCGGTCCGCATGCTCGGCCCACGGGAACTTGCCCGAATCGACGATCGCGCCGCCGAGGCTCGTGCCGTGCCCGCCGAGATACTTCGTCAGCGAATGCACGACGATGTCCGCGCCGTGCTCGAACGGGCGCAGCAGATACGGCGACGGCACCGTGTTGTCGACGATCAGCGGGATGCCGTGGCGATGCGCGACTTCCGCGAGCGCGGCGATGTCGGTGACGTTGCCGAGCGGGTTGCCGACCGATTCCGCGAAGATCGCCTTCGTGCGTGCGTCGATCAGCGGCTCGAACGACGCGGGGTCGCGCGGATCGGCGAAGCGCGTCGTGATCCCGTATTGCGGCAGCGTATGTGCGAACAGGTTGTAGGTGCCGCCGTACAGCGAACTCGCGGACACGATGTTGTCACCGGCTTCGGCGATCGTCTGGATCGCGTACGTGACGGCCGATTGCCCCGAGGCCAGGGCCAGCGCGCCGATGCCGCCCTCGAGCGCGGCGATCCGCTGCTCGAGCACGTCCGTCGTCGGGTTCATGATCCGCGTGTAGATGTTGCCCTGGACCTTCAGGTCGAACAGGTCGGCGCCGTGCTGCGTGTCGTCGAATGCGTACGCAACGGTCTGGTAGATCGGCACGGCGACCGCGCGCGTGGTCGGGTCGGGACGATAACCGCCGTGTACGGCGATGGTTTCGAGGCGCCAGTTCGATGCGGCCTGATCGGTCATGGGTGCTCCGTCTGTTGTTGTGGTGGTCGAGCGATTATAGGAGCACGATCGCCACGGCCCTTAGAACGAATGGTGTGTTGCTTATGGCAGTGCGGCGCATAAAATGCCTGTTCCGCAAACAAGGGGCGCTCGATGAATCAGGATCATTGGAACCAGGTGGATGCGTATTTCTCCGCGACGCTCGTGCCGTCCGACGACGTGCTCGACGCCGCGCTCGCGGCGAGCGACGCGGCGGGGCTGCCCGCGATCAACGTCGCGCCGAACCAGGGCAAGCTGCTGCAACTGCTCGCGACGATCCGCGGCGCGAGGCGGATCCTCGAGGTCGGCACGCTCGGCGGCTACAGCACGATCTGGCTCGCGCGCGCGTTGCCGCCGGGCGGCACGCTCGTGACGCTTGAACTCAATCCCGCGCATGCGAAGGTCGCGACGCAGAACATCGCGCGTGCCGGGTTCGCGGATGCCGTGACGGTGGTGGTCGGCAGCGCGAAGGACAGCCTCGCGCGGCTCATCGACGCGGGGGCGGCGCCGTTCGATTTCATCTTCATCGATGCCGACAAGGACAACAACCCCGTCTATCTCGACGCGGCGCTGAAGCTGTCGCGGCCCGGCACGGTGATCGTCGTCGACAACGTCGTGCGCGGCGGGCGCGTGGCCGATCCGGACAATCGCGAGCCCGACGTGGTTGGCGTACGCGACGGGTTCGCGCGTCTCGTGGCCGCGCCGAATCTCACGACGACGGCCGTGCAGACGGTCGGGCAGAAGGGCTGGGACGGGTTCTCGATCTCGATCGTCGGCGCGTGAGGTGGTGCGTCAGCGCGGGCTGGCCGCCGCATCGGCCCGTCGATACAGGCGTGGCCACTGATCGTCGAACAGGCCGTTGCATGTGCCGTGCGTGGCGATATCGCTGAGCATGAAGTGCCGGCCGTCGAAGATCCACGTGGCGGTCGAGCCGCAATCGCCGGCACTGCGCAGCTTGACCTTGCTCGACAGCATCGCGCCGATCGTGGCATAGCCGGCGTCGGTCAGTTCGTTCGCGAATGACGCCGAATCGAGCCCCGCATTCGCGTTCTCGCCGAAATTCATCGCCGTCGGCGTGAACGGTGCCGTCCGTCGCACGCGATACCACAGGTCGGTGTGGTTATACAGGCTGCTGGTCTGGCACGGAATCGAGACGAGCGCCTCGTCGGCGGAGATCGCGTAGGCGAACGACGCCTTCCTGCGATCGCTGGCGGACATTTCGTCTTCGACGTCGGCCGCACATTGCTTTACGTCGCCGCCGAATTTCGCGAGCACCGCGTCGACGAGCGGGCCCCGTTCGGCGGCCGACACGGCGGCGGCCGGCAGCGGCGCCGGCACGACGGCGGGCGGGAGTGCCGGTGCGGCCGGCACCGACGACGCGGGCCGGGTGCCGGGGCGCAGCAGCGCCGTGACCGTGCCGACACGGCCCTGCGTGTCGTCGATCAGCAGTAGCGCGGCGCTCAATCCCGACAGCGGCGTGCGGGCGGTATGGGCCGACGCTGGATCGCCGAAGCTCAGCAGTTGCCCGTTGCGCGTCGCGGCGAGCCAGGCGGCAACCGTTGCCGGATCGCTGGTCCGCATCCGGGCACGCGTCCAGTACGAGGGCGCGTCGTCATTCTTGTCGCCGGACGCCTGCCATTGTGCGGGAGCCGCATCGAACGGCCGGCCGTCGACGCGTGCGGTGCGCAGGTCCAGCGGCACCGTCGCATAGAGGTCGAGCGACGCTTGTGCGTCCGGGCCCGCGTCGCGCGTCACGCGCAGGATGAGGCGGGTGCGTGCGTCGTCGATATCGTCGGCGTGGCTTTCGGCAATGCAGCGGTTGCCGTTGTCGCAGACGACCGACCAGTTCTTGAAATCGCGCTCGACCGGCGGCCGCGCGAGCGGGCGAGCCTGGGCAACGATCGGGGAAACGGCGAGGAGGGCGGCGATGGCGAGCGAAAGGCGGTGCGACATGACGGTTCGTATCGACTGTGGATGGGCGGGCGGAAGACGTCGGACTGCAAGCGCATCGTCAGCAAGCGGGGCAGGTCGAAGGCTGCGGCGGCGCGCTTTGGCGAACGGCATCGAGTATACCGCCGCAATGGGCTGCGAATCGTGACTACGCATGCGTAATGCGCGGGCACGTCCATTGCGGGCGTGCATTGGTCGGACCAGAGCGGATGCGGAAAACGGCGCGACACCCAGAGGCATCGCGCCGTTCGTTTTTCATCGACCGCCGACCACGTCGCGCAGGAACGCATCGAGCGCACCGCGCTATCCCTTCACGCACACCACCTGGCGCAGCGTATGCACCACTTCGACGAGGCTGCGCTGGGCCGCCATCACCGCGTCGATGTCCTTGTAGGCCATCGGGATTTCGTCGACGACGCCCGCGTCCTTCCGGCATTCGACGCCCTGGGTCGCCTTCACCTGGTCGTCGACGGTGAAGCGGCGCTTCGCTTCGGTACGGCTCATCGTCCGGCCCGCGCCGTGGCTGCATGAGCAGAAGCTGTCCGGATTGCCGAGCCCGCGCACGATGAAGCTCTTCGCGCCCATCGAGCCCGGAATGATCCCGAGCTGCCCCTTCTGCGCGGACACCGCACCCTTGCGCGTCACGAGCACGTCTTCGCCGAAGTGGCGTTCGCGCTGCACGTAGTTGTGGTGGCAGTTCACCGCGTGTTCGTCGACCGAGAACGGCTTGGCGATCACGCCGCGTGCTGCCCCGATCACCGCATCCATCATCGCCTGCCGGTTGCGGCGCGCGTAGTCCTGCGCCCAGCCCACCGCTTCGACGTAGTCGTCGAAGTGGCGGCTGCCCTCGGTGAAATACGCGAGGTTGCGATCCGGCAGGTTCGCGATGTGCTGCCGCATGTCGGCCTGCGCGAGCTCGATGAACAGGCTGCCGATCGCATTGCCGACGCCGCGCGAGCCGCTGTGCAGCATGAACCACACGTGGCCCGCTTCGTCGACGCACACTTCGATGAAGTGATTGCCGGTGCCGAGCGTGCCGAGATGCGCGTAGTGGTTCGTCTTTTCCAGCTTCGGATACTTGTCGACGATCCGCTGGAAGCCCGGTTGCAGCGCTTTCCACGCTTCGGTCACGGCGGCCGGCGTGCGGTCGCCCCACGCGCCCGGATCGCGGCGACCCGGCGCGCGGCCGTGCGGCACCGCGCGTTCGATCGCGCTGCGCAGGCCTGCCAGCGAATCCGGCAGGTCGGACGCCGTCAGCGTCGTGCGCGCGGCCATCATCCCGCAGCCGATGTCGACGCCGACCGCGGCCGGAATGATCGCGCCCTTCGTCGGGATCACGCTGCCGATCGTCGAGCCCTTGCCGAGGTGGACGTCCGGCATCACCGCGACGTGGCTGAAGATGAACGGCATCTGCGCGGTGTTGCGCAGTTGCGCGCGCGCTTCGTCTTCCACGGCCACGCCTTGCGTCCACATCTTCACCGGCTTGCCGTGCGCCAGTTCCATGACCTGATAGTCCATTTCACTGATGTTCATCACCTTGCTACTTCGTTCATGAGACACGGCGCGCGTGCGCCGTGCCCGGTCATTCATGACGCGCCCTTGATGCTGACGAGTCCGTTCAGCACCTGGTCGAGACCGCCGAACACCGAGATGCGGTCGATCCGTTCCGCGACGCGCTCGAGCGTTTCCAGCTCCTTGAGCCGCAGCGCGGTCGGGTTCTCTTCCATCACCTTCGCGGTGTTCAACAGCGAGCGCGTGGCCGCCGTTTCCTCGCGGCGGCGAATCACGTTCGCCTGCGCGGATTTCTCCGCCTCGACCACCTGCGCGAGGATCGTCTTCATGTCGCCCGGCAGCACGATATCCTTCACGCCGACGCTGCGCACGTCCACGCCCGAATGCTCGAGACGGGCACGCACCTGCGCGATCACGACGTCGTCGATCGACTGCTTGTCTTCCAGCAGCTCGTCGAGCGAGCGCGTGCCGACGGCCGATCGCAGCGCGAACTGCAGCTCGCGATACAGGTGCTCGACCGGCTTCTGCAACTGGCCGAACGCATGCAGCACGTCCGCATAGCACCACGTCGCCGACAGGTTCAGCCGCAGCGCGACCTTGTCGCGCGTCAGGATTTCCTGTCCGCCGACTTCGATTGCCTGCAAACGCAGGTCGACCAGCTCGACCGCGACGTCGCGGTTGAAGCGCCAGAACGCCGCGACGCCCGCGTCCAGCAACCGCTCGATCTTGCCGTCGATCTTCAGCACGCCGACGTGGTACGCCGGCACCTGCGCCAGCAGCACGCCCGTCAGGCCCGCCACGCCGCGCGCACGCAGCGCCGGTTGCGCGATGCGCTTCACGAGCGTGGCCGGCAGCAGGCTGTCCTGCGCGAGATCGACGCGCTCGAGACGGTGCGCGGTCAGGCCGCGCCAGTACAGCCGGCGCGTGCCCGGCGCCAGGATCTCGACGAGCACGTCGTCTTCGTAGCGCAGGCCCGCTTCATCGTCGGCGAGATCCATCGCGACGAAGTGCTGCGCGAGCACGTCCGGCGCGTCGTGACGCAGGTAATCGGCCAGGGCCGCGTCGGCGAGCGGCGCGTCGAGACGCGCGGTCTGCACCGACAGGCGCTTGAACGGATCGAAGGCCTTGAACACGCCCGGTTCCAGCACCTTCACGAAATCGCCCTCGTTCATCAGCAGCGCGCGTTCGTTCTTTTTCACAACATGTCGCATCCACATATTCTTGTCCTTTTCTTCATTGACCGCCGGGTAACACGCATCGTGCGGATCGCGGGGCGACGCAACCGGGCGGGCGGCGCGCTGGCCCGGCGTCGACGTGCACGGCGACGCATCCTGCATCGCGTCGTCGTGCGCGTTCGCGCGGGCCGTGCGGCCGTCCGGCCGATCGCGCGGAACCGCAACCGGTCCGACGCGCGGCGGGCCTCGCGGCCCGCACCGGCGGGTACTGCTTTCATCAAGAGACTGTCCTTGCGGACAGTGTTCGAGCGGGATTCGAACCCGCTACACACCGGCTTGCGCCGGCTGCTCTACCTATGAGCTTCCGAACGGAGGGCGCCCCGGGATTCGAACCCGGGCGAAGCGCCTTGCGCGCCCGTTTGCCTTCGTCTGCCCATGGCGACATGCGCTGCCGCGACGAACCAGGTTCGGCGGCGGCGCACCAGCAGGGCTTGGTGAACCCTGACTCGTGGGCCAGCGGGACATCCGGCGCTTTATCTTTAGCGAGGAGCGTGCCAGCGGGTGACTCGGTGCTCGATAAAAATCTCAAGCTATTGAAGTAAAAGGGGAAATTATTTTTATTGGCAGGTGAGGCCTGAATACCCGATGGTGGCTCGATCTGGAATATTCGATACAATCGGATCGCTTCTTATCCCATGAGATAAACATGCGAAAGACTGTTGCGATCGGTTTTCTCGGTACCGTGCTCGACCAGGGCGGCGGCTCGCAGCGCCGCTGGCGCAACTGGCGGCCGACGATTTCGCTGTGCGAGCAGCGCGACACGCCGATCGACCGGCTCGAATTGCTGCACGCGCCAAACTACGCGCGGCTCGCGGACCGCGTGAAGCAGGATCTCGAACGCGTGTCGCCGCACACCGACGTGCGGCTGATCCCGATGGAGATTTGCGATCCGTGGGATTTCGAGGAGGTCTACGCCACGCTGCACGATTTCGCGCGCGCCTACCCGTTCGATCTCGACCGCGAGGACTACCTGATCCACATCACGACCGGCACGCACGTCGCGCAGATCTGCTGGTTCCTGCTGGCGGAGGCGCGCTACCTGCCCGCGCGTCTCGCGCAGACGGCGCCGCCGCAAAAGACCGACGAAGGACCGAGCGGGCCCGGCACGATGTCGGTGATCGATCTCGACCTGTCGCGTTACAACCGCATCGCGCAGCGCTTCACGCGCGAGCGCGACGAAACGGTGTCGTTCCTGAAGGCTGGCATTGCGACGCGCAACGCGCGCTTCAACGCGCTGATCGAGCAACTGGAGCGCGTGGCCGTGCGTTCGCGCGCACCGATGCTGCTGGTCGGGCCGACGGGCGCCGGCAAGTCGTTTCTCGCGAAGCGCGTGTACGAGCTGAAGCGCGGCCGTCATCGGCTCGCGGGCCCGTTCATCGAGATCAACTGCGCGACGCTGCGCGGCGACGCGGCGATGTCGACGCTGTTCGGTCACGTGAAGGGCGCGTTCACGGGCGCGCAGTCGGCGCGGGCCGGGCTGCTGCGCGCGGCGGACAGCGGCCTGCTGTTTCTCGACGAGATCGGCGAACTCGGGCTCGACGAACAGGCGATGCTGCTGAAGGCGATCGAGGAGAAGCGGTTCCTGCCGGTCGGCGCGGACGTCGAGGTGACCAGCGATTTCGAGCTGATCGCGGGCACGCACCGCGACCTGCGGCAGATGGTGGCGGCCGGCACGTTCCGCGAGGATCTCTACGCGCGGATCAACCTGTGGACATACGAATTGCCGGGGCTGGCCGAGCGGCGCGAGGACATCGAGCCGAACCTCGAATTCGAACTCGACCGCTTCGGCCGCGAGCAGGGCGAGCAGGTGCGGTTCAACGTCGAGGCGAAGCGGCGTTATCTCGCGTTCGCTGCGTCGCCACGCGCGGCGTGGGCCGGCAACTTCCGCGAGTTGTCCGCGTCGGTCACGCGGATGGCGACGCTGGCCGATGCGGGGCGGATTACCGAAGCGCTCGCCGAGCAGGAAGTCGAACGGCTGACGCGCACGTGGTCGTCGCGGGGCGGCGCGGGTGCGTCCGATGCATGCGTCGACACAGTGTTCGGCGCGCGTGCGGCGGAACTCGACCTGTTCGATCGTGCGCAGCTCGAACGCGTGCTCGACGTGTGCCGTGTGTCGGCAAGCTTGTCGGAAGCCGGACGCACGCTGTTCGCGGTGTCGCGGCAGAGCAAGAAGCAGCCGAACGATGCGGACCGGCTGCGCAAGTATCTCGCGCGATTCGGGCTGGATTGGGACGGGGTGCGGCAGGCGCTCGACGGGGCATGACGCGTCCGGCGGCGCGGGCGCCGCGTGCAGCCGGAGTGCACGGCACGCGGTCATCGATCGGAAAGGTTACACCGCCGCTGCCTCGTGAAACGGCGCCAGGAATGCCCACTCCGGCTGCGCAGCCGCCACATCCGCCAGCCCGCGCGCGAATGCGTGTGCCGGCAGCCACGGATACCCGAACGCCGCGTGCAGCGCATCGAGTTTCACCGACTGCGGATCGTCGATCGTATCCATCCGTTCGATATGAATATGCAGCGCGGCAATCCGCGCGGCGTGTTCGCTTTCGCCGTTGCCCGCGAACTGCCAGCGGTACGTGCCATGCCCGATCCGCAACGCGCCGTTGTCCTTCTGGCGCATCACGACGAGCCACGACATCCCGCTGACGCCGTGCGGGTCGACTTCGGGTGCCGCGCAGACGTAATAGGTCCGGCACCGTTCGAACCGCTCGCCGAATTCCTCGACCAGCGTGCGCGCAATCGCAGCCGCACCCGTTACGCGCGGTGGAAAATCGATATCGTCGTTCGCGAGCGAAAAGCTCAGCTCGGCATCGGCCGCGAAGCAGTCGGCGATCAGCGCGGGACGGTTCAGGTCCTTCGCGCGCAGATAGCATTCGAGCAGCGCGCGAACCGAGGCGGGATGAAGCGGAAAGGGCATGGACGAGCCTCCTGTGTCGGGAAATCGGGGCATAGGCGCCGGCCGGGCCGAGCCCAGGGCGTAGGTGCCTTTGCCGTATAATTTCGTTTCAAAGCTAAATTCGCATGACCGTACGGAGCGTCGAAGTCATGGCCAAGCAGCAAGAGGAGTCCGTTCTGACCATTACCAACCCGGCCTGCCTGATCGACGGCACGGACACGGAATTTCGCCATCTGATCAACGGGCTGCTGCCGTTCGCGGCCCGCCTGCTGTCGGTGCGCGACGGCTTCGGCTCGTTGATCGGCCTCACCGGCATCCAGTATTCGCTGCTCGTCTCGGTTTCGCATCTGTCGCACGACGATGTCGTGACCGTCAACCGTCTCGCCGATCACCTGCACCTGAGCGGCGCATTCGTCACGATCGAGACCGGCAAGCTGAAGAAGCTCGGCCTGATCGACAAACGCTCGGACCCCGACGACAAGCGCAAGATGCGGCTCACGGTCACGCCGGCCGGCGCGAAGCTGCTGAAGGCGTTCGCCGAAACGCAGCAGCGCATCAACAACGTGCTGTTCGAGGGCGTGACGAAGACCGAATTCAAGGCGCTCTGCTCGGTGATCGACCGCCTCGTCACCAATGGCGACCGCGCGACGCTCGATCTCGCCCACCTGATCGCGCGCCAGGAAAAAGGCTGACGCGTACCGGCTGCGGGATCGCCCGCGATCGCCGGCCGGCCTGACGCATCGGCCGTGCTCAGTGCGCGGCCCACTCGATCGTATTCAGGTCGACCCCATCGAGATGCATGTCCCACAGCGGGCTCAGCTCACGCAGCTTGCCGACCGTGTTGCGCACCTGCGCGATCACGCTGTCGACTTCGGCTTCGGTCGTGAAGCGGCCGAGCGTGAAGCGGATCGAGCTGTGCGCGAGTTCGTCGCTGCGGCCCAGTGCGCGCAGCACGTACGACGGCTCCAGCGATGCCGATGTACATGCGGAGCCTGACGACACCGCGACACCCTTGATTCCCATGATCAGCGATTCGCCTTCGACGAAATTGAAGCTGACGTTCAGGTTGTGCGGAATCCGGCGGGTGAGGTCGCCGTTCACGTAAACCTCGTCGAGCGTCGACAGGCCGGCCAGCAGCCGGTCGCGCAAGGCGCCGACGCGGCGGCTTTCTTCTGCCATCTCTTCCTTCGCGAGCCGGAACGCCTCGCCCATCCCGACGATCTGGTGCGTCGGCAGCGTGCCCGAGCGCATCCCGCGCTCATGGCCGCCGCCGTGCATCTGCGCTTCGATCCGCACGCGCGGCTTGCGGCGTACATACAGCGCGCCGATTCCCTTCGGGCCGTAGACCTTGTGTGCGGTCACCGTCAGCAGGTCGACGTTCAGCGCATTCACGTCGACCGGAATCTTGCCCGCCGCCTGCACCGCGTCGCAATGGAACACGATGCCGCGCGCACGGCACAGCGCGCCGATCTCGGCCACCGGCTGGATCACGCCCGTTTCATTGTTCGCGAGCATCACCGACACCAGGATCGTGTCGGCGCGCAGCGCCTGCTGCACGGCATCGAGATCGAGCAGGCCGTCTTCCCGCACGTCGAGGTACGTGACGTCGAAGCCCTGGCGTTCGAGTTCGCGACACGTATCGAGTACGGCCTTGTGCTCGGTCTTCACCGTGACGAGGTGCTTGCCCTTGCCCTGGTAGAAGTGCGCCGCACCCTTGATCGCGAGGTTGTTGCCCTCGGTCGCGCCGGACGTCCACACGATTTCGCGCGGGTCGGCGCCGAGCAGTGCGGCGACGTGCGCGCGCGCTTCCTCGACGGCCTGCTCCGCTTCCCAGCCGTAACTGTGGCTGCGTGACGCCGGGTTGCCGAACTGCTCGTGCAGGAACGGCACCATTTTGTCGACCACGCGCGGATCGACGGGCGTCGTCGCGCTGTAGTCCATGTAGATCGGACGGGATTGCATCGATGCGGCTCCGGAAAGCGGTGTCTCCCGCGGTGCCGGAAAGCACCGGGGAATCGGGTAGCCGCAGTGTACGTGGACATTCCCGGACGCCGCGCAACATCCATCCCATCAGTAGGGTCGTCTTTCAAACAAAGCTTTCAAGTTCAGGGTTTACGACAGCTTGAACCCGCCTTTGTGTTTACATTTAATAAAAGCTAAATAACAAAGCTAAATCATGATGCTTTGTTGAGCCGGATTCCACTGCGGAATCCGGCGATGCAACCCAAGGAGGACGAGATGAGCGAGAACCATGCCGGAACCAGCGCGGACGCTGACGAGCAGCGGCGCTTTCGCGCGGCGCTGTCGATGTTCGCGACGGGCGTCGCGGTGATTACCGCCCCGCGCAAGGAAGGGATGCCGATCGGCATCACGGTCGCGTCGTTCAATTCGGTGTCGCTGGATCCGCCGCTGATCCTGTTCTCGGTCGACCGTCGCAGCCTGAGCCTCGGCGACCTGGCCGGCGCAGGCGGCTATGCGGTCAACGTGCTCGACGAGACGCAGCAGCACCTGTCGAACTGCTTCGCGAAAGCGAACGGCGACAAGTGGGGCTGGCGTGCGGACGCGGCCGATGACGATGGCGCGGTGCTGCTGCCCGATGCGCTCGCGACATTCGAATGCGAACCCTATGCGCAGTACGACGGCGGCGATCACGTGATCTTCGTCGGCCGCGTGACGCGGCACTGCGCGCGTTCGGAAGGGCGCCCGCTGATTTTTTTCGGCGGCCGCTACCGCACGCTCGACGGCATGCACGCGCCGTCTGCCTGAATGCAACCCACGCTTCATTCCACCCTGGAGGACACCATGATCAAGAACGGGACTCAGCACATCGCGTCGCTACGCGACGGGCGGCAGGTCTACCTGAATGGCCAGCCGGTCGGCGACGTGACCGCGCATGCGGCATTCCGCAATTCGATCCGCAGCTACGCGAGCCTGTATGACTACCAGGCGCGCGACGAGAACGTCGAGAAGATGACGTTCGTCTCGCCCGACTCGGGCCACCGCGTCAGCCGGATCTGGCAACTGCCGACGTCTTATGACGAACTCGTCGAGCGCCGTGCCGCGCTGGAAGCGTGGTCGGAGCTGCATTACGGCTTCATGGGGCGTTCGCCGGACCACGTCGCATCCTGTCTCTCCGGCATGTTCATGGGCGCCGACGTGTTCGAGCAATACGATCCGGCGCGCGCGGGCGCGCTGCGCGACTACTACCGCTATGCACGCGACAACGACCTGTTCCTGACCTACGTGATCGTGAATCCGCAGGCGAACCAGTCGAAGTCCGCACACGAGCAGGAGGACAAGTACCTCGCGGTCGGCATCGTCGATCAGGATGCCGAAGGCATCACGGTGCGCGGCGCGAAGATGCTCGCGACGAGCGGGATCATGGCGAACGAGGTGTTCTGCAGCTGCATCCAGCCGCTGCGCGAAGGCGACGAGATGTACGCGTTGTCGTTCGCGGTGCCGATGAACGCGAAGGGCATGAAGATCCTGTCGCGCAAGTCGTACGAGGAGAACGCGACGTCGGTATTCGACAACCCGCTGTCGAGCCGCTTCGACGAGAACGACGCGGTGCTGTATTTCGACGACGTGAAGGTGCCGTGGGAACGGATCTTCGTCGCCGGCAACACGGCGATGTGCGCGAAGCAGTTTCACGCGACGCCCGCGCACGTGTACCAGAACTACCAATGCCAGGTGCGGCTGATGACGAAGCTGCGCTTCCTCGTCGGGCTCGGGTTGAAGATTTCCGAGGTCAACGGCACGAATACGTTCCCGCAGGTGCGTGAAACGCTGGGCCAGCTCGCGGCCGAAGCGTCGATGGTCGAGGCGTGGGTCTACGGGATGGAAGCGAAGGGCACCGTCGTCAACGGTTTCTACGTGCCCGATCGCACCATGCTGTACGGCTCGCAGGTCGTCACGCAGCAGCTCTATTCGAAGGTGCTCAACACGCTGCGCGAGCTCGCCGGCGGCGGCATGATCATGCTGCCGTCCAGCGTGCGCGACTTCGAGAACCCCGACCTGCTGCGCATCATCGAGAAAACGCAGAAGTCGCCCGTGTGTTCGTCCGAGGACCGCGTGAAGTTCTTCAAGCTCGCGTGGGATGCGGTCGGCTCCGAATTCGCATCGCGCCACAACCAGTACGAGCTGTTCTATGCCGGCGCGTCGTTCGTCACGAAGGGGCACGCGTATCGCACGTACGACTGGCAGCGCGCGTCGCATCTCGTCGATTCGATGCTCGGCAGCTATTGGCTGAACCAGGAACTGTCTACACCGCGCGCCGCCTGATGCGTCGCCGTGCGTCCGACCCACCCGCTATCGCCACAGGAGAGACAGATGGCCATCAACAAGCTTCACGACGAATTCCATACGCTGGACATGCAGCGCGACTGGCGGCTGCCGGACGGCTATGACCCGGCGTCCGGCGCGCAGGAGCTGATCCTGTCCGGCGCGCTCGACACCCAGCGCAAGCGCGGCAGCCGCACGCGCCTGCTGCGCCTGCCGGCCGGGCTGCACACGAAGAAGCCGTTCGTGCATGACTACTGGGAAGAGGTGTTTCTCGTCGAGGGCGACCTGACCGTCGGCAACGACGAGCACGGCAACGGCGGTACGCCGTTCAAGGGCTATACGTACGCGGTGCGTCCGCCCGGTGCATGGCACGGCCCGTTCAAGTCGAACGGCGGCTGCGTGCTGCTGGAGATCCACTACTACGACCCGGCGTAAGCACGGCCGATCAAGGACACACGGCAGGTGGCAGCACGCAGCGCGTGCGCTGCCCGCCACGAGGAGCATTCGATGAAAACCATCACGTTCGCGATCGACGGTCGCGACGGCTGCACCGAGCGCGCGATCGCGATCGACACGCTCGTGATCGCGGGCTGGACCGGCCGCGACGCGGTCGCCATGGAGCAGCACATTCGCGAGCTGGAAGCACTAGGCGTCAAGCGCCCGGCGACGACACCCGTGTTCTACCGCGTCGCGGCCGATCGTCTCGATCCGTCGCCCGCGATCCAGGTATCGGGCGGGCAGAGCAGCGGCGAAGCGGAATTCGTGCTGGTGCGCGACGGCGGCGAGACGTTCGTGGGCATCGCGTCCGACCATACCGACCGCGAGGTCGAGACCTACGGGATCACCGTGTCGAAGCAGATGTGCGGCAAGCCGTGCGCGAACACGCTGTGGAAGTTCGACGACGTGGCCGGGCACTGGGATCAGCTCGTGCTGCGTGCGTATGCAACGATCGACGGCGAGCGCGTGTTGTACCAGGAGGGCAACGTGACTGCGATGCGTGCGCCGGACGACCTGCTCGCGCAGTTCGCGCGTCATGACGGCCGCTTCATCGACGGCACCGCGATGTTGTGCGGCACGCTTGCGGCGATCGGCGGCATTCGGCCGGCCGAGCGGTTCGAGATCGAGCTGGAAGATCCGGTGCTGGGGCGCACATTGCGGCATGCGTATGCGGTGGACACGCTGCCCGTGGCGGGCTGACGCGGTAGCGGCGCGCGCAAGCACTCACGCGCGGCAGATCGCGATGATCTCCGCGCTGGTCGCTTCGTCGAACGGCGCGTGCTGCCAGTCGCCGTACCAGTCGGCCGACGAGAATCCGGCTGCGATCACGCGTGCCAGCAGGTCGGGCTGCGCGATGAAACGCAGCCGGCTCGTGTTCGTCAGCACCGTGCCGTCGCGGCGGAAGCGGTAGTGCGTGTCGAACGTCACGATCGCACCGTCCACCGAGCGCACCGCATGATGAAGATCGACGATGCCTGCCTCGCGTGACTCGACGCTGCGTGCCGAATGCTCCGGCGTCCATGCACGCCACGGCTGGATGCGCGGATTGCGCGTGTCGAACAGGAAGCGGCCGCCGTCGGCGAGTACGCTCCGCACGGCGCGCAGCGTCGCGTCGATTTCGGTGTCGGTCAGCAGGCACTGGAACGCATGCCCGGTCATCACGACCGCATCGAACGGTGGTGCGTCGGGCGGCAGGCTGTCGAGCCCGCATGCAAGCCAGCGCACGGTGGCGGCGCCGGGCTGGCGTCGGGCGTATTCGATCATCGCCGGCGCGGGATCGATCGCGACGACGTCGTGCCCGGCTGCCGCGAGCCGGCGCGCGAACGTGCCGGTGCCGCAGCCGAGATCGAGGATGCGTTGCCGCGCGGCACCGATCACGGACGCGTAGAACGCGAAATCCTGGTCGCCCGCGTTGAACAGGTCGTAGAGCGCGACGAGGCGCGGGTCGGTGTAGAGGGTTTCGCCGGCGGGCGCGGCGGCAGACGTCATGCGGTCGCGCGTGTCAGCGCTGCTGCACCGCCACGCGCAGCCCGAGCGCGATGAAGATCGAGCCGATGATCTTCCCCTGCCAGCGCGTGAGCCACGTGAGCCGCTTCACGATGCGGCCGAGCGGGCGGATGGAGCACGCGATCAGCGTCGTGTAGAGCGAGCTGAGCACGACGAAGATCAGCCCGAGCACCGCGAACTGCACGAACGTCGAGCCGCGTTCCGGATGCACGAACTGCGGCATGAACGCGAGGAAGAACAGCGCGGTCTTCGGATTCAGCACTTCGGCGGGAATCGCCTGCAGGTACGCCTTGAGCGGCGTGACCGGCGATACGCTCGGCAGCGACGGATCGGACGGCTTCTCGATCAGCGCGCGCACGCCGAGGTAGATCAGGTACGCGGCGCCGACCACCTTCACGACGTTGAACGCGAGCGCCGACGTCATCAGCAGCGCCGACAGGCCGACGGCCGCGAACAGCGTATGCACGAAATCGCCGCTGGCGACGCCGAGGCCGGTCAGGATGCCGGTCCTGCGGCCACCCTGCACGGTGCGGCTCAGCACGAGCAACACGGCGGGGCCGGGAATCAGGAACAGGCCCAGGACGACGGCCGTGAAGGTGGTCAGCGTGGTCAGGTCGAACATGGCGGCTCCGGCAGGTGGGCGCAGCGACGGGGGATCGGGGCATTGTATTCGTTTCGTCGCCCGACTGCAGACGCAGCCCCGGCACCCGCACGGCCCCACCGGCCCCTTTCTGGTATAAGCACGAAAGGACGCGCGGGCAGCGCGTCCGGCTTCCTCCATCGTCCATCGTTTCATGCGCGAGCTTCCACCGACCACCGATCCCGCAGCGGATGACGAAGTTTTCCACGTGCCGCGTCCGCTCGTCGTGTTCGGCGGCTCGGTCGTCGAGCCCGAATGGCGACTGGAGCGGCACAGCCATCCGCAGGCGCAACTGCTCTACACGCTGAGCGGCGTCATCTACTGCGAGGTCGACGGCGGCGTGTGGAGCGCGCCGCCGCAATGCATGGTGTGGATTCCCGGCGACGTCCCGCACTCGGCGCGCGGCTCGGCCGGCGCGACGTTCTACGCGGTGCTGGTCGAACCCGATGCCGCGCTCGACCTGCCGGTGCGCTGCTGCACGCTGTCGGTGTCGCCGCTGCTGCGCGAACTGCTGCTGAAGGCGGCGAGCTTCCCGAACCTGTACGACGTCGACGGGCCGCAGGGGCGATTGATCGCGACGCTGCTCGACGAACTCGTCGCGGCGCCGGTCGAGGATCTGTACCTGCCGATGCCGGCCGACCGGCGGCTGCGCAAGCTGATCGACCATCTGCTCGACGACCCTGCCGACAAGTCGCCGCTGCCCGAACTCGCGCGACGCGTGGGCATCAGCGAGCGCAGCCTGACGCGGCTCGCGGCGAAAGAGCTCGGGATGAGCCTCGGCGACTGGCGCCGGCGGCTGCACGTCGCGCTGTCGCTGCGGATGCTGACGGCCGGCCGCCGCGTGCACCAGATCGCGATCGATCTCGGCTACGAGAGCGCGAGCAGCTTCGTGACGATGTTCCGCAAGGCGACCGGCAAGTCGCCGACGCAATTCCTGACCGACCGGCAACGCTGAGCGATGAAGGCCGTGCCTTCGTGCCTGCGCGATTGGCCGGATTGAGCAAGCGGTTGGCCGGGACGATAAATGACGCCACAGGCCTCGATCCATAAAATGAGAATCGTTCTCATCTGGAGGCCGACATGCAAATCGTCACGACTGAATTCCCGTTTGTCTGGTTGCGTTATACCGGTTCGACGCACACCGATCCCGTCCGTCTGATCGCCGAGCTCGACGCGTTGCTGGCGCGTCGCGAACCGTTCGTTCTGCTCACCGACGATGCGCCGTCCGGCGACGATCGCGGCGGGGACGATCACGAACTGCGCAAGCAGCTCGCGAAGTGGAGCAAGGCCAACCGCGCGCAGTCGCGCGAATGGATTCCCGCGATGATCGCGATCGAGCCCGACGCGGCGCGACGTGTGGCGCTCAACGCATTCTCGGGTGCGTTCGAGAAGGTATGGGGCTATCCGCTGAACGCGGCAGCCACCCGCGACGACGCGCTCGCACTGGCGCAGCAACTGCTCGACGAACCGGCGCGCGGCGCCGCGGCGGCGAACGGCTGAAGCCACGCTGCCGCGCCGGCGGCGCGGCGTTCCTCGATACGCATGCACGGCGCGCCAGCGCGCCGCGTCATGCGGCCAACATGCAGGGGTGTCCGGTGGACAATCCGATCCGCGCGATGCGCATCTTCACGCGCATCGTCGAAATGAACAGCTTTACGCGTGCGGCGCAGGCGCTCGGCATTTCGCGCGCCACCGCGACGCGGACCGTGCAGGAGCTCGAAACGGCGCTCGGCATGCCGTTGCTGGTGCGTACGACGCGCGCGCTGCGGGCGACGCCCGAAGGCGACGCGTATTACCGGCGCTGCGTGCGCATCACGGCCGACGTCGACGAACTCGAAGCCAGCATTCGCGGCGCGGCGCTGCGTCCGAGCGGGCCGCTGCGCGTCGAGTTGCCGGCGGCGGTCGCGGACGCGATCGTGCTGCCGGCGCTCGGTGAGTTTCATGTGCGGCATCCCGATCTGGTGCTGACGCTGGGTGTCTCCGGGCGCGCGGCCGATCGCGTCGGCGATGCGATCGACTGCAGTGTCCGGCTCGGCGAACTGCCCGACTCGTCGCTCGTCGCGCGCCGGCTCGGCATGCTCGAGCGGGTGACGTGCGCGAGCCCCGCGTATCTCGACCGCCACGGCGTGCCGCGCGTGCTCGACGATCTGGCCTTGCATCGCGCGGTTGGTCTGTCGTCCGTTCAGGGCCAGCGCACGGCCGAACTCGATTTCCTCGTCGATAGGGCGGTACGCAAGGTGCGGATGGACGGAATCGTCAGCGTGGACGACGAGCCTGCGTATCTGGCGTGCGGCGTGCACGGCCTTGGGCTGATCCAGCCGCCGCGCGTCGCCGCGCAGCCGCTGATCGACGCGGGGCGGTTGCGGGAAGTGTTGCCGCGCTGGCGGCCCGATGCGGTCGCGGTGTCGGCCGTCTATGTGAAGCGGCCGCATGTGTCGCCCGGCGTGCGCGCGTTCGTCGACTGGATCGTCGAGCGTTTCGAGGCGGCGGTGAGCGGCCATGCGGGCATGATCACCGCACGGGTGTGGCGGCCGACGGCGGGCGTCGCGGACAGGGTTGATCAGGTGGACGCCCAGATGGCCGCAGCTTGATCGGCAAGTGTCGGGTCAGGCGCGCTCAACGGTTCGCAATCGTCGTGGGTGCGCGCTCTTGACCGACGAGATGGCGCAAGCGGATCGATGATCCCGCCGGGTTGCCGTGGCGAAGCGGACAGCGGCGGCCGGGCGCTGGCGGTTCATATGGAAGTGTCAATATTCTGGCGATTTTTTGACGAAATAGCTGAAATACTGGCTCTTTTGAGCGAGCCGCACGTTGGTCTCTCCTGAGTCGATGGACGTCGTTTCGTGCGTCCCGATCACTGCCCCAGCTCGTCCGCCAGAAAATCGACGAACGCGCGAATCCGCGTGGACATCTGGTGGCGCTGCGCATACACCGCATAGATGTCGGCGCTCGGCGTCTCGTAGTCGGGCAGCACGACCACCAGGCGGCCGTCGGCGAGATAGTCGCGCAGATCCCATTCCGCTCGCATCAGGATCCCGTGCCCGTCGAGCGCCCATTTCACGGCGATCTCACCATCGTTCGTCGTCAGGTTGCCGTTGATCCGCACGGCTTCCGTGTGGCGTGATGCGCCGCGCCCGCTCGTCAGGCGCCAGATTCCGTAACCCTCGTCTCCCTGCCGGATGCCGATGCAGTTGTGCCGCGTCAGGTCGTGCGGTGTGACGGGTGTGCCGTGCTGCGCGAGATACGCGGGCGCCGCGCACAGCAGCCGGCGGTTCGGCGCGAGCCGCCGCGCGACGACCCGCGTATCGGGCGGCTCGCCGAAGCGGATGCATACGTCGAACGCGTCGTCGGTGAGCGGCGGCGGCATGACCGACAGCTGCAGCTGCACCGACACCTCCGGATAACGCGCGACGAAGCGCGAGATCGCGGGGCCGACCTGGTTACGCCCGAAGCCGAGCGTCGCGTTCACACGCAGCAGCCCCTTCGGGCGCTGCTTCGCGCTGCCGAGCAGTTCGCCGAGCTCGTCCATCTGGTCGAGGATCCGGCGCGCATAGTCGAGATACACGTCGCCTTCCGGCGTCAGCATCATCCGCCGCGTCGTGCGGTTCACGAGCGTCACGCCCGCGCGCCGCTCCATCTGCGTGAGCCGCTTGCTGACGGCTGCCGCGGTCAGCCCGAGTTCGCGCGCGGCCGCGCTCAGGCTACCCGACGCGGCCAGCGTCGAGAAGAAGCCGAGATCGGCCGGCTGGACGGTATCCGCCATGACGGGATTCATGAATTGAAGTTAAAGATGCTTTGAGTCTAGCACCGGTTCCCACACTGCTGGTTCGGTAAAGTGCCTTCACGCTGACGATCAATCGAGGATGTGCGCATGAAGACCTACCGTATCGCAACGATTCCCGGCGACGGGATCGGCAAGGAAGTCGTGCCTGCCGGCAAGCAAGTGCTGGAAGCGCTGGCCCGCGGCAGCGACCACTTTGCGTTCGAGTTCGAGGATTTCGACTGGGGCGCCGATTACTACCGCCGGCACGGCGCGATGATGCCGGCCGACGGCCTCGATGCGCTGCGCGGCAAGGACGCGATCCTGTTCGGCTCGGCGGGCGACCCCGACGTGCCCGATCACGTGACGCTGTGGGGGCTGCGCCTGAAGATCTGCCAGGGCTTCGACCAGTACGCGAACGTGCGCCCGACGCGCATCCTGCCCGGCATCGACGCGCCGCTGAAGCGCTGCGGGCCGGACGACCTGAACTGGGTGATCGTCCGCGAGAACTCCGAGGGCGAATATGCGGGCGTCGGCGGCCGCGTGCACCAGGGCCATCCGATCGAGGCCGCGACCGACGTGTCGATCCTCACGCGTGCCGGCGTCGAACGCATCATGCGGTTCGCGTTCCGGCTCGCGCAGTCGCGCCCGCGCAAGCTGCTGACCGTGATCACGAAGAGCAACGCGCAGCGCCACGCGATGGTGATGTGGGACGAGATCGCGAAGCAGATTGCGCAGGAATTTCCCGACGTGACGTGGGACAAGGAGCTCGTCGATGCGGCGACCGCGCGCATGGTCAACCGGCCGGCGTCGCTCGACACGATCGTCGCGACCAACCTGCACGCGGACATCCTCAGCGATCTCGCGGCCGCGCTCGCCGGCAGCCTCGGCATCGCGCCGACCGGCAACATCGATCCCGAGCGCCGCTATCCGTCGATGTTCGAGCCGATCCACGGCTCCGCGTTCGACATCATGGGCAAGGGGCTCGCGAATCCGGTCGGCACGTTCTGGTCGGTCGTGATGCTGCTCGAGCACCTCGGCGAAACGGCCGCCGCCGCGCGGGTGATGCAGGCGATCGAGGCGGTGACGGCCGACCCGTCGCTGCATACGCGCGATCTCGGCGGCAGCGCGACGACCGCGCAGGTGACGGCGGCGGTGTGCGAGCGCGTCGCGAACGCGGCGGTCGCCGCCTGACGACGAGCGCGGCGATGGGTGGGCGGGCCGCGACATAGCGGCCGGCGACCAGCGGCTGGCGGCTGGCGGCGGCGCGCATGCGCACCCAGTCACCGTTCGTTGCCTGCTCATCGTCCCCGGATTTTCCTGCCCCGCGACTCGCGCACCCGACGCGAGCCGGGCGCGCCGGCCCACGCGCTTCGTCGCGACGCCGGCGAGCATTCAAACACCGAGCACGACTCGACGGCTCGACCTCGAAGGAGGAGACACATGCAAGCGGATCTGGAAACCCGCGTCGCGCGGAAACTGATGTGGCGCATCATTCCGTTCGTGATGCTGCTTTACTTCGTCAGCTTTCTCGATCGCGTCAACGTCGGCTTCGCCGCGATGACGATGAACAAGGCGATCGGCCTGTCGCCGACCGCGTTCGGATTCGGCGGCGGCCTGTTCTTCATCGGCTACTTCCTGTTCGAGGTGCCGTCCAACCTGATTCTTCATCGCGTCGGCGCGCGCATCTGGATCGCACGCGTGATGATCACGTGGGGGATCGTGTCGGCCGTGTCCGCATTCGCGGCCGGGCCGACGAGCTTCTACGTGCTGCGCTTCCTGCTCGGCATGGCCGAAGCCGGGTTCTTCCCCGGCATCATCCTGTACCTGAGTCTGTGGTTTCCCGCGAAGCAGCGCGCGGTGGCCGCCGCGTGGTTCATGGCGGCCGCGCCGATCTCGACCGCGATCGGTTCGCCGCTGTCGGGCGCGATCATGCAAATGCCGCCGATGTTCGGGCTCGCCGACTGGCAGATGCTGTACCTCATCGAAGCGCTGCCGGCCGTCGTGCTCGGCTTCGTCGTGCTCAGGTGCCTGACCGACTCGCCGTCGAAGGCCGCGTGGCTGCGCGAGGACGAGCGCGACTGGCTGGTCGCGAAGCTGAAAGCCGAAGCCGCTGCGCGCCACACGCATGCCGGGCATACGGCCGGTGCGTGGCAGGCGCTGCGCGACCCACGCGTGCTGGCGCTCGCGCTGATCTACTTCGGCACGTCGGCAGGGCTGTACACGCTTGGCCTGTGGGCGCCGCTGATGGTCAAGCAGTTCGGCTTCACCGCACTGCAGACGGGCCTGCTCACGGGGATCCCGAGCATCGCCGCCGTCGTTGCAATGATCGCGTGGGCGCGGCATTCGGACCGCACCGGCGAGCGCACGTGGCACGTCGTGATGCCGTGCGTGCTTGCCTGCATCGGCTTCGTGTTCGCGGGGCAGGCGAGCACGGCGCTGCTGACCGTGCTCGCGCTGGTCGTCGTCAACGTCGGGATCAGCGCCGCGAAGGCACCGCTGTGGGCGATGCCCAGCGCGTTCCTGTCCGGCGCCGGCGCGGCGGCGGGCATCGCGATGATCAACTCGATCGGCAATCTCGGCGGGTTCGTGGGGCCGTTCGCGATCGGCTGGTTGAAGCACGTGACGGGCGGGTATGCGGCGGGGCTCTACGTGGTGGCGGGCACGCTCGCGGTGTCGGCGGTCGTCACGCTGATGTTGAGCCGCAAGGGCGCGAGGGACGCCGCCGTGTCGGGGGTGCGGCATCACTCGTAGGCTCGACGCGTGCATCGAAACGCCGGACGGTCGCATAGGACGTGCGCCCGTCCGGCTTCATGCATCGTGCCGCGCGGTCAGCTGTGCGTGAGCGTCAGCGCATAGAACTTCACGACGGTGCCGGGCGTCGTCAGCGGCGTGCCGGACACAGCCGTCTGATCGTAGTCGCCGGCCTTGAAGTAGAAGCTCTCGCCATCGAAGCTCGAATCCATCGTGAAGGTCTTGGTCGTGCCGTTCGCGGTGACGGTGATCGTCGTGCCGCTCAGGCTCAGCGCATAGCTGAACTTCTGCCCGACACCGACCGTGGTGATCGGCGTGGTCGTCGACTTGCCGCCCTGGTTGGTGCTTTCGAGCAGCAACTGCACGACGCCGCCCGACGTGAACTGCAGCTCGCACAGCGGCTTGCTCGGGCCGGTGCCCTGGAAGATCTGGCCGATCGTCGTGTGATCGGGCACCTGCGTGACGGCCACCGTCGCGTTCAGTCGGTTCGTGCCGGAAGTCGGCCAGATCGTGTTCTCGCGCAACTCGGTGCGCGGATGCAGCGAGCCTGACGTCGTCCAGCCCTGCGTCGGGTCCATCATCACCATCGATCCGTCGCTGGCGTCCGTGTAGAAATACGTCGGGTTCACGTAGCCGCCCGCGAGCGACGAGCCGCTCACCGTGTCGACCTTGCCGGACGAGCCGGTCGGCAACTGCAGCGTGAACGGCGCGAGGTTGAAGTTCGAGCCGGGCGGGTTCGACGGGCTGAGCGCCATCGCGGTGGCCTGCTGGCGAGCGGCGGCGGCCGGGCTGGCCGAATCGTCGCCGCCGCACGCGGACAGGCACGCAACGGACAGAACGGCGACGACGCACGGGATGATCCTGTTCTTCATGGTGTCTCTCTCTGATGGTCCGTGGCGGGGTGCCACGTGATGGATAACGTTTTCCTATTCGGGTGCCTGATCGTTGAAACGAGATCGGTGCCCGTAGAATGCACGCCAAAATACAGAAAGCAGATGAGGCTCGAAGGCTGGAACAGTGATGCCAGGAATTGCGGGGTTTTCAACGCTTGCAATCGGCTTTCCATGAATGCGCGCAGGCCGACCGAGGATGATCCTAGCAAGAAGTGCCTGAAGAGTAAACGTTTTCCAATTTTGGCTGGAGAGACGGTCTTTCGCTGGTTGCTGCAAGGTATCGCGTGCCGGCGTGGCGGGCGCGGGTAAGTGTGCCGGTTACGACTCCGTCGCCGCGACGTGTTGCGCGATACGCGCCGCACAAGCATCGGGCGTTGCATCGGACGTATCGAGCACCATCTGGCTGAACGGCCGCGACGCATAGCCTTCGCGATACATCTCGGCGATCCGGTTGCGCTCCCAGTCCGTCAGCGCACGCGAGCCGCGATTCGACGCTGCGATCGCTTCAGGCGGCGCGAGCGTCACGATGAAGAGCCGCGCATCGCGCGCGTCGCAGGCCGCGCGCAACCGCTCGAACTCCGTTTCGCCGATCGGATAGGCGATGACCAGATGACGCTCTCGCGCGTGCGTGATCTGCATGACGAGACGTTCGAGCGCGATCGCCCACTGCACGTCGAACGGCGCATCCTCGGGCGCATCGTGATCGTCGCCGTCGATGAAGCGTGCGTCGGGCAGCAAGCGTGCGAGCGCGACACCGATCGTCGTCTTGCCGCTGTTGATCGGGCCGTTCAGGTGGATGACGGTAAGGGCGGTCATGAGTCGGCGCCGGAATCGGAAGACTCGCAGCTTGCCATGACTGGCGCGGCGATGCCGTGGCGTCGGTACGTCACGCGGGGCGGGGCGATTGCGGAGGGGGGAAGCAGACAGGCGAGGGGGAGAGGCGGAGGAAGCGGCAGGCCGAGTGCGCGAAGCGGATGCGCCCACCCAGCCTGCCCAACCGTACCGCATCCAGCGATGCGGCACGGCGTCGAGCGAAGCGACTTACTTGTCGTCGCCCTTGATCTGCGGCAGCGCCGATGCCTCACCCGGCGTCAGCAGCCCGACTTGCGAGTACACGCGCAGCTTGTCGCGCGTATCGGTGATGTCGAGGTTGCGCATCGTCAGCTGGCCGATCCGGTCGCGCGGCGAGAACGTCGATGCGACCTTCTCCATCGACAGGCGTTCCGGCTGGTACGTGAGGTTCGGCGACTTCGTGCTCAGGATCGAGTAGTCGTTGCCGCGGCGCAGTTCGATCTTCACTTCGCCGGTGATCGCGCGTGCGACCCAGCGTTGTGCCGTTTCGCGCAGCATGATCGCCTGCGGGTCGAACCAGCGGCCCTGGTACAGCAGGCGGCCGAGGCGGCGGCCGTTCTCGCGGTACTGCTCGATCGTGTCTTCGTTGTGGATGCCGGTGACGAGACGCTCGTACGCGATGTACAGCAGCGCGAGGCCCGGGGCTTCGTAGATGCCGCGGCTCTTCGCTTCGATGATCCGGTTTTCGATCTGGTCGCTCATGCCGAGGCCGTGGCGGCCGCCGATGCGGTTCGCTTCCAGCAGCAGTTCGACCGGGTCGGTGAACTCGACGCCGTTCAGCGCGACCGGCTGGCCGGCTTCGAAGCGCACCGTCACTTCTTCCGCGGCGATCTTCACGTCGTCGCGCCAGAACGCGACGCCCATGATCGGGTTCACGATCTTGATGCCGCTTTCGAGGCTTTCCAGATCCTTCGCTTCGTGCGTCGCGCCGAGCAGGTTCGAATCGGTCGAGTAGGCCTTCTCGGCCGACATCTTGTACGCGAAACCGGCCTGGTTCATGAATTCGGACATTTCGGCACGGCCGCCGAGCTCGTCGATGAACGTCTGGTCGAGCCACGGCTTGTAGATCTTCAGATCCGGGTTCACGAGCAGGCCGTAGCGGTAGAAGCGCTCGATGTCGTTGCCCTTGTACGTGCTGCCGTCGCCCCAGATGTTGACGCCGTCTTCCTTCATCGCGGCGACGAGCATCGTGCCCGTCACGGCGCGGCCGATCGGCGTGGTGTTGAAGTACGTGACGCCGGCCGTCGTGATGTGGAACGCGCCGCTTTGCAGCGCCGCGATGCCTTCGGCGACGAGCTGCGCGCGGCAGTCGATCAGGCGGGCGCCGGCTGCGCCGTATTCGATCGCGCGTTTCGGGATCGCGTCGTAATCGTCTTCGTCGGGCTGGCCGAGGTTCGCCGTGTATGCGTACGGGACGGCGCCCTTGAGTTTCATCCAGTGCAGTGCAGCGCTGGTGTCCAGGCCGCCGGAGAAGGCGATACCGACCTTCTGGCCGGTCGGGAGGCTTTCGAGAATCGTGCTCATAGGAATTACCGTGGATTGAAGCCGGTGGGATCGTATTTCGCGGAATATGCGAGTATCGGCTGTCCCGGAGGTTGGGGCAAGGGCTGATTTTCGCGCGGAACCGTCGTCGAGCCTGTCGCGGCGGGCCTGGCGGGCGATTAACCGGGTGGAGAATACCGCGCTCGCCGGTGCGAAATCGCGGCAGAAACAGGCATCGGCGAGCCCGGCTGCGGGCCGTGTTTCCGGGGCCGGATCGGCTGACGGGCGGGCCGGGCCGCCGTCAGGATGCCGATGGGCCGAGCCGAAAGGTATATGAAAGACGGGCGAGCAAAGCCCGGAATCCCCGCCGACGTCAGATGTTCCACGACTGCGCGGTATCGAGCAGCTTCTCGCGCAACTGGTCGACTTCCCCGGCCAGCTTGGCCGTGATCGACACGTAGCCGGACAACTGCGGCGGCGGCGCGTCGTGCGGCGGGTCGACCGGCCGGCGGCGCGGCGAGAGCCGGCTCGGCGTGCCGAACTTGAGCGCGCGGCTCGCGCCGACCAGCGTGTCGCGGATGCGCCGGTTCACGGCCTTCATGTCGACGCGCATGTACTCGCGGGCCGCGATGTCGTCGCGGGCCGGCAGCGCGCTCGACAGGATCTCCAGATAGCCGATGCACAGGCGCAGGCTGCGCTGGATCGCCTCGAGCTGCGCCATCGACGTCTCGCATTCCTTCGACACCGACGGCATCAGCGAGCGCAGCTGCACGAGCAGCGCGCTCAGCGCGGCCATTTCCTTCAGGTGCGCGTCGTCGCTGACCTGGCGGTCGCCCGCGAGCCGCGCATGCACGGCCGCGCACGCGCGCAGCGCGTCGGCGAGCTTGTAGCGCCACGAGTAGGTGGCATAGAGCGGCAGCGCGAACGAGAACGCCAGCGCGATCGCGATGCCGACCAGCACGTTCACCGCGCGCCACAGGCCGTCGACGATCTCGTTGTCGCCGTGCCCGGCGACGATCACCATCGTGATCGCCGACAACAGCGCGATGTAGCCGGCCTTGCCGATCGCGTGATACGCGCAGATACCGCACCCGACGGCCATCAGCAGGTAGATCGCGAACGGCGCGTGCAGGAACGAGTAGAGGAGGATCAGCCCGAGGCCGGCGAGCGCGCCGATCGACGTGCCGAGCGCGCGCTCGGCCGCCTTCTTGCGGATGTTGCCGTGGTGCTGCAGCCCGCCGACGACGATCAGCACGGTGATCGTCGACCACTCGCCGTGCGGCACGTTCAGGCCGGTGGACAGCGCGATCGACACGAGAATCGCGAGCGACACGCGCGCCGCATGGATCAGCTTCGCGTGCCGGTAGCGGCGATACGGGTCGAGCAGCGGGCGGAGCGCGTGGCGCAGGAACGGCGGCAGCCGGGTAGGGAGCGGGGTGGTCATGGCGGAACGGGAGTGGCTGGAACGCGCACGGCGGCCAGCGCGGGCCGGCGCCGCGCCGCGTGCGCAGCAGGTGTCACGCTAACCGAACGCGGGAAGGCTGTCCACGGTGCGGTCATCCGGCCCGGCCGGCCGCCGCGCGACTTCACGCCACGTCACGGCGACGTCATGCGCCGGCGGCGCTCGGCTGTGCCTCCAGCACGCGATTGCGGCCGCCGGACTTCGCGCGGTACAGCGCCTCGTCGGCCCGCTGCAGCAGCGTCGCGGCGTTCACGCGGCCGTCGGTGGCGGTCGCCGCGCCGATGCTCGCCGTGACGCGCCCGTACGGGCTTTTCGCGTGCGCGATGTCGAGCGCCGCGATCGCGCGCCGGATGCCCTCGGCGACGGTCAACGCGCCTTGCGCATCGGTGTCGGGCAACGTGACGACGAATTCCTCGCCGCCGTAGCGCGCGACGTGATCGCTGTCGCGGCGCAGGCAGCGCGACGCGGTTTGCGCGACGCGCCGCAGCACGTCGTCGCCGGCCGGATGGCCGTAATAGTCGTTGAACGCCTTGAAGTGATCGACGTCGACGAACAGCACCGACAGCGGGCGGCCGCTGCGCGACGCACGCTGCGCCTCCTTCGCGAGCACCGCGTCGAACGTGCCGCGGTTGTCGAGGCCCGTCAGCGCATCGGTGTGCGCGAGCCGGTACAGCTTCGATTCGGCGACCTGGCGGCGCTTCAGTTCGCGCGACAGCGCCAGCGACCCCCACGCGATGAACCCGGTGAACAGGCACATCAGCACGACGGTCCAGATTGCGCGGTGCTGCCACGACGCGTAGACGTCGACCTCGGCGGGCGCGACGTCGACGATCAGCGGCAGCGCGGCGAGATGCTTGTAAACATAGATGCGCCGGATGCCGTCGATCGCGCCGACCCCGGCCAGCTCGCCGTCGGGCGCGCGCTGCGATTCGATGAACAGCGGCGAGCTGTGCAGGTCGAGGCCGACCACGTGCGGGTCGTACGGCAGGCGCGACACGAGCGTGCCGTTGTCCTCGACGATCGCCGCGCTGCCGTGCTTGCCGACCGCGAGGCCGTCGAGCAGCGCGCGGAAGTAGTCGATGCTGAGCGTGCCGACCACGATGCCGGCGAACGTGCCGTCGGGCCGGTTGATCCGCCGACTGAGCGCGATCGTCAGGGCACCGCCGCGTAGCCGGGCCGCATACGGCTTGCTGATGTAGAGGCCCTGCGCGAGCCCGTCGCGATGGACGGCGAAGTAGTCGCGGTCGGCGAAATTGCCTTGCCGCGCGGGCGACGCGCTCGAATCGATCACGATATTGCCGTGCGCGTCCATCACGAAGATCGACCCGAGAAATTCGCCGGTGGCCGCGCGGTCGAACAGCAGCCGGTGACGCTGGCGCGGCGGCAAGGCCATCAGTTCCGGGTCGGCAATGCCGTCGACGACGTTCTGCAGCGACAAATCGTAGAGCGCGATATTGCGGGCGATATCGCGTTCGATCAGCAGCATCAGGTTGCGTGCATTTTCGACCGCATGGTCATTTGCGTCGCGCCGCGCCTCGATTAAAAGCGACGTGGAAAGCCCCCAGCTGAACATCAGCAGCACGATTCCCGCCACGAGTACGCCGCGTGGCGACAGAATGCGTGCCACGATCGACGCGGTATGGCGGCGCAGCGCGGCGGGCAGCGTGAGTGACTTCATCCTCGATGGGCGGCGGGCGGCGGATTTTCGCGTCGTTGGCGATTCCGTACGCTGTTTATTTTGAATCGGGCCGCATTATCTCGCGAATTCCGGCGATTCGCGTGCGCATGCAAAACATGCATGCGGATACGGCGATTCCGAATTGTTACGCATCATTACCGCTTTACACATGCGTGATTTGATTTGAATCAATCGCCGATACCGGTTGTATTGTCTGAATAATCCCGCGATTACCGGCGATTATGCGCGCTGGCGCGATATCGGGCGGATTGCGACGGGACGGTGGTGAAACCCCGACGGGATCGCAGAACCGGATAACCATCCGTGGCGCGGGTTTTTGAGCCGACCTGCGACGGCGGCCCGGTTCGACGCGGCCAACCCCTTGATTCTGCGAAATCTCCGCGGCGGCGGCGGGCGGCGCCACGTGAGCTGTCCCCGTGACGAATCAGGTAGAATCCGCGCTTCGCCGCAGGCGCCCGCCGCGCAACGCGTATCGGGGCCGCATCGAATGCATCGCAGGACGCGCACCGCGCTCCGATTTCGCATGCGCCGGCTACGGATGCCGGCCCGCTCAACGTTCGTCTCGTTTATGTCCGCAATTCCGAAATCCGACCCATCCGGTTCGTCAGCGAACCCACCCAAGCTTCATCGCGCGCTGAAGGCGCGCCACCTGACGATGATCGCCATCGGCGGCTCGATCGGCACGGGCCTGTTCGTCGCGTCCGGCGCATCGATCTCGCAGGCCGGCCCCGGCGGCGCGATGGTCGCGTACATGGCGATCGGCCTGATGGTCTATTTCCTGATGACGAGCCTCGGCGAAATGGCCGCGTTCATGCCGGTGTCGGGCTCGTTCGCGACTTACGGCGCGAAGTACGTGGACGAAGGCTTCGGTTTCGCGCTCGGCTGGAACTACTGGTACAACTGGGCCGTGACGATCGCGGTGGAGCTGGTCGCCGCGCAGCTCGTGATGCATTACTGGTTCCCGAACGTGCCGGGCGTGTGGTGGAGCGCGGCGTTCCTCGGCGTGATGTTCCTGCTCAACGCGCTGACCGTGCGCGGCTTCGGCGAAGCCGAATACTGGTTCGCGCTGATCAAGGTCGTCACCGTGGTTGCGTTCATCGGCGTCGGCCTGCTGATGATCTTCGGCATTCTGAAGGGCGCACCGAGCAATGGCTGGGGCAACCTGACGATCGGCGACGCACCGTTCGCGGGCGGCCTGCCGGCGCTGATGGGCGTCGCGATGATCGCGGGCTTCTCGTTCCAGGGCACCGAGCTGATCGGCGTCGCGGCCGGCGAATCGGAAAACCCGCGCACGACGATCCCGCGCGCGGTGCGCCAGGTGTTCTGGCGGATCCTGCTGTTCTACGTGTTCGCGATCTTCGTGATCGGCGTGTTGATTCCCTATACCGACCCGAACCTGCTCAAAACGGACGTGACCGACATCGGCGTGAGCCCGTTCACGCTCGTGTTCCGCCATGCGGGCCTCGCGTTCGCGGCCGGCGTGATGAACGCGGTGATCCTGACGGCCGTGCTGTCGGCCGGCAACTCGGGCATGTACGCGTCCACGCGGATGCTCTACAACCTCGCGACCGAAGGCCGCGCGCCGAAGATCTTCGCGAAGCTGTCGCGCGGCGGCGTGCCGCGCAACGCGCTGTACGCGACGACGGCCGTCGGCGCGTTGTGCTTCTTCACGTCGCTGTACGGCGACAAGACCGTGTACCTGTGGCTGCTGAACACGTCGGGGATGACCGGCTTCATCGCGTGGCTCGGCATCGCGGTCAGCCACTACCGGTTCCGCAAGGGCTACGTGAAGCAGGGCTACGCGCTCGACCAGCTGCCGTACCAGTCGAAGTGGTTCCCGTTCGGCCCGCTGTTCGCGTTCGTGCTGTGCCTCGTGATCGCGCTCGGCCAGGACTATCAGGCGTTCCTCGCGAACCGGATCGACTGGGCGGGCGTGGCCGCGACCTACGTCGGCATTCCGCTGTTCCTGGCCGTGTGGCTCGGCTTCCGGCTCCTGAAGAAGAGCCGCTTCGTGCGCTACGAAGACATGGAAATCGCGCCGTGGATCGCCGCGAGCCGTGGCGCCCAGCGGGAGCCGGTGGCGAACCGCGAAACCGCGGGCTGACGCGGGCGCGGCACGTGGCCGCGTGACGTACGACGCAACGGGAAGCCTCGCGCTTCCCGTTTTTTTTGCCCGGCTTTTGCCTGCACGGGGTCAAAGCCGGTTATATTGCCCGACCCTACCGGGCCACGGCCCGGCCGGCGCGAGGCGCGCCGCGCGGATCGGCATCCGGCGCGCGCGACAGGCGGCGGCCGGCGCGATGCCCGGCGTTTTCATCGTTCCATCCGGGCCGATCCGGCCCGCGGAGCGCGCAACCCAGAGGAATCCATGAGCGCATCACCCGCCGAGCGGAAGGCCGGACCCGTTTCCATCGTGCGACTCGAAGCCGCGATCAACGCGTGGCGCGAAGTGTACCCGCCGGCCCCGGACGGCGAGGACGGCTACGCGCTCGACGCCGGCAGCAATTGCCTCGCCGAGCTGTACGGCACGATGATCTGCTACCAATTGCCGGACGTGCCGCTCGACTCGCTGAGCGACGCGCAGCGCGACGCGCTCTACGCGACCGAGGTGTGATGCTCGGCCTGCACGGTGCCGCGGCGCGGTATCGGTGAACGAACGGGAAGCGTTGCGGCTTCCCGTTTTGCTTTGCGCGGCGCCGCCCGCCGCTGCACGCGCCATGCGGTTCGCGCCGGGAGCGGTGCCGGCTGAGGTATCGTGACGGGATCGGGAAGCAGGTGGCCGACAGCGCCGGTGTGGACGGCCGGCGCGCGCGCCGTGCGCGGTGCGGAATCAACATCCGTCGCCTGCCCGGGAGGATTCGAACATGGAGTTGAGACACCTCCGCTACTTCGTCGCGGTCGCCGAAGAGCGGAATTTCACGCGGGCGGCCGAACGGCTGCATATCGCGCAGCCGCCGCTGAGCCGGCAGATCCAGCAGCTCGAGGAAGCGCTCGGCGTGCCGCTGTTCGAGCGCAACGCGCGGCCGCTGAAGCTGACCGACGCGGGCCGCTTCTTCTACTCGCACGCGGTGCAGCTGCTCGCGCAGACGACCGAGCTCGAATCGATGACGAAGCGGGTCGGCAAGATCGAGCGCAGCATGTCGGTCGGTTTCGTCGGCTCGACGCTGTACGGGATGCTGCCGAAGATCATCCGGCGCTTTCGCAGCGAGTATCCGGCGGTCGAGCTGAGCCTGCACGAGATGTCGACGATGGACCAGATCAAGGCGCTGAAGGAAGGGCGCATCGACGTCGGGTTCGGGCGCATCCGCCACGAGGATCCGAGCGTGCGGCGCGTCGTGCTGCGCGAGGAGCGGATGATCGTCGCGCTGCCGGTCGGCCATCCGCTCGACAGCGCGAAGCCGGTGCTGTCGCTGCACGATCTCGTGAACGACACGCTGATCATCTTTCCGAAGGCGCCGCGCCCGAGCTATGCGGACCAGGTGCTCGCGGCGTTTCACGATCGGGCATTGCAGCCGCGCAAGATCTACGAGACGCGCGAACTGCAGATCGCGCTCGGCCTCGTCGCGATGGGCGAGGGCGTGTCGGTCGTGCCGCACAGCGTGTACGGGCTGAAGCGCGACGACATCAGCTACAAGCCGCTCGACGATCCGAACCTCGTGTCGCCGATCATCATGAGCATGCGGATGCTCGACGAATCGGAGGATCTCCGCGCGATGCAGGCGCTGATCTACCGGCTGTACGACGAGGCGCAGATGGAGTATCTGCCGCCGCAACCCGAATGAACGCGCGGGCGGTGGGGGCTTGCTTGACGCTGCATGCGGGCAAGGGACAACATCGCAGGATCCGATGCGGCCGCCGAGGGGCGGCCGCTTTCATGCAGACGACACACACATGACCGATATCCCGATCGAGGAGACCACCGTCGAGACGCCGCAAGGGCGCCTCTTTGCGAAACGCTGGCGCGGTGGTCTGGCGCAACCGGCGGTAGGTGCGCCGGAGTCGGCCGCGCCGATCGTCCTGCTGCACGATTCGCTGGGCTGCGTCGAACTGTGGCGCGACTTCCCCGCGCAGCTTGCGAGCGCCACGCAGCGCGACGTGATCGCCTACGATCGCCTCGGCTTCGGTCGTTCCGATCGTCATCCGGGGCAACTCGGCACGACGTTCGTGCGCGACGAGGCCGATCACGCGTTCGCGGCGCTGCTCGAACAACAGGGCGTCGACGCGTTCGTCGCGCTCGGGCACAGCGTCGGCGGCGGGATGGCGGTCGGGTGTGCGGCCGCGCATCCGGAGCGTTGCCGCGCGCTCGTGACGATCGCCGCGCAGGCGTTCGTCGAGGATCGCACGCTGGCCGGCATTCGCGACGCGGGGCAGCAGTTCGACGAACCGGGCCAGCTCGACCGGCTCGCGCGCTATCACGGCGACAAGGCCGAATGGGTGCTGCGCGCGTGGGTCGACACGTGGCTGTCGCCGGCGTTTCGCGACTGGAATCTCGACGACGACTTGCCGCGCGTGCAATGCGCGACGCTCGCGATTCACGGCGAAGACGACGAATACGGATCCGACGTGCATCCGAAGCGGATCGCCGCGCGCGTCGCGGGGCCGTCGTCGTATCTGTTGCTCGCCCAGTGCGGGCACATGCCGCATCGCGAGCGAACCGGCGACGTGCTGGCCGCCGTGACGACGTTCCTGCGCGACGCGCGCGCCTGAGCGCGCTCGCGATCGCCCGCGGGCAGACGCCCGCCGGCCTTCAGAACGCGATCTGGATCGCGAGGTCGATCGCGAGCACGGCGATCGAGAGACCGATGCCGAGAATCACGTTCGGCAGCCGGTGCTCGAAGTCGCGATTGTCGCGACGCATCGCGGCGCCGAGCAGGAAGATCGCCTCGACGACGATCTGCAGCCCGACGAACAGCAGCATCAGCAAATACTCGTAACCCATCTGCTTGAACGCGGCGAATTGCATCCCGTGATCGCGGATCCATTGGCCGACGCGCAGCAGTTCGTACACGAACAGCAAGGCGGGGAACAGGTAGCTGATGAAATAGGTCGGCGCGGTGGCGTGCCGTAGTTCGAGGTGGAAGTGCTGATGCGTGGTTGCCATCACGAATCCCTCCTTGCAACGCATGATTGCGGTCGCGACGGCGGCGCGACAACGTGCAAACGAAGGGATTACCCGAAGCGTCGCGCGCGGCCGTACGACATCAGCATACTGCTGCACGGGAAATTTGGCATGCGATGCGTGCGGCCGTCGTAAAAATGCATCGGCGCCGGGGACGCCTTGATCGCACCGTATTCGCCGAATGCGCGGCGCCGGCCGCCTCAGTGGCGCTCGCTCCTTGCGGTCGTGCCCGGGCGCTTGCACCCGGCGAGCGCCCGACCGGCCACCGGACATCGCTTACCGGCGCCGCTCACCCTTTCGCTCGAGCACCTTCGACGAACAGCTTCGCGACCGCCTGGAACTCCCGTTTCAGCGACAGCCCCGGCACGGTCAGCCAGCGCAGCATCGCCGCGAGATACAGGTGATGGAACCACGTCGCGAGCTGGTCGGCCGGCAGCGTGCCGTTCAGTTCGCCGGATTGCTGCCCGGCCGCGATCAGTTGCTGCCACACGAGCGCGATATCGCTGCCGTTCTCTTCACCACCTTCCGCTTCAACCGTTCCGATGCTCAGGAAGCGATGGCGCAAATACGCGAGCAGATACGCGGGATGCTGCTCGCACCACGCAGCCGACGCATCGAGCACGCAGCCGATGCGTGACGCGAAGGTCTTGCGCCGCGCGACGTCACGCTGCAGATGCGCGAGATCGCGTGCGAGCTCACCCTCCAGCCAGTGCGCGAGCACGGCTTCCTTCGTTGCAAAGTGGTTGTACAGCGTGCGCTTCGCGACATCGGCCTGCGCGGCGATCTGTTCCATCGTGACGGCTTCATAGCCGTGCGCGTCGAACAGGCGTGCGCCAGTGGCGGCGAGATGCGCGAGCATCTGGATGCGCTTGCGCGCGCGGCGGCCCGGATCGTCGGTCGGATTCGTCATGGCGGAGGGGTTGACTGAAAGTGCACGAGTTGCATTAGTATACGACGTGCATTTTTACGAATCCACTCATTGCCGCCGGGCACGAGGAGTCACGCATGAAGCTCGTCATCGCCACCTACGGCACCGAAGGCGACACGCGCCCGCTCGCTGCGCTCGGCCGTGCGTTGATCGATGCCGGCCACGATGTCCGGCTGCTGGCCGATGCGGCGACGCTGGGGTCGGCCGCGGTGCTCGGCGTGCCGTCGGCGCCGTTGTCCGGCGACATCCGCCGCGCGATTGCGCCGGATGGTGCATTGGCGGATGCGGTGCGCGGGCGCGGCGGCTTCAACGACACGTCGAAGGCGCTTGCGGCGATTGCCAATGCGAACACGGCCGCGTGGATGCGCGAAATCGCGGATGCATCGGAAGGCTGCGACGCGATCCTCGCGTCCGGGCTCGCATCGTTCGCCGGCTTGTCGGTCGCCGAGTATCGCGGCGTGCCGGCGATCGGCACCGGCATGATCCCGATCACGCCCACTGCGGAATTCGCGTCGCCGTTCCTGCCGCCGGGGAAGGTGCCGAGCTGGCTGAACCGCGCGAGCCACCGGTTCGTGAACGCGCTGCTGTGGCAGGCGTTCAGGAAGGCGACGAATGCGGCACGAGCGAGCGTGTGCGGGTTGCCGCCGCGCAAGCAGGTGTGGACCGATCATCCGATGCTGTACGGCGTATCGCCGGCGCTGCTGTCCGGGCCAGACGACTGGCCGTCGAATGTGCAGGCATGCGGCCAGTGGCGGATCGATGCGCATGCCTGGGCGCCATCGTCCGAACTCGCGGCATTTCTCGAAGCGGGCGATCGTCCCGTGTACATCGGTTTTGGCAGCATGGCCGGCTTCGATCGCACCGCGATGATCGAGGCACTGACGCGTGCGCTCGCCGGCCGGCGCGCGTTGTTCTATCCGGGCTGGAGCGGTATCGACGCGTCGATGCTGCCAAAAAACGTTCACGTGATCGGCGATACGCCGCATGACCGGCTATTCCCGCAGGTATCGATGGCGATCCATCACGGCGGATCGGGCACCACGCATTCGGCGGCGCGGGCCGGCATTCCGTCGGTCGTCGTGCCGTTCGCGGGCGATCAGTTCTTCTGGGCGAACCGGCTGCAGCGACTCGGCGTGGCGGATGCGCCGGTGGCGGGGCGGCGCATGGACGCCGCTGCACTTGCAAGGGCGATCGCATTTGCCGAACGGGACGAAACGCAAGCGCGAGCGATCGAACTCGGCGCGCGCATCGCACGAGAGGAAGGCTTGAAGCGGGCCGTCAGCGCGATCGAGCGATGGGGGCAGCCGGGCGCACGGTAAGCCCGCGCCTCCACCTCAGCTCAGAAATGCCCGGTGAACCGGTACCGGCTGCCCGGGTGCCACAGATTGGCGACCGAAGCGACCATCCCCTGCGACCACGTGCGCCGATGCAGCAGCAGGCACGGCTCGCGGTCGTCCATCGTCAGGTGGCGGCGCGTTTCGGTGTCGGGCATCGCGGCCTCGATCCGGTATTCGACGCGCTGCAGCGGCGCGACGCGCGTCAGGTACTGGTTCGGCGTCGTCGTCGTGAAGTCCTGCAACGCATACTCCGGTGCGCAGGCCGGATTGACCCAGCGTTCCTCGAGCTGCACCGGCGTGTCGTTCTCGAAGTGCAGCACGCGCGAATGGAAGATCGGGCTGCCCGTGTCGATCTGCAGCTCGTCGGCGAGCTTCGCATCGGCGACGGCCGCGCCGACCTGCAGCACCTGCGCGCGATAGCCATGGCCGCGCGCGGCGACTTCGTCCGAGATGCTGCGGATCGCGACGAGCGTCGATTCGTATTTCGGCGACGCGACGTACGTGCCGGAGCCGCGCGTGCGCGTGAGCACCTGCTCGGCGGTCAGCTCGCGCAGCGCGCGGTTGACGGTCATCCGCGCGACGTTGAATTCGCGCGCCAGCTCGTTCTCCGACGGCACCTGGTCGCCTTCCGCCCATTCGCCGGCATGAATGCGCGCGAGGATGAAGTCCTTGATTTCCTGATAGATCGGTGTGGTCATGGGATCACGATTCCAGAGTCGGCAGCGGCCCGCCGCCGAATGCCGATCCGGCGCGCGCCCGGCGCCGAGTGTACCGGTTTCGCAGGCGCGCGGGCCCGGATTCCCCGAATGATCCCTGTTCGGCCGGCGCGCGTCCATGCGGGATTGCACAGAGCGGCCGGCCGTGGGCGGCTGGCGAGCGCTCAGAACCGATGCCGGATACCGACCGTCCCGACCACCTGCGTGTTGGTCGACGAAGGCGCGAGCCCCGTGACGTTCGCGAACCCGAGCGTCGCACCCGCCGGCACGCCGAACTGGTGCTGGTAGACGGTTTCCGCGTACACGTCGGTGCGCTTGCTCAGCGCGTAGTCGGCCATCAGCGTTACCTGGTGCCATTTTGGCCGATGGCTGCCGGTTGCGTCGTCGTAGCGGCCGTGGGTGAACGTATAGGCGCCCGCGAACGAAACGGCCGGCGTCAGCGCATAGCGCGCGTTGACCTCGAAGTTGTCGAAGCGCAGCGCATTCAGCGCGCCGGGCAGCGACGACGCGGCCGTTTCGTCGAACATCGAATGCGTCCACAGCGCGCCGACCGTCAGCCGGTCGAACGCGTAGCTGCCGCCCGCGCCCATCACCCGCTGGCGCACGGCCGGGAAGTTCGGGCCGTCGTTGGTCGACAGCGCACCGCCGGCCGTCAGCCCGCCGCGGTTGAGCTGCACGTACGCGGCGCCGAGGCTGACCGGCCCGTTCGCATACGACACGCCCGCGCTGTACGCGCGGTTGTTCGCGAAGCCGCCGGCCGCGTTGCTGAACCCGTACAGGCCGCCGAACTGCCAGCCGGCGAGCGTCGGGCTCGTGTATTTCACCGCGTTGTCGATGTAGAACGAATCGTCGAGGTTGTCGTTGTCGAACGGATGCGACGCGAGGTTGTTGCCGTCGCCGTTGTTCGCCATCGCGAGCGGGCCGAGATAGTCGACCACGGCATCGTACTGGCGGCCGAGCGTCAGCGTGCCGTACGGGTCGCTCTGCAGGCCGACGTACGCGCGGCGGCCGAACATCGTGTTCTTGTAGGACTGCGTGCCGTTGTTCAGGTTGAAGCCGTTCTCGAGGCGGAACAGCGCATGCAGGCCGCCGCCGAGATCCTCGTTGCCGCTCAGGCCGAAGACCGTATTCGACAGCAGGCCGCTGCCTTGCTGCCACGCGCTTTTACCCGACTGGTTGTTCGTATAGACGATACCCGCATCGAGCATCCCGTAGAGCGTGACGCTGCTTTGCGCATGCGCGGCCGCGCTGAGGAATGCGAGGGAGAGGGTACCGGCAACTGCTTTTTTCATTGTGAGTGCTTCCTGGAAAGGCCCGTAGCGACGGGAACGACGATCCGGCGCGCATGCCGGTGGCGAGCGTGCGCGGCTCGTGACGAAGACGAACCGCACGCGTTCGCGTCGGCAACGCGCGTTCGAATCGATGAAAGGGGAGCGGGCGCGTGATGCGTGTCACGCGCGGCCGCAATGGAGGCCGGCTAGTGCTGCAGCAGGCGGATCGTGCCGAATTCGGCGGCCGGCAGCAGGCGCAGGATCGACAGGATGGCAGGCGACGCCTGCGACCGCGCGACTTCGAGCTCGATGCACGCGCGCCCGGTGCGGTTGTCGATCGCGGCCGTGTAGAAATTGAGCGCGGTGCCGACTGCCTGGTGCAGCAGGCGCCGCACGACGGCGAGGTTGTCCGATTCGACGCGGATCGACAGCAGCACGAGTTCGTCGGCGGGGCACCGGCGCCGCGCACGAACGGGCGGCAGGTCGCGTGAGGCAGCGGTTTCGGTTCTGGTCGGTTTCATGCTGGCATCCCCGGTCGCATCGTGCTCCGCACCGCGGAGATCTCGTCTTGGACATGCCGCTCATTCTAGGAATGGCAACGAAGATACGGTGTATAGACTCGCATTGGCCCTGAAAAGAACGCATAAAAATGCCATCGCCGCCGGCTTTCGTCTTTACACCTTTTTTACTTTGCGTAAGGAAATTGAACACCGCTTTGATACGCGGATTTCTACACTGTCGCATCCCATTCGCCAACTGAGCATGGGGGCGTCACACGGGCCTGCGCCAGCGCGGCGAGGCCCGATACGCCGACGATCGCGCGGCGTTGCCGCGCATACAGAGAAAAGGGGAAAGCCATGTTGTGGATCACCGGCGCGTTGTCGCTCGCGCTCTTTATCTATCTGTTTCATGCGTTGATCCAACCCGAGCGGTATTGATCGGCGCGATTCAACAGGAATTCGAAAATATCGGTGAATGTCATGAGCGATCTGCTTTTCATCTTGTTCACGCTCGCGTTCTTTGCCTTGACGGCCGGTTTCATCACCGGCCTCGACCGGATCTGAGCGAGCGTCGACATGTTCAACAATCTCATTCAATTCGCGATCGTTCTCGCGATCATGCTGGCGCTGGTGCCCGTCGTCGGGAAATGGCTCGCGCACGCCTTGACGAGCCCGCGCCACGCGTGGGTCGAACGCCGTACCTATGCGCTGCTCGGCGTGAATCCCGACGAAGCGATGTCGTGGCAGCGCTACGGGATGGTGCTGCTGCTCAGCAATGCCGGGATGATGCTGCTCGGCTATCTGCTGCTGCGCATCCAGGACACGCTGCCGTTCGACGCACTGCAGCGCGCGTCGCAAAGCCCCGACCTCGCGTTCAACACCGCCGCGTCGTTCATCACGAACACGAACTGGCAGGCGTACGCGGGCGAAAGCAGCCTGTCGAACTTCTCGCAGATGGCCGTCATCACGTTCCTGATGGTGGTCAGCGCGGCCACCGGCGTCGCGGCCGCGGGCGGCTTCATCCGCGGGCTGAGCCGCAAGAGCGCGGCCGACCTCGGCAACTACTGGGTCGATTTCACGCGCGTGACCTATCGTGTGCTGCTGCCGCTCAGCTTCGTGATGGCGCTCGTGTACGTATGGCAGGGCATGCCGCAGACGCTCGCGTCCGACGCATGGGCGACCACGCTCGAAGGCGCGCGCCAGCAGATCGTGATGGGGCCCGTGGCCAGCCTCGAATCGATCAAGCATATCGGCACGAACGGCGGCGGCTTCTTCAGCATGAACGCCGCGCACCCGTTCGAGAATCCGACGCCGCTCACCAACACGCTGCACATGCTGTCGATGCTGCTGATTCCGTCCGCGCTGACCTACACGCTCGGCACGATGATCGGCCGGCGCCGCCAGGGCTGGGTGATTCTTGCCGCGTTCGTCGTGATGTTCGTCGGCTTCCTGGCCGTGATCTATTCGGCCGAGCAGCACGGCAACCCGCTCGTGACCGGGCTCGGCGTCGACCCGCAACTGAGCGCCACGCAGCCGGGCGGCAACATGGAAGGCAAGGAGATGCGCTTCGGCATCGCGCAGACGAGCCTGTTCGCCACCGTCACGACGGCCGCGACCACCGGGTCGGTCGACGCGATGCATGACTCGCTGACGCCGCTCGGCGGGCTCGTGCCGATCGCGCAGATGATGCTGAACAACGTGTTCGGCGGCGACGGCGTCGGGCTGATCAACCTGTTCACGTTCGCAATCCTCACGGTGTTCCTGGTCGGGATGATGATCGGGCGCACGCCGGAGTTCCTCGGCAAGAAGATCGAGGCGCGCGAGATGAAGCTCGTGATGCTTGCGGTGCTCGCGCATCCGTTCAGCATCCTCGGCTTCACCGCGGTGGCGTCGATGCTGCATTCGACGATGGACAGCCTCGCGAACCTCGGCCCGCACGGCTTCAGCGAAGTGCTGTACGCATACACGTCGGGCACGGCCAACAACGGCTCCGCGTTCGCGGGCCTGAACGCGAACACGCCGTTCTTCAACACGACGATCGGCTTCGCGATGCTGATCGGCCGCTACCTGACGCTGCTGCCGATGCTCGCGGTCGCGGGCAGCCTCGCCGCGAAGAAGAGCGTGCCAGAAAGCGCGGGCACGCTGTCGACGTCGACGGGCCTGTTCGCCGGCCTGCTGGTCTTCGTGATCCTGGTCGTCGGTGGCCTCACGTTCCTGCCGGCGCTCGCGCTCGGCCCGGTCGTCGAGCACCTGATGATGTCGGGCGGCCAACTGTTCTGAGGAAAACATCATGATGCAAGGCAATCGCCAGGCCGCGGCCGCCGCCGCGCCGGCACCCGGTTCTTCGTTCGGCGCGGCGACGCGCGGCCTCGTGCGGCCCGTGATCGCGTCGTCGGTGCTGTTCATGCTCGTCACGGGTATCGCGTATCCGTTGCTCACCACCGGCGTCGCGAACGTGCTGTTCCCGTCGCAGGCGCGCGGCAGTCTCGTGCAGCAGCACGGCACGACGGTCGGCTCGGCGGTGATCGGGCAGCCGTTCACGCGGGCCGGCTACTTCCACGGGCGGCCGAGCGCGACGGTCGGCACCGATCCGGCCGATCCGTCGAAGACGGTCGACCAGCCGTACAACGCGGCCGGCAGCGGCGCCAGCAACCAGGGCGCGACGAGCAAGAAGCTGCTTGCCGACATCGCACAGCGTGTGCGCGCGTACCGGCAGGAGAACGCGCTCGCCGCCGGCACGCCGGTGCCGGCCGATGCGGTGACCGCGTCGGCGTCCGGGCTCGATCCCGAGATCTCGGTCGCGAACGCGCGGCTGCAGGCGGCGCGGGTCGCGCAGGCGCGCGGCGTGGATGCCGCGCAGGTCGCGGCGCTCGTCGATCGGATCGCCCTGCCGCGCCAGCTCGGCGTGCTCGGCGAACCGCGCGTGCGCGTGCTCGACCTGAACCTCGCGCTGGATCGCGCGTTCGGCCACGTTGCCGGCGCGAAGCAATAGCAGGAACCACGGAGTCACTCATGTCCCATATCGAAACCCCGATCAATCCAGTGGCGATGCCGGTCGGCGGCGTGCCGCCGATGCGCTGGACGGCCGTGCTGCGCGAGGCGTTCCGCAAGCTCGCGCCGCGCGTGCAGTTGAAGAATCCCGTGATGTTCGTCGTCTATCTCGGCAGCATCGTCACGACCGTGCTGTGGTTGCAGGCGCTGGCCGGCACGGGCGACGCGCCGGCCGGCTTCATCTTCGCGGTCGCGTGCTGGCTGTGGTTCACCGTGCTGTTCGCGAACGCGGCCGAGGCGCTGGCCGAAGGGCGCGGCAAGGCGCAGGCCGACGCGCTGCGTGCGGCGCGCAAGCGCGTGTATGCAAAGGTGCTCGACGAGCCGAAGCAATTCGGCAGCACCAGCCATCGCGTGCCGAGCGACGAGCTTGCGGCCGGCAGCATCGTGCTCGTCGAGGCCGGCGACACGATTCCGGCCGATGGCGAAGTGATCGACGGCGTCGCGTCGGTCGACGAATCGGCGATCACCGGCGAATCCGCGCCGGTGATCCGCGAGTCGGGCGGCGATTTTTCGTCGGTGACGGGCGGCACGCGCGTGCTGTCCGACTGGATCATCGTGAAGATCACCGCGCAACCGGGCGAGGCATTTCTCGACCGGATGATCGCGATGGTCGAAGGCGCGAAGCGCGGCAAGACGCCGAACGAGGTCGCACTGACGATCCTGCTCGTCGCGCTGACCATCATCTTCCTGCTCGTGTGCGTGACGCTGCTGCCGTTCTCGCAGTTCAGCGTGTTGCTGAACGCGTCGGGCACGGCGGTGAGCCTGACCGTGTTGATCGCGCTGCTCGTGTGCCTGATCCCGACGACGATCGGTGCGCTGCTGTCGGCGATCGGCATCGCGGGGATGAGCCGCATGATGCGGGCGAACGTGCTCGCGACGTCGGGCCGCGCGATCGAGGCGGCCGGTGACGTCGACGTGCTGCTGCTCGACAAGACCGGCACGATCACGCTCGGCAACCGCGAGGCCGTGCAATTCCGGCCGGCGCCGGGCGTGGACGAGCGTGCGCTGGCTGAGGCCGCGCAACTGTCGTCGCTCGCCGACGAGACGCCGGAAGGGCGCTCGATCGTCGCGCTCGCGAAGCAGCGTTTCTCGCTGGACGTGGCCGCGACCGCCGGCAGCATCACCGTGCCGTTCAGCGCACGCACGCGCATGAGCGGCCTCGACATCGGCGAGCGTCAGGTGCGCAAGGGCGCGGCGTCGGCGGTCCGCGCGCACGTCGATGAGTTGGGCGGCGTGTTTCCTCAAGCGGTCGAGACGGCCGTCAACGACATCGCGCGACGCGGCGGCACGCCGCTCGTCGTGGCGGACGGTGCCCGCGTGCTGGGCGCGATCGAGCTGAAGGACATCGTCAAGCACGGGATCGCCGCGCGTTTCGCCGAGCTGCGCAAGGTCGGCGTGAAGACCGTGATGATCACCGGCGACAACCGGCTCACCGCGGCCGCGATCGCGGCGGAAGCCGGCGTCGACGACTACCTCGCCGAAGCGACGCCCGAAGACAAGCTGCGGCTGATCCGCGAGCACCAGGCGAAGGGCCATCTCGTCGCGATGACCGGCGACGGCACCAACGACGCGCCCGCGCTCGCGCAGGCCGACGTGGCCGTCGCGATGCACAGCGGCACGCAGGCGGCGAAGGAGGCGGCCAACATGGTCGACCTCGACAGCAACCCGACCAAGCTGATGCAGGTGGTCGAGGTCGGCAAGCAGATGATCATGACGCGCGGCGCGCTGACGACGTTCAGCGTTGCCAACGATCTCGCGAAATACTTCGCGATCATCCCGGCCGCGTTCGTCGCGACGTATCCGGCGCTCGGCGCGCTGAACGTGATGGGGCTGCACAGCCCGACGTCGGCGATCCTGTCGGCGGTGATCTTCAATGCGCTGATCATCGTGGCGTTGATCCCGCTCGCGCTGAAGGGCGTGAAGTATCGCGCGGAGCCGGCCGAGAAGCTGCTGGGGCGCAACCTGCTGATCTACGGCGTGGGGGGCATCATCGCGCCGTTCATCGGCATCAAGCTGATCGACATGCTGTTGACGCCGTTTATCTGACCGAACGCGCCGTCGCGGCCCCGCTCACGCCTTCATGGCGTGCGCGGGGCCGTTCGGCGTTTCAATTGCCGGAAGCGATCATGGATGTGAATGTGAACGTGAGCGAAGCGAATCGACGGGCAACGGGGCCGCGGGACACCGCTGCCCGCCGCAGTGGGGGAAGCGTGCGCCGCGACCGCTGGCGCGGCGTGCTGCGCGTAGGCGCGACGCTGGCCGACCGCATCGCGGGCGCCGGGCCCGACACGCAGCCGACGCTGGCCGTGCGCGAAGCGCGACCGCGCACGCACGTGTGGATGTCGCAGTACGCGGTGCCGTTGCTGCTCGCCACGCTCGTGTGCGCGCTGGCGACACTCGCGGCCAGCGCGCTGCTGCGCGTGTTCGACCTGTCGAACGTCGTGATGCTGTTCCTGATGACCGTCGTGCTGATCGCGCTGCGGCTCGGCCGGCTCGCCGGTGCGTGGGCCGCGTTCGTGTGCGTCGGCTGCTTCGACTTCTTCTTCGTCGAGCCGAGGCTGTCGTTCGCGGTGTCCGATACGCAGTACGTGTTCACGTTCGCACTGATGCTGGCCGTCGCGCTCGCGATCGGCCAGCTCGCGGCGCGCCTGCGCGCGGAGGCGCGGGCCGCGCGCGCGAACGAGAAGCGCTCGGCGGCGCTGGCACGGGTCGCGCATGACCTGTCGGCGGCGATCGAGACCGAGCAGATCGCATCGATCTGCACCGGCACGATCGCGCCGCTGCTCGGCGTGCGCGTCGCGCTCGTGCTGCCGGATGCAAATGACCATCTGATGCCGGCGCAGCACGCCCGGTTCGTCGAAGCACCGATCGCCCGCTGGGTCTACGAGCATGCGCGTGGCGCCGGGTGCGGGCTGCCGCCGTTCGAGCGCGCGGCCGCGCAGTACCTGCCGCTGAAGGCGCCGATGCGCGTGCGCGGCGTGCTCGTGCTGTTCGGCGACGCGCAGCCGGTGCCCACCGATCCCGACGATCGCCGCCTGATCGACGCATTGTGCTCGTCGATCGCGATGGCGCTCGAACGCGTGCACTACGTTGGTGTCGCGCAGCACACGCTGGTTCGCATCGAAGGCGAGCGGCTGCGCAACGCGCTGCTCGCCGCGGTGTCGCACGACCTGAAGACGCCGCTGACCGCGATCCGCGGGCTCGCCGAGACACTCGAGCGGCCCGAGCGGCTCGCCGACGGGCAGCCGGCCGCGCTCGCGCACGGCATCCGCAACCAGGCCGAGGCGCTGCACGGGCTCGTCGTGAACCTGCTCGATCTCGCGCGCATGCAGAGCGAGGGCGTGCGGCTGAATCGCGAATGGCACATGCTTGACGAGATCGTCGGCAGCGCGCTCGCGCATTCGGCCGGCGTGCTGGCCGGCCGCGACGTGAGCACCGACTTGCCGGCCGATCTGCCGCTGATCGACGTCGACGCGCTGCTGATCGAGCGCGTGCTGATGAACCTGCTCGACAACGCGGCGAAATACGCGGGCGCGGATGCGGCCGTGGCTGTACGCGCGCGCGTGTTCGGCGAAACGCTGTACGTATTCGTCGAGGACGACGGCCCGGGCTTCATCGCGCGCAACACCGAGCCGCTGTTCGAGCCGTTCGAGCGCGAGCGCAAGGAATCGTCGATCAGCGGCGTGGGGCTCGGGCTCGCGCTGTGCCGCAGCATCGTCAACGCGCACGGCGGCTCGATCCGCGCGGTGCCGCTCGATCCGCACGGCGCGCGGTTCGAGGTTCGCCTGCCCCTGGGCGCGCCGCCCGATATCGAACACGAGAGCCGGACATGATCAGATCGCGCGTACTTATCGTCGAGGACGAAGCGGACATCCGCCGTTTCGTGCGGATGGCGCTGGAACAGGAAGGGCTCGACACCTGCGAGGCGTCGACGGCCCGCGAGGCGCGGATGTATGCGTCGAGCAGCAAGCCCGATCTCGTGATCGTCGACCTCGGGCTGCCGGACGACGACGGCAAGACCTTCATCCGCGAACTGCGCAAGTGGTCGACGGTGCCGGTGATCGTGCTGTCGGCGCGGCAGCAGGAAGTGGAGAAGGTCGCGGCGCTCGATGCGGGCGCGGACGACTACCTGCCGAAGCCGTTCGGCGTGCCCGAACTGCTCGCACGGGCGCGTGCGCAGTTGCGGCGCGCGGCGTTCGTGTCGGCCGACGGGCAATCGTCGTCGATCGTGCGGTTCGGCGACGTGACCGTCGATCTCGGCAAGCACGAAGTGGCGCGCGGCGGCGCGCCCGTTCACCTGACGCGCCTCGAATTCCGGCTGCTTGCCGCGCTGATCCGCGCACGCGGCGGCGTGATCGCCGCGCGGCAATTGCTGGCGGAGGTCTGGGGCATCCACGACGCCGACCGCGCGCACTACGTGCGCGTGTACATGACGAACCTGCGGCAGAAACTCGAGCCGGTGCCGGCGCGCCCGCGGCACCTGCTGACGGAGCTGCAGTTCGGCTACCGGCTGGTCGGTCTGGAAACGGTCGCCACGGCGGACGGGCCGCGCGACGCGGCGCCGGCAGGTCTAGACAACTGAAATCCCGCTCCCGGCCGTGCGCCGGCGCGCGGAGAAAGCTGTTGTTTAGCTCGGTGTAATTCGCAATTAATTGAAATATAAGGAAATTTGCGACCCGCGATCCTATTGAACCGACAATTAGAGATAAACACGGATTGCTGGCGCACCTTCTGAAAAGGCAAAGTTGTATGTACAACTTGGGATGTTGCCGAAAGGGGCGGCCTCCGGGTTGGAAGGGTTCACGGCGGCGCCGCCCGACGGAACCCGGCCCAGTTCGCCTCTGACAGGAACGCCATGAAGAAACTCGCGCTCAGTATTGCCCTTGCCTGCATCGCGGTCGGTGCCCACGCCAAGGATTGGTCGACGATCCGGTTCGGCGTCGACGCCAGCTATCCGCCGTTCGAATCGAAGGACGCGAGCGGCAAGGTCGTCGGCTTCGACGTCGATCTCGGCAACGAGATCTGCGCCCGCCTGAAGGCGAAATGCGTGTGGATCGAGAACGACTTCGACGGGATGATCCCCGCGCTGAAGGCGAAGAAGTTCGACGGCGTGCTGTCGTCGATGTCGATGACGCCGGCGCGTGCCGAGCAGATCGCGTTCTCCGACAAGCTGTTCAACACGCCGACGCGCCTCGTCGCGAAGAAGGGCACGAACCTGCAGCCGACGGCCGAATCGCTGAAGGGCAAGTCGGTGGGCGTCGAGCAGGGCACCATCCAGGAAACCTACGCGAAGGCCTACTGGGCGCCGAAGGGCGTGCAGGTCGTGCCTTACCAGAACCAGGACGGCGTGTACCAGGACCTGATGTCGGGCCGCCTCGACGCGGCGCTGCAGGACGCGGTGCAGGCCGACATCGGCTTCCTGAAGACGCCGCGCGGCGCGAACTTCGAATTCGCCGGCAAGGACATCGACGATCCGAAGACGCTCGGCAACGGCGCCGGCATCGGGCTGCGCAAGGACGACGCCGACCTGAAGGCGAAGATCGACCACGCGATCGCCGACATCATCAAGGACGGCACGTACAAGAAGCTCGAGAAGAAGTACTTCGCGTTCGACGTCTACGGCGGTTGATGCTCCCCGCGGCGCGCACCGGTTGCGATGCGCGCCGCGTCCGTCGCGGGTGCAACCCGCTTCGCGCGATGCGTCCGACTTGATGAGCAGGCTGCATCAGGTAGTGCGCAGATATCGTTTGATGCGCGGGTAATGGCTATTGACAATCCAGCCACATCGTTCTGGATCCCTCCTATGATCTTCCAAGGATTTGGCCCGCTGTTGTGGGCCGGCACGGTGGAAACCGTGAAGCTCGCGGTGCTGTCGCTCGCGGCGTCGCTCGTGCTGGGCCTCGTCGGCGCGAGCGCCAAACTGTCGACGAACCGCATGCTCAAGTCGATCGGCACCTTCTACACGACGCTGATCCGCGCGGTGCCGGACCTCGTGCTGATGCTGCTGCTGTTCTACGGGATCCAGATCCTGCTGAACAACGTCACCGACATGCTCGGCTGGGACCAGATCGACATCGACCCGTTCGTGGCCGGCGTCATCACGCTCGGCTTCATCTACGGTGCGTACTTCACCGAGACGTTCCGCGGCGCGTTTCTCGCGGTGCCGCGCGGCCAGCTCGAAGCGGGCTTCGCGTACGGGATGAGCGGCTGGCGCGTGTTCCGCCGCATCCTGTTCCCGCAGATGATGCGCTTCGCGCTGCCCGGCATCGGCAACAACTGGCAGGTGCTCGTGAAGGCCACCGCGCTCGTGTCGATCATCGGCCTCGCCGACGTGGTGAAAGCCTCGCAGGACGCCGGCAAGAGCACGCTCGATTTCTTCTTCTTCACGCTGGCTGCAGGCGCGATCTACCTCGCGATCACGACGGTATCCAACGTCGTGCTGCATCACCTCGAGAAGCGTTATTCCGTCGGCGTCCGGAGGCTCGCACTGTGATCGAACTCGTCAGCCAGTACTGGCAAAGCTATCTCTATACCGACGGCTACCGCTTCAGCGGCCTCGTGATCACGCTGTGGCTGCTGGTGGTATCGATCGCGTTCGGCTTCGCGCTCGCTGTGCCGCTCGCGATCGCGCGCGCGTCGTCGAACCGCTGGATCTCCGGTCCGGTGTGGCTCTATACGTACGTGTTCCGCGGCACGCCGCTCTACGTGCAGCTGCTGATGTGCTACACGGGCATCTACAGCCTGCAGGTCGTGCACAACCACGTGCTGCTCGACACGTTCTTCCGCAACGCGATGAACTGCACGCTGCTCGCGTTCGTGCTGAACGAATGCGCGTATGCCACCGAAATTTTCGCGGGTGCGATCAAGGCGACCTCGGCCGGCGAGATCGAAGCCGGCATGGCCTACGGAATGTCGCGCTTCAAGCTCTACACGCGGATCATCCTGCCTTCCGCGCTGCGCCGCTCGCTGCCGAGCTACAGCAACGAAGTGATCCTGATGCTGCACGCGACGACGCTCGCGTTCACCGCGACCGTGCCCGACATCCTGAAGGTCACGCGCGACGTCAATTCGGCAACCTACATGTCGTTCCAGGCCTACGGCATCGCGGCCGTGCTGTACGCCGCCGTCGTGTTCACGCTCATCTGGGCGTTCCGCAAGCTCGAGACGCGCTGGCTCGCGTACCTCTCGCCGCGCGGCCATTAACGCATTCGCAAGATTCGCAAGGAAGGACCCAGCATGTACAAGCTTACCGTTGACAACCTGCACAAGAAGTTCGGCGACAACGAGGTGTTGAAGGGCGTGTCGATGAAGGCGAAGGCCGGCGACGTGATCAGCATCATCGGCTCGAGCGGCTCCGGCAAGAGCACGTTCCTGCGCTGCATCAACTTCCTCGAGCAGCCGTGCTCCGGGCAGATCACGATCGGCAGCGAGCCGATCCAGACCACGCGCGACCGCAACGGCTCGCTGCGCGTGGCCGACCAGAAGCAGCTGCAGCGGATGCGCACGAAGCTGTCGATGGTGTTCCAGCACTTCAACCTGTGGGCCCACATGACGGTGCTCGAGAACATCATCGAAGCGCCGATGGCCGTGCTCGGCGTCGGCAAGGACGAGGCGATCGCGCGGGCGCGCAAGTACCTGGAGAAGGTCGGCCTCGCGCCGCGCGTCGAGGGCATGTATCCGTCGCACCTGTCGGGCGGCCAGCAGCAGCGTGTGGCGATTGCACGCGCGCTCGCGATGGAGCCGGAAGTGATGCTGTTCGACGAGCCGACGTCGGCGCTCGACCCGGAGCTGGTGGGCGAAGTGCTGAAGGTGATGCAGAAGCTCGCCGAGGAAGGCCGCACGATGGTCGTCGTCACGCACGAAATGGGTTTTGCACGCAACGTGTCGAATCACGTGATCTTCCTGCATCAGGGGAAGATCGAGGAGGAGGGGAATCCGCAGGAGATTCTCGTGAATCCGAAGAGCGAACGGCTCGGGCAGTTTCTGTCGGGGCGGTTGAAGTAAGCGGGCAGGCGGCGTCGCGCATCATCGGCGACGTCGCATACTGGAACGCTAAATGCTTGTCACGCGGGATCCTTTCAATGAAGGAGCACCGCGATGAGCACACCGATCACCACCGCCTTTTCCCATGTGAAGCCGCAGGACACCGCGTATCGCGGCGAAGGCCTGCGCGACTTCTTCCTGTATCGCGATCTCGGTATCGCGGCCGCGACGAACGGCAAGGTCGTCGCGCAACTCGTCCGGGCGAATCATGCACCGGAGGCGGGCACCGGCTGGCACCGTCACGAGGCCGAGTTCCATATCGTGATCATGCTGAAGGGCTGGGCGCGCTTCATGTACGGCGACCAGGAAACGCTGGTGGCGGCCGGCGACTGCGTGCACCAGGCGCCGGGGATCGTCCACTATCTGTTCGACTACTCGCCTGACATGGAGTACCTGGAGATCGTCGGGCCTGCCGATTTCACGTCGATCGACGTCGAAGGGCCGTGCGCGGTGCCGCCGCCGACGCCTTGGGGAGAGGCGGGGGCGTAGCTGCGTGGTGTTGCCGCGTGCATCGTCGGTACGCCTGTTTGTGACAAACCGCCCTCGTGGCGGTTTTTTCTTGCGCGTTCCACGGAGGTTTCCGTGCGATCCGCTTTCGGTGCTTCACATTCTTTCGAATTCCGAATGGTCGCGAAGCTGAAGATCCGGTAAGAAAAGAAAGACATTCGTCAGCTTCGATGCGTTGACGGCGCCGCGATGTCAAAGATCGTCAATTGCGCGTGGACGCGGTGCACGGCGAGTCGACGACCGGCGTTAAGGAGGTACCAGCCGGATCACCGGTTGGGTTACCCGGGAGAGTTTCATGAAGCGCATCGCGAAGATCCTGACGGCCACTGCAGTGGCATGTGCCGTCCTTGCTCCGGCACTGGCCGAAGCGCATTCGCACCGTGTGTGTCATGTCGATCATCACCACCATCGCGTGTGCCGTTGGGTGCGGTAACCGCGACTTTCCCGGGAATACCCGGAACGCAGGCTTCATTCAGGCAAATCAGGAGAGGACTATGAAAAAGACGATGTTGATCGCCGCGCTGGTCGCCGGCATGGGGTTGTCGATCGGTGCATTCGCGCAGGTTCCGGCCAGCGCGCCGGCCGGCACGACCGGTCTGTGCAAGGATGGCTCGTTCTACTCGGGCGCATCGAAGAAGGGCGCGTGCGCCGGCCACAAGGGTGTGAAGACCTGGTACGGCGCATCGTCGGCGGCAGCCGCCAGCGCACCGGCCGCAGCGCCGGCTACGGCCGCCTCCGCAGCGCCTGCATCGGGCACCGCGCCGGCGAAGAGCGCGGCAGCAACGACCGCGGCGGCAGCGCCGGGCGGCGGCGCGGGCAAGGTATGGGCCAATGACAGCACGAAGGTCTATCACTGCTCGACCGACAAGTACTACGGCAAGACGAAGCACGGCAGCTACATGTCGGAAGCCGACGCGAAGGCGAAGGGCTACCACGCATCGCACGGCAAGGCCTGTTCGTAACGCAGGCTGACGCGCGAGCCGCTCCCTCGCGCGTCGTCCGAACACTGCGGCAACGCGCGCCCCGCCATCAACGGCGGGGCGTTTCATTTTCAGCGCCGTCCGGCTTCAGTGGGCGAGCTGCGATTGCGTGTCGGTCGCTGCATCGTGCGCGGTTGCGCGGGCGTCGAGCAGCGCGCGCAGCGTCACGTAGTGCGTGCCGTCCGGGTTACCGTCTGCATCGGCAGTGCGATCGTATGGCTCGTTGTCGTGGATCGTCGCGCGCACGATCGGATAGATCTGCGTTTCCCAGCGGCTGCCGTTGAACACGCCGTAGTGACCTGCGCCCGTCTGCACGTGATGGGTCTTCAGGTACGGCGGCAACCCCGAGCACAGCTCCTGCGCGGCCACCGTCTGGCCGACCGCGCAGATGTCGTCCTTCTCGCCCTCGATCGTCAACAGCGCGGTGCGATGAATCGCCGCCGGTTCGACGAGCCGGTCGCCGACCGTCAGCTCGCCGCGCGCGAGCGCGTATTGCTGGAACACCTTCTCGACCGTTTCCAGATAGAACTCTGCAGTGAGATCGGCGGTGGCGAAGTATTCGTCGTAGAAGTGCCGCAGCGTGTCGGCCTTCGCCGGATCGCCCTTCGCGCGCTCGTAATACAGGTCGGCGAACGACGCCGCATGGCGATCGGGATTCATCGACATGAACGCGCCCACCTGCACGAAGCCCGGATACACGCAGCGCTGCGCCCCGACGAAACCCGCCGGCACGACGCTGATCAGGTTGCGCGCGAACCATTCGATCGGCTGGCTCGTCGCGAGCGCGTTGACCTTCGTCGGATTCACGCGGCAATCGATCGGGCCTGCCATCAGCGTCAGGCTCGCGGGCTGCGCCGGATCGCCGCCGGCCGCCATCAACGAAACTGCCGCGAGCGCGGCGACGGTCGGCTGGCAGATCGCGAGCACGTGCGCATCCGGGCCGATCTGGTGGATGAAGTCGATCACGTGCGCGACGTATTCGTCGAAGCCGAACCGTCCGGCCGTCAGCGGGATGTCGCGCGGGTTGTGCCAATCGGTGATGTACACGTCGTGGTCGGCGAGCATCGTCTGCACCGTGCCGCGCAGCAGCGTCGCGAAATGCCCGGACATCGGTGCGACGATCAGCACGCGCGGCTGGCGCGCCACCGGCCGCGCCTTGCGGAAATGCAGCAGCGTGCCGAACGGTGTGGCCGCGGCGGCTTCCTCGGCGATCGGCACCGTTTCGCCGTCGACGACGATCGACGCGATGCCGAACGGCGGACGCCGATGCGAGAACGCGCAGCATTCGAGCAGTTCGCACAGCGCGTCGAGCATGCGGCCGGTCGGCGTCGCGGCGGCGGGCGGCCACAGCGACATCGTCGCGCGGGTAGCGGCGGCCCATGCGCGCGCCGGGCGCGTGCATTCTGCAGACCATTGATAGAACGGATAGGCAAGCAGATTCATGGCTGTCGCTCGTTGTGCCGCGTTGCAGGGAACGAGGCAAGCGATGTGCCAGCCGCGGCTGGCACGCGCGTTGCACGCGGTTCGGGAACGCGGCGACGCAGGCGGCACGCGACACACGGCAGCCGCACGCGATGCGTTGCCCGGCCGGCCTGTCGTGCGGCACGTGACGCGACAGCGTGCGGCGCTGCGCCAGTTCGGCGAATGCGCGGCACCGGCATGGTGCGGGTGACGCCGCGCGGCGTCCGCTTTCGGTGCAGGGGCACGAACGGTCTTGAACAGGGGAGCGACATGGAAGTCACCGGAGGACAGACGACGCTGACCATCAGCAGCCGCAATTACTCGTCGTGGTCGATGCGCGGCTGGCTGCTCGCGAAGCTGAGCGGGCTCACGTTCGAGACGGTCAGCGTGCCGATCGACGCCGCGTCGCGCGCGGAGTTGCTGCTGCTGTCGCCGTCGATTCTCGTGCCGTGCCTCACCCACGACGGCAACACGGTGTGGGACACGCTCGCGATCGCCGAATACCTGAACGAAATCCGGCCGCAGGCGCGGCTGCTGCCTGAAGACCGCAGAGCCCGCGCGCATTGCCGGTCGATCTGCGGCGAGATGCATTCCGGTTTCAGCGCGTTGCGCTCCGCGTTGCCGATGAACCTGCGCGCGCATTTCCCCGGCTTCCGCATCTGGTCGCGTGCGCAGCACGACATCGAGCGGATCGTGACGATCTGGCGCGAGTGCCTGGCCGCGTATGGCGGCCCCTGGCTGTTCGGCGCGGAGATCGGCATCGCCGATGCGATGTATGCGCCGGTCGTCACGCGCTTCCTGACCTACGACGTGAAGCTCGAGCCCGATATCGCCGAGTACTGCATGCAGGTGCTCGCGCATCCGTTCGTCGCGGCGTGGATCGATGCGGCGAAGGCCGAGCACGAAGACATCGACGAACTCGACATGGAGTTCTGACGCGCCGGATCACGTGCGGCACACGCGTCGTCATGCATGACGCGCTCAAATATCGGATGAATGGCGTCTGACCAAAGCGCGCTTAAATCGGACGAATCGCCGCCACGGCGTGAGGCCCCGTGCGGCGGGCCTCGTGCGTTATCGGGGTAAACATCGCGGGCGCGGTGCCGATAACGCAGGTCCAGTGACCGCAAGAGAAACACGTGAAACCGTTCGTCATGCTTGTCTTTGCCGCTGCGCTCGTCACGTCAGCCGGCTGCGCCCAACTTCAACCCGCACACCAGGACGCGAATACGCACCCCGATGCGCCGTCCGCATCGACGTCGCTCGTCGATTTCGTCATACCAGCCGATGCGCTTGGTGCGCGCGATCCGCAGTTGACCGCGTTGCTTATGAAAGTCGGTGCGCTGGCATCGAAGCAGTCGCAACCGATGACGATTCGCGTGGCCGCGCTGCCGCAGGATTTCGGCTACCTGAACCAGTCGATCAAGCGCGGCATTGCGACGCCGCGTGCTGCGGCGGTGCGCGTCGAGAACGTCGCGGCCGGCAGTTGCCGGCCGTACAGCGTCCAGGTCGGACCGAGCCAATAACAGGAGATCCCGCGATGCTACGACTGTCGATCTGTGCCGCCATGTTCGTGTGCGGCACCGCGTGTGCGGTGCCGCCCGGCGATGGCGCGCCGTTTGCCCCTGCTGCGTCCAACCAGGTGTTTCCACCGCTGCCGCCATTCGCGTCGCTGCCGCCGGGAGCGGGCGGCGACGACGAAGTGCAGGCACCCGCACCGACGAGCGGCCGTCACGCGAAGAAGCTGCGCCACGCACCGCCCGTGAAGAAGGCGCCGGAATGGCAGGTGCATCTCGTCGTGACCGACGAGTCGCGCGCGGCGCTCGCCGCCGAGGACAAGAAGCTCGACGACGCGCTGGCGAAAAGCACGCACGAGCGGCGCACGACGGGGGCCGGCGCGGCAGCGCTGGCGATGACGCCATGAGCGCGCGGATTCGAAACGGCGGATACGTGACGGCTCGAACCGGAGTCGCGTCGATGCAACGACGTTGCACGCCATGGCTGTGGTTCGCGATGCTGGTGTTGAGCGCGCTCATCGTCACGCCGGTGCGGGCCGCCGACGACGCGCCCGGCAACGAATGCTTCGAGCGCGCGGCCGGCTATCAGGGCGTCAACCCGCATATCCTGCGCGCGATCGCCTGGTATGAATCGAAAGGCAATCCGGCTGCCGTGCATCGCAACGCGGACGGCAGCATCGACGTCGGCCAGACCCAGATCAACTCGGTGCACTTCGGAGAGCTGCGCCGCTACGGCGTGCCGCCACGCGCGCTGAAGGATGCGTGCGTGAACATCTACGTCGCGGCGTGGATGCTGAAACGCAAGATGGTCCGCTACGGGAACACCTGGCAGGCGATCGGCGCCTATCACTCGGAAACGCCGCGCTATCGGGACGAATACGCGCGAAACATCCATGCGGTGGTCGTGTCGTGGGGCTTGCACGAATGAGCTGCCTCTTTTTGAGTGTTGAAGGCCGCAAGTAAGGATCGCGGCGGGCCCAGCCGGTTCGACGAACGTGCCGCAGCCTGTCGTTTTCCCGAATGCATCAAGCCGATTCTGCAGCGCAAACGATTTACATCAAATTCTGCTCAAGGAACGCCTGCGACGAGGTTAAAGAACTCCACCGCGTATGTCGTAAACGGGAGCACGGGGAACGGCGGCGATGATCGCGCATGCAGCGCGACGCGCCGCCGCACAAGAAAGCAAGCGCAGCAGGGGAATCGACTTGAATCGTCAGCAATCGTGGACGCGTACGGCGGCGCCCGGAGAAATCATCTACTCCGAGGGCTTTGCGGGTGAGCCCGTCATCTTCTTGATCACCGACGGCAAGGTCGAGCTGTCCACGCGATGCGAGGACAAGCGCGTCGTCGTCGCGACACTCGGCCGCGGCGAGTTCTTCGGTGAATCGGCATTGCTCGCGGCCGAGCCGCGCGCTCATACCGCGAAGGCCCTTTCATTCTGTCAGCTCACGGTCGTGCCGGCCGGCATGCTCGACGAAGAAATCGAGCGCGTGTCGGCGCTGCTGCGCCACATCGTGCGAACGATGATCCGCCGCGTGAAGCGCAAGGACGACCAGCTCGCCACCTACACCCATGCCGACTTCATGCCGGGCGTGCTGTCGTATGCGCATGTGCTGTCGCTGATGGCGGGCGCCGAAGCGCGCGATGGCGGCGATTCGTGGGTGCGCCGGCCGATGCAGGCCCATGCGGCCGAAACCTCGGTGCCGCTCGCCGAAGTGATCCGCAAATGCCGCGCGATCGCCGGCCATTCGCGGCCGCACGTGCTCGCGATGCTGCGACGCATGGAGAAGCTCAATCTCGTCACGGTCGAAGCGGCGCAGGCGGACCATGCGGGCGGGGCGGTCGACTATGCGGCGTCGTCGGATGCGCGCCAGGTCGTCACGTTCGACGCCGCGCGCGTGATCGATCGCGCACAGCAGGTGGCCGATCACGATCTCGACCTGTCGATCAACAGCGAACTCGAACTCATCGAACTGGCCGATCTCGAAGCGCTGATCGGCGTCGAGAAGACGATGCTGCTCAACAAGCTGTCGAACGGCGAGATTGCCGACGAGTTGTTCGCGTTCCGCAAATCGAAGGTGCTCAGTTACGTCGAACAGAAGGGCGTGACGTACTTCTCGCGGCGCAACGCGCGACGCGGAGAGGTGCGCTCGCTGGAGGATCTCGTGACGATCGACCAGCGCACGCTGTTCGACGTCATCAGCACGTTCGACACCTACGATCTCGCGAAGTTGATCGCGAATCTCGACGATCGCGCGGTGGCCGACAAGCTGTTCTCCGTGATGACCGAGGCGCGCCGTAACGAGGTGTCGTGGGTGATGCGTCGCGAGCTCAAGCTCGATCCGGTGGAGATCGAGGATATCGAGCAGCGCGTGCTGGATGCCGTTCGCGCGGCGAAGGCGCCGGCGGTGGGCGCCGTGCCTGTCGCATCGGCATCGGACGCATGACGAGGAGACGCGCATGGACCTGTTGACCCTGGCCGGTGTGCTGTTGGGCGGCGCGGCGATCGTGTTCGGTTTCGCGCTGGAAGGCGGGCATTTCTCGATGCTGTTCCAGTTCGAGGCGCTCATCATCGTGCTCGGCGGCACGCTCGGCGCTGTGATGATCCAGAACACGTGGGCACGCTTCTTCGACGCGGTGAAACAGCTGCGGCTCGCGTTCGTCCGTGCGCGCGAGGTCGATCGCAAGAACCTGTCCGACCTGCTCGAATGGGGCGACCGCGCGAAGCTCGACGGGCTGCTCGCATTCGAATCGATGGACGTGAGCGGCATTCATCCGTTCGCGCGCCGCGGGCTCGAACTGCTGGCGAACGGCGTATCGACTGCGGTGCTCGAAGACGCGTTGCAGCGCGAACTCGATGCCTACGAACGCAGCCGCCTCGCCGCCGCGCGTGTATGGCAGCAGGCGGGCGGCTATGCGCCGACGTTCGGCATTCTCGGGTCGGTGCTCGGGCTCGTGCAGGTGACGAGCCATATGCTCGAACCGGCTCAGCTCGGGCCGGGCATCGCGGTTGCGTTCATCGCGACGCTGTACGGGCTGGCGTTCGCCAACCTCGTGTTCCTGCCGCTTTACGGCAAGCTGCGCGCGCAGATCGACAGCGAGCTGCGGTTTCGCAAGCTGTATCTCGACGGCTTGCTCGCGATCTCGCGCAAGGAATCGCCGCATACGATCGAGACGCGCCTGACCGGCGACGTGCGCGGTCGCGCGGTCGAATCGCTCGCGTGATGCGCGTGTGTCGTACGACGAACCCGGAATGCCAACCGCATGACTGCCCGAACTGACGGCGCATCCGCCGCCGATCGCGACGACGACGAACTCGAAGGCGCGCAATCCGGCCGCTGGCTGATTTCGTACGCGGATCTCATCACGACGCTGATGGTGCTGTTTCTCGCGTTGTACGTACTCCAGCTCGCGAAGTACAACGCGCTCGATGCGCGGTACCAGACGCTCGCGCGGCATGCGGAAAGTGCGGTGAGTGCATCCGCTGCTGCTACCGCTGCCGTGACACCCGAACACGCACCGCCGTGGCTCGCCTTGCTCGATTCGTTGAAGTCGAACGGCCGGATCTCGCTCGTGAAGGCGCCGCATGGCGTCGAGATCGGCATCGACGCGAAGATCCTGTTCAACGTAGGCGATGCGCGCCTGCTGCCCGATTCGTCGCCGGTGCTGAACCAGATCGCGCAGGCACTGAGCGATCACGCAACCGGCGAGATTCTCGTCGAAGGCCACACCGACAGCGTGCCGATCGCGAACGCGAAATACGAATCGAACTGGGAGCTGTCGTCGGCGCGCGCGGGGAGCGTCGTGCGCTACCTGACCGAGCGCGGTGTCGCCCCGCACCGGCTCGCGGCGATCGGGCGGGCCGATACGCAGCCGCTCGTCGCGGGGGACGATGCCGCCGCGCGGGCGCGCAACCGGCGTGTCACGATCTTCGTTGCATATTGATTCGCGCTGAATTTTCGTTGCTCGCGCATCTATAAGCGGCCGCATATGCTTGCCTGACAACAACATAACGAATCTCGCATGATGAACATGTGAGATCAGCGATGCGGTTCTGCGCGTGCATGCCGATAACCCAAACTGGCTCAGACCGAGCGGTTATCGAGGGTTCCCCATGCATTTCTGGCGCAAGCTTTCCATACAGAACAAGCTGATTCTCAGCATGACGAGTTGCCTGCTCGTGTTCGTCGCGATCTCGAGCGGACTCAGCATCCGCCTGATCGGCAACGCGGTGCGTGATCGTGTCGTGCGCGAAGAGCTGCCGACGGCCGTGAACGGCATCCGCGCCGACGTGCAGCGCCAGATGGCCGGGCCGATCGCCGCGTCGCGGATTCTCGCGCGCGATGCGTTCCTGCTGCAATGGGAAGCTGAGGGCGAACCCGATGCCGGCACGCGCAACTGGATCCAGCTCGCGAAGAACGTGAAGGACGAGCAGAAGGCGGCGTCGGTGCAGTGGGTGTCCGTGAAGAGCGGCAACTACTACAACGAGTCCGGCCTGCAGCGGAAGGTGACGGACAAGGATCAGTGGCTGACCGGCTTCCTGTCGTCCGGCAAGGCGTTCGACGTGAACATGGATCGAGAGGTGACGGTCGGCGGCTACATGATGTTCATCAACAGCCGTGTTGAACTCGATGGCGTGCCGATCGGTGCGGCCTGTATGAGCCTGTCCGTCGATGCGCTTGCGAAGGGTATTGCTGCGTATCGAATCGGCGAGACCGGGTTCGCGTATCTCGTGCGTCCCGACGGCGCGATCATGATGCATCGCGATTCGTCGCTGATCGACGGCAAGCATTTCATGAAGGATCAGCAGGGGTTGCCGGGGGATGCGTCGGCGACGCTGTTGGCTGGGCAGCCGTATGCGTACCTGAGCTACAACGGTGATGGCGGTGCGCGTTTCATCGCGACTTCGTTCATTCCGGAGTTGAATGCGTATGTGGTTGTCGAGGTGCCGCAGGCCGAGTTGCTCGGGCCGGTGACGCGTGCGATTCGCAGCGCGGCGCTGGTTGCGGCGGTGGTGGGGCTGGGTGTCGCGCTGCTCGTGATCTGGCTGGTGGGGCGTGCGATTGCTGCGCCGATTCGTCGCGCGGCGACGCTGCTGTCGGAGATCGCCAGCGGTCAGGGTGACCTCACGCGCCGGATGACGGTCGAGAGCCAGGACGAGATCGGGCAGTTGTCGGATGCGTTCAACCGGTTCGTGTCGTCGCTGTCGACGCTGGTGCACAGCATTCGCGCGGCTTCGTCGTCGATTGCGACCGGGTCGGCGCAGATTGCTACCGGGAATGCGGACCTCAGCGAACGTACCGAAGGGCAGTCGAGCAACCTGGAGCGCACGGCTTCGTCGATGGAAGAGATCACGGCCGTGGTGCGGAACAACACTGAAACGGCGACGACGGCCGCGAAGATGATCAACGGTGCCGCCGATACGGCGGCGCGCGGCGGGCAGGTGGTGGGTGAAGTCGTGACCACGATGCAGGAGATCAGCGACGCGTCGCAGCGGATCTCCGAGATCATCGTGATGATCGACAGTATTTCGTTTCAGACGAATATTCTGGCGCTGAATGCGGCTGTGGAAGCGGCGCGGGCCGGGGAGCAGGGGCGCGGGTTTGCGGTGGTGGCTTCTGAGGTGCGGAATCTGGCGCAGCGCAGTGCGCAGGCGGCGAAGGAGATCAAGACGCTGATCGAGCATAGCGCGGGGACGGTGAATACCGGGTCGCGGCTGGTGAGCGAGGCGGGGAAGGTGATGCGCGATGTCGTGTCGCAGGTTCAAGGCGTGAGCGCGATGATGAGCGAGATCGCTGAGGCTAGCCTGGAACAGAGCGCCGGGATCGATCAGATCGGGGACGCGGTGCAGTCGCTCGATCAGATGACGCAGCAGAATGCGGCGCTGGTGGAAGAAAGCGCGGCGGCTGCGGCGAGCTTGAAGCAGCAGGCGGCGGAGTTGACCCGGCTGGTGTCGGCTTTCAAGGTGGATGATTAAAGTCTGATTCGCGATTTAGAATAAGGCGTTTCTGTGGGACGGCTGTCGTGGATTCACGGCAGCCGTTTTTGCATGTCGGAGCGGGATTGGGTAACGCTTATAAAAATGAAACGCATTTCCAAGTGGAAGATCGGGGTGGGGGCGGCGGTGCTCGTCGCGGTTGCGGCTACAGTGGGGGCGAAGGTGATTGCGTCGCCTACCGATTCTTATCTCGCCTATCGGAAGAAAGCCGTCGACGCGATTACAGCGGCACGGATGGAAGATCAAGCGGATCTGGACAAGAAATACACCGCTGAGGTGAATGCGCGGCTGGTTAAGCTTGTCGGGACGGTTAGGGCGAAAGGGTTTTCCTCAAAGACGGGGAGTACCGTGGAGACCCTCGTCATCGACAACGGGATGACGCCCGGGCCGGATGGACTGCGCTTGAAGTCGAATGACGGGAAGGTGAATCTCGTTGTGACGACGGTTCCGCTTTTGAAGGCCTGGGTGGCGACGGCGGATGCGGGGATCAAGTCCACGGACGATGTTGCCGTTATCTTCGATAACGAGACGTTTTATACCGACGTACTTGGTGGCGACGCCGCGGAGTATCGGTTTGCCGAATTGCCCGTGAAGCGGAAACCGGTTGATGCGGTAGTGAAGGCGTTGCTGCTGGGTGACAGCCAGGACGGGATGCCGGATGGGCCGAATACGTTGATGGTGTCGGTCAGGCAGGGTGTGCGGGTTTATCTCATGTGGCGGGATGCGACGTTGCCAACGATTGTCGCTTGCAGTGCGGGGCACGTGGCCGAGGAACAAAGGCCAGCCTGTTACGCGCAGCAACTGCCCAAGCAGAGGCGCTATTCACGGTTTGTGTCGGAAGCGCAAGCGATGGTCGATGCGGTTGCTCAATAGGATGCAATTGTCTCTATGGTCGTTGAGTCGAGTGATATCACGAGGGGATCGGAGTCGACCGGATTTTTGAGAGGTTCGACAGTACCGGAAGCATCGCAGACAATCAGTGTCTGAAGACCGGACCGTCATCGATGTTGAGCACTGCTTCATCGCCGGGTACTTCAATTGCCCTTTTGCACAGCTTTGTCTGTCATGACTATCGCCTTTGAGTCTCCCGACCAGCCCGACGTGATCGCCCTCATCGCCGATCTGGATGCATACCAGGACACCCTGTATCCGCCTGAAAGTCGGCACGCTCTGGATGTCGCGTCGCTGAAGCAATCCAATGTGTTGTTCGCCGTTGCGCGGGACAGCGAAGGTAAAGCAATGGGGTGCGGGGCGATTGTCCTCAACCCTGACTTCGGTGAATTGAAGCGGATGTATGTCAGCCCGCGTGGTCGTGGGCAGGGCGTGGCGAGGAAACTCATGACGATGCTTGAGTTAAGCGCGGTCGACTCGGGTTGCAAGGTCATCAGGCTAGAGACTGGACCCTATCAACATGAAGCGCTGGCTTTGTATGCGTCTGCCGGATATCAGCGTCGGGGACCGTTTGGTAATTATGCGGACGATCCGTTGAGTGTTTTCATGCAGAAACACATCGCGCCCTGAGTGGCAGGCTCGCGCGGACTCGAAACGGCATCTAGTGATGTCCAGTTGGTCGTCCGGTTTCGGCCATCACGTGCCACTCTTCAACGCAGCCGGGCAGTCACTCGAGCGGCTGTCTTGCACTCGAATGCGGTCGCGCTGCCCAAATCATATTGACCGAAAGAAATCCAGAGTCGGAGGCTCATGTTGCAACAGAATAAAATACGACTCATCGCTCCTGCTTCGAGCGTCGGGCAGATAAACGCAAGGCATGGGAAATGATTGAACGGGTGACACGTTGCTTACGGTTCACCCCCTCCCGATATTCAACAGATCAACTACCAACAGACATTCTCGGCGGCGTATCAATCATACCTTCGACTGAAAGATGCCCGCTGAACAGGAGTTCAGTGAGTCCGGGCCCAGGCATTCCATCTGCCAAATATCCCTAATCAGGCTGAGTGAAAAAATCAGCATCAAGATTTAAATCAGTAAAGACCTATTATTATATGATTGCTTTGCGATATATTGCTCATCCTCGTTATTAAAATACTTCGCGCTCACTTGGTCAACACCCGATTACAGAAGATCCAGATCATGGAAGCTAACATTTCCCTGCTTGTCTATCGAATATGTGGCCACGCGGAACTTAAGCTCATTCGCTATGACATCAGCAATGTGCTTCATAGGTTGTTCGGGGACGATCAGCACCTGAACGATCGGCTTTTTGAGCCTTTCCTTTGCAGGAACGACGTGAACGGAAAGCTGGCCAATTGCTGTGTAGATGCTTTGTGTATCAGAGCTCGTCTTCACTTCAAATAGCAGCGCTCTTTTTTTCTGCTCAACTACTAAATCAATCGCGCGGGATTTTAGGGCTTTACCATTGTTTGAAAATTCTTCTCTAAGAGCCTCGACCACCTTGCCATGATTTGACTTTGGGTATAATCTCCTGGGTTTGTGTGATTTTCGCTCTCCGGTGAATTCCTTGAAGTAGTCATTAAGTTGGTCAAAGCCAGATCTTTGAGTCTTCTCCTGCAAATCATCTCTCGATTTTGAACCGAATTCTGCATCCTCAGCCTTTGATCTGACGGAATCCCGCAACTCACTGGCAAATTCACCAATATCTCTGAGCAGGCTTTGGGAGTTAAGATCTGTTATCAGCAAAAACTCGACTTGCTTACGGCTAGATTGAGCATCTACAGCATGACCTGCCATAGCTTCGAAAGCTAACTCTTTGGGTATCCGATTGAGAACAGTGATGATTCCCCGATGAGCGAGCGAGATTTCGCCAGTTTCGCTATCTTCAAGAAAGGCGCCACCCAGACTCTTCTTTATCTTGGTCGTCGAATAGTTGAATTGCAGGTCAATGAGAAGTGTGCGATTCGAACCAAATTCACCGCGTCCGAACAAATTGACAACTTCGCCATTTTGATTGGTCCAGCTGTGATGCCAAATGGCACCAGGCCCACTATTAAGAAATTTTACGCGCTCAACTATGTGGCCACTTGGGTAGCCAATTGCCCGTTCCTCATAAAGCTGCCCTCTCTTATTCAGATTGTCGCGCAACTTTTTGTCGAATTGTCTTATTCGATAAATCTCTTCAACTTCTTTATAGGCCATCGAGCGTCCCCGCAGTTATTTTGCCGTATTTCAGTTTATCGGAAAATAAAATATTTACATCGCGCAAATCTCCATATTAGATCTACATATTATCCAATCTGATTCGCTCGCCATGGAGCGAGTGGCGAGCGCACAGCTGAAATGAGTCGTTGTAGTAGCGGAAGTCGAACGACGGTTGCGGGATCGGAAGTGAACATTGGCATACATCGAAATTGAACGTTCGTTCCGGGTCGAATGCCGCCACCCACGTTGGGCGGCTGCTGGCCGGGATTGGTCAGGTGCGACCGCCCCCTTTCTGTTGAGCTAGCCGGGTCGCGGCCCAAGCGCTATCGCCGTCTGAATCTTCACGCACCTGGAGTAGCAGCCCACTGGGCGCAGATTGCGGAATCGGCCCCAGCTTTAGGCTGGCTGATGTCAAAGTCGGATAGCGTCTTACCCACAGCGAGAGCGTCGTTCACCCACTTTGGCCGGCGGCCCTTTCCAGACCACGTGTTGCCATGCGCGTCCGCGTACTTCGAGGGCCCGCTTATGGCGGCCTTCGTGATGGCCATCGTTTTGCGAAAATCGTCTTGCGGCGCCGCGTCAATGCCAACGATGCGCAAAAAGAGGGCGGGGTCCGTGGCTTGCAACTCCAGCGCCTTCCGTTTGAGCAGCGCAATCAAGCCATCAAAATCCAACTTACCGCCAGCCGGGTTGTTCCACGTCCTGCGGCGCTGGAGCACAACTACGAAGAAGCCAATCTTCGAGTTCGGAGTCTGCATGTACTGCCCCTTCAACTGCTCGTCCAAGGCCACGAGGTAGTCGGCAACAGTCCAACGCTCGGACATCTTGAGCTCAACAGTGGCTCGAAGTTCACCTACCTGACACAGCACATCGCGCCGGGTTGCCGCTGGAAGGATTGGCTCCAGTGTCACGACATAACGACCGCCGCTTGCATGATTCAACTCGCTCCCGAGAAGTGCCTGGAAGTCTTCTTCGAGGGCCAGGCCTTCGGTTTCCTTCTTGATGTGCTTCATGACCACAAGATTGAACATACGCCGAAGGCTGAATTCGCCATGTTCGATGTCACGTTGTACCGCGAGCAGGTCGTTGTGGACGGCTTGAGCGAAAGCGGTGAATCCAATGGATGGAGGCGCGAAGTCGCGTTCGAACTTGGCGTAGTTCTGCTGGGTGACAGGAACGACGTAGGCTTCCTCTTCGCGCATCTGAAATTGCAACTGCCTGATGTATTTCGCTCGCGCCCCGCTGGTCTTCTCTCGAAGGTCGTCTAGTACGACGTAGGCCGCTTGGGACTTGGCACTTGAGATTACGGGGAGCAGCGAGTCGCGAAGACGCTGTGCGTGATCACGGGCGCCAACGTGAAACACCCGTCCATCTTCGTGAACGATATCATCGGGCTCACGCACGACAGTCACCACCCACTCGTATAGGGCCGCGAGAGCCCTCAGGCCGTCCATGCCTCTCTCTGTTAAGCCGCTCAAACGGCTCCGCTGGTCCTGGCCGACATACGCGGCCAGATCGAATATGAATTCTTCCGCGGCGCGCTGCTCGGCTGCATGCCAACTGTCCCACCGCGCACTGAAGGTTGCCGGGTAATGAAACAGCCAGAACTGCCCCCACACGACCGCGTTTGAGCGGAGGCGCGTCATGGCGCTGATACGGGCCTCAAGATCACTACGCACTTTCTGCTCATCTGTATCCCCAGGTGAGGCGAGAGAACCATGGGTGGGCAGTGGGTCGCGGAAAGCTACAGACATGTGCGACCAAGCTTCGCCTTCGAAAGCGCCTTGGTCTAGATCTGCCCCTTCAACCACCGCGCAGGTCAGGGCAGCTGTAAGCGCATACGAGTCAACGTTAGCTGAGCTTGTCGCGAACGTCCAAGCCGCGCCGGACAGGCCACGCTGAACCGCAGAAGGCGCGTCCGGCAAATGCCGAATCAGAGCATCTGCCTGGGCAGCTGAAACCGCACCGGCGTCTGCCTTGGCCAGTACTTCGTGGAATTCCTCGAGGGCTACCGCCTCATTGGCGCGCACGACGGACCAGAACCACTTCGGATATCCGTTGATTTCAAAGCGACCGTAGGAGAGAGCTCGCTTAACCTCGGTGGTGGACAGCACCGGAAGCTTGGCGCCATCTCCAAGATCAAGGTGAAGCCCCTGAAGGCCGGCGACGGTCACATAGTATGTGGTGTTGCGCTCGTGCTCCTGAAACTTCGGTTCACGCGTGCGCCATATGGCGCTAAGCCCTGCTCGGGCGGCGTTAGCAAGGTCGACGCCCGCTGCCTTTTCGAACGCCGAGAAGTCGCACTCGCCGTAGCGTGCGTCGCGGTTTGTCCGGCATAGCCAATTGGCAATCCAGGCAAGCGCATTCGTGTTCGAGCCGTCTCTCACGCTACCAATTTCGATGGACAGCGCGTCCTTGGACTGTTTGCCCAGCTCCAGCTTCTCTTGCTTCGCCGTTTGGGGCCGAGTAACCGACTTCTGTGCAGCAGCCTTTTCCTTGAACGTGGATACCAGTTCGGTGAATCCAGGCTCGGTAAGCGCATCAACATCGCCATCTTGCCAAAGCGAGTACATCCCGTAGGAGACAAACGTCTTCCAGATTCCTTCATGCGTTCGGTCACTTTGAGCGATGACTGCTTGAAGTAGGTTCCGGCGAACGGCGTCGGACACCTTCAGCGCGGCGCGGAGTTCAGCCTGCTCGCCGCTTCCAAAGTGGAGCTTGCCTTGCGCCTGGTAGTACGTCAGGCACAGCTTGGTGACGCGTTCGACAGGAAGGCTATCGGTTCGAACAACGAGCGCAATCAACTCTTGAACAGCATCTGCAAAGTTGTCGCACCTTTCGTGGTGTTCGTAACGCTTCGCGTCAAAGCTTTTCACCATGCGGCATAGCAACCTCTCGGTGAGCGCCGCAAGTTGCTCCGGGCTTGCGGAGTCAGCGACATCGTGTGTGAGAGCCCAAGTGAGATTGAACCCGCCGCCGTTGCATATGTACTGCTTGCTTGCCAGTTCAGCGATCGTGTCAGCGTCGAATGTCCTCCACGCAAGCTCGCTAAGAAGAAGCTGAAGCGTTCGTTCTTCAAGGTGCGGGCACGTCTTAGCCGCATCAGCGAGTGATTGAGCATCGTCATCTCGTTCGAGCGACATCAGATACACGAGCTCGGCTGGATTTCCTAGCAGCTTCGCGTAGTCGTTGCCATGCTCGGACAGAACCTTGTCACGGAAGACATCCAGACGAGCGTAGGTAGCGATATCGAGAAGCGCGACGCGTGCGTGCCAGTCAGAGCCAACGCTGTCGTAGGCCTCCAGAAGTGTCGGTTCAATTCCGGGCTTTGCGGCTTGCCAGTAGTTCTCCGCCGTCAGAGTGAAATGATTGCGTCCTAACGTGTCGCCGCAAGTGTCCAGCCGCTCCACGCTGCGCTTCAGTGCTGCGCTCGCGTCCGCCAACGGAACTTGCGTACTGCGCAGGTCACCGAAGAACGCAACGGCCTGCGGTTCAACCTCTAGCAACTCCAACCTGCAGTGCACATTGAATGTGGATAGCCAGCCGGCGAGAGTCAGGTACGCTCGATGTACTCCACATTCACCAGTCGCTGCCCTCCACGACAGCGCAGCAACAAGCCGGTGCGCGTCTTCGGGCGACTGAACCAGGGACGAGAGGCGCTTTGCGGCGAGATAGGGAAGCAGTTGATCGGGATAAAGCTTGACCTGATGCTGGCCCGAATCGATGAACAGCCTGGAGCCAAGCAGATACGTCAATGAACTTTCAGAGAGCAAAGAGCCCACGAGCGGCCGGCACGACAGCACTCCATCCTGCACTCTGAGAACATCCGCGGCCAACTCCATATTTGGCAGCTGACAAACGGCCGAAGCTGCCGCGAGCTTCTCCAAAGCCTCGTTCAGGCACTCCGGGGAAGGCCGTCCCACCAGCGTTTCGCGGCGGTCTGAGCGTTGCTGAGCCTGGACAGCAGAAACCATTCGCTCAAAGACGGAGGTTAGGTCGCTAGGCGGATTGGTCACCGGGTCGACGTAAGCCAGTACGTCGAGACTTCCGGGGCCATCCGCGAGTTCATTTAGCCCGAAACGCCGCGCTGCCTCCAGCAATGCCTTGCCGTTAGCGACACTATGGCGATTCTCGAGGTACAACCTCGCCGCCCTCCTTGAGAGGGGAAGTAACCGGAAGACCTTCAAGTGCTCCTTCGGGGCTGACCTCGACTTAACCGTGCTGCCGGCATCGAACACGGCGAGTCCAGCGCTCGGAGCTTCGGTTACTTCCACTTCTTCTGACGTGTCGTCGGGCGACTCGTCGTTCGCGTCGCCCGCATAGAGCGTTGCACGAAGTTCTTCTTGAACAACATCAAGAACAGAAGGCGTGAGAGTAGCGGGGCGCGACGAGAGAATCCAACTGACATCTGCACCTGGACGCCCAACTGCCCTGGACACCCTACGAAGAGCTGACTGTAGCCCCGACTCCCGGCCTAGCACTGCCTCATCCAGAGAATCAACAAACATGTGCAGTCGCTCGGTGGGCGAGGCCTCCCATGCTTCGAATGCTTTGGCTTCGGTGGCTTCAAGAGCGATTTGAAAGTCGAGTTCTTCGAGAAGTCGGTGAAGGGCAACGAACACTGCATGCTGACCGTTGTCACGGAGGCGCTGCGCGCAAGCTCGCAGCTCCGTTGTTTTGCCGAAATTTGCGCGTGCAGTGATGAGCGAGAATCGTCCGGCGAGGAGTTGCTCCCAGCCTAAGTGCTTGCGGCCAAAGATATTCAAGGTCAGAAGCTCCTTGACCGAGTACTCGGTCAAGAGGCTAAAACGTCGTTCTAGGTCGAGATAATCAGTCATCGCGGAGCAGCTCGGTCAGATTCTTCTTCGTTATTGTCGGCTAGGCCGAGTTTGAGCACGGCTGCCTATGTACCTATTTTGGGATTTATCGAAGGCCTGGACAAGCCCCTAGGCTGCGCGGGAGAACTCCGCCAGCGACGTTTCCAGAGCAACTTCCGAAGAACCTGCGCAGTTCTCCGAGGCACGTCTGTTCCCGCGCCACTTACCGCGGAGGTACGCGTGGCGGCTAGGGATCGATTTCCGACGTTAGCGTTGGCGGTAATCGCGCACGAGTGGCGTTCCAACTCAGTCCTTAAGGGACGGCCGCGTGTGGCCGTTCGTCATTCACGCGTTGAGCGCCAACGATCGTGTGCCATACGGCTTAGGAAGAGTCGAGGTTGAAGTACTTCCCGCAATCGAAATAGTTCTGGATCGATCGGCCCTAGCGATTCATAGGGTACAAGTCCTCCGAATCACTGACATGAAGCATCAGGCACGGACACGCTCCCTATACCTAACGGCCAATCCCCCCAATCCCCCATTTCTGAGATGCCAGCACGACTACACTGGTCTTGAAGCCTTGCTTCTCGTCATCGGGAGTAGAACGCATTCCCCTTCGCACCGATGGTCGAACGTAAGCCGTCTTGCCCAACAAGACCCAGCGAAGAAGGGAGAAAGAAGGAGAAACCCAAGGCATCAAAGAAGCGCGGGCCGCATGGGCGGCAACCCATACGACCCGCTGACCACCACCAACTCGAACCAGGAGTCGGAAATGGCTGACGCCAATACTAAGCCACGTCGTAGAAAGAACAAACCGGTCAACATGCAAAAGACGTTTGAGCTGGTCCTGCGCAACTACCCGGACCTTCCCAAGCGAGGCTGGCCGTATCTGCCGTGGATGAAGGCGATCGACATTGATTTCAAGATCTTCGGATTTAGGCCTGGCGACCGCGTATACGTGGACGCCAACTACGCGACCCGGCAGATCACGATCACGCCGGATTACAGCCAGTTGGCGTTGCGAGAGCAGCCGTACCACGATCCTGACCGTGGACCGTCGTCGCTATAACGCCTGCTAGGGCCGCTTGATGCGGCCCTAGCGAGTGGAATGCAGGTGTTTCCCGAATGCGACTGACTGCCGGGGCGACACCGCCCCGGCCATTGCCGCAAACGCCGCGACTCACACCTCCAGCCACCTTCAACAACTGTCACGACCGCAAGGCGCGTGAGGCGACACGGCGCCCGCCGAAACAGTCGAATGGCGTCAAATCATCAAATCAACGCCCACCGGCTTGCCGCTTCACAAGCGCCCCCCGCTGCAACACATACTCGACCCGCGCGCCTTCATCGGCCACGACTCCGATATCCTCAAGCGGATTCCCATCCAACACGACGAGGTCGGCGATCGCCCCCACGGCAACCACCCCAAGCTGCCCCTGCATATTGACGATCTCCGCCGCGACGGTCGTCGCCGACCTGAGCGCTTCCAGATTCCCCAGCACCTCCGCCCGAATCCGAAACTCTCCGCTTTGAAACGCGTGCATTTCCCCGAGCAGATCCGACCCGAACCCCATCTTCACGCCGGCGTTCGCATAGATTTCCAGCGATTCGCGTCCCTTTTGCTGAACGGAAGCCACCTTCGCCACCGAATCCGGCGGCATCCCGAACTCCGCGCCGTGTTTGGCCAACGCGTCATAAGTGACAAGCGTCGGCACGACAAACGCGCCATGCTCGTGCATCAACTTCGCCGCCGCCTCATCCACCAGATTCCCATGCTCGATCGTCCTAACCCCACACCGCACCGCCCGAGCAATCGCCCGCCCCGTATACGCATGCGCCATCACATAAGTATTCGCGGCCTCGGCTTCATCCACGATGGCCCGAATCTCGTCCTCGGAATACTGCGTGTTCGCAATCGGGTCGGTCGGCGAAGCCACGCCACCTGACGCCATGATCTTGATCTGCGTCGCGCCTTTCTGAATTTCTTCACGCACGGCAAGCCGCACACCTTCGACCCCGTCCACCACCCGAGCAATCGCCCCCGTCCTGAAGCAGCAAGAACAAGGCTCCAGCAAATCCCCGCGCGGCCGAAAATCCCCATGCCCGCCGGTCTGCGACAACGCCTTTCCCGACGGAAAAATCCGCGGCCCCGACACCAGCCCGGTTTCGACCGCCTGCATCAAGCTCCAATCAGCACCCCCAGCATCCCGCACGCTGGTAAACCCACGCGACAACATCGCATCGAGAATCGGCAACGATCGAATCGCCGCAAGAATATTCGGCTGCGTCGCATTCACACCGAGATTCGCACTCGAAGCCAGCACGTGCACATGGCAATCGATGAACCCCGGCATCACGGTCTTGCCGCGCACGTCGATCACCTGCGCATTCGGAAAATCCACCGGCCGATCGGTGACTTCGACGATCCGTTCGCCGTCGATCACGACATGATGATGTTCGAGCAGCACGCCCCGTTCGAGATCGAGTACGTTGCCGCCTTGAAGCACGGTAATGGTCATGAAGAGGGATCCTTATCGATTGACGGAAGCACCACGCTTCGCATCCTTCACGAAGCGCGTGCCGATGAAGCTGACGGCCGCCGCGAGCGTCACGTAGAAAGCCGGCGCCATGTTGCTGCCGGTGCGGGCGATGAGCCACGTGATCAGGAACGGCGCGAAGCCGCCGAAGATCGTCACCGCGAAGTTGTAGGCAACGGACAGCCCGGTCGACAGCACCTTGGTCGGGAACAGTTCGGCGAACGCCGCGAGGATCGGCCCCGTGTAGGTCGCGATCAGCACGCCGAACACGGCCTGGAACACGATCAGCGACGTGAACCCGGGCGCATGGTTGATCCACGCGAACATCGGCCACGCGAGCACGAAGATGGCCAGCGCCGAGCCGGACAGGAACACGCGTCGCCCCCACACGTCGGCGAGCCGGCCGACGATCGGCGAGCAGCACATGATCATCAGCCCGCCGACCATGCCGGCCGCGAAACCGGTCGATTGCGGCAGATGCAGCGTGCGCACGGAATACGTCGGCATGTAGAAGAGCAGCACGTAGGTGCAGACGGTCCACAGAATGACCATCGAAAAACTCGCGAACGTCTCGCGCGGGTAGGTGGACAGCACTTCCTTCAGCGGCGAGCTTTCTTTCGCCTGCGCTTCGACGGCACTGAATGCGGGCGTCTCGTCGATATGGCTGCGGATGTAGTAGCCGACGGGCCCGACGATGATCCCGAGCAGGAACGGCAGCCGCCAGCCCCAGCTATGCAGCGCCTGCGTGTCGAGCGACGTCGTGACGAAGGTGCCGGTCGCGGCGCCGAGCAGCACCGCGAAGCCGATGCTCGACTGGATCCAGCTCGAGTAGTACGCGCGCTTCTCCGGCGGCGCGTATTCGGTGAGGAACGCGGTGGCGCCGCCCATCTCGCCGCCGGCCGAGAAGCCTTGCAGCAGCCGCGCGACGACGATCAGCAGCGGCGCGGCGATACCAGCCTGTTCGTAGGTCGGCGCGAGCCCAATGAGCGCGGTGCCGGCGGCCATCATGAGGATGGTGAGCGACAGCGCGGCCTTGCGCCCGACCTTGTCCGCGTAGATGCCGAGCACGATGCCACCGACGGGCCGCATGAAGAAGCCGACGCCGAACGTCGCGACGGTCAGCAGCACGGACGTCAGTTCGTTGCCGGTCGGAAAGAACAGTTTCGCGATGATGACCGCGAAGAAGCTGTAGACGGTGAAATCGAACCATTCGAGACCATTGCCGATCACGGTCGCGACGATGGCGCGGCGGCGCTGCTGCACTGCCGCATCGACGGCAAGCGCGGCGCGCGGGGAAAGCGTTCCTTGCATGGTCTCTTCCTCTATCGGAATCAGAAGACGGGACGGCTGCCCCGCGTGAACCCATGCTAAGGACAGCGCGATTTTTTTCTGAAACGAAAGATTTGCATGCACGCATGCGCTGGGCGCATGCGTTGCGTCCCGGATGGATCAGGGCGCCATCTGCCGCTCCGCCTGTTCGAACAGCCAGCGGGTGAACAGGCGGGCGGCGTGGTTCTGCGCGCGGTCGTTCGGCGAGATCACGTAATAGCCGCCGCCGTGGCTCGCCGACGCCTCCGTCACGCGCACGAGCAGCCCGGCCTCGATGCATGCGTCGATCATGTAGCGCCAGCCGAGCGATATGCCCTGGCCGAGGATGGTCATCTGCACGATCTGCGGATACGAGTTGATTGTGATGTCCTGCGGCTGCGCCTTCTGCCGGTCGATGTCGTTCTGGTCGAACCATTCGGACCACGACATCCACTGACGCTGCCCGTCCTCGAGGCGCAGCAGCGTCTCGTGCGCGAGATCGGCCGCCGCGAGCGTGCGGCCGGCCAGGTAGCCCGGCGCGCAGACGGGAAACACTTCCTCGTCGAACAGGCGCCGCGCGGTGTATTCGGCGGGCGCCTGCTGGCGCACGTAGTAGATGCCTACGTCGAACTCCGCCGGCGACATCGACGCGAGTCCGTCGCGCACGATCAGCCGCAGCTTGATGTCCGGATACGCGGTGCGAAACGCGGGCAGGCGCGGCGTGAGCCACAGCAGCGCCACGCCGGACGAGCACGCGATCGTCAGTTCGAGATCGCCATAGGGCTTCATCACATCGTGCGTGGCTTCCGCGCATTGCGTGAGGAGATGGTGCACCTGCGCTGCGTATTGCTCGCCGGCGATCGTCAGCCGCAGCGAACGATGCTCGCGCACGAACAGCGAGCGGCCGAGGAATTCCTCGAGCTGCTGGATTTGCCGGCTGATCGCGCTTTGGGTCAAATGCAGCTCGGCGGCCGCGCGCGTGAAGCTCGCATGCCGCACGGCGGCTTCGAACGCGATGAGGCACTGAAGGGGCGGCAGGGGCGTGATGCGCATGGCGGGCGTGAGGGTGGTGTGGCTCGCGACATCATAAGCGGGGATCGCGACGGAATCGCAAACCCCCGCATGGGTGAAAGCCCGACCCGCTGCAGCGTGCCCGCCTCAAGCCGCAGGCAGGTAGCGCAGCTTGTACTTGCGTTGAAGCGCGGCAAGCGCGTCGACGGAAGGCTTGCCGGGGGCCGCCAGCCGCACGAGCTCGCCCGCTTCCTTGAAGAACCCTTCCGCCCCGCCGGGCGTGAACGTCGTCAGGAATCGGCAGGGCGCCGTGCCGGCATTGTGGAATTGCTGGGTGATCCCCTTGGGCGCGACCACATAGCTGCCCGCCTTTGCGGTGTACTGAACCTCGCCGATCAGCATCGTCAGCTCGCCTTCGAGAATGAAATTGTTCTCGTCCTCGTCTTCATGGATGTGCAACGGCACGGTTCCGCCGGGGGGCAGCACGGTTTCCATGAGCGAATAAGCCCCGCCTGTTTCGGCGGCGAAAACCTTGATGTTCATTCGGGCGCCCGACGGATGCAGGACAGGGTGTCCATCGGCGGATTCGATCATGCGCGCGATCGTGGTGGCGTCAGTCATTCGTTCTCCAGTGGTGGCATGGGGCAGGGAGACGGAGGCGTCCGTCATACGGCATGCAGGTTACTGGAGCGGTAGGCTTGCGGATATCGTGTATTTTGACAAAAAATACGTGTAACTCGACAAACCGTGGTGTGCATCTCCTTGCGCTTCGACCGATGACCTTTTCCGTGACCGCAGCGCGCTTCGGCGCCTTGAGTGAAAGCGTGGCAGGCCGCCGCCATACCCATCCGGACGGGCAGCTGGTTCTGTCGCTTCAGGGTGTGGTGGCTTGCGAGGCGCGCGATGCGCACTGGATCATCCCGCCGCATTGCGCACTGTGGCTCCCCGCGGGGCTGCCTCACGTCAGCCGCGCTTCGCCCGCGGCCGAAGGGTGCTTCGTCTTCATTCACCCATCGGTGACGGGGCTGCCGGATGAATGCCGCACGCTGCGCATCAGCCCGATGCTGCGCGAGATCATCGTCGAACTGGCAAACAGGCCGCCCCAACCCGGCGTCAGGCGACACGCGTTGATGGTCGAGCTGTTGATCGAAGAGCTCGCCATCATGGAGCGGGTGGACACGCACTTTCCGATCCCGAGGCACCCTCGCGTCAGGCAGATCGCGCAGGCGCTGATCGCCTCGCCGGGCGATCGCCGTACCGTGGAAGAGTGGTCCCGCCACGTCGGTATGGGCGAGCGGACGTTGTCGCGGCGCTTGTTCGAGGAGACCGGCATGTCGTTCGGCAAATGGCGGCGGCAGTTGCATCTGATGGTCGCTCTCGAGGCGCTGGCGAAAGGCAGAAGCGTGCAGCAGGTCTCGGATGAACTGGGCTACGAGGCCGTGACGAGCTTCATCAACATGTTCAAGCAGGCGCTGGGTACGACACCCGCGAAATACCGCGCGCTTCAACCCAGTCCGTAGTGCGCCCCGGCCGCCGAACGCCGGCATGGCGAAGCGCGCCACCGGAGCCGGTCGGCAAGCCGGTCCCGGATGGCGGATGACATCGGGCATCGCGTGGACGGCGGGCTCGTCGCCATGCGCGATTCATGCGACGATTGGCGATCAATTTCCATGAATCGAGGCAGACGTGACCCGATCAACCTCCGAGAGCAAGCCGGACGCCGTCCATCCGCCGTGGATGCCCGTCGCGATGGCCGAACTCGGCATTCGCCGCCATCCTCCCGGAAGCGTCAACCCGCGCATCGTCGAATACAACAACCAGACGAACCTGGTCGGCTACGACGACAAGATTTCCTGGTGCTCGTCGTTCGTCAACTGGTGCATGACGCACGCCGGCGTTCGCGGCACGGGCTCCGCGCTCGCGCGTTCATGGCTCGAATGGGGCCGGCCGCTGGAGCGCCCGGTGTACGGCTGCATCGCGATCCTCACGCGCGACGATCCCGCGAGCTGGAAAGGGCATGTCGGGTTCTACCTGCGTCACGACGACGAACAGGTGTATCTCTTCGGCGGCAACCAGCTGGAAGAAGTCCGCGAGCTTGCGTACCCGTTGACCGAAGTGATCGGATACCGCTGGCCCGACGCCGGATGATCTCGCCGCGGCAGCGGACACAAAACTGCAATCAACGGCGCATCTGCTGCTGCTAACCTGTCGCACAACCGCATCGACCCACCCGAAGCCTGTCGGCGCATCAACGTGCCGCCGCCGGCCTTCGCACCCACAAGGAGCCAGCAGTGCAAACCGGTCATCTCCGTCTCTACGCCGATACGCAATACGCGAGCCCTTACGCGATGTCGGTTTTCGTTGCGCTCGAGGAAAAGGCGCTGCCTTATGAACTGGTGACCGTCGATCTCGGCAACCGCGCGCATTTTGCGCCCGACTACGCGGCGACCTCGCTGACGCAACGCGTGCCGACGCTCGTGCACGACGATTTCGCGCTGTCGGAATCGTCGGCGATTACCGAGTATCTCGACGAGATCTTCCCGGGCACGCGGCTCTATCCGGTCGAGCCGCGCCAGCGTGCGCGGGCGCGGCAGGTGCAGGCGTGGCTGCGCAGCGACCTGATGCCGGTTCGGACGGAGCGGTCGACCGAAGTGCTGTTCTACGGGCCGTCGAGCGAGCCGTTGTCGAGCCTGGCGCAGGCGGCCGCGCAGAAGCTGTTCGCGGCCGCCGACAAGCTGCTCGCGCCGGGCGCGGCCAACCTGTTCGGCGAGTGGAGCATTGCCGATGTCGATCTTGCGGTGATGCTGAACCGCCTGGTGCTGAATGACGATCCGGTGCCGCAGCGCCTCGCCGACTATGCGCGGGCGCAGTGGGAGCGGGCGTCGGTGCAGCGCTGGGTGAAGCTGAAGCGGCCGCCGTTGTAATTTGCGGATGCGCCGGCATGCGTGCATGGCGCGAAGCGCGCACTGGACCGGTCAGCGAGGCGGAACACGCGCGGTCATTCGCTGAACAAGTGATACCCATCCACGTTGGAGGTAGCTCAATGATCGACCACGTCTACATCTCCGTCGCCGACATCGACAAATCACTGGCTTTCTATGCAGAAGCCTTGAAGCCGCTCGGGTGGCGCGTATTCGGCAACTACGACTCCGCCAAGGGGCCAGCAGGCGTTCCCGATCTCTACGGCCTGGGTGACGACGTATACGGCAGGGGAGCGGCGGTCGGATCGAGTATCTGGTTGCGTCAGCGCAAGCCCGGCGAAACCGGTCTGTACCTCGGCATCGTTTGCGATTCCAATGAGCTGGTCGACGCAGCCTACGCGGCGGCCATCGACGCCGGCGGCATCGACGAGGGGAAGCCCGCGGATCGTACCTACTTTGCTCCCGGTTACTATGCCGCCAATGTGGCTGATTTCGACGGCAACCGCCTCGAGTTCGTACACAAGGCATGGAATCCGAAGCGGCACCCGTAGCCAGCAGCGCACTGCGTCGGAAAGTCGAACCAGGTGGCTTTCCGATGCAGGATTCGCGCTGTACTCAGTTCTTCGCCACTGCCTCCACCTCCGGCCCGCCCGCCGCGTCATTCCTGCTCCACCCACCCCCAAGCGACCGATAAAGCGCCACCGCCGCCAGCGCATGTTCGCGCTTGACCTGGTTGAGCGAATCCGAATCCCGCAGATAAACCTCCTGCGCGGACAGCACATCCAGAAAATCCGTCGCACCGCCCTTATAGAGCTGATTCGCCAACCCGAGCGCCTTGTCCGAAGCAGAAAGCGCGCTACCAAGCTTGCGCGTCGCCTCATCGGAACTGACGAGATTCGCGCGTGCATCCTCGACTTCCCTCAGCGCCTGCAGCATCGTCTGCCGTAACCCGAGTTCCGACTCGCGCATCCGGCTTTCGCTCTGCGAGATATCGGCGGTAATCCGCCCCGCATTGAAGATCGGGCTCGTCGCACTCAACGCTGCACTGAACAGGTTATCGGTCAACGTCGGCAACCCGAGATAAGAAGCCGCCAGAATCCCGTCCGTCAGGTTCAACGAAAACTTCGGATACCGTTCGGCCTTCGCCACACCGACTTGCGCCGCGCGCCGCTCGACCTGCGCATACGCCGTCAGCACATCCGGCCGCCGCAGCAACGCCTGCGAAGGCAGCGTCCCCGGCGCGCCAACCGGCGGGGCAGGAATCTCCCCGGCCTGTACCAGCAAGAGCCGATCGACCGATTCCGGCGTCCTCCCTGAATACACCGCAATCAGATTGAGCTGATGCGCAATCTGCGCCTGCGTCGGCGGAATCCGCGCTTCGAGCGCATCGAGCTGGTTTTGCGCACGCGTGACGTCAAGCTCGGTCGACAACCCGAACGCCTGCCGCTTGCGCGTGAGTTCGAGCGCATGCTGCCGGATTTTCGCGTTGTCCTGCAGGATCTTCAGTTCCTGCTGCGCCCAGCGCAGATCGACATACGCGGAAGCCGCATCGGCCGCGAGCGCGAGCCGCATCGCATCTTCCGCATGCTTCTGCCCAACCAGCTCGGCCTGCGCGGCAAGCAGATCGAGCCGTTCACCGCCGAACACATCGGGCGACCAGCTCAACGCGAGCCCCGCGCCCGCCTGCCGCACATAGCCGAGCGGCGGCGGCGTGTTCTGCCGTGCGTCGGCCGCATGCGCGGTCGCGTCGAGTTCGGGCAGCAGCACCGCGCGCTTCTGCACGGTCAGCGCCTGCGCCTGCTTCACGCGTTCGGCGGCGGCCTGCAGATCGAGGTTGCCGTCGAGCACGGTGGCGATCAGCCGGTCGAGCGCGGGATCGTGGAATTGCGCCCACCACGCGGCGGCGTCGATGTCCGCGCGCGGCACATCGGTGTCCCATGCGTCCGGCGCGAGCGTCCGAACCGAATCCTGAAGCGCCGGATGCTGCGCGGGCTGCACCGCACATCCTGCGGCGAGTGCGCTGACGGCAAGGGCGACGAGAAGTTTTTTCATGATGGTGATGACCTCAACCTCAGTGCGCGTCCGGCGGCGGCGCGTTCAGGGAAATGGGTTTGGAGAAGACGACCGCGAGCAGCGCGACGACGAAGCACAACGACAGCGCGTAGTACGCATCGGCATAGGTGAGCGTGAGCGCTTCGCGATAGATCAGGTGATGCAGGTTCGCGAGCCCGGCTTGCGCGGTGTCCAGCGTGTTGCCGGCCACCGATGTCCAGTACGCGGCCTGCCGATCGAGCAGCGACGCGATCTGCGGCTGGCCGGCGCTCACGTGCTCGTTCAGGCGCAGGTAGTGAAAGTTCAGCCGGTCGTTGAGCATCGTCGCACTCACCGCGATCCCGATTGCCCCGCCGAGATTGCGCATCAGGTTGAACAGGCCACTGGCGGATTTCAGGCGCGACTGCGGCAGCGAGCCGAGCGCCATCGTCACGATCGGCGGCACGCTGAACTGCTGGCCGATGCCGCGCAGCGCCTGCGGCAGCAGCAGCTCGCGCCAGCCCCAGTCGTGCGTGATCGGCGTGTACAGGTAGCAGCCGAGCCCGAAGCAGATCAACCCGAACACGAGCAGCGAACGCAGGCTGAAGAAGCGCGCGGCGAACGCATACGCACAGAGCGCAATCAGCTGGAATGCGCCGACCGACAGTAACGCCATGCCGATCTGCAGCGAGCTGAACGCGCGCACCTGCGCCAGAAACAGCGGCGTCAGGAACACGGTCACGAAGATCCCGATGCCGGTCACGAACGACAGCAGGCTGCCGATCCCGAAGTTGCGCACGACGAGCGCGCGCAGGTCGACGATCGGATCCTTCGCGGTCAGCGCATGCACGATGAACAGGAAGCCGCAGATACCGGAGATCCACGCGCAGATCACGATCGCGTCGTCGCCGAACCAGTTCTTGCGCGGGCCTTCCTCCAGCACGTATTCGAGGCAGCCGAGGAAGCCCGACATCAGCACGATGCCGAGATAGTCGCCGCGCTTGATGAGGCTGAGGTCGGGTTCGTCGATGTGCACGTAGCGCGGCACGAGCGCAGCCACCGCGATGCCCGGCACGAGGTTCAGGTAGAACAGCCAGTGCCACGACCATTGATCGGTGATCCAGCCGCCGATCACGGGGCCGATCGCCGGCGCGAGCGACGCGAGCGCGCCGATGGTCGTCGACGCGATCAGCCGCTGCTTGCCGGGGAACAGCACGAACGCGGTGGTGAACACGGTCGGGATCATCGCGGCGCCGAGTGCGCCCTGCAGCCCGCGAAACAGGATCATCGAGTTGATGTCCCACGCGACGCCGCACAGCATGCTGGTGATCGTGAAGCCGACCGCCGATGCGGCGAACAGCCAGCGCGTCGACATCACCTTCGACAGCCAGCCCGACATCGGGATCACGATGATCTCGGCGATCAGGTAGGCGGTTTGCACCCACGACAATTCGTCCTGGCTGGCGGACAGGCCGCCGCCGATGTCGCGCAGCGACGACGCGACGATCTGGATGTCGAGCGTCGCCATGAAGAAACCGATGCACATCAGCGCGAACGCGAACACGCGCTGCTTCGTGGGTTGCGACGCCGGGTCGCCGGAAAACGCGGTGGTCATCGTCGTCTCCCGCTCAGTTCGCGTGGTCGGTATGCACGGTCACGACCGCGGACAGGCCGGGGCGCAGCACGTGGTCGAGGCCCGGCTGCGGATCGAGGTGCACGCGCACGGGCACGCGCTGGACGATCTTCGTGAAGTTGCCGGTCGCGTTCTCGGGCGGCAGCACGCTGAAGGTCGCGCCGGTGGCGGGCGCGAGGCTGTCGACGCGGCCGTGCAGTTTCGTGTTCGACGCATCGAGCGACACGTCGACGCGATCGCCCGCGTGCATCTTGCGCAGCTGGTCTTCCTTGAAGTTCGCGTCGATCCACAGCCCGGAAGCCGGCACGACCGTCAGCAGCGGCACGCCGACGTTCGCGAGCATCCCGACGCGGCCCGTGCGGTTGCCGACGTAGCCGTCGACCGGCGAGCGGATCGTCGTGTATTCGACGTTGAGCGCGGCGACGCGCTGCGCGGCAAGCGCGGTGTTCACGCGGGCCCGCGCATCGGCGAGCTGCGCACCGAGTACGTCGAGCTGCCGCTTCGACGCGAGCAGCGCGGCGTCGCTGCGGTCGACGGCGGCGCCGGCCTTTGAATAATCGGCGTCCGCGCGTTCGACGATCTGGTTCGACACGGCGTCGGATTTCACGAGCTCGCGATAGCGCACGCGGTCCGACGCGGCACGCGTCAGCTCGGCCGACGACGCATTCTTCTCGGCCGCCTGCTGGCCGATCACCGCGAATTGCAGTTGCTGCTTCGCCTCGAGTTCGGTCACCGCGGAGCGCGCGCTGTCGACTTCGGCGCTGGCCTGTGCGAGCTTCGCGTCGTAGTCGCGCGCATCGAGTTGCACGAGCACGTCGCCGGCCTTCACGCGCTGGTTGTCGGTCACGAGGATCTTGTCGACGAAGCCGTTGACCTTCGGCGCGAGCACGGTCACGTCGCCGCCGACATACGCATCGTCGGTGCTTTCCTGAAAGCGCAGCACGAACAGCCAGTCGAGCGCGGCGGCGGCGGCGACGATGACGACGGCACCCACCGCGATGCGCATCCACGGCACGCGACGCTGTTGCTTCGCGGGCTGGTCGAGTGTGGCTGCTTCGCGGGATGAGGCAGCGGCTTGGGTCGTATCCATCGATTCACCTATGTATATGCACTTATCAAGTCGATCGACGGCATGTCGTCGATCGGGGAAGGGGCTAGCGTTCCGGCAGGTTGTGCGTGATCCGGAACAATTCGTCTCTGAGGCGGGCCGCCTGCGCCGACCCGAACCGCTGCTCGAACGCTTCCTGCGCGGCGAGCCAGTGCACGTGCGCGTCGGCGATCTTCGTTTCGCCGTGCGCGGTCAGCGCGAACGTCTGGCGGCGGCATCGCGGCTCGATCCGTCCGGCCACCAGCGCCGCGCCGATGAGCGGCTTGAGCGCGCGCAGCAGCGCGGTGCGTTCGATCACCAGCACGGTCGACAGCGTCGCCATCGTCAGGCCGGGCCGGTCGCGCAGCAGCGCGAGAATGCTGTACTGCGACGGCGTCACGCCCGCCCGCGACAGATAGCGCTCGTAGAACTGCGAGATCCGTCGGGCGGCTTGCCGGACCGCGAAGCAATCGTCATCGGTGAGCGTCATCTTGTGCATGTACACATGTTAGGAGGCAATGCGGCCCGGAGCGAGCGGCGGGGCGCGATCAGATTGTTGTCGCGGCTGTACCAATCGGCGTCAGGCGGCCGCCGGAACGATCCAGCCTTCGCGGTCGCAATAGGCGGCCGTGTAGTCGATGAACGTCTTGACCTTGGCGGGCAGCAGCGCGCGGTTCGCGTAGGCGAGCTTGATCTCGACGGACGCATCGACGAGGTCGGCGTCGGCCAGCAACTGCACGAGCGCGCCCGACGCAAGCTGGGCATCGACGAGCGTCTTCGGCACGACGCCGATGCCGAAGTCGTGCATCACCATTTCACGGTTGAAGACGGGGCTGTTCGACGAGATGTCGAAGCGGAACGGCACGGTCAGCGTGTTGCCGTCGACGCGAAACGACAGCGCGGGCCGGCGCAGCGACGGCGACATCGGCACGAACGGATGGTCGGCGAGATCGGCCGGCGCGACCGGGCGCGAGTGGGCGCGCAGGTACGCGGGGGTCGCGACGATCACGAGCGGAATCCGCTCGATCAGCCGCACGACGGTCGATTCGTTCGTCAGCATGTACGGGACGACGATACCGATGTCGTAGCCTTCGCCGACGAGATCGATGGGGCGCTCGGTCAGCGTCACGTCGAGGCGCACCTTCGGGTGCGCGGCCTTGAAGCCGGCGATCAGCGGCACCAGCCGGTTCAGCGTGGCCGTCGTGTGCGCGACGAGCCGCAGCAGGCCTTCGGGCTCGCGCGTCGGCGACTGCGCTTCCGCCTCGAGCGAGTCGAGTTCGTCGAGCACGGCCGCGCAGCGCTCGTAGATGCGCTCGGCCGTCTCGGTCAGCGACACCTGGCGCGTGGTCCGGTGCAGCAGCCGGCTGCCGAAGCGCGCTTCCAGATCCGCGACCGCGCGCGACACGACCGGCCGTGCGAGGCCGTGCATGTCGGCGGCGCGCGTGAAGCTGCGCATCTCCACCACCGACCGGAAAATCCGCAGCTTGTCGATGTAGTCCATGTCCGTCTCCTTGACGCGAGGCCGGCCGCCGGCCTTGTTACGGCGGAGTGTACATTGACTTTATGCATATGCACATATAAATTGCGAAACATGAACGACACCTCGATTGCCCAGGCGTGCAACTGCCTCGCGCTGCGTCAGGCGGCGCGCTTCGTCACGCAACTGTACGAGCGCCATCTGGCCCCGGTCGGCGTCACGCCCGCCCAGTTCTCGATCATGGCGAACCTGACGCGCCAGCCCGGCCTGCTGATGAGTGAACTCGCCGATACGCTCGTGATGGATCGCACGACGCTGCTGCGCGCGCTCAAGCCGCTGCAGCGCGACGGCTTCGTCGCGACGGCCGCGTCCGAGCACGACACGCGCGCGCATGCGCTGAGCCTCACGAAGCTGGGCGAGCGCACGTTCGCTGAAGCGAAAGTCGCCTGGCAGGCCGCGCAGGACGAATTCGAGACGCAGTTCGGCCGCGATCGCGCGAAGGCGCTGCGCGACGAGCTGTTCAGTGTGACCGCGGAACGCTAGACGGCGGGCCGGCGGCAAACTGGAGCTAAATTCGAGCCATTGGTCGCTTCAGAGCCGCTAAATGGCGGAAATTGGTTTTTGAAACTGTCCGGTCAAGTGCTGATCTGGACAGTTTTTATTTCCAGTTGTAGAGTCCCCTGACGGATTTCACGAGCCGGCGCGGCCGGCACGCGTCAGAGGAGTAACCGATGCTGCAGTTGAGTGACCGCGACAGCGCGATGCTGCGCGGGGATTTCGGCGAGGGCGTCGCGCGCGCGATGCGGATCGTCGCGCGCACGGCGCACGTGATGTCCGCGCCGCACCTGATCGACATCACGTCTGCCCATATCGACGGCTGCCTTTACCACGGCCAGACCAGCCTCGACTTCGTCGAGTATTTCGTCGACACCGGCGCGAAGGTCGCGGTGCCGACCACGTTGAACGTCGGGTCGCTCGACCTGATCCATCCCGAGCTGTACCACGGCGACCGCACGATCGAGCGCGATGCGCAGCGCCTGATGGACGCGCATCTGCAGCTCGGCTGCGAATCGAGCTTCACGTGCGCGCCCTATCAACTGAAGAACCGTCCAGCGAAAGGCGAGCAGATCGCCTGGGCCGAATCGAACGCGATCGTGTTCGCGAATTCGGTGCTCGGTGCGCGGACGAGCCGGTACGGCGATTTTCTCGACCTGGCCGCCGCGATCACCGGGCGTGCGCCGTATGCGGGGCTGCATGTCGAAGCGAACCGCGCCGCGCGGATCGTGTTCAACGCACCGGATTTCAGTCGCTTGGCGTCGCGCGACATCTATTTCGCCGCGCTCGGGCTGCTGATCGGCAGGATCGCGGGCGCGGTCGTGCCGGCGATCGTCGGGCTGCCGGCGGACACCACGGAAGACGAACTCAAGGCGCTGGGTGCGGCTGCGGCATCGAGCGGGGCCGTTGCGCTGTTCCATGCGGTCGGCGTGACGCCCGAGGCACCCACGCTCGACGCCGCACTGCATGGACAAGCGGCGCAACGCACAGTCGATGTCGCGATGGCCGATCTCGACGAGATCCGCCGCACGCTGAACCATGGCGCGGCCGGCGATGCACTCGTCGCGGTGGCGCTCGGCACGCCGCATTTCTCGCTGGCCGAATTTCGCACGCTCGACACGTTGCTCGACGCGTTCGACGGCAAGCCGGCCTGCGATTTCTACGTGAACACGAGCCGATTCATCCTGTGGGAACTGGAGGAGGCCGGCCTCGCGGAGAAATTCGCGGCACGCGGCATCCAGATCGTCGTCGATACCTGCACGTACATCACGCCGGTGATGAAGCAACTGTCGGGGCTCGTGATGACCAATTCGGGGAAATGGGCGTCGTATGCGCCCGCGAACATCGGCGTGACGGTCGCGTACGGCAGCATGCGCGAATGCGTGCGTTCGGCGTACGAAGGAAAGGTGCGATTCGATGACTGAAGTCACGCGCAAGGGTTTGACGGGCGACACGCTCGTGCCGGGCAGCGCGTGCGCGCGCCCGTTCGTGCTCGACAAGCCGCTCAGCTTCTGGGGCGGCTACGACTCGGGTGCGGGAAAGATCGTCGATCGCGGCCATCCGCAGGCCGGCGCGAGCCTCGCCGGCAAGGTGATGGTGATGCCGCACGCGAAGGGCTCGAGTTCGAGCAGCAGCGTGCTGGCGGAAGCCGTGCGCAACGGCACGGGGCCAGTCGCGATCGTGCTGAAGGAGCGCGACCTGATCATCTCGATCGGCGCGATCGTGGCGGCCGAGCTGTATGCGATCGCGGTGCCGGTGGTGTGCGTGACCGACGACGTGTACGACGCGATCGCCGCCGCGACGGGGGAGGTGCGGATCGAAGCGGAAGAGGGGGATGGCGGTGCGTCGATCTATCTTGACGACGCCGGTTCGTCCAGTCCTCCCGCGGCCTCCCGGTAAGCACTCGGCGTCTGCCCGGCCCAGCGCCGGAACGCGCGCGTGAAATTCGCCGGGTCGGTGAATTGCAGCCGCTCGGCGATCGTCTTCAGGTCGAGATCCGACGCAGCAAGCAACTGCTTCGCGTCGCGAAACCGGGCTTCATCGAGCAATTGCCGATAGCTCGAACCGGCTTCCTCGAGCCGGCGCCGCAGCGTGCGTGTGGATACGAGCAGCGCGTCAGCGAGTGTCTCCGGCCCAGGATATTCGCCAGCCCCGCGTGCCAGCTCCGCGCGCACGCGTTCGACGAGATCGCCTTCCTCCTGGCGCACCTGCGCATACTCGCGCTCCACCTGCACGAGCGCCTGCCGGTGCGCGACTTCGTCGGCGAGCGGCAGCGGCCAGTCGAGCACGTCGTGCGCGATCCATAGCGCATTGGCGGCGCAGCCGAATTCGACCGGCGGCAACTGATCGCGATAGCGCGCGAAATAGGGCGGCTCCGGCCACGCGAATTGCAGCTTGATCGGCGGCGACGTGCGTCCGGCCCATTGAGAGATGTTCTGCGCAAGCCCGGTCAACACGAATTCGAACATCACGTGATGCTGCAGCACGGGGCTGGCCTGCACGCCGTGCAGTTCGAGCGTCGCGCCGCGTTCGTCTTCTGCATAGGTCAGCCGATATTGGCGATTGCGCATCCGGAAGTAGCGCTGCGTGACGGCGAGCGCTTCCCGGATGTCCCGCGCGGTCAGCGTCGCATAGCCGAGAAAGCCGTGCACGGTCGGCTTCAGCAGCAGCCCGAACGCGAGCCCGATGCCCGGATCGCCGCCGATCGCGATCGCATTGAGCACGAGCCGCCCCCATTGCGACGGCGCGACGCGCGCGTCCGGTTCGGCCAATACCGCATCGCGCAGGCCCGTGCCGGCGCGCACGGCGGCCAGATCGACGCCGCGTGCGGCCAGCGCCTGCAGCAACAGGCGCGGATAGGCGACCGGAATCGTCGGCCGGCGTAGCCCGAGGCGGTCCTTGGCGAGAGGGGAGGTCATGTCGTCTTGGCCGGAAATGACAAGCATTATGGCTGTTTGCCCCCTCACGTTCAAGGCAGCGCGCGCCTACGATGTCACGCATCGCTTACTGGCACGCATCGGCACGCTCATCATGACCACGACCTTTCCCCACCTGCTCGCCCCGCTCGACCTCGGCTTCACGACGCTGAAGAACCGCGTGCTGATGGGCTCGATGCACACGGGCCTCGAGGACAGCCGCAAGACGCTGCCGCGGCTCGCCGAATATTTCGCCGAGCGCGCCCGCGGCGGCGTCGGCCTGATCGTGACGGGCGGCTTCGCGCCGAACGTCGCCGGCTGGACCAAGCCGTTCGGCGGCACGCTGATGACGTCGGCTGCCGCGCGGCGGCATCGCGAGATCACGGATGCCGTGCATGCGGAGGATGGCAAGATCGCGCTGCAGATCCTGCATACGGGACGCTACGGCTATCACCCGTTCGCGGTCGCGCCGTCGAAGATCAAGTCGCCGATCTCGCCGTTCGCGCCGCACGAACTGAGCGCACGCGGCGTCGAGCGGCAGATCCGCGCGTTTGTCCGCTGCGCGAAGCTCGCGCGGGAAGCCGGGTATGACGGCGTCGAGATCATGGGCTCCGAAGGCTACCTGATCAACCAGTTCATCTCGATGCATACGAACAAGCGCACCGACCAGTGGGGCGGTTCGTACGAGAACCGCACCCGGCTGCCGATCGAGATCATCGAACGTACGCGCGAAGCGGTCGGCCGCGATTTCATCCTGATCTACCGGCTGTCGATGCTCGACCTGATTCCGGACGGCAGCGACTGGAGCGAAACCGTGCAGCTCGCGAAGGCCGTCGAGCGCGCGGGCGCGACCATCATCAACACGGGGATCGGCTGGCACGAGGCGCGGGTGCCGACGATCGCGACGTCGGTGCCGCGCGGCGCGTTCGCGTGGGTGACGAAGAAGATGAAGGGCGAGGTAGGCATTCCGCTCGTGACGACCAACCGGATCAACCGCCCCGAAGTGGCCGAGCAGATCCTCGCGGACGGCTGCGCGGACATGGTGTCGATGGCGCGCCCGCTGCTCGCGGATGCCGAGTTCGTCGTCAAGGCCGCGCAGGGTCGTGCCGACGAAATCAATACGTGCATCGGCTGCAACCAGGCGTGCCTCGATCACGCGTTCAAGAACCAGATCGCGTCGTGCCTGCTGAACCCGCGCGCGTGCCACGAGACGGAACTGAAATACACGCCCGCCGCGCGGCCGAAACGCATCGCGGTGGTCGGCGCGGGGCCGGCCGGGCTCGCATGCTCGACCGTGCTCGCGCAGCGCGGCCATCAGGTCGACCTGTTCGACGGCGCGGCCGAGATCGGCGGCCAGTTCAACATGGCGAAGCGGATTCCCGGCAAGGAAGAGTTCCACGAAGCGCTGAGCTACTTTGGCCGCCAGATCGAGCTGACCGGCGTGAACCTGCACCTGAACCGCCGCGTCGACGCGAACGACCTGATCGCGGGCGGCTACGACGAGATCGTGCTCGCGACCGGCGTCGCGCCGCGCGACCCGAAGATCCCGGGGCAGGACGGGCCGAATGTGCTCAGCTACATCGACGTGCTCGCGGGCAAGCAGCCGGTCGGCCGGCGTGTCGCGGTGGTCGGGGCGGGCGGGATCGGCTTCGATGTCGCCGAGTATCTGGTGCAGGAGGGCGAATCGCCGGCGCTCGATCTGGAAGAGTGGAAGGCCGAGTGGGGCGTGACCGACCCGGCTGCGACGCGCGGTGGCGTAACGCGTGCACAGGTGACGGCGCCGGCGCGCGAAGTGACGCTGCTGCAGCGCAAGGCCGCGCCGCTCGGCAAGGGGCTCGGCAAGACGACCGGCTGGATTCACCGCGCGACGCTGAAGATGAAGCAGGTGAAGATGATCGGCGGCGTGAACTATGAACTGATCGATGCGCGCGGGCTGCACGTGTCATACGGCGAGCAGCGCACCGATCACGAAGTGATCGAGGCCGACACGATCGTGCTCTGCACGGGGCAGGAGCCGCAGCGCGCGTTGCTCGCGCCGCTGCAGGCGGCCGGGCGCTCGGTGCACCTGATCGGCGGCGCGGAACTGGCCGCCGAACTCGACGCGAAGCGCGCGATCGATCAGGGCTCGCGGCTCGCCGCGCGGCTGTAACGGACGGTCGCTGCGACGGCCACCCGAGAAGGTACGCCGCGTGGCGATGATCCGCCTGCGCGGCCGTTCGTGGCTCACCGTCTGCTGCACCGATTCGCCGGCGCAGGACTGAAACGAGCCGCAACGCCGGCCGCGTCGCCACGTAACGTGGCGGCGCTACCCCGACAGACCGTGACGGCGATTGGCCATCACCCGGCTCAGGCCGCTTCGGCCCGTTCTTCCTCTTCCGCTTCCAGCATCGCCTTGACGATCAGGTAGATGGCCGGCAGGTCGTCATCGTCGCGGCGCCAGTCGACCGGTTCCTCGACATCCGCGGCGACCAGGCGGCTGTCGCGCAGCCGGATGAACGCGTCGACGACGGCCGGATCGTTGCGGCTCAGGAAGCCGGCATTCGAGAATGCCAGCTCTTCGACGTTCAGCAGCGCCTGCCAGCTCATCGTGCGCACGGCCGCGGGATGGGTGCGGCGCCGCAGGCCGAGCGCCCGCTGCGCGGGGCCGCCCGCGACACGTTGCAGATCGACGACCGCCCGCTGCGCGGCGCGCTCGAAGTGGACGGGGTTGAAGCCGGGTTGCTCGGGATCGAATGCGGATGCCTGGAACATGGTCGCCTCACAAAAGTCCGTTCGTCTGTGAATGACGGAATTCGGGTCAAATGGTGCAAAAGCACTGTAAATATATACAGTGTTTGGCGCGGTTTCAAGCCCCGGATGAAGGATTTCGTGCGATGGCGATCGAAGCGGGCGGCTGCCCCGGGCAGGCGACCGATCTACACCGCTGCCGCGATCGTCTCCCGCAACCACCGATGCGCCGGATCGCGATGCACGCGTTCGTGCCACAGCATCGACATTTCGTAGCCGGGCACGTCGACGGGCGCGGCCACGACACGCAGCGCGGGCACGTCGCGCACCAGCCGCTCGGGCACCATCGCGACGAGATCGGTGCTGGCCACGGCCGACAGCACGAACAGGAAATGCGGCACCGACAGCACGACGCGCCGCTTGACGCCCACCTTCGCGAGCGCTTCGTCCGTCACGCCGAAGAAGCCGCCGCCGTCGGGCGACACGATCACGTGCTCGAGCGTGCCGAACTGCGCGAGCGTCGGGCGCCGCTTCAGCTTCGGGTGCCCGGCACGGCCGATGAGCACGTAACGCTCGGCGAACAGCGGCAAGCGCCGCATGCCGGGCGGCGACGCTTCGGTCATGTGGAAGACGAGATCGATGCCGTTTCGTTCGGTGTCCTGCTCGATGCGCGGCGGTACCAGCTCGACCACGGCGAGGCGCGTGGCGGGCGCGGCCGAACGCAGCGTGTTCAACGCGGGCAGCACGATCGTCGATTCGCCGTAGTCGGTCGCGGCCACGCGCCACGTGTTCGTCGCGGTCGCGGGATCGAACGGCGTGGCGGGAATGACCGCGCGCTCGACCGCTTCGAGCGCATCGCGCAACGGTTCGCGCAGCGCTTCCGCGCGCGCGGTCGGCCGCATTCCACGCGGCCCCGGCAGCAGCAGCGGATCGCCGAACACGTCGCGCAGCTTCTGCAATTGCACGCTCACCGACGGCTGCGACATGTTCAGTTTCTCGGCCGCGCGCGTGACGTTGTGCTCGGCGAGCAGCACGTCCAGCGTGACGAGCAGATTGAGATCGAGTCGTCTGAGATTATTCATGGCTATACCTGGAATATCAGGAATTCATTTCAAATATACCGTTGGCGGCGGCATCCTGCAGTCATTCAATCAACGGAGTACCGAACATGAATGTGCTGATCGTCTATGCCCATCCCGAACCGCGTTCGCTGAACGGCGCATTGCGCGACTTCTCCGTCGCGCATCTCGAAGCGGCCGGCCACACGGTGCAGGTGACCGACCTGTATGCGATGAACTGGAAGGCGGCGTTCGACGCGGACGACGTGACCGATCGTGCGCCCGATGCGCGGTTCGATCCGTCGCTCGACTCGAAGCGCGCGTTCGCGGCGGGTACACAAAGCGAAGACATCGCACGCGAGCAGGAGAAGCTGAAGTGGGCCGACGCGGTGATCCTGCAGTTTCCGCTGTGGTGGTTCTCGATGCCGGCGATCATGAAGGGCTGGTTCGAGCGCGTGTATGCATGCGGCTTCGCTTACGGCGTGGGCGAGCATTCCGATACGCACTGGGGCGATCGCTATGGCGAAGGTTCGCTTGCCGGCAAGCGCGCGATGGTGATCGTCACGGCAGGCGGGTGGGAGTCGCATTACAGCCCGCGCGGCATCAACGGGCCGATCGACGACGTGCTGTTCCCGATCCAGCACGGGATGCTGTATTACCCAGGCTTCGACGTGCTGCCGCCGTTCGTGATCTACCGGACGGGGAAGATGAACGACGCGCGCTTCGACGAAACGCGTGCGGCGCTCGGCAAGCGTCTGGATGAACTGTGGACCACGCAGCCGATCCCGTTCCGGCGGCAGAACGCGGGCGATTACGACATTCCGGCGTTGACGCTGAAGGAAGAAATCGTGCCGGGGAAGGCGGGGTATGCGGTGCATCTGGCGCACGAGCATGGATGATGCATGGCCGGCCCGAGGGAGAAAGCGGCGCGCGGGCATATCGACACCTGCGCCCGAATCAAGTAGTTTCCGGAGATCGACGCGATTCGTCTGCACAATAGGCCGGCATGGCCCGTGCAGCGAATCCGTCTCGACGGAGAACAACAACGATGACTTTCGAACCACCGGGCCACGCAGAACCGATCGATGACAACCGCGCCGTTCTGCTGATCGAACTCGAAGCCGGCGGCTATCTGACGGAGGAGCAGGCGGCGCGCGTCACCCAGCGTCTGAGGGACGCACCGGCCGAGCTTCCCGACACCGATTCCCCGCGCAAAATGCTCGACTGGCTGATTGCCGAGGGCTATACGACGGCGGACGCCGAAGCGAAAGCCACGCATGAACTGCTGGATGGCTGCTACGCGAGCGGCAACGCGAAAATCTTCCTGATGACGGTGCTGGAGGAGATCGATCCGCCCCGGTTCGAACAGCGTCGGAACGAAACGATCGCATCGATGCAGCGTGAGCAAAAGAAGAAGCAGATGCTGATCGGCTTCGGCGGCCTGGCGGCGGCGCTCGCGGTGGGCGCCTACCTGTTGTGGCCCGCATCGGCGCCCGCATGCGGCGCGTCGAGTACCACCAAGGCGCTGAATTCGCTGTTGTTCGACGCGCGCAGGGACATGATGCGCAGGAACCCGATGCAAATGCTCGACCGGGGTACCAAGTCGTTCCCGCACGTCAGCAACCCCCGTGAAGTCGGCTACGACGAGGCCAATCGGGCGCGCGGCTGCCTGGCGGACGTGAGTATCGCCGACGAGCACGCGACGCTCGGCTATGTGGTCCGGCACGACGACAAGGACAAGAGCGCCTTTGTCGTGCAGACGTTCTCGCCCGAATACGTGACGGCTCGCTACAGTGCGCAGGGGCTCGATCCGAAGCTCGGCGCACCGCTTGGCCGCGACGTCATCAGCGCGGCTTTCATGGCAAGCGTCGCGCAACTCGACAAGGACGTGTCGGCGCGCATGCCGCGCTACGGCAAGCCGAGGTTCGGCGACGACACGCCGACGACGCTGACGAGCAGCGTGTTCGGTGTCATGCCGGCCGCCGACTGCAAGCCGATCGATGGCGACCGCGTGTCGTGTCCGTTGCTGATCGATTATCGCGACCGGTTGCTCGGTGCGATCGGCGCGCCGTCGATGCTGCAGTTGAAGGGCGATTTCACGTTCGTCAAGGAGGGCAGCGGCTGGAAAGCCGCCGACGATTTCGACAAGACGCTGATGGAGGCGATCGTCGCGCGACGCGTCGCGAAGGTGTATGGCGACGACGTCGCCGACAAGATGGAGGCGGAGAAGAAGTAGGCTGCGCGGCAACCCGATCAACCGCTGCGGCTGACGCAATGAAACGGGCGGCCTGCGAGGCAATCGCAGGCCGCCCGTCTTTCTTGTCAGTGCTCGACTGCTTGCTTACCGGTCGTCTTCCCGTACCGAAGACGGATGCCGGCACAGCGCCCGCACTTCCATCTCCATATACGGAAACAGCGGCAGCTGGCTCAGCAGGTCATGCAGCTGCTGTACGCTTTCCACATCGAAAATACTGACGTTCGCATACTGCCCGGCGATCCGCCACAGATGCCGCCAGGTCCCTTCGTTCATCAGCCGCTGGCACATCGCTTTTTCTTCCGCCTTCAGCGTGGCCGCCTTGACCGGATCCATGTCCGTCGGCAGACGGACGGTCATTTCCACATGAAACAGCATCCTGCACTCCTTGCGTTATCGGTTCGTCGAATCGGAAGGCCACTCACGCCTGCGCGCGGGCTCGCTCGACTTCGCTGCCCGGCACGTCCGGCTTTTCCTTGAGCAGCGAGAAGTCGAAATCGATCAGCGCGAACTGCCCGTCGACGCCATACGGCTTGCCTTCCGCGCCCTCGGCCTGCTTCACCGGCGGGATCAAGCCGTCGCGCGTCGCGAAGGCGAAGTCGTCCCACAGATGCGGATCGCCATCGATGTTGATCTGCGTCGTCAGCTTACGATAACCGTCCGCCGAAACGAAGAAGTGAATGTGTGCCGGGCGATGGCCGTGGCGGCCGAGCTGGTCGAGCAGTTGCTCGGTCTTGCTGCCCGGCGGCACGCTGTAGCCCACCGGCAGCACGCTGCGGAAGCTGTAGCGGCCTTCGGCATCGGTGCGGATCGAGCGGCGCAGGTTGAACGCGGGCTGCGACTGATCGAAGTACGAGTAGTTGCCGAGATGGTTCGCGTGCCACACCTCGACCAGTGCGTTCGCGATCGGCGCGCCGTCCTGGCCGAGCACCTGGCCGCGCATGATGAGCGTCTGGCCCGGATCGGTGCCGTCGTCGAGACGCGCATGGCCGACCGATTCCGGCGCACCGGCGACATACAGCGGCCCTTCGATCGTGCGCGGCGTGCCGCCCTGGATGCCGGCCTTTTCCTCGGCTTCGTCCATGCGCACGTCGAGGAAGCGCTCGAGGCCGAGGCCCGCGGCGATCAGCCCGAATTCGCGGCCGGCTTCGTTCAGGTAGTTCAGCGCCGTCCAGAATTCGCTCGGCTGCACGTCGAAGTCCTCGATCGTGTAGCAGATGTCCTTCACGATCCGGTTGACGATCGCGCGCACGCGCGGGTTACCCGGCTTCTCGGCGGCATCGTCGAAGGTCTTCAGCAGTGCGTCGATGGCTTGCTTGTTCATCTGTGTCTCCGGTTTCGGTTGTCGTGTGGGGTCAGCGGGCGTCGCGTCGCATCCGTTCGATGCGGGCCCAGTCGAAGGTGATGCCGAGGCCGGGCGCTGCCGGCAGATGCAGCTTGAAATCCGCGTAGCGCAGCGGCTCGACGAGGATCTCCTCGGTGAGCAGCAGCGGGCCGAACAGCTCGGTGCCCCATTTCAGCGAGTCGAACGTGCTGAACAGTTGCGCGGACGCCATCGTGCCGGCCGCGCCCTCGAGCATCGTGCCGCCGTACAGTTCGATGCCGGCCGCCGCCGCGATCGACGCGACGCTCGCCGCACCCTGCAGGCCCCCCGATTGCGCGATCTTCACCGCGAACACGTCGGCTGCGCGATCCTGCGCGAGCGCGAATGCATCGACGGGGCCGTGCAGCGCCTCGTCGGCCATGATCGGCACCTGCGCCAGTTGCGCGAGGCGTTTCAGCCCCGCGCGGTTGGTTGCGGCAATCGGCTGCTCGACCAGGCTCACTCCGGCTTCCGCCAAGCGCGCGCCGGCCCAGATCGCGTCGGTTTCGCTCCACGCCTGGTTCACGTCGACGCGCACGTCGCCGCGTTCGCCGAGCGCGCGCTTGATCGCGATCACGTGTGAAACGTCGTCGGCCACGGCGTTCGAGCCGATCTTCAGCTTGAACGCGCGGTGGCGGCGCGCGTCGAGCATCGCTTCGGCTTCCGCGATGTCGCGCTGTGTGTCGCCGCTCGCGAGCGTCCAGGCGACATCGACCGCATCGGTTCGGCGGCCGCCGAACAGTTCCGACAGCGGCACGCCGAGGCGGCGCGCTTGCGCGTCGAACAGCGCGGTTTCGATCGCACACTTCGCGAAGCGGTTGCCCTGGAACAGCTTGCGTGCGCGCGCCAGCGCAGCGCCCGGGCGGGTCGCGTCCATGTCCTGCAGCAGCGGTGCGAAGTAGGTGTCGATGTTGACTTTGATGCTTTCGGGGCTTTCCTCGCCGTACGCGAGACCGCCGATGGTGGTCGCCTCGCCGACGCCTTCGATACCGTCCGTGCATCGAATACGCACCAGCACGAGAGTCTGACAGTTCATCGTCGCGACCGACAATTTGTGGGGCCGGATCGTCGGCACGTCGACGAGCAGCGTCTCGATGCGTTCGATGGTGGCGGCAGTTGCTATCATGCGATTCCTCCTGTTGGTGCACATGGTAGGAATTCCCGCCCCGCGTCGTCCAACACTCTTTCCGACTACTTCCATACCTTTGAGGCATGAAATGGAATTGCGTCAGCTCCGCTACTTCATCGCCGTCGCCGAGGAAATGAACATCACGCGGGCGGCGGAGCGGCTGCACATGACGCAGCCGCCGCTCAGCCGCCAGCTCCAGGCGATCGAGGACGAAATCGGACTGCCGCTGTTCGAGCGCGGCGCGCGGCCGCTGAAACTGACGGATGCGGGGCGCGTGTTCTATGCGCAGGCGAAGCGCCTCGTCGACCAGGCCGACGAGCTCGGCCCGCTGACGCGGCGGCTCGCGCAGCTGTCGGAGCGGATCGTGATCGGCTTCGTGCCGTCGACGCTGTACGGCGCGCTGCCGGACGTGATCCGCGCGTTTCGCGAGGCGCAGCCGGACGTCGAGTTGTCGCTGATCGAAATGTTCACGCTCGAACAGCTCGGCGCGCTGAAGGGCGGGCGGATCGACGTGGGCTTCGGCCGGCTGCGCTTCGACGACGACCAGCTGGTGCGCGAGGCGCTGATCGAGGAAAAGCTGATCGCGGCGCTGCCGGTCGGGCATCGGCTCGCCGATCCGGCCCGGCCGCTGACGCTCGCGGACATCGCGAACGAGACGCTGATCGTCTATCCGAGCACGCCGCGGCCGAGCTTCGCCGATCAGCAGCTGTCGGCGTTGCGCGACGGCGCGCTGGTGCCGGCGGCCGTTCACGAGGTGCGCGAGCTGCAGACGGCGCTCGGGCTGGTGGCCGCGCAGGTCGGCGTGTCGCTGGTGCCGGAGAGCGTGGAGGGCGTGCGCGTGAAGGGCGTGGTCTACCGGCGGTTGCCGGAGCCGGCCGCGACGTCGCCGATCATCATGAGCCGCCGGCTGCACGGCGAAAGCGCGGCGACGGCCGCGTTTTGCGCGATTGCGCGGGCGATGATCGTGCCGGTGGGGTGACGGTCGTCGTCATCTCTATAAATTGCAACTAACGGTCTGTTTCGGTGAGCACCGACAGATACGGGGAGGGCGCCGTGGTCTCATGCGCTGTCGAATGAGCGCTTTGCCGGTGACGCAAGCCACCGGCCGCGCGAGCATGCGACGACGTTACCGCTTCCCGTCGAGCGTTTCCGACGGCGATTCCCCGAACTTCTCCCGATACGCGATCGCGAAGCGCCCCAGGTGCGTAAACCCGCAATCGAGCGCGACATCGGCGATCCGCCGGTCGGACACCGCGCCGCGCAGCAGCTCGCGCGCGTGGTCGAGCCGCGTCGCGCGCAGGTATTGCATCGGGCTCATTCCGCGGAACTGCAGGAACGCGTCGCGCAGCGTCCGTTCCGGCACGTTGGCGGCCTGGACGATATCGGCGAGCTGCAGCGGTTGCGCGTAGTGCGCGTTCACGAACTCCTGCGCGCGCCGCACGAAGCCCGGCGCCGGGTCGCGGTGCGACGCCTGCAGCACGGACGGCGGGTGGCCTTCGATCAACAGGTCGATCAGCAGATGCTCGAGCTGGGAGGCGACGCGCGGGTTCGCGTTCGCGCGTTCGAGCAGTTCGGGCGAGCGGGCGACGAGCATCAGTTGCTGGCGCCACGCGGCGAGCGCCGCGTCGCTGACATGCAGCACGGGATCGAGCGTCGCGCGCGGGTCGCCGGTCAGCGAGCCGACGGTCGCCGCGTCGATGCGCAGCACGAACTGCTCGCAATCGGCGGACAGCACCGCGTCGAAGCGTTCGCCGGGCGCACACAGCACGCCGGTCTGGCCGTCGACGCCGAGCTGCCGCCCCATCGCGCGCACCTCGGCCTGACCGGACAGGCAGAACATCAGCAGGTAGTAGCCGTCGACCGCGTCGACCTGCACGCGCATCGCGTCGCCGAACGCGATCGTGCCGATCCCGAGCCCGCCGAGCCTGACGAAATCCATGTGCGACGCACCCCGCGTGCGGCCGTTCGGCAGCAGCGCATGCGGCTGCATCACGCGCGAGATGCGCTCGCGCGTCTCGTCGAGATCGCGGGATTCGAACAGCCGGTGCGCGCGCAGCGCGAGCGGCTCGAACGACGTTGGGGACATGGGCATCAGCCTTGGTGTGGACGGCGTGCGCGTCGATCCGATCAATGGGTCGCGATCGTGCGCCGGGTCGTGTGTGCCGTCATGCTAGCGCAGAAATCCGCCGAAAGTGGATATTGCGCTGCCGCAATCGCACTTTCCGGATAGACGGCGAATATTAGCTTTTCAAAAATCGGCTCCATGCATTCAACGCAACGGATCGACAAGGAGTCCGACATGGAGCAGACAGAATCGCCCGTCGTTTTCGCCGCGCGCGACGACGCGTCCGACGTGAGCTTTCCGCACGACGACGGCTCGCGCGTGCCGTACAAGGTGTTCAGCTCGCGCGCGGTCTACGATCGCGAGCAGGAACGCATCTTCCGCGGCCCGACGTGGAACTTCGTCGCGCTGGAAGCGGAAATCCCGAACGACGGCGACTTCAAGAGCACGTTCGTCGGCGACACGCCGGTGGTCGTCACGCGTACCGAGGACGGTGCGCTTTCCGCGTGGGTGAACCGCTGCGCGCACCGCGGCGCGCAGGTGTGCCGCAAGTCGCGCGGCAACGCGAGCTCGCACACGTGCGTCTATCACCAGTGGAGCTTCGACAATTCGGGCAACCTGCTCGGCGTGCCGTTCCGGCGCGGCCAGAAGGGGATGTCCGGGATGCCGGCCGACTTCGACCCGAAGCAGCACGGGCTGCGCAAGCTGCGCGTCGACAGCTACCGCGGGCTCGTGTTCGCCACCTTCAGCGACGACGTGATGCCGCTGCCCGACTATCTCGGCGAGCAGATGCGCCCGTGGATCGACCGGATCTTCCACAAGCCGATCGAGTATCTCGGCTGCACGCGCCAGTATTCGAAGTCGAACTGGAAGCTGTACATGGAGAACGTGAAGGATCCCTATCACGCGAGCATGCTGCACCTGTTCCATACGACCTTCAACATCTTCCGCGTCGGGATGAAGGCGCGCTCGATTCCGGATGCGAACCACGGGCTGCACAGCATCATCACGGTGACGAAGACGGGCGACGACACGTCGGCCGCGTACAAGCAGCAGAACATCCGCTCGTTCGACGAAGGCTTTCATCTGGAAGACGAATCGATTCTCGACCTCGTGTCGGAATACGACGAGGACTGCACGAACCATATCCAGCCGATCTTCCCGCAGCTCGTGATCCAGCAGATCCACAACACGCTGGTCGCACGGCAGATCCTGCCGAAAGGCCCCGACAACTTCGAACTGATCTTCCACTTCTTCGGCTACGTGGACGATACGCCCGAGCTGCGTGCGCTGCGCATCAAGCAGGCGAACCTCGTCGGGCCGGCCGGCTACATCTCGATGGAGGACACGGAGGCGACCGAGCTCGTGCAGCGCGGCACGGTGCGCGACGGCGACGCGACGTCGGTGATCGAGATGTCGCGCGGCAATCCGGACCAGCAGGACACGGTGATCACCGAAAGCCTGATCCGCAAGTTCTGGGTCGGCTACCAGAAGCTGATGGGCTATTGAAGCGGGAGCGCGCAATGATGGAAAACCTGACGGAAGACATGAAGACGTGGTTCGAGATTTACATGCTCCAGAACCGCTATATCGGGCACCTCGACAACGACCGGCTCGAAGCCTGGCCAACGATGTTCACCGAGGACTGCACTTACGAAATCGTGCCGAAGGAGAACGCCGACCTCGGGCTGCCGGTCGGGATCGTCCACTGCACGAACCAGCGGATGCTGCGCGACCGCGTGGTGTCGCTGCGGCACGCGAACATCTACGAAGAGCATACGTACCGGCACATGACGTCGGGCCTGACGATCGTCGCGGAACGCGACGGCGAGATCGACACCGAGAGCAACTACGTCGTCGTGCAGACGCGCAGCAACGGCGAGTCGAACGTGTACCAGGCCGGCAAGTACTACGACACGGTCGTGCGCACGCCGGACGGGCTGCGCTACAAGACCAAGCGGGTGATCTACGACACGTCGCGCGTGCAGACACTGCTCGCCACCCCGATCTGATACGGAAGCAAGGAACTGACATGACCGAAGCAACGCTCGCCGAGTGGCATCCGCTCGGCGCTTTCGACGAATTCTCCGAAGACGAACCGGCGGCGCGCGTCGCCGGCCAGAAGCCGATCGCGGTGTTCCGGATCGGCGACGAACTGTTCGCGATGCACGACCTCTGCACGCATGGCCACGCGCGGCTGTCCGAAGGCTATGTGGAGGATGGCTGCGTCGAATGCCCGCTGCACCAGGGGCTGATCGACATCCGCACCGGCGCGCCGAAATGCGCACCGATCACGGAGCCGGTGCGGACCTATCCGATCCGGATCGTCGACGGGCAGGTGGAAGTCAATGTCGGCTGATCCGTTCGTGATCGTCGGCGCCGGGCATGCCGCGCGGCGCACGGCCGAAGCGCTGCGCGAGCGCGACCCGGCGGCGCGCATCGTGATGATCGGCGCGGAGCGCGCGCTGCCGTACGACCGGCCTGCGCTGTCGAAAGATGCACTGTTGACGGACGGCGGCGAGCAGCGTGCGTTCGTGCGCGACGCGGCGTGGTACGACGCGCAGCGCATCGAGTTGCGGCTGGGTACGCGTGTCGATGCGATCGAGCGCGATGCGCAGCGCGTGCGGCTCGACGACGGCACGACGCTGGCTTATGCGCGGCTCGTGCTCGCGACGGGTTCGCGGGTGCGCATGTTCGGTGGTGAGATCGACGCAGGCGTCACGCCGCATTACGTCCGCACGGTCGACGATGCACGTGCGTTGCGCGCGCAGCTTGTGCCGGGCCGCCGCGTGGCGGTACTCGGCGGCGGGTTCATCGGGCTGGAGGTCGCAGCGGCGGCGCGCCAGCTCGGGTGTGACGTGACGGTGATCGATCCGGCGCCGCGCCTGCTGCAACGTGCGTTGCCGGAAGTGGTCGGTGCGTATGCGCATCGGTTGCACGACGCGCGGGGCGTGGTCTTCCAGATGACGACGCTGCCGCGCGCGATCCGGCGCGCCTCGGGCGGCGGCGCAATCGTCGAGACAGATCGTGGCGACGTGCCGGCCGATCTCGTCGTGGTCGGCATCGGTGTGGTGCCGAATGTCGAGCTGGCGCAGGCGGCGGGGCTCGATGTCGACAACGGGATTCGCGTCGACGCGGGCTGCCGCACGGTCGATCCCGCGATCTTCGCGGCGGGCGAGGTGACGATGCACTTCAATCCGTTGCTCGGGCGTCACGTTCGGATCGAATCGTGGCAGGTGGCCGAGAACCAGCCGGCGGTTGCGGCCGCGAACCTGCTCGGCGCGGACGAGACCTATGCCGAGCTGCCGTGGCTCTGGTCGGATCAGTACGACTGCAACCTGCAGATGCTCGGGCTGTTCGGCAGCGAGCGCACGATCGTCGTGCGCGGCGATCCGGCGAATGGGGCGTTCACGGTGTTCGGGCTGGGGGATGACGGCAGGATCGTCGCGGTGGCGGCGGCGAACCTGGGGCGCGACATCGGCGCATCGCGCCGGTTGATCGCGGCCGGGGCGGTGCCGGACCCGGTGAAGCTTGCGGATCCGGCGGTGAACCTGAAGACGTTCATGTAGCGGGCGCTCGGTCGTCCGGCCCGGCATGCGGTAACGATGCCGGCCGGCGCCGTGTGCAATCCGCCGATCCGATCCGGCGGCGTCCGGCACGCTCGACGCGTGTCGCAATGTTTGTCGGCAGCCCCGCAACCGGTGCATATTAGCGGCATCGTTCGCCCGACCCGTTGCCCATGACGCCAGACAAAGCCCTCGAACTGAAACGCAGCAAGCGCCGTGCCCTGTGGCTGTTGCTGGCCGCCGTCGCGGTGTTCGTCACGACGATTCTGCTGCCGCGCGGCCCGTGGGTCGACGGCGTCAAGGCCGTGGCCGAAGCCGCGATGGTCGGCGCGCTCGCCGACTGGTTCGCGGTCGTCGCGCTGTTTCGCCGCGTGCCGATCCCGTTCGTGTCGCGCCACACCGAGATCATTCCGAAGAACAAGGACAAGATCGCCGACAACCTCGCGGTGTTCGTGCGCGAGAAGTTCCTCGGCCCCGACGCACTCGCCGCGCAGATTCGCCAACACGACCCCGCGCAGAAACTCGGCGCGTGGCTCGGCGAGCCGGCGAACACGGAGGCGCTCGGCGGCTATGTGACGAAGCTGATGAGTTTCGCGCTCGACATGACCGACGACGCGCGGATTCAGTCGTTCGTCCATGACGCGTTTCGCGCGGTGATCGACCGGGTCGACCTGTCGCAATCGGCCGGCGCGATCCTCGACACGCTGACGAAGGACGGCCGCCACCAGGCGCTGCTCGACGATGCGATCGAACAGGTGGTCGACGTGCTCGACAAGGAGGAGAACCGCGAGGTGATCGCGGGCTTCATCGTCGAATGGCTGAAGACGCAGTACCCGAAGGTCGAGAAGATCATGCCGACGCAGTGGTTCGGCGAGAACGGCGCGCGGATGCTCGCGAGCGCGGTGAGCCGCGTGCTGGAGGGCGTGGCGGCCGATCCCGAGCACGAGCTGCGGCAACGTTTCGACCGGACGGTCCTGCGCTTGACCGAGCGGTTGAAGCACGATCCCGCGTTCATCGAGAAGGGCGAGGAGATCAAGCGCTATATCCGCGACGGCGCTGCGTTCAACGACTATGTGCGCGACCTGTGGGATCAGTTGCGCGCGTGGCTGAAGGCCGATCTCGCGCGCCCCGATTCGGCGCTGCACCGGCAGGCCGCGATGCTCGGCGGCTGGCTCGGTGCGCGGCTCGCGGAGAGCCCGGCATTGCGTGCGTCGCTGAACGAGCACGTGGAGAAGGCCGTGCACGAGATCGCGCCGGATTTCGCGGATTTCCTGATGCGTCACATCCGCGACACGGTGCGCAACTGGGATGCGCGCGAGATGTCGCGGCAGATCGAGCTGAACATCGGCAAGGATCTGCAATACATCCGCATCAACGGCACGCTGGTCGGCGGGCTGATCGGGCTCGGCTTGTATCTGGTGTCGCTGGTGCCGCGCTGGGCGGCCGGCTGGCTGCACTGACACGGCCACGGGTATCGCGCGGCGGGCGAGACGGGCCGCGCCCGCGCGTCAGGCGTGCGCTTTCGAGCCGTGCAGTTGCAGGCCGAGCGCCTTGATGACCTTCAGGATCGTGCCGAAGCTCGGGTTGCCGTCGTGCGACAGCGCCTTGTACAGCCCTTCGCGCGACAGGCCCGCATCGCGAGCGACCTGCGACATGCCGCGTGCCCGTGCGATCACGCCGAGCGCATGCGCGATGAAGGCCGGATCGTCGCCGCCTTCCTGCAGGCACGCTTCGAAGTAGTCGGCCATGTCGTCTTCGGTTTTCAGATGATCGGCCGAATCCCACGGCCGGGTATTGATCTTGTCCATCGGTTACTCCATGTCGAGATGCGCGAGCATCGCGTGCGCGGCGCGGATGTCGGCCTGTTGCGTCGATTTATCGCCGCCGCAGAGCAGGATGACCCAGATCGTTCCGCGCCGGACGTAGTAGACGCGATAGCCGGGGCCGTGGTCGATCCGCATCTCGACGACCGGCGAGCCGGCGGACTTCCAGTTGCCCGGATTGCCCATCGAGAGGCGGTCGATGCGTGCCTGGATGCGGCGCTTCGCGACGCGATCCTGCAGGCCGGCAAACCAGGCGTCGAAGACGTCGGTGGTCCGGATGCTGAATGCAGGAGCACTGTAGGGCAGGAATGGCAATGTGTCAACCATGGTTCACATGTCTATTGAATGGAACATCGTTGCCATTACAGCCCGGCGGGCGCGTCGCGCGGCGTTGACTGGCCGTCAGGCCGACCTTTGCGCGCCGGAGATGGCCGTCCGGTCGAAGTCGGAATTCCGCGAATCCGTCTACAATCAAAAACGTCTTTGCCGCCCGTGCGCGCTTGCCGCGCGCGGGCGGGTCCGTTCGTCCTCCGGCATCCGGAGGCGCCGCCCCGCATTACGCATCGAGCATGCATCTTGCGCGGCGAGCAGTGCCGTGGTCTGTGTCCAGTAGGTAAGGCGTCCGCGTGCCGTAGGCCGGCGCGCGTCCTGAACGCCGCGTGTCCGTAGGCCGGGCAGGCGGCATAACCGAGAGTCCCCTTGACGTCCTCGTCCGCCTAAAGGCGGAGGATTCCCACACCTGGCGATGCACGTCCGCATCGGAGAATGTTCAACGCAGCGTTGATATCACGATCATGCACGACACCACATCCACTGCAGGCCCACTCTCTTATTCGCAGTCCCGCGATACCTTTCGGCCGCGTCGTGCTGTCTTGCGACCCGCACGCCGAACAGGACTGGGTGGAACCGCTTTCGTCGACTTCCTCGAACGTGGCACCGTGCGCGATCGCTTTGTAGCGGAGCTTGTTTCGGAAGGACGACCAGGATGCGTCGTAGACGCTCTTCGCCATCCTGGTTCTGGCGAGTTTCGCGGGCGACACGTTGCCGACCGCGATGTAATCGAAGCGCCGCACCAGATCGAGCGCGAGCTTGTGCTGGAAATCGGCACGCGCATTCGCCACCTTGGCGTGCAGCTTCGCGATGTGCCGCTTATGCTTTCGCGCTCGCTGCGCTTTCGCCAGCTTTTCCGCCGCTCGTCGACCGAACCGATCGTTAGGCAGCTTCTCGCCGGTCGAAAGTGTGGCGAAGTCTTTCAGGCCGAGATCGATGCCGACCCCGGAACGGATTGGGCGGGCCTGAACATCGGGCATCTCAATCGCGATGTTGAGAAACCAGTTGCCGCGCGCATCCTGCGCAAAGTTGGTCCCGTCCTTGATCTTGCCTTCCGGAAGCGGTCGACTGTTGAACACACGAAACGTGTTGCCGGCAAAGCGGAATGCTTCGCCTTCGCGCTTCAGGTCACGGCCCTTCAGCGGCACCCAGCCCAGCGATTTCCTGCCGCGATAGCGCAGGTAGGGGCGTCGGTGCTGACTGCGCGACTTCGCATATTGCTCGCACGTCGCGTTGATCGTGCCCGAGTGGATGCCGAGTTCCTTGCTGCTACCCGTGGTCAGCACATTCAAATCAAAACCCGTTGGCCACCTCTTGTTCCACTTGAGCGCGTGCTTCTGCGTGTCATTGCAGAAGTTCCAGACGTAGTTCACCGCACGGCTCTGCTTGTTGAGCAAGCCGTTGAGCGACTTCACGCGGTAGCGGTAGACAAGGATCATGCCGGTGATCCTAACCCGTGGAAGAAGCTGCCTGTCAACAGCACCCCTGTCCTTCCCGCCATCAAGGGCGGGGTTTCTCGGAGCAAATTCTGATGAAAGCATCGGATCTGTTCGTGAAGGCGCTGGAAGCCGAAGGCGTCGAGTACGTGTTCGGCATTCCCGGCGAGGAAAACCTCGATCTGCTCGAATCGCTGCGGCGATCGAAGATCAAGCTCGTGCTGACCCGGCACGAGCAGGCGGCCGGGTTCATGGCCGCCACCTACGGCCGCCTGACGGGCCGCACCGGCGTGTGTATCGCCACGCTCGGGCCCGGCGCGACGAACTTCGTGACGGCCGCCGCCTATGCGCAGCTCGGCGGCATGCCGATGCTGATGATCACCGGGCAGAAGCCGATCAAGTCCAGCAAGCAGGGCCACTTCCAGATCGTCGACGTGGTCGACATGATGCAGCCGCTCACGAAGTTCACGCGGCAGATCGTGTCGATCGGCAACATCCCGTCGGCCATACGCGAGGCGTTCCGCCGCGCGGAGGAAGAGCGCCCGGGCGCCGCGCACCTCGAGCTGCCGGAAGACATCGCGCACGAGGAGGGCGACGGCAAGCCGATCCCGCGCAGCTACAGCCGGCGGCCGGTGGCCGAGGAGAAGGCGGTCGCGCACGCGGTCGACGCGATTCAGTCCGCGCGCCATCCGCTCCTGATGATCGGCGCGGGCGGCAACCGCAAGACCACCTGCAAGATGCTGCTCGAATTCGTCGACAAGACGGGCATCCCGTTCTTCACGACGCAGATGGGCAAGGGCGTGATCGACGAGACGCACCCGCTTTGGCTCGGCAACGCGACGCTGTCCGACGGCGATTTCGTGCACCGCGCGATCGAGCATGCGGACTGCATCATCAACGTCGGCCACGACGTGATCGAGAAGCCGCCGTTCTTCATGCGTACCGACGACAAGACCGTGATCCACGTGAACTTCCTCGGCGCGCAGGTCGATCCCGTCTACTTCCCGCAGATCGAGGTGGTCGGCGATATCGCGAACGCGGTGTGGCAGATGAAGGAAGCGGTGACGCCGCAATCGCACTGGGATTTCGAGCGCTTCCGGATGATCAAGGCGCATTTCGACGCGCATCTTGAGAAGGGCCAGCACGATCGGCGCTTCCCGATGTACCCGGTGCGGATCGTCAACGATCTGTACAACGCGATGCCGGTCGACGGCATCGTCTGTCTCGACAACGGGATGTACAAGATCTGGTTCGCGCGCTACTGGCGCGCGCACGAGCCGAATTCGCTGCTGCTCGACAACGCGCTCGCGTCGATGGGCGCGGGCCTGCCGTCGGCGATCGCGACGAAGATCGTGCATCCGCAGCGCAAGGTGATCGCCGTGTGCGGCGACGGCGGTTTCATGATGAATTCGCAGGAGCTCGAAACGGCCGTGCGGCTGAAGCTCGACCTCGTCGTGATGATCCTGCGCGACGACGCGTTCGGGATGATCCGGTGGAAGCAGGAGAACATGAATTTCCCCGATTTCGCGATGACGCTGCAGAACCCCGATTTCGTCGCGTATGCGCAAAGCTACGGTGCGCACGGGCATCGCGTCGAATCGGCCGACGATCTCGAGCCGCTGCTGCGCGAGTGTTTCTCGTCGCCGGGCGTGCACGTAATCGACGTGCCGATCGACTATTCGGACAACGAGCGCGTGCTGAACCGCGAGATCAAGCGCCTGTCGGCACAACTCTGAATGTCACGTTCACAGGAAGGAGTCGTTCCATGTTGAAGGAAACCTATCCGTACTACCTCGCCAACGAGGCCGTCTACGCGAACACCGATCTGGAGGTGACCGACAAGTTCAGCGGCAAGGTCGCGACGCGCGTCGCGCTGGCCGATGCGAAGGCCATCGACGCGGCGATCGGCGCGGCGGTCGATGCCGCGAAGCCGATGCGCGAGTTGCCGGCCTACAAGCGGCAGGCCGTGCTCGACCATTGCGTCGCGCGCTTTCGCGAGCGCTTCGACGAGCTGGCCGAGGCGCTGTGCATCGAGGCCGGCAAGCCGATCAACGATTCGAAGGGCGAAGTGACGCGGCTGATCGACACGTTCCGCGTGGCATCCGAGGAATCGGTGCGGATCGACGGCGAGATCATCAACCTCGAGATCTCCGCGCGTGCGCAGGGCTATACGGGCTACACGAAGCGCGTGCCGGTCGGCCCGTGCTCGTTCATCTCGCCGTTCAACTTCCCGCTGAATCTCGCCGCGCACAAGGTCGCGCCCGCGCTCGCGGCCGGCTGTCCGTTCGTGCTGAAGCCGGCGAGCCGCACGCCGATCGGCGCGCTGATCATCGGCGAGGTGCTCGCGGAAACCGACTTGCCGAAGGGCGCATTCTCGGTGCTGCCCGCGCATCGCGATGGCGCCGACCTGTTCACGACCGACGAGCGGTTCAAGCTGCTGTCGTTCACGGGTTCGCCGGCCGTCGGCTGGGCGTTGAAGGAGAAGGCCGGCAAGAAGAAAGTCGTGCTGGAACTCGGCGGCAATGCGGCCGCGATCGTCGATGCGGACCAGCGTGACCAGCTCGACTACGTGGTCGAGCGCCTTGCGTTCGGCGCGTATTACCAGTCGGGCCAGAGCTGCATCGGCGTGCAGCGGATCCTCGTGCATGCCGACCTGTACGACGCGCTGCGCGACAAGCTGATCGCGAAGACGCGTTCGCTGAAGATGGGCGACCCGAAGGATCCGTCGACGTTCGTCGGCCCGATGATCTCCGAATCCGAATCGCGCCGGCTGTCGGGCTGGATGGACGCGGCCGTCGCGGCGGGCGCGAAGATCGTCGCGGGCGGCAAGGTCGATGGCGCGATGTTCGAGGCGACGCTGCTGGAAAACGTCGGGCGCGAGCAGGACCTGTACCGGAAGGAGGCATTCGGCCCCGTTGCGATCCTCGAGAAGTTCGACCGGTTCGACGAGGCGCTCGCGCGCGTGAACGACAGCGACTTCGGGCTGCAGGCCGGCGTGTTCACCGATTCGCTCGCGCATGCGCAGCGCGCGTGGGACGAGCTGGAGGTCGGCGGCGTCGTGATCAATGACGTGCCGTCATTCCGCGTCGACAACATGCCGTACGGCGGCGTGAAGGATTCGGGCCTCGGCCGCGAAGGGATCCGTTACGCGATCGAGGACATGACCGAGCCGCGGCTAATGGTCGTGCGGCGCCGGTAACGCGCGGGCAGGCGGCGCGGCGCCGCGACGGCACGCGGGCGGGCGATCGGGCCGGCCCGCGTGCCGTTTTTCATGGTGGCGCATGTATTGGGCCGGCGCCGCGCCCGCACCGTGACCGCCTCGCGCGGCGGGCGGCCCGAGCGCGCTCGACTGCGGGCCTCGCCTCGTGATGTAATCGCGCGAAACTGCCGACCGGGGTACGACACCGGAACGCGCGAATTCATTCTTCACGAGGTCGATTCATGTCCCCCGTCTCGGCATTCAAGCTGGTTTTGTTGTCATTTCTCGCGATCGTCGCGCTCGAATGCATCGCCAAGCGGCTGCGATTGCCGCCCGCGGCCGCGTTGCTGATCGGCGGCATCGGCATCGCGTTCATTCCCGGCCTGCCGCCGATCAATCTCGATCCGGAACTGGTGTTGCTGGTGTTCCTGCCGCCGCTGCTGATGGATGGCGCGTACTTCTCCGTGTGGGAGGAGTTCAAGCGCAACGTCGGCGGCATCCTGCTGCTCGCGATCGGTGCGGTCGTGTTCACGACGTTCGCGGTCGGCTTCGCCGTGCACTGGGTGGCGCCGTCGCTGCCGTGGGCCGCGTGCTTCGCACTCGGGGCGATCGTGTCGCCGCCCGACGCCGTGGCAGCGAAGGCCGTGCTCGAGCGCGTTGCGCTGCCGCGCCGGCTGATGGTGCTGCTCGAAGGCGAAAGCCTGCTGAACGATGCGGCCGGCCTCGTGCTGTTCCGCTTCGCGGTCGTCGCGGCGCTGTCGGGTACCTTCAGCCTCGGCCACGCGGTCGTGGGGTTCGCGGAGCTCGGGCTCGGCGGCGTGGTGGTCGGTTTCGCGGTCGGCAAGCTCGTCGTGTGGTTCCTGAAGCTGCTCGACGACGACTATCTCGTGATCACCGTCGCGGTGATCGCCGGCTGGATCGCGTATATCGCGGGAGAGATGGTCGAAGTGTCCGGCGTGATCGCCACCGTCACGGCCGGCATGATCGTCGGCTGGCATCAGCACGAGGTGTTTTCGGCGGCGGTGCGCACGCGCGGCACCGCGTTCTGGCAGGTCATCGTGTTCCTGCTCGAAGCGATGGTGTTCGTGCTGATCGGGCTGTCGCTGCGCGGCGCGATCCATCGGCTCGGCGGTTTCGAGCAGGTGCTCGCCACGATGGTGCCGCCGATGCTCGCGGTGCTGGCGGCGGTGATCGTGTCGCGCTTCGTGTGGATCTATGCGGTCGAGGCGCTGAAGTGGCCGGTGCGCGGGATCGCGCGGCGCGGCGAAGCGCCCGACTGGAAGGCCGCGACGATCATGAGCTGGGCCGGGATGCGCGGTGTCGTCACGCTGGCGATCGCGCTGTCGCTGCCGGAGGCGATGCCCGGCCGCGACGTGATCCTGGTCGCATCGTTCGCGGTGATCCTCGTCACCGTGCTGCTGCAGGGCACGACGATCGGCCCGCTGATCCGGCTGCTGCGCATGCCGCAGGGTGAAGAACGCGCGTCGCACCACCTGACCGAGCCGCAGACGTGGGCGTACGTCGAGGCGGCGCAGCTCGCGGCGATCCAGCCGCTCGTGCGCGACGAGAACGGGGTCGTGATCCATCCGCGCCTGCTCGAGCAGTACACGTATCGCGCGGAATTGACGGAAAGGGCGAAGAACGAGCCGACGTATCCGGCTGAAGTGCGTGCCGCGCACTACGACGTCGTGCTGGCCGCGATCCGGGCCGGGCGCGCGGAACTGTTGCGCCTGCACCGTTCGGGGCGCATCCACGACGAGATGCTGCACGCGCTCGAACGCGACCTCGACCTGCAGGAAGTCTCCGCGCAGCACGCGCGCGGGTAGGGCCGCCCACCTCCGACACCTCGCCATCGAGCAGCCGGTATCAGCCGGCCCGAAGCGCGCCCGGGTCGATCGCTGCCCGGCGCGCTTTTTTTCTTTCGCGCGCCCGCCGAGGGGGCGGATATTCATCCGGCCCTCAAATGCGGCGGCAGCCAGCCTTGCAGCGCGTGCAAGCCTTATCGCGCCTGTCTCGCAAACGTTATCGTGTTCCGAATCCGGAAATGATCCGATTTAACTGTTTCCGTCTCTTTCTGCATATTTGGCAAAACTAAACCGGATTGAGATAGATGCTGTGTTCTAATTTCATTTAGAATCAGCCGGTTATGTTTATTGAGAGAAAGGATGCGGAGGTAATACGGTCGCCAACGGGGAGAAATCGGCGTCCAAAACCCTGCACGGCGGTGCCGACAGGCCAATTCGGCGGAATCAGGCGGGGTTTTCAACCGCTGAAATAAGATAGCGTCCAAGTCTGATAAACAACTCCTATGAAAGAATCGATTGGAGAATCGGCGTTTGAAACTGTATTTATGAAAGAATCGAGCGGTGATAATGCCTCGGATTGTCTTGAATCGGGGTTATCGGTCCTTCTCGTCGACGATCAACCGTTCGTCGGCGAGGTGATCCGCCGCGCGCTGCGCAGCGAACATGACATCGACCTGCATGTTTGCACCGACGCGCACCGGGCGATGGCGGTCGCGCGCGACGTGAAGCCGACAGTCATCCTGCAGGACCTCGTGATGCCGGAGATCGACGGCCTCGATCTGGTCCGCGCGTGGCGCGCGGACGCCGGCACCGCCCGCGTGCCGATCATCGTGCTGTCCGCGAAGGAGGAGCCGATCGTCAAGCGCGAGGCGTTCATCGCCGGCGCGAACGACTATCTGGTGAAGCTCCCCGACGCGATGGAGCTGGCTGCCCGCATCCGCTATCACTCGAATTCCTACCTGATGTCCCGGCAGCGCGACGAGGCGCTCGATTTCCTGTCGCACGACATGCGTTCGCCGCAGACGTCGATCCTCGCGCTGCTCGACGTCTACCGGGCCGAGCACGGCGAGATGCCGGCGATCATGGAGCGCATTGCCGGCCATGCGCGGCGCGCGCTCGCGCTGGCCGACGGCTTCATCCACCTGACCCGCGCGCAGTCCGAGCGCCGCGCGCACGAGGTCGTGAGTCTCAACGAGATCGTGCTCGACGCCGCCGACCAGCTGTGGGAGAAGGCGGCCGGGCTCGGCAGCCGGGTTGCCGCGCACGTGCCCGATACCGAATGCGTGACGATGGGCGACCGCATGATGCTGACGCGCGCGGTCGCGAACCTGATCGACAACGGGCTGAAGTACGGCCCGGCCGGCACGGACGTGTACTGCACGCTGGGTAGCGAGGACGGCGCCTGGCTGATCGGTGTCGAGGACACCGGCGCGGGAATCGCGCCGGAGCAGCGCACGGCCGCGACCGAGTCGTTCGTGCAGCTCGAATCCGCGCATGGCGCGGCGCGCGGCGGCTTCGGCCTCGGGCTCGCGTTCGTCCGCGCGACGGCGGCGCGGCATCGCGGCCAGATCCTGATGCGCAATACGGCGCGCGGCTTCATGGTCGCGCTTCGGCTGCCGGCGCAAGCGGAGCGGTGATGTCGCGGCGCGGCCTGCCGGCGCCGCGCTGCCCGAGAGACCCTGATGTGCTCGTGGCGCGCCGTCCGGCGCGCAGGCGGGCGTGGATTTTTTCAACGCTGATTTTATAAAGCCCATAACGAACATGGCCACCGTGACGCCCCGCGCAACCAATGAAAGCCTGCATCCGACGATCGGCGCTGCCCGGCTGACGCTCGGCAATCGCATCCTGCTCAGCTTCGGCGTGCTGTTCGTGCTGATGCTGGTGACAGCCGGCGTCTCTTACGAGCGACTGCGCGCGATCAACAGCGAAGCCGTCAGCATCGAGCGCGACTCGCTGCCGGGCGTCTACCTCGCGTCGTCGCTGCGCGCAGCGGTCAACGAAACGTTCGTCATGCTGCAGCAGGCGACGTTCGTCGAGACCGATCCCGATGCCGTGCAGCGCGATCTCGCGAAGATCGCGGATGCGACGAAGCAGGTCGAAGCGCTGTCGGTCGACTATCAGGCGTCGATCTTCCGCGACGACGACCGCGCGCGGTATGCAACGTTTCGCGGCGCATACGATCGCTACCTGCCGCTGTTGACCGACGCGGTACAGAAGCACCGCGGCTCGCGCGACGACGCGATCGCCGCCTATGCGAAGGTGTTGCCGGGGTGGGCCGAGGTCGTGCAGGACGCGAACATCATGGTCCAGGAGAATCGCAAGTTCGCGGACCAGTCCGCGAGGGTGATCCGCGAATCCGTGCAGGACACGGAAGTCGTGCTCGTCGGTGCGCTGACGATCATGCTGCTGTCCGCGCTCGGGCTCGGCTACCTGCTGTACCGCTCGGTCACCGTCCCGATGGCGCGGCTCGTCGAGGTGCACGACGTGATGCGCACCGGCAACCTGACGCGCCGCCTCGACCTGCGCCGCCGCGACGAATTCGGCACGCTCGAGACGGGCTTCAACCGGATGGCCGACGAGCTGACCGAACTCGTCGCCCGCGCGCAGCAATCGTCGCTGCAGGTGACGACGTCGGTGGCCGAGATCGCGGCGACGTCGCGCGAGCAGCAGGCGACCGCGAACGAAACCGCGGCGACGACGACCGAGATCGGCGCGACCTCGCGCGAGATCTTCGCGACGTCGCGCGACCTGCTGCGCACGATGAACGAGGTGGCCGGCGTGGCCGAGCAGTCGGCGACGCTCGCGGGCGTGAGCCAGAGCGGGCTCACGCGGATGGGCGAGACGATGCGCAGCGTGATGGACGCGGCCGGTTCGGTGAACGCGAAGCTCGCGATCCTCAACGAGAAGGCGCTGAACATCAACCAGGTGGTCGCGACGATCACCAAGGTGGCCGACCAGACCAACCTGCTGTCGCTGAACGCGGCGATCGAGGCCGAGAAGGCCGGCGAATACGGCCGCGGCTTCGCGGTCGTCGCGACGGAGATCCGCCGCCTCGCCGACCAGACGGCGGTGGCGACCTACGACATCGAGCAGACGGTGAAGGAAATCCAGTCGGCGGTGTCGGCGGGCGTGATGGGGATGGACAAGTTCTCCGAGGAAGTGCGCCGCGGGATGCTCGACGTGCAGCAGGTCGGCGGCCAGCTGTCGCAGATCATCGCCGAGGTGCAGACGCTCGCGCCGCGCTTCCAGATGGTCAACGAAGGGATGCAGACGCAGGCGAACGGCGCCGAGCAGATCACGCAGGCGCTGTCGCAACTGTCGGAGGCCGCGCAGCAGACGGCCGAGTCGCTGCGCCAGTCGTCGCAGGCGATCGACGACCTGACGCTCGTCGCGAACCAGTTGCGCACCAGCGTGTCGCGCTTCAAGGTCGACGCGTGACGCGCGCCGACCCGCAGAACGGCGCCCACGCGCTGTTCCTGATGTTCGAGCTCGATGGCGGGCGCTATGCGCTCGACGCAGCCGGCATCGACGAGGTGCTGCCGCTCGCGGTCACGAAGGCCGTGCCCGGCGCACCCGACTGGATCGCCGGGTTGCTGATGCGCGGCGGCCAGCCGGTGCCGGTGATCGACGTGCCGATGCTGGCGCTCGGGCGCCGCGCCCATGCGCTGCGCTCGACGCGGCTCGTGATGGTCCGCTACCGCGCGGACGAAGCGAACGGCGAGCGCACGATCGGGCTGATCGTCGAGCGTGCGACGCAGACGATGCGGATCGACCGCGCGGCGTTCCGCGCGAGCGGCATCTCGACCGCACGCACGCGCTGGCTCGGGCCCGTCGCGAATACGCCCGATGGCGTCGTGCAGCAGGTATCGGTATCCGACCTGGTCGACGACGTCGCGCGCCTGTATCTGTTCGACGGCCTGCCGGGCCACTGGGGAGAGTCCGCATGAAAGAGTCCGAATCGCGATTTCGCGGCTGGCTGCTGCGCGAGACCGGCATCGACCCCGATTCGCTCGGCAACGATTTCCTGACCCGCGCGCTGACGGAACGCGTGCACGCGCTGCAGGCGGACGGCGAGCGCCTGCCGTCGGCGGCGCGGCTGCCCGTCACGCAGGACGCGCTCGACGCCTACTGGCATCAGCTCAATGCGTCGGCCGACGAGCGGCGTGCGCTGATCGAGCTGTTCGTCGTGCCCGAGACCTGGTTCTTCCGCGACCGCGAGGCCTTCGCGACGCTCGCGCGGCTCGCGACGGAGCGGCTCGCCGCGCTGCCCGGCCGGGTGATCCGCGTGCTGAGCGCGCCGTGCTCGACCGGCGAGGAGCCGTATTCGGCGGCGATGGCGCTGCTCGACGCGGGGCTCGACCCGGCCAGCTTCACGATCGACGCGATCGATCTCAGCACGCGCGCGATCGAGCAGGCGCGGCTCGGCTGCTACGGGCGCAATGCGTTCCGCGGCACCGCGACGGAGTTTCGCGCGCGGCACTTCACGCCGACCCGCGACGGCTGGCTGCTCGACGAGCGCGTGCGCGCGTGCGTGCAGTTCAGTCAGTCGAACCTCGTCGAACCGGCCGTGGATACCGGTATTCGCTACGATTTCGTGTTCTGCCGCAACGTGCTGATCTACTTCGATCGCGACGCGCAGGATCGCGTGATCCGCTCGCTCGACGCGCGTCTGGCCGACGACGGCATGCTGTTCGTCGGGCCGGCGGAAACGGGCGTCGCGATGCGGCACGGGATGCGCTCGGCGCGCGTGCCGCTGGCGTTTGCGTTTCATCGCGAAGCCGCCCCCGCGGCGCCCGACGTATTCGCGGCCCGGCAGGCGGCACCGCTGGCGGCGGCAGCGCCGTACCGGCGCGCGGAGCGTTTCACGGTTGCACCGCTTGCGGCGACGCGCTCGGTGCTGGCGGTCGCGCCGCCGGCCTGGCTCGGCGATGCGCGTCAGCCGTTCGCGGCACCGCCGCCCGCGATGCGCGCGGCCGCGTTCGACGCACGGGGCGACCTGCCGGTGACGGCGGCCGAACCGGCCGGGTCGCTCGCACCGGTGGCGGAGCGCGCCGCGCCGACGCTGGAAGAGGCGCAGGCGCTGGCGAATGCCGGCGCGTTCGACGAGGCCGAGCGCGTGCTCGCGCAGTTCTCGGCGCGCGTCGGGCCGCATGCCGATGCGTTCTACCTGAACGGGCTGATCGCGGATGCGCGCGGCCGCGCCGCTGAAGCCGGCGACTTCTACCGGAAGGCGTTGTACCTGCGGCCCACGCACCACGAAGCGCTGACCCATCTCGCGACGCTGCTCGACGTCGGCGGCGATCGTGCGGGCGCGCAATGGCTGCTCGAGCGCGCACGGCGCTCGGCCGGCTGACAAGACGATGGGTTGGGAACGATACCGCGATGACCAGAGGAATCCATGAACCGCGCCGCCGCTGCCATTGACGAGACGACGATCGACGTCGACGATTGCTGGAACCGGATCGGCACGCGCGGCGACCGTACGTGCGAGCGGCTGAACGACTGCCTGCGCTGCCTGAACTGCCCGGTGTACGCGTATCACGCGGCGAAGCTGCTCGAGCGCCCGCTCGACCGCGCCGAGATGGCCGACACCACGCGCCGGATGAGCGCACCCGGTGCGCCGCACGTGCACGACGCCGATGCCGATACGCACCACGCGGCGCTGGCGTTCCGCGTGGCCGACGAATGGCTCGCGCTGCCGATCGGCGTGCTGCGCGAGATTGCCGGCACGCGCCCGATCCATTCGCTGCCGCATCGGCGCAATTCGGCCGTGCGCGGCGTGGTCAACATCCGCGGCACGCTGCGCATCGCGATCTCGATCGGCGCGCTGCTCGGCCTCGATGCCGGCAAGGGCGGCAACGGCGGTGACGACGACCGCTTCACGCGGCTGCTGGTGGCGGCGCACCAGGGCGAGCCGGTCGTGTTTCCGGTCGACGAAGTCGAGGGCGTGCTGCGCTTCGGCGCCGCCGACTGGGTGCCCGTGCCGGCGACGGTCGGGCGCGCGAGCGCCGGCCTGTCGCGCGGCGTGCTGTCATGGCGCGGCAAGTCGGTGGGCCTGCTCGACGACGACCGCCTGTTCGACGCAGTCACACGGAGCATGCGATGAGCGGCGATGACGACCTGAGCCACCTGTCGCTGCTCGAGCTGTATCGCGAGGAGACGCGCACGCAGACCCAGGCGCTGTCCGAGCGGCTGCTCGCGCTCGAATCGGGCGAACCCGATTCCGTCGCGCTCGAGGCATGCATGCGCGCCGCGCATTCGCTGAAGGGCGCCGCGCGCATCGTCGGCGTGCCGCTCGGCGTCGACATCGCGGGGCGGATGGAAGAGTGCTTCGTTGCCGCGCAGGCCGGTACGATCGCGCTGACGGCCACGCACGTCGACGTGCTGCTGGCGGGCGTCGATCTGCTGGTGCGCGTCGGCGATCCGCAAGGGCAGCCCGTCACGCAGACGGAGATCGACGTGTTCGCGGCCGCGCTGACCGGCGCCGACGGCGCGCAGGCGATGCAGGCGGCGGCCGCGGTCCCGCCGCCGGTGCCGCCGTCGGTCGTCCCGTTTCGGGAGCACGACGGCGCCGCGAACGAACCCGTCGGGGCCAGCGCCGCGGTGCCGCCGCTTGCGGTATCGGGCGGCGTGCCCGATCCGGCCCAGGCCGGCCGCGTGGCCGGCGCCGGCGCGATGCGCCGCGTGCGTGCGGATACGCTGAACCGGCTGCTGAGCCTGTCCGGCGAATCGCTGGTCGAATCGCGCTGGCTCAAGCCGTTCGCCGAATCGATGCTGCGCGTGAAGCGCGCCCAGCGCGACGCGGCGCGGTCGCTCGATTTGATGTACGAACAATTCGCCGACGATCTCGACGCGGGCATGCTCGCGTCGATGAACGAAGTGCGGCACATGCTCAACGACCTGCAGCGATCGCTCGCCGAGCGCATGGACGAATTCGACCGCTTCGAGCGGCGCAGCACGCATATCGCCGAGCAGCTGTACGACGAAGCGCTGCAGTGCCGGATGCGGCCGTTCGGCGACGCGACGCGCGCGTACCCGCGCATCGTCCGCGATCTCGCGCGCTCGCTCGGCAAGCAGGTGCGTTTCTCGATCGTCGGCGAGGGCACCCAGGTCGATCGCGACATCCTCGACCTGCTCGACGCGCCGCTCGGCCACCTGCTGCGCAATGCGATCGATCACGGTGTCGATTCGCCGGACGCACGGCGGGCGCGCGGCAAGCCGGCCGAGGCGAGCGTGACGCTGGAGGCGCGCCACAGCGCCGGCTCGCTGCTGGTCAGCGTGATCGACGACGGGCCCGGTGTCGACATGGACGCGCTGCGCGCGGCCGTCGTGCGCCAGCGCCTGACCGATGACGAGACGGCCGCGCGGCTGTCCGATCCCGAGCTGCTCGAATTCCTGCTGCTGCCCGGCTTCTCGATGCGCGATGCGGTGACCGACGTGTCGGGCCGCGGCGTCGGCCTCGACGCGGTGCAGGAGATGGTGCGCGGCGTGCGCGGCGCGGTGCGGATCTTCAACGAACCGGGCGCGGGCATGCGCTTCGTGCTGCAGCTGCCGCTCACGCTGTCGGTGATCCGCAGCCTGCTCGTCGAAGTGGGCGGCGAGCCGTATGCGTTTCCGCTCGCACACGTGCGCCGCACGCTCGAACTCGCGCACGACGACATCGACGTGCTCGAAGGGCAGCCGCATTTCCCGTTCGACGGCCGGCGCGCGGGCCTCGTCGCCGCGCACCAGTTGCTGGACGCGGGCGAGCCCGACGTCGCGCGCACGAGCACGGCGGTCGTGGTCGTCGGCGGGGAGCCCGAGTTGTACGGCGTCGCGGTCGACCGCTTCCTCGGCGAGCGAATGCTCGTCGTGCAGCCGCTCGACAGCCGCCTGCACAAGATCCAGAACATCGCGGCCGGCGCGTTGCTCGAGAACGGCGACCCGGTGCTGATCGTCGACGTCGAGGACCTGATCCGCTCGGTCGACAAGCTCGTGCGCGGCGGCCAGCTCGCGCGGCTCACGCGTGATCCGCAACTCGCGCTCGCCGACCGGCGCCGCCGCGTGCTCGTCGTCGACGATTCGCTGACGGTGCGCGAGCTCGAACGCAAGCTGCTGGAGAAGCGCGGCTACGACGTGACGGTCGCGGTCGACGGGATGGAAGGCTGGAACGCGGTGCGCAGCGATGCGTTCGATCTCGTCGTCACGGACGTCGACATGCCGCGCATGGACGGCATCGAGCTCGTCACGCTGATCAAGGGCGATCCGATGCTCAAGCGCTTGCCGGTGATGATCGTGTCGTACAAGGATCGCGACGAGGATCGCCGTCGCGGGCTCGATGCGGGCGCCGACTACTACCTCGCGAAGAGCAGCTTCCACGACGAGGCGTTGCTCGACGCCGTGCACGACCTGATCGGGGACGCGCGAGGATGAACATCGGCATCGTCAACGACCTGCCGCTGGCCGTGGAGGCGCTGCGCCGCGTGATCGCGCTGCGCGCGGACCACCGCGTGCTGTGGGTCGCGACCGACGGCGACGAGGCGGTCGATTTCTGCGTTGCGCATCCGCCCGACGTGGTGCTGATGGATCTCGTGATGCCGAAGGTCGACGGCGTCGCCGCGACGCGCCGGATCATGGCGCGCGCGCCGTGCGCGATCCTGATCGTGACGGCGAGCGTCAGCGCGAACACGTCGTCGGTGTACGAGGCGATGGGCGCCGGCGCGCTCGACGCGGTCGACACGCCGACGCTCGCGCTCGGTCTGTCGACCGATGCGTCGCCGCAGGCGCTGCTCGCGAAGATCGACCAGATCGGCCGGCTGCTCGAAAGCCGCAGCGCGGCGCTCGTGCCGCCGGGGCCGACGCCCGAGCGCGGCCAGCCGACGCTCGTCGCGATCGGTGCGTCGGCGGGCGGGCCGACCGCGCTGACCGCGCTGCTGCGGGCGCTGCCGGCCGATTTTCCGGCGGCGATCGTGATCGTCCAGCACGTCGACCAGGCGTTCGCGCTCGGGATGGCCGAGTGGCTCGACGGCTATACGCGGCTGCCGGTGCGCGTCGCGCGGCAGGGCAGCATGCCGCAGGCCGGCGAGGTGCTGCTCGCGGCGACCAACGATCACCTGACCTTGTCGCCGCGCGGGGTGCTCGGCTATACGCGGCATCCGGTCGAGACGCCGTACCGGCCGTCGATCGACGTGTTCTTCAACAGCGTCGCCGACGGCTGGCAGGGCGAGGCGTTCGGCGTGCTGCTGACGGGCATGGGGCGCGACGGCGCGCTCGGCCTGAAGGCGATGCGCGCGAAGGGCTGCTACACGATCGCGCAGGACGAGGCGACCAGCGCCGTCTACGGGATGCCGAAGGCGGCCGCGGCGATCGGCGCGGCGTCGGCGATCCTGCCGCTCGAGCGGATCGCGCCCCAGCTGATCTCGCGCATCACGCGCCCGCTGCGCGACTGACTGCGCCCAGGGGCGGGCGCGGCGCCGTGCCGTGGCCGCATTGCGGGCGGCGCGGGGCGTCGCGTACAATGGCGGCCAGCGGAGATGGCATGCCTCCCTGCGGTCGTACCCGGCGCGTTGTCGCGCACGGTGCGGCCCTCAACCGCCGGTTCGCCCGGCTGATGATGCCTGCGTGTTCCTGGGTCGTCAGGAGGTCGCAGGCCGTCCATGCGGGTTTCCGCCGCCCAGGTTTTGATGCTCCGTCGAATCTGGAAATCATGTTTTTCACGACTTCTGCCGATCTTCTCGCGACCGTGCGCTATGTGTGCCGCTGGCTCGCGCTCTCGGCCCTGCTTGGCGCGCTGGCCGGCACGGCTTCCGCCCTGTTCCTGATCGCGCTCGACTGGGCGACCGGCACGCGCGTCGCGCATCCGTGGCTGCTGTGGGGGCTGCCGGCCGCCGGTTTCGCGACCGGCTGGATCTACCATCGCTTCGGCCAGTCCGTCGCGCGCGGCAACAACCTGCTGATCGACGAGATTCACGACCCGAAGGCGCTCGTGCCGAAGCGGATGGCGCCGCTCGTGCTCGTCGCGACCGTCGTCACGCACTTGTTCGGCGGCTCGGCCGGGCGCGAGGGCACGGCCGTGCAGATGGGCGGGGCGCTCGCCGACCGCGTCACGCAGGTGTTCCGTCTCGATCGGGAGCATCGCCGCGTGCTGCTGATGGGCGGCATCGCGGCCGGTTTCGCATCGGTGTTCGGCACGCCGCTCGCGGGCGCCGTGTTCGGGCTCGAGGTGCTCGCGATCGGACGCGTGCGGTACGACGCGCTGCTGACCTGCGTGGCATCGGCGATCGTCGCGGACGTCGTCTGCCGCGCGTGGGGCGTGCATCACACGGCCTATGCGATTCCGTTCGTGCCGGCCGTGTCGGCGACCGGGCTGGCCGTGACGGTCGTCGCGGGCATCGCGTTCGGCGTGGTCGGGCGGCTGTTCGCGTTTGCGACGCATGCGCTGACCGCTTGGTTCAGGCGCGTGGTCCGCTATGCGCCGCTGCAGCCGCTGCAGCCGGTGCTCGGCGGTCTGCTGGTGGCTGCGGCCGCCACCGCGCTGAACGTGCCGCAGTATCTCGGCCTCGGCATCCCGACGATCGAGGCCGCGTTCCACGGCCCGCTGCCGCTCTACGATTTCGCGGGCAAGTTCGCGTTCACCGTCGTCACGCTCGCGTCGGGGTTCAAGGGTGGCGAAGTGACGCCGCTGTTCTACATCGGCGCGACGCTCGGCAACGCGCTCGGCCAGGTGCTGGCATTGCCGGTGCCCGTGCTCGCGGGGCTGGGCTTCGTCGCGGTGTTCGCCGGCGCGGCCAACACGCCGATCGCGTCGACGATCATGGCCATCGAACTGTTCGGCGCGGATATCGGCGTGTATGCGATCGTCGCGTGCGTCGTCGCTTATCTGTTTTCAGGGCACGCGGGGATTTACCGGTCGCAGCGAGTGGCCGTGGGGAAGGGGGCGCCGGCCGAAGCGGAGTGATGCGGGCGCAGAAGGCAGGTTCGTCGCGGTTCCTCCGGGAACGTGACGCATCCGATGTCGGACGGAGGGCGTGTCGTTGCTGGTACATTTGATCGGGCCGGGCGGCGCCGGCAAGACCACGGTCGGGGCGATGTTCGCGGCACGCCTGAATTGGCGGTTCGTCGACGTGGATCAATGCTTCCTGGCCGCGCACGGGAACATCGCCGACTTCATCCGGGACCGCGGCTATGTCGAGTACGCGTCGCACAACATACGGCTGTACGAGCAACTCAAGCGCGACATGTCGGCGCCCACGATCTGCGCGGTTTCGTCCGGTTTCATGCTGTATCCGGCCGATGTCGCGCCGGCCTATCCCGCGCTTCGCCATTGCATCGAGGCGGACCGGTTCACTGCGCTCCTGTTGCCTTCGTTCGATCCCGAACGCTGCGCGAAACTGATCGTGGGCCGGCAAATGTCCCGGCCGTATCTGAATGCGAATGAAGCCGACGAGATGCGCAAGATCCGCGATCGGTTCCCCGCGTTCATGCGCCTCAACTGCAGGCGGTTTGAGAGCGACGGCCCACCCGAACACGTGGCGGCCGACATCGAACGCTTTATCGTGGCGTCGATGCCGTCGAGTGAAGGCCGTCCGGATCCGGTCGTGGACGGGCGGCTAATCCCGATGCTTCGGCGACGGATCTGAAACTCCCGCTCCGTTACACCTTCGGCAGCTTCGCGACGTTCCGCGCGAGCAACTCCTCGATGTCGATGCCCTTCTCCGCCAGCAACGCGGTGACGACACCGTTCAGTTCGCCGAGCGTCTCCTTGACCGCTTCCCGGATCGTATCGACGACCACCTGCGTGCTGCGCTCGATCTCGATGTTGACCGTGTCGTTGACGCCCTTCGCATCGAAGGTCGTCGCGCGGCGCGTTTCGGGAATCAGCCAGACATCGAACCAGCCTTCGTCGCGGTTGACGTCGGACACCGTCAGGCTGCAGCCGTTGATCGCGATATAGCCCTTCGCGAACACATATCGCTTGAACGCCTCCGGCACGCCGATGCGCACCATCCGGTTGTGTTCGGACACCGCGATATGCCGGATGGTCCCGGTGAAATCCACGTGGCCGGACAGCGGATGCCCGCCGATCTCCGCGCCGTCTTTCGCGGCGCGCTCCACGTTGATGTGCGCGCCCGTCGTGAGATCGGCCAGCGTGGTGATCCGCAGGCTCGGCAGCATCACGTCGAAGTCGATCAGCTCCGGCGAATGGATGGTCGTCACAGTCAGGCAGACGCCGTCGACCGACACGCTGGCGCCGATCTCGATATCGTCGGTAAAGCGCTCCGGGAATTCGATGCTGAAGGTTCTCAGTTCCCCGTGATCGGCGATGCGCTTGATGGTGGCAACGCCCTGGACAATTCCTGTAAACATGGTCGATCCCTAGTCGCAAATTTCCTGGTCGACATGATACGGGATACCGGAAAAGGGCACTCCTCGGCGCGCGGCGCCGGGGCGGCGGGCCTGACGCGCGGACGTAAAAAAGGCCGTGCACCTGGCACGGCCTCGATCCGGATCCGTTTATCGACGCGCGCCGGCGGCGATGACCGCACCGCCGGCGCGCGTTGACACGCTTGCATCAAGCCTCGGCCGGCTCGCCCAGCGGCCCGGCATCGTCGTCCGCGGTGCGCCGTGGCGAATCGGCGAGCCCCTTCGCCAGCTCCAGCGCCTGCCGCTCGAACAGCCGGCGATAGATGCCGCCTTCGATCCGGATCAGCGCGTCGTGGCTGCCTTCCTCGATCACCTTGCCGCGATCGAGCACCAGCAGCCGGTCGAGCGCGCGCACGGTCGACAGCCGGTGCGCGACCACGAGCGTCGTGCGCCCGACCATCAGCCGCTCCATCGCCTGCTGGATCAGCAGCTCGCTTTCGCTGTCGAGGCTCGACGTCGCTTCGTCGAGGATCAGGATCGGCGCATCGGCGAGGAATGCACGCGCGATCGCGACCCGCTGGCGTTCGCCACCCGACAGCTTGATCCCGCGTTCGCCGACGAGCGTGTCATAGCCGTCCGGCAGCGTGGCGATGAAGTCGTGCGCGCTGGCGAGCCGCGCGGCGCGCTCGATGTCGGCCCGGCTTGCATCGGGGCGCGCATACGCGATGTTCTCGGCCAGCGTGCGGTGGAACAGCACGGGCTCCTGCTGGACGATCGCGATCTGGCTGCGCAGCGAATCCTGCCTGACCTGCGCGATGTCCTGGCCGTCGATCGTGATGCGGCCGCCCGACACGTCGTACAGGCGCTGGATCAGCTTGATGAACGTCGTCTTGCCCGATCCCGAGTGGCCGACGAGGCCCACGCGCTCGCCCGGCGCGATGCGCATCGAGAAGTCGTCGTACAGCGGCACCGGATGGTTGCCGTAGCGGAACGTCACGTGCTCGAAGCGGATCTCGCCTTGCCCGATCCGGATCGCCGGCGCGCCGGGACGATCGTCGATGCCGAGCGGCTGGCGTTCGAGCGCGACGAGTTCTTCCATGTCGTTCACCGAGCGCTGCAGGTTGCGGATGTGCATGCCGACGTCGCGCAGGTAGCCCTGCAGCATGAAGAACATCGTCAGCGCGAACGCGATGTCGCCGACGCTCGCTTCATCGTTCGCCCACAGCCGCAGCGCGACGCCGATCATCGCGGCCTGCATCGCGACGAGCATCGCGCCCTGCAACCCGCCGTTGAGCGTGCCGCGCACCCACGTGCGGCGCGTGCGCTGCCGCCACTTGCCGATCACGCGCGCGAGCCGCGCTTCCTCGCGGGTTTCCGCGCCGAACGCCTTCACGACCGCGTTGCAGCTCACGGCATCGGCGAGCGCGCCGCCCATGCGCGTGTCCCACAGGTTGCCGAGCCGCGCGGCCGGCGCGACGATGCCGAGCGACACGGCCACCGTCACCGTGATGTACAGCAGCGAACCCGCGCCGACGACGAGCCCCATCACGGGCCAGTGCGTGCCGAGCAGCACGGTGGCGCCGACCAGCATCGTGACCGACGGCAGCAGCGCGATCAGCACGGTGTCGTTCAGCAGGTCGAGCGCCCAGATCCCGCGCGTGATCTTGCGCACGGTCGAGCCCGCGAAGCTGTTCGCGTGCCAGTCGGTGGAGAAGCGCTGCACGCGATGGAACGACGCGGCCGCGATCTCGCTCATCATCTTCAACGTGAGCGTGATGATGTTCAGGTAGACGCCTTGCCGCAGCACCGTCGCGCCGAGCCCGAGCGCCGCGAGCGTGCCGAACGCGACGAGCGCGGCATGCCACGCGGCGGCGCGGTCGGTCAGGCCGGTCGACAGCGCGTCGACGAGTCGGCCCGCGAACAGCGGCGTGAGCACGTCGGCGAGCGCGGCGAGCAGCGCAAGGCTCGCGACCGTGGCGGTGCGCGCCGGCTGCTTGCGCCAGTAGCGGAAGGTAAAGCCGAAGACGGCCTGGAATGCCTGGCCGCCCAGACGGGAGGTTTTTCTGGTCATTTATCGTTGCCCGGCGCATCGCGCGACGGGACTTTCCGGTTCGGAGAACATCGAAAACGCAACAGCCAGGCCGCGCGAAAATCGCGGGTGGAATACGAAACGGGCTGTCGGGAAACGGCGCGGCTGACGGGTTAGCGGAAAACTCGGGAGCCGGCGCGGACGGCGGGCTGGATCAGCTGCGCCGTGGGACCACGTTCGGGAAGGTGGCTGGCATTCGGAACATCTGCACCTCCCCTGAAGTGAACGGTTGAAAGGACGCCGAAACGACGTGAAAAGATTCTATCAGCAGTGTCGGGCGCGCCGCAACGTCTGACGAATGCGGCGTTGCAGCGTCGATACGGTTAGTATTCAGGGTTTCGGCCCTTCTTTTGCGGCCTTCCGCACTGCGGCAGCGCAAGGGCCGGCACGCGCGCCGCTGACACTTCGGCGTCTGCGGCGCAGGCTGCCGCGGCCCTCGCAGATTCACCACGATACATTCCTGAGGAAACGATGAGCGACGTTCAGCAAGGCATCCTGACCCCGATCGATTCGGCGGCCCGATACCTCACTTTCACGATGTCGAATGACGGCAATGTGGCGGCGGCGCTGGCCGCGCTGCGCGAGATCGTCGACGGACGCGACACGGTGGTCGGGTTCGGGCATGCGCTGGCGGCGTACCTTGGGCGCCCGGTGCCGGGCCTGACCGAATTCCCGGCGTTCGCGGTGAAGGACCGCACGCTGCCGGCGACGCCGGCCGACGTGTGGGTCTGGCTGCGCGGCGACGACCGCGGCGAGATCGTGCTGCGCGCACGGGCGATCGAACGCGCGCTGGCGCCGGCGTTTGCGTTGCAGGACGCGGTCGACGGCTTCCGCTATTCGAACGATCGCGACCTGTCCGGCTACGAGGACGGCACGGAGAACCCGGAAGGCGACGACGCGGTGGCCGCGGCGATCGTGACGGGGCAGGGCGCGGGGCTCGACGGCGCGAGCTTCGTCGCGATCCAGCAATGGCTGCACGACTTCGACCAGATGGAACGCATTCCGTCGGGCGACATGGACAACATCATCGGGCGCCGCCGCTCGGACAACGAAGAGCTCGACGACGCACCCGAGTTCGCGCACGTGAAGCGCACCGCGCAGGAAAGCTTCGAGCCCGAGGCGTTCATGCTGCGCCGTTCGTCGCCGTGGGCGGACGCGCGTCGCGCGGGCCTCTACTTCGTCGCGTTCGGCTGCTCGTTCCGCGCGTTCGACGTGCAGATGCGCCGGATGAGCGGCGCGGAAGACGGGATCGTCGACGGCCTGTTCCGCTTCACGCGGCCGTTGACGGGCGCGTATTTCTGGTGCCCGCCGCTGAAGGACGACAAGCTCGACCTGTCCGCGCTCGGTCTGTAAGCGCCTGACGGGTTCGACGCAACGGGGGGCCGCGCATCGTGCGCGGCCCCCCGTTTCCTTTTGCGCGGCGATCGTGCGCGGTGTGCTTGCGTGCGTGGCGTGTCAGTTCAACGTCGTGTCGATCCGCGTGCCGCGCTTGATGAACTGCGTGACCGGCGTTTTCTCGCAGATTTCGGCGAGGCGCTGGCGTTGCGCTTCATCGAGCGGACCGTCGAGCGTCACGACGCGGCGCACGTACTGCGTGCCGTCGCGATCGGCATGCAGCTCGGTGCGCACGTCGATGCGCGTGGCCGGCCACGTCTTGCGCTGCATGTACATGCGCAGCGTCGCGGCCGTGCATTGCGCGAGGCCGGCCAGCACGAACTCGTACGGCGCCGGCCCGCGATCCTGGCCGCCTTCGCGGGGCGCTTCGTCGCCGGTCAACGCGTGCGTGCCGGCCTGCAGCTGGACGACGTAGTCGGGTGCATCGGCGTCGAGGACGGCGGCGGCATGGATGAGCGACATGGCAAGTCTCCGGTCAGCGGAAAGAAGGAAAGGGAAGCGGGCGCCGCGTGGCGGCGCGCAGCCGCCAGCATACCGCCCCGATCGGGACGGCGTGCGCCGCGCGGTTAGGCGTCGGTGACGCTGGCGCTGCTGCGCACGAGCGCGGCGATACGTTCGCGCACCCACTGGTGTGCGTGATCGGCGTCGCGCGATTCGTGCCAGTACGCAAGGAGCGGGAACGGCTTGAGCCGCAACGGCAGCGGCCGCACGACGATCGGCAGCAGCGCGGCCATCCGCAATGCATAAGTGTGCGGCAGCGTGACCAGCAGGTCGCCGGTCGCGGCGATCTGGCAGGCGGCGAAATAGTGCTGACAGGTGAGCCGGATATCGCGGAAGCGGCCGTCGTTGCCGAGCAGCACGTCGAGCGATTGCGGCTCGCCGAGCGACGACACCGCGACATGCCGCGCCGCGAAATAGTCGCCGCGCCGCAGCGGCTCGTGCGCAAGCGGATGATCGCCGCGCAGCGCGACGACGAGCGAATCGTCGAGCAGGTGTTCGGTGGCGATGCGCGGGCCGGTCGGCACGCGGCGATCGACGGCGAGATCGAGATTGCCCGAGGCGAGTTCGCGCTCGATGTCGGCCACCGCGATGCGGCGGCTCACGAGCCGCAGGCCGGGCGCTTCGTCGGCGAACGCGGCGACGATCCGCGGCAGCGCGATCGATTCGAGCACGTCGCGAATACCGACTGCGATGCTCAGGTCGAGCGTCGCGGGATCGAATGCCGACGGCGCGCGCGCGGTGCCTTGCAGGCCCTTCAGGTGCAGCTGCACGTCCGCGATGATCGTGCGCGTGCGTTCGGTTGCGACGACCCGGTTGCCCTGCCGCACGAACAGCGGATCGTCGAAATGCGCGCGCAGCCGGTTGAGCGCGTGCGTGACGGCCGGCTGCGTGAGGTGCAACGCGCGGGCGGCCGCGCCGATGCCGCCATGCACGTAGACGGCGTCGAGCACGCGAAACAGGTTCAGGTCGAGGCGGTGATCGGCGGGCACGGGGCGCGGGGGGGCGTGGTGAAGGGTGGACCGATTCTAAAGGATGCGCAGGCTACGGATACGGCGGGCTTTCCTGCGTGGCGATCGATGGCACGGGATACGAGTCGATATCGTTCGAGCCGATATTCGGTTGTGCATTTATCCGGATATCCGACGCAATAAGTCGCAATGAAATGCGCGGATTGCGCTGCATGCAATCGTAATAATGGGCGATATCGGCCGGGCAATTCCACAGAGGGCCGCCGGCAAACCGTGACAGCCTGTAGTAATCCGCCATCATGCTGTCCACGTCGGCCATTTCGCGCCAAAGGCGCGACCCGTTCGGCTAAGATGCCGTCGCTTCATATTTCGGGATAGCCGTCCTGTCGCACGCATTCAAACCAAATATAAGCCTGACAGTTCGACGGTATTAGAAGAAGTCGAACAAGTCGGGGGCTTGGCCAGTGAATGCAGCAGATCAGAGATGGGTCGTTATCTATTTGAGTACGGGATTTTCGTTGGCCCAGGCCGCGCGTCTTGGCGAGGCTTTCAACCTGGCGAATCGCCTGCACGCATACAGTGCTGACTACCAGTTGAAGTACGTATCCGAAAGCGGGGGGCTGGTGCAGTCGTCCTCCGGCGTGAGCATCGCGGCCGATCCGCTCGGTGACGAGCACGGCCGCCGCGCGCTCGCGTTCTTTCATCTTCACGGTGACCGCGCGGTCGTCAACTGGGACGACGCATTGCAGCGTCGCCTCGCCGACATTCGCCGTCATGCGCGCTGGATCGTCGACGGGACGGACCTGCCCACGCTCGCGGCCATGCAGCGTCCGTCGGCGGCGCTCGAAGGGCGGGCCGGCCGGGGCGGGCGACGGATCGCCGCGACGGTCGAGCTGCAGGCCGGCGAAACCGACGTGTTCGCCACCGTGCTCGACATGTTCCGCGTCGAACTCGGCGACATTGCCGCGCAGGAGATCGCCAGCAACCTGCTGCGGCCGGTCGAGCAGCGCTATGCGCAGTCGATGTGGGCCTTTCGCGAGCTGAGCGCGAGCCCGTCGATCCGGATGTCGGCGCAGCGGCTGCGCGCGCAGAGCGTGAACCGCATCTCGATCGCGAACGCGGCCCAGGCCGCCGCGATGAGTGAGCGCAACTTTCTGCGGCGCTTCAAGAAGGAAATCGGCGTGACGCCGACCGAATTCGTCCAGCACGTGCGGCTCGAGCGCGCGTGCCACATGCTGGTCCACACGACGCTGCCGGCCGACAAGGTCGCGCGCCGCACCGGGTTCGGCAGCGGCGAGCGGCTCGCGAAGCTGTTTCGCCAGCGCATGCTGATGTCGCCGACCGAATTTCGCATCGCCGAGCGCGAAAGGATCCTCACCCGTGGCGCGAGGCCGGCCGATGCGGGCGAGGGGGCCGGCGACGGCACCGAGGGGCATCGCGCCGCGTGACAGGCCGCGCGGGAGAAAATCGGGCGGATACCCGTAGAATCGTCCTGTCCCGATCTCGAGCCCCGGTTTCCATGTCCTTCCTCCCCACCACCGCCACCGCCCCGTTCTGCCCGTCGGAAGTCAAGGGCAGCATCACGATCGATGCCGCCGCGCCGCGCTGGCAGAAGCTCAAGCGCTTCTTCGGCCCCGGCCTGCTGGTCGCGATCGGCTACATGGATCCCGGCAACTGGGCGACCGACATCCAGGCCGGCTCGCAGTTCGGCTATTCGCTGCTGTGGGTCGTCGCGTTCTCGAGCCTCGCGGCGATCTTCCTGCAGATGCTCGCGGCGCGGCTCGGCCTCGTCGCCGGCCGGGATCTCGCGCAGGCCAGCTACGACCGCTATGGCCGCTTCGGCCGCATCGTGCAGTGGGTGACCGCCGAAGTGTCGATCATCGCGTGCGACATCGCGGAAGTCCTCGGCTGCGCGCTCGCGTTCAAGCTGCTGCTCGGCGTACCGCTCGCGTGGGGGATCGTGCTGACCGCGCTCGACACGGTGATCGTGCTCGGCCTGCAGGGCAAGGGGTTCCGGCAGATCGAAGCGATCGTGCTCGCGCTGATCGCGACGATGGCGTTCTGCTTCGTCGCGCAGGTCGCGATCACGCCGCCCGACTGGCACGCGGTGGTCGGCGGGCTGGTGCCGGGCGATCCGGGCCACGACCGCAAGGACGCGATCGTGCTCGCGCTCGGCATCGTCGGCGCGACGATCATGCCGCACAACCTGTACCTGCATTCGTCGGTCGTGCAGACGCGGCACGTGGTCGGCGGCACGCGCGGGATGATCCGCGACACGCTTGCGCTGGTGCGCATCGATACCTGCGTGTCGCTGTTCGTCGCGATGCTCGTCAACGCGGCGATCCTGGTCGTCGCGGGCGCGGCCTTCCATGCGACCGGCCAGCACAACGTGACCGACATCGAGCAGGCCTACCACCTGATTACGCCGATCGCCGGCGGCGCGGCCGCACTGCTGTTCGGCGTCGCGCTGCTTGCGTCGGGGCAGAGCTCGACGCTGACCGGCACGATCGCCGGCCAGGTGATCATGGACGGCTTCCTGCATACGAAGATCCCGTGCTACCAGCGCCGGCTGATTACGCGCGGGCTCGCGCTCGTACCGGCGCTGATCGGCGTGCTGTGGCTCGGCGACAGCTCGGTGGGGCAACTGCTGGTGTGGAGCCAGGTGCTGCTGAGCCTGCAGCTGCCGTTCGCGATGTGGCCGCTGATCCGCTCGGTCAGCGATCGCAACACGATGGGCGAGCACACGATCGGGCGCGGGATGCAGATCGCCGCGTGGGCGCTGTTCGTCGTCATCACCGGCACGAACCTGCTGCTGATTACCGGTGTCGCGGGCTGATACAGCCTGACACAGGCTGACACAGTCGCACGGCGCGCATGCGGTAAACTGCGGCCTTTCGATCGTCGTCCGAAGTCCGTTATGTGGAGTGAAATCAGCAACATCGGCGATGCCGCGCTGACCTTGCCGATCGCGCTGACCTGCGCGGCGTGGTTCGCGCTGACCGACTGGCGCCTCGCCGTCCGCTGGGGCGTGCTGCTCGCCGCCGGCATGGGCCTCGTCGGCGCCACCAAGATCCTCTATGCCGGGTGCGGCATCGAGCTGCCGCAATTCGATTTCCGCGTGATCAGCGGCCACACGATGTTGTCGACGTCCGTGTGGACCGTCGCGCTGTCGATGCTGTGGCAGGCGTTCCGGCCGGGCAAGGCGCCCGGCATCGCCGCCGGGCTGGCCGTCGGCGCGCTCACGGCCGTCGCGCGCGTGTTCGATCATTCGCACACCGTGCCGGAGGTGATCGTCGGCTGGATGCTCGGCGCGCTGGTCGCGCTGGTGTTCCTGCGCGGCTACGACAGCGCGCGGCAGCGTGCCTTCTCGCCGCGCGTCGCGGCCGTCTGCCTGCTGCTCGTGTCGGGCATCGCGTACGGGCACCGTGCGCCGTTCCAGCAGATGATCGACACCCATTCGCCGCAACTCTGCGCGTTCGTGCGCGCGCCGTCCGGCGACGGATTCTGACGGTAGCCGGTCGCGGCGCCCCGGCGCCGCTTTCTTGCCGCCGGCATTCGCCCGGCGGTTGCACGATTCCACACCGCTCATCTTCCTCAGTGCATTCGCGTCCGCGCGGAACGCCGCGCTTCGTCATTGCCTGAATCAACGATCCGCCCGGTCCGCATGATTCGCGCGTGCCACCGACCCACGCCTGCGCGCCGACCCGCTAAGGTCATGAACAGAGTCTATGACTGGGCATAACGATTATTCATTTCATCGATTGGCGGCATTCGCGTACGCTGGCTGTCGTTCAACCGGGGCAGGCTGCCCGGCACGTCCGGCCCGCGTCAGGTCCATCTCGATATACTCGTCGAAACCGTGCGGCGCCTCGTGATGTCGAGGCACGGTCGACCGGCCCGCGTCGGCCGGAACAGGCACGGCCCACCCGTCGCGGCAGCGTTCCGCGACGACGATTCACGATAGGAGCAGGTCACATGACAGTCGTTTCTTCGCGCCTTGCCGGCAAGTGCGCATACATCACGGGCGCCGCGGGCGGCCTCGGCCGCGCGATCGCGCGCCGGATGGTCGAGCAGGGCGCGCGCGTGTTCGTGACCGACATCGCCGACGCGGCGGTGCTCGACGCGTTCGCGCAGGAACTCAACGCGGGCCATGCGACGCCGGTCGCGTTCGCCGCGACGCAGGACGTGCGCGACGAAGCGCGCTGGCAGGCGCTGCTCGCGCAGGCGGTCGACGCGATGGGCGGGCTGTCGGTGCTCGTCAACAACGCGGGCGTCGGCTCGATCGGCTCGCCCGCGCAGATCGAGCTGGACGAATGGCGGCGCGTGATGGCGATCAACGTCGAGAGCATCGTGCTCGGTTGCAAGCACGCGCTGTCGTATCTGGCCGAAAGCCATCCCGCGTCGATCATCAACATCTCGTCGGTCGCCGCGTTCAAGGTCGAGCCGGATTTCACCGCGTACAACGCGTCGAAGGCGGCGGTCGCGTCGCTGACGAAGTCGGTCGCGATCGACTGCGCGCGCCGCGAGATCGACGTGCGCTGCAACTCGATTCACCCGGCGTTCATCCGCACGGGGATCGTCGAGCCGCTGTTCCAGTCGCTCGGCGAACGCGACGCGACGCGCAAGCTCGCGCGCGGCATTCCGCTGCGCCGGCTCGGCGAGCCGGACGACGTCGCGCACGCGGCCGTGTATCTCGCATCCGACGAGAGCCGCTTCGTGACGGCCGCCGAACTCGTGATCGACGGCGGCATGTGCGCGGTCTGACGCGCATCCCGAACCACTACGACCGGAGGAGAACATCGTGTCCACACCCGTGAACCGCCAACTGCTGCTGAAGACGCGCCCGGAAGGGCGGGTCGGCCGCGAACACTTTTCGCTCGTCGAGACGCCGGTGCCGGCGCTCGCCGACGGCGAGGTGCTCGTGCGCGTGCTGTATCTGTCGATGGACCCGACCAACCGCGTGTGGATGAGCGACGTGCCGCAGTACCTGCCGCCCGTCGCGATCGGCGAGGTGATGCGCGCGCTCGGCATCGGGCGCGTGGTGGCGTCGCGCAACGCGGGGTTCGCGGAAGGCGATCTCGTGCAGGGGCTCGTCGGCTGGCAGGATTACGCGGTCGTGCCGGCCGACCAGGCCGCGCAGCTCGTGAAGCTGCCCGCGGCGTCGGGCCTGCCGCTGCCGACGCTGCTCGGCGCGTGCGGGATGAGCGGGTTGACCGCGTATTACGGGCTGACCGATATCGCGCCGGTGCAGCCGGGCGAGACGCTCGTGGTATCGGCGGCGGCGGGCTCGGTCGGCTCGATCGCCGGGCAGATCGGCAAGATCCACGGCGCACGCGTGGTCGGCATCGCGGGTGGCGCGGACAAGTGCCGCTACCTGACCGAGACGCTCGGTTTCGACGCGGCCGTCGACTACAAGGCCGACGATTTCCGCGAGCAACTGAAGGCGGCGACGCCGGACGGCGTGCACGTGAACTTCGAAAACGTCGGCGGCGAGGTGATGCGCGCGGTGCTGTCGCGGATGGTGATCGGCGGGCGCGTCGCGCTGTGCGGCGTGATCTCGAACTACAACAGCGGGCGCGCGGCGGACGACGTCGGCGTGCTGATCTCGAAGCGGCTGACGATGCGCGGCTTCCTGATCCTCGACTATCGCAAGAGCCGTGAAGCCGTGCAGACGCTCGCGGGCTGGCTGCGCGACGGCCGGCTCAAGGCCGAGGAGACGGTCGCGGACGGTCTCGAGAACGCGCCCGACGTGCTGAATCGCCTGTTCGACGGCGACCATCGCGGCAAGCTCGTGCTGCGCGTCGATCCCGGCGCGTGACCGGCCCGACGCGCAGCGTGCAATGCCGTTCGTACGCTGCCGCGAGCGGGTGCCGAACGCGGTGCGTTCGAACAACCGTGCATTAGTTTCGGACTAGTCCCATATATTGTCCGGACGTCTCTCCCTAAAGTGATTGCCAGCAGACAGGCGGCGTGACCGACGCGTCACGCCGCCTTTTTTTCTGGTCACGCGGAAGAGGAGAGGGAACATGCGAAACGACGCGAAGCGGGCGGCATCGGTGGCGATGCGCAATCGATCGGTGCGGTGCGCCGGTGCCGTGCGGCAGATCGCAATCGGGCTTGGCGCGGCGTTCGCGATGTCGAATGCGGTGGCGGCCGGGCATGCCGCGTCGGACGGCATCGTACGGTTCACGGGCGCGCTCGTCGATCTCTACGACGTGACGCTCGACGCGCGCTCGGGCGAGGTGGTCGAAGGACGAGAGATGGCGAACGGCGGGGCGGCGGCAACGCTGCGATTCGATGCCCATGGCCGGCGATTGCCGGGCGCCCAGGTGGCGCTGGTCGGGCCCGACGGTGCGCGGCTCTCGCCCGAAGTCGCTTCGCGTGTGCGGGCAACGTGGCGCGATGCGCACGGCGAGCGAAGCGTGCCGCTGGTATCGGGCCGCACGTATCGCGTGGGCCCGTATGGTGGCGTGATGACGCTGGCGGCGGATGAAGCAACGGGCGCCGAGGCGCCCGTCGTGATCCGCATTCGCCATCCGTGACGGCGCTTGCCGGCAGGTGCGTGGCACACGGCCACGCGATGCGTCATTCGCCCTGTTCGGCGCGCGCGTAGATGTCCCAGCTCGCCATGAACAGCGCGGCGACGAGCGGCCCGATCACGAAGCCGTTGATGCCGAACAGCGCCATCCCGCCGAGCGTCGAGATCAGCACGACCCAGTCGGGCATCTTCGTGTCCTTGCCGACGAGGATCGGGCGCAGCAGGTTGTCGACGAGGCCGATCACGCCCACGCAGAACGCGACGAGGATCACGCACTTCCAGACCGCGCCGATCATCAGGAAGTAGAGCGCGGCCGGCACCCAGACGAGGCTCGCGCCGATCGCGGGCAGCAACGACAGGAACGCCATCAGCGCGCCCCACAGCACCACGCCCTCGATCCCGAGAATCCAGAAGATCAGGCCGCCGAGCGCGCCCTGCACGAGCGCGACCGCGATGTTGCCCTTCACCGTTGCGCGCACGACGGTCGTGAACTTCGCAAGCAGCAGGTTCTTGTGCTCCTCGTCGAGCGGCAGCGCGCGGCGCACGCGGCGGCCGATCTCGCCGCCGTCGCGCAGCAGGAAGAACACCATGTACAGCATCACGCCGAAGCTCACGACGAACTGGAACGTGTTCTGGCCGATGCTGAGCGCCTGGGTGGCCGCGAACTGGCTGATTTGCGCGGCGCCGTCGGTCAGCTTCTTCTGGATGCCCGGGATGTTGGTCAGTCCGTATTTCTGCAGCAGGTTCTGGATCGACGTCGGCAGCGCATGAATGATGTCGTGGAAATACTGCGAATAGTTCGGCTGGGCGTCCTTGAGCTCCTGGTACACGTACGCGATTTCCTGCACGAGCGTCGCGGCGACGAACACGAGCGGCAGGATCACGATCAGGACGATCAGCGACAGCGTCACGAGCGCGGCCAGGTTGCGCCGCTTGCCGAAGCGTGCGGCGAGCCAGCGCTGCACGGGCTGGAACAGGATCGCGAGAATGGTGCCCCAGAACACGGCTCCGGAAAACGGCGCGAGGATCCAGCAGAGTCCGACGGTGACCGCGGCCAGCAGGAAATAGAAGAATTTTTGGTGGTCGTGTCCGCTTTCCATGGATGACGTTCGCGCAGATTGATGCGTGGTTTGATTGAATCTCGTTGCCCCGCGCGCGATCGGTTCCCGATCGTCACGGGTTCGCGGCGAAATGCGACGCAGGGCGGCCCGAAGCGGAGTATGCCCGCAAAGGCGCCGCCATCATAGCCGCTGCGCGCGGCCCATACGAAAACGCCGCGGCCGGGGCCGCGGCGCTGCCGGGAAGCAAACGCGGCGTGACGCCGCGTGCCGCATCGTCAGATATTGAGCTTCGTGACCTTGGTGCCGTTCACCGACAGGTCGCCCATCAGGCCCGCGTTGGTCAGGACCAGCACCTGGACCGGGGCGGTGGCGGTGTTGGAGTCGACCGCGCCGTTCGCGCCGACCTTCACGACCGCGACCGACGCGTCGGCGCCCGCGGCCCAGCCGTCGGACTTGCGGAACGAGTCGAGCGCATCCTGCGTCATGAACAGGAACACGATCGCCTTCGACTGCGCGCCGGCCTGCAGGCCGACCGACAGCGACGACGTGTTGTAGTAGCCGACCGTGCTGCCGCCGACGCGCAGCGCGCCGTTGCCGGACTGGCCGCCGACGATGAAGCCGGCCTGCAGCACGTTCGGGAACACGAGCACGCCGCGCGATTTCGCGACGAGTTCACGCGAACCCGGCACCGTCGAATAGAGGCGCGACAGCGTCGCGTTGACGCTGGCGTCGATCGACTGGCGCTTCGACGCGCTGGCCGCGGCGCCTTCCGGTTTGTCCGGGGTGGTCGTGCAACCGGCGAGCGCGAGGCTGCCGAGCAGGACGGCGGCGGCGGCTTTCATGGCAAAGGTCTTCTGCATGGCGTTTCTCCTTCGTTTGTCTGATTGAGGACGGACGGGGCGGGCGCGTGGCGGCCGGCTCCGCTCAACGGCGGGCAAGGAGCAGGCCCGCAACGAACGCGAGGCCGGCGACGACGCCGGCGGTTTGCCACGGGTTGTCTTGCACGACCTGCGACACGCGTTCGGCCGAATCGCGCAGCCGGGCGGCCGCGCTGCCCGACGCATGGTCGAGTGCGCCGCGCGCTTCATCCAGCTTGGATTGCACGCGCTTGCGCAGCGCGGCGATATCGCCGTCGCCGTCGTTTTTCAGCAGATCTTCCAGTTCGTCGACCAGCCCGCGCAGATCGTCGGTGACGTCGTCATGCAGGTCGCGGGCGGCCGAGCGCGTCGTGCGTCCCACGCGCCGGCCCGTGCGACGAATGTCGGAAAGGCCGCGGTCCAGCTTGTGTTCGATCGAGTCAGTGAGCGCCATGGTGTTTATCCTCCTTCGATTCAAGGCAAATTTGAAGATAAGACGAATCCCAGCAACCTGTGTGATTCACTTGGCCCGATTTTGTTTCGAGACAAATTTTCAATTTGTCTGCAGGATCGCCGCGCAGCCCCGCCGCACGGGGCTGCGCGGCGATTGAAAAAAATTCGCGTTCCGGGCGAAGCGGCGTATCGGGCTGCGATACGCAGTGAAAGCCCGGTAAATATCGCGTCACCCGGGCCACCAGGTAAATAGTGCCGTTGCAGGCCTTGTGGTGATGCAAATGCACTAATCGACCATTGATCGAGAAGCATGGTTCGTGCCCGGGGCTGCCGGCGCGCCGCCATCGTCAAGCGCGACGTCGATCACGACGGGATCGTGATCCGACGACCGGTACGCGTCGGGTGCGTAATAAATCGACCGTTGCGCGGCCGTTTTGTAATCAGGCAACGGTTGCAGGGCGGCCGGCTCGTCGGCGTTGATGTGCCAGACGTGTACGCCCCTCACGCGCGCGGCGAGCGCCGGCGTGGCCAGCGCGTGGTCGAGGCTGCCCGCTTCGCCGCGAAATACGTAGCTGTACGCAGCATCGCCGACGAAGCGGGCCACCAGGTTCGCGTAGCCGCGCGATTCGAGCGCGCGCACCGGGTCTTCCTGCGCGTAGCTGTTCAGGTCGCCGATCAGCAGGACGCCATCGGCCGTGGCGCCGGTCGGCGACGTGGCGAGCCAGTCGGCGACGCGCGCGGCGGCTCGCGTGCGCGCCGCATTCCAGCAGCCCTGGCCGTCCGACTGGTCGCGATCGGCGCCGGTCGCGTTCGGGCAGTTCTTCGATTTCAGGTGATTGACCGCGACCGTGAAGGCGCGCGTGCCGCCGGTGCGCCGGAATGTCTGCGCGAGCGGTGGGCGGTGCCGGCCGCCGAGTGAGACGGTCGCGGCGCGCCCGGCCGGCTCGACCGTGCGGCTGTCGTACAGCAGCGCGACTGCGATCGCATCGCGACCGAGGCGCGCGGTGCCGGGCTCGACCGCGCGCCAGCCGTCGCCGAGTTGCGCGGCGAGACGGCGTACGGCGCTTGTTTCACCGTGGCCGTTGTTCGCGATTTCCACCAGCCCGATCACGTCGGCACGCAGCGCGCGCAACGCCGCGACGATTTTCGCCTCCTGTCGCGCGAACGCGGCGGGCGTTTTCGCACCGCGGTTGGCCGGGGCATCGAAACCGCCGCCGCGCCCGTCGCCGTTGAAATAGTTGAAAACGTTGAACGACACGATGCGCACGTCGGCGTCCGGGTGCCGGACCGGCGCCTCGGTGCGCGGGTTCGTCGCGGCATCGAACACCGGCGCCGCGCCGGCGACCGGTTGCAGCCGCCACGCGCCGTAGCGCAGCTCGAGCACGCCTTCGATGCCGCGTACCGTGTAGCCCGCGCGCAGCGTGTTGGCAGCGCTTAGCGCGGGCGGCGGATAGCGCACGGTCGCGGGATCGCGGCGGGCCGAGCCGTCGTCGAGCACGATGCGGTTGCGTGCGTTGGCGGTCGCGATCGCGGCGGCCTCGGCCGGCGGAGCGACGTGGGTCGGGATGCGTAGCCGGCCGTGGCTGATGACGACGCTGCCGTAGCGGCCGAGTTCGTGGGTATCGCTGACCGTCAGCGTCTGCGGCAGGCGCACCCGCATGCCTTCGAGCGCGGCCAGCACCGCTGGGGTGGCGACGGGCAGTGTGAGCGTGGCTGGCGTGACCTGTTGCCCGCGCGCGCAGACGGTCACGCCGCCCGACAGCGTGAATTGCGTCCGGCCGTAACGCTCGTCGACGCGGCCCGTGAGATGCACGCGATCGCCGGCCTGCGCGCGCGCGCTCGGCGCGTACACGAACACGCCTTCAGGGACGCCCGGCCGGTGCCGTCGCTGCGCGTCGGCCTGCTGGACGAAGAAGCCGCCGAGGCCGTCGGCGCCGCCGAACGCCGCGGTGACGACCGCTTCGATCGAGGTCGTTTGCCCCGCCAGCGTCGACGGGCCGCCGGCGCCGCGAAGGTCGGCAATCGGCGTGGTTGCGCCGCCACAGCCGGCGCTGACCGGCGGCGCGGCCGAGGCCGGCCGGGCAGGAAGGGCGGCGAGCGCGGCGACGGTGATGAATGGTGCAACGGCAAGCGGCACAAGCAGGTGTGACATGGGGCGGTCCACAGGAAGACAATCCGACGGTTCGGGAAGGCATCTTGACGGCAAAATGTCTGGAAGCGGCGGAAATGGCCGTCCGGCCAGATGCCGATCGGCCGACGATGCAAGCCGCGCGGCGGCTGCTACGCTTTTGCATCGGCCGGCGCATCCCGATCGCGCAGCGAGCGCTGCCGCGCCCCGTTCCCTAAGGAGTCGTCCATGTCTTACATGCTGTTGATAGTCGAGCCGACCGAGCAGCGCGCCGAACGCACACTCGACGAAGGTCAGGCGCTGTACGCGCGGATGGTCGATTTCGCCGAGACGCTGAAGGCGCGCGGCGTGCTGCGCGGCGTCGAGTCGCTGGAGCGCGCCGAGCGCGGGACGCGCGTGCAGGTGCGCGACGGCGAGACGCGCCTGCTCGACGGCCCGTTCGCGGAAGCGAAGGAGATGGTCGGCGGCTTCTTCCTCGTCGACGTCGACACGCGCGAGGAAGCGATCGAGATCGCGCGCCAGTGCCCGGCCGCGCAGTGGTGCACGGTCGAGGTGCGGGCGGTCGGTCCGTGCTTCCTGTGAAGGCCGCGACTCAGTATTTACCCCGATACGTCGCGGAGTATGTCGATCCGGCCGTCTGCCGGCCGTCGTCCGGATAAGGCGCCGATGAATCGGCGCTGCCTTCCACCGACGACAAGGAGTGAACGATGCGATTCATGATCATGATCCGGGCGAACGCCGTCAGCGAATCCGACGCGTTGCCGGACAACCGGCTGGTCGAGGCCATGACCGTCTATCACGAGGAACTGGCCAAAGCCGGCGTGCTGCTCGACGCGAACGGGCTGCGGCCGAGCGCGCGTGGCTGGCGCGTGCGCTACAAGGACGGCAAGGGCACCGTGGTCGACGGCCCGTTCGCCGAAACGAAGGAACTGATTGCCGGCTATACGCTGATCCAGGTGCGTTCGCGCGACGAAGCGCTCGAATGGACGCGCCGGTTCCCCGCGCCGTTCGGCGCCGAGATGGATTGCGAGATCGAGGTGCGGCCGCTGTTCGAGCTCGACGACCTCACGCCGAGCGACGCGGTCGAGCGGTTCCGCGAACTCCACGTCGGCCGTACCGGCGCCTGACTGATTGCCCGCCTGAATCCACCCTCACCGGGAGTACCCGACATGCACAAGATGGTCTTCATCAACCTGCCGGTGGCCGACCTGCCGCGCTCGAAGGCGTTCTACCAGGCGCTCGGCTACGAGGTCGTACCGGCCTATACCAACGACCAGGCCGCCTGCATCAAGATCAGCGACACGATCTTCGCGATGCTGCTCGTGCGGCCGTTCTTCCAGACGTTCACCGGCAAAACCATCATCGATCCGGCGACGCAGGTGCAGGTCCTGTCGTGCCTGTCGTGCGACAGCCGCGCCGAGGTCGACGCGATCGTCGCGAAGGCGCTGGCGGCCGGCGGGTCCGCGCCGCAGGCGCCGCGCGAGTACCCGAACATGTACGGCCACGGTTTCGACGACCCGGACGGTCATGCATGGGAGCTGATGGCCATGCCGCTGGACGCGTCCGCCGAGGGGCAGGCGTCGTGACGCGTGAGGCGACTCACCGTGCGATCGAAGCGGTCTGGCGGATCGAGGCGCCCAAGATCATCGCGCGCGCCGCGCGCGTGGTGCGCGACGTCGGCGTGGCCGAGGAGCTGGCGCAGGACACGCTCGTCGCGGCGCTCGAGCACTGGCCCGTCGACGGCGTGCCCGACAACCCCGCCGCATGGCTGATGACGGCCGTGAAGCGTCGCGCACTCGATCGTGTCCGGCAGGAGTCGCTCCACGCGGCGAAGCGCGACCAGCTCGGCCACGAGATGGACGCGCTCGAAGCGCATGTCGTCCCCGACATCGCCGAGGCGCTTGCCGACGCGAGCGACGACGACATCGGCGACGACCTCCTGCGGCTGATCTTCACGTCGTGCCATCCGGTGCTGTCGACCGACGCGCGCGTGGCACTCACGTTGCGGCTGCTCGGCGGGCTGACGACGGGCGAGATCGCGCGCGCGTTCCTGACGCCCGAGCCGACGATCGCGCAGCGGATCGTGCGCGCCAAGCGCACGCTTGCGGCGGCGCACGTGCCGTTCGAGGTGCCGGCGGCCGACGCGCGGCCCGCGCGGCTCGCGTCGGTGCTCGAAGTGATCTATCTCGTGTTCAACGAAGGCCATGCGGCGACCTCGGGCGACGACTGGACGCGCCCGGCGCTGTGCGACGAGGCGTTGCGGCTCGGCCGCGTGCTGGCCGGGCTGGCGCCGGACGAGAGCGAGGTGCTCGGGCTCGTCGCGCTGATGGAGCTGCAGGCGTCGCGCATGCATGCGCGCACCGACGCGCAGGGCCGGCCCGTGCTGCTGCTCGACCAGGATCGCAGCCGCTGGGATCCGCTGCTGATCCGGCGCGGCCTCGCGGCGCTCGAACGGGCGACGAAGCTCGGCGGCGTGCGCGGGCCGTATGCGCTGCAGGCCGCGCTGGCGGCCTGCCATGCACGTGCGCGCCACGCGTCGGATACGGACTGGGCGCAGATCGTCGCGCTGTATGACGCGCTCGCCGAAGTCGCACCGTCGCCCGTCGTCGAGCTGAATCGCGCGGTGGCCGTTGGGATGGCGTTCGGGCCTGCCGCGGCGCTCGAACTCGTCGACGCGCTGCGCGACGATCCCGCGCTCGCGCGCTATCACTGGCTGCCGAGCGTGCGCGGCGACCTGCTGGCGAAGCTGGGCCGCGCCGACGAGGCGAAGGCCGAATTCCGCCGCGCGGCGGAACTGACGCGCAACGAGCGCGAGCGCGAGTTGCTGCTCAGGCGCGCGACGGACGCGTGACGCACGCGGCACGCGCGAATGCCGAGCACCCGAGCACCCCCCCCGGCGCGCCGCCCCGCCAAGCACTATCACCCGGATTGAAAAAGCCTATTGGGGGATGCGAACGCGAGCGCCTAGATTGAAGAGCACGATGCGTGCGCCCCCGGCAAGCGCATCGTTCCCCACATACCTGATCGACCCGGCTCCGCACGCGGCCGCGCCGACTCGAACGGAGGCGCAAATGGCTCAACTCAAGGGCAGCAAAACCGAAGAGAACCTGAAAGCCGCATTCGCAGGCGAATCGCAGGCGAACCGGCGTTATCTGTATTTCGCTTCGAAGGCCGACGTCGAAGGCCAGAACGACGTCGCCGCGCTGTTCCGCTCGACCGCCGAAGGCGAAACCGGCCATGCGCACGGCCATCTCGAATACCTGGAGGCTGTCGGCGATCCGGCAACGGGCTTGCCGTTCGGTTCGTCGCGGCAGAATCTCGAATCGGCGATCGCCGGCGAAACGCACGAATACACCGACATGTATCCGGGCATGGCGAAGACCGCGCGCGACGAAGGCTTCGACGAAATCGCGAACTGGTTCGAGACGCTCGCGAAGGCTGAACGCAGCCACGCGAACCGCTACACGAAGGCGCTCGACAGTCTCGTCGACTGACGGGCCGCCGCGGGCCGCACGGCAGACCGTGCGACCGGCAAGCGGCCGGCTGTTCGTTCATCGCTGCCTGCATCGCGCGGGCGGCGCGGGCGCGCATGCGCGCCACGCTGGATGGAGCGCCCCATGCCCCACAAGGAAGGCAGTCTCGAAGCCCCGACCCGGCATCCGCTCGACTGGCAGTCCGATGCGTTCTACGACCAGGCCGCGATCGATGCGGAAATGACGCGCGTGTTCGACATCTGTGCCGGATGCCGGCGCTGCGTGTCGTTGTGCGGCGCGTTTCCGACGCTGTTCGATCTGGTCGACGACACGCCGATGGGCGACATCGAGGAGGTGCCGAAGGCCGCGTTCGGCAAGGTCGTCGACCAGTGCTACCTGTGCGACCTCTGTTACATGACGAAATGCCCGTACGTGCCGCCGCATGCATGGAACGTCGACTTTCCGCACCTGATGCTGCGCGGCAAGGCCGCGCGCTACCAGCGCGGCGAAGCGACGCTGCGCGACAAGGTGCTGTCGAATGCCGATGCGCTGGGTTACTTCGCCGGCATTCCGATCGTCACGCAGGCGGTGAACGCGGTGAACCGCACGCAGCCCGCGCGCCATGCGCTCGAGGCGACGCTCGGCGTCGATCGCCACGCGTGGCTTCCGGAATTCGCGCCGCGCAAGTTCCGGCGCACGGCGCGGCCGTCGGACGGCTTGCCGGTGCGCGACGGCGAACGCACGCCCGGCAAGGTGGCGATCTATGCAACCTGCTACGTGAATTTCAACGAGCCCGGCATCGGCCACGACCTGCTCGCGATCCTCGCGCACAACGACATCCCGTACGAACTCGTCACGCGCGAAGCCTGCTGCGGGATGCCGCTGCTCGAGCAGGGCAATCTCGCCGGCGTGGCCGCGAAAAAGGACGTGAACCTGCCTGTGCTCGAACGCTACGCGCGCGAAGGCTATGCGCTGATCGGCGCGATCCCGAGCTGCGTGCTGATGTACAAGAGCGAGCTGCCGCTGATGTTCCCCGGCGACGAAGCGGTGCGCGCGGTGGCCGACGCATTCTGGGATCCGTTCGAATACGTGATCGCGCGGCATCGCGACGGACTGCTGAAGACCGATTTCAAGACCGGCCTCGGCACCGTGTCGTACCACGTGCCGTGCCATGCGCGCGTGCAGAACATCGGCCGCAAGACGGCCGACGCGCTGTCGCTCGTGCCCGATACGCGCGTGAACGTCGTCGAGCGCTGCTCGGGCCATGCGGGCACGTTCGGCGTCAAGAAGGCATTTCACGCGGACGCGATGCGGATCGGCGGGCCCGTGTTCAAGGCGATGGCCGAGCCGCAGCCGGATGTCGTGTCGTCGGACTGCGCGCTGGCCGGTCATCACATCGTGCAGGGGATCGACGAGAAGGGGCTGCCGTCCGCGCCGCTCGCGCATCCGCTTACGCTGCTGCGCCGCGCGTACGGCATCTGAGCCGTCGCTGGCCGACCCACGAGGACCTCCCATGACGTTGACCCGCGACTCCCTGCTGACGCTCGAAGCGTACGCGAAGATCCGCAAGGCCGAACACGCGCGGCTCGTCGCGTACAAGCGCCGCCGCGCGGTGGCGCTCGGCAACCACCTGCGTTTCCTGTTCGAGGACGAGACGACGATCCGCTACCAGATCCAGGAGATGCTGCACATCGAGAAGATCTTCGACCAGGCCGGCATCGAAGGGGAGCTGGACGCGTATCTGCCGCTCGTGCCCGACGGCACGAACCTGAAGGCGACGATGCAGATCGAATACGAGCACGAGGCCGAACGGCGTGCGGCGCTCGCGCGGCTGATCGGTGTCGAGGATCGTGTGTACCTGCAGGTCGACGGGCACGCGCGCGTCTACGCGATCGCCGACGAGGATCTCGACCGCGACACCGCCGAGAAGACGTCGGCCGTGCACTTCGTGCGCTTCGAGCTCGACGCGCCGATGCGCGCGGCGCTCAGGGGCGGGGCGGCGCTGTCGATCGGGTGCGATCACCCGGCCTACACGATGCCGCCGCAGCGCGTGGACGCGGACGTGACCGCGTCGCTGGCCGGCGATCTGCGCTGACGCGTCCGCTGCAACGTCCGGCATGTCCGGCACCGCCCACCCACCGATTTCCCTTTTTCCGTTCCGACCCGAAACACAATTCCCGCCGCCGATGCGGCGCGATCGCCCGCGCGTCGCCCCCGAAGTTGTAACAGACGTCACGAGTTTGCGCGCGGCGAAAAATGTGCGTCGCACGTCACCGTGCTTTCATCACTCGCAGAGAAACAATAAAAAGATTGTGCACGGAGATAATTAAAATCGGTCGAATTTGAATGATTTACCGATTCGTGAATATCTTGTTACGCTTTTTTCCCTGATTTACCGATGTCCGGCAGCAATGCGCGGGATTGTTGCCGGCAGGGGCCGGAGCAGCCCGGAAATGCCCATGAAAAGGCATGCTTCATACGCCGTAGAGCCCCGCCAGACGGGCCTTTGCAGCCGGGGGCATAAAGATCCCGCAAAAAAATTCAAGCGTAAATACATTACTCATCCATGGCGGGTTGTTTCAGTGCGTAACATTAAGTCATTGTCATATTGAGATAAACCCTAGGGATGGTATGCTTCGTGCACAAAAATTCCCACATTGGAGTGAGACCGTGATTTGTGCGTCATTGCCGGGAATCTCGGCACCGTGAAAGTGCGGTGCGGCACCGGCATGCACAACTCCGGATAAACATAATGTGCAACCTGGCCGCCCCGCGACGCGATGTGTCGCGACGGCGCCGCCAATCGCAGCCCCGGCCTGGCTGCGTGGAGAGATCTACTATGTTCTTCGATGAGCTTACCGATGAAGAGTGGTTTCGTCTTTCAACGCTGATCGCCGATGAACCCATCCGGCTGAACCGCCGTGGGCGTCCACGAGCCGAACCACGCGTCGTCGCCAACGCGGTGCTCTGGATCCTGACGACCGGTGAAGCCTGGTCGAAGCTGCCCGGTCGTTATCCGTCCGGGCCGACGTGCCGTCGCCGCTACGAGGAGTGGCTCGCGTCCGGCACGCTGCTGCAGATGATCGACGTGCTGACCCAGTTCAGCGGGCGCACGTTCGCGTATATCCCGCCGCCGCCGGTGCCGGTCGCGCCCGCGCGCCGTGCCGAGCCCGTGCCCGACAACGATCGCTTGCGCGGCGTGTTCTGGCAGAACCCCGAGTCGTGGCAATTGCCGGTCGCTCACGCAAACGTTTGGGAGGGCGAGGGCGCGTCGATGAGCGCGCGGCCGGTCGACGAAGTCGTCGATCCGTCGGCCGGGTCGTTCGCGGTGCCCGGTGCGCCGTCGGCGGAGCTGCGCCATGCGCATGCGTCGTCGGCGAGCTTCGCCGCGGCCGAACCGCAAGTCGACACCTATCGCGGCTATACGATCTGCGGCATCGCGCAGCCCGTGCAGAACCTGATGTTTCGCGCGTGGGCCGAGATTACGCAGGACGACCGGCGCGTCGAACGCTCGGGCCTGATCGGCCCGCGCTTCACCGATGCCGAGGAAGCCGAGCAGTTCGCGCTCGACTGGGCGCGCCAGTGGATCGATCGCCATGGCGCGAGCGACGAACCGGCGCGCGAGCCGCAAGGCGAGGTGCTGGCCGGCTTGTCCGCGCTCGCGCGTGCCGAGTCGGACATCCAGCGCTTCATCGCCGAGCGCCATGCGGGCGCGCTGTCGGAAAGCCGCAACGATCCGGTGCAGCCGGAGCGCCGCGAGTACGTGTACCGCGTCGGCTGATCGCCGACCTGTCGAAACGCGCGGGCCGTCGTGTGCCACGACACCCGCGCGGAAGTCCCGTCGTTCCATGCCTGTCTTGCCCGAGGCGCCGCTGTCGAAGCGGCGCCTCGCTATGCACGTGCGTTACTGCCGGCCGTAGGTATCGTCGAAGCGGACGATGTCGTCCTCGCCGAGATACGCGCCCGACTGCACTTCGATCAGCTCGAGCGGCATCTTGCCCGGGTTCTCCAGGCGGTGCGACACGCCGAGCGGGATGTACGTCGATTCGTTTTCGGACAGCAGGAACGTCTCGTCGCCGCGCGTGATGCGCGCGGTGCCGCAGACGACGATCCAGTGTTCGGCGCGGTGGTGGTGCATCTGCAGCGACAGTTGCGCGCCCGGCTTCACGACGATGCGTTTCACCTGGAAGCGCTCGCCCATGTCGACCGAGTCGTAGTGGCCCCACGGGCGATGCACCTTGCGGTGATCGGTCGCTTCCGCGCCGCGTTGCGCCTTGATGCGCCCGACGATTTTCTTCACGTCCTGCACGCGCGACTTGTCCGCGACGAGCACGGCGTCCGGCGTTTCGACGACGACGAGGTTCTGCGTACCGACGCAGGCGACGAGCCGGCTTTCCGAATGCGCGAACGTCGACTCCGCGCCTTCGAACAGCACGTGGCCGCGGCCGACGTTCTCGGCTTCGTCCTTCGGCGAGATCTGCCAGATCGCGTCCCACGAGCCGACGTCCGACCAGCCCGCGTCGAGCGGCACGACGACGCTTTCGCACAGTTGCGGCAGGCTCGCGAGCGGCTCCATCACCGCGTAGTCGATCGAGTTCGACGGCGACGCGGCGAACGCTTCGCGATCGATGCGGAAGAAGTCGCCATCGGCCTTGCCCTGGGCGACGGCCTGTTCGCAGGCCGCGTAGATCGCCGGTTCGAGCTGGCGGATCGCCTTCAGCCAGACCGACGCGCGAACGATGAAGATGCCGCTGTTCCACCAGTACTCGCCCGATGCGACGTACTGCCGAGCGAGTTCGAGGTGCGGTTTCTCGACGAAACGATCGAGGCGGCGCACGTCGAGTGCGCCCGTGGCGGCGTCGCCGAGCGGCGCGCCGACGCGGATGTAGCCGTAGCCGGTTTCCGCGTGCGTCGGCACGATGCCCATCGTCGCGATCTTGCCTTGCATCGCGCAGTGCACGCCGGCCGCGACGGCCGCATGGAAGCGCGGCAGGTCGGCGACCGCATGGTCGGCCGGCATCACGGTCATCACCGCGTCGTTGCCGCCGGCGACCAGCCGAAACGCGGCGAGCGTCAGCGCGGGCGCGGTGTCGCGGCCGATCGGCTCGAGCATGATCGACGCGGATTTGCCGGTCAGGCGCAGTTGTTCGGCGGTGGTGAAGCGGTGATCCTCGCCGCACACGATCAGCACGTCGTCGTTCAGCGGATGGTCGGCCGCCAGGCCATCGAGGCGCAGCGCGGTCGACTGCAGCAGCGAATGTTCGCCGAGCAGGCCGATCAGCTGTTTCGGAAAACGTTCGCGCGACATCGGCCACAAGCGCGTGCCGGACCCGCCGGCGAGAATCACCGGCTGCACGGCGACGCGCGTGCCGGCGGCGGGTGCGGCGGAAGAAGAATGGCGCGTTTCGGCAGCCACGGCCGGAGCATTCATGAGGACACTCTCCACGGTTGAAGTCAGTGCCTGTCGTTGTAGCATGAAGTAAATCGACAATAAAACCGGATCCATTGCCGGATATTCGACATGCATTCATCTGGAAGAATTTTCCGCGCCAGCATCCGATGCAAATAAAAAAATAAAAAATAAATCGGTGAATCGGCTGGTCTTGACCGCCCGCAAAGGGCGAGCGGAAATCGTAAAGCTTCTGAAAAATTCCCGATTCCTGGGAATTTCGGGAAAACGTGCCGAATTAATTCAAAAACATCGCGGCAAGAATTTCCGATTATTTTTCGAAATACTTGTACGCTTGAGGCGAAAATTTCTTACCGCTTCAATAGCGTCATGCAACGTTTGAATCGAATGTGCGGCACGGGTCGCACAAGGAGCTGTTCGGCAAACGCCTGTTCAAAGAGGAAGCAGACATGTTGAGCGTGCTGGCGAGAGTCATCGATATCGCGATGGTCGTGACGGGGGCGCTGATCGCCGCCGCGCTGCACGGTGGCAGCATCTGGCTCAACGACCTGCAGCGCACGATGATGCTGTTCGATTGCCTGCTCGTCGTCGTGTGCTTTCCCGCCTTCGGCATCTATCAGTCGTGGCGCGGCAAGCGTCTCGTCGGGCTGGTGGGGCGGGTCGCGTTCGCATGGCTGGTGGTCGAGCTCGCGGGCATCCTGTTGAGCTTCAGCTTTCACCAGTCCGGCGACCTGTCGCGGCTGTGGTTGGGGTACTGGGCGCTCGTGACGATGGCGCTGCTCGCCGGCTCGAAGGCCTGCGTGCACGTCGTGCTGCGACAACTGCGCCGCGGCGGCTACAACCTGAAGGCGGTCGCGATCGTCGGCGGGACGCCGGCGGCGCGTCGGCTGATCGCCCAGATGCGGGCGCGGCCGGAAGCCGGTTTCAACCCGGTGTGCGTGTACGACGAGAGCGAAGCGCCCGGCGAAGTCGCGCTCGACGACGTGCGCATCGAGCGGCAGTTCGAATCGCTGGTGTGGCTGGTGCGCAGCCGCGCGATCAGCGAGCTGTGGCTCACGCTGCCGATCACGGAGGAGCGCCGGATTCACCAGATCGTGACGGTGTTCCGCCACGACTTCGTGAATATCCGCTTCATCCCGGACGTGCGCACGCTGTCGTTCTTCAACCAGGAAGTGGTCGAGGTGCTCGGCGTGCCGGCGATCAACCTCGCGGCGTCGCCGATCACCGACGTGCGGATCCTGCCGAAGTTCGTGTTCGACCGCGCGTTCGCGCTGGTGGCGCTCACGGGCCTCGCACCGGTGATGCTGGTGATCGCCTGCCTGATCAAGCTGACGTCGCGCGGCCCGGTGTTCTTTCGCCAGAAGCGCAAGGGCATCGACGGGCACGAGTTCGAGATCTACAAGTTCCGCTCGATGAAGGTGCACGAGGAAGTGGCGGGGCAGGTCACGCAGGCGAAGAAGAACGACTCGCGCGTGACGCCGGTCGGCCGGTTCCTGCGCCGCACGAGCCTCGACGAGCTGCCGCAGTTCATCAACGTGCTGAAAGGCGAGATGTCGGTCGTCGGCCCGCGCCCGCATGCGCTCGCGCACGACGACATCTACAAGGATCTGGTCAAGGGCTACATGTTCCGCTACCGGATCAAGCCGGGCATCACCGGGTGGGCGCAGATCAACGGCTTTCGCGGCGAGACCGACCAGATCGAGAAGATGATGGGACGCGTGAAGCTCGACCTGTACTACATGCAGAACTGGTCGTTCTGGCTCGACATCAAGATCGTCGTGCTGACGCTCTGGAAAGGCTTCACCGGCAGCAACGCGTACTGAGCACCGAGATCGCGCCGCGCAGGCATTCCGGTTTTACGAATTTCGAATCATTGGTCAAGAGGTCCGACACATCATGAATCTGACTATCATCGGCAGCGGTTATGTAGGGCTGGTCACCGGCGCATGCCTGGCCGACATCGGGCACGACGTGTTCTGTCTCGACGTCGACCAGGCAAAGATCGACATCCTGAACAACGGCGGCGTGCCGATCCACGAGCCGGGCCTCAAGGAAGTGATCGCGCGCAACCGCTCGGCGGGCCGCCTGCGCTTCTCGACCGATATCGAGGCCGCGGTCGCGCACGGCGACGTGCAGTTCATCGCGGTCGGCACGCCGCCCGACGAGGACGGCTCGGCCGACCTGCAATACGTGCTCGCGGCCGCACGCAATATCGGCCGCTACATGACCGGCTTCAAGGTGATCGTCGACAAGTCGACGGTGCCGGTCGGCACGGCCGAGCGCGTGCGCGCGGCGGTGGCGGAAGAGCTCGCGAAGCGCGGCGGCGACCAGATGTTCTCGGTCGTGTCGAACCCGGAGTTCCTGAAGGAAGGCGCGGCGGTGGACGATTTCACGCGGCCGGACCGCATCGTGATCGGCTGCGACGACGACGTGCCGGGCGAGCGCGCCCGCGAGCTGATGAAGAAGCTCTACGCGCCGTTCAACCGCAACCACGAACGCACGCTGTACATGGACGTGCGCTCGGCCGAGTTCACGAAATACGCGGCGAACGCGATGCTCGCGACCCGCATTTCGTTCATGAACGAGCTGGCGAACCTTGCCGACCGCTTCGGCGCGGACATCGAGGCCGTGCGCCGCGGGATCGGCTCCGATCCGCGCATCGGCTATCACTTCCTGTACGCCGGCTGCGGCTACGGCGGCTCGTGCTTCCCGAAGGACGTCGAGGCACTGATCCGCACGGCCGACGAGCACGGGCAGGCACTGCAGATCCTGAAGGCGGTGTCGTCGGTCAACGCCACGCAAAAGCGCGTGCTCGCCGAGAAGATCGTCGCGCGCTTTGGTGAAGATTTGACCGGCCGCACGTTCGCCATCTGGGGCCTCGCGTTCAAGCCGAACACCGACGACATGCGCGAAGCGCCGAGCCGCGAGCTGATCGCCGAGCTGCTGTCGCGCGGGGCGCGCATCGCCGCGTACGACCCGGTCGCACAGGAGGAAGCGCGCCGCGTGATTGCGCTCGATCTCGCCGGTCACCCGAGCTGGCTCGAGCGCCTGAGCTTCGTCGACGACGAGGCGCAGGCCGCGCGCGATGCCGACGCGCTCGTGATCGTCACCGAATGGAAGATCTTCAAGAGCCCCGACTTCGTCGCGCTCGGCCGCTTGTGGAAGACGCCCGTGATCTTCGACGGCCGCAACCTGTACGAGCCGGAGACGATGAGCGAGCAGGGCATCGAATACCACCCGATCGGCCGGCCGGGCTCGCGCCAGGCCGTCGCCGCCCGTGTGCCGGGCACCGCGCCCGCGAGCGCGTAACCCGTTTCCCGTCACTCGTTACGAGACGCCATGTTCCGGAACATCCTGATCGTCTGCCACGCGAACGTCTGCCGCAGCCCGGCAGCGGAACTGCTGTTCAAGTCGCACGCCGCGTCGCGCGGCGGCCCGCGCCCGACGTTCCACTCGGCGGGCGTGCATGCGAACGACGGCGACGGCATCGATCCGGTGATGCGTCAGCTGCTCGCCGAGCGGGGCGTCGATGCGACGACCCACCGCTCGCGGCGGCTGTCGCGCCGGATCGTGCGCGACGCCGACCTGATTCTCGTCAGCGAGCGCGGACAGATTGCGGCCGTCGAATCGGTCGATCCGTTCGCGCGCGGCAAGGTCCACCTGCTCGGCAAGTGGGAAGGGGCCGAGATTGCCGACCCGCACGGCGGCCCCGAGGCCGATTACCGCGAGAGCTACTCACTGATCGAACGTCTGGTTCAAGGATGGCTACAGAAACTATGCTGAAACGCCCGATGCGCCCGGTGGCGCTTGCCGTCGCGCTGACGACTTTCCTGTCAGCCTGTGCAACCGCGCCCGGCAACTACCTCGACTCGTCGAACCTGAAGGACGAAGGCCGGCAGCAAGCGGCCGAAACCTATCCGGTTCATTACATCGACGCCAAAGTGGTGATGGACCAGCTGCAGAAAGCGCAGGTGGACCATCCGCTGCCGCCCGGACGTTATACCGATCCGTCGGAGTACGTGTACCGCGTCGGCCCGCAGGACATCCTCGGCGTCACCGTGTGGGACCACCCCGAGCTGACGACGCCGCAGGGCCAGTCGTTCTCGAGCGGCGGCAACACGACGCAGTCGGTCGCGGGCGCGTTGCAGCAGCCGTATACGACCGCGCTGCCGGGCCAGGCCGATCCGTACGGCCAGACGGTGGCCTCGGACGGCACGATCTTCTTCCCGTTCGTCGGCCGTATCAAGGTGGCCGGCAAGACGGTCGCGCAGATCCGCGAGCAGATGGCCACCACGCTGTCGCGCTACGTGAAGAATCCGCAGCTCGACGTGCGCGTGCTGTCGTTCCGCAGCCAGAAGGTGCAGGTGACGGGCGAGGTGAAGCAGCCGGGCCCGCTCGCGGTGAGCGACGTGCCGCTGACGCTCGTCGACGCGATCTCGCGCTCCGGCGGCTCGACCAACGAGGCCGACCTGCAGCGCGTGCGCCTGACGCGCGACGGCAAGCTCTACACGCTCGACGCGAACGGCGTGCTCGATCGCGGCGAGGTGAAGCAGAACGTGATGCTGCAGCCCGGCGACATCGTCAACGTGCCGGATCGCAGCGATAGCCGCGTGTTCATCATGGGCGAGGTCAAGACGCCGGTCACGGTGCCGATGCTCAAGGGCAAGTTGACCATCGCCGATGCGCTGACGGCAGGCGGCGGGATCCTCGACACCGACGCGAACCCGCGCAAGATCTACGTGATGCGCGGGATGCGCGACAACCCGACGAAGCCTGAAGTGTTCCGCCTCGACATGACGCAGCCGGATGCGCTGATGCTGTCGAGCCGCTTCCCGCTTCAACCGCTCGACGTCGTCTACGTCAGCACGGCCAGCTCGGTGCAGTTCAACCGTGTGCTGCAGCAGGTGCTGCCGACGATCCAGACGATCTTCTACATGCGGCAAATCACGCGCTGATAGCCCGCCGGGGCGGCGCCTCCGCCCCGGCACCACTCAAGCGGGAACGAATGGTGAACACGCAAGCGAAACACTCCTACGCGGATCTGTCCGCCAAAACCGAGGAAGAGGACGTCGTCCTCGGCCAGTTGCTCCAGGTGATCATGGACGACATCTGGCTGCTGCTCGGCATCGCGGTCACGGTCGTCGCGCTCGCCGGCCTCTACTGCTACATCGCGAAGCCGGTCTACCAGGCCGACGTGCACGTGCGGGTCGAGGGCAACGACAACACGTCGCAGGCGCTCACGCAGACACAGACGGGCGCGATGATCAACAGCGGCCCGCAGCAGGCGCCGACCGACGCGGAAATCGAGATCATCAAGAGCCGCGGCGTGGTCGCGCCGGTGGTCGAGCAGTTCAAGCTGAACTTCTCGGTCGTGCCGAAGACGCTGCCGGTGATCGGCAGCCTCGCCGCGCGCATCGCGACGCCGGGCCAGCCGGCGAAGCCGTGGCTCGGCCTGAAGTCGTACGCATGGGGCGGTGAAGTGGCCGACGTCGATTCGATCAACGTCGTGCCCGCGCTCGAAGGCAAGAAGCTGACGCTGACGGCCGGCCCGAACGGCACCTATTCGATCGTCGACCCGAACGGCATGCGGCTGCTGTCGGGCCACGTCGGCGAATCGGCGCAGGGCGGCGGCGTGACGCTGCTCGTGTCGAAGCTCGTCGCACGCCCCGGCACGCAGTTCACCGTGGTCCGCTACAACGATCTCGACGCGATCACCGGCTTCCAGGCCGGCATCCAGGTGACCGAGCAGGGCAAGCAGACGGGCGTCGTGCAGATCTCGCTCGAAGGCAAGGACCCGGACCAGACCGCCGCGATCGCGAACGCGCTCGCGCAGTCGTACCTGAACCAGCACGTGGTCGCGAAGCAGGCCGAAGCGACCAAGATGCTCGACTTCCTGAAGGGCGAGGAGCCGCGCCTGAAAGCCGACCTCGAACGCGCGGAAGCCGCGCTGACGCAGTACCAGCGCACGTCGGGCTCCATCAACGCGAGCGACGAGGCGAAGGTCTACCTCGAGGGCAGCGTGCAGTACGAGCAGCAGATCGCCGCGCAGCGCCTGCAGCTCGCGTCGCTCGCGCAGCGCTTCACCGATTCGCACCCGATGGTGATCGCCGCGAAGCAGCAGCTCGCCGAGCTGCAGGGCGAGAAGGACAAGTTCAGCAACCGCTTCCGCAGCCTGCCGGCCACCGAAGTGAAGGCCGTCCAGCTGCAGCGTGACGCGAAGGTGGCCGAGGACATCTACGTGCTGCTGCTGAACCGCGTGCAGGAGCTGTCGGTGCAGAAGGCCGGCACGGGCGGCAACATCCACCTCGTCGATTCGGCGCTGCGTCCGGGCGATCCGGTCAAGCCGAAGAAGGTGCTGATCCTGTCGGCCGCCGTGTTCCTCGGGCTGATCCTCGGCACCGGCGTCGTGTTCCTGCGCCGCAACATGTTCCAGGGCATCGAGGATCCCGACCGCATCGAGCGCGCGTTCAACCTGCCGCTGTACGGGCTGGTGCCGCAAAGCGCCGAACAGGTGAAGCTCGACGCGCAGGCCGAGAAGAGCGGCAGCCGTACCCGGCCGATCCTCGCGAGCCTGCGTCCGAAGGATCTCAGCGTCGAGAGCCTGCGCAGCCTGCGCACCGCGATGCAGTTCGCGATGATGGATGCGAAGAACCGCGTGATCGTGCTGACGGGCCCGACGCCGGGCATCGGCAAGAGCTTTCTGACGGTCAACCTCGCGGTGCTGCTCGCGCATTCGGGCAAGCGCGTGCTGCTGATCGACGCCGACATGCGTCGCGGCCTGCTCGACCGCTACTTCGGCCTCACGTCGCAGCCGGGCCTGTCCGAGCTGCTGAGCGACCAGTCGGCGCTCGAGGACGCCGTACGCGAAACGCCGGTGCAGGGCCTGTCGTTCATCTCGGCCGGCACGCGCCCGCCGAACCCGTCGGAGCTGCTGATGTCGTCGCGCCTGCCGCAATACCTCGAGGGGCTCGGCAAGCGCTACGACGTCGTGCTGATCGACTCGCCGCCGGTGCTGGCAGTGACCGACGCGACCATCATCGGCCGCATGGCCGGCTCGACGTTCCTCGTGCTGCGCTCGGGCATGCATACCGAAGGCGAGATCGCCGACGCGATCAAGCGCCTGCGCACCGCGGGCGTCGACCTGGAAGGCGGGATCTTCAACGGCGTGCCGCCGAAGGCGCGCGGCTACGGCCGCGGCTATGCGGCCGTGCATGAATACCTGAGCGCCTGATCCGCATCGCACGTAACCGGGCGGGCAGCGCGTGTTGCCTGCCCGGCCGACAGGAGAATCAACGATGAAAATTTCCGTGCTCGTTCCGACCTATCGGCGTCCCGCCGACCTCGCGCGCTGCCTGCTGGCGCTGCAGCGGCAGCATCGGCTGCCCGACGAGGTGATCGTCGTCGCGCGCCCGGAGGATGACGCGACGCACGAACGGCTCGCCGATCCGGCGGTTGGCGGCGCGCTGCCGCTGCGCATCGTGCCGGTCGAGGTGCCGGGCCAGGTCGCCGCGCTGAACAAGGGGCTCGACTCGGCGAACGGCGACATCGTCGCGATCACCGACGACGACGCGGCGCCGCATCCCGACTGGCTCGCGCGCGTCGAGGCGGTGTTCGAGGCCGATCCGCGCGTGGGCGCGGTCGGCGGGCGCGACTGGGTGCACGAGAAGGGCCGCGTGCTCGACGAATCGCGCGAGCTTGTCGGCCAGCTCACGTTGTCCGGCAAGATCGTCGGCAACCATCATCTGGGCGTCGGCGGCCCGCGCGAAGTCGACATGCTGAAAGGCGCGAACATGAGCTACCGCCGCGCCGCGATCGAGCGGCTGCGCTTCGACACGCGGCTGCGCGGCGCCGGCGCGCAGGTGCACAACGACATGGGTTTCAGCATGCGCGTGCAGCGAGACGGCTGGAAGCTCGTCTACGACCCGGCGATCGCGGTCGATCATTTCCCGGCCGAGCGCTTCGACGACGACCGGCGCGATGCCGCGTCGCTGAACGCGATCAGCAACGGCGCGTACAACATGCACCTGATCCTGCGCGAGCATCTGCCGCCGGTCCGGCGCGAGCTCGCGTGGTGGTGGTGGACGCTGGTCGGCACGCGCGTCTACCCGGGCCTCGCGCACGTGCTGCTGTCCCTGCATACGGCGCAGCGCGAGCGGATCCGCGAGCACTGGCGCGCGGTGCGCCGCGGCGCGCGCGACGCCCGCCGCGCGAACCTTGCCCCCCATCGTGCGGCGATGCCGCCGGTGACGTCTTGAACGGTCTGCGCGCGTCGCGCGCGACCCCCCACGGAGGGCTTGAATGACTACGGCAACCAAGGTCCACGTTCACCTGTTTTACGGCGCCGATCCGCGTACCTACCGGAAAGGCGAGAACATCGGCTGCCTGTACGGCTATCACCATGCCGAATCCGACGAATTCCGGCTGACCTATTCGCAGGACGGCGGCGAGAACCGCGTCGCCAGCCTCGCGCGCCGCGCGCTGAAGGCGGCGCTCGGCTTCGACGTCGTGCATGCGTGGCGCAACCGCGCCGCGCTGCTGAACACCGACGTGATCTGGACGCACACGGAACAGGAGCACCTGGCCGCTGCGCTGATCCTGAAGCTCGCCGGCGCGCAGGGCAAGCGCCCGCTGCTGCTCGCGCAGAGCGTGTGGCTGTTCGACAAGTGGAACAGCTTCGGCGGCCCGCGCCGCTGGCTGTACCGCAAGCTGATCGCGCGCGCCGACGCGCTGACCACGCTGGCCCGCGACAACGCCGAGCTGTGCCGCCGCTTTCTCGGCCGGGACGCCGAGTTCGTCTACTACGGGCTGAACACGCAGGATTTCCCGATCACCGAGCCGCGGCAATGGCAACCGAACCGGCCGCTGCGGATCGCGGCGATCGGCAACGATCGCGATCGCGACTGGCGCACGTTCCTCGCCGCGTTCGGTGGCGACGAGCGCTACGACGTGCGGCTCGCGACGCGCCGCCGCGTGCCGCGCGAGTGGCATGCGCCGAACGTGAAGATCGGCTCGGCGTCGGGGCTCGCGAAGCAGCACGAGCTATACGCGTGGGCCGACGTGATCGTCGTGCCGCTGCGGCCGAACTTCCATGCGTCGGGCATCACGGTGATGCTCGAGGCCGCCGCCGTCGGCAAGCCGATGATCGTGTCGGATGTCGGCGGGCTCAGCGACTACTTTCCGCACGATACGGCCGCCTATGTGCCGGCGTTCGACGCGCAGGCGATGCGCCAGGCCGCCGATCGCTTCGTGGCCGATCCGGTCGCGGCGCTCGCCTGCGCGCAGGCCGCCGCCGCGTGCCTGCGCGACCGTGACCTGACCACGCAGGCGTTCGCCGAGCAGCACGTGCGGATCACGCGCGACATGCTGCGCCGGCGCCGCACGCCGGCTGCCGCGGGCCTCGCGATGCCGCTCGCGGATTCGCGCCCGTCGTCGCGCTGAGAGCGGATCGATGAGTACGATTGCCGCCGAACGCGCACCGTCGCGCAAACGCAACTGGCTTCCCGAGCCGAAGCACTGGGTCGGGCAGGCCGGGCTGTGGACGTTCACGGCCGCGCTGATCGCCATTCACCAGGGCAAGGTGCTGACGCTCGCGTTTCCGGTGCTGGCCATCGCGGTCGGCCTATGGCTGTATTTCAAGAGTCCGGCGCGCTACGTCGGCTTCATGTGGTGGGTGTGGTTCCTGAGCCCGGAAGTGCGGCGTCTCGCCGACTGGTCGAAGGGCGCGTTCACGCCGACGAGCCTGATCCAGGTCGCGCCGCTCGCGGTGACGATGATCGCCGGCCTCGGGCTGATCCGGCATTACCGCGTGCTCGCGCAGCGGCGCGGGATTCCGATCCTGCTGATGCTGTTCGGGCTCGCGTACGCGTACCTCGTCGGGATCGTGTCGAGCGGCGTGATGGCCGCGACCTACGACCTCGCGAACTGGGTGTACCCGGTGCTGATCGGCTTTCACATCATGGTCAACGCACGCGACTATCCCGAGTACCGCGACGTGCTGCTGTCCACGTTCATGTGGGGCATGCTCGTGATGGGCCTGTACGGCATCGTGCAGTACTTCGTGATGCCGCAGTGGGACGTGCTGTGGATGATCGGTTCCGACATGGGCTCGCAGGGCGAGCCGGTGCCGTATGGCGTGCGCGTGTTCAGCACGATGAACTCGTCGGGGCCGTTCGCGTTCGCGATGATGGGCGCGTTGGTGTTCGTGCTCGCGGCGCCGCAGAAGATCCGCTGGTTCGCCGGGGCGGCCGGCTTCGTGTCGTTCGCGTTGTGTCTCGTGCGTTCGACGTGGGGCGGCTGGGTGATCGCGCTCGCGATCCAGCTCGCGCAGTCGAACAACCGCGTGCGGATGCGGATCCTGATCAGCGGCGTCGTGCTGGTCGGCCTGTGCGTGCCGCTGCTGACCGTCGGGCCGGTGGCCGACCGGCTCGGCGCGCGCCTGCAGTCGATCACGAACCTGAAGGACGACCGCAGCTACGACGACCGCAACAAGTTCTACGCCACCTTCGCGCAGACGGCGTTCACCGACGTCGCCGGCGAAGGGATGGGCGCGACGGGTGCATCCACGAAGCTGTCGAGCGACAGCGGCGAGCTCGGTAAGTACGGCAGTTTCGACAGCGGCGTGATGAACGTGCCGTTCGTGCTCGGCTGGCCCGGCACGCTGCTGTACCTCTCGGGCGTCGTGATGCTGTTCGGCCGCACGCTGCGCGCGGCGTTCAAGCTGCGCAAGGACAAGTTCGTCGGCGCGTGCCTGAGCCTGTGCCTGTCGACCTTCGCGATGCTCGTGTTCACGAACTCGCTGATCGGCACGGGCGGCCTGCTGATGTTCACGGCCATTTTTTCGATTCTTTCCGCGGCGCACTGGCAAAAGGCACAACGCCTGCTGGCCGCCGCGCGTTTACGGGGAGGCGACCATTGAGAATCGCGATCGTCACGCACGTCGTGCGACATAACGACGGGCAGGGCCGCGTCAATTACGAAATCGCGCGCGCGGCGCTGGCCGAAAACTACGAGGTCACGCTGGTCGCGTCGCATGTCGCGCCCGAGCTGCTGGCCGACCCGCGCGTGCGCTGGGTGCCCGTGAAGGTCGGCGGCTTCTGGCCGTCGAATCTCGTCAAGCAGCAGGTGTTCGCGCTGAAGAGCGCGGCGTGGCTGCGATCGCACCGCAGCGAGTACGACGTGCTGCACGTGAACGGCTTCATTTCGTGGATCAAGGCCGACGTGAATACCGCGCACTTCGTGCACGGCGGCTGGTTCAAGAGTCCGTACTATCCGTTCGGGCCGACGAAGGGGCTGTGGTCGGCCTACCAGTACGTCTATACGCGTGTGAACACCACGCTCGAGCGCTGGGCGTACCGCCGTTCGCGCGCGATCACGGCCGTGTCGCAGAAGGTGGCCGACGAGATCGCCGGGCTCGGCATCGACAGCCGCAAGATCAGCGTGATCTACAACGGTGTCGACGCCAGCGCGTTCGCGGGGGCGCAGGCCGACCGGGCGGCATTCAAGCTGCCGGACGATGCGTTCCTGCTGCTGTTCGTCGGCGACCTGCGCACGCCGCGCAAGAACCTCGGCACCGTGCTGAAGGCGCTGACGAAGCTGCCGGCGAACGTGCACCTGGCGGTGGCCGGCTACTTGCCCGGCAGCCCGTATCCGGAGGAGGCGCGCGCGCTCGGCATCGATTCGCGCGTGCATTTCCTCGGCCTGGTTAAAAACATGCCGACGCTGATGCGCTCGGTCGACGCGTACGTGTTCCCGTCGCGCTACGAAGCGATGAGCCTGTCGCTGCTCGAGGCGATGGCGGCCGGGCTGCCGGTCGTCACCGCGCGCACGGCGGGCGGCGCGGAAATCATCACGCGCGAATGCGGGATCGTGCTGGAGGATCCGGACGATCCGGCGGCGCTCGCGCAGGCAATCGGTTCGCTCGCGGCATCGCGCGACACCTGTCGCACGATGGGCGAAGCGGCCCGCGAACTGATGACCCGTTTCGGCTGGGCGCACATGGGCGCCCAGTATGTCGCGCTTTACCGGCGCATCGGCCAACCCACGCAGCCGTCCGCTTTCGAGCGGGCCGAGCATGCAGTCACGCAGGAGCAAACGTGATGTCCCACTCTTCCCGGCCGATCAAATCGTTGCAAATCGGCATGCACTGGTTCCCCGAACGCGCGGGCGGCCTCGACCGGATGTACTACTCGCTCGTCGGTGCGCTGCCGGGCGCGGGCGTCGAGGTGCGCGGGCTCGTCGCCGGCTCGCCGAAGGTCGCCGACGACACGGACGGCGCGATCCAGGGCTTCGGCCCCGCATCGGAGTCGCTCGCACGCCGGATGCTCGCCGCGCGGCGCGCGCTGCGCGAGGAGATCCGCAGCGAGCGGCCGGACGTGATCTCGTCGCACTTCGCGCTGTACACGTTCCCGGGCCTCGACGTCACGCGCGGGATTCCGCAGGTGTCGCATTTCCAGGGGCCGTGGGCCGACGAAAGCCAGGTCGAGGGCGCCGCGTCGCTCGGCCAGCGCGCGAAGCGCTATCTCGAACAGGCGGTCTATACGCGTTCGTCGCGGCTGATCGTGCTGTCGCAGGCGTTCGGCCAGATCCTGACGAACCGCTACGGGATCGATCCGTCGCGCGTGCGCGTGATTCCCGGCTGCGTCGATACCGCGCAGTTCGATACGCCGCTCACGCCGGCCGAGGCGCGGCACAAGCTGCAACTGCCGCAGGACCGGCCGATCGTGCTGGCCGTGCGTCGGCTCGTGCGGCGCATGGGGCTGGAGGACCTGATCGACGCGATCGGTCTCCTCAAGCACCGTCACCCGGACGTGCTGCTGCTGATCGCCGGCAAGGGCAAGATCGGCGAGGAACTGCAGCAGCGCATCGATGCCGCCGGGCTGCAGGACAACGTGAAGCTGCTCGGCTTCGTGCCCGACCACCATCTCGCGGCGCTGTACCGCGCGGCGACGGTCAGCGTCGTGCCGACGGTCGCGCTCGAAGGCTTCGGGCTGATCACCGTCGAATCGCTCGCATCCGGCACGCCGGTGCTGGTCACGCCGGTGGGCGGGCTGCCGGAGGCGGTGGCCGGGCTGTCCGACGATCTCGTGCTGCCGTCCACGGGCGCGGACGCGATCGCGGAAGGGCTTGGCGCCGCGTTGTCGGGTGCGATCACGCTGCCCGACGAAGCCGCGTGCAAGCGTTATGCACGTGACCATTTCGACAACGCGGTGATCGCGCGGCGCGTGGCCGGCGTGTATGAAGAGGCGATCCAGGCGGCAGGTTAAGTGCGCCGCGGCGCGCGACCTGTGTGCCGAACCGAACGCCGAACCGGCGCGCGTGCGTGCATGGCCGGTTCACGTGCCGGCCGCCCGTAGCGGGCGGGCCGGCCTTCTTCTCTCTCCGCTACACGGCGCCGGCACGCGTCACGCGCGCCTGAGCGTGGCGGCCCACACGCCAAGCGCCGCCACGCTCACGGCCGCGCCGAGCATGCAGACGCCTGCCCATCCAGCGCGCGCATACATCATAGTCGACGCAATCGCGCCGAGCCCGCTGCCGGCCGAATAGAACAGCATGTAGCAGCCGACGAGGCGCGCATGCGCATCGGGCCGCGCGCCGAGAATCATGCTCTGGTTGACCACGTGGACGGCCTGTCCGCCGACGTCGAGCAGCACGATGCCGACGATCAGCCATGCAATCGACGTATCGCCGGACGCGAGCGGCAGCCATGCGCACGCGAGCAGCGCGAGCGCGGCGCCGGTCGTCGTTTCGCCGCGCCCGCGATCGGCGAGCCGGCCCGCGCGGGCGGCCGCCGCCGCGCCCAGCGCGCCGACGAGGCCGAACGCGCCGATCTGCGTATGCGACATCGCGTGCGGCGGCGCGCTCAGCGGCAGCACCAGCGCGCTCCAGAAGATGCTGAAGGCCGCGAACATCAGCAGCGCGATCGCGCCACGCACGCGCAGCACGCGTTCATCGCGCAGCAGCGACACCATCGATCGCAGCAGCGCCGCGTAGCCGACGCGCTCGCGCGGGCCGTTCTCGTCCGGCAATAGCCGCGACAGCACGACGAGCATCGCGATCGAGAGCGCGCCCGACACCAGATAGACCGCCCGCCAGCCCGCGATGTCGGTGACGACGCCGGCCAGCGAGCGCGCGGCCAGCAACCCGACCACGACGCCGCCCTGCGCGGCGCCCACCACGCGCCCGCGTTCGCCGGCGCCCGCGAGCGCGGCCGAGCACGCGATCAGCCCTTGCGTCATCGCGGTGCCGAGCAGCCCGACCGCGACCATCCCGGCCAGCAGCGCGATGCGCGTCGACGAGGCGGCGACGCCGATGCAGGCCGCCGTCAGCAGCAGTAGCTGCACGGTGATCAGGCGCTTGCGGTTCAGCAGGTCGCCGAGCGGCACGACGAACAGCAGCGCGAGCGCACAGCCGAGCTGCGTCGCGGTGATGACGCCGCCGACGGCCGCCTGCGACACGCCGAAATCCCGTGCGATCGAATCGAGCAGCGGCTGCGCGTAGTAGACGTTCGCGACACTGGCCGCGCAGCAGACGGCCAGCAACGCGACGCGCGCCGCGGACAGGCGGCCGCCGTCGGCCGGATGCGCGGCGTGTGCCGGCGCGTTCGATGTAACGGTGCCGGATTGACAGGAAGACGCCATCGGTTCCCTCGCACAATATAGTTGCAAATTGAAACTGGTGTGGAGTGTAGGAAAAGTAGTTTTAAAATGCAACCTGTTGTGCGGCGGGCGAAATGTCCGCGCACGGATGGCCGGCATTGCCGCGAAGGCGGCCGGCAAGATTGCGGAGAGGAACATGGCCAGGCAGAAAAGTCTTGCGGATTCGCCGTGCCCGGTGGCGCGGGCGACCGATATCGTCGGCGATCGCTGGGCGTTGCTGATCGTGCGCGATGCGTTCGACGGCGTGCGCCGGTTCGGCGATTTCCGCACGAGCCTCGGCGTCGCGAGCAACATCCTGTCCGACCGGCTGAAGATGCTGGTGGACGCCGGCGTGTTCGACGTCGTGCCGGCGTCCGACGGCACCGCGTATCAGGAGTACGTGCTGACCAAAAAGGGCGAAGGGCTGTTTCCGGTGATCGTGATGCTGAGGCAGTGGGGGGAGGCGAACCTGTTCGCGCGCGGCGAGCCGCATTCGGTGCTGGTCGACCGCGGCACGGGGCGCGCGGTCCGCAAGCTCGCGCTGCGGCATGACGACGGCCGGCCTTTGACGGCGGCCGAGACGGTCGTGAGGAAGGTCGGCGACGACGCCGGCAAGACGCGTCAGTGAGCGTCATGTGCGATGGCCGCACCGTCGGATAGACTGTCGCGATCGTCGTTGACCGGAGCCGCATTGCCATGTCCCACCCGCTGGATTCCGCCGGCTATCGGCGATTGCTCGACCTGCAGCGTCGCATCCACGACTACTGCGAGCGCGAGGGCGCCGAGGACGGGCGCGATCATTCCGATCCGGCCGAGCCGTTGTGGCCGACCGATTTCAACCACGTCACCATCGCGCCGATGCGGGCCGGGCTGCATGTCCGGTACTTCGGCGGCGCGTGGGACGAACCGTTCGACTGGACGCTGCAATGCCTTGCAGAGCGGGACGTCGCGGATCTCGTCACCGACCTCGCGTTCAGCGGTCTGGACGAAGGCGCCAACGGCTCGCGCGAATGGGATTTCGGTCCGCTGCTCGATTCGGATGGGCGTTTCCCGATGCTGCGCTCGCTGTATGTGCGGCCGACCGAGCCGGCCGATCACAACCAGTCGATGATCGTGCGCCGCGGCCTGATCATGCAGGAGGGCGGCGAGATTGCCCGCTTTGCCGCGAAGGCGCCGTTTCTCACCGAGCTGACGGTGCCGAATGCGCCCGACGCGCATTTCTTCGACGTACCGCTTGCGCATCTCGAGCGGCTGCGCATCGGTGGCGGAGATGACACGCAGCAGTTCATCGAGCATCTGGCCGGCAGCGACAACCTGTCGTCGCTCGGCTGGCTCGATTTCTCGGAATCGACCGCGTTGCATTCGACGTGGAAGCGCGAGCGCGACGCCGGCAGCGTGACGTCGTTCGACGCCTACGAGCGCTTGCTGAAGAGCCCCGCTGGCCAGCGGCTCCACACGCTGACACTGAGAAATACCTGCCTCGATCGGGAAGCGCTCGACGCGCTGCAGGCCCTGCATCCGCGCTTGTCGTTGATGGTGATCCAGGCCGGCACCGGTGGCTACGTGAGCCATTTCAAGGACAACGTGTTTCCTTGGCGTCACCTGATCCAGCGCGACCCAGGCGACGCATGACCGCATCTGTTCAATCGGCCGCCGTCACGACCTGACGCGCGGACGACGCGCCGCGATGCGCATCGGGCTGCACCCGCGTCGCGAGCAACGCGGCGGTGACGAGCAGCGCAACCGACACGGCCGTTTCGATCCGCAATCCGCTCACGACCTGCGCCGCGCCGCCACCGCCGGCGAGCGCGCCGAACGCAGCCACGCCCATCGCGCCGCCGGCCTGCCGTGCGGTATTCAGCACGGCCGACGCGATGCCTGCCCGTTCGGGCGCGACCGATGCGAGCACGGCGGTCGTCATCGCCGGCACCGCGAAGCCCATGCCGGTCGGAATCAGCAGGAACGGCACGAGCAGGGCGGCCAGCGGCGTCGACGCGTCGACGAAATGCAGCGACCCGTAGCCGAGCGCGGCGACGAGCGCACCCGCCAGCATCGGCACACGCGGGCCGTGACGCGCCACGACGCGCCCGCTGGCGAGGTTCGACAGCAGGAAGCCGCCGGTCAGCGGCAGGAACGCAAGGCCCGCCTGCAGCGCCGATTCGCCGCGTGCGCGCTGCAGGTACAGCGCGAGCACGAACACGGTGCCGTAGTACGTGAGGTTCACGCAGATCCCGAACAGCACGGCCGCGCTGAAGGTGCGATGGCGGAACAGCGAGAGCGGCAGCATCGGCGTGGCCGTGCGCGCTTCCACGGCGACGAACGCGAGCGCGGCGAGGGCGGCCAGCGCGAAGCCGCCGACGACGACCGGATGCGTGAAGCCGAGCGGCCGCCATTCGATCACGGCGCCGGTCAGCGCGGTCAGCATCGCGATCGCGATGAACTGGCCGCGCAGGTCGAGTGCGCGGATGGAACGGGACGCTGCGGCCGGCGCCGCCGTACCACGCGCGGGGATCCAGGCGAACGCCGCCGCCAGCCCGGCCGCACACAGCGGCAGGTTCACGAGGAAGATGCCGCGCCAGCCCCATGCCGCGATCAGCACGCCGCCCACCACCGGGCCCGCCGCGATCGAGATCGAGCCGGCCGCCGTCCACCCGCCCACGGCGCGCGCCCGCAGGTGCGGGTCGTGCCGGCACGCGTCGTTGAGCAGCGCGAGCGAATTGGGCAGCATCGCCGCGGCGCCGACGCCCTGCAGCGCGCGCGCCGCGATCAGCATCGCCGGCGCGCGCGCGGCGCCGCACGCGAGCGACGCCAACGCGAACAGCACGAGGCCGGCGAGGTACAGGCGCCGCGCGCCGAAGCGGTCGCCGAGCGCGCCACTCGACAGCATCAGTACCGCGAACGCGAGCGTGTATGCGTCGACGACCCACTGCAGGCCGGCGACCGGCAAGTGCAGGTCGCCGGCGAGATGCGCGAGTGCGATGTTGACGATCGTCACGTCGAGCTGCGTCACGACGAAACCGGTGCTGACGGTCGCGACGACGCGGGCGAGCGCGGGCGGGAAAGCGGGCGTGGGGGCGGTCGTATCCATGCGTCAATCGTAGGCGCGACGGACATGCAATGTTTCAGCGGAACGTGAAGCGTCGATACGTGCCCGTGCACGGCGATTAACATGGCACTGCGGCGGCTCGTGCCTGCCACCGCACATCGACTTTCGACAGGCCCATCCGGATGACTTCCTCGAACCTGATGACGCGCGACGCGCAGATCGCCGATCACGCCGACATCGCAAGACTGATGCACCAGCTTGGCTACGATGCGACCCCCGCGATGATCCGCGGCAAACTGGCAGCCCTGCTGCCGAGCGCGGTCGACCGCATCCTGGTCGCGACGGTCGCGGGCAGCGTGGTGGGCTGCATCAGCTTGCATGCGCTTGCGCTATTTCACGCGCACGGCAATCTCGGGCGTATCACCAGTCTGGTCGTCGACGAAGGCTGTCGCGGGCAGGGTGTCGGCGGCGCACTGATCGCGGCGGCGCACATCTGGTTCGAGTCGACGGGGTGCGTGAAACTGGAGGTGACGAGCGGCGACCTTCGGCTCGACGCGCACCGCTTTTACGCGCGGCACGGCTTCATGCGGGACGGACAACGGTTGTCGAAGCTCGTCCGGCCGTAATGCCGCCGCGCGAGCACGCGGCGTAGCCGCTGTCGCAGAAAAACCGGCGACGTCTGGCCGTTCAATGCCGCTCGCCGCGCCAGCGTCCCGGCGCCACGCCGAAGCGCTTCGTGAACGCATGGGTGAACGTGCTTTGATCCGCGAAGCCGACCATCCCGGCGATGTCGACGAGCGGATACCGGCCGTCCGCGAGCAGGATCACAGCGGCGTCGAGCCTGAGCCGCTGCAGGTAGCGATGCGGCGTTTCGCCGAACGCGTCGACGAACAGTTGATGAAAGCGACGCATCCCGTAGCCGCAGTGCGCGGCGAGATCGGCGATGCGCAGCGGCTCGTCGAGCTGTGCGCGCAGCCAGCGGTCGATGCGCGCGAAATCGAGGCCCGAGGCAGGTGCGGCGATCGCGCGTTCGTCGAGCAGCGCGCCGCACAGCCGCGCGGCGGCCTGCCACTGGAAACGGTGCGCGGCCGCGTGCCGCGCGTCGTCGGCGGGGGCGTCGAGTTGCGCGGCGGCGGCCGCGATCTGCGCGACCAGCGACGTCAGTGCCGGATCGATCGCCACGGCGCGCGCGCTGTCGAACAGCCGCTGCGGCACCGCGAGCGACGCGAGTGGCAGATTGAGCACGAGCTGGCGGTTCTCGCCGAGGCCCGCGTAATCGTGGCGCGCGCCGGCCGGAACCAGCCACGCGCCGTGCCGGTCGAGCCGCTGGCTGACGCCGTCCACCGCCATCACCATCGCACCGTCGATGCCGAGCACGATCTGGTGAAAGTCGTGCACGTCCGACGCTTCGAGCGTGTCGTAGCGTTGCAGCGCGATGGTGGGGGACGAAAGGTGTGCCATGGGGCAGGCGTCAGGCGGCGGCTCGCGTGCGGTGTCAGATGTCGAGCAGTTCGACTTCGAACACGAGCGTGGCGTTCGGCGGAATCACACCGCCTGCGCCGCGCGGGCCGTAGCCGAGTTGCGGCGGGATCGTCAGGCGACGCACGCCACCGACCTTCATGCCCTGCACGCCTTCGTCCCAGCCCTTGATGACCATGCCGCCGCCGAGCACGAACGCGAACGGGTCGTTGCGATCCTTGCTCGAATCGAATTTCTGACCGTCGGTCAGCCAGCCCGTGTAGTGGACGCTGACGGTCTGGCCGGCTTGCGCTACGTCGCCGGTGCCTTCGGTCAGGTCTTCGTATTTGAGGCCCGATTCGGTCGTGATGACAGACATGACTTCTCCTGAAAAAGGATGGGTAAAACCGCTATTGTAGGCGAGCGCGCAACGGGCCGCCGCTGGTGGCTGTCGGCCGCTCGCACGTGTGTCGCGGGCGGCGGCGGGCCGCCGTGGCCGCGATCGTCCGAAACGCAAATGGAACGCGCGTTTGAATTTTGCGCGTGCCCCGCGACCGCGGTTGCACCGCGCGAGTGCGACGCGTGTATGAATCGGTGCTACCGGGGCGTGCCGCAGCGTACCGCGTGGCGTCGCCGATTTCCATGAAACGCCCGCCGCACAAGGCTTTCAGGCCGTCGACGTGACACTGCACGGCGCCGTGCGTAGCGCTCGCGAGCCGCCGCGCGCGTTCGAATCCCGCCTCGTCCGGACGCTGTTCGAGCGCCGTTTTTTCCGCCTGTTCGACCGTGCCCTGTTTGGAAGCGCGCATCTACCGCGCGGCTTGCGTGCGCCGCCGCGGGCGGCCTATCTTTACAGCTGTCGATGTCAAGATTTTGGCGGTGCGCGACGCGCCGCCCGGGCCTGCGCCGGCTGCGTCCGACGACGCGCCGGGCCGCGCCGGAACCAGGAGAACGATGAACATGAAGTCAGCCGCTTCCGTCACCGCAGCCGGGATCATGCCGGTGCGCCGCGACCTGCGCTTCGACCTGCCGGTCGAACGCGCGAAGGACTGGCATGGCCTCGGGTCGCACGTGACCCATTTCTTCAACGCGTTGTCGCTGCTGTTTCCGGCCGGCGAGCGTTTCTTCATGGATTCGGTACGCAACTACCGCGACCGGATCGACGATCCCGTGCTGAAGCAGCAGGTGCTCGGCTTCATCGGCCAGGAGGCGATGCACACGCGCGAGCACATCGAGTACAACGAGCTGATGCAGGCGAACCGGCTGCCCGCGCGCAAGCTCGACAAGCGCGTGTGGACGGTGCTCGGTTACATGAAGCGCAAGCTGCCGCATTCGGTGCAGCTCGCGCATACGGTCGCGGCGGAGCACTACACGGCGATGCTCGCCGACTGGCTGCTGCGCGACCCGACGCGACTCGACGGCTCGGTCGAGGGCTATCGCCAGATGTGGATCTGGCACGCGCTCGAGGAAACCGAGCACAAGGCCGTGTCGTTCGACGTATGGAACACCGCGATGGAACCGGGGCTGCGTCGTTACCTGATCCGCATCGGCGTGTATCTGCTGACGACGCTGACGTTCTGGCCGACCGTGTTCCTGATGCATGCGACGCTGCTGTGGCGCGATCGCGGCGCCGGCCATCACGTGCGCGGCATGCTGCGGATGATCGCGTTCCTGTACGGGCCGCGCCGGGGGCTGTTCCCGCGCATCGCCGGCGAATGGCTGAGCTTTTTCCGGCCGGGCTTCCATCCGTGGGATCACGACAATCACCACCATCTGGCGCGGGTCGATGCGCTCGCCGCCACCTACGGCGAACAGGGCGGCGCACCGGCCGGCCGCGGCCGCGCCAACGCGCCTGCGCCCCTCGCATCGGGCCGCTGAGACCGTCGCTGCGCCGGCATGCGCGGCATCGGGCCGCGCATGTTGCGTTCGTGCATCAGCCGGCTTCCTCTGACGATTGACCCAAATCAATTCGAACCGGCGGCGTGGGTGCCCCGCGGGCTCGTCGACCGGTTGTGCACGCATGCGCGGGTCAGCCGATCCGGTGTGCGCCGCATCCCCCGGGAACGCCATGCGCCAGCACCGGCGCGGCTTTGCGCGCCGCGCAGCCCCCCGTTCAGGGGTTCCGCCGCGCACGCCACCGGGATAACACCCATCTAGCCGCGCGCCGGCCGCATCGATATACCGTTCATGACAATGTCCACCTCACGCGCGATTCCTGCACGGGGGGATTTTATTCGGACGGAAATGCGGCCAATATGTCGGTTCGACCAAGGTCCGTCGCGTGCGACGGCGAGCCGGCGCGATACCAACGCGAAGCGGGGAACAACGATGGTTGCTAGGTCACCTGACGCAAACGGGCATGCGGTGCCCGAGATGTCGCATGTGTCCGTCACCGCGCCCGAGGACGGACGCAAGCTGTTCGTGATCATGCGTTCGCCCGACGAGCCGTTGCTTGCGCAACTGCGCGGGCTCGGCTGGGAAATCGCGGTCGCGAAGACGGCCGGCGCCGCGCAGAACATGACCTCCGGCGTGAGCGTCGCCGCTGGCCTGGTCGATTTCACCGGGTTCACGTCGCGCGACTATCCCGCGCTGAAGGCGTGCCTGAGCCAGCCGTCGATCGGCTGGATTTCCATCGCGCAGGCCGGCATCACGATCGGCCCCGCGGTGCGCGAACTGATCCGCAGCTATTGCTTCGATTACGTGACCCTCCCGTTGCCCTACGAATGGATTTCGCACGTGCTCGGCCATGCGCGCGGGATGGCCGCGCTCGATCGCGTCGATGGCGCGGCCTATGCGGCGTCGATCGGCGAACACGGGATGATCGGCAACTGCGAGGCGATGCAGCAGCTGTTCAGCACGATCCGCAAGGTCGCGAAGACCGACGCGAGCGTGTTCATCTCCGGCGAGTCGGGCACCGGCAAGGAGCTGACGGCGCTCGCGATTCACGAGCGCTCCGGCCGCGGCAAGGGGCCGTTCATCGCGATCAACTGCGGCGCGATTCCGCATCACCTGCTGCAGTCGGAACTGTTCGGCTACGAGCGCGGCGCGTTCACCGGCGCGAACCAGCGGCGCGCGGGCCGGATCGAATCGGCGAACGGCGGCACGCTGTTTCTCGACGAAATCGGCGACATGCCGGTCGAAAGCCAGGCGAGCCTGCTGCGTTTCCTGCAGGAAGGGAAGATCGAGCGGCTCGGCGGCCAGGAATCGATTCCGGTCGACGTGCGGATCATCTCGGCCACCCACGTCGATCTCGACGGCGCGGTCGAGGCCGGGCGCTTCCGTGCTGACCTTTATCACCGCCTGTGCGTGCTGCGCATCCACGAGCCGCCGCTGCGCGCGCGCGGCAAGGATATCGACATCCTCGCGCACTACGTGCTGCAGAAATTCAAGTCCGACAGCGGCCGCAAGATCAGCGGCTTCACGTCGGCCGCGCTCGATGCGATGCGCCGCTACGAATGGCCGGGCAACGTGCGCGAGCTGATCAACCGCGTGCGGCGCGCGATCGTGATGGCCGAGAGCCGGCTGCTGACGCCGCACGATCTCGGGCTCGAGACGCCGGGCGAAACCGAACCCGTGACGCTCGAACAGGCACGCGCGCTCGCCGAGCGCACCGCGATCGAGAATGCGCTGCTGCGCAACGATCACCGCATCAACAAGGCCGCGGCCGAACTCGGCATTTCACGCGTGACGCTCTACCGGATGATGATCGAGCACGGGCTGAACGATCACGACAACAACGGCGGCAACGGCGACAACGGCGGGCACGACGGCGCGCCGTCCGGCGACACGGGGCATCAGCGGGTCGGCTGAGCGGCGCACGCGTGACGCGTGAACCGGTTCAGCGATAGGTCCAGAGCCGGGGCAGCACGAACGTGACCGGCGGCATGCACGGCACGACCGCGACGATGCTCCACGCTTGGGCGAGGCCGAGCGTCCCGGTGCCGTGCGCCAGCAGCATCGTCATGCCGAGGCCGGCCATCGCGATGGCGAGAAAGCGCACGAAGTTGCCCCACGTCACCGGCGACGAAAAACTCCACAGCGTGTTGGCGAGAGACGAGAACGCGGTCGAGCACGCGACCGCGTTCGCGTTCGCGCTCACCGGCGTCGCGTCGAACAACGCGAACATCGCGGCCGCGATCAGCGCATGCAGCGCGGTCGAACCGACGCCCGACACCCCGAAGCGAATCAGCCTGGCGCGTTCGGCGGTATAGAGGGTGCGGATCATCGGGTGCGGTCGTTCGGGTGATGGGGCGGGGGCGTGCGCCACGCGCCGGCGAAGGGCGCCGGCGCAAACGTGACGCGCACCGGTTTCGCAGTATGGCGATGCCGCCGGCCGATGGATGTGCGGACAACCTGCGGCGCCCATGCCGCCCGCGCCATGTAAAGCGCATGAAACATTTTCGTCTCGGCTGCCACGCAAATTGCCGCGGCAAATCGGGTGAACGGCAGGCTACCCGTCGGTAAAAATGTCGCGCCGCATTGTTCAGCCTTATCCGGCAAGGCAGGGCCGCGACACCGCCGGCGCAGGCCGCGCGCCGCGTGTTTCAGTTTCGTAACTTCCCGCCTTCCGCCCCCGTTCCAGCCACCACGCTGCCGGGGCGACGCCTTGTCCGGACGGGCTCGCGCGACGCTGGCCCGCTCCTTGCGACAGTGGGCGTGCGAAAGTCGACGATGCACGGTCCATCCGGTTCGGCAGCGAACCTGTCAGTACCGGCCTGGACATGGTCCGCGGGGATGCGGCGGCGGAGCGCGGCACGACAGCTGCGTTCCGGCGAGCACGGCGTGTCGTCGCCTGATCGTCGGGGCACCGGTCTCGTCCGGTTGCCGGAACAACCATCAGATTGAAACGGGGAAGAAAAATGATCGATCGCCACACGCCGCGGCCGGCAGGCCGCGATCGCAGTGATTCGGAGCATCGCCGGTCGAACGCCGTTCTTGCAGCCGGCCGGCATGCATCGACAGGCCATCTCTCCGCGCCCGGTGCGAGGCGCATCCGGCTGATTGCCGGCCATCCGCGCCGGGTCGGTACTTTCCTGCACGCGAACCCGATTCGCAAGGGCATGTGCACACGGGCGCCGGTCCCTCGACGCCCGGTCTTCGCCTACTGACGGAAGCCGCACGTTATCCGTTCGCGCGAGGCATCGTCCCCGCGAACGATCGATCTGCAATCCGAATGAAATTTGCAGCGTCGTGCGATGTGTGCGAAGGATGAAGCATTCGATGCGACGGCACACGGCGTGATGCCGGTGCCGTCCGGTGGTGAGGGGAGGGGCGGTCGGACGCGCGCGACGGGAGTGGCACCCGTACGCGCGCGACGCCGTTTCAGCCGCCGTAGATGTCGAAGTCGAAGTACTTCGACGCGAGCCGCTTGTAGGTGCCGTCCTTGACCATGTCGAGGATGGCGCCGTCGATCTTCGCCTTCAGGTCGGTGTCCTCCTTGCGCAGCCCGATGCCGGCGCCGATGCCGAGCACCTTCTCGTCGACGAGTTCGGGGCCGACGAACGTGTAGTTCGCGCCGCGCGGCGATTTCAGGAACCCGATGGCCGCCTGCACTTCATCCTGCAGTGCCGCGTCGAGGCGGCCCGAGGTCAGGTCCGCGTACACGCCGTCCTGGTTCTGGTACGACACGACGTTCGCGCCTTGCTTGCCCCAGTACGCCTTCGCATACGTTTCCTGCGTCGTGCCCTGTTCGACACCGATCGATTTGCCCTTCAGCGATTCGGCCGTCGGCAGCAGCGGCGAACCTTTCTTCACGACGAGCCGCGTCGGCTGGTTGTAGATCTTCGTCGTGAAGCCGATCTGCTGCGCACGTTGCGGCGTAATCGACATCGACGACAGCACCGCGTCGAACTTCTTTGCCTTCAGCGCCGGAATCATCCCGTCGAAATCGTTCTCGAGCCACACGCATTTCGCCTTCAGGCGCGCGCAGATCTCGTTGCCGAGGTCGATGTCGAAGCCGACGAGCTTGCCGTCGGGCGCCTTCGACTCGAACGGCGCGTAGCTGGCGTCGGTGCCGAAGCGGATCGTGGTCCAGTCCTTCGCGACGGCGGGGCCTGCGGATACCGCGAGCAGGGCGATCGAAACAGCGGCAATCAGTCTCTTCATGGTGCGTTCCTTGGCGGGGTGCTTCCGGGTTCTGTGCGACACGGTTTCACGGATACGAACCGCGTCTGCGCGCGGTGTCCGCACGGTCATTAACGCAGAAAATAAAATAAGAGTCCAGAATGGACAAAAAATATCGTTTTTGTCGGAAGAGCGGATCGATCGGCGGTCTCGACCCTTGCAAAAATACGAAAATGGACTAATCTTGTTAGTAAATTCGTTTCGAGACTAACGATCATGTCACAGCCCGCCTATGAATCGCACTCCGCCCCGCCGCAGGCCTCGGTCGCGCAGATGTCGGCGGCCGGCCTGCGCGCGTTTTTCAACATCGCGCGCGACTGGGAACTGACGATCGACGAGCAGATCGTGCTGCTCGGGTCGCCCGGCCGTTCGACGTTCTTCAAGTGGAAGGCCACGCCGGAATCGGCGCGGCTGCCGCGCGATACGCTCGAACGGCTATCGCTGTTGCTCGGCATCTACAAGGCACTGCAGATCCTGCTGCCGCAGCCGGCCGCGGCCGATGCGTGGGTCAAGCGGCCGAACGACGCGGCGCCGTTCGGCGGCAAGCGCGCACTCGACCGGATGCTCGCCGGCAACGTCGGCGATCTGGTCGCCGTCCGGCAATATCTCGACGCGATGCGGGGTGGCTGGGCGTGACCATGCCGATCCAAGCACAACAATGGCCCACGACCACGGTCGACTGGACGCCAGCCTATCGCGTGATCCCCACCCGCTTCCCGGCGATCAACCTGTTCGACCGCGTGGCCTCGGCGGACGATTTCGACGCGCTTTATGCACTCGAATCGCTGACCAACGACCGCATCCGCAACGAAGTCGGCGCGCTCGACCTCGTGCCGCCCGCCGAGCGCCGCTACGGGCAGGGCTGGGGGCCGATCATGGCCGCGTTCACGCACCTGAATCCGCAAGGCAGCCGCTTTTCCGACGGCAGCTATGGCGTGTTCTACTGCGCGCGTTCGCGCGATACGGCGATCGCCGAAACGCGGTATCACAGCGCGCTGTTCCTGGACGCGACGAAGGAGCCGCCGATGCGCCAGCAGATGCGGCTCTATACGGTGATCGCGCAGGGCGACGTGGCCGACATACGCGTGTGGCCGAAACGCGATCCGGCGCTGCTGCATCCGCTCGATTACAGCGCCGGGCAGGCGCTCGGTCGCGCGGTGCGCAATGCGGGCGGCGCGGGGATCGTCTATCCGTCGGTGCGCGACCCGCGCGGCGAGTGCCTGGCGGCGTTCCGCACCACGCTGCTGCGCGACTGCCATCACGCGGCCTACCTCGAATACAACTGGAACGGCTCAGCCGTCGATGCGGTGTTCGAACTGAACCAGGTCGGCTAGGGCCCGCTCGCGGGCGTCAGCACCTATCAGCATCTATCAGCGCATATCAGCCGCCTCAGGGCAGCGGCCAGTCGCCCGCATGGCGTTCGCGTGCCTCGGCCTGCGTCATCGACCAGGTGCGCCCGGTGCGCGGCTCGGCGAGCGTGAGCCGCCCGGCCGGCGCGAACGCGCCCGTGTCGATGAACCACTGCGCGCCGATCCGCTGCGGCGCGCGCACCGGCGTGTGCCCGGTGCAGGTCAGCGACAGCCCGGCCTGCCGCGCGGGATCGGCGAGCCCCTGGACGAGATCGCGGCCCCAGATCAGCCGCTCGCGCACGTCGTGCGCATAGCTGCCCGTGTCGAGATCGGCGTCCGAGCCGAAGAATTCCGCATGCAGCACGTTGAAGCGCCCGGGGCCGTCGCCGATCACGCGCACCAGCGGCAGCGCGTCGATGCGTGCCGCATGCGCGTGCAGCCGTTCCGGCGGCAGGTCGGCCCCCCAGTCGCCGCCGATCCCGCGCCACGCGTCGGGCGACAGCTTGCCGCGCGCCACGAGGCTCAGCACTTCCTCGTGATTGCCGCGCACGACGTGGCACCACGGGCGGTCGAGCAGGTCGAGCGTGGTTTCGGAGGCCGGGCCGCGATCGACGAGGTCGCCGACCGAGAACAGGCGGTCGCGGGCCGGGTCGAAGCGGATGTCGTGCAGCAGCGCGCGCAACACATCCACGCAGCCGTGCAGGTCGCCGACGACGAAGTCGCGGCCGACCGTGTTCGCCGGATGGCGGCAGAGGGGGGCGGTGGCAGTCATCCCAATATCTTAGGCGCTTGCGCCCCCATCGCCACGTCACGATGGAATGGCGATAATCGGGACAATACCCGCCGGTGCGGCGCGGCGGGCAGTCCCGCGCGCCGGCCGAATCCTTTCCATTCGCTTTCGGAATCACATGATGACGATTTATCCGCAGGTATTACGCAACCGGCCGCGCATGGTCGCGGCGTTCGTCGCCGGCTTGCTGTGCGCGGTACTGCTGCCGTTTCCGCTGCGTCCGACCGTACGGGCGCTGATCGGCTGGGATTGCGCGGTCTGGCTGTATCTCGCGCTGATGTGGGTGCGCATGGTCACCGCGCATCATGACCAGGTGCGCGACATCGCGATTCGCGAGGACGAAAACGCGACGACCGTGCTGACCATCGTGTCCCTTGCGACCGTCGCGAGCGTGGCCGCGATCGCGATCGAGCTCGCGACCGTCAAAAGCGTCGGCTTTCGCGCGGGGCTCAGCCACTACGCGATCACGGGCGCGACGCTGTTCGGCGCGTGGTTCATGATTCCGACGATTTTCACGCTGCACTATGCGCGCCTCTATTACGGCTCGCCCGGCAACGACCGCGCGCTTCGTTTCCCGGACCGGAGCCCGGAGCCCGATTACTGGGATTTCCTGTATTTCGCGTTCACCATCGCGGTCGCGTCGCAGACGGCCGACGTGTCGATGACGAACCGCTCCGCGCGGCGCTCGGTGCTCGCGCAGTCGATCCTGTCGTTCTACTTCAACATGGCCGTGCTCGGGCTGTCGATCAACGTCGCGGCGGGCCTGCTGAGCTGATGCCGGCCCAGGTCATCCACGGCGTTACTTGAGCAGGTCGTACGGGCCGCCGCGTTCCAGCGCCCGCTGGTACGCGGGCCGCGCGTGGATCGCATCGAGGAATCGTGCGATCGCCGGATAGCGGCTGCCGCCCCCGCGCGCGGTCGCGGCTTCGAGCGGAAAGCTCATCTGGATGTCGGCTGCGCTGAAACCGTCGCCGACGAACCAGCCGGTGCGGCTCAACGAGTCGTTGACATAGCCGAGATGCAGGGCGATCTGCGGATCGACGAAGCTCGATTGCAGCGTGTCGGCGATCTTGCGTGCGATCGGCCGTGCGAAGAACGGCATCGGCGCGTGTGCGATCCGCAGCGCGACGAGCTTGAGCAGCAGCGGCGGCATCGCCGACCCTTCCGCGTAATGCAGCCAGTACGTGAAGTCGTGCCGCTCGGGCGTGCCGGGCGGCGGCGCCAGGCGCCCGTTGCCGTAGCGTTCGACCAGGTATTCGGTGATCGCGCCCGATTCGGCGTACGTGCGGCCTTCGTCGGTGATGACCGGCGACTTGCCGAGCGGATGGATCGCGCGCAATTCGGGCGGCGCGAGCATCGTCTTCGGATCGCGCGCGTAGCGCACGATCTCGTACGGCACATCCAGTTCTTCGAGCAGCCAGAGCACGCGCTGCGAGCGCGAGTTGTTCAGGTGATGGACGGTGAGCATGTCGACGCTGGGAGTGGGGGCGGGAACGACATCATACCCAGCATGTAGGGCGCGTACGCGAAACGCGCTGCGCGCCGTGACGAACGGCGCCTGGCCGGCCGCGTTTGGCCGGCCGCCCCCGCTCCATCACGCGCGCCGCACCGCGATCCACGCCCCCCAGAACAGGCTCGCGAAAAAGCGCAGCGGCGCATCGAAGCCCGCGTCGCGCAGCAGGCCGAACACGGCCTCCTCGGACGCGGGCGGATCGGCGCCCTGCAGGATCTTCGCGAGTTGCGCGCGCACCGCGTCGGGCGTCGCACCTTTCATGCGCCAGCGCTGCTGCCACGCGTCGAGCAGGCGAGGGTGGTCCGCGTAGCGGCGATGGTTGCCGGCGAGCACGAGCGGCGCGCCGGGTTTCAGGCGCCGCGCGATCGCACGCAGCAGCGCCGCCTTCGCTTCGTCGCCGGGCACGTGGTGCAGCACGCCGATCAGCGTCGCGCCGTCGAACGCGGGCGTGTCGGGCAACGCGTCGACACCGTCTTCGACGAACGCCGTGCGCGCACCGAACCCCGCGGCCTCGACGTTCGAGCGCGCGAGCGCGAGCATCGGCGCGGACGGGTCGACGGCCGTGAATTGCCAGCCCGGCTCGAGCGCGGCCGCCACGCAGATTTCCTGCCCGGTGCCGCCCGCGCCCGCGACGAGGATCCGCGCGTCGGGCACCGCGATCGCCGACGCGAGCATGCACGCAGTGAGTTCGTGGCAGGCATCGTAGCCGGCGAGCGCGATGCGGGATTGCTCGGCGTATTCGTGCGCGCGTGCCGGATCGAATTTGGCGGCGCTGGCGGGAAGCGACATGGCAGGTTCCTCGGGTCGGGCGCGGACGTCGTGTCCGCGAGCATGGCGCAGAGCGTAAGCGTGCGCGGCCGGTGCAACAAGGCGAGCAGCCGTTCCGGTACGACTGCTACCCGACTCGGCGGGACCGGCAGGATCGCGGGTTTTCCCGGGGTCGATTCGTATTTAAAAATGTCCGGGCGCGATGTATCGCGGTAGCGAATCCGGCGCATACTCGTTTCTCTCCCCCCGCCTGGCCGTCGCATGCCGGGCCCCGATGCGCCGCGCCCCGCGGGCGCGGCCATGCCGCTCGGCACGCACGAGGAGCGCATGATGTCCGATTGTCCGCACGATCCGTATGCGCAGCACTACATTCACTGCTTGCCGTTCGGCGCCCAGCCCTGTGGCGCGCTCGGTGCGACGCCGCGCACGCATTTTCGCGTGTGGGCGCCGGGCAGCACGCAGGTCCAGCTCGAACTCGATACCGGCTTCGGCCCGTTGCTCGTCCCGATGACGGCGGCCGGCACGAACTGGTTCGAAGTCTTTGCCGATTGCGGTGCGGGTGCGCTTTATCGCTATCGCCTCGACGATGCGGTATCGATTCCCGATCCCGCGTCGCGCTCGCAACCCGAAGGGCTCAACGGCCCGAGCGAGGTCATCGATCCGCGCGCGTTCACGTGGCGCAACACGTTCTGGCATGGGCGCGCATGGGAAGACATCGCGCTCTATGCAATTCGCCCGCACGCGGTGGGCGGCTTCGACGGCGTGCGCCGGCGCCTGCCGCAACTCGCGCGGCTCGGCGTGACCGCGCTGGAGCTGCTTGCGTCGCCGCACGACAGCCTGCCGTTCGCGCCGCTCGCGGCAGAAGGCGGCCCCGACTCGCTGAAGGCGCTGATCGACGACGCGCACGGCTACGGTCTCGCGGTGCTGCTGGAACTCGACTACGCGCGCTTCGGCAGCGGGACCGAGGCGCTGCGCCACTACGCGGCGCCGTTCTTCCATACGCGTGACGATCCGCTCCAGGCGCCGCCGCTCGCGCTCGATCATCCGGAGGTCTGCGATTTCTTCTGCGACAACGCGCTGTACTGGATCGACGAGTACCGTTGCGACGGGCTGCGCCTGCGCGAAGCCGACCGGATCGGCGTGTCGTGGCTGCGCGAGATCGCGGATCGCGTGCGCGCGGCCGTGCCGGCCGACCGCCTGATCCATCTGGTCCTCGGCAGCGAGCGGCATCCGGCGCATCTTGCCGATACCCATTTCGATGCGCAGTGGAACGGGTGCGGCGAACGCGCGCTGCACCGGCTGACGGGGCGCGATACGTCGGCCCACGAAGGCATTTCCACGCACCAGTCGATCCACACGCTCGCCCGCGCGCTGACCGCGGCCGGAGCCGCGTTCCAGCCGGCCGGGTCGGGGGAAGGCATGGCTGCCGACGGCGGGCTGTCGTTGACGTCGCTGGTGCTGTCCGATGGCGCGTGGCACGACAGCGGGCAGGGCGACCACGGGCAGGCGGCCGGCCTGGCCGCACTGGCGCTGTCGCTGCTCACGCCGCAGATCCCGTTGATCTTCGACGAAACCGCACGCGATGCCGATCGCGCGCATTTCGTGCAGTCGGCGCTCGCGGTGCGCGCGAAGCTGATCGCGCCGCGCTTGTCCGATTGCCGGCCGCAGGAGGCGCGTGCGCTGAAGTCGGACGGCGACGGCGATGCCGACGCGCTGCTCGCATCCTGGCGGCTCGCCGACGACGAGACGCTGACGATCGCGTTGAACCTGTCGCCCGACGCGGTGCCGTTCGATGCGCCGCGAGGGCGAGTCGTGTTCGAGACGCCGGCGCGTGCGCGCGACCGGGTCGATGAAGGGGTGTTGCCGCCGTATGCGCTCGTCGCGTGGCTGACGGGTGACGTCAACCGGTATGCGCTCACGCACGATGCGCGTCGTATCGATGACGGCGCGTGGCGCGGCATGCGTCCGAACCTGAACGCATGACGACGTGAGCGGGCAAGCGTTTGAGCGGCCGCGCGCATCTGCGCCCGGCTGCACCGCAGGGCAATCTCCGACCTACCAGAACCCGCGAATGCCTGCGATGCCGTAGGCGCCGTGGCGGCGCGCCTCGTCGAGGTGGGTGCGTGTCATGCCGCCGAGCGCGAAGACGGGCATGGCGGCCTCGGCGGCCAGCGCGTCGAACCGGGCCCAGCCGAGCGTCGGCGCACCGGGATGGCTGAGCGTCGGCAATACGGGCGACAGCGTGACGAAATCCGCGCCGGCGCGCGCGGCCAGCAGCAGGTCGTCGCGCGTGTGACAGGCGGCGGACACCCATCGTCCGGCCGGCAACGGCCGCTGCGTGGTAGCGCGCAACGCGGTGCCGTCGAGATGCCAGCCGGCGCCGTCGAGCCGCGTCACGCCGGCCGCATCGATCGGCCCGTTCAGCATCAGGTGCGCGCCGGTCGCCTCGCAGCGCGCGAGCGCTTCGGCGGCGAGTCGCGCGAACGCGGCTGCATCGAGCGACTTCACGCGCAGTTGCACGAGCGTCTCGCCGCGCGCGAGCACGGCCGACAATCGATCGAGGAACGCCGCGCAATCGGCCGCCGACGCGGACGCCGGCTCCGGCGTGATCACGCAGCAGCGCGGCAGCGTGGCGTTCATCGCGTGCGGCGCAGCGCGGCCGTCATTCGTCGGCCTCTTTCGAGATCTTCGGGTAGACGCGCACGAGCACGATGCGCGGCCCGTTCATCTTCTTCACGACGACGTCGAAGCGGTCGAACGACACGCGCTGCCCTTCGGTCGGCAGGTCGCTGAGCGCCTGGATCACGAGGCCGCCGACCGATTCCGCACGGCCTTCGTCGATGTCGATACCGAGTGCCTGTTCGAGCGACACGACGGGCAGGCTGCCCTTGCCCATCAGCGTGCCGTCGTCGAGGCGGGTCCAGTCGGCGTCGCCCTGGCGGAACTCGTCGTGGATCTGGCCGACCAGCGCGCCGAGCAGGTTGTCGAGCGTCAGGAAGCCGATCGGTTTCTCGCCCTTGTTGCCGACCAGCGCGAAGTGCGGCGCGCCCTTGCGGAAGCGGCGGAACAGGTCGAGCGCGGGCGTGTCGGGCCGCACGTACTGCACCGGGCGGACGTAGTCCGACAGGTCTTCCAGCGCCGCACCCGCGTGACGCGCGAGCAGCAGGTCCTTCAGGTGGATCAGCCCGCTCACCTGTTCGCGCGACGCATCCTCGAACAGCGGATAGCGGCTGAAGCGGTGCCGCGCGACGATTTCCATGTTGTCGGGCAGCGGCAGGTCGCGGCGCAGGCCGATCATTTCATGGGCCGGCCGCATCAGGTCCGACACGGTCATCGACGAAAAGTCGAGCGAATGCGCGAGCGTGTTCCACTCGTCGTTGCTGTACGTGCCGCGCGCCGGCTGGGCCGGATTGCCGGCCGTGCTGCGGCGGCTGCGCAGGATCAGCTTCAGCTCGTCGGTCGAGTAGTGGGCGTCGCTGCCGTGGTCGGCGGACAGCCCCGCGAGCCGCAGCACCGCGTTGGCGCTGTTGTTGAGCACCCAGATCGCCGGATACATCGCCCAGTAGAACGCGTAGAGCGGCAGCGCGACCCACAGGCCGATCTTTTCCGGCTGGCGGATCGCCATCGATTTCGGCGCCAGCTCGCCGACGACGATGTGCAGGAACGAGATCAGCGAGAACGCGAACACCAGCGAGATCAGGTGCACGACGCGTTCGGATTCCACGCCGATCAGGTCGAGCAGCGGGCCGAGCAGTTGCGCGAAGGCCGGTTCGCCGACCCAGCCGAGGCCGAGCGACGCAAGCGTGATGCCGAGCTGGCACGCGGAAAGATACGCGTCGAGTCGGCCGTGCACGATGCCGAGGATGCGGCCGCGCAAGCCGTGCTTGCGGGCCAGGGTCTTGACGCGCGTGGCGCGCAGTTTGACGAGGCCGAATTCGGCCGCGACGAAGAACCCATTCAGGGCCACCAGGAACAACGCGCCGATGAGCGCGAAGATCTGTAACAAAGAAACACTCCGGTTATGACAGGCCCATCAGTATAGAGCCAGAAAGGAATTTGTAATGTGACGGGCGGCCGATTGCTTACACCGGCGCCTCACCGGGGACGGAGAGCGTGATGGTGGCCGTGGCGCCATCGGCGAACGCGTCGTGCGCGAACGTGCCGCCGTGTGCGAGCGCGACGCGCTGGCAAAGCGCGAGCGTCCAGGCGACGCGCTTGGCGTCGCGCTCGCGCAGCATTTCGCGTCGTGCGAACGATTCGAATGCATGCGGTTGCACGGGATCGGCGAGTGCGTCGGCGTTGACGGTACACGTGGTGCGCGCGGTGAACTGCAGGCCGTCGCGCGCGCACGCAAACGTCACGCGGCTGCCGGCGGCGCTGGCTTCGACCGCGGCGGTGAGCATCGTCCAGAGCGCCTGTGCGATGCGTTCGCGGTCGGCGGTTAGCGACAGGTCGCCGTCCGGCAGCGTCGCGTCGAGTGCGACCTGTCGTGCGTCGGCGAGCGCGAAACGGGCGAGCGCGATCGTGTCGTCGAGCAGCGCGCGCAGCGCGAACGGCTGCGGCTTGACGGCGAGCGTGCGCGTTTCGGCGCGCGGCGCGTCGAGCACGTCGTCGATCAGCGCAACCTGCTGGTCGATGCCCGTGCGGATGCCCGCGAGCGCGCGCTGCAGGTTCGGATCGGCGTTGGCGAGCTGGCGATCGAGCACGTACGCCCAGCTATGCATCGCGTTCAGCGGGCTGCGCAGGTCGTGTGACGCGGTGGAGAGTGCCTGGTCGCGCAGGAACAGCGCCGCCTGGGTGGCGTAATGCGCTGCGCGTTCGCGCAGCAGGTCGGCGGCGGGATCGACGGTAGTGGACGTCACGGAGCTGGCCTGTCGGAAGCGGTTGGCGTGGAAGTCACGCGAACCGTCATTATAGGGACGGTGCGTGTCACGCCGGCAGCGCGTCTTCGTCCTTTTTCCGGGCGTCGCCGTTCGGCAGCAGCTGGCACGCGAGCAGGCCGGCCAGCATCAGCGCGCAGCCGACGAGCGCGCGCAGCGTCAGCGTTTCGCCGAGCGCGGCCCAGCCGGCGATCGCCGCGAACACGCCTTCCATGCTGAAGATCACGGCCGCGTGCGCGGGCGCCGCGTCGCGTTGCGCGACGACCTGCATCGTATAGCCGACCCCGACCGACAGCAGGCCGCCGTACAGCAGCGTCGGCAGCGCGTTGCGCAGCATCGTGCCGCTGACCGGCTCGATGACGAGGCCGACCGCGAGGCACGCCACGCCGCACACGACGAACTGCATGAACGCGAGCACGAGCGGATTGTGGCGCTTCGCGAAATGGCCGACGGCCATCACGTGCGCGGCGATGATCACGGCGCCGGCGAGCTGGAACCAGTCGCCGTACAGCACCGAGAATTGCTCGTTGATGCTGAGGAAATACAGGCCGATCGCCGCGAGCAGCGCGCCGAACCACGTGCCCGGGCCGATCCGGTGACGGGCGAACACACCCATCAGCGGCACGATCACGACGTACAGCGAGCTGATGAAGCCCGCGTTGGCGATGCGCGTGTACTGCAGGCCGATCTGCTGCAGCGAAATCGACACCGCCAGCAGCCCGCCGAGCGCGAGGCCCGGCAGCAGCAGCGCCGGCTCACGGCGGATCGCCGCGAGTTGCGTGCGCGACGCCGTGTTCAGCATCAGCAGCGGCACCAGCACCAGCGCGCCGAGCAGGAAGCGGAGCCCCGTGAACAGGAACGGCCCGATCACGTCGAGGCTCAGTCGCTGCGCGACGAAAGCCGAACCCCAGATCGCGGCGGCGGCGAGCATCAGCAGGTTGGCTCGGAGGTGCTTGCGGGCGTCGGGCTTCATTGGAATTCTTCTGGAGATTGCGGGCGGCGAAACCCGTTAGTTTACGCCGAGATTGCAAGGCTGTCGGCAAACCTGCGCAACGCGGCGCCGGCACGGGCGTCGCGTACGCGCGAATACAGCACGACCTGCGACAGCGGCAGCGGCGGCAGCCCGAATTTCGCACCGACGTCGACCAGCGTGCGCGGCGCGACCCGCCGCGCCAGCGGGCAGACGGCGAGCCCCGCGGCGGCGGCGGCCGTGACCGCCGCCACGCCGCCGCCCGTAAAGCGCTCGCGCCACGGCCGCCCCGCATGGTCGAGCGCGCGCAGCGCGGCGGCCCGCACGCCGCACGGGCCGGCCAGCACCGCCAGCGGCAGCGGCTCGCCCGCGCGCGGCACCCAGTCCGGCGCGGCGAGCCAGGCCAGCGGTTCGGAAAACAGCAGCGTGCCGTCTTCGCGCGGCGGGTCTTCGCCCGGCTCGTGCCGCACGATCACCGCATCGAACCGGCGTTCGTCGTATTGCGCGAGCAGGTTCGTCGACGTGCCGAGATGCATTTCGAGCGACAACCCGGGATCCTGCCGATGCAGGCTCGTGAGCACGGCCGGCAGGTCGGGCACGGCGACGTGCTCGCTGACGCCGAGCGACAGGCGGTGCGTACCGGCCGAGATCGCGCCCAGCGCATGATCGTGCGCATCGAGCAGCGCGCGGGCGGCCGGCAGGAAATTCTCGCCGTCGGCGGCCAGCTTGACGATGCGCGGCGTGCGCGCGAGCAGCGGCTTGCCGAGGTGGGCCTCCAGCCGCTTCAGCTTCAGGCTGACGGCCGATTGGGTGGTGCCGAGCGCATCGGCGGCGCGCGTGAAACTGGCGAGATCGGCGACCAGCACGAACGCGCGGACGGCATCGAGATCAAGGACTTTCATTTTCGATGTAAATGGATGAAATATTCATCGATGACTGTTCATTATAGTTCGGCGCGCCTAACCTGATGCTGTGTTTCCGTTCTTCAACGTCACCTTCACCGACAGGAGCAGGACCATGCCATTCACCCGTATCGCCGTGCGCGAAGGCAAGCCGGCCGCTTATCGTGCGGCGCTCGTCGACGGCGTGCATCGCGCGCTGATGCACACGTTCAACGTGCCCGAGGACGACATCTTCATGGTCGTCACCGAGCATGCGGCCGAGAATTTCGTGTTCGGTCGTCACTACCTCGATATCGAACGCAGCGACGATCTCGTGATGATCCAGATCACCGCGAACAACACGCGTACGCTCGAGCAAAAGCGGGCGCTGTACCGGGCGATCGCGGACAACCTCGCGCAGCAGCCGGGCGTGCGGCAGCAGGACGTATTCATCAGTCTTGTCGAGGTGCTGAAGGAGGACTGGTCGTTCGGCAACGGCCTCGCGCAATACGCCGTTTGACCTGTGACAGCCCAACAGGGCCAGATCGTCGCCGGCGAGTTTTGACGACGTGTACTATGGAAGGAGCTTCACGGTCGACGCCGGCGCGCACGATGCGCCGGCGCTTCTTCATGTGCAGGAGCCTCCATGTCGCGTGTGCTGGAAATCGTGTTGTCGCTGTCGCTGGAAGGGTGGCCGGTCAAGGCCGCGAGTCGCGCCCGGGGAGCGCAGCGTGATTTCGGCGCCGAACTCGTGCGGGCGTGGCGGATCTGCCCGCAGGTCCGGATGCGCCGCGGCCATGAGCGCGTGACGATCGAGCCATGCCAGATCGAGGAGGCCGAGTCGAGCCCCGGCGCAAGCTGGTGGACGTGGGTCGAGTCGAATGCGCACGGCAGGCGCGTGGTCGCGTCGCGCACGACGGTATTTGCGCCAGGCGTCACGGCGCGCGAACTGTTCGACGCGGAGCATGAGGGTATCGCCGTCGCGATGCCGCTGCCCGTGCCCGAGGCGGCCGATGCCGATGCACCGGCAGACGAAGTGGATGGCGTTGCGCCCGACGCCGCAGTGCCCCCGGCCCCGAGCGTGCAGCCGGAGTCGTCGGCGCTGCGTGTCGTCAGCGAACGGCGGCGCGGGCGCTGGGCCGACGATTCCGGCGTCGTGGTCGAGATGACGCTCGACGACGTCACGCTGCATCGCGGCAGCGAGCCGCCGCGCCGCTTCGTCGAGCTGCGCCTTGCGGCGCCCGACTGGGAGACACTGCCCGCGCGCACTGCCGCGCTGCATGCGCTGTTTGCAGCGGCCCGCGAATTGAGCGGTGCGTGGCCCGCATTCGTGCAATTGACGAGCGTGATCGATCGCGCATGCGCGGCCGAGCCGGCCGCCGACGGGCCCGTCAAGGCCAAGCCCGTCGACCTGACCGGCGTGCGCTCGCAGCGCACCGCGCTGTTCGCGCTGGCCGGCGACATCACCGCGCAGTGGCTCGGCAACGAGGGCGGGGTGCTCGAGCACGACGATCCCGAATTCGTGCACCAGATGCGTGTCGCGCTGCGCCGCCTGCGTACGCTGATGCGCTTTTTCCCGCGCTTCACCGACCGCCAGTGGCGCGACACGCTCGGTGTCGACCTGCGCTGGCTTGCGTCGCTGCTCGGCACGGTGCGCGACTGGGACGTGTTCGCGACCGAAAGCCTGCCCGCGCTGATCGCGGCCGACGGCGGCGACGGCGAGTGGAACGGTACGCTCGACGCCGCGCGCGCGCAGTGCGCGGCCGCGCGGGCCGAGTTGCGCCAGGCGCTGCATTCGGCTCGCTATGCGCGGCTGACGCTCGGCTGGCTCGAGTGGCTGAGCTCGCTGGCGCTGCCGCCGGCCGAGGACGGCGATGCGCCTTCGCTGCGGCGCCACGCGACGAAGCGCGTGCGGCGGCTGTTCGGCCATCTGTACGCGTCACCGTCGCTGACGTCGCTCGACACGGCCGCGCGCCATCAGGTGCGGATCGATGCGAAGCGGCTGCGCTACGCGCTCGAATTCTTCGCATCGCTGGCGTCGCGCCGCACGCGCACCGAGACGGTCAAGACCCTCGCGCGCGTGCAGAGCGTGCTCGGTGAAGCGAACGACACGATGGTCGCGCTGCAGCACCTCGAAAAATTGGCTGCGCCGCCGTACCAGCTCGGTTTCGTGCGGGGCTACGGCGCGGCGCTCGAGCAGCGCGCGGCGCGCGACGCCGAGACGCTGCTGGCCAGCCTGCGGCCGCCGAAGCTCGACGGCAAGCCGGGCTGACCGGCACGCGCTGACTATAATGGCCGCCCGATTTCCCTACGCATCCCGATGACCGACGCACCTCATGCTTTTTCGTCCGCCGAACCGCTAGAACTGGGCGGCGAGCTGTGGCTGCGCGCCGGCGAGCAGACGCTCGGCGGCGCCACGCGCATCGCGTTGCTCGCGGCGATCGGCGACACCGGTTCGATCACGCGCGCGGCGAAGGCCGTCGGCCTCAGCTACAAGGCCGCGTGGGATGCGGTCGACACGATGAACAATCTTGCCGGCGAACCGCTCGTCGCGCGTTCGACGGGCGGCAAGGGCGGCGGCGGTACGACGCTGACGCCGCGCGCGACGTCGCTGATCGCCGCGTTCCGCACGATCGAGCGCGAGCATCGCCGGTTCATCGAGGCCGCGAGCGCGGCCGTGGCCGGATTCGACGTCGACTGGGCGCTGATCGGCCGGATCGGGATGAAGACCAGCGCCCGCAACCAGTGGTTCGGCAAGGTCGCATCGATCGTGCGCGGCACCGTCAACGACGAGGTCACGCTCGCGCTGCCCGGCGGACAGTCGATCGTTGCCGTGCTGACGCACGAGAGCGCCGATGCGCTCGGCCTGCAGGTCGGCGCGGATGCCTGCGCGCTGGTGAAGGCATCGTGGGTCGTGCTCGCGGTCGACCATGGCGAGCACGAGCTGAAGGTGTCCGCACGGAATCAACTGCGCGGCAGCGTGGAAACCGTCGCGGCGGGGGCGGTGAACAGCGAGGTGACGCTGGCACTCGACGGCGGCGGGACGCTGACGGCCGTCGTGACCAACGACAGCGTCGACGCGTTGCAGCTCGACGCCGGCGAGCGCGCGATCGCGCTGTTCAAGGCGTCGAGCGTGATTCTTGCGGTGACGGGCTGACGAAGCAGGCCGGGCGGCGCGCATCGACGATCGTGTGACGGGCGGGGCGAAGCCGGCTTCGCACAGTGCCTGCACGGCACCGGCTTCGTTTCCGCTTTCAGTCTACGCCGCTACTCGCGGCTTCTCTCAGGCTCCAACCTGCCTGCCACGACCACGGCCTCGCGCGCTCAGGTGACGCGCGTCGGCCACTCGGCGTGCGGCGGAGCCGCCTGCACGCGTCCTTCGCTCAGCTGCACGACCTGGTCGCCGAACGCGGCAACGTCGTCGGGGTCGTGCGAGATCAGCACCATCGGGATATCGAGCCGCGCCTGCAACTCGGCGAGCTCGTGACGCATGCGCTGGCGCATGGCGCCGTCGAGCGCCGCGAACGGTTCGTCGAGCAGCAGGATCCGCGGTTGCGCGACCAGTGCGCGCGCCAGCGCGACGCGCTGTTTTTGCCCGCCCGACAATTGCGACGGATACTGCCCCGCGAGCGCTTCGAGATCGAACGCCTGCAGCCAGTACGCGACTTCCGGCGGCACCATCTTCGCGCGCGGGTTGCGCAGCCCCGACGTGAGCCCGAATGCAATGTTCTGGCGCACGTTCAGATGCGGAAACAGCGCGTAATCCTGGAACAGGTACGCGACGCGCCGCTCGCGGGTCGGCACGTCGATGCGGCGCGCGGCGTCGAACAGCGGCTCGCCGTTCAGCGTGATCGTGCCTTCGTCGGGCGACAGCAGGCCGGCGATCGCCTGCAGCGTCATGCTCTTGCCCGCCCCGGACGGCCCGAACAGCACGACGCGCTGCGTCGTTGCCGTGAACGACATGTCGAGCGTGAAGCGGCGCTCGGCGTTTGCGTAGGTCTTGCGGATGTCGACGACGAGGCTCATGCGTGCCCCCGTCGAAGCCGCCCGATAGCGAAAGACGATGAACGAGGCGAGCGCATCATGTCAGCTGGCCCCGCCGGGCACGCGACGGCACGAGCCAGCCGGTCGCGAGCAGTACGAGCACGCAGGTGATCGACGTCACCAGCACGAGGAAGTTGGCGGTGCTGTCGTCGCCGGCCTGGACGGCCGCGTAGATCGCGACCGACAGCGTCTGCGTGCGGCCGGGCAGGTTGCCCGCGATCATCAGCGTCGCGCCGAACTCGCCGAGCGCGCGCGCGAACGCGAGCAGCGCGCCCGCGAGAATGCCGCGCGTGGCGAGCGGCAGCGTCACGCGGAAAAACACCGCGACTTCGCCGAGCCCGAGCGTGCGCGCCGCGCGTTCGAGGTGCGGATCCACGCCTTCGAACGCCGCCCGTGCCGACTTCAGGATCAGCGGAAACGCGACGACCATCGATGCGATCACCGCGCCTTGCCACGTGAAGACGAGCTCGATGCCGAGCGTGTCGAGCCACGCGCCGAACACGCCGCGCCGGCCGAGCAGCACGAGCAGGTAATAGCCGAGTACCGTCGGCGGCAGCACGAGCGGCAGCGTCAGCACGGAATCGACGACGTCGCGCAGCGGCGAGCGCCAGCGCGCGAGCATGAACGCGGCCGCGACGCCGAGCACGATGTCGAGCGCGGTTGCCCACCCGGCAACCTTCAACGACAGCAGCAGCGGTACCCAGGCGTCTTGCATCGCGCTACGCTCACTTGCCCGCGGGCTTGAAGCCGAACGTCGCCAGCACGGCCTGGCCCTGCGGCGACGCGACGAAGTCGATGAACGACTGCGCCTGCGCGGCGTGGCGGCTGTCCTTGACCACGGCGATCGGATAGGTGATGGCCGTCTTCGTCGGCACCGTCAGCGCGACTTTCACGCGGCCCGGCATGATCGCGGCGTCAGTGCCGAACACGAAGCCCGCCTCGACTTCGCCGCGCGCGACATAGTCGAGGCTCTGGCGCACGTTGGCGGCCAGCACGCCCTTCGCGCTGACGGCATCCCACACGCCGGCCGCGCGCAGCGCGCCTTCCGTGTAGCGGCCGACCGGCACCGACGCCGGGTCGCCATACGCGATGCGCTTCACGCCGGGCGCGGTCAGGTCGTTCAGCGACGTCGGCGCGGCAGCCTTGCTGTCCGCCGGCACGATCAGCACGAGCGAGTTCGCCGCGAAATCGCGACGCGTGCCGGGCACGATCACCTTTTCGTCCGCCGCGCGATCCATCGCCTTCTGGTCGGCCGACGCGAACACGTCGGCCGGCGCGCCCTTGGCGATCTGCTGCATCAGCACGTCCGACGCGCCGAAGTTGAACAGCACCTTGGTCTCCGGATGCTGCTTCTCGTACGCGTCACCGACGGCCTTGAATGCGTTCGTCAGGCTGGCCGCGGCCGACACGACCAGTTCGTCGGCAGCCGAAGCGGGCGCGCTGAACGCGATACCGGCAGCGGCAAGCGTGGCGATCGGCAGCAGGCGAAGCAGGGTGCGGCGAAGCGGACGGACGGTTGAGCGCATGGTGGATTCGTTTTGAATGGGTGGAAACCGTAATCGTAATATAGGGCGGGTTATAACGCTCGACATACCGCTCATGCGATGGTGCGCATGTAATGGTCAGACGTGAAAAGTGGCGAACGCGACGGCCGGGTGGCCGGTCACGTACGGAGCGTATGCGGCGACGACTGGGTGCGCTGCAGCGACGACGGCTGCGAAGCAGGGCGGTAGTTCGGGTTGGCCTTCCAGCGCGCGCGGACGAACGGACGCTCGTGGCCCGACAGTTGCAGCGCCACCTTGGTGACCCAACGATGCGACGGCACCGTGATGCCGTGCAGCGCCACGGTGACGAGCGCGAGGCTTGCGACGACCGCGGGCACCGACCAGCGGTGCGGCACCGCGCGCCACGAACCGGCGATGAACGCGATCGCGGCGATCGCGCCGACGATGCAGCCGGTGATCGATTCGGACGGCGAATGGGCGTCGAGCGCGACGCGCGACACGCCGACCGCGACGCCGGCCGCGAGCCCGAGCGCGATGCCGGCGAGTCGCAGCGGCGTGCGGGTGCGGATCAGCGCCAGGAAAATCGCGACCGGATAGACCGACGTCGACAGCATCGCATGGCCGCTGAACCCCGTGAAATCCCACTTGCGGATGCCGATTCCCCAGCCGAGGAACGCGATCTTCGTGAGCGCGACCACGCCGATCGCGGCCGCGAGCACGCCGAGCCATGCGGCCGCGCGCTGCCACGAGTAGCCGAGCGCGAGCCAGACGGCGATCGTGATCGCGAGCGGCAAGGTCAGGCCGGCGCCGCCGAACGCGGTGATCATGATCCACAGGTGAGACGACAGGTCGAACATCGGGAAGGGGACGAACGAAGGCGGGGAGGATGCTTAAATCAACGCGCGAGCCGGAAAGAACGACTACAACGGATACAAGCGGCGAAGCCCCAGTATAGCGCCGCGTGCGCATGAGCCGTTTTTTGCGCGACCGGGAACGATCCGCGTGCAGGAAAAGTCCGAGAAACAATGTTATGGTGCATTGCACAAAGACGAACGATGCATCCGCTGTGGTGCCCCTATTTTTCCTGACTGCGAGCCCGATCGATGACCAAAAGTCTGACCAAGGTGTGGCTGGGCGGCATGAAACGCATGCTGTCTCCGGCCGCCAAGCGCTCGGCGCGCGATGCGCAGCGCATCACACGCGATGCACTCGAGGCTGCGGCCTCCGCCGCCGGATCCGATCCGTCCCCGCCGCGCGAATCGCGCGTGCGACCGCGCGCGGCCGCATGGGCGGCCGGCGAGTGGACGCGCGGCGAACATCCGATGGCCCCCGCGCTTGGGCGCCTCGTCCAGAATCTCGCGTACGGCCTTTACGTGCCGCCCGGCCGCCGGCGTGGCGCGATGCCGCTCGTGGTGATGCTGCACGGCTGCCAGCAGTCCGTCGACGAATTCGTGCAAGGCACGCGGATGAACCTGCTGGCCGACAAGCACGGCTTTGCGGTGCTGTATCCGGAGCAGTCGCTGCGCGCTCACGCGCACGGCTGCTGGCACTGGTATGAAGACACCGACCGCGCGGGCCGCGGCGAGGCGGACGCGGTGGCGTCGCTCGTCGACGCGCTCGTCGACGAACACGGTTTCGACGCGTCGCGTGTCTATGTCGCGGGGTTGTCGGCCGGCGCGGGTCTCGCGTCGCTTCTTGCACTGCACCATCCGGACCGTTTCGCGGCGGTGGCGCTGCATTCGGGCCCGGCGCTCGGCGAGGCGACCTCGGGCATTACCGCGATGGACGTGATGCGGCGCGGCGTGCGCCAGAATCCGGCGGCGGCCGTCGACGCGCTAGTCGATGCCGCCGCGTATCCAGGCATGCCGGCGCTGATCGTCCAAGGCGACGGTGACCACGTGGTCGCGCCGAAAAATGCCGACCAGCTGACGGTGCAGTTCATGCGCCTGAACGGGCTGGCCGACAGCCGCGGCGCGTTGCGCGGCGGCGAGCGAGTGGAGACGCGCGACGCGGGCGCGCAGATCACCGATGTCTGCCGCGACGGCGAGCCTGTCGTCCGGCTCTGTCATGTAAAAGGGCTCGATCATGCGTGGGCCGGCGGCGACGAAGCCGTTCCGTTCCACGCGGCGGTCGGCCCCGATGCGAGCGCGATGATCTGGGCCTTTTTCGAGACCCAGCGCCGCACTGTGGCGACCGAACGACGCACCGTCTGATCGACGCTGGCCAAAGCCTAGGGTTTTCCCTATAATTCGGGAAAACCCTAGTCAAAGAACCTTTGGATTGCGAGATCAACCATGTACCTGCTGAGCCACCTCTTCCTGATGCTGACCAAGAACGCTGAAAAGGCCTCGAAAGAGCGCGCCGACGCGTACCTGGCCGAAGCCACCGACATCTATGATCTCGAATTCCGCATGCGCAAGATCGATCGCGAAGCGGCGATGAACCGCCCGTACACGTTCGGTTCGCGCTAAAGCGCGCAGGGCGGGCAGTCAGGTCCGCCGCTCCGGCGAGTCACGCAGCAGAAAAGGGCGCGTGCGGCACCATGCCGCACGCGCCCTTTTTGCATTCCAGGCCTGGTGTCGCGTCAGACGACCGTCAGGCGCACCGGCACGTTGTTACGCGTCGCGTTCGAATACGGGCACACGTGGTGCGCCTTTTCGACCAGCGCTTGCGCGTCGGGCTTGTCGAACCCCGGCAGCGACACGCGCAGTTCGACGTCGAGCCCGAAGCCGCCTGCGTCGTTCGGGCCGATGCCCACTTCCGCCGTGACTTGCGTGTCGGCCGGCAGCGCCTTCTTGTCCTGGCCGGCGACGAATTTCATCGCGCTCAGGAAACAGGCCGAGTAACCTGCGGCAAACAGCTGCTCCGGATTCGTGCCTTCCGCGCCCGTGCCGCCCAGTTCGCGCGGCGCGGCCAGCTTCACTTCCAGCTTGTTGTCAGCGGATACCGCGCGGCCGTCGCGGCCACCCGTGCTCGTGGCGCTGGTCTTGTACAGAATGTTCATCGTGCAGCTCCTGTCTGGAAAAGGGGGAAAAGCGGCCCGGTCGAACGCGGTGTCGCCGGCCACGTACAAACAATAGAGCACAAATGATTTGTGTGCAAATGAATTTTTGAAGAAAAAGGCCCGGTATCGTCGGGCCGGTTCATCGAGGCTCGGCTGTCAGCGTTCGTTGGCGGTCGAGAGCGCGTCGCGCAACTGCTGAAGATCGGCGCGCAGCCTGACCAGGAAGTCGGGGGATTGCTGCATCGCGCAGAAGAGATCGGCGGGCACCGAGCGCGCGCGCTCCTTCAACGCACGGCCTTCCGGCGTCACCAGGACGTTCACGATGCGTTCGTCGGTCGCACTGCGTACGCGCTCGACGTAGCCGAGCGCCTCCAGCCGCTTCAGCAGCGGCGTGACCGTGGCCGGGTCGAGGTCGAGCCGCGCGGCGATGTCCTTCACGGCGATGTCGTCGCGTTCCCACAGCACGAGCATCGCGAGATATTGGGGATAGGTCAGCGACAGCTTGTCGAGCAGCGGCTTGTACGCCTTCGTCATCGCGTGCGAAGTCGCGTAGAGCGCGAAGCAGAGTTGCTCGTCGAGTGTCTGGGGCAGCGGAGGCAGGCGATCCATGATTCGGGCGGCGCGGCGAACGCGCGAACAATTTGTACGCAAATTATTTTGCGCGCAAAAGATCGGGATGAACAGGGGCGATCGGCGATGACCGGTGGCTGACGGAGGCGGCGGAAGGGAGGGGGATGCCGGGGGAGGCCGCCCGGCGCGGAGAACGGCGGGCCGGCGCCGCGCGCCGGCCGTGGGGGCTTCAGCGGCCCGACGTGGTGGTCGTCGCGCCCGGTTCCTGTACGCCGAAGCAGCCGCGATAGGTCGCGTAGAACGAGCAGTACAGCATCGTGACGATGATGATCGTCACCGGCATCATGATCGTCAGCGCATAGGCGCCGGCGCCGAGCGCCTGCAGCAGCAGCGACAGCGCGAGCGACGTGCCGAGCGCGACGGCGAACCACAGCACGCCGTACACGACGAACGCGCCGCGATTGCGCCAGCAGCTCACGACGCTGAAGAACAGCGCCTTGGCGGGCGGGACGTCATGCCACGCGACCAGCACCGGCGCGAACCAGAACAGCATCGCGACGGGCAGGTAGAGCAGCGTCGCGAAGAACAGCGCGCCGAGCGTGCCTTGCGCGGCGAGGGCTTCCGGCGTCGTGCTGGCTTCGTCGGCCGCGCCCATCATCACGTGGAACAGCGCGCCGCCGTCCACGAACGACGAAGCGGCGAACACGAGCACCATCGACGCGACGTAGATCACGCCGAGCACGAGCAGCCGCTGGGTCGCGACGGTGCCGTACGAGCGGAAGCCGTCGACGAGGATCGTCGGCATCACGGGCTTGCCGGCCACCGTGTCGCGGCACGCGGCCATGAAGCCGACCGCGACGCCGGGAATGAAGACCAGCGGCAGCGCGGAGCCGATCACGGGCACCATCGATATCAGCGTGATCGCCAGCAGGTACGTGAAGAACAGCGTGATGAACGCGAGCGGGTTCCGGCGGAACAGCCAGACGCCTTGACGGAACCAGACATAGCCCGTTTTGGCGGGCACTTCGATCAGTTGCATGCGGTGTGGATCTCGGGAAGCGCGGGCGTATGCGCGATACGCTCGCGCAGGATGCGTTCGAAATGGCCGGGGTCGTGCGGCTTGAGCATCTCGGCCGCGCGCGGCAGGTAGAAGTCGTACAGGCGCGACACCCAGAAGCGGTACGCGCCCGCGCGCAGCATGTCACTCCAGTGGCGGCGCTCCTCGGCCGTGAACGGCCGGACCGTCTGGTACGCGCGCAGCAGCGCATCGGCGCGCGCGACGTCGAGCACGCCGGTCGCGAGGTCGACGCACCAGTCGTTGACCGTGACCGCGACGTCGAACAGCCACTTGTCGCAGCCCGCGAAATAGAAGTCGAAGAAGCCGCCGAGCCGCACGTCGTGGCCGGTGCCGGGCGCCGCGTGCGCGAACAGGACGTTGTCGCGGAACAGGTCGCAATGGCACGGCCCGGCCGGCAGCGCCGCGTAGTCGTCCGACGCGAAGAAGCTGGCCTGGTGCGCGAGTTCGCCTTCCAGCAGCGCGCGCTGCTCGTCCGTGATGAACGGCACGATCGCCGGCACGTTCTCCTGCCACCACGGCAGGCTGCGCAGGTTCGGCTGGGTGCGCGGATAGTCGCGGCCGGCGAGGTGCAGGCGCGCCAGCATCTGCCCGACCTCGATGCAGTGTTCGACCCCCGGCGCCAGTTCGGCCGAGCCGTCGAGCTTCGTGACGATCGTGGCCGGCTTGCCGTGCAGCATGCCGAACAGCGCGCCGTCGTCGCGCGGGACCGGATCCGGCACCGGCACGCCATGGCCGGCCAGATGGCGCATCAGGTCGAGGTAGAACGGCAGCTGTTCCGCCGTGAGCTTTTCGAAGATCGTGAGGACGTACTCGCCGCGCGTCGTCGTCAGGAAGAAGTTGCTGTTTTCGATACCGGACGGAATGCCGCGGAACGCAAGCACGTCGCCCAGTTCGTAGTGGCGCATCCATTGCGCGAGATCGGAGTCGGAAACAGCAGTGAAAACGGCCATGCGGGATGCGTCAGGTCAGGGTGTCGGCACGCGGGCGGCGTGCGTCGCGACATCAGGTGAAGGGAGGCGGCGCGCGGCGTTCGGTGCCGCGCGCCACGGAATCAGTAGCGCAGGTTCAGCGACGGCAGGCGCGTGATCGGGATACCCGCGTCGTGCGGCTTCGGCGACGTGTCGGGCGTCGAGCTCATCTGGTAGCGCGTGCCGAAGTTCGACTTCACGTCGATCTCGACCGGCTTGCCGCGATCGCGGTACTCGGTGACTTCGGTGCCGTTCTTGCTCTTTTCGTGAAAGCTCGGCGTGCGGCGGATGTCGGCGAAGTCGACTTTCGACGTGACTTCGGCGCCCGGCCGGTTGATCTTGCGGAGATCCGGCAGGCCGGCGGCCTCGTTGGCCTCGGCCCGAGCCTGCGCGTCGGCGTCAGGCGTGCCGCCGGCGGCGTAAGCGGCGCTGGCGGCGGCAAACGCGGCGGCAGCGACGACGAGAATGAGCGGCTTCATGATGAGTCTCCAGTGAACCCACCGATTTTAGCAAATACTGCGCCCCATCCGGCCCTCGCGTGCGTAGGGGCAGCCATAAGGGCGACCGGGTTCCGTGGTAATGTCGTCGGATCAGACGAGGTAATCAAAATGAAGAACGATTTGAGCCGCCGACACCGAGTGCTGACGCCCGAAAGCCCGTCGGTCGAGGCTTTTGACGATCCGATCGCCGCCGTCGCGCGGCTGTCCGCCATTTACGACACGAACACGGGCTTCCTGCGCGATGCGTTCGCCCGCTATCGCCGCCACGAATCGATTACCGAGCACGTGCGCGCGTGCTACCCGTTCGTGCGGATCCGCACCGACGTCAACACGCACGTCGATTCACGCCGCTCGTACGGTTTCGTCGCGGGCCCGGGCGTATTCGAGACGACGGTCACGCGCCCCGATCTCTTCGCGAACTACTATCGCGAGCAACTGCGCCTGCTGGCGAAGAACCACCATGTGAAGATCGAGATCGGCGTGTCGTCGCAGCCGATTCCGATCCATTTCGCGTTTCCCGAAGGCATCCATCTCGAGGGCGAGCTCGATCGCGACCGCCTGCTCGCGATGCGCGACATCTTCGATACGCCCGACCTGTCGTATCTCGACGACCGCATCGTCAACGGCACGTTCGAGCCGGCGCCGGGCGAGCCGCATCCGCTCGCGCTGTTCACGGCCGCGCGCGTCGACTTCTCGCTGCACCGGCTGCGCCACTACACGGCGACGTCGCCCACGCATTTCCAGAATTACGTGCTGTACACGAACTATCAGTTCTACATCGACGAGTTCGTGAAGCTGGGCCGCACGGTGATGACGGAGAGCGACGATCCCGAGGTGCGTGCCTACCGGAGCCAGTACAGCGCATTCGTCGAGCCGGGCGATGTCGTCACCTACAACGCGAACCTCGGCAGCGAGCCGGCCGAGGGCGCCGCGCCGCCGCGCCTGCCGCAGATGCCCGCGTATCACCTGAAGCGCGCGGACGGCAGCGGGATCACGATGGTCAACATCGGCGTCGGCCCGTCGAACGCGAAGACGATCACCGATCACATCGCGGTGCTGCGTCCGCACGCATGGGTGATGCTCGGTCACTGCGCGGGGCTGCGCAACACGCAGCGTCTCGGCGATTACGTGCTCGCACACGGTTACGTGCGCGAGGATCACGTGCTCGATGACGACCTGCCGCTGTGGGTGCCGATTCCTGCGCTGGCCGAAGTGCAGCTCGCGCTCGAACGCGGGGTGGCCGAGGTCACGCAGCTCGATGGCGTCGAACTGAAGCGCGTGATGCGCACGGGTACGGTCGCGAGCGTCGACAACCGCAACTGGGAGCTGCGCGATCATCGCGAACCCGTGCAGCGCCTGTCGCAGAGCCGCGCGATCGCGCTCGACATGGAAAGCGCGACGATCGCCGCGAACGGCTTCCGCTTTCGCGTACCGTACGGCACGCTGCTGTGCGTGTCGGACAAGCCGCTGCACGGCGAGCTGAAACTGCCGGGCATGGCCGACACGTTCTATCGCGGGCAGGTTGACCAGCATCTGCAGATCGGTGTGAAGGCGATGGAGATCCTGCGCACGAACGGGCTCGACAAGCTGCATAGCCGGAAGCTGCGGAGCTTTGCGGAAGTGGCGTTCCAGTAACGCGCATGACTGGTATGGGGGGCGAGGCGCTGCCGGGCTTCACGGCGGCAGGCGCGCGCCTGCGTCACCCTTCCGGTCGCGTGGACACTCGTCGTGGCCGCAATGTGGCCTTCGTACTCGGACGCGGCCACGGTCTCCAATTTGGAAGTTGTCCTATAGTTTTGTCCTTGTCATCGAGAATATGCTCTTCTGCGTGGCGTTTTCCGACGCCCGCACGAAGGAACGGCGCACAGCCGATCCAATTGATTCCTATAATATTGAGAGCAGACAAATCCGATGAAAATCAAAATCCTGCTGGCTTCCCTGATGCTCACGGCTTCGCTGTCGGCCATGGCCCAAGCGGTGATCGGTCCATCCAAGCCGCAGCCGCCTTGCGAACGAGAAGCCGTGCTCGGCCCGTCCGATCCTTGCAAACCCGTCGCAGTGGTCGGCCCGAGCAAACCCATGCCGTGTTGGTGCTACATCGTTAAGTAAGCCGTGAAACAGGCGCGCCCATCCTTGGGTGCGCCTCGTTCGCCGGTTGAAGAGCGACAGAGAACGGAGCGCGTCGAGGGCGCGGCGGCGCGGCTTCGACTACGCCCCTTCGGCCCGTTCAGGGCGGCTCGATAGAAGAGCGCGCCTGCGTCGGCAGATCGCCGATTCGCGGTACAGGCGGCTCAACGCGGCAAGGCCGGGGGCTCAGCACTCACCCTTCTTCGCATGCCCAGGCGGGCAGTGATAGCCGCGATCGTCGTGGCCGCGATGACGCTGGTGATCTTCCCACTCGCGGCGTTCCCAGTAGCGGTGGCCGTCGTAGTAACGATCGCCGTGCCAGCCGACGATCACCGCGGGCGCCGGGGCGACCACGACGGGCGCCGGCGCGACGACGACCGGCGCGGGCGTGCCTATGTTGACGTCGACGTTGACGGCGTGGGCGAGGCCGGATAGCGAAAGTCCGAGGCCGGCGAAGGCAAGGGCGATCAGCGAGCGTTGCATGTTCTTTTCCGTGGTGTCGTTATAAAAGGCCGGCGCGACGCGATGGAAGCGAGGGGGACCGTTCCACCGGGGGAACGCCGCGCCGACACCTGCAGTGTGCTGGCGCGCGACGGAAAACGCGAGGCGGGTTTGTTACGGCGGATTGGCGGCCGGCAGGCGAGGGGTGCCGGCGTCGGGGCGCGTCATTTGACAATGGCGGCCCGCGCGTGCGGACGATGTGGCGCGCGCCGCACGGCACCGGCCGCGCGGATTTGACATTCGGCGGCGCTCGGCACGCGAAGCGCGATTAATGGCGCGTTACAAAGTGACACGCGGCAGGTGGCGGGATCGCCATGCCTGCCGCGCGGGAAGCGGTACGCCGGCCGTCGGGCCGGCGGTCGTCATGGATGGATTACAGGTAGAACATCCGGTCTTCTTCGGGGCGCGGTGGATGGCCGTCATCGTCCGAACCTTCTTCCTCGCCGCTGTCCTCGTAGAACGCGAGCACCGCGTCGAGCACCTGGTCGGGATCGTCGATCACCTGCATCAGGTCCATGTCTTCCGGATTGATGAGGCCCATCGGAATCAGCTGGTCGCGGAACCATTGCAGCAGCCCCTTCCAGAACTCGCTGCCGACGAGGATGATCGGCACGAGGCGCGACTTCTTCGTCTGGATCAGCGTGAGCACTTCCGACAGCTCGTCGAGCGTGCCGAAGCCGCCCGGCATCACGATCACCGCATCCGAATTCTTCACGAACGTGACCTTGCGCGTGAAGAAGTGGCGGAAGCGCAGCGAGATGTCCTGGTAGTGGTTGCCGGCCTGCTCGTGCGGCAGCTCGATGTTGAGGCCGACCGACGGTGCTTTACCGGCGTGCGCGCCCTTGTTCGCCGCTTCCATGATGCCGGGGCCGCCGCCGGAGATCACGGCGAAGCCGGCGTCGGACAGCTTGCGCGCGATCTGCACGGCGAGCTTGTAGTGCGGCGTGTCGGGCTTGAGGCGGGCAGAACCGTAGATGCTGACAGCCGGGCGGATCTCCGACAGGTACTCGGTCGCCTCGATAAACTCTGCCATAATCGTGAACATCTGCCACGATGCGCGCGCCTTCTTGGCCGTCGCGCGTTCTTGATCTGCGAGCGAACGCAGACTCGGAATCACTTTTCTCTTGTTCATAATGCCTGAAGAACGAAATCTGGAAGGTAAGACCCTGCTATTGGTTGACGGTTCGAGCTATCTGTATCGGGCTTACCATGCGATGCCTGATTTGCGTGGCCCTGGCGGGGAGCCGACCGGAGCGCTCTACGGAATCATCAACATGCTGCGCCGTATGCGCAAGGAAGTCAGTGCAGAGTATAGCGCTTGCGTGTTCGATGCAAAGGGCAAGACGTTCCGTGACGACCTTTATGCCGACTATAAGGCAAACCGTCCGTCGATGCCGCCCGACCTCGCATTGCAGGTCGAACCGATCCACGGCGCCGTGCGTGCGCTCGGCTGGCCGCTGCTGATGGTCGAAGGCGTCGAGGCCGACGACGTGATCGGCACGCTCGCGCGCGAAGCCGAGCGGCACGGGATGAACGTGATCGTGTCGACCGGCGACAAGGATCTCGCGCAGCTCGTCACCGACCACGTCACGCTCGTCAACACGATGACCAACGAGACGCTCGACCGCGACGGCGTGATCGCGAAGTTCGGCGTGCCGCCGGAGCGCATCATCGACTACCTCGCACTGATCGGCGACACCGTCGACAACGTGCCGGGCGTCGAGAAGTGCGGGCCGAAGACGGCCGTGAAATGGCTGGCGCAGTACGACAGCCTCGACGGCGTGATCGAGCATGCGGGCGACATCAAGGGCGTGGTCGGCGACAACCTGCGCCGCGCGCTCGACTTCCTGCCGCTCGGCCGCAAGCTCGTGACCGTCGAGACGGCCTGCGATCTCGCGCCGCATCTCGAATCGATCGAAGCGTCGTTGAAGACCGACGGCGAGGCACGCGACCTGCTGCGCGACATCTTCGCGCGCTACGGCTTCAAGACCTGGCTGCGCGAAGTCGACAGCGCGCCGGCGGAAGGCGGCGGCGCCGATGCGCCGGAAGGCGAGCCGGCGCCGGTGGTGGCGGCCGACATCGTGCGCGAATACGACACGATCCAGACCTGGGAGCAATTCGACGCGTGGTTCGCGAAGATCGACGCGGCCGAGCTCACCGCATTCGACACCGAGACGACCGCGCTCGACCCGATGCTCGCGCGGCTCGTGGGCCTGTCGTTCTCGGTCGAGCCGGGCAAGGCGGCGTATCTGCCGGTTGCGCATCGCGGCCCCGACATGCCCGAACAGCTTCCGCTCGACGAAGTGCTCGCGCGCCTGAAGCCGTGGCTCGAGTCGGCTGATCGCAAGAAGGTCGGCCAGCACCTGAAGTACGACGCACAGGTGCTCGCGAACTACGACATCGCGCTGAACGGCATCGAGCACGACACGCTGCTCGAATCGTACGTGGTCGAATCGCATCGCACGCACGACATGGACAGCCTTGCGCTGCGTCATCTCGGTGTCAAGACGATCAAGTACGAAGACGTGGCCGGCAAGGGTGCGAAGCAGATCGGCTTCGACGAAGTCGCGCTTACGCAGGCCGCCGAATACGCGGCCGAAGATGCGGACATCACGCTGCAACTGCATCACGCGCTGTATCCGCAGGTTGCGCGCGAACCGGGCCTCTTGCGCGTGTATCGCGAGATCGAGATGCCCGTGTCGCTCGTGCTGCGCAAGATGGAGCGCACGGGTGTGCTGATCGACGATGCGCGCCTGCAGGCGCAGAGCACTGAAATCGCGACGCGCCTGATCGAGCTCGAAGCGCAGGCATACGAACTGGCGGGCGGCGAATTCAATCTCGGCTCGCCGAAGCAGATCGGGCAGATCTTCTTCGAAAAGCTGCAGTTGCCGGTCGTGAAAAAAACGCCGAGCGGCGCGCCGTCGACCGACGAAGAAGTGCTGCAGAAGCTGGCCGAAGACTACCCGCTGCCGAAGCTGCTGCTCGAGCATCGCGGGCTGTCGAAGCTGAAGTCGACCTATACCGACAAGCTGCCGCGCATGGTGAACCCGTCAACGGGCCGCGTGCACACGAACTACGCGCAGGCCGTCGCGGTCACGGGCCGCCTGGCATCCAACGATCCGAATCTTCAGAACATTCCGGTGCGCACGGCCGAAGGCCGGCGGATCCGCGAGGCGTTCATCGCATCGCCGGGCCACCGGATCGTGTCGGCCGATTATTCGCAGATCGAACTGCGGATCATGGCGCACATTTCGGGCGACGCGTCGCTGCTGCGCGCGTTCTCGCAGGGTGAGGACATCCACCGCGCGACGGCCGCCGAGGTGTTCGGCGTGACACCGCTGGAGGTCAATTCCGACCAGCGCCGCATTGCGAAGGTGATCAACTTCGGGCTCATCTACGGGATGAGCGCATTCGGGCTCGCGTCGAACCTCGGCATCACGCGCGATGCGGCGAAGCTCTATATCGACCGCTATTTCGCCCGCTACCCGGGTGTCGCGCAGTACATGGAAGACACGCGCGCGGTTGCGAAGGAGAAGGGTTACGTCGAAACCGTTTTCGGCCGCCGCCTGTGGCTGCCCGAGATCAACGGCGGCAACGGCCCGCGCCGCCAGGCGGCGGAGCGCGCGGCCATCAATGCGCCGATGCAGGGCACGGCGGCCGACCTGATCAAGCTGTCGATGATCGCGGTGGACGACTGGCTCACGCGCGACAAGCTCGCGTCGCGGATGATCATGCAGGTGCACGACGAACTGGTGCTCGAGGTACCCGACGGCGAGCTGTCGCTGGTGCGCGAGAAACTGCCCGAAATGATGTGCGGCGTGGCGAAGCTGAAGGTGCCGCTGGTGGCCGAAGTGGGCGCCGGCGCGAACTGGGAAGAGGCACACTGACGCACCGTTGCGCGGTTCCCGATTCCTGCGGCATATTGTTGCAGGGATGCTGAATATCGAGATGGTTTGCTTGTGGTCAACGCGCAAGCTCCCGGACAATGCATGTCATTGACACGGGGGCAGCGCGCCCCGCGTTCCGAGTCGGGCGCATCGAAGTGCTTCGAACTGCACATCGATGATGTCCGAACCGGTTAATCCACCGGGTCGCGCGAATGCATCGCGTTCGCATCGTCCGGCGGCAGCAGTTTCGAATCGCAAAGGGGGAACAGATGCATCGGATCATCATCGTAGGTGGAGGCGCGGGCGGCCTGGAACTGGCGACGCGGCTCGGCGACCGTTACGGCGCGCGTGGCAATCGTCCCGCGCGTGCGCTTGTCACGCTCGTCGACCGCAATCCGACCCACATCTGGAAACCGCTGCTGCACGAGGTCGCGGCCGGCAGCATGGATCCGTTCACGCAGGAGCTCGAATACGCGGCGCAGGCGCGCTGGCATGGCTTCGAGTTCCAGCAGGGCGGGTTGACCGGGCTCGACCGCGCGGCGAAGCGCATCACGCTGTCACCCATCAACGACAGCGACGGCGAGGAGTTGTTGCCGGCGCGCGAGCTGGAATATGACACGCTCGTGATTGCGATCGGCAGCACGACTCACTTCTTTGGCGTGCAGGGCGCAGCGGAAAACGCGATCGCGCTCGATACCGTTGGCGAGGCCGAGCGCTTCCGCAAGCGGCTGATCGCTGCGTGCATGCGCGCCGAGCATCAGGCGCCGGCGCCGACCGCGCCGGGTGAAGCGGCCGAGCCGCGTATCCAGGTCGCGATCGTCGGGGGCGGCGCGACCGGCGTCGAGCTGTCCGCCGAACTGCGCAATACCGCGCAGGTGTTGTCGGCCTACGGGCTGCACAAGCTCGACCCGCGGCACGACGTCGGCATCGTGCTGATCGAATCGGGGCCGCGGATCCTCCCGGCGTTGCCGGAGCGCGTGTCGTCGGCGACGGCCGAACTGCTCGAAAAGATCGGCGTGCGGCTGATGCTCGCCGAGCGCGTGACCGAGGTGGCGCCCGGGGCCGTCCATACGGCGAGCGGCAATACGGTGCGGGCCGACCTGACGGTCTGGGCCGCGGGCATCAAGGCCCCGGCCGTGCTCGCCAATCTCGATGGCCTCCAGGTCAACAAGCTCGGCCAGCTCGACGTGCGCCGCACGCTGCAGACCTTCACCGACGACAACGTGTTCGCGCTCGGCGATTGTGCGGCATGCGCATGGCCCGGCAACGAGCGCAACGTGCCGCCACGCGCGCAGGCTGCGCACCAGCAGGCGAGCTTCCTGCTGAAGGCGATCGGCTGTCGACTCGACGGGCGCCCGCTGCCCGAGTTCACCTATCGCGACCTCGGCTCGCTCGTGTCGCTTGGCCATTTCAGCGCGGTCGGCAACCTGATGGGCGGGCTGATCGGGGGCAACATGCTGATCGAGGGGCTGTTCGCGCGCTTCATGTACATGTCGCTGTACCGGATGCACATCGCCGCGCTGCACGGCTATCCGCGCATGATGCTCGACACGGTCGCGCACTGGCTGCGGCGCACGACGCTGCCGCGCGTCAAGCTGCACTGAGCGCGCGTTCGCGCGGGAAGCGGGCGGAGAGTGCGCATGTCGTGCGTGGTCTCCGCCCGTTGTTCCTTGCGAGTAGTTGGGCAGTCGGGCCCTCGTGCCGGCGTGTGACGGGCCAAATCGACCGCGTGTTGTTCGTTTCAATCGGCAAGCATCCGATCGCGCAACGGCGATCGGCATGCGGGCCGTTGCATCGCGATTCGACGGGTCGCCCGCGGTGCTTGGCGCGACGATCGACGGGCCGAGTCAACACGCCGTAATCGAGTCTTACATATCCGACAGTTGACGCGACAACGGATTATTGGGCATCTTGTCCGGGTTTCCGTTCGCGGCGGGGTGCCAACCGCCGCGACATCCGCGCCGCGCGCCGGCGCGATGCCCCGTCATGCCGAGTCCGAGATCGTGACGGCGGCCCCCAATCGAGGAGTGCATTCATGTTGAAACCCGAAGTCGACAGCCTGGTTCCCCACGTTCCGTTCTCGCGCCGCAAGTTCATGCAGGCCGCGCTGGGCGGCGCTTTCGCGGCGGCCGTGCTGCCTGTGTCGGCACAGACGGTCACGACCGACAGCGAAGGGCTGGACGTCGACACCGTCGAGATCCGCTCGGGCGACGCGAGCGTGCCCGCGTATCGCGCGCAGCCGAAGGACAAGACGAACCTGCCGGTCGTCATCGTGATCCACGAGATCTTCGGCGTGCACGCGCACATCGCCGATGTCTGCCGCCGCTTCGCGAAGCTCGGCTATCTCGCGATCGCGCCGGACCTGTTCGCGCGGCAGGGCAATGCGGAGAAGTATCCGACGATCAAGGATCTGGTCGAGCACATCGTCAGCAAGGTGCCAGACCGGCAGGTGACCGAGGATCTCGATGCGACCGTCGCGTGGGCCGGCAAGAACGGCGGCGACCTGTCGCGTCTCGGCGTGGTCGGGTTCTGTTGGGGCGGCCGCCAGAGCTGGTTGTATGCGGAGCACAACCCGCACGTGCGTGCGGCCGTTGCATGGTATGGGTTCGTCGAAGGCAAGACCGACGAGATGACGCCGTTCAACCCGGTCGATCATGCATCGTTGCTGAAGGTGCCCGTGCTCGGGCTGTATGGCGAGAAGGATGCGAACATCACGCAGGCGTCGCTCGCCGACATGCGCAAGGCAATCCAGACGAGCGATTCGAAGCTCGCGCGCGAATCGGAGATCGTCGTGTACCCGGATGCCGGTCACGCGTTCTTTGCCGATTACCGGCCGAGCTATGTGAAGGCCGACGCGGAGGAGAGCTGGAAGCGCGCGATCGCGTGGCTCCGCAAGTACGGCGTGATGTAAACGGCAAGCGGCGGCATGGGCCGCCGCTTCGTTGCGACTGCGCCGTGCCGGCGCTTACGGCGTCGGGCCGGTTGCGATCGGCCGCGACGGATCGGCGCTCCATTCGCTCCACGAGCCCGGATACAGCGATGCGCCGTGCAGGCCTGCCACTTCCAGCGCCAGTGCGTTGTGGCATGCGGTCACACCGGAGCCGCATTGCAGGATCACGCGGTTCGGTTCGGTGCCCGCCAGCACGGCGGAAAACGCTTCGCGCAGTTCATGGCCGGTCTTGAAGCGGCCGTCGGCGGTCAGGTTGTCCTTGAAGAAGCGGTTACGCGCGCCGGGGATGTGGCCGCCCACGCGATCGATCGTTTCGTTTTCACCGCGGTAGCGGTCGGGTGCGCGCGCATCGATCACGACACGCGTGGGTGCGTTCACGTTGGCGAGCACGGCTGCCGCGTCGACCGTCGATTCGAGCGGCGCGGCCGCACGGAAATCGCCGGCTGCCGGGTGCGGTACGTCGGCCGTCAGCGGCTGGCCGGCCGCTTCCCAGGCCTGCAGGCCGCCGTCGAGCACGGCAACCGAATCATGCCCGAGCCAGCGCAGCAGCCACCACAGGCGCGCCGCATAGGCGCCGCCTTGTGCGTCGTACGCGACGACCTGCTGGCCCTGCTTGAGGCCGCGGCTCGCGAGCAGCGTGGCGAGTGCGTCGCGGGTCGGCAGCGGATGGCGGCCGTTGGTGCCTGTCTTGCGGCCCGACAGGTCGCGGTCGAGATGGAGGTATTGGGCGCCGGGGATGTGGCCTGCCGCATAGGCGGCTTCGCCGGCAGCGGGATCGACGAGATCGAAGCGGCAGTCGAACAGTGCGACGCTGCCGGGCGCCGCCGCCAGGCGCTCGGCGAGATTGGCGGCGGAGATGAGCGTGGTGTAGTGCGTGTGTGGCATGACGGCTCCCTGGAGTGCGAATGGCCTGACATTCCAAGTCTAAACAAAAAAGACGGGCCGAAGCCCGTCTTTTCGTCTGCCGGATGCGGTGCAGCGTCAAAGCGCCGCACCGGTTATCAAATGTCGCCGAGGTGGCGGCGCAGGAACTCGTGGAAGTGCTGCATGCCATCTTCCATCGGGCTCTGGTACGGGCCGACCTGCGATTCGCCGCGTGCCATCAGCGCACGGCGGCCTGCGTCCATCCGCATCGCGATCTCGTCGTCCTCGACGGCCGTCTCCATATAGGCGGCGCGTTCGGCCTCGACGAATTCGCGTTCGAACAGCGCGATTTCCTCGGGGTAATAGAACTCGACGATGTTGGTCGTCTTTTGCGGGCCTCGCGGAATCAGCCACGACACGACCAGCACGTGCGGATACCACTCGATCATCAGGCCCGGGTAGTAGACCATCCAGATCGCGCCGAACTCCGGCGGCACGCCGTTGCGGAACTTCAGCACCTGCTCGTGCCATTTCTGGTAAGTCGCGCTGCCCGGTTTCGCGAGCGCGTTGTGCACGCCGACCGTCTGCACGCTGTACCAGTCGCCGAACTCCCACTTGAGGTCGTCGCACGACACGAAGCTGCCGAGGCCCGGGTGGAACGGGACGACGTGGTAATCCTCGAGGTAGACCTCGATGAACGTCTTCCAGTTGTAATCGCACTCGTGCACTTCGACGTGATCGAAGAGGTACTCGGAGAAGTCGAAGTGATGCTTCGTGCCGAGGTGGGCGAGGTCGCGCGCGACATTCCGGCCCTCGGCCTCGAACAGCAGCCCCTGCCAGTTCTGCAGCGGGCTCTTGCCGAGGTTCAGGCACGGCTTGTCGGGGAAGTGCGGCGCGCCGAGCAACTCGCCTTCCAGATCGTACGTCCAGCGGTGCAGCGGGCACACGATGTTCTGCGTGTGGCCGCGCCCGTTGAGCATGATCGCCTGCCGGTGGCGGCAGACGTTCGACAGCAGTTCGATCTGGTTCGCCTGGTTGCGAACCAGCACGCGGCCTTCCTGCTCGGACGGCAACGCAAAATAATCCCCCGCCTCGGGCACCATCAACTCGTGCCCGACGTAACGAGGTCCTTTCTTGAAGAGGGTTTCGATCTCGCGCTGGAGCAACGCCTCATCGAAATATGCAGTGACTGGAAGCTGGCTGTGAGCCGACTTCAACTGAAGCGCATCGCTCAGATTGGACATTCCCACTCCCGGTGTTAGCGTGAAAGCAGTGAACAACCCAACCATCGAAAAATCGATTTAGGGAAACGGGGAATTATACCCGGTTCGCCTCGCAAGGCTAGGATTAAGTGCCTGATTTGTGTCAATTTTTTGTCGGGCGACAATCGGCAGGCGCACAATGTGTGTCGAAGGTGGGGCCGGAATATGTACCCGGGCGCCACGACGGCAGGTCGGAAAATTCTCTTTTGCCGTAGAATGTCCGACTTGTTTTGAAATTTGACACCCTCGTCCATGGCGAAAACCGCATCCCCAGGCGCCACGCCGCCCGGCAATGGTACCGAACCGTTGCCGGACAATTACGAAACGGCGCTCGCGGAACTCGAGACGCTGGTTGCCCGGATGGAAGGCGGCGCGTTGAGCCTCGAGGATTCACTGACGGCGTATCGCCGCGGTGCGACCCTCGTTGCGTTTTGCCAACAGCAGCTCGAGAAAGTGGAGCAGCAGGTTCGCGTGCTCGACGGCGCGACGCTGAAGCCGCTTTCGTCCGGAACGGCCGCCACGGACGGCGAAGACGACGATCTATGACATTCGAACAATGGATGCGGTCCGTGCTTGACCGTGTCGAGGACGCACTCGGCCACTATTTGCCCGCTGAAACCGTGGTGCCGGAGAAACTCCACGAGGCGATGCGCTATGCGGTCCTCGGCGGCGGCAAACGCGTTCGCCCGCTGCTGTGCCATGCAGCAGGCGAACTGACCGGCGCGACTGAAGCGGCCCGCAATGCGGCGGCGGCGGCGCTGGAGATGATCCACGTCTACTCGCTCGTGCACGACGACATGCCGTGCATGGACGACGACGCGCTGCGGCGCGGCAAGCCGACCGTGCACGTGCAGTACGACGAGCCGACGGCACTGCTCGTCGGTGACGCGCTGCAGTCGCAGGCGTTCATTGCGCTGACCGATGCCGCCGCGCTGTCGCCGGTGCAGCAGGCTGCGCTCGTGCGCGAGCTGGCGTTGGCAAGCGGCTCGATCGGCATGGCCGGCGGGCAGGCGATCGACCTGGCGAGCGTCGGCCTCAAGCTGACGCTTGAGCAGCTCGAGACGATGCACCGGAAGAAGACGGGCGCACTGCTGCGCGCGGCCGTGCGGATGGGCGCGCTGGCCGGCGAGACGCCGTCCGCGGAAACGATGGCGGCGCTCGATGTCTACGCGGGGGCCGTGGGCCTGGCCTTCCAGGTCGTCGACGACATTCTCGACGTCACGACCGATTCGGCGACGCTCGGCAAGACGGCCGGCAAGGATGCGGCGAACGACAAGCCGACCTATGTATCGATCCTCGGCCTCGACGCGTCGCGCGAGCTCGCAGCACAACTGCGCGCCGAAGCGCACGACGCGCTGAAACCGTTCGGCGCACGCGCACAGCGTCTGGCCGAACTTGCCGACCTGGTAGTGAACCGGGTCAGCTGACGCGAAAGCCCGCCGCCGCGCACCTGCTACGGTGCGTGCATCAGAATGCGGGCGCGTTTGATTTCCTACAATGGAACGACGATGTACGACTTGCTGAAAACCATCGACGACCCGGCGGATTTGCGCCGCCTCGATCGTCGCCAACTGCAACCGCTCGCGGATGAACTGCGCGCGTTCGTGCTCGACAGCGTGTCGAAGACGGGCGGCCATTTGTCGTCCAACCTCGGGACGGTCGAGCTGACGATCGCGTTGCACTACGTGTTCAACACGCCGAACGATCGGATCGTCTGGGACGTGGGCCACCAGACCTACCCGCACAAGATCCTGACGGGCCGCCGCGACCAGATGCATTCGCTGCGCCAGCAGGACGGCATCTCGGGCTTCCCGCGCCGCAGCGAATCCGAATACGACACGTTCGGCACCGCGCACTCGAGCACGTCGATCTCGGCCGCGCTCGGCATGGCGATCGGCAGTCAGTTGAACGGCGACGACCGCTTCTCGATCGCCGTGATCGGCGACGGCGCGATGACGGCCGGCATGGCGTTCGAGGCGATGAACAACGCGGGCGTGTCGGAAGACGCGAAAGTGCTCGTGATCCTGAACGACAACGACATGTCGATTTCGCCGCCGGTCGGCGCGCTGAATCGCCATCTCGCACGCCTGATGTCGGGCCGCTTCTATGCGGCTGCGCGCGCGGGCGTCGAGCGCGTGCTGAGCGTTGCGCCGCCGGTGCTCGAACTTGCACGCAAGCTCGAAGAGCACGCGAAGGGCATGGTCGTGCCGGCTACCCTGTTCGAAGAGTTCGGCTTCAACTACATCGGCCCGATCGACGGTCACGATCTCGATTCGCTGATCCCGACGCTGCAGAACATCCGCGAACTGCGCGGCCCGCAGTTCCTGCACGTGGTGACGAAGAAAGGCCAGGGCTACAAGCTCGCCGAAGCGGATCCCGTGCTTTACCACGGCCCCGGCAAGTTCAACCCGGCCGAAGGCATCAAGCCGTCGGCCACGCCCGCGAAGAAGACGTACACGCAGGTGTTCGGCGAATGGCTGTGCGACGAAGCCGAGCGCGACACGCGCGTCGTCGGCATCACGCCCGCGATGCGCGAAGGCTCGGGCATGGTCGAGTTCGAGAAGCGCTTCAAGGATCGCTACTACGACGTCGGCATCGCCGAGCAGCACGCGGTGACGTTCGCAGGCGGCATGGCAACCGAAGGCCTCAAGCCGGTCGTCGCGATCTACTCGACGTTCCTGCAGCGTGCCTACGACCAGCTGATCCATGACGTCGCGCTGCAGAACCTGCCGGTCGTGTTCGCGATCGACCGTGCCGGCCTCGTCGGCGCGGACGGCGCGACGCACGCGGGCGCGTACGATCTCGCGTTCATGCGCTGCATCCCGAACATGACGATCATGGCTGCGTCCGACGAGAACGAATGCCGCCAGATGCTGCACACGGCGCTGCAGCAGCCGAACCCGACCGCGGTGCGCTATCCGCGCGGCGCCGGCACGGGCGTGCCGACGGTGAAGGAATTCACCGAGATCCCGCTCGGCAAGGGTGAAGTGCGTCGCCAGACGTCGCAGCCGGAAGGCAAGCGCGTCGCAATCCTCGCGTTCGGCACGATGGTCGCGCCGTCGCTCGCCGCGGCCGAGGAGCTCGACGCGACCGTCGCGAACATGCGCTTCGTGAAGCCGATCGATGCGGCGCTCGTGCGCGAACTCGCCGAGACGCATGACTACGTCGTCACGGTCGAGGAAGGCTGCGTGATGGGTGGCGCGGGCTCGGCCTGCGTGGAAGCCCTGATGGAGAGTGGGGTTATCCGACCCGTACTACAATTGGGCCTCCCTGACCTGTTCATCGATCACGGCGACCCCGCGAAGCTGCTGTCGCAATGCGGCCTCGACGGCGCGGGTATCGCGAAATCGATTCGCGAACGCTTTCTGAATCCGGCGGCCGACGTCGCCGGTCAGGCGAAGCGCGTCGCATAAGCTGGCGCCGCCCGCGGGCGGTGTCGGTGCGACTGGCGCAACCGGTCTTCATTGATGCGGAAAACATGGGCCTGCGGGCCCATGTTGCTTTTCCGGCTGCCGCATGACGCGGCGTGCGCGTCGTCGAACGCGCGGCTTACAAGGATTGAACAAGATGAACCAGATGAATCCCGCCTTCGTGATGCCCGACGTGCAGAGCACGGTGGATACCCGCCAGATTCCGATTCAGCGTGTGGGCGTGAAGGCGGTCCGGCATCCGTTGACGGTGTGCACCGAAAGCGGCGACGTGCAGCCGACCGTCGGTGTCTGGAACCTCGATGTCCGCCTGCCGGCCGACCAGAAGGGCACGCACATGTCGCGCTTCGTCGCGCTGCTCGAAGAGAATCGCGCACCGCTGACGGTCGAGCGTTTTCGCGCGATGCTCGCATCGATGCTCGAGAAGCTGGAAGCCGAAGCCGGTCGCATCGAGGTCACGTTTCCGTACTTCGTGAACAAGACGGCGCCGGTGTCGGGCGTGCAGAGCCTGCTCGACTATGAAGTGACGCTCGCGGGTGAAAGCCGCAACGGCGATACGCGCCTGTTCCTGAAGGTGCTCGTGCCCGTGACGAGCCTGTGCCCGTGCTCGAAGAAGATCTCGCAGTACGGCGCGCACAACCAGCGCTCGCACGTGACGATCGACGCGGAGCTCGCGGCCGACCTGCCGGTCGAAGCGCTGATCCGCATCGCCGAGGAAGAGGCGTCGTGCGAGTTGTGGGGCCTGCTGAAGCGTCCCGACGAGAAGTTCGTCACCGAGCGCGCGTACGAGAACCCGAAGTTCGTCGAGGATCTCGTGCGTGACGTCGCGCAGCGTCTCGATGCGGACGAGCGTGTGGCGGCATACGTGCTCGAAGCCGAGAACTTCGAGTCGATCCACAATCACAGTGCGTATGCGCTGATCGAACGCGACAAGCGACAGGCTGCATAACGCTGCGGCGTTTTGTCGCGTCGATGAAGAAAGGCCGCTCATTTTTGAGCGGCCTTTCTGTTTGCCGGTGCGACGTTGCGTCGCGTGCGTGGCGCAGCTCAGCGCGCGAGCGACGCGAGATCCCAGCGCGGCTTCACCGTGAATGCGTAGTCGGCATTCGCCTGCTCGGGCCAGCGGCCGAGCCGCAACGCGCCTGCGAGCGCGATCATCGCGCCGTTGTCGGTGCAGAGCGCGAGATCGGGGTAATGCACATCGAAGCCGCGCTTGGCCGCGGCGGCCGACAGTGCCGCGCGTAGCTGGCGGTTCGCGCCGACACCGCCCGCGACCACGAGGCGCTTGAGCTTTGTCTTCTTCAGTGCGGCGAGCGACTTGGCGACGAGCACGTCGACGGCCGCGTCGACGAAGCCGCGCGCAAGGTCGGCCTTCGCGCGTTCGAGTGCTTCACCTTCGAGCTTGGCTGCTTCGAACTTCTTCATCTGCGTGAGTACGGCCGTCTTCAGGCCGCTGAAGCTGAAGTCGAGGTCGCCCGAATGCAGCATCGGGCGCGGCAGCACGACCGCGCCCGGCGTGCCGGTCTCGGCGAGCTTCGATACTTCCGGGCCGCCCGGGTAGCCGAGGCCGATCAGCTTGGCCGTCTTGTCGAATGCTTCGCCGGCCGCGTCGTCGAGCGTTTCGCCGAGCGTCTCGTAGACGCCGACGTCGGTCACGCGCATCAATTGCGTGTGGCCGCCGGACACCAGCAGCGCGACGAACGGGAACGGCGGCGGCTGGTCGACGAGCAGCGGCGACAGCAGGTGGCCTTCGAGGTGATGGATGCCGACGGTCGGCTTGTTCCAGGCGAGCGCGAGCGCATTCGCGATGCTCGCGCCGACCAGCAGCGCGCCGGCGAGGCCGGGGCCCTGCGTGAACGCGATCGCGTCGATGTCGTCGCGGCGCGTGCCGCTTTGCGCCATCACTTCCTCGAGCAGCGGCAGCGCGCGGCGGATGTGGTCGCGCGATGCGAGCTCGGGCACGACGCCGCCGTATTCGCGGTGCATGGCGATCTGCGAGTGGAGCGCGTGCGCGAGCAGGCCGCGCTGCGTGTCGTAAAGCGCGAGGCCGGTTTCGTCGCAGGAGCTTTCGATGCCGAGAACGAGCATGGGTACGGGCAGGGCACGCCGTATCGGGCGCGCCGCGGGAAGGTCAACGTAACCGGAAAGTATAGCAGGCGAGGGCCTGTCGCCGCTGGCAGCGGCCCGGGCCGGATGCCGGGCAGGTACAATCCGCGCCATGGAAACTTATGACATCGCCGTGATCGGCGCGGGCGCCGCCGGAATGATGAGCGCCGCGGTTGCCGGGCAACTCGGCCGCCGCGTCGTGCTGATCGATCACGCGCCGCGGCTCGCCGAGAAGATCCGCATCTCGGGTGGCGGCCGCTGCAACTTCACGAACCTGTACGCCGGCCCCGACAACTATCTGTCGTCGAATCCGCATTTCGCGCGCTCGGCGCTGGCGCGTTATACGCCGCGCGACTTCCTCGGGCTGCTCAAGCGCCATCACGTGACCTGGCACGAAAAGCACAAGGGCCAGCTCTTTTGCGACCACGGCAGCGACGCGATCATCGACGTGTTGAAGCACGAGTGCGACGCGGGCGGTATCGCGTGGCGCCGGCCCGTGGTCGTCGACGCGGTGCGCCACGCGCCGTCCGACGGCTTCACGCTCGACACGCAGCAGGCGGGGACGATCGGTGCGCGCGCACTGATCATCGCGACCGGCGGCCTGTCGATCCCGAAGATCGGCGCGACCGACTTCGGCTACCGGATCGCCAAGCAGTTCGGTCACAAGCTCATCGATACGCGGCCCGCGCTCGTGCCGTTGACGTTCGCGCAGCAGGACTGGGAGCCGTTCGCGGCGTTGTCCGGCGTATCGCTCGAAGTGCGCGTCTCGACCGGCGACAGGAAGCGCGGCGGCGAATTCGTCGAGGACCTGCTGCTGACCCATCGCGGCCTGTCCGGGCCCGGGATCCTGCAGATCTCGAGTTACTGGCAGCCCGGCGACCCGATTCGCGTCGATCTGTTGCCGCAGCGCGATACGGTGGCCGACCTGCTCGACGCGAAGCGCACGTCGAAGCGCCAGATCGGTTCGCTGCTCGCGGACTGGGTGCCGTCGCGCCTCGCGCATGCGTGGCTCGACACGCATCGCGTCGCGGCCGACGCGCGGCTCGCGGACCTGCCCGACAAGACGCTGCGCCAGATCGGCGACGCACTGTCCGGCTGGACGCTCACGCCGAACGGCACCGAGGGCTACAAGAAGGCCGAAGTGACGAAGGGTGGGGTCGATACGCGTGATCTATCGTCGGCGACGATGATGAGCGCGCGCGTACCGGGGCTGTTCTTCGTCGGGGAGGCGGTGGACGTGACGGGCTGGCTCGGCGGCTACAACTTCCAGTGGGCGTGGGCGTCGGGCACGGCGGCCGGACAGGCGGCGGCCGAGTATTCGCGCGGCGCCTGACGGCGCCGGGGCGACGCCATTTTGACGGGACCCGTCCCCGTGCCTTTAGGCAATCGCTCTGCTATACTCGGTAGTCTTTCCTTGCAAACCTTTATTCGTGTCGGATCATGACGATCATTCGCGTTAAAGAGAACGAGCCGTTCGAAGTTGCAATGCGTCGCTTCAAGCGCACGATCGAGAAGAACGGTCTGCTGACCGAGCTTCGGGCGCGCGAGTTTTACGAGAAGCCGACCGCGGAGCGCAAGCGCAAGAAGGCTGCTGCAGTGAAGCGTCATTACAAGCGCATCCGCAGCCAGACACTGCCGAAGAAGCTGTACTGAACGATTGGGCGCCGCGCGGTTCGCTGAGCGGCGCACCGGCGACTCCGTGCGATCAGGTGATCGCGAAAGATCGTGCATGATCGTGCGACCGATCAGGCGAGCCGCCGATGCCGGATTCGAGCAACCCGCTTGAGACATTGTCCCAAGCGGGTTTTTGTGTTGACGCCCTTGCCGGGCGTCGGATTCACGTTTCCTTCCCGGGTGAAAGATGAGTTTGAAAGAGCAGATCAGCGAAGACATGAAGGCCGCGATGCGCGCGAAGGAAAGCGAGCGTCTGGCAACGATTCGCCTGCTGATGGCCGCGATCAAGCAGCGCGAAGTCGACGATCAGATCACCCTCGACGATGCGGGCATCACGGCCGTGATCGACAAGATGATCAAGCAGCGCAAGGATTCGATCAGCCAGTTCCAGGCCGCCAGCCGTGACGATCTCGTCGCGAAGGAGCAGGCCGAACTGGTCGTGCTGAGCGGCTACATGCCCGAGCAGCTGTCGGAGGCCGAGGTGGCCGCCGAAGTCCAGGCAGCGGTCGCGCAGACGGGCGCCGCCGGCCCGCAGGACATGGGCAAGGTGATGGGCGTGCTGAAGGGCAAGCTCGCCGGCCGCGCCGACATGACGGCCATTTCCGCGCTGGTCAAGGCCGCGCTCACGAAGTAACACCGGTTTCCCCGGCGCGCGCGATGCGTGCGTCGGGGTGTCGTATTGTCTTTTTTCGCTCGATCCCACGGTGATTCCGCATTCGTTCCTGCAGGACTTGCTGAACCGCGTCGATATCGTCGACGTGGTGGGCAAGTACGTGCAGCTCAAGAAGGGCGGCGCCAATTTCATGGGGCTGTGCCCGTTCCATAACGAGAAGAGTCCGTCGTTTACCGTCAGCCCGACCAAGCAGTTCTATCACTGCTTCGGTTGCGGGGCTCACGGCACGGCGATCGGCTTCCTGATGGAACACGCGGGGCTCACATTCCCGGAGGCCGTGCAGGATCTCGCGCAGTCCGTCGGGCTGACCGTGCCGCACGAGCCGTCGATGCGTGGTGGCGGTGGGGGCGGCGGTGGCGGTGACTATCCGGCGCCCGTGTCGAAATCGGTCGCAACCGCGTTGTCCGATGCGATGACCGCTGCATGCGACTACTACCGCAAGCAGTTGCGCGGCGCGACCGTCGCGATCCAGTACCTGAAGAACCGGGGCCTGACCGGCGAGATTGCCGCGCGCTTCGGGCTCGGTTATGCGCCGGACGGCTGGCAGAACCTCGAGGCCGCGTTCCCTGATTATCGCGACGAGTCGCTCGTCGAGTCGGGGCTCGTGATCGTCAGCGAGAAGACCGATGCGCAGGGCGTCGCGCGCCGCTACGACCGGTTCCGCGAGCGGATCATGTTCCCGATCCGTAACGTGAAGGGGCAGGTGATCGGCTTCGGCGGGCGCGTGCTCGGCAGCGGCGAGCCGAAGTACCTGAATTCGCCTGAAACCCCGCTGTTCAACAAGGGTAGCGAGCTGTACGGCCTGTTCGAGGCGCGGCTCGCGATTCGCGAGCGCAAGTACGTGCTGGTCGTCGAAGGCTACATGGATGTCGTCGCGCTCGCCCAGCTCGGGTTCCCGAACGCGGTCGCGACGCTCGGTACCGCGTGCACGCCGATTCACGTGCAGAAGCTGCTGCGCCAGACCGATACGGTCATTTTCAGCTTCGACGGCGATTCGGCCGGGCGGCGCGCGGCCCGGCGCGCGCTCGAGGCCTGCCTGCCGCATGCGGGGGACAACCGCACGATCCGGTTCCTTTTTCTGCCGGCCGAGCACGATCCGGACAGCTATGTACGCGAGTTCGGCGAGGCGGCGTTCTCCGAGCAGATCGAGCGCGCGATGCCGTTGTCGCAATTTTTGCTGAACGAAGCAATTGCCGGCAAGGCGCTCGATCAGCCGGAAGGCCGCGCGAAGGCGCTGTTCGATGCGAAGCCGTTGTTGCAGGCGCTGCCCGCGAACGCGTTGCGCGCGCAGATCATGCACATGTTCGCCGACCGCCTCGACATCCCGTTCGAAGAGGTCGCGGCGCTGTCCGACGTCGACACGCGGATCGCGGCACCGCCGCGCCAGGCGCCCCCGCGCAGCGAGCGGCGCCGCGTGACGGACAGTGAGAAGCGGGCATTGCGCACGCTGGTGATGCATCCGCGCATCGCGTCGCAGCTCGACGATGAGCAACTGGCGACCTTGCGCGCATTGCCGCGCATCGGCGAGCTGTTCGCGGAAGTCGTCGATCATGCGCGCGCGCTGGGCGAAGGCGCGGAGTTCCGGCTGCTGTCGGATGTCCTGCGGACGTCCTCGAATGGAGCGACTTACGAGGAAATCTTCCGCGAAATTCTGGACTATGATGAAAACGTCCGTGACTTGCTGTTACAGAATCCGGAAGACGAGACGGTGCCCGAGCGGCAGCGTGAACAGGAACGGATCGCGGGGGAGGAACTGCAGGCAGCGGTGCTCAAGATGCGTTACGACGCCTGCTGCGACCGGCTTGACAGGCTGGCGCGGCAATCTGCCTTCACACCCGAGGAATTGGCCGAATTGACGGAATTGAACCAGCAGCGGACCGACATGAAGCGTCGGCTCGGGCTGTAGGCGGCTGGAGAGCTTAGAGAGGGCTCCCCAGCGTGCTATAATATAAGGTTTCCAGCGGTTTGTTTTCTAAGCAGAGGCGAGAATCGCGATGGCAAAGACGACAGGCGGAAAGAAAGCAACAGGCAAGGGCTCGACGGAGCCGACCAAAAAGGTCACAGCGGCCAAGTCTGCTTCTTCCACCAGGACAACGTCTTCAGCCACGTCAGCCCCGGCAGGAAAGAAAACCGCGGCCGGCACTGCTCAGGCTGCGCCGGCGCCGGCAGCCAGAACACGGGCTGCCGCCAGACCCGACTCCGGGCCGGCCAAGCCGGCGGCGAAGCGGGCAAGTGCGAAAAGCGCAAGGGACACGACTGCCGCCGCGGACGAAACGGCAGTACGTACTACTCATGCACCCACGGTTCAACCGGCTGTCGTCCAGCAGCCGCGAGTCGATATAGCCGGTACGGCGAACTCCATGACCAAAAAGCTGAACGAAGTATCCGTCGAAGACGACGCAAATCAGAGCGACGAGCAGCCCGCAGCAGCGGCGGCTGCACCGGGCAAATCCAAGGTGCGCGATCGTCGCGCCAAGGAAAAGGCGCTGCTGAAGGAAGCGTTCGCGACGAGCACGCCGGGTACGGCCGAGGAGCTCGAAGAGCGCCGCGTGAAACTGCGCGCGCTGATCAAGCTCGGCAAGGAGCGCGGCTTCCTGACGTACGCCGAAATCAACGACCACCTGCCGGACAACTTCACCGAGACCGAAGCCCTCGAGGGCATCATCGGCACGTTCAACGACATGGGCGTGGCGGTCTACGAGCAGGCGCCGGACGCGGAAACGCTGCTCCTGAACGACAACGCGCCTGCCGCGTCGTCGGACGATGAAGTCGAAGAGGAAGCGGAAGTCGCGCTCTCCACCGTCGATTCCGAATTCGGCCGCACGACCGATCCGGTCCGGATGTACATGCGTGAAATGGGCACGGTCGAGCTGCTCACGCGCGAAGGCGAAATCGAGATCGCGAAGCGGATCGAGGACGGCCTGCGTCACATGGTGATGGCCATCTCCGCGTGCCCGACGACGATCGCCGACATCCTCGCGATGGCCGAACGCGTCGCGAACGAAGAGATCCGCGTCGACGAGCTCGTCGACGGCCTGCTCGATCCGAATGCTTCGGACTCCGCCGATACCGACGGCTTCTCCGCGAAGGAAGCGGAAGCCATCGAGAACGAGGATGAGGAAGCCGAAGAGGAAGAGGAAGAAGAGGAAGAGGAGGAAGATGACGGTGCCGCGCAGGCATCGGCCAACGCCGCCCAGCTCGAAGCCCTCAAGCGTGCGTCGCTCGAGAAGTTCTCGCAGATCAGCGAGTGGTTCGACAAGATGCGCCGCGCGTTCGAAAAGGAAGGCTACAAGTCGAAGGCCTACCTGAAGGCGCAGGAAACGATCCAGAGCGAACTGATGACGATCCGCTTCACCGCGCGTACCGTCGAGCGCCTGTGCGACACGCTGCGTGCGCAGGTGGACGAAGTGCGTCAGGTCGAACGCCAGATCCTGCACATCGTCGTCGACAAGTGCGGCATGCCGCGTTCCGAATTCATCGCGCGCTTCCCGGGCAGCGAGACCGATCTCGACTGGGCCGAGAAGATCATGGCGGAAGGCCATTCGTACAGCGCGGTGCTGTCGCGTAACATCCCGGCGATCCGCGAACAGCAGCAGCGCCTGCTCGACCTGCAGGCGCGCGTCGTGCTGCCGCTGAAGGACCTGAAGGAAACCAACCGCCAGATGGCGGCCGGCGAACTGAAGGCGCGCCAGGCGAAGCGTGAAATGACCGAGGCGAACCTGCGTCTCGTGATCTCGATCGCGAAGAAGTACACGAACCGCGGCCTGCAGTTCCTCGACCTGATCCAGGAAGGCAACATCGGCCTGATGAAGGCAGTGGACAAGTTCGAATACCGTCGTGGCTACAAGTTCTCGACCTATGCGACGTGGTGGATCCGTCAGGCCATCACGCGCTCGATCGCGGACCAGGCGCGCACGATCCGTATTCCGGTTCACATGATCGAGACGATCAACAAGATGAACCGCATCTCGCGGCAGATCCTGCAGGAAACCGGTCTCGAGCCGGATCCGGCCACGCTCGCCGAGAAGATGGAGATGCCGGAAGACAAGATCCGCAAGATCATGAAGATCGCGAAGGAGCCGATCTCGATGGAAACGCCGATCGGTGACGACGACGATTCCCATCTCGGCGACTTCATCGAAGACACCAACACGGTCGCGCCGGCGGATGCCGCGCTGCATGCGAGCATGCGCGACGTCGTGAAGGACGTGCTCGATTCGCTGACGCCGCGCGAGGCGAAGGTGCTGCGGATGCGCTTCGGTATCGAGATGAGCACCGATCACACGCTCGAGGAAGTCGGCAAGCAGTTCGACGTCACGCGTGAGCGGATCCGTCAGATCGAGGCCAAGGCGCTGCGCAAGCTGCGTCACCCTAGCCGTTCCGACAAGCTGAAGTCGTTCCTCGAAGGGAACTGATTTCCAGCGTCTCTCCTGCGAACGCCGCCGGTATCCGCGTGATGCCGGTGGCGTTTCTCTTCTTTGTTGTTACAATGCCGGCCCGGCTTCTTCGTCGGGGTAGCGTGTGACACGCTTCGCTTCTCATCAGGGCTTGTAGCTCAGCGGTTAGAGCAGTCGACTCATAATCGATTGGTCGCGGGTTCGAACCCCGCCGGGCCCACCAGATTTCATGTGCGCGTTCGCGCAGCATGCCGAAAACCCGCGATGGCTTCATGCGTCGCGGGTTTTTCTTTGTGCGGATGCGAGACGAGTGTCGTAATCAGGAAAGTACCGAGAAAGTGTCGCGCCGCCGTCAATCGAAGTATGCTGTAGCGCGGCCGTTCCACGCGCGACACCGGTTGCGGCCGAAGGAAAACCCAACAGCCCCGCGATCCATCCGGCGGCAAGAATAAACAGATTTCGGCCGGGAGTGGGACGGCAATCATGACCATGCTGCGTTCGTGGGGTGCGCTTCTTTCGTTGCTGGCACTCGTTGCATGCGCGAGCCTGCCCCCGCAGGCCGAGCGCGTGCCGACGCACGCGTACACCGATACGGACAACACGCGGCTGGGCGTCGCGTTCCAGAAGCAGGCCAGTGCGCATCCGGGGCAGGACGCGTTTCATCTGCTGACCGATCCGGTCGATGCGCTGGATGCGCGCGTGTTGCTCGCCGATCGCGCGGACCGCTCGCTCGACCTTCAGTACTACATCTGGCATGACGACCTGACCGGGCACGAGCTGGCCGACGCGATCATCCGCGCGGCCGATCGCGGCGTGCGCGTGCGTGCGCTGCTCGACGACCTCGGCACGAACGCGGACGACCGCAAGCTGCTCGAGATCAGTTCACATCCGAACATCGAGATCCGGCTCTTCAACCCGGTTGCCACGCGCCGGTTCAAGAAGATCGGCACCGTGTTCGAGTTCTCGCGCATCAACCGGCGCATGCACAACAAGGCGATGATCGCGGACAACCAGGCAGCGATCGTCGGTGGCCGCAATATCGGCGACGAGTATTTCGGCGCATCGTCGATGCTGGAGTTTGGCGATCTCGACGTTGTCGTTCACGGCCCGGTCGTGAAGGACATCTCGACCGAATTCGATACGTTCTGGAATTCCCCGTATGCGTATCCGATCAGCGCGCTAGTCGGGCATGATGCGGCGCCTGGCGGGCTGGATCGCGAGCGCGAACGGTTGCGCGACTACCTGAGGGCCATGGAAGACAATCCGTACGTGCTCGAGGCCAGGCAGCGGCTCGACCAGATCGTTCATGGGCAGGGCACCGAACTGTCATGGGGGCACGCGACGGTGCTGTACGACGATCCGTCGAAGATCGCACACGCGCCGAAGGACAGCGACGGGCACCTGATGCCGCAATTGCGGGCGCTCGCGTTGCAGCCCGAACATGACCTGCTGATCGTGTCGCCGTACTTCGTGCCGGGCAAGGAGGTCGTCGAGCGGCTGCGCGCGCTCACGGCGCGCGGTGTGCGTGTGACGGTACTGACCAACTCGCTTGCGTCGACCGACGTGGCGGCCGTGCATGCGGGCTACCGGCGCTACCGAAGCGATCTCGTGGCGGCCGGCGTGCGGCTTTACGAGCGGCGGCCATCGGGTGACAAGAGTATCTCGAAGCAGGTCATCATCGGGTCGTCGCGTGCGTCGTTGCATGCAAAGACCTACGTGTTCGATCACAAGAGCATTTTCATCGGGTCGATGAATCTCGATCCGCGTTCGCTGAATCTCAATACGGAAATCGGCGTTTACTGCGAGAGTCCGGCGATTGCGTCGCAGGTGGCCAACGATCTGGAGGCACGGCTCGATCGGATCGCGTGGCGGGTCGAGCTGAGGACCGATCCGGCGGGCAAAGGGCAGCTCAAGTGGATTCAGACCGATTCGGACGGGAAGGTCACCGAGCGCGATCACGAACCGGAAGTGTCTACCGCGCGGCGGATGGAAGTCTGGTTCCTCGGGCTGTTTCCGCTCGAGTCGCAACTGTGAGCAACGATGCCGCGCGCGACACTCAGCAACGCGTGCGGCCGTGCTGCTCGATGACGGCCGCGAGCTGCCTCGTCGCGGTCTCGATCGTCGTGTCGCTCAGCCCCGAGTATCCGAGCACGAAGCCGTTGTACGGCCGTCCGTCGCCGACCCGGTAGCTGCTCAGCGGCTGAAGCAGCAGGCCATGCGCGGCTGCGGCGCGGGCGACGTCGGTATCGTGCAGCGGCATCGCGAGATCGGCCGACAGATGCATGCCGCCCGGGCTTTCGCGAACGCTCAGCACGGCGCCGAGGTGACGGGCGAGTGCGGCTTCGAGGCTGCTCCGCCGCTCGGCGTACAGCGTCCTCATCCTGCGCAGGTGTCGTGCAAAAAGGCCGGTATCGATGAATTCGGCCATCGCCAGTTGATCGGCCGAGTGGCCGCGATGGACGAGTTCGCGCAGCGTGCGGGTGAAGCGGTCGACCAGCGTCGGTGGTACCACCATGAAGCCAAGCCGGAGGGCGGGAAACATCGTCTTGCTGAAGGTGCCGAGATAGCAGACCGGTGCGTCGGCGTCGAGACCCTGGATCGCGGGCAGCGGCTGGCCGCCGAGGCGGAACTCGCTGTCGTAATCGTCCTCGATGATCCACGCGCCGCACGCACGTGCGTGCTCGACGAGCGCCGCGCGCCGACGGGGGCTCATCAGCGCGCCGAGCGGGTATTGGTGCGACGGTGTCGTATAGATCAGCCGGGGCGGGCGGGTGCGCCACTGTTCGTCGGTTGGCGCCATGCCTTCATGGTCGACCTCGATCGGCACGAGCTCCAGGCCGGTCGACCGGAATGCGGTTCGGGCGCCGTTGTAGCAGGGGTTCTCGAGCCAGCCATATTCACCGGGATTCGCGAGCATGCGCGCGCACAGTTCGAGGCTGCTTTGCGTGCCGTCGGTGATGAATACCTGGCCTGTTTCGCAGCGCACGCCGCGCGAGACCCGGATGTAGGCGGCCACGGCACGCCGCAACTCGGGCAGCCCTTCGACCGGGCCGTAGGCGAGCTGCGCGGGCTTGATGACTTTCCACGCGCGCTCGATGCAACGGCGCCACTGGGTGACGGGGAATTCATCGAGCGAAGGGAGGCCGGGAACGAACGGCAGCATGCGTTCGGGTTCGGGATCGGCGTTCTCCAGCCCGTGCACGCGCTCGGCCAATCGAACCGGGGCGGGGCCGCGTTCGGGCCCGGTGCTGGAACGGCCGCACCCGTCCCATCGCGTGATCGTCCCGTTGCGCGTGGCCGCCACGAAGCCTTCCTCGGCAAGGCGCTCGTACGCATAGACCGCCGAGTTGCGCGCGATGCCCAGCTCGGCCGCGAGCACGCGCGTCGATACGAGTCGCGTGCCGGGCGGGATGTGCCCGTCCAGCAGCAGGTTGCGCAGGCTCCGGTACAGGGCTTCCTGCTGGCTGTGGCGTGTCGTGCCGTCCTGTCTGGAAAGCGATGAGACGAGCAGCGCGAGATCCATGGGCTGGTTCCAGAATTTTTTGGTGAGCTGGTTCTTTTGAAGATCCGATGCGCGTCGTATCGTTCACGTTCCCGTGGCGCCGGCCGGTGCGCGGGCATGTGCAGCGATCGTCACGGATAGGCGCGTGTGCGTATTTTGATCGATTTGGAAAGTGACTGTCGATGGGCCGATCGACCGGTCATTCGCGCGTGCAAGGTGTAGCGTTCGATGCCATTAACTTCGTAGTGCAAATATATTTGGAGTGAATGCCTGCGCGTTGCCGAAACGCGGGCCGCTCGATGCGCGCAAGGGCGTGCAAACAGGAAAGCGAAACATGCAAGACCAGACCGTCATCTCCCCCACATCCCGCACCACTATTCACCGCCTACCGGAGCTGGCAAGCCACGATCGCGAGATGCTTCATCGCATCGTGGACGAGGCCTACGTGTGCCACATTGCATTCGGTTCCGGCGAGGACACGCACTGCATCCCGACCGCGCACTGGAGACGGGGCGATCACCTCTATATTCATGGGTCGAACGGTAGCAGGATGATCAAGGCGTTGGCGGCGGGTGTACAGGCCTCCGTCGCGATGACGTTGCTGGACGGCCTCGTGCTGGCCAGGTCGGCCTTCAACCATTCGATGAATTACCGGTCCGCAGTGATCTACGGGCGGTTCGAGATGGTGGAGGGTAGTGCGGACAAGCTGGCGGCGCTGGATGCATTGATGGACAAGATCGCGCCCGGTCGCAAGCATGACGCGCGGCCTGGCAACGACAAGGAACTCAATGCGACCAGCGTGCTGCGGATTGCGCTTGCCGAAGCAGCGGTAAAAGTCAGCGATTCAATGCCGTCCGACAAGGACGAAGATCTCGCGCTTGCTGTCTGGACGGGGATCCTGCCGCTGAAGACGACGCGCGGTGCGCCGGTCCATGCCGAGGGTAGCGCGCCGGTGCCGGATTATGTCCGGAACTGGGAGGAGTAAGTTGCACGGCACCGCCGTGCGGTTTCGCTGAAAACGGTGGCGCGCGAAATATTGTGCCGAGCGGGGTTCGCACGCCAACGAGACGCGGTTTCGCCAGCCGGCAGTGCGAAACCCGCGCTGCCGGCTGGCGTGTATTTCACTCGGCGCGATGCTCATGCGTCTCGTGTGGCGGATGCGACGCCGCAGCGTGCGGATGCGGTGCGGGTGCGTGCTCGGGGGCCGGTTGCCGCGGCTGTGCTGCCGCGTGTTCCTGCGGTTGCGCTTCGTTGTGCGGCGGCGCCTCTTTGTGCACTTGCTGCTGAGTCTCGTTGCGTTGCTGCATGGCTTCGCGCTGCCGTTGCTGCTCCGCATTGTGTTGCTGCAACGCCTCGCGCTGCTGTTGCTCCGCTGCGTTGTGTTGCTGCATTTCCTCGCGTTGCTGCTGCTGCGCGGCGTTGTGCTGTTGCATCGCCTCGCGCTGCTGCTGAGCTTCGTTGCGCTGTTGCTGCTGCAATTGCTGCTGCTGGGCGGCCGCACGATTTTCCTGCGCAGCGTGCGCCTGCTGCATGGCCTGCTGCCGCTCCTCGCGCATCGCGCCGGGCGCATGCTGTGCTGGTGCCTCGGCATGCGGTTCGTTCGCACGGTTCTGTGCGAACGCGCCAGGCGACGGTCGCGCGCCGGGGCGTGCATCGTTCGCGCCGAAGTGCGGCATCGTCATCGGCACGGCGCCCGGGCGTTGCTCCATGGCCTGCCCGCGCATGGGCTCCGCACCCGGCTGCATCGTGTTGCGTTCGATCGTCGTGTTCGTCGTATTGTTGGTGACGTTGCCGCCGTAGTTGTTCGTGATTCGCGTGTTGCGGATGTTGGTGATGTTGTTGATCACGGTGGTCGACTTCGACACGTACGTGGTGTGGTTGTACACCACGGCCGGGCGCTCCCAGCCGCCGTTCCAGCGGGGGCCTTCCGGACGCGGCGCGCCCCAGTTCATGCCCCATGCATGCCAGCCCCAGTCGTGGTGCCCGAAGATCGCGGCGCCGACGGCGATGCCGACGCCGAACGTGATCACGCCGGCGGTAACGACTTCCCCCGTGCTGTATGAAGGCGGCCGGTACACGTAGCCGGGGTAGGCCGAAACCGGCTCGCCGTAGACGACCGTCGGGTTGTACGACGGGACATAGACGACGTCGGGCTGTGCCGATTCGATCTCGATGGCCTGCGCGGGGGGCGGCACGATCGCCGGCCCGGCGTAGACCACGGGCGCATCGTTGGCCGGCGTATAGCCGGTCGGTGCGGCCTGAGCGACTTGCGTGACCCGCATCTGGCCGCCCGAGCGGAGATGGCCGGAGGTCTGCGCGCGCTGGCGCATCACCTGGATCGCGTTCATCACGTCGGTGGGGTCGTTGTAGTACGCCTGGCCGAGCGACGTGGTCCAGGCCGGGTTCGACGCCATCTGCGACAGCACCGCGGGGAACGCGGTCAATGCCTTGACGGACGGATCCCACGGCTGCGTATCGGCGGCGGTGGCGAGTGGCTGTCCCTTCAACGACGGGTTCTGCATGACCCAGTTATTGGCGGCCGTGACCTGATCCGGGTACGTTGCACCCGCCAGCACCAGCGCGACGAGCTTGTCGGGGAACAGTGCGATCGGCGCGACCATCTGGTAGAGCTGGTCGGCAGTCGGCGGCGTGTAGGCGACGGGCGTCGAAGCGGGCTGGGCTGCGGCGGCCGCGCTCGCGTCGCTGGCCGCAGCGGCGGCGCTGCTGTCGGCGTTCTTGTTGCAGGCCGAGAGGCCGAGCAGCGACACGATGAGGGACGACGCGAGCAGCGTTCTGACGGGGCGGTATGCACGTGTGTGGTTCATGTGGTTCGTTCGGCGTTGTGTCGGCGTTGGCAGTCACGCGGGCCGCGCGATCGGCTTGAGCACGGTGCCGCGACAGTCAGCGCATGCCCGGGGGGCATCGGCCGGGGTCGGCGGCAGGGTCGTGCTCGCAGCGTGGTCGTCCCGCGACGAATCGATATATTCAGTTAAACGCACGACACGCGCGGAAGTTGTCTGCGTGTTGTGTAACAGTGTGTACCTTGCAGTCCGTAAGCGGGCGGGTGCTGCCCGGGTAATGGACATGAAAGTTGCTTGCGCAACGATTGCAAGGTTGGCGAGCGCATCGTCGCGCCGGAGGCCGCGCCTCGAGAGTGCGCGGAATACAAAAAACCCGCAAAGGCCTTGCGGCCCTCACGGGTTGTTCAAGCGATCACATCCGGTTCCATGCATGCGTTGCGGTGCGCACGCGGAACCGGGGCAGTCATCGATCCATCAGCGTGCGAAATCCGACGTGCTCTGGATGAACGTGTTCAGCTTCGAGATGTTCACGCTGCCGAAGCCCGTCGTCGCGTCCCAGCCGGCCTTTGCCTTGTAGCCGTAGGTGCCGCTGCCGTTGTTGCCGGACGTGACGTCGTGCAGCAGTGCCGCGTTGCTCGGGAAGTACTTGTAGAAGCTCGACGCGGGAAACCCGAGCGCATTGTTGTTGGCGGACTGCAAGCGCGCCCAGATGCCCGTGAAGATCGGCGCGGCGAGGCTCGTGCCGCCTTCGTTGTTGAGGTAGCCCGAGCCCCACAGCGTGTTGGACGTCTGGCCGTTGACGACGAGAATCGCGCCGGTGCGCAGGTCCGCGTCGAAGCCGACGTCAGGCAGTGCGCGCTTGGTCGATCCCGTGAGGCTCGACGATTGCCACGACGGCGCGGCTTCGTACTTGCTGTACCCGCCGCCCGTCGACCACACGGTGCCCGGCTGCCAGCTCGGATCGTTCCAGACGATCTCGCTGTTGTACGCGTTGCTCGACGTATTGGTGAACAGCGTCGTGCCGCCCACGGCGATCACGTACGGCGACGTTGCCGGCTCGCTCACCGTGTAGGTCGAGCGCGACGGCGTGCCGCTCGCACATTCGTACGCGCCATGATCGCCGGCGGATACCGAGAAGGTCTGCCCCTGCGCGACTGCCTGCTTGAAGATGGTGTCGTCGGTGGCCTGCGAGCCGGTGCTGTTCGCGGACGATTCGCACACGCCGAGCGATACGTTGATCACTTTTGCGACGTTGTCGGTCACGGCCTTGTTGTACGCGGCGGTGATCGCCGTGAGCGTCATCGACGGCGCGACGTAGAACACGACCTGCTTCACGCTGCCGCCGGCCGCGCCGACGATCGACTGGCTGTCGAGGTTCCATTCGACGGTGCCGTCGGTGTCGGTGTACGAACTGCCGGACGGGCCCGTCTTCACGATGCTGCTGCTGATCGTGCCGAGACTGTTGTTTGCGGCGAACGTATTGAGGTCGCTTACCGTCTGCGACAGGTCGCCTTCGGAGATGATGCCGACGGTGGTCTGCGAGGCGGTCGGCGTGCCGTCGCCGCCGTAGATCGACGAGAATTCGGTCGGGTTGTGCGGCACCGCCGATGCGCCGGCCGGAATCGTCAGGTTGCTGGTGTTGCCTTGCGGCTGGCTGCCCGCGCCCGTGTGCATCAGCTCGACGTTCTGCAGGCCCAGCACCGAACCCACGACGCCGCCGATCGCGTTCGGCACTTGCGCGGCGTCGGTATTCGCGTAGACGCTGCGGCCGTTGCGCGTGAAGCGCTTGAGCGTCGTGCGGAACGCGGACTTGATGGTGGCGGCGGTGCCGGACGCGGAGACCAGCAGGCGGTTCGGCGCGACCACGATGTTCACGAAGCCTGCCTTGCGCAGATGCGCGACGACCGAGGCGACCTGCTGGTCGGTCGGCGCATATTGCGACGCGAACTGCGCCGGCGTGAGGAATTGCCGGTAGTGCGGCGAACCAGGCGTATGCAGGTCGTGCAGATACTGGTCGAGTTGCGCCTCGTTGCGCAGGTTCAGGCCGAGCACGATGTCCACCGACTCGCCCGGCGCCATCTCGACGGCGGCTGCTGCAGCCGCCGCCGTGCTCGCGGCGGGCGCGCCGGCCGTACCGGCTTCGCTCTGCTGCACGAGCGGCAGGAAGCCCTTGGTGTGCGTTTCCGTCCAGCCGGCCGCAGGCGCGGCGTGGGCGGTCGCCATGCCGAACGATGCGGCTGCGGCGGCGAAGGCGAGTTTGACGAAGCGATTGTGCTTTTGATTCTTGTCTGCAACCTGATTCATTTGAATTACCCCTCCGGTTGAACATCGAACAGCACGAACAACAACGGTCGACAGCGGTACGGGTCATGCACCGCCGATTTCTGTCGCACGCATGCGGATGGCACGGACGCGACAGGGCCTTCCGCCCGATCCGGAAAGGTGTCTTGTCTCCGGGGGCGAAATACGGAAAACGCGGTAACGGGAAGGCTGCGCCGCGATACGACGCAACTGCGCCGGACGGGGCGCGGGCGAGATTGCTAGAGCAACAGTTTCGTTGTCCTGCTCATTTGATTCGATCCTTCGGCCCGCTGCCGGATGGCAGTTGTCCAATGAGATGCATCGGGATGTTGCATGCGTCGGCGCGCGAACGATGCGGCCGGCGGCGAGCATTGCGGTGCGGCGGAAGCAAAAACGTAGAGCGGAAGCGATTGCGTAGTGAGCAATTCGTCAGATTGCTTGCATCGGACGGTATCAAGAACGAAAGCGAGGTGTCAAACTTTTTTTGATTATATGAAACTAAATTAAAGCGAATAGGTGCAATGTTTTTGAAAATATTGGCAGTATTTTGTAATGTCCGGGGCCGCTAAAGAAAGTAATGCGGAATGCGATTTGCCGATCGTTTCCGGTTTGATGCGTAATGGGGCAATTGGCCGATCGTATTCGAGGCGGGACTCGAATCGCCGGACGCGGTGAAGCGAGGCGAGTCCGCGGGCATCAGGAAGCAGGGCATGAAGCTACTGCCTTGCACCCGCATGCCGCAGCGCGTCCACGGCTTCCGTGTTGTCGTGCGACCGCGCGAGCTGCAGCAGCGACTGACCGCGCCGATCGGCATGATTCGGATTCGCGCCACGCGCGACGAGGAGCGGAATCAGGTCGAAGCGATTGAACAACGTGGCGAATCCCAGCGCGGTTTCCCCGGCGCCGTTCGTCTGGTCGATCGGGCATGGCGTGTCGATCAGGCGCCGTGCGATGTCGGGTTCGTTCTTGAAGAGGGCGCCCATCAGCGCCGTGTTGCCGTGACGGTCGCCGGCGCATGCATTCGCGCCGGCCGACAGCAGGTAGTCAAGCGCTGCCGGCTGGCCGTCGTAGGACGCGAGTATCACGGCGGTGAAGCCGCTGCTGTCGGTGGCGTCGACCGGATAGCCGGCGTCGTGCAACGCACGCAGGATGTCGACGCGTCCGACGCGGGCGGCGTCGAACCAGTCGCCGTCGTAGCGGCGCAGCGCGGCAGGGTCGGCCGGCGCATACGCCGGCTGCTCGGGAAGGTGCGTGCAACCGGCGAGCGCGGCCAGCGCCAGGACCGTTGCGGTGGCGCGGATCGCGCGCGTCAGGCGTTCGGATTGCATGAGGATGTCCTGGGGGGTAAGGTCGACGTGCGCGGCGCTACCCCGCACGTCGACGGCGACCGGAGTCGCGGGATCAGTTCTCGCTCAGCTTCGCGGCGAGCGCCTGCACTTGCCCGACGTCGGCATGCACGGCCTGCGCGAGACGCGTGCCGTAGTCGGCATCGGCCTTGTAGAAGTACGACAGCATCGCGTACTGGTTGTGCGCGTTCGTCACCTTGCCGAGATCGCCGGACAGCGCGGTGATCAGGTCGTCCCTGTCCTGCGGCGACAGGCCGCGGTAGTACTCGCCCGCCTGACGGAACCGCAGCTTCTTGTGGATCGCTTCCTGCTGCGTCGTGCCGTTGAGCGTCATGCGCACGGACTTGTACTGCGGATCCGGCGCGAGTTCATGCAGTGTAGACGGTTCGTAGTTCACCTCGCCCTTGCGGTCGCCGGCGTTCATCTTGCCGTCCTGGTTGTTGTTGACCACCGGCACGACGGGCCGGTTGATCGGCAGGTCCATGTAGTTCGCGCCGAGCCGGTACATCTGCGTGTCGGCGTACGCGAACAGCCGGTCCTGCAGCATCCGGTCTTCGGACGGCTCGATGCCGGGCACGAGTCGCGACGGCGCGAACGCCGATTCCTCGGTCGACTGGAAGTAGTTGTCGGGCACACGGTTCAGCGTCATCGTGCCGATCTTGCGCTCGGGCACACCGGTCCACACCTTCGTGTCGTCCAGCGCATCGAAGTCGAAACGATTCAGGTCCTGCGGCGTGAGTACCTGCACGTACAGATCCCACTTCGGGAAGTCGCCTTGCTTCAGCGCGCCGTACAGGTCGTTCGTCATCATGTTCCAGTCGCGCCCGATCGATGCATCGATGTCTTGCGGGCGCAGGCCGTGCACGCCTTGCTGGCTCTTCCAGTGGAACTTCACGTAGTGCACGTCGCCGTGCGCATTGACGAACTTGAACGCGTGCACCGCGAAGCCGTCCATGTGACGATACGAATCGGGCATGCCCGCGTTCGTGTACAGCATCGTCAGCATGTTCGTCGCTTCGGGCGTGTGCGCGAAGAAGTCGAATGCGAGATTCGGGTCCTGCACGCCGGTCACGGCGCTCGGCTTGTTCGCGTGAACGAAGTCGGGGAACTTGATGCCGTCGCGAATGAAGAACACGGGCCAGTTGATACCGACCATGTCCCAGTTGCCCTGTTGCGTATAGAACTTCACCGCGAAACCGCGCGGATCGCGCGCCTGTTCAGGCGAGCCGCGATAGCCCATCACGGTGGAGAAGCGCACGAACACCGGCGTGCGGGTGCCGGGCGTGAAGACCTTCGCTTTCGTCAGGTTCGAGATGTCGGCGGTCGGCACGAACTCGCCGAATGCGCCGGTTCCGCGTGCATGCACGACGCGTTCCGGGATGCGTTCGCGATCGAAGCGCTGCAGTTTCTCGATGAGTGCGGAGTCTTGCAGGAGCACGGGGCCGGCAGGGCCGGCCGTCTGCGAATTCTCGTTGTCGCCGACGGGGGCGCCCGTGTCTCGCGTCAGTTCGGCGGCATGGGGGGACGCGGAAAGTGCAACGCAGATCGCGGCGACTGCGTGTCTCAGCACGCGATGGGAGGATGGGGACATGACGATGGAACTCCTTGAATCCGATCGGTGGTGGGGAAGCCGACTGAATTAGAAGAGATCGTCAGACGATTGGCTAATTGATATTCGATATGTTTCCGATAGCGACGGCGGCGATGCGGCGTGGGTGCGGCGTGGGTGCGGTTCTCATCGACGCAGGCGATGAATATTGTTGTGTACGCAATGAGTTGTTGCGTCGCGCGCCGCGAAGCGATCCGCAAACGTCGAACGCGGGCGCTTTGGACTTGCGATCCACATGTCGAGCATCGGCGCCGCAGTAGCCTCGACAAATCCTGCCGTGCAGCGCCGAACAACTCGGCATCACCCCGCGCCCGTCTGCCAACCGAGCCCGAGGTTTTTTTGCAGCGACACGTAGTCCTTGATCAGCTCGGCCTGCCCGGCGATCACGTTCTGCTGCGCGGCCAACGCTTCGCGTTGCGTATCGAGCAGGTCGATCATCGATGCGACGCCCGCGCGATAGCGCTCGTCCATCAGCGTCCTGGAATGCACGGCCGACGTCTGCACCTTGGTGAGCGCAACGACGTGTTCGCGCTGATGCCCATAGCGCTGCAATGCCGTGTTGGCATCCTGCAGGGCGCCGAGCACCGCCTTCTGATAGTTCGCTTCCGCCTCGTCTCGCGATGCTTCGGCCGCGCGCACCGCACCGCGCGTGCGCCCGAAGTCGAGAATGTTCCATTGCAGATACGGCGCGCCGACCCAGGTGAAGTTCTGCTTGCGGAACAGGTGGCCCGGATCCGTCGCGCTGAAACCGAGATCGCCGAGCAGCGTCACCTTCGGGAAATAGTCGGCGACGTGCTCGCCGATCTGCGCATTGCTCGATGCGAGCCGGCGCTCGGCCGCGCGAATGTCGGGACGCTGTTTCAGCAGCGTGGCCGGATCGCCGATCGCGACGCTGCCGGGCAGCGTCGGCAGCGTCGCATCCGGTGTCGACAGTGCCGCGTCGAGCGCACCGGGTGCGCGGCCCGTCAGGATCGCGAGCCGGTCGAGCGATTCCGTCACCTGCGCGTCGAGCGGGATCAGCGATGCGCGCGTGTTTTCGACTTGCGTCGTCAGGCGTTCGATGTCGGCATCGGCGGCAACGCCACGCGTGCGCCGCTGCTGCGTGAGTTCGAGCATCTTCTGCTGCAGCTCGGCAGTGCGCCGCGACAGCGCAAGCCGCTGCTGTTGATCGCGCAGGTCGATGTACGCATTGGCGACTTCGGCCGTGATCGACACCTGCGTGTCGGCCAGATCGGCGTCGACCGCTTCCGCTTGCGCCGATGCCGCTTCGACCGCGCGGCGCGTGCCGCCGAACAGGTCGATTTCCCAGGTTGCGTCGAAGCCTGCCGAATAGAGCTGCAGCGGGCCCGAGCCACCCAGCGACGGCGAGGTGCCACTCGATTGGCTCGAACCGTTCGACGGCAGCAGCGAACCGAGCGCGCTGACGTCGGGCTCGCGCATGCGGATGGCGGCGACGGTCGCCGACGATTTCGGCAACTGGGCCGCACGTTGTTGCGAGAGCTGCGCGCGTGATGCGCGCAAGCGGGCTTGTGCCGCATGCAGATCGGGGTTGTACGCGAGCGCGGCGATGATCAGGTCGTCGAGCTGGCGATCGTCGAGCGCGTGCCACCATGCGCTCGGCGCGGGCGCAGCGGGGTCGACGCCGGAGGCCGGCGCGCGCGCGAAGGTCGGCGCATCCGGCGCGGCGGGCGCGCCGCGATAGTCGGGGCCGACCGTGCAGCCGGCGAGCAGGCACGCGGCCGCGCACAGCGTGAGCGCAGGGCGGCGGGGCAGGGAGAAGGGTTTCATCGCGTAAGACGGTTCAGTGGCCGGACGACATCGGCTGCGGCCCGCGCGGCGTTCTCAGCAGCAGCGCGAGCGGCACGCAGGCAAGCAGCGCGAGGCCCAGCAGATAGAAGGTTTCGGAATAGGTCATCACGACGGCCTGGATCTGGATCTGCTGCGCCAGCTGTCCGAGCGCGCGCATGTTCGAATACGCGAGGTCGCCGGTGTGCGAGAACCAGTTGGCCGCGTAGGCCGACAGCCGGTCCTGCCCGATCAGCGAGTTCGCCGTCACCGATTCGCGGAGCGCGGCCGTATGGAAGGTCGTGCGCCGGTCGATCACGGTGCCGATGATCGCGAGTCCGATCGAGCCGCCGAGATTGCGCGCCATGTTGTAGAGCCCGGCCGCATCGCCCGAGTCTTCGCGTGCGACTGCCGCCATCGAGGCCTGGTTCAGCGGCATCATCGCAAGCATCTGCGCGACGCCGCGGATCAGTTGCGACCAGACGAAGTCGTGGCCGACGCTCTGCGCGGTCAGGCTGATGTCGAGCATGCAGCTCAGGCAGAACAGCAGCAGCCCCGAGATCACGAGGATGCGGAAATCGACCTTGCCGAGCAGGCGCGGCAGGATCGGCATCACGAGGAAGGCGGGCAGCCCCGACAGCAGCATGATCGCGCCTGCCTGCTCCGCGTTGTAGCCGGCGACGATCGCAAGGAACTGCGGCAGCAGGTAGGACACGCCGTACAGCCCCGCACCGACCGCGGACACGATCACGATCACGCTTGCGTAGCGCGGGTTGCGCATCAGCGACAGCCGCATGATCGGCCGCTTCGCAAAGATCTGCGACAACGCGATCAGGATCATCCCGGCAAGCGACACGAGGCTCAGCGTGACGATCATCTGCGATTCGAACCAGCGCTCGCGCTGGCCTTCCTCGAGCACGACGGTGAGCGAGCTCAGGCCGATCGCGAGACCGAAGATCCCGAGCCAGTCCGCGTTCAGGAATGCATGCCATTGCGGGCGGTCCGACGGCAGCCCGAATATCAACAGCGCCATCAGCAACAGGCACACCGGCAGGTTCAGGAAAAAGCACCAGCTCCAGCTGACGTTCTCCGCGAGCCAGCCGCCGAGCACGGGGCCGAACAGCGGCCCGAGCAGCACGATCAGGCCGAACAGCGTCATGCCGACCGGCAACTGCGACAGCGGCAGCCGCGTGCGGATGATGGTTTGTGCAGTCGGGATCAGCGCACCGCCGGTGAAGCCCTGGCCGATCCGGCCGGCGATCATCATCGGCAGCGAATGCGACCAGCCGCACATCATCGAGAAGGCAATGAACAGCGCGGAGTTCGTCAGCAGGAAATTGCGCAGCCCGAACACGCGCGTAAGCCACGCGGCGAGCGGGATCATCACGATTTCCGACATCAGGTAGCCGGTCGAGATCCACGTGCCTTCGGTGCCGGTCGCGCCGATTTCACCCTGGATCTGCGGCAGCGCGGAGTTCGTGATCGAGATGTCGAGGGTCGCCATCAGCGCGCCGAGCGCGCCGGCCGCGACCGCGATCCAGTCGGTCACGCTCGCGCGGCCCTCGTGCGGCGGCATCGGCATCGTGGCGGACGGTTCAGCCATGATGCGTCTCGTCGCGGGCCGAGCGCGTATCGACGTCGACCGTCACCGACAGCCCCGGCAGCAGCATGCGCTGCGCGCGGGCGTTCGCGGCGAGACGGATGCGCACCGGCACGCGCTGGACGATCTTCGTGAAGTTGCCGGTCGCGTTCTCGGGCGGCAGTAGCGCGAACTGCGCGCCCGTGCCGGGGGCGAAGCTGTCGACGACGCCGGACAGCGCGCCGTCCGGCAGCGCGTCGACGTGCAGTTCGACGGGCTGGCCGATGCGCATGTTGCCGATCTGCGTTTCCTTGAAGTTCGCGACGAGGTAGATCGAGTCGACGGGCACGACGGTCAGCAGGCGCGTGCCGGGCTGCACGTATTGACCGACGCGCACCGTGCGATCGCCGACGCGGCCGGCGAGGGTGCTGCGCACGATCGTGTTGTCGAGGTCGAGCTGCGCCTGTGCGGCACTGGCCTGCGCGGCTTCGAGCTGCGCGCGCGCCTGCTGGAGCTGCGCGGTGAACGACGCGATCTGCGTGCGGGCGGCCGCGATCGACGCATTGTTCGCGGCGAGCGTCGCGGCCGCCTGATCGCGCGTGCTCTTCAGGTCGGCCACGCGTTCGTGCGTCTCCGCGCCGGTCGCGGCGAGCGGCGCATAGCGCGTGTATTCGTCGCTGGCGTGCTGCGCATTGATGCGCGACACCTTCGCCTGTGCGTCGGCCTGTTCGAGATTCGCACGCTGCTGGCTGATGTCGGCCTCGGCGCGTGCGATGTCGGCGCGGCGCGCGTCGACGGTCGCAAGCGATTGCGCGAGCGCGACCTGGTACTGGCGGACGTCGAGCCGCACGAGCGGATCGCCGGCCTTCACGGCCTGGTTGTCGCGCACGTACACGTCGGTCACGTAGCCGGCGACCTTCGGCGCGGCCGTCATGCTGTCCGCCTGCAGGTACGCGTCGTTGGTGCTTTCGATGAAGCGGCCGACCGTCCACCAGCGGCCGAGCCAGACGGCGCCGCCGATCGCCGCGAGCACGGCGACGACGAGCAGGATGCGCCGTTTCGATCCGTTGCCGTTGCGCGGGGTTGTTCCGTTTTCCTGACGATCTGCTTTCGGTGGCGGGTCTTGCGGCGTCGACATGCTGGCATCCAATTTATTCCAAGTGGAAAAATTATTCCAGTTGATAAAATTGTGTCAAGTAGAATGTCGGTCGATCGAATGACGAGGAAGGCATGAACGAAGCGAAGAAGCTGCGCCGTACGTCGGCGGGCGGCTACGCCCGCGGCGACGAAACGCGCCAGCGGATCATCGAGGCGGCGATCGAACTGTTCGGCGAGCGCGGGTTCGCGGGGGCATCGACACGCGAGATCGCGGCGATGGCCGGCGTGAACGCGCCGGCGCTCCAGTACTACTTCGAGAACAAGGAAGGCGTGTACCGCGCGTGCGTGGAGACGATCGCGGAGCTCGGCCGGGAAGCGTTCGCGCCGGCGGTCGGCCATGCATGGGCGATGCTCGATGCGGACGCGGACGTCGACGTGCTGATCGATGCGTTCGTCGGGCTGCTGCGCGCGCTGGCGGACCGGATGTTCACGACGCCGAAGACGATGAACCAGCGGATGTTCTTTGCACGCGAGCAAGGCGGCCAGGAGCCGGCGAGCGCGAGCGAAATCCTGATGAAGCGCATGCGCAAGCCGCTGAACGACGTGAGCGCCGAGCTGATCGGCCGCATCTCGGGGCGGCCGGCCAACGATCCCGTCACGCGCTTGCGTGCACTGAGCCTGTTCGGGCAGATCACGGTGTTCCACATCGCGCAGCGTTCGGCGCTGCAGTTGCTCGAATGGGAGGCATTCGAAGGCGAGCGCGCGAAATTGCTGATCGACACCATTGCCGAGCAGACGCGGGTGCTGCTCCAGCAATGGCACGTGCAGCGCGACGCCCTGGCGGCCGATCCTGCAGCCGGCTCGAAGCGCGAGCCGGGTGCGACGGCGAAACGGACGGCGAAGGCGGGGGCGTCGACGCCCGCCGCGAAAGGCCTCCGGCGCGGGAGCAAGCCTGCCGCGCGTTGAACGCGGCGTGCGGTCGGCCCCGGCCGGTCAACCCGGCTTGCGCGCCGGTGCTTCCGGCGACGGCGGCCGGGCCGTCACGTCGGCAGCATGGCTGCTGTCGCCGTGGGTGCCGTTTTCGTCATCGCCCCGAGGCCGCGATCCGTCCGCGTACGCAACGACGCTGCGCTGCGGATTGGCGATCCGGATCCCGCGTTCGAGGAACGTCTCCGCGATCCGCCGGTTGAATTCACGCTGCACGCTCCAGCGCGTCGAGTCCGTGCATTGCATCTGTCCGGCCAGCGCGAGCGTCGCGCCGTCGACCTGGTCGATACCCCAGTAGCTGAAGTCCGACAGGATGCCGTCGCGGTATTTCGGATCGTCGCGCAATGCCGCACCGATCTCCTTCAGCGTCGCGATCGCGCGATCGATATCCTCGCCGTAGGCAATGTTGATCTTGACGGCCGCGTTGCCGAGCCCGCGATTCGTATTGTTGACGGTCGTCACCGAGCTGAACGGGATCGTGTACAACGACCCGTCGCCGGCGCGCAGCCGCACGGTGCGGATCGACAGGTATTCGACCGTGCCCGACACGCCGGCGAGCGTGACCCAGTCGCCCACCTGCATCGCGTTTTCCATCAGCAGGAAGATCCCGGTGATGAAATCCTGCACGAGCTTCTGCGAGCCGAAGCCGAGCGCGACACCGAAGATGCTGGCGCCGGCAAGCAGCGGGCCGACGTTCACGCCGAGCTGGCTGAGGCCCGTCAGCACGACGACGAGCGCGATCATCACGAACAGCAGCGTGCGCAGCATCGGCAGCAGCGTGCGCAGCCGCGCCGCGCGCATGAGATTGCCTTCGCGCGTCCAGCGCTGCAGGCGGCGCTCGATGGCGATGTTCGCGGCTTCCCACACGACGAGCGCGACGATGGCCGCGATGGCGATCGTCACCAGCGCCGACGCGAGCCGGTGGCCGATCGTGCCGGTCTCGAACGCGCGGAAGATCGGTACGCCCCAGATCTGCAGCAGCAGCACGATGGTCACGATGCCGATCGCGCCCGACACGAACTGGCGCAGCAGCGGGTAGTAGCGGTATGCGTGCGCATGGACGAGCGTGCGATCTTCGTCGCGGCCCTGGAACAGCCGCGCGAGCGCGCCGAACACGACGATCGACACGATCCGCATGCCGATCATCACGGCGATCGAGCGGCCGCCGAGCGTGATCAGCACGCGGTAGCCGTTGTGGACGTCGAGCGCCCACACGAACCACAGCGCCATCACGATGAAGACCGATACGGGCGCCCACGCGTCCGCGAGCGCGTTGGCGATCATCGCGAAGGACGGGCGATCCTCGCCGGCCGCGCGGATCCGCGCGGCGACCGGCAGGCGGCACTGGAGGATCAGCGCCGAGACCATCAGGTGCCCGACGAGCGCGACGGATTTCAGCAGCGCGACGTGACCGGCGTCGCTGAGGCCAAAGTTCGCGGCGATCTCGACCGCGGCCGTGCAGGCGCCGACCACGATCACGATGCGCGCGATCGAGCGTTGCGCGAAGTCGGCCCACGCGTCGCTGATGTGCAGCAACCGCAATTGCCGCGCATCGGGCTGGAAGAACAGCCGGCTGACGATCGTGACGAGCCGGCAGATCACATAGATGTCGATCAGCGCTTCGAGCGCGGATTCGATCGGGGCGGCCGTATCGCCGATCACCGACATCGTCAGGCTCGCGACGCCGACGAACACGAGCAGCGGCACGGCACGCAATGCCAGGCTGACGAGTGCGCGCGGCATCCGGTGCAGCAGCGTGGTGTGGCGGCGCGCGTGGCCGCGGCCTTGCGACGACGCGGGCGCGGCGTCGGGGATGTTGGAAGCGTCAGGCGGGGCGGCTGCGCCCGGTGGTGCGTTGTCGTCGGCAAGCGTCGCGGAGTCGGGTGTAACGGACTCGGACTCGGGCGCGGTGCGGCGCGACGTGTCGGCGCGCCGAGCGGCCACTGTGGCCAGCGCGCGTCGCAGCAGCCGCTTCGCGAACCATTCGACGACGAGCGCGGGCACGAGCACGGCGATGATGATCCAGAGTGCGTGTGCAAGATCCGCGCGCTCGTCGGCGCGCACGAGCTTGTCATGCCACCAGTTGCCGACTGAACCGACGTCGAGCAGCGAGTGCAGCGATTCCTTCAGCGCACCGGCGATTTCGATGGTCCAGCGCGATCCCTGCCGCACGAGCATCGATGCGAGCCCGTTCGACGTCAGCGCGGCCGGGGCCGCTGCCGCCGACGTGGCGCTGGCCGCGGCCGCATCGCTCGCCGCGATCGCGGGTGCGCTCAACGCGCCGACGGCCGCGATCGCACGCAGCGTCGTTTCGATCTGCGCGCGATCGCGCGGATTTTCGAGCACATTGAGTGCCTGCTGCGCCTGTTGCGGCGTCAGCGCGGGCGCGGTGCCGGAAGCGGCCGACGCGGCGGCCGGGGCGGGAGCGGCGGCATGGGCGGCCGAAACGACGGCGGTCAGCAGCCAGCCGAGGAGGAAATGTCGCATGGAGTAGGCATGCGGGCGCGCATCGGCGCGCGGCCCGCCAGGCTGAACGATGGACGGAAGTTAACATGATCGCGATCGGAACCGAATAGTTCCGTCGACGATCATTCGAATCGGGCATGCCCGATGCGGCGCGGGCGTTTGCGGCGCATTTGCGCGGTCATGTGTCCGACGCGGACTGCAGGTCGTCGGATAGGTTGGGGTGTTTCAACGGTTAGTGCGTAAGATATTTGTAATGCCGGCTCGTCGACAACGATGAGCCACGCACGCGTCGGGTCGAATTAATCTGGAATCCTGCCGAATCACGCTGGCCCGTCGTGAAAAACCGGCAGAACGTGTTCCGCGATTTCCTCGATGACTTCGCGCACGGGCCGGTCCGAGCCCGGATTCAGCGTGACGTGGTGCGTGCCCGCCGCGTGCATGTCCCGCAGGATGTCGATCAATGCCCGGCGTCCGGTGGCGTAGCCGAGCGGCAACGCGGTGGCCGGCGCATCGGGATTCGCGGCGAGGTCGAGCCGCATCGATACGCCGAACGCGCGAAAGGCTGGCGTCGCGAGCCGGTCGACCGCCGCGCGCCACATCGAATAGCGTGCGCGCTGCGTGTCCGGATCGCGGTGGTACGTCATCCAGCCGAGCGAGTGCCGTGCGATCCAGTCGACGCTTTGTCCGCCCGAGCCGACCGCCAGCATCGGCACGGCGTCGGCGCCGCGCGGCAGCAGCGTGAATTCGGGCGCATCGGGCGGCGCTTCGTCGGGCAGTACGCGCGACGGCACGCCGAGCGCGGCCGCGACGACGTCCCAGTGGGCGCGGTAGCGCTCGCGCCGCGTCTGCGCGTCGACACCGAACGCCGCATATTCGGGCGGGCGGTCGCCGGAGCCGAGCCCGAGGATGAAGCGGCCGCCCGACAGCGTCGCGACCGACAGCGCGCCTTTCGCGATATGCAGCGGATGACGCAGCGGCAGCACGATCGCACCGCTGGCGAGCGCGATCCGGCGCGTGCGCGACGCCAGTGCGCCGAGCAGGACCCACGGGTCGAGGTGGCCGACCGGATCGGGATAGTCGGCGCTGTTCAGCGGCACGTCGCGAATCCACAGCGCACGAAAGCCGAGCGTGTCGGCCAGCGTCGCGAGTTCGAGCTGCTCGTCGAAGTCGGCGACGATATGGCCGGTGCGAAGCAGCGGAAGCGTGAGGCCGATCGACAACCGTCCGTCCGAAAAGACGCGATGTGCGACATCGGGGCGGGCAGGGGCGGGCGTGGTCATGTCGAGTCCTGGGAGGCGGCGCGAAGCCGACGCGCGACGTTGCGTGTTCGAATGCTAGCGTGTTTGCACGACGGTTGCGCGGTATGGCATGCGCAGTGGCAGGTTCATGTCGAGGCAACGCAGGCCATGCGGGCAGCGGGCCGGGCATAATCGGGGCCTTCCGTCATTGAAAACAACGCATCCGGATGAACATACTTCAACACATGGCGATCGGTCTGGCGGCGAGCGCGATGCTTTTCGCGGTTGCGTCGGACGCGCTCGCGGACGATGCGCAGCGCGCTGCTATTTGCAAGACCGCCGAGGAAACGGGCCACACGGCCGACATTCGCAATTGCCTCCGGCTGAAATACGAAGCGGCCGACAAACGGCTGAATGCCGTCTACAAGATGAAGATGGCGAGTCTGGACGAGCAGGGGCAGGCAAGACTGCGCAACGACGAGCGCCGCTGGCTCAAGGCGCGGGACGCGAAGTGCGCCGAATCGCGGCAGCCCGATGCGGGCGGCACGCTCGGGCTCGTGGAGGTCGACAGTTGCTTCGTCAACGAAACCGAGCGTCGCATCAAGGTGATCGAGGCCTTTCGTTGAGGTGGCGCGCCGGCTCCTGTGCTATGCCACTCGCAGCGTCGTGCCGCGCAGCGTGAGGCCGAGGCGCGACGCCACGCGTCGTGACGCGCGGTTGTCGCTGTCGGTGCTGTAGAACAGCGTGCGCGTTTGAAGCGACGGCAGCCGCGACCACGCCGCGGTCACCGCCGCCGCGAGCCCGCGCCCGCGAAATGCAGGGGCCGTCGCGAGACCGAGTTCAGCACCGGCTTCGGACAGCCGCGCGGCAAACGCGACCGACGCGACTTCTCCATCGACGACAGCCGCGCACCACGGCGCCCACAGATCGGCGGCGCTTCGAAATCCCATCGAGTACAGGCCTTCGGGCATCCCGTGCGTGGACAGCGCATGCCGCAGATGCCGGCCCGCGTCGCTGTCGCCGTCGATCAGCGCGACGCGCGCGTCGGTGTCGAAACCGAGTGCGTGCGGCAGCGGGTAGACGAGGCCGATATTCCAGTGCGGAACAGGGGCGAGCAGCGCGAGATAGCGATCGAGGTGCGCGGGCTGCATGCGGTTCGCCAACGGCGGTTCGCTGCTGGCCAGGCGCGCGAGTTCGTCTGCAACCGGAGTGGGCACGTCGGCGCGTATGCCTGCCAGGTTGCCGTCCGCGCTTCGGCCGAGCCAGAAGCGCGGCCCGGGCGAGCAGTCGGGATCGTTCTCGCGTTCGATCCGGCGATCCGGATGCAGGCGGAACAGCGTGCGGTAGTCGGTATCCAGCCAGTCGTGTGCGTCAGGCATGCGTCGGGTAGTGGGCTCCGGTCGGGTGGTGCGTGCCGCGCGAGGAAGGCCAGGACGGCGCCGCGCGCCGGTTCGTGCGGCACTGTGGGGCGATTGTAAGCCGTTCGGCGATCGCGCGCCGATGCAACATCGCGCTGCCCGCTTGGACTGGGCGGGAGCGGCCTGACGGCTCGCGCGGCCGACGCCCGCCGATCCGGCACGCGTTTCAGTTTCGAAACGTTCGCGCGGCTTGCCGGTGCGCGATGCGCGTCGATGGCCCCGTTTTGACCCGCGCGGCCTTGCGGCGTGACGCATGGTGCGCTCCTTGCATATCTGTGCAGGCCGTGAGCGCGGTCGCGGACGCAGTCGGTCCGGCGATCGCTTCAGTGGGTCGGACGCATCGGAGACGGGGACAAGAGAATGAAAACAGACCGAATCGCAACGTGTCGTGTTGCAAACATGAATCGCCGACCTGCCGGGCCTTTCGCTTCGCCGTTTATCGAGGCGACGTGAGCGCGCGGCTTTCCGTTCCATCCGAGCAATCGGGTTTGTTCTGAACGACGACGTGCAGGCATGACGCACGAGGCCGACTGGTGCCGGTCGGCCGTCGGGGATGAACCGTGAATGCCTGCGGATGGCCCGGCCCGGATCCCGGATCGTCAATCTGCCGCGCGCAACGCAAGTCGTCGCGCGGCGTCGGCGTGTGCGTGCCGTGCATCGCGGCGGCGCGACGGGGCCGAACCGGAAAGCACCGGACAGCCGGCAGCGCATCGATGCATTCGGCATCGCGGAACACATGGAGTCCAGGGGAAGCGTTCACCCGCAGCAGCAGGGCGGACGCCGCGAAATTGTGCTGTCAGTTGATCCACTACCCCGATGGATCAATTGTTGAAGCGCCCATCGCCGAATGGCGGATGGGCGTCTTTTTTTGTGCGCCGGTGTGCGACGCGCGCCATCGGCCCGAGCACGCGGCGTTCTGTATCATGTGCTGGCGTGCCTGGCCGCCCGTGCGGGCGCACGGTGCTTGCCGGCGCGCCCGATCACGCGTTGCCAACATGAACGACACAGCTCAGAACGATCCCTCAACCGCCGACGTCGACCCGGCCGCACTCGATGCGCTGCACACGTTCGTCGAGCGTCATCCGCGCCTGCTGGTGCTGACCGGCGCAGGCATCAGCACCGATTCCGGCATTCCCGGCTATCGCGACCGCAACGGCCAATGGATGCGCTCGCCGCCGATCCAGCTCCACGAATTTCTCGGCTCCGATGCCGCGCGGCGGCGCTATTGGGCGCGCAGCATGGTCGGCTGGCCCGTCGTCGGCCGCGCGCAGCCGAACGGTTCGCACGTGGCACTGGCGCGACTCGGCAGCGCGGGACGCATCGAGCGGCTCGTCACGCAGAACGTCGACGGCCTGCACCAGCGCGCGGGCAGCGGCGACGTCATTGAACTGCACGGCGGAATCGACGGTGTCACGTGCCTCGGCTGCGGCGCGCATCATGCGCGCGCGACGATCCAGGTCATGCTCGAGGCCGACAATCCCGAACTGCTGGGCGCGCAGGCCGAGCCGGCCGCGGATGGCGACGCGCACCTCGAATGGGCCGCGCTCGACACGTTCCGCATTCCGGCATGCCCCGCGTGCGGCGGGCTGCTGAAGCCGGCGGTCGTGTTCTTCGGCGAAAACGTGCCGCGCGAGCGCGTGGCGCTCGCGTCGCAGGCGCTCGAGGCGGCCGATGCGCTGCTGGTCGTCGGCTCGTCGCTGATGGTGTATTCCGGCTACCGCTTCTGCGTATGGGCGCAGGCACAGAACAAGCCGGTCGCCGCGCTCAATCTCGGCCATACGCGCGCCGATCCGATGCTGACGCTGAAGGTCGAGGCGCGCTGCGCCCCCGCGCTCGATGCGCTGACGGCGCGGCTGGGCCTCGCGAGCCACACACCGGAGCAGGCATCGTGACCGATCCGACCGCTTCTCCCGATCCGTCCGCGCGGTTATCGGCGCCGGCGGCCGAACGCAATCGCGGGCCGATCCTCGACGTCTTGCGCCGGGTGCTGCCGGCGAGTGGCCGCGTGCTCGAAATCGCGAGCGGCACGGGGCAGCACGTGGTCCACTTCGCGCAGGCGCTGCCGGCCCTGCACTGGCAGCCGAGCGATCCCGATGCGCAGGCGCGGCGCTCGATCGCCGCGTGGGTTGCCCATGCGGGCCTCGCCAACGTTGCCGGGCCGCTCGCGTTCGACGTGCGCGACGCGTCCTGGCCGGTCGACGCGCTCGATGCCATCGTCTGCATCAACATGATTCACATCTCGCCGTGGGCCTGCACCGACGCGCTGTTCGCGGGTGCGTCGCGCCTGCTGCGGCCGGGCGGCGTGCTGTTCCTGTACGGGCCGTATCGCCGCGAGGGCCGGCATACGGCGCCGTCGAACGAAGCGTTCGACCTGCAACTGCGCAGCCGCGACCCGTCGTGGGGCGTGCGCGATCTCGAGACCGTCGTCGCGCTCGGCCTCGATCGCGGGCTCGACTGCATCGAGGTGGTCGAGATGCCGGCGAACAACCTGAGCGTCGTGTTCCGGCGGCTGCCGCACGCGGAGCAATGACAGGCAAGCGCGCATCGCCGCCGGGTTTCCACTATCCTTTCGCCTGTGCGCGCGACCCGGCTCGGGTCGCGCCCCGTTTTTTCCGGAGAATTGACTAATGGGCAAACAAGCAATCGGTGTGATCGGGCTCGCGGTGATGGGCCGCAATCTCGCACTCAATATCGAGAGCCGCGGTTACGCGGTGTCGGTGTACAACCGCAGCCGCGAGAAAACCGACGAACTGATCGCCGAATTCCCCGGCCGCAATCTAGTGCCGACCTATACGCTCGAGGAATTCGTCGCGTCGCTCGAAACGCCGCGCCGGATCCTGATGATGGTGAAGGCCGGCGAGGCGACCGATGCGACGATCGCGTCGCTCAAGCCGCTGCTCGAGAAGGGCGACGTGCTGATCGACGGCGGCAATACGCACTTCACCGACACGATCCGCCGCAACCAGGAACTCGCGCAATCGGGCCTGCACTTCATCGGCACCGGCGTGTCGGGGGGCGAAGAGGGCGCGCTGCGCGGCCCGTCGATCATGCCCGGCGGCCAGCGTGACGCATACGACCTCGTCGAGCCGATCCTGAAGCAGATCGCGGCCAAGGCGCCGTCGGACGGCGAGCCGTGCGTCGCGTACATGGGCCCGGACGGTGCAGGCCATTACGTGAAGATGGTCCACAACGGCATCGAATACGGCGACATGCAGCTGATCGCCGAAAGCTATGCGGTGCTGAAGGACGTCGCGGGCCTGACCAACGACGAACTCGGCGCGGTGTACACCGAGTGGAACCAGGGCGAGCTCGACAGCTACCTGATGGAGATCACGTCGAAGATCTTCGGCAAGAAGGACGAGGAAACCGGCAAGCACCTGGTCGACGTGATCCTCGATCGCGCCGCGCAGAAGGGCACCGGCAAGTGGACGAGCCAGAATGCGCTGGATCTCGGCGTGCCGCTGCCGCTGATCACCGAATCGGTGTTCGCGCGCGTGCTGTCGTCGCTGAAGACCGAGCGCGTCGCAGCCAGCAAGGTCCTGTCGGGGCCGGCCGCCGCGCCGTTCGACGGCGATCGCGCCGCGTTCGTCGAAGCGGTGCGCCGCGCGCTGTACCTGAGCAAGGTGATCTCGTACGCCCAGGGCTTCGCGCAACTGCGCACGGCGTCGGAAGAGTACGGCTGGAACCTCGATCTCGGGACGATCGCGAAGATCTTCCGTGCGGGCTGCATCATCCGCGCGCGCTTCCTGCAGAAGATCACGGACGCGTATGCGAAGGATTCGGCGCTCGCGAACCTGCTGCTCGATCCGTACTTCAAGGACATCGCCGCGAATTACCAGGCATCGCTGCGCGACGTCGTGGTCGCCGCGGTGAAGGCCGGCGTGCCGGTACCGGCGTTCGCGTCCGCGGTCGCGTACTTCGACAGCTACCGCTCCGAGCGGCTGCCCGCGAACCTCGTGCAGGCGCAGCGGGATTTCTTCGGCGCGCACACGTTCGAGCGTACCGACAAGCCGGGCAGCTTCCACGCGAACTGGTCGTAACCGGCCCGCGAGGGCGGCATTGTTGCGAAAATCTATTCTATCGATAGGGTTTTTCGATACCGGATGCCGGGATTGTTGGTTCCTGGGAAATAGTGTTTTCGTCGTTTCATGGTTTTCCCTAGGTGCTGCCGGGACTAAACTCTGTTCCATCGCTGCAGACATGGTGTGTGCGGCGGAGCAAAAAAATCCCGGAGGTAATCATGAAATCGCTGATCGCAACGTTCGCCGCAGCTGCCGTCCTCGCCGTTCCCGCCGTCTCGTTCGCCCAACAGAACGCGCCCGTCACCCGTGCACAAGTGAAGGCCGATCTGGTCGCCGTGCAACAGGCCGGCTACAAGCTGGGCAGCGACCGTACGAACTACCCGGAAGGCATCCAGGCTGCTGAAGCCCGCCTGAACCCGCAACAGAACGTCGCCGCTGCCGACACGACCGGCTACGGCGCGCAACCGGCTGCCGCGCAAGAATCCGGCGCGCCGGCCAAGGCCAAGACCGGCTGGCAAGTCAAGCGTATCGCCGACGACGCCCCGATCTACAAGGGTCGTTAATGGTGCGGCCGCATCGGCGGCCTGATCCGACCCTGGAAGCACAAACAGCCCGTCGTTCCGACATGCGGAACGGCGGGCTGTTTTCATTGGCGGCGCACGTGTCGCGCCAGCCGTCGGTTCAGTTCAATTCAGTTCAGTGCAGCGCGTGCCGGCGGTGCCCGATACCCCGGCACAGCGCTTCGGCCGGTTCGAGCACCTGCAGCCACGTTTCGTCGTAGCCGCTCAACGTGTCGAGCGCATCGCGCAGCCGCTCGATCGCGAGGATCGGCAGCTCGACGCTGTGGCGCGTGGCCCCGGTCATGTGCGCGACGCTCGCCAGCTGGACGAGCGCATCGGCCGCCTCGGCGACGTCGGTCGCGAACAGCAGGTGCCGGTTGAGCAATTCGACCAGGCCGCTGGAACCGGAGAAGTCGTCGGCGTTGAGCTGCACGGAAAGAAACGTCGCGTTGTTCATTGTCATGCTCCTCGTTGTCGTTGGATCGCGCAGTGCATCACCGAGTATAGGTGGCGATCGACGGGGAGAATGTGACGGGATCGATACCGCCCGCGACGGCGGCGCGGCGTGCGCAAGCGCCGCCCCAGCCCGCCCGACGGCCCGCGCGGCGCGGCTTGCAGGCCACCGGCACCCCGGTGCGACGCCGCAAGATTGTTGCCGGATCAGGCACCTGACGCGGCCTTGACCGCCACAAATGGTATCTTTGCCGGTCGGGACGACGCGAAAAAGGGGCCGGTGAGCCCATTCGCACCGGCGTCCCGCTGTGGAAACTGACGGCCGCGAGCGCGGTCGGATACTGGTTGATCCGGCCGTTAGGCCGGACATCGTGCGTCGCACGCCGGGGGGCGGTGGGCGGCGCAACGACGCAAATCCGGGAGGACCCTTGAGAGAAACTATTCCCATCCACGATGCGCTGACGCGCTGGCTGCCGCAGGCGGCGCTCGTTGCCGCAGCCATCGCGCTGACGGGCTGCACGATGACGCCGTGGACCGACAGCTGGCAGCCGGCGCGTCAGCCGGCACCCACGTCGGCCGCGACGCCGGGCGTGATCGCCGGCTATTACCGCGTGAATCCGGGCGATACGCTCGCGGGCGTCGCGAACGCCTACGGGCAGCGCGTGCAGGACGTGGCCAGCTGGAACCACATGGCGCCGACCGATGCCGTGTATCCCGGCCAGGTGCTGCGTGTCGCGCCACCGCCTGCCGCGACGTCGCTCGGGCAGCCGCCCGCGGCGGCCGCACAGCCGGGCTCGCTCGCGTGGCCGGCCACCGGTGCCGTGGCGACGCCGTTCTCGGCCGGCAAGACGCGCGGCATCGTGATCGTCGCATCCGGGCCCGACCATTCGGTGCGGGCCGCGGCGGCCGGGCGCGTGGTGTACGCCGGGTCCGGCGTCAAGGCTTACGGCCCGCTCGTGATCCTCAAACATGAGAACGGGCTCATCACGGCCTACGGACACAACGGCAAGCTGCTCGTCAACGAAGGCGACGCGGTACGCCAGGGCCAGCCGGTCGCCGAAATGGGCGCGGACGCGAGCGGCCGCTCGACGTTCGAATTCGAAGTCCGCCAGAACGGCAAGGTCGTCGATCCGATGAACTTCCTGCCGCGCAACGGCGGCTGATCGTCCGCTTCATCCCGTGTGCGCCGGGCGGCGCACACGCTCCCGCCTTCATCCTTTCCTGAGCGTCACCGCGCCGAGTTGCCTCGCGTGATTGCCGAGCCAGCGTATCCCCATTGCGAGCGCCACCGCGCCCAGCGCGATCAGCGAACACTGAATCGCGACCGGCAGGTAGCCGTGCGGCCGCGGATCGACGAACGGGTAGGGATACCAGTTCTCGAATGAGCCGCGCACGAGCGTATAGCTGAGATAGACGATCGGGAAGCCGAGCCACGCGAACGCGCTGCGCCGCGGGATCGGCAGGCGCGGCTCCACGTACAGCCAGTCGCACAGCACGACGAGCGGCACGATCCGGTGCAGCACCCAGTTGTTGAACGCCGGCGTGACGTGGTGCAGCGCATCGAGCCGCGCGAGCAGGAGTTCGTAGACGATTGCGGTGATCAATACATACAGCACCGCGGCGCCGCGCATCGATTCGTAGCGGGCCGAGCCGGGGCGCGCGATACGCCAGAGCCCGACGGCGAGCATCGCGGCCGCATAGAGGCTGCTCAGTTGCGTGAAGTAGCTGAGGTAGTTGCCGAGATGAAAGCCCGGCAGGTGCCAGTAGTCGGCGACGCTGTGCAGCGTGGTGGATACCGCGAGCAACGCGGCGGTCAGCCGATAGGCCGCAACGAAGAACGCCTTGCTCATGATGCCCGCGCGCCGTCGCACCAAAGCTTCATCGTGCCACAGCCGTCCGGGCGCGCGATGCGGACTTTCCATATGGTGCGCTGAGCGGCGCGCGTGGACGATTCGTCGGATATTTGCGCGCGTCGTGCAAAACCGGGTGCCCGTGCGGCTACAATCGGGGCAGTTTTGCCGGGCGCCGGCCGGTGGCTGCATGCGCCCCTCCCCGCATACCACACGAGACGAAGCATGAGAAACATCCTCGCGAAACAGACGCGCTACAGCTCGCCCGCGATCTTCTTCCACTGGGCCGTCTTCCTGCTGGTGGCGCTGGCCTACCTGGCCATCGAGATCCGCGGGCCGAAAGGCAGCGACAGCCGGGTGTTCTGGATGAACGTGCATCTCACCGCGGGCACGCTCGTGCTCGTGCTGTCGGTGCTGCGCGTGCTGTGGCGAGCCGTCAGCCGGGTGCCGCAGGCCATTGCGCAAGCGGCGCTGCTGCGCTGGCTCTCGAAGCTCGCGCATCTCGCGCTCTACGTGTTCATCATTGCGCAGCCGCTGCTCGGCATCATGATGATCAACCTGGGCGGCAAGCCGGTGTCGCTCGACTGGCTCGGCATCTCGTTCACGCTGTTCGGCCCCGACAAGGCGCTGCGGCCGACGATCAAGGCAGCGCACGAGCTGATCGGCAACGCGTTCTACTTCGTGATCGGCCTGCACGCGCTGGCCGCGCTTTACCATCATTTCATCCGGCGCGATGACGTGCTGCGGCGCATGGTGCCCTGAGCGGCACGTTCCGCAAGCATGCAGCAGGCGGGGGCGCATGGTTGTGTTGACAACCATGCGCCCCCGGTTCGTTTACCGCCATCCGCGCTGGCCATCGCGTTGAACATTCTGTAACATCTCGGCTGTTTTTACATTCCGCTTACTCGTTGCCGAGCATGCTGCACCGACATCGTCACCTGACCGCCTGGCTTGGCGTGCTCGCGATCTGGTTCGCGATCGCGGCGCCGCTGGTGTCGCAGTGGCGCGTCGCGCAGGCGGCCACGCCCGACGCAATCGTCTGCAGTACGGAGCATGGTGCGCACCCGTCGCCCGATGCGGGCCGCATGCACGATCATGCGTTGCATCTCGATGCGTGCGGCTACTGCGGTTTCTTCGCGCACAGCCCCGCGATCGGCGGGCCAGCCGCCGCAGCACTCGCTGCCGTTTCCTTCGTTGCCGTTTCCGCCGTCGCGCCGCCTGCCGTCGCGGCGCACGCCGACCGCTATCCGCGCGCATACCCGCGCGCCCCGCCCGAGCGCGCCTGACGCGCTGTTTCCGTTCCATTCATCGCCGATATCCGTGCGGTCCGTCGAGGCCGCGTGGAGGGCGTCACTCGGGCTTTCGATCATGACCATTTTCCAGTTGCGTGCGCCGCGGGCGTCACGCAATGCCTGTGCGCGGCGCATGCCGCGCGTGCTGAAACTCACCGTTCCCGCGCTCGCTGTCGGCGCATTGGCCGCGAGCGCCGCGGCCGCCGAAACGGCGCGCGCATCCGGCGCGCCGACCGACGAGACGGCCGCGCCGCTGCCGGCCATCGAAGTCGTCGCATCGCCGCTGTCGACGCCGCTCGTCGTCGTCACCGATCCGAAGACCCCGCGCCAGCCGCTGCCCGCCAGCGACGGCGCGGATTACCTGAAAACGATCCCCGGCTTCACGTCGATCCGCAGCGGCGGCACCAACGGCGACCTCGTGCTGCGCGGGATGTTCGGCTCGCGGCTGAACATCCTGGCGAACGGGATGTCGACGCTCGGCGCATGTCCGGGCCGGATGGATGCGCCGACGTCGTATATCGCGCCGGAAAGCTATGACAAGGTCACCGTCGTGAAGGGGCCGCAGACGGTGCTGTACGGTCCCGGCGCGTCGGCCGGCACCGTGATGTTCGAGCGCGTGACGCCGCGCTTCGACAAGCCAGGCATGCGCTTCGACGGCAGCCTGGTTGGCGGGTCGTTCGGCCGCACCGACCAGAACATCGACGTGACGGCCGGCACGCCGGACGTCTATGGCCGCGTGACCGCGAACCACGCGCATTCGCAGGACTACAAGGACGGCAACGGCAACACCGTGCCGTCGCAGTGGGACAAGTGGAATGCCGATGCGGCGCTCGGCTGGACGCCGGACGACCACACGCGCGTCGAGCTGACCGCCGGCACCGGCGACGGCTATGCGCGCTACGCGGGGCGCGGGATGGATGGCGCGCATTTCCGCCGCGAGACGTTCGGCCTGTCGTTCGACAAGCGGCATCTCGGCGACGTGCTCGACCGGATCGAAGCGCGCGTGTACTACAACGAAGCCGATCACGTGATGGACAACACTACGCTGCGGCAACCGGACCCGACCAGCAGCATGCCGATGCGGATGGCGTCGGAAGTGCGGCGTCGCACGTTCGGCGCGCGCGCGGCCGCGACGTTCCGTCTTGCCGACGACTTCAAGCTCGTGACGGGCGTCGATGCGCAATCGAACCGGCTCGACTCGCGCTCGGCGATGGGGCGGCAGAACTACGGCGACAAGCCATGGAATGCGCAGGCGACGATGTGGAACGCAGGCGTGTTCGGCGAGTTGACGTGGCACGCGAGCGACGTGTCGCGCGTGATCGGCGGCGCGCGTGTCGACTATGCGAGCGCACGCGACAAGCGCGCGACGACGAGCGGCATGATGAAGAGCATGCCGAACCCGACCTTCGACGACGATCGCACGCGCGTGCTGCCGAGCGGTTTCGTCCGCTACGAGCGCGATCTCGCGTCGCTGCCGGTCACGTGGTACGCGGGCGTCGGCCATACGGAGCGCTATCCCGACTACTGGGAGCTGTTTTCCGCGAAGCGCGGGCCCGCCGGTTCGGTCAACGCGTTTTCGGCGGTGCAGCCGGAGAAGACCACGCAGCTCGACATCGGTGCGCAATACAAGAGCGACCGGCTCGATGCATGGGTGTCGGCGTATGCGGGTTATGTTCAGGACTTCATCCTGTTCAACTACGCGGCCGGCATGATGGGCCCGACCACGCAGGCAACCAACGTCAACGCGCAGATCATGGGTGGCGAAGCGGGCGTGTCGTGGAAACCGGTTTCGCCGCTGCGCGTCGAGACGTCGCTCGCGTATGCATGGGGGCGCAACGTCGCAACCGGCGATCCGTTGCCGCAGATGCCGCCGCTCGAGGCGCGCATCGGGGTCGAATACACGCGTGGTGTGTGGTCGGCAGGGGGGCAGTGGCGCATCGTTGCGCCGCAGCACCGCTATGCGCTGAACGAGGGCAACGTGGTCGGCAAGGACTTCGGCCCGAGCGCCGGATTCGGTGTGCTCTCGCTGCATACGCAATACAACGTCAGCAAGACCGTGCAGATCTCGGTCGGCGTCGACAACGTGCTGAACAAGGCCTACACCGAGCACCTGAACCTCGCCGGCAACGCGGGATTCGGCTATCCGGCGAACGCGCCGGTGATGGAGCCGGGCCGGACCGCGTGGGTGCGCGTGAGTGCGAAGTTGTAGCGCATCGCGCGTGTGCATTGCAGCATGCGCATGCATGAACGCGGCCCCGCCCGAACGGGCGGGGCGCGTCAACCGATTAGAGAACCGTGTCTAGTCAGGGCGCAAACGTTCGCGACTCGTGATTCACTCCCGCATTCGACGCACACGGTGGTCGCGATGCTGGCGACGCATAGTGCGTGTCGATTCGGCTTCATTCGCACCGGCAGCACAATAATCAGGAGAACATGCATGGCCAATACGATGCGTTCCAGGGTGGTGGCAGGGGCAGTGGCATGCGCGATGAGCATCGCGCCGTTCGCGGGGACGACTGCGGCAATGACGCTCGCGACGACGCAAGCGGCGATGGCGGCGACCGCGCCCGCCGATGGCTACGCGGCGACGCGTTATCCGATCATCCTCGTGCATGGGCTCACAGGTACCGACAAGTACGCCGGCGTGCTCGAGTATTGGTACGGGATCCAGGAGGACCTGCAACAGAACGGGGCGACCGTCTACGTCGCGAACCTGTCGGGGTTCCAGAGCGACGACGGCCCGAGCGGGCGCGGCGAACAGTTGCTCGCTTACGTGAAGACGGTGCTCGCGGCGACGGGGGCGACCAAGGTCAATCTCGTCGGCCACAGCCAGGGCGGGCTCACGTCTCGCTATGTCGCGGCCGTCGCGCCCGATCTCGTCGCGTCGGTGACGACGATCGGCACGCCGCATCGCGGCTCCGAGTTCGCCGACTTCGTGCAGAACGTGCTTGCGTACGATCCGACCGGGCTTTCGTCTTCGGTGATCGCCGCGTTCGTCAATGTGTTCGGGATCCTGACGAGCAGCAGCCACAACACGAACCAGGACGCGCTCGCCGCGCTGCAGACGCTGACCACCGCACGGGCCGCCACATACAACCAGAACTACCCGAGCGCGGGCCTGGGTGCGCCGGGCAGTTGCCAGACCGGTGCGCCGACCGAAACCGTCGGCGGCAACACGCATCTGCTGTACTCGTGGGCCGGCACGGCGATCCAGCCGACGCTCTCGCTGTTCGGCGTCACGGGGGCGACGGATACGAGCACCATTCCGGTCGTCGATCCGGCGAACGCACTCGATCTGTCGACGCTCGCGCTGCTCGGCACCGGCACGGTGATGATCAACCGCGGCTCCGGGCAGAACGACGGGCTCGTGTCGAAGTGCAGTGCGCTGTACGGCAAGGTGCTGAGCACGAGCTACAAGTGGAACCACCTCGACGAGGTCAACCAGCTGCTCGGCGTGCGCGGTGCGTATGCGGAAGATCCGGTCGCGGTGATCCGCACGCATGCGAACCGGCTGAAGCTGGCGGGCGTGTAATCGATGACGGTACGTGAAGGACGCGCGCCGCTGGCGCGGCGCGCCATGATTTATGGTGTCGTGGGGCTGGCGGCGATTGCCGGCGTGGCGATGTGGAGCGGTGCGAGCCGGCATCGCGGGACGGGCGCTGGCGGCGATGCGCCGGATGTGCCGGCGGCAGGCGGATTGGCTGCCGCACCGCCGCAGGCCGCCGTGTCGGCAAGCGCGGGCCCGCCGCCGTCGCTGGCCGGCTCCAGCGCGCCCCGGTTGCCGCTCGATGCCGGCGGCCATCTCGCGAAGTCGCGCGCGGTGCGCGACTTCTTCGACTACTGCCTGACCGCGCAGAGCGACCTGGGCGGGCCCGCGCTCGATGCGTTCGTCGTGCGCGAGATTGCCGCACAACTCGACGGCACCGTGGCGCAGGTCGAGGCGCTCGACGTATGGCATCGCTATCGCGCGTATCTCGACGCACTCGCGAAACTGCGCGATGCCGGCGCGGTCGACAAGTCCGACCTCGGCGCACTGCAGCTCGCGCTCGACCAGCGCGCGTCGATTGCATATCGCACGCTCGGTGACTGGAGCCAGCCGTTTTTCGGTGCGGAGCAGTGGCGGCAGCGCTACGATCTCGCGCGGCTGAAGATCACCCAGGATCGGACGCTGACGGATGCGCAGAAGGCCGAGCGGCTCGCTGCGCTCGAACAGCAGATGCCGGCCGACGAACGCGCCGCGCAGCAGCGCATCGACAAGCAGCGCGCCGCGATCGACCAGATCGCGCAGTTGCAGAAGAGCGGGGCGACGCCCGATGCGATGCGCGCGCAACTGACGCAGACGCTCGGCCCCGAAGCCGCCGCGCGCGTCGCGCAGCTGCAGCAGGACGACGCGTCGTGGCAGAGCCGCTATGCGGACTATGCGGCGCAGCGTACGCAGATCGAGTCGGCGGGCCTGACGCCGCAGGATCGCGACGCGCAGATCGCCGCGCTGCGGCAGCGCGTGTTCACGAGGCCCGGCGAAGCGGTGCGTGCGGCATCGCTCGATCGCGGGGCGGGCAGCGCGCGGTAAGGTGAGAAGCGCGGGCGGCGCGGCGCATGAGCGCCGCTATGCCGCGCGCGTGAGGTCCTGCGGCAGGTGTCGCTCGATGGTGTTCGCGAGCGTGTCGAACGCGGGGCCGATGCCTTCGTGCGGGACGCACGCATAGCCGAGCAGCAGGCCGCGCCGCGCGGTGTCGAGGCTGCTGTAATAGCTGGTGAGCGGGCGCACGATCACGCCCGCATCGAACGCGCTCTGCGTGACCGCGCGATCGTCGCAGGCGTCGGGCAGGCCAAGCACGAGATGCAGGCCTGCCTCGTCGCCCATCACGGGCAGCGCGTCGCCGAAACGCGCGCGGATCGCGTCGATCATCAGTTGCCGGCGCTCGCCGTACAGCGTGCGCATTCGTCTGACGTGCGAAGTCAGGTGGCCGTCCATGATGAATTCGGCGAGCACGGCCTGCTGCATCAGCTGGCCCTCGCGGTACAACTCCGACAGCCCGGTGCGGAACGTGTCGACCAGATGCTCGGGCACGACCATGTAGCCCATCCGCAGCCCCGGGAACAGCATCTTGCCGAGGCTGCCGACGTAGATCACGCGGCCGCCATCGTCGAGCCCCTGCAGTGATGCGAGCGGGCGGCTGCCGTAGCGGAACTCGCTGTCGTAGTCGTCCTCGATGATCCAGCAGCGGTGCTGGCGCGCGTATTCGAGCAGCATCCGGCGACGCGCGAGGCTCATCACCATCCCGAGCGGGTACTGATGCGACGGCGTGACGAGCACGAGCCGCGGCGGATGCTGCATGTCGCTGGCACGTGGGTCGAGCCCTTCCTGGTCGACCGGCACCGGCGTCAGCGTGAGGCCGGCCGCCTGCAATACGCTGCGTACGCCCCAGTAGCACGGCTCCTCGACCCATGCGCGATCGCCGATGTCGGACAGCAGCCGCACCGCGAGATCGATCGACTGGTGGATGCCCGTCGTGATGATCACCTGGTCCGGCGTGCATTTGACCGAGCGCGCGACGCGCAGGTAATCGGCGAGTGCGCGCCGCAACGGCCGGTAGCCGCCGCCCGGCGCATAGGTCAGCAGCTCGGGATTCGCTTCCTTCCACAGCCGCGCCTGCAGGCGGCTCCACGTCCGGCTCGGGAATTCCGACACGTCCGGCACGCCCGGCATGAACGCGCCCCACTGGCGCCGCGACACGCCCGCATGCTCGATCAGTTGGCGGCCGCGCATCGACAGGCCGCCCTGCGCGTCCGGCAGCGGCGGTTCATCGGCGCTCGACGGCGGCGGCACGGCGCCCGGCACGTGGATCGCCGCGGCATCCGGCCGCGTGTCGGCCACGTAGGTGCCGCTGCCGGTGGTCGTCAGCACGTAACCTTCGGCCGTCAGCTGGTCGTACACGTGCAGCACGGTATTGCGCGCGATCGACAGGTCGGCCGCGAGCGTGCGCGAACTCGGCAGCTTCGTTCCTGGCCCCAATTCCCCGGTCAGGATGGCCTGCTGCATCTGCTGCAGCAACTGCCGGTACATCGGCTCGGGCGAGCTGCGGTCGAGGCGGGCGGAGAGCCAGTCGGCGAGGATCACGGTATCCAAAGTGGTCCTACTAGTAATATTGAAATGGTTCCCTATTGTAGAACCGTGGGCGCCGTATAGTGGCTCGCATCTCAAAATCAATTGTCGCGAAGCAAGGGGACAGCCACGATGAAGTCCGATGATGTGATCGTCAGCTTTCGCGGCGTGCGGAAGACCTACGACGGCGAGACGCTGGTCGTCAAATCGCTCGACCTCGATATCCACCGCGGGGAATTCCTGACGCTGCTCGGGCCGTCCGGCTCGGGCAAGACCACCTGCCTGATGATGCTGGCCGGCTTCGAATTCCCGACCGGCGGCGAGATCCGCCTCGACGGCGAGCTGCTGAACAACGTGCCGCCGCACAAGCGCAACATCGGCATGGTGTTCCAGAACTACGCGCTGTTTCCGCACCTGACGGTCGAGCAGAACGTCGCGTATCCGCTGACCGTGCGCAAGCTGCCGGCGGCCGAGCGCGCGGAACGCGTCGCGCACGCGCTGAAGATGGTGCAGATGGAGCGCTTCGCGAAGCGCTACCCGGCGCAGCTGTCGGGCGGCCAGCAGCAGCGCATCGCGCTGGCGCGCGCGCTCGTGTTCGAGCCGAAGCTGGTGCTGATGGACGAGCCGCTCGGCGCGCTCGACAAGCAGTTGCGCGAACACATGCAGTACGAACTGAAGGCGCTGCACGAAAAACTCGGCGTGACCTTCGTGTACGTGACGCACGACCAGGGCGAGGCGCTGACGATGTCCGATCGCGTCGCCGTGTTCGACAAGGGCATCGTGCAGCAGCTCGACACCGTCGACCGCCTGTACGAATCGCCGTGCAACGAATTCGTCGCGAACTTCATCGGCGACAGCAACCGGCTGCGCGGCACCATCGCGCGCGTCGACGGCGAATTCTGCGAATTCAGGCTCGACGACGGCACCAGGCTCGTCGGCCGCCGCATCGGCGAGGCGGCCGAGGGGGCGCCGGCCGTCGCGTGCATCCGCCCCGAACGCATGAGCCTCGCCGCGCACGGCGCGAACGGACACGCGAACGGCGCGGCCGCCAACCAGCTGAGCGGCGAGGCGCGCAGCCTCATCTATTTCGGCGACCACGTGCGCATGCGCTGCGCGCTGCCCGGCCAGGACGAATGCTTCGTGAAGGTGCCGCTCGGCACCGGCGCGCTCGATGCGTTCTCGCCCGGCGCGCCGGTCGCGCTCGCGTTCTCGCCCGAACACCTGCGCGTGTTCGCTTGAGCAGGGTTTTCCCGATTTTCCGTAGCACGTCGTCAACAACAACTGCCCACTTCCACCACGAGAGGAGAGGAACCACCATGAACCGAGCACGCATTACCGCACGGCGCACCGCGCTGGCATTGGCGCTCGCCGTCGTCGGCGCATCGGCATCGGCTGCCGAACTCACGGTCGTCAACTTCGGCGGCGCGAACGGCGACGCACAGAAGGCCGCGTTCAACCAGCCGTTCGAGAAGGCGACCGGCAACAAGGTCACGGCCGTCGAATACAACGGCGAGCAGGCGAAAGTGAAGGCGATGGTCGAGGCGAAGCACGTCAACTGGGACGTGGTCGAAGTCGAATCGGGCGACCTGAACCGCGGCTGCGACGAAGGGCTGTACGAGAAGCTCGACTGGTCGAAGATCGCGAAGAAATCCGACCTGATTCCGGAGTCGCCGCAGGTGTGCGGCGTCGGCTTCTTCGTGTGGTCGACGGCGCTGTCGTACAACGCGGACAAGCTGAAATCGGCGCCGACCGGCTGGGCCGATTTCTGGAACGTGAAGAAATTCCCCGGCAAGCGCGGCATGCGCAAGGGCGCGCGCTACAACCTCGAATTCGCGCTGATGGCCGACGGCGTCGCGCCGAAGGACGTGTACAAGGTGCTCGGCACGAAGGCCGGCCAGGACCGCGCGTTCAAGAAGCTCGACGAGCTGAAGCCGTACATCCAGTGGTGGGAAGCGGGCGCGCAGCCGCCGCAGTTCCTCGTGGCCGGGGACGTCGTGATGTCGACCGCGTACAACGGCCGCATCGACGCCGCGCAGAAGGAAGGCAAGAACCTGAAGGTCGTGTGGAACGGCAGCATCTACGACCTCGACTACTGGGCGATTCCGAAGGGCTCGCCGAACAAGGCGCTGGCCGAGCAGTACATCGCGTACACGCTGACGCCGAAGCCGCAGCAGGGCTACGCGCAGCACATCGCGTACGGCCCGACCAACATCGCGGCGATCAAGTCGCTCGACGCGAAGACGCTCGCGAACCTGCCGAACTCGCCGGCCAACGGCAAGAACGCGGTGCTGGAAGACATCGGCTTCTGGACCGACCACAGCGACGAGCTCGAGCAGCGTTTCGCCGCGTGGGCGACGAAGTAACCGTCGTTCAGGCATCCTGATGCAACCGGCCGTGCGACGCGTCGATCGTGTCGCGCGGCCTTCCGCCGGATCGTGCCCGGCCGGAGAGAACCGTTGAATACGATGACGATCGCGCCTTCCTCGCCGTCGAACGCCGCGCTCAAGCGCGAGCTGAAGGCCGCCGAGGCCCGCAAGCGCACGATGGCACTGCTGCTGGTCGCGCCGCTCGCGATTTTCCTGCTGCTGATTTTCGTCGTGCCGATCGGCGCGCTGCTCACGCGCGCGGTGCAGAACCCCGAGATCGCCGCAGCGCTGCCGAACACGGTCAGGGCGCTGTCGAGTTGGGACCGCAAGGCGCCGCCGGCCGACGCCGCGTATGTCGCACTCGCGGCCGACATGACGAAGGTGGCCGACAGCGAGGCGATGGGTGCGCTCGCGCGGCGGTTGAACACCGAGATTCCAGGCTATCGCTCGCTCGTCGCGAAGACGGCGCGCGCGATGCCGCTGAGGGGCGAGGGTGGGGCTGGCGACGCGGCACTGACGCCCGCGCAGACGCGCGACAAGCTGGTCGAGCTCGATTCGCGCTGGGGCGACGCCGCCTACTGGCAGGCGATCGCGAAGAACGGCAGCGCGTATTCGCCGTTCTACCTGCTCGCCGCGCTCGACCACAAGCAGGACGGCTTCGGCCACATCGTGCAGGCCGACCCCGACCAGTCGATCTATCTCGCGATCTTCGGCCGCACGTTCGTGATCGGCGTCGCCGTCACGCTGTTCGCGCTGCTGCTCGGCTATCCGCTCGCATACTGGATCTCGACGCTGTCGGAGCGGCGCGCGAACCTCGTGATGATCCTCGTGCTGATTCCGTTCTGGACGTCGGTGCTCGTGCGCGTCGCCGCGTGGATCGTGCTGCTGCAGAGCGAAGGGCTCATCAATACGGCGCTGATCGGCAGCGGGCTGATCTCGCATCCGCTGACGCTGCTGTTCAACCGCGTCGGCGTGTATATCTCGATGACGCACATCCTGCTGCCATTCATGATCCTGCCGCTGTACAGCGTGATGAAGTCGATTCCGCCGACCTACCAGCGCGCGGCCGTGTCGCTCGGCAGCCATCCGTTCGCCGCGTTCTGGCGCGTGTACGTGCCGCAGACCTACCCGGGCGTCGGCGCGGGTGCATTGCTCGTGTTCATTCTCGCGATCGGCTACTACATCACGCCCGCGCTGCTCGGCGGGCCGAACGACCAGATGGTCAGCTACTACGTTGCGTACTTCACGAACGTGACGATCAACTGGGGTATGGCGTGCGCGCTCGGCGGGCTGCTGCTCGCGGCGACGCTCGTGCTGTACGCGGTGTACGGGCGCTTCACGCGCACCAACGTGAGCCTCGGCTGAGCGCCGCGTGCAACGAAACGGGAAGGGGATTCGAACCATGAAACTCGCCAGGCCGCTGTTCGCGCCGCACATGTCGTTCGTCGAGCGCGCGTGGTACGTCGCATTGCGCGTGCTCGTCGTGCTGACGCTGCTGTACCTGATCCTGCCGGTGCTCGCGATCGTGCCGCTGTCGTTCTCGTCGAGCACGTTCCTCGTCTATCCGATCCCGGGCTTCTCGATGCGCTGGTACGAGAACCTGATCGCATCGGACGAGTGGCGGATGGCCGCGAAGAACAGCTTCATCGTCGCGCCGTCGGCGACCGTCGTCGCGACCGTGCTCGGCACGCTCGCCGCGATCGGCCTCACGAAGGCCGACTTCCGCGGCAAGGGGCTGCTGATGGCCGTGCTGCTGTCGCCGATGATCGTGCCGGTCGTCGTGGTCGGTGTCGGCATGTACCTGTTCTTCGCGCCGCTCGGGCTCGCGAACACCTACACGGGGCTGATCGCGGCGCACGCGGCGCTCGGCGTGCCGTTCGTCGTGACGACGGTGGCGGCAACCCTGCAGGGCTTCAACCAGAACCTCGTGCGCGCGAGCCTGTCGCTCGGCGCGAATCCGGTGTCGACGTTCTTCCGCGTGACGCTGCCGGTGATCGCACCGGGCGTGATGTCCGGCGCGCTGTTCGCGTTCGCGACGTCGTTCGACGAAGTCGTCGTCACGCTGTTCCTCGCGGGCGCCGACCAGACGACGCTGCCGCGCCAGATGTTCACCGGCATCCGCGAGAACATCAGCCCGACGATCGCTGCGCTCGCAACGATCCTGATCATCTTCTCGACGAGCCTGCTGCTGGCGCTCGAATGGCTGCGCGGTCGTAATGCGCGGCGCGCGGTGAGCTGACGCGGCGAGCCTGCGTGGCCGTGCATCCTGCGCGGCCATGCATTTGCTTTCATTTCGCTGACTGACGAGGCGGCCGCCTGCACGTTCGATGCGGCTCTGCAACAATACGGGGCGCGGCGGCGCGCGTTCCGTGCGGTGCGTCCGGAACGCCGCCGCGAGTCCAATCCGCGACGCGGCGCAACGCGTCGCTCGTCAGCCGAGCCTCATCTTGTCCGAATTCGCTTCCCCCGCCGGCGCGCATGAGCCGGCCGTCAACTGGCGCGCGATGTCCGCCGTGCTGCTCGCCGTCGCGCTCGCGACGCTCGACACCGCGATCGCGAACACCGCGCTGCCCGCGATTGCCGCCGACCTGCATGCGTCGCCGGCCGCGTCTGTCTGGATCATCAACGCGTACCAGCTCGCGATGGTCGCGACGCTGCTGCCGTTCGCGTCGCTCGGCGATATCGTCGGCCACAAGCGCGTGTATGTCGCCGGGCTCGCGGTGTTCACGGTGGCGTCGCTCGGCTGCTCGCTCGCGTCGACGCTGCCGATGCTGACGGCCGCGCGGATCGTGCAGGGCTTCGGTGCGAGCGCGATCATGAGCGTGAACGTCGCGCTGATCCGCGGCCTGTTTCCCGCGCACCGGCTCGGGCGTGGCGTCGGCTTCAACGCGCTCGTGGTCGGCGTGTCGTTCGCGGTGGGGCCGACCATCGCTTCGCTGATCCTGTCGGTCGCCGCATGGCCGTGGCTGTTCGCGGTGAACGTGCCGCTCGGCGTGTTCGCGCTTGCCGTGGCGATTCCGTCGCTGCCGCAGACGGCGCGCGGCAAGCATGCGTTCGATCCGGTCGCGGCGCTGTTCAACGTGATCACGTTCGCGTCGCTGATCTTCGCGCTCGGCGAGTTCGCGCAGCGCGGGCCGCTTTCCATCGTGTTCGCGGCGGCCGCGGTCGCGCTCACCTTCGGCTGGCTGCTGATTCGCCGTCAGGCCGGGCACCCGGCGCCGATGCTGCCGGTCGACCTGTTTCGCCGGCCGGTGTTCACGCTGTCCGCGCTGACCGCGGTGTGCGCGTTCGCTGCACAGGGGCTCGCGTTCGTGTCGCTGCCGTTCTATTTCGAAACCGTCCTGCATCGCAATGCGGTCGAGACGGGCTTCCTGATGACGCCATGGTCGGCGATCGTCGCGCTCGCCGCGCCGATCGCGGGGCGCTTGTCGGATCGCTATCCGCCGGGCCTGCTCGGCGCGATCGGTCTGGCGTTGCTGAGCGCGGGCATGGTGTCGCTCGCCGCGTTGCCGGCGGCGCCCGGCGTCATCGACATCGGCTGGCGGATGATGCTGTGCGGCGCGGGCTTCGGTTTCTTCCAGTCGCCGAACCTGAAGGCGCTGATGTCGAGCGCACCGCCCGAGCGCAGCGGCGGCGCGAGCGGGATCATCGCGACCGCGCGGCTGATCGGGCAGGCGACGGGCGCGGCACTCGTCGCGCTGTCGTTCGGGATCGCGGGGCGCCACGGGCCGACGCTCGCGCTGATGCTCGGCGCGGGCTTCGCCGGGGCCGCGAGTGTCGCCAGCGGATTGCGGCTCTTTGCGCCGTCGCATCGGGCCGGTGTGCCGGCCGCGTCGGAGCGCGTGGGCGAGCAGGCGACGGAGTAGGGTGGCGCGCGGTTGCGGCGCAAGCCGATGGCCGAACGACGATCGCGGGAACGTCTCGAGCCGGCGCGCGGCAGAACACCGCCACGCGCCGGCCTTCACGCTTCGCTTAGAACCCGCCCGACTTGATCAGCTGGTTGAGGTTCGCGATGTTCAGGCTGCCGAAGCCGGTCGTGTAATCCCAGCCAGTGCCTGCGTTGTAGCCATACCCCTGATAGCCGTTGTTTCCCGACACCACGTCGTAGCGCACGAGCGACGGGTTCGACGGAATGTCGGCGTAGAACTTGCCGGCCGGGAAGCCGAGGCCCGTGCCGTTCGCTGCGAGCAGGCGCGCCCAGAGGCCGGTGAAGATCGGCGCGGCGAGGCTCGTGCCGCCGATCTGCTGCAACTGGCCGTAGTTGTAGATGTACGCGCCGGTGCTTTGCGCGGCGTCGAACGCGACATCCGGCAACTGGCGGTTGCTGCCCGACTGCCACGACGGCGCGGGCAGGATCGTGCTGACGCCGCCGCCCGTCGCCCACAGCTTGCCGTTGCCGTCGAGCCCTTCGTTCCACACCGTCTCGCTCGAGAACGCGCCCGACGACGTCGTGTAGAGCGTCGTGCCGCCGATCGCGAGCACGTGCGGCGACGATGCCGGCCACGACACCGTGTAGTTCGAGCCGTCCGGATAGCCGCGGTTGTTGCACTCGTACACGCCTTCGTCACCCGACGAAACGGAGAACGTCTGGCCTTGCGCCGCGGCGGTCGTGAAGATCTGTTCCTCAGCGTCGAGCGTGCCGTCCGCGCTCGCGTCGGTCTCGCACCAGCCGAGCGATACGTTGATCACCTTCGCGGTGTTGTCCGACACCGCGCGGTTGAACGCCTGCGTGAGGCCCGTGTTGCCGCTCGCATTGAGGTCGGCCATGTAGAACACGAGCTTGCCGACCTGGCCGCCGGCCGAGCCGACGATCGACTGGCTGTCGAGATCCCATTCGCCCTGACCTTCCTGGTCATCGGTGTAGCTGCCGCCGGTGCCGTTCGTCTTGATGGTCTGCGTCGACACCGCGCCGTAGCCGTTGCTCGACGTGAACTGCTTCAGGTCCTGCAGCGTCTGCGACACGCCGCCGATCGTGATGATGCCGACGGTGACGCCGGCTGCGGTCGGCACGCCGGTTGCGTTGTAGAGGCCCGGGAATTCCTTCGGATAGTGGCCGGTCGCCGTGCCGGCTGCCAGCGCCTGCGGCTTCGACACGTTGCCGATGCGCAGCAGCGGCCGCGCGTGTGCAACGTTCTGCAGCCCGAGCACCGAGCCGACGACGTCGCCGAGCGCGCGCGGCACCTGCGCAGTCGACGTGTTCGCGAAGCCCGAGTGACCCGCGTAGTCGAAGTGCACGAGCGACGTGTTGAATGCGGTCTTCACCGTGGCGGCCGTGCCGCTGGCGGAGACCAGCAGGCGGTTCGGCGCGACCTCGACGTTCACGAAGCCGCTCTTGTGCAGATAGTCGACGACCGACTTGACCTGCGCATCGGTCGGCGCGTAGTTGGCGAGGAACTGCTCGTGCGTGAGGTACTGGCGGTAATGCGCGCTGCCGGGCCGGTTCACGTCGCGCGCCAGTTGCTTGAGCTGCGCGGCGTTGCGCAGTTTCAGGCTGACGACGACGTTGGTCGTTTCACCGCCTGCCAGTTCGAGCGACGGCGCCGCGCTGCGCGCCATCAACTGCGGGCCGGTCAGAAAGGCCTTCGTATGCGTATCGACCCAATCCGTCGTCGCATGCGCCGCGGCGGCGGCGAACACGAACGGTGCCACGCACGCGAGGCGGCGGGGTGACGGAAGGGGAAGGGCAAACCAGGTGTTCCTTTTCATCGGGAGTCCTTTTTTAGGAGAGGCGACGTTACTGGAACCCCCGGCCCTTGTGGGGCCGCGAGCGGTGACGAGCGTAGGGCGTCGGTGCCGTTCGGGTAGCTGCCATTTTCCATAGCTGTCAGTTCTGACATCGGCGCGGGTGCACGCCTGTGCTGCGTCATGCGCGTATGGGAATTGCGGCAGCGGCGAGCGGAACCGGTTCGCGATACGGCGGCGCAGCGGCGCGCGACGCTCGCGCGCACGAGTCGCTCGCCGCGACGCCGGAACGTGCGCGATCGCGGAGCGAATCGCCGTGTGAACGCATCGCGCGCGACCGGTCGTAGTCGCACGCCGCGTCGCACTATGTGGTCAAGCGCCGCGACACGGCAGGAACGGATTCGCGCGTGCACAAAATTGGGGTCGCTCGACCGCAAACGTTTCCCGAACTGTGGAACGGTGCTTCCGGCAGTCTTGCGGGTGTCTTTCGGATCGCATGCGGCAATTGCGGATTAGAGGAAAAGTTCGAATTCGGTGGCGTGGACGCCCCGGCGCGGCGGATAGCGGGCACGCGCAAGATCGCGTGGCGTCGTTCGCGAGATTCCGCCTTGACGTGCGTCGATCAGCGGATATGCTTCAATTCATAACCATCGGGTTATGGATTTGGACATGCAGAACGCACACGACATGCTTTTCAGGACACTGGCTGATCCCACGCGCCGCGCGCTCTTCGAGCGGCTGTGCGCGGACGGCGAGCTGACGGTTGCCGCGCTGACGGCCCATGCGGGCGTCTCGCAGCCGGCCGTCTCGAAGCATCTGGGCGTCCTGAAGCAGGCCGGGCTCGTGAGCGACCGTCACGAAGGCCGGCAGACGCACTACAGCGCGCAGCCTCAAGCGCTGGCCCCGTTGATCGACTGGACGAGCCAGATGGCCGGCTTCTGGCAGACCCGGTTCGATGCCCTCGAAGCTCTTCTGAAAAGGATGGACCAGTAATGAACCAGGCCACCACCGAAACGCGCTCCGTCGTCGTCGACCGGGAGCTGCCTCATCCGCCGGAGAAGATCTGGCGCGCGCTCACGCAGCCGCACCTGATCGAGGCGTGGCTGATGAAGAGCGACTTCGAGCCCGTCGCGGGCCGCGCCTTCAGCTTCCGTGCGGACTGGGGCTCGGTCGACTGCACCGTGCTGGCGATCGAACCGCCGCGCACGCTGTCCTACACGTGGGCCGCGTACGGCCTCGAAAGCGTCGTCACGTGGACGCTCACGCCAACGCCGCGCGGCACGCACCTGCGGATGGAACAGGTCGGCTTCCGTCACGACCAGGAGCAGGCGTACCGCGGTGCGCAGCACGGCTGGGTCCGCTTCTTCGACTCGCTCGAACAGGTGCTGGCACGCCCCGACGAAGCCACGGAGGCTCGCGCATGAGCACAACGGATCTCACGCCGTCGGAGCGTATCGACGCGCTGATCGCCGGCATCGCCGACTGGCGCGGCAAGACCTTCGCCGACCTGCGCCAGACGATCCTCGACGCGCAAGCGGGCATCGTCGAGGAATGGAAATGGATGGGCAGCCCCGTATGGTCGTGCGACGGGATGATTGCGGTGGCGAACGCGCACAAGGGCAAGGTGAAACTGACCTTCATGCACGGCGCGCAGTTGCCCGATCCCGACAAGCTCTTTAACGACGGCCTCGACGGCAATGCGCGGCGTGCGATCGATTTCTTCGAAGGCGACAAGCTCGACAAGCGGGCACTGAAGAATCTGGTACGCGCGGCGATCGACTACAACCGCACGCATCTGAAGAAGAACACCCGGCGAGCGGACGCAGGCACGAAGGCGCGGGCCGACAAGGCGGCGTGACGCGCCGCACGACCGGTCACGCGGCGTAGCGCAGGCAAAAAAAGCCCGACACGAGGTCGGGCATCCAAATCGGCCGCAACCGCCCGCGAGGCGGCTGCGGCACCTGCAAGGTGCAGGCCGCTTACGCTGCGAGCAGCGAGCGCAGCACGAACGGCAGGATCCCGCCGTGCTTGTAGTAGTCGACTTCGATCGGCGTATCGATACGCAGCAGCACCTGCACGCGCTGCGATTCGCCGTTCTTGCGGTGGATCACGAGCGTGACGTCCTGTTGCGGCTTGAAGTCGTCGCCGAGGCCTTCGATGTCGTACGTTTCTTCACCGGTGATGCCGAGCGACTGGACGCTGTCCGCGCCCTTGAACTGCAGCGGCAGCACGCCCATGCCGACCAGGTTCGAGCGGTGGATGCGCTCGAAGCTGCGTGCGATCACGGCCTTCACGCCGAGCAGTTGCGTGCCCTTCGCGGCCCAGTCGCGCGACGAGCCCGTGCCGTACTCTTCGCCTGCGAACACGACCGTCGGCGTGCCGGCGGCAACGTACTGCATCGCTGCATCATAGATCGACTGCTGTTCGCCGCTCGGCTGGTGGATCGTCAGGCCGCCTTCGACGCGCGTGCCGTCCGCCTTCGGCGGGATCATCAGGTTCTTGATCCGGACGTTCGCGAACGTGCCGCGCATCATCACGTCGTGGTTGCCGCGGCGCGAGCCGTAGCTGTTGAAGTCGGCCTTCTGCACGCCGTTTTCCTTCAGCCACTTGCCTGCCGGCGAGTCTTCCTTGATCGAGCCTGCCGGGCTGATGTGGTCGGTCGTGACCGAGTCACCGAAGATGCCCAGTGCGCGCGCGCCCTTGACCGTCGGGATCGACGCAGCCGGTTCCATCGAGAAGTCGTTGCCGAAGAACGGCGGCTCGGCGATGTACGTCGACTTCGGCCAGTCGTAGACCTGGCCCGATTCGCCCTCGATCTTGCTCCAGAGGTCGCCCTTCTTGGTCAGCTTCGAGTAGTTGTCCTCGAACTTCTTCGGGTCGAGCGCGAACTTGAGCAGCGCGTGGATTTCTTCGCTCGTCGGCCAGATGTCGCCGAGGTAGATGTCGCGGCCGCCCTTGCCCTTGCCGACCGGTTCGGTCATCAGGTCGCGCGTGATGTTGCCGGCGATCGCGTAGGCGACGACCAGCGGCGGCGACGCGAGGAAGTTCGCGCGGATGTTCGGGTGGATACGCGCTTCGAAGTTACGGTTGCCCGACAGCACGGCTGCCGCGACGATGTCGTTCTTCGTGATCGCTTCGTTCAGCTCCGGCGTCAGGTCGCCCGCGTTGCCGATACAGGTCGTGCAGCCGTAGGCCGCGACTTCGAAGCCGAGCTTCGACAGGTAGGGCAGCAGGCCCGTCTTCGTCAGGTACTCGGTGACGATGCGCGATCCCGGCGCGAGCGAGGTCTTGATCTTCGGATCGACCGTGAGGCCGGCCTCGACCGCCTTCTTCGCGAGCAGGCCGGCGGCCAGCAGCACGCTGGGGTTCGACGTGTTGGTGCACGACGTGATCGCGGCGATCAGGATGTCGCCGTTCTTCACGTCGACGCCGTTGCTCGTCGTGTATTGCGCGGCCAGGTCTTCCGCCTTCTTCGCGAAGCCGTTTTCCGCGACCGGCTTCGAGAACAGGTCGGTGAACGTCGACTTGACGTGGCCGATCTCGATGCGGTCCTGCGGGCGCTTCGGGCCGGCCAGCGACGGCGCGACCGTCGTCAGATCGAGCGTGACGACCTTCGTGTAGTCGATGTCGCCGGCCTTCGGGATGCCGAACAGCTTCTGCGCCTTGAAGTAGTTTTCGAACGCGGCGATTTCGGCCTTCGTGCGGCCCGTGCCTTCGAAGTACTCGATCGTCTTTTCGTCGACCGGGAAGAAGCCCATCGTCGCGCCGTATTCGGGCGCCATGTTGCCGATCGTCGCGCGGTCCGGCAGCGACAGCGACTTCGTGCCTTCGCCGAAGAACTCGACGAACTTGCCGACGACCTTCTCCTTGCGCAGCATTTCGGTGATCGTCAGCACCAGGTCGGTGGCCGTCACGCCTTCGCGCAGCTTGCCCTTCAGCTCGACGCCGACGACGTCCGGCGTCAGGAAGTACACCGGCTGGCCGAGCATGCCGGCTTCAGCCTCGATGCCGCCCACGCCCCAGCCGACCACGCCGATGCCGTTGATCATCGTCGTGTGGCTGTCGGTGCCGACGAGGGTGTCCGGGTAGTACACGGTGTCGCCGCCGTCCGCCTTCTTGTGGACGCCGCGCGCGAGGTATTCCAGGTTCACCTGGTGGACGATGCCGACGCCCGGCGGCACGACCTTGAACGTGTCGAATGCCTGCATGCCCCACTTCATGAACTGGTAGCGCTCGTTGTTGCGCTGGAATTCCAGTTTCATGTTCAGGTCGAGCGCGTCCTTCTGGCGGAAGTAGTCGATCTGCACCGAGTGGTCGACGACGAGATCGACCGGGACCAGCGGCTCGATCTTCTTCGGGTTCTTGCCGGTACGCTCCGCGACGCCGCGCATGGCCGCGATGTCGGCGAGCAGCGGCACGCCCGTGAAGTCCTGCAGCACGACGCGCGACACCACGAACGGAATCTCGTCGACGCGCTTGTCGTTCGGCTTCCAGTTCGCGAGCTGCTGGATGTGCTCTTCGGTGATCTTCTTGCCGTCGTAGTTGCGCAGCACGGACTCGAGCACGATACGGATCGACACCGGCAGGCGTTCGATCTTCGTCTTCAGTTCCTTGCCGAGCTGCGGCAGCGAGTAGAACTTGCCTTTGCCGGAACCGCTGTCGAATTCCTTGAGGGTCTTGTGGAGATTGTGGGCCATGGTGATTTTCCTGGGTTTAAGGCTAGGAAACTACGTGTCCTGTAAATGACGGCTATATCACGTACAGATCGACGTACTCATCGACCGGCATCGCTTCGAGCTTTGCCTGGTCCAGCGACACGTCGAGAATCGCTTGTTGCTGCTTGGCCGGGAAGCGGCGGGCAAGGTTGGTCCTGAACTTCTCGACCAGGAGCGGGATGCCTTCGGCCCGGCGCCGCCGGTGGCCGAGCGGATATTCGACCGCCACCTCGGCAAGCTTCGACCCGTCCTTGAACTCGATCGTCAGTGCATTCGCGATCGAGCGCTTGTCCGGGTCGTGGTAATCCTGCGTGAACTGCGGATCCTCGACGCACACGGTCTTCGCGCGCAGCGCGTCGATGCGGGGATCGGCGGCGGCCGAATCTTCGTAGTCGGCCGCGGTCAGCCGGCCGAACAGCAGCGGCACGGCGACCATGTACTGGATGCAGTGGTCGCGGTCGGCCGGATTGGCGAGCGGGCCCTGCTTGTCGATGATGCGGATCGCGGCCGCGTGCGTGCGGATCGTGATCCGGCTGATGTCGTCGGTCGTGCGGCCCGCGGCGGCGAGCTGCGCGTGCAGCTGCAGCGCGGCCTCGGCGGCCGTTTGCGCGTGGAATTCCGCGGGGAACGCGATCTTAAACAGTACGTTCTCCATCACGTACGTGCCGTACGGGCGCTGGAAGCGGAACGGCTTGCCGTCGAACAGCACGTCGTAGAAGCCCCAGGTCCTGGCGGTGAGCGCCGACGGGTAGCCCATTTCACCCGTTTTCGCGATCAGCGCGAGGCGCACCGCGCGGGAGGTTGCGTCGCCGGCCGCCCATGACTTGCGCGATCCCGTGTTCGGCGCATGGCGGTAGGTGCGCAGCGCGTGGCCGTCGACGAACGCGTTGGACACAGCGTTGATCAGCTCGTCGCGCGCGAGCCCGAGCAGCCGGCCGACGACGGCCGTCGACGCGACCTTCACGAGCAGCACGTGGTCGAGCCCGACCGCATTGAACGAATTCTCGAGCGCGAGGCAGCCCTGGATCTCGTGGGCCTGGATCATCGCGACCAGCACGTCGCGCATCGCGAGCGGCTTGCGGCCGGCCGCGCGGGCCGTGCGGGAAAGCCAGTCGGCCGTCGCCAGGATCCCGCCGAGGTTGTCGGACGGATGACCCCATTCGGCGGCGAGCCAGGTGTCGTTGAAGTCCAGCCAGCGGATCATCGCGCCGATGCCGAAGGCGGCCTGGACGGGATCGAGCTGGAAGGACGTGCCGGGCACCTTCGCGCCGTTCGGTACGATCGTGCCGGGCACGACGGGGCCGAGCAGCTTGGTGCAGGCAGGGTAGGAGAGCGCCTCGAGTCCGCATCCGAGCGTGTCGATCAGGCAATGACGCGCCGTCTCCAGCGCGAGCGCGCTGTCGATGCCGGTATTCAGCACGTAGTCGACGATATCGACGAGTACCGTATCCGGAGCAGGGCGGACGTTGGAGACCGGGGCGGACATCGAGGGGCCGATGGGAACGCGCTTAGTTCGTTGCCGGCTTCAGCTCGTTCGACTGCGTCGGGGCCGGCGTGCCTTGCGCCATTTCCGGCGTCACGCATTCGTCCGCGAGGCGTTCGCCGCCGTTCGCGTCGGAGAACAGCATCGCCTTGGTCGGGATCACGACCAGCTTGAAGCCTGCGGCCGGATCGTAGAACGTGTCGGCGCCCGTCGTCGTGGCCTGACGCGGCAGCTTGTAGTTCTTCTTCGCCCAGTGAACCGTGACGACCTGGTCGCGCTTCATGTCACCGGCGAGGTCGAACGACAGACCTTCCTTGCAGGACCACTTGACTGCGCCGTCCGGTACCGGATCGACCTTCGCTGCGGCACGTGCCTGTGCCTTCTTGCTGCGCGGGATGATGCGCTTGGCCGGCGCCGGGCGCTTGGCCGCTGCCTTCTTCGCGGTCGTCGTGGTCGTACCCTGGGCAAACGCGCTCGGAGCCGACACCAGCATCGTGGCGGACAAGGCGCCGATGGCGGTAGCGATCAGGAGTTTCTTCATGGAGTCAGAACCTTTCGATAATCAGTTGACAAGGGCCGGCAATCTGCGCCGCCGGCCGGTTTGAAACTGCACGCGCCCCGAAAGCGCGCAGCGGCCGCTATTTTCACCTATTTGGCCGCGTGTATATCAGGTTTTCGGGCTCCGTTACGTTTTTTGTCGTTTCGCAAACCTCTATCCGGTTCGCGCGTCGTCGAATGCATGAAACTCGTGTATCGGCCGGCGGCGCGCGCTTACCGCGCGCTGCCCGCGGCGGCCGGGCCGAACAGCGGCGCGGCCTCGGCCGGCACCGGCTGGCCGGTGGCCCGTGCGCGGCGCAGCACCGACCAGTAATAGCGGTAACTCGCGCGATCGTGCAGCGTATCACCGTGGCGCGTCGGGCCCCAGTCCGCCGCTTGCGCGGCCAGCAGGATCTCGGCGGCCAGCGCGACTTCGTCGGTGCGCGGCGCGAATGCGTCGACGATCGGGCGGATCTGTGCGGGGTGAATGCTCCACATCCGCGTGAACGCGAATTCGTCGCGCGCGCGGCGTGCATCGGCGGCGACGACGCTCATGTCGCGCACCTCGGTCGTCACGTTGTGCGACGGCGTCTTGCCGTGCGCGTGGCAGGCCGCGGCGATTTCCAGCTTCGCGCGACGCACGAGCGGATGCTCGAACTGGCCGGGCGAGCGCATCGCGGAATCGGGAATCGCGCCGTGGTGCGCGGAGACGAAATCCATCAGCCCGAAGCTCAGCGTGCCGACCGTCGGCAACGCGGCGAGGGCGGCCGCCTGCGCGAGCGCGCCGTGCGTCTCGACCAGCACGTCGACCGGAATCGGCTGCGCGATGCCGAGCTCGCGGCGCGTGCCTTCGATGAACGCGGTCATTTCGGCGGCATCGGCGGCGCTGGCGATCTTCGGGAGCGTGATGTAGGCGGGTGCACGCGATGCGCGCAGCACGATGCGGACGTCGTCGCGCCAGTGCGGGTGGGAAAAGTCGTGGATGCGGACGCCGACGCGGCCGAAGCGGTTCTCGTCGCTGCCGAGGATGTCGGTGACGAGTGCCGCGTGCGCGGCTTCCTGGCCGACGGCGGCGCCGTCTTCGCAGTCGAGCGTGATGTCGAACACGGGGCCCAGCTCGGCCTGCAGCGCGAGCGACTTGCGCATCAGCTTTTCGCTGCCCGCGTAGTGATCACAGCAGGGCAGGATCGCGGGCGGGGACGCCCCGTCGTACAGCACTTGTGCGGGAGTGAGCGCGGCCATCTCGTCTACGTCAGGGAAGCGGGTCAACGTGGAGAAAATCGGATTCGGACGCGTTCTGGGCGGGGGCGCGGCAAGCGCGGGGCGGCAAAACGTGCGCGGATCGGATCGGTCGGCCGGGCCGGCGGCTTGCCGGCCCGGGCCGAAACCGGGCTGCCCGAGGGCCGCCCGGCGAGGTGCTTGATGCTTAGTTCTTCAGCAGGTGGGCGACGCCATCGCGCTCTTCGAGCAGCTCGGCCAGCGTGCCGTCCATCTTCTCGCGCGAGAACGCGTCGATTTCCAGGCCTTCGACGCGCTTGTATTCGCCGTTTTCGCAGGTGACCGGCACGCCGTAGATGATGTCTTCGGGGATGCCGTACGAGCCGTCCGACGGGATGCCCATCGTGACCCACTTGCCGTTCGTGCCGAGGACCCAGTCACGCACGTGGTCGATCGCTGCGTTCGCTGCCGACGCTGCCGACGACAGGCCGCGTGCTTCGATGATCGCCGCGCCGCGCTTGCCGACGGTCGGGATGAACGTGTCGCGGTTCCACACGTCGTCGTTGATCAGCTTCAGCAGCGATTCGCCTTCGGCGGTCGCGAAGCGGAAGTCGGGGTACATCGTCGGCGAGTGGTTGCCCCACACGGCGAGCTTCTCGATCGATGCGACCGGCTTGCCCGACTTCGCTGCGAGCTGCGACAGCGCGCGGTTGTGGTCGAGGCGCAGCATCGCCGTGAAGTTCTTCTTCGGCAGATCCGGTGCCGACTTCATCGCGATGTAGGCGTTCGTGTTCGCCGGGTTGCCGACGACCAGCACCTTCACGTCGCGGCTCGCGACTTCGTTCAGCGCAGCGCCCTGAACCGTGAAGATTTCGGCGTTTGCCGACAGCAGGTCCTTGCGCTCCATGCCCTTCGAGCGCGGACGTGCGCCGACCAGCAGTGCGACGTCGGCATCCTTGAATGCGACCTTCGGATCGTCGGTGATCACGACGCCCGCGAGCAGCGGAAACGCGCAATCGTCGAGTTCCATCACGACGCCCTTGACGGCGCCTTGGGCTTGCGGGAGGTCGAGCAGTTGCAGGATGACCGGCTGGTCCTTGCCGAGCAGGTCGCCGTTCGCGATGCGGAACAGCAGGGAGTAAGCGATTTGACCTGCGGCGCCGGTGACGGCAACACGCTTTGCGGGCTTAGCCATTGAAAATCTCCAGGACGGGTAAAGCGTTGGACACTCGCGAAAACGCCATTCTATGCGCGTTGTGCGGAGTGTTGCATTGAAGCAGGGCGGAGGACTCGCGATGGCAGACGCGGTGAACCTGGAGACGGCCGTGGCACGTAGCCGGGGACGCGCTTTTGCACCCGCGAACCCTTGCTCGACCCGGAGTGTAGGAGCCGTCCGGCTCAAAGTCAAACGGTATCATATGTCTTATATAAGACAGATGTTTTGCGGAAATTGAGTGGACTTAAAAGTGCGGTTTGTGATGAAATGCGCGCCATGACATCGAACCAGGCGAATACCGCGAATCAGACCGGCGCAGGCGGCCCAGGGCAGCCGGGCGCGAGCGATCCCGCACCTTCGCCTGCGGCGGCTCCGTCGCCGACGTTCAGCCCGTTATACCAGCAGATTAAGTCATTAATCACGCAAAGTCTCGAAACCGGCGAGTGGAAGCCCGGCGAGATCATCCCGAGCGAGGTGGAGCTGGCGGCCCGTTACAAGGTCAGCCAGGGCACCGTCCGCAAGGCGATCGACGAGCTGGCCGCCGAAAACCTCGTGGTCCGGCGGCAGGGCAAGGGCACTTTTGTTGCAACGCACAATGAAGATCGCGCGCAGTTCCGCTTCCTGCGGCTGCTGGCCGACGACGGTGCCGAGCATCCGCACGTGAGCCGCCTGCTCGAATGCCGTCGCCTGCGCGCGCCGGCCGAGATCGCGCGGCAGCTCGACCTGAAGCCGGCCGATCCGGTCGTGCAGGTGCGCCGCCTGCTGGAGTTCGAGAACGAAGTGACGGTGCTCGACGAGATCTGGCTGCCGGGCGCGATGTTCCGCGGGCTCACGTTCGAGCGGCTGAGCGAGTACAAGGGGCCGCTCTACGCGATGTTCGAGACGGAGTTCGGCACGCGGATGATCCGCGCGACGGAAAAGATCCGCGCGGTCGCGGCGGAGCCGGCGGTGGCCGACCTGCTGCACGTGCCGGCAGGTTTCCCTTTGCTGTCGGTCGAGCGCGTGTCCTATACATACGGAGACCGACCGGTGGAAGTGCGTCGCGGCTGGTATGTCACGACCGGGTACTACTATCAGAATGACTTGAGTTGACGGTGTATCGGCTCAAGCCGAGTGCGTTCGCGTTCCCCACGTTCGCGAAGCACGTTTCGGGCCGCCTTTGTTCTTGTTCGCGCAACTATCCAGAGCAGACTTTCGCTGCAGCGCGATATAAAAAGGCGCTAAAATCGCGGATTAGTGTGACAACATAGTAGGGGTCTAGCATGACTGATGCAGTAAGAAAGCCGAGGCCGGAATACCGGAACATCGGATTCGGCGATATCACGATGAAATATCGCATGCCGCTGGCAGCGATATTGTCGATTCTCCACCGAGTCAGCGGCGCGCTGCTGTTCTTGTTCCTGCCGTTCCTGCTGTTCCTCTTCGACCAGAGCCTCACGTCCGAGCTCAGCTTCGAAGTCTTCAAGGCTTTCCTCTCCAACATCATCGTCAAGCTGATCGTCCTCGCACTGTCGTGGGCCTTCTTCCACCATTTCTGCGCCGGCATTCGCCACCTGCTGATGGACGTCAACCACGACGCCGTCACGAAGGAAGGCGGCAAGCGGACGGCAGTCGTCGTCTTTGTCGTCTCGATCGCGCTGACGATCGCCATGGCACTCAAACTGTTCGGAGCATTCTAAGAAAATGGCAGCCAATAACCGAATCGGCTCGAAGCGCCTCGTCGTCGGCGCTCACTACGGCTTGCGTGACTGGCTCGCGCAGCGTATCACCGCCACGATCATGGCGGTCTACACGGTGATCCTGCTCGTCCTGTTCTTCGGCGCGCACGATTTCTCGTACGAAGGCTGGGCATCGATCTTCGCCGCGCAATGGATGAAGCTCGCGACCTTCGTGATGCTGCTTTCCCTCTTCTACCACGCATGGGTCGGCGTGCGCGACATCTGGATGGACTACGTGAAGCCCGTCGGTGTGCGCCTGCTGCTGCAATCGCTGACCATCGTCTGGCTGCTCGCATGTGCGGGCTACGCCGCGCAGATTCTCTGGAGAGTGTAAAGAATGGCTGCAATCAAAACTAATCTCCCGCGCCGCAAGTTCGATGTGGTGATCGTCGGCGCGGGCGGCTCCGGCTTGCGCGCAGCGCTGCAACTGTCGCGCGCGGGCCTGTCGGTCGGCGTGCTGTCGAAGGTGTTCCCGACCCGTTCGCACACGGTGGCCGCGCAGGGCGGTATCGGTGCGTCGCTCGGCAACATGAGCGAAGACAACTGGCACTTCCACTTCTACGACACGATCAAGGGATCCGACTGGCTCGGCGACCAGGACGCGATCGAATTCATGTGCCGTGAAGCGCCGAACGTCGTGTACGAACTCGAACACTTCGGCATGCCGTTCGACCGTAACGCGGACGGCACGATCTACCAGCGCCCGTTCGGCGGCCACACCGCGAACTACGGCGAGAAGCCGGTCCAGCGCGCCTGCGCGGCCGCCGACCGTACCGGTCACGCGCTGCTGCACACGCTGTACCAGCAGAACGTCGAAGCGAAGACGCAGTTCTTCGTCGAATGGATGGCGCTCGACCTGATCCGCGACGCGGAAGGCGACGTGCTCGGCGTGACGGCTCTCGAGATGGAGACGGGTGACGTCTACATCATGGAAGGCAAGACGACGCTGTTCGCGACGGGCGGCGCAGGCCGGATCTTCGCGGCATCGACCAACGCGTTCATCAACACCGGCGACGGCCTCGGCATGGCTGCGCGTTCGGGCATCGCACTGCAGGACATGGAGTTCTGGCAGTTCCACCCGACCGGCGTGGCCGGCGCGGGCGTGCTGATCACCGAAGGCGTGCGCGGCGAAGGCGGTATCCTGCGCAACGCGAACGGCGAGCGCTTCATGGAGCGCTACGCGCCGACGCTGAAGGATCTGGCGCCGCGTGACTTCGTGTCGCGTTCGATGGACCAGGAAATCAAGGAAGGCCGCGGCGTGGGTCCGAACAAGGATCACGTGCTGCTCGACCTGTCGCACATCGGCGCCGAGACGATCATGAAGCGTCTGCCGTCGATCCGCGAAATCGCGCTGAAGTTCGCGAACGTCGACGCGATCAAGGAGCCGATCCCGGTCGTCCCGACGATCCACTACCAGATGGGCGGCATCCCGACCAACATCCACGGCCAGGTCGTCGGCACGTCGCGCGGTCACAAGGATCCGGTCAACGGTTTCTACGCAGTGGGCGAATGCTCGTGCGTGTCCGTGCACGGCGCGAACCGCCTCGGCACGAACTCGCTGCTGGACCTCGTGGTGTTCGGCCGTGCGGCCGGCAACCACATCGTCGAGCACGTGAAGAACCAGAAGGAACACAAGCCGCTGCCGGCCGACGCAGGCGAATTCTCGCTGGCGCGCCTGGCGAAGCTCGACAAGTCGAGCTCGGGTGAATACACGCAGGACGTCGCGAACGACATCCGCTCGACGATGCAGAAGCACGCAGGCGTGTTCCGCACGTCGGAACTGCTGAAGGAAGGCGTCGACCAGATGGCCGGCCTGAAGGCACGCGTGGAAAACATCCACCTGAAGGACAAGTCGAAGGTGTTCAACACCGCGCGCGTCGAAGCGCTCGAGCTGGAGAACCTGATCGAAGTTGCTCGCGCAACGATGGTGTCGGCGGAAGCACGCAAGGAAAGCCGTGGCGCACACGCGCACAGCGACTACGAACACCGCGACGACGAGAACTGGCTGCGCCACACGCTGTGGTACAGCGAAGGCGATCGCCTCGACTACAAGCCGGTTCAAATGAAGCCGCTGACGGTCGAATCCGTGCCGCCGAAGCCGCGCACGTTCTAAGCCGAGTCAAAGGAATCCGAAATGGCAAAACGCATTTTTGAAGTCTACCGCTACGATCCGGACAAGGACGCAGCGCCGCGCATGCAGACGTACGAGCTGGAGCTCGAGCACGAGCGCATGCTGCTCGACGCACTGGTCAAGCTGAAGGCCGTGGACGAGACGCTGTCGTTCCGCCGTTCGTGCCGTGAAGGCGTGTGCGGTTCGGACGCGATGAACATCAACGGCAAGAACGGTCTCGCGTGCCTGACGAACCTGAACGACCTGCCGCAGAAGATCGTGCTGCGTCCGCTGCCGGGCCTGCCCGTCGTGCGTGACCTGATCGTCGACATGACGCACTTCTTCAACCAGTACCACTCGATCAAGCCGTACCTGATCAACGACGCGCCGCCGCCGGAGAAGGAACGCCTCCAGTCGCCGGAAGAGCGCGACGAGCTCGACGGCGTGTACGAGTGCATTCTGTGCGCGAGCTGCTCGACGTCGTGCCCGAGCTTCTGGTGGAACCCGGACAAGTTCGTCGGCCCGGCCGGCCTGCTGCAGGCTTACCGCTTCATCGCGGACAGCCGCGACACGGCCACCGGCGAGCGTCTCGACAACCTGGAAGACCCGTACCGTCTGTTCCGTTGCCACACGATCATGAACTGCGTCGACGTTTGCCCGAAGGGCCTGAACCCGACGAAGGCGATCGGCAAGATCAAGGAACTGATGGTTCGCCGCGCTGTTTAAGGTCGAGATGAGCGATTCGCATCAATCCGACCCGCACCGTCGCGCACGCCTTCGCTGGCGTGCGCGGCGGGGTCTGCTGGAGAACGACATCATTTTCGAGCGTTTCTTCAGCAGATACGAGCATGACCTCACCGATGCAGACGTAGGCGCGTTGTCGCGCCTGCTCGATCTGAGCGACAACGACCTGATGGACTTGCTCCTCGCGCGCAAGGAACCAGAAGGCGACCTAGACAGCCCGGGTATTCACCGGCTGTTGGAGATGCTGCGCAACGTGTAACGCCCAGGTGTAACACGCTGTGCCCGTTATCGAATCCCGTTTCTTTATTTCGATTGAGGATGTGCCATGACTCCGTCTGATGTTAAAGCCACGCTATCGTTCAGCGACAACTCGCCGAGCGTCGAACTGCCGATCTACAAGGGCACGATGGGCCCGGACGTGATCGACATCCGCAAGCTGTACGGCCAGACCGGCAAGTTCACGTACGACCCGGGCTTCATGTCGACGGCAGCTTGTAATTCGGCGATCACGTACATCGACGGCGACAAGGGCGAGCTGCTGTACCGCGGCTACCCGATCGACAACCTCGCGCAAAACGCGGACTTCCTCGAAAGCTGCTACCTGCTGCTGAAGGGCGAACTGCCGAACGCAGCGCAAAAGAAGGAATTCGTCGACACCGTCACGAAGCACACGATGGTGCACGAGCAGATGCACTTCTTCTTCCGTGGCTTCCGTCGCGACGCGCACCCGATGGCGATCCTGGTCGCTGCAGTCGGCGCGCTGTCGGCGTTCTACCACGACTCGCTCGACATCAACGATCCGCGTCATCGTGAAGTGTCGGCGATCCGCATGATCGCGAAGCTGCCGACGCTCGTCGCGATGGCGTACAAGTACAGCATCGGCCAGCCGTTCGTGTATCCGAAGAACTCGCTGTCGTACAGCGCGAACTTCATGCACATGATGTTCTCGAACCCGTGCGAAGAGTACAAGGTCAACGACGTGCTCGTCCGCGCACTCGACCGTATCCTGATCCTGCACGCCGACCACGAGCAGAACGCATCGACGTCGACCGTCCGCCTGGCCGGCTCGTCGGGCGCGAACCCGTTCGCGTGTATCGCTGCCGGTATCGCCTGTCTGTGGGGCCCGGCGCACGGTGGTGCGAACGAAGCCGCACTGAACATGCTCGAGCAGATCGGTTCGCCGGACAACATCCCCGAATTCATCAAGCAGGTGAAGGACAAGAATTCGGGCGTGAAGCTGATGGGCTTCGGTCACCGCGTGTACAAGAACTACGACCCGCGTGCGAAGCTGATGCGCGAAACGTGCTACGAAGTGCTGAACGAACTGGGCCTGCACGACGACCCGCTGTTCAAGCTCGCGATGCAGCTCGAGAAGATCGCGCTGGAAGACGAATACTTCGTGTCGCGCAAGCTGTACCCGAACGTCGACTTCTACTCGGGCATCGTCCAGCGCGCGCTGGGGATCCCGACGTCGATGTTCACGTGTATCTTCGCGATGGCACGTACGGTCGGCTGGATCGCACAGTGGAACGAAATGATCGGCGATCCGGAACAGAAGATCGGCCGTCCGCGTCAGCTGTTCATCGGCGATACGCCGCGCGAAGCGAAGCCGCTCAACGCACGTTAAGTCCGTGCGCGGCGCGAACGGCCGGCAGGCCGCTCGCGTCGGGCGATCGCAACGCCACGACACCCCGACGGGTCATCCCGTCGGGGTGTTTTCATTTGGGCGGCGGCGGTTCGCCCCGGCCCGCGTGGCGTTCCAGCGACGGCGGCCGCGTGTCGAGTGCGGGCGTGTCGTGATCGGGCGCGTGGCCGTGCTGCACGAAGAATTGCCGGTATGCGCCGGGCGTCATCCCGCGTGCGGCGAGGAACTGGCGATTGAAGTTCGCGGCATTCGGAATGCCGCAGCGCGCGGCCACGGTCGCGATCGGCCAGTCGGTGCCGACGAGATGACGGCATGCGTGCGCGAGCCGCAACCGCTGCACGTAGCGGCCGACGCTTTCGCCGAGATGCCGGACGAACAGGCGCTGCAACGTGCGTTCGGACATGTGCGCGGTGGCGGCGAGTGCGTCGATGCGCAACGGCTCGTGGAAGTGCCGGTCGATCGCGTCGAGCACGCGGTCGAGGCGTTCGGCTTCGGGGGCGGCTGCGTCGGTTTGGCGTGTCGTGCCGTGGGTGCGCTCGTACGCGTGCGCGGTGGCGAGCGGTTCGCCGCCGGCTTCCGCGAGATCGACGAGCGTGTCGAGCGTGGCCGCGAGCCGCGTGCGCGGCGACGGATCGAGCAGCTGCGGCAGCCGTGCGCGCATCGCGCGGGCCGCGTCCGTATCGAAGCGCAGGCCCGGTGCGGCACGCCGCAGCAGTGAGCGCAGCGGCGCGTATTCGGGGCAACAGTCGGCCAGACGCCGTGCCCAGTCGCCGTCGAACCAGATGACGAGCGCGACTTCAGGCGCATCGCGATCGATGCGTGCATTCGACGACCACGTATGCGGCAGGTTGGGCGGCACGAGCACCAGGTCGTCGTCCGCGTAGTGCGCGACGTGATCGCCGATGAAGCGCCGGCCGCGGCTGTTGAGCGTCAGCGTCAGTTCGTACTCGGGATGGCGATGCCATTCGAACGGGATGCGCGCGAGCTGGCGGTGATAGACGCGGATCGAACAGCCGGGGGCGAACGTGACGTGCTCGTACTGCGGTTTCATTGCGGCCTCCGGGGGAGCGCCGGCATCGCGCCGTGGCATGATCGTGAGCGATCGTCACGACGGAGCGATGCCATGTTTTCACATATTTGCGTGGGGGTGGCCGACACCGCGCGCGCCTACGATTTCTACGCGCCGCTGTTCGCGGAACTCGGGCTGCGCCTGAAATTCCGCGAGCCGGACGGCTGGTCGGGCTGGATGCCGGCCGACACCGACCGGCCGCTGTTCTTCTTCGGCCACCCGCTCGACGGTCGCGCGCCCGAACCGGGCAACGGCCACACGATCGCGTTCGTTGCGCCGACCCGCGCGCACGTCGATCGCTGCCACGCGCTCGCGCTGCACCACGGCGGCACTTGCGAAGGGCCGCCGGGCCTGCGGCCGGACTATCACCGCGACTACTACGGCGCCTATTTCCGCGATCCGGACGGCAACAAGCTGTGCGTGGTCTGTCATCGTCCGGCGTGACGCGCGGTTGTCAGGATTGTATCGATAGTTGGCCGGATAGTGGTAATCGCGGTCGCGTGCCGGCCGTACGCTGACGGCACATCACGACACCTGTCAGCGAGGAGACCACGATGCAACTGACGATTGACGACCTGCCTGCCGCGATTCGCGACGCGAAAAGGGCGCTGCGCGCCAACCTCCCCGGTTATGCGGCCACGTTCCGCGAACTGGAGGGCGATATTGCGCGGCAGGTCGACGCGATTCGGCGTGCGCATGCGCATGGCCATGACGTGATTCCGGTGGTGCCGTTTGCGGACATCGCGAGAGGGAGCGTCGATCTGCATGCGGTTGCCGCGATCCGCACGCATGGCGCGGTCGTGATCCGTGGCGTATTCGATGCGCAGCAGGCGCGCGACTGGAACGACGAGATCGGTGCCTACCTGGACGCGAACCGCTTCACCGACCGGCTGCACGCACGTGCCGAGGACCGCTATTTCGGCAACCTCGCGTCGGGCAAGCCGCAGATCTACGGCGTCTACTGGTCGAAGCCGCAGGTGGCTGCGCGCCAGTCGCCGGCCCTGACTCAAGCGCGCGTGTTCCTGAACCGCCTGTGGCGGCACCCGGACGGCGGTCGCATGCACTTCGATCCCGACCAGGTGCCGGCCTATGCGGACCGGATTCGTCGCCGCCCGCCCGGCTCGACGTCGCTCGGGCTGTCGCCGCATGTCGACGGCGGTTCCGTCGAACGCTGGCTCGGCGCGAATTTCCGCAAGGTCTACCGTCACGTGCTGGCCGGCCGCTGGCGCGATTACGACCCGTACGATGCGGCGTTCCGTCCCGACGTCGAGGAGATTCCGTCGCCGGCCGTGTGCTCGATGTTCCGCACGTTCCAGGGCTGGACCGCACTGACGCCGCAGGGGCCCGGCGACGGCACGCTGCAGTTGATTCCGGTGGCGAACGCGATGGCCTACGTCGTGCTGCGTGCGCTGCAGGACGATGTGGCCGACGACGACCTGTGCGGTGCGCGCCCGGGCCGCGCGCTGTCGATCCGGCCCGAATGGCACGCGCTGCTGCTCGACGCGCTGGTGCCGATCCCGCACATGGAGCCGGGCGACGCGGTGTTCTGGCACGGCGACGTCGTGCACGCGGTCGAGGATGCGCACCGCGGCAGCGGCGACAGCAACGTGATGTACATCGCGGCCGCGCCCGGTTGCGCGAAGAACGACGCATACCTGCAGCGCCAGCGCGCTGCGTTCCTGCGCGGCGAGAGCCCGCCCGATTTCCCGGCCGATCATTTCGAGGTCGAATTCGACGGACGGGGCGGGGAGGGCGATCTCACGGCGCTCGGCCGTTCGCAGATGGGGTTCGGGGCGGGCGTGTAGCAAGCATGCCGCATGAGAAGGCGGCGGCGCGCCGGGCGGCGCACGGCAGGCTGCCGAATCGGCTGCGCGCCGCGCGCAATTCGACGCAATCGGCTGCCGGCGCAGCCGAAATCGACGCGAATTGCGCAATTTGGCTTCCGATAATGGTCCGGACACAACGCAGCCGCTCCGTATGAAGCACGGATGTGGCGCTGACCATGGAGGAGTCGATGCAATTCACGCAAGCGATCGTTCGCCGCCCCGCGCCGTCCTGTGGCGCGGGCCTGACCACCGCCGAGCTCGGCGCGCCCGATTACGACAAGACGCTCACCCAGTTCCACGCTTACTGCGAAGCGCTGCGCACGCTCGGCGTCGCGCTGACCGAACTGCCGCCGCTGGAGGCATTCCCCGATTCGCACTTCGTCGAGGACACCGCGGTCGTGACGCCGGAATTCGCGGTGATCACGCGCCCCGGTGCGCCGGCGCGGCGGGGCGAGACGGTGCACATCGAAGCGGCGCTGGCCGCGCATCGCGACCTGCTGCCGATGCAGGACGGCCGGCTCGACGGCGGGGACGTGATGCAGGTCGGCAAGCGCTTCTACATCGGCCTGACGGGCCGCACCGACGCCGAAGGCATCGCCGCGTTCGAGTCGCTCGTGTCGCGCTACGGCTACTCGGTCGTCGCGGTGCCGGTGGGCGCCGGCCTGCATCTCAAGTCGGTCGTCAACGCGCTCGGCGACGACACGCTGCTCGTGACCGAATCGCTGGCCGCGCATCCGGCCTTCGCCGGCTATCGCCGGATCGCGATCTCGGCCGCCGACGAATACGCGGGCAACACGCTGCGCGTGAACGGCACGCTGATCACCCCGGCCGGCTACCCGCACGTGCACGACAAGATCGCGTCGCTCGGGCTGCCGCTGCACGTGATCGATACGAGCGAGTTCCGCAAGATGGACGGCGGCCTGACCTGCCTGTCGCTGCGGTTCTAGCCGATTGGCGCGCGGCCGCTTCGGCCGGATAATGTGGCCCCCGCGCGGAACCGGAGACGTTCCGCGCACCAGCCACGACCCGACCGGAGCGAACGCGGATGACCGACAAGAAGATGCAGCTCGACAAGATCGATCTCCGGATCCTCGACATCCTGCGCACCGACGGGCGGATTTCCTACCGGAAGCTGTCCGAGCTCGTGAACCTCACGCCGCGGCCGTGCCAGGCGCGCGTGGAGCGGCTCGAGGCGCTTGGGGTGATCGAAGGGTACCGCGCGGTGATCAAGGCGCCGCGCGCGACCAAGCCGATCGTCGTGATCGCGCAGATCACGCTGGCCGACCACGGGCGTTCGCAGGCGCCGTTCGAGGACGAAATGCGGGCGAATCCGGCCGTGCTCGATTGCTGGCTCGTCAGCGGCACGTTCGATTTTCTCGTGCGGCTCGCGTGCGAGGATCTCGACGAGTACCGGCGGATCGCGAACCTGTGGCTGGAAAGCCCGCGGTTCCGGATCGAGAAGATCGTGACGACGGCCGAACTGCAGGCGATCAAGCGCAGCGTCGTGTGATGCGGCCGGGAAGGACCGGCTTCGACGCGAATGACCCGGCCTGACGATTTGCATTCCGAATCAAATCGTCGGGCCTGAATCCAATCAGGGTGAACACTATGGATGCTTTGCAAGCGGCAGCGGAGACGGCCGCACCGTCCGGGACGACGCTGAAACGCCGTCTGCAGGGCCGCCACATCGCGATGATCGCGATCGGCGGCTCGATCGGCACGGGGCTGTTCGTCGCGTCGGGGGCGTCGGTCGCGCAGGCGGGGCCGGGCGGGGCGATCGCCGCGTATATCGCGATCGGGCTGATGGTGTACTTCGTCGTCACGGGCCTCGGCGAGATGGCCGCGCTGATGCCGGTATCGGGCTCGTTCGCGATCTACGGTGAGAAGTACGTCGACGAAGGCTTCGGCGTCGCGCTCGGCTGGACCTACTGGTACAGCTGGGCCGTGACGATCGCGATCGAGCTGGTCGCCGCGCAGATCGTGATGCGCTACTGGTTTCCAACCCTGCCCGGCATCTGGTGGGGCGCGGGTTTCCTCGTGCTGATCTTCCTGCTGAATACGCTGTCGGTGCGCGGTTTCGGCGAATCGGAATACTGGTTCTCGCTGATCAAGGTGGTCACCGTGGTCGCGTTCATCGCGGCCGGGCTGCTGATCGCCGCCGGCCTGATCGGGAACGGGCATCCGGTCGGCTTGCGCAACTTCACGACGGGCGATGCGCCGTTCGTCGGCGGCGTGCACGCAATGATGAGCGTCGCGCTGATCGCGGGTTTCTCGTTTCTCGGCACCGAGCTGGTCGGGATCACGGCCGGCGAATCGGAAAACCCGCGCAAGACGATCCCGCGTGCGGTGAAGCAGATCTTCTGGCGGATCATGCTGTTCTACGTGTTCGCGATCTTCGTGATCGGGCTGCTGGTGCCGTACACGGACCCGAACCTGCTGAAGAGCGACGTGACCGACATCGGCGTGAGCCCGTTCACGCTGGTGTTCAGCCACGCGGGTTTCCGGCTCGCGGCCGGCGCGATGAATCTCGTGATCCTGACGGCCGTGCTGTCGGCCGGCAATTCCGGGACTTACGCGGCCACGCGGATGCTGTACAACCTCGCGGCGGAAGGGCGCGCGCCGGCGATGTTCGCGACGCTGTCGCCGGGCGGCGTGCCGCGCAACGCGCTGTACGCGACGATGGCCGTCGGCGGGCTGTGCTTCCTCACGTCGCTGGCCAACAACCAGAGCATCTATCTGTGGCTGCTGAATACGGTCGGCATCACGGGCTTTATCGCGTGGCTCGGCATCGCGGTCTGCCATTACCGGTTCCGCAAGGGGTTCCTGAAGCAGGGCTACCGGCTCGATCAGTTGCCGTACCGTGCGAAATGGTTCCCGTTCGGGCCGCTGTTCGCGATCGCGATCTGCATCGTGATTTCGCTCGGGCAGGATTACCAGGCGTTCTTCGCGGCCCGCATCGACTGGATGGAAGTGCTGTCGATCTACGTGTGGATTCCGCTGTTCGTCGCGATCTGGTGGGCGTATCGCCGTGCGCGCAAGAGCCGGCTCGTGCGCTACGAGGAGATGGACATCGGGCCGTGGCTCACGCGTTCGGTCGAGGCCGTCGATGCCGCGGCCACGCAGCGCGGGCAGTCGCACTGACTGCCTGGTATGGAAAGCGCGATAACGGGAGCCGGCATGTTTTGTCCGGCCGGCTCCGATGCGTGCGGCTGGCGTGCGGCGTCATCTGCACGAGACGCCGGTCGCCGCGTGAGCAGGGCGCATCCGCTGCCCTGCATGAGGGAAGCGATGCGCATCCCGTGCCGGCGTTACTTGTCCAGTTCGGGATAGTGCCGGAAGATGCCCATGTCGTTGAACGGGATGCGGCGGTCCGACTCGAGATAGAACGCGACAGGCGGATGCAGTGCAACGCGGTCGTGCAGTGCAACCAGCGCCGCGATCTGCCGCTCCGCACGCTTCATCGCTTTCGGAAACGCGTAGCGCAGGCCCTCGATCAACTGGAACATCGACAGGTCCGCATAGCTGAGTGCGTTGCCGGCGAGGTAGCCGCTCTTGTGCGGATTCTGTTCGAGCACACGCTCGAAGTATCCGAGGAATTTCGGCAGCCGGTTTTCGAGGAAATCGGCGGCACGCTCGGCGGCTTCCGCCTGCTGATCCTCGTAGTAGAGGCCGCTTGCGATCGGATGGTGCGTGTCGTGGATCTCGGTGACGAAATCGGCGACGGTCAACTGAAGCTGGTGCACCCACAGCCGGCCGGCTTCGTCGTCGGGCGCGAGCCCCAGCCGCGCGCCGAGAAACAGCAGGATGTTCGCGGTCTGCCCGATGACGACGTCGCCGGCCTTCAGGAACGGCGGCGCGAACGGCACGCATTCCGCCTTCGAGCTGTCCATCATCCGCATCATGGCCGGCACGCCCATGCCGCGCCCCGATTCACGCGCGACGTCGACATAGTCGGCTTCGGCCGCTTCGAGCGCGAGCCGCACGTACTCGCCCCGGCCCTGGATCTCGGGCCAGTAATACAGTTCGTATCGCATGCTGTCTTCCCGTTCGTTGAACCGGCTGTTGCCGGCATCGTGACGACCGGGCGGCCACGCGTCGCGCGCCACCCGCTGCGAATAGACAGTCTAGGCGATCGCAGGAAAAGTGCCGCGTGCGTCGTACATGCGTTACGCGCCGCGCTCGCCGCCTTCAGGGCCGTAGAAGAACACCCACGTCGAGAAGTCGTCGGAGAAGCCGATGAAGCGGTGCTCGGCGTGTGCCGGGACGAACAGCACGTCGCCGGCCGCGATTTCGCATTCGCGTCCGTCGACGACGAAGCGCGACGTGCCCGTGGCGATTGCGTAGACCTCGTCGCGCGTATGCGGCTTCTGCTTGTCGTCGATGCGCGGCCGGTACAGCTCGACGTCCAGCGTGCCGTGGCGAAACAGCGTCGTGAACAGCGTGCCTTGTTCGTCGAGGTGGGCGAGCGATTCATTCAGGCCGAGCTTCATGGGGAGGGCTCCAGGTCTGGATCGTGGGGGCGTGCGCGTTGCGCCATCGTATCTCGAAATCAGGAGCGCGATGTGCAGCGCGCGACGAGGCAAGCGAATCACGTCGCTCGCCACCGATGAAACGGTGGCCGCACATGCTCGCCATGGATGAAACGCGTGCGTCCATCGATGAAACAGCGTGACGATCGTCCGCATTCGATCGACAGGTTCACCGCGATTTAATAAACGCCCACTACGATCCCGCATCGTCGATCGACCGATGCGCAGCGATTCGATTCGAGCGTCGCCCCTGCCATTCATCGCCCAACCGCGCGACGCATCAGGTTGTCATTCCCGTGAACCCGCGATTTGCAACGTCGTGATCGGCTGCCGGCGTTGCTCGCATCATTTCGTATTTCTCATGAATCGAACCCCGTCGGCTTTTTTACGCAGAAAATTCCTGGCTGCCGCCCCCGCGGTTGCCGTGGCGCCGTTGTTGAGCGCATGCGGCGGTGACGACGTCACGTCGGCGCCCGTCACTGATGCGGCGCTGGCCGCGCAGATGTCCGCGAAGCTCAACGCGCAGCTCGGCGACGCGGCGACGGTCAACGCGATCGTGCCTGCGCTGACCGATGTCGGCTTTACGTGGGACCTGCCGACGGTGCCGGCCGCGCAAATCGGCGCGATCGTCGCATACAGCTTCGGCAATCGCCCGAACGCGGCAAGCGGCAATACGTCGAGCACGGGCGGCAACCAGTCCGCGCTGCCCGATCCGGGGCCCGTCAACGAAGCGCTCGCGGACGCCGTCTACCGTATTCGGCAACTGAAACCGGTCAAGGTCTACGCGCAGTGGGAGATTGCGCGCTTTCTCGTGTCGAAATACGGGATGGGCGCCGACGTGCTGTCGTCGATCGAGCCCGTGATCGCGAGCGACGGCACGATCGTGTACCTGAGTACGGCGGGTGTGGCCGCCGAGGCCGTGGCGCGCGCGGGCGGCGCGGTCGCGATGGGCAGCGTCGCGGTGGTCGGTCATCGGGATCACGCAAAGCGCTGCATCCAGACCTCGCAACAGGCGGGCATGAAGGCGGCCGCGGTTGCCGAGGTGTCGTTGCCGACGCTTTACGACCCGCAGTCGGGCCAGCCGTGGACGCGTAACCGCAGCCTCTACCTCGTGCACGACATGTATGCGCAGATGCTCGGCCGTGCGATCGGCGCGACGATGCAGGCGTTCCCGAAGGGCTGACGCATTTTCTCTTTCCCGATTCCGATGACCATGCAGACCCGCCGCCATTTTCTCGCTTCCGTTTCCGCTTCCGCGCTGGCCGCGACCGGCGCCGCCAGTGCGCCGGCCTTCGCGAACGACGCGCCTGTTTCAGACGCCGAACTCCAACGCCAGATGCTCGGCAAGCTGACGAACGAACTGAACGACCGCACAGCCGCCGCCGACGAGACCGGCTACCTGTTCGACCCGTTTTTCTCGTGGCTGCCGCCGACCGTCCCGAACACGACCATCAACACGATTGCCGCCTTCAGCTTCGGCAGTCGCGCTGCGGCGGCGCCGGGCCCGGTGAACGAGGCGATTGCCGACGCCGTGTTCCTGCTGCACCAGAAGGTTGCCGTGCGGATCTTCGCGCAGCAGGAAGTCGCGAGCGTGCTCGCGTCGAAATACGGGCTGACGGCCGGCGTGACGTCGATCGCGACCCCGGCCGCGGCCGCCGGCAGCCCGATACCGACGCCTGACGGCATCGCCGCCGCGATCGTCAAGCAGGCCGGCTCGGCTGCGGCACTCGGCAACGTCGGTGTCGTCACCCATGCGGATCAGGCGTCGCTTGTCGTGCGCGTGTCGAATGCCGCGGGGATGCAGGCCGCGGTGCCGGCGGGCCTGACGCTGCCGTCGCTTTACGACGCGTCCGCGCAGATGCCGGCATTGCGCCGCCGCGATCTCTACCTGCTGAGCAACGTCGGCGTGCAACTGGGCATGCTGCGGCTCGACCTGATCAACCGCGAATACCCGAACGGCTGACGCTGCCGGACCTTCGCGGAACATCTCTCGTTCATCAATCTCTTCCATTCCGGGACCGTCATGTCCTTTCGCGTGTCGCCGTGACATGCGCGGCGCGGTGGCGGCCGGGGCCACCGCGCCGTGGTGTCCGCGTTGCCGGGTAATGCTTATCCGGGTATCGCGTGTACCACCCAACTCACTGTTTTTATTCACTTTTTTCGTTATCGTGGTACTCCATGGGCCGATTTTGCGTGGCATAATCGATCACATCCGCAAGGCTTGTAGTCACAACGACCCCGCATACCCATGGCACAGACTCTCTACGACAAACTGTGGAACACCCACGTGGTCCACACCGAGGAAGACGGCACGACCCTGCTCTACATCGACCGTCAGCTGCTGCATGAAGTCACGAGCCCGCAGGCGTTCGAAGGGCTGAAGATGGCGCAGCGTCCGGTGTGGCGCATCAGCGCGAACCTGGCCGTGTCGGACCACAACGTGCCGACCACCGATCGCAGCCACGGCATCGCCGATCCCGTCTCGAAGCTCCAGGTCGACACGCTCGACGCGAACTGCGATGCGTTCGGCATCACGCAGTTCAAGATGAACGACGTGCGCCAGGGCATCGTCCACATCATCGGGCCGGAACAGGGCGCGACGCTGCCGGGCATGACGATCGTGTGCGGCGATTCGCATACGTCGACGCACGGCGCATTCGGTGCGCTCGCGCACGGCATCGGCACGTCGGAAGTCGAGCACGTGCTCGCCACGCAAACCCTGTTGCAGAAGAAGAGCAAGAACATGCTCGTGAAGGTCGAGGGCACGCTGCCGCGCGGCTGTACCGCGAAGGACATCGTGCTCGCGATCATCGGCAAGATCGGCACGGCCGGCGGCACGGGCTACGCGATCGAATTCGGCGGCTCGACGATTCGCGCGCTGACGATGGAAGGCCGCATGACCGTCTGCAACATGGCGATCGAGGCCGGTGCGCGTGCAGGCATGGTTGCCGTCGACGACACGACGATCGACTACCTGAAGGGCCGCCCGTTCGTGCCGACCGGCGCGGAATGGGACCAGGCCGTCGAATACTGGCGCCAGTTCAAGTCGGACGACGGCGCGCAGTTCGATCGCGTGGTCGAGCTGAACGCAGCCGAGATCGTCCCGCAGGTCACGTGGGGCACGTCGCCGGAAATGGTCACGTCGATCGACGGCCGCGTGCCCGATCCCGAGCGCGAGAAGGATCCGGTCAAGCGCGATGCGATGGAGCGTGCGCTGGCGTACATGGCGCTCGAGCCGAACACGCCGATCGAATCGATCAAGGTCGACAAGATCTTCATCGGCTCGTGCACGAACGCGCGAATCGAAGACATCCGCGCAGCCGCGTATGTCGTGAAGAAGCTGAACCGTCGCGTCGCGTCGAACGTGCGGCTCGCGATGGTCGTGCCGGGCTCGGGCCTCGTGAAGGCGCAGGCCGAGCGCGAAGGGCTCGACAAGGTGTTCACGGACGCCGGCTTCGAATGGCGCGAGCCGGGCTGCTCGATGTGCCTCGCGATGAATGCCGACCGGCTCGAGCCGGGCGAGCGCTGCGCATCGACGTCGAACCGCAACTTCGAAGGCCGGCAGGGCGCGGGCGGTCGCACGCACCTCGTGAGCCCCGCGATGGCGGCAGCCGCGGCGATCGAAGGCCATTTCGTCGACATTCGCCAGCTGGGGTAACGCATGACGGCATCGAAGGTCATTGCGCGGCTGGTTGCCGCGCTGGCGCTGGCGGGGCTGGGTTTCGGCCTCGCGGGCTGCAATACCGTCCAGGGCTTCGGGCAGGACGTCAACGCTGCCGGCAGCGCGCTGAAGCGCGCCGCGGAGTGACGGCCCCCACCGAGAATTTGTCGATGTGCGCCGGCTGAACGCCGGCCCTTCAACCGGATAGACGGATCATGGAAAAATTCACAGTGCATACCGGCGTCGTGGCGCCGCTCGATCGCGAGAACGTCGACACCGACGCGATCATCCCGAAGCAGTTCCTGAAGTCGATCAAGCGCACCGGCTTCGGTCCGAACGCGTTCGACGAATGGCGTTATCTCGATCACGGCGAGCCGGGCCAGGACAACTCGAAGCGTCCGCTGAATCCCGACTTCGTGCTGAACCAGCCGCGCTACCAGGGCGCATCCGTGCTGCTCGCACGCAAGAACTTCGGCTGCGGCAGCTCGCGCGAGCACGCACCGTGGGCGCTGCAGCAGTACGGCTTCCGCGCGATCATCGCGCCGAGCTTCGCCGATATTTTCTTCAACAACTGCTACAAGAACGGCCTGCTGCCGATCGTGCTGACCGAGCAGCAGGTCGATCACCTGTTCAACGAGACGGTCGCGTTCAACGGCTTCGAAGTCACGGTCGACCTCGACGCGCAGGTGGTGCGCACGGGTGACGGCCGCGAGTATCCGTTCGAGATCGCCGCGTTCCGCAAGTACTGCCTGCTGAACGGCTACGACGACATCGGCCTCACGCTGCGCCACGCGGACAAGATCCGCCAGTTCGAGGCCGAGCGCCTCGTGAAGCAGCCGTGGCTCAACACCAAGCTGGTCGGCTGAGATCGCCTTTCGGGCGGGCGCGCCGGCGGCGCGTTCGCCGGCCTGCCTCCATAAAAACCTACCCAGTCAGGAATTTCGCATGAAGATTGCAGTGCTGCCCGGCGACGGCATCGGTCCGGAAATCGTCAATGAAGCCGTGAAGGTGCTGAACGCACTCGACGAGAAGTTCGAACTCGAACAGGCGCCGGTCGGCGGCGCGGGCTACGAGGCGAGCGGCCATCCGCTGCCCGACGCGACGCTGACGCTCGCGAAGGAAGCCGACGCGATCCTGTTCGGCGCCGTGGGCGACTGGAAGTACGACTCGCTCGAACGCGCGCTGCGCCCCGAGCAGGCGATCCTCGGGCTGCGCAAGCACCTCGAGCTGTTCGCGAACTTCCGCCCGGCAATCTGCTATCCGCAGCTCGTCGATGCGTCGCCGCTGAAGCCCGAGCTGGTCGCGGGCCTCGACATCCTGATCGTGCGCGAACTGAACGGCGACATCTACTTCGGCCAGCCGCGCGGCGTGCGCGCTGCACCGGACGGCCTGTTCGCGGGCGAACGCGAAGGCTTCGACACGATGCGCTATTCGGAACCGGAAGTGCGCCGCATCGCGCACGTCGCGTTCCAGGCGGCCCGCAAGCGCGCGAAGAAGCTGCTGTCGGTCGACAAGGCGAACGTGCTCGAGACGTCGCAGTTCTGGCGCGACATCATGATCGACGTGTCGAAGGAATACGCGGACGTCGAGCTGTCGCACATGTACGTCGACAACGCGGCGATGCAGCTCGCGAAGGCGCCGAAGCAGTTCGACGTGATCGTCACGGGCAACATGTTCGGCGACATCCTGTCGGATGAAGCGTCGATGCTGACGGGCTCGATCGGCATGCTGCCGTCGGCGTCGCTCGACAAGAACAACAAGGGCCTGTACGAGCCGTCGCACGGTTCGGCGCCGGACATCGCGGGCAAGGGCATCGCGAACCCGCTCGCGACGATCCTGTCGGCCGCGATGATGCTGCGCTACTCGCTGAATCGCGCGGAGCAGGCCGATCGCATCGAGCGTGCGGTGAAAACGGTGCTCGAACAGGGCTACCGCACGGGCGATATCGCGACGCCGGGTTGCCAGCAGGTCGGCACGACGGCGATGGGCGACGCGGTGGTCGCGGCGCTGTAACGCGACCAAGTAGAAAGGGCGCGAACAGGCCGCGAAATCGGCCGGTTCGCATGCGGTTGGCCGTTGTGCGGGCCACCGGCTTTGTGTAGACTCGAACGATGGCGCATCTTTCCCTGATCTCCCCGGTCTTGAAACTCCACGGCAACACAGCCCGTGCGGGTGCGCGCGCCATCGTCATCACGAAAACCATTACCACGAAAACGATCATTAAACGCTGATCGTCCGTCGTGCCCGCCTATTTCCCCGCGCGGTCACACCGGGGACGGAATGGCGGGGAAGCTCCATCAAAGGGTTAGTCATGAACGTAGGTCTCGTAGGTTGGCGCGGCATGGTCGGCAGCGTCCTGATGCAGCGCATGCAGGAAGAGGGCGATTTCGACCTGATCGAACCGGTGTTTTTCAGCACCAGCAACACGGGCGGCAAAGCGCCGTCGTTCGCGAAAAACGAGACTACGCTCAAGGACGCGACCAACGTCGACGAGCTGAAGAAGTGCGACGTGATCATCACGTGCCAGGGCGGCGACTACACGAACGACGTGTTCCCGAAGCTGCGCGCGGCCGGCTGGAACGGCTACTGGATCGACGCGGCATCGTCGCTGCGGATGAAGGACGACGCGGTCATCATCCTCGATCCGGTCAACCTCGACGTGATCAAGGACGCGCTCGTCAAGGGCCAGAAGAACTTCATCGGCGGCAACTGCACGGTCAGCCTGATGCTGATGGCGCTCGGCGGCCTGTTCCGCGAGAACCTCGTCGACTGGATGACGGCGATGACCTACCAGGCCGCATCGGGCGCGGGCGCGCAGAACATGCGCGAACTGCTGGCGCAGATGGGCACGCTGAACGGCGCGGTTCAGGCGCAACTCGCCGATCCGGCTTCCGCGATCCTCGACATCGACCGCCGCGTGCTGGCCGCGATGAACAGCGACGCGATGCCGACGAGCAACTTCGGCGTGCCGCTCGCCGGTTCGCTGATTCCGTGGATCGACAAGGATCTCGGCAACGGGATGTCGAAGGAAGAGTGGAAGGGCGGCGCGGAAACCAACAAGATCCTCGGCAAGCCGGCGATGGGCGAGCCGGGTTCGATCCCGGTCGACGGCCTGTGCGTGCGAATCGGCGCAATGCGCTGCCACTCGCAGGCGCTGACGATCAAGCTGAACAAGGACGTGCCGCTCGACGAGATCAACGGCATCCTCGCGTCGGCGAACGACTGGGTGAAGGTCGTGCCGAACGAGCGTGAAGCGTCGATGCGCGACCTGTCGCCGGCGAACGTCACGGGCACGCTGACGGTGCCGGTCGGCCGCCTGCGCAAGCTCGCGATGGGCGGTGAATACCTGTCGGCGTTCACGGTCGGCGATCAACTGCTGTGGGGCGCGGCCGAGCCGCTGCGCCGCATGCTGCGCATCCTGCTCGACAAGTAAGTGGCGTGTCCGGCCCGCGATGCGCGGGCCGCGGTGCACGAGATTGCGCGCCGCGTCTGCCTTGACGATATCAAGGCGGGCGCGGCGCGTTTTTCATGTGCGGGTCAGCGCATGTTCAGGAGCGTCTGGTCGACGGCCTGCTGCGTCTTGATCGTCTGCGCATTCGCCTGGTAATCGCGCTGCGCCTTGATCAGGTTCACGAGCTCGGTCGTCAGGTTGACGTTCGAGTTTTCCAGCGCGCTTCCCTGCAGCGTGCCGTGGTTCGTGCTGCCCGGCGCGGAGATCTGCGGCACGCCCGACGCGGTGGTTTCCACATACTGGTTGCCGCCGATGTTCTCGAGCCCGTTCGGGTTATTGAAGTTCGCGAGCGCGATCAGGCCGAGCACCGCGCTCTGGCCGTTCGAGTAATTGCCGGTGAGCTTGCCGTCGGTGCCGATCGAGAACGTCGTCAGCGTGCCGCTCGCGAAGCCATCCTGTGCGAGGTTGTTCACGCCGCTTTTCCCGCCGAACTGCGTCGTGCCGGTCAGGTCGAGCGTCAGGTTTTGCGGATTGGCGCCGCCCGACGCGTTGGGGATCGAGAACGCGAACTGGCCGAGGCTCGGCGTCGGCTGGCCGGTTGCGGCCGACGTCGTCGAGCTGATCCGGCCCGATGCGTCGAACGTGACGGTGCCGAGATTCGTCGGCGTCTGGCCCTGCACGCCCGCATAGGCCTGCCAGGTACCGGCCGCGTTCTTCGCGAAATACATCGACACCTGTTGCGAGCCACCGAGCGTGTCGTACACCTGGATCGACGAATTGTAGTTGTACGTGGTGTTGTCGCCCGCGTTGAACGGTGTCTTGGCCGGCACCTTGTCCTGCGAGTTCAGGTTGAACTGGCCGGTGATCTTCGTGGTCGCCTGCGGTGCGATGTTGGTGGTCGGCGCTTGCAACGGCACGGTCGCCGCGGTGTTGATCGCGCCGCCCGGCCCTGCCGCATAGCCCATCAGGTTGCGGTTCTGCGCGTCGACGATGGCGCCGCTCTTGTCGCGGTGGAATACGCCGTCACGCGAGTACGTCGTCACGCCGTTGTTCGACATCTGGAAGAAGCCGTTGCCGTTGATCGCGATGTCGAGCGACGACTTCGTCGAGTTGATCGTCCCCTGGCCGAATTGTTGCTGCACCGATGTGAGCCGCGTGCCGATGCCGATCTGCGTATTGGTCGACGTCGCGACCGAATTCGCGTACATGTCGGCGAAGTTCGCGCGACCCTGCTTGTAGCCAACCGTGTTTGCGTTCGCGATGTTGTTGCCAATCACGTCGAGATGGTTCGCCGCGCCGGCCAACCCGCTCAAACCCTGCTGATAGCCCATGTTCGATCCCCGTAACGAGCTGGTGAGTAAATGCAGTCGTGCGACTGCGCGATGCCTCCCTGGCACCTCACGGCGTCAGTCAAGCCGACCGCGTTCCCGCTTTTGTCGCAGGTGCGAGCGCGATGGTCGAACTGCGCCGATTCTTGTTTGAAGACGATCCTAGCGACGGCAATTATTCGATCTGTGTAATTTTGTGTAATGAAATTGAATTGATGTCGAAATGATCGATTTCGTATGAGAAATGAAGCTGCGGCGAGGCTGGAAAGCCTTATGGGACGCGGGTTTGGGGGAGGGGGTGTTCAATTCGGCGATCAGAGAGGGGAATTGGCCTCTTATCGATCAATTGAAATTCATTTGAATGGGGTGATGGCCAGCTGGATTTATTTTGATTGGCGCTGGTTAGTCCATTAACGGCAAGTGGCGCGAATTATTGAGCAACCCGCCGTGATTCCCCGGTCGTGGTTCTGTGTGGAACCTCGGGTTGGGCGAATCGCATCGTTGAGTGAGCAAAGGCATGTGGGATGGGTTCGGCAGGCGACGCGGCCGGATCGTTTTGCATCCGAGAGAGGCACACTTCCGGTCGATCGCGGGCGCGGGTCGCAGCGTGCGCAGCCGGACACCCACGCGGCCCGATCGCCGGATGCCCCGACGCGCGCACGCAATCGGTTGCACCTGTCGGCGATGAATTCGGCCCGAACCTGATCACGTGAAGTAAACTACGCGGTTACGACGCACAGACCCGCCGAAAGCGTCGCGTTCCACGCGACGCTTTTGCATTTCTGCGGCAACTTTATTGACGCTTTCAACCGCGAATCCGAGCCGCGCCCACGCGCGGCGATAGAGCCAACGATGTCCCGAATTTCCTTGTTTCCGCGTCAGTCCCGTCTGTCGCGCGCCGTGCGTGGCGCGCTGGCGATCCTGGCGCTCGGCGCAACCGCATCGGCCTGGGCGGCCGGCACCGGCGAACTGCCCGCGTCCGCTGCCGACGGCGCAGTGCCGCTTACCGTGACGGTCCAGCCGGGCCAGTCGCTGAACGACATCGCGAAGGCGGCCACGCAGTCGCGCGATCCCGGGGTGCTCGCGCGCGCCGGCCGCGCGCTGTTCGACGCCAACCCGCAGGCGTTCATGAAGCACGACGCGAGCCGCCTGAAAGTCGGCGCGACGCTGACCGTGCCGGCGCTCGATGCGACAGGCGCGGCAGTCGTGCCGGCCGCTGCATCTACTGCATCCGCTGCGTCCGCTGCGTCCGGTACGACTGCCGCGTCCGCACCCGCCGCCGCATCGGGCGGTACGGCAGTCGCGCAGCATGGTGCGTCCGCACCGCATCCGGGGTCGACCGTGCAATCCGCGCCGGTGGCGCCGGCCGTGCATGCGGTGCCTGTCAGCGGTGCGAGCGTCGCGACGGCCGCCGGCGCGTCGGCATCGGTCGGTGCTTCGGCTGCTCACGGCGCATCGGCTGTGGAAAGCATGCAGCCGGCGGCACCCGTGGCCGGTGCAAGCGGTCCGCATGTGTGGAGCGGCACGATCCAGTCGGTGCCGTCGTCCGCGAGCGGTGCCGTGATCCCGCCAGCGTCGGGCAGCCAGGTTCCGGGCATGAACGAACCGGCTGGCGCGGCACCTGTCACGGGCGCGTCGCAGCCGCGGCCGTCGAGCCTGCAGCAACTGCTGGCGCTGAAGAACCGCGTGTTGATGGAATTGCAGAAGCACGGTATCGGCAAGCCGGCCACGACGAACGAGGTCAAGCCGGCGCCGGCACCTGTCGCGCCGCCTCCGGTCGCGAACGAGGCGGGCGCGTCCGCGGCTGCGGCTGCGTCGACGGCGGGCGAAGCGGCATCCGGCGTTGCTGCCAGCGCAGTGGAGCCGGCATCGGTATCGGCGCCCACGCAGCCGGTCGCGCCGGTGGTGACACCTGCGCGCAGTCACGAGCAGATGGACTGGCGTCCGGCCGCGGTGGCCGGTGCGGCCGTGATCGTCCTTGCCGCAGGTTTCGCGTGGCGCAAGCGCAGGAAGAGCCGCCGCACGGACGATGCGGGGACGGACACGGTGGCTGCCGCTACGGCAGCGGGCGGTGTCGCGGCTGCGGCTGCCACTGCGCAAGCCGAAGCCGCGCCGTCCGTCGAACCGGAACTGCCGATCCGGCCCGAGATGCCGGTCGCGCGTGATGCCGCTTCCGACTTGAACCTTGCCGCGGCGACTGCCGCAGCGGCGGAGCCGGTCGAGACACCGGATGCGGAGGTGTCGTCGTCGTCGGATGTGGCGAAGCCGCATGCCGAGCAGCCCGAGTTGCCGACCGCACACGCGGCAGTACCGCCCGCGAGCGAGACGGCTCCGGTTTCGCACGATGCCGAGCCGACCGAAAAGGTCGCGGCTGAAACGCCGATCGAAAAGCCGATCGAAACGTCGTCAGCGACGCCGATCGAGACGTCGGCGGAGCCACGGGTAGCGACGCCGGTGGAGACGCCGGCCGCACCCGCGGCCACGGAAGCGCAGCATGCGGCGCTGATGCAGAACGCGATCAGCGCGCTCAGCAGCCTCGACATGCCGCTGCCGCCGCGCACGCCGGACGAGCCGTCGCCGGCGGCGGATGAGCGGGCTGCGCAAGCAGGGCAGTCCGACACCGATAAAATCGCAACTAACGGTCAAGCCGCCCAGCGTCTCCCGATTGGTTCGATCGACCCGGCCCCGGAACATCCGGCCGACCAGGACGACGAGTTCGATTGGGATCCGGACGCAGCGACACCGCCAAGCCAGGCGGGCAGCCCGTTTACGACGTCGTCACTGCCGCCGCTCGGCGGCGCGCAGTTCGGCGCGCTGAAGCTCGATTTCGATCTCGACCTGCCGTCCGCGCCGGGCGCTGTATTGCCGGCGCTGACGCCGGACGAACTCGCCCGCATCGCGCGCAACAAGCTCGACCTCGCGTCCGAGTACGTCGAGCTGGGCGACCTGTCCGGCGCTCGGACACTGCTGCAGGAAGTGGTCGACGCAAACGACGCCGCGACGCGCGACGATGCGCGCGCGCTGCTCGCGAAACTGGCGGACGAGGCGTGATGCGGATCGCGCTCGGCATCCAGTACGACGGCGCGGCGTTCTGCGGCTGGCAGGCGCAGCCGCACGGCAAGACCGTGCAGGATCGGCTCGAGCACGCACTGGCGGAGTTCGCGCGCGTGCCGCTGCATACGACGGTGGCCGGGCGGACCGATACGGGCGTGCACGGGCTCGGGCAGGTCGTGCACTTCGATACCGACCTCGATCGGGAGGTTTTTTCGTGGGTGCGCGGCACCAACGCGTTCCTGCCGCCGACCGTGGCGGTGCAATGGGCGAAGCCGATGCCCGATACGTTCCACGCGCGTTTCTCGGCGTTCGAGCGCACCTATTACTACACGCTGTACGTGCATCCGGTGCGCTCGCCGATGCTGGCGGGGCGCGCGGGCTGGATCCATACGCCGCTCGACGACGACGCGATGCGCGCCGCCGCCGCGCACCTGATCGGCGAGCATGACTTCTCGTCGTTCCGGTCGTCGGAATGCCAGTCGAAGACGCCGGTCAAACACCTGTATCAGATCGACGTGCGGCGCGTGGGCGATTTCATCCATTTCCGGTTCCGCGCCAACGCGTTCCTGCACCATATGGTGCGCAACCTGATGGGCTGCCTCGTCGCGGTCGGTCGCGGCCGCTATCCGGCCGACTGGCTCGCCGACGTGCTGGCCGGGCGCGACCGCAAGCTTGCGGCGCCCACGTTCATGGCCGACGGGCTGTATCTCGCCCACGTCGGCTACCCGGCGGAATTCGCCGTCCCGCCCGCGCAGCTCGGCAGTGTGCCGTGGAGCAGCGTCTGGGCCGATCTGGACCCGCAATCATGACGGATCACGCCGTGTCTTCCTCGTCTCCCGCCGCGGCCGGCCTGCCGCCGCGCACGCGCATCAAGCTGTGCGGGCTGTCGAAGCCCGAGGACGTGCTGCATGCGGCCGCGCTCGGCGCCGATGCGATCGGCCTCGTGTTCTATCCGAAGAGCCCCCGCGCGGTGTCGATCGCGCAGGCGGCGGAGCTCGCGCGCCTCGCGCCGCCGTTCGTGTCGGTCGTCGGGCTGTTCGTGAACGCGACCGAGGCCGAGATCGAGGCCGTCGTGCGAGACGTGCCGCTCACGCTGCTGCAGTTCCATGGCGACGAGACGCCCGAGCAGTGCGACGCACTCGGCCGCGCGGCACGCCTGCCGTGGCTGCGCGCGGTGCGCGTGGGCCCCTCGACGCAATCGGCCGATTTGGTAGAATCGGGGCTTCATTATTCGAAAGCGCGCGGCCTCCTGTTCGACACCCTGGTGCCGGATTACGGTGGTAGCGGCAAGGTCTTCGATTGGTCTCTTATTCCCGCAGAGCTCGCGCATCGGGCCGTTTTGAGTGGTGGCTTGAGCGCGCAAAACGTCGGTGATGCGATTCGCCAGTTGCGTCCGTTTGCTGTCGATGTCTCGAGTGGCATCGAAGTGGAGGGCGCGAAGGGCGTGAAGGATCACGCCCGGATGGCGGCGTTCGTACGCGCGGTGCGCGAAGCGGACGCCGGGTGATGCAAGCCGGTGCGGCCCGACAAGCGGGGCGCGCCGACCGATCGAGAGAGACACCATGTACAACCTTCCTGATGATCGCGGCCACTTCGGCCCGTATGGCGGCACGTTCGTCGCCGAGACGCTGATTCACGCGCTGGACGAACTGCGCGCGGCGTATGAAAAATTCCAGAACGATCCCGATTTCGTCGCCGAATTCGAGCGCGAGCTGAAGCATTTCGTCGGCCGCCCGTCGCCGATCTATCACGCGCAACGCTGGAGCGAGACGCTCGGCGGCGCGCAGATCTACCTGAAGCGCGAAGACCTGAACCACACCGGCGCGCACAAGATCAACAACGTGATCGGCCAGGCGCTGCTCGCGAAGCGCATGGGCAAGAAGCGCGTGATCGCCGAGACGGGCGCCGGCCAGCACGGCGTCGCGACCGCGACGATCTGCGCGCGCTTCGGCATGGAATGCGTCGTCTACATGGGTTCGGAAGACGTGCGCCGCCAGGCCGCGAACGTCTACCGGATGAAGCTGCTCGGCGCGACGGTCGTGCCGGTCGAATCGGGTTCGCGCACGCTGAAGGACGCGCTGAACGAAGCGATGCGCGACTGGGTCACGAACATCGAGAGCACGTTCTACATCATCGGCACGGTCGCGGGCCCGCACCCGTACCCGATGATGGTGCGCGACTTCCAGCGCGTGATCGGCGACGAGTGCAAGGTGCAGATGCCCGAGCTCGCCGGCCGGCAGCCTGACGCCGTGATCGCCTGCGTGGGCGGCGGTTCGAACGCGATGGGCATCTTCTATCCGTACATCGACGACACCTCGGTGCAGCTGATCGGCGTCGAAGCGGCCGGCGACGGCCTCGACACGGGTCATCACGCGGCGTCGCTGATCGCCGGCAGCCCGGGCGTGCTGCACGGCAACCGCACCTACCTGCTGCAGGACGACAACGGCCAGATCATCGAGACGCATTCGGTGTCGGCGGGCCTCGACTATCCGGGCGTCGGGCCCGAGCACGCATGGCTGAAGGACAGCGGCCGTGCGCAGTACGTCGGCATCACCGACGAGGAAGCGCTGAAGGCGTTCCACGACTGCTGCCGGATCGAGGGGATCATTCCCGCGCTCGAGTCGAGCCACGCGATCGCGTATGGCGTGAAGCTCGCACCGACGTTGCCGAAGGACAAGATCCTGCTCGTCAACCTGTCGGGCCGCGGCGACAAGGACATGCACACGGTCGCCGAGCGATCGGGCATCGAGCTCTGACCCCGACCGATGCGTGACCTGATCGAAGAACCGGGCGGCGGTGCCGCGAGCGAGGCGGGGGCGGTTCAGCCCGCCGCTGCCGTGCCGCGCGCGCTGCCGTCCGGGATCGAACTGCATAACCGCGATTTCCTGACCCATGCCGCGCACCTGCCGGACGCGTCGATCGACCTGATCGTCGCCGATCCGCCGTACGGGCTCGGCAAGGACTACGGCAACGATTCGGACAAGCGTTCGGGCGACGACTTTCTCGCGTGGACGCGCGAGTGGCTCGAACTCGCGATTCCGAAGCTGAAGCCGAGCGGGTCGATGTACATCTTCTGCACGTGGCAGTACGCGCCGGAAATCTTCAGCTTCCTGAAGACGCAGCTCACGATGGTCAACGAGATCATCTGGGACCGGCGCGTGCCGAGCATGGGCGGCACGACGCGCCGTTTCACGTCGGTGCACGACAACATCGGCTTTTTCGCGGTTTCCAGGGCGTATTACTTCGATCTCGATCCGGTCCGCATCCCGTACGACGCCGACACGAAGAAGGCCCGCTCGCGCAAGCTGTTCGAAGGCAGCAAGTGGCTGGAGATGGGCTACAACCCGAAGGACGTCTGGTCGGTCTCGCGCCTGCACCGGCAGCACGCGGAGCGCGTCGATCATCCGACCCAGAAGCCGCTGGAAATCATCGAGCGGATGGTGCTCGCAAGCTGCCCGCCGGGCGGCCGCGTGCTCGATCCGTTCATGGGCAGCGGCACGACCGCGGTGGCCTGCGCACGGCAGGGGCGCGACTTCGTCGGCTACGAGATCAACGAAAGCTATTGTGCGATCGCGCACGAGCGCGTGAACGCGCTCGCTGCGCCGGCGTGCGCGTGAATCGCGCCGCCGCATCGCCGAACGCATTGAGGAAAATTGCCATGTCCCGTATTCAGCAGACCTTCGCCGCGCTCGCCGAACAAGGCCGTAAGGGCCTGATCCCGTTCATCACGGCCGGCGACCCGGATCCGGCCAAAACCGTCGAATTCATGCACGCGCTCGCCGAAGGCGGCGCGGACGTGATCGAACTCGGCGTGCCGTTCTCCGACCCGATGGCCGACGGCCCCGTGATCCAACGCTCGTCGGAACGCGCGCTCGCGCGCGGCGTCACGCTCAAGAGCGTGCTCGCCGACGTGAAGCGCTTTCGCGAAACCGACCCCAAAACCCCCGTCGTGCTGATGGGCTATGCGAACCCGATCGAGCGGATGGGCGTCGACGCGTTCGCGGCCGAAGCACAGGCGGCCGGGGTCGACGGCGTGCTCGTCGTCGACTATCCGCCGGAAGAGGCGGGCGTGTTCGCCGAGAAAATGCGCGCCGCGCAGATCGATCCGATCTTCCTGCTCGCGCCCACGTCGACCGATGAACGCATCGCCGACGTCGGCAAGATCGCGAGCGGTTACGTGTATTACGTGTCGCTCAAGGGCGTGACCGGCGCAGGAAATCTGGATGTTTCGAGCATTGCGGGTAAAATCCCGGCCATCAAGTCGCGCGTGCCGGTTCCGGTCGGCGTCGGCTTCGGGATCCGCGACGCCGAAACGGCGCGCGCGGTGGCCGAAGTGTCGGACGCCGTCGTGATCGGCAGCCGCCTCGTGCAGCTGCTCGAAAGCGCTGCGCCGGAGGGTGCCGCCGCCGCGCTGAAGACGTTCATCGCCGAGCTGCGCGCCGCCCTGGACGGCGCGGGCAAGGCGGCGCGATAAACACAACACAGGAAGCGGGAACGGGCCGGTTGGCCCGCCCCGCCACGGAACAGGAAACCATACGATGAGCTGGCTCGACAAACTGTTGCCGCCGAAGATCAAGCAGACCGACCCGAAAAGCCGCAAGGGCATTCCGGAAGGCCTGTGGGTCAAATGCCCGTCCTGCGAGGCCGTGCTGTACCGCAACGACGTGGACGCGAACCTGCACGTGTGCCCGAAGTGCGATCACCATATGCGCATCGGTGCGCGTGAGCGCCTCGACGGGCTGCTCGATCCGGAAGGCCGCTACGAGATCGGCCAGGAAATCGTGCCGGTCGACACGCTGAAGTTCAAGGACAGCCGCAAGTACCCCGATCGTCTGAAGGAAGCGATGGACGACACGGGCGAGACCGACGCGATGGTCGTGATGGGCGGTGCGATCCACACGCTGCCGGTGGTCGCGGCCTGCTTCGAATTCTCGTTCATGGGCGGCTCGATGGGCTCGGTGGTGGGCGAGCGCTTCGTCCGCGGCGCGCAGAACGCGCTCGAACAGCAAGTGCCGTTCATCTGCTTCACCGCTTCGGGCGGCGCGCGGATGCAGGAAAGCCTGCTGTCGCTGATGCAGATGGCGAAGACCACCGCGATGCTGACCAAGCTGTCGGAAGCGAAGCTGCCGTTCATTTCGGTGCTGACCGACCCGACGATGGGCGGCGTGTCGGCGAGCTTTGCGTTCCTCGGCGACGTCGTGATCGCCGAACCGAAGGCGCTGATCGGCTTCGCCGGCCCGCGCGTGATCGAGCAGACGGTCCGCGAGAAGCTGCCGGAAGGTTTCCAGCGCGCCGAATTCCTGCTGAAGACGGGTGCGATCGACATGATCGTCGACCGTCGCAAGATGCGCGACGAGATCGCCCAGCTGCTCGCCCTGCTGCAGCGGCAACCGGCCGACGCGCTGGCCTGACCGGCGCGAGGTTGTGAACACTGCGCGTCGCCTGGCTTCAGCGTCAGGCGGCGCGCTTCGTTTTTTGGCGTAGTGGCGGCACCGATCCAGATTTGAACCGATGAGCACTTTTCCCACTCTCGACGCGTGGCTTTCGCATCTCGAACGCGCGCACCCGGTCGGCATCGACATGGGCCTGACCCGCATCGGGCAGGTCAAGGCGGCGCTGCAGCTCGAATTCGCGTGCCCCGTCATCACCGTCGGCGGCACGAACGGCAAGGGCTCGACCTGTGCGTTCCTCGAGACGATCCTCGTGCGCGCCGGCTACAAGGTCGGCTGCCACACGTCGCCGCACCTGCTCGAATTCAACGAGCGCGCGCGCGTGAACGGGCAGAACGTCACCGATGACGAACTGCTGCCGCATTTCGAGGCCGTCGAAGCCGCGCGCACGTCGCTCCCCGAGCCCGTCTCGCTCACGTACTTCGAATTCACGACGCTCGCGATCCTGCACCTGTTCGCGTCGCGCGGGCTCGACGCGGTGATCCTCGAAGTCGGCCTCGGCGGCCGGCTCGATGCGGTCAACATCATCGACACCGATTGCGCGATCGTCACGAGCATCGACATCGACCACACCGAATACCTCGGCGACACGCGCGAGAAGATCGCGTTCGAGAAGGCCGGGATCTTCCGCGCCGGCAAGCCGGCGATCTGCGGCGATCCGGCCGCGCCGCAAACGCTGATCGACCACGCCGAAGCGATCGGCGCCGACCTGTGGCTGGTCGGCCGCGATTTCCGCTACGAGGCGCAGGCAGGCGCGGAGCGCCAGCAGTGGAGCTACCTCGGCCGCGAGAAGCGCTATCCGGCGCTTGCGTACCCGGCGCTGCGCGGGGCGAATCAGCTGATCAATGCGTCGGCCGCGCTCGCCGCGCTCGAAGCGCTGCGTCCGATGCTGCCGGTGTCCGCGCAGGACATCCGGCTCGGCCTCGCGAACGTCGAGCTGCCGGGGCGTTTCCAGGTGCTGCCCGGCAAGCCGGCGATCGTGCTCGACGTCGCGCACAACCCGCATGCGTCGGCCGTGCTCGAGCAGAACCTCGGCAACATGGGCTTCTTCCCGTACACGTACGCGGTGTTCGGCGCAATGCACGACAAGGACATCGACGGCGTGCTGCAGCACCTGAAGGGCGAGATCGACCACTGGTGCGTGACCGACCTGCCGCTGCCGCGCGCGGCCTCCGCGGAGCAGCTCGAAGCCGCGCTGCGCAAGGCCGGCGTGGAGGAGGGGCCCGATTCGAGCGTCACGCGTTACACGTCGCCGGCCGAAGCGTTTCGCGATGCACTAAAAAGAGCATCCGAGAATGATAGAATCGTGGTTTTCGGCAGTTTCCATACGGTTGCCGGCGTGCTGGCCTACCGTAAATCGCAGCAACACTGACTGACGGGCAGTTTCGGACTCAGCCATTCATGGGAATTTTCTCGTTCGGCAAGAAAGACGACGACGCGCCCCCGCGGCGCGGCGGTCGCACCGGGACCTCCCGGAACGTGCGCACGGAGCGCACCACTGAGCGCGTCGAGCGACGCTCGCGCCGCACCGAGCGTCCGGAATCGGACGCACTGCTCCTCGATCCGACCCTTCCAGAAAAGCAACGCGCGCGCCGTCGCCTCGTCGGCGCGATCGCGCTCGTCGTCGCCGCCGTGATCGTGCTGCCGATGGTGCTCGACTCGCACCCGAAGCCGGTCACGGACGACATCGCCATCGACATTCCGAACCGGCCTGCGCACCAGGCGGTCGCACCGCGCGACGATGACGCCTCCGACGTACAGGCAGGCGTCGCGCACGACGAACCGCCGGCATCCGATGTGGCCGTGGCGGCTGCACCAGCGCCCGCGCCGAAGGATGCCGACAAGCCGGCCGCGAAACCCGATACCACGACCACGGCGAGCGTGACGCCGCCGAAGCCCGCGCCGAAACCGGCCGCCCCCGTGGCGAAGCCGGCCGCGCCGAAGCCTGCACCCGCGCCCGCGGCCGTCGCGCGTACCGACGCCGCCAGCCCGGACAGCAGCGATGCTTCGTCGCCGTCGTCGCCGGCCGGTGCGCGTTTCGCGGTGCAGCTCGGTTCGTTCAAGGACGACGCGACGGCCCGTTCGTGGGCCACCAAATTGAAATCGGCGGGTGTGCCCGCATATGTCGAGCATCGCAAGCAGGCAGACGGCAGCACGGCTACACTGTTGCGTGCGGGCCCGTTCGCGGATCGTGCGGCGGCGTCCGCCGCGATCGCGAAGGTGCGCGAAGCCGGGCTGACGCAGTAACGCGCGATGCTGACGGCTTTCGACTACGCTGTATTGGCGGTGATCGCGTTGTCTGCGCTGCGTGGCGCGTGGCGCGGTTTCGTGTCCGAGATTTTCGGGCTGATCGGCTGGATCGCGGCGATCGTGATCGCGGGCCGCTACGTCGGACTGGTCGTGCCGTATATCCCGGCGAACTGGCCGGGCGGTGCGCTGACGCAGTGGGTGATCGCCTTCGCGTTGGTCGTGATCGGCGTGGTGCTGGTCGCCGGCGTGGCGAACGCGTTGCTGTCGCGGATCGCTCAGGCGAGTGGCCTGGGCGGCGTCGACCGCTCGCTGGGCATGATGTTCGGGCTCGTCCGCGGCTGCGTGCTGGTGGTGCTGCTGGTCGCGGCGGCCGGGCTGACCGAGCTGCCCAAACAGGATTTCTGGCGCAATGCGCTATTGCGTCCTTTCGCCGAACAGGGCGTGCACGAGTTGAAGCAGCTCCTGCCCGACGGCATGGCCCAGTACGTACGCGTGTGATGACGCGGCCGGGCAGGACGGAACCGATTTTGTCATTCTGAAGGACATGCCATGTGCGGCATCGTAGGCGTTATCTCCCAATCCCCGGTCAACCAGCTGATCTATGACAGCCTGCTGCTCCTGCAGCATCGCGGTCAGGACGCGGCGGGCATCGCGACGGCGGACGGCAGCAATTTCCACATGTACAAGGCGAACGGCATGGTGCGCGACGTGTTCCGCACGCGCAACATGCGCAGCCTGCCCGGCACCTACGGCATCGGCCAGGTGCGCTACCCGACCGCCGGCTCGGCGTCGAGCGAAGCCGAGGCGCAACCGTTCTACGTGAACGCGCCGTTCGGGATCATCCTCGCGCACAACGGCAACCTGACGAACTGGCAGCAACTGAAGGACGAGATGTTCCGGATCGACCGCCGGCACATCAATACCAATTCCGACAGCGAAGTGCTGCTCAACGTGTTCGCGCACGAGCTGCAACTGTCGACCACGGGCCTCGAGCTCGATCCGGCCTCGGTGTTCAAGGCCGTCTCGGGTGTGCATCGCCGCCTGCAGGGCTCGTATGCGATCGTCTCGCTGATCGCCGGCTACGGCCTGCTCGCGTTCCGCGACCCGTTCGGCATCCGCCCGCTGTGCATCGGCAAGCTCGAGACCGAGCACGGCACCGAATGGATGGTCGCGTCGGAGTCGGTGGCCGTCGAAGGCATCGGTTTCGAATTCGTCCGCGACGTGCAGCCGGGCGAAGCGATCTTCATCGATCCGGCCGGCAACTTCCACAGCCAGCAGTGCGCGGAGCAGCCGACGCTGAATCCGTGCATGTTCGAATACGTGTACCTCGCGCGTCCGGATTCGTGCCTCGATGGCGTGCCGGTCTACAACGTGCGCCTGCGCATGGGCGACTATCTCGCCGAGAAGATCAAGCGCGAGCTGCCGAACGTGCCGATCGACGTCGTGATGCCGATTCCCGATTCGTCGCGCCCGGCTGCGATGCAGGTCGCCGCGAAGCTCGGCGTCGAGTACCGCGAAGGCTTCTTCAAGAACCGCTACGTCGGCCGTACCTTCATCATGCCGGGCCAGGCCGTGCGCAAGAAGTCGGTGCGCCAGAAGCTCAATGCGATGAGCATCGAGTTCAAGGACAAGAACGTGCTGATCGTCGACGACTCGATCGTGCGCGGCACGACCTCGCATGAAATCGTGCAGATGGCGCGCGATGCGGGCGCGAAGTCGGTGATCTTCGCGTCGGCCGCGCCGCCCGTGAAGTTCCCGAACGTGTACGGCATCGACATGCCGACGCGCGGCGAACTGGTCGCCCATGGCCGCACCGACGAAGAAGTCGCGAAGATCATCGGCGCCGACCACCTGATCTATCAGGACGTCGACGATCTGCGCCGCGCGGTGCGCGACATCAACCCGAAGCTCGAACGCTTCGAGGCGTCGTGCTTCGACGGCAACTACATCACCGGCGACGTGACGCCCGAGTATCTCGATGCGATCGAGCGCGCGCGCCTCACGCCGGCATCGCAGGCCGATCGCGACACGGCGGGCGACACCGAACGCTCGCAGATGAACCTGCAGCTGTCGGTCGAGTGACACCGGCGCACGCTTTTGACGAAGCGTGATAGGATGTGGCCGTGCGTCGATTTGATATCAGCTTGCGGACGCGGGGCGACTTCCCAAAACAGCTAAAGCGAAGGCCGGTGGCAACCGGCCCGAGTCGATCGCTGTCGTACCGCACCGAAGCCCGCTGATGCCGACGCATAGCGGGCTTTTTGTTTTGGCCTGGTTTTGACTGGGTTCGCGCCACTCGCGCGACCCTCGAATACGGAAAACGGAACATGGACGACTCCCTCAACTTCGACACGCTTGCCGTGCGCGCGGGCACGCTGCGCAGCGACTTCAACGAGCACTCGGAAGCGCTGTTCCTCACGTCGAGCTTCTGCTTCCAGAGCGCGGCCGACGCGGCCGAGCGCTTCGCGAATTCGGAAGACTACTTCACCTATTCGCGCTTCACGAACCCGACCGTCACGATGTTCCAGGAGCGTCTCGCGGCGCTCGAGGGCGGCGAGGCCTGCATCGCGACGGCGTCGGGGATGGCCGCGATCATGTCGGTCGTGATGGCCGCGCTGCAGGCCGGCGACCACCTCGTCAGCTCGCGCAGCCTGTTCGGCTCGACGCTCGGGATGTTCTCGCAGATCTTCAACAAGTTCGGAATCACGACGACCTTCGTCGACCCGACCGACCTGAACGCGTGGAAGGAAGCCGTGCGTCCGGAGACGAAGATGTTCTTCCTCGAGACGCCGTCGAACCCGCTGACCGAACTCGCCGACATCGAGGCGATCGGCAAGATCGCGAAGGCATCGAACGCGCTGTTCGTCGTCGACAACTGTTTCTGCAGCCCGGTGCTGCAGCAGCCGCTGAAGCTCGGCGCGGATGTCGTGATGCACTCGGCGACGAAATTCCTCGACGGCCAGGGCCGCGTGCTCGGCGGCGCGCTGGTCGGCTCGAAGGAATTCATCATGGGCAAGGTGTTCCCGTTCGTGCGCAGCGCGGGCCCGACGCTGTCGGCGTTCAATGCGTGGGTGCTGCTGAAGGGGATGGAGACGCTGTCGCTGCGCGTCGAGAAGCAATCGGCGAATGCGCTGGAAATCGCACGCTGGCTCGATTCGCATCCGGCGGTTGCGCGCGTGTTTCACCCGGGCCTCGAATCGCACCCGCAGCACGAACTCGCGAAGCGTCAGCAGAAGGCGGGCGGGTCGATCCTGTCGTTCGAGCTGAAGGGCGACACGCCCGAGCAGCAGCGCGCGAATGCATGGCGCGTGATCGACAACACGAAGCTGATCTCGATCACCGGCAACCTCGGCGACACGCGCACGACGATCACCCATCCGGCGACGACCACGCACGGCCGCATCACGCCGGAAGCACGCGCGGCGGCAGGGATCAGCGAAGGGCTGATCCGGTTGTCGGTCGGCCTCGAAGACGCGGGCGACCTGCGCAAGGATCTCGCGCGCGGGCTGGAAGGCTGAGCGCGGCACGTCACGCATGTCGTGACGTGATTTGACGTGACACTTGGACGAAGGGCCGGTCGCTTGCGTGACCGGCCCTTCGTTTTGGTGTCGATGCAAATCTCCCGGCTTACCCGGCGGGATGCCCGCCCGCATGCGCGTCGTGGCGCATCGCGTCCACCATCCAGCGCAGCGTTTCGTCGAGCGGCGTGACGGGCAGCTCGCCCACCGCGCGTCGCAGCTTGTCGCGCGACCCACTCAGACTTTTCACTTCGTTGTGCCGCACGAAACGCGGATCGATCGTCACGTCGATCACGTAACCGGCGATACGCGACAGCATCGCCAGCACTTCCTTCAGCGAATACGCGCGCTCGGAGCAGACGTTGAACGTCTCGCCGGCCGGTGCGGCCTCGACCAGCTTCAGGTACGCGGCCGTCACGTCGCGCACGTCGGAGAAATCGCGGCTCACGTCGAGATTGCCGAGCGAGATGCGCGGTGCGTTGCGCGCGTAGTGCGCGACGAGCTTCGGCAGCAGGTACGCATCGCTCTGGCCGACGCCCGTGTAGTTGAACGGCCGCGCGATCACGATCGGCAGCCGGTCGGCCCACAGCTTCGCCGCGTATTCCATCGCGAGCTTGCTGACCGCGTAGTCGTTCACCGGGGCCGGGGCGACGGATTCGTCGAGCACGCCGGCCGTCGAGTTGCCGTAGATGTTCGCGCTGCTGGCGAGCAGTACGGCCGACGGGCGGCGGTCGAGGCCCGCGAGCGCGGCCAGCAGGTTGCGCGTGCCGACGATGTTGACCGCGTAAGTCTGCGACGGCTCGTCCTGCGCGACGTGCGCGCGGGCGGCGAGATGCACGACCGCATCGGGCCGCGCGTCGGCGGCCGCCGCGCGCATCGCATCCGCGTCGAGCAGGTCGACGGGGAGCAGCGTGCAGTGCGCGAAGGCCGGATCGTCGTGCCGTGCCGTACCGGGCGCGACCGTGCCCCAGACCTCATAGCCGGCCGCCTGCAGGCGGTCGGCCATGTAGCGGCCGGTGAAGCCCGTCAGGCCAGTGACGAATGCACGGCGCGACGGGCGTCCGGCTTCAGAACGTGTCATGGTGTTGATTCCGCGTCAAATCCGCTTCGACCATCATCTGGCAAAGTTGTTCGAGCGTCGTTTTCGGTTCCCAGCCGAGTTTGGCTTTAGCCTTGTCCGCGCAGCCGATCAGCAGGTCGACCTCGGCAGGGCGGTAGAACTTCGGATTCACTTCCACGAGCACGTTGCCGGTCGCCGCGTCGAGGCCGCGTTCCTGCTCACCCTTGCCGGTCCATTCGATCTGGTAGCCGGCCGCCGCGAACGCCATCCGCACGAAGTCGCGCACGGTTTCGGTCCGGTTGGTTGCCAGCACATAGGTATCGGGTTCGTCGGCCTGCAGCATGCGCCACATGCCTTCGACGTACTCGAGTGCGAAGCCCCAGTCGCGCTTCGCGTCGAGGTTGCCGAGCTCGAGGCGGGTCGCCTTGCCGAGCTTGATCTTCGCGATGGTGTCGGTGATCTTGCGCGTGACGAACTCGCGGCCGCGCAGCGGCGACTCGTGGTTGAACAGGATGCCGCTGCTGCCAAACAGGCCGTACGACTCGCGGTAGTTCACCGTCATCCAGTGCGCGTACAGCTTCGCGACGCCGTATGGGCTGCGCGGATAGAACGAGGTCGCTTCCGTCTGCGGAATCGACTGCACCTTGCCGAACATCTCGGAGGTCGACGCCTGGTAGAAGCGCGTCTTCGGGCTCACGACGCGGATTGCCTCGAGCAGGTTCAGCGGACCCAGGCCCGTCACTTCGGCGGTCGTCGCCGGCTGGTCGAACGACACGCCGACGAAGCTTTGCGCGGCGAGGTTGTACAGCTCGTCGGGCTGCGTGCGTTCGAGCAGGCGCAGGCTCGAGCCGGCGTCGGTCAGGTCGTGCTCGACGAGCGTGAGGTTCGGGTGCGTGTCGACGCCGAGCTCGGCGATGCGCCAGAAATTCACCGAGCTGGTGCGGCGGTAGGTGCCGGTAACCTCGTAGCCCTTGTCGAGCAGCAGCTTGGTCAGGTAGGCGCCGTCTTGCCCCGAGATCCCGGTAATGATGGCCTTCTTGCGAGTTTGGCTCATGACGTTGTCCTGGTAAAAACGATGGATGATGAAAGTCAGGCGGTCGTGCCGGCGGCGGCCGGCAGCGCGCGGCGTGCGGGGCCGCGCGTCAGGCGCCGTTCGAAGCCGTACCAGCTCACGGTCGCGTACGCGAGCGTGATCCCGAGCGCCAGCGCGGCCGTGACGAAGCGGTTCAGGTGCAGCGGCCACAGCGCGTACAGCACGCTGAGGTGGATCAGGTACACGGTGTAGCTGACGGTACCGACGTAGACGAGCATCGGGTTCGTCAGCACACGCTGCACGAGGCCGCGGCCGCGCAGCGCGATTACGACGATCGACGTGCACAGCAGCAGCGAGATGCTGTAGAGCGCGGCATTCGACAGCGGCGTGTTCGCGGCGCGGAAGCGCGGGAACGACAGGTGCAGCCAGCCGAGGATCGCGAGTGACACGAGCGCGCCGACGATCGCGAGCGGATAGAAAGGCTCGAGCGCGCGCCGGTCGCGGCGCAGCACGATCGCGAGCAGCGCGCCCGCGGCGAGCAGGTCCATGCGGAACGGCGTCAGGTAGTAGATCGGCCAGAACGAGTCGAACCACGGCGTCGCGATCGCGCGCAGCACGGGGGCCGCGACGATCAGCGCGGCGGCGACCCACAGCAGCGCGCGCTCCGAGCACCACAGCACCACGAACGGCCAGAAGATATAGAACTGTTCCTCGACCGCGAGCGACCACAGCACGTTCAGGCTGTCATGGCCGATGCTGCCGAGCGACAGCCCGATGTTGGTCGAGAAGAACGCGAACCACGGCCAGTGCGGCAGCCAGCCCGCGCCGAACAGGATCGTCGACACCACCAGCAGCAGCACGTACGGCGGCAGGATGCGACGCACGCGGCGCGCGTAGAAGTGGCTGAAGTACGACTGCCCGCGCGCCTTGCGATCGAGCAGGATGCCGGTGATCAGCAGGCCGCTCAGCACGAAGAACAGGTCGACGCCCATCCAGAGCGGCGCCTTCAGCGCGTGCTGCAGGAACACGGCGCCCACCGCGATCGCGCGCAGCCCGTCGAGCTGCACGATGCGGCCGTGTTGCGGCGGGGTGAGATCCGCGGGTCGCGAGAGGCCCGTCATCGCGCCGCTCCTTCGCGACGCGCGGCGTGGGCCGGGGCGTGTCGCATATCCGATGCGTAAACGTGAACGTAATGCATGCCATTAAATGAAATATCGAATCGAAATCGATTCTAGGGAAAAGAAATCGGCAAAAAAACGCGCGTCATTTATCTGACGGCAAATATTCAAATGCCGATTATTTCTGTCGCCGGGTGAAAGGTAGGCGCCCGGACGGCCCCGTCAGGCGGTGAAAGGCGGAATTTTCTACGGGACGGAAATCGAAAGGCGGTCGTTATTGCCGCTTTCGGGCGCCTTTTCGGCGCTGTTCCGGTTCGATATTTCACGCGGAAACATCCCCAAATATTTCCAAATTTCTTGTGATTATTTTTGCTTGTAACCTGCATCGCGACGTTTGAAACCCATTTAGCGACAGGGTGCGCCGGCGGCAGTCCTTGCGGCGGCCCGGTCGTTGTTGCATCAAGTCTGGAGAAGCGCATTGCGACGTCTGATTCTGGTAGGCATGACGGTGTGCGCGACGCTGCTGACGGGCGCCGCACCGGCCGAAACGGTGTTGCCCGCGACGACGTCGTGGATCGGTAATACGTTCGGCTATGGCGACGGCAGCTGGACGCAGATCGACATCCGCGCGATCGCGGTGACGCCTGAAGGCAAGGTGTATACGAACGCGCCGTGGGACGAGAGCGGGGCCGAGGCGAGCGTCTACCAGGACGGGAAGATGCTCGGCTTCGCCGGCGGCACGCACGGCTGGGGCAATCTCGGCGGCAGCGCGATCGCGGTGAACAGCAAGTACGCGTATGTCGCGATCGGTGTCGGCAACGAGCGCGGCCACCTGCAGTCGCCCGGCATCTGGCCGGACAAGGGCAAGCAGTGGTTCGGCATCTCGCGTCGCACGATCGGCGACCTGAAGCAGCCCGCGCCGTTCCGCGCGGCGCCGCAGGTCGCGCCGGGCGGCCGCGCGGACACCGGTCGCGCGCGGATGGCCGCGAGCTTCATGGTGATGAACGAGGTGGCGGCGCCTGCGCGCTCGGAAGTGGGCGAGCAGAAGGCGGAAGTCGGCGGCCTCGCGGCCGACGACAAGACGCTGTTCGCGACGAATCCGTCGCGTGACGCGGTGGACGTATACGACGCGGAGACGATGCAGCAGAAGGGCACGTGGAGCGCGCACGAGCCGGGCCGCCTCGCGCTCGCGGGCGACGGCACGCTGTGGCTGCTCACGGACACGATCAACGGGCCCGCGCACCTCGTGCACGTGCGCGCGGACGGCCGCAAGCTCGACGACGCGCCCGCGCTGCCGGAAGGCACCGACGCGGTGGACGTGGCCGTCGACGCGAAAGGGCGTGTGCTCGTCGCGGACAACGGGCCGCGCCAGCAGATCCTGATCTTCTCGAAAGGCGGCAAGGGCTATGCGCAGTCGGGCACGCTCGGCGAGCGCGGCGGCATCTTCGCGGGCCCGGTGCCGGGCCGGCCGGGGCCGCAGCGCTTCAACGGGCTGACGGGTGTCGGCGTCGACCGCGCCGGCAACATCTATGTGTCGATGAACGGCATCGGGCCGCGCCACGACACGATCGGTGCAGGGCTCGGCGCGGTGCTCGAAAGCTACACGCCGGACGGCAAGCAGCGCTGGCAAGTACAGGGGCTGCTGTTCGTCGACGGCGCGTGGATCGACCCGGCGCGGCCGAACAGCGTGTACACGGGCAACAAGCGCTTCGAACTCGACCTGTCGAAACCACCGGGCCAGGACTGGAAATACGTCGGCTTCCTGTCGAACCGCTTCAAGTATCCGGACGATCCCGTGTTCCACACGGACCAGTATCCCGGCATGCCGTTCGCACGGCGCCTCGACGGCCGCACGTTCCTGTACCTGACCGACATGTACGCCGATCACCTGAAGATCTACCGCTTCGACGCGAAGCGCGACGGCGAGGTCGCGATTCCGTCGGGCCTGATCGCGGGGCGTGCGCGACCGGTCGACAAGGTGCCGAACAAGCCGCCGGGCGGCGACTGGCTGTGGCGCGACGCGAACGGCAACGGCCGGCTGGATGCCGACGAGTTCGAGACGAACACGACGGGCAAGGCGAAGGCGGGCGGCTGGGGCTGGTGGGTCGACACGAAGGGCGACATCTGGCGCACCAGCGACGTGCGCGGCATCCACCGCTTCCAGTACGGCGGCGTCGACAAGGCCGGCAACCCGGTCTACTCGTACGACAAGGTCACGACCTATCCGATGCCGCAGCCGTTCACGCAGTTGCGCCGCGCGATCTACGAGCCGCAGACCGACACGCTGTACGTGACCGGCTACACGGCCGACGCGCCGCCGCAGCCGGGCATCAACAAGGAAGTGGGGCGTGTGCTGATTCGCATCGACAAGTGGTCGACGGGTTCGCCGGTCGTGCGCTACCAGGTCGCGCTGCCGTGGCAGCTCGACGCGAAGCCGATCTTCGACCTGATCGGGCTCACGGCCGAGGGCCGCTACCTGTTCGGGGTGGAGCCGGTCGGCAAGATCCACGTGTACGACAAGGAAACCGGCGAGGAAGTGGGCGTGATGAGCCCGGGCGCCGAGGTCGGCAAGGCCTCCGGCTGGGTCGACGTGCCGTTCGGCATCAGCGCGTTCCGGCGCGAGAACGGCGAGTACCTCGTGTTCGTCGAGGAAGACGCACGCGGCAAGGTGCTGATGTATCGCTGGAAACCGTGACGGGCGACGTCACACAAGGCAGAAGCATGGACAAAGGCATACTCAAGAACGTTTCGATCAACTTCATCGGGCTGATCCTGCCGACCTTCGTGTCGCTGGTGACGGTGCCCGCCTATATCCACGCGCTCGGCGTCGAACGCTACGGCGTCGTCAGCCTCGTGTGGACGCTGATCGGCTATTTCGGGATCCTCGATCTCGGGATGAGCATGGCCGCGCAGAACCACATCTCGAAGGCGCTCGCGAGCGGCAACGCCGACGAAAGCGCGCGCGTGTTCTGGAGCGCGTTCTGGCTGAACCTCGGCACCGGCATCGTCGGCGGGCTGCTGATCTATTTCGGCGCGTTCGTCTATACCGCGTACTTCACGAAGGTGTCGGCGGCGATGCAGCACGAGGTGTATCTCGCGCTGCCGTGGCTCGCGCTCGCGATTCCGCTGGCGAACGTGTCGTGGGTGTTCGCCGGCGCGATCAACGGCGCCGAACGCTTCGGCGTGTTCAACACGAACCAGACGATCGGCACGTTCCTGTTCCAGCTGCTGCCGCTCGGCGCCGCGTGGTGGATCGCGCCGAACCTGCAGACGGTGCTCGCCGCGGCGGTCGTCGCGCGGCTGATCGCCGCGGTGATGCTCGGCCAGGCCAGCATCAAGGTGCTCGGGATCCGGCGCATCGATCCGCCGCAGTGGGGCACCGCGAAAGGGCTGTTCAACTTCGGCGGCTGGATGCTGATCGCGAGCACGACGAGCATGATCGCCGACACGCTCGACCGCGTGATGCTCGGCGCCGGCATGGGCGCGAAGTTCGTCACGTACTACACGGTGCCGCAGAACCTCGTCACGCGCCTGAACATGCTGCCGAACGCGCTCGTGCGCACGCTGTTCCCGCGCCTGTCGGCGGTCGGCCGCGACCATGCGGACACGCTTGCGCGCCAGTCGCTCGAATTCCTGAACGGCGTGTTCACGCCGGTCGGCATCGTCGCGATCTTCGCGCTCGCGCCGTTCCTCACGCTGTGGGTCGGTGCGGATCTCGCCGCGCACTCGGCGCCGGTCGGCCGCGTGCTGGTGATCAGCGTGTGGCTCGTCGGCCAGGCGAGCGTCACGCGAATCCTGATTCAGTCGCAGGTCAATCCGGCTCGCGCGGCGTTCGCCGGGCTCGTCGAGATGCCGTTCTTCGTCGGCGGCCTGTGGTTCGGCATTCATCACTTCGGGCTGATCGGCGCGGCGGTGGTCGTCGCGGCGCGTGCGCTCGTCGACTATGGCGTGCTGCTTTACCTGTCGGCGATCCGGATGCGCGCGATCGTGCTCGACATGCTCGCGCATCTGGCGTTTCTGCTGGCGAGCCTGTTTCTGGCGCAGGCGTGGCCGGGGCTCGTCGAGTCGGTCGGTATCTGCGCGGTCGTGCTGCTGTTGAACGTCGCGTGGTCGCTCACGATGACCCCCGGGCTGCGTGCGCTCGTGCGCGACCTGTTTGTCCGTCTCAATGCGAGGAAAATGGTATGAATCGCGATCTGGCGGAACACGCCGTATTGAATCTCGCCACCGCTGATGCGGCCGTGGCCGAAGCGGGCGATGCCGCCGCGCTGCGCCGGGCGCTGCCGGCCGAACGGGCCAACGCACGCCATCCGACGCGCGCGCTGCGCGTCGCGATCGTCCACGACTGGCTCGTCACCTATGCCGGAGCCGAGCGCGTGCTCGAACAGATCGTCGCGTGCTTTCCCGACGCGGACCTGTTCAGCCTCGTCGACTTCCTCGACGATCGCGCGTTCGTACGCGGCAAGCCCGTGACGACGTCGTTCATCCAGAAGCTGCCGTTCGCGCGCACCAAGTACCGCAGCTACCTGCCGCTGATGCCGCTCGCGATCGAGCAGCTCGACGTGTCCGAGTACGACCTGGTGATCTCGAGCAGCCATGCGGTCGCGAAGGGCGTGCTGACGGGGCCGGACCAGGTGCACATCAGCTACGTGCATTCGCCGATCCGCTATGCGTGGGACCTGCAGCACCAGTATCTGGAACAGTCGAACCTCACGCACGGGCCGAAGTCGCTGCTCGCGCGGATGATCCTGCATTACATCCGCAACTGGGACACGCGCACCGCGAACGCGGTGGACGGTTTCGTCGCGAACTCCGCGTTCATCGCGCGGCGCATCAAGAAGGTCTACCACCGCGACGCGGCGGTGATCTTCCCGCCGGTCGACGTCGACGCGTTTTCGCTGAACGCGGAGAAGGAGGATTTCTACCTGACCGCGTCGCGGATGGTGCCGTACAAGAAGATCGACCTGATCGTCGAAGCCTTTTCGCGCACGCCCGAGCGCAAGCTCGTCGTGATCGGCGACGGCCCCGAGATGCAGAAGATCCGCGCGAAGGCCGCCCCGAACGTCGAGATCATGGGCTACCAGCCGTTCGCAGTGCTGCACGACCGGATGCGGCGTGCGAAGGCGTTCGTGTTCGCGGCCGAGGAGGATTTCGGGATCTCGGTGGTCGAGGCGCAGGCGTGCGGCACGCCGGTGATCGCGTACGGCAAGGGCGGCGCGCTCGAAACCGTGCTCGACCCGCAATCGGACCTGAACCCGACCGGCCTCTTTTTCGACGAACAGACGCCGCTCGCGATCGTCGCGGCCGTCGACGATTTCGAGCGTGCGCCGCAGCGCTTCACGCCGACCGCCTGCCGCACGAACGCGGAGCGGTTTTCCGCCGATACGTTCCGGCAGCGTTTTCTCGACTACGTGGAGGCGGCGCTGCCCGGCGCGACCGCGCAGCGCGGTACGGCCATCGCGCCGATGCCGGCCGCGCGCGGCCCGGCGACGCTCGTGCTCGACCAGAGCGGCGTGCTCGGCGGCGCCGAGCTGTCGCTGCTCGAAATCATGAAGCACATGCGCGCGAACGCCGATGTGCTGCTGTTCGACGACGGCCCGTTCCGTGCGGCGCTCGACGAGATCGGCGCGCGCGTCGACGTGGTCGACCAGGGCGCGCTCGCGGGCGTGCGCAAGCAGGGCGGCGTGTCGCTCGGTGCGTTGAAGCAGCTCGTGCGGCTGGTGCGCGACGTCGCGCGCCGCGCACGCCGCGCCGAGGTGATCTACGCGAACACGCAGCGCGCGATGGTGGTCGCCGCGCTGGCCGGACGGCTCGCGCGCAAGCCGGTGGTGTGGCACCTGCGCGACATCGTCAGCACCGACCATTTCGGCAGCAAGCAGTTGCTGGCGATCAAGTACTGCGCGCGGCTCGGCGTCACGCGCGTGATCGCGAATTCCGATGCGTCCGCGCAGGCGTTCCGGACGCTGACGGGCTTCACGCCGCAGCACGTCGACGTCGTGTTCAACGGCATTTCGGCCGAGCCGTTCGACGCGCTGGAAGGCGTCAGCCAGGCCGCGCTGCGCACGCGCCTCGGGTTGCCCGAAAACGCGTGGCTCGTCGGTTCGTTCAGCCGGCTCGCGCGCTGGAAGGGGCAGCACGTGCTGCTGGAAGCCGCCGCGCGGCATCCCGACATGCACGTGGTGCTGGTCGGCGCGCCGTTGTTCGGCGAGGACGAATACGCAGCTCAGCTGCACGAATACGTCGCGCGGCACGGGATGGACGAGCGCGTGCATTTCCTCGGGTTCCAGCGCGACGTGGCCGCCTGCATGACGGCGGTCGACGTCGTCGCGCACACGTCGATCACGCCCGAGCCGTTCGGGCGCGTGATCGTCGAGGGGATGCTCGCGCGCCGGCCGGTCGTCGCGGCCCGCGCGGGCGGCGTCGTCGAGATCATCGAGGACGGCGACAACGGGCTGCTCTGCGCGCCGGGCGATGCGGCCGCGCTGGCCGATGCGCTGGCTACGTTGAAGCGCAACGGCGCGCTGCGCGAGCGGCTCGTCGCGAGCGGCCGGGCGACGGCGGTGCGCCGGTTCGGCACCGAAACCTACGTGGAGCGGGTCGAGAAGATCCTCGCGGATACAGTGAAGGCGGCGAAGGCGAAGAAGCGCTAGCAGCCGTCGGCGCGAGCCGGTGGGAAACGGGCCCTCATGCGGCGGTGTGCTGCGTGGGGGCTTTGTTTTTCAGCGCCGGGGGCCTTTGTCGGGCGGGTGATGGGTTGTTGTGCGCTGCGCGGGGCGTGCTTGGCCGATTGTTGAGTGGGAGGGCGCGGTTGGTGACGCGAGAAGGCGACGCCAATGGTGGCGTCAGAGGAAGACTTCAGAAGATGACGCCAGAAGATGACGCCAGAAGATGACGCCAGAAGATGACGCCAGAAGATGACGCCAGAAGATGACGCCAGAAGACCGCGCCCAGGCAGTCCCGGTGGCGAAAGGCGGTCGAGGGCGGCTCCTGCGGGCCGTGGCGCGGCCCGACGCCCGAAGGCTACCCACCCCCGCCAACCCGGCATGCCGGCGCGCTCAGGCCATGAAAAAGCCCCCGCGCGGCGCAGCGCCGTGCGAGGGCTCGGGAAAGCGCTCCGGCCGGATCAAACGGCCCGTTCAGGCGCCGGCGTAACGACCCGAGCGGGGCGAGCCGGCTTGAAGCTGGCCGACCACGTCATCGCGGGCCGTTCGAACATCCGGTAGAACACATACGCGACCGGGATCGCGGCGGCCATGAACGCGAACGACGGCCAGATCGACAGCTGCAGCTCGGAATGGAACAGCACCGAGCCGAGACAGACGAACAGCGGCAGGTGGATCAGGTACAGCGAGTAGCTGAAGTCGCCGAACCAGCTCAGCACGCGCAGCGGCGGCGTCGGGCGTGGCGGACGGGCGAGCGCGCGGTACAGGAAGCACGCGAAGCCGGCCGACCACAGCTGGAACGCGCCGTACTGGCCGAAATGGAATGCGCCGCAGCCGGCGGCCAGCAGCACGGCGGCCGCGCCGTACCACGCACGCGACGGCACGGCGGCCGCGCCGCGGGCCGGCTGCGCGCGCACGTCGGCGATCCACGCGCCGATCGTCCAGGACAGCCAGTACGACGTGAAGAACTGCAGGTCGTGCCGTTCGAGCAGCCACGCCGACGCGACGTTGACGAGCGCGACCGCGGCCACGACCGCCGGCATGCCGATGCGCCGGCGGATCGCGAACAGCAGCGGGTAGATCGCGTAGAACTGCACTTCGAGCGACAGCGTCCACAGCGCGCCGTTCGACCCGTACGTGTAGCCGGCGACGCCCTGCAGCGAGAACAGGTTCACGAGGAACGCGACGAGGCCGACATCGCGGATCTTGTGGCTGACGGGCTCGATCTGCAGGCTGACCGAGTCGAGTGCGAACGTAAACAGCAGCGCGGCGAGCAGCACGGGGTAGATGCGCGCGAACCGGCGCACCCAGAAGTTCGGCGCGTCGAGCCGGTAGGCGGGATCGGCCGCGAGCTTGAGCGCCGCGTTGCGATGGATGCAGTAGCCGCTGATCACGAAGAAGATCGGCACGCCGGCGGAGCCCCACGCGAACGGGAAGGTCAGGTAGCCGGCGATCGCGCTCGGGGTGAGCGCATGGCCGTAAGCGTGATGGAAGCTTTGCATGCCGACCCAGACGACCTGGCGGCAGTGGAAATAGGCGACGAGCAGCGCCGCGAAGCCGCGCATCGCGTCGATCACGTGTTCCTTGTGATCGGCGACGGGCGGCGCGGCCAGAGACGATCCGCTGAAAGCTTGCATGCGATTCGATTCCTTGCGACGGATGGACGGGAAGTTTCATCCAATCGTAATGCGCAAGAATTCGATCAATGAATAAAAAAATCTCGCCGTGAAATATCGGAATTCCACATCATGGTTTTATCGCGTTCAGAAAGCGGCTCCGCGACGCGGGTCAATTATTTACCGATTTTTTTCTGATAGTTTGAAGCTCCAGTTGATTGATGCAAGGAGCGGCAAGATGGACATGCATTGGATCGCGAGCGCTGCAGTACTGCTGGTCATGGCCGTGCTGTCGGCGTACCGTGAGGCGCTGAAGAACGAACCGATTCGCCCGGGTCTCGAACGGGGCGGCGTGCCCTATATCGAGGAATTCGAATCGTAAGAATTTGTATCTGGAAAATCGGTAATTTGTTTCTGCCTCGGCACTCGGTCCGGCAATATCGACCGGGTTGAAAGGATTATATTTTTTCCGGAATCATTGGGCAATCAGTCCATATCGAAAATGAGCGGAGTCGAATTGGCCGTACCGTCGATTCTCGATATGCCGTTCGGAACACAATCGCGCCGGGTCGCGGGTCGACGCGGCGCAGTCAACGCAATCAGGATGCGAACATGTTGAAAGTCACCAAGGCCGTGTTCCCCGTCGCCGGTCTCGGCACGCGGTTCCTCCCGGCAACGAAGGCGAGCCCGAAGGAAATGTTGCCCGTCGTCGACAAGCCGCTGATCCAGTACGCGGTCGAGGAAGCGATCAACGCCGGTATCACCGAGATGATCTTCGTCACCGGTCGCAGCAAGCGCGCGATCGAGGATCACTTCGACAAGTCCTACGAGATCGAGGCCGAACTCGAGGCGCGCGGCAAGGAAAAGCTGCTCGAACTGGTGCGCGGCATCAAGCCGAGCCACGTGAACTGCTTCTACGTGCGCCAGCCGGAAGCGCTCGGCCTCGGCCACGCGGTGCTGTGTGCGGAGAAGCTGGTGCACGGCGAGCCGTTCGCGGTGATTCTCGCCGACGACCTGCTGCACGGCGAACAGCCGGTGCTCAAGCAGCTCGTCGACGTGTTCGACCACTATCACAGCTCGGTGATCGGGGTCGAGACGATCCCGCGCGAGGACAGCCGTTCGTACGGCGTCGTCGAAGGCCGCGAATGGGAAGAGGACATCATCAAGCTGTCGGGCATCATCGAGAAGCCGGCGCCGGAAGATGCGCCGTCGAATCTCGGCGTGGTCGGCCGCTACGTGTTCATGCCGACGATCTTCGATCACCTGCGCAAGCTCAAGCCGGGCGCCGGCGGCGAACTGCAGCTGACCGATGCGGTCCAGTCGCTGCTCGCGAACGAGCAGGTGCTCGCGTATCGCTACTACGGCACGCGCTTCGACTGCGGCAGCAAGATCGGCTATCTCAAGGCCACCGTCGAGCTCGCGCTCCAGCATCCGGAAGTGAGCCGCGAATTCGAGGCCTACCTGCGTACCTGCTTGCCCGCGCTGGCTGCTGTCGCCTAAGCAGTCGCGCGCTCCGTTGTTTCAGGTGGTGGTTGTTCCGTTGGCCCCGGCCGCTCGCGCGCCGGGGCTTTTTTGCGTGTGCGGGTGGCACCAGTGCACGATCGCCGTGCGAGCCGCCGGGGTGCGTGTCGTGGCGGATCGGCTTCAGGATCGGGGTTGCGTGCGGAGTGGGGCGCGCCGACGAGCGCGGACGTCACGGCTGAAACCGGTGCCGCGACGGGCGCTCGGATGACAGGATCGGCGGTTCGATTGCGCGATGCGCATCGACGTTCGTGACTGCATCGGTTTTGCCGGCGCCGGTCGATGACGCGACGGCTCGAGTGTTGAGCGTCAGCGCCGGGGTGTGGCATGAAGCACCGCTTCCTCGCTCGACCGTTGCCGTGTTCGTGCCGTATTCAACGCGCCGACGTGCTCGGCCGTGCGACGAAATACCGGGCCAGCATCGCGGCGACCGGCTTCTTGAAATCGAGCAGCCGCTTTTCGAGATAGCGCCAGGACAGGTGCGCGAGCAGCACGGCGAGCGCGAACTGCAGCAGTTCGGGTAGCGTGTCGCGGACGATTTCCGGGATGGTCACGTGCGCGACGTGCGCGGGCAGCACGCCGAAGCGCGCCGGAATGAGGTTGTGGAACAGGTAGAAGCCGTAGCTGATCGTGCCGAGATAGGCGAGCGGCGCCCAGTCGAGCAGCGCCACGACCGGATGCCCGGGTTCGCTGACGATCCACAGCAGCAGCGCGCCGAGCGACGCGGACAGGCCGAGATCCGCGAGCCCCGCGATCGCGTCGGGCAGCGGCGTGCAGGCCGGCAGCACGAGAAAGAACACGACGCCGGCCGCGCCGAGCCAGCCGGGCGGAACGCGGCGCACGGCGGCCGCGCCGCGATCGGCGAGCGCCATCGCGCCGACGCCGCCGAGCGCGATCAGCGCGAAATTCCACGGCGAAAACGCATAGATCAGCACCGGCGACGCGTCGCACAGGTAGAGCGCGAGATGCGCGAGCGCGCACAGTACGATGGCCGCGATGCCGAGCGCGACGTGTCGCGCGGCGGGCACCGCGAGCAGCGCGAGCGGTGCGATCAGATAGAACTGCTGTTCAACCGCGAGGCTCCAGAAGTGCGACGTGGAGCCCGGCCAGCCGTCCTTGACTGCGCCGATCCAGTAATTCGACAGGAACACCGCGTGCCACGCGAGCCCGAGATTGACGCCGCGCTGGTAGAACAGCGCGTGCGCGATCGCGAGCGCGGCGAGCAGCAGGTAATAGACGGGAAAGATCCGCAGCGCGCGTTTCGCGAGGAACAGCGCGAGCGCATGGCGGCGCGTCATGGTGCCGCGCTCGACCGCCTGGCGGTTGCGATGCAGCTCGCCGACGATCAGGAATCCGCTGATGAGGAAAAACGTCCACACGCCAAGCTTGCCGACGTCGACGGCAAGGACGTGGCCCTTGTGGGACAGGAAAACGAGGATGACGGCGAGGGCTCGCAGGCCGTCGAGTCCTTTGACGTATCTGGCTTCGCGCATGGAGGCATCCGGGCATTGAGCGAGCCCAGTATAGGTGCGCAAATATCGAACGTAATTCGCATTCGGGTGCCTACGTGAAGGCGTTTTTTGATGCTGGAGCGTCGATGAAATCGGTCGCATGCAAAAAAACCTGCGGGAAACCCCGCGAAAACGCATAAAAGTACTGCACGAAGCGTCAAGGCGCTTGTAGAATCCGGCGTTGAAGCGCGCGCGTTGCACGCTTCGTGTATCCAACGACCACACCTGGTAGGAGAAACATGGCGACTTCCGCAAAAAAGGTGGCCAAGAAGGCTGCCGCACCGGCCACCAAGAAAGTGGCTGCCAAAAAGGCTGCGCCCGCGAAGAAAGTAGTAGCCAAGAAGGTTGTCGCGAAGGCGGCACCGGCTGCTCCGACGCCGCTGAAGGACAAGTTCACGAAGGCATCGCTCGCAACGCACATCGCTGAGCGCGCAGCTGTCGAAGTGAAGGCTGTCAAGGCAGTGCTCGTCGCACTCGAGAACGTCGTGCTGGGCTCGGTTCACAAGAAGGGCGCGGGCGAGTTCACGCTGCCGGGTCTGCTGAAGATCACGGCGCAAGTCGTGCCGGCGAAGAAGAAGCGCTTCGGCAAGGATCCGTTCACGGGCGAAGAGCGTTGGTTCCCGGCGAAGCCGGCCAGCGTGCGCGTGAAGGCACGTGCGCTGAAGAAGCTGAAGGACGCAGCAGCGTAATGCTGCGCAGTGGCTGCCGAATGCATGTCGGCAGCCACTGCGATGTCCGACGATCCCCGCACGCGAAAGCGTGCGGGGATTTTTATTGCGCTGCGCAAATCGCGCGGCAGCGAAGCGGCGAAATGGCGGAAGGTCCGGTTCGACGCGTGACGCACGACGGAAGACGTGTCGCGCACGCGCGATGACGAGCGGCAATCCTCTGCGTGCTTGCAGCCGATCCGCCGCTGCCTGTCGCGCGCGTTGTGCCGGTTGCGTGCGCATCGCGAGGCACACGCATCGTGACTGAATGCATTCCGGACGAAATCGCAGCCCAGGTCACCGCCGCGTGCGACACGATCGAGCGGCATCTCGGCGCGACGCTCACGGCAATCCACCTGTTCGGATCGGCGCTCGACGGCGGACTGAAGCCGCGCAGTGACGTCGACCTGCTGGTGACGGTGTCGGCCCGGCCGGACGAATCGACGCGGCACGCACTGATGCTCGACCTGCTGGCCGTGTCGGCGCCGCCGGGGCGCGCCGGCGGCATGCGCGCACTGGAAGCGACCGTCGTCGCGCACGATGCGGTCGTGCCGTGGCGTCATCCGGCGCGTCGTGAATTGCAGTTCGGCGAGTGGCTGCGTCACGAGCTCGAGGCCGGCATCGTCGAACCGGCGCGCGTCGATCACGATCTGGCGATCCTGTTGACGAAGGTGCGGCAGCACAGTGTCGTGCTGGTTGGCGTGCCGGCGGCGGCGCTTTTCGAGCAAGTGCCCGCACGGGATTTTGTCGCCGCGCTGCTGTCGACCGTTGCGCAGTGGAATGCCGAACCGGACTGGCGCGGCGACGCGTGCAACGTGGTGCTCGCGCTCGCGCGCATCTGGTACAGCGCCGCGACCGGCAGGATCGCGCCGAAGGACGTCGCGGCGACATGGGTTCTGGAACGCCTGCCGCAAGCCTACCGGCCGGTTGTCGCGGCGGCGCGTGCCGCCTATCTCGGCGGCGAGGAAGACGCGGCGATCCTGTCGGGCGAACCCGTTGCCGCATTCATCGGCTACGCGCGGCGAACGGTCGAATCGATGCTGTCGACGTAGCGGTGGATGCCGCGCGCGTGCCCGGCTTGAGAGCGACGCCGATGAAGATCATCGGCACTGGCGCGGCAGTCGCACGCGCATGCGGTCGAGCCGGATGCCTGTCGGCAACCCGGCGCGTCATCGCGCATGCGCCCTGCGACGTGCTGCTCCGTCAGCCCGCCGTGCCGGCGTAGGCGGCTTTCAGCGCGGCGTCGTCGAGCTTGATCATCTGCATCATCGCGGCGGCCACGCGCGTGGCCTTGACGGTGTCCCGGTCGGACACCATCGGGATCAGCGTGTCCGGAACGATCTGCCACGACACGCCGTAGCGGTCTCTCAGCCAGCCGCAGGCGTCGGCCGTGCCGCCGTTGTCGAGCAGGGCATGCCAGTAGCGGTCGAGTTCCGCCTGGTCGGCGCAGCTGACCAGCAGCGAAATTGAATGGTTGAACGCATCGGTGCGCGGGTGGCTCATCGCGAAGAACGGTTGCCCGAACAGTTCGAACTCGACCATCCGCGTGCCGTCGGTGCCGGGCACCGTCGTGACGCGCACGATGCGCGAATTCGGGAAGATGCCCGCGTAGAAGGCGGCGGCTTCTTCTGCTTCCGCCGCGTACCAGAGGAAAGGCGTGATCTTCTGAATCGTCATGGCGTATCTCCTGTGAATGGGGCGATGCGCGAACCGCGTGCCGCCATCGAGACGACGGATGACGATTGCCGAAATCGACACGCGTCGGCACATGGCGATCGCACCGGACGCGCGGTGCCGGCAGTGCGGATGGTAGTCGCTCGGCGGACGGATGGCGACCGGTGCGGCGCTTCGCAAACGGTGTTCCCGGCGCTTGGCAGCCGCCAGGCGCCGCTGCCGGCCGGCGGGCGTGGGTCGGGGCGCGGGTTGCGGTTCCCGGCCCGTGCGGGCGCTGCGGGCACGCGGGAGACGGACGAAAAAAAACCAGCCGCGGCCGAAACCGGGACTGGCTTTCCAGGTCGGCGGCAAGGCGTCGGAGACGCCATGCACGCCGGAAACGTACTTCTTAGAACTTGTGACGCAGGCCGAGTGCGACCAGCTCTTGGGACTTCGTGCCGGCGATGCCGTACGAGCCAACCGAAGCTTGCGCTGCCGACGTCGTGCCGTCCGCGTTGAGTTGCGTGCCGCTCGCGTGCTGGTAAGCGCCGACCAGGTAGATGTCCGTGCGCTTCGACAGCGAGTAGTCGCCGCCCAGCGAAACCTGATGGTACTTGGCGTTCGTGTTGCCGCTCGCCTTCGTGTACGAGTAGCCGAGGCCCAGCAGCAGCGGCGGCGTGACCTGATACGTCACGAACCCGCGGCCCGTGTTGTATTTTTCGGTCGAACCGAAGCCCGACGATGCGTCCGGCTTGTACTGTGCATTGCTGTAACCGAGGCCGAACGTCACCGGGCCGAATGCGTACTGGCCTGCCACTTGTGCGATGCCGATCGACTTCGCCGACACGTAACCCGCGTTGATCGGACCGTCGACGATATTGTCCGACGTCGTCGAACCCCAGCCTGCGCGCGCGCCGGCTGCCGGCGTCGGGTTGTTCGCGTAGAAGTAGCCAGCAGCAACGCCGACCGGGCCGTTGTTGTAAGCGGCCGCGACCGACCACGTTTGGCCGGCGCCCGTCTTGCCAGCGACGCCGCCGAGGGCGTACATGCCTTCGACCTGGAAGCCGGCGAACACCGGCGACGTGTACTTGATTGCGTTGCTGACGCGCAGGCTGTTGTCGTTGTTGTCGACGTCGCCCGGCGTGGCGAACACGCTGCCGAAGTAGTTGTCAGCCGTCACGCCCTGGACCAGGTCGACGATCGGATCGTATTGGCGGCCGAGCGTCAGCGTGCCGTACTGATCGCTTTGCAGGCCGACGAAGGCCTGGCGACCGAACATCCGCTTGCCTTGGCCCAGTGCGCCCGACGTCGAGTCGAAACCGTTTTCCAACTGGAAGATCGCCTTCAGGCCGCCACCGAGGTCTTCTGCGCCCTTGAGGCCGAAGCGGCTGCCTTGCAGGTTGCCGCTACCCATCGACCACGCATTGTTACCTTGACCGTCGTTACCGTGAACATAGGTGATCGACGTGTCGATCACGCCGTACAGCGTCACGCTCGACTGGGCCTGTGCGGCACCAGCGGCGCCCAGCAGGGCGAGCGAGAGGGTCGAGAGAGCAAGTTTCTTCATCGTTGAATATCTCCACGCAAGTGATTCATCGTTATTTGTTGCGGATTGGAGAATAGCTCAGTGCCATCGACGCAAGAAAGCTTAAAAAATAAAGTGTCTCGAAAAGGTAACAGCGAGAAAAAGTCTATATATATCAAGCACATTAACGACTGTTTCTGTTTTTGAAAAAGTTGACAATTGCTGCGATGCGATTGTTTCGCTGGTTGATGCGTATCGTGGCAGGAAGCCCGTTTCGGCCCGTCCGCGCACGGAAATCGAAGCATGCAAACGTTTGCGATTGCGGCAAAGAATGCGCGGGCGTGCAAAGAACGTGTCAACGCCGCGCGAATGCGCGGCGGGCAGCGGGGTTGCAAAGCGGCGGACGGGTGTGCGGGGCGTGCGGCGGTGCGGCGAAAGCGTTGGGTCAGTCGTCGCGCCTGCCGTCGGCGGGTCGATCGATGGCGCGATCGGCTTGAGCAGTAACGGCCGGTGTGGTGGTCGCGGCGGGCCGATGCGCGTTGCCGCGGGCGGCCGCGAATTCCGCGCCGAGCAGCAGCACGATCGCGGAGAAGTACAGCCACATCAGCAGGACCGCGAACGATCCGGCCGCGCCGAATGCACTCGCGGTGCCGGCGTGCGCGAGGTACAGCGCGAACAGCTTCTTGCCGCCGGAGAACAGGATCGCGGACACGATGCCGCCGATCGCGGCGTCGCGCCATGCGACGCGCGCATCGGGCAGGAACTTCATCAGCGCGGCGAACGCGCCCGCGAGCACGGCGATCCCGACGAAGAACTGCACGAGGTTCGTGACGATCACGTACGGCGAATTGCCCAGCAGCCAGGTGCCGACGAACGTGATCGCGGTGTCGAGCACGAGCGACACGATCAGCAGGAACGCGACGCCGAGCACGAGCCCGAACGAGATCAGCCGCACGCGCACGAGCCCGAGCATGCTCGACCAGCGGTTCTCGGTGGCCGGCCAGATCACGCTGAGCGCGGCGCTGAGCGACGCGAAGGTGGCCGACGCGCCGATCGCGAGCGCGGCGAACGAGATCAGGGTGGCCAGGCCGCCGCGCTCGCCCGCGCGGTGCGCGTTCTGCACGATCGTCTGGATGCTGGCCGCCGCGTCGTCGCCGATCAGCTGGTGGGCCTGTTCGAACACCTGGCCGCGCGCGGCATCGTCGCCGTAGAACCAGCCGGCCACGGCAATCACCATCACGAGCATCGGCGCGAGCGAGAACGCGGAGAAAAAGGCGATGCCCGCGGCCATCGCGGAGCAGCGGTCGGACGAGAAGCGCTTGAACGCGGTGAGGGCCCAGTTGGCCTGTTCTTGCGCGAGACGGGTGGCTTCGGAGGTGATCTGTCGTTTCATGACGGTTCGGGTGCGCGCGGAACGCGGATCATCGTTGGTAATCAGACAATTCAGTATTGATCCGAAGATTCGAACATAGTTGCGCGAACTGTCTATAATTCCTTTCAGTTTCCTCACCCCCACAATAACGCCGAGACCAGCCATGCTACAAATGTCCCGGCGCCAGTTCCTGAAGGTGACGGCTACGTCGCTTGCCGGATCGAGTCTAGCCCTGATGGGCTTCTCTCCGTCCGAAGCGCTCGCCGAAGTCCGACAGTACAAGCTGGCGCGCACAGTCGAAACGCGCAACACCTGTCCCTACTGTTCAGTGGGTTGCGGCATCCTCATGTACAGCCTCGGAGACGGCGCGAAGAACGCCCAGCCGAGCATCATCCATATCGAAGGCGATCCCGACCATCCCGTCAATCGCGGCACGCTGTGCCCGAAGGGCGCGAGCCTGATCGACTTCATCCACAGCCCGAACCGCCTGACGCACCCCGAGTATCGTGCGCCCGGCTCGGACAAGTGGGAACCGATTTCGTGGAATGACGCGCTCGACCGCATCGCGAAGCTGATGAAGGCCGACCGCGACGCGAACTTCGTCGAGACGGCGGAAGACGGCTCCAAGGTCAACCGCTGGCTGACCACCGGCATGCTGGCCGCGTCGGCGGGCAGCAACGAAGTCGGCTACCTGACGCACAAGACCATCCGCAGTCTCGGGATGCTCGCATTCGACAATCAGGCGCGTGTCTGACATGGCCCGACGGTGGCAGGTCTTGCCCCGACGTTTGGCCGTGGAGCGATGACGAACCATTGGGTCGACATCAAGAACGCGGACGTGATTCTCGTGATGGGCGGCAATGCAGCCGAGGCCCATCCGTGCGGTTTCAAGTGGGTAACGGAGGCGAAGGCGCACCGCAAGGCGCGGCTGATCGTCGTCGACCCGCGCTTCACGCGTACGGCCTCGGTGGCCGACTACTACGCGCCGATCCGCACCGGCACCGACATCGTCTTCCTGGGCGGCGTCATCAACTATCTGCTGACGAACGACAAGATCCAGCATGAGTACGTGAAGAACTACACGGACTTCTCGTTCATCGTGCGCGAGGATTTCGCGTTCAACGACGGCATCTATTCCGGCTATGACGCCGAGAAGCACGCGTACCCGGACAAATCGAGCTGGGACTACGAGCGCGGCGACGACGGCTTCGTGAAGGTCGATCCGACGCTGCAGCATCCGCGCTGTGTTTACAACCTGCTGAAGCAGCACTACGCGCGCTATACGCCGGACATGGTCCAGCAGACGTGCGGCACGCCGAAGGAGAAATTCCTGAAGGTGTGCGAGATGCTCGCGACCACGGCCGTTCCCGGCCGCGCCGGCACGGTGCTGTACGCGCTCGGCTGGACGCACCACTCGATCGGCGCGCAGATCATCCGCACCGGTGCGATGGTGCAGTTGCTGCTCGGCAACATCGGCATCGCGGGCGGCGGGATGAACGCGCTGCGCGGCCACTCGAACATCCAGGGGTTGACCGACCTCGGGCTGATGTCGAACCTGCTGCCGGGCTACATGACGCTGCCGATGCAGGCCGAGCAGGATTTCGACGGCTACATCAAGAAGCGCGTGCAGTTGCCGCTGCGGCCGAACCAGTTGAGCTACTGGAAGAACTACAAGGCCTTCCACGTGAGCTTCATGAAGTCCTGGTGGGGCGATGCGGCGACCGCCGAGAACAACTGGGGCTACGACTACCTGCCGAAGCTGGACAAGCAGTACGACCTGCTGCAGGTGATCGAGCTGATGAATGCCGGCAAGATGAACGGCTACATCTGCCAGGGCTTCAACCCGCTTGCGGCGTCGCCGTCGAAGGTGAAGACGGCGGCCGGGCTCGCGAAGCTGAAGTGGCTCGTGATCATGGACCCGCTCGCCACCGAAACCTCCGAGTTCTGGAAGCATCACGGCGACTACAACGACGTCGATTCGTCGAAGATCCAGACCGAGGTGTTCCGTCTGCCGACCACGTGCTTCGCGGAGGAAAACGGTTCGCTCGTGAGTTCGAGCCGCGTGCTGCAATGGCACTGGAAGGGCGCGGAGCCGCCGGGCGAGGCGAAGAGCGACCTCGAGATCATGTCGGGGCTGTTCCTGCGCATGCGCAAGATGTACCAGACGGACGGCGGCAAGTATCCGGATCCGATCGTCAACCTGACCTGGCCGTACGCGAACCCGGAAAGCCCGACGCCCGAAGAGCTGGCGATGGAGTTCAACGGCAAGGCACTCGCCGACCTGCCCGATCCGAAGGATCCGACCAAGGTGCTCGTGAAGAAGGGCGAGCAGCTGGCCGCGTTCGCGCAGTTGAAGGACGACGGCACGACCGCGAGCGGCTGCTGGATCTTCTGCGGTGCCTGGACGCAGGCGGGCAACCAGATGGGGCGGCGCGACAACGCCGACCCGACCGGCATCGGCCAGACGCTGAACTGGGCGTGGGCGTGGCCGGCGAACCGGCGGATCCTGTACAACCGCGCGTCGTGCGACGTTGCCGGCAAGCCGTTCGACCCGACCCGCAAGCTGATCGGCTGGAACGGCAGCGCGTGGAAGGGGGCCGACATTCCCGACTTCAAGGCGGACGAAGCGCCCGAGAACGGGATGGGGCCGTTCATCATGAACCCGGAAGGTGTCGCACGCTTCTTCGCCCGGGCGGGGATGAACGAAGGGCCGTTCCCCGAGCACTACGAGCCGTTCGAGACGCCGCTCGACGCGAACCCGCTGCACCCGAACAACCCGCAGGCGCTGAACAACCCGGCTGCCCGCGTGTTCCCGGACGACCGCGCGTCGTTCGGCAAGGTGGCGGAGTTCCCGCACGTGGCGACGACGTACCGGCTCACCGAGCACTTCCACTACTGGACCAAGCATGCGCGGCTGAACTCGATCATCCAGCCCGAGCAATTCGTCGAGATCGGCGAAGACCTCGCGAAGGAAGTCGGCGTCGCGCATGGCGAGCGCGTGAAGGTGTCGTCCAAGCGCGGCTACATCATCGCGGTCGCCCTCGTCACGAAGCGGATCAAGCCGCTGACGGTCGACGGCAAGAAGGTCCAGACGGTCGGCGTCCCGTTGCACTGGGGCTTCAAGGGTCTGACGAAGCCCGGCTATCTCGCCAATACCCTGACTCCGTCCGTGGGTGACGGCAACTCCTATACACCGGAATTCAAGTCGTTCCTGGTGAAGGTCGAAAAGGCGTAAGGGGAAAGAGATGGCATTGCAATCGCTGGATATCAAGCGCGTCTCGGCCACCACGACGCCACCGCCCACGGTGCGCGAACCGGTGACCGGGAGTGTCGCCAAGCTGATCGACGTATCGAAGTGCATCGGCTGCAAGGCATGCCAGACGGCATGCATGGAGTGGAACGACCTGCGTGACGAGGTCGGCACCAACGTCGGCGTGTACGACAACCCGGCCGACCTGACCGAGCATTCGTGGACGGTCATGCGGTTCTCCGAATACGAGAACCCGGCCGGCGACCTCGAGTGGCTGATCCGCAAGGACGGCTGCATGCACTGCGAGGATCCGGGCTGCCTGAAGGCGTGTCCGTCGCCGGGCGCGATCGTGCAGTACAACAACGGGATCGTCGATTTCCACGAGGAGAACTGCATCGGTTGCGGCTATTGCGTGACCGGCTGCCCGTTCAACGTTCCGCGGATCTCGAAGAAGGATCATCGCGCATACAAGTGCACGCTCTGTTCCGACCGCGTCGCGGTCGGCCAGGAACCGGCCTGCGTGAAGACCTGCCCGACGGGCGCGATCGTGTTCGGCACCAAGGAGGACATGAAGCAGCACGCGGCCGAGCGGATCGAGGACCTGAAGGAGCGCGGCTTCGAGCATGCGGGGCTGTACGACCCGCAGGGCGTCGGCGGCACGCACGTGATGTACGTGCTGCACCACGCGGACAAGCCGTCGCTGTACCACGGGCTGCCCGACAACCCGTCGATCAGCCCGATGGTGAAGCTGTGGAAGGGCATCGCGAAACCGCTCGCGGTGGCCGGCCTCGCGCTGACCGCGCTTGCCGGGTTCTTCCACTACGTCCGGGTCGGTCCGAACGAGGTGAGCGACGACGAGGAACAGGCCGCGCGCGACGAGGCGCGACGCATCAAGGAGGACGCGAAATGAATCACGACGACCCCAACCTGATCGTCCGCTACTCGGCGAACGAGCGCACGAACCACTGGATCACCGCGATCACGTTCGTGCTGCTCGCGCTGTCCGGGCTCGCGCTGTTTCATCCGTCGATGTTCTGGCTGACCGCGCTGTTCGGCGGCGGCCAGTGGACGCGGATCCTGCATCCGTTCGTCGGCCTCGTGATGTTCGTGTCGTTTGCGATCCTGGTGGTGCGCTTCTGGCACCACAACGCGCTCGACGCGGACGATCGCCAGTGGCTCAAGCAGATCGGCGACGTGCTGACCAACCAGGAAGACAAGCTGCCGCCCGTCGGGCGCTATAACGCCGGGCAGAAGCTGCTATTCTTTACGTTGGTCGCGTGCCTGCTGCTGCTCCTGCTGTCGGGAGTCGTGATCTGGCGGCGCTACTTCTCGTTCTACTTCCCGATCGGGGTGATCCGCGCGGCCGCTGTCGTGCATGCCGTGGCGGCCTTCGTGCTGATCGCGAGCATCATCGTGCACATTTACGCGGCGTTGTGGGTGAAGGGCTCGATCGGCGCGATGGTGCGCGGCACCGTCACGCTGGGCTGGGCTCGCAAGCATCACCCGAAGTGGTTCCGTGAAAGCGTGAAATAACGCACCGGAGCGGGGCGGCTCGCCGATCGCGGCGGGCTGCTCCGTCAGCCGTCGGAACCGCCTGAAGCGCCGACCTGTCGGCGCTTGTTTATTTGGAAGATATATTTGTGACACAACGCATCCTCGAACCGACCGAGATCTCGACCCTCGATCATTCGGCCATCCCGCGCTTTCGCCTGCCGGAGCGCGCCACCGCGTTCTCGGCGCGCGCCGCGCGGCTGCGCAAGCTGGCCGACCTGAACCCGATCAGCGGCTACCTGCGGCTGATGGCCACCGTCGCCGATGCGCAGCACGCGACGCTGCAAACGCTCGAACTGCCGCTGCCGTCGAAGGAAGCGATCGCGCGTGCGCAGGAGCATTCGATGCCGCTCGTGCCGGCGCTCGACGGCGAGCGCGATCCGCGCTGGCGGGCCGTGCTGTACGAACTGCTCGACCGCGTCGAAGGCGCCGGGCTCGTCAACCCGCAGCTCGCGAAGCTGCTCGACCGGCTGCGCCTGATGGCGCCCGCCGAACTGGACGCGCAAGCCGACGCGATCCTCGCGCTGCGTTTCGCCGAAGTCGACCCGGCTACCGCGCCGTTCCTGATGGCCGCGCTGCAGGTCGTGTGGACGGACCTCGCCAGCCGGGTTCCGCCGGCCGACGTCCCGTATCTCGACCAGCCGGGGCTGTGCCCCGTGTGCGGCACGCATCCGGTCGCGAGCGTCGTGCGGGTCGGCGGCCAGTACCAGGGCTACCGTTTCCTGCAATGCGGGCTGTGCACGACCGAGTGGCACATGGTGCGCACGAAGTGCTCGCACTGCGATTCGACCAAAGGCATCGCGTATCACGGGATCGAGGGCGGCAGCGAAGCCGTCAAGGCCGAATCGTGCGACGAGTGCAAGACCTATCGCAAGATCGGCTATCAGGACAAGGACTACGAGTTCGAGCCGCTGGCGGACGATCTCGCGAGTCTCACGCTCGACCTGCTGATGAACGAAGCCGGCTACCAGCGCAGTTCACCGAACCCGCTGCTGTGGCCGGACGTTTCGCGGGACGCGAATTGACGGCACGGGCCGGAGGGACGGTGCGCGAGCACCGGCGCCGGCCCGCTGCGAAGCATGAGACTGGAGCCTCAACGACGTGACCGAACCGGGTGTGAATGAACTGAATGCGGTACTGGCGCGCGTGCCGTCCGTCGAACGCGTGCTGTCGTCGGCGCCGCTGCAACCGCTCGTCGCGGAGTACGGCCGCACGCGCGTGCTGAACGCCGTGCGTGCCGAACTCGAACGCTGGCGTACCGCCGCGCAACACGATCCGGCGGCGGCCGAGCCGCTCGACGAGCCGCGCATCGCCGCGGCCGTCGCGCGCACGCTGGCCGCGCAGAGCGCGGGCGCGGTGCGCGCCGTGTTCAACCTGACCGGCACCGTGCTGCACACGAATCTCGGGCGCGCACTGTTGCCCGACGACGCGGTCCGCGCGGTGGTCGACGTGCTGACGCGGCCGGTCAACCTCGAATTCGACCTCGCCACGGGCCGCCGCGGCGATCGCGACGACCTGATCGACGATCTGCTGTGCGAACTGACGGGCGCGGAGGCTGCGACCGTCGTCAACAACAATGCGGCGGCCGTGCTGCTGGCGCTGTCGGCACTGGCGACGAAACGGGAAGTCGTGGTGTCGCGCGGCGAGCTGGTCGAGATCGGCGGCGCATTCCGCATTCCCGACATCATGAGCCGCGCGGGGGCCAAGCTGCGCGAGGTCGGCACCACCAACCGCACCCATCTGCGCGACTACGCGGAAGCCATCGGCCCGCGTACCGCGCTGCTGATGAAGGTGCATTGCAGCAACTACGCGATCAGCGGCTTCACGAAGGAGGCGACGCTCGCCGAACTCGCGCCGCTCGCGCGCGAGCACGGGCTGCCGGTGGCCGTCGATCTCGGCAGCGGCACGCTCGCCGACCTGTCGCAGTGGGGCTTGCCGCACGAGACGACCGTGCAGGAAACCGTCGCTGCCGGCGCAAACGTTGTCACGTTCAGCGGCGACAAGCTGCTCGGCGGGCCGCAGGCCGGCCTGATCGTCGGCGATCGCGCGCTGATCGCGAAGATCAAGAAACATCCGCTCAAGCGCGCGCTGCGCGTCGGCAAGCTGACGCTCGCGGCGCTCGAGCCGGTGCTGCGCCTCTACCAGTCGCCCGAGTTCCTGCGTGACCGGCTCACCACGCTGCGGCTGCTGACGCGCCCGCAGCGCGAGATCGCCGAGGCCGCCGAGCGCGTGCGTCCGGCGCTGCAGGCCGCGCTCGGCAGCGGTTTCGACGTGACGGTCGAGCCGATGTTCAGCCAGATCGGCAGCGGCGCGCTGCCGGTCGACCAGTTGCCGAGCGCCGGGCTCGTCGTGCGCACGGCGGACGGCAAGCGCGGCGGCCGTGCCCTGGCGCAGCTCGAGAAACGGCTGCGCGAATGGCCGCGCCCGGTGATCGGCCGCGTCGCCGACAATGCACTGCGGCTCGACCTGCGCTGCCTCGAAGCCGCCGACGAGGCGGTGTTCGTCGCGCAATGCGTGCCGCCCGCGGGGCCCGCTGCATGATCGTCGGTACCGCGGGACACATCGACCACGGCAAGACGACGCTGGTGCGCGCGCTGACGGGCGTCGACACCGATCGCCTGAAGGAAGAGAAGGCGCGCGGCATCTCGATCGAGCTCGGTTACGCGTATACGCCGCTCGACAACGGCGACGTGCTCGGCCTGATCGACGTGCCGGGCCACGAGAAGCTGATTCATACGATGGCGGCCGGCGCGTGCGGGATCGACTTCGCGCTGCTGGTGATTGCCGCCGACGACGGCGTGATGCCGCAGACGCGCGAGCATCTCGCGATCCTGCAGCTGCTCGGCGTCACGCATGGCGCCGTCGCGCTGACGAAGTGCGATCGCGTCGACGCCGCGCGCGTGGCCGACGTGCGCGACGAGATCGTCACGTGGCTGAACGACTCGACGCTGGCCGGCGTGCCGATTTTCGAGACGCGTGCGACGGCTGCGGACGATCCGGGTGTCGCCGCGTTGAAGCGTTATCTGGCGGACGCGGCGATCGCGTGGCGTGCGCGCCGCGACGACGGGCTGTTCCGGCTCGCGGTCGATCGCGTTTTCACGCTCGCGGGGCAGGGTACCGTCGTGACGGGCACCGCGTTCGCGGGCCGCGTCGCGACCGGCGACACGCTCGCGATCGTGCGCACGGGCGGCGCGGCCCGCGTGCGCAGTATCCATGCGCAGAACCGGCCGGTCGAGGCCGGCCGCGCAGGCGAGCGTTGCGCGCTGAATCTGGCCGGAGTCGACAAGGCCGAGGTCGAGCGAGGCGACACCGTCGCCGATGCGCGGCTCGTCGCGACGTCGCCGCGTCTCGACGTCGAGCTGACGCTGCTCGCGGATGCGGGGCTCACGCTGGCGCACTGGGCGCCGCTGCACGTGCATCTCGGCACGCTGCATCGCGTCGCGCATGTCGCGCTGCTCGACGGCGATACGCTCGCGGCCGGCCAGCGGATGCGCGTGCAGCTGGTATTCGACGAGCCGGTGTTTGCGCTGCCGGGCGACCGCTTCATCGTCCGCAATCCGCAGGCGACGCGCACGGTCGGCGGCGGCTGCGTGCTCGATCCGTTCGGGCCGGCGCGCAAGCGTCGTACGCCTGCGCGCCGCGCATGGCTCGACGCGCTGGCCGAATGGCTCGACGCAGGCCGCCTCGATGCGCTGCTCGCGCAGGCGCCGCTCGGCATCCCGCGCGCGATGCTCACGCATCTGACGGGTTTCGCGCCGAATGCGCTGGCGTTGCCGGAAGACGCGCTGGCGATCGGGCAGCGCGACGCCGCGTCGAACGAAGGCGCGGTGATTGCCCAGGCGCACTGGCGCGCGCTGCAGACGCGGGCAATCGATACGCTGCGCGCGTATCACGAGCGCATGCCGGACGAGCAGGGGCTCGACGCCGCGCGGTTGCGGCGGATGGCCGCGCCGCTCGCCGGCGATACGCTGTGGCGCGCGCTCGTCGATGCGCTGGTGGCCGGCGGCGAAGTCGCGCGAAGCGGGCCGTGGCTGCATCTGCCGTCGCATGCGGTGAGCCTCGAGCCGCGCGAGGAGGCGCTGGCGCAGCAGCTGCTGCCGCTGATTCACGCGGGGCGCTTCGATCCGCCGTGGGTGCGCGACCTGGCCCGTGACACGGGCGCGGCTGAAGACGCGGTGCGCGCGTTGTTGCGCAAGCTCGCGCGGCGCGGCGACGTGCACCAGATCGTGCGCGACCTGTTCTACCACGCGAGCGTGGTGCGCGAGCTGGCGGAACTGGTCGCGCATCTCGTGCCGTCGCGCGACGGCGGGCTCGATGCCGCGACGTTCCGCGATGCGACGGGGCTCGGCCGCAAGCGCGCGATCCAGATTCTCGAGTTCTTCGACCGGGTTGGGTATACTCGCTTTCACCGCGATCTTCACCTCCTGCGGCCTGACAGCGGTTGGGCGGGTATTCAGGCGTAGGCGCTCGTTGTTCTTTGGGTTCTTGTCCCCACGGAAGGCATTCGTATCCGGTGGTACGGCTGGACTTCAAATCCAGTTGGGGGTGTCAGACACTCCCGGGTAGGTTCGACTCCTGCTGCCTTCCGCCATTTGCCATTCCCGACGCGGAGTAAAATGGCGCGCATTGGTCGATTTTGGTGATTTCATGGATTCGTCCGTATCGCTTCTGCTGGAAGCCGTCGATGCCGACAAGGCAAAGCTGGACGCGGCGCGTCCACTTCCGCCGCACACGCTGGCGTCATTGCGCGAAAAGCTGATGCTGGAGTGGACTTACCATTCGAATGCGATCGAAGGCAACACGCTGACCTTGCGGGAAACGAAGGTTGTACTCGAAGGCATTACGGTCGGCGGAAAGTCGCTGCGCGAGCATTTCGAGGCCACCAATCATCGCGACGCGATTCTCTATGTCGAAGAAATCGTCGGCAAGCAGGAGACGCTGTCCGAGTGGCAGATCCGGAATATTCACGGGCTGGTATTGAAGGGGATCGACGACGGCGAGGCCGGCAGGTATCGCCGGGAGAACGTCGTGATCGCAGGCGCAAGCACGACACCACCGGATTTCCTGCATTTGCCGGCTGAAATGGCCGCGCTCATCGATTGGGACACGCAGGCGGGCGCGATGCATCCCGTGGCACGGGCTGCCGAATTGCATACGCGGTTCGTGAAGATCCATCCGTTCGTCGACGGCAATGGAAGAACGGGGCGGCTGCTCCTGAATTTCGAACTGATGAAGTCTGGCTATCCGCCGGCGGTCATTCGCAAGGAAGACAGGCTGGCTTACTACGATACGCTGGACGAGGCGTGCACGACCGGCGACTACAGCGGCATCACGCGCCTGGTGGCCGAGTCGGTGCAGCGCTCGCTCGACGCCTACCTCGGCGTGCTTGGATTGCGCACGTAGCGGGCCATTCCGAACGCCTGTCAGGCTGGTTCGATCGCTGAGGCGTCCTGTCTGGGCCGGTCAGTTCAACTCCGGTAAATGTGCCGTCTGCCGGGTGGTCCTCCTCGCACGGAAGGCATGCGTATCCGGGGAGGGTACGGCTGGACTTCAAATCCAGTTGGGGGTGTCAGACACTCCCCGGGTAGGTTCGACTCCTGCTGCCTTCCGCCACCCCGTTTTCTTGTCGACCCGACACGCTTCAATCAACGTGCAATTGCACGACAGCACCGGCGATTGCAATTGCCAAAACTTGATCGGGAAAAGCACTAAAAGTTTGCGATTTTTTTCCGGGCTATAGTCGAATCACTGAAGGTAGACGCGGCGTCCCTTGCCGATACCGTTCAGGTAATGACTGTAGACGGGTGCAGTATGAAAAATAAAATCGACAAGACCACCGGACCGATCTGGGGTGTGGCTGCAGGATTGCTTCTTGCTGGCGCGGGATTGAGTCTCGGCATTTTCCCGACGTCCCTGCAAAGCTCGGGAAGCGCGAACGACTTCATGGCGTCCGGTATTGCGATGCTCGGCATCTTCCTGGTCGTCTATGCGACACACGAGTTGCGAAGAAGGCGTCCGCACTGAGCGCATACGCGCTGCCGATCCACGCAGGACGATCCGGGCCGGTTTGCCGGCTCGCGAATACGCTCGCCCGTCGCGCTACGTCTTGCTGATTTCGTGTTGATAAACGAGTTCGACGATGCGCTTCGTCGGAATGCTGGCGCGCAACCCTTCGACGCCGTCGATCGGAAACCACTTGCATTTCTCGATCTCGTTGTTTGCTTGCGGCGTCTGGTCCGGGCCGACTTCCGCGAAGAACACGTGATGGATTTTGGCGAGGCCGGTGAACTGCATCGAGTAGACGAGCGGCTGGCCGGTCATGCCCGTTTCTTCGCATAACTCGCGATGTGCGGCGTCGAGCGGCGTTTCCCCGCGCTTGATCGTGCCGCCGGGAAGGGCCCAGCGCGACGCCGCACGGGCAACGAGCAAGACCTGTTCGCCGCGGTAGCAGACGATGGTCGCGCGTTCCTTGACCGGGACGGTGCTCGCTTCAGGGGCGGTATTGGGCGCTAGGGTTTGAGGCATGAAGCAATTCTAACCATCGCGGATCGATCGGCAAAGCGCGTCTGACGTGGTTTGACGATCGATCGTCACGGTTGCGTGTCCGGCCACGCCGCCGCTGCGTTTCGCAGGTTCGAGTCCACGCCCGGCCGGCGCCCGGTCGTCCGCGCCCAGGGGCGGGCGTCGGCATGAAGTGCGCGATGGGCTCCGCCCTTCGCTTCGAATCGGGCGATGTTATCGCTCGATGCCTCGATGCGGGACATATCGTTCGCCATGAAAAAAGCCGCGCGCCCGATGCACCGGTCGCGCGGCTTGAGGGGAGCCGGTCAGGCGTGCCGCCGTTACTTCTTTTCCGGCAGGAACCAGTTCATCACGAGCGCGCAGATGCCGCCCGTCGCCACGCCCGATTCCAGCACGTTCTTCAGCGCGTGCGGCAGGCTGTTGAGGATGTCCGGCACTTGCGACACGCCGAGGCCGAGCGCGAGCGACACCGCGATGATCAGCAGTGCGCGACGATCGAGATGGACGCCCGCGAGGATGTTGATGCCCGATGCGGCCACCGCGCCGAACATCACCATCGCCGCGCCGCCGAGCACGGGCTCCGGCACGGCCTGCAGCACGCCGGCGACGACCGGGAACAGGCCGAGCACCACGAGCATCCCCGCGATCCAGATGCCGACGTAGCGGCTGGCGACGCCGGTGATCTGGATCACGCCGTTGTTCTGCGCGAATACCGAGCTCGGGAACGTGTTGAACACGCCGGCCAGCAGCGAGTTCGCGCCGTTCACGAGCACGCCGCCCTTGATACGCTGCATCCACACCGGGCCTTCGACCGGTTCGTTCGAGATCTTGCTGGTGGCCGTGACGTCGCCGATCGCCTCGAGCGACGTGACGAGGTAGATGATCAGCATCGGCACGAACAGCGCCCACGAGAAGCCGATGCCGAAGTGCAGCGGCGTCGGGACCTGGAACAGCGCGGCCTGGTGCATGCCGGTGAAATCGAGGCGGCCGAGGAACGCGGCCGCGAGATAGCCGATCACGAGCGCGATGACGAGCGCGGTGCTGCGCACCCACACGATCGGCACGCGGTTCAGCAGGATGATCGTGCCGAGCACGAGGCCGGACAGCGTCAGGTTCTCCGCGCTCGCGAAGGTGCCCTTGGCCATCGCGCCAAAGCCGCCGCCCATGCTGATCAGGCCGACCTTGATCAGCGTGAGGCCGATCAGCAGCACGACGATGCCGGTGACGAGCGGCGTGATCAGGCGCTTCACGAACGGCAGGATGCGCGATACGCCCATCTCGACGAACGACCCGGCAATCACGACGCCGAAGATCGCGGCCATCACGGTCTCGACCGGCGTGCCTTGCTTGACCATCAGGCTGCCGCCGGCGATCAGCGGGCCGACGAAGTTGAAGCTCGTGCCCTGGACGATCAGCAGGCCGGCGCCGAGCGGGCCGAAACGCTTGCACTGGACGAAGGTAGCGATGCCGGAAATCACCAGCGACATCGACACGATCAGGGTCGTATCGCGGCTGGACACGCCGAGCGCCTGGCAGATCAGCAGGCCGGGCGTGACGATCGGCACGATGATCGCCAGCAGGTGCTGCAGCGCGGCGACGAAGGCGACCATCGGCGCCGGCCGGTCGTTCGGGCCGTAGACGAGGTCGCGGGCCGAATCTGCGGCGTCGGCGCCGTGGGCGGCGGGTTGGGCGGGAGAGGCGGGTTGCATGGCGAGCGGGCCGGACAAGGTGGAAAGTGCGGCATTTTAGCCGAACGGCCCGCCGGCGCCGCTGCAATAGCGGGGATTCGGCGGATCGGGAAAACGGTGGCGGATCGACGCGCGGGCCGGCCGTGGCCGCGGCGAGCGCCGGTCAGCGGGCCCGCCGCGACGCGGGTGCGGTCGGGATGGCAGTCGGGGCAGTGATCGCATGGAACCCGGGCAGCTCGGGAATCCGCTGCTCCATGAACTGCAGGAACGTGCGGGTCCGCAGCGGCAGATACCGGCGCGACGCGTAGACGAGGTGCAGCGCATGCGGCGGCACCATGTCCCACTTCGGCAGTAACCGGACGAGCTGGCCGCTGTCGATCAGGTCCTGAACGAGCCACGCGGGCCCGCTGCCCACCGCGTTTCCGGCAAGAAAGCATTCCCGCAGCGCCATCGAGCTGTTCACGCGATACCGGCCATGCACAGGAACGACGACCTGCTCGTCGCCGCGCGCGAAGGCCAGTTCGTTGCCGATGTCCGCGCGCGCGTAGCCGACGTACTCGTGCTTCACGAGGTCGTCCGGCCGGCGGAGCTTCTGCGCCCGCGCCACATACGCCGGTGTGGCGACCAGCAGGCGCGGCGACGACGCGATGTGGCGCGCCACGGCATCCGGCGGCAGCAGCTGGCCGAGGCGAATGGCGACATCGACGCCTTCTTCGACGAGGTCGATCACGCGGTCGGTCAATTGGAGCTCGACCTCGATCTCCGGCCACGCGGCGAGGAATTCGAGCACGAGCGCGTTCAGTCTCAGCTCGCCCAGCCCCAGCGGCGCATTGACGACCAGCTTGCCGACCGGCCGCACCGTTTGGCCGCGCACCTCGGCCACCGCGCTCGCGTATTCGTCGATCACGCGCTTGCAGCGATCGTAGAACCGGCGGCCTTCGTCGGTGGGCGCGAGGCTCGTGGTCGAGCGTTCCAGGAGGCGAACGCCCAGTTCCTTTTCGAACGCGGCGACGATCTTGCTGATCGTCGGCTGGCCGGTGCCTTCCTCCCGCGCGACTGCCGAAAAATTGCCGAGCTCGATCGCGCGGACGAATACGCGCATGGATCGCAATGAATCCATCTTATTCCTTTCGGGCATGAATCTTATTCAAGTCTCCCACGTTCCTGCGCAACGGAGAATGACCTAACGTTCGCGAACCTTCAATCCCTGATGAGGAGTCGACATGAACGAGGCAACGCAATCTTCGGCACTGGACGGTGCGCACGTCGTGGTATTCGGCGGGAGCTCCGGCATCGGCCTCGAGGCAGCGGCCACCGCGAAGGCGAAAGGCGCCAGCGTCACGCTGGTCGGCCGGACCCGCGCGACGCTCGAATCCGCCTCACAGGCGATCGGCGGCGCGCGCGTCGCGGTGGCCGACATCGCGGACCGGCAGGCAGTGGAGGCCGTGTTCGACACGATCACGCGCGTCGATCACCTGGTCGTCACGGCCGGCCGGTTCATTGCCGGCAAGCTGAACGAGACCGATCCCGATCACCTGCTCGCCGCGTGGCAGGAGCGTATCGCCGGGCCGGTCTACGCGATCCGCGCTGCATTGCCGCTGATGCCCGCGACCGGCTCGATCGTGCTGACCGGCGGGCAACTGTCGGATCGTCCGGCCGCGCAGGGCGTTTCCGTCATTGCCGCCGCCGTGCGTGGGGTCGAGGCGCTGGCGCAATCGCTCGCGCTGGAACTGAAGCCGATCCGCGTCAACGTGGTGGCGCCCGGTTTCGTCGAGACGCCGCTTTACGACGCGTTCGGCCCGGAAGCGCGCGAGGCGATCCTCGCGGGCGCGGCGGCGGCATTGCCCGGCGGCCGTGTCGGGCGCGCCGATGAAGTGGGGGAAGCGATCGCGTTCCTGTTGGGCAACGGCTTCATGAATGGCGAAATCCTGCACATCGACGGCGGCGGTCGGCTGGTCTGAGCCGCGCGTCAGCCTGCCGCGCGCGTGCCGGTGCGACGAGCCGGCTGGCGCGGCGCGCGACCCTCCGGATACGCGCGCTGGCAGACGGCGATGACCGCATCGCGCAGGCGACGGTGCACGGGGTCGCCGTGCATGCGCGGATGCCACAGCGCGGACACGAGGATCTCGGGCAGGCGCACCGGGATCTCGAAACTGCGTAGCCCGAGCGCCTCCGTGAGCCCCGGCGAGAACGCGTTGCCGAGGCTCGAGCGCGGCACGAGCGCGATCAGGTCGGTGCTGGCCGCGACCCGCATCGCATCGGGGTAGCCCGGTACGACGACCTGCACGGAGTGGTTCGAGCCGGCCTTGTCGGTCGAGTCGTCAGCCGGACCGCCGAAATCGCCCAGCTGCGACGCGATCACGTGACGGCAGGCCGCATAGCGCGCGGGCGTGATCCTGCCCGATGCGAACAGCGGGTGCCCGGCGCGCGCCACGGCGACGTGCCAGTCGTGAAACAGCATGCGGGTGTGCAACTCGGGGGCGTCGTCGCCGCGCTTGCCGATTTCCAGGTCGACGGTGCCGTCGCGCAACGCTTGCGGATCGCGATCGGGCTTCGGGACGAAGCGGACGCGCACCTGCGGCGCGATTTCGGCGAGTGCGGCGACCACCGGGCCGGACAGCATTTCCATGAACGAGGCGGCCGCGCGGAGTGTGAACGTGGAGGCGTGCGTCGCCATGTCCACGTCGGCCGTCGCGGGCCGCAGCACCGCGCGCGCATCGCTGGCGATCGCATGCACGCGGTCGCGCAACGCGGCGGCGTGCGGTGTCGGTACGAGCTTGCGCCCGGCGCGTACGAGCAGCTGATCGCCGGTGGACATCCGCAGCCGTGTGAGCGTGCGGCTCATGGCCGATGTGCTCAGGCCAAGCCGGCGCGCGGCGCCGGTCACGCTGCCTTCCGACAGCAGCACGTCGAGCGCGGTGACGAGATTCAGGTCGATGTCTTCCATGGCGGCAGGATACGCTTCTGGGCGATTTGATATGGCGTTGGATGCAACTATAGGTTGAATCTGGTGCGTCTGGCGCCTGCCGTGAAGCGAACCTATAGTGGCTGCATGACGAAACCCGGCAAAGGCGGAAACCATGCAACCCACTGAATCGAACCGAAACGTCCCTGCGCTCCTGCTCGTCGCGGCCTCGCGCGGCCTCGGGCTCGCGATGGCGGAGGCGTTCCTGGACAAAGGTTGGCGCGTAACGGGCACCGTGCGCGCAGGATCGGGGCGCACAAAGCTGCACGACCTCGCCGACCGGTTCGACGGCCGGCTCGACATCGAGACGCTCGACATCTGCGAACCGGTGCAACTCGCCGCGCTGCGCGAGCGGCTGTCGGGCCGGCGCTTCGACATGCTGTTCGTGAACGCGGGCACGACGAACGAACCCACCGAAACGATCGGCGAAGTGACGACCGACGAGTTCGTGCGCGTGATGGTCACGAATGCGCTGGCGCCGATGCGTGTGATCGAGACGCTGCAGGATCTCGTGACCGACGATGGCCTGATCGGCGCGATGTCGTCGGGGCAGGGCAGCGTCGCGAACAACGTCAGCGGGATGCGCGAGGTCTATCGCGGCAGCAAGGCCGCGCTGAACCAGTTCATGCGCAGCTTCGCGGTGCGCCAGGCCGATACGCGGCGCGCGATGGTGCTGATGGCGCCCGGCTGGGTCCGCACGGAACTCGGTGGGCCGGATGCGCGCCTGACGATCGAGGAAAGCGTGCCGAGTCTCGTCGACGTGCTGATCGAAAAGCGTGTGCGCCCGGGGCTCGAGTATCTCGACTATCTGGGGCGGACGGTGCCGTGGTAGTCGGCGTGTCGCGCGAGTAGCGGCCAATGGCGATCGGCGCTGTTTTCGTGGCGCGGTGGCGGCACTGCGAAGGCCGCGCCGATTCAATACAATGCGACGACCCGCCAGTGACACGGCGTTGCGCCGTCGCGTTCGAATCCCTCCGGTTCGCCGCGCATGGCGTGCGTCCCCGTCGTGACGGCCCCCAGTCGAACCCGGAGCGCAACATGAACGAACCGTACCTGCAGGTCATCGCGCATTTCCACGCCAAGCCCGGCAACGGCGACCGCGTGGTCGAATTGCTCGCGGAGCTCGCGCCGCTGACGCGCGCCGAGCCGAAGAATCTCGACTACGCGTATTTCCGGTCGCCGGAGGACCCCGACCACATCGTGATCCTCGAACGCTACCGCGACGCGGACGGCCTCGACGTGCATCGGGAAACGCCGCATTTCCAGCGGATCGGGTTCGGCGCGATCATTCCGTTGCTCGATCGCCGCGAAGTGTCCAGCTACATGGTGCAGCCCGGCACCGGCGCGGCGACGCCACCGGGAGGCGCCCGATGAACCCGTTTCAATTCCGTACCGTTCCGACGCAGGTCGTCGAATTCGGTGCCGCGCGCCGGCTCGGCGTGTTGTTGCGCGAACGCTTTCCGGCGCTCGTGCGGCTCTGTGTCGTCACCGACGCGTTCCTGCATCGCAGCGGCGTGCTCGCGCCCGCGCTGGAGAGCCTCGCCGCGCACGGCTGGCAAGTCACCGTGATCGACGACGTGATCGCCGATCCGCCCGAGCACGTGGTGCTGGAAGCGACCGAGCGGGCCGTCGCGGCCGATGCCGAGATCGTGCTCGGCCTGGGCGGCGGATCGTCGATGGACGTCGCGAAGCTGATCGCGGTGCTCGCGCCGGGGCAGCAGGCGCTGGCCGACATGTACGGCGTCGACAAGGTCACGAGCGCGCGGCTGCCGCTCGTGCAGATGCCGACGACGGCCGGCACCGGTTCGGAAGTCACGGCCGTGTCGATCGTCACGGTCGGCGAGGCGCGCAAGATGGGCGTCGTGTCGCCGCACCTGTTCGCGGACGTCGCGATCCTCGATGCCGAACTGACGCTCGGCCTGCCGCGTGCGGCCACGGCCGCGACGGGCATCGACGCGATGGTGCATGCGATCGAGGCCTACACGTCCGCGCGCCTGAAGAACCCGGTATCCGACATGCTGGCCGTGCACGCGCTGACGCTGCTGTCGCGCAACCTGCTCGCGGCGTGCGACGACGGCCAGAGCCGCCACGCGCGCGAGGCGATGCTGGTCGGCGCGATGTTCGCGGGGCAGGCGTTCGCGAATGCACCGGTCGCGGCCGTGCACGCGCTCGCCTATCCGGTCGGCGGGATCTTCCATGTGCCGCACGGGCTGTCGAATGCGCTCGTGCTGCCGCACGTGCTGCGGTTCAACGCGGCGGCCGCCGCGCCGCTGTATGCAGAACTCGCGTCGATCGTCGCGCCGTCGGCGACGGGCAGCGATGAAGCGCGCACGCACGCGCTGATCGCCGAGATCGACCGGCTGATCGTCGCGACGGGCATTCCGCGCACGCTGCGCGAGGTCGGCATCGGGGAGGGCGACCTGCCGAGGATGGCATCGGATGCGATGCTGCAGACGCGCCTGCTCGTGAACAATCCGCGCGAGGTGACGGAGGCCGACGCGCTGGAGATCTACCGGCAGGCGTGGTGAGGCGGCGGGCGGGCGCGCCGCCCGTCATGTCCCGCGATGCGCGCAGGACCGCGAGCGGCGCGAGGCCAACCGCCAGGCCGCCGTTACGCGCGTGACGCGTCGGCGCCGGCCGCCACCACGTACGCCGACGCCTGCTTCGTACCGTCCGGCCGCGTGTGCAGATAGACGCCCTGGATTTCCGGCTCGAAACCCGGCAGCGCGTTGATCCCCGCTTCGAGCGCACGGAAGTAGTCGAGCGCCGGGCCGCCCCACCTTTCGCCGGGCACCACGCAGAAGATGCCGGGCGGATAGGGCAGCGCGCCTTCCGTCGCGATCCGGCCTTCGATGCGATCGAGCGTGACGAGCTCGACGTTGTTGCGGATCAGCTCGGCGTTCGCGGCTTGCGGCAGCATCGCCTGCTTCGGGAACTGCGCACGCCGGAACATCTGCTTCTGCAGGTGCTTCATGTCGTGGCTGCGGTAGAAGTCGTGCATCCGCTGGCACAGCTGCCGCAGGCGCATGTCGCCGTACAGCGCCGGATACGCTTCGCACAGCGATGGAATCGCCTCGCGCAGCGGCGTGTCCTGGTCGAGATGGCGCTCGAACTGCGCGAGATGGGCGACCAGATGCTGCAGCTTGCCGAAGCTTTCGGAAGGCGTGAGCAGGAACAGGATCGTGTACAGGTCGGCCTTCTCGGGCACGACGCCGTGCTCGCGCAGATAGCGCGCCAGGATCGGCGCCGGTGCGCCGAACGCCGCGTACGCGTGCGTGTCGCGATCGATGCCGGGCGTCGTCAGCAGCAGCTTGCACGGGTCGACGAAATACTGGTCGTCCGCATAACCCTCGAAGCCGTGCCACGTGTCGGCCGGATGAAAGCGGAAGAAGCGCAGGTCGTCGACGATCTGCTCGGTCGGGTAGTCGGCCCACGGGCGGCCGTCGATAGTCTGGGGAACGAACGGCCGGATCTGGCGGCAGGTCTTCAGCAGCAGCTTGCGCGCATCGACGCCATGCGCGACGCAGTCGCGCCACAGGCGCTTGCCGGCCGGGCCCGCATGCATCTGCGCGTTGACGTCGAGCGCCGCGAACATCGGGTAGAACGGGCTCGTCGACGCATGGATCATGTACGCGTTGTTGAAGCGCCGGTGATCGCAGAAGCGCTTCTGGCCCTCGATGTGGCTGTCCTTCTTGTGAATCTGCGACGTCTGCGAGAAACCGGCCTGCTGCTTGTGCACCGACTGCGTGACGAAGATGCCGGGATCGTCGGGGCCGAGCGTGAGCATCAGCGGCGAGCAGTCCTGCATCATCGGGATGAACTGCTCGTAGCCGACCCACGCCGAATCGAACAGGATGTAGTCGCACAGATGCCCGATCCGGTCGACGATCTCGCGCGCGTTGTAGATCGTGCCGTCGTAGGTGCCGAGCTGGATCACCGCGAGCCGGAACGGGCGCGGCAGGCCGGCGCGCTCCGGTGCGACGTCGCGGACCGCGTCGCGAATGCGGGTTTCGTCGAGCGCTGCGCTGTCGACGCCGCCGATGAGGCCCCACGCGTTGCGGGCGGTCTCGAGGTAGACCGGCCGCGCGCCCGACAGCACGAGCGCGCCGAGGTGCACCGACTTGTGGTTGTTGCGGTCGAACAGCACGAGGTCGTCGGGCGCGAGCAGCGCGCTGGTGACGACCTTGTTCGACGTCGACGTGCCGTTCAGCACGAAGTACGTCTTGTCCGCGTTGTAGATCCGCGCGGCATTGCGCTGCGCTTCCAGTGCGGGGCCTTCGTGGATCAGCAGGTCGCCGAGCCGGACATCGGCGTTGCAGAGGTCGGCGCGAAAGATCGTCTCGCCGAAGAAGTCGAAGAACATCCGGCCGAGCGGGTGGTTCGAGAAGAACTGGCCGCCCTGGTGGCCGGGGCAGTCGAATTCGACATAGCCGCGCTGCACGTATTCGCGCATCACCTTGAAGAACGGCGGCAGCAGGTTCTCGCTGTAGATGTCGGCGGCGGCGGAGATCTGCCGGCCGTAGTAGTGGCGTCCGCCATGGCGGAGCTGGATCACGCCGCTCGCGCTCGGCAGGATCGACGGCGGCACTTCCTGGTCGGGCTCGACCGCGACGAAAAACGGAATCGCGAATCCGGTTCTTTCGACGGTTTTAAGCACCTGTTGCGCCGAATCGATTCCGACGACGATTGCCGCGATATTCGTGAAATCGGTCTGGAATACGTCGACCTGTTCGTGCGTGGTGAGGAAGGCGCCGATCAGCGCCGGCTCGACTGCGATTTTCAACAGGCTCACGCGAACTCTCCCGTAAATGTGCGGAAAACGGGAGCGGCATTCGCACGGGCGCGTAATCCGTGAAATCCGGCACGCGCTGCAGCCGATTGAAACGCTCCCGAGAATGCTGAATGCCGAATGGCGCGGTGCACGAAAAAGCCTTGTACGGTGCGGCCCGGCCGCCGCCGGGCAACGCACGGCGCAGCCGATCGTAGCAACAAACCCTGACGAATTCAATCGACCGGAATCGATCCTCCGATTACCGGGCGAGAGCGATCGAATAATCGGGAGTCGGCGTGCTGCATTGCACATCAAAATGAACCGATCGTGAAACGCGATTTGAAAACGACCGATCGTTTCACCGAATCATCTGCTTTTCATCAAATGGCATCTATGGCATAGTCGGCTCCGAATTGGATGGCGAATCAAACCGGATTTGCGAGCGTCTCATGCCGCCGCCCGTGGCCTGCTGTCCGCGTGCTCGTGAGACGAATTAAACCCAACGAAGCATCGGAACAACGAGGGCAAAAACATGAATACGTCCGTCGGTGGCATTCGTCGTCTCGGCCTGCGCGCGTTATTGGTCGATGACGAGATCACGCAGGAAACCGCGACCGGGCGTGCGGTCCGCACGCTGAGCGCGGAGCTCGTGCAGCGCGACATCGACGTGCTCACGGCCACCTCGGCCGACGATGCGATCATGCTGATCCGTTCCGACCCGTCGATCCAGTGTGTGCTGCTCGACTGGGATCTCGGCGTGGACGGTCATGGGCCGTCCGAGGCCGTGGTCGACGCGATCCGGCATCGCAACGCCAACGTGCCGATCTTCCTGCTGGCCGACCGCAGCGTCGCATCGTCGGTGCCGTCCAGGGTGATGGGGCAGGTCGACGATTTCGTGTGGCTGCTCGAGGATACGGCCGACTTCATCGGCGGGCGCATCCACGCGGCGATCGAACGCTATCGCGCCACCGTGTTGCCGCCGATGTTCGGCGCGCTCGCGAAATTCTCGCGCGTCTACGAATACTCATGGCATACGCCCGGCCACACGGGCGGCACGGGCTTCCTCAAATCGCCGGTTGGCCGCGCATTCTTCGAATACTTCGGCGAAGCGCTGTTCCGCTCCGACCTGTCGATCTCGGTCGGCGAGCTGGGCTCGCTGCTCGACCACTCGGGCCCGATCGGCGAAAGCGAACGCTACGCGGCCCGCGTGTTCGGCGCGCATCGCACGTATCACGTGACGAACGGCTCGTCGACGTCGAACCGCATCATCCTGATGGCGAGCGTGAGCCGCGACCAGATCGCGCTGTGCGACCGCAACTGCCACAAGTCGGCCGAGCACGCGATGACGATGTCGGGCGCGATCCCGACCTATCTCGTGCCGACGCGCAACCGCTACGGGATCATCGGGCCGATCGCGTCGGAGCGCCTCACGCAGGCGGCGATCCGCGAGGCGATCACGTCGAACCCGCTCTCGGCCGGGCTGGCCGATCGCCAGCCGAAGCACGCGATCGTCACCAACTCGACGTACGATGGCCTGTGCTACAACGTCGCGCGCGTCGAGGAGCTGCTCGGCGCGAGCGTCGACCGGCTGCATTTCGACGAGGCGTGGTACGGCTATGCGCGTTTCAACCCGATCTACCGCGATCGCCACGCGATGCACGGCGACCCGCGCGACCATCGTGCGGACCGCCCCACGGTGTTCGCGACGCAGTCGACGCACAAGCTGCTGACCGCGCTGTCGCAGGCGTCGTACATCCACGTGCGAGACGGCCGCAACCCGATTCCACATGGTCAGTTTAACGAAACGTTCATGATGCACGCGTCGACGTCGCCGAACTACGCGATCATCGCGTCGAACGACGTCGCGGCCGCGATGATGGACGGCCCCGGCGGCGCGGCGCTCACGCACGAGTCGATCGAGGAGGCCGTCGCGTTCCGGCAGATGATCGCGCGGATGAACAGCGAGTTCGGCGCGAAGGGCGACTGGTTCTTCGAGTGCTGGCAGCCCGACACCGTGCTCGAGACGCGCACCGGCCGCACGCTGCCGTTCCACGATGCGCCGCCCGAGCTGCTCGCGAGCGACCCGTCGTGCTGGGTGCTGCGCCCGGGCGCGCAATGGCACGGCTTCGGCAATATCGAGGACGGCTACTGCATGCTCGATCCGATCAAGGTGTCGATCGTCACGCCGGGCGTCGCGCCGGCCGGCGGGCTGATGCCGGTCGGCATTCCGGCGAGCGTCGTGACCGCGTATCTCGATGCACGCGGGATCGTCGTCGAGAAGACGACCGACTTCACGATCCTGTTCCTGTTCTCGATCGGCATCACGAAGGGCAAGTGGGGCTCGCTCGTCAGCGCGCTGTGCGACTTCAAGCGCGACTACGACGCTAACCTGCCGCTCGACATGGCGATTCCGTCGCTCGCGAAGGCGCATGGCTCACGCTATGGGGGCATGGGGCTGAAGGACCTGGCCGACACGATGTTCGCGGCGATGGAGCAGCTCGGCACGACGCGGTTGATGTCGGAAGCGTTCTCGATCCTGCCGAAGCCGGAGATGAGCCCGGTGCGCGCATACGAGCATCTGGTGCAGGGCCGCGTCGAGCAGGTCACGCTCGAGGAACTGGCCGGGCGCACGGTCGCCACCGGCGTCGTGCCGTATCCGCCGGGCATTCCGCTCCTGATGCCGGGCGAGAACGCGGGGGCGGCGGACGGCCCGGTGCTCGGCTACCTGAAGGCGCTCGAAGCGTACGACCGGCGCTTCCCGGGCTTCGCGCACGATACGCACGGCGTGGAAGTCGAGGACGGCACGTACCGCGTGTATTGCCTGACGGCCTGAACGCGCGACCGGCCGCGCGGCGGCCTCACATCGAGGGATCGACATCATGGAAAACACAGCGCGCATGTCCGACGCGGCCACCGCGGCCGCGCCGAAGAACCGGATGAACGTCTGGCAATTGACCATCCTCACGGCGGTCAACATGATGGGCTCCGGCATCATCCTGCTGCCGTCGAAGCTCGCGCAGGTCGGCACGATCTCGCTGCTGTCATGGATCGTCACGGCCGGCGGCTCGCTCGCGCTGGCCTATGCGTTCGCGCGGTGCGGGATGCTGAGCCGCAAGCCGGGCGGGATGGGCGGCTACGCGGAATACGCGTTCGGCAAGGCCGGCAACTACATGGCGAACTACACGTACGGGCTGTCGCTCGTGATCGCCAACGTCGCGATCGGCGTCACGGCGGTCGGCTACGGCACCGTGCTGTTCGACGCGACGCTGTCGCCGCTGCAGACCGGCCTGTGGACGATCTTCCTGCTCGTGCTGACGACGGTCGCGAACTTCGGCGGCTCGCGCATCACCGGCCGGATCGGCGCGGTGACGGTGTGGGGCGTGATCATTCCCGTCGTCGTCGTGTCGCTGATCGGCTGGTTCTGGTTCAGCGGCGCGACCTGGGGCGCCGCATGGAATCCTAACAACCTGCCGTTCGGGCCGGCCGTCGGCAGCTCGATCGCGGTGACGCTGTGGGCGTTCCTCGGGCTCGAATCGGCGTGCGCGAACTCGGACGCCGTCGAGAATCCGGAACGCAACGTGCCGATCGCCGTGCTCGGCGGCACGATCGCGTCGGCGATCTTCTACATCGTGTCGACCAACGTGATCGCGGGGATCGTGCCCAACGCGATCCTCGCGAAGTCGAACGCACCGTTCGGCATCGCGTTCGCGACGATGTTCACGCCGACGGTCGGCACGATCGTCACCGCGCTGATGGTGATCGCGTGCATCGGCTCGCTGCTCGGCTGGCAGTTCACGGTCGCGCAGGTGTTCAAGAGCTCGGCGGACGTCGGCTACTTTCTGCCGGTGTTCGCGCGTGCGACGCGCACCGGCACGCCGATCGTCGGGATGGTGATCCTGCTGGTCGCGCAGGTCGCGCTGGCGTTGATGACGATCAGCCCGGAGCTGAGCAGCCAGTTCCAGAAGATCGTCGATCTCGCGGTCGTCACGAACCTCGTGCCGTACGTGATGTCGATGGCCGCGCTGATCACGATTCAGAAGGTCGCGAAGGTGCCGCCGGCGAAGGCGCTGCTGACCAACGTGATCGCGATGGTGGCGACCGCGTACAGCTTCTACGCGCTGTTCAGCTCGGGCGAGCAGGCGCTGATGCTTGGCGGCCTGTGCGTGTTCCTGGGCTGGACGCTGTTCGGTTTCGTCAGCGCGCGCTTCTACCAGATGGAAGTCGACGCCCACGTGAAGGAGCCGGGGAAGTCGCTGCAGGCGTGACGGGGGCGGTGGGCGCCGCCGTTATCGGGCAGGGCGGGCCAGCAGCGGCGGGAGGTCCTGCTTCAGCAGGTCGACGACGGCTCGCACGCGCGGCGGCAGCGGCCGCTGCGCATGCACGAGCACGTTGAGCGCGAAGTCGGGAATCACGTAGTGCGGCAGGAGCTCGACGAGCGTACCGGCCGCGAGCGCGTCGGCGCACGCCGGCTGCTGGACCACGCCGATGCCGCCGCCGGCCACGATCGTGTCGAACATCGGGCGCCAGTGGCTCGTCGTCATGATCGTGCGGATGCGCGCGTAGTCGAGCGCGTCGCCGTCGCGCCGCAGCGGCAGCCGTTCGCTGGCGAAGACGCCTTTCACGCGGACGAACGGATGGTTCGCGAGATCGGCCGCTGTGTCGATCGGGCCGTGCCGCTCGAGATACGACGGCGCGGCAACGAGCCGGCGGCCGACCGCACCGACCGGATGCGCGACGAACCCGCCGTCGCCGAGCTGGCCGACGCGGATCGAGATGTCGACGCCTTCCGTGACCGGATCGACGATGTCGTCGTTCAGGACCAGGTCGATGTGCAGGTTCGGATACGCGCTGCGGACATGCATCAGCACACCCGGCAGCACGACCTCGCCGATGCACTGCGGCGCCGCGAGCCGGATCGTGCCGTCGAGGGCGTTCTCCGTCTTCGACACCGACGCGACCGCGTCGTCGGCCGCTTCGAGCAGTTCCTTGCTGCGTTCGTAGAAGATCCGGCCTTCTTCGGTGCACGTGAGGGTGCGGGCACTGCGCAACAGCAGCCGTGTGCCGAGATGCTTCTCGAGCCGCTCGATGCGCTCGCTGACGGCCGGCTGGCCCATGTCCAGATCGCGCGCCGCGCCGGACATCGTGCCGCGCTCGACGACCCTCACGTAGATGCGCATCGTCGCCAGCAAATCCATGAAGTCGCGCCCCTTGTCCGGTTCCGGTTGATGCCGATCGACGGATGGTATCAAAGCAGCGCTGCCCGAAGGTACGCGGCGAACCGATACTGATCATCGGTCGGCGAAGCCGCGTGTGTTCGCCGGTGCGATGGGGGACAATCGGCATCCGTGCGATCGACGGGAGACGACGACATGACGCAACAGGATGACGCGGTGCGCACGCGCTGCGTCGCATGGCAGATCGTGCAGACGTGGCAGGCCGCCGAATGGTGCCGGCTCGTCGAATCGCGAACGGGAATCGATCTGTCGGGATCGGTGTCGGGTGCGATCGACGGCTCGCCGTTTCGCATCGATTACGCGATCGCATGCGGCGCGGACTGGCTTACCCGTTCGGCGCGCGTGACGCGGTGGAACGGCACGGCGCCGCCACGGCAATGGGACATCGCGTGCGATGCAGGGCAGTGGACGATCGATGGCGTCGATGCGCCGGCGCTCGCGGGCGCGACCGATATCGATCTCGGCTTCAGTCCGTCGACCAATACGCTGCCGATCCGGCGGTTGGGGCTCGCCGTCGGCGAATCGGCCGAGATTCGCACGGCGTGGCTGCGCTTTCCGGATGTCGCGTTCGTGCGCGGCGAGCAGCGCTATACGCATACGGCGGAGCGCGTGTACCGCTACGAAAGCGGCACGTATGCGGCCGATATCGCGGTCGACGAAGCGGGCCTCGTCACCGACTACGACGAATGGCGGCGCATCGGCGCGGCCGCCGCGCGCTGATTCGCGCGTACCGCGCCGAGCGTCGGCGGCACCGGCACCGGCGCGTCAGCGTGCGCTCGCGACCGACAGCTTGCCCGGAATCAGCTTCAGCGCGCTGAATGCGTCAGCGATGTTCTGCTGATACGCGAGCGTCGCGTCGCTGATCGGCTGCACGCCGTAGCCGGCGCGCTTGAGTGCGACTTCGAGCGTCGGCGCGTCGAGGCCGACGAGCGGCGACAGTTGCGTGGCGACTTCGGGCACATGGTCGCGCGCCCAACGGTCGACCGCGTCGACTTCGTCGAGCAGCGCGCGCACCACCTGCGGGTGAGCGGCCGCGTATTTGCGCGCGGCGAGGTAGTACTGCGTATTGCGCACGAGCCCTTCGCCGTTCGCGATCACGCGCGCGCCGATCTGCCGCTCGGCGGCGGCCAGGTACGGATCCCAGATCACCCACGCATCGACGTTGCGCTGCACGAACGCGGCGCGTGCGTCGGCGGGCGTCAGGTAGATCGGCTGGATGTCGGCATACGTGAGCCCCGCATGTTCGAGCGCTTTCACGAGCAGGTAATGGACGTTCGAACCCTTGTTGAACGCGACCTTCTTGCCGCGCAATTGCGCGACGTTGCGGATCGGCGAATCGGGCAGCACGACGATCGCCTCGCCCTGCGGCGCGGGCGGCTCGTTGCCGATGTAGACGAAGTCGACGCCGCCCGCCTGCGCGAAGATCGGCGGCGTCTCGCCGACCGTGCCGACGTCGATCGCGCCGGCGTTCAGGCCCTCGAGCAATTGCGGGCCGGCCGGAAATTCGAGCCACTGCACGGTGACGCCCTGGCTCGCGAGCCGTTTCTCCAGTGTGCCGCGCGCCTTGAGCACGACGAAGTTGCCGTATTTCTGGAAACCGACGCGCAGCCGCGTGCCGCTGTCTTGCGCATGAGCCGGCAGGCCCGCGAGCGGGCCAAGCGCGAGCCCGGCCAGCCCGGCGGCCGCGCCTTGCAGCCACTGGCGGCGATGTGGGTTTGCGGGTGTCGGTTCAACGTCTGCGTGCGGTGTGTCGTTCATCGAGGCGTCCTGCGGGCGGGTTCACGGGCCGCGCGCGAAAGACGGCGCGGCCGGCGCAGGGCGGGGCCCGATGCGGGCGCTGCGCGCCACGGGCCGGCCCGCGCCGGATTCAGGACGATACGGCCGCGCAGGCCGACGGCCAACCAACGAATCCGCATATGCAAATCAGCGGCGGGCCAGGTGGGCGGGTGCGGGCCCGGGATCGGCACGGGAACCCGCCGGCACGGCGCGCCGTGCCGGCGAATGCGCCCACGCGCACGCGCAGCCGCCCGGAATTCGACGAACGGCTGTCACGACCCTCAATCGGAGCCGGCCGGGCTTTCCTCGATCGAATCGACGCGATCCGGATAGAACGCGAGGTGCCCGCGGATCCCGTCGACGGCCGGATAGGGTGCCTCGTAGGTCCAGACGGCATTCACGGCGCGCTCGCCGCCCACCGGAATCGAGTAGTACGCGGCGTCGCCCTTGTACGGACAGTACGTCGCGTGGTTGGTGCGTTGCAGCAGTGTCAGGTCGGCGTCCTCGCGCGGGATGTAGAACACCGCCGGGTAGGCGGCTTCGCGCAGCGCCAGCGCGCGGCGCGTATCCGCGACGACCCTGCCGGCCGCCTTGACCACGACGCGCCGCGGGTGCAGTTCGACCGTGATCGGGTGATCGGGGCCCGGCGTCTTCACCGGGCGAGCAGACGTTTCGGAGCTGACGGGCATCGTGTGTCCTCCTGGAATCGGCGGCACGGGCGCGCCGGGCGAATCCCGGCGCGCCCGTGCCGGCGTTGGCCAGCCGATACGATGCGCCATTTCGGGCGAGTCTGCAGGGGGCCGGAAGACGACGGCGCGAGACGGCCGCCCGACGTTCGCGTGGACGTTTTCATGCACGGGCAGCGGGATGCATCCACGACGATAAGCAACGCGAAATTAATTGGTAAGCGATCGGCGGGAGGCGCGCGAAGATCGGCCGTCTTCATTTGTATGACAGCGCTCTCCTGTCCCCGTCACCATGAAAAACGCTTTCGTTTCGTCAGCCGCGCGTCGTGCGCGTGGCGTCCCCCATGCCGCGATCGTCCTGCGCTGTCTCGCGGCGTCGCTGCTGCTCGCCGGCGCGGCCACGCACGCGCTTGCCGCGCCGTCCGGCAAGACGCTCGTGTATTGCACCGAAGGCAGCCCGGCCGGCTTCGATCCGGGCCAGCATACGACGAGCACCGATTTCGATGCGAGCACGTACCCGGTCTACAACGGGCTCGTGCAGTTCAAGCGAGGCACGCTCGATCTCGAGCCGGCGCTCGCAACGAGCTGGGACGTGTCGCCCGACCAGCGCACGATCACGTTCCACCTGCGGCGCGACGTGAAATTCCAGACCACCGCGTGGTTCAAGCCGACGCGGCCGTTCCAGGCCGACGACGTCGTGTTCACGTTCCACCGGATGCTCGATCCCGACGATCCGTTCCGCAAGGCCTATCCGGTCAGCTTCCCGTATTTCAGCGACCTCGGCTTCGACCGCAACATCGAGCGCATCGACAAGGTCGACGACTACACGGTGCGCTTCGTGCTGAAGACACCCGACGTCGTGTTTGTGCGCAATCTCGCGATGGCGTTCGCGTCGATCCTGTCGGCCGAGTATGCGTCGCAGCTCGCGGCGCGCCATCGCGAGGCCGACATCAACCAGTTCCCGGTCGGCACGGGGCCGTTCCTGCTGCGCACGTACCAGAAGGACGCGCTGATCCGCTATGACGCGAATCCCGACTACTGGAAGCCGGACGACGTGAAGCTCGCGCGCCTCGTGTTCGCGATCACGCCCGATCCGGCCGCGCGCCTGCAGAAGCTGGTGGCCGGCGAGTGCCAGGTATCGGCGTTCCCGCGGCCGGCCGATCTCGACACGGTGCGGCGCGACCCGAAGCTGACGTTGTTCTCGGGGATGGGCTTCAACGTCGGCTTCGTCGCGTACAACACGCAGCATGCGCCGCTCGATCGCGTCGACGTGCGGCGCGCGCTCGACATCGCGATCGACAAGGCGGCGATCGTGAAGACCGTGTTCAACGGCGACGCGAAGATCGCGACGAACCCGATGCCGCCCGCGCAATGGTCGTACAACCCGCGCCTGAAGGACGCGCCGCGCGACCCGGCGGCCGCGAAGGCGCTGCTCGCGCAGGCCGGTTTCCCGAACGGCTTCGACCTGACGCTGTGGGCGATGCCCGTGCAGCGCCCGTACAACCCGAACGCGCAGTTGATGGCGCAGCTGATCCAGCAGGACTGGGCGAAGATCGGCGTGCGCGCGAAGATCGTCAGCTACGAATGGGGCGAATACAATCGCCGCGCGAAGCACGACGGGCAGCACGACGCGATCCTGTACGGCTGGTCGGGCGACAACGGCGACCCCGACAACTGGCTCGGCACGCTGCTCGGCTGCGACGCGGTGCACGGCAGCAATCTCGCGAAGTGGTGCAACCAGGATTTCGAGAAGCTGGTGGACGCGGCGCGCTCCAATGGGGATGTCGCGAAGCGCACGGCGCTGTACGAGCAGGCGCAGGTCGTGTTCAAGGACCAGGTGCCGTTCACGCCGATCGCGACGTCGATCGTGTCGCTGCCGATCTCCAAGCGCGTGCACGGGCTGACGTTCTCGCCGCTCGGCGGGCATCGCTTCGACGGGGTCTGGCTGGATTGACGGGCGGGCCGCGCGGACAAGTGTTTTCGTCCGCGCGGTGCGATGAAGGGAAAGGCCGGCGCGATACGGTGCGCGCCGGCTACCGGCAGAGCGGTTCGGTTCAGTTGAGCGCGACCGCCGCCGCGGCTTCGACCGGCGAGCCTTCGAGCGCGACCGACGGCCGGCCGTCGGGGCCGACCGGCACGTCGCCGATGAGCGTCGTGCGATACAGCTGGCGATCGAAGTCGAGATCGAAGATGTCGACGGGCGCGAGGTGGGCAGTCGCGCGGTTGTCCCAGAACGCGATGCTGCGCGGTTCCCACTTGAAGCGGATCGTGAATTCCGGCCGCGTCACGTGTTCCCACAGCAGTTCGAGCAACGCTTGGCTCTCGCGCGGCGTCAGCCCGACGATCGATTTCAGGAAGCTCGGGCTCACGTACAGCGCCCGTTCGCCGGTCTCCGGATGCACGCGCACGAGCGGATGCTCGGTGACGAGCGGGCGGCGTTCGACCGCGTCGTCGAACGCGCCGGTGGCGCGCGCGCCGGCCGGCGGCGTGAAGCGGTGAATGCCGCGCAGGCCGTCGACGAAGCCGCGCAGCGGCGCGGACAGCGTTTCGTACGCCCGCACGAGGTTCGTCCAGTGCGTGTCGCCGCCGTACGGCGGGATCGTCACGCCGCGCAGGATCGACGCCCACGGCGGGTTCACGGCGGCCGTCACGTCGGTGTGCCAGCCGGTCCACGGGCGGCGCACCGGTTCGCCTTCGAAGCGCGTCGCCTTGCGGTGCTTCGCGATCGAGTAGACGGCCGGATGCCCGTCGACGTGCCCGAACACCGGGTGGCCGACCGTCGGCTCGCCGAACTGCGCGGAGAACGCGACATGCTGCTCGTGCGTGAGGAACTGCTCGCGAAAGAAGATGACGCGCCATTTCAGCAGCGCGGCGCGGATCGCCGCAATCTGCGGCGTGGTCAACGGTTGGGTGAGGTCGACGCCGCGGATTTCCGCGCCGATATGGGCGGACAGCGGAATCACGTCGACCGGCTGGGCGGCGGGTTCGAGTAGGGCGCTCATGTGACGCTCCTGGCGGAAGTGGAGGGGTCGATGGGCCGACATCGTTGCGCGGGTGCGCGTCGGTCCGGCGGCGGGAAGGGCATGGTCGGTGTCCGGTAGCGAAAAGCGGGGGGGGGGCAGGCGCGGCGGCGCGCACGGAGCGCCGCCGCCGCGCGACACGGGCATTACTGCAGCGTCGCGCCCGGCCCCTTCAGCACGACGCTCTGGCGGCCGTCGATGCCGACCGGCACGTCGCCGTGCACGGTGGCGCGGCGCACGACGCGGCGCGCATCGCCGTAGTCGTTGATCGCGTAGTGCTGCGTCGCGCGGTTGTCCCAGATCGCGACGTCGCCTTCCTGCCAGGTCCAGCGCACGGTGTTCTCGAGACGCGTCACGTGTTCATGGAACACCTGCAGCAGGTGCGCGGAATCCTGCGCCGACAGCCCCTTGAGCCGCTGCACGAAATGCCCGAGCACGAGCGTGCGTTCACCGGTTTCCGGGTGGACGCGCACGACCGGGTGCTCGGTTTCGTAGACGGTCGACGTGAACACTTCGCGGTAGCGCTTCAGTTGCGTGTCGTCGGCATGCACGTGCGTCGACGCGTAGTCGTACGCGTTGGTGTGCAGCGCCCACAGCGTGTCGGCGAGCGCGCGCAGCGGGTCGGGCAGGTTCGCGTACGCCGCGGCCGTGTTGGCCCACACGGTGTCGCCGCCGAACGGCGGAATCACGACGGCGCGCAGGATCGAGATCTTCGGGTATGCATCGACGAAGGTCACGTCGGTGTGCCACGAATTGGCGCGCGCGCCGTGCGCGGAATCGAGTTCGAGCAGATGCGCGCTGCCGTCGACGGACGGCACGGTCGGGTGCGCGACGGTCTTGCCGAAGCGGCGTGCGAACGCTTCCTGCGCGGTGTCGTCGAGATGCTGCTGGCCACGGAAGAACAGCACCTTGTGGCGCAGCAGCGCGGCCTGGATCGCGTCGAACGTCGCGTCGTCGAGCGTGCCCGACAGCCGCACGCCGGCGATCTCGGCGCCGATCCGGCCGGCGACCTGGCGAAGCTGGAGCAGTGTGGCGGCCGTGCGCGGCGCGGCGTGCGAAGCATGCGAAGACGGGTGAGCGGCGTGCTGGACTTCGGACATCGGGAGTCTCCTGGAGTCGGGTCGGGCGAGTCTCCATTCAAGCAGGGACCGCGCGCAATCGGAACCGATGAATCGTCACAACCTTAGCGTGTGCGCAGCGATGATCGATATGCATCGTCATGCTGAGCAATGCGGTGCGGCATGCGCGCTACCACGCAAGCCGCCATTCGCCGATCCGGTGCGGGCGCGGCGTGTCGACGTGCTTACCGCCCGGGCGATCGTCGCCCGGCGGTTCGTGGTCGTCGAAATCGGCGAGCACCGTGTCGCGCAATCGCGCGAATTCCGGCGAATCGCGCCGGCGCGGTCGCGGCAACGCGACATCGACGATGCGTTCGATGCGGCCCGGGCGCGGCGCCATCGTCACGACGCGGTCGCCGAGATACACGGCTTCGTCGACGTCGTGCGTGACGAGAATCATCGTGATGCGCTCCTGTTCCCAGATGCGCAGCAGTTCGTTCTGCATCCGCGCGCGCGTCTGCGCGTCGAGCGCGCCGAACGGTTCGTCGAGCAGCAGCACGCGCGGGCGGTTCACGAGGCCGCGCGCGATCGCGACGCGCTGCGCCATCCCGCCCGACAGCTGGTTCGGATACGCGTGCTCGAAGCCGTTCAGCCCGACGAGCGCGATGTGATCGGCCACCGCGCGCCGCTTCGCGGCCGCGTCGAGCGGCGCGTTGCGCAGCGCGGCCTCGATGTTCTGCGCGACGGTCAGCCACGGGAACAGCCGGTGATCCTGGAACACGATCCCGCGCTGCAGCGACGTGTCGCGCACGCGTTCGGCGCCGGCCCGGATCTCGCCGGCGTAATCGGTATCGAGCCCGGCGATCAGCCGCAGCAGCGTCGACTTGCCGCAACCGCTCGAACCGACGATCGTGACGAATTCGCCGGCGCGCACATGCAGCGACACGTCGTCGAGTACGGCGAGCGCGGCGCCGCGTTGCGCGTAATGCTTGCTCACGTGGAGGATGTCGAGCGAATCGGAGGCGAGGGTCGTCATGGCGGGGCGAGGAAGAGGGTGACGAGAAAGAAACGGGCGATCAGCGCGCCAGGTCGCCGCGCCGGGCCAGCACCTTGCGTTCGATCGCACGCGCGATCGCGTTCAGCGCCCAGCCGGTCACGCCGACGACGATGATCCCGAACAGCACGAGGTCCATGCGGAACTGCTCGCTGCCGTCGATCAGCGTGTTGCCGATCCCGCTGCCGGCGACCAGCAGGTATTCGGCACCGAGCGTCGCGAGCCACGAATAGATCAGGCCGAGATACAGCCCGGTGAAGATCGACGGTAGCGCGGCCGGCAGGATCACGTAGCGCACCAGCTGGAGCCGCGAGTAGCGCAGCGCGCGGGCGACGTCGACATACGCGCGCGGCACCGCATGAATGCCGTCGCAGGTGTGCGCGGCGACGGGCAGCAGCGCGGCGAGCGACAGGAACACGACCTTGGCGACGTCGCCGAGGCCGAACCACACCGAAATCAGCGGAATCCACGCGAACAGCGAGATCTGCTTGAACGTGTCGAAGCTCGGGCCGACCATGCGCGCGGCGACGCGCGACAGTCCGAGCGCGGCGCCGAGCAGCAGCCCGCCCGTCGCGCCGAGCACGAAGCCGCACGCTTCACGCGCGAGCGACGCGGACAGTGCGCGGCCGAGTGCGCCGCTCGTGGCTTGCGCCCATGCGGTGCGCAGCACGTCGGCGGGGCCGACGAGCAGCCCGCTGCTCACCAGGTGCGCGGACGCGATTGCCCACCACAGCGCGAACGCGACGAGCGGCAGCACGAAGCCGCGCCAGTCGGGGGCGCGCAGGCGGCGGGCGGTCGCGGTGGCGGGCGGGGTGGCGTCAGGCGCGGCGGCGGGATACGTCAAGGGTAGGACTCCTTCGGTTGCGCGGGCAGGGGCAGCAGCAGTTCAACCGCGGAACGCGGACGGCACGCCGCGGCGCAAGCGCGCTTCGAGCGCATCGAGCAGCCGGTTGATCACCAGGCCGACCGCGCCGACGACGATGACGGCCGCCATCACGAGATCGAGCTGGAACAGTTGCCGCCCGTACACGATCAGGTAGCCGAGCCCTTCGGACGACGCGACGAGCTCGACGACGACGAGCGCGAGCCACGACTTCGTGAACGCGAGCCGCACGCCGGTCGCGAGCGTCGGGATCGCGGCAGGCAGCACGACGTGCACGATGCGTTGCCGGCGCGTGTAGCCGAACACGCTGGCGACTTCATCGAGCGCGGGCGGCGTCTGGCGAAACCCTTGCAATGTGCTCAGCGTGACGGGGACGAGCGCCGCATGCGCGATCAGCAGGTATTTGAGCGGCTCGCCGACACCGACGAGCAGCAGCAGGAACGGCAGCCAGCCGAGCACCGGAATCTGCACGAGTGCGTTGAAACTCGGCAGCACGTACGCTTCCAGCGTGCGCGACAGCCCGAGCGCGACGCCGGTCGCGAAGCCGAGCAGCGTGCCGGCGGCGAAGCCGACCAGCACGCGTTGCAGGCTGATCAGCGTATGGCGCACGAGGTCGCCGCTCGTCGCGAGATCCTTGAGTGCGTCGAACACGCGTTCGGGCGGCGGCAGAATCTGCGGCGCGATCCAGCCGCGCGCGCTGCCGATGGTCCACAGCGCGAACAGCAGTGCGGGCAGCAGCCACGGCGCGAGCCGCCACGACCACCGCTTCACGGCCGCCGCACGGCGAGGCGGCGCGGCGAGCGTGTCGCGCCCGGAGGACGGAAGGGAAAACGCGGTGTCGCTCATCGTGGCGGGCCCGGGTCAGGAAAGCGGCTTGCCGGCTGCGTCGTAGCGTGGCCAGTAGTTTTCGAGCTTCAGCGTGCGCAGCGCATTGTCGAGATACTTCGGCTCGAACCAGCCCTCGACGTCGACCGGCTGACGGATCAGCTTCAGCGCCAGCGCATCCTGCGCGACGGACTTGTAGCGCGCGACGAAGAACGGATCGATCAGCGGCGACAGGCGATCCTTCAGGCGCTGGTTCGCATAGTCGGCCTGCCACGACGACACCGGCACGCCGCTTTTCGCCCACAGCTTGAACAGCGCGTCGCGGTTCGCTTCGTCGGACGACCATTGCGCGCCCTTCACGACTGCGGTGACGACGCGCTGCACGATGTCCGGATGCGCGCGCTCGAACTCGTCGAGCACGAGCAGGTGAGTCTGGCGCGTGAGCTGCGGGCCGTCGTTCTGCGATTCGTAGATGATCTTCGCGAGCCCCGCGTCGCGCAGCTTGTACAGCTGGTAATCGCCCACCGACGCATCGATACCCTTCGACGCGAGCGCGGCGAGCGAACTCGCGGCGTCGAGATTGATCACGCGCAGGTCGCGTTCGCTAAGCCCGTTTTTCGCGAGCGCGTTGTCGGCGACGAGCTGCAGGTTCGTGCCGCGGAAAATCGATACGCGGCGGTCCTTCAGGTCCTTGATCGAGCGGATCGGGGAGTCGGGCGGCACCGCGATCTTGACGCCCGAGCGCACGCTCGCGGCGAGCAGCAGGCGCGTCTTGATCCCGTTCGCCCGCGCGAGCACGGCGGGCAGGTCGCCCTGGTACGCGAAATCGAGCGCCTTGTTGGCGATCGCCTCGTTGACGGCCGGCCCCGCGCCCTTGAAGAACAGCCACTCCACCTTGATGCCGTCGGCCGCGAACTCCTTTTCGACCAGCTGCTGCAATTGCGCGGTGGCCGCACTCGAGCCGCCGAATGTCGGCGGATCGCCGGCGCCTTGCTGGGCGACACCGATGCGGATGGTGGCGGGCTTGTCGGCGTGCGCGGCGGCGGCCGGCAACGCAATGAGGGACGCGATCAGCAGCGAGCGAAGCAGGCGCAGTGGAAGCATGAATCGATGGGTCCGGAACGTTGGGGAGCGAGGCTGTGCGACAGCCTGTCGAGGCATTCTCGATGACGTGCCAGGGCCGGACAAGAAACGATTTGAACTATGCTTATCGCGGCGCGGCCGATGACGATACCTGCCGCGCGAGCACCGAGCCCGTGCGGCTGCGCGCACAATGGACAGGCTATTTTTCGTCGCGACGGCGACCATGGAGGCGAGCATGCAAGTCCACGACCTGACGGGCGCGGCGCTCGACTACTGGGTGGCGATGGCGGAGGATCTCGACGCCCCGCGCGCCGACGCATCCGGATGTACCGCGATCCGCGAGCCGGGGGGCGTACCGGCCCTATTCGCGCCGTCTTCGTCATGGGCCGACGGCGGCCCGATCGTCGAGCGCTTGCCGTTCGCCGGATTCGAGCGCGACGGCGGGCGCGGCGCGTGGCGGGCCGTGCTGCACCGGGCCGTGCCGGCCGCGGGCGAGCGCTGCACGTTCAACCAGTCCGGCCCGACGCTGCTGGTCGCCGCGATGCGCACGCTCGTCGCGTCGACGTTCGGTGACGACGTGCCGGATCTCGATATGGCGCGCCCACGTTGAACGCGGCCACGCGCGGCAGCGTTCAGGCCGATACGTTGCGGATCGCGATCGACGCGACATCGACGCGCCGCGGCAGGATCGCGTCGGCCGCCGCGCGGTCGGCGACACGCTGCAGCACGTCGATGTCCGCGCTGCTGAGGCTGCGCTGCGCGAGCGCGGCCCGGCGCGCGATGTCGGTGGCCGCGTCGGGCGGCAGGCGCGTGAGCGACGCATAGACGCTCGCATAGTCGCCCGGATGCGCGAGCGCCCATTGGCCCGCACGGGCGAGCCGCGCCAGCACGTCGGCGAGCGCCGCGCGCTTCGCGCGATCGTCGAGGGTGTCGACCGGCGACGTCAGGAACGCCAGCCCGGAATTGATGCCGCTGCCGTCGCGGACGATGCGCGCGCCGCGCCGGACCGCATGCCCGTAGTACGGATCGAACGTCGCCCAGATGCCGATCCGCTTCGCCTCGAACGCGGCGAACGCGTCGACGGGCAGCACGAAGCGCACCTCGACATCGCGCGGCGCGAGGCCGTGTTCGCGCAGCGCGCCGTACAACTGGTACTGCGAGATGCTGCCGCGCGCGGACGACACGACGACGGTTTGCCCTTTCAGGTCGGCGACGGTGCGGACCGGCGAATCGGGCTGTACGACGATGCCGAGCGACGCCGGCGAGCCGACGCGCGTCGCGACGATCCGCAACGACGGGTCGCCGAGCGCGGCGGTCAGCACGGGCAGGTCGCCGGCCGGCGCGAGATCGATCGCGCCCGCGCGCTGCGCCTCGAACAGCGGCGCGGCACCCTGGAAATTGGCCCAGCGGAACCGGTAGGGCGTGCCGTCGAGCACGTGCGCGGCTTCCGCAAGCGCGCGCAGGCCGCCGGCCTGGTCGCCGAGCACGAGCGTCACGCCCGACAGGTCGGCGCCGGCCGCCTGGGCGGGCGGTGCGATGGCGCCCGCGAGCGGCGCGGCGGCGAGGGCGGCAAGACGCTGCAGCACGCGGCGGCGCGCCGGGGCGGCGGAGGGATTCATCGGCGGGGTGTCCTCGGTGATCCGCGCGCAGGCGGCGCGGCTGCCGGGCAGGTTACGGAATCGGTTTCCGGCCGACAAACATCGAATCGTGCAATGCATATTCGCGCGGCGACGGCCGGCATGGCTGCGCTCGCCGCATGCGGGCTTCAGGCGGGGCCTACGCGGCCGACGGAACCGTCCGCAGGAACGCGCGTACCGCCGGCGCCTTGTCGAAGCGCCGGTGCGCGAGCGCCAGTTCCGACGTGATCGGCTTGCCGGCGATCGGCCGGTACACGACGCCCGGCAGCGACACGCAGCCGGCGAGCGCATCGGGAATCACCGCCACCCAGCCATTCACGGACACGCACGCGAGCACCGCGAGCAGGCCGCCCGGGCGGGCGGCGATCAGCGGTGCGAAGCGGCCGCGGCGCGCGACGTCGAGCGTGCCGCGCTCCTGTTCGGGTACCGCGAAGCGCGCGTCGGCGAGGTCGGCCGCGCGAATGGCCGACATCGACGCGTAGCGCGACCCGGCCGGCACGGCCGCGACGAACACGTCGCGCTGCAGCGTGACGATCCGCAGGCCGCCGGGCAGCGGCAGCGGCGGGCGCACGTACGCGAGGTCGAGCCGGCCCGTGTCGAGCTGGTTCGCGACGTCGTCCATCGGCACTTCGCGCAGGTTCAGCTCGATGCGCGGGTGCGCGTCACGAAACGCGCCGACGGTGCGCTGCAGCGTGCCCGAATAGACGGCCGACGACACGTAGCCGATCTCGATCCGGCCGAGTTCGCCGCGCTCGGCCAACGCAGCGAGCTCGCGGCCGCGCTGCAGGTGCTCGACCGCGGCGCGTGCCTCGGCGAGATAGGCCTCGCCGGCCGCGCTCAGCGTGACCGCACGGCGCGACCGGTGAAAGAGACGCACGCCGAGCACGCGCTCGGCCTCCTGGATCTGCCGCGTGAGCGCGGGCGGCGCCATGTCGAGCGCTTCGGCCGCGCGGGCGAAGTGCAGGTGCTGCGCGACGCTGAGGAACGCGCGGACGTGACGGAATTCGAGCCGGTCCATGATTGCAATTTTCGTTAATAAAACAGCATCGGTGTGTCAATGACAGGCAATACGGGCCAAGCCTAGCATAAGGCTCGTCGATCCTGTTCCGGAGTAACCGATGTCCCAACCTTCCCCGGCATCGCGCGCAGGCGCGGCTGCCGCCCCATGCGCGGGCGCCCGCCTGCCCGCCGCCGCGACGCTCGCCGTCGCGTCCGCCACCTGCTCGCTGATCGTGCTCGACACGAACGTCGTCGCCGTGTCGCTGCCGAGCATCGCGCGCAGTTTCCACGCGAGCTTCGCCGATATCGAATGGGTCGTGAGCGCGTACATGACCGCGTTCGCGGCCTGCTTGCTGCCGGCGGGCGGGCTCGCCGACCGCTTCGGGCGCAAGCGGATGCTGTTCACGGGGCTCGCGCTGTTCTTTCTCGCGTCGCTCGGCTGCGGCGTCGCGCCGACGGCCGGCTGGCTGATCGCCGCCCGGGCGGTGAAGGGCGGCGGCGCCGCGCTGCTGCTGACGGCCGCGCTCGCCGTGATCGCGAACCGTTTTCCGGACGGGCGCGAACGGGCGCGCGCATGGGCGATCTGGGGCATGTGCATGGGGACCGCGACGGCCATCGCGCCGCTCGTCGGCGGCGCGATCACGCAATGGATCGGCTGGCGCTGGGTGTTCCTGCTGAACCTGCCCGTCTGCCTGTTGCTGGCGGTTGGTGCGCGTGTCGCGATCGACGAGTCGCACGATCCGCACGCGAAGCGCGTGGACGCGGCCGGCAGCCTGCTGTTCGGCGCGGCGCTCGCGTGCGCGATCGCGGCGCTGATCGGCGCGCCGTCGCACGGCTGGCTGTCGGCCGCGACGCTCGGCCGGCTCGCGCTGGCCGCCGCGCTCGTCGCGGCGTTCATCGGCGCGGAGCGCTGGCAGGCGCGGCCGATGATCGATCTCGCGCTGTTCCGTCAGCCGCGCTTCGTCGGCGCCGTGCTCGCGATGTTCGGCTATGCGGCGTGCGCGCAGGTGATGATGACGTTCCTGCCGCTGTACCTGCAGAACGCGTTCGGGATGTCGGCGATCGACGCGGGGCTCGGGATGCTGCCGTTCGCGTTCGCGATGATCGCCGGGCCGTCGCTCGGCGCGGCGCTGGCCGCGCGCGTGTCGTCCGCCGGCGTGCTGGCAGGCGGGCTCGCGCTGATCGGCGCGGGCAACCTCGCGACTGCGGCGCTGACGGCCAGCGGCGACTACCGGCTCGTCGCGCTCGGCATGTTCGTGACGGGCTGCGGCGCGGGCATCATGAACGGCGACACGCAGAAGGCGATCATGGCGTGCGTGCCGCCGAACCGCACCGGCATGGCATCGGGCATCAGCACGACGACGCGCTTCTCGGCGATCGTGACGGCCGTCGGCGTGCTCGGCGCGGTGTTGACGGCGAGCACGCAGGCGCGGCTCGACCGGTTGCTGTCCGCCGCGCCCGGCCTGCGCGCGTTCGCCGATGCACAGTTCATGTCGAGCCTGCTGGCCGGCGACCTGGCGCGGGCGCTCGAGCGTGTGCCGTCGTCGGCCGCCGGTGCGCTCGCGCAGGCGGCGCCCGTCGCGTTCGCGAGCGGGTTCGCCGATGCGCTGACGGTGAGCGGCGGGCTCGCGCTCGCCGTCGCCGTCGTGGCCTACAAGTTGCTTGCGCAACCGATGCGCGACGGCGCGTGATGCACGGGCGGCACGCGCCGCGCATTGGACGCGATTCGGCGGAACCATTAAGCTGGCGCGTTCCGGTTTCACGCAGCGTGTTCAAGATGTCATCGACGATCGAGATTCTGTTGCCCGTGTTCGGGCTGATCGCGGCAGGGTTCCTGTGCCGCCGGCGCGGGGTGCTGGGGCCGGCGGCGGCCTCGGAACTCAACCGCTTCGTCGTGTGGCTCGCGCTGCCCGCGTTGCTGTTCCAGATCATGGCGCACGCGTCGTGGCACCAGCTGTATCAGCCGGCTTTCGTGGCCACGTTCGCGCTGACCTGCGCGCTCGTATTCGTCGGCGTGCTCGCGTGGCGCCTGTTCGCGGGGCGCGGGCTCGCCGATGCGAGCATCGACGCTATTGCCGCGTCGTACCCGAACACCGGCTATCTCGGCTTTCCGCTGTGCCTGCTCGCCTTCGGCACCGACAGCCTCACACCGACCACGATTGCGACCATCCTCGTGGCGTGCGTGCTGTTCGCCGGCGCGATCGTGCTGATCGAGGTGGGGTTGCAGCGCGATCGCGCACCGTTGCGGCTGGTGTGGAAAGTGGTCGGCGCGCTGCTGCGCAACCCGCTGATCGTCGCGCCGCTGGCCGGCGTTTGCGTGTCGGCCGCGCAGGTGCCGCTCGGTGCGCCGGTCGATACCTTCCTGAAGCTGCTCGGCGGGGCCGCGAGCCCGTGTGCGCTCGTCAGCCTCGGGCTGTTTCTCGCGGAGAAGCGGGAAGGGTCCGGCGCCGCACCGCGGGGCAGCATCGCGCTGACGGCGGTGAAGCTGTTCGTGCAGCCCGCGCTCGCGTGGTGGCTTGGCGTGCGCGTGTTCGCGCTGCCGCCGGTGCTCGCGCAGATCGCGGTCGTGCTCGCCGCGTTGCCCACGGGTACCGGGCCGTACATGCTGGCCGAGTTCTACGGGCGTGAAGCGCAGGTGACGTCGCGCACGATCCTGTTGTCGACGCTCGGGTCGATCGTGTCGTTGTCGGTGCTGCTCGTGCTGGCGCGACACGTCTGACGCGGCACACCGTGTCGACGCATCACGTCAGCCCTTCAGCCTTTCAGTGCGTCGCGATCGATCTGCGCATCGTGCAGGTCGCGTGTTGCGTTGCGCAGCTTGATCTGCTTGTCGGCGAGCTTGCGTTGCGCCTTGTTCAGCTGCTTCGCATCGCCGAGCGCTTCGGCTTCATGGATGCGTGCCTGCGCTTCGTGCACCTCGTCCTGCGCGCGCTGCAGATCCCGCTGCTTGTCGGCGACCTTGCGTTCGGCGCGCGCGAGCTGGCCGGCGTCCGTGCAATGGGCCTTGACCTGGTCGAGCGCGGCTTGCTGGCGCATCGCCTGAGGTGCGTTGCCGAACCGCTTCGCGTTATCGATCTGTGTCTGCAACGCCCGGATGCGCGTCGCGCAGTCCTGCGTATCGGCGAATGCGCCGGTACTCGCGAGCAGCGCGACCGGAACGGCCAGCGCAACGAGTGTCTTCTTCATGCGGGTTTCCTCGATGGGGCGGCGGCCGGCATCCGTGATGCAGAGCGTCATCCGCCAGGGTTCGAGGCGTCATTCTGACGAGTCGGCGCGGACCGGGTAAATAGGACCGGTCTGACTTGCCGCGACTGCACGAATCGCTCCGGCGTGTGAATGACGACCGTCAATGCGACTTCGTCGCGAGGCGGTGGAGGCGTGCCGCTTGGACGACACGCCGAGGATGCGGCGCGTGGCAATGCGTGGCCCGCCTGCGGCGCGTGCGTCGTGCGGGTTCGGGGGGATCGGCCGCGACCGGCGTGCTATTCCGTGCGTCCGCGTCCGCGTCCACGTCCACGACTGCACTGGCGGCCACCGCCGCCACCGCCGGCTGCCTCGCCTCGGCATCGAGCCACGCACGCGTCGCTTCCGCGATCAGCCCGCGCAGCCAGCGCACGCCCTCGGCGCATGCCGCCGATTCGTTCCAGGTCATCCGGTACACGATATCCGGCGGTTCGGCCGGCAGCGCGACGGCGGCGAGCGGCAGCAGCTTCGCGTAGTGCCGCGCGAGCCGGTACGTGGTGGTCAGCAGCAGGTCGGTGCGCACGAGCGCATGCGCGGCGAGTTCGAAATGCGGCAGCGTGACGACGATCCGCCGCTGCAGGCCCACGCGTTCGAGTTGCCGGTCGATCGCGCCGGACGCCTCGAGCCACGACGGTGTCGGGCACAGCTGCGGCGCGTCGGCAAACTCGGCCGCCGTCATCGTGCCGCGCCGCGCGAGCGGATGCGTCGCGCGCATCAGGCAGACGACGCGATCGTCGAACAGGTCGTCCTGCCGGAACCGCGACGCGCGGGCAGGGCGATTGTCGATCACGATGTCGAGCTCGCCGTCGGCCAGTGCGCGCTCGTCGTCGAAGCCGTCGCCGAGCGGATGGAACACGAGCTGTGCGTCCGGCGCGCGTTCGCGGAACAGCGCGACGAGCTTCGGCACGAACAGCACGTTCAGGTAGTCGGGGCAGCCGATCCGGTAGGTCCGCACCGACGTGCGCGCATCGAACCTCGGCTGCTGGATGCGGATGAAGTCGATCACGCGCAGCGCGTTGCGCAGCGGTTCGATCAGCCGCGCGCCGAATTCGGTCGGCACCATCCCGTAGCGGCTGCGCACCAGCAGCGGATCGCCGAGCAGCGTGCGCAGGCGCTTGAGCGCGGCGCTGGTGGCCGGCTGCGACATGTTCAGGCGCACAGCCGCACGCGACACGGTGCGCTCGGTCAGCAGCACGAGCAGGATGCGCATCAGCCGTGCATCGAGCACGTCGAGCGCGTCCGCGGCGTCGGACGCGCCGCGGGGCAGGGTGTTCGGGTCTAGTGGGTCCCGCATGCCGATGTGCCTCCCGGCGCCCCGCTGCGCGAGTGCGACGCCGCAGCGGGCCGGCGCCGCGTCATTGTGCGAAGGTGCCCGGCCAGCCGACGATCCGCTTCGGGCGCGGCGGCGCGTACGTGCGGACTTTCGACGTCTTCAGCTTCAGGCGCACCAGCGACTCGGCGAGCGCCACCGCGGCCGAGACGCCGTCGACGACCGGCACGCCCGTGCATTCCTCGATCTGCCGGTCGAGGCCGGCCATCCCGCCGCAGCCGAGGCAGATCACTTCCGCGTGATCGTCCTTCACAGCGCGCTGCGCCTGGCCGACGATCGACTCGATCGCGCGGGCCGGGTTCTCCTCGAGCTCGAGCACCGCGAGGCCGCTTGCGCGCACCGACGCGCAGCGCGCGTCGAGCCCGGCGAGCTTCAGGCGATCCTCGATCAGCGGCACCGTGCGGTCGAGTGTCGTGACGACCGAGTAGCGATGGCCGAGCAGCATCGCGACGCTCGCGGCCGCTTCGGTGATGTCGACGACCGGCACCGTCAGCAGTTCCTGCAGGCCTTCGCGGCCGTGTTCGCCGTAGCCGGCCTGGATCACCGCGTCGTACGGCTCGTCGTAGTGCATGACGCGATCCATCACGGCGATCGCCGCGAGGTAGCTCTCGAAGTTGCCTTCGACCGACTCGGCGCCGAAGCGCGGCGTCAACCCGACGATCTCCGTGCCCGGCGACGCGGCGGCCTGCGCCTGCGCGGCGATCGCGTCGGTGATCGACTCGGTCGTGTTGACGTTGACTACCAGGATCCTCATTGCGACTCCGTATGCAGGTGTTTCAGTGTTGGGTGCAGGCGACCGCGATGGATTCGCCCGAGCGCGCCTCGTAGTGCCGGTTGCGATCGGCCAGCAGCCAGTACACGCTGCCCGCGATGGCCGCGCCGAGCAGCCACGAGAACGGCGTCATCGCGCTGAAGGCCGGCACGACGGCGAGCGTGATCGAGATCAGCGCGGACGGCACCAGTGCCGCGAGCGCCTTGCGGTTCACGCCGCGCGTGTAGAAGTAGGCGCCGGTCGGCGCTTCGGTATAGAGGTCGGGCACGTTCACGCGCTGCTTGCGCACGAGCCAGTAGTCGACCGTGATGATCCCGTACAGCGGGCCGAGCAGCGCGCCGAGGCCGGACAGGAAGTAGACGATCACGATCGGGCTGTTGTACAGGTTCCACGGCAGGATCAGCACGGCGACCGTCGCGCTGATCAGGCCCGCGCGGCGGAACGACAGGCGGTGCGGCGCGAGGCTCGTCAGCACGAAGGCCGGCGCGACGAAGTTCGCCATGATGTTCACCGCGACCGTCACGATCAGGAACGCGAGGCAACCGAGCACGAGGAACAGCTTGTTCGGCACCGTCGCGATGATTTCCGTCGGGCTGTGGATGATGTGGCCGTTCAGCTTGAACTGCGCGCCGGCGAGCACGAAGCTGATCGTCGCGAACACGAGGATGTTCACCGGCAGGCCCCAGAAGTTGCCCACCCGCACCGTCTTCGCGCTCGGCGACGAGCGCGCGAAATCGCAGAAGTTGAGCACCAGCGTGCCGTAGATCGCGAGCCACAGCGAGCCGCCCGCGAAGATCTCCGTCCACATCCTGAAGCCGGTCAGCGGCTTGCCGATCGACATCGCGAGATGGCCGCCGGTGCGGCTGAACATCCACGCGGCGAGTGACAGCGTCGTGACGAGGATGACCGGGCCGGCGAGCCCTTCGTACTTGCGGACCATTTCCATCCCGTACGTGAGGATGCCGATCTGCACGAGCCAGATCGCGACGAACGTGACCCAGCCGAGCGTCGACAGCCCGAAGATCGCGTTCTGGTCGAATGCGGCGAGGCCCGGCCAGATCGCGGTGAGCAGCACGCGCAGCACGACCGACGCGAGATAGGTCTGGATTCCGAACCATGCGATCGCGATCACCGCGCGGATCATCGCGGGCAGCAGCGCGCCGTAGATGCCGAAGCTCATCCTGCTGATCACCGGGAACGGCACGCCGGTCTTCTGGCCCATGTAGCCGGTGAGGTTCATGAAAAAGTAGACGAGCACCGCGCCGATCGCGAGCGACGCGAGCATCTGCCAGCCCGACAGGCCGAGCGCGAACAGCCCGATCGCGAACGAGTAGTTCGCGATGTTGTGCACGTCGTTGGTCCACAGCGCGAAGATGCTGTAGCGGCCCCATGTCCGGCCGTCGGCCTGGGTCGGCGCGAGGTCGGCGTTGTGCAGCCGCGGACTCAGCGCGGGGTCGCGCGCGGCCGAATCGGTTCGATGCGATGCGTCGTCCGCGCCGGGCACGATGCCCGGGCGGTGGGTGGCTTCCAGTTGCACGCCGTTGTCTCCTTCCATGTGCGGGGCGCGTGACCGGCAACGTGCGAACGCTGCGCCGGCCCGGCCGCCGTGGACGTTATGTCTCGGATTTGTTCGCGAGTATGGAAGGCCGGCAACGCGATGGGAAATTAAATATTCGGTTGGGCGTCATTTGAAAAATGAATGGTAGCGGGCGGCCGCGGCGGCGGGGGCCGGCACGCGAATTGCGCGCCTGCGGGCTCCATCCACATCGACATCAGCGGAGGTGTCATGCAGCGATATTCACTTCGACATGTATCGCGAGCCGTCTTCGCCGGCATCCTGATTGCGGGCTTGGCGGCAGGTGCGGGTTGCCAGAAGAAGAGCGACAACGGCGGCACAAGCTCGGAATCGAGCGCCACGGGCGGCATGTCGGCCGCACCGTCCACCGCGCCATCGGGTACGCCGAGCAGCGGGGCGGCCGGCAGCAGTGGCGACAGCGGCGCGAGCATGCCGGGCGCGGCTTCCGCGCCGGGCGGCGCGAGCGGCGGCTGACACGGCTGACGCGTGGGGCGGACGGTGCGCCGGCGGCGCGCCGGTTGTGCCCGGGTGCGCCGTCCGTATGAAGGGCCGTGCCGGCCTGGCACGTGCGCCCGGCGCGGTGCGTGTCGGGCCGTGCCCATGAAAGATTTGCAAGGACCGTTGTAGTGATTCCCGGACCGGCGGCGGCAGCCCTGATGCCGGCGCGCGCCGGCCGGACGAGGAGGTGCAATGCAGAACGCGGAATCGAACCCTACCCCTGAACAGCAGCGGGAACAGATCGAGAAGAGCCCGGTGAAGACGCCGGCGGCCGGCGACATGCCCGACGCGGCAACCCAGGCGGCGCAGGTCGCGCAGCGTCCGCTGACGCCCGAGAGGATCGCCGGGAAAATGCCGACCGGCTTGCCGCCGATCGAGCGCGGCACGCAGGCGCCCGACAGCGGCGACCCCGTACGGCGAGCGGCCGCGCGGATCCCGACGCTCGACAACGCGAACATGGCGATGACCGACAACACGGTCGACGTCGACGGCAAGGGCATGGAAGCCGCCGCGGGCGCGTCGAAGTGGCACGACAACGTGATTTATTCGAATGCGTCGCTCGACGAAGCGGTCGAGACGCCCGACGAAGGGCTCGGCGGGATCGAGAGCCGTCCGTCCGGCAACATGCCGCAGATCGCGACGCGGCCGGGCTGGCGCGTACGCCATGTCGGCGATGTCGACGTCGAGCACGGCGACGGCACGCGCGCCGAGCATGTGATCGTCCTGGAGCGGAACAACTGACCGCGTGACGGGAAGAGGCGGCGGGCGGCACGATCGCGCCGCCCGCCGCAATCATGAGCGGTCCTTACTGCGGACCGAGTTCCTGCGCGGACGCATCGGCGTCGTTGCCCTGCGCAACCAGCACGTGGATATCGTTCGGCGTCACGTCTCCGACCCCGCCCGACGGGATCGTCAGCAGCAGCCAGTCGGCGTTGTTGTTGATGGTGACCGGCGCGGTCTTGAGGATCGGCGTCTTGCTGCCTGCCGTCGTGACGATCACCTGGTAGCTGCCGCCGTTCAGGTAGATCGAATCCTGCGTCGATGCCGGCACCGCGTTTTGATAAGCCGCGCCCGCGAGCGTCGGGCTTTGCGTCGTGATGTCCGTGCCGGGCGGCACGACGTACACGTCGACGTTCTGTGCATTCGGCGACGCGTTGAAGCTGCGCACGCGCGCCTTGTCCGACAGCAGGCCCTTGGCGTACGGATCGTCGATCACGGAGATCAGCGACGTCGTGCTCGGCAGCGCGATCGTCGTGTAGTGATGGCCGTTTGCCGCACTGAACGATTGCGCGGCGATGGTCGTCGTCGTGCCGGAGACGTCGTAGCTCGCGTTCTGCGTGCCCGAGTCGACGTCGTGATAGCGCGTCACGCCCTTGTACGCGATATTGCCCTGGTCGAGCTTCGCGTTCAGGTAGTAGTCGAGGTTCGGCCCGGCCGGCACCGCGTTGATGAAGCGCGCCTGCGGCTTCGAGATGCCGAGTTCGGTCCCGGCGTCGTCGCCGCCGCCACACGCCGCGAGCACGGAAACGACCGAGCAAAGGGCGACCAGCGTTCGTATTGATTTCATGTTGTCCTCTCGTTCATGGAACCTGCTTGCGATGCGGGATCGCCGCGCGAAGGGTCGCGCGGTGCGCAGCGCCGGTTGAGGGAAAGATGCCGTCCGCCGGAGCGGCGGGCGCGTGCATGACGCAAGCGATGTGCCTGTGCGGCGGCAAGCGGGACGTCGGCGACCCATTCGCCGGTCTGCAAATGGCCGGACTGGGCGCGAGGATCCCCGCGCGATGCGCCGGGAGCAGGCCGGGCGGCCGCCCTGGTGGGGCGACGTGGCGGCGCTGGAAGGATCCGGCAGGAAACCACGGGCTGATCGGCCGCGGCCGTCCGGCAGCGCGATGGGGCAGGCCGACCGGGCAAAAACTACCCGCCGGTCGTATCTGGCCCTGAAAGAGAGTGGAAATATTGCCCCATTTTCCTCATCGTTTAACCATTCGAAACAATGTGTTCACTGAAAGGGGCATGATCTCCGGCGATCGAGCAGGCATACTGTCGCCTATGTTGCTCAATGCGCGTCGAACGGCGCGCGCCTGCCCCCCATGTCCATTCCAGTTTCCTTTCGAACCTTGCGATGGTTGACCGTCGCGGCTGCTGCATGCTTGCTCGCCGCGTGTTCGACCGCTTCCGACGTGACCGCGACGTCGAACCCGAATGTCTATACCGTGACGACGCGCACGGTCGGCGTGTCGACGACGTGGGCCGACGCCCATACGAAAGCCGTCGACGAAGCCACCAACTACTGCACGCAGCGCGGGATGCGCGCGAGCATGAAGCAGGAATCGCTGACCAGCGGCAGCCGGGTCGGCGCGCGCTCCGAACTTGCGTTCGAGTGCCATCCGACCTTCGAGACGGCGTCGAACCCGCGCGGTTGAGCGACCGGCGGCGTTCGTTGACGCCGCGTCTGCGCCGCCCGTTTTCCTTCCCCCGCATGCAAAACGACCCGCGATGCCGTTCCGGCACATCGCGGGTCGACGCACGTCCGGTGCGGGCGGCGGCGGTTACGCCGGCTGCGCCTCGTACAGCTTCACGCACGCGGAGAAGTCGAGCGTGCCGAGCCCTTGCTGGTTCATCGACTGATAGAGCTGCTGCGCGAGCGCACCCATCCACACCGGCTGGTGGGCGCTGCGCGCCGCTTCGGTCGCGAGCCCGAGATCCTTCAGCATCAGGTTCGCCGCGAACCCGCCCGCGTAGCCGCGCGCGGCCGGCGCGGTGTCGCTCACGCCCGGATACGGGTTGTACGCGTCCGAGCTCCAGCAGCGGCCGGTCGACGTATTGATGATGCCGGCCAGCACGGCCGGATCGATCCCGAGCGCCGCGCCGAGCGCCATCGCCTCCGATACGCCCATCATCGAGATCCCGAGCAGCAGGTTGTTGCAGATCTTCGCGATCTGCCCGGTGCCCGTGCCGCCGCACTGCACGACGTTCTTGCCCATGTCGAGCAGCACGGGGCGGATGCGCTCGAACAGCGCGGCGTCCGCGCCGACCATGAAGGTCAGCGTGCCGGCCTGCGCGCCGCCCGTGCCGCCCGACACGGGTGCATCGGCGAGCGGGAAGCCGCGCTGCGCGGCGGCCTCGGCCACCGCGCGCACGGTGCCCGGATCGATCGTGCTGCAGTCGATCAGCGCAGCGCCGGCGCGTGCGCCGGCCAGCACGCCGTCATCGCCGAGGTAGACCGCGCGCACGTGCTGCGCGGCCGGCAGCATCGTGATCACGATCGCGCCGCGCGCGGCCGCTTCGCGCGGCGAGCCGGCGGCCGTCGCGCCGGCGCGCACCGCAACGTTGACCGCGTGCGCGTCGAGGTCGAACACCGTCAGCGCGTGGCCGGCTTTCAGCAGGTTGGCGGCCATCGGGCCGCCCATGTTGCCGAGTCCGATGAATGCAATTTCCATGTGCAGGCTCCCGGAGTCAGCGCAGCGCGATCGTCGTGTTCACGCCGCCCGCCGTCGCGTCGTCGTCGAACCAGCGCGCGGTGACCGTCTTGGTCTGCGTATAGAACTGCACGACCTGCTTGCCGTACGGGCCGAGATCGCCGAGCTTCGAGCCGCGCGAGCCGGTGAAGCTGAAGTAGGGCACCGGCACCGGGATCGGGATGTTGATGCCGACCTGGCCGATGTCGATCTCGCTCTGGAACTTGCGTGCAGCCGCGCCGCTCTGCGTGAACAGGCCCACGCCGTTGCCCATCGGGTTGCGGTTGACGAGCGCGATCGCTTCGTCGAGCGTGTCGGCTTCGAGCACGACCACCACCGGCCCGAAGATTTCCTCCGTGTAGATCGACATGTCGGTCGTCACGCCCGAGAAGATCGTCGGGCCGACGAAGTTGCCCTGCTCGTAGCCGGGCACCTTCACGTTGCGGCCGTCGAGTTCGAGCTTCGCGCCGGCCTTCACGCCTTCGTCGATCAGCGACAGGATGCGTTCCTTCGCGGCCTTCGACACGACCGGCCCGACGTCCGTGCCGGCTTCCGCGCCCGCATTGACCTTCAGCGCCTTCGCCTTCTCGACGAGTTCGGGCAGCCAGTCGCGCGCCTTGCCGACCAGCACGACGACCGACGTCGCCATGCAGCGCTGGCCGGCCGCGCCGAAGCCCGCGCCGACGAGCGCGTTGATCGACTGTTCGCGATGCGCATCGGGCAGCACGACCGCGTGATTCTTCGCGCCCATCATCGACTGCACGCGCTTGCCGTGCTGGCTGCCCAGGTTGTACACGTGCGTGCCGACGCGCGTCGAGCCGACGAACGAGATCGCCTTGATGTCCGGGTGCGTGCAGAGACGGTCGACCACCGTCTTGCCGCCGTGCACGACGTTCAGCACGCCCGGCGGCACGCCGGCCTCGATCGCGAGTTCGACGAGCTGCATCGTCGACAGCGGATCCTGCTCCGACGGCTTCAGCACGAACGTGTTGCCGCACACGATCGCCATCGGGAACATCCACAGCGGGATCATGCCGGGGAAGTTGAACGGCGTGATGCCCGCGCACACGCCGATCGGCTGGCGCAGCGTGTAGGTATCGACGCCGCCCGCGACGTTCTCCGCGAATTCGCCCTGCTGCAGCGTGCCGATCGAGCACGCGTGCTCGACCACTTCGAGGCCGCGGAAGATGTCGCCCTGCGCGTCGGGCAGCGTCTTGCCCTGCTCGGCCGTCAGCGTGTGCGCGATCCGTTCGAGATTGCGGCGCACGAGATCCTGGAACTTCAGCATGATGCGCAGCCGCGCGCCGATCGGCGTCATCTTCCAGGTCTGGAACGCGCGCTGCGCGGACGCGATCGCGGCATCGACCTCGTCGAGCGTCGCAAACGGCACGCGACCGATTACTTCCTGCGTCGCCGGGTTGACGATGTCGCCCCATTCGGCGCTTTGCGATTCGACGAACGCGCCGTCGATCAGCAGCTTGGCGGTGGGCAGGGCGAGGGTGGTCTGGGGAACTGCGGCGTTCATGGATGTCTCCGTAAAGCGGTGTGACGACGAAAAGGGTGTCTGCTTGCGCCGCGCGTGCATGCGCGGCGGGCAGCAGGCTGAACTGAAGTCGATCGAATGCGGGCCGGCGCGCTCACGCGCGGGCCGGTCGCATCAACGCGGTACACATGAGCGCGAATACGCCGAAGCCGACGACGTACGCGATCACGTAGTGCGGCTGGCCGCCGCCGGCCTTGAGCAGCGACGTCGCGATCATCGGCGCGAAGCCGCCGCCGATCACGCCGGCGAGTTGCACCGACAGCGAGATGCCGCTGTAGCGGATTTCCGCGGGGAACTGCTGCGCGAACAGCAGCGATTCCGGCGCATAGAGAATCGGGAACACGACGCCGAGGCCGAGCACGATCGCCCACCACGCGTACGACGTCTGCTGCGTGCCGAGCATCATGAAGAACGGCGCGGCGAACGCGCACATCAGCACGAGGCCGATCGCGAACATCCGGCGCTGGCCGATGCGGTCGCTCAGGTGGCCGCACAGCGGCATCGTGACGAGCGACAGCGCGGCGCCGGCCGTGATCGCGTGCAGCATCTCGGCCTTCGGCAGGTGCAGTTGCTGCGTCGCGTAAGCGAGCGCGAACGTGACGACCATGTAGAACCAGGTGTTCTCGGCGGCGCGCGCGCCGACGATCGTCAACACCTCGCGCGGATGGCGGCGCAGCGCGGCCGTCACCGGCGACTTCTCGGCCTTGCCCTGGCGCTGCATCTTCTCGAAGTCGGGCGATTCGGGCACCTTCGCGCGGATGAACCAGCCGAGGCCGACGAGCGCGATACTCGCGAGGAACGGCACGCGCCAGCCCCACGACAGCATGTCGGCTTCCGGCAGCGCGGCCACCGCGGCCATCGCGACCGACGACAGGATCAGGCCGAGCCCGACGCCCGTCTGCGGCAGGCTGCCGAACAGCCCCTTGCGGCCCTTCGGCGCGTGTTCGACGGCCATCAGCACCGCGCCGCCCCATTCGCCGCCGACCGCCATCCCCTGCAGGAAGCGCATCGCGATCAGCAGCGCGGCAGCCCAGTAGCCGATGCGATCGTACGACGGGATCAGCCCGATGATCATGCTCGGCACGCCCATCAGCAGCAGCGTGATCATCAGCATCGACTTGCGGCCGATGCGATCGCCGAAGTGGCCGAACACGATGCCGCCCATCGGCCGGCCGATGAAGCCGACCGCGAACGTGCCGAACGCGGCCAGCGTGCCGACGACCGGGTCCAGCGACGGGAAGAAGATGCGGTTGAAGACGAGGGCGGCGGCGGTGCCGTAGAGGAAGAAGTCGTACCACTCGATCGTGGTGCCGGCCATGCTGGCCCAGCCGGCCAGCAGGTAGTGCTTCGCGGTGCGCTCGGGCGCCGGCGTCGCGATGGTCGCATGCTCATCGAGGGTGGATCGGGTCTGCATGGTGTCTCCGGTTTTATTGCCCGCGGCTCATGGTCCGCAGGTCACGGTCGAGTATAGTTATGCGCAGATTCATGATGTACCGATAAAGAAACCGGTTGGATGTGCATTTATGCATATCGACGTCCGGCCCGGAGACATAGGGTCTGTTTGCATATGGAACGCCCATGCGAATGCCCGAAATCGCTCGTAGGGCAAGAAGTGAGGAGCGCCGTTTGGCCGAGCCAAACAAGCGACGAGCGACGCCGCCATACGGGCGATTTCGGGCATTCCCGTGACATGTTCTTTTTAGTTTGGGGTTGCCACGAGAACGGCCGCTCGCCGCGTTGCGCTCCTTGCGAATACGTCAGTATTCGCGGCGTCGCGCGCCTCGCGAGCGGCCGTTCTCGTGGCAACGCATGGGCGTTCCATATGCAAACAGACCCTTACCCCTTTTTCCCTCGCTAATGCGACACGCCATCGAGCCGGTTTCCGGCAACCTGAACTGGGACGACCTGCGCTTTTTCCTCGAAGTCGCGCGCACGCAGCGCGCGAGCGGCGCCGCGAAGCGGCTGGGCGTCGACTACACGACCGTCGCGCGGCGCATTCGCGCGCTGGAGGCCGCGATGGGCACGCTGCTGTTCGACAAGTCGCGCTCCGGCGGCTTCACGCTGACGGCCGAAGGGCAGCGGCTCGTCGCATACGCGGACGCGATGGAGACGACCGTGCAGTCCGCGTGCGACCAGGTCGCGAACACGGGCGAGGCGCTGTCGGGCCATGTGCGGATCGGGTCGACGGAAGGGTTCGGCTGCTTTTTCCTTGCGCCGCAGCTCGCGCAGTTTCGTGCCGAGCACCCGCACGTGACGGTCGACCTGCTGCCGGTGCCGCATTTCGTCAACCTGCCCAAGCGCGAGGCGGACCTCGCGATCACGCTCGAGCGGCCCGAGCGCGGGCCTTACGTGGTCACCAAGTTGTGCGACTACCAGCTGCGGCTCTATGCGACGCGCGACTATCTCGCGAACCATGATCCGATCACCTGCACCGACGATCTCGCGCAGCACGCGTTCATCAGTTACGTCGACGATCTCGCGTTCAGCAACGAGCTGCTGTACCTGGACCGCGCGGTGCCGGGCGCGACGGCCGGGCTGCGCACGACGAGCGTGATCGCGCAGTATTTCGCGGCGTTGCAGGGCGGCGGGCTCGCGATCCTGCCGTGTTTCATGGCGGCCACGCAGCCGGCGCTGGTGCCGGTGCTGCCGGACGACGTGGTCGTCACGCGGTGCTTCTGGCTGACCTGCCGCGAGGATCTGCGCAAGCTGCGGCGCGTGACCGCGCTGTGGGATTACCTGCGCGCGGCGGCGGACGCGAATCGCGCGCTGCTGTCGGGGGAATCGGGGAAGCTGAGATTCGTCGGCGAGCCGGAATAGCGCGTGACGTGGCCGCGGCGAAGGCGGTTGTGCGGTTCAGTGCGTGAACACGACCCGGCGGCGAACCTGCCGGCAAGCGAAGCATTGAAGAATCGGGGAATCGGGGAACCGGGGGCAAGACAGATGGCATTGACGCATGCGGGCAAGGTCTTCGTGGTGTGTGTGGCGGTCTTTGCCGTGGCCGCTTATTGGCTCGCGTCGCGCATGGTGCGCCGCCAGTCCGGCGCCAGGCACGGTGCGAAGGGGGCGCCGAATCGCGGCGCGGTCGCGTTCTGGTGGCTCGTGTGCTTCTGCCTGGTGTCGCTGTTCTTCCCGTTCGCGTACTGGATCGGCGACGAACTCTACGTACTGGCCGTCTCGCCGAAATACGAGGCGACCGTCGTGTCCTACACGTCCGAGTGGGATACCTGCGAGCGCCGCGACAGCGACGGGCGGACCGAACGGTATCAGTGCCTGAAATACACGTCGATACTGGAAGCGGCGCTGCCCGACGGCAAGCGCGTGGTGATGCCGGGCAACGTCCGTTCCGGCGGCGCGCCGGAAATCGGCGAGCGGATCGATGTCGTGTTGCCGCCCGGTGCGGATCAATGGCACGAACGCAGCGTGCGCAGTGTCGGCCTGCTGGCCGGCGGCGGGCTGATGGTCGCGATGATCGGGTACTTCCTCTACCTGATCGCGGCGTACGGCGCCGGCCGGTACCTCGACCGCGCGGCCCGCTTCGGCGTGGCGGCGGTGATGAACGGGCTCGTGCCGCTCGGCGCGCTGCTGATGGAAATCGGGTTCCTGAGCGTGCCTTACCGCTACTGGGCGCGAGGGAATCCGGAAGATTGGCCGGTATGGGTGCTGGCGCTCAGCCTGCTGTTCGCGCTCGCGCTGCTGCCGTTGCTGCTCATCTACGCGCGCACCGCGTGGCGGGCGGTCGTGAAGTAACGGAGGCGGCGGGGCGGTTGTGCCATCATTGCCGCACCGACAGCCGCCAGGAGACGGTCGTGGAAATTCATTCGCAGTGGACGTTCGATTGCCGGCCCGAGCATGTCTGGCCGCATTTCCTCCATGCCCGGATGGACGACACGCGGCCGTTGCTGTTCCGCCTCGGCGTGCCGAAGCCGGTCAGTTGCCGCGTGCTCGAAGGCGTGCCGGCCGTCGGCAACACGCGGCAGTGCACGACTGATCGCGGCACCATCGACCAGCGGATTCTCGTGCTCGACGAGCCTCGCCGGCTGCGTTACCGGATGGTGGCGTCGACGGTGTGGTGCCGCGACTGGGTCGGCCTGCTCGAGGACGAATTCACGCTGACGCCGATCGAAGGCGGCAGGACCCGCGTCGAGCGGCGCACCGTGTTCAGTGCACGCGGCCTTTTCAAGCCGGTTCGGCAGATCGGGTTGTGGCTCGCACTGCAGCAGGCGCACCGGTATGCGGCGCGCAACTGGCGGCGCCTCGCGATGGCGGCGCGGGGGCGAGCGGTCGAGACGGCGTCGGCGCGCTAGGCTTTGGGAGCCGGCGCCCCACGAGCCGCCGGCCACCCCGCGACCGCGCACCGGAACCCGGTTTTCAACGCGGGCATTCGAGCCGGTCCGCGAGCTCGTTCAGATCCCTGACGTCGAAGTCCCACGCATCATCGGCTTTCAGGTCGGTCGTCTGGCCCGGGCCGTGTTCGGTCGGCCGCAGCACGAACGCGGTCGACAGCCCCTGCCGGCGCGCGGCCGCGAGATCGCCGTTGTGCGCGGCGACCAGACACAGCTCGGCCGGTTCGACGCCGAGAATCTCGACCGTATCGCTATAGACCTGCGGCGACGGCTTGTACGCGCGGACCACCTCCGCACCGAGAATCGCATCCCACGGCAGCCCCGCGCGTTTCGCGACGTCGACCATCAGCCGGATGTTGCCGTTCGACAGTGGCGCGATGATGAAGCGTCGCTTCAGCCGTTGCAGCGCCGCGACGGCGTCGGGCCACGGGTCGAGGCTGTGCCACGCGAGGTTGAGCGTGTCGATGTCGGCGTCGGGCACGTCGTCGATCCCGTAGCGGTCGAGCGTGCGCACCAGGTTCTCGCGGTGCAGGACGTCGAGGCGCACGTAGCGGCGGCGGCCGCTGCGGATTTCTTCCATCGACGGCGAATATTCGGCCCGCCACGCATCGGCGAATTCGAACGGGTCGAGCGCGGGGGCATGGCGGTCGAGGAACGCGGCGGCGCCGCGTGCGACGCCGCTTCTCCAGTCGACGATCGTTCCGAAGACATCGAAAACGAGCGCCTTGATTTCGGTTGTGGGCATCATGCGATCCTTTGCAGCGGCAGGTGATCGGGCATGGGCCGCTGCGTTGTCTACACGAACGAGCGCGGCCTTCCGCCGACATTAGATCATGTATGCAAGGGTACGCGCTGTGGCTGCGGCCCGTATCGGGTCAGCCGGCGTGCCGCTGGCACGGCGCAAACCGATGTTGCGCGAGTTGCAGCAGCACGCAATCGACCGCCTCGCCGGTTTTCGCGTTTCGGCCTTTCCCCTCGATGCGGAAGTCGTTGCCGGCGACCCAGGCCGCGTCGGTCGTGCTGTCGCTGGAAAACAGATAGTCGCCGACGGCCGTGTCGCTGTCGGCGAAGTTGGCTGACCACGTTTTCAGATCGAGTGCGGGGCCGTATGTCGCCCGCATGGCGCCAAACCGGATGCCGATCACGTTGGCGGGCGGCGCGTCATGATCGACGCCGAGCCACGACAGCATCCAGTTGCCATCGTTGCCGCGGTTGACGCGGGTGACGGCGGGCCAGTCGATCACGCCAATCGTCCTGGGCGCGGCAAGCGCGCATTGATAGAGCTGCCGCTGCGTGGAGTCGGGTTGCCATCGCATCACGACACTGTCGGGTGCGCAGGACCAACCGTCGATGGTTTGCGGCCGGGTCAGCGTGACGCTCCAGACGTCGGCATCGAAATCCTGGCGCAGAAGCCCCTTGATTTCCAGCGCGCCCATTCTGACGCTGGTGTCGGACCGTGCGCCGACAGGCTGGCGGTTCCAGAATCCGCCGCCGGTCTGCACGTATTGCACTTCGCTTCCGGCGGGAAATGACACACCGGCCACGACGATGGGGCGATCGGCCGTGCCGTCGACGTGATGCCCCGGTGTGCCCAGAAACTGATCGAGCGCGCCCCAGCCGAACAGGACGAGTACTGGCAAGCTGAAGAACAGCAGCGTCAGCCCGCCGCGTTTGCCGGGCGGCTGCTTGCGCAGGAGCCACGAGACGGCACCCGTCAACAGTGCCCAGACCACGAAGAAAATCAGCAGGTAGAAGGCCAGATCCACGACCCCACCCAGCTCGCCGGCTTCGGCGTTGCAGATCGAGGGTGCGAGCAGCGGCAGCGTGAGCAGGGGGCGGACGGGAGGAGTCTTTATTTCCACGAATTCGATCCTTGTCTGTGGCAGGCATATTGGTTGAAAAGTCGACCCGCTACGCATGCTGCACATACTATCCGACTGCACAAGCGAATCGTGGCCGAGCAGTCGCCTTGCCTGTTCGTGCAGTCGGCCCGCGCGTTCGAGCTCGCCGCGAGTGCGGGGGAGCGCGTCGGCCGGTTGCCGCTGAAGCTGTCGACGATGCCTGAAACGGTCGGCGCGCTGTATGCGGCGCCCTCGAGCGGGTCGGTCGCGGCCGCGATCGACGCGTTGAAGGCCGTGACACGCACGCATCCCGGCATGGACGATTGAATGCGAATGGAGCACAGCGTCGCCACAGTCTGACAAACCGTTTGCAAAAGCGGTGCGCGCAACGCGTGGCGCTGCCTCGGGCCGTCGCACCGCGTGCAAGTCTTTCGGCGAGCTGACTGTCGGCTGCGAGCACCGCATCGACCACGCGTAACCCCTGATGCACGTGGATGCGCCGCTGGTCACGGATTGGTGTTAAATGTATTTCGGCGCGCGTTGGCACCGCGCGCAATACGGGGCGCACCGGGCATCGGCGTAAACCCGGAGCGAAATTCGGCACGAAGGATCGAAAACGAATCGGGCGCATCAGACCCGATCGGACAGACGGCAGGATTCATCTTGAATACCGAACCGCAAAGTTCTCGTTACAGTCCCGGGCTCGCGGCGGAAGTGCTCGCATCCGAGCAAAGCGTGCTGAGGCTGATCACGCGCAACACACCGCTGCCGGAACTGCTCGTCGAGGTCTGCCGGCGCGCCGAGGCGTTGCTCGGCGACGGCGCGTCATGCACGATCCTGCTGCTCGATCCCGACGGCGTGCACGTGCACGTCGGTGCCGCGCCCTCGCTGCCGGTGCGGTACAGCACGGCGATCGAAGGCGCGTCGATCGGGCCTGCCGCCGGCTCGTGCGGCACGGCGATGTACCTGCGCCGGATGGTCGTCGTCGAAGACATCGAAACCGATCCCCTGTGGGCCGACTACCGGGCCGTCGCATTGCCGCTGGGCTTGCGCGCGTGCTGGTCGGTGCCGTTCCTCGACGACGCGGGCGTCGTGCTCGGCGCATTCGCCGTCTATTACCGCACACCGCGCCGGCCGGGCGACGAGGCAACGGAACTGTTGCGCGACATCGGCAACAGCGTCGGCCTCGCGGTGCACCAGGACCGGATCGCGCGACAGCTCGCGCGCAGCGAGGAACATCACCGGCTCGTGGTCAACAGCCTGAACGAAGGGATCGTCGTGGTGTCGCGCGACGGCGTCGTCGTCGCGAGCAACCCGAGTGCGAACCGGATGATGCGCGTGAAGGGCGACCTCGTCGGCCGGCGGCTGTCGACGGTGATCCTGCGCAAGCTGCACGAGGACGGCACGCCGATCGCGCCGGACGAGTGGCCGAGCCGGCGCGCGCTCGAGACGGCCACGCCGATGCTCGGCTACACGGTCGGCTTCGGCCTGGCGGACGGCGACATCATCTGGGTGCGCGGCAACGCGGTGCCGATCGTGAAGCCGGGCGAGCAGCAGGCCGATTCGGTGATCGTGTCGTTCAACGACATCGGCCCCGTGCGCGAAGCGCAGCAGCAGTTGCGTTACCTCGCGACGCGCGATGCGCTGACGGGCCTCTACAACCGCCGCTGGCTGGGCGACCGCATGCGCGAGCTGTTCGGCGGACACGATGCGGCGGGCGGGCCCGCGCGCGTCGCGATCCTGTTCATCGATCTCGTCGGTTTCAAGAAGGTCAACGACACGGCCGGCCACGACGCGGGCGACGCGCTGCTGCGCAGCGTGGCCGCGCGGCTCGCGGCCTGCGGCGGCGGCCAGCACGCGCTGACGCGGGTCGGCGGCGACGAGTTCGTGATCCTCGTCGACGACTGCGACGATCCCGACCGGCTCGAGGTGCTCGCGCGCGAGGTGATCGACGCGATCGCGAAGCCGTTCGCGATCGCGAACAACGAATACTGGCTCGGCGTGTCGATCGGGATCAGCGTCGCGCCACGCGACGGCGACGATGCCGTCACGCTGATGCGCAATGCCGATTCGGCGATGTACGACGCGAAGCAGCGCGGCCGCAACCACTTCACGTTCTTCACCGCGCAGCTCAACCTGCGGCTGCAACGCCGCTTCGCGATCGAGCAGTCGCTGCGGCGCGCGTTGTCGTCGGACATGCTGCGGCTCGCGTATCAGCCCGTCGTCGACGCGCGCAGCGGCCGCACGGTCGGCGCCGAGGCGCTCTTGCGCTGGACGAGCCCCGAGCTCGGGCCGATGTCGCCGGCGGAGTTCATTCCGGTCGCGGAAGATACGGGGCTGATCGTCGCGATCGGCCAGTGGGTGCTCGAAACCGCGTGCCGGCAGGCGGCCGAATGGCGCCGCACGATCGCGCCCGACCTGATGCTGGCCGTCAACCTGTCGCCGCGGCAGTTCCATGAAGGGCTCGTCGAATCGGTCGGTCGCTGCCTCGCGCAGACGCGGCTCGATCCGTCCGCGCTCGAACTCGAGATTACCGAAGGACTGCTGATGAACGACACGGACACCGTGCTGCCGATGCTCGAGGCGCTCACGGACATGAACGTGCGGATCTCGGTCGACGATTTCGGCACCGGCTATTCATCGCTTGCGTACCTGAAGCGCTTTCCGCTGCACAACCTGAAGGTCGACCGCTCGTTCGTGTCGGGCGTGCCCGATCATCACGACTCGGTGGCGATCACGCAGGCCGTGGTCGCGATGGCGCATTCGCTCGGGATGAAGGTCACGGCCGAAGGGGTCGAGACGCAGGCGCAATCGTGGTTCCTGCAGCAGATCGGTTGCGACATGCAGCAGGGCTATCTGTTCAGCCGCCCGCTGGATCCGGGCGACTACGCGCGCCGGCTCGGCGCCGTGTGAGCGCGGCGCGCGTTCGGCGTTCGGCGCTCAGTCGACGCGCGGCCCGCCGAACCCGCCGGGGACCGGCGTCGTCGGCGTCGCATCGATCTCGACGCGGTTCTTGCCTTCGTGCTTCGCGCGATAGAGCGCACGGTCGGCCGCTTCGATCAGCAGCGTCGTCGGCAGGCCGGGCATCGGCACGATGGTCGCGCCGCCGATGCTGATCGTCACGGTGTTGCCGGTCGACGAATGCGCGTGCCGCAGCCGCAGCGCCTCGACCGCGAGGCGGATCTTCTCGCCGAGCAGCCGCGCGGCGCCCGGCGACGTGGCCGGCATCACGACCGCGAATTCCTCGCCGCCGAAACGCGCGGCGAGATCGCCCGACTGGCCGAGGCAGCGCTCGATGGTCGACGCGATCTGCTTGAGCACGCTGTCGCCCGACACGTGGCCGTACGTGTCGTTGTACAGCTTGAAGTTGTCGACGTCGATCATCAGCAGCGACAGCTCGCTGCGCTCGCGCGTGCCGCGCCGCCATTCGGCGGCGAGGTATTCGTCGAGATAGCGCCGGTTCGACAGCCCGGTCAGGCCGTCGGAATGAGTGAGGCGCCGCAGCTCGAGATTGGCTTCGAGCAACTGCTGCTGCGATTGCCGCAGCGCGCGGTAGGCCTCGTCGCGTTGCAGCAGGTTCATGTACGAGCGCGAGTGGTAGCGCACGCGTGCGACGAGCTCGATGCGGTCGGGCAGCTTCACGAGGTAGTCGTTCGCGCCGGCGGCGAACGCGGCGCTCTTGATCACGGGCTCTTCCTGCGTCGACAGCACGATGATCGGCACGTCGCGCGTCGCCGGATTCTCGCGGTACGCCCTCACGAGGCTCAGCCCGTCGGTGCCGGGCATCACGAGGTCCTGCAGGATCACGGTCGGCCGTGTCTCGATCGCGGTGGCCATCGCGTCGTCCGAACGCGGGCAGTAGTGGAAATCGATGCCGTCCTCGTCGACGAGCGCGCGCCGCACGGCTTCCGCGACGATCGTCTGGTCATCCACCAGCAGCACCATCGCCGGCACGTCGACGGGCGGCGTGTAGGGGCCGCCTGGCGGGCGAGTCAGGTCAATCGTCATGGTCGATGCGGGTTGTTGCGGTTGTTGCAGGGGCAGACATGGGTGTTGCGCGTGTTCATCGTCGGGCTCAGATTCTCGCGAGCGCCGCCAGCTCGCCCGCGATGCGCCCGAGGGGCAAGATCGCGCGTGCCGCGCCGAGCGTCGCGGCCGCTTTCGGCATGCCGTACACGGCGCTCGTCGCCTCGTCCTGGGCGATCGTATGGTAGCCCTTCATCCGCAGCGCCTTCAGGCCGATCGCGCCGTCGCGGCCCATCCCGGTGAGCAGCACGCCGATCACGCGGCCGGGCCAGTGCTCGGTCAGGCTGTTGAAGAACACGTCGACCGACGGGCGATACGGCGTGGCGGCCGGTTCGCGCGTGTATTCGAGCGTGCCGTCACGGGTGATGCGCAGGTGGTCGTCGGTCGCGGCGAGCAGTGCGACGCCCGGCTGCGGGCGATCGCCTTCGCGCGCGACGCGTACGGCGAGCGGTGTCTGGCCGTCGAGCCATTGCGCCATGCCTTCGGCGAACGCGCGGTCGACGTGCTGGACGATCACGATCGGGGCGCTGAAATCGGCCGGCAGGCCGCCGAGGACGGACGCGAGCGCGCCGGGGCCGCCGGCCGAGGCGCCGATCGCGACCAGCGGGCCGCCGCCGGCGCGGGCGGCCGTGCCGGCGAGGCGCGTGCCGCCGGGCGCGTCGAGCAGGCGGCCGATCTGGTCGATCTTCGCGAGCAGCAGGCGGGTCGTGTCGCCGGCCGCGCCGTCGCCGAGCCGCGGCGTATCGACCGCGTCGAGCGCGCCGGCGCCCATCGCCTCGAACACGCGCCAGGCATTCGCGCCGATGCAGCTCGTCACGATCAGGATCGCGCACGGTCGTTCGGATCGCATGATCCGCCGCGTCGCTTCGATCCCGTCGAATTTCGGCATGATCAGGTCCATCAGCACGATGTCGGGCGGCTGCGCGGCGCACAGCTCGACGGCTTGCGCGCCGTCGGTCGCGACCCACAGCACGCGGTGCTCGGGCCGGCGCGCGATCGCGCGGCGCATCGCCTCGACGGCAAGCGGGAGGTCGTTGACGATGCCGATGTTCACAAGCGGAATTCTCCGGTCGGTTCGTAGTGTTGGAGGTGGGCCGGGTTCATGGAAGGGGCTGCCTGCTCGGCGCCGCCGGACGGCATCGGCGGCCGGACGGCACGACATTCTTTTCGGTTGGCGACGCCCGCATGCTGTCATGCGGCGCGGGCGGCGGCAATCGAAAAATTCGCGCATGGTGCCGTTTCAGTGCGTTTCCTCTATGACGGTGCGTACCGGAAGGCCCGTGAAAGCCGGTCTCCGCTGGCGGGCGGACGGTACGCCGTGCGATCATGACGCGCCCTCCGCGACACGGAATCCGCCGAACGACATGAGCCTGAAGCCCCGTTTTCGAATGACCGTGCGTGCCCTCGCCGTGTGGTTGTGCATCGGGCCGCCGATGACGTTTGCCGAAGCGGCCGAACCCATTGCGTGGCCGTCGGGCTGGGAAGTGTCGCCAGGTCCCGCACCGACCACCCGCGCCGGCAAGACGCTGCCCGGTTCAAATGACGTCGCGGTGAAACGCGGCCCGTCGGGCACGGCCGAGGCGGTGATTTCGCTGATGCGGATCGTCCGGACGGATCACGGCGCGGCCCGTCTCGATCACGAGTTCGACACGATGCAGCACACGATCGTCGACGGTTACCGCCATCGCGGCTGGACCGCGCAGTGCACGTCACCCGGCCAGATGGCGCTGGGCGGCCGCGCGGGACTCGCGACGACCTGCGACATGCATCGCGCGGATGGAACGGCGATCCGCCAGACGCTCGTCGCGACGATGAGCGAGACGATCATGTACGGGCTGTCCTATACGGCGCCTGTCGACCGGTTCGACGCGAGCAAGCCGGAATTCGATACGATGCGCGCGCATTTGACGGTGCAATAGCGCGCGATCCCTCCAGGCGCGACGAAGCGCGCCGACGCGTTCATGACGGAACGCGACCGCGCCGGCAACCGGGCGGTCGCGAACCTGCCGAGGATCTTCACGCAGGCCGACTGCCGGCCACTGCGCGCGGGTCGGTGGTTCGGCATGGGCGCCGGGACACCGGCCGCGTAGCGCCCGCGCCCGCCCGTCATCCGCTTCGGCGGGCGAGGGCGGAAACCGGTCGCGCACCCGATGTGCGGCCGCGCCGTCAATGGCTGCGCGCGTACCCCTGGATCAGCGCGCGCATCATCCCCTCGACCGTCGCGTCGAGCAGGTCGGCTTCCTGCTCGGACTCCTCGACGAGCGCGGCATACGCGGTCGCGAGCGTCACGCGATCGACCTCATGGCGTTGCTCCATCAGCGTCACCATCCCGTCCTTCGCCAGATGAGCGGAGAACGCGCGGCTGCCGATGGTCTGGAATACGTCAATCATGGCGGCTCTCCCGTCCGTTGCCGATGCTTTCCAGTGTAGTCGGCGCACCGGGGCTCCGCCACGCGCGGCAGGCCGCTGCACGCCGCCGGCCGGGGCGCCGACGCACGTGCCGCAACCGGCGCGTGCGCGCCGTCCGGCCATCCCCCGATTCCTCGGACGAAACCCCACCGACACATGGCCCAGGCACCGTGGTCGCACGCTTCAACGTTTACCCGAAGCAGTAAATTGTCGACTTTTTGTCGATAAAGTCTCGTGTTAGATTGCGCCGTCAGAGCCCGGTCCAAACCGGGCAGGCGGCGCAGGCCAAGGCGCCGCGCGTCCGATCCAAGGAGGAGCAATGCTGGTGCTGATTGGGGTGCCGATCGTCGTGATCGGTTTTGCGCTGCGCTTCAACGCGCTGCTGGTGGTCACGATCGCGGGGCTCGCGACGGGGCTGGCGGGCGGGCTGAATCTCGTCGACATCGTCAGCGCGTTCGGCAAGGCGTTCACCGAAAACCGCTACATGGGGCTCATCTGGCTGACGCTGCCGGTGATCGCGCTGCTCGAGCGCAACGGGCTCAAGGAGCAGGCGAAGCGGATGATCTCGCGCGTGCAGGCGGCCACCACGGGCCGCGTGCTGATGCTGTACTTCGTGCTGCGCCAGGCGACGGCCGCGCTCGGCCTCACGTCGCTCGGCGGCCATGCGCAGATGGTGCGGCCGCTGATCGCGCCGATGGCGGAGGCCGCCGCGGTCAACCGGCATGGCGAACTGCCCGAATCGGTGCGCCAGCAGATCCGCGCGCATGCATCGGGCGCCGACAACGTCGCCGTGTTCTTCGGCGAGGACATCTTCATCGCGATCCAGTCGATCCTGCTGATCAAGGGCTTTCTCGAACAGAACGGCATCTCGATCGAGCCGCTGCACCTGTCGGTGTGGGCGATCCCGACCGCGATCGCCGCACTGCTGATCCACTGCACGCGCCTCGCGTTGCTGGATCGCCGGCTCACGCGCGGTTTCGGCCTGGTGGGGCAGGAGGGCACGCGATGATCGGCCTCGAATCGCTGTACACGCTCGCGGGGTTGATGTTCGCCGCGTTCGCCTACTTCAACCTGACCGATCGCACGAACCCGCGCCGCGTCGTCAATTTCGCGTTCTGGGCGATCTACGCGGCCACGTTCCTGTTCGGCGCGCTGCTGCCGCATTTCGTGACGGGCTGCCTTGCGATCGCGCTCGCGGTGATCGCCGGTTCGGGCAAGCTCGGGCGCGGCAAGTCCGACGAAGCCGGGGAGGCCGCGGCCGTGCGGCGCGAGACGCTCGCGCAGCGTTTCGGCAACAAGTTGTTCCTGCCCGCGCTGCTGATTCCGGTCGTCACGCTGATCGGCACGTTCGCGCTGAAGCTCGTGCCGTTCGTCGAGCAGAAGAGCGTGACGCTGATCTCGCTCGTGCTCGGCACGCTCGTCGCGTTCGCCGTCGCGCTCGCGATGCTGCGCGATTCGCCCGTGCATGCGGTGAAGGAGGCACGCCACACGATGGACGCGGTCGGCTGGGCCGCGATCCTGCCGCAGATGCTCGCGGCGCTCGGCGCGCTGTTCGCGGTCGCGGGTGTCGGCGGCGTGGTGTCGGGGCTCGTCAGGGAGTGGGTGCCGATCGATTCGCCGTTCGCGGTGGTCGCGGCCTACACGGTCGGCATGGCGCTGTTCACGATGATCATGGGCAACGGCTTTGCCGCGTTTCCCGTGATGACGGCCGGCATCGGCCTGCCGCTGATCGTCCACCAGTTCCACGGCAACCCGGCGATCGTCGGCGCGATCGGGATGCTGAGCGGCTTCTGCGGTACGCTGATGACGCCGATGGCCGCGAACTTCAACATCGTGCCGGCGGCGCTGCTCGAACTGAAGGACAAGAATGGCGTGATCAAGGTGCAGTGGCCGACGGCCTTGCTGCTGCTCGCCGTGAACACGCTGCTGATGTACGCGTTCGCATTCCGCTTCTGACGAGATCCCCATGACCGACCGACTGACCCCCGAACTCGCCTCGAAATTCGCGTCGCTCGCGCTCGCGCACCTGACCCGCGAATATCCGAACAAGCTGACGCATGCGCTCGAAGGTCCGCACGACGTGCAGGGGCCGCGCGCGTTGCACCCGATCTTCTACGGCAGCTACGACTGGCACTCGTGCGTGCACGGCTACTGGCTCGTGCTGCGCGTGCTCGAACGCTACCCGGCATTGCCGGAGGCCGAACGCATCGTCGCGATCGTCGATGCGCACTTCACCGACGCGAACGTCGCCGGCGAGCGCACGTATCTCGCGCGGCCGCACAACGCCGGTTTCGAGCGGCCGTACGGCTGGGCGTGGCTGCTCGCGCTGTCGGCGCAACTGGAGCGGCTCGCGCTGAAGGGGGCGATGCCGCAGGCCGCGCGCTGGGCGAAGACGATGGCGCCGCTGACCGACCTGTTCGTGTCGCGCTTCGAGACCTTCCTGCCGAAAGCGACCTATCCGCTGCGCGTCGGCACGCACTTCAACACCGCGTTCGCGCTGGCGCTCACGCTCGACTTCGCGCGCGACACGCAGCGCGACGGGCTCGCGGCGCTGATCGTCGATACCGCGAAGCGCTGGCACCTGAACGATGTCGCATGCCAGGCGTGGGAACCGTCGGGCGACGAATTCCTGTCGCCCGCGCTGATGGAGGCGGAGCTGATGCGGCGCGTGCTGCCGGCTGCCGAATTCGACGGCTGGTTCGCGCGCTTCCTGCCCGATCTCGCGCGCGGCGAGCCGGCGACGCTGTTCGAGCCGGCGACGGTCAGCGATCGCAGCGACGGGAAGATCGCGCACCTCGACGGGCTGAACCTGAGCCGCGCGTGGTGCCAGCGCGCGCTGGCCGGCGCGTTGCCGGAAGATGATGCGCGGCGCGCGAAGCTGCTCGACGCGGCCGACCGGCATCTTGCGAGCGCACTCGCGCACGTGGCCGGCGACTACATGGGCGAGCACTGGCTCGCGACGTTCGCGTTGCTCGCGCTGGAGGCGTAGCGCGCGAAACCCCGCCGGCGGCAAGGTCTTCGGCACGCGGCTATACTCGCCGCTCGGGCCGTATCGCGCAGCATGCGTTGCGCGATGCGGTCATCTGTTTCCCTGCCGCCTCGCCATGGACAAGCTCATTTCCTACGTCGCCGCGATTCACGGACTCCCGGGCCCGGTGTCGATCGTGTCGCACACGACGTCGCACGATCGCTGGACCGACGACGATGTCGAAGTCATGCGCGACGAAACCGAATACCGCTTCGACAACGGCGCGATCGTGCGCCGCTCGGTCGAGCAGGATCGCGCGCCGTCCGATCTGCTGTGCGCGGAATGCTGGATCGACTACGACGTGCTGCGCCATCCCGATGCGCAACCGATCGGCCCGACGCGGATCACGTTCGACAACGCGTGCCGTGAGACTTTCTGGCTGCGTTACCACCTCGCGTGAACGTTTCGACGCTTTGGCGCATCACGGCAATCAACCCGGCGGCGCGCCCTCGGCCGCATGCAGCAGCGGCGCGAGCCGCGTCGCCGCTTCCCGCATTTTCGGCACGTTCTCCAGCAGGTCGTTGAGCGTCGCGCGCGCGGTCGGCGCATGCACGGCGAGCGCCGCGAGCACGCGGCCGCTTGCTGCCTCCTTCACCGGCACCGCCACCGCCACCATCCCGCGCACGAACTCCTCGTTGTCGATCCCGACGCCACGCGCGGCGAGCCGGTCGAGCTCGGCCGCGAGCAACTGCGCATCGGTCAGCGTCCGGTAGGTCATCTTCTTCAGCGTGAGCCGCGCGAGCATCGCGTTGCGCTCCAGCGCATTCAGCTGCGACAGGAACAGCTTGCCGCTCGCCGTGCAATGCAGCGGCACGCGCATGCCGGGCCGCATCTCGAGCCGCAACGGCTCGGTCGTCTCGACGCGTTCGACGTACAGCACCGTGTCGCCGTCGAGCGCGGTGAGGTTGCAGGTCTCGCCGAGCACGTCGACGAGCGAGCGCAGCACCGAGCGGCAGCCGCGCGTGAAGGTGTTGTTCGACAGCGCCGCGAGCGCGAACTGCGCGGCACGCGGGCCGAGCGCGATGCCGCGATCGTGGCCGCGCGAGTCGGGCAGGTGGATCACGTAGCCGCGCGTTTCGAGCGATTCGATCAGGCGCAGCAGTGTCGCCTTTGGAATGTGCAGCCGCGCGGCGAGCTGCGACAGCGTGTAGGGCTGGCCGGCCGACGCGAGTGCTTCGAGCACCGCGAGCGCGCGCAGGACGCGCGCGTCGTCGGCGGGCGCGCCATCGGACGGCGCGGGGGCGGTTTCGCGCATGTGTCTCCTCCGTCGGGATCGGCGTGCGTCCCGGGATGGTGTGTGCGACGGAAATGAAACGAATTGAACGGTTTTTGTACCACATTCACGGCGTGGACAATAAATCGGCTTGTATGCGTTCCGTGGGCTCAATAAATTTGGACGAAACATACCGGATTTTCAAAAAACCCCGGAAACGGAGACACGGAATGACACGCAGCTTCGACTATGTCGTGGTCGGCGCGGGATCGGCCGGTTGCGTCCTCGCCAACCGGCTGTCCGACGGCGGCCGCCATACGGTGTGCCTGCTGGAAGCCGGCCCCGCCGACCGCTACATGTGGATCCACGTGCCGATCGGGTACGGCAAGACGATGTTCCACCCCGTGTACAACTGGGGCTTCCACACCGATCCCGATCCGAACATGCACAACCGCCGCCTGTACTGGCCGCGCGGCCGCACGCTCGGCGGCTGCAGCTCGATCAACGGGCTGATCTACGTGCGCGGGCAGCAACAGGATTACGACCACTGGGCCGCGCTCGGCAATCGCGGCTGGAGCTGGCGCGAGTGCCTGCCGTATTTCCGCAAGCTCGAACACAACACGCTCGGCGAAGGGCCGACGCGTGGCATCGGCGGCCCGCTGTGGGCGTCCGTGATCCGGCAGCGGCACGAACTCGTCGATGCGTTCGTGGCCGCGTCGAACCGGCTCGGCGTGCGCACGGTCGACGATTTCAATACGGGTGACCAGGAGGGCGTGGGCTATTACCAGCTCACCACGCGCAACGGGCTGCGCTGCTCGACGGCGGTGGCCTACCTGAAGCCCGCGCGCGGGCGGCCGAACCTGCACGTCGAAACCGATGCGCAGGCGCTGAAGGTGCTGTTCGACGGCGCGCAGGCGTCCGGTGTGCGGTACGTCCAGCATGGCAACGTGCATGAGGTGCGCGCGTTGCGCGAGGTGATTCTCGCGGCCGGCGCGCTGCAATCGCCGCAACTGCTGCAGGTGTCGGGCGTCGGGCCTGCAGCGCTCTTGAACCGGCACGGGATTCCGGTCGTCGCCGATCGCGCGGGCGTCGGCGAGAACCTGCAGGATCATCTGCAGATTCGTCTGATCTACGAAGTGACGAAGCCGATCACGACCAACGACGAGCTGCATTCGTGGATCGGCCGCGCGAAGATGGGGCTGCAGTGGGCGTTGTTCCGCGGCGGCCCGCTCGCGATCGGCATCAACCAGGGCGGGATGTTCTGCCGTGCGCTGCCGGACGAATCGGCGACGCCGGACATCCAGTTCCATTTCTCGACGCTGTCGGCCGATTCGGCGGGCGGCAGCGTGCATCCGTTTCCCGGCTGCACGTATTCGATCTGCCAGCTGCGGCCCGAATCGCGCGGCACCGTGCGCATCCGCACCGACGATGCGCGCGACGCGCCGTCGATCCAGCCCAACTATCTCGACACCGAGCGCGACCGCCACACGACGGTGGCCGGCGTGCGCTTCGCGCGACGCGTCGCGGCCACCGAGCCGATGGCGCCGCTGATGAAGCGCGAAGTGCGGCCGGGCGCGGACGCGCAGACCGACGACGAACTGCTCGAGTTCTGCCGGGAATACGGGCAGACGATCTTCCATCCGTCCGGCACCGCGAAAATGGGCGTCGCGAGCGATGCGCTCGCTGTCGTCGACGAGCGGCTGCGCGTGTACGGCACGCGCGGGCTGCGCGTGGTCGACTGCTCGATCATGCCGACCCTCGTATCGGGCAACACCAACGTGCCGATCGTGATGGTCGCCGAGAAGGCGTCCGACATGATCCTCGAGGACGCGCGCGAGGCCGATCGCGGCCGCAGTGTCGCGCCGGCCGCCGAGGCGCTCGCGTAGCGCGTCGCCACGCATCACCCCGCGTGGCCCGTGCGCCTGCGCCCGGACGGCCGCCGCGCGTTCATCGATGCCCCCGCCGGTACGGCGCCGGGGCAGGTTGCGGCGCATCCTTACCTGGAGAAGCTCGCATGGCAATCGATTCCCGGGTCGTCCGACGCGTGGCCGCGGCCAGCGTGATCGGCGCGACCGTCGAGTGGTACGACTTTTTCCTGTACGGCGTGGTCGCCGGCATCGTGTTCGACAAGCAGTACTTTCCGGCCGGCGACGCGTTCGTGTCGACGATGCTCGCGTATGCGACGTTCGCGGTCGGCTTCGTCACGCGGCCGCTCGGCGGCTTGCTGTTCGGCCATCTCGGCGACCGCGTCGGGCGCAAGTCCGCGCTGATCCTGACGATGCTGATCATGGGCGTGTCGACGGCCGGCGTCGCGTTCCTGCCGACCTACGCGCAGATCGGCATGTGGGCGCCGGTGCTGTTGCTCACGCTGCGCGTGCTGCAGGGCATCGGCCTGGGCGGCGAGTGGGGCGGCGCGGTGCTAATGGCGTACGAGTACGCGCCGCCGCACCGGCGCGGGCTGTATGCGAGCCTGCCGCAGATCGGGCTCGCGATCGGGCTGTGCCTCGCGGCCGGCGTGGTCGCGGCGCTGTCGCGTGCGCTGCCGGACGCCGCGTTCCTCGCGTGGGGCTGGCGCGTCGCGTTTGCGGCGTCGCTGCTGCTGGTCGCGGTCGGCTTCTACATCCGCACGCGCGTGGCCGATACGCCCGAGTTCGTCGCGCTCAAGCGCCAGCGGCGCGCGACGAAGCTGCCGGTCGTCGAGCTGCTCGCCCACTATCGTCAGGCGATCCTGCTCGGGATGGGCGCGCGTTATATCGACGGCGTGTTCTTCAACGTGTTCGCGGTGTTCTCGATCGGCTACATGACGCGCAACCTGTCGATGTCGCGCGGCGACGCGCTGCTCGGCGTGATGAGCGCGGCGGTCGTGATGTGCGTGTTCATCCCGGTGTTCGGCGGGCTGTCGGACCGGCTCGGCCGTGCGCGTGTGTACCGGTGGGGCGCGACGCTGTGCGGGCTGTCGGTGCTGCCCGCGTTCTGGCTGCTGCAGACGCAGTCGACCCACCTGCTCGCCGTGTGGCTCGCGCTGGTGATCCCGTTGGGGATCTTCTACGCGATGGCCTACGGGCCGGAGGCCGCGCTGTTCGCGGAGCTGTTCGATGCGAACGTGCGTTACACGGGGATTTCGTTCGTCTACCAGGTGTCGGGTATCTTCGCGAGCGGGCTCACGCCGATCGTCGCGACCGCGCTGCTGCGCATGAACGGCGGGGCGCCGTGGCTCGTCGGGGTTTACGTGATGTTGTCTGCACTCCTGTCGATCGTGTCCGCACGGGCGATCGAGAAGCGCGGCGGCGTGGACGGCTTAGCGGTGCGCGCGATGTGACGGTGGAAGGGGCGGATAGGGCAGGGCGCGGCGTGGGGGCGTATCGGCGGCCCGGTCTTCCGGCGGCGTCGTGCCTGCGCCGCTGACCGACGCTGTCTGCCGGTCGCCCGCTGCCGCCCGCCGTTCGGTGCCCCGGTCGTCCGGCCGCGTCGTGCTCATGCCGCCGCGCCTTGCCAAGCGACTCCGTCTGCCGTCTGCCCGAGGTAGCCCGCCGTTCAGCGTCCCGATCGCCCGGTGGCATCGCGTCCACGCCGCCGATCCTTTTTGACCGACGCCGCGCACCTGTCGCCGGCTGTTACCAGCCGTTCGACGCCCCCACACGCTGGTCCAAGCGAATCCGGTCGACTGGCCCTACCTGCGACAAATCGGCCTGCCTACACTTTCCTCGACAGATCGCCGCATTGAAGCATCTGCACACGATCGACCCGAAGAGAACGATCAGGAGACAGGCATGACCAACAGGCAGTCGGCAGCATTCGCCCGTGCGGCGAGCGCGCGCCCCGCATCAGTCAGTCGAATCGCCTCGTGCGCCCGTTGCGGCGCGGCAGGCCAGCCCGTGTCGGAGGTCTGAGCATGTCGACCCCTTCCATCGAACGCACCGCGAGCGGCTTCGCCGGCGGCCGGCCGAGCGATACGCGTTACGACCCGACCTACGATCCGCTCGTGTCGCCGGGGCCCGGATGCGGCAAGCAGTACGCGCCGACCTACTGGGTCGCAACCGCCGGCACCCCGCCGCCCGATGACGGCCCCGTGACGCGCGATCTCGATGTCGACGTCGCGATCATCGGCGCCGGCTACACGGGCCTCGCGACCGCGCTGTGCCTCGCGCGGGATCATGGCATCAAGGCCGTCGTGCTCGAAGCCAACCGCACGAGCTGGGGCTGCAGCAGCCGCAACGGCGGGCAGGGGCAGAACGCGTCGGGCCGGCTGTCGCGCTCGCAGTGGATCGAGCGCTGGGGCAAGGATGTCGCGCTGAAGATGCACGACGAGATCCTCGAAGGCTTCGAGCACTTCAAGTCGCTCGTCGCGGAAATCGACTGCGACCCGCAGCCGGGTGGCCATTTCCTGATCGCGCATCGCCCGCGCATCATGGCCAGGCTCGCGGCCGAGGCGAAGGTGTGGAAGGACGTGTTCGGCTATCCGTCCGAGCTGCTGAGCGCCGAAACCTTCCGCCGCGAATTCATCAACGATCACGAAGCGGCCGGCGCGTTGCACGAGCCGGAAGGCATCGGCATCCATGCGCTGAAGCTCGCGTTCGGCTACCTGCGCCTCGCGCGCGAAGCCGGCGCGAAGGTGCATACGAGCAGCCCGGTGCTCGGCTTCGAGACGATCGACGGCGTGCATCACCTGCGTACGCCCGGCGGCGTCGTGCGGGCCCGCGCGGTGGGCATCGCGACCGGCGCGTACACCGCGCAGACGCTGCATCCGTCGCTGCGCAGCAAGGTGATGCCGATCCTGTCGAACTCGATGGTCACGCGCCCGCTCACCGACGCGGAGATCGACGCGTGCAATTTCCGCACGACGCAGGTGCTGACCGATACGCGCACGCTGCGTTTCTACTACCGTTTCCTGCCCGATCGCCGCTTGCAGATCGGCAGCCGCAGCGCGATCACCGGTGACGATGCGCCGAACCCGCGTCACTTCGAATTGCTGAAGGAAGGGATGGCGCGTAAGTTTCCCGCGCTGCGCGGCGTGGAAATCGACTATTCATGGTGGGGCTGGGTCGACGTGAGTCACGACATGATGCCGCGCGTGTGCCAGCCCGACCCGCGGCAGTCGGTGTACTACGCGCTCGGCTACGGCGGCAACGGCGTGTCGTACTCGCAGCAGGCCGGCCGCCGGCTGGCCGAGCAGATTGCGGGGAAGGGCGCCCGCCAGACGCTGCCGATCTTCACGTCGCCGCTGCCTGGCCACCCGTTCGCGCCGTTCCGGCGCCTCGGGCAACGGATGCTCTACCTGTCTTACTTCAGGAACGACGAAAAGCCCTGAACGCAGTGCCTATCGCCCGGCGTGACGTAACGCGTGCCGGGCGGTCGAACACAATAAAAGCAATAGAAATCCGTGCGGCCGGGGCGGCAGGCGCCCCTGCACGCGCCGTCGCCGGCGGCGCCCGCGCTCACTCGATGGTGGCGTGCGGGCGGCGTCCGGACAACTGGATATGGAGAAGACATGCAACCCTCGAATCAGAGTGACCTGAAGTGTGGACTCAAGCAGCGCCACATGACGATGATCGCGCTTGGCGGCGTGATCGGTGCCGGGCTGTTCGTCGGCAGCGGCGTGGTGATTCAGCAGACCGGGCCGGCCGCGATCCTGTCGTTCCTGATCACGGGCGGGCTCGTCGTGCTCGTGATGCGGATGCTCGGCGAGATGGCCTGCGCGATGCCGGCCGTCGGTTCGTTCTACGAATACGCACGGCTCGCGTTCGGCAACTGGCGCGGGCCCGGCAAGATGGCGGGCTTCCTGACCGGCTGGATGTACTGGTATTTCTGGGTGATCGTCGTCGCGCTCGAAGCGGTGGCCGGCGCGAAGCTGATCCAGTTCTGGCTGCCCGATACGCCCGCGTGGATCATCAGCCTCGCGCTGCTGGTCGTGCTGACGCTCACGAACCTGATCTCGGTCGGCAGCTACGGCGAGTTCGAGTTCTGGTTCTCGTCGATCAAGGTCGGCGCGATCATCGTGTTCCTGTTCCTCGGCGGCCTCTACGTGCTCGGCCTGTGGCCCGCGTCGATGCATACGACGTCCGTGCTGCCGACGCTGCTCGGCCACGGCGGCTTCATGCCGCTCGGCATCGGGCCGGTGATGAGCGGCGCGGTCGCGGCGACCGGCTTCTACTTCGGTGCCGAGATCGTCACGATCGCGGCGGCCGAGGCGAAGGAACCGGCGAAAGCGGTTGCGAAGGCCACCAATTCGGTGATCACGCGCGTGCTGGTGTTCTACGTCGGCTCGGTGGCGCTCGTCGTCGCACTGGTGCCGTGGAATTCGCATCAGATGGCCACGCCGTACGTGAGCGCGCTCGAAGTGATGGGCCTACCGGCTGCCGCCAACGTGATGAACGCGATCGTGCTGACGGCCGTGCTGTCCGCGCTCAACTCGGGCCTCTATGCGGCGTCGCGGATGCTGTTCGCGCTCACCCGCCACGGCGACGCGCCGGCCGCGCTCGCGAAGGTCAACAAGCGCGGCGTGCCGGTGCGCGCGATCCTGCTCGGCACGGTGTTCGGCTACGTGTCGGTCGTGATGTCGTACGTGTCGCCCGATACCGTGTTCGCGTTCCTCGTCAATTCGTACGGCACCGTCGCGCTGTTCGTGTACGTGCTGATCGCGTTTTCGCAACTGCGCCTGCGCAAGCGTCTCGACCCGGTGGCCGCCAGCAAGCTGCGCGTCAAGATGTGGGCGTATCCGTACCTCACGTGGGTCGCGATCATCGGGATGGTCGGCATCCTCGTCGCGATGGCGTTCATCCCCGACCAGCGCAAGCCGCTGTGGCTCGGTGTCGCCAGCCTCGGCGTGCTGATCGTCGCGTACGGGCTCACGCGCCGCAGCCGCCGCGAGCCTCTCGACGACAGCGAACTGCTCGCCTATCCGCCGCGGTGACGCACGGTCATGCGCGGTAACGCCTGACGCCGAAGGCCCGGCCCGCGTGCCGGGCCTTCGTGCATGCGGCTTCCGGCCCGAGCCGACGGATGGCCGGGGCAATTATCGGGGCAACTATCGGGCTGACCGATAGCACCGATCAGAGGATGCGACTTTATGTCGGCCGCGTGCCGGCATAGCATGGATGAACCGATTCACGGGTGCGCCCTGCTGGGCGCGCCCTCATCCGCGAATCCGCGAACGAGGACAGACGATGGAACATCGGGCACGCGAGCGGGACGAGCAGGCCGAGATCAAGACGACGACGTGCTACATGTGCGCGTGCCGCTGCGGCATCCGCGTGCACCTGCGCGACGGCGAGGTGCGCTATATCGACGGCAATCCCGCGCATCCGTTGAACCAGGGTGTCATCTGCGCGAAAGGCTCGTCCGGCATCATGAAGCAGTATTCGCCCGCGCGGCTCACGCAGCCGCTGATGCGCAAGCCGGGCGCCGAGCGCGGCGACGCGCAGTTCGAGCCGGTGTCGTGGGAGGTCGCGTTCGACGTGCTCGAAAAGCGTCTCGCACACCTGCGCGCCACCGACCCGAAGCGCTTCGCGCTGTTCACCGGCCGCGACCAGATGCAGGCGCTCACCGGGCTGTTCGCGAAACAGTTCGGTACGCCGAACTATGCGGCGCATGGCGGGTTCTGCTCGGCGAACATGGCGGCCGGGATGATCTACACGATCGGCGGTTCGTTCTGGGAATTCGGCGGCCCCGATCTCGACAACGCGAAGCTGTTCTTCATGATCGGCACCGCGGAAGACCACCATTCGAATCCGCTGAAGATCGCGCTCGGCAAGTTCAAGCGCGCGGGCGGCCGTTTCATCGCGATCAATCCGGTGCGCACCGGTTACGCGGCGATCGCCGACGAATGGATTCCGATTCGCCCCGGCACCGACGGCGCGCTGTTCATGGCGCTGATGCACGAGCTGATCGCGCGCGACGCGTTCGACGTCGAATTCGTGTCGCGCTTCACGAACGCGGCGGAGCTGGTCGACCAGCGCGACGGCGCCGACACGTTCGGGCTGTTCGTGCGCGACGCCGGCGCGCCGGAGGTCAACGCGCTGTATCCGCAGAACCGGATGTGGTGGGACACGAAGACGAACCGCGCGGTGCTGCATCACACGGAAGGCGCGGCGCCCGCGCTCGACGGCCGCTATACGCTCGACGACGGCACGCCCGTCGCGCCGTCGTTCACGTTGCTGCGTGAGCAGGTGGCCGAATGCACGCCCGAATGGGCGGCCGACATCACCGGCATCGCGGCCGACACGATCCGCCGCCTGGCGCGCGAGATGGAGACGGTTGCGCGCGACCACGCGATCCAACTGCCGGTGCGCTGGACCGATTCGTGGGGCAAGGAACACGAATCGGTGAAGGGCGTGCCGATCGCGTTCCATGCGATGCGCGGGCTCGCCGCGCATTCGAACGGCTTCCAGACGATCCGCGCGCTTGCCGTGCTGATGTCGCTGCTCGGCACGATCGACCGGCCGGGCGGCTTCCGGCACAAGGCGCCGTATCCGCGCGCGGTGCCGCCGTCGGCGAAACCGCCGAACGACCCGGCGCAGATCAAGCCGAACACGCCGCTTGCCACCGGCCCGCTCGGCTGGCCCGCCGGCCCCGAGGATCTGTTCGTCCATCCGGACGGCACGCCCGCGCGGCTCGACAAGGCGTTCTCGTGGGAATACCCGCTCGCGGTGCACGGGCTCATGCATTCGGTGATCACCAATGCATGGCGCGGCGATCCCTATCCGATCGACACGCTGCTGATCTTCATGGCCAACATGGCGTGGAATTCGTCGATGAACACGACGGAAGTGCGCAAGATGCTGGTCGACAAGCGCGACGACGGCGAATACCGGATCCCGTTCCTCGTCGTGTGCGATGCGTTCGCGTCGGAGATGACGGCGTTCGCCGACCTGATCCTGCCCGATACGACCTACCTCGAGCGGCACGACGTGATGTCGGTGCTCGACCGGCCGATCTCCGAATTCGACGGGCCGGTCGACTCGGTGCGCGTGCCGGTCGTGCCGCCGACCGGCGAATGCAAGCCGTTCCAGGAGGTGCTGATCGAACTCGCGAGTCGGCTGAAGTTTCCGGCCTTCACGACCGCGGACGGGCAGCGCAAGTATCGCGACTACCCGGATTTCGTCATCAACTTCCAGACCGCGCCCGATTCCGGCACCGGCTTCCTGATCGGCTGGCGCGGCAAGGACGGCGACAAGGCCGTCGTCGGCGAACCGAATCCCGACCAGTGGAAGCGCTACGCGGAGAACAACTGCGTGTATCACCACCGGTTGCCGGAGCCGCTGCAGTACATGCGCAACTGCAACGGCCCGTACATGCAATGGGCGGTCGACAACGGGATGCGCAAGTTCGGCGTGCCGATCGTGATCCAGCTCTACTCGGACGTGATGCAGAAATTCCGGCTCGCCGCGCAGGGCCGCACGTCGGGCCGCCAGCCGCCCGACCATCTGCGCGAGCGCATCGCGCGCTATTTCGATCCGCTGCCGTTCTGGCATCGGTCGCTCGAAAGCGGGCTGACCGATGCGGGCCGCTATCCGCTCGCGGCGATCACGCAGCGGCCGATGGCGATGTACCACTCGTGGGATTCGCAAAACGCATGGCTGCGCCAGATCCACGGCGAGAACCACCTGTTCGTGAACCCGGTCACGGCCGCCGCGCAGCAGATCGACGACGGCGCATGGATCTACGTCGAATCGCCGTGGGGCAAGGTGCGCTGCCGCGCGCGCTACAGCGAGGCGGTCGAGCCCGGCACCGTGTGGACGTGGAACGCGATCGGCAAGGCGGCCGGCGCGTGGAACCTCGGGCCGCAGGCGGGCGAGTCGCAGCGCGGCTTCCTGTTGAACCACGTGATCACCGACGAGCTGCCGGATGCGGCGCGCGGCGGTGCGCGGATGTCGAACTCCGATCCGATCACGGGGCAGGCCGGCTGGTACGACGTGCAGGTGCGGATCTATCCGGCCGAAGCCGATGCGGCCACGACCTTGCCGCAGTTCGCGCCGATGCCGGCGCTGCCGGGCACGCCGCGCGTGCTGCAGCGCGTGCAGGCGTATTTCGCGGGAACCGGCGCATTCGCCGCGCGGTTGCGGCGCGCGGCGTCCGCCGGCCCGAAGTCTGAAGATCGCTGATCGAAGGAGCACCCCATGACCCAGATGGCCCTCGTCATCGACCTGAACGTGTGCGTCGGCTGCCATGCCTGCGTGACGAGCTGCAAGGAATGGAACACGTCGGGCGAAGCCGGCAGCCTCGCCGATATGCGCCCGTACGACGACGATCCGTCCGGCACGTTCTTCAACCGCGTGCAGACCTACGAAGCAGGCGTGTTCCCGATGACCGACACGATTCACTTTCCGAAGTCGTGCCTGCATTGCGAGGATCCGCCGTGCGTGCCGGTATGCCCGACCGGCGCGAGCTACAAGCGCAAGTCGGACGGGATCGTGCTGGTCGACTACGACAAGTGCATCGGCTGCAAGTACTGCGCGTGGGCATGCCCGTACGGTGCGCGCGAGCTCGACGAAGGGCGCAAGGAGATGACGAAGTGCACGCTGTGCGCGGACCGCATCGACAACCAGGCGCTGCCCGAGCGTGACCGCAAGCCGGCCTGCGTGCTCGCGTGCCCGACGTCGGCGCGGCTGTTCGGCGACGTGCACGATCCGGAGTCGGACGTGTCGCGCGCGATCCGCGAACGCGGCGGCTATCAGCTGATGCCCGAATGGGGCACGCAGCCGTCGAACCATTACCTGCCGCGCGTGAAGACCGAAGCATCGTGCGGGTGCGGAAGTAGCGGCGGGTGCGGCAGCGCATCGAACGGCATCGGCGAAGACGATTCATTCGAGGCCCGCGCGACGCGCGGCGACATCGATCTCGTGTCGCTCGCGACGCAGCGCTGAACGCCAAGCCCTTCACTCATACGAAAAACCGGAGTCCCCATGCGTCCAGCCTTTTCTGTCGTTTTCCTCACCACCCTGTGCGGTGCGGCACAGGGTCTGCTGCTGACGCTCGTGATCGTCGAGGCACTGGCAAGCGCGGCAGGCGTCGATATTGCCGCGTCGTTCTACGTGACGGGCGCCGCGCTATCGGTCGCGCTCGGCGCACTCGGCCTGCTGGCGTCGTTCTTCCATCTCGGCCACCCCGAACGCGCGTGGCGTGCGATCGCGATGTGGCGCACGTCGTGGCTGTCACGCGAATGCATCGCGCTGCCGGTGTTTCTCGCGTGCGCATTCGCGTATGGCGCGGCGCACCTGCTCGGCTGGCCCGGTACGTTGCTGATCGGCGCGGTGGGCGCGCTCGCGAGCGTCGCGCTGTTCGTGTGCACCGCGATGATCTACGCGTGCCTGCGCTTCCTGCAGGAGTGGGCCAGCCCGCTGACGCTCGTGAACTTCGTGCTGCTCGGCTGCGCGTCGGGCTGTACGCTCGCGACGGCGTGCGCCGCGTGGCTCGCGCCGTCGCTGGTCGGCCGGCTCGCGGTGGCCGCCTGCGTGCTGACGCTCGCAGGTTGCGCGGCACGGATTGCGTCGCTTGCACGCAATGCGCGACTGCGGCCGAAGTCGACCGTGCAGAGCGCGACCGGGATCCGCAGCGACAAGGTCGAACAGAAATCGCGCGGTTTCACGGCCAGCGCGTTCAATACGCGGGAGTTCTTTCACGGGCAGGGCAACGGCACGCTGCGGGCGGTAAAGGCCGGCTTCCTGATCGGCGCATTCGCGGTGCCGTTCGTGCTGACCGGCGCGGGTGCGCTCGCGCCGACGTCGGTCGCGGCCGCCGTCGCGCTCGGCGCGGCGTTCGTGATCCAGTATGCGGGGCTGGTCGCGGAACGCTGGTTCTTCTTCGCGGATGCGCGCCATCCGCAGAACATCTACTACCAGCGCGCGTCATGACGTTGCGTGGGCGCCGCCACGCCGCGCGGGAACTAGAACGTTTCCGCGAGCGCGCGCGCCGCTTCCTGCAAACGCGGCACGTGGTCGAGCAGCCGCGACAGCGGTGCGCGCGACACGGGCGCATGCACGGCGACCGCGGCGATGCATGCGCCGTCGTCGCCGACGATCGGCGCCGCGATGCACACGATGCCCGCGACGAATTCCTCGTTGTCGATCGCGACGCCCTTGTGCGCGGTGCGGTCGAGTTCGGCTTCGAGCAGCTCGGGGTCGGAGATCGTGTTCGGCGTGTAGCGCGGCAGCGCCAGTGCGCGTACCAGCGCGGTGCGTTCGTCGCGCGGCAGCAGCGCGAGCAGCAGCTTGCCGCTGGCGCTGCAGTGCGCGGGCACGCGCGAGCCGGGCTTCAGGTCGAGGCGCAGCGGCCAGTCGGCTTCGACGCGGTCGAGATAGACGACTTCCGTGTCGTGCAGCGCGGTGAGGTTGCAGGTTTCGCCGAGATCGGCGACGAGCCGTTCGAGGATCGCGTGGCGCAGCCGGCGCGCGCCCGCATGCAGCATCACGCCGGTGCCGAGCCGCGCGAGGCGCGGGCCGATCGCATACGCGTTCTTGCGGCCCGGCTCGCGGATCACGAGGCCGCCGGCTTCGAGCGACGCGAGCATCCGGTGCAGCGACGCCTTCGGGAGATCGACTTCGCGCACGAGATCGGCGAGCGACACGGCGTCGCCGGCCTGGACGAGATGTTCGAGCAGCGCGAAGGCGCGCAGCGTGGGCGTATCCGCGGGCAGCATGGCAGGCGTTCCGAAAACTGGATGGCGGCCATTGTACCGAACGGCCCGGCAGGCCGGCCGCGTGGGGCGGTGGGCGCGGCAACCCGGCACGCATTTTCAGCGATGGAACGAATCGTTCCATAAACGCGACCGGCGCGGGCGCGACGATCGATGCCCGCGCGGCCAGCAACGACAGCAACGACAGCAACGACAGCAACGACAGGAGCGCAACGCAATGGATGGGGTGGCGAACAAGCCGGACTGCATGGTGCCGGTCCGCGAACGGTTCGGGTTCGATTCAGACCTGATGGTGCCCGCGTTCAGCACGCGCGACGACCACGTGCCCGATATCGACGACGCCTACCGCTTCAACCCGGACGTCACGCTCGCGATCCTCGCGGGCTTCGCGCGCAACCGCCGCGTGCTCGTGCAGGGGATGCACGGCACCGGCAAGTCGACGCATATCGAGCAGGTCGCTGCACGGTTGAACTGGCCGTGCGTGCGCGTGAACCTCGACGGCCACATCAGCCGGCTCGATCTGGTGGGCAAGGATGCGATCGTCGTGCGCGACGACGTGCAGGTGACCGAATTCCAGGAAGGGATCGTGCCGTGGGCGCTGCAGCGGCCGGTCGCGCTGATCTTCGACGAATACGACGCGGGGCGGCCCGACGTGATGTTCGTGATCCAGCGGATTCTGGAGCGCGACGGCAAGTTCACGCTGCTCGACCAGAACCGCGTGATTCACCCGCATCCGTCGTTCCGGCTGTTCGCGACCGCGAACACGGTCGGGCTCGGCAACCTGAACGGGCTCTACCACGGCACGCAGATGCTCAACCACGCGCAGATGGACCGCTGGAACGTGGTCGCGACGCTCGACTACCTGCCGCGCGACGAGGAGATCGGCATCGTCCGTGCGCGCGTGCCGGAACTCGCGGACGAAGCCGGCCGCCCGCTGCTCGAATCGATGGTGAGCCTCGCGGAGCTGACGCGCAACGGTTTCGCGACCGGCGACCTGTCGACGCTGATGTCGCCGCGCACGGTGATCAACTGGGCCGAGAACTGCCAGATCTTCCGCGATCCGGCGCTCGCGTTCCGGCTCACGTTCCTGAACAAGTGCGACGACGCGGAGCGGCCGGTCGTCGCCGAGTATTACCAGCGCTGTTTCGGCGAGGAGCTGGCGGTTGCGTCGCGTGCCGGCGGCGGCGAGCCGGGGGCAGGGCGGTGAGCGCCGATCGCGATGCCGCGCGCCGCACGTCGGCGCGCGAAGCGCTGGGCGCGTCGACGGTACGCGCGCTGACGCGTGACGCGGCGCTGCATTACCGGGCGGGCCGCGTGTGCCGCGACCTGCGGCCGTTGCCGATCCATGCGCCGCACCTGCGCGCGCACGCCGCCGACGACGATCTCGCGTCATGGCGCGGCGCGGCCGACGGCGTCGCGCTGCGCATCCTGTATTCGGATGCGGACCGGCATCGCGCGTTGTCCGGCGACGATCCGGTCGAACGCGTGCTGTTCGAGATGCTCGAGCAACTGCGCTGCGAATCGCTCGCGCCGCCCGCCATGCGCGGTGTCGTGCAGAACCTGCGTCATCGCTTCGAGACCTGGTCACGCGCGTTTCATCGATCGGGGCAGGCCGACACGCATGTCGGGATTCTCGTGTACACCGTCGCGCAGATCGCGTGGTCGCGGCTGACGGGCTGGCCCGTGCTCGAAGAGACGGAAGACCTGATCGAAGCGTCGCGCGCGGCGATCGTGCCCGAGATCGGCGTGCAGCTTGCCGGGCTCAAGCGCTGCCGGCACGATCAGCGCGCCTTCGCGGAACACGCACTCGCGCTCGCGAAGTGTATCGCTGCGATGATTCGCGACGCGCGTGCGGCCGTCGTGGAAACGGAGACGGAAGACGCGCGCGAGCAGGACGACGCGTTGACGAATTTCTCGCTGTGGGTCGATTTCGACGAGACTGGCGTCGATATGCCTGCGCTCGTGGAGACGGGCGACAGCGTCGTGCTGCAGGGCGGCGATGCCGTCTATCGTGCCTATACGACGCGCTACGACCGCGAGCTTCGACCGGCCGCGCAGATCCGCACGGCACTGTTGCGCGAGTATCGCGACCGGCTCGACGCCCAGGTCGCCGCGCAGCGGATCAACGTCACGCGGCTCGCCCGCGTGCTACGCGCGGCGCTCGTCGTGCCGCAGGCCGACGGCTGGTCGTTCGGCGAAGAGCATGGCCGCCTCGACGGTCGCCGGCTCGCGCAACTCGTCAGCTCGCCGGCCGAACGGCGGCTGTTCCGGCTCGAACGCGTGCGGCCGCACGCCGACTGCGCGCTCGCATTCCTGATCGACTGCTCCGGGTCGATGAAGACGTGGATCGACGGCGTCGCGCTGATGGTCGACACGCTGGCCCGCGCGGGCGATGCCGCTGGTCTCGCAACCGAAGTGCTGGGCTTCACGACGCTCGCCTGGAACGGCGGGCGCGCGCGGCAGGACTGGCTCGCGCGCGGCAAGCCGCGTCATCCGGGCCGGCTCAACGAAACCGGCCACCTGGTGTTCAAGGACGCGGATACCCACTGGCGGCATGCGCGCACGGGCATTGCCGCGCTGTTCAAGGCCGATCTGTTCCGCGAAGGGGTGGACGGCGAAGCGGTCGAATGGGCGTGCGCGCGGCTCGCGGCGCGGCCGGAGGCGCGCAAGATCCTCGTCGTGATCTCGGACGGCAGCCCGATGGACGGGGCGACGGCGCTCGCGAACGATCCGTTCTACCTCGACAACCATCTGAAGCAGGTGGTTGCGCGCGAGGAGTCGGCGGGACGCGTCGACGTGCTCGGGTTGGGCGTCGGGCTCGATCTCGGCCCGTATTATCGGCACCGGCTCGCGATCGATCTCGCGTCGGCGCCCGATATGAAGCGGCTCGTCGAAATCGCCGGATGGATCGGCGCGCGGCGGTGACGCGGGTGTCTGCATTCGACGCGGATGCGTCGAGTCCGAATCGATTACCGGGACCAAGGCGGTTCGACGTAGCGCACGCCGCGCGGCATCAAGCGCGATGCAGCAACGGCGGCAACGACGTCGCGATCAGCCCGAGACCGATCGCCATCAGCACGCCGAACGCAAGCCGGCGCAACGCGACCGGCGACAGCGGCGGCGGGTACTGGCGGGCGGCCACCGTCGTCAGCATCACGACCGGCGTCGCGATCGCGGCCAGCAGCCAGATGTCGCGATCGAGCTGGCCTTCGCATGCGCTGTACAGCACGCGCGTGGCCGAAGTCGTCGTGAACAGCACGATCAGCGCGCAGCGGATCTGCACGAGCGTCAGCGGCTGCCGGTAGAACTGGAAGATCAGCGGCGGCCCCGACACGCCGAACATCCCGCTCAGCAAGCCGCCGAACAGGCCGCTGACGAAGAAGCTGCGGTTGTCGGAGCGCTCGGTGAGCGGCGTGGGGCGCAGCGCCGCGCTCAGGCCGCCGTACAGCACGACCGCGCCGAGGATCAGCTGCAGCAGGTCGGCCGCCGAGCGGCTCAGGCATTCGAGCAGCAGCACGCCCGCGACGACGGACGGCAGGATGCCGAGCGTCGCCGCCCCGACCGCGCGCCAGTCGATGTGATGCAGCCGTCCCGGCAACGCGGTCGCGCCGTTCGCGAGCGACACGACGCTCATCAGCGTGGCGACGGTCGCAAGCGGCGCGAGCCCGAAGCCGCTCGTCGCGCCCATCACGATCATCCCGAGCCCGAAGCCGGTGACGGTCTGGAAATAGCTGCCGGCGCCGATCACCGCGATCAGGATCGCCAGTTTGTCGGCGGTCATGCGTGTGCGGCCTCGCCGGTTGCGGCGCGCTGCGCGGCCGCTTGCGCCTGCACGGTGGTTGCCGCGATCACGTGATACACGTCGTCGGCGCTGCAGCCGCGCGACAGGTCGTTCGCGGGCCGACGCAAGCCTTGCAGCAGCGGGCCGACGGCCTTCGCGCGGCCGATCCGCTCGGCGAGCTTGTAGCCGATGTTGCCGGCTTCGAGGCTCGGGAACACGAGCACGTTCGCGTGGCCGCCCACCTGCGAATGCGCGATCTTGCGCTCGGCGATTTCCGCGACGATCGCCGCGTCGAGCTGCACGTCGCCGTCGATCGCGAGGGTGGGGCGCAGTGCGCGTACGTGTGCGGTCGCGGCCGTTACCTTGTCGACCGCCGCGTGATGCGCGCTGCCGCTCGTCGAGAACGACAGCATCGCGACGCGCGGCTCTTCGCCGAGCAACGCATGCGCGCTGTCGGCGGCGGCCATCGCGATCTCGGCGAGCTGATTGGCGTCCGGATCGACGACCAGCGCGCAGTCGGAGAAGATCAGCCCGCCCTTGATCGTGTGGAACGGTTCGCACAGCATCATCAGGAAGAAGCTCGACACGATCCGGAACGCCGGATCGACGCCGATCAGCTGGATCGCCGCGCGCACGACGTCGGCCGTCGCATGCACGGCGCCCGCGACCGAACCGTCCGCGTCGCCGAGCCGCACCATCAGGTTCGCGTGGCAGAGCGGGTCGAGCACCGCGTCGCGCGCGGCAGCGGCCGTCATGCCCTTGTTCTTGCGCAGCGCATGCAGCGTGTCGGCATAGACATCGCGTTGCGTGGCGGTGGCCGGATCGACGAGCGTCATGCCGTCGAGATCGATCGCGTCGCGTGCAGCCGCCGCGTGAATGGCCGCACGGTTGCCGACGAGCACGATGCGGGCGATACCGTCGCGGGTCGCGCGCGCGGCGGCCTGCAGCACGCGCGGATCGTCGGCTTCGCACAGCGCGATGCGCATCGGCTGGCGGCGCGCGGCGTCGAGAATGCGGTCGAGGGCTTTCATCGTTCGCTCAGAGAAAAAGAAAAAACGGCCGGATGCGGCGGCCCGCACGGGGCACGGCGTCCGGCCGGAGGGCCGGCCTCGCGAGCGGGGCGCGCGGCCGGCAACGGGGTTGCGTCGACGACGCGGCGTTACACGTAGTCCTTGTACTTGTCGAGCATGCGAACCGGCTTCGACAGCGCATCGCGACGGAACGGATCGCCGAGTTCGCGCGTGCACATGATCTCGATGATCGTGGTCTTGCCTTGGTTCATCTGCATGTCGATGGCGCGCTTGAGCGCCGGGCCCACATCCTCGAGGCGGTCGACCGTGATCCCTTCGGCGCCCATCGCCCGCGCGATCGCCGCGAAGCTCTGGTTGTCGAGTTCACCGGCGACGAAGCGGCGGTTGTAGAAGTCGACCTGGTTCTTCTTCTCCGCGCCCCACTGGCGGTTGTGGAACACGACGGCCGTCACCGGGATGTTGTGACGCACGCAGGTCATCGTTTCCATCAGGCTCATGCCCCACGCGCCGTCGCCCGCATACGACACGGCCGGGCGGTGCGGCGCGGCGACCTTCGCGCCGATGATCGTCGGGAACGCGTAGCCGCAGTTGCCCCAGCTCATCGCCGCGAAGAAGCTGCGCGGCTTGTTGAAGCGCAGGTAGCTGTTCGCGACCGAGTTGATGTTGCCGATGTCGGTCGACACCATCACGTCCTCGGGCATCGCCTTCTCGAGTTCGCGCAGCACCTGGCGCGGATGCAGGTACTGGCCGCCGCTGAACGGCTTCTCGTGCTTCTGTTCCTCGATCATGTCGAGGCTGTACGCGTCGCGCTCGTGCGTCCAGTCGTCGAGTTCCTTTTCCCACGCGGCCTTCTCGGTCGCGATCTGGTCGGCGCGCTCGCCGCGCGAGCCGTCGCACGCGAGCGTGCGGCCTTCGAGACGTTGCGTGAGTGCGATCGCCGCGGCCTTCGCGTCGCCGCAGATGCCGACCGAGATCTTCTTCACGAGGCCGAGCATCTTGTGATCGGCGTCGATCTGGATGATCTTCGCGTCCTTCGGCCAGTAGTCCATTCCGTGCTGCGGTAGCGTGCCGAACGGCCCGAGGCGCGAGCCGAGCGCGATCACGACGTCCGCGCGCGACAGCAGCTTCATCGCCGCCTTCGAGCCCTGGTAGCCGAGCGGGCCGCACCACAGCGGATGGTTCGCCGGGAACGAATCGTTGTGCAGGTAGCTGTTGACGACCGGTGCGCCGAGCCGTTCGGCGAGCGCCTTGCATTCCTCGATCGCGTCGGCCATCACGACGCCGCCGCCCGAGATGATCACCGGGAACTTTGCCTGCGCGATCAGCGCGGCCGCGTCGTCGAGGCTCTGCTCGCCGCCGGCGCCGCGATCGAGCCGGCGCGGTTGCGGAATCTCGACCTTGACCTTGCCGTAGAAGTAGTCGCGCGGGATGTTCAGCTGCGTCGGGCCCATCTCGGCCTGCGCGCGGTCGAAGCAGCGCGCGGTGAATTCGGCCATCCGCGCCGGGTGCGTGACGTGGCCCTGGTATTTCGTGAACTCCTGGAACATCGGCAGCTGGTTCGCTTCCTGGAAACCGCCGAGGCCGATGCCCATCGTGCCGGCTTCCGGCGTGACGATCACGACCGGGCTGTGCGCCCAGTACGCGGCCGCGATCGCCGTCACGCAATTGCTGATGCCGGGGCCGTTCTGGCCGATCACGACGCCGTGGCGGCCCGACACGCGCGCATAGCCGTCGGCCATGTGGCCCGCGCCCTGTTCGTGCACGACCGGGATCAGGCGGATGCCGGCCGGCGCGAAGATGTCCATCGCATCCATGAACGCGGAGCCCATGATGCCGAACATGTCGGTCACGCCGTTGGCCGCGAGGGTCTCGACGAAGGCTTCGGACGGCGTCATGTCCTGCGGACCGTTCGCCGATGCACGCAGGGAAGTGGATTGTTCGCTCATGGGTTGTCTCCGATTGTTCAATTAACGGAACGTCTTGTTCCAGATGCTATTTGCTGGGGAAGGCCGGTCAAGTCATTCCGCCCGCTGCCGGGGAATGTGGAATGAAATGAATCGATTCGTTTCAAAATGCACGTGGGGCACGGTGGCCTGGCCGCTGCGCTCAGGCCGGCTGCTTCGGCCGTTCCTTGCGGAAGGCGCGCTTGACGGCGATCAGTCCGTCGCGGAATTCGAACAGGTCGCAGCCTTCGGCCTCGATACGCCAGCCTTCGGCGTGCGTGCCCGTGAACACCCATTCGGAGACGCCGCGCTCGCCGGCGACGGTGTGGCGGCCGTGCCCCCAGTGCGCGTCGGGGAAGGTCTTGAACACGGCTTCGAACGCGGCGCGTACCGCGTCACGGCCGACGAAGCGCGTGCCGTGGATGTCGGGGCCGCCGGCCGCGTCGAACACGCAGTCCTCGGTCATGAAGCCCATCAACGCATTGGTGTCGTGCCGGTTGAAGGCGTCGGAAAATGCCGCGAGCGTGGCGGCCGTGACGGGGGCGGTGAGCGTGTCTGCCATAACGTGTCTCCTGTCGAATGGTGAGCGGTGCGCAAGGCGCTGGCGCGCATGCGGCACGCGGTATCGACACGTTAGTGAGCGCTCGTTTTTGGCGGTAGCGCCAGTGGGGGGGATTCGCTTGGGCCAGAGCGGGTGCCTGGCTGCAGGGCGGAAGAGGATGGTCTGCTTCACACTTTTTAAGTGTTGGGTCACAAGTGCGGCATTGTGTCTTGCCGCGTGGACCTTCCGGGTGTTTTTTGGGATGGAGTTTGCGGATAGCATCTAGCGGATCGCGGACGGCCGCCTTGTCGGACGTCCTGCACGGAATCGGAGCGGGTGGACGATGCGCAAGGCACGAGCCTCGTATGTTCCGGCGGCCGCATCGCTTCGATCCGGATAAGCCCAGCAGCGCAAACTCACGGATCGCTAAATTGTGAAACGTGTAGGAGTCCTGCGCTGAAAGAGACGAGGAAGTCATGTATTCACCCGCGCAGTCCCGTGTTGTGTCGATATCCGGCGTTGCGCTCCCCGAATTTGCCGGGCAGCCGATTCTTCTGCCGATCAAACTCCTTGGCGATGAAACACTTGGCAAGCTTTCCACGTTCACGCTCGAGCTCAGGACGTTGAGCGTGCCGGCGCTACCCGTCTACAAGGCGCGTGATCGTATCGAGCCCGACAAGCTGGTGGGTACCGAGCTGACCATTTCGATCGAGTTCGACGGCAAGGGGACGTTCGTTCCTGGCGTGGCCGGCGAAGCGGGGCAGGGCAATCTGGGCGCCGGCAAGCGCGAGGTGACCGGGCTGATCGCCGAACTGGTGTCGACCGGCGAGGATGATCGGTACGCCTATTACGAAATGAAGGTGCGGCCCTGGTTGTGGCTCGCGACGCTCAATCGCGAGAATCGCATCTTTCAGAACCAGAATGTCGTCCAGATCACGGAAGCCGTGCTGGATTCGAGCCTTTATCCATTCAAGTACGAATGGCGGCTCGGCGCCATCGGCCTGGGCGGCGGCTATCCGGCACGCGACTATGTGCGGCAGGTGTGGGAATCGGATTTCGACTTCCTGGCCCGGTTGTGGAGCGAATGGGGCATCTACTACTTCATGGATGGCTCGACGCTGGTGCTGTGCGACTCCCCGGGCGCGCATCACCCGCACGGGAACATGTATGACTCGATCTTCTATCGGGCACCTGCTGGCGCACGTATCGACGAAGAGCATATCCACGAATTGAAAGTCTCGCGGCTGGTGACACCGGGAGCAGCCAGCGTGGTCGATTACGATCCGACACAGTCTCTGGCAAAGATGTCGAACTCGGTGAGCCGGTACAGCGAGATTGCGTTCGACAATGCCGAGCATTATGCGTGGGGCGACTACTCGCAGCCGCTGGCCGGCACGATGGGTTTGTCCGGAACGCCGAATGATACGGCTCGGGAAGCCCGGTACCTGGCCGGCGTCCGTGTCGATGCGGAGCGCTGCAAAGGCAGGCGCGCGAACGGGCGGGGCAATCTGCGCGGGCTGGCGGTGGGCCATACGTTTCGTGTCGAGGGGCATCCGCAGAAGGCGACCAACACCGAGTTTCTGGTGATTGCCGCGCGGGTCGAGATTCGCAACAACGATCAGGCGACGGGCGGCGAACCATATCACTGCATCACCGATTTCGTGGTCCAGCCGGCGAATGCCGTCTTCCGGAGTCCTCTGCAGAGAAAGCCGCCATGCGGGCCGGAAACCGCCGTGGTGGTCGGTCCGGAAAATCAGCCCATGTGGATCGACGGCTACGCGCGCGTGAAAATCCAGTTCGTCTGGGATCGGCTCGGCAAGCGCGACGAAAACGCGAGCTGCTGGGTGCGCGTGTCCTCGCCCTGGCAGGGCGGCGGGTTCGGCTTTGTCGCGCTACCCCGCATCGGGCAGGAAGTGACGGTGAGCTATCACGAAGGCGATGCGGACAAGCCGTATGTGTCGGATCGCCAGGTCAACCAGTTCAACCAGCCGCCTTGGGAGTTGCCGAAGAACCAGGCGTTGATGGGCTGGCGCAGCCTGAGCCTCGCGGGCGGGCAGGCGAATCAGGTCGTGGTGGACGACACGCCGAACCAGTTGCAGGTTCAGGTGACGAGCGATCACGCCCAATCCCGGCTTGTGCTGGGCTACAACACGCGTATCGAGGGGCGCCCGGGGCGGCTGGAAGCGCGCGGCGAAGGGTTTGAACTGGCGACGATGGCCTGGGGCGTGATGCGTGCGAACCGGGGCATCCTGATCACGACCGAGGCGCGAGACGGCGCGGCGCAGCCGGCCAAGGACATGGTCGAGACGGTTGAACGACTGTCGGTGGCTCACGACCAGCAAGACACGTTTGCGACAACGGCACGCGAACAACAGGTACAGGAAGCGGGCGACCAGGATGAGGTCGCAAAGGCACTTCAGGCGCAGCGCGACGATATCCAGGGGAGCGGTTTGCCCAACGCGCAGGCGGGTCAGTTCCCGGAGATGCGCACGCCTTTGCTGGTACTGGCGGGCGCGGCCGGCATTGCGGCCACGACATCCCAATCCACCCACCTGGCATCGGGCGAGCATCTCGCGCTGACGGCGGGCGGGCACGTTGGCGTATCGGTGGGCAAGCGCCTGCTGGTGAGCGTGGCGCGCGGTGTGCGCACGCTGGTGCAGTCGTGCGGGTGGAAACTGGTCGCAATGTCGGGCGACATCGAATTGAAGGCGTTGAAAGACAACCTGACGCTGCTGGCGAAGCTGAACATGACGGCCACGGCGAACCGCATCACGATCAGCGCTCAGGAAGAACTGGTGGTCAGCGGCGGAGGCAGTGCAACGCAATACACCAGCGGCGGCATTACCCACATGACGGCGGGCGGCTATACGGCGCATGCCGGGAGTTTCACGTACACGGGACCGAAGAGTCGGGCGGCGCTGTTTCCTGAGCCGCCTCCGCCCGGCAAGGGCAATCTGGAACTGTTCAACACGTATGCGATTCAGCGCGGGGTGATGTCGTCATACCGGGTTGAGGACGCACTCGGTCGGGTCGCCACGGGCGTGTTGAGCGCCAACGGCTACGCCGCGGTCAGCGGTCTGGCGCCCGGCCCGGCACACGTGACATTCGGTGCCGACAGCGCCGATCCCTGGAGTCCGGGCAGTTACGCGCGCAAGGCCGAATGGCCGGACGGTGCGTCGGACGACGTGCGCAAGACGTCCGCTGGAGCCCCCGCCCAGGCCCGCGAGATTGCCGCGCAGGTGTTGTCGGGCGCGGGCGCCGCGGCGAATGCGAGCCGGCAACTGAGCCAACTGGTTGGCGCGTTCACCGCGGGCGCTGCGGGCAGCCTCGTCGGCACGGGGCTCTCCGGCGCCCGGGCCGTGCTCGGGGGGGCGGGCGCGACCGCCAACGTGGGGCCCGGTCGAGCCGGACCGACCATGCCCGACGTGCGTACCCCCGGTTTCGTATAACGGGCGCGCTTCGCCGCTCGCTTCCGCATCGCATTCCCCCATTCCTGAATCTTCTCGATTTCTCGCCATGACCGGATCTTCGACTGCTGTCGCTCCCCGTCCCCCGCAGTTGGCTGTCGCACCGCTGAACACCATTCACCCGGAAGACATTGCTGCCGCCTCCCGCAAGTTTGATCAGTGGCTGCGGGAGATCAGCGGCGGCGTCGTCACACTGGAACGGGTGAGCAACGTCGCGCAGGGGCTGCCGGTGATCGGTAACGTCATTGCCCTGGTGAGCGTGGCGCTGGGCGTGAAAGCGTTGTACGGCAAGCCGAATGCCGATGCGATGGACTGGGTGGACATCGGTATCGACCTGATCGGTGTCATTCCTGTGCCGCCGACTCTGGCAGCGGCTCGCATGAGCCTCAGGCCGATGCTGGTAGAGGCGCGCCGTGAACTGGCGGTCCAGTTGAAAGCGGCGGCAAAGGGTGCGGTAAAAGTCGAAGCCAACGACGTGCTGGTCGGGCTGCTGGCGTCGCATCTGAATGCGACCATCGTCGGGGACCTGGAAAAGTTCGTGCAGGAGGCGCAGGTTCGACTGGACGCGATGCTCAAGGACGCGGGCGAGTTGCTGGAAAAAATGCTGCTGGACATGGCCCACGGCATGAAGAAGGCGGCGTTGGGTCAGTTGAACGCAGAGGGCAATGCGGCGTTGGCGGCCAAGGAGGCGAGTCAGGCCGCCGAGATTTTTGTCCGCGACCCGGAGGCCAGCCTCAAGAAGGGGCTTTGGTCGTTGTATCACGCGATCAAGGCGAGTGTTGAAACGGTCTCCAACGAGGTGGTGAACGTCACCACCACCAGACAACAGCGTGAGCAGATGGCCGCTGACGTCGACCGGAAAATTCGAGAACTCGCCGGGATGTGCAAGGGGGCACTGGCCACCCTCGCCGATCCACGCGTCGGTGCAATCGCCAAGCTGCTGACCTTGCTGTTGGCGGTGGTTCAAGCGTATCGAAAGAAGCATGCCCGCAAGGGCCAGGGCGCCAACGTCCCTGAAAACAGGAGCGGTCAGGCCTCCCAAAGCCATGGCCAAGGCGCCGTCGACGGGATTCCCGTGCAGGCGGGAGCCAGACAGGATGGCGGCTGCAAGGAGTGTGCAGGGACCATCGGCAGTATCAGCTTCGCACGCGGCGCCGAGCGTATCGATCACGACGACTTCACCTTGCCGGGGCCGTTCCCGTTCACCTGGCGCCGCCAGTATCGGTCGGATCTGGCCGCCTATGACGATGGGCCGATGGGCGCGCGGTGGATCACGCCTTACATGACGCGGTTCGACATCGTGCATAACGATGCACTGCCGGAAAGCCTTCGTTATCACGCGGCGGACGGCCGCACGCATGCGTATCCGCTGCCGAAGGTCGGCGCGTTCCATTACGACGCCATCGAGAACGTGACGCTGGTACGGGTGTCCGATCGGGCCATCACACTGGCGCGCGGCTACGACGCGAAGGAAACCTATGAGCGTCATGGCGCGCATTTCCGGCTGACCAGTATCGTGCTGCGCAACGGCGCGGGATTGGCGATCGCCTATGATCACCCGCAGACCGTGCCCGGCCATACGCTGTTGCCGTCCGATCTGATGTCCTATCACGGGGATGAGGTTGCGATCGATGCCCACGTCCGCGTGGTGCCCGACACGCAGGGGCGTGTGGCGCAGGTTTGGCTGATCGAAGATGGCAAGCCGGTGCGGCAGCTCGCTCACTATATGTTCGATGACGCCGGCGATCTGATCGAGGCCTTCGATGAGAACGACGCAAGCCGAAGCTATACGTATCAGCACCACCTGGTCACGCGCTACACGGACCGCACGGGTCGAGGCATGAACCTGCGCTGGGACGGTGAGCGCGCGACGGCCAGGGCCGTGCGTGAATGGGCCGACGACGGCAGCTACGACACGACGCTGGAGTGGGATCCGAACATTCGCTTGACCTACGTCACCGACGCGCTCGGCCACGAGACCTGGTACTACTACGACATTCTGGGCTACACGTACCGCATCCGGCATGCGGACGGACGTTCGGAATGGCTGTTCCGGGACGACGCGAAGAACATCGTGCGTCACATTCATCCCGACGGCAGCGTCGAGACCTTTACCTACGACGAGCGCAGCAACCCGGTGTCGCATACCCGGGCCGACGGCTACACGGTGTATTTCGCGTACGACGCCCGCGACAACGTGCGCAAGATTCGCGATGGCGAAGGCGGCGTGTGGCTGCGCGACTACAACACCAAGGATCAACTGATCGAGGAAATCGATCCGCTCGGCAACAAGACGGAATACGTCAACAACGCGCTCGGCCAGCCGGTGGAAATCGTCGATGCGAAGGGCGGAAAGAAGCAGCTTGCCTACAGCCCGACCGGCCAGTTGTCGTCATATACCGATTGCTCGGGCAAGACGAGCCGATGGCAGTACAACGGACGCGGGCAACTGGAGCGATTCACCGATGCAGCGGGGAGCGTGACGCAGTATCGCTATGCCGAAGGGCAACTGGCCGAAGTGGTTCGTCCCGATGGCGTCGTCGAGCAATTCGAGCGGGATGCGGAAGGGCGGCTACTGGCTCACGTCGACGGGCTGCTGCGACGAACCGAATGGCGCTATACGCGCGCGGGCCTGATCGCCACGCGCACGGGGGCCAATGGCGAGTCGCTGGGTTATCGATGGGACAAGCTGGGTCGCCTGGAAGCGTTGACGAACGAGAACGGGCGCGAGACGTCGTTTGCGTACGATCCGGTGGGCCGGTTGCTGGCCGAAACGGGGTTCGATGGCAAGACGACCCGCTACCGATACGATCCGGCCTCGGGTGTGCTTCAAGACGTGCTGAGCGGGGAGAAGGGACATCGGGTCACGGCGGTTGGCTTCGATGCGGTTGGCCGGCTGACGTCGCGCCAGACCGGGCAATGGGACGCGGACGCCCGCCAGTGGAAATACGGCGAGCAAGAGCGATTCGCGTACAACGGCAACGGCCAGATGGTCCTTGCGGAGAATGACGCGAGCCGCCTGCAGTGGTTCCACGACGAAGCAGGCAATGTCACGCGTGAACACCAGCACTTCCGCTTCCTGAAGAAAGCGAGTGTCGCGGTGTGGCGCCACGAATACGACGTGCTGAATGAGCGCGTGGCGACGATCCGCCCGGACGGCCACCGGGTGGCGGTTCTGACCTATGGCAGCGGCCATGTGCATGGCGTGCTGCTCGATGACACGGAACTGGTGCAGATCGAACGGGACGCGTTGCATCGCGAGATCGAGCGGGTGCAGGGCAATGGCCTGACCCAGACGCAAGAATACGATGCGGCGGGAAGGCTGCTACGCCAGAAGCTGAAGGTGACCCGGAGCGAAACGCCGGGCGGAAAGCGGCTCATGCAGCGCAGCTACACCTACGACCGCGCGGGTCAGTTGGAACGGATCGAGGACACGCAGAACGGCATGCGGACCTATCGATACGATCCGGTGGGTCGGCTCGTGGCGGCCACCGGCATGCTGGGCGAGGAGACGTTCGCATTCGATCCGGCGAGCAACCTGATGGACGACGCGCAGACGCGGCACTTCGAGGCTGATCCTGCGCGCGGCATACCGGGGTATTCGAGTCGAATCCAGGGGCGCCCGGCGCTGCTGGATAACCTGCTGTGCGAGTATGCGGGCACGCACTATAGGTGGGACGAATACGGCAACCTGATCGAACGCCGGAAAGATGGCGATCGGGCGTGGTTCGAGTGGGACGGCTTCGATCGGCTCGTTCGGTTCGATACCGTCAAGGTGAGCGTGCGTTACTGGTACGACGCGCTAGGCCGGCGGATGGCGAAGGAATCGAATGCGCGGGTTCGGGTCAGTTCGCTCGACGGTAGCGACTACCATGCAATCGAGACGGCGCGGCTCAATGCGGAGTATGGCTATGGTCTGACGCTATATGGATGGGACGGCGATACGCTGGCGTGGGAGAGCGGCAAGGGCGAGCATGGTGGCAATGGCCGCACGACGCACTATGTGTACGAGCCGAACAGCTTCGTGCCGATGGTGCAGGCGACGCATCCGGGATGGATTCCGCTGCACGAACGGCCGGACTATGATGAACATTACGACATCGACCGGGACCCGCTGTGGAGTCGCACGAACCGGCCGGTGGCGTTTGGGCGGATCGGCTATTACCAGTGTGACCAGATCGGCACGCCGCAGGAAGTGACGGACGAGCAGGGTGAGATTGCGTGGAGCGCGCGTTACCGAGCGTGGGGTGAAGCGAAGGAGGTGATCAGCGAGGCGGCGCGCAAGGCGGGTGTTCGGAACCCGATCCGCTTCCAGGGGCAGTACTTCGATCATGAGACGGGGCTGCATTACAACCGGTATCGGTACTACGATCCGCAGAGCGGGCGGTTCATATCTAAAGATCCAATTGGGCTCGCGGGCGGATTGAACGGCTTCCAGTACGCGCCGAATCCGATAAGCTGGATCGATCCGCTTGGGCTCTCTGGCTTCGAGCCGAAAGTTCTAACGAGCGGAACCGTTTTCAGAAATGCGTCTGGAACACCTGATAGTCTGACACCAAGACTGGGGAAAGACACGACTCGTATCGACGGGAAAGAGCCTGGTCTATCGGCGGCGACGTCAGAGGCCGGACTGGATAGCGGGAAATACGTTGTGTTAGACGTGAAAAAGCTTTGCTCGTGTGGCTTACAAGCGACGAATGACAAGCCAAACGGTCACGTAACAATTAGACCCATAAACGATTCTGCTGATTCCAAGTTGACTGATTGGGCTAAATCCAGAGGGAGTGGATCAACACACCCTCTGACAGAAGGTATATTGGGATCGGTCACTGGCAAGGGGAAAAAGTGATGGCAAGCGATATTTGTGACTATTTGGTGAGGTACGTTGAGGCAGTGGAGGTCGAAGTTGGTGAGAAAGTAATGCTCGAATCATCGAGCTCTGGCTTTTATCAAAACATGCTAGGTGGTACGGCGTACGTGAGTTTCTATCCAAGCGAGATCGATCTAACACTTGATCTAAATGGTGCGGAAGGACTGTACGAGCTGACTGCCGACTTAACACGTCAGGATGGGAGAGTTGTTGTTGGAGATATTTTTAAATTCAGTGGTAATGCTGAGCACTTAAAGGAAAATCTCGGCAGAATTTTTAATGATTTGGTGAGGTTGATTTCGGATCGTCTGTAGGAGACCCGCAGTGAAACGCCGGGCGGAAAGCGGCTCGTGCAGCGCAGCTACACCTACGATCGCGCGGGTTGGCTGGAGCGGATCGAGGACACGCAGAACGGCATGCGAACCTATCGCCCCGATCCGGGGGGCGGCTCGTGGTGGCCACCGGCATCTTCGGTGAAGAGACGTTCGCATTCGATCCGGCGAGCAACCTGCTGGACGACGCGCAGACGCAGCACTTCGAGCCCGATGCTGCGCGTGGCATGCCGAGGTATCCGAGTCGAAAAGTGCCGTCGTTCGTATCTTGGTACGCCGAGCGGGAAGATTAAGGTTTACACAGTGACCGGAGGCGAGCGTGAACCATAGAGATGACAAGATTGAAAATCTGGTTAATAAGTATCCGGGGGATTTCTCTTTTTCGGGGAGGTGTTTTGAGGTCATTTATTTTGCGGCATCTGAATTTTTGAAATTCTCGAAAGGTGAATGGCCTCTGGGGAATTATGAAATTGAAATTGGATTTAACGATGGGGAAACTCTCATGTCCATTTCGTTTATTCCGGTCTCGGTGCATGAGGTTGAGGGTGTGCCCTTTGGAATTTCCAATCAAGGAATGTACGGAAACGGGCGTGGGGTGAAATACATATATGATGTTATTGAGCAAAAGTTAATAAGGTCGGTTTATATGCGTTAATATAATGAAATCTGGAGGGCGAGGGCGCGCGAATAGTTTCGGAAGTGGTAGGCGCCAAGCGTCAGATGTGCTGCTGGTAACACGAGAGGATCCTTGATTATAAAGTCGCGCATGGTGGAAAGGGGGCAGAAGACACGGCGACCTGAGAAAAATCGGAGGTAACTAAAGCTCCCGCCGTATTTATCAAGGATTGAACTCCATGTGGAATATGGTAAATTATTAAGTCTGCTTTAATCTACCAAGGACTACTGTGAAAAAACTGTCGCTTCGCCATATATCGATCATTGGAATTATTTCGCTTGTCAATCTGACCGTCGTGGTTCACTCTGCTGACCTTGGCGCCAAGGCCTTGAGCGCTGCACTGTGTAAGCCAGCCTATTCAATCGCCGTTGCAGACGCGTTGTATAGGGAGGTAGAAAAATCTGCCAAGGCTGAAATGTATTCGGGTGCGGCGATCTACTCACTGCCCAATGCCAGCGAGCATGACGGCTTCACTGCGAGGCAACTCTTCGTGGCGGGTACTTCGATCGGCGTTTTGATCGATGGAGAGAGAGCTGATGCACTTGCTGCAAAATATCAACTTGTCAAGGAAGATGCTGGTATTTTGATGGGGTATAAGGAAAATAATCGATACGCGACGTATAACCAATATACAAAGGGCTATGCTCGTTCGATAGCTATTGATGGCAAAAGTCAGGTCTTCATCTATGGGGTTCCCGGAACGATAATGATTGCCGCTCGTGAAAGCAAGGCGTTTCCTGGAAAGACGATACTTGCCTGTGAATTTCTCAGTAACTATGGCCGAGATAATGCAAAGGCAATAGGTCGTTAAGCGGTCGATCTTGTATGGTGTGGGTGCCTATAGGAAATTAAGATGATTTGAGGCGATTGTTGACCTTAAAAAAATCCCGCCGAAAAAATGGCCTTTTGAGTTATGAGGTTAGCCTCTGTCAATGTATGTTAGGTTTGGTGATTTGGATTGATTTTCTTGATTTACAATTAAATAATTTCTCACGCTTCGAGGGGCGATGGAGATTTATGCGGAAACACCCCTGGTTTTGCCACTAGAGTACATCGATGGCTACAGGAGAGTTTCTGTAGACGCCCGTGAAGAAGACGATTTCGGACAGACTCCGCCTTGCCGAAAGCCAAGGCGGGGTGTGTCGTTCTCCAAAGAATACGCACTCGGGAGCACCGTTGAGAATGGCAGTGTGCTGAGGGGGCATCGCTGATTTCAAGCCTAAGGCGGCCCGTACGCCCGGCTCAATCCGCTCAGCGGAATCGCGGAAAACCCTATCCAGAAACATCGACGCGCATTGCTGTCGTCGTTCATGAAGAACACGCAGCGCCGCTCGATCAGGATGCCGGCTTCCTGTGCATCGGCCGCGAGGTGCGTCGCGTCCAGCCAAGGCGGGCCTTCGACCAGACACGGGGCGCTGCCCGTCACCAGCGCGTGTCGCACTTCCGGCAGATGCGCGTCGAGCGCGGCTTTCCACACCGGCAAGCGCTCGCCGTACGTACGCGCGAGCCGGCGCAGCAACATGTCGTGGTGGCCGAGCGCGAGAAAGGTCGCGAACGCGCGTTTGATGTACAAAACCGGATGTTTCCCCATCAGCCGCCGCAGCGCACGCAGGACGCGACTCAGCTCGCGCGGCCCGACCACGTAGCCGAGCGACAGACCCGGCGCGAACGGCTTCGACAGGCTGCCGACGTAGATACGCGGGTGCCCGTATAGAGGCTCTTCAGTGCCGAAGAAGGTGCAGTCGTCTCGGAGACCGCACGGCAGCAGCGCTGGCCGGCGAGGGGATACATCGGAAGGCCCGATGCATCCCCGGCGGTCAGGCCGGCATCAGGAAGCCGTCATCCCGATCCCGAACACGTGCATCTTGCCGGCGCTCACCTGGCGCGGCAGCACGATGCTCGTCACCACCTTGCCGGGCGGCACCGGAATCTTCTGCGCGAAGATGTAGGTCTTCACGTTGTCCTGCTGGCCGCTGCCCGAATTGCGGTACGCCATCGTGACGGCGATCGCCGCGCTGGCATGCGCGCTGCCGCCATTCAGCGTCCAGTCGTCGAAAGCCAGCGTAACAGCCTGACTCGATCCATCCGCAAAATTCAGCTGCGCCGTGCCGCTGCTCGGGCCATTGTTGGCCGAGCCGAGCACCACCACGCCGGTGCCGGCCGATCCCGGCGGCAGCATCACGGTCTGGCCGACGGTCACGGTGTTGTCGAGCGAGAGCGGCCCGCCCGCCACCGCGACGCTCGCGCCGGCCACCGCGAACGGCTTGCCGGGCTGCACGCCCGCCGCTGCCAGCGCATTCAGCGAGTAGCTGAACAGGCTGCCGTCGAAGTCCGCGCCCTGGCCGTCGGCATTGGTCGCGCCGTCCGCGCTGAAGCCGCGATTGTTGTAGCTGTCGACCGCGTTGACCGCCACCGGCACGCCGAACGACGGCGGCTGTTTCCGGCTGCCCCATTGCGACGGCGTGCTGCCCATCGCGAAGTGCAGCGTCGCGCCGTTCGCGATGTCGTCGTAGGCGACCCACGGCACATCGTGGGCGCGACCGTTGATCGACAGCGACTGCACATAGCTGGACGCAGGCGCGCCCTCGGCGCGAATCCGCCACGTGCGGCCGTTGCCGAGCCGCACATCGATCTGCGGGAACTGCGGACTGCCGATCGCCAGGCCCGCCACGCCGGGGATCTGCGGATACAGGCCCAGCGCACCCCACACATACCAGCCCGACACGGCGCCGAGGTCGTCGTTGCCGGGCAAGCCGTCGGGGCCGGTGCCGAACGCGCTGGCGAGGATCTGCTGCACCACGCGCTGCGTGCCCGACGGCTGTCCGGCCCAGTTGTAGAGCCAGGGCACCTCGAAGGTCGGCTCGTTGCCCATGTAGAAGTTGGGCAGGCTCAGGCCGGCATTGAGCACCGTGAAGAACTGGTCGAGCCGCGACGTCACCGCCGCATTGCCGCCCAGCTGCGCGAACAGGCCGGCACCGTTGTACGGCACCATCCACGTGTACTGCTCGGCATTGCCTTCCACGTAGTTGTCGCCGCTGCTCGGCGTCTCGGGAATCCACGCGCCGTTCGACTGGCGCGCCGCGATCAGCGGCGGCGTCAGCGCGGTATTGAGCAGGTTCTGCCAGTAAGCCGAGCGGCTCAGCAGCATGCGCTGCGTCGCGGTATCGCCGAGCGCGCCGGCGAAGCGCGAGATCGCGAAATCGCTGTTCGTGTATTCGAGCGTGGACGAAGCCTGTCCCCACTCGCCGTTGGTGATGTAGCCGGTCTGCAGGTAGCTCGCGCGGCCACCGTTGGTGGTCACGTTGTTGCAGGCCGTGCCGGGGATGTTCGCCATCTTCACCATGTGCTGCAGCGCGGACCGCGTATCGAAGCGCCGCGCGCCGAACGCATACGCGTTCGAGACGATCAGCGAACCGGCGTCGCCCGGCATCACGCCGTCCTCGACGTTGTCGTTGACCCAGTGCGGAATCGCGCCGCACTGGTCCGCGTCGTTGATCAGCGACTGGATCATGTCGCTGGTCTCGGACGGGTTGAGGATCGACTTCAGCTGGATCAGCGAGCGGTAGATGTCCCAACCCGAGAACGACGAATACTGGGCCTGCTGGCCCTTGGCGACCTGGTGCACGGTGTTGTCGAAGCCGATGTACTGGCCGTTCACGTCACTGAAGATGCTCGGTGCCCAGAGCGCGTGATAGAGCGCCGTGTAGAACTTTTTCTTCGCGTCGAGCGTGCCGCCCGCCAAGCGGATGCTGTTGAGGCGGTCGTTCCAGATGCGGTCGGCCTGCGTGCGGACGCCCGCGAAGTCCCAGCCGCGATTTTCCGCGTCGAGGTTGGCTTTCGCGTTGGCGACGCTGACGTAGGAGAGCCCGATCTTCATCCTGACCGTCTGGCCCGAGCGGAAGCCCAGTTGAGCCACGCCGTGCGAAATCGACGCCGACGTGAAGGCCTGGTCGAAGGCGGCGTAGAAGTAGACGGGCACCGGCACCGAGTTGCCGCAGAAGCCGCCGCCGATCGTGCTGCCGGAGATGGCGCTGTCGGAAACTTGCGTGATGGCGCCGGTGGTCGAGGTCTTGGTGTTGGTGCGGGTCGCGTCGAGTACCAGCAGCGCGGGTTTGCCGGCCGGGTACGCGAATTGGCCGAAGCCGGTGCGCAGCGTAGCGGTCAACTCCACCTTGATCTGCGAGTCGAGCAGCACGGAATAGTAGCCGGGCCTGGCCGTTTCGTTCGCATGACTGAAGGTTGGCGCGAGCTGCGTCGGGTCGGTGGTCGGCATGACCGGAAATTCGCCGTTGTTGCCGCTGCAGCCGGCACCCGGCATGTGCGTCAGGCTGAAACCCTGGATCGAGTGGATGTCGTAGTAGTAGCCGGCGGGCGAGTTCGGCTCCTGGCTGTTGCTCGGCGCCGGCGTGGTGTTGGTGTCGGGCGCCCACTGCACCATGCCCGACGGCAGGCCGGCGGCCGGTTCGACGCTGCCGGCCTGTCCCGCCGGCACCGGGTTCGGCGAATTGCTCGCGAGCGTGCCGATCAGCGGATCGACATACTGCGTCAACGACAGGTTGCGGTTGTCATCGAGATTGGTCGTATCGGCCGCGGCATCCGACGGGCGTGCCGCCAATACCGACGCCGCGGTTCCGTCGCTGCCGTCACCGCCTCCGCACCCGCTCAATGCGCACGCCGCGGCCAGGATTGCCGCGAGCGTCGTGAATCGAATCATGATCGCCCCTCCGGTTGTCCACCCACTTTTTTAGTTGGCAATCCAGTCGATCGAACCGTTGCTGCGTCGTCGCTTGTTGCCGTCTTTCAGCGTCGTAACACTAGGATTTGGACGAATCCGTTGTCAATCGGATTTGGAGAGTTGTAATGTTTTTATTGGATTTACTAAACGAATCGAAACGCAATGAATTCAGGCGACGACGTGTTGAAGTCGCACTGTATCGGCGTGTGGGAGCGAGTGGCGTAGGCGGAGTTCGATGAGGCAGCGGAACATCACCTGTTGGTCGAAGCGATGCGTCTTGTGCTCACGTCTGCGGTTCATCGATACCCGACGAGGCGGTCAGCAAGCATGTGGCCGTGAGTCACGCTGCAGGATGACTCGCGGCCGATCGTTGAAACTGTTTTTCCAGCTGCAGCGCGCAAAACATGCGTGCTTCCAGGTGAGTGCGCCGTGTCGGCGCACGACGCCTTTTCGCCGCCGGTCAGGCCCCCGGACGTTGCGAACGCACGCATTGCGCGAGCGCCCGCACGCCCGGTTCGATCCGCTCGAGCGGGATCGCGGAAAACCCCATCCGGAAGCAGCGCCGCGCGTCGCCTTCATCGTTCATGAAGAACACGCTGCCCGGCTCGATCAGGATGCGGGCTTCCTGTGCATCGGCGGCGAGGCGCGTCGCATCGAGCCACGGCGGCCCCTCGACCCAGCACGACGCGCCGCCCGTCACCGGCACGTAGCGCGCTTCCGGCAAGTGCGCATCGAGCGCGGCCATCAGCGCCTGCGAGCGCTCGCTGTACGCATGCGCGAGCCGGCGCAGCAGCGCGTCGTGATGGCCGAGCGCGAGAAAGGTCGCGAATGCGCGCTGGATATACGCAACCGGGTGGCGCACCATCAGCCGCCGCAGCGCGCGCAGTTCGCGGATCAGCTCGCGCGGCCCGACCACGTAGCCGAGCCGCAGCCCCGGCGCGAACGTCTTCGACAGGCTGCCGACGTAGATCACGCGGTCGGCCGTATCGAGGCTCTTCAGCGCCGGATGCGGCGTGCCGGAGAACGTGTTCTCGCTCTCGTAGTCGTCCTCGATGATCACGAAGTCATGCTGCTGCGCGCAATCGAGCAGTGCGCGGCGGCGTTCGACCGGCATCGTCGCGGTAGTCGGGCACTGGTGGCTCGGCGTCACGTACACGTAGTCGCAGCGCGAGAGCGTCGCGCCGAGCGCGTCGGGCGCGATCCCGTGGCCGTCGACGGGCAGCGGCAAGAGCCGTGCGTTGCGGTTCTCGAAGATGTTGCGCGCATCCGGATAGCCGGGGTTCTCGAAACCGACCGTCGTGTGCTTGCCGCACAGCAGGTCCGCGATCAGGTACAGCGCCTGCTGGCAGCCGTTCGTGACGACGATCTCGTCCGGCATCGCGAACACGCCGCGCCGCGGCAGCACGCGCGTGCGGATCTGCTGGATCAGCGATTCGTCGTCGCGTTCGATCAGGTCGGGCGCCCAGTTGCGGATCTCCATCACCGACAGCGCCTTCAGGCAGCATTCGCGCCAGTCGTTGGTCGGAAACAGCGACTGGTCGAATTGCCCGTAGATGAACGGATATTCGTAATGCTGCCAGTTCGCGGGTTTCACGATGTTGCGCTGCCTCGACGGCGGATGCGCGATGCGCTTGTCCCATGCCGGGCGGCCTGGAGCTTCTTCGCTGCCGCCCGGCTGCACAGTGGGCTTGGCGGCCGAGAAGCCGGGCACGCCCTCGAGCATCTTCGGGTTCACGAAGTGCCCGCTGCGTTCGCGCGAGATCAGGTAGCCCTCTTCGACGAGCATCTGGTACGCGAGCACTACGGTGTTGCGCGCGACGCCGAGCTGGTCGGCGAGCTCGCGGCTCGACGGCAGCGCGGCATCGGGCGCGAGCTGGCCGTCGAGGATCGCGGCCACGAGCATCCGCCGGATCTGGTCCTGCAGGCTCGACGCCGACGACCGCCGGAACTGCTGGGCCCATAAGGCGGTCGGGGTACGACTCGGCATGCTTCCTCCTGTGATCGGTACGGGAAACGCGAGGCGGTGCGCGTGGCGTGCGTGCGGCCCGCGAGGGGCGCGATGTCGCGAGAATACGCGCGCCGCGCCGCGGATGTGGACTCAATGAAAGGTACCGTCTGGCACTACTGCGCGCCGACGTGGCAAGACGATACTCAAACCGTCGCCGCTGGACGATCCGGATTAGTCCCCGGGTCGCGGGCGCAGGGAGGCGTGCGCGCATCGCGTTCGCCTGCAACGGGATGCCAGGGAGAGGCGCGCCATGCACGTCGTCGTGTTCAGGGATCGCTGCGAACGCGTGATCCGCATCGTGTTCGACGATGCACGTGCGACGGCGGTCGCGTATCGTGACGACGAGGCGATCGGCGAACTCGGCATCGACGACGACAGTGGCGGTGCGGTGCGATCGCCGTCGCTCACGCGGCTGTACGTCGAACCCGCGTATCGGCGCAGCGGCATCGCGCACACGCTACTCGCGTGCGCGTCGCGCGAATTCGGGCGGCCGATCCGCATCGATGCCCTTGCGCGTGAATGGCCCGATACGCCGGCCTGGGCGACGCTGTGCCGCTGCCTCGAATACGAAGGGCTGGTGGTGGTGCGCTAACCGAAAGCGTGACCACGATCACGCTGCATCAAGACGGAGAAGACATGAGCACGGTCCTGAAGCCGATTCCCGCATCCGACGTGCGACACGAAGCGCTGCGCATCGACGGGCAGCGCGTGTGGCGCGACGCGGTCATCGACGTGCGCAACCCGTACGACGGCGCGCTGGTCGGCACCGTGCCGAAGGCGACGCTGGACGACGTGCGGCGTGCCTTCGCGGTTGCACGCGCTTATCGGCCGACGCTCACGCGTTACGATCGCGCGGCGATCCTGCGCCGTGCGGCCGACATCGTGCGTGCGCGCACGGCCGAGATTGCAGCGCTGATCACGGCCGAGGCCGGCCTGTGCATCAAGGATTCGACGTACGAAGCGGGGCGCGTGGCCGACGTGCTGACGTTCGGTGCCGGTGAAGTGCTGAAGGACGACGGTCAGATCTTCTCGTGCGACCTGACCCCGCACGGCAAGAAGCGCCGCGTGTACACGCAGCGCGATCCGCTGCTCGGCGTGATCTCGGCGATCACGCCGTTCAATCACCCGATGAACCAGGTCGCGCACAAGATCGTGCCGTCGGTGGCCACCAACAACCGGATCGTCGTGAAGCCGTCGGAGAAGGTGCCGCTGTCGTGCTACCTGTTCGCGGACATCCTGTACGAAGCCGGCCTGCCGCCGCAGATGCTGCAGGTGCTCACCGGCGACCCGAAGGAGATCGCCGACGAGTTGATCACGAACCCGGCGATCGATCTCATCACGTTCACGGGCGGCGTGTCGATCGGCAAGTCGATCGCGTCGCGCATGGGCTACCGCCGCGCGGTGCTCGAACTCGGCGGCAACGATCCGATCATCGTGATGGAAGACGCCGATCTCGACGAAGCGAGCACGCTAGCGGTGTCGGGTTCGTACAAGAACTCAGGGCAGCGCTGCACGGCAATCAAGCGGATGCTCGTGCACGAGGCGGTGGCCGATCGCTTTACGGAACTCGTGGTCGAGAAAACGCGTGCGTGGTCGTACGGCAATCCGTCCGATCCGTCGGTCGACATGGGCACGGTGATCGACGAGGCCGCCGCGAAGTTCTGCGAGCAGCAGGTGAACGACGCGATCGCGCGCGGCGCGCGGCTGCTGGTCGGTAACGTCCGCGACGGCGCGCTGTATTCGCCGACGGTGATCGATCGCGTGACGCCCGACATGCCGCTCGTGAAATACGAAACCTTCGGCCCCGTGTCGCCGATCATGCGCTTTCGCGACATCGACGAAGCGATCCGGATGTCGAACAGCACCGACTATGCGTTGTCGTCGTCGGTCTGCACGAACCGCTTCGATCACATCACGCGCTTCATCACCGAGCTGGAAGTCGGCAGCGTGAACGTGCGCGAAGTGCCGGGCTACCGGCTCGAGCTGACGCCGTTCGGCGGCGTGAAGGATTCGGGGCTCGGTTACAAGGAAGGCGTGCAGGAAGCGATGAAGAGCTTCACGAACGTGAAGACGTATTCGCTGCCGTGGTGAGCGCAGCGGGGAAGGGCGCATCGCGCCCGCCCGCCGCCAACCGCATTACTGATAGAAGTTGAGCGTGACCATCGCCGAACGGCCCGGCGCCCACGTCGCGTAGATCGGATACGCGCTCGAGTAATACTTCTTGTCGAACAGGTTCTGCACGTTGAGTTGCACGTCCATCGTCTTGTTCACGCGCCACGTCGCGGCTGCGTCGAAGCGTGCGTAGCCGGGCGTCCATTTCTTCGTCGTCGCCGATACCGACGCATAGGTTTGGCTCATCACCGTCGCACCGGCGCCGAGCGTGAGCTTCGGCATCACGTCGTAGCTCGTCCACAGCGTGAAGTTGTGCTTCGGCACCATCACCATCGGCAGCCCCGACGCGCCCGGGCTGCCGGGGCCGGCATCGGTCGTGATCGCGTTCAGGTACGAGTAGCCGCCGAACACGTGCCACTTCGGGCTCAGGTTGCCCGCGAAGCCGAATTCGACGCCGCGCACGCGCTGCTTGCCCGCGTTGACCGTGTGACCGAGGCCGTCGCTCACGCGTGCGTTGGTCTTCTCGGTCTGGAACAGCGCCGACGTCAGCGACAGCTGATCCTGCAGCACATCCCACTTCGCGCCGATCTCGATGTTGCGCGAGCGTTCCGGCGCGAGATCCTGGTTCGTCGCGGTGATCTGGTCGGTGCCGCCGCCGAGGCCGCCGTTCGAACCCGGCGGGTTCGACGACGTGCCGTACGACGCATACAGGCTCACGTTGCTCACCGGCTTGAACACGAGGCCGAACTGGTAGCTGAACAGGTTCGACGTGTTCGACAGGTCGGCCACGCCGGCCTGCTTGCCGGTCGTGTCATAGCGGTCGAAACGCAGCCCCGTGTTGAACTGCCAGCGCTCGGACAGCTTCACGGTATCGAAGAGGTACGCGGAAACCGTGTCGGTGCGCGTGTTCGTCGTCGCGCCGGGGAAGCCCTTGTCGCCGTTCAGCACGATGTTGCCGGTCCACGGCATGTTCGGGTTCCAGCCGCCCGCGAGCGGCGTGCAGTTGCCGGCCACCGAGCACGGGCCGCCCGAGCGGATGTTGTTGCCGGCCGAATCCGACACGAGGTAGCCCTCGTAGCGCGCCTGCTCATGGCTGAACTCGACGCCGGCCGTCATCGTGTGCTTCATGCCGAACAGGCTGGCGCTGCCGGTCACTTCGGTCTGGTTCGAGAAGCCGTTGAGCGCGTACTTGCCGCTCTTCGCCTGCAGGCTCAGCATGGCCGGGTTCGACGCGAGGATCTGCGGGTTCGTCGCGACGTAATCGAGCGTCGAGCGGCCGAACATCGTCGTGTTCTTCAGCTTCCAGTCGTCATTGAGCTTGTGCTCGACGCGCACCTGGGCGGTGTCGGTCTGCCCGTAGCGGTAGTCGCGCGTGTTCAACCCGAAGAACTGCCCGCGATCGGTCGGCACCGGCGTGCCGCCCGACGCGCGGAACGGCACGCTGAAGTCCGGCATGTCGTACGAGTTCATGTGGTAGTAGCTGACCGTGACCGTGGTCGGCGTGTTCAGCCCGAACACGATCGACGGCGCGACGCCCCAGCGCTTGTTGTACACGTCGTTGCGGCCGGCCTGGTTCGCGTCGTGACCCATCACGTTCAGGCGCACGGCCGTCGTGTCGTTGATCTTGTGGTTTGCGTCGACCGTCGCGCGCTTGTAGCCGTCGGTGCCGAAGCCGATGCTGCTGTTGATGAAGTTGTCGTTCTTCGGCGTCTTCGTGACGATGTCGATGCTGCCGCCCACCGAGCCGCGGCCCGCGTAGACCGAGTCGGGGCCCTTGATCACGCTGATCTGCTCGACCGCGAACGTTTCGCGGTTCTGCAGCCCCGAGTCGCGCATCCCGTCGACGAAGATCGAGTTGCGCGATTCGAAGCCGCGGATCACCGGGCGATCGGCCGACGGGTTCGCGGCCGCATCGCCGCCGAGGAACGTGATGCCCGGCACCGTGCGCAGCGCGTCCGCGAACGACGTGACGTTCTTTTCCTTGATGAGTTGCTCCGGGATCACCGTGACCGAGCGCGGCGTGTCGAGCAGCGGCGCGGTGAACTTGTACGACGGCGAACGCTTCACCTGCATGTCCGACGGCGCGGTCGACTTGACGTTGATCGTCGGGAGCGTCGCCTGCACGTCGGCGGACGGGGCCGGCTGATCGGCGGCGGGTGCGGGAGCAGGGGCGGTTTCGGCGGAAGCGAGCAGCGGGGTCAGGAACACGGAGCAGGTCAGCGCCGACACGAGGGCGCGAGGCCTCGTCTTGAACTGGGCGGGCATATCGAGAGGCAGCAGAAAATTCGGTGAGCGGGCGCGTCTTCTCGATGCCGGGCGGCAGCACGGAACATCGGAAAACGTCAATGTAAATGCGTATGATTCGCGTTTGCGGTCGCAATTGTACGGATTGGTACTAATTCTGTAAACGATCGAATGGGTTTTGTACTAATTTGGTCAGGCTTTCGTGGGGGACGGATTGCCTTTGCGTGGCGTGCAACACCACTTTCCATCACCGGCCAATGCGCGGCGGCGGGGACTCGATACACTGCCGTACCGGTTGGACGGGCCCCGGCAAGCAGGCCCCGAGCATGGAGACAACACACGATGGACACCCAACGCGCAGCAGTCGTCACGTACCGAGGCGATGCGATCGAGAACACGCACGTCGCCCATGTGGCGGTGGTCGATGCACGCGGCAGGTTGCTGGCCCGGTTCGGCGATCCGTTCCGGATGACGCTCGCGCGCTCGGCGGCCAAGCCGGCGCAGGCGCTGTCGGTGATCGAGACGGGCGCGCCCGAGCGTTTCGGCTTCGACGATGCGGATATCGCGCTGATGTGCGCGTCGCACAGCAGCGAGGACCGGCACATCGAACGCACGCGCGCGATGCTCGCCAAGGTCGCCGCGCACGAATCGGACTTGCGTTGCGGCGGCCATCCGCCGTTGTCGGACGCGGTGTACCGCGCGTGGATCAAGCGCGACTACACGCCGACCGGCGTGTGCAGCAACTGTTCGGGCAAGCACGTCGGGATGCTGGCCGGCGCGCAGGCGATCGGCGCCGCGATCGCCGATTACCATCTGCCCGAGCATCCGATGCAGGTACGCGTGAAGCACGTGGTGGCCGATGCGTGCGGGCTGCGCGACGACGAGGTCGAGTGGGGCATCGACGGGTGCAACCTGCCGACGCCGGCGTTTTCGCTGGACCGGCTCGCGCGGCTTTACGCGTCGCTGGCCGACGGGGCGGACACGGTGGAAGCGGGCGGAGGGGACATCACCGGTCGCGTGCGCGCGCTGGCGCGCATTCATCATGCGATGACCGCGTATCCGGAGCTGGTTGCCGGCGAAGGGCGCTATTGCACGGTGCTGATGAACGCGTTCGACGGGCAGGTGGTCGGCAAGCTCGGCGCCGATGCGTGCTACGGGATCGGCGTGCGGGCGTCCGAGCGCACGCGGGCGCTGGGCGCCGACGGCGCGCTCGGCATCTCGGTGAAGATCGAGGACGGCAATCTCGACGTGCTCTACATGGTCGTCAGCGAACTGCTCGAGCGGCTGCAGATCGGCACGGCCGAGCAGCGCGCGCCGCTGGCCGGCTTCCACCGGCCGCGGATGCTCAACACGCAGGGTGTCGAGATCGGGCACGTCACGTTCCCATTCGAATTGCAGGCGGCCTGAACGGCGCGGATGCACGGCCGCGCGGCTGCCGGTGGTCCGCGACGCGGGCCGTGCGCAGCGGCGCGAACCTGACCCAGGGCGCGTGCGCTACACGCTCGCGCCGCGAATCTTCGCCAGCTCCAGCGCCGACAGCTCGCCGATATGCGCGAGGTGTTCCGCGAGAAAGTCCTTCAGCACGCGTAGCTTCGCCGAGCTGCGCCGGTTCGCCAGGTACGCGATGTAGATATATTCGCCGGTCAGCCGGTTCTGCAGCCGGTAGCGCGGCAGCACGGCTTCGAGCCGGCCGCTCGCGAGCAGGTCGCGCACCAGCCAGATCTCGAACTCCGCGATGCCGAGCCCCGCGCAGGTCGCTTCGAGCAGCAGCTCAGAATGGTCGGTGACGAGGTTGCCGGCCGGCAGCACGCTGTGATGCGCGTCGCCGCTCACGAGATCCCAGCGCGGATCGCCTTCCGGATGCACGTAGCGCAGGCAGTTGTGTTGCTTGAGGTCGTCCGGTGTGGCCGGGCGCCCGCAGCGGTCGAGATAGCCGGGCGTCGCGCACAGGATGCTGTCGTTGCGTGACAGGCGGTGGACGACGAGATTGTCCAGGTAGTTCTCGCCCTCGTGAATGTCGAGATCGAAGCCGCCGGCCACGAGGTCGTTGTGGTTGTCGGTGAGCCGCACGTCGAGCTGGATCGTCGGGTAGCGCGCGAGGAACGGTGCGACCAGCGGCGCGAGATGGCGGCGGCCGAACGCCACCGGCGCGGTGAGCTTCAGCGGGCCGCTCGGCTGCGCATTCAGCTCGGCGACCACGCGCAAGGTGTCGTCGAGATCGGCGATCAGCGTGACGGCGCGTTCCAGGTAGATATGGCCGGCTTCCGTGAGCGTCACGCTGTGCGTGGAGCGGTGCAGCAGCGCGACGCCGAGCGCCTCCTCGATCGCCGTGACCTTGCGTGCGACGGTGGACGTCGACACGTGCATCTCCTTGGCGACCGCCGAAAAACTCCCCGTTTCGACCACCCTGACGAACGCGCGCATCGCGCCCATGTGATCGATGCCGGTTTCCCTTGCGCCTTTTTTCATTCGAGTCTCGTTGTTGCGTCCCACGCAAAACCGCTTTCGATAATACAGAAGTGAGGTTGTTTTTGCAAAGGCATAGAATGCGAACCCGTCGCATCGGGAAGCGACGCACGACGAGCGGCACGAGACACCCAGGAGGGCACGATGGCAGAAAACGGCTTCCGCGTCGAAGCGGATCTTTTAGGTAAGCGAAGCATTCCGAACGAGGCCTACTACGGCGTCCATACGCTGCGCGCGAAGGAGAATTTCGACATTTCGGGCCGCACCATCGCGTCGCTGCCGTACCTCGTGATGGCGCTCGCCGCGGTGAAGGAAGCCGCGGCCGACGCGAACTGCGAACTCGGGCTGCTGCCGCAGCCGCTGCGCGATGCGATCGCCGCCGCGTGCGTCGAGATCCGCGAAGGGCGCCTGCACGACCAGTTCGTCGTCGACATCATCCAGGGCGGGGCCGGCACGTCGACCAACATGAACGCGAACGAGGTGATCTGCAACCGCGCGCTCGAAATCATGGGCCACGCGCGCGGGCAGTACGAATACCTGCATCCGAACGAGCACGTGAACCTCGCGCAGAGCACCAACGACGTCTATCCGACCGCGATCCGCGTGGCGACCTGCTTCGCGGTCGAGCACCTGCTCGAAGCGATGGCGCGCCTGCGCGATGCGTTCGCGGAGCGCGCCGACGCGTTCGCCGGCTTGCTGAAGCTCGGCCGCACGCAGCTGCAGGACGCGGTGCCGATGACGCTCGGCCAGGAGTTCTCGACCTACGCGGTGATGCTGACGGAAGACATCGCGCGCCTGCAGGAAGCCGGCTGGCTGATTCGCGAGATCAACCTCGGCGCGACCGCGATCGGCACGGGGATCACCGCGCATCCGCAGTACGCGGAGAAGGCGCTCGCGGCGCTGCGCCGCATTACCGGGCTCGACCTGAGCACCGCGCCGAACCTCATCGAAGCGACCCAGGATTGCGGCGCGTTCGTGCAGGTGTCGGGCGTGCTCAAGCGGATCGCCGTGAAGCTGTCGAAGATCTGCAACGACCTGCGGTTGCTGTCGAGCGGCCCGCGCGCGGGGTTCGGCGAGATCAACCTGCCGCCCGTGCAGGCCGGCTCGTCGATCATGCCGGGCAAGGTGAATCCGGTGATCCCGGAAGTCGTCAACCAGGTTGCCTTCGAGGTGTTCGGCAACGACCTGACCGTGACCTTCGCGGCCGAGGCCGGGCAGCTTCAGTTGAACGCGTTCGAGCCGGTGATCGCCAGCGCGCTGTTCCGCAGCTTCAGCCACCTGACGGCCGCCTGCACGACGCTCGCGCAGCGGTGCGTGAGCGGCATCACCGCGAACCCCGAGCGGCTGCGCGAAACGATGGAGCGCTCGGTCGCGCTCGCGACCGCGCTGAACCCGTACATCGGCTACAAGCGCGCGACCGCCGTGGCGGCCGAAGCGCACGCGACCGGCAAGTCGATCCGCGAGGTCGTGCTGGAGCGCGAGTGGATGACCGCTGCGCAAGTCGACGAAGCGCTGCAACCCGAAGCGCTGATCCGGCCGCGCGTGCTTTGACGCCGGCCGCGCGGGCCGCCGGGGCGTGACGCCGGCGGCTTGCGCGCGGCTGCATCCGACGCGCCCCCGCGCGGGGCGCGACACATCAAGAAACAACGGAGACACACGATGACCCACAGCAGCGAGCGCCCGGCCGGTTCGGCCGGCGGCGCGGATTCCCGACATGCCGACCCCGATGCGATGTTCGCGTCGCACGAAGTCGGTTATGCGAAGCAGTTGAAGCCCCGGCACGTGCAGATGATCGCGATGGGCGGGGCGATCGGCACCGGCCTCTTTCTCGGTGCGGGCGGGCGCCTGCAGCACGCGGGGCCGGCGCTCGCGCTCGTGTACCTCGTCTGCGGCGTGTTCGCGTTCCTGATCATGCGCGCGCTCGGCGAGCTCGTGATGCACCGGCCGACCAGCGGCAGCTTCGTGTCGTATGCACGGGAGTTCATGGGTGAACGCGCCTCGTTCGTCGCGGGCTGGATGTACTACCTGAACTGGGCGACCACCGGCATCGTCGACATCACCGCGGTCGCGATCTACATGAAGTACTGGGCCGTGTTCACGGACGTGCCGCAGTGGGTGTTCGCGCTCGGCGCGCTCGGGATCGTGTCGGTGATGAACATGATCGGCGTGAAGGTGTTCGGCGAGATGGAGTTCTGGTTCTCGCTCGTCAAGGTCGGCACGCTCGCGGTGTTCCTCGCGGTCGGCGCCGTGTTTCTCGCGAGCGGCCATCCGGTCGCCGGGCAGATGCCGGGGTTGCATCTCGTCGCGGATCACGGCGGGATCTTCCCGCACGGCATCCTGCCGGCCGTGCTGATCGTGCAGGGTGTCGTATTTGCGTACGCGAGCATCGAGCTCGTCGGCGTCGCGGCGGGCGAGACCGCCGATGCGCGCAAGGTCTTGCCGAAAGCCATCAACAGCGTGATGTGGCGCATCGCGCTGTTCTACGTCGGCTCGGTCGTGCTGTTGACGATGCTGCTGCCGTGGACCGCGTACAGCGCGCACGAAAGCCCGTTCGTGACGTTCTTCAGCAAGCTCGGCGTGCCGTACGTCGGCACCGTGATGAACGTCGTCGTGCTGACCGCCGCGCTGTCGAGCCTGAACTCCGGCCTCTATTCGACCGGGCGCGTGCTGCGCTCGCTCGCGATGGGCGGATCGGCGCCGCGCTTCGTGTCGCGGATGAACGCACGCGGCGTGCCGTACGGCGGGATCCTGATCACGGTCGCGATCAATGCGATCGGCGTGCCGCTGAACTACATCGTGCCGGCCCAGGCGTTCGAGATCGTGCTGAACATGGCGTCGCTCGGGATCATCACGACGTGGGGCTTCATCGTCATGTGCCAGATCCTGTTCCGTCGCGCGGTCGATCGCGGCGAGCTGAAGGCCGTGTCGTTCCGGATGCCCGGCGCGCCGTTCACGTCGTGGCTCACGCTGGCCTTCCTCGTCGGCGTGCTGGTGCTGATGGCATTCGACTATCCGGGCGGCACGTGGACCATCGCAACGATTCCGGTCGTCGTGCTCGCGCTGGTGGTCGGCTGGAAGCTGGCGAAGCGCGGTGCTGCGCGGGAGCAGGCGGCGGATGCGCTTGTGTCGGCGGCCACGCGCGCCGTTGCCGATCCGGCGCGGGGCGCCTGAAGGCGGTATGCGCCGGGCGCGCCGGGTCGTTCGAGGCCGGCGCCCCGGCGTGCCGCCAAGGTCAGTTCAAACCGGCTCGTTCGCCGACCCATCGGGCGAACGAGCCGGCCATTTCCGCGGTCAGCTCGTGGCCGGCCGCATACAGCCGCGTTTCGTGCGCGACGCCGAGCGCCGTGAGTTTCGCGTCGGCGGTGTCGGCCCACGCGACGGGCAGCTTGTCGTCGAAGCGGCCGTGCACGATCAGCGCATGGAGCGGGCGAAGGGCATCGCGCGGCGCGATCAGCGGATCGATTTCGGGCAGGATGCGCCCGCACAGCACTGCGAATGCGGTGACGTCCTGCGGCGACGTGAGGCCGACGCTCGCGCTCATGATGCCGCCCTGGCTGAAGCCGGCAATCACGGTCGGCAACGCGGCGCCTGCGTCATCGTTGCCACGGAAGCTGCGGAGCAGCGTGATCAGCTTGAGTCGGCTCGCGTCCGCGCGGGCCGCGTCGATTTCGGGGCCGTTCGGGCCGAAGCGCACCGGAAACCACGCGTGCTGGTCGGGGCCGAACGCGAGCGGCGCGCGCAGGAACGCGATCTCGATGCGCGGATCGATGACGTCGGCCAGGTTCAGCAGGTTGGTTTCGTTGCCGCCGACGCCATGCAGCAGCAACAGGCGGGCAGCGGGGCGGCCGGCGGCCGGGCGCAGCCGGTACTGGAGGCCCGACTCGGGATCGGTGGTCAGCGGCAGGACGTCGGTCATTGGGTGGGGTCCGGGAGGGGATGATCCGGCAGTCTAAAGCGCGCGACGGGAGAGGGGAATCACCGGATGGCGATTGATTATTTCCAGTTAGGAATGAATTGTCGTATGTGCGCTCGTTCAGACGAATCGAATGCGTGACGAAACGGGTGGCCGACGCCGCCCGTTTCGCGTTACCGCAACCGGATCACCGTCGACTTCAACTCCGTATATTTCTCCAGCGCGTGCAGCGAGTTGTCGCGCCCGTTGCCCGATTCCTTGAAGCCGCCGAACGGGAAGTTCATGTCGTCGGTTTCCTCGTAGCCGTTCACCCACACCGTGCCGGCCCGCAGCCGGCGCGCGGTTTCGTGCGCGGTCGTGAGGTTGGCCGTCCATACCGATGCCGCCAGCCCGTAGCGCGTGTCGTTCGCGTGCGCGATGGCCGTATCGAGGTCGTCGAACGCCGTGACCGCCAGCACCGGCCCGAAAATCTCCTCGCGCACGATCCGCGCGTCGGCACGCGGGCAGTCGAACACGGTCGGTTCGACGTACTGGCCGCCGCTCCCGGCGCGCGCCCGCTTGCCGCCCGCGAGCAACGTCGCCTCGTCGCGGCCCGCGTCGACGTAGCCGAGCACGCGTTCGACCTGCGCGGCATCGATCAGGCTGCCCATGCGCGTCGCGGGCGACAGCGGATCGCCGGGCGCGTACTCGGGGGCGATCGCGAGCACGCGCGCGACGAGTTCGTCACGGATCGCACGATGGACGAGCAAACGGGAACCCGCCGTACACATCTGCCCGGTGTTGTAGAACACCGCATGCGCGACGGTGCGCGCCGCGCGTTCGAGGTCCGGACAGTCGGGCAGCACGATCTGCGGCGACTTGCCGCCGAGTTCGAGCCACACGCGCTTCAGGTTCGAATCGGCCGCGCAGCGCGCGACCTTGTGGCCGACCGCGGTCGAGCCGGTAAATGCGATGCAATCGACGTCTGGATGCCGCGCGAGCGCTTCGCCCGCATCGCCGAAGCCCGGCAGCACGTTCAGCACGCCGGCCGGCAGCCCGGCCTGCGCGGCCAGCGCGGCGAGCCGCAGCGCACTGAGCGGCGATTTCTCCGACGGTTTCAGCACGACGCTGTTGCCGGCCGCGAGCGCCGGCGCGCATTTCCACATCGCGATCATCGCGGGGAAATTCCATGGCACGACCGCCGCGACCACGCCGATCGGCTCGCGCGTGACGAGCCCGACGAGATGCGCGTCGGCCGGCGCGACTTCGCCGCCCGTCTTGTCGATCGCTTCGGCGAACCACTCGGCGCAGTAGGCGGTCGACGGGATGTCGATCGTGGTCGTGTCGCCGATCGGCTTGCCGGTGTCGAGCGTTTCGAGCAGCGCGAGATCGTCCGCGTGCTCGCGGATCAGCGCGGCCCAGCGCAGCATCACGCGCTTGCGTTCGCGCGGCGACGCGTCGCGCCACGCACCGCTTTCGAATGCGCGCCGCGCGGCCGCGACCGCGAGGTCGGCGTCGGGTTGCCGGCAATGCGCGACCTGCGCGAGCGCCCGGCCGTCGATCGGGCTCGTGCAGGCGAAGGTGGCGCCGTCGTGCGCGTCGCGGAACGTACCGTCCACGAAGGCGCGGGAATCGATGTCGAGCTGGCCGGCGCGCGTGCGCCAGGCGTCGTTCGTCTGCATGAGAACACTCCGTCGTGGGTCGGCGAGATCAGCGTGAAGCGGGCGTCGGGCGGCGGATCGCGATCGCGCGGCCCGCATGCGGCTCGTGCGGCGCACGCGCATGTTCGGCGTGAATCGCGTCGAGATGCCGGCGGATCGCGGCCGGGAACGGCGCGGAGCGTTTCGCGCGCAGGTCGACGTGGGTCAGCAGTTGCTCGCCGGTCGCGAGGGGGGCGCCCGTCGTCGCGTGGTGCATCGAATGGAACACGTGCAGCCGCCGGTCGTCCATGTCGAGCAGCCGCACCGTGAGCCTGAGCGGTTCGCCGAGCATCGCTTCGCGCAGGTGGCGGATATGCGTTTCCGCCGAGTAAATCGAGTAGCCGGCCTCGCGATAGTCGTCGTCGATGCCGAAGTAGCGGAAGAACGCATCGCTGCTGTCGCCGAACACGAGCAGATAGCACGATTCGCTCATGTGGCCGTTGTAGTCGACCCACTCGGGCCGCACGGTGCAGCGATGCAGTTCGAGGGGCGTCGCGATCGGTGCGGCGGGGTCGTACGGACGCGCCTTCTGTCCTTCGTAGGCCGAGCGCAGGCGCGGCTCGGCGGCGGGGCTGAGGTGGGTCGTCATCCAGTGCACTCCAGGGTTCGGAACGGGCCCGCACGTCGTCCATGGGGGCTGCCGGTCGATGGTATGACGGGTTGAACGTTTTTTCAATAAAGAGATCGCCGATACGTGTAAACACCGGTGCGGATTCTTCGTTCAATCAATTGAACATTCATTCAACTGAACCTATACTCGCCAGCGCCGCGATGCCGAAGCGAAGCAGGGCGGGCGGCGCATCTGCACGATACGCACAACGAAAAATCGATCCGCCTCGCGCGGAAAACCGGAGACACCGAAAAATGAAGAAGCGCTTCCTGCTGGCCGGCATGATGTCGGTGATGGTCCACGGCTACGCACACGCCCAGAGCAGCGTCTCGCTGTACGGGATCATCGACGGCGGCATCACCTACGTGAACAATACGGGCGGCGCGCACGCGTACCTGTTCGACGACGGCGTGTCGTACGGCAACCGCGTCGGCCTGATGGGCACCGAGGATCTCGGCGGCGGCAACAAGGCCGTGTTCAAGCTCGAGAACGGGTTCCGGCTCGGCACCGGCAAGCTGAACCAGGGCGGCGCGATGTTCGGGCGGCAGGCGTACGTGGGGCTTGGCAACGACTGGGGCACGCTGACGTTCGGCAACCAGTACGACTTTGCATTCGATTTCACCGCGAACTACAACGTCAGCGCGTTCGGCAGCGGCTACGGCGTGCACCTGGGCGACTTCGACCGCCAGAGCGGCGACCGGCTGCAGAACGCGGTGAAGTTCGTCAGCAACAGTTTCCACGGGCTCGTGGTCGGCGGCATGTACTCGTTCAGCAACGATGCGGGCAGCTTCCACGACGGCAGTGCGTGGAGCCTGGGCGCGAGCTACACGCACGGCGATTTCTCGGCAGGCGGCAACTATACGCGGCTCAACGCGCCGCGCCGGCTCGCGGCGCTCGATCCGTATGCGCAGATGGGCGTGAGGACGATGCTCGGACAGACGGTCGCGACCGTCGATCCGGCGACGGGCGCCGTCACCGACCTGCACGATTCGACGCCGTTCTCGATCGACTCGCAGTCGATCTTCGGGATCGGCGCGTCGTACACGCTCGGCAAGCTGACGCTCAACGCGGATTTCAGCAACACGACGTTCAAGGGCTACGGGCAATCGTCGACGATGCGCGTGTACGAGGCGGGTGGCCTGTACCAGGCGACCCCGGCGCTGTCGCTCGTCGCGGGCTACCAGTACACGACGTTCGAAGGCCATCACTGGCACGAAGTCGCGCTCGGCACGCACTACGCGCTGTCCAAGCGCACCGACGTCTATGCGGCCGTCGACTGGATGCGCGCGTCGAACGGCGTCGATGCGGTGATCGGCTACAGCTTCACGCCGTCGACGAGCCGCACGCAAGCCGCCGCACGCATCGGCATGCGGCACAACTTCTGATCGTTTTCCCCGCACGGCCCGGCCCGGGCCTGTGTTGAAGGGTGGCGTCGTCGCCGCGCTGCGCGATGTGCGCGGCGACGATGGCGTGAGCACGGACGGCACGCCCGGCGAGCGTCATCGAACGCACTGCGGCGAAGACCCGCGCACGGTTGCCACCGGCCCGCCCGGGCGATACATGAGCGGGCCGGCGGGTGTCAGGCGTCGAGCCTCACCAGCGCATCGACGGCCACCGCGCCGCGTTCCATCACCAACAGCGGATTGACGTCGAGTTCGACGAGCGTGTCGGCGTGTGCCTGCGCGAAGCGTGCGATCGCCATCACGTTCGCCACCACCGTATCGAGATCGGCCTTCGGCCGTCCGCGATAGCCGGTCAGCAACGGGCCGAGCTTCAGCCCGAGCAGCGCGTCGCGCACGTCGCTTTCACGCACCGGCAGCAGGAGCGTCGCGGTGTCGCGGATCAGCTCGACCAGCACGCCGCCGGCGCCGAGCACGAGCGCAAGACCGAAATTCGGCTCGCGCTTCACGCCGACGATCAGTTCGAGCAGCGGCGCGTCGGCCATCTTCTCGACGAGGATGCGCTCGACGCGCACGTCCGGCGCGTAGTGCGCGACCTGTTCGGTCATTCGCTCGACGGCGGCGGCGACGGCGTCGGGCGACGCGAGCTTCAGCACGACCGCGCCGGCCTCGGTCTTGTGCGGCAGGCGATCGCTGACCACTTTCACGCAGACCGGAAACCCGAGCCGCTGCGCGGCGGCCGCCGCATCGGCGGGCGCGACGCATTCCGCTGCCGGTACGTCGAGCCCGTGCGCGGCCAGCATCCGCTTGCTCGCCCATTCGTCGTGCAGCGTCGTGGCGCCGTGATTGCCGCCGCCGTTGCCGGCCCGCAGAACCGGCAGCGCGTTCAGCGCATCGGCGTCGAGCACGCGACGGCGCGTCTCGCCGTAGGTCATCGCCGCGCCGATTGCGTCGATCCCGTCGGCGAGCCCCTGCAGCGGCGCGATGCCGGCCGCGGCCATGCGTGCGGCGTGATCGGGCGGCGTGAGGTCCGGAAACACCGAGATGACCGCGCCGACCACGCCGTGCTGGCGCGCGGAGGCCGCGAACGCGTTTGCCGCGATGTCGCACAGCGGCCGTTCACCGGTCGCTTCCTGCGGATAGTCAAGGATCATCGCGGCCGCGCCGGGCCGGTCGGCGAGCAGCGCGTCGCAGCACGCGCGCATCTTGTCGGCGTCGCCCCACGGTGTCGTCGTGAAATCGAGCGGGTTCGCGATCGTCGCATAGGCGGGCAGCACGTTGCCGAGCGCGTGGCGCCCAGCGTCGCCGACCGGCGGGAACGCGATGCCGCGCACTTCGCCGAGATCGGCGACGAGCCCCGCATCGCCGCCGGACGTCGCCAGCGCGGCAAGCGTGCGGCGCTCGGGCACACCGGCGATCGCGAGCAGCTTCAGCGTTTCGACGAGGCCGACCGGGTCCTTCACGCGGATCACGCCGAGCCGCCGGAACAGTGCGTCGTACAGCGCGTCCGAGCCCGCGAGCGAACTCGTGTGGCTGATCGCGAGCTGCGCGCCGAGCGCCGAGGTCCCGCTCTTCAGCGCGACGATAGGCACGCCGCGCGCGAGGGCGCGGGCGGCGGCCTCGCTGAACGCGCGCACGTCCTTCAATCCTTCGAGATGCACGCCGATCGCGCGGATGCGCGGATCGTCGACGAAGGCATCGACGAGGCGCGCGATGTCGACCGACGCCTGGTTGCCGACGCTCGCCAGGTACGCGAACGGCACCGAGCGTGCGCTCATCGACAGGTTGTACGCGAGGTTGCCGCTTTGCGTGATCACCGCGACGCCCGACTCGACGCGCGGCGCGCCGTGCGCGACCGGCCACAGCGCGCTGCCGTTCAGGCCGTTGATCAACCCATAGCAGTTGGGCCCGAGCACGGCCATGTCGCCGGCGGCGTCGACGAGCGCCTGCTGCAGCGCGGCGCCGTCGGCCCCGGTTTCGGAGAAACCCGACGCGTACACGATCGCGCCGCCGGCGCCGCGCTCGGCGAGCGCGCGCACGACGTCGATCGCCTGCCGCGCGGGAACCGCGACGAACACGGCATCGGGCGCGGCGGGCAGGTCGGCGACGCTGGCATGGCAGCGCACGCCGTCGATCTCGGCATGATTCGGATTGACGAGCCAGATGTCGCCGGCATAGCCGTGGTGGCGACAGCGCTGTACGGCGCCCGCGATGCCGCGCCCGCCGACGAACGCGATGCGGGCCGGCTCGAGCAGCCGCCGCAGGTTGGCCGCGGCAACGGCACGGCGATCCCTGACTTCGGGGGAAGAGGTCATGATGGTCCTTTCGGAACGCGCGCCGGCTTGCGCGCCGGCGCGACGATTCGCGTCAGCTGTAGCGTCGGAGGATTTCCTTGGACAGGATGTGGCGCTGGATCTCGGACGTGCCTTCCCAGATACGCTCGATGCGCGCATCGCGCCAGAAGCGCTCGATCGGCAGTTCGTCCATCAACCCCATCCCGCCGTAGATCTGCACCGCGTGATCGGTCACGCGGCCGAGCGTCTCGGTGGCCAGCAGCTTCGCGAGCGCGGCGTCGCCGTCGGTCATCGTGCCCTGGTCGAGCTTCTGCGCGGTATAGAGCGTGACGAGTTCGGCCGCGCGAATCTCGGTCTGCATGTCGGCGAGCTTGAACGACGTGCCCTGGAAATCGCCGATGCGCTTGCCGAACTGATGGCGCGTCGCGGCCCATTCGGCGGCCATCTCGAACGCGCGCTGCGCGCGGCCGATGTTGTTCGCGGCGACCATCACGCGGCCGGCGGTGAGCCAGTCGTTCGCAAGCTCGAAGCCGCGATGCTCTTCGCCGAGGATCTGCGCGGCGCTCACGCGGCAGTCGGACAGGAAGATCTCCGACTGGTGGTAGCCGCGCAGGCTCGTGCAGTGCGGGCCGCGCCGCACGGTCATGCCCGGCGTGTCCTTGTCGATCAGGAAGCAGGTCACGCGCTTGCGCTTCTGGCCGCGCACTTCCTCCTCGCCGGTGACGGCGAACAGGATCACGAAGTCGGCCGTATCCGCGTGGCTGATGAAATGCTTGCTGCCGTTGATCACGTAGTCGTCGCCGTCGCGCACCGCGCGCGTGCGGATGCCCATCGCGTCGGAGCCCGCGCCCGGTTCGGTCAGCGCGAAGCAGTCGACGCGCTCGCCGCGCACGGCCGGCTTCAGGTAGCGCTCGATCTGGTCGCCCTTGCAGGCCATCAGGATCTTGCTGGGACGCGCGACGAACACGTGCAGCGCCCAGCTCGTGCGGCCGAGCTCGCGCTCCACCAGCGCCTGCGTCACGTAGTCGAGGCCCGGGCCGCCCGCGCTCTCGGGCATGTTGAACGCGTAGAAGCCGAGCTCGAGCGATTTGCGGCGGATCGAATCGGCGAGTTCGGCCGGTACGTCGTCCGCGCGATCGACTGCGAATTCATGGGGCTGGAGTTCCTTCTCGACGAACTGACGCAGCGACGTCACCAGCATGTCCTGCTCTTGGGTCAGCGAAAAATCCATCAATCATCTCCCGACAAAATGGGGGGCGCGACCTTCGACCGACGCGCGAAGCGCTTCCTGGCCGTCCTCGCTGTGACCGCAAGCGACGCCGGCCGCCAACTCGCCGCGCAGTTGCTCGGCAAGGGTATGCGTGAGCGACTGCGCGAGCAGCGCCTTGGTATGGCCGAACGCGACGCTCGGCCCTTGCGCGAGCCGCGCGGCGAACGCGGCGACGTGCTCCGCGAACGCGTCGGCGTCGACGACTTCGGAGACCAGTCCGGCCGCGAGCGCATCCTGCGCGTTCCAGCGTTCGTTCAGGAAGATGAAGCGGCGCGCGACGTCGGGGCGCGCAAGGCGCGGCAGGAACCAGCTTCCGCCCATGTCGGGGCTGTAGCCCATGCCCGTATACCCGCAGCGCAGCGTCGCGGCCGTGCTCGCAATGCGGAAGTCGCACGCGAAGCCGATGTCGGTGCCCGCGCCGACCGTCGAACCGTTCAACGCGGCGACGGTGGGGCGCGGAAACGCGGCGAGCGCCTGCACGAAACGGTGCGCGCGTTCGGTCCACCCGTAGGTGTCGAGTTCGCCGTTGCGCTCGGCCTCGGCCCACTCGTCGACGTCCGCGCCCGCGCAGAATGCGCTGCCGGTGCCGGTCAGCACGACGCAGCGTACCGCCGGATCGTTCGCGAGCGCGTCGAGCGTCTCGCGAAGAAAGTCGAGATGCGGCCGCGCGAGCGAATTGCGCTTCGCCGGGCGATTCAGTCGAAGGGTCACGACGCCGTCGTGCCGTTCAATTCGGATGTCCTCGATGCTCATGCTGATCACTGTCTCCTGGTTGTTGTGTGTCGGGGTGTGTCAGAGCCGGCAAGGGTCGCCGCTACTTGCGGACCGCATTTCGGCATAGTATAAGTTCTGTTAAATGAACGTTCAACCCAATTGTGAGTCGACCAGGAGACACACGATGAGCGCGGTGATGGAGACGTCGGCAGGTGTGGAGGAAGGAAGGGCCGGGGCGCATGCGGCACGCACCGCATCGGCGGAGCGCATCGCGAGCGGCGCAGGCCTGCAGATCGATCGCGTGTCGAAGCGCTACGGCAGCGTGCATGCGTTGCGGGAAACGTCGATCGAGATTCCGCGCGGCGAATTCCTGACGATCCTCGGGCCGTCGGGTTCCGGCAAGACGACGCTGCTGACGATCGTCGCGGGCTTCGAGCATCCGACCACCGGCGACTTGCGCGTGGGCGGCCGCAGCATCGTCGCGTTGCCGCCGGAGAAGCGCAACTTCGGGATGGTGTTCCAGGGCTATGCGCTGTTTCCGCACATGACGGTCGAACAGAACGTCGCGTATCCGCTGATGGTGCGCAAGCAGAAGGGGCCCGACGCGGTGAAGCGCGTGAAGGCCGCGCTCGATCTCGTGCGGCTCGGCCATCTTGCGGATCGGCTGCCGCGCCAGTTGTCGGGCGGCCAGCAGCAACGCGTCGCGATTGCGCGCGCGCTGGTGTTCGATCCCGATCTCGTGCTGCTCGACGAACCGCTCGGCGCGCTCGACCGCAAGCTGCGCGGCGAGGTGCAGGTCGAACTGAAGGCGCTGCACGAACGGCTCGGGGCGACGTTCCTGTTCGTCACGCACGACCAGGAGGAAGCGCTGTCGATGTCGGACCGGATCGCGATCATGCGCGACGGCCGGCTCGAGCAGATCGGCACGCCGGACGGGCTGTACGAGCAGCCGGCCAACCGCTTCGTCGCGGATTTCCTCGGCAAGAGCAACTTCATCGAAGGCGTCGCAGTCGGCGGCGATGCGGACACCACGCACTATCGCGTCGGCGATACACGGTTCGTCGCGCCCGCGTGCGACGCACGAGCCGACGACACGCTGCTGTTCGCGCTGCGTCCCGAGAAGGTCGCCGTGTCCGCGACGTCGTGCGGCGGCGCGTACAACGAAGTGGCCGGCCGCATCCGTCATTGGAGCTATTTCGGTTCGTCGTACCGCTTCGAGATCGAGACGTCGGCGCTCGGCTGCATGACGGCGGACGTGCCCGCGTGGCGAGGGCTCGCGTCGCCGCGCACCGGCATGGACGTGTTCGTGCAGTGGGAGCGCGACGCGACCTGCCGGATCGCGGCCGACTGACGCGGCGAACGCTGCATCCCGCGCGACGCGGCGGCTGCCGTCGTCGCCGGCCGATTCCCCGTGCCCGACAACGCCGAGATGCGTGCGGGCGCTGTTCAGCCTGGAGGAGACACCATGACGAACCGCCATCTGCAGGATCTGCTCGACCAAGCACGCGACCTTCAACCCGTGACCTCGCAACGCCGCCGCGATTTCCTGCGGCTGTGCGCGGCCGCAGGCATCGCGCCGACGCTGCTGTCGCTCGGCGCGAAGGACGCGCTGGCATCGAACCCGAAGGAAATCGTGCTGAGCGCATGGGGCGGCGAAGCACGTTCGGCGTTCCGCTCCGCATACATGGACCCGTTCACGAAGGCGAGCGGCATCAAGATGGGTTACGACTCGTCGCCGGAGGACGGCAAGATCAAGGCGATGGTCGAGAACCGGAACGTGATCTGGGACGTGATGGACCTCGACGGCTTCGCGGCGATCAAGCTCGGCAAGCAGGGCTTCCTGCGGCCGATCGACTACTCGGTCGTGGGCCGCAACGCGCTGCCGGGGCTCGCGTCGGATTTCGGCGTGCCGTCGTACCTGCTGAGCTACGTGCTCGTCTACGACGCGCGCAAGTTCGGCGCGAATCCGCCGAAGAACTGGGCCGATTTCTGGAACGTCGGCAAGTTTCCGGGCAAGCGCGGGCTGTGGAAGTGGATGGGCGGCGCGCTCGAAGCCGCGCTGATGGCCGACGGCGTCGACAAGGACAAGGTTTATCCGATCGATGTGCCGCGCGCGCTGAAAAAACTCAAGGAGCTGCGCTCGAACGTGCTGCTGTGGGATTCGGGCGCGGACAGCCTGCAACTGCTGCGCAACGGCGAAGTCAGCATGGCGTGCATCTGGCATACGCGCGCGAACGTGATCCAGCGCGAGCGCAACGGCCGGTTCCGCTATACGTGGGAGCAGGGGCTCGCGTCGTGCGACGTGTGGGGCGTGCCGAAGAACAACCCGTCGGGCGACGCCGTGTGGCAGTTCATCAAGTTCGTGCAGGGTGTCGAGCCGCAGGTGCGCCTGCTGTCCCTGCTCGGCAACGGGCCGGTGACGCCGGCCGCGACGGCGGCGGTGCCGCAGGCGCTACGCGCCGACAATCCCGGCACGCCGGAGAACTGGGCGAAGCAGTGCAAGGTGAATCCCGAATGGTGGGCGCAGCATTACGAAGCGACGCTCGCGCAGTACACCGACCTGATGTCGTCCTGATCCGCCGTCTCGTGAGCGTGACGCCATGACTACCCTGTCTCCTCCCGCCGCGGGCACCGTCCCGCTCGGCCGCGCGAAGGCCGACCGCTACTGGCTGCTCGTCGTGCCGCTGCTCGCGGTGCTGATCGTGCTGTACGTGGTTCCGCTCGTGCGCGTGCTGTGGCTCGGCTTCACGGTGCCGGCGCCCGGCCTGCAGAACTACGCGCGGCTGCTGGAGAACCACGGCGTGCACCGCGTGCTGTGGACGACGCTGCGCGTGTGCGCGGTCACCACGGTGTTTTCGGTCGCGCTCGGCTACGCGATCGCCTATGCGATGGCGCACGTCGGCCCGCGTCAGCGGATGGCGCTGATGTTCGGGTTGCTCGTGCCGTTCTGGGCGTCGGTGCTGGTGCGTGCGTTCTCGTGGCTGTTCCTGCTCGGCGAGCAGGGGCTCGTCAACACGCTGCTGATGCGCGTCGGGCTGATCGATGCGCCGCTGCCGCTGATGCGCAACGAGATCGGCGTCGTGATCGGGATGATCCACTTCATGATTCCGTATGCGGTGCTGCCGCTGTACGCGAACATGAAGGGCATCGACCCGCAGCTCGCGCGTGCGTCGCAGGGGCTCGGCGCGGGCGCGTTCGTCACGTTCCGCAAGGTGTATTTCCCGCAGACGCGGCCGGGCATCGTCGGCGCGGCGATCCTCGTGTTCATCTTCTCGCTCGGTTTCTACGTGACGCCGGTGATTCTCGGCGGCGGCCGCACGGTGATGATCGCCGAGTACATCAGCACGCAGATCCTGCAGCTCGTGAACTGGGGCAGCGGGGCGGCGCTCGCGTCGCTGCTGCTGGCGTCGATCCTGGCGGCGCTCGCGTTGCTCGCGCGTTTCGTCGACCTGCGCGAGCTGTTCGGCGCGCGCTGATTCGAACGGAGGACGAACCGATGAAGAACCGAATGACCGCAGGGCGCGCGCTGGTGGTCGGGGTCGCGTGGGCCGCGATCCTGTTCCTGATGCTGCCGCTGCTCGTGTCGGTGCCCGTCTCGCTGACGCCGAGCGACTACCTGTCGATGCCGGACGGCGCGCTGTCGTTGCGGCACTACGGCGTGCTGCTCGACGACGACGGCTGGGTGTCGAGCTTCCTGCAAAGCGGGCTGATCGCGCTGGCGTCGTCGGCGATTTCGGTCACGCTCGGCACGCTGTGCGCGATCGGGCTGTGGAAGGTCGCGTCGCGGCGCGGCGAGTTCGTGCGCGGCGTGATCCTGTTTCCGCTGATCGTTCCGCCGATCGTGTCGGCGCTCGCGTTTTATCGGCTGTGGGGCGAGCTCGGGATGCTCGACAGCCTGCCGGCCGTGATCCTGTCGCACGTCGTGCTGTCGGTGCCTTACGTCGTGGTGGCCGTGTCTGCGTCGCTCGCGACGGTCGGCCTGCGGATCGAACAGGCGTCGCGCAGCCTCGGCGCGAACCTCGCGCAGACGCTGCGCTACGTGATCCTGCCGTCGATCCGGCCGGGGGTGCTGTCCGCGGCGGTGTTCGCGTTCATCCTGTCGTGGGACGAGCTGGTCGTCACGCTGTTCATCTCGAGCCGGAGCGTGTACACGCTGCCGCGCCGCATGTGGGACGGGATGCGCGAGAACGTCGACCCGGCGATCGCGTCGGTGTCCACGCTGCTGCTCGTCGCGACCTGCGTCGCGATCGGCCTGTCGCTGCTGCGCAAGCGCGCGGCCGGGGCCGTGTGAGTTCCACCCTTCAACGTTACGTTGCGGAGAAAAATCGCATCATGAAAGTCCTGATCGTCCACGCCCATCCCGAACCGCAGTCGTTCACCACGTCGATGCTGCACCGCGCAGTGAGTACGCTCGAGGCGCAGGGGCACACCGTGACGGTGTCCGACCTGTACGCGATGCAGTGGAATCCGGTGGCGAGCGCGGCCGATTTCGGCGTGCGCAAGAACCCCGACTACCTCGTCTACGCGCTGGAGCAGCGCGAGAACGTCGCCGCGCACGCGATCGCGCCGGACATCGCCGCAGAACTCGACAAGCTGTTGGCGTGCGACGTGCTGATCCTGAGCTTCCCGCTGTTCTGGTGCTCGGTGCCGGCGATCATGAAGGGCTGGATCGACCGTGTGCTCGTGTCGGGCAAGGTGTACGGCGGCGTGCGCTTCTACGATCGCGGCGGGATGCGCGGCAAGCGCGCGCTGCTTGCCTACACGTGTGGCGGCCGCGACTACATGTTCGGCGCGGATGGTGTGCATGGCGACATGGACCTGATGCTGCGCCACGTGCTGCGCGGCACGCTCGGCTACGCGGGCTTCGACGTGCTGCCGTCGTTCGTTGGCTATCACGTGCCGTATATCGGCGATGCCGAGCGCGCGGCCGTGCTCGACCGGTACGGCGACTACCTGGCGCGGCTCGACCGGCTCGAACCGATGGCGTTCCCGACGCTCGACGATTTCGACGGCGACATGCGGCCGCGCGAGCGCGCGCCGCAGGAAGCCGCGCAGGACTGATCGCGACACCCGGCCACGATGCCGATACGCGTCTCAACCATCCGACCGCTTGAGAGTTCGAGCAATGACCCTGACGTCGAGCGACCTGCTACTGTTCCTGACCGGCCTGCTGACGCTGTTCTGCCCGCCGGTCGCGATCCCGATGTACGCGGCCGTCACCGGGCATTTTCCCGACGTGACGCAGCGGCAGATCGCGTTCAGGCTGTTCGCGTGGATCGCGGCGCTGATGGTCGGCGCGGTCTGGGGCGGGCAGTTCCTGCTGCGCATGCTCGGCCTCACGCTCGGTGCGCTGACGCTGACGGGCGGCCTCGTGCTGTGCCTGTGGTCGATTCCGATGATGCGCGGCACGGCCAACGACGAACGCAGCGGCGGGGAGCGGCGGCTCGAATATGCGCAGTGGCGCAACTACATCGCGGTGCCGCTGATCTTCCCGCTGTCGATCGGCAGCGCGGTGATGTCGCTCGTGATCACGACCGCGACGCGCTTTCATACACCGTCCGACCTGCTCGCGCTGAGCGCGGCCTGCGTGCTGCATGCGGGCGTGATCGGGCTCACGTATGCGTGCTCGGCGTCGTGGTGCCGGCGGCTCGGCGAGATCGGCAGGACGCTCGTCGAGCGGCTGTCGGGGATCGTGCTGACCGCGATCGCGTTCCAGATGCTCGCGCAGGGTGTGCGCGAATTGTTGCCGGGGCTCGCGCATTGACGGTGGCCGCGCCGGCCGGTACGCGATTCAGAAACCTATCTTGAACGTTGGAAAAGACATGAAAACAGTAGGCATGTATCTCGTCGACCTGCTCGCCGCCTACGGCGTCGATACGGTGTTCGGCATTCCCGGCGTGCATACGATCGAGCTGTATCGCGGCCTGGCCGGCAGCACGCTGCGTCACGTGAGCGCGCGCCACGAGCAGGGTCTCGGCTTCATGGCGGACGGCTATGCGCGCGCGACCGGCAAGCCCGGCGTGTGCTTCGTGATCACCGGCCCCGGGATGACGAACATCGCGACGTCGATGGCGCAGGCGTATGCGGATTCGATTCCGATGCTGGTGATCTCGAGCGTCAATGCGTCCGGCGATATCGGCTCGGGCAACGGCCATCTGCACGAACTGCCGGACCAGCACGCATTCGCCGGGAACGTTGCCGCGTTCAGCTATACGGTGCCGCGCGCCGACGCATTGCCGCAGGCGATCGCGCGCGCGTTCGCGGTGTTCTCGGGCGGCCGGCCGCGCCCGGTGCACCTCCAGATCCCGCTCGACGTGCTCGCGGCGCCGGCCGACACATTGCCGCCCGTGCCGGCTGTGCCACCGCGCGTCGCGCCCGGCCCCGCGTCGGCCGACGGCATCGACGCATTGCGCGCGAAAGCGGCTGCCGCGCGCGCACCGCTGATCCTGGCGGGCGGCGGCGCGCTCGACGCCTCCGACGACGTACGGTGGCTCGCCGAAGCACTCGATGCGCCGGTCGTGATGACGATCAACGGGCGTGGCGTGCTGCCGCCCGCGCATCCGCTCGGCATCGCGTGGTCGGCGTCGAGCGACGCGGTGCGCGCCCTGATGCGCGACAGCGACCTGATCGTCGCGCTCGGCACCGAGCTCGGACCGACCGATTACGACCTGTATGCGACGCGCAGTTTCTCGATGCCCGCGCCGCTCGTGCGGATCGATATCGATCCCCAGCAGCTGTGCCGCAATGCGGTGCCCGCGCTGCCGTTGCTCGGCGACGTCGGCGAAACCCTGCGCGCGCTGCGGCGCGTGTGGCCCGGCGACGCGCTCGCCCGTGCGGAGCGCGGCGGCGTCGAACGCGCGACGAAGTGCCGTGCGGCGGCGCGACAGGAACTGAACGACGAAATGCGCCGCGATCTCGCGCTGCTCGACAGCGTGCGCGACGCGCTGCCCGATGCGGCGATCGTCGGGGATTCGACGCGCATCGTCTACGCGGGCAACGTCGGCTTCGCGGCGCCGCGCCCGCGCAGCTGGTTCAACGCGTCGGTCGGGTTCGGCTCGCTCGGCTACGGGCTGCCGGCGGCCGTCGGCGCGAGCCTCGGCGATGCGTCGCGGCCGGTGGTCTGCGTCGCCGGCGATGGCGGATTCCAGTACACGCTCGCGGAGCTCGGCACCGCGGTGCAGCATCGGGCGCGCGTGATCGTCGTGCTGCTGAACAACGGCGGTTACGGCGAAATCAAGCGTGCGATGGTCGACGGCGGGGTCGAGCCGGTCGGCGTGGATCTGCATACGCCGGATTTCGTCGCGATCGCGCGGGCGTATGGATGGGGCGCGCAGCGGGTCGAGGAGGGCGCGTCGCTGGCCGGGGCGCTCGGCGAGGCGGCGGCGCATGACGCGCCGTATCTGATCGAGATTCGCGCGCGCTGAAAACGCGAACGGCCTCGCGATGCGAGGCCGCCGGCTGCGCCGCCGGGTTGCCGGCGGCGATAAAGCGTCATGTCGCCGGTGGCGCGCCGCGTTACGCGCGCTTGCGGGCCGTCTTCGGCGGCGGCAGGAACGTATCGACGACGCGCAGGCAGCTCGTCAGCGCGTCTTCCGCGGTAAAGGACGTCGGGTCGCGCGCGAGCTCGAGCCAGAACCCGTCGATCACGGCCGTCAGCGTCAGTGCGGCGAGATCGCTGTCGACGGTGCCGCCGCGTACTTCCGCGATCTGGTCGAACAGTTTCTTCAGGGCTTGCCGGTAGCCCGCATACAGCTCCTTGTGCGCCTTGCGGATCACCGGGTCGCTGTGCGCGACGCTCCAGAAGCCGAGCCACACCTTCACGTTCTTCGGCGCGAACACCGGCGCGGCGAAACACACCTTGATGATCGCGTCGAGCTTGTCCTCGGGGCCGGTCGCGTTCGCGGCCGCTGCACGCGACACGTCGAGCAGGTCGGACGCGAGCCGCTTGTAGGTCTGCGCCATCAGCTCGTCTTTCGACTGGAAGTGATGGTTGATCAGCCCGCGCGACACCTTCGCTTCCGCGCAGATGCGGTCGATCGTGGTTTCCGAATAGCTGTAGCGCGCGATGCAGCGCATCGTCGCGTCGATGATCGATTGCTGCCGCACCGCGGGCGTTTCGCGGATGCCGCGGCTGCGGGCCTGAACCGGTGCGCTGCCAGGAGTCTTTTTCACGGGGTGACCTTACGGAATCGTCATGGCACCGATTATAGGGGAGTGTCGGACGCTTGTTCAATTACACCATCGAAAGCGGCGTGGAACCCGCGAAAACCCTTGCTTCCCGATTATTGAAATCTGTTGAACCACCGTTCAACAGCGCCTATACTCGACTCCGCATGAGGTTGGTCGGCCATTCAACAGGACGCCGCGATCCCGCGTGGGACGGGCATCGGAATTCGACACGGGAGACAGCATGTTGGCGCGGGTGGAGAGCGTGAAGGCGGCCGTCGAAGAGCGCGTGCAGGTGACGGACCTGCACAAGCGGTTCGGCGAGCTGGAGGTGTTGAAGGGCGTGTCGCTGAGCGCGCGCGAAGGCGAAGTGATCTCGCTGATCGGCGCGAGCGGCTCGGGCAAGAGCACGCTGCTTCGCTGCATCAACCTGCTGGAGACGCCGACCCGCGGACGCATCGTGGTCGATGGCGAGGAGATCGGCCTGAAGGTCGACCGCAAGGGTCGCACGGTGCCGACCGATCCGCGCCAGGTCGAACGCATTCGCACGCGGCTCGGGATGGTGTTCCAGAGCTTCAACCTGTGGGCGCACCGCACGGTGCTCGAGAACGTGATCGAGATGCCCGTGCACGTGCTGCGCGAACCGCGCGCCGAAGCGATCGCGCGCGCCGAGCAGCTGCTCGAACGCGTCGGCCTTGCCGACAAGCGCAACGTCTATCCCGCGTTCCTGTCCGGCGGCCAGCAGCAGCGCGTCGCGATTGCGCGCGCGCTGGCGATGCGGCCCAGGGTGATGCTGTTCGACGAGCCGACGTCCGCGCTCGATCCCGAACGCGTCGGCGAAGTGCTGAAGGTGATTCGCGATCTCGCGTGCGAAGGCCGCACGATGATTCTCGTCACGCACGAAATGGCGTTCGCGCGCGACGTGTCGAACAAGGTGCTGTTCCTGCACGAAGGGCGGGTCGAGGAGAGCGGTTCGCCGGCCGAGATCTTCGACGCGCCGCAAAGCGAACGCTGCCGCCAGTTCGTCAACGCGCATCGGCAACGCCACTGAACCGTGGGGGCGACCCGTGCGTGCCCGCGCGGCCGGCTGCCCCGATCCCTATCTTTCCCGCAAGGAGTCCGACCATGAAACGTGTCGTACGCAGTCTGCTGTGCCTGTTGAGTCTCGTCCTCGCGGCGCTCGCGCCGTTCGGTTCCGCGCACGCTTCGTCGGGCGTGCTGCGCTTCGGGGTCGCCGCCGAGCCGTATCCGCCGTTCCTGATGAAGAGCCCGACGGGTCAGTGGAGCGGCTTCGAGGCCGACCTGATCCGCGCGCTGTGCGACCAGATGAAGGCGAAGTGCGAGATCAAGGAAGTTGCGTGGGACGGCATCATCCCGGCGCTGCTCAGCGACAAGATCGACGTGATCTTCAACTCGATGTCGATCACGCCGGAGCGCCAGAAGGTGATCGCGTTCTCGCGGCCGTACTACGAGACGCCGGGCACCTTCGTCGGCGCGAAGAACCAGAAGCTCACGCTGACGCCGGACGGGCTGAAGGGCAAGGTGATCGGCGTGCAGGGCTCGACCGCGAACGCCGAGTTCATCAAGATGGCCTACGGCAAGACCGCGACGGTGCGCCTGTACAACACGCAGGACGATTGCAACGCCGACCTCGTCGCCGGCCGCATCGACACGATCTATCTCGACCAGCTCGGCATCCTCGATTTCCTGAAGTCGAAGGATGGGTCCGCGTTCGAGCTGAAGGGCCCCGGCAGCGTGAAGATGGACCCGGCGATCTTCGGCTACGGGGTCGGCGCGGGGATGCGCAAGGCCGATGCACCGCTCAAGCAGCAGATGGACCAGGCGCTCGAGCAACTGCATGCGTCGGGCAAGTACGCCCAGATCGCGAAGAAGTATTTCCCGATCGACCTCTGGCCGCACTGAGCGAGCGCACACGGGCGTCACGCACGGACGAGGAGGCGGCATGGACGGTTGGGGATGGGTGAGCTACCTGGGCATGGACCCGGAAGGCTGGGGCGTCGCGCTCTTGCAGGGCGCGGGCGTGACGCTCGAGATTTCGCTCGGCGCGTTCGTTGCCGGGATCGTGCTCGGGCTGCTGGGTGCGGCCGCGAAGCTGTCCGGCGTGCGCATGCTGGAGCGGCTCGCGCAGGGCTACACGACGCTGTGCCGCGCGGTGCCCGAGCTGCTGCTGATCCTGCTGCTCTATTACGCGGGCACCGACGCGATCAACCTGCTGATGACGGCGATCGGCGCCGGGCCGGTCGCGGTCAACGGCTTCGCGGCGGCCGTGATCGTGCTCGGCATCGTGCAGGGTGCGTATGCGGCCGAGATCATCCGCGGTGCGATTCTCGCGATCCCGTATGGGCAGATCGAGGCGGCGCGCGCATTCGGCGCGCCACCGTCGCTCGTGTTCCGCCGCGTGACGCTGCCGGCGATGGCGCCGTATGCGCTGGCCGGTTTCACGAACCTGTGGCTGATCCTCGTGAAAGACAGTGCGCTGATCAGCGTGGTCGGCTACAGCGAGCTGCTCTACACCGCGAAGCAGGCAGCCGGGTCGACGCGCGAGTACATGCACTACTACCTGATGGTCGCGGCCGTGTACTTCGCGATCACGTCGCTGTCCGGCATGCTGTTCCGCGAGATCGAGCGGCGTTTCGGCCGCTGGATGCCGGCATCGTGAGCCGCGCCGGGTCTTCTCACGCATTGTCTGACCGAACCGGATCAACCTCATGGATCTGAGCGTACTGTCTTCCTACGGATCGCTGCTGCTGCTCGGCGTGCTGACCACCGTCAAGCTGCTCGTCATCTCGGCCGTGTTCGGCTTCGCGCTCGCGATCGTCGTCGCGTTCGCGCGGCTGTCGGGCAACCCGGTGGTCGCGCGCGTCAGCAAGGCGTTCACCGAAGTGATACGCGGCACGCCGCTGCTCGTGCAGATCTACCTGATCTACTACGGCGTCGGCTCGCTGTTCGCCGGCTGGCCCGCGCTGCGCGACAGCGTGCTGTGGCCGTTCCTGCGCGACGGCTTCTGGTATGTCGCGTTCGCGCTGGTGATCAGCGTCGGCGCGTATGTCGGCGAGGTGCTGCGCGCGGGCCTGCGCGGCGTACCGAAGGGCGAGATCGAGGCGGCGCGCGCGATGGGGATGCGCCCGTCGATGATCGCGCGGCGCGTGTGGCTGCCGCGCGCGATCCAGATCCTGTTGCCAACGCTCGCGGGCGAGACGGTGATGCTGCTGAAATCGACCGCGCTCGCGTCGACGGTCGCCGTGATGGACGTGCTCGGCGCCGCGAACTACATACGCGCGCAGACGCTGCGGACCTACGAGCCGCTGCTGGCGATCGCCGTGATCTATGTCGTGCTCGCATTCGTGATCGAACGCGCGTTCGGCCGGCTCGAGCGGCGTGTGCCGGTACGCATGCCGCGTTGAACGAACCCTTGAAGACGCGGCGGCCGCCCGGGCGCCGCGCGACGGAGAACGCATGAACTATTCGAAGCTGGTCGATCGCCTGCAGGGCAAGCGCACGACTGCATGGGACATTCATTACGCGGCACAGGCGGCCGTCGCGGCGGGCGAACCGGCGATCATCCTGAGCGTCGGCGATCCGGATTTCGCGACGCCCGACGTGATCGTCGAGCGCGCGGTGACCGCGCTGCGCGGCGGCGATACGCACTACAGCGAGGTGCGCGGCCGGGCGGAGTTGCGCGCGGTGATCGCGCGCGAGCATGCGAAGGCGTCCGGGCAGGCGGTCGGTGCCGAGCACGTGATCGTGACGGCCGGCGCGCAGAACGCGCTGTTCGCGATGGCGATGTGCCTGTGCGAGACGGGCGACGAGGTGATCGTGCCGGAGCCGATGTACCTGACGTACGAGGCGAGCGTGCGCGCGTCGGGCGCGACGCTCGTGCCGGTGCCGGTCGATGCGTCGCGCGGCTTTCATCTCGACTTCGACGCGCTCGAAGCGGCCGTGACGCCGCGCACGAAGGCGATCTTCTTCGCGACGCCGTGCAACCCGACCGGCGTCGTTTTGCCGCGCGCCGATCTCGAACGCATCGCGCGGCTCGCCTGCGAGCGCGATCTGTGGGTCGTGTCCGACGAGGTGTATGCGGAACTGACGTTCGAGCGCGACCTGGTCAGCATCGCGTCGCTGCCGGGGATGGCCGAACGCACGGTGACGATCGGCAGCCTGTCGAAATCGCATGCGATGCCGGGCTGGCGGGTTGGCTGGGCGATCGGCCCGGCCGAGCTGATCGAGCACGCGGAGCGGCTGGCGCTGTGCATGCTGTACGGGCTGCCGGGCTTCATCCAGCAGGCGGCCGTCACCGCGCTCGACAACAAGGCCGCGATCGTCGCCGACATGCGCGAGCTGTACCGGCGCCGCCGCGACCTGGCCTACGCGCGCCTGCGCGACGTGCCGGGGCTGCGTTGCCTGCTGCCGGAAGCCGGCATGTTCATGATGGTCGACGTGCGCGGCACCGGGCTCGACGCGCACGCATTCACGTGGGGATTGTTCCGCGCGAAGCAGGTCGCGCTGCTCGACGCGAGCGCGTTCGGCGATACCGCATCCGGCTTCGTGCGCTTCGGCTTCGTCGTCGACGATGCGAAGCTGGCCGACGCATGCGAGCGCATTGCGGCATTCGTCGCGAGCCTCGGCGCGGATTCGCGCGCGGCGTCGTGATGGGCAAGCCGAACCCGAAGGAGAACGGACGATGATCGAGGTGCTGACCTGGCCGGTGCCCGGCGACGCCGGGCAGCCGCTCGCGATCCGCGCGTGGCGGCTGGCCGGCGCCGACGGGCCGCGGGTGCATCTGCAGGCCGGCGTGCATGCGGACGAGATCGCCGGCATGCTCGTGCTGCACCGCTTGCTGCCGCGGCTGTGCGCGGCGCACGATCGCGGCATGCTGCGCGGCACGGTGACGGTGGTGCCGCAGGCGAACCCGCTCGGGCTTGCGCAATTCCGGCAAGGGCGGCTGCTCGGCCGCTTCCACGATGCGACGCAGCGCAATTTCAACCGGCATTTTCATGAATCGGCCGCGGCGCGCCGGCCCGCGACGACATTCGCCGCCTGGCAGCGCACGCTGTTCGACGCCGCATGCGACGCAGATATCGTGCTCGACCTGCATACCGATTCCGAAGCGCTGCCGTATCTGTACGTGCAGCGTGAGATGTGGCCGGTCAGCCGCGATCTCGCGGCGGCGCTCGGCGTCGACGTCGCGATTCTGTGGGACGAGGACGACGACGGCGCGTTCGAAGGCGCGATCGCCGCGCACTGGGCGCGCAACGGCGGCCTGCGCGAACGGCTCGTCGCGACGGTCGAGTTGCGCGGGCAATCCGATGTATCCGATGCGCTCGCCGAGCGCGATGCCGACGGCGTGCTGGCGTTCCTGCGTGGCCGCGGCGTGATCGCGGAGCCCGCCGGCGCGCACGACTGGCACGGCGAGGCCGTGCCGATCGCGCACATGGAGACGGTGCTCGCGCCGGCGTCGGGCGTGCTCGTGTACGAACGCGAACTCGGTGCGACGGTCGCCGCGGGCGAACGCATCGCGCGGATCGTCGCGCATCCTGGCGTGCCCGGCAGCGAGCACGTGCTGGTCGCGCCGCAGGCCGGACGTATCGTCACGCGCAATCGCGAGCGGCTGGTCGCGCAGGGCGACGTCGCGCTGAAGCTGACGGGTTCGCGTCCGTCGGCGGGATGGTCGGGCGGCGCGCTCGATCCGTGAGCGACGCTGCGCGCGACACTCCGCCTGTCGAGAACGATCGAACGCTTGCATCTGCGCCAACCCGCGTCGCGGCGCCGAAAAACTGACGTCGACGTGACGGCGCGCCCTGCGCATGGCCGCGTACACCCGTCAAGCGTCTCGCGTGCGGCAGCGTCGCGACGCCCCGTTCCGCTAGGGAAAACCATAGTGCGTCCTCGAAAGACCGAGTAAGCACGCAGTCAGCTTCGCCGTCCAGAATCGCCACACTCATTCAAAAAGCAAACCAGGAGACAGGCGATGCATGATGGGTTGGTGAAAAAGATCGAAGCGCATCCGAAGTATGCGCAGCTCAAGCGGCGGCGCAACACGCTCGGCATCTGCCTGACCGTGCTGATGCTGATCGTGTACTACGGCTACATCGCACTGATCGCATTCGACAAGTCGTTCCTCGCGAAGCCGGTGAGCACCGGCGTGACGAGCGTCGGCGTACCGGTCGGCATGGCGGTGATCGTGTTCACCGTCGTCATCACCGGCATCTACGTGCGCCGCGCGAACAACGAATACGATCAACTGACGCAGGACATCCTGCAGGACGTCGCCCAATGAAGAAGACACTTTCGATGACGCTGGTCGCGCTGCTGGCTGCGGGCGTATGCGGCGCGGCCGTCGCGGGCGGCGGCGATGTCGGGCAGACCGCCAAGCAGGCCACCAACACCACGGCCATCGTCCTGTTCGCGCTGTTCGTGGCCGGCACGTTGTGGATCACCAAGTGGGCGGCGTCGCGCACGCGTTCCGCCGCGGATTTCTACACCGCCGGCGGCGGCATTACCGGGTTCCAGAACGGCCTGGCGATCTCGGGCGACTACATGTCGGCCGCATCCTTCCTCGGCATTTCCGCGGCGGTGATGACGTCGGGCTACGACGGCCTGATCTACTCGATCGGCTTCCTGGTCGGCTGGCCGATCATCACGTTCCTGATGGCCGAGCGGCTGCGCAACCTCGGCAAGTTCACCTTCGCCGACGTCGCGGGCTATCGCTTCGAGCAGGGGCCGATCCGCAGCTTCGCCGCGATCGGCACGCTGGTGGTGGTGGCGTTCTACCTGATTGCGCAGATGGTGGGCGCCGGGCAGCTCATCAAGCTGCTGTTCGGTCTCGACTACTGGGTGGCGGTCGTGATCGTCGGCGCGCTGATGATGGTCTACGTGCTGTTCGGCGGCATGACGGCCACCACCTGGGTGCAGATCATCAAGGCGTGCATGCTGCTCGCGGGCGTGACCTTCATGGCGATCATGGTGCTCGCGCAGTACGGCTTCAGCCCGGAGGCGCTGTTCGCCCATGCGGTGGAAGTCAAGACCGCGATCGCCGCGAACGCCGGCAAGGCGCCGGACGACGCGACCCGCATCGGGCTGTCGGTGATGTCGCCGGGCGGGTTCATCAAGGATCCGATCTCGGCCATTTCGTTCGGCATGGCGCTGATGTTCGGCACCGCCGGCCTGCCGCACATCCTGATGCGTTTCTTCACGGTGCCGGATGCGAAGGAAGCGCGTAAATCCGTGTTCTGGGCCACCACGTGGATCGGCTACTTCTACGTGCTGATCTTCATCATCGGTTTCGGTGCGATCACGCTGGTGCTGACCAACCCGGAGCTGGCCGACGTGGCCAAGGGCGTGATCAAGGGCGGCGCGGGCACGGCCAACATGGCCGCGGTGCTGGTGGCCAAGACGGTGGGCGGCGACGTGTTCTACGGCTTCATCTCGGCCGTGGCGTTCGCGACGATCCTGGCGGTGGTGGCCGGGCTCACGCTGTCGGGTGCGTCCGCGGTGTCGCACGATCTCTACGCCACCGTCTTCAAGAACGGCAAGGCCAACAGTGCCGACGAGCTGAAGGTGTCGCGCATCACGACGCTGGTGCTCGGCGTGATCGCCGTGCTGCTGGGCATCGCGTTCGAGAAGCAGAACGTCGCGTTCATGGTGTCGCTGGCGTTCGCCGTGGCGGCGTCGGCCAATTTTCCGGTGCTGTTCCTGTCGATGATGTGGAAGGGCTGCACCACGCGCGGCGCGGTCATCGGCGGCTTCCTCGGGCTGGTCTCGTCGGTGGGGCTGACGATCGTGTCGCCGTCGGTGTGGGAAGCAACGCTCGGTTATCCGAAGGGTTCAGCGTGGTTCCCGTACACGTCGCCCGCGTTGTTCTCGATGACGATCGGCTTCGTGGGCGTGTGGCTGTTCTCGGTCGTCGACACGAGCCTGCGCGCGAAGGCGGAGAAGGGTGCGTTCGCCGCGCAGCAGGTGCGTTCGGAAACGGGGCTGGGGGCGACGCGCGCCAGCAGCCATTGACCGGTCGTGAGTCGCTCACGCCCGCTCCGGGGCCCACGATGCAGTTCATCGCACCGCGGGCCCCGGAGCGGGCGGTATCGTTTTCATCGGTCCGTCGAATTGCGGCCCGACAATAAAAAATCGTGAATTCGCCTGAATTCGCCGATAATGCGCAAACGTTTTACGAAAGCCCGATTGCCGATAATCCGCGGATTAAATAAATAAAAATAAAATATCCGAAGCTGGAATGTCCAGGCCGCGCAGGATCGCCGATCGAAGCCTTGTGGCATGAGGTTAACGGCAGATACCGGCAAATCTTTAGGGTGCTTTCGTCGCAATTATTCATTTCGTTTTTATCAATGAATGATTGATTTCCGGTCATCGGAGCGTCATACACCATCCCCGATAATTCGGCGCTCACATTCTTTCAATAGACCAAACGGCGATCGAAGCCGGATCGCTGCGGGGAGCTGTACTCATGACCATCCGTCATCGCATTACGCTGCTAGTCGTCCTGACGTTCTTCGCGTTGTCCGCGATCGGCATCTATGCCGTGTACCAGACCCGCAAGAGCGCGTCCGAGGTACGCCAGGTCACCCAGGGAATCGTGCCGAGCGCGCTCGCGTCCGCGGATCTCGTCGCCGATGTGAAGAACATCCAGATCGCGACGATGACGCTCGTCTATGCGCCCGACGCGAACACCTCCGCGCAGGCGCGCGACGAGCTGAAGGCGAAGCAGGGCGCGCTGCGCGCCGCGCTCGACGTGCAGGCGAAGTCGGCGGTCGGCCAGGCGCAGGTCGGGCTCGTGTCGCAGGCGAAGGAGAGCGCGACGAACTATTTCGCGGCGATCGACGACACCGTGAAGATGAAGGCCGACGGCAAGCCCGAGATGGCGCAGGCGTACCTGTTCGCGAACGTCGCGCAGTATCGCGACGAACTCGAAAGCATCGTCGACACGCTGCGCGTCGAGAAGAACCGCCAGAAGGACGACGCGATCAGCGCGCTGAACGGGATGCTGTCGACCACCGCGACCGCGATCGCGGGTGTCGCCGGCACGGTGATCGTGCTGCTGACCGCACTCGGCCTGCTGCTGTATCGCCAGATCACGCGCCCGCTGATCGGGATGCAGACGGCGATGAGCGAGATCGCGACGAGCCAGGATTTCACGCGCCGCGTGCCGGTGGGCCGGATGGACGAAATCGGCCATTCGATCGTCGCGTTCAACGGGATGATCGAGAAGATCCAGGAGAACTCGGCGCAGCTCAAGCAGAAGACGGCCGACATCCAGGCGATGCTGCAGAACATGCAGCAGGGGATCCTGACCGTCGTCGAGGGCGGCGTCGTGCATGCGGAGTATTCGGCGTACCTCGAAACCATCTTCGAGACGAACGATATCGCCGGCCGCGACCTGATGGCGCTCGTGTTCGACGACTCGAACATCGGTTCCGACGCGCGCTCGCAGGTCGATGCGGCCGTGCATGCGTGCCTCGGCGAAGACAGCATGAACTTCGCGTTCAACGAGCACCTGCTCGTGAACGAAGTCGCGAAGCGGATGCCGGACGGCCGCGACAAGTGGCTCGACCTGAGCTGGTCGGCGATCACCGACGAGACCGACACGGTCGTGCGCCTGATGCTGTGCGTGCGCGACGTGACCGAGATTCGCGAGCTGACCGCGCAGGCCGGCGAGCAGCAGCGCCGCCTCGAGATGATCGGCGAGATTCTGTCGATCAGCCAGGACAAGTTCCACGACTTCGTGCACAGCGCGAAGGGCTTCCTCAGCGAGAATGAGCGGATGATCCGCCAGCACGAACGCGCCGATCACTCGATCGTCGCGGCGCTGTTCCGCAACATGCACACGATCAAGGGCAATGCGCGCACGTACAGCCTCCAGCACCTGACCAACATCGTCCACGAAGCGGAGCAGGCGTACGACTCGCTGCGCCGCGCGGACGGCGGCCCGGAGTGGAACCGCGACGCGCTGATGGACGACCTGGCCCGCGTGCGCGACGCGGTCGAGCACTACGCGACGATCAACGCGGTCACGCTCGGCCGCAGCGGCGAAGCGGTGCAGGGCGCCGACTTCCTGATGGTCGAACGCGCGCACATCAGCGAGAGCCTGCGCGTGCTCGACGGCGCCGATCCGGCGAACGCGTCCGACTGGCACGCGGCGCGCGACGCCGTGCGCCGCATGCTGAGCCAGCTCGGCACGCAGGGCATCGGCGATGCGCTCGGCGGCGTGATCGAGTCGCTGCCGTCGCTCGCGGCCGAACTCGGCAAGCCGGCGCCGGTCGTGCATATCGACAGCCACGGCCACCGCGTGCGCAGCGAAATCGTCGCGACGCTGAAGAACGTATTCATGCACCTGCTGCGCAATTCGATGGACCACGGGATCGAATCGTCCGACGAGCGGCGCGCGGCCGGCAAGGCGGCGTCCGGCACGATCGACATCGCGGTCGGCGTGGGCGGCGGCGAGCTGTGGTTCGTGCTGAGCGACGACGGCCGCGGCCTCGCGCTCGACCGGATTCGCAGCATCGCACGCGAGCGCGGCTGGATCGATGCCGACCACGACGCGGCGCTGTCCGACGACGAGGTGGCCGAGCTGATCTTCCGGCCGGGTTTCTCGACCGCGAGCACGGTGACCGAAGTGTCGGGGCGCGGCGTCGGCATGGACGCGGTGCGCAACTTCCTTAAGCGCGACGGCGGCGACATCGCGCTGCGCTTCACCGACGATCGCGTCGGCGCGCCGTATCGCGCGTTCGAGACGATCGTGACGCTGCCGGCCCGCTTCGCGGCCGACGGCGCCGCCCAGGGCGTCGTGCACGAGCGTGCACGCAGCGCGGACATCGGCGCGGCGGAGTGACGACGTGATCGGGCAGGCGTGGATGATCCAGATGGCCGCTGCACTGGCGGGCGGTGTCGTCGTCGCCATGGTGGCGGCGGTCGTATTTAGCGTGACGCGCAAGCGGCTCGTCGCGGCGCACGAGCGCGATACGGCGCAGTTGCGTGGCGCGCTCGACGCAGCCGATGCGCGCGCCGCCGATGCCGCGTCGGCGCATGCGGAGGCGGCCGACGCATGGGCGCAGCGCGAGGCGCAGCTCGAGGATGCGCTGGCGCGCGAGACGTCCGCCGCCGGCTCGCAGCGCGACGCCGTGCAGGCGCTGTCGGCCGATCGAGCGGCGCTCGCGCAGCACGCGATGAAGATCGCCGACGAAGCCGCGCGCCTGCGCGGGCTCGCCGGCACCTTCGAGCGCTGGCACGAGCAGATGATCTCGTTGACCACGCAGAACCAGGACATGCGCACGAAGAACCAGGAGCTGTCGGCGATCGTCGCGCACGTGTCGATCGTGTCGCTGAACGCGTCGATCGAGGCCGCGCGCGCCGGCACGGCCGGGCGCGGCTTCTCGATCGTCGCGAGCGAGGTGCGCGGGCTGGCCGCGCGCTCGCAGCAGCTGTCGAACAGCTATCGCGACAGCCTGAACCGCAACGATCTCGTGACGGCCGCGACGTTTCAGGACATCCAGGCCGGCGGCAAGATGATCACGGCCGCGCTCGCGACCGTCGAGACGCTGGCCGGGCAGTTGCACGCGCGGATCGAGGGAGAAGCCGCGTGATCAGTGCGCAGGCGAGGGCCGGGTTCGAACGGATCTTTTTCGATGCCGCGCGCACGCGGCTCGCGGCAGGCGGCGCGTGCGACATCCGGCCGCGAGCCGGGCACGAACACGACGCGCCGGATCGCGCGCACGCGAAGTCGCGATCGAAGCCGCAGGCGCCCGAACATGTGGTTGTGCTGACGATCTCCGCACTGCATTTCCGCCTGCTGCTCGCGCTGCGCTTCAGCGACGACGACGCGACGCGCCGCCATTTCGCCGGCGCGACAGCGGGCACGAACAGCCAGCGATCGTTGACCGATGCGTTCATGGAAGTCGCGAACCTGTGTTGCGGCGCGATCAACCAGGCGCTGACCGCGTCGTTTCCCGACCTCGGGATGTCGACGCCGTACCTGCTGAGCGGCGCGAGCATCGACTTCATGCACGCGCTCTCGCCCGATTACGTGGCCGCCTATGACTTGACGCTCGATGGCGACGTGCGGGTCGGCGCGACGTTGTGCGTGTGCGCGAACGCGCCGGTCGATTTCCATGTGCCGGAGACGGCCGTGATGGAAACCGGCGGCGAACTCGAACTGTTCTGATCGACCATGAGGAAACCTTGAGATGACCCTGGACAAACCCGTCAGCAAGGTGCTCGTACTCGACGACAGTCGCGCGCACGCCGACGCGATCAAGCGCTTCTGCGACGAGCACAACCTGGTCGGCCTGACCGTGCGGCGCAGCCGGTTGCTGAAGGTGCTGCGCTCGAACATCGACCTGGGCGCGATCCTGCTGGCCGAGGATTACGGCGGTTCGGCCGCCGAGAGCGCGATCATCGCGACGCAGATCGATGCGCTGCGCCCCGAATTGCCGATCATCCTGCGCCGCGAATCGCTCGCGTCGCGCGACGGGCTGCCGGAGGCGCTCGCGCGCGTCGCGTGCGCGGCCTACGTCGCGGACGACATGACGCCGCTCAAGCGCGCGATCGACGAATACCTGTTCGGCCGCGACTACCCGAACGCGCTCGTGCGCGGCATCTCGGAGATCACCGAGGCGCGCATCGACAGCCTGTTCCCGGGCATGACGATCGAGCACGAAACGCCGTGCATCGTGCGCGACCAGATCATCTTCGGCGAAGTGTTCAGCCTGATCGCGCTCGAAAGCGCGTGGTGCCGCGGCTACATGCTGCTGCAGACGAGCGAGCAGCCGCTGCTCGACATGCTCGGCGGCACGCGCGAAGGCGGCCGCGCGCCGGATTTCCGCGACGTGAACAGCGTGCTCGGCGAGCTGACCAACCTCGTATGGGGCGCGTTCAAGAACCGTTATCTCGGCGACGCCGAGGCACTGGCGCGCCATCCGGTGCAGGTGCCGCTCGTCGTCAATCACAAGCAGAAGTTCATCTCGTTCGGCGGCGATTGCCCGCAGCTCTGCTTCAAGTACCGGATGACCGATCCGGCATCGGGGCGCTCCGTGTGCCTCGACCAGCGCTTCGTGTTCAGCCTGAGCTGGTCGCCGGAGGATTTCCGCGAATCGGTGCAGGACGTGGGGCCGATGGTCGAATCGGGTGAACTCGAACTGTTTTGAAGACTGAAGTCAGCAACAAGGAAAGGAAGGGGAAGACGACATGGCAAAGATTCTGGTGGTCGACGATTCGGGCACGGTGCGCGACGAGGTCGCGGGCTTCCTGCGCAATCACGGGCTCGACGTCGCGACGGCCGTCGACGGCAAGGACGGGCTCGCGAAGCTCAAGGCGACGCCCGGCGTGCGCCTCGTGATCAGCGACGTGAACATGCCGAACATGGACGGCCTGACGATGGTCGAGAAGATCCGCGGCGAACTGGCGAATTCGACGGTCAACGTCGTGATGCTGACGACCGAAAGCAGCCCGGCGATGAAGGAGCGCGGCAAGGCCGCCGGCGTGAAGGGCTGGATCGTGAAGCCGTTCAAGGGCGACGCGGTGCTCGACGCGCTGAAGAAGCTCGCGGGCTGACACCTATCGGGCTGCGGCGCACCCGCGCCCGCCCGCGCATTCAGCGCGGCGGTTCGGGTTGCGCGGCTGTCGCGTCGCCGGTCGCGGCCGGCACGCGCGGCGCGGGCGTCTGCCATTGCACGACGATCATCCCCGCGAAGATCAGCGCGACGCCCGCGATGCGGCCGGGGGTCGCGAGCCGCTGCGCGAGCCCCATCAGCCCGTAGTGGTCGATCAGCAGCGACGCGAGCATCTGCCCGGCGACGACGCAGACGATGAAGGTCGTCGCGCCGAGCCGCGGCGTCAGGATCAGCGCGAGCGTGATGTAGATCACGCCCGCAAGGCCGCCGAGCCACATCCACAGCGGGCGCTGCAGCGCGTCGCCGACGAGCGGCGCGTTCGCACGCGTCGCCAGCAGCACGGGCAGCACCGCGAGCAGACTCACCGTCAGCGACGCGACGCTCGCCCACAGCGGGTGGCCGAGCGCGCGCCCGAGCGCGGCATTGCTGCCGCCTTGCAGCGGCACGAGCGCGCCGGCGACGAAAGCCGCGACGGCGAGCGGAAGGGTGGCGAAGGACAGGGAAGTCGTCATCTGGATGGGGCATGAAAGGATGTTGAAATGATTGTTGTCCATTAAGATCACGAATGGAAATTCGTTCTTCGGATGCTTCATATTCATCCCATGAATAATCTGGCCCGCATCGACCTGAACCTGCTCGTGACGCTGCATGCGCTGCTGAGCGAAAAACACATCTCGCGTGCCGCCGTGCGGCTGCACCGCAGCCAGCCGGCCGTGAGCCATGCGCTCGCGCGGTTGCGCGATATCTTCGGCGATCCGTTGCTCGTGCGGCGCGCGGGCCGGCTCGAACTCACCGCGCGTGCGAACGAACTGGTCGAGCCGCTGAACGACGTCCTCGGCCGGCTCGGCGCGCTGATCGAGCCGCCGGCGTTCGATCCGTCCGCGGCCACGCGCGTGTTTCGCATCGCGATGTCCGACTACGGCGCGCGGATCGTGCTGCCTTCGCTCGTGAAGACGCTGCGTGCCGACGCGCCGGGCATCGAGCTGATCGTGTCGCAGGCCACCCGCGAGGCGATGCGGATGCAGCTGATGGACGGCGAGGTCGATCTCGCGCTCGGCGTGTTGCCCGCGATGCAGCGCGACCTGCACGCGCAACCGTTGTTCGTCGAATCGTTCGCGTGCGTGGCCGATGCAAGCCGCCTGCCGCGCCGCGGCGAACTCGCGCTCGATGCGTGGCTCGCACGGCCGCATGCGCTCGTCGCGATGCGTGACGGGATGGACAACGAAGTCGATCGCGCGCTCGCGCGGCTACGGCGCGAGCGGCACATCGCGGTGATCCTGCCGTTCTGGGGTGTGGCGAACGACCTGATCGCCGGCACCGACCTCGTGCTGACCGTCGCACGGCGCAACCTCGACCGCGTGCGCGACGATGCGCGGCTGCGCGTGTTCGAGCCGCCGTTCCCGATCGATTCGTTCGAGTTCGCGCAGCACTGGCACGCGCGCCGGCACGGCGACGCCGCGCACCTCTGGCTGCGGCAGACGATCGCGCGCGTCGCGAGCGGCGGGTAGCCGCGCGGCGTGGCCGGCCACGCCGCCTGCGCAATTTACAGCGCGCCGCGATCTCCGTATCCTGCCGGATGCCGAGGGCGGCGTGCCCGCGCGACCTGCGCAGCACGCACGGCATCCACGACAATCAGGAACGGGGCACCTTTCCATGACAATCAGGATCGATCGGGCGGCGCGCGTGCGCGGCGCAGGCAACGGCCCGTTTGAACGCGTGACCGACGAAACGGGGCGCGGCGTGACGTGCCGCTGCAAGGCGCAGTCGACGATCGACGTGTCGTTCCATCAGTCGCGTCCTTGAGGTGAACGCAATGGTGTCGGGATCCAGCCGCACCGACGCGCAGCAGACGGAAATGCTGATCGCGAAGGGCGTCGTCTTTACCATCGTCGGTACGTGCCTGCTGATCGGCACTGCCCTGTACGCGCAGTCGACACGCGAATTCCTGCGGACGTCGGTCGTCGTGCCGGGGCGGGTCATCAGGCTGAACGCCGGCCCGCATCATCCGGAGATCGCGTTCACGACGCTCGCGGGCGAGCATGTCGAATACCCGCAGGGCGGCTCGGTCAGCGAGGAGGACGGTGCGACCGTCGAGGTGCGTTACGCACCGGACGCGCCCGCGATGAGCGCGCGGTTGAATACGTTCGGCGCGATCTGGGGCGACGTCCTGATGATAGGCGGGATGGGCGTTGTCTTTTTCCTGGGTGGCCTCGGTCAACTGCGCTCGGGCCTGCGCGCGTGGCGCCGTGGACGCAAGCGGACGTGACCGTGTGAGCCTGTTGCACCACGACTGGACGTCGCACGGAATGTGGAGGAGCATTTCATCACCACGGTGCCGTGAACGTGCACGCATCATCGCCGCGCGTTCGCGCCGCATCGAATCCTGCCGAACCCCATCGAGCGGAACATCATGAAATCCGATCAAGACACGGCCGAGCCGATCCTGTTGCGCGACGCGCACGACGGCGTCGTCACGCTGCGGCTGAACCGTCCGCAGCAATTCAATGCACTGTCCGAGGCGATGCTGGCGAGCCTGCACGATGCGTTCGAGTCGCTGGCGGCCGATCCGCACGTGCGCTGCGTCGTGCTGGCCGCGGAGGGCACGGCGTTCTGCGCGGGCCACGACTTGCGGCAGATGCGCAGCCAGCCCGAACTCGATTACTACCGCACGCTGTTCGCGCAGTGCAGCCGCGTGATGCTTGCGATGCGTGCGTTACCGGTGCCGGTGATCGCGCGCGTGCAGGGCATCGCGACGGCCGCCGGCTGCCAGCTCGTCGCCGCGTGCGACCTGGCGATCGCGGCCGATACTGCGCGCTTCGCGGTATCGGGCATCAACGTCGGGCTGTTCTGTTCGACGCCGGCTGTCGCATTGAGCCGCAACGTCACGGCGAAGCGCGCATTCGACATGCTCGTGACAGGGCGCTTCGTCGACGCGGCGACGGCCGCCGCATGGGGCCTCGTCAACGAGGCCGTGCCCGAGGATGCGCTCGACGCGGCCGTCGCGCGCAAAGTCGCGGAGATCGTCGCGAAGAGCCCGGCCGCGGTGCGGTATGGCAAGCAGATGTTCTATCGCCAGCGCGAGTTGCCGCTCGACGAAGCCTATGCGTTTGCGGGCGACGTGATGGCGCGCAACATGATGGAGGAGGATGCGGGCGAAGGGATCGACGCGTTCCTCGAGAAGCGCAAGCCGACGTGGCGTTCGTAGTGCGTTGAACGAAGCGGAAGGGCCGTCACCCACGCCTTGCGCTCGCACGGAAAAGCAAACGGGCCGCCCGAGGCGACCCGCAACCGACACGCACGTCAGGCGACGCAACAGCGCGTGCGCCGCCGCGTCCAAGCTGATCAGCGCCCGTAGCTGCCGGTCCGCAGCGTCGGCTGCTCGCTCGACGCGCCCGGCGGCACGATCACGACCGGCACGCGGCGGGCGAGCGCGCACATCAGCTCGTAGCCGATCGTGCCGCTGGCTTCCGCCACGTCATCCACCTTTACCTGGTCGCCCCACAGCTCGACACTCGACCCAATGCCCGCGTTCGGGCATGGCGTCAGGTCGACGGTCAGCATGTCCATCGATACGCGGCCGACGACGCGCGTCATCACGCCGTCCACCGCGATCGGCGTGCCGGTCGGTGCGTGGCGCGGATAGCCGTCCGCATAGCCGCACGCGACGACGCCGATCCGCATCGGCCGGTCGGCCGTGAAGCGGCGGCCGTAGCCAACGGTCTCTTCCGGCGACAGCGTCTGCACACCGATGATCTTGCTCGTCAGCGTCATCGCGGGCATCAGCGGCGTGTCGGCGATACCCCGCGACGCACCCGTCGGCGACGCACCGTACAGGATCGTGCCCGGCCGCACCCAGTCGCGGTGCGCGCGCGGATGCCACAGCACGGCGGCCGAATTCGACGTCGAGCGCTCGCCGGGAATCCCCGCCGTCGCCGTATCGAACTGGTCGAGCTGCCAGTCGACTTCGCCTTCGTCGGCGTTCGCGAAATGCATCATCAGCGTGATCTTGCCGATCGACGGCGCGCTCGCCGCGCGCTCCCACGCGGCGCGGAACACGGCGGGGCGGTAGCCGAGCCGGTTCATCCCGGAGTTCATCTTGAGCTGGATGTCGATCGGTTGCTGCGGCTTCGCCGCGATCAGCAGGTCGAGCTGCTCGTCGCAGTGCACGGCCACCGTCAGGCGGTGGCGATCGGCCAGCTCGACGTCGGCCGGCTCGAAGATCCCTTCGAGCAGCAGCACCGGCTTGTCCCAGCCGAGTTCGCGCACGCGCACGGCTTCGTCGAGATCGAGCAGCGCGATGCCGTCGGCGGTGGCGAGGCCCGGATAGATCCGCTCGATGCCGTGACCGTACGCATTGGCCTTGATCACGGCCCACACGCGCGATTGCGCGGCGGCGCGGCGGATGAAGTCGAGGTTGTGGCGGACGGCGTCAGGGCGGATATGGGCGACGATGGGACGGGGCATGGCGATGTCTCGGATCGGATGTCGTTCGGCGCGCGCGGCGGCGCGGGTTCGGCGGCCTGGCGCGACAACGCGTCGGGCCAGTGTTGAGCGCTATCTTATTGGTGTTCGACCAGTTTTAATTAACGTTTTTGTCGACGATTTGGTGGAAATTTTGGTGTCGAACCACGCGCGTCGCGGCTGTCGGCGGGCCGTGCAGCCGAGTCTCCCGTCTAGAAAACCGGTGCGCGAACAGCACGACGCAATGCTAAGCTCTCGGCGATCTTGTCATTGATCAATGTAATCATAAAGGAGGAGACTTTTGATGACGACGTCCCAGCTGTGCCTGTTCATCGTGGCGCTGTTGCCGTTCTCGATGACGTTTCTCGCGAAGGCCCGCAAGGGCTACGACAACCGCACGCCGCGCGACTACCTGGCGAAACTCGAAGGCTGGCGCGCCCGCGCGCAGGCCGCGCACCAGAACGGGTGGGAGGCGCTTGCGCTGTTCACGGCCGCGCTGGTGGTGGCATGGCACAACGGTGCGAACGTGCATCGCGTCGACCAGCTGGCGATGGCGTTCGTCGCGATCCGCGTCGTCTACATGCTCATGTACCTGCTGAACTGGGCGTCGCTGCGTTCGCTCGTGTGGTTCGGCGGGATGGCGTGCGTGGTCGCGTTGTTCTTCGCTGCGCCGTAAGCGGCGCATGCGGGCGAGGCCGGCGCGTTACTTGCCGGTCGCGCCGCCGGTGCCGCGCACGCGGCTGTCGTTGGATGCGGGCGCAACGATCGGGCCCGCGATCGGCGCGGCTGCCGCTTCCGCGTGGGCTTCCGCTTCGCGGCGCAGGAACGCGATCAATGGATCGAGCAGCCGGTGCCGCGTCGACGGGTTGCGGCGCAGCACGAAGCGCCACGACGCGGCGCGTTCGAGGCCCGGCCTCAGCGGCACGAGGCGCCCGCTGCGCAGCTCGGGTTCGATCAGCGGCGCGCGGCCGAGCGCGATGCCCGCGCCCCCGACCGCTGCGCCGATGACCTGGCTGAAACTGCTGTAGCGGACGATCTTCGTCTCGAAGTCGCCCGGCAGGCCGAATTCCGTGGACCAGTTGCGCCAGTCGATCTCGGGGCTGTGCTCGTGCATCTCCTGCAGCAGCCGGGAGCGGCACACGTTCACGGAGGCAAACGGATGCAGTTCGGGGCTGCATACCGGGAACACCGTTTCCTGCAGCAGGATGTCGTCGTCGGCCTGCAGCCGGTGCGCGGGCACGTGCACGATCGCCAGATCGACGCCGCTGCGCGCGAAATCCGGTTCGTCATCGAGCACGACGGCATGCAGCGGCGTGTCGGGATGAAGCGACGAGAATTCCGCGAGGCGGCGGGCGAGCCACATTGCCGAAAACGGCGCGTTGGCGGATACGGTGAGCCGTTGCGCGGTGCCGCGAATGTCGGCACAGGCGTCGGTCAGCCGCGACAGCGCATCGCTGACGGCCGGCAGCAGGCGTGCGCCGGCAGGCGTGAGGCTGATGCCGCCGAGCCCCGTGCTGCGTTCGAGCAGCCGCGCGCCGAGCGATTCCTCGAGCGCGCGAATCTGGTGACTGACCGCACTCGTCGACACGTTCAGCTCCGCCGCCGCGCGCGCGAATCCGCCGAGGCGGACGGCCGCCTCGAAAGCTCGCAATGCGCTGAGGGGAGGGAGGTGCGACATGCGGGGTATTGTAGTTGACTCAACACCCGTTGAAAAATCATCTTTTGCCGCGCACGGGCCGCGCGGGTAGCCTCGATCCGGTCAAGAAAAATCATCATCGGACACCACCGGAGGGCTTCATGTATTTCGACCGACGACTATGGGCAATGATGGCGGGACTGCGCTGGCGGGTGGCCGCGGCCGTCGCGCTCGGCCTGCTCGCGATGGGTGTCGGGATCCTGCGTTTCGTCTTTCTCGGCCGCGTGCTGGCGCTGGTCTTTGCCGGTGCGCCGGCACGCAGCATCGGCGAAGCCGTCGTTGCAACGGCGGCCTGCGTGTTGCTGCGCGCGTGGCTCGACCATCGCCGCACGGTGCTTGCGCAGCACACGGCCGGGCGCGTGCAGGCCACGCTGCGCGCGCGGCTGTTCGACCGGATCGCCGCGCTCGGCCCCGCGTGGTTCAGCGGCGAACGCACGGGCGGCGTGATGCTGGCCGTCGTGGACGGCGTCGAGCAACTGCAGACCTTCTTCGGCACCTATTTGCCGCAGCTCGTGATCGCCGCGTGCGCGCCGGTGATGATCTTCGCGGTGCTCGCGTGGTGGGACGTGCCGACGGCCGCGATCCTGCTGGTCGCGGCACTCGTCACGCTCGCGCTGCCGCAACTCGTGCATCGCGCCGACAAGCGTGCGGCGCTCGCGCGCTCGGCCGCCTTCAAGGCGTTCGGCGAGGAGTTCCTCGACGCGGTGCAAGGCCTGCCGACGCTGAAGGCGTTCGGGCAAAGCACGGCATTCGGCGCGAAGCTGGCCGCAAAGGCGCGCGCGCTGTCCGACAGCACGTTCTGGGTGCTCGCGCTCGGCCTGCTGACGCGGCTCTTCACCGATCTCGGCACCGGCCTCGGCGCGGCCGCCGCGATCGCCGTCGGCGCGTGGCGCGTGCGGCACGGCGACATGAGCCTCGAGGCGCTGCTGATCGTGCTGATGGCCGGCAGCGAGATCTTCCGGCCGCTGCGCGACCTGCGTGCCGTGCTGCACCAGGGGATGATCGGCCAGTCGGCGGCGAATGCGATCCACGCGCTGCTCGACGCGCAGCGTCATGCACCGGCCACCGACGCGCCGCGCGTCGCGGGCCTGCGGCCCGAGATCGCGTTCGACGCCGTCAGCTTCGCGTATCCGGGGCGCCGCGCGGACGCGCATGCGGCGCTGAGCTTCTCGGTGCGCGAAGGCGAGACGGTGGCGATCGTCGGGCCGAGCGGCGCGGGCAAGTCGACCATCGTGCGCCTGCTGTTGCGCCAGCACGATGCGCAGGGCGGCGCGATCCGCATCGGCGGCCACGACGTGCGCACGCTCGATGCCGGCCAGGTGCGCGAGATGATCGCGGTCGTCGCGCAGGACGCGACGCTGTTCGACGGCAGCGTGGCCGACAACCTGCGGCTCGGCCGCCCCGACGCGAGCGACGCGGACATGATCGCTGCCGCTCGCGCGGCCAACGCGCACGATTTCATCTCGGCGCTGCCCGACGGCTACGCGACGCGCATCGGCGAACGCGGGCTGATGTTGTCGGGCGGCCAGCGCCAGCGTCTCGCGATTGCCCGCGCGCTGCTGCGCGATGCGCCGATCCTGCTGCTCGACGAGGCGCTGTCGTCGGTCGATGCGGAGAACGAAGCGCTGATCCAGCAGGCGCTCGACCGGCTCACGCGCGGGCGGACCACGCTCGTGCTCGCGCACCGGCTGTCGAGCGTGATCGGCGCCGACCGCATCCTGGTGCTCGATCAGGGGCAAGTGGTCGACGAAGGGACGCACGCGGCGCTGATCGCGCGTGACGGCCCGTATCGCCGGCTGATGGGGCCGCAACTGGAAGCGGTCGCCGAATCGGTCGGCGTGGCAGCAACGGCCGGCGCGACCGCGCGCGCGTCGTCGGGCCCGCAAGTGCGGCCGCTGAACGACGATGCGGCCGAGATCGGCTGGCCGGAAACCCTGCGGACGCTGCTGCGCTTCGTGCGCCCGTGGACGGGCAAGGTCGTGCTGACGGTGCTGTTCGGGATCGGCCGCGTGCTTGCATTCATCGGCGTCGGCGTGATCGGCGCGCTGGTGGTCGGTGCGGTACCGAGTGGCCACGTGAGCCCGGCGCTCGTCACCGCGCTGCTCGTGATCGCGCCGGTGGCGGCCGTGCTGCACTGGCTCGAATCGTGGCTCGCGCACGATATGGCGTACCGGCTGCTCGCGGAAATGCGCATCGCGCTGTTCGCGACGCTCGAACGTCTCGCGCCGGCCGGGCTGCTGCGTCGTCGTTCGGGTGATCTCGTGTCGCTCGCGACGCAGGACGTCGAGACCGTCGAGTATTTCTATGCGCACACGCTGGCGCCCGCGTTCGTCGCGGTGCTCGTGCCGGCCGCCGTGCTGGTGCTGCTCGCGTCGGTCGCGTGGCCGCTCGCGCTCGTGCTGCTGCCGTTCCTGTTGTGGGCCGGGCTTGCGCCGGTGCTGGCGCGGCGCGACGTCGACCGGCTCGGCACCGGCGCGCGAGAAGCGCTCGGCCAGCTCGGCGCGCACCTGACCGAAACGATCCAGGGGCTCGCGGAACTGACCGCGTTCCAGGCCGTTGCACGCCGGCGCGCAGCGTTCGTGGCCGAAGTCGATGCGTATCGCAAGCAGCGCGCAAAGCTGCTCGACGATCTGTCGGCGCAAAGTGCCGCGCTGGAAATCGCGAGCGGGCTCGGCGGGCTGGTCGTCGCGGCGCTCGGCGCGCTGCTGTGCGCACGCGGCTGGTTTCCGCGCGAGTCGTTGCCGCTGCTGGTGCTGGTGGCGGTGGCCGCCTTCATGCCGGTGGCCGAAATCGGCCAGGTCGCGCGCCAGCTCGCCGACACGATCGCGTCGACGCGACGCTTGCGTGCGCTGGAGAAGGAGCCGGTGCCGGTGACGGACGGCACGCATGCGATGCCTGCCGATCCGGCGGTGCGGTTCGAGGCCGCGTCCTTCACGTACCCAGGCCGCAGCGTGCCCGCGATCGACCGCGTGAGCTTCGACGTGCCGCCCGGCAGCACGGTCGCGCTGGTCGGGGCGTCGGGCGCCGGCAAGTCGACGGTCGCGAGCTTGCTGCTGCGCTTCTGGGATCCGCAGCAGGGCCGCGTGACGCTCGGCGGCGTCGACCTGCGCGACTTGCGGCTCGACGACCTGCGCCAGCACATCGCGCTGGTTGCGCAGGATACCTATCTGTTCAACGACACGCTCGAAGCGAACATCCGGCTCGCCGCGAACGATGCGTCCGACGCCGACGTGCAGCGTGCGATCGACCATGCGGCGCTCGGCGACTTCGTCGCGCGGCTGCCGGACGGGCTCGCGACGCGCGTCGGCGAGCGCGGCGTGCAGCTGTCGGGCGGCCAGCGCCAGCGTGTCGCGATTGCGCGTGCGTTCCTGAAGGATGCGCCGGTGCTGATCCTCGACGAAGCGACGTCCCATCTGGACACGCTCAGCGAGCAGCAGATTCGCGCGGCGCTGGAAGACCTGATGACGCAGCGCACGTCGATCATCATCGCGCACCGGCTGTCGACCGTGCGCAATGCCGACCTGATCCTCGTGATGGAGCACGGCAGCGTGATCGAGGCCGGGCGGCATGCGGACCTGATGGCGCGGCAGGGCGCGTATGCGCGGCTCGTGTCGCATCAGGCGAGCGGGGTGGCGGCGTAAGCGACGCGGCATCGGCGGCGCGCGGCCGGCCGGCGGGGCCGCGCGCTTTCCGCAATATCCGTTGAACCGCGCCGGCGACTGCCGGCATCGCGCGGCGGCCGCTGCGGCAACGCGCCGTGCGTCGAAGCGCCGACGATCGGTGCTGATAAACGGGCTGCCGACGGACTACCAATGGGCCGACGAGCGCACGGGCGACAGCGGACGACGCCGATCGGCTGCGCCGCCGTTCTCCTCTCTCGCGTGATCCCCGGGACGGCAAACCCTCCCGGCCAGACCGCAGCCACCGCCCACTGACCGCCCACTGCCCGTCAGACGCCACCTTCGGCCGGCGCACCCCGATCCGGCCCGACCGCTTCCTCCCGCCGGGCCACACCCCCTTTCCTCCGATTGATCCGGCCCGCGCGCCGCGGGTTTGTCTCGATGCATTTCCCCGTTGCGGTTTTTTTTGTTGTCGTAGTATCGCCATTGACAACACTTGTTGCACTAAGGTCTAATTCGACATCGCATGTTGCGGTGCGGCTTGATGTCGTCGTTCCGCCGGCCGTCTGGCTGGTCACATCGCTCAATCATGCGGAGAGAAACCATGAGTCGCCGTTCCTTCCTGAAAGCCGTCGCGGTCGTTGCCGCGCTCGGCGCCAGCCTCGCGCACGCGGATACCAAGACGCTCGTCGTCGGCACCGACACGTCGTTCATGCCGTTCGAGTTCAAGCAGGGCGACAAGTACGTCGGCTTCGATCTCGACCTGTGGGCGGAGATCGCGAAGGACCAGGGCTGGAAATACACGATCCAGCCGATGGATTTCGCGGGCCTGATCCCGGCGCTGCAGACGCAGAACATCGACGTCGCGCTGTCGGGCATGACGATCAAGGAGGAGCGCAAGAAGGCGATCGACTTCTCCGCGCCATACTACGACAGCGGCCTCGCGGCGATGGTGCAGACCGGCAACACGACGATCAAGTCGATCGACGACCTGAACGGCAAGGTGATCGCCGCGAAAACCGGCACCGCGACGATCGACTGGATCAAGGCGCACCTGAAGCCGAAGGAGATCCGCCAGTTCCCGAACATCGACCAGGCCTACCTCGCGCTCGAAGCCGGCCGCGTCGATGCGGCGATGCACGACACGCCGAACGTGCAGTTCTTCGTGAACAACGAAGGCAAGGGCAAGGTGAAGGTCGCGGGCCAGCCGGTCAGCGGCGACAAGTACGGCATGGGTTTCCCGAAGGGCAGCCCGCTCGTGCCGAAGGTCAATGCATCGCTCGTGAAGATCCGGGCCGACGGCCGTTACGCGCAGATCTACAAGAAGTGGTTCGGCGCCGAACCGCCGAAGATGTGAGCGTGACGCCGCAACAGCGCGCGGCCGGGCGGCCGCGCCGGTCTTGAATCGAACGGGGAGCGACAAGTGAATTTCGATTGGTCGGCGATCTGGGCGGCGTTGCCGGACCTGATGGACGGGGTCCGGTTGACGGTGTTCATCGCATTTTTCGGGCTGGTGGGCGGCTTCGTCGTCGGGATGGTCGCGGGCATGTTCCGCGCATACGGACCGAAGGCGATGAACGTGCTCGCCCAGGTTTATATTGAATTGATCCGCGGCACGCCGATCGTCGTGCAGGTGATGTTCCTGTATTTCGCGCTGCCGCTGCTCGCGCATATCCGCATCGACGGCCTGACGGCCGCGATCATCGCGATCACGGTGAATTCCGGCGCGTATCTCGCGGAAGTGGTGCGCGGCGCGCTGCTGTCGATCCCGAAGGGGCTGACGGAAGCCGGGCTCGCGATGGGCTTGTCGATGCCGCGCGTGCTGCTGAAGATCGTCGGGCCGCTCGCGTTCCGGCGGCTGATTCCGCCGCTCGGCAACCAGTGCATCGTAAGCCTGAAGGACACGTCGCTGTTCATCGTGATCGGCGTCGGCGAACTGACGCGCAAGGGGCAGGAAATCATCGCGGGCAATTTCCAGGCGGTCGAGATCTGGAGTGCGGTGGCCGTTATCTACCTGATACTGACCGGCGTGATGACGCTGACGCTGCGGCTCGTCGAAAAGCGGATGAAAATCTTATGAGCATGATCGAATTCCAGAACGTGTCGAAGAGCTTCGGCCACGTGCCGGTGCTGAAGAACATTGACCTGAAGATCGACGCAGGCGAGGTGGTCGTCGTGGTCGGCCCGTCGGGTTCGGGCAAGTCGACGATGTTGCGCTGTATCAACGCGCTCGAGAAAATCACCGGCGGCGAGCTGCTCGTCGACGGCCAGAGCGTGCGCGGCAACGCGACGACGATCCGCAACATCCGGCTCGAAGCCGGCATGGTGTTCCAGCAGTTCAACCTGTTTCCGCAGATGACCGCGCTCGAGAACGTGATGTTCGGGCCGATCCAGGTGCGTGGCGCGTCGCGTGCCGACGCGCGCGACCAGGCGATGGCGCTGCTCGACAAGGTCGGCCTCGAATCGCGCGCGAATCATTACCCGTCGGAGCTGTCGGGCGGCCAGCAGCAACGCGTCGCGATTGCGCGCGCGCTCGCGATCCGGCCGCGGCTGATGCTGTTCGACGAGCCGACCTCGGCGCTCGATCCGGAATTGCGCCACGAAGTGCTGAAAGTGATGCAGGATCTCGCGACCGAAGGGATGACGATGATCGTCGTCACGCACGAGATCGGCTTTGCGAAACGGGTCGGCACGCGCCTGCTGTTCATGGATCAGGGCGGCATCGCCGAGGACGGTCATCCGGTCGAGCTGATCGACCGGCCGCCGACTCCGCGCCTGAAGGAATTCCTGAAACACGTGTCCTGAACGAAAACGAAATACCGACATGCCGCTTTCCCTTTCCCCCGTCATCGCCGGCGCGCCGTTCGACATCGGCGTGCGCCTCGGCGAGCTTGCCCGCCCCGTATTCGATGAATACATGCAGCAGAGCAGCGCGTGGCAGGCCGTGCGCCGCTGGCGCGGCCATCCGTTCGTCGCCGCGCTGCGGCAGGCTGCGCTGGCCGCGTATCCGGAGCTCGTCGCGGAGCTGGACGGGATCGCGGCGGGTGTCGGCTGGCCGGCCGAGGACATCTTCTTGTGGAACTGCCGCGGCGAGCTGATCCACAACGCGCCGGACGGCTGCACGACGCTTGCCGCGCGCGACGCGGCCGGCGCACGCTGGATCGCGCACAACGAGGACGGCGACCCGTACCTGCGCGAGCGCTGCCTGCTCGTCGACGTGCAGCCGGCGGGCAAGCCGGGCTTCATCAGCTTCTATTACCCCGGCTCACTGCCGGGCCATACCTTTGCGGCGAACCGCGCGGGCATCGCGCAGGCGATCAACAACCTGCGGATCCGCACGCCGGCAGCGGGCGTGCCGCGCATGATCCTCGCGCGCGCGGTGCTCGATGCCACGTCGCTCGACGCGGCGGCCGACGTGCTGCGTAGCCATGCGCGCGCAAGCGGCTTTCATCACACGCTGGGCGCGACCGGCGATGCGCGGCTGCTGAGCATCGAGGCAAGCGTCGCGCGCTGTTCGGTGATCGACGTCGCGCGGCTCGCGGGGCATGCGAACCATCTCGTGCATCCCGGCTGCGACGCGCAAGCGCAGATCGTCACGCAATCGTCGGCCGACCGCCAGCGCCGCGTCGACGCGTTGACGCCCGCCATCGACGCGATCGACGAAGCCGCGCTGCTGCGCGTGCTCGGCGATCGCGCGCCGCAAGGGCTGCCGATCTACCGCGACGATCCGGCCGACCCCGACGACGAGAACACGCTGGCCACGGCCGTGTTCGCGATCGGCGCGGCATCGATCGATTTCACTCTTCACCAACACGGCACGCAGCGTTTCGCGACGCGCATCGTGCCGTCCGGGCGCGCGCACGACGCGTCCTGATCCATGAGGCAACGCATGACGACCGTTTTCCATCGCGCACCGCGCGCCACCTTGCCCGTTGCCGTCGCAGGCGACGGCATCGAGATCATCGATTCGACCGGCAAACGCTATATCGACGCGTGCGGCGGCGCGGCCGTCTCGTGTCTCGGCCACAGCAACCCGCGCGTGATCGACGCGATCAAGCGGCAGGCGCAGCAACTGGCGTACGCGCACACGTCGTTCTTCACGACCGACGTGGCCGAAGAACTGGCCGACCGGCTCGTCGACGCCGCGCCGGCCGGCCTCGAACACGTGTATTTCGTGTCGGGCGGTTCCGAGGCGGTCGAGGCCGCGCTGAAGCTCGCGCGCCAGTATTTCGTCGAGAAGGGCGAGCCGCAGCGCCGCCATTTCATCGCGCGGCGCCAGAGCTATCACGGCAACACGCTCGGCGCGCTCGCGATCGGCGGCAATGCGTGGCGGCGCGAGCCGTTCCTGCCGCTGCTGATCGAGGCACACCACGTGAGCCCGTGTTATGCGTACCGCGACCAGCAGGCGGGTGAAACCGACGAAGCGTATGCGCAGCGCCTCGCGGACGAGCTCGAACGGAAGATCGTCGAACTCGGCGCGGACAACGTCGCGGCGTTCGTCGCGGAGACGGTGGTGGGCGCAACGGCCGGCGCGGTGCCGCCGGTGCGCACGTACCTGAAGAAGATTCGCGCGGTGTGCGACAAGTACGGCGTGCTGCTGATCCTCGACGAGATCATGTCGGGGATGGGCCGCACCGGCTACCTGTACGCGTGCGATGAAGACGGCGTCGCGCCCGACCTGCTGACGATCGCGAAAGGGCTCGGCGCGGGCTACCAGCCGATCGGCGCGACGCTCGTCAGCGACCGCATCTACCGGACGATCGTCGACGGCTCGGGTTTCTTCCAGCATGGCCACACGTACCTCGGCCATGCGACCGCGTGCGCGGCCGCGCTCGAAGTGCAGCGCGTGATCGCCGAGGAGAAGCTGCTCGACAACGTGAAGGCGCGCGGCGAGCAACTGCGCGCGTCGTTGCGCGAGCATTACGGCGCGCATCCGCATATCGGCGACGTGCGCGGCCGCGGGCTGTTCGTCGGCATCGAGCTCGTGCGCGATCGCGACAGCAAGGCGACGTTCGATCCGGCGCTGAAGCTGCATGCGGCGGTCAAGCGCGAAGCGATGCAGCGCGGCCTGATGGTGTATCCGATGGGCGGGACGATCGACGGCGTGCACGGCGATCACATCCTGGTCGCGCCGCCGTTCATTTGCACCGCGCAGCAGATCGATACGATCGTCGAGCGGCTGTCGGGCGCGATCGGTGCGGCGCTCGCGTCGGCCGGCGCGTGACCGTATTCGTCGAACCTTGTCAGGACTTCGCCATGACCAACAGATTGCCTCCGTTCGATCCCGCATCGGCCACCGATGAACAGAAGGCCGTGCTGGCCGACATTCTCAGCGGCCCGCGCGGCAACCTGAACGGGCCGTTTCTCGGCTGGATCGCGAGCCCCGAGCTGGCGCAGCACGCGCAGAAGCTCGGCGCGTTCTGCCGCTATCGCACGGGCCTGCCGCTGCGCCTGTCGGAACTCGCGATTCTCGTGACGGCCGCGCGCTGGCGCTCGCAGGCCGAGTGGCACATCCACCATCCGATCGCACTCGACGCGGGCGTGCCGGCCGCGACGGCCGATGCGATCCGGCGCGGCGTCGCACCCGCATTCGAGTCGGACGACGATGCGCTGATCCATGCATTCGCGAGCGAGCTGTACGACACGCGGCGCGTGAGCGATGCGACGTTCGCACGGGCGCAAGCGCGCTTCGGCCACGAAACCGTCGTCAATCTCGTTGCGTTGCTCGGCTACTACGCGCTCGTCGCGATGACGCTGAACACGTTCGGCATGCGCGCGCAAGGGCAGACCGAACTGCCGTTTCCGGAGTGATGCCCGCGCGTTGATCGTGCCGGAGCAGCGGAAGCGATACGTCTGACGAACGTGTTGCCGACCTGTTCCGGCACAATGCAACCAAATGTATTCGTGCGGGATCGACGGCCCATCGCCGCGTATGATGGCTTGTTCACGTCGATATGAGCGGTGAGCAAGCATGACGAGTACCCGCAAAACCTTGATGATCGCCGGTGGGCTCCTGGTAGCCGCCGCCGGCACTGCCTACGTGATGCTCCTGCGTGCGGATCACCGCGCGATCGAGGATGCCGGCATCGGCGATTCGGCCGCGCCCGTTGCCGCGGCGCCCGCAGGCAACGATCACGCGGTGCAGGGCACCATCGCGCCGCCGGCCCCGGCCGCGGCGATGGCATCGAAACAGGCGGCTGTCGCGCCGCCGCCCCCCGCACCGGCGGCTGCTGCGCCGGCCGAAACCGCGCGCGTCAGTGCAGCGCCGGCCGTGCCGGTTGTCAGCGACAAATCGCAGCCGGTGACGAAGCCGAGCGCGCCGCCGCCGAAGGTCACCGTCGTGACCGTCGATGCGCAGGATTCGACCCCATCCGCACCGGCGCCAGCCGCCAAATCGGTTCAGCAGGCCGCACCGGCTCCGGCGCCCGCGCAGGTCACGCAACGCGCGGCGCGCAAGCGCGACGGCCTTGAACGCCACGCCGCCGCCGCACCCTCCGCAACGAAATCCGAAACGCCGGAGACGGCCGCGCTCGTCAGGGAATCGGCGAAACTCGACCCGTCGTTGCCACCGCCGTCGATGTCATCGGTATCGTCGATGTCGGCGGGCACCGGTTCGTACCGGCAGGGCAGTTCGTCATCGGGTGCGAATCCGGTTGCCGCCGCGATGACCGAGCAACTGGTCAGGCAGTCGAGCAGTTTCAAGTCGACGGCGCCAGCGCCAGCGGACGGCGGCCCGACTGCGACCAAGTAACCGCGAACGCCTTCGGCATAAAAAGGACCCCGCATGCCGACCAAAGCATGCGGGGCCAAGAGAGACAAACTGTTGTGCCGGCGGGCTGACGCGCGTTACGCGGCGACGGCTTCCTCGGCCTGCGGCTGCGCGGCGGCAGCCGGCGCAACGTCCTGGCGGATCAGGTGGTCGAATGCGCCGAGCGATGCCTTCGCGCCTTCGCCCACGGCGATCACGATCTGCTTGAACGGCACCGTCGTCACGTCGCCGGCCGCGAACACGCCCGGTACCGACGTCGCGCCGCGCGCATCGACGACGATCTCGCCGTGCTTCGACAGTTCGACCGTGCCCTTCAGCCATTCGGTGTTCGGCACGAGGCCGATCTGCACGAACACGCCTTCCAGGTCGATGCGCTGCGTGTCACCCGAGCGCAGATCCTTGTAGACGAGCCCGTTCAGCTTGCTGCCGTCGCCGGTCAGCTCGGTCGTTTGCGCCTGCGTGACGATCGTCACGTTCGGCAGGCTGCGCAGCTTGCGCTGCAGCACTTCGTCCGCGCGCAGTTGCGCGCCGTATTCGATCAGCGTGACTTCCTTCACGATGCCGGCGAGGTCGATCGCGGCCTCGACGCCCGAGTTGCCGCCGCCGACCACCGCGACGCGCTTGCCCTTGAACAGCGGGCCGTCGCAGTGCGGGCAGTACGCGACACCGCGGTTGCGGTATTCGCGCTCGCCCGGCACGTTGATTTCACGCCAGCGCGCGCCGGTCGCGAGGACGATCGTCTTCGCCTTCAGCACCGCGCCGTTCGCGAGGCGGATCTGGTGCACGTCGCCCGGAATCAGCGCATCGGCGCGCTGCACGTCCATGATGTCGACGTCGTACTGCTTCACGTGCTGTTCGAGCGCGGTCGCGAACTTCGGCCCTTCGGTTTCCTGCACCGACACGAAATTCTCGATCGCCATCGTGTCGAGCACCTGGCCGCCGAAACGCTCGGCCACGACACCCGTCGCGATGCCCTTGCGCGCCGAGTAGATCGCGGCCGCCGCGCCTGCCGGGCCGCCGCCGACGATCAGCGTATCGAACACCGGCTTGGTCTCGAGCGACTTCGCGGCACGTGCGCTGGCGCCCGTATCGAGCTTCGCGAGGATTTCCTTCACGCTGCTGCGGCCCTGGCCGAACGAGGCGCCGTTCAGGAACATCGTCGGCACGGCCATGATCTGGCGCGACTCGACTTCACCCTGGAACAGCGCGCCGTCGATCGCGACGTGACGGATGCGCGGGTTGATCAGCGACATCACGTTCAGCGCCTGCACGACTTCCGGGCAGTTCTGGCACGACAGCGAGAAATACGTCTCGAACGCGTAGTCGCCGTCGAGCGCGCGGATCTGTTCGATCACGTCGTCGTCGAGCTTGATCGGATGGCCGCCCGTCTGCAGCAGCGCGAGCACGAGCGACGTGAATTCATGGCCCATCGGGATGCCGGCGAAGCGGATGCCGGCCGGCTTGCCGGGCTCGCCGATCGAGAACGACGGCTTGCGCTCGGCGTCGTCGCGGCGTTCGGTCACGGTCACGCGATCCGTCAGCGACGCAATCTCGTTCAGCAGCGCCAGCAGTTCCTGCGATTTCGCGCTGTCGTCGAGCGAGGCGACGAGTTCGATCGGGCGCGTGATCTTTTCGAGGTACGCTTTGAGTTGGTTCTTGAGATTGGCGTCGAGCATGGCGTTTCGGATTCCGTATTAATGATTCTGGTCGGGCACGTCGTGCCGGAGGAGGGCGCGGGCCGCATGCCGCGGCGGCCCGTCATCGGGAGGCTCGCGCGCCTCGTGCGAGGCGCGCGGCGCGATCGTCAGATCTTGCCGATCAGGTCGAGCGACGGGGTCAGCGTTTCCGCACCCGGCGTCCACTTGGCCGGGCACACTTCACCCGGGTGCGCCGCGATGTATTGCGCCGCCTGCACCTTGCGCAGCAGTTCGCCTGCGTCGCGGCCGATGCCGTTGTCGTGGATTTCGCACAGCTTGATCTCGCCTTCCGGGTTGATCACGAACGTGCCGCGCAGGGCCATCCCTTCTTCCTCGATCAGCACGTCGAAGTTGCGCGACAGCGTGAGCGTCGGGTCGCCGATCATCGGGTACTTGATCTTGCCGATCGTGTCCGACGTGTCGTGCCATGCCTTGTGCGTGAAGTGCGTGTCGGTCGACACGCCGTAGATTTCGACACCCAGCTTCTGGAATTCCGCGTAACGGTCGGCGAGGTCGCCCAGCTCGGTCGGGCAGACGAACGTGAAGTCGGCCGGGTAGAACACGACGACGGACCACTTGCCCTTGAAGTTCTCTTCCGAGACGGGCACGAATTCGCCGTTGTGGTAAGCGGTTGCCTTGAACGGCTTGATTTGAGTGTTGATGATCGGCATCTGGACAATTCCTTTTCGTCAGGGGTGAGTGGAGTGTTGCCAGTATCCGGGTTCACCCTGAGCTTGTGAAATTGCTTGTTTCAATCCGGGGCATCAGGAATTTCTATCTGCTTCCGGCCCTTGATTGGCAGGGGGGCGGGGGAGGTCATTGACGCGCGGGTGTGTGGACGAGCGGTAACCGGGCGGAGATGCGGCGAGCGGGAATGCGCAGAAAGTCAAAAGCCGCGGTGGGTCGGCTCCAGGCGGCACCGAAGGTCGTCAGGGGCGCGTTCACCACTCCGAGCGCAAGTCTTCCTGGGTGACGGCATTGCACCCCTTCCAGAGGCCGAACACATTGTCAGCAAGTGTCCGGTTCCGTAGCGCGATGTAGGCGTCGATCGCGTCCCGGACGACCTCGGCTGAGGATCTGTTCTGGTGCGTGGCGATGCGGGTCAACGCGGCATGCTGGTCATCCGATAGATCGACTGGAATGCTGTCCATTTCAACCTCCGTGACGGGACACGACCATCGTGGCGATCCGGTCGGCCAAGTGCAAGTGCGCGGCACGTCCGATGCGAATGCGGCTTCCCGATTCGGCCGGTTGTCGGAGCGGCGTCTTCGTGCTCCGCTCAAATCCCCGCCATCTTCCTCAGCCACGCCGCCAGCCGCCTGGCCCCGTCCGGCATGTCCGCGTCCTCGCGCGTGCACAGGTAGTAATCGCGCCCGTCGTCGAGCGCGTGATCGAACAGCTTCACGAGCTCGCCATTCGCCAGCTCGCGCTCGACCAGCGGCGCGCGCAGCAAGGCCGCGCCGAGATCCGCGCGCGCGGCGCTCAGCGTGAGCTGGCCGTCCTCGAACATCGGGCCCACCGCATGCGACACATGCTTGACGCCCGCGCCCTGCAGCCAGTTGACCCACGTGCTGCGATCCTCGTCGTGCACGAGTGGGGCGCGCGCGAGATCGGCCGGCGTGCGAAACGGCCCGTGGCGCTTCAGGAACGACGGGCTGCACATCGGCACCATCGCGCCCGGCAGCAGCCGTTCGCAGCGGTAGCCGGGCCAGTCGCCGGTGCCGAAGCGGATCGACAGGTCCGATGCGTCGCTGCGGTAGTTGCGGTGATGCGCGTACAGCACGGTCACGTCGACATCCGTGTTGTCGGCCAGGAACGCGTGCAGCCGCGGAATGAACCAGCCGATGCCGAGCAGCGGAATCAGGCTGACGGTGATCTGCCGCAGCGACGAGCGGTCGCGCACGAAGCGCGTCGCACTGCGCAGCACCGAGAACGCGGCGCTGATCGAGCGGTAGTAGTCGCGGCCTTCGTCCGTGAGCGCGAGCAGCCGACCCTCGCGCACCGTCAGCGGCGTCTGGATGAACGCTTCGAGCAGTTGCAGCTGATGGCTGACCGCCGACGGCGTGATGTCGAGCTCGCCCGCCGCGGCCGTGACCGACCCGAGACGCGCGAACGCTTCGAACGCACGCACCGCGCGCAGCGGTGGATCGTGCGGTAATTGTTCGATATTTTTCATGTATCGAATTTTATCGAAAAGTCAGGGTAAGCGACAACACAAAAATATCCCGTGTTTACAGTGGTGTGCGTTAATGTGTCGGGAACGGCATAAGCATCCAACAATTGGATATTTGGGGTTTGGGTGCTGAATATTTAATATTTTTCATGTTTTGATTCGACTCACCGATCCCCCACACATGAAAATCGCCTTTCTTCTCGCCAGCCTCGCATTCTCGGCGGCCGCCCTGGTCGCCTCCGTTCCCGCGTTCGCACAATCCGCGCCGCAGACCGTCCTGATCGGTCTCGCTGCGCCGCTCACCGGCCCGTCCGCGCGGATCGGCAAGGATCTGCAGAACGGCGCGCAACTCGCGATCGACGACGCGAACGCGAAGCATCCGACCATCGGCGGCAAGCCGGTCGTCTACAAGCTCGTCGCGGCCGATGATCAATCCGATCCGCGCACGGCCGTCGCGGTTGCGCAGCAGCTCGTCGACCAGCACGTGATCGGCGTCGTCGGCCACTGGAACACGGGCTGCAGCGTGCCGGCGTCGCGGGTCTACCGCGATGCGGGCATCCCGGAGATCGCGCCGGCGTCCACCGGCCATCAATACACGCAGCAGGGCTACGCGACGGCCTTCCGCATCATGGGCCACGACGATGCGGGCGGTAATTTCACCGGCGCGTATGCGGTGAAGACGCTGAAGGCGAAGCGCATCGCGGTGATCGACGATCGCACGTCGTTCGGCTCGGGCCTGGCGGACCAGTTCATCAAGGGCGTGCAGGCGAACGGCGGCACGATCGTTGATCGCCAGTACGTGAACGACAAGACGACCGACTTCAGCGGCGTGCTGACCGCGATCAAGGGCAAGCGCGCGGATCTCGTGTTCTTCGGCGGCCTCGATGCGCAGGCCGCGCCGATCTCGCGCCGGATGCGTCAGCTCGGCGTGAACGCGCCGCTGCTCGGCGCGGGCGGCTTCGTGAGCCAGACCTTCCTGTCGCTGGCCGGCAAGGACGGCGACGGCGTGACCGCGCTCGAACCGGGCCTGCCGCTCGACCGGATGCCGGGCGGCAAGGCGTTCGACACGCAATACCAGGCACGCTTCCGTGCGCCGATCGAGCTGCATGCGCCGTTCGCGTACGACGCGGCCGCCACGCTGATCGCGGCCGCGCAGAAGGCCGGTACGACGCAGCCGGCGAAACTGGTCGCGGCGGTGCGTGCGATCGACCGGCCCGGCGTGACGGGGCGGATCGCGTTCGACAACGCAGGCAACCTGAAGGACCCGGCCTTCACGATCTACCAGGTGCGCAGTGGCAAGTGGGCCGTCGTCGACGTGCTCGGCGGCTCGCGTACCGCGACCAAGTAAGCGACCCATCGCGACAGAGCACGACACCGCGATAAGACAACCAAGACGATCCCCATGACCGAAGCCACCCAGACATCCGCCGCCGCACCCGAGGACACGCGCCTCGGGATCCTCGCGCGGCGCCGCATCGAAGCGGAAATCATCAAGCCGATCTACGAGATCATGAAGCGCGAGTTCGGCGCCGAGCGCGCGCAGGCCGTGATCGCGGAAGCCGTGCGCGGTGCGGCAGTGGAGGCCGGCCGCACGTTCGCCGCGCAGGAACCCGGCGGCACGAGCGTGAAGTCGTTCATCGCGCTGCAGGTGTTGTGGGAGAAGGACGATGCGCTCGACGTCGAGGTGCGGCGCGCGGACGACGCGCATTACGACTACGACGTGCATCGCTGCAGCTATGCGGAGATGTATCACGCGATGGGGCTCGGCGAGATCGGACACCTGTTGAGCTGCGCGCGCGACAGCTATTTCATCCAGGGCTATGCGCCGGACATCGCGCTCACGCGGACGAGCACGATCATGCAGGGCGGCAAGCGCTGCGATTTCCGTTACGCGCTGCAGGCCGCGCCGGAGAACGGCGATGCGTGACGACACCACGATTGCCGAACGCGTGAGCGCGCCGCGCGTCGACGGCGCCCGCCTGTGGGCGTCGCTCGAGCGGATGGCGCAGATCGGCGCGACGCCGAAGGGCGGCGTCTGCCGCCTCGCGCTGACCGATCTCGATCGCGAGTCGCGCGACCTGTTCGTGCAGTGGGCGCAAGACGCCGGCTGCACGGTGCGCGTGGACCGGATGGGCAACGTGTTCGCGCGCCGCGCGGGGCGCAACCCCGACGCCGCGCCGGTCATGACCGGCTCGCACGCCGATTCGCAGCCGACGGGCGGCCGCTACGACGGCATCTACGGCGTGCTCGGCGGGCTCGAGGTCGTGCGCGCGCTGAACGACGCGGGCATCGAGACCGAGCGCCCGATCGACGTCGTGATCTGGACCAACGAGGAAGGCTCGCGCTTCGCGCCGGCGATGGTGTCGGCCGGCGTGTTCTCGGGCGTCTATACGCTCGAATACGGGCTGTCGCGCACCGATGGCGCAGGCAGGACGATCGGCGAGGAACTGGCGCGGATCGGCTACGCGGGCGCCGAGCCCGTCGGCGGCTATCCGGTGCATGCGGCGTACGAACTGCATATCGAACAGGGCGCGATTCTCGAACGAGCCGGCAAGACGATCGGCGTCGTGACGGCCGGGCAGGGGCAGCGCTGGTACGAGGTGACGCTCACCGGTGTCGACGCGCATGCGGGCACGACGCCGATGGAATTCCGCCGCGATGCGCTGGTCGGCGCCGCACGGATGATCTCGTTCGTCGAAGTGCTCGGCCGCCGTTACGCGCCGTACGCGCGGGCGACCGTCGGTATGATCGAGGCTCGGCCGAACTCGCGGAATACCGTGCCGGGCGGCTGCTTCTTCACGGTCGAATTCCGTCATCCCGATGACGCGGTGCTCGACGAGCTCGACGCGACGCTGCGCGCGGAACTCGCACGGGTGGCCGACGAAACGGGCCTCGGTGCGCAGATCGAGCAGATCTTCACGTATGCGCCGATTCCGTTCGCGCCGCGTTGCATCGACACGGTGCGTGAGGCGGCGCAGGCGCTCAGGCTGTCGCACATGGATATCGTGTCCGGCGCCGGTCATGACGCGTGCTATGTCGCGCGCGTCGCGCCGACGGGGATGATCTTCGTCCCGTGCGTCGACGGGCTGAGCCACAACGAAGCCGAAACGATTACGCCCGAGTGGGCGGCGGCGGGCGCCGACGTGCTGTTGCGTGCGGTGCTGCGGAGCGCGCAGGAAAGCTGAACCGGAGTGTGACGGTAGTGGTCCGGCGGGAGCATCCGCGCCAGGCTGCGCCGGTCAATGCCTGACGATGCGAACGCGTGGGTTGCGTCGTCAGGCGCCCGGCGAATGCCGATCGATGTACCGCCGCATCACATGAAACGCGAGATCGGTGCGCTCCGGAATCGTGATCGTCGCGTCATCGGCTGCGAAGCCGAGTTTTTCATAGAACCGGTACGCGGATTCGCGTGCCGTACACCACACGAGTGCGGCCCCGTGTGCTTCCGCGTGCCGTACGCAGACCTGCACCAGCACACGCCCGAAGCCCATGCAACGGACGGCAGGATGGACGGCCATCCCGCGAAGCCGCCACGCCGGTCGCGCGGGATCGTCTTCGCGCACCTCCTCGCAGATCGACGCAACCGCGACGATGCCCGACGAATCACGGACGCCAACGTGCAGCGTCGTCGGCGCATGGTCGCCGGCCAGGTCGCACGCGTTCAGATCGTCGTTCAGCAGGATCATCGCGCGGAGCGGGTGCGTCTGCGCGGCATCGATCGGCGCGATGGTGAACAGCGTGTCGCCTGACGTCATCAATCTTCCTCGAGTCATTCGATTCAGCCGCGCGTTACTGAGCGGCCTTGCGCCGCGCCATATACGCGAGATACGCGACGATCTGGTCGAGCTCGCGGTCGCTCAGCTGGTCGGGCGGAAACGCCGGCATGCTGCGGCCCGGCCAGTCGCGCACCGACGCCGGGTTGCGGATATAGCGGCGCAGCGCGGCGGGCTGGAAGTAGTCGACCGGGTTCATCGGCGTGTTCAGGTCGGGGCCGGCGTGGCTGCTGCCCGCGCCGTCGAGGCGGTGGCACGCGAGGCATTGCGTGACGAACAGGCGCTGGCCCGCGCGAGCCGGATCGTTCGCGGGTAGCGCGGCATCGACGGCGAGCGACGGCCAGCGCGCGAGCGGCGACGATTCGATCGTGATGCGCACGATCTGGTACGGCCACTGCTCGCCGCGCACCGACGACGCGTCCGGCCCGAGCCAGACCAGGTAGAACGGCCCGGCGCTGACCTGTTTGCCGGGCAGCTTCGGCCATGGATGCGCCGGATCCTCGATCGCGAGCCACGGAATGGCGCCGGCCTGCGGGCGGCGGCGCACGAGATCCAGCGGCAGTTGCGCGGCGAAGCCGTCGGCGGCGCGGGTTTCGAGCACGCCGTCGGCCGGCAGCGTGTCGCCGAGCAGGTCGGCGAACGGCACCGCGCGGAACGTCATCGGCCGGCCGTACGCGATGTCGCGCGGCACGTGGATGTCGGCGGCATCGGGGCGCGCGAGCAGCGTCTGCCGGGTGAGGGCGCGGGCCGTGCCGTCGGTCTCGAGTTCGAGCGCGGACTGGGCCGACGCGCGTTGTCCGATCAGGCAAACCGTCAGCAGCAAAAGCAAAAACCACCGGCGCTTCAGCATTCGTTCTCCGGGAAAGGGCGTTCCGGCGGCGACCGGAGTGGCTGGCCGCGGCCGATGGAAGGAATCGGGCGACAGTCTATCCGGTACGCGCGGCGCTGGCGACTGCGGCGCGGGGATGGGGGCGGCGGTCATGATCGGGCCGTCCGGCGGCAGCGCGGCTGGCGGCCGGCCCGCGAGAGGGAGGCAGCATTGCGGGGCGAGGTTTGAGCACGAAGGAGCGGAAGAGGCGGAAGAGGCGGAAGAGGCGGAAGAGGCGGAAGAGGCGGAAGAGGCGGAAGAGGCGGAAGAGGCGGAAGAGGCGGAAGAGCCGGGGTGAGCGCATGCCGGCCCGCCGCGTCCACGGCGATCGCGCTACAGAGCCACCGTCAATGACTCGAACAAGTCACTTCGTTCTTCGGCAACGGCATTTCGTGCGCCGGGTCGAAATCGGCTTCGCGCGTGCCTGACGGCGTCAACGACACGAAATGCATCGCGGTGCCGCTTCCGGGGAAGCCGGCGATACCGGTCAACCCCCACGGAATCGGCGACCGCTGCACGCCGCTCGCTGAAATGTTCGCCGGCCCGAGCGCCAGCGTCAGCAGCCGCCCGTCGCGGATCGGTACGTACGCATGCGAGCCGGACACCCCGATACCGGATTCGCGCACCGACGCCGGCAGGCAGTCGAGCGTCGCCGTGCGGCGGCCGTCCGGCGCGATCAGCATCGCGACGCCGCGATCGTCCGCCGTCGTCGTGACGACGATGAAGCGGTCGATCTCCGGCACGTAAGCCGACGAATACACGTAGTACTGGATCGCGTCGTTCAGCGTCCCCAGCTTGTCCAGCTTCGCCGTGACGGGGTCGAACATCGCGTATTCGAGCGTCGCGTCCGTGCTGCCCTCGATGTATTTCTGCCAGACGAGCAGCGCGGTGTGCGGCGAGCCCGCGACGACGGGCCACCACTCGCGGCGGCGCGGCGCGACCGCGACATGGTTCAGCACGCGCCCGGCCGCGTCATAGGTTTTCACGTACACGCCGTTGCCGGTGCCGAGGTTGTCGACGCCGCCGCCGTCGACCCAGTCGGCGGAATAGAACACCACGAAGCGGTCGGCCGCCGTGGCGACATGCCCCGAGTGGCCGCCCGATTCGACGTCGTTCGGGTAGGGCTTGATCGGCTTCAGGTCGCGGCGGTAGACGCCGTAGCGCTGGCTGACTTCCTGCGGCGCGTTCCAGCCGTCCTCGAACGTGACGAAGATGTCGCCGCGCGCGTTCTGCGCGATCGACACGGGCTCCTGCGCCTCGGGGCGGCTGATGAACGTGTGGACGTGCAGCAGGTTCGGCTTGCCGGGCAGCCATTCGCCGACGTACACGTCATGCGGCCAGCTGCCGCCGCGCATCGCGCCGCGCGGCACGGTTCCCGAGCTGCTGAAGAACACCCAGCGCTTGCCGTTGCCGGCGTCGGCCACGCCGATGCCGTGCATGAAGCTGCGCGGATCGACGGCCGGGCGAGATGAAGGCGCGCCCTGCACGGTGACCGTATGCACGGCCGGCGTGGCGGCGAAGGCGGGCGGCATCGCCGTGACGATGCCGCATGCGCCGCACAGCACGGCCGCGACGCACTGCGCGACCGACTGTGCCGGGCGCGTTCGTCCCTTCATTCGACGGTCACCGATTTCGCGAGGTTGCGCGGCTTGTCGACATCGGCGCCGCGCGCGCAGCCGACGTGATAGGCAAGCAGCTGCAGCGGAATCACGTTGACGATCGGCGACAGCACGTCGCCCGATTCGCGCACGCGGATCAGGTGCGTGTCGCGGTCGGCGTCGATTCCGAGCTGGTCGCCGGCCAGCACGTAGAGCCGTCCGCCGCGCGCGCGTACCTCGGCCATGTTGGATTTCAGCTTGTGGAACAGGCGGTCGTCCGGCGCGATCGTGACGACCGGCATCGCGCTCGTGACGAGCGCGAGCGGGCCGTGCTTCAGTTCGCCGGCCGCATAGCCTTCCGCGTGGATGTACGACACCTCCTTGAGCTTCAGCGCACCCTCCATCGCGATCGGGAAATGAATGCCGCGCCCGAGGAACAGCGCATTCTCGGTGCGCGCGAACTTCGTGGCCCAGCCCATGATCTGCGTTTCGAGCGCGAGTGCATGGCCGATGCGCTCGGGCAGCGCATGCAGCTGCTTCAGGTGCAGCGCGACCTGCTTCGCGTCGAGCCGGCCGCGCAGCTGTGCGAGCGTCAGCGTCAGCACGAACAGCGCGACGAGCTGCGTGGTGAACGCCTTGGTCGACGCGACGCCGAGCTCGATGCCGGCCCGCGTCAGGAACCGCAGCGGCGCGTTGCGCGCGATCGTGCTGGTCGCCACGTTGCAGATCGCCATCGACAGTGCCTGGCCCATGTCGCGCGCCTGCTCGATCGCGCCGATCGTGTCGGCCGTCTCGCCCGATTGCGAAATGCCGACGACGAGCGTGCGCGGATCGGGTACCGTCTCGCGGTAGCGGAATTCACTGGCGATCTCGACCTGGGCGGGCACGCCCGCGATGGCCTCCAGCCAGTACTTCGCGGTCAGCCCCGCGTAGTAGCTGGTGCCGCAGCCGAGCAGCAGCACGTTCCTCACTCGCGACAGCAGCGCGCGCGTGTCGTCGGTCGCGTCGAACAGCGCCGGCGAAATCGTGTCGATGCCGTCGAGCGTGCTGGCGATCGCCTTCGGCTGCTCGAAGATCTCCTTCTGCATGAAATGCTGGTACGGGCCGAGCGCGGCGTCGCCTTCGCGCGCCTTCACCTGGCACAGCGGGCGCTGGGCCTCGTGCCCGCCCGAGTCGACCACGGCGATCCGGTCCGGCGTGATCAGCGCGACGTCGCCGTCTTCCAGGTAGACGAAGCGGTCGGTCAGGTCGCCGAGCGCCGCGCAGTCCGACGCGAGGTAGTTCTGTTCGGCGCCGATGCCGATCACGAGCGGCGAGCCGGCGCGCGCGGCGACGAGGCGCTGCGGCTCCTTCGCGCTCAGCACCGCGATCGCGTACGCGCCATGCAGCCGCTTGACGGCGCGCACGACGGCGTCGAACAGGTCGTCGCGATAGAGGCTGTGGATCAGGTGCGCGATCACCTCGGTGTCGGTCTGGCCGCGAAACGTATAGCCGCGCTCGCGCAGCTCCACGCGCAGCGCGTCGTGGTTCTCGATGATGCCGTTGTGCACGACCGCGATCGTGTCGCCCGACATGATCGGATGCGCGTTCATTTCGGACGGCGCGCCGTGGGTCGCCCAGCGCGTATGCGCGATGCAGGTTTGCGCTTCGAGACCCAGCGTCAGCACGCGGGCCTGCAGGTCGGTCACGCGCCGCAACGTGCGTTCGCTGCGCAGGCGGCCGTCGTCCTGTACGGCAATGCCGCACGAATCGTAGCCGCGATACTCGAGCCTGCTCAGCGCATTGACCAGTTGCGGCACCTGATTGTTCAGGCCGCTTGCTCCGACGATTCCGCACATGATTCACCTCGTCCACAAAAGGTTGCCGGGCTGCCGGCGAAGTGCGGCAGCGCGGTATCTGGAGTGGCGCCGCGTCGCACGAATGACGTCCCGTGCGCAGCGACGCGTCTCCGCTGACCTACTCGCGGGGCTGCGGCCCCGCATGGGCTACCCATTCGATGTCGGAAATCGAGCCGTTCGCGTCGTGCGACGCGACGAGAATGCGCGTCGTGCGCCGCGCGCCGCGCCGGCGGGCGCTTGCCAGCACGGTCGGCGGCACCGAGCGCACCTTCGCGCTGGCCGAGCGCCGCAGCATCTTCGACACGCGCAGCCGGTAGGCCAGCGGATGCACGACGCGTCCGGCGATCAGCCACATGACGATGGTGCCCGCGATGAGCGCGATGCTGGTCGCGTAGAACACCATCTGTTCGATCGGCATCTCGGCCGGATTGAACGGCAGCAGGTAGCGGTACGTGTAGATGCAGATCGATGCCCACACGGCGCCCACCAGCGCCGGCCGCAGGAGCCGGAACCAGATGGTCAGCACGGACCCGACGACGCGGCCGCGCTCGGCGATCAGTTCGCGCGGTGCGCGCAGGGAAAGGTCAATAATCGGTGCGTTCTTCATGTTGAATGCCTCGGTCGGGGCTGACCCATACGGCCCGCTTGCCGCGGCCCCGCAGCACGATGGCTGGCAGGGCGACGACGGTGGTGATCATGCTGATCAGCCAGAAGGCGACGGGATACCAGATGGTGTCCAGGAAATACATCAGGAGTTTTTCGTCGTAACGACGATCGATCATGCTGCCGATGATCAGTTGCAGGATGCAGGTGGCGACCAGCAGCATGCCGTGCCAGTGCGGCACGACCGATACGTGCCAGTCTTGCGGCAGCGGGTACACGACATTGATGAGCGCGAGCAGCAGGATGAACGTCATCGAGTACGCCCACGCGATGCCGATCAGGTACTCGGCGAACAGCGGCCACATCATCATCTGCGTCGGCCGCGCGAGCGTGCCCGCGTACTTCATCAGCACCTGGATGCCGCCTTTCGCCCAGCGTAGCCGCTGCCGGTACAGGCCCTTCACCGTCTCGGGCATCAGGATCCAGCTCAGCGCGTGCGGCTCGTACACGACGCGCCAGTCGCGGCACTGCAGCTTCCAGCTGATGTCGATGTCCTCGGTCAGCATGTCCGAGCTCCAGTAGCCGACGTCGGCGAGCGCGGTCTTGCGGAACATCGTGATCACGCCGGATACCGTGAAGATGCGGCCGTACACCTGCTGCGTGCGCTTGATCAGCCCGACGATCGACGAGAATTCGCCGACCTGCATGCGGCCGAGCAGCGACGTGCGCGTGCGGATGCGCGGGTTGCCGGTCACGGCGCCGACGCCCGGATCGGTCAGGAAATGCTCGAGCATCCAGCCGATCGCGTCGTGCGCGAGCAGCGCATCGCCGTCGATGCAGAGCAGGTATTCCGCGTTCGACACGGCCGCTGCGGTCGTGAGCCCGACCGCCTTGCCTTCGTTGCGCGCGTGATGGATCACGAGCAGCCGCGGGATCTCGACGGCCAGCTCGTTGAGGATCTCGCCGGTGCGATCCTGGCTGCCGTCGTTGACCGCGATGATGTCGTAGTTCGGATACTGCATCCGGTCCAGGTGGCTGATCACGCTGCGCGCGTTCGCGGCTTCGTTGAAGCAGGGCACGACGATCGAGATCTTCGGAATGCCGCTCGACGCGATCGTCCGCGTGGACAGCTCGCGGCCTTCCTCGAGCAGGAAGTAGTGCACGACGCCGCCGATCATCCACAGGTACGACATGAAGAACGGGTAGTAGAAGACGAAATCCTGCAGGCGCTGGATGATGCTGTGGGTGGTCATGGCGTCTTCGTCCCCTGCGTATGTTGTTGCATCAGCGCGTTGATCGAGGTCGGGTCGAGGCGCGACTTCAGCGACATCACGTCGCGCATCGCGTCGAGCTCCGGCTGCCCGTTCAGGAAGTTGTCCGGGTAGTAGCCGAAATTCACCGCGCCTTCGCTGCGCAGCCGCCGCATCTGCGCGAGCAGCGTGCTGGCCGGCACCGGCTTCTGTGCGTGCCAGTCGTACGACTGCAGTTCGAACACGGTGCGCTGCAGCCCGCGCTGCTTCGCGTGCACGGCTTTCACGAGCTGGTCCAGCCAGCCTTCGGGATCCTTCGCCTGCTCCATGTACGGCATCGCCATCAGTGCGACGTAGTCGTAGCTGGCGAGGAAATCGTCGTAGTTCTGCGCGTACCACGCTTCCGATTCGGGCTTGAGCACCGGCATCGCGAAGATGTTGCGCGCGGTCAGCACGTCGCCCACGTTCTGATGGGCCAGCACGATCTGCTCCAGTTGCCTGGTCAGGTCGATCAGGTAGCGCGACTTCTGCCGGGTCCAGCGCTTCAGCAGGTCGGGGTTCTCGCGGATCTTGCCGACGTCGGCCGGCAGCCCCCATTGCGAATAGATGCGCAGCGCGTGCCGGCCCGCATCCTCGTAGTCGTCGAGCACCGCGTCGTCGCTGAACAGGATGCCGCTGAACGACGCGTGCTTGCTGAGATCCTCGTAGACCTGCTGGATCATCAGCCGCGCATCCGGGTCGAACGGGCTCAGCCGGAACGTGCGCGTGCCGTTCTCGCGGGCCGGCGCGCCGCCGTAGGCGCTCACGGCCTCGAGCCCGCGCAGCTTGTCGGCCGGCGGCCGGAACGCGAGCACCGGCATCCACGCGTACACCTGCACGTTGGCGCGCGTATTGAGCTGCCACGCGGCACGCGAGAACAGGTCGGCGCGCATCGGCAGGTGCCGGTTCGGGAAATACACGGATTCGGCCACGCCGGTGCCTTTCGGGTCCGCATACGCCTGCAGGTACACCGATTTGGGCTGCATCCGGTAGATGCGTTCGATCAGCTTGCCGAGATTCGCTTCCTGCCGCGCGGGGTCCGGATCGTAGACCTGGTCGAGATCGACCTGCACGGTGCGCTCGGGCACGTCGACGTCGCCGCGGTTCGACGCCGGCTCGCGCATCGAGCGCTCGAACCCGCCGATGTCGACGTCGTACATCATCAGGATCCGCCGCAACCGGTCCAGTGGCACGTCCGGCGTATTCGGGCCGGCATCGAGACTGAACTGGATGTCCATCCCGAGCGACGTCGAGATCCGGCGCACCGGCTGGTTTTCCGCGCCGTATGGCCACACCATCGACCGTGCGACGATGCCGGTCCGTTCGCGGATCTGCCGCACGCAGGTCTGCAGGTCGTTGTGCACGCGCGCTTCGAATTCGGCGTCGGTTTCATAGCGCTTCTGGTCTTGCAGGTAGAGATGCGACGTGGTCGCCGGCAATTCGTTGCCCTGCGGATTCGCGACCGCGCCGTGATGGAGGTTGTGGGTGTGGCAACCGAGCTCGACGAACTCCGACTGGCCGAGTTTCTTCACCTCGTCCCACGACAGGAAATAGTCGCGCGGCACCTGGACCTTGTCGCTGATGCGGATCGGCGTATCGGGCGGGGTGTCGATCCACGCGGTGACGAGGCCCATCACCGCCGGATACTTGAAGCGCTCGAGCAGCGGCAGCACTTTCGTGTAGTGGCTGCGAAAGCCGTCGTCGAACGTGAGCAGCACCGAGCGCGGCGGCAGCGGCTTGCCGCCGTGCCGCGACTCCTCGATCTGCTTGACCGTGATGGTGTGGTAGTTGTTGGTCTGCAGCCACGAGAAGATGGCGGTCAGCGTGCCGGTATCGACCGCGAACGCGTCGACCATCGCCGTACCGGAGTTGAACGTCGCCATCAGGTTGTCGCGCACGTCATGCATGCAGATCACGCGAAACGTCTTGCCGTCGGCCGGATCGGACGGCGGAAGCAGGTCGATCATCCTGGCGCTGGTCACGCCCGGAAACAGCGAACAGGCGGCAAATGCGCCCATGCATCCGCACATGAAGGTCCGTCTGGATTGCAGCATGGCTCGATCTCCTTGCTAGAACGGCAGGTTGACCGACATGAAGCCGGTTTCGGAGCGTTCGCGCTGGCCGTCGTACGCGTGGCTGCCGACCTCCACGCCATAGCTCAGCGTGATGTCGTGCTTGAAGGTCCACGCGTGCTCGAGGCGCGCGCTCCACAGGGCGCTGGTGCCGAAGCCGCGCTCGTTGTACATGCCGCCGGACACCGAGACGCGCTGCTGCAACCCCATGTCGCCCTTCTTCCACAGCGTCAGCTGGTGCATGACGGTGGCCGCGGCCGCGTAGTCGCGGCCCGGGCTGAAGTAGGGCGCGTTCGTGCGCGTGTTGCTGTCGGTGCCGAGATCCAGCGAGACGTTGACCTGCTGGGTGGCGGTCGTGTACACGCGCTGCGTGGCGGTCGCCGAGATCTCCTGGTGGAAGTTCGAATCGCTGTAGCGGCTCACCCCGTAGCTCAGCTTGACCTCGCGACGGTCGTTCTGGCGATACACCACCGACACGTTCGCCGAGCGGCCCCAGATGTGCGCGGCGTACGCCTTCCACGGCAGCGAGTTGTCGTTGGAATCGAGTCCGCCGCTGACGGTCCAGTAGTCGTTCAGCGCATACGCGATCGATCCGCGGCCGCCCGTGCGTCCGTCCCCGCCGAGCGAGCGCGTGACTTCGCCCTGCACGGTGAGCGGCCCGTGCCGGTAGTCGCCGCCGATGCCCGTGCGCGTGCGGCTGACGCTGCCGCCGTCGGTTTGCGCATGGCCGTAGAACGTGTGCGCGAAGACCCGCCAGTTGTCGCCGAACGGTTGCGAATAGAGGTAGCTGTCCGACGTGAAGCTGTTGTCGGCCAGTGCGCTGTTGCCGTGCTCGAAGCTCAGGTCGGTGGTGAACACCGGGCTGCGGTACGCGTTGTAGTCGCGCTTGAAGCCCCGCACGGCGCCGCTGTCCGGGAACGTGTTGTCCAGCGTCTGGTCGACGTACTTCGCGGTCGCGTAGTCGTCGGCCGTGAGCGATGCGCGACCGAGGCCCGCGAGCATCTCGACGCTGTCGGGGTGGTCGGTCAGCGACGCGCGATACATCGCGATCGCCTGGCGCGGATGCGCCTGGCCCGACACCGCGTCGGCGTGCGCGGCGCGAACCTCCGCGTTGAACGGCACCTCTTTCTCGAGTTCTTCGAGTGCGGCGATCCCTTCATCGGGGTGGCCCGTGAAGACCAGGTATTGCGCACGCAGCCGGTAGTAGCGCAGATAGTCGCTTTCTCCCGGACCGACGTTGGTCACCTGCTTGGCCGGTGGCAGCGACGCGCCCATGTCGTCGAGCGCCCGCTTTGCGTCCGCCGCGCGTCCCTGGTCGACGTACGACCAGAACAGCCCTTCGCGCAGTTCGATCGGACGCGTGCGCTCGCCGTACTGGAAGCCGCGGGTCGCGCGATCCGTCGGCGACGCGGTGGCCTGCTTCAGCGCGCGCTGGTACACGGCATTCGCCTTGCCCGGTTCGCTCAGGTACAGGTAGGCGTCGCCCACGGCCGCCAGCGCGTCGATCGAGATTTCCGCGTTGGACGGAATCGTCTCGAACGTCGCGACGGCCTGCTTCATGTCGCCGCGTGCCGCAAGGGCGACCGTCCGGTCGCCCGCGAGCGCAGTCCTGACCGGCGTGTACTCGGGCGTGGCCGGCATCCGCTTGTCGAGGTCGTCTGCCGCGCGCAGTGCGTTGTCGATCCCGTCGAAGCGGTCGGCACTCGTCATCGAGCGCGACTTGTCGCGGCCGCCGCGCACCTGCTGGCGAATCGACAGTTCTTCCAGTTGCGCGATGTCGACGGCGGAGAACGCATCGGGGCGGGCCTTCGCTTCATCGAGCGCCTTGACCGCGCCGCCGCTCGCCGCGAGGCCGAACACGTCGTTGCGCACGGTCTCGACGTCGGCGGTACGCAGATTCGGTGCCTGGGCATTCGGCGTCTCGACGTCGGGCCCCTGCGATCGCTGGGTCGGCTCGCCGGGCAGCTGGGCGCCGGGCGTCTGCGCGTTCGGCGCCGGGGACGACGGCGGCGGCGCGCCAGGCATCTGGGGAACGGGCGCGGGCGAGTTCGGCATCGGGGTGCCGGATACTTGCGCGGTTTGCATCGGCGCGAGCGGCGGCGTGGCGGGTGCGGCTTGTTCGCGCTTCGGCGGGGTGGCCGAAGGCGGCGCGATCGGCGTCGGCGAAGGGGAGGCGGACGTGTCGGACATCGTCGAGGCGGCAGACGTCGTCGCTTCGGGCGGGCGGGCGTTCTCGGCCTGCGCAAGCAGCATCGGCGCTGTCGATGTGTGCGCGACCGGTGCCGGCGTATTCGCCGTATTCGCCGCATGCGCCGTATGCGCCGACTCCGTCGATCGCGCATCCGGTGCCGCGGCGCTCGATTGCGGCGCCTCCGGTTCCACTACGACCGTGGTCGGCAGGGTCGGCGGCTGCGGGTTCGACGCCTGCGCGATCTGCATCGACGCATCCGAAGCCTGCGCGATCGGCGTCGGCGCATGTGGGGGCGGGGGGACCTCGGCCTGGGCAATCTGGATCGACACGACCGTCGGCTGCGCACCGCGCGGCACCGCATCCGGGGTGTCGTGGGTCCCGGCGAATTCATTGACGCGGCCCGCTTCCGGATCGCCGTCGGCGGCGAAGCAGGGGCCGGACGCGACGAGCAGCAACACCAGCGGCGCATGCTGGAGGAGCCGTCGGCTGGACGGAGCGACGGTGGTGCATTGTTGTTTCCGATTGTTGTCCACGAGGTGTCCTCCTGTTGAAACGATCACGTCGGTGGCCCGCGTGACGACGCATGTCGTCGCACGTCGCGCGGCCGGGCTGCGAGCGCCCGGCGATGCGGACCCGACTTACAGCCGGTTGCGGATCGCCTGACCGAGCAACGCTCGCGATTCGCTGTTCCTGGGGTCGATCGCGAGCGCCCGGCTCGCGTTGTGTTCCACACAGTCCCATTCGTCGATCACCGCGCACGAGCGGGCCTTCGCCAGCGCACGCGCGCTTTCCAGCTCCGCATGCGTGATGCTGGCCGTCTGCATGCGCAGGGTGTCGGTGCCATACGGTCGGGGCTTGGGCGCGAAATCCATGCGCCTGCTCGTGCCGGCCAGCGCTTCGGCACGCTGCGCACGATGCGCGGCCCCGTGCCGCGTGGCGGCGCGACCGTAGGCCGATGCCGCATGCGTACCGGCCGCGAGCGTCACGGGCGGCGCATGCGCCGACTGCCCCTGTTTCGCGACGGCGTGGGGGGCGGGCTGCGGCGCGGTGTCCGGTTTGACCGCGAGGGTGACGGGCGGCACGGTGGAGACCTCGGGCGCACCCGAAGTCGACGCGATCTGCGGCAGCGGCGCGGGCGGTGAGGCCTGCGCGTGTGTCGCGGCTGGCCCGGGCTCGGCCGATGTACCGGACGTACCGGTTGCGGTTGCCCTCGACGCAAGCGTCATGATCGCGTTGCGGGTTTTCCCGACGGCGGTGCCGATCGCGCCGGCAATGTCGTGCGTCACGCTCGCATGGCCAACCGTCGTGTCCCGTTCGGCGTACGCGAAGATGCCGAAGATCGCGGCGAATGCGGCGAAGCTGAGCGCCGCGTTCTTTCCGGGACCCCAGGAGGGTTTCGGCTGGTGGGCGGGCGAGCCATCCTGTCGTTCTGCACGCGTCATTCATGTCTCCTCGGTTCGATACGGTGTGATGTAAGACCGTGATGGGGTGCGCTCAGATGGCGCTCACCATTTCAACTGCGTGGTCAGCGCACCGGTTTCGACGATCGCGAACTGGGTCGCGCCCTGATAGGTTCCTTCGACCCGGTAGCTCGCATCGGGCACGCTGAACAGGCAACGCGACCCTGCGGCATTGAATTCGACGAGTACGCGGCCATGTCGCCGCAGGCGCACCTGGACGTTGGAGAGCGGCTGCCCCGTCTTGGCCGAAGCAAACGACACACCCAGGTTGTACGGCCGGCCGTCGGGCGGCAGCGGCGCGGTACCGTCGATCCGCGCATCGCCGCAGATATACGAAATGACGTAGCGATCCCCACCCGGGCCGGATGCAGGCGCGGGCGCGGATGCGGGTGGCTGGGACGCGAGCGTCTGGGCCATTGCATTCATGCAGAGCGTGCCGATGAAGACGCCCAGCAAAGGGCGAGCATGCTGTCGAAACGAGGAAGACATCGCAACCTCCCGTCCGGAATGAATGGCGAGCATTTATTCCGAGTCAGATTTGCCAACGTTCTTTTTGCGACACGCTATTGATACACGATGGCTTTTGAACCAACAACCGCGTGTGGCCTGAATGGGACGCCGTTAAATGATCCTATTTAAATAGGATAACGACGGATTTGTATGATTCTCTTAACTATGAAGAAAGTCGATATTGCCGAATATGAAAATTGCTATTCGGTAGCGATGATCCTGCACGCATTGAATCACGTCGGATGTATCGACATTCGTGCCGAAAAATAACGACTGATAAAAGGAATTTTTGCGACTGTGTCCCGGCAGAATTGATATCGATCCAGATACAGGTCGCGCAATATGAAACGCGGAAGAGGTGTTGTTGGTAGTTTAGATTGTTACAGGTAAATCGAAACTTTTAATTTGTTCTGTAACAGGTTATTTCTGTCCAGATAATCAGACGGAAAATGCCGGTGTGCGCTGTCGGACGTAAAAAGTTCATCTTCGGAATGCAAACGATTGCGATTCGTCTGATATCGATTACGCGTCCGGAACGGGCATTTTTCAGGCTAAAGCGGGATCGTCGCTTGCTACCGAAAAGCGGGTCGTGTACTGCGGGAAGCGGCGCTGCGCGCATGCACGCGCATATCGGATTTCCGCCAACCGGACTGCGTTCGCGTCGTCCACGGGAACGACGCGAACGCGACGATCAGCGGCTGCCGCCCGCGCTGCGCCGGGCGATGCGCATCGCCGGTGCGGCTGCGGGTTCGGCCGCGCCGGCGGCCCCGTCGACCGCCGTGCGCGGCCGGTTCATGATGTAGGTCCACAGCTGCTCGGCCGCGAGCCCGCGCTTGCGGGCCGACCGGTACAGGCGGATTTCGAGCTCGGTGATCCAGTCGCCGGAACCCGCGCACACGAGCGTGCCTTCCGCGAGTTCCTTCGCGACGCAGCTTTCCGGCAGCCAGCCGATCCCGTGCCCGGCCACGACCATGCCCTTCAACGCCTCGGACATGTGCGTCTCGAAGCAGCGATGCAGCACGTACGGCTCGGTGGCGTTCAGCAGCAGCATCTCGACGATGTTGCCGAGAAACGCGCCCGACGAATACGCGAGCAGCGGCAGCGGGGCATCGGGGGTGCCCGGCAGCTGGAACACGGGCTTGCCGCGCGCATCGGGTGTCGACACGGGCAGGATCCGTTCGACGCCGAGGCTGACGAACGGGAAGTGGTTCGGGTCGAGCACGATCGGCAACTGCGGATGATGGTAGCCGAGCAGCAGGTCGCATTCGCCTTCGACGAGCTGCTGCACGCCTTCCGGCACGTTCACCGCGTTGACGCGCGCGGTGACGTGGCCGACTTCGCCGTTGAGCTGCTTGAGCCATTCGGGAAACAGCGTGAAGACGAGCGTATGGGCCACCGCGAAACGCACGACCTGGTCGCTGGCCGCGAACTGGTCGTAGCCGTTCACGAGATTGCGCGCCGCATACATGCTGCGCAGGATGTCCGCGGCGAGGCCGCGGAACATCTGGCCGGCTGGCGTGAGCGTGATCGGGTTGATGCTCCGGTCCACCAGCTTCGCGTCCATCCAGGTTTCGAGTGCCGCTATTCGTCTGCTGAATGCCGATTGCGTGAGGTGCCGGTTACGCGCGGCCCGGGAAAAGCTCTTGGTATCCGCAAGGCTCAGGAAATCTTCCAGCCACTTTGCTTCCATTTCGATCTTCGCTTTTTATAGTCGGGCGCCTGAAAGGCGGCGGCACCGTGTGCTGCACGAACGTTCTAGCGTACCGCGCCTCGCGCCGCTCGGCCCGATGTTTTTTTTCGATGGGTGTCAGTCGAAATATGCATGGGCGTTGTCGGCGGGATTACGGCTGCATAGCGTTGAGGTGCCGGACCCGGCTAACCGGACAGTTCATCGCGTCGAACTGCCGGTGCGGCCGCAGACGGTACTTCCCCCAGGGCCGGTTGCGCCGTGCGCGTGCCGGCCCGCCTTCCCAGTCTTTCGTTCCGGTGGCCCGGTGCCGGGGCGAGCCGTTTTTTGTGCAGTGCAGATTGCACATTCGTGACACGCGGGGGAACTATGTTCGACAGACGCGGCGCAGCATGAACCGTGCGCGCCGGCGACGCACCGTCGTCGCCCGTTGCGTCGGACGCTGCACCGTGATGGTGCGCAATGCCGCGCGGGCGTGCCCGGCGCGGCGCAAAAACGGGGGGATATCGAGGGGATCGCGCAAGGCACGTTCCTTGCAAAGCATTCATTACGCCGGTCCGGCATGCGCAATGCCGGGGAAAACGATCGATGGAGAAAAGATCGATGAAGCCATTCGATGAAATGCTGCAATCCGGCGACATGGTAAGGGCGCCCTACGCGCGCCTGAAGCAGTGGCTCGACACGCAGAATCCCGCGAGCCTCGCCCAGAAGGCCTACGACGCGGAAGGCGTGTTCCGCAAGACGGGCATCACGTTCGCCGTCTATGGCGACGCGGAGGCCGCCGAGCGGCTGATTCCGTTCGACATCGTCCCGCGCATCATCTCGGGCGCCGAATGGAGCCGGCTGTCGCTCGGCATCGAGCAGCGCGTGATGGCGCTCAACGCGTTCCTCGACGACATCTACCACCGCCAGGAAATCGTCCGCGCGGGCATCGTGCCGAAGCACCTGATCGCGCACAACGAGGCGTTCATCCCGGAAATGATCGATTTCCGGCCGCCCGGCAACGTTTACACGCACATCATCGGCGTGGACATCGTGCGCACCGGCGAGAACGAATTCTATGTGCTGGAGGACAACGCGCGCACACCGTCCGGCGTGTCGTACATGCTGGAAAACCGCGAGACGATGATGCAGCTCTTCCCGGAGCTGTTCCAGCAGGTGAAGGTGCGCCCGGTCGAGACCTATCCGCAGATGTTGCGCCAGTCGCTCGCGGCCGTGTGCCCGCCGGGCGGCAATGCCGACAACCCGACCGTCGCCGTGCTCACGCCCGGCATCCACAATTCCGCGTACTACGAACATTCGTTCCTCGCCGACCAGATGGGCGTGCATCTCGTCGAGGGCAGCGACCTGCAGGTGATCGACGGCCGCGTTGCGATGCGCACGACCGAAGGCTTCCAGCCGATCGACGTGCTGTATCGCCGCGTCGACGACGCGTTCCTCGATCCGCTCACGTTCCGCCCCGATTCGGTGCTCGGCGTCGCGGGGATCATGGACGTGTACCGCGCGGGCAACATCACGATCGCGAACGCGCCCGGCACCGGCATCGCCGACGACAAGGCGATCTACTCGTACATGCCGGAGATCGTCGAGTTCTACACGGGCCGCAAGGCGCTGCTGGAGAACGTGCCGACCTGGCGCTGCGGCGAAGCCGACAGCCTGAAATACGTGCTCGACCATCTCGACGAACTGGTCGTGAAGGAAGTGCACGGCTCGGGCGGCTACGGGATGCTGGTCGGGCCGTGCGCGTCGAAGGCCGAGCTCGAAGCGTTTGCCGCGAAGCTGCGCGCGCGCCCCGCGAACTACATCGCGCAGCCGACGCTCGCGCTGTCCACGACGCCGATCCTGACCGAAGCCGGCCTCGCGCCGCGCCACGTCGACCTGCGGCCGTTCGTGCTGGTGTCGGACCGGATCCGCATCACGCCGGGCGGGCTGACGCGCGTCGCGCTGAAGGAGGGGTCGCTCGTCGTCAACTCGAGCCAGGGCGGCGGCACCAAGGACACCTGGGTGCTGGCCGACTGAGCCGGACGCGACCGCGCGCCCCGCGACCGGGGCGCCAACCGAACGAAGACGGAGTGGACACGAGATGCTTCTGGGACGTACTGCAAGCGGTCTCTACTGGATGTACCGCTATATCGAGCGCGCGGAGAACATCGCGCGCATCGTCGATGCCGGGCTGCGGATGGCGCTCACGCGCACGTCCGACGCGCCGGCCGAATGGTCGTCGGTGCTCGTCAGCTCGGGCACGGACGACGGCTACCGGCAGAAATACGACGTGTATGCGGCCGATACCGTGACCGACTACCTGCTGCGCGACCGCGACAACCCGTCCAGCGTGCTGTCGTGCATCGACGCCGCGCGCTCGAACGCGCGGATGGTGCGCACGGCGCTCACCCGCGAGGCATGGGAGAGCGTGAACGGTGCGTGGCTCGCGCTGCGCCGCGCGCTCGCGCAGCCGGTGCCGGAGAGCGAGCTGCCGGCCGTGCTCGACCAGGTGAAGCGCGAAACCGCGCTGATCCTCGGCAGCTTCTACAGCACGATGCTGCGCAACGAGATCTTCGATTTCGCGCAGATCGGCGCCTTCGTCGAGCGCGCCGACAACACCGCGCGGATCATTGACGTGAAATACCACCTGCTGCTGCCGTCGGTGTCGCACGTCGGCACGATCCTCGACAACTACCAGTGGGAGACGATCCTGCGCTGCGTCGCCGCGCACCGTTCGTACCGCTGGGTGTACGACGTGCAGTACAAGCCGATGAACATCGCCGACTACCTGATCCTGAACGGCCGCATGCCGCGATCGCTGCGTTATTGCTACGGGCGCGTCGTGTCGAGCCTGAACCTGCTCGCAAAGGATTACGGCGTGACACACCCGTGTCACGACACGGCCACGAAGATCCTGCAAATGCTGTCCGATACCTCGGTCGAGCGGATCTTCAAGAGCGGCCTGCACGAGTTCCTGACCGACTTCATCGGCCGCAACAACAGCCTCGGGCTCGAAATCGCCCAGGCTTACAACTTCGACTGAGACTTGCCATGCGACTCGCCATCCGACACATCTCGCGTTATCAGTTCGACGATCAAGCCACCCATGCGCTGCAACGGCTGCGGCTGCGCCCGCAGTCGGGCCCCGGGCAGACGGTGCGCGCGTGGCAGGTCACGATCGACGGCGTCGAGCCGTCGCTGTCCTATGCCGACGGGCTCGGCAACCGGATCGACCTCGTGCGGCACGACCGCGGCGCGAAGGCCGAGATCGTCGTCGTCGCGGCCGGCGTCGTCGAGACGCAGGACCGCGCGGGCATACTCGGTCATCCTGAAGGTTATGCACCGCCGTGGATCTTCGAGCGCGAAACGGCGCTGACGAAGGCGGGCGACACCGTGCGCGCACTCGCGCAGGCGCTGCCGATCGAGCCGCACAGCCTCGACGCGCTGCACTGGCTGATGACGGAAGTGCACGACCGTATCGCGTATGCGCCGAACCTGGCCGCCGACGCTCCGGTCGACGCGGAAACCGCATTGCAAAGCGGCGAGGGCACGAGCCGCGACCATGCGCATGCGTTCATCGCGGCCGCGCGCGTGCTGAAGATTCCGGCGCGCTACATTTCGGGTTACGTGCTGGCGGACAGCGCGATGCAGCGCATCGCCGACGCGAAGCAGAACGCGGGCGACGTCGAGGAGGAAGAAGCGCTCGCGCTGCAGAGCGGCGAGGGCATGCAGCAGGTGCTCGGTGCATCGCATGCCGCGCAGTCCCAATCCCAGTCGCAATCGCAGGGGATGCCGCAGCCGGCGCACGGCGCGCAGTCGCAGGCGGCCGGGCTGACGCAGCAGCCCGCTGGCCATGCGTGGGCCGAGGCGTATGTGGAGGGGCTCGGCTGGGTCGGGTTCGATCCGTTCATGAATCGCTGCCCGGACGAGCGCTACGTGCGCATCGCGGTCGGCCTCGACTATCGCGACGCGCAGCCGGTGACGGGGCTCGGCGCGACGGCCGTCGGTGTCGAGATCAGCGTCGTGCAGACGCCCGAGCTCGTCTGACCTCGCGCACGTTTTCGCCGAATCCGCCAGGCCGGGGTGCCGCGTCGCATCGAGCGCGACGCGGCGCGCGGCCGGCCCAACCCGAACCGAGCTCCCATGTCCATCCACGTCGCGCTGCATCACACCACCCGCTATCGCTACGACCGGCTCGTCAATCTCGGCCCGCAGGTCGTGCGCCTGCGGCCCGCGCCGCACTGCCGGACGCCGATCCTCGCGTATTCGATGACGGTCGAGCCCGCGCAGCACTTCATCAACTGGCAGCAGGACCCGTTCTCGAACTATCTCGCGCGGCTCGTGTTTCCGGAGCGCACCGAGCACTTCGAGATCACGATCGATCTCGTCGCCGAGATGTCGGTGTACAACCCGTTCGACTTCTTCCTCGAAGCCAGCGCGGAGCAATACCCCTTCAGCTATGACGACGCGCTGAAGACCGAGCTCGCGCCGTATCTCGTGTGTGATCCGCAGACGAGTGCGTCGGCGCTGTTCCGCGCGTATCTCGACGGCGTCGACCGCACGCCGGCCGGCACCGTGAACTTCCTCGTCGCGCTGAACCAGCAACTGCAGCACGACATCGGCTATCTCGTGCGGATGGAGCCGGGCGTACAGACGCCCGAGCAGACGCTCGAACTGGCCTCGGGCTCGTGCCGCGACAGCGCATGGCTGCTCGTGCAGCTGTGCCGTCATCTCGGCATCGCCGCGCGCTTCGTGTCGGGCTACCTGATCCAGCTGACGCCCGACGTGAAGTCGCTCGACGGCCCGAGCGGCACGTCGGTCGACTTCACCGACCTGCACGCATGGTGCGAGGTGTACCTGCCGGGCGCCGGCTGGATCGGCTTCGATCCGACCTCCGGCCTGCTCGCCGGCGAAGGCCACATTCCGCTGGCCTGCACGCCGCAGCCGACCAGCGCCGCGCCGGTCGAGGGGCTGATCGACGAGTGCGAGGTGTCGTTCGAGCACGAGATGACCGTGACGCGCGTGTACGAATCGCCGCGCGTGACGAAGCCGTACACGGAATCGCAATGGGACGGCGTGCTGGCGCTCGGCACGCAGGTGGACGGCGCGCTGGCGGCCGGCGACGTGCGGCTCACGCAGGGCGGCGAGCCGACCTTCGTGTCGATCGACGATCGCGACGGCGCCGAGTGGAACACCGACGCGCTCGGCCCGACCAAGCGCGGCTATGCAACCGAACTCGTGCAGCGGCTGCGCGCGGAATATGGTGACGGCGGCTTCCTGCATTTCGGGCAGGGCAAGTGGTACCCGGGCGAGCAACTGCCGCGCTGGGCGCTGTCGATCTTCTGGCGTGCCGACGGCCAGCCCGTGTGGCACGATCCGTCGCTGTTCGCCGACGAGCGCGAGCCGTCCGCCTATACGACCGACGACGCGAAGCGCTTCATCGATGCGCTCGCCGCGCGGCTGAACCTGACCGACGAATTCATCCGGCCCGGCTACGAGGACGTGTGGTACTACCTGTGGCGCGAGCGCCGGCTGCCGGTCAACGTCGACCCGTTCGACTCGCGTCTCGACGACGAGCTCGAACGCGCGCGGTTGCGCAAGGTCTTCGAGCAGCAACTCGACAGCGTGGTCGGCTACGTGCTGCCGGTCAAGCGTACGGAAGCCGCGCCCGGCCTCGACGGCCCGCGCTGGCAGACGGGCCCGTGGTTCTTCCGCGACGAGCGGATGTACCTCGTGCCCGGCGATTCGCCGATGGGCTATCGGCTGCCGCTCGATTCGCTGCCGTGGGCGAGCCGCGCCGACTATCCGTATCTCGTCGAGCGCGACCCGTTCGCGCCGCGTGACGCGCTGCCGGATGCCGCCGCGATCCGCGCGCGCTACGCAGGCCCGGCCGATGCGCCGCGCTACCTGTCCGGCGTGCATCGCGAGGCGTCCGCGCAGACCGTGATGCAGTGGCGCGACGACGGCACGGCCGGCAACGGCCGGCCGGCCGCGCGCGATCCGGGTCGCCAGCCCGAGCGCTTCGAATCGGCCGCGTGGATCACGCGCACCGCGCTGTGCGTCGAAGTGCGCAACGGCATCCTGTACCTGTTCATGCCGCCGCTTGCCGCGCTCGAGGATTATCTCGAGCTGCTCGGCGCGATCGAGCTGACCGCGCACGCGCTGGGCGTGAAACTCGTGCTGGAAGGCTATCCGCCGCCGCGCGACGCGCGGCTGAAGCTGCTGCAGGTGACGCCCGATCCCGGCGTGATCGAGGTGAACATCCATCCGGCCGGCAACTTCGACGAGCTCGTCGACCACACCGAATTCCTGTACGACGCCGCGTGGCAATCGCGGCTGTGCAGCGAGAAGTTCATGGTCGACGGCCGCCACGTCGGCACGGGCGGCGGCAACCACTTCGTGCTCGGCGGCGCGACGCCGGCCGACAGCCCGTTCCTGCGCCGCCCGGACCTGCTCGCGAGCCTGATCGCGTACTGGCACAACCATCCGTCGCTGTCGTACCTGTTCTCCGGGCTCTTCATCGGGCCGACGAGCCAGGCGCCGCGTGTCGACGAGGCGCGCAACGACCAGCTCTACGAACTCGACATCGCGTTCGCCGAGATCCAGCGCAACAAGCTGCTGTTCGGGCAGGACATGCCGCCGTGGCTCGTCGACCGTGTGCTGCGCAACCTGCTGATCGACGTGACCGGCAACACGCACCGCAGCGAGTTCTGCATCGACAAGCTGTATTCGCCGGATTCGTCGACCGGCCGGCTCGGCCTGCTCGAACTGCGCGCGTTCGAGATGCCGCCGCATGCGCGGATGAGCATCGTGCAGCAATTGCTGCTGCGCGCGCTGGTCGCGCGTTTCTGGGCCGCGCCGTACACGACGCCGCTCACGCGCTGGGGCACCGCGCTGCATGACCGCTTCATGCTGCCCGCGTTTCTTCAGATGGATTTCGACGACGTGTTGACCGAACTGCGCGACGCCGGCTTCGCGTTCGATCCGGCATGGTTCGCGCCGCACTTCGAATTCCGCTTCCCGCTGTTCGGCCAGATCGCGGTGAACGGGATGCAGCTGTCGCTGCGCGGCGCGCTGGAGCCGTGGCACGTGATGGGCGAGGAGGGCGCGCCCGGCGGCACGGTGCGCTACGTCGATTCGTCGGTCGAACGGCTCGAAGTGCGCGTGACGGGCCTGAACGACAACCGGCACGTCGTGACGGTCAACGGCCGCGCGCTGCCGCTGCAGCCGACCGGCACCGTCGGCGAATACGTCGCGGGCGTGCGCTACAAGGCGTGGTCGCCGCCGTCCGCGCTGCATCCGACCCTCGGCGTGCACGCGCCGCTCACGTTCGACATCGTCGATACGTGGCTGCAGCGTTCGCTCGGCGGTTGCCGCTACCACGTCGCGCATCCGGGCGGGCGCAACTACGCGACGTTCCCGGTCAATGCGTACGAGGCCGAGAGCCGCCGGCTCGCGCGCTTCGTCGAGATGGGGCATACGCCGGGGCGGATGGATGTCGCGGCTGCCGCGCCGAGCCGCGAATTCCCGTTCACGCTCGACCTGCGGCGGCCGTGACCGGACGATGACGACGCGGATGACGATGCGCGGTTCGCGATACCCGGCGGTTTCGGTCGCTGGCGGCCGTGCCGGAATGCTAGGATGCGGGCAGATTGCGGACGCGCGCCGCAGCCCGCTGCCCGGGTGGCGGCGCGCGTGCGCGGCCGCGCCCTGACGACGGAACGACATCGTGCCGCCCATTGACACCGATCATCTCGCCGCCCTCGACGCGATGCCCACGCTTTTCGATACCGGCGCGCAGCCGGATGCCGCGGAACTGGCCGCCGCGCTCGCGGCGCCGGCTGCCGCCGGCCGCTACGACGAACTGCGCGGCAGCGCGGCCGGCCTGAACGCGCCTGCGCTGGCGCCCGCGTGGCGCAGTTTCTTCACGTCGATCGGCAGCGACGGCGTGGCCGACCTCGATCGCCGCGCCGACGCGCTGCACCGCCGCATGCGCGAGAACGGCCTGTTCTATCAACTGCACGAGCAGCGCGCCGGCGACGGCGCGGCCGGCCCGTGGTCGCTCGACCTGCTGCCGATGATCGTCACGCCCGAGGACTGGGTCGCGATCGAGCGCGGCGTGCTGCAGCGCGTGCGGTTGCTCAACGCGACACTGGCCGACCTGTACGGGCCGCAGACGATCCTCGAGCGCGGGCTGCTGCCGCCCGCGCTCGTCACCGGGCATCCCGGCTACCTGCGCGCGATGCGCGGTGCGCGCGTGCCGGGCGATACCTGGCTGCACGTCGTCGCGTTCGACCTCGCGCGCGGCCCGGACGGGCAGTGGCGGATCGTCGCGCAGCACACGCAGGGCGCGGCCGGCCTCGGCTACCTCCTCGAAAACCGCCTGATCGTGTCGCGGCTCTTTCCGCGCGGGTTTCGCGGGCTGCGCGTGCAGCGGCTCGCGTCGGCATACCGCGCGCTGCTGCAGAGCATGCAGGCGCTCAGCCCGACCCGAAAGAATTCGCGGATCGTGCTGCTCACACCGGGCCCGCACAGCGCGACGTATTTCGAGCACGCGTATCTCGCGCGCTACCTCGGCCTCACGCTCGTCGAAGGCGGCGACCTGACCGCACGCGACAACCGCGTCTTCCTGAAGACGCTGGCCGGGCTCGAACCGGTGCACGGCATCCTGCGGCGCGTCGACGACGCGTGGCTCGATCCGCTCGAACTGCGGCCCGATTCGATGCTCGGTGTGCCGGGGCTGCTGCAGGCGGTGCGCGCGGGCAACGTGCTGCTCGCGAACGCGCCGGGCTCGGGCTTCCTCGAATCGCCGGCGATGCTCGGCTTCATGCCGCGTCTCGCGGAAGCGCTGCTCGGCGAAACGCTGACGCTGCCGGCCGTGCATTCGTGGTGGTGCGGCGAGGCGGCCGCGTGCGACGACGCGCTGCCGCAGCTCGCGCGCGGCATCGTCAAGGCCTCCTATCCACCGGACGTGCAGGCCGGCGGGCCGTTCGAGCCGGTGATCGGCGCGCGGCTCACGCAGGCGCAGCTGGCCGAGTGGCGCGCGCGGATTCTCGCGCGGCCCGAGCACTACACGGTGCAGGCCGACCTGCCGCTGTCGCAGGCGCCGACCTGGCCGGGCCACGACGCGCCCGACAGCAACGGCGGCGCGCGTATCGTGCCGAAGCCGATGCTGCTGCGCGTGTTCGCGCTCGCCGACGGCGCGCAGCGCTGGCGGCTCCTGCCCGGCGGGCTGTCGCGGGTCGGCACGCGCGACACGCTGTTCAACGCGCCGATGCCGCGCGGCGGCAGTACCGTCGATACGTGGGTGATGACCGAGGGCATCGTCGATTCGACGACGCTGCTCCAGACGCACCTCGGTCCCGACGATCTCGTCGAACGCCCGCGCGCGATCGCGAGCCGCGCGGCTGAAAACCTGTTCTGGCTCGGCCGCTATACCGAGCGCGCGACCAACCTGATGCGCCTCGCGCGCGCAGCGCTCGAACGGCTGCGCGGCGAGGACGACGTCGACAGCCCCGCGCACCTGGAACTGCTCGACACGCTGTGCCGTGAGACGGGCCTGATCGCGGCCGACGCGCCGAACGCCGTCGATGCGCCGCGTGCGTTCCAGCACACGCTCGCGACGTCGCTGACGCGCGGCGCGGATCGCACGTCGGGCATTGCATCCTGCCTGTTCGGCATGCGGGGCGCGGCCGCCGCGATCCGCGAGCGACTGTCGAGCGATCAGTGGCGGCTGATCGACGACGCGACCCAGCTGTTCGCCGACAGCGCGGGCCTGCCGGAAGCTGAGGAGCAGATCGGCAACGAGGCGCTGCAGTTGCTGGAGCGCCTCGGCCTGCTGCTCGGCGCGATCACCGGCGCGCAGACCGACAACATGACGCGCGACGACGGCTGGCGATTGCTGTCGATCGGCCGGCAGATCGACCGGTTGGACTTCCTGTGCAGCGTGCTGAAGGCGGCCTTCGACGAAGGCGCGGTGCACCGGCAGGACGGCTTCGAGCTCGTGCTGGAACTGTTCGACAGCACGATCACGTTCCGCTCGCGGTTCCAGCGCGGCTTCGACGTCGCGCCGCTGCTGTCGCTCGTCGTGCTCGATACCGACAATCCGCGCTCGCTCGGCTGGGTCGTGCAGGCGCTGCGCGGCCGGTTGACGAAGGTCGAGCGCAGCGAAGGTTATGCGCTGTCCGAGCTGGCCGAGACGATTCCCGACGTTCCCGCATGGTCGCTTCACGAGCTATGCGAGACCGCCGACGGCGGCCGGCACGACAAGCTGCTCGAAGCGCTCGACACGACGGTGAAGGCGGTATGGGAATTGTCGAACCGGATCGGCGAGCGCTATTTCAGCCACGTGCGCGAGGCGGGCAGGACGTTATGGTGACGACGAAAGGCGCGGCGAAAGCGCCGCACGGTTCGGGCACGGCGCGGAATACATCGGCACCGCCATCGGCGCCGGCCGCAAAGGCCGACGTTGCGCCCGGCAGGTTGCTGCGCGTCACGCACGACACCGAATACCGTTACGCGGCGCGCGTCGAATCGGCGCAGCACCAGGCACGCCTGCAGCCGCTCGTCACGCCGCGCCAGCAGGTGCTGTCGTTCGCGCTCGACATCGACCCCGCGCCGGAATCCGTCGGGACCGAAGTCGACGCATTCGGCAACGCGCGCGCGTCGTTTGCGTTGAACCAGCCGCACGATGCGCTGCTCGTGCGCAGCCGCAGCACGGTACGCGTGACGCCGCCGGTGTGGTCGCGCGGGGCGCGCGGCGAGCCGCCGCCCGCCATCGCGAAACCCGACCCAAAACAGGCGATGGCGTGGGAAGCGGTGCGCGACCGCTTGCGGTTCCGCGCGGGGCAGCCCTACGACGCGGCGAGCGAATTCGTGTTCACGTCGCCGCATGTCGCGTGCGATCCCGAACTCGCCGCGTATGCGGCGTCGAGCTTCACGCCGCAGCGGCCGCTCGTGCAGGCCGCGTGGGAACTGATGCGGCGGGTGCATGCCGATTTTGCGTACACGCCGAACAGCACGGACATCACGACGTCGGCGCTCGACGCGCTGCGCTTGCGCAAGGGCGTGTGCCAGGATTTCGCGCACGTGATGATCGGCGCGCTGCGCTCGCTCGGACTGGCCGCGCGTTACGTGAGCGGCTACCTGCTCACGCAGCCGCCGCCCGGGCAGCCGCGATTGATCGGCGCCGACGCGTCGCATGCATGGGTCGAGGTGTACGACCCGGCATGGCCCGAGGACAACGGCTGGCTGCAGCTCGACCCGACCAACGATCGCGCGCCGGGCGACGACTACGTGATGCTGTCGATCGGCCGCGACTATGCGGACGTGACGCCGCTGCGCGGCGTGATTCGCGGCGGCGGCGCGGATCAGGAGCTGAAGGTCGGTGTGACGGTGGAGCCGCTCGACGCGCCCTGACGTATGCGGCATGCCGCGCGCCCACGCGATTGCCGTTTAAGTCTTCGTTAATACTGCACGCCTAGCATGATCATGCCGGCGAACGGATCGGACTCGATCCGGGGCACCGGCGGCACGCGCGGGTGCGTCGACGTCACGGCGCCGCACCGTCGCGCATCGCCATTCCCTTGCAACGGCGGCGGATCATGATCAAGAACTTCGACTACACACTCGGCAGCGACACGATTGCACTCTGCGCGAGCTTCGGCGCGGGGCCGGCGTGGCGCCGCGTGCTCGTGAGCCGTGCGGATTCGATGGAGACGCTGGTGGTGCTCGACGCGCGCGGGCTGTCGGGCTTGCTGAAGGTGGCGACCGAGGCGCCGGAAGGATTGCTCGACGATGCGATCCGCAAGGTCGGCGACGAGCAACTCGTCGAGCGGGCGATCAGCGGCAAGGCGATCGTCGAAGCGTCGCTTTGACCGGGCGGTGCGTGAGCGTGCCGACAGGCACGGCCGCACGCACCGCGTTGCATTGCGTTGATGACGCTTACGCGGCGAACCGGTCTGTCGCCGCGACCAGTGCTTCCAGAATTCCCGGCTCGTTGTACGCATGCCCCGCACCGGGCACGATCTCGAACGTCGCATCGGGCCACGCCTTCGACAACTCCCATGCGGTGCGCGCGGGTGTCGCGACGTCATAGCGACCCTGCACGATCACGCCCGGGATGCCGGCGAGGCGATGCGCGTCACGCAGCAACTGGCCTTCCTCGACGAAGCCGCGGTTCACGAAGTAGTGGTTCTCGATCCGCGCGAACGCGAGCGCGTAGTGACCGTCCGCGAAGTGCGCGGCGAGTTTGGGGTCGGGCAGCAGCGTGATCGTGCGGCCTTCCCAGATACTCCACGCACGTGCGGCTTCGAGCTTCACGGCTTCGTCTTCGCCGGTCAGCCGGCGATGGTAGGCGGCCATCAGGTCGCCGCGCTCGGCTTCCGGGATCGGTGCAACGAAGTCTTCCCACAGGTCGGGGAACAGCCACGATGCGCCTTCCTGGTAGTACCACAGCAATTCCGCGCGACGCATCGTGAAGATGCCGCGCACGACCAGTGCGCTCACACGCTCCGGGTGCGTCTCTGCATAGGCGATCGACAACGCACTGCCCCACGAGCCGCCGAACACGAGCCACTTTTCCGCGCCGACCATCTCGCGCAGGCGTTCGATATCGGCGACCAGATGCCAGGTCGTGTTGTTCTCGAGGCTGGCGTGTGGAGTCGAGCGCCCGCAGCCGCGCTGGTCGAACAGCAGGATGTCGTAGCGCTCGGGATCGAACAGGCGGCGATGGTCGGGGCTGCAGCCGGCGCCGGGGCCGCCGTGCAGGAACACGGCGGGCTTGCCGGCCGGGTTGCCGCAGCGCTCCCAGTAGATGCGATGGCCGTCGCCGGTGTCGAGGTGGCCGTGGGCGTAGGGTTCGATCGGTGGGTACATGACGTTTCCTGATTGAAAGGTCGGTGGGGTGCAGGGCAGCCGGTGCCGAAAGCAGTACGCCATTATGCCCAACTCGTCGAAATGGCGCGTTCCGGTTCCCGCATGCGGGACGACTGCCGCGTGGTCGATCGGTAATGAAAAAATCCGTAAAAAAACGCATCGCATCGGTCACGCATTCCGATTCAATATGCCTGTGTATTTCATGTGCGTGCCACACGTGAAATGCACTCATGACGCTGGCCATGCGTCGCGGATCAATGAGAAATCAAAATAATTCCGGGGATTGTGAATGGATAGCGATTCTCTGACGAGGAAGGAGCGCGAGATCGTGTCGTTGATCGCACGGGGGATGCGCTGTACGGAGATTGCCGCGGCATTGGGAGCCGCGCCGATGACGGTGCGCAAGCATCGCGCGAACATCGTGCGCAAGCTCGGCCTGACCGGCACCGCGCAACTCGTGGCCTACGCGGTCGAACACGCGCCGCCGCTCGCGGACGACGTCTCTCCTTGCGAAGATCGCCGCGCTCGGGCCGCGTGAGCGGGATGTGCTGCGCCTGATCGGCGCGGGTCTCGCGAGCAAGGAAATCGCAAGATTGCTCGATGTCAGCCCGCGCACGATCAGCAAGCATCGTGAAAACATCATGCGCAAGCTGTCCATTCACGAACTTGCCCGTCTGGTGAAAATCGGTCGCGAATTGTGATTCCGGTGATCCGTATTTTCGCTACGCAATCGGAGGTATTGAGGGGTATTCGCATTCGGCGCAATTTGAATGCCGAGCGGATATTGCATTGCATTCGCTCGCGGACGGGAGAATGCGCGATATTCCGAGGGCGAATTCACCCGATTTTCATCATGAAAAGGAGTGAAAAATGGAAAGCGAAAAAGTGATTGTCTGGAAGGACGATCGGGCCACTCAGGTCGAGGTGGCGACATTCGTCAATCAATCCACTGCGGCATTCGTGGTCGATGTCACCGAACCGCAGCAAGTCAAGGAGTGGACGAAACTGCTCGAGTCGACGACCGCCGACGATCACGCGCAAGGCGATGCCGCGCTGCTTCCGTGGCCTCGTCGCGTGCCGAACGCCGCGATCTATGGCGGGGTGGTGGTCACGACGGTCAGCACGTTCGCGCTGCTGACCGGCTTTGCGATCTGGCGGCGCTACACGGTGGATGCGGAACTGAGCCAGAACCGCATGCGCTTCCGCCTGCGCCCGCCGCCGCAGCAAGCATAACCGCCGGCCCGGCCGTCGCCCGATCGGGCGCGGCGGCCGCGTGACGCACCGCACGCGCCGGCGGGACAGCACGGCGGCGCGTGCGGAACCGGAATCACAGGAGATCAATCATGCCAGTTGACAATTCGGCGGCCGAGTCCGCCCGGAGTCTGTTGAACGGTATCGACTACAGCGCCCTGATCGGCGGCCCGTTGCAGGCCGCGATCACCGCGCAGGCGATGGCCGCGAAATCCACCTATGAGTTCATCGACAAGGTCGGCCTCACGACCGACAAGGACGGCGTGAAGCAGGCCGTCAACGTCACCTTCCTGTACCAGAAGGACGGGCAGATGGTGAAGCTGATCGTGCCGCTGCTGACGATCGTGCCGGTGCCGCTGATCCTGGTCGACGAAGTGACGATCCAGTTCAAGGCGAACATCAACGCGGCGGCGTCGTCGACGTCGGAAGAGTCGAAGTCGGAGGCGATCGCGGGTGAACTGTCGGCGCAGGGCAAGATCGGCTGGGGGCCGTTCAGCTTGTCGGCGCAGATGAAGGCAAGTTACTCGAGCAAGAAGGATTCGAAGGCGACGCAGGATTCGCGCTATTCGGTCGAGTACACGCAGGACGTGTTCGTGCATGCGTCGCAGGCCGGCGTGCCGGCCGGGCTCGCGACCGTGCTCAACATCCTGTCGAGTGCCGCGACCGGTGCGAGCCGCAACGGGGACATGCAGGTCAGCCCGGCGTTGTCGACCGTGATGTCCGGCGATCCGTCGCAGCAGCAGATGCTGCAGGTGCGTCTGCAGAATTCGAGCGGGCTGTTCGCCGGCGATACGCAAGTCGTGTTCCAGATCGATCCTGCGCTCGCCGACAAGTTCCGCATGAGTCGGGCGCCGTTCGGTTCGACCATCCCGTTCGATCAAACCGGCAAGATCGCGTCGTTCAAGACCGACGGCGACGGTTCGTTGTCCGTCCTGTTCTGGGCCGAAGGCGAGGTCGCCGCGCAGGCGATCGACCTGACGGTGTCCGCGTCGATCCCCGCACCGGACGGTGGCAACGCCGACGCAAAGACAGTCGTCGTGCCGGTGCGCGTGCTGCACCGGTTGCCGCCGCCGGCGGCACCGTCGCTCAAGAGCGCGCAGGCGATGCTGTCGATCGCCAAGGGGGACACCGGCAAGGACGTCCTGACCGCGCTGAAGCCGGACGGCACACCGGCGGTGGACGTCGAGCTGAATTTCACGTTCGACACCGGCGGCGCGGCGTTCGAGGTCGAGGCGAACGGCAAGAGCGTGGAGGGCAATTCGCCGAAGACGGATGCCAACGGCCAGGTCGAGATCGTCTGCAAGGCGCTTGACGACAGCAGCAAGTCGGTCATGACCGTCAACGCGACGATCGACGGCGCCACGGCGTCCACGAGCATCACGCTGCAGGCCAAGCCCTGATCCGCCCGATGTGACAACCCGCCCGCGCCGGCCTGCCGGCGCGGGTTAGAGGAGAACACCGATGACCAATCTGCGGGATATCGCCGCCGCGTTCCTCGACAGTCTCGCGGGCGCGCAGCACGAAGCGAACCTGTATTCGAAGCGCCTTGCGGTGCAGTATCGCGAGGATCCGTTGCTCAAGTATTTCCCGGTGCCGAACGGCCTGCTCGACGAAGCGAACGTGACGCTGCGCTTCGCGGTGCCGCCGGGCGCCGACGGCGACGAACGGGCTTCGCGGCTCGACGCGGATACGCCGGCGGCCGATGCGTTGCCGTCGCAGGTCGCCGTTGCCGATCTGGCGACGGAGGCCGGCGCGCTGCTGCTGCGGGATCTCGCCGACGCGCTCGGCTCCGTGCGCGGTGTGAGCGGGGCGGCCGGTGAGAGCACCGACCCGATCCGCGACCGGATCGACGCATTGCGTTCGTCTCGCGTCGCGCGCGAGCTGGGCAGCAACCTGCATGCGCTGCTCGGCGACGTACTGACGCAGGCCATGCGCGGTACGGAGCCGTCGCTCGATGCGCTGCGTGCCCGACTGCTCGACGTGCTCCATGCGTCGCTGGACGGCAGCCTGGCGGACGTGTTCGACGCAGACGGTCGCACGGACGCGGGACGCGCGTCACTCGCTGCGGCGGTCGATGCGAGCTGGGAGGCGCTGCGCGGCCTGGTCGACGCGGCCGCCGAGCGGCAGCGCCGGATCCAGGCGGAGACCGCGCGCGTGCCGTCGCTCGCGGTGACTCTGGATCCGGCCGCGCTGCAGGGCATTCCGGCCGAATTCGTGCAGACCTTGACGCTGCGCGCGAAGCTGCGCAACTACAAGTGGGTGCTCGTCGGCGAAGGCGGCCGTGAGCGCGACGAACTGGTCGTCACGGAGTGATGCCATGACCGATTCCATCAGCCCCGTCGTCGATCTGCAGTACTTGTTTGCCGCGCCGATCGAGGCCGTGATCGAGGCCGACTTCATGGCGGCGCGTCAGTTCGTCCGGTACGTCCGCGAGTTTGGCTTCGTGCAGAACGCGTCCATTGTCTGCGAACCGGGCGACCCGAATGGCACCGACTTCGGCGAACTGAGGATGATCACGTTCTTCTACGAACAGGTGGTCGGCAAGGACAAGACCGAATGGCGCCGCGTGCAGGTTCCGGTGCTGTCGCTGATTCCGCTGCCGCTGCTCGAAGTGAAGACCGCGACGTTCGATTTCGGCGTGCGTCTGCTGCTCGCAGAGCGCGTGCAGGCGCCGTGCGCGATCCCGCTGCTGCCCGACGATGCGGACGACACTGCGCCGCGCCGGTATCGCTGGAGCGCAATGCTCGCGCGTGGCCGGCCCGAGGCCGGCAGCCACGCGCGCGAGGACGTGTCGCCGTTTCTCGAGGCGAACATCGGCGCCAAAGTCGAAGTCGGGCAGGCCGGCATTCCGGCCGGCATCGGCAACCTGCTGGCGCTGCTGGGCATGAATACCCAGGTAAGCGGCGTCGGCACCCAGGCCACCGGCGACGGTGGCGACCACTCCAGGAGGGAGTCATGAAGACGAGCGAGAAGATGCTGAACGACGCGCCGGGTTTTGCGTGCCCGGTTTGCGCACGCGGGCGGGTGAAATTGTCGCTGGCGGATTTTCTCGGCAGCAGCGAGGTCCGCTGCCCGATGTGCGGCACGTCGTTCCAGATGGACAAGACGGGCTGCGAGGAACTGGTGGATCGGCTGCAGGATCTCCAGGTCGCGCAGCAGAACGTCCGGCTGCTGGAGAAGAAAGCCGACCGGTGAAAACGGCACCGCGACTTTGCTGCGGCCCGCGGGTCGTTGCGCCGCAGCAGACGGTCAACCGATCGCCACCCGCCCCGGGCGTCCCGCCGGGGCGGCCTGCGTGCCGGAGTGGCATCGGGAATTTTGAAGCAATTTCATTCGGATATTTTTCATACAAAATCGCGGCGACGTGTCGACCGGCCAGTTGGGCGTCGACCGAATCCTCTTCCTTTACCGTGCCAACGGAAACCAGCCGATGAACCATCGCGTCACGCAGTTGACCGGGTTGCGCGCCGTCGCGGTCGCGATGGTGGTGGTCGGACACGCCGAGCACGTGCTGCCCGGCGGCTACACGGGCTGGTACGCGCCGTTGCGGCTGATCGCCGACGGCCGGCTCGGCGTGCTGATTTTCTTCGTCCTCAGCGGCTTCCTGATCACCAACGTGTTGCGCGCCGAGTTCGCGCGCACGGGCGGCATCGCGCTGACGTCGTTCTACGTGCGCCGCGCGCTGCGGATCTGGCCGGCCTGCTATGTCTATCTCGCGGCGGTGGCGATCGTGGCCTTCACCGGCTGGTTCGACGTCGATCGACGACAGTGGCTGTATGCGGCGCTGCACCTGTGGAATTACTCGGCGTGGTTCGGGCTGACCGGCGACAACGCGCTGCATCCGGACGGCGCGTGGTATCTCGGCCATTTCTGGTCGCTCGCGCTCGAGGAACAGTTCTACTGGTTCTGGCCGCTGCTGTTCGTGTATGGGATGCGACGCGGCGGCACGCGCTGGCTGGCCGCGTTGATCCTGGTCGTGCCGCTGGTGCGCGCCGTGACGTATTTCGTTGCGCCTGCGCTGCGCGGGCAGCTCGGGATGATGTTGCACACGGGCGTCGATCCGATCCTGATCGGCTGTTATGTGTCGCTCAATCGCGAGCGGCTCGAAGCCTGGATTCGTACGTGGCGTGGCGAGGCGCGGATCGTGACGGCGATCATCGTTGTCGTGCTGATCGGCATGCCGCTCGCTGAACATCGGCTCGGCGGGTTCTGGAATGCGACGTACGGCGTGACGGTCGAAGCCGCGTTGATCGCGATCGTGATCGTCGTGCTGAATTTCCGCAGCGAGTTCTGGTGTGCGCGGTGGTTGCGCGCGCAGCCGGTTGTGTTCGTCGGCACGATCTCGTTCAGTCTTTATCTGTGGCAGCAGCCGTTCGCGAATCCGGGGCTGCGGGTTCCGCATGCGTTTCCGCTTGGGATCGTGTGGGCGTTGATGGCGGCGACGGCCAGTTACTTCCTGGTCGAGAAACCGTTCCTGCGGCTGAAGGATCGTTATTCGGCACGCGAGGCGCGACGCGTTCGGGACGACGCGCTGCGGATGCCGGCGTCGGGCGAGGCGATCGGAGCGAAGGTGGCGGAGTAGATGGGTGGGGCGGAATCACCGCGTCTTCGCGTCCCCGTCATCTGAATCGCTTCTTCGAGGCGGGCGAATACCAGAAGTCCCGGTACATATCGCTCCCGTATGATTTGCCGTCGTATTTGACGATCGTGCGCACGGTGCGTTTTCCCGCGTCCGGTTGTTTGTCGTCGTTGCTTTCCGCGTTCATGACGTGTGCCGTAATCGACAGGTCCGCAAAGCCGTTGTGCGACGTCTTCTCGACCGCAATCGTCATGCGGGCGGACTCGCTGCGCAGGTCGCTGGTATCAGGGCCGCACGCGGTGCCTGTGGTGGCGACCCAGCCATTGAGATTGGTACCAAACACGGGGCGGATACGGGCGCCTTCGCGAATCCACAGTGTCAGTTCGTTCTCCATGTAGGCATCCGGGCAGCTTGGCCCGTGCGCGGTGCTGCTGAACACGACGCCGAATGCCCGTACATCGGGCGAGAGTCGGTACGGTGCAGTATCGATCCGATAGCTGTTCTCGCCGATCTGTATCGCCGCATCTTCCTGGATCACTGACTTTTCGGCCGCCACGACCTTGCCGCCTTCGACGAGCGCGATGACCTGCAGCTTGTTGTTCTCGTCCGGGTTCTTGCTCTTCGGGAGCGAATCGAACGCGACGGCCGCGATCGTCGTTTCCGGCGCGTTCGGCATGGCCTTGCATGCCGAGGCGACGACGAGCCGGTTCGCGTCGCGCGTGGCGATGCGGGCGCTCGCGATGCGGGCCCAGTGGGCGACCGAAACGACGGTCGCGTCATCGCATACCTGATTGTTGGCAGCCTGAACGGCGGGGGCTGCGACGAGCGCCATTAGCGGGATGAGGCGGAGGATGCTGATGTTCGCGATCGGTTTGTTCATGGGTGTCCGTAGATGTCCTTGCCGACCCAATGCGGCCAGATGGGATCAGGAATTCCGATGGCAGCTTCCGGAGTCAAGCGGTCCCTCAAAGCGAGGGGGCGGCGGCGCTGCGTCAGGCAAAGGCAACGTTGAACTGCCTTTCGGCGAACGACCGCTGCGCAGCGTACGGCGGTCTCTCGCTTGAGACGGTAGATGCGCGTCCATGCCGGCCGTCGCGCTCGCGATCAATCGCGTTTTAGCGTCGACTTCAGAAACTGTCCCGCCACGAAGATGTCGCGCTCCACAGCTCGCCGCGCCGCGGCGGCATCCCGCCTGTCCAGCGCATCCATCAGGTCTTCGTGGGCGTCGTTCAACACGGCGGACGCTTCCGACGTGTCGAAGAGGCGATTCGAGATTGGGCCGGCCTTCAGCCACAGCGTATCGATGAGTTCGAACAGCAAGGGCGAGCCGGCCGCCTTGTAGAGCAGGACATGGAAGTCTTCGTTGGCGGCCAGGTAATCGGTGGCTTGGTCGGCTCTCAAAGAAGCGGCAGGCTGCTTCAGCGTGTGTTTGCCTCCCTCGGGCGTGCTGCTGCGAGGCGGCTGATCCGTGAGGTTTTTCAACGCCTTCGCCATGCGCTGGCAAAGCTTGCGCAGTGTGGCGAGTTCGGCTGGCTCCAGCCTCAGGCAGCCACGCTCGGTGGCCTCGCCTTCGAGCAGCATGCGCATTTGCAGCAGATCGTCGAACTCGGGCAGCGTAAGCCTGGGGACGATCATCCCGGCGTTGGGCACGTTCACCAGCGCACCTTCGGCAGCCAGACGCTGCAGCGCGGCGCGCACCGGCATCTGACCCACCCCCATCTCGGCTGCCACGTTGCGGATCTTCAGGCGCTCGCCGGGAAGGAAGCGGCCTACAGTGACCCATTGCCGCAACGTGGCGTAGGTCGTGTCTTGCTGAGTGGTGGTGGGCTCGATGTCGTTACTCATGAATCGCTGGTGGCGGTGAGCGAAGTCAGCACGGCGTCGAATGCAGTGAGCAGGCGCTGCACGTGCGTCGGGGTCGTGTCAGGGCAAACGAGCATCATATTGTGAAAGGGCGTGATCAGCACGCCGCGGTTCAGCAAGGCCAGATGCAGGGCGTGCTCCAGTTCGGCATCCATGACCGCCTCGGCCTGGCTGCCGTTGCGCGGCGGCTGCGGGCAGAACTGGAACTCTACCCGGGCGCCGACCTGGGTGACGCACCAGGGCAGGCCGTGGCGGGCGAGGAGGGTGCTCAGCCCGGCTGCCAGTTGCTCGGCCAGGGCGTGCATGGGGGCGAAGACCTGGGGCGTCATCAAGTGGGTAAGGGTCGCGCGCATCGCCGCCATGGCCAGCAGGTTGGCGGTAAGCGTGGTACCAATGCCCGAGTGGCCCGACGGTGCCGTTCGCTTGGCGTTTTCGGCGCGCTCGGCCAGCGCGGCGCTGAAGCCATAGGCCGCGCACGGCATGCCGCCGCCCAGTGCCTTGCCCACGACCACGGCATCGGGCTGCAGGCCGTGAGCGCGCGCGTAGCCGCCGGGGCCGCTGCTGAGCGTGTGGGTCTCGTCCAGCACCAGCAGGCTGCCGTGGCGGCGGATGATCTCTTGCGCCTGCGCCCAGTAACCCGGTTCGGGCAGCACCATGCCGATGTTGGTCATCACCGGCTCGGCCAGAACGCAGGCCACGTCACCCGGTGCCAGCGCGGCTTCCAGCGCGGCCAGATCGTTGAATTCCACCACGCGTGTGGTGGTGGTGAGATCGTGCACCTGGCCCAGCAGGCTGGCGCGCTGCGCGGGTTGGCCGTCCACCAGGTCGACGAAGACGTCGTCGACCGTGCCGTGATAGCAGCCGTTGAACACCAGCAACGTACGTCGCCCGGTGGCGGCACGTACCCAGCGCAGCAGGAAACGGTTGGCGTCGCTGGCGGTCATGGCGAACTGCCATTTTGGCAGTCCGAAATGCTGAGCCAGCAATTCACCCACGGCGGCTGCGTCCTCGCTGGGCAGCATGGTGGTCAGGCCGTGCCGTGCCTGGGTCGCCAATGCCTCGGCAACGACGGCCGGCGAATGGCCGAACATGGCGCCCGTGTCACCCAGGCAGAAGTCGGCCAGCGTGTGGCCGTCCACGTCGGTGAGTTGTACCCCCCGGGCCTGGGCCACGTGCAACGCGAACGGCGTGGACCAGTCGTTCATCCAGTGCAGCGGCACGCCGAACATCAGTTGGGGCGCGGCGCGTGTGGACATCACTTGGGACTTCGGATTGCGTTGCGCGTATTCGGCGCGTTCGCGTGCGAGCAAGGCCTGTACACGTTCGCGCTCGATGCCGGTATGTCGAATGGTGTGGTTCATTGCGGGCTCCTCATACCAGCAGTAGCAGGTGCTCTCGTTCCCACGAACTGATTACCCGGTTGTAGGTGGAAAATTCCAGTTCCTTCACGGCGCAGAAGGCGTCGACGAACGTTTCGCCCAATACCTCCTTCATGGCATCGCAGGCGCGCATGGCCTTGATGGCGTCTTCCAGATGGCGCGGCAGTTCGTGGGCGACGTTCCAGGCGCTGCCGTCGGTGGGCTCGCTGGGCTGTAGCCGGTCGCGCATGCCGACGTAGCCGCAGGCCAGCGTGGCGGCCATGGCCAGATAGGGATTGGCGTCGACGCCGGGCACACGGTTTTCGACCCGGCGGGCGCTCGGGCCGGACTTGGGCACGCGGATACCGCAGGTGCGGTTGTCCTGGCCCCAGCGCACATTGATGGGGGCCGACATGTAGGGCGCCAGCCGCCGGTACGAATTGACGTAAGGTGCCAGCATGGGCATCACCTGCGGGATATAGGTTTGCAGCCCGCCGATGAAGTGGTGGAAGTGTTCGCTGGCTGTGCCGTCGAGGTTGCTGAAAATGTTGCGGCCTTCGCCGTCGTTGATGCTCTGATGGATGTGCATGGCGCTGCCGGGTTCGCCCTCCATGGGTTTGGCCATGAAAGTGGCAAATACGCCGTGGCGCAGCGCCGTCTCGCGCACCGTGCGCTTGAACAGGAAAACCCGGTCGGCCAGATCAAGCGGTTCGCCGTGGCTGAAATTGATCTCCATCTGCCCCGGGCCTGCCTCGTGGATCAGCGTTTCCACGCCTAGCTGGTGCTGATCGCAGAAGGCCGACAGTTCCATGAAGAAGGGATCGAAGTCGTTCACCGCGTCGATGGAGTAGCTCTGCCGCCCCACCTCAGGCTTTCCAGTGCGCCCAAGCGGCGGCTGCAGCGGCTCGTGCGGGTTCTGATTGCGCGCTACCAGATAGAACTCCATCTCGGGCGCCACGACGGGCTGCCAGCCGCGTGCTTCGTACAGCGCCAGCACGCGGCGTAGTACCGCGCGAGGCGAGAGTTGCACCGGCTGGCCGTCCCACTCCAGGCAGTCGTGGATGACCACGGCCACCGGCTCGGCTGCCCAGGGGACGATGCGCACGGTAGCGGCGTCGGGCTTGCAGACCATGTCGGGGTCGGTATCGCCCACGAAGGGGCCGTTGTCGGGCTGTTGCCCGTTCACGGTATTGAGCAGCACGCTTTTGGGGATGCGCATCTCGCCCGACGCCATGAACAGATCGCGCGGCAGGATCTTGCCGCGCGCGATGCCCGTCATGTCGGGGATGACACACTCCACCTCGCGGATGCGGTGCTGGGTCAGGAAGTTGCTCAAAGCATCAGTCATGGCGCGTGCCTTGTGATGTGATCACAAAAATAGATATTTGCGCATGGTATCGCAAAAATAATGAATTTTGTGATCACAAGAATGGCTCGAGCTGGGCGAATGCCGACACGATGCCCAGCGTTTCCGAAAAATCCGCGAAGAATAAAAAAGGCCCTTGCGGGCCTTTCATAGACACATGTCCGGGAGCAATTACCGCGTCAACGCGGTAAACCCCTCCAGCAACCGCTCGACGTCCGCCGCCTGAATCGCGCCCATCGTCGAAATGCGGAACAGTTCCTTCGACAAGCCGCCTTGCCCCGCATAGATCACGAATCCACGCGCCTTCAGCCCGTCATGCAGCGTTTCGTACGTCACACCTTGCGGCAACCGATACGCACGCAGCACAACCGACGATTCACCTTCCGGCAGCACCAGCGGCATCCCGCGCGCCGCGAGCCCGGCTTGCGCCTGATCGGCGAGCGCCTTGTAGTGCGCATGCCGCGCACGCCAGCCGCCAGCCTCGTCAAACTCGCGCAGCGCCTCGACGAGCGCGTAATACGCATGCACGGAAGGCGTGAACGGCGTATTGCGCTGATCCTGCAGCTTCGCGAGACGACCGAGATCGAGGTAATAAGTGCGGCTTGCGGCCTTCGCGAGCGCACTACGACGCACGATCACGAACGCTGCGCCCGGCACACCATGCAGGCACTTGTTCGCGGTCGCAGCCACAGCATCGATATCGCCACCGGCAAAATCGATCGCTTCCGCGCCAAAGCTGCTGACGCCGTCGACGAGCATCTTCACGCCACGCGAACGGCAGACTTCCGCGATCGCGCCGAGATCGTTCAGGCGACCCGTCGTCGTTTCGTGATGGATCACAGCGACGTGCGAATACCCACCCGCGTCGAGCTTCGCACCAATCTGCGCAAGATCAGGCGCCTGCATCCACTCATGCTTGAGCACATCATGCGCGATCCCATACTGCGTCGCGATCTGCGTGATCCGCTCGCCATAAACACCGTTCTCGATCACGAGCAGTTTGCCGTCTTTCGGCACGAGCGCCGCGATCATGCTTTCAACGGCAGCCGTGCCCGACCCAGTCATCAGCACAGCCGTCCACTCAGCCGGATCAAGCTCATACGCAGCAACGAGCCGCACGCGCGCCTCATCCTGCAGATCGAAGAATTCGCTTTCGCGATGGCACAGGTCGGGTTGCAGCAGGCTGCGGCGCACGCGTTCGGTGAGCGTGACCGGGCCGGGGTTCAGCAGCAGCATCAATGGGCTCCTTCAACGTGGGCTTCGGTCTGCGCGGCGCCGATGTGCCGCATCAGACGGGTCTTGACCTCGACCGGCGTGACGGTCGGGCGGGGCAGGCCGTCGGGCACGCCGGTGCGGATCGCAACACGCACGAACTGCGCGCCATCGGCCGACGAAGCAAGTGCCGTATCGAGCACGTCGAGCGTATCGCCTTCGACCGCCGACGCATACCCGCACGCGGCAGCCACACCCGCGAACGAAACATGTTGCGACACCGTCGCCTGGCCGCCCGTCGATTCATGCGCGCCGTTGTCGAGCAGCACGTGCGTGAGGTTGGCCGGGCCGTAGGTGCCGAGCGTCGCGAACACGCCCATGCGCATCAGCGCGGCGCCGTCGCCGTCGACCGCAACCACGCGCAGGTCGGGGCGCGCAAGCGCGAGACCGAGCGCCATCGGCGTCACGCAACCCATCGAGCCGACCATGTACAGCTGGTTCGGGCGATCGTCGATCGCGTAAAGCTCGCGGCCGCAGAAGCCGGTCGACGCGAGTACGACGGTCGAATCGACCGGCGTGTGCGCGATCACGCGCTGCAGCGCGTCCTGGCGGGTCGGCCAGGCTTCGGCCGACGCGGCGTGCGACGACGCTTGCGCGGCGACATGCGCACGCGGCTTCACGGCCGGGTTCGATTTCAGTTCATACGGCGCGACGCTGCCTTTCTGCATCACGAGCGCGTACGGGCGGCCCGTCGCGTCCATGTGCGCAATCGCGCGGTCGAGTGCCGGGCCGACCTGTTCGGGGTCGGTCGGGAACGTCTCCCACGGGATCTCCATCGTGTCGAGCATCGCGGGCGTGATCGGGCCCATCAGCGCGTGCTGCGGCTCGTCGGCCACGCCCGGCTGGCCGCGCCACGTGACGATCAGCAGCTGCGGCAGCCGGAACGTCCACGTGAGCGACGTGAGCGGGCTCACCGCGTTGCCGAGCCCCGAGTTCTGCATCATCGCGATGCCGCGCTTGCCGCCGAGCGTCGCGCCCGCGATCAGCGCGACCGCGTCGCCTTCGTTCGCGGCCGACACGTAATTCAGCGTCGGGTCCTGCAGCACGTAATTGATGAACGGCGTCAGGTACGAGCAGGGCACGCCCGCGTACCAGTCGAAACCGCGCTCGCGCGCGGCCTCGACGAACTGGGCCGCTTCGATCATTGCGCGCCCCCGTTGCCGGCACCCGGTTCGGACAGCGGCGTCTGGCCGTGCGCGAAGTCGCCCGCGCGGCGGAAGTCTTCGAGATCGTTGACGCCGCGCCAGTGGCCGTGCACGTACTGCACCTCGATCTTCTCGCCGGCGGCGATCAGTTCGTTGAGCAGCGACGGGATGTCGAGCGTGTCGAAATCAGGGCGCGCCTGCAGCGTCGCGAGCATCGCCTTCAGGCGATCGACACCGGCGCCGCGCACGTTCAGCAGGCCGATCCAGCGGCCGTGCGGCGTGCCTGCGGCGACGTCGCTCGATACGCGTTGCAGGTAGGTCTTCTGGCCGAACAGGCCGCGATCGTCTGCGGCGGAGCAGAGTGCGAAATCGCGCACGCTCTGGTTGGTCTCGGTGAGCGACGAATCGACCACCACGCTGAACTCGGCCTCGCTCTCCGCGAGGTCGCGCACGATGTAGCTGCGGAACAGCAGGTCGCCGTACGAGATCACGGTGTCGCCGGTCAGGCGGTCGGCCGCGCAGGCGAGCGATGCGAGTTCGCCCGTCTGTGCATGGCGTTCGTTGACGACGAGCTTGATGCCCGACGTGTCGATCGCGTCGGCGCGATAGCCGCCGACCACGGTGATGTCGTTCACGCCGTGCGTCTTGAAGCCGTCGACGAGCCAGCGCAGCAGCGGCTTGCCGGCGACCGGCAGCATGACCTTCGGCTTGTCTTCGGTCACGGCTTCGAGGCCCTTGCCGCGGCTCGCGGCGAGCACGATCGCCGCGTTCGACGCGCGCGACGACGACGACAGGTAGATACGCTCGGCCGCCGAGTATTCGTCGGCGTCCTGCAGGCGGAAGATCTCGTTGACCGAGGCAACGCGGTCTTCGACGTTGATCAGCGTTTCGCTCTCGTGGATCTCGCGTGCGGTCGCCTGCATCGCGGAGGCCGACGCGCGGATCAGGTGGTTCGCCCAGATCACGGTGCTGATGCCGGCCTGGCGGAACACGTCGGTCGGCGTGCTGTAGTACTTGGTCGGCACGATCACGAGCGGCGCCTTGCCGCTCCATTCGCGCGCGAACTGCAGGATCTCGTCCGGGCGGGACAGTTTGCTGTGGATCAGGATCGCGTCGGCGCCGGCTTCCGCGTACGCATTCGCGCGGCGCAGCGCCTCGTCCATCCCCCAGCCGGCGATCAGCGCTTCGACACGCGCGACGATCGAGAAGTCGGGATCGGTCTGCGAATCCTTGCCGGCCTTGATCTTGCCGCAGAATTCGTCGATTTCCGCGAGCGGCTGACGCTCGCCGCCGATGAAGCTGTTGGTCTTCGGGAACTGCTTGTCCTCGATACACACGCCCGCGATGCCGCGCTGCTCGAGCTTCTTGACGAGGCGGCGCACGTTGTTGAAGTTGCCGTAGCCGGTGTCGCCGTCGAGCAGGATCGGCAGGTCGCTCGCGTCGGCCATGAATTCGAGCACGTCGACGACCTGGGTCCAGCTCGCCTCGTTGTTGTCACGCACGCCGAACTGCGCGGAGATCGCGAGGCCCGATGCCCAGATGCCCTTGAAGCCGGCTTCGCGGACGATCCGCGCGGACAGGCCGTTGTGCGCTTCCATCAGGAATTCGAGGTCGCTGCTGACGAGCATGCGGCGCAGGCGTGCGCTGCGCGATTCGGTGAAATTGGGTTCGCGTGCGTTCATCGTGCGACTCCTGCGGTAGTGCGTTGAATCAGGGGGAGGATTTCCTGCGTGGCGCGAGCGACGTCGTTCGGGAAGTCGATCTCGATCCACGGCGAGCCGGTGACGTCGGCGACGTCGAACGAGTGACCGCCTTCGAGCAGCAGGTCGCGCACGGCTTCTTCGTGCGGCATGTTCGCGCGGCCGCTGTCGACGTAGCCCGCGACGATCATCGCGAGGCGGCGCGCGGTGCCTTCGGTGAAGCGGAAGAAGCCGACCGATTCGCCGATCGTGTCGTAGTCGAGATCGACTGCAAGCTGCTTGCGCAGCTCGACCGGCACGCCGTTCTTCAGGCACAGCTTGACGGGCTCGTCGCCGGCCTCGAAGTCGCGATCGATCAGCAGGCGGTCGACCGCCTTGTCGGAATCGGCCACCAGCGCGTGCAGGATGTTCTCGTCATACAGCACGTCGGCGTCCATCAGCAGCACGTCGCCGCCGCGCGTCATCGCATCGGCGACGGTATGCACGGTCAGCACGCTGCCGAGGTCGTAGCGGTCGTTGATCACGATCTCGGCCTGGCGGCCGAGACGCTTCAATTCCTGCTCGACCTTCTCGTGCTGGAAGCCCAGCCCAAGCACGATCTCGTCGACGCCCGCGGCGTCGAGTACGCGCAGATGGCGCTCGAGCAGCGACACGTCGTCGAAGCGCAGCAGGCACTTCGGGAACTGCGCCTCGGGCGGTTGTTGCAGGCGCAAGCCGAGGCCTGCCGCAAGAATGATGGCTCGCATGGGTTCTCCAACCAAAAAGCCGGCGGATCTGAACGATCAGTCGGCGAGCGGCTGCGGCGCACGGCGCCGCTGCCAGTTTCTTTCACTGAAATGCAGATAGAGCAGGCCGGGCAGGCCGAGCGCGAGTTCGCGCGCGCGTTTCGCAAGCGACAGCGCGAGCGCCGCGTCGGGCGGCAGTCCGACCAGCGGCGCGAGCAGCAGGTAACCGCCTTCCTGCGCGCCGAGCGAGCCCGGGATCGCGAAGGCCGCGCCACGAATGGCCTGGCCGACACTCTCGAGCAGCAGCGCGTCGAGCCAGCTCACCGGATGCCCGAGGAAGTGCAGCGCGAGCCACACTTCCGCGGTGCCGACGATCCAGCCGACGAGACTCAATGCGAAGGTCTTCGCGACCTTCGCACGATCGCGGTACAGCGCGCCGACCGCATCGTCGATCGCGTCGGCGCGGGTGGCCAGCGACGACCAGTCGCGCGGGCCGAGCAGCTTCGACGCGAGGCGCAGCCCGCGGCCGAACAGCCCGCGCCGCTGTGCCGCATAGAACGCGACGGCGAGGGCGCCGAGCACGCCGGTGGCGATCAGCGCGGGCGTGCGCAGGTGCGCGACCGATTCGTGCGTCGCATACAGGCTGAACGCGGCGATGCCGATCAGCGCGAACGCCATCTGCGAGAGCGCCTGCATCGTCGTGCTGACCGTGACGGCTGCCGCGGCGTCGGCCATTCGCGTGCCGCGCTGCGCGAGGTGGCGCACCATCAGCACCGGGCCGCCGATCTGCCCGGCGGGCAGCAGGCTGTTCACCGATTCGCCGACCCAGCGTGCGCGCAGCGCGTTGCCGAGCTCGGCGCCCGGCTGGCCGGGGCGGAACATCACGGAGATCGCGATCGCGTCGATCACGAGCGGCACGACGTGGAACGCCGCGACGAGCGCGAGCCCCCAGCCGGCCGCGAGGAACGTGGACGCGACCGCGCCGACGCCTTGCCAGGCAAGGAGTGCAACGAAGAGTGCGGTCCCGAGGGACAGCAGGATCAGGCCGGCGCGTGTCATGACCCGGTCGTGCGTCGCGTCGCCAGTTGCTTGAACACCTGGCGGAAACCGAAATACGCGATCGCGTCCTTCATGTTCGAGATGAAGCGCTTCCACGGCCGCATGCCGGGGTTCGTCACGTATTCGAAGGTGAGCGACACGCGCATCTCGTTCTGGCCGAGCGGCGTGATGCGGTGGCGCAGCTTGTCGCCGTCGAACAGCACGATGCCGCCATCGGCGATCTGCACGGAGCCCGGTTCGTCGGCGACGTCCGGATTGCGCGTGTGCAGCTCGTAGTCGAGCCGGCACGACGATTCGTCGATCACGCCGATCAGCAGCGTGTAGCGGCGGCCGTCGTAGTACGACGTGTCGTAGTGCCAGCCGATGTGGTCGCCGGGCTTCGTGTAGTAATACAGCGCGTACGCGTGCGGATCGTCGTCCGGCGACAGCATCAGCTTGTCGCCCGTGACTTTCTCGAGGAACGAGATCAGCGCCTTCGAGCGATACAGTTCGGCGATGTACGGCGCCTGCTCGTCGATCGTATGACGGCTGACGCTGCCGCCCTGCTTGTGGCCGGGCAGGTAATTGCGGTTCAGGCCGGCCTGCATCGCGCGGGCGGCGTCGGCCAGCTTCGCGTGCGCGTCGGCCGGCAGGAAGGTGTCGAGATAAAGGAACGAGCCCTGGCGCGTGTAGTCGCCGCGCAGGCGGTCGAGGTCGAGCTGGCCGACGCGGTCGGCCACGGTGCGATCGGGGTCGGCTGCGGCCGCGCGCACGGGCGCGGGGCGTGCCGGGCTCAGCACGGAGTCGTCGCGCGTGCTAGGAGTCATTTGGAAGCCTGGATTTCGGTTGGGTTCTGCGTGGCGGCCGGGTTCTGCGGGAGGTTGCCGCGCCGCACGATGCGCCACCAGTCGAACACGACCCACGCGGCGAACAGCGGGGCGCCGATCGACGCCGCGAGCAGGAACGGCTCGACGCCGTCGAACAGCGTCACGAGCGGCAGCAGGTACAGCACGTCTTCGGTCTCGAAGCCGCCGGCGAATGCCTGCTTGGTGCCGGCCTTGCCGGCGAACGATTCGATCCGCATGCGCAGGAAGAAGATCAGCGCGACGGCGGCGCCGGCCACCGCGCCGAGCAGCACCGGCGACGCGGCCATCTGGCCGCCCTGGGCGACGATGCCGACGCCCATGCTGACGAACAGCGCGACCGTGACGAGCGCGTCTGCCGCGAGGTCGTAAAAATGACCGATTTTGCTGGATTTCCCGCTGATGCGCGCGAGCTCGCCATCGGTGTGGTCGACGAAGTTCGACAGCACGATCAGGAACGCGCCTGCATTGCTCCAGCCGAAGCCGCCGTGCGCGAGGCACCAGGCGCCGGCGAGGCCGATCAGCAGGCGAACGGTAGTGAGGTGATTCGGGGTGACGGGCGTGTCGACGAGCGGTCGGACAAGCGAGCGCGCCAGCCGCGCATCCCAGGTGCGCGGCAGGGGCGGTTCGGAGCGTGTGGCGGTTTTTCTTTGGTCCATCGGCGAAATATATACGGAATTGTAATTTGGTGCTTTTTATTCGATCAATGTCCTGACATGAAGGAGTGTTACCGCGTCTTGTCGCGATCGGCCGGCCGAAAAACGCGTGCGCGAAAGGGTGGCCAAACGGGGCGGCGGCATCCGTATTCCAGTGTGGTTCGCGTCGCGCGACTGTCAAGGACGGACGGGCCTCACAGGCCGGTGCGGCGGCGCGTTTCGCGCTTCCTGATGCGCATCGCGCGGCGCGTGCGCGCTTGACGTGCGTCAGGTCGGGACAAGCCGCATCGGGTGACAATTGGCCGCGCCGGACGAGCGTCGGTCATTGCCGATCCGCAGGCGATAAAGCGCGGTGGAAATTCATCGATTGATGCGCGTGAGTTGTCGATCGGTCACCGTCTTTCTGTCCGATGCTTTCGCGTACCTTTCGTGGGCCTTCGATTTAAACGGCGCGCCTGTCACAGAACGGTCGTTCGATACCCGGCAAATCCGGCAAGGATCTTTTGCATTTAGCGGACATTTCGCGGCGATGGCCTCTGCGATACTCCGACCGTGCCTGTGGTGCCGGCCGCCCCTCGCGGCCCCAAGGGCTTCATGTCGCTCAGGAGACACCCCCCGCGACGTCAACGACAGACCCCACGCGTCAGAAACCAGCCATGTCTTCATCACGCATCCTCGCTCCCGCCCTGCGTTCGCTCGTCCGCACCGCCGACGAAGCCGCCGCGCTGATCCGTCCCGGCATGACCGTCGCCATGAGCGGCTTCACGGGCTCCGGCTATCCGAAGGCCGTCCCGGCCGCGCTTGCCGCCCACATCGACGCGGCGCACACGCGCGGCGAGGACTTCCGGATCAACGTACTGACGGGCGCATCGACCGCGCCGGAACTCGACGGCGCGCTCGCCCGCACCAACGGCATCTCGATGCGCCTGCCGTACCAGTCCGACCCGACGTTGCGCGACAAGATCAACGGTGGCGAAGTCGACTACCAGGACGTCCACCTGAGCCACGTCGCGCAGTACGCCTGGTTCGGGCTGTACGGCGATCTCGATGTCGCGATCGTCGAAGTCGCGGGCATCCCCGAGGACGGGTTGCTGATTCCGTCCGCGTCGATCGGCAACAACAAGACCTGGCTCGAACGCGCGAAGCATGTGATCCTCGAAGTCAACTCGCGCCAGCCGCTCGGTCTCGACGGGATGCACGACGTCTATTACGGCACCGCGCTGCCGCCGCACCGCAAGCCGATCCCGCTGACGAAGAGCGACGACCGGATCGGCGAGCCGTACCTGCGCTGCCCGGCCGACAAGATCGTCGCGATCGTCGAGACCGACGCGCCGGATCGCAGCAATGCGTTCTCCGCGCCGGACGCGACGTCCAGGCAGATCGCGCTGCAACTGATCGACTTCCTGCGCCATGAAGTGAAGCGCGGCCGCCTGCCGGAGAACCTGCTGCCGCTGCAGTCGGGTGTCGGCAACATCACGAACGCGGTGCTCGCGGAGCTCAGCTCGGCCGGCTTCTCGAACCTGACCGCGTACACCGAAGTGATCCAGGACGGCATGCTCGACCTGCTGCAGGACGGCACGCTGAGCTTCGCGTCGGCCACCGCGCTGTCGCTGAGCCCGGCCGCCGTGCAGCGCTTCGCCGACGAAATCGCGACGTTCCGCGAGAAGATCGTGCTGCGCCCGCAGGAGATCAGCAACCATCCGGAGCTCGTGCGCCGGCTCGGCTGCATCGCGATGAACGGGATGATCGAGGCCGACATCTACGGCAACGTGAACTCGACGCACGTGATGGGCACGAAGATCCAGAACGGCATCGGCGGCTCGGGCGACTTCGCGCGCAACGGCTACCTGTCGTGCTTCATGTCGGCGAGCACCGCGAAGGGCGGTGCGATCTCGCGGATCGTGCCGATGGCGAGCCACGTCGACCACACCGAGCACGACGTCGCGGTGGTCGTCACCGAGCAGGGCCTCGCGGACTTGCGCGGCCTGTCGCCGAAGCAGCGCGCACGCAAGGTCATCGCGACCTGCGCGCATCCCGACTACCGGCCGATGCTCGAGGATTACTTCGAGCGCGCGTCGCGCGAAAGCTTCGGCAAGCACACGCCGCACCTGCTCGCCGAGGCGCTGTCGTGGCACGAGCGCTACGTGCGCACGGGCACGATGAAGGCCTGACGCGGGGCGAAGCGGGCGCGCGCCGTGCGTGCGCCCGTCAATCCATCGCCGCGTGCGCGATCTCCACGCTCGCCGCTTTCTGCGGTGGGCGGATCAGCAGCAACAGCGGAATCATCAGCAGCGTCGCGACGAACATCAGCTTGAAGTCGTTCAGGTACGCGATCATCGACGCCTGCTGGTTGATCGTGCGGTCGAGCAGCGCGATGTCGAGGCGGCTGCCGGCCATCGCCTGCACGGCCGGGTTGAACGGCGTGATGTGGGTCGCGAGATCGGCATGCGCGACCTGCGTGTTGCGCGTCATCAGCGTCTGCACGATCGAGATGCCGATACTGCTGCCGATGTTGCGCATCAGGCTGTAGGTGGCCGTGCCGTCCGCACGCAGCTCGGGCGGCAGCGTCGAGAACGACAGCGCGCTCAGCGGCACGAATACGAGCCCCAGCCCGAAGCCCTGCACCACGCCGGGCCACACGATGTCCGCTTCGGACAGCACGACCGTGTACTGCATCATCTGCCATAGCGCGAGCGCGGAGATCGACAGCCCCGCGAGCAGCAGCAACCGCGCATCCACGTATTTCAGCAGCCTGCCGACGAACAGCATCGCGATCATCGTGCCGGCACCGCTCGGCGCGGTGACGAGGCCCGTCGTCGCGACCGGATAGCCCATCAGGTTCTGCAGCATCGGCGGCAGCAGCGCGCGGGTCGCGTACAGCACCGCGCCGACCACGAAGATGAACAGCGTGCCCGTCGCGAAGTTGGGGTCGCGCAACAGTTCCGACTTGAAGAACGACGCCTTGCCGACGGTCGCCGTATGCACGAGGAAGAACGCGAAGCTGAGTGCCGCGACGATCGCCTCGATGCGGATCTCGTACGAGCCGAACCAGTCGAGCTGTTCGCCGCGGTCGAGCATCGCCTGGAACGCACCGATCGCGAGCGCCAGCGTCGCGAAGCCGAATGCGTCGAATTTCACGTGCGGGCGCGGCGCGCGTGCGGGCAGGAAGGTCATCACGCCGGCGAGCGCGAACGCGCCGATCGGCACGTTGATGAAGAACACCCAGCGCCAGTTGTAGCTGTCGGTGAGCCAGCCGCCGAGCGTCGGGCCGAGGATCGGGCCGACCATCACGCCCATTCCCCAGATCGCCATCGCCTGGCCTTGTTTCTCGCGCGGATTGATGTCGAGCAGGATCGACTGCGACAGCGGCACCAGCGCGGCGCCGAACACGCCCTGCAGCAGGCGCGCGCCGACGATCTGCACGAGCGTCTCGGACAGCCCGCACAGCGCCGACGCGACCGTGAAGCCCGCGATCGACACGATCAGCAGCCGTTTCACGCTGAGCCGGTCGGACAGCCAGCCGGTGAGCGGGGTCGCGATCGCCGCGGCGACGATATACGAGGTCAGCACCCACGTGATCTCGTCCTGCGACGCGGACAGCGTGCCCTGCATGTGCGGCAGCGCGACGTTCGCGATCGTGCTGTCGAGGGTCTGGATCAGCGTGGCGAGCATGATCGACAAGGTCAGCATCGGCCGGTTCAGGGCGGGCGAGGCGGGGGCGTCGGCGGCGGGGTTCAAGCGGGGTGTCTCCGTGGGGCGGTCGCCGTGGGCGGCGATCCGGTATGGCTCGAATTATAAGCACGCTTATTATATATCCGCTTATCGCCGAGGCATGGCCGGCTTGACCCCTATAATCGCCGCATGGACAAGACTTACGAGAACCGGATCGGCTATCTGATCGCCGACGTCGCCCGCCTGAACGGACGCCTGTTCGACCGGCGCGCGAAGCGCATCGGGCTGACCCGGGCGCAAAGCCGCGTGCTCGCGTACCTGACGTGGAAGGGCGAGATGAATCAGGCGCGGCTCGCCGAATGGCTCGAGATCGCGCCGATTTCGCTCACGCGGTTGCTCGACCGGATGGAAAGCTACGGCTGGATCGAGCGCGTCGCGAACGACGACGACCGCCGCGCATTCACGATCCGGCTGACCGACAAGTCGCGCGAGATCTTTCCGCAGATGCTCGAAGTGGGTGACACCGTCGCCGACGACGGGCTGCGCGGCTTCACGCCCGACGAGCGCGACACGCTGGTGCGGCTGCTCGGGCGCGTGCGCCACAACCTGATCGATTGCGGCGGGGAGTGAGGTAGGCCGCCATTCGGGCGGGCCGGATGAACGACCTGAAAACACCGGGTGGCAGCGCGCGAGCCCGCCGCGTTTGCGCCCATGCCGGCACGCGGCGTGGTCATTGCCGTTGCGCTGGTGCCGATGTCCGGCGTGGCCTTTGTCCGGCTGGCACGGGACGCGACGCCCGTCAGGCTCGACACAGCGCTTGCGTGGGTGTCGATGTCCGCTCGGTTGAGCCGACGCCAGTTGTCAAGGCCTTGGGGCGTCCATGTGCTCAACGGGCCAGCGCCGCGAGCGTGTACGCCGCAAGATAGAGCCCCACTCCGTACGACAGATGCGCGACGACGCTGCGCCGGCGCGCGACGCCCGGCTGTGGTGTGCGCGACGCCGCGATGCCGAGACCGAACGCCGGCTGCATCACGAAGAACGGGGCGACGACGCTCGCGAGCCCGGCGACGAGGGCCGGCAGCGGCGTCGGTGCGTCGATCCACCCTTGGCCGGCGATCAGGAGAGGCAGTGCAGCGAACGCGATGCCGATCGCGTAATGGGCGACCCAGCCGAGCGCGCGTTCGCCGGGAACGGGTGCCGAGGCGACGATCGACGCATGCCCGAACCGGCCGTGCATCATGTGACCGATCCAGCGGCCGACCAGTGCATAGTCGAGCGACGGAATGCCGAATGCACGCCGCCGGAATAGCGTCCACAGATCCATCACGAGCGTGGCGCCCGTGCCGATCAGCAGCAGGTCGAGCAGGAGGGCGGGCAGGCTCATCGCGTCCCTCCGCAGAGAAGGGAACAGGCTGCGTCGCGCAGCGGAATACAGCGTGGTCTCAACGGTTTCATGGCAGTCGGGGCTTGTCTTCATGGAGTCGAACGACTATCTTGCAACTTCAAGTTCACTTGAGGTCAAGCATGAGCCGGCTGGACATTGCAGAGGTGGCGCGACGCTCGGGATTGCCCGCGTCGACGCTGCGCTATTACGAGGAAAAAGGGCTGATCGTGCCGATCGGCCGCCACGGGCTGCGGCGGCAATACGACGAGTCGGTGCTGGAGCGCCTGGCGCTGATCGCACTGGGCCGCGAGGCCGGTTTTTCGCTCGACGACATCCTCGCGATGGTCGGCACGGACGGCCTGCCTGCGATCGATCGCGCGAAGCTCGACGGCAAGGCCGACGAACTCGATCGCACGATCCGCCGTCTCGGCGCCGTGCGCGATGCGTTGCGGCATGCGGCCGTGTGCCCGGCATCGAACCATCTCGAATGCCCGTCGTTCCAGAAGCTGCTGCGGATCGCCGCGCATCGCCATCCGGCGCGCCGTACGAAGACGGACGGCGCGTAGGCGGCGAGCGGGCTTCGGCGGGTTGGCGTGGCGGCAGGGTGGCGCGCCAAGCCATGCCTTACCGGGCATCTAAAACAGGAACAACAGGGGGGGCCGCGTGTGGATTTGGGTTGTGTTTTGTGTACTTCCGGCTGTGTATGCGGCATCGAAGGTTGGCCCGCATTACGGGTCTCTCGCCAGTTGGGCGACATTGGTCGGCGTGCTGGCGACGCAGACTGCGCTGCTGATGTGGGTGGTGGACCGGGTGACGCGGCGGCTTGGGCTGGCTGGGCAGGCTGACGCGACCGCGCCGTCCGATAGTCTGGATGACGAACCGGTTGACGGGCCCGATGACACGCCTGATGTGCCGCTTCGATACGGAGCGCATGCCCGATTCAAGCAACTGGTTCTGACGGCCGACGTTGAGCGGTCCGAGGTCACGCGCCGCTTCTACGACAAGGCGAAGCAGGCGATCGAAGCGTACGTGGATGTCGAGACGGGGCGCGACGGTTCGGGCGCGGCGATGGTGTCTGCGGACGACCTCGCCGCGGCAGACGGCTTGCCTGCCGCGCCGCCGGACGAAACACTGACAGTCTTCGTGTCGAACGACGGCGCGTGGTCGGGGTTTCGCGTCGGCGACGACAGCTTCCGGTTTCGTCATGGCGCAATCACGAGATTGCGACTCACGCACGTGATGCCGGTTCGCTGGAGCGGCGACTACATGGTGACGTTCTGGTTCGACGTGCCGAAGCGGGAGCACAGGACCGATTACGACGCGTATTCGACCGGGTTCGATCTCGGGGTGAACCGTGCCAGCCGTCATTCGCGCTCGCTCAACCAGGCCTTTCGCCAGATCGCGTCGGTGCTCGACGTCCCGTTCGACATCGACGAAACCGGCGACGACTGACTCAGCCCGCGTAGTACACGCGGCATTCCTGCTCGCGCCCGCGCACGATGCGCTTGCCGACGAGCGAGCCGTACGTTTCGGTGAAGACGGTGCGCTGGTGTTCGCGCTGCAGGGCGTCGTAGAAGTAGAGCGACACCCAGTCCGTCGGGCGGGACGCCTCCGGCGTGCGCATCGCGGCATGCAGGCACAGCGCGGTGAAATGCCAGCCGCCCTTGGTCATGTGCATCACGGGCCGCGGCACGCCGTCGTCCGCATTCGGGCGCCGATGCGCGGTGACGCGTTGCACGAAGCCCGGTGTCGGCAACACGCCGGCGGCGGCCTTGTTGCGGTACAGGCGGTCGATGTAGAGCAGCAGTTCGACGGGCGGCTCGGTGCCGGGGCCGGCGTCCTGCACGTGGCCCTGCCAGCGCCGGCGGCGGCTCAGCACGTCGTCGAGCGCGGCGCGGATGCCGGCCGCGCGCCGCGGGCCGACGCCCGAGATCGTTTCGAGCTGGCCGTTGCGGGCCGCGCGTTCGAGTTCCTCGAGCGTATCGATGTGCAGCAGGTCGTGAATGCGCAGCGCGAGCGCGTGGCCGATGCCCGGCACCGCTTCGAACGCGGAGGTGCGCTCGGCGTCGCCGCACAGCCGGTCGAGCAGGCGCCAGCGCCCCGTCACCAGCAGCTCGGCGATCGCCTGGGCGACGCCCGTGCCGACCTCGGGCAGCATCCCGAGCGCATCGACGCCACCGGATTCGAACAGGGTGCGGATGTCGAGGTCGAGCGCGTCGACCGTTTCGGCCGACGCGCGGTACGCGGCGACCCGGTACGGATTCGCGCCCTGGTCAGCCAGCCGCTGCGCCGCCTCGCGCAGGCAGGCCGCGATATGGCGGTTTTCCTCAAACGTTTGGCTGACGGTCGTCTGCATGGCGAGGGACCCGGGGAAGCACAAACGGAATGGACACGGCGAACGATGCGCCGGTCGGCTTTTCATCATTGTCGCGACACGCGATGAAGAAAACTTGACGTACGTCAATGGCAAACGTAGCACAGGTTCGATGCGCACGGTCGTGCCGGAAAGCGGCACGACCGTGCGTCGCGTGATGCCGTCACGCGTCGAGGAACGACTGCGCGTTCTCGGCCTCGGCGGCCGTGCGCAACGCGGCGAGTGCCCGCTTCTCGATCTGCCGCACGCGTTCGCGCGACATGCCGGCGTCCTGCGCGATCGCGTCGTAGGTGTCCGGCTCGGCGCCGCCGAGCCCGAACCGCCGGCGCAGCACGTCGGCCTCGGCCGGCGTGACCGACCGGAGCAGCGACCTCACGCATTCGCGCATCCGCGTGTCGGCCAGTTGCTCGAACGGGCTGGCCGACGCCTGGTCCTCGATCAGCTCGACGAGGCCGGTATCCGCGTCGGGCAGCGGCGCGTCGAGCGACACGGGCTCGGCAGGCAGCGCGAGCACCGCGCGCAGCTTGTCCTCGTCGAGGCCGGTTTCGGCCGCGAGGTCGGCCGGCGTCGCCCGGCGGCCCGTGCGCTGCCGAAAACGCAGCGCATGCCGCCGCACCCGCTGGTACTGGTCGCCGACGTGCACGGGCACGCGGATCGTGCGGGCGCGATCCGCGACCGCGCGCGCGATCGCCTGGCGGATCCACCAGGTCGCATAGGTCGAGAACTTGAACCCGCGCCGGTATTCGAATTTCTCGATCGCGCGCATCAGGCCGAGACTGCCGTCCTGCACGAGATCGGGCAGGTCGACGCCGCGGTTCATGTACTTGCGCGCGATCGACAGCACGAGCCGCAGGTTCGCCTCGAGCATCGCGCGCGTGGCGTCGCGCACTTTCTGCTGGCCGTCTGCCAGCGCGGCGGCGAGTGCCCGCCGTGCGACCGTGTCGAAGCAGGCGGCTTCGCCCGCGGCGGCGTGTTGCGGCGCGGATGCGAGCGTGCGCACGACGCCGCTCGCGTCGTCGACGGCCGGTGCGACCCACGCGATCGAGCCGAGCAGGGCGGCGACGTGGTTGCGGGCGTCACGGTATTCGTCCGAGCGGTAGCCGTGCGCGTGCAACGCGCCGCGCAAGGCCGTGACGGCCGCCTGCAGCGCGTCGTAGCTGGCCGGCGCAGGCGTGTCGCCGGCGTCGTCGTCGGACGACCCGGCTGCGCCGGTCGAAGCCGTCGCGCGATGACGCGCGAGCAGCGCGTCCACCGCCGCCGGATAGCCGGCGAGCGCGTGCAGGATCTGGTGGCGGCCCGTCTCGATCTCGCGCGCCAGCACGATTTCGCCTTCGCGCGTGAGCAGCGGCACTGCCTGCATGCGGCGCATGTAGAGGGCAAGCGGATCGGTGGACGCGCTCGTGCCGCGTGCGAGGTCGCCGAGCATCGCGCGGCCTTCGTCGAGCGCATCGCGATCGACGTCGACAGGCGCCGAGCCGGCGAACGGCGCAGGCGCGGCCGTCTCGTCGAGCACGGCGATGCCGATGTCGGCGAGCGCGGCGCGCACGACGTCGAGCGCGTCGGGGCTGTCGCTTTCGGGCGGCAGCGCGTCGACGAGGTCGGCGTGGGTCAGATAACCCTGTTCGCCGGCGAGCGCCAGCAACTGGATGATCGGATCGAGCGGCGTGTCCGCCCGGGGAGTGGGGCGTGGCGTAGTCATGTCGATGGCGGCGTGAGCCGCGTTCCTGTCTGGGCGGGCCGAAGTCCGCTGGTTTCGGGCTGCCGGTTGCTCGCGAACCCCGTCCGCGCCGGCCAGCCTGACATCGTTCAAGTTGAGGGCATTTGCGCGAACTTCAACGCGAGCGTGGCAGTCGGGCCAGCACGCGGCATGCCCGCGCCCTGTCCAGTGCAGGAAACAAAAAGTAACCGATCATACCGAGCGGAAATCTGCAGGGGACGTAAGCTAGAGTCAGGCGCGCGCCTGGCGGCGATGCGCGGATTCTGCCGGAGTAACCGATGACCCCGATTCCTGCCGCGAGGTATGCGGTATTCGCATTGACGACGCTGACCCTCGGCGGCTGTTATTACACGAGTCCGTATGGCTATGCGCCGTACTACACGCCGGCGCCGGCCACGCTGACGCAGCGCGAGATCCCCGTCACGCCGGCTGCACCGGCCACCACTTCGCCGGGCCCGGGAGCGGCGGTGGTCGATCCGGCTCCCGTCTACGTCGCGCCGGCCTATCCGCCGCCGTATCCCTATCCCTATCCGTATCCGTACTATGCCCCCGCGTATTACCCGGGCTGGTACGGCTGGGGCGCGCCGGCGATCTCGGTCGGTTTCTGGGGCGGATGGGGCGGCGGCTGGCGTGGACGCGGCGGGTACTGGCATCGTCCGTGGGGCGGCGGCCACTGGGGTGGCGGCTGGGGCGGGCATCGGCATTGACCGGCGCGCGGCGGCACCGCGCGGGAGAGCATCATGAGGAACACGATTGTCCGAAGTCTGTGCGTCGTCCTGCTCGGCCTCGCGGCCGTGCCGGGTATGACACAGGCACAGAGCACCGGCTACACGAATGCGCCGGCCGAACTGTTCGCCGGGCCCGCGCCCGACTATCCGGTCGTCGCGCAGATCCCGCCGGGCACCGCGCTGGACGTGTTCGGCTGCCTGAGCGACTACACGTGGTGCGACGTCGCGCTGCCGGGCGCGCGCGGTTGGATCGACGCGCAACTGATCGACTATCCGTACCAGGGCGGTTACGCGCCGCTGGTCGAATACGGTGCGATCATCGGCGTGCCGATCACGGGGTTCGCGATCGGTGCGTACTGGGATCGCTACTACCGTCACCGGCCGTGGTTCCATGACCGCGATCGGTGGGAACACCGCGCGGAACCGCGGCTCGGCCCCGGCGGCGTGCCGCCGGGACAGGGGCGCCTGCAACCGGGTGGCCCGCCGCAGGCCGCACCGGGCGGCCCGCCCCCCGTGCATGACGCGCGGCCGTCCGCTGCACGCGGCGGCTGGAACGGCGCGATTCGCACGCCACCGCAGCCGGCTGCGCCCGCGCCTGCGCCGATGCCGGGTGCAGCCGGCAATCCGCGTCCGGCAGCGCCGCCGCAGGCCGTCATGCATCCGCCACCGGCTGCCGTCATGCGTCCGCCGCCCGCGCCGGGCGGTGAGGGCCGCTCGATGCCGGTACCGGTGCATCCGGGCGGTGGTGGGGGTGGTGGCGGTGGATACGGTGGCGCGCGACCGCAAGGCGGCGGGAACGGCGGCGGAAGCCACGGCGGTGGTGGTGGCGGAGGTGGCGGCGGCGGTCCGGAAGAATTCCGTCACTGACGATGCCCGGCGCTTTCCACTGGCGCCGGACGAAAAAAAAGCCGCTCCGGAGAGCGGCTTCTGGATCGGGCGAGCGGGCGGTCGTATGGTCCGCAGCCCGACCGGCTAGGTGTTACAAGCAGCCGGCCTTTTGGGTTGTTACCCCGATCAGTCGTCGAGCAGCGACAGGTCGCGCACCGCACCCTTGTCGGCGGACATGACCAGCTTCGCGTAGGCCTTCAGCGCAGCGGACACCTTGCGCGGACGCGGCTGCGCCGGCTTCCAGCCCTTGGCGTTCTGCTCTTCGCGGCGGCGCGCCAGTTCCTCGTCCGACACCAGCACGTTGATCGTGCGGTTCGGGATGTCGATGCGGATCTTGTCGCCGTCGCGCACGAGGCCGATCGCGCCGCCCGCTGCCGCTTCCGGCGAGCAGTGGCCGATCGACAGGCCCGACGTGCCGCCCGAGAAGCGGCCGTCCGTCAGCAGCGCGCATGCCTTGCCGAGGCCCTTCGACTTGATGTAGCTGGTCGGGTAGAGCATTTCCTGCATGCCGGGGCCGCCCTTCGGGCCTTCGTAGCGCACGATCACCACGTCGCCGGCCTTGACCTTGTCGTTCAGGATGTTGTCGACGGCCTCATCTTGCGATTCGGTCACATGTGCGGTGCCTTCGAACACGAGGATGCTCTCGTCGACGCCGGCCGTCTTCACCACGCAGCCGTCGAGCGCGATGTTGCCCGTCAGCACGGCGAGGCCGCCTTCCTTCGAGAACGCATGCTCGTACGAGCGGATGCAGCCTTCGGCGCGATCGAGGTCGAGGCTCGGCCAGCGCGTGTTCTGGCTGAACGCGACCTGCGTCGGGATGCCGGCCGGGCCGGCCTGGTAGAACGTGCGGACCGCGTCGTCCTGCGTGCGGACGATGTCCCACTGGTCGAGCGCGTCCTTCAGCGTCGGCGTGTGCACGGTCGGCACGTCGGTGTGCAGCTTGCCGGCGCGGTCGAGCTCGCCGAGGATCGCCATGATGCCGCCTGCGCGGTGCACGTCCTCGATGTGGTACTTGTTCGTATTCGGCGCGACCTTGCACAGCTGCGGCACGACGCGCGACAGGCGGTCGATGTCCTTCATCGTGAAGTCGATGCCGGCTTCCTGCGCGATCGCCAGCAGGTGCAGGATCGTGTTGGTCGAACCGCCCATCGCGATGTCGAGCGTCATCGCGTTCTCGAACGCCTTGAAGCCCACCGAGCGCGGCAGCACGCGTTCGTCGTCCTGCTCGTAGTGCTGGCGGGTGAGTTCGACGATGCGACGGCCGGCGCGCTTGAACAGTTGCTCGCGGTCGGCGTGGGTGGCCACCACCGTGCCGTTGCCGGGCAGCGACAGGCCGAGCGCTTCGGTCAGGCAGTTCATCGAGTTCGCGGTGAACATGCCCGAGCACGAACCGCAGGTCGGGCAGGCCGAGCGCTCGACTTCGGCGACTTCGGCGTCGGAATACGACGGGTCGACCGCGATCACCATCGCGTCGACGAGGTCGAGCTTCTTCACCTCGATGGCCTTGGTGACCGGGTTCGCGAGGCGCGTCTTGCCCGCTTCCATCGGGCCGCCCGACACGAAGATCACCGGGATGTTGAGGCGCATCGCGGCCATCAGCATCCCCGGCGTGATCTTGTCGCAGTTCGAGATGCAGACCATCGCGTCCGCGCAGTGCGCGTTCACCATGTATTCGACCGAGTCGGCGATGATGTCGCGGCTCGGCAGCGAATACAGCATGCCGTCGTGGCCCATCGCGATGCCGTCGTCGACCGCGATCGTGTTGAATTCCTTCGCGACGCCGCCGGCAGCCTCGATCTCGCGCGCGACCAGTTGGCCGAGATCCTTCAGGTGCACGTGCCCCGGCACGAACTGCGTGAACGAGTTGACGACCGCGATGATCGGCTTCGAGAAATCGTCGTCTTTCATGCCGGTGGCGCGCCAGAGCGAGCGCGCCCCTGCCATGTTGCGGCCAGCGGTGGAGGTTTTGGAACGGTAAGTGGGCATGGTCGTTGCTGAAGAAATATCGCGGGAAAAGGGTGGAGGCACGGGAATAAAGGCCTCTCTCGCGCCCGTGCGAACAACCTCTTGAGCTGCGCCCTGGGCAAACTTCGTGATTATCCCACAGCCGCCGGGCGGGCGGCGCCGGCGGGTAAGGCCGACCGGTGCAGGTGGCGCGCGGCGGGCAGCGCGTGGGCGTACAAGCCGAAAGAACCGAACAAAGCGAACAAAGCGCGACGCGAAGACGGAATGGCAGGAACACGCGAAGCCGGCAGCCGGCCATCGCCAGCGCAGCCCGGCCGCGGCTTCATCGCCCGTCTTGCCGACGACGAAGCCGCGCCGCTCGATCGCGCGTCAGTCGAGCAGCGTCAGGATCTCGTCGTACAGCGCCTTCGGAATCCGCACGCCGTTCGCGAGGCTGCGCGCACGGGCGTCGAAGCGGCGTTGCGACGGCAGCCGCGCACCCTGCGCGACGATCGATTCGAACATCCGTTCGCCGCGCGCGAGCCCCGTGTCGAGATCGTCGCCGAGGAACACCTTCGGGTCGAACGCGATCACGAGCTCGCCATGGCACGGCGTCGCGCCGACGCCTTCGTCGAAGTCCATCGATTCCCGGCTCGTCATGTCGCCGATCAGCGCGCCGCCGAGCAGTTCGACCATCGCCGCGAGCGCCGACCCCTTGTGGCCGCCGAACGTACGCATCGCACCCTGCAGCGCCGCTTTCGGGTCGGTGGTCGGCCGGCCGTCGGCGTCGATCGCCCATTCCGGCGGGATCGCCTTGCCTTGCTTCGCATGCAGCTCGATGTCGCCGCGCGCGATCGCGCTCGTCGCGAAATCGAACACGAACGGCACGCCGCCCGGGCGCGGCCATGCAAACGCGATCGGGTTCGTGCCGAACACCGGCTCCTTGCCGCCTTCCGGTGCAACCCAGCTATGGCTCGGGTTCATCGCGATGCCGACCAGCCCCTCGGCCGCGATGGCCTCGACCTCGGGCCACAGCGCGGAGAAGTGGTAGCAGTGGTTGATCGTCATCGCGGCGATGCCGTGCTGCTTCGCCATCTCGACGAGCACCGGCAGCCCGGTCTCGAAGCTCAGCAGCGAGAAGCCGCGATGGGCGTCGACCGAGACGATCGACGACGACAGCCGGCGCAGCGTCGGCACGGCTTGCGGATCGACCTTGCCCTTCTTCAGCGAACGCACGCAAACGAGCAGCCGGTACACGCCATGCGAATGGCATTCATCGCGCTGGCCTTGCGTGATCACGTTGGCGATGGCACGCGCATGCGCGTCGGACATCCCGTGGTGCGTCAGCACGCGCAGCGCGAGCGCGTGGACTTCATCGAGCGACAGGACGATTTCGTCGGTGGATGCGGTCATCTCACGCCTCCCGCGGCGCGGGCACGCCGTCGATGCGTTGCGGCACGTTCAGCGGATTGCCGTTGCGGATCGCGTCCGGCAGCAGCGCGTCAGGCAGGTCCTGATACGACACCGGACGCAGGAAGCGCTCGATCGCGCGGGCGCCGACGGACGTCGTCCGCGTATCGGACGTGGCCGGGAACGGGCCGCCGTGCACCATCGCATGGCCGACCTCCACACCCGTGCCGAAGCCGTTGACGAGAATGCGGCCGGCCTTGCGCTCGAGCAGCGGGCGCAGCGCGGCGAACAGCGGCGCGTCGCCGTCGGCGAGATGCGCGGCGATCGTCAACTGGCCTTCGAGCGACTTCAGCACGCGATGCAGCGTGTCGGCGTCCGGGCAACGCACGATCAGCGAAGCGGGACCGAACACCTCGTCGCGCAATTCGGGATGCGCGACGAACGCGTCGGCCGAGGTCGCGAGCAGCGCCGCGCGGGCCTGCAGGCGGTTGCCTTCGGCGCCTTGTGCGAGCAGCTCGACGGCCGCGTGATCGCGCAGCGCCGCGACGCCCTGTTCGTAGCTGGCGTGGATGGGCGGCGTCAGCATCGTCTGAGCGGGCGCGGCACGCACCGCGGCGGCGGCCGATTCCTCGAATGCGCGCAGCGCGGGCCCGTCGACGGCGAGCACGAGGCCCGGGTTCGTGCAGAACTGTCCGGCGCCGAGCGTGAGCGACGCGACGAACTGCGGCGCGATCGCATCGTGGCGCGCGTCGAGCGCGGCGGGAAACAGCAGCACGGGATTGATCGAGCTCATTTCCGCATAGACGGGAATCGGCTCGGGGCGCGCGGCCGCGATGTGCATCAGCGCGACGCCGCCGCGGCGCGAGCCGGTGAAGCCGACGGCCTTGATGCGCGGATCGGCGACGAGCGCCTGACCGATCTCGCGCGACGCGTCGAACAGCAGCGAGAACACGCCGGCCGGCATCCCGCATTCACGCGCGGCTTGCTGGATTGCGCGGCCGACGAGTTCCGAGGTACCCGGATGTGCCGAATGCGCCTTGACGATCACCGGGCAGCCGGCCGCGAGCGCCGAGGCGGTATCGCCGCCGGCGACCGAGAACGCGAGCGGGAAGTTCGACGCACCGAACACGGCCACGGGCCCGACCGCGACGTTGCGCAGACGCAGGTCGACGCGCGGCAGCGGCTTGCGCTCGGGGCGCGCCGGATCGATCCGCGCGTCGAGAAAGCCGCCGTCGCGCACGAGCGACGCGAACAGCGCGAGCTGGCCGACCGTGCGGCCGCGCTCGCCTTCGATGCGCGCGCGCGGCAGGCCCGTTTCGATGACGCAGCGCTCGATCAGGTCGTCGCCGAGCGCCATGATGTGGCGGCCGATCGCGTCGAGAAACGCGGCGCGGGCGTCGAGCGACGTTTCGCGATAGGTGTCGAAGGCGTCGTCGGCGAGCGCGCAGGCCGTCTCCAGGTCGTGCAGGCTCGCGCCGCCGAAGGCGGGTTCGAGCCGTTCGCCGGTGGCGGCGGCGATCGCGTGGAGGGTGCCGTTCTGTCCGGCGACGGCGGACGGGCCGATCAGGAGCTGACCTGTGAGTTGCATGGTTTTCCTCGGAAAAAACAGGAGCCGGGCGTGGAGCGCCCGGCCGAAGGGATCATGGAAAAGGTCGCGGATGCGTCAGTCCTCGTCGTCGTCGAGTTGCAGCTTCTCCGAGCGTACGCCGGTATTCGCACCCCAGTAGTAGATGACGAGCGCGACGGCCGCGACGACGACCGTGTCGTAAGGATGCGCAAGCTGGCCCGTGCCGCCGAAGCCGCCGAGATACGACAGCACGATCATCGCGGCATAGAACGCGATCAGCCACGCGGACGAGCGCACCTGCTCGGCGAGGCTCAGGTGCGCGGTCGGCACCCAGCGGCGGCACGCGAGATAGATCACGAACATCACGATCTGCAGGCCGAGCAGCCAGGACACCGTGCTCCAGCCCGACCAGTAGACGATCAGCGCGGCGATCACGAACGACGCGGGGCCGGTGATGCCGAACGCGCTGGCGCGGAACGGCCGGGGCAGGTCGGGTGCGGTGCGGCGCAGCGCGGCGACCGACACCGGTGCGACCGCATAGCTCAGCACCAGCGCGGCCGACACGATGTTGATCAGCGCTTCCCACGACGGGAACGGCAGCGTCCAGAAGATCGCGAGGCCGAACGTGAGCCACAGGCCCGCGCGCGGGATGCCCGACGCTTCGTCGACGCGCGTGAACACCTTGAAGAACGTGCCCGTCTTCGCCCAGCCGTAGACCACGCGCGGCGTCGCGTTCATGTAGATGTTGCCGCAGCCGCTCGGCGAGATCATCGCGTCGGCGACGACCATCACCGCGAGCCAGCCGACGCCGAGCGCCAGCGCGATGTCGCGGTACGGCAGCGAGAACGCCTTGCTCACGTCGTGCCAGCCGGCGGCGAGCATCTGCGTAGGGATGCTGCCGATGAACGCGAGCTGCAGCAGCACGTAGATCAGCGTCGACAGCAGGATCGACAGGATCAGCGCGATCGGGATCGTGCGTTGCGGATTGCGCACCTCGCTCGCGACCGACACGATCGGCGTGAGCCCGAGGTACGCGAAGATGATGCCGCCCGCGGACACCGCCATCTCGATGCCCGGCATGCCGAACGGCGCGAAGCCCTGGATCGTCAGGTTCGCGGGTTTGAAGAACGTGAACAGCACCGCGATCACGGCCAGCGGCACGATGAACTTGAAGATGCTGATGATGTTGTTCGCCTTCGCGAACGTCTTCACGCTCGAATAGTTCAGGTAAAAGAAGAAGCCCAGCAGCGCGGCCTGCACGAGCCAGCCGAGGGTGGTCGGGTCGCTCGATCCTGCGGCGGTCAGGCCCGGAAACCACGCGGCCGCATACTGGCGCGCGGCGACGACTTCGATCGCGATCAGGCTCGAAAAGGCGATCAGCGTGATGAAGCCCATCAGGTAGCCGAGCAGCGGGCCGTGCGAGAACACCGGGTAGCGGACGACGCCGCCCGCGCGCGGCAGCGCGGCGCCGAGTTCGCAGTAGACGATGCCGAGCAGCAGCACCGCGAAGCCGCCGAGCAGCCACGAGAAGATGCCGGCCGGGCCGGCGATCGTCGACACGTGACTCGCGGCGAACAGCCACCCCGAACCGAAAATGGCGCCGAGACCGATGAACGTGAGATCGGTCAGCGACAGCTGTTTCTTGAACTTGCCGTGACCCGCGTCGGGGTGCGCGGAACGGGAAAGCGGGACAGACGGGTGAGCGTTGCCTTGGCCTGGCATGGGCGTGTCTCCTGGAGGAATATCGGCACAGGCTCGAGGTGCGCCGCGCTCCGACGGAGCAGCGGCGCGAGCCTGCCGGCCGGCGTCGCCCGGTTCGAACGACCGGGGCGGGCTGCGGGGCGTTCACGCGCGGCGCGCTCGGGCGCCGGTATGAACGGGCCCGCAGGCCATGCCGGACCGTAGACGGCGGCGTGCAGGGGGAAAGCCCGCGCGCCGCAGGGGGAGTCGATCAGAGACCGACGTCGGGCAGCGCCGGGCGCGTTTCGAGCGCCTTCGCGACGATGGCCTTCACTTCCGCGAGCGTGTCGCCCTGCAGCGCGAGGCGCGGCGGCCGCGTGATCGCGCTTCCGCGGCCGACCAGCTCTTCGCACAGCTTGATGCACTGCACGAGGTCGGGGCGTGCGTCGAGGTGCAGCAGCGGCATGAACCAGCGATACAGCGCGAGCGCTTCGTCGAAGCGCTTCTGCTTCGCGAGGCGGAACAGCGTCTCGCCTTCCTTCGGGAACGCGTTCGACATGCCCGACACCCAGCCTTCGGCGCCGACGGCAATGCTCTCGACCACGACGTCGTCGAGGCCCGCGAACAGCACGAAGCGATCGCCGACCGCGTTGCGCAGGTCGATGAAGCGGCGCGTATCGCCCGACGAATCCTTGAAGCAGACGATGTTCTCGCAATCCTGCAGCGCGATCAGCACGTCGGGCGTCACGTCGTTCTTGTAGATCGGCGGGTTGTTGTAGACCATCACCGGCAGGTCGGTGCTGGTCGCGACCGCGCGGAAGTGCGCGGCGGTTTCGTGCGGCTTCGCCGAGTAGACCAGCGCGGGCATCACCATCACGCCGTCGACACCGACGCGCTGCGCCTCACGCACCGTGTTGCGCGCGAATTCGGTCGTGAATTCGGCGATGCCGGCGATCACCGGAATCTTGCCGCCGGCCGCGTCGCGTGCGGCCTCGATCACCTGGAGCTTCTCGCTCGTCGACAGCGACGTGTTCTCGCCGACCGTGCCGCAGACCACGAGGCCCGATACGCCGTCGTTCACCAGGTTCTTCACCACGCGGTGCGTGGCATCGATGTCGAGGGAAAAGTCCGGCTTGAACTGGGTGCTGACGGCCGGGAAAACCCCGGTCCACTGAATGGCGTTTCGGCTCACTTCAATCTCCTACGTGTTTGTATCGGTCGGCCGACAGGTGTCGGTGTGGCAACCAGTATCGCCGCGCAAATGCCCATCACGCTTGAGTCGTATCGCGGAGCAAAATGACGAAATCGGCACAGCGGCCGGGCCGCGCGGGAAGGGCGCTTCGCGCTATGCCGATTTCGTCGTCGTCCTCATCGAAAAGCCACAAGCGGGCGGACGCGCGACGGAGGAAGCTGTGCTCCTTTCCCCACTTCGGACGGCTCATGATGAAGCGCATCCAGATCATCGATTCGCACACGGGCGGCGAACCCACTCGGCTCGTCGTGTCCGGTTTCCCCGCGCTCGGCAGCGGCACCATGGCCGAGCGCCGCGACGTGCTCGCGCGCGAACACGACCGTTACCGCACCGCCTGCATTCTCGAACCGCGCGGCAGCGACGTGCTGGTCGGCGCGCTGCTGTGCGAACCCGTGTCGCCCGAGGCGGCGGCCGGCGTGATCTTCTTCAACAATAGCGGCTATCTCGGGATGTGCGGGCACGGCACGATCGGCGTCGTGCGCACGCTGCACCATATGGGGCGCATCGCGCCCGGCGTGCACCGGATCGAGACGCCCGTCGGCACCGTCGAGGCGACGCTGCACGACGACCTGTCGGTCAGCGTGCGCAACGTGCCCGCGTATCGCCATGCGAAGGGCGTCGCGCTCGACGTGCCGGGTTACGGCCCCGTGAAGGGCGACATCGCGTGGGGCGGCAACTGGTTCTTCCTGATCAGCGACCATGGGCAGCGCGTGGCCGGCGACAACGTCGCGGCGCTCACCGCGTATGCGTCGGCCGTGCGCGAAGGGCTCGAACGCGCGGGCATCACCGGCGCGAACGGCGGCGAGATCGACCATATCGAGCTGTTCGCCGACGATCCCGAACACGACAGCCGCAGCTTCGTGCTGTGCCCGGGCCTCGCGTACGACCGTTCCCCGTGCGGCACCGGCACGAGCGCGAAGCTCGCGTGCCTCGCGGCCGACGGCAAGCTCGAACCGGGCGCCGTATGGCGGCAGGCGAGCGTGATCGGCAGCGTGTTCCAGGCGAGCTACGAGCCGGCCGACGGCGGCATCGTGCCGACGATTCGCGGCAGCGCGCACCTGAGCGCGGAAGCGACGCTGCTGATCGAGGAAGACGATCCATTCGGCTGGGGTATTGCGCCGTGAGCGACACGAAGACGGATGTCGTCGTGATCGGCGCCGGCATCGTCGGCGCGGCGTGTGCGCACGAACTCGCGCAGCGCGGGCTGCGCGTGCTCGTCGTCGACGACGCGAGCGGCGGGGCAACCGGCGCGGGCATGGGGCACCTCGTCGCGATGGACGACAACGCGGCCGAACTTGCGCTCAGCCATTACTCGATCGAACTGTGGCGCGCGCTGAGCGGCGAGATGCCCGAAGGGTGCGCGTACCGCAACTGCGGCACGTTGTGGCTCGCTGCCGATGCGCACGAAATGGATCTGGCGCGCGCGAAGCAGTCGACGCTGGCCGCGCATGGCGTGGCGGGCGAACTGATCGACGCGGCGACGCTCGCGCGACTGGAGCCAATGCTGCGCGCGGGCCTCGGCGGTGCGCTGAAGATTCCCGGCGACGCGATCCTCTATGCGCCCGTCACCGCGAACTGGCTGCTGCAGCGCGCGCCGCGCATCACGCTCCGGCGCGACCGGGCCGTGGCAGTCGATGGCCCGAGCGTGACGCTCGCGAGCGGCGACACGCTGCGCGCGGAACGGGTGGTCGTCGCGAACGGCGTGGCCGCGCGCACGCTGCTGCCCGAGTTGCCGCTGCGCCCGAAAAAGGGCCATCTGCTGATCACCGACCGCTATCCGGGCCAGGTGTCGCATCAGCTCGTCGAGCTGGGTTACGCCGCGAGCGCGCATGCGAGCGACGGCACGTCGGTCGCGTTCAACGTGCAGCCGCGGCCGACCGGCCAGTTGCTGATCGGGTCGTCGCGCCAGTTCGACACCGAGGACGCGCAAGTCGACCCGCCCGTGCTCGCGCGCATGCTGCGCCGCGCGGTGGGTTACCTGCCGGACCTCGCCGACCTGAACGGGATCCGCGCATGGACGGGGTTCCGTTCCGCGAGCCCCGACGGGCTGCCGCTGCTCGGCGAGCATCCGGCGCGGCCGGGCGTGTGGCTCGCGGTCGGGCACGAAGGGCTCGGCGTGACGACCGCACCGGGCAGCGCGCGGCTGGTCGCTGCGCTGATGGCCGGCGAACGGCCGCCCATCGATATCGAACCGTATTTGCCGGGACGCTTCCTGAGCGCGTCCCTCGTCGCCGGAGCGCTGACATGAAACGACCCCCACGCTCACTTTGCTCGCTGTCGAACGGTGTTGGCGCTTCAGCGCTTGCGCCAGTCCCATGCGCGACGCTTCCCGCGGGGGCGGTTAACCCCGTTCGGGCGGCTCGACGGAGGCTGAGATGAAACGACCCTCACGCTCTCTTCGTTCGCTGTCGACCGGTGTTGGCGCTTCAGCGCTGACTCCGGTCCCATGCACGGCGCCCCCCGTGGGGGTGGTCAGCCTCCTTGGGGCGGCCCGGCGGAGGCTGACATGATCATTCATCTGGACGGCCGCGCGCTGACGGTGGCCGACGGCTCGACCGTCGCGGCCGCCGTCGCGGCGAGCGGCGACGACACGACGCGCGTGTCGTGCACGGGCGCGGCGCGTGCGCCGTTTTGCGGAATGGGCATCTGCCAGGAGTGCAGGATGACGATCGATGGCCGTCGCCGGCTGGCTTGCCAGACACTGTGTCGCGACGGGATGCAGGTGGAGCGCACGCGATGAAACAGGAACGACTGAGCGTCGACGTCGCGATCGTCGGTGCGGGGCCGGCCGGGCTGTCGGCCGCGCGGGCCGCCGCGCGCAGCGGTGCGACGGTTGCGATCGTCGACGACAATCCGCGCGCAGGCGGGCAGATCTGGCGGCAAGGCGCGGCGACGACGCCGACGCCGACGCCGGCCGCCGCCGCGCGGCTCGCCGTGTTGCGGCAGCCGAACGTCACGCATCTCGCGGCGACGCGCATCGTCGCTGAGACGCAGCCGGGCACGCTGCTGCTCGAAGACGACGAGCGCGCGCTGTTGCTCGACTTCCGCACGCTGATTCTGTGTTGCGGCGCACGCGAGTTGCTGTTGCCGTTTCCGGGCTGGACGCTGCCGGGCGTCACCGGTGCGGGCGGTTTGCAGGCGTTGATCAAGTACGGCCTCGACGTGCGCGGGCAGCGCACGGTGATCGCGGGCAGCGGGCCACTGCTGCTGGCGAGCGCGGCGACGGCCCGTCAGGCCGGCGCGCGCGTGTCGCACGTGCTCGAACAGGCCACGTGGGGCGACGTGGCCGGGTTCGGGGCGGGGCTGTGGCGCTGGCCGTCGAAGCTCGCGCAGGCCGCGAAGCTCGTCACCGGCGCCTATCGACCCGATGCGCATGTCGTCGAGGCGTTCGGCGCCAAGCGGCTCGAACGCGTGCGAATTCGTCAGGGCGATCGCGAGTTCGACGTCGACTGCGACCGGCTCGCGTGCGGCTTCGGGCTTGTGCCGAATACCGTGCTGCCGAGTCATCTCGGCTGCCGGATCGATAACGGCGCGGTGGCGGTCGATGTGCACCAGCGCACGAGCCGCGATGGTGTTTTTGCGGCGGGCGAGTGCACGGGCGTCGGCGGCAGCGAACTGGCGATGGTCGAAGGCGAAATCGCCGGTTTGGCGGCGACCGGGCAGACGGCGCAATTGGCTGCGCTGGTTACGCAGCGGGCGCACTGGCAGGCGTTTGCCGATGCCGTACGCGAGCGCTTCGCAATCCGCGAGCCGATCCGCCGGCTCGCGCGGGCCGACACGTTGCTGTGCCGTTGCGAGGACGTGCGTTTCGATGCCGTCGCGCAAGCGCCGGGCTGGACGGCCGCGAAACTGCAATCCCGTTGCGGGATGGGCGCGTGTCAGGGCCGTGTGTGCGGCGCCGCCGCGCAGGCGCTGTTCGGCTGGACGCCGCCGGTGCCGCGCACGCCGCTCGTGCCCGCGCGGGTCGGCACGCTGATGCTGGACGGTACGGCATCCTGCGACGGCGCGTGACGCGTCGCGGCCCCACGGCCCCACGGCCCCACGGCCCCACGGTCCCACGGTCCCACGGTCCCACGGTCCCACGGTCCCACGGTCCCACGGCCCGGTTGACACCGGGCCGTGCCATTCATTCCACCTTCACTTTCTCCCATCCGCCGACCTGCGGTGCCGCACAGGCGCGCAGGCACTCGATCGTCGCGGCCACGGCCGCGCGATTCGCGCTGTCGGGGTGCCAGTACATCGACACCGCGCCCTGGCCCTCGAGCTGCATCGGCAGGATCCGGATCGCGTTCAATTGCGCGAAGCGCTGCGCAGCGCGATGCGACGCCACGCCGAGCAGGTCGGTGTTGTTCAGCAGCGTGAGGTTGAGGATCGACGAATTCGATTCGACACAGTGCGGCGGCCGTACGCGGCCGGCGGCCGACAGCGCGGCCTCCAGCGCGTTGTGCACGGGCGTGCCCGACGGCCACACGATCCACGAATAGGCGAGCACGTCGTCCCAGCCGACCGACGTCGCACCGGCGAGCGCGTGGTCGGGCCGCGCGACGAACACGACCGGATCGACATACAGCGCTTCGGTAAGCAGCAGCGGATCGACGGAGGTCGACCCCGAGCGGCCCACGACGATGTCCAGTTCGCTGCGTGCAAGCTGCGGCATCAGCTGGTTCATCGTGCTCTCGGTCATCCGCACCTGCGCGCGCGGCATCCGTTTCAGCAGCTGCGACACCGCGAGCGGCACGGTATCGGCCGCCGCGACGCCGGACGTGCCGATCGTCACGAGGCCGCTGCCGCCTTCCCGTAGCGCGGCCATGTCGTCGCGCGCGATGTCGAGCTGCGCTTCGACACGGCGCGCATGCTCGATCAGCGCTTCGCCGTACGGCGTCGGCCGCAGGCCGCGCGCATGCCGCTCGAACAGCGGCAGCCCGACGTCTTCTTCCAGTTCCTTCAGCCATTTCGACAGCGCGGGCTGCGTGGTGGCGAGCGCGACCGCCGACTGGCTCAGATTGCCGGTGCCGGCAAGACTCAACAGTACCTGCAGATGCCGCAGTCGCAGCCGGTGGGTCCAGTCCATCGCATGCCTCGTCGCGAGTAGGTATATCCGGAAATATATGGATCAGATGATTTGACCATTTTACCGGGTATGTCTGGGTCGAATATAAATCAGCTAACGGACTGCAGCACCGTCCCGCCCCGACATAGCGCCGACGCCGATCGGCCGACTCCAAGGAGACATCATGACGACCCACCCGGACGCGTCGCGCGCCGCCTACTACGCACGGATCGCCGAGCAACGCCTGGCGCCGCTGTGGGAATCGCTGCACAACCTCGTGCCGAAAACCCCGCAGCCGGCCGCGCAGGCCGCGATCTGGAAGTACGCGCAGGTTCGCGACCTCGTGATGCAGGCCGGCAGCGTGATCAGCGCGGAAGAGGCGGTGCGCCGGGTGCTGGTGCTGGAGAACCCGGGGCTGCCCGGCAAGTCGAGCATGACGCCGACCCTGTACGCGGGCCTGCAGCTGATCCTGCCGGGCGAGATCGCGCCGAGCCACCGGCATACGCAGTCGGCGCTGCGCTTCATCGTCGAAGGGCGTGGCGCGTGGACGGCCGTGAACGGCGAGCGCACGACGATGCATCCGGGCGACTTCATCATCACGCCGTCGTGGGCGTGGCATGACCACGGCAACCCGCCGGAAGAAGCGGGCGGCGAGCCGGTCGTGTGGCTCGACGGGCTCGACATCCCGCTGCTCGCGAACCTCGACGCAGGCTTCGCGGAGAACTACCCGGAGGCCGTGCAGCCCGTGAATCGACCGGAAGGCGACAGCTTCGCGCGCTTCGGTCACAACATGGTGCCGGTGCGGCATCGCGCGAGCGATCCGACGTCGCCGGTATTCAGCTACCCGTATGCCCGCACCCGCGAAGCGCTCGACGCGCTGTACCGGAACGGCGAGCTCGATGCGTGGGACGGCGTGAAGCTGCGCTATGTGAACCCTGCGACGGGCGGCTGGCCGATGCCGACGATCGCCACCTTCATGCAGTTCCTGCCGGCCGGTTTCGACGGCCGCACGTACCGCAGCACCGACGCGACGATCTACTGCGTCGTCGAAGGCCGCGGCACCGCGCATATCGGCGGCCATGCATTCGAATTCGAGCCGCACGACATCTTCGTCGCGCCGTCGTGGGCGCCGGTGCGGCTGTCGGCGTCGTCCGACAGCGTGCTGTTCAGCTATTCCGACCGGCCCGTGCTGTCCGCGCTGAACCTGCTGCGCGAAGCGCGCGACTGACACCGGCCGGTTTCGACGATTCGTTTCCCGTTTCTCGTTTTCCGCGCGTCGCTGCGGCGGCGCGCCCCCTTCATTCGTATTGACGCTGGAGCCATTCATGACTTTCGTTTTCCCGCCCGAAGCGCCCGTGGCGCTCCCCGTCGCCGGCAGCGACGCGCAGTTCGCGGTACGCCGCGTGTATTGCGTCGGTCGCAACTACGCGGCCCATGCACGTGAAATGGGCTTCGATCCGGATCGCGAGCCGCCGTTCTTCTTCTGCAAGCCGGCCGACTCGATCGTGCCGGTCGCGTATGGCGAAACGCTCGATCTCGCGTATCCGTCGCAGACGCAGAACTATCACTATGAAGCCGAGCTCGTCGCGGTGATCGGCAAGGGCGGTTCGGACATCCCGCTCGAGCGCGCGCTCGAACACGTGTGGGGCTACGCGGTCGGCCTCGACATGACGCGCCGCGACCTGCAGATGAAGATGCGCGAGATGGGCCGGCCGTGGGAAATCGGCAAGGCATTCGACCGCTCGGCGCCGATCGGGCCCGTGCATCCGGCGAGCGACGTCGGTCATTTCGAGCAGGGCGGCCTGTGGCTGACCGTCAACGACGCGACGAAGCAGAAGAGCGACGTGTCGCACCTGATCTGGTCGGTCGCGGAAACCGTGGCCGACCTGTCGAAGTTCTTCCGCCTCGAACCGGGCGACGTGATCTTCACGGGCACGCCCGAAGGCGTCGGCGCGGTGGTCGCGGGCGACGTGATGAAGGTCGGCGTCGAACGGCTCGGTGAACTGACCGTGCGCGTGGTCTGACGCATCTTCCTCGAAAGGCGACATCGTGCAACTGCATAGCTTCTTCAATAGTTCGACGTCCTACCGGGTGCGCATCGCGCTCGCGCTGAAAGGGCTGCCGTACGACACGCTGCCGGTGAACATCCGCACCGGCGAGCATCGCGAGGCGGCGTACGTCGCGAACGTGAACCCGTCGGCCGCGGTGCCGGCGCTGGTCGACGGGGATTTTCGTCTCGGGCAGTCGCTCGCGATCCTCGACTACCTCGACCAGATCCAGCCGACGCCTCGACTGATTCCGCTCGAACCGCACCATCGTGCGCGCGTGCTGGAACTCGCGACGCTGATCGCATGCGACATCCATCCGGTCAACAACCTGCGCGTGCTGCGCTATCTCGACGGCGAACTGAAGGTCACGCCGCAGCAGAAGACCGCGTGGTACCGGTACTGGATCGCGGAAGGGATGGCCGGCGTCGAGCGGCTGCTCGCGCGCGCGGACGCGGGCCCGTGGTGCTTCGGCGACACGCCGACGCTCGCCGACGTATGCCTCGTGCCGCAGGTCGCGAACGCGTTGCGGATGGATTGCGACCTGAGCGCGTATCCGCGCAGCCTCGCGGTTTATGAACACGCGCGGCACGAGCCGGCGTTCGACGCGGCACAGCCGCAGCGGCAACCGGATTACGTCGCGTAACACGAAGCAGGAGACAGACATGGGCGAGACACAACACAACGGCCGGCGCGTGCTGGTGATCGGCGGCGGCATCGGCGGGCTCGCGACGGCGCTCGCGCTCGCGCGCCAGGGCATCCGCGTGAAGCTGCTCGAACAGGCCGATCAGATCGGCGAGATCGGCGCGGGGATCCAGCTCGCGGCGAATGCATTCAACGCGCTCGACGCGCTGGGTGTCGGCGAGGCCGCGCGCGGCCGGGCGGTGTTCACCGACTGGCTGCAACTGATGGATGCGGTCGATGCGCGCGAGGTGGCGCGCGTCGATACGGGCGCCGCGTATCGCGAACGCTTCGGCAATCCGTACGCGGTGATTCATCGCGCGGACATTCACCTGTCGATCTACGAGGCGGTCAAGGATCATCCGCTGATCGAATTCCGGACGAGCACGCAGGTGTGCGGCTTCGAGCAGGACGGCAACGGCGTGACCGTGACCGACCAGCACGGCGAGCGTTATCGCGCGGATGCGGTGATCGGCTGCGACGGCGTGAAATCCGCGATCCGTCAAGCGCTGATCGGCGACGCGCATCGCGTGACGGGCCACGTCGTGTATCGCGCGGTGGTCGACGTCGACAACATGCCGCAGGATCTTCAGATCAATGCGCCGGTGGTATGGGCCGGCCCGCATTGCCATCTCGTCCACTACCCGCTGCGCGGTGGACGGCAGTACAACCTCGTCGTCACGTTCCACAGCCGCGAGCAGGAAACCTGGGGCGTGCGCGAAGGCAGCAAGGAGGAAGTGCTGTCGTACTTCGACGGCGTCCATCCGCTGCCGAAGCAGATGCTCGACCGGCCGACCTCGTGGAAGCGCTGGGCGACCGCCGATCGCGATCCGGTCGAACGCTGGAGCGAGGGCCGCGCGACGGTGCTCGGCGACGCCGCGCATCCGATGACGCAATACATCGCGCAGGGCGCGTGCCAGGCGCTCGAGGACGCGGTGACGCTCGGCGCGGCCGTGGCCCGGACCGATGGCGACTTCGAGGCCGCGTTCGCGCTGTACGAACGGGTGCGGATTCCGCGCACCGCGCGCGTGCTGTATTCGGCGCGCGAGATGGGGCGGATCTATCACGCGAAGGGTGTCGAGCGGCAGGTGCGCAACGGGCTCTGGGTCGGCCGCACGCAGGCGCAGTTCTACGACGCGCTCGACTGGCTGCACGGCTGGCGCGCGGAGGATTGCCTGAAGTCCGTCGAGTAACGCGGCGCGGTCAGCCCGATTCCGGCGGCGCATATTCGACGACACGACGCGCGACCGCCTTCCTGGAGGAGACACCATCATGACCGATACGCTGTCCATCGACGTCAGCGAATGGATCGACCGGCATCGCGTGGCGCCGTTTCAGGCCGCGATCGTCGTCCTGTGCTTTTTGATCGTCGCGATCGACGGTTTCGATACCGCATCGATCGGGTTCATCGCCCCCGTCATCCGTGCGGAATGGGGCCTGTCGCCCGCGCAGCTCGCACCGGTGTTCGGCGCGGGCCTCGCGGGGCTGATGGCCGGCGCGCTCGTGTTCGGGCCGTTCGGCGACCGATTCGGCCGCAAGCGGCTGCTGCTCGCGTGCGTGGCGTGCTTCGGCATCGCGAGCGCCGCGTCGGCGAGCGCCGGCGGCCTGACCGAGCTGATCGCGTGGCGCTTCGTGACCGGGCTCGGGCTCGGCGGCGCGATGCCCAACGCGATCACGCTGACGTCCGAATACTGCCCGGCGCGACGCCGCTCGCTGCTGGTGACGACGATGTTCTGCGGCTTCACGATCGGCTCCGCGCTCGGCGGGCTCGCGGCTGCGTCGTTGATCGAACATCACGGCTGGCGCGCGGTGCTCGTCGTCGGCGGCGCCGCGCCGTTGTTGCTGCTGCCGGTGCTCGCGTGGCGGCTGCCGGAATCGGTGCGCTATCTCGTCAATACAGGCGCGGCGCGCGAACGGATCGCGGCGATGCTCGTTCGTATCGCGCCGGATCCGCATCTTGCGAACGCGTCGTTCATCGCGCCTGCCGGCAAGCCGGCCGGGTCGCCGCTCGGCCGCCTGTTCGGCGCCGACCTGCTGCGCGGCACGCTGCTGCTGTGGCTCACGTTCTTCATGAGCCTGCTCGTGATCTACCTGCTGTCGAGCTGGCTGCCGACGCTGCTGCGCACGACCGGCGCGACGCTGCAGACGGCCGCGCGCGTGACCGCGATGTTCCAGGTCGGCGGCACCCTCGGCGCGATCGTCCTCGGCGGGCTGATGGACCGCTTCGATCCGCATCGCGTACTGGCCTGCAGTTATGCGGCGGCCGGCGTATTCGTCGCCGCGATCGGCGTGTTTGCCGCATCGCCGTGGGGCGCCGCGCTCGCCGTGTTCGCGGCCGGCTTCTGCGTGTCGGGTTCGCAGGTCGGCGCGAACGCGCTGTCGGCCGCGTTCTATCCGACCGAGTGCCGCACCACCGGCGTGAGCTGGGCGAACGGGATCGGGCGGGGCGGTTCGGTCGTCGGATCGATGGCGGGCGGCGCGATGCTGGCGATGGGCGTGCCGTTGTCGACTGCGTTTGCCGTCGTCGCGGCGCCGTGCTTGATCGCAGGGATGGCGGTGCTGGCGCTCGGTGTGGTGCGTGCCGATTCGACGCGCGTGACTGCCGCGAAGGCGATGGCGGGCGAGCAGACCACTTGAGCGAAGGAGGCGGTGTAAGGCCGTCTGCCGGCAAACGGCGGGGAGCATCATTATATAAATCAATATAATATTGATGCTTTAATTGTTCCCCTGTGCCGATGAACGACGATCTTTCCGCCGGGTTGCCGGAACCCGACCCGATGCGCGCGGCCGCCGAATCGGCCTGCGCGCTGCTCAAGGTGCTGTCGAATCCCGACCGGCTGCTGCTGCTCTGCGAACTGTCGCAGGGCGAGCGCTGCGTCAGCGATCTCGAGACGGCGCTGGATATCCGCCAGCCGACCCTGTCGCAGCAGCTCGGCGTGTTGCGTGACAACGCGCTGGTTCGCACACGCCGCGAGGGCAAGAACATCCATTATTCGCTCGACAGTCCGGCCGCGATCGCGGTGATGGGCGTGTTGTACGAACAGTTCTGCGGCCCGACCGCGAAGGGGCGGCGCGATGCAGCTTGATGTGCTTCATTTCACGCCGTGGCTGTCGCTGGCCGGCGGCGTGCTGATCGGGCTCGCCGCTGCTTGGCTCGTTGCGTTCAACGGCCGGATTGCCGGCATCAGCGGCATCGTGGGCGGTCTGCTCACGGCACGCGCGGGCGAGCGCGACTGGCGCGCCGCATTCGTCGCCGGGCTGATCGCCGCACCGCTTGTGATGTACGTCGCAGGGAATCGTATGACGCCGCAGGTCGATGCAGGCTGGTTTGACCTGGTGGCGGCCGGGCTGCTGGTCGGCGTCGGCACGCGCTATGCGGGCGGTTGCACGAGCGGCCACGGCGTGTGCGGGATGTCGCGCGGTGCGCTGCGCTCGGTGGTCGCGACGGTGGTCTTCATGGTTGCGGGCTTCGTGACCGTCTTCGTGCGACGGCACGTGCTGGGAGGCTGACATGCAGGCAGGATTCGCGTTTCTGGCGGGGCTGCTGTTCGGCGTCGGTCTCATCGTGTCGGGCATGGCCAATCCGCAGAAGGTGCTCGGTTTTCTCGACCTGGCGGGCCGCTGGGATCCGTCGCTCGCGTTCGTGATGGCCGGCGCGATAGGCGTGGCCGTGTTCGCGTTCGCATGGGCGAAGCGCCGGACGCGGACGTGGCTCGGCTTGCCGATGCAGTTGCCTGCCGCGCGTGCGATCACCGTGCGGCTGGTTGCCGGAAGTGCGGTGTTCGGCATCGGCTGGGGGATCGCCGGGTTCTGCCCGGGGCCCGCGATCGTGTCGATCGGCTTCGGGTCGGCGAAGGGGATCGTGTTCGTCGTCGCGATGCTGGCCGGGATGGCCGTATTCGAATGGGTCGAGCGGCGCAGCAGCGTGCGGTGATGTCGGGGCTGCCGCGTGCCAGGCAGGGTGCGGCGGTTGCGCGTGCAGCGCGACGTGACGCGACGATCGATGCGATTGCGCGGCATTTCCCGGCCGGAACGCGGATGAACCAGCCGCCGCGCGGGATGCTGCTGTGGATCGCGCTGCCGGACGGCGTGCGCCCGGAGCCGCTGTTCGACGCCGCGCTCGCGCACGGAGTCAGGATCGCGCCCGGTTCGATCTTCTCGAATTGCGACCGCTTCGACGGCTATATCCGGCTCGCTTGCACGCGCGTGTTCGATGCGGCGCACGAAGCGGCATTTGAAACGCTCGGCCGCCTCGTACGGGAAGCCACCGCGGCCACGTAAGCACGGTGTCGGCCGGCCGGGCTAGCGAATGCGCAGGCCCACCGGCTTTCCGGGCCACCGACGCGGCGAGCCGCCGCCATTTCATCGGCTGGCCGAGTGCGTGGCGAGGTGCTGGCGGATCAACGACAGGTAACGATCGCCGACCGAGAAATCGCGCGCAGCGCGCGGCCGTTCGGCCTGGCGCAGCGTGGCCGGTGCGCTCATGCCCAGATACCGGCATACGGCGGACGGGAAGGGCTTGCGCGTATGCCCGAGCTGGCGAGCCGCGCGCTCGACGCGGGCATCACCGACCTGAGCGCGGAGCCACGCCAGCACTTGGCGATCGGCTTCGTTGACGATACGGACCAGATGTTCCATCGCGCACCTCACTGTTCATAAATACAGTACTGTAAATATAACCAGTGTTTGCGGCGACCGCAAGCGAGTCCGTCCAGGCTGGCCGTTCGGCCAGGTCAGCGACCCGGTACGGCGGTTCGCGTGATCCGGCCAGCAGGGGCCGCGGGCGCGACAGGAGCAGCAATCTTCGTATAGCGCGCGTCAGTCAGCGTGCCGAGGAACGCGACGATGTCGTCGATTTCCGCGTCGCTCAGCGCGGGCGGCGTGCCGGGCCGGCGGTTCATCGGCGTCGAGTTGACGTTGATGTTGCCGCGGTAGGCGGCCGGCACGTCGTCGAACGTTTTGGCCCCGTGATACCAGAAGCCCGGGTCGGTCGAGCGCGTGTTGTAGAACGCGACCGCGTCGCGCAGCGTCGTGAACACGCCGTTGTGCATGAACGTCTGCTTGACCGCGACGTTGCGCAGCCCCGGCGTGCGCAGGTAGCCGCACCATTGCGTCGGCTCGGGCCAGCGCAGCCGCCTTGCGGTGTCGCACAGCCCGTTGTCGAAATGGCGCGGATCGCGGTTCGCCGGTAGCGCGCGGTTACGGGGCACCGCGATCGCGTCGTAGCCGAAATCAGTGAAGAGCGAACGCTCCGGGCGGCTCGATGTTTCTGACAGCGTATGGCAGCTCATGCAGTTGCCCTTGTCGGGATTCCGGAACAGCGCGAGGCCGCGCATTTCGGCCGGCGCGAGCGGCTTGCGCGTGCGCAGGAACGCATCGAAGCGCGACGTGAACGGCGCCATCTCGTCGCTCTGCAGATAGGCCTCGACGGCCAGGCCCAGCGCACGCATCAGTTGCTCGGGATCGCGCCGCACCGGCGCGCCGAAGCGCGCGGCGAGCTCGGGCGCGAGTTCGGTCGCGTCGACCTTGCGCAGCAGCGCGGCCGGCGACGGGTTGTTCATCTCGTTCGGATCGAACAGCGGCCCGCGGATCTGCTCGGCGAGCGTATCCGCGCGGCCATCGCTGAACAGGCCGCCGAACGGCGACGGCGCGGGCGCGTCGTCATCCTGATAAAAGTGGCGGCGCGGCACGTAACGCACATAGAGCAGCGACGGCGCGTTGCGCTGGCTGAAACGCCCGGGCCGGCTGCCCTCCGGCACGCCGGGCCCCGCGAGCGAGGCGGCCGACAGCGTCGGCGCGAACGCGCGGCCCGGATCGTGGCAGCCCGCGCACGACATGCCGCGCGGCTCGGACAGCCGCGGATCGAAGAAGATCCGGCGGCCGAGTGCGACGAGCGTCGGGTCGGGCGCGAAGCGCGCGGTCGCCGCATCGATCTTGCCTGTCACCTGCGGCGTGCCGTTGCCGATCGTATCGACGACCCGTGACGGCGGCGCACCGGGAAGCAGGACCGTTTCGGCCGGCGCGGCGTGAGCTGCGAGCGCCAGGCCGGAGAATACGGCCGCCGCGGCCAGCGTCCGCAGCGTTTGCAGGCCGCCCGCATGGCGGCCGTCACATCGAACCACTTCACTCACGGCGCAATGAACCCCGTCTTGTCGCAGGCGAGCGTCGTGCCCGACTGGTTGCACGACGCGAGCAGCTTGCCGGCCGCCGAATACGCGTGGAACACCCAGCCGGTCGCCGGTGCGGCGCGGCGTTCCATGATCAGGAAGCCGAAGCTGTTGTTGTGCGACAGCCGCTCGATCACGGCGCCCGGTGCGGGCGTCAGGCCGGCCGGGAACGGGTCGGGCAACGCGACGTCGAGATTGTCGCCGCCGTTGCCGGACACGATCGTCGCCGGATGCCCGGACGAGAAGTTGATCGCCTGGAAATCGTGCACGTGCCCGTGCAGCGCGACGTGCACGCCGGGCGGGTAGCACGCCTGTGCGTTGAGGCTCGACATCACCGACTGCAGCGCGAGGTTGCCCGGCGCGGGCGTGCTGCCGGCGATCGGCGCGAATGCGAGGATCGGATGATGGTTCGTGAAGATCGTCGTGGTCATGCCGGCCTTCGACGCGAGCGCGGCGACCGTCTGGAACTGTTTCTGGTAGATGCCGAATTGCGCGTCGGTCGTCTTGAGCGGCGTGCGGCCGACCTTCGCGGTGTCGAACACGATCACCTGCGAGCCGCCGCCGAGCGACACCGCATAGGGTTCCGAATAGTTCGCGTTGTTGTCGTTGGCCGGATCGTCGCACGAGCGCGCGGCCGAATACGGGCGCGGATCGAGGAAGCGGAACCAGCCTTGGCCCGCCCGCGCGCATTCCTCGTGGTTGCCGCGTACGACGACCCACGGCGCCTTCGCGAACAGCGGCGCGGCCGGGCGGAACAGGTCGGCCTGCCACGTATCCCAGCCATAGCCCCACGGGCTGTCCTTGCAGCCGGCGATGTCCGGTGGGCACGCGTTCTCGCGATAGTGATAGTCGCCGATGTGCATCACGAGATCGGGCGACAGCTTCGCGACGCTGGCCGCGATCGTGTCGAGCGGCCATACCGATGCGTCGTTGCACGCCTGCCACGCGTTGTCGGCCTTCTTCATGCGGCAGCCGGTGTCGGCGATGATCGCGATGCGTTGCGGCGGCGCCTTCGGCAGCGGCAGCGTGCGGCCCGCGACGCTTGCTGACTGCGCGCCGGCCGGCAGCGTCATCTCGCAGACGGACACCGGGAAGCTCGACGGCTTCGAATCGGCCGGATCGCTGGCGGTCGGCCGCTGGGCGAGGGTCGCGGCGCCCGCGCGCAGGGACATGCGCGACAGCTTGCCGTCGACGGTCAGTTGCGGGCACAGCGGATCGCCGTCCGACGCGGGCGTGTAGTTCGTGATGACGCGCGCGATCGCCTGGTTCGACTCGCCGATCTCGACCCATGCGGCCTGGACGTTGACCGACGCACTCGCCGGATCGGCCGGCGAATCGATGTGGTTCGAGCACGCGAACAGCGCGGCGAGGGCAGCAAGGGGAGCGCAGCGCACGAGCAGCGCGCGCGTGAGGAGTCGTCGCATGGGAGGCACCGTAGGAAAGTCGTCAACGATACGCAGCGCGAATGTAAGAAATGTGAAAACACGGGGGCGCTTGCACACGGGCCGGGCATCGACATCGCGATGGGGCAGGTCGCGGCCGGAGGGCCTTGACTTCAAGCCGGCTTGAAGCCGCAAAGTGCGATGCACGATCAACGAACCAGAAGGGGAATCGACGATGGAAACCAGCCGGCCCAATGACGAACAATCCGCGCTGTGGAACGGCCCGTCGGGGCGCGCGTGGGTCGACACGCAGGCGCCGATCGACCGGATGTTCGAACCGCTGGCGCAGTTGCTCGTGGATGCGGCGGCTACGTCGTCCGCGCGCCGCGTGCTCGACGTCGGCTGCGGCACGGGCGCGGTCACGCTTGCGATCGCGCAGCGGCTCGGCGCGGACGCGCAATGCACGGGCATCGATATTTCGGCCCGGATGATCGACGCCGCGCAGGCGCGCGCCGAACGCAGCGGCGTTCACGCCCGTTTCGTGCGTGCGGATGTGCAGACTCACGCGTTCGAGCCCGCGAGCGTCGACCTGATCGTGTCGCGCCTCGGTGTGATGTTCTTCGACGATCCGGTGCGGGCCTTCGCGAATCTGCGGCAAGCGGCACGGCCGAATGCGCAGATGCGGTTCGTCGCATGGCGCAGCGCGGCCGACAATCCGTTCATGACGATCGCCGAGCGGGCCGCCGCGCCGTTGTTGTCGAACCTGCCCGCCCGGCGGCCCGGCGCGCCGGGGCAATTCGCGTTCGGCGACCGGCAGCGCGTTGCGTCGGTGCTGTCGGACAGCGGCTGGGCGGACATCGCGATCGAGCCGGTCGATCTGGCGTGCGCGCTGCCTGCTTCCGCGCTGGACGACTACATCTCGCGGCTGGGCCCGGTCGGGCTGGCATTGCTGGAGGTGGACGAGGCGACCCGGCGGCGCGTGGTCGACACGATGCGTGCCGCGTTCGCGCGTTACGTGGAGGGTGCCGATGTGCGCTTCGACGCGGCATGCTGGCTCGTGACGGCGCGGGCACCGTCCGCGTAACGCGTCGCGGTAAAGAGGCAGGTCAAGGAAGGGGCGGCCGGTTCGCCCCGCGCGTGGCCGTTCGCGCGGGACGAAGCCGGGCCGCGTGACGTACGCGCGTCAGTGTCGCCGCGCGCGCAACATCAACCACGCGCATCCGCCGGCGACCAGCGCGAGACCGAGCAGCACGGCTTCGACGCCGAGCGCAAACCCGGGCGGCATGTTCCCGGTATCCGGCATCGGCGACAGGTTGATGCCCATCGCGATGACGCCGCCGGCGAGCAGCGCCGCGCAGACGATCCAGTAGACCTTGCCGCGGGGTGCCGCGGCCCGGATTCGCCACAGCGCGATGCCGGCGCCGCCGAGGTAGAGCACGGCGAGCGTGCCGAGCGCGATGACGTCGGAGGCGCGGCTTTGCAGGAGTCCGGTCATCGTGCCGCTCCGTCGTGGATGGCGAACCGCCACGGCGTGGCAAGGGCGGCGTTCATTCGGCCTCCGTCGCATGCCCCGGCGCGCGGCTCAGCAGATGTGTGCGCTTGTCGGCCGCGAGCGACACGTAGCGTTCGTACTGGCGCAGCACATCGGCAATCACTTCGTCGCCGCGCAGGTATTCGACGTCGTAGCCGAGCCGCCCGTCCTCGAAGAACGTGACGATCCCGTACACGTGGGCCCGTTCCGCTTCCGGCTCGGCCGCCTCGCGCACCAGGAACGCGGCCGCGGATTTCACCGTCACGCGCACGCCGTATACGAAATCGCGGTGGTCGGCGGTCGGCACGGTGAGCCGCACGGCGTCGTCGTTGTCGCGCTGCACGTTCGCATCGACACCGCTCGCGCGCAGCTCGTCGGCGACCTTGCGCAACGCGGGCTCGACCGTCTCGGCGACGAACTGGCGCGCTTCGGCTTCGGTCGTCTGCCGCAGGATGTGCGTGAGGCGATGGCGCCAGTGCTGGCCGGTCCAGAAGCTCGTCGCGGGCGCGACGTCCTGCGAATAGTGCACGCGGTCGGCCGCGAGCCCGCGCCACAGCCCGTAGCAGAGCGCGATCATGATGATCGCCACCGGCAGCGCGGCGATCAGCGTCATCGCCTGCAATGCGCCGAGCCCGCCGGCGACGAGCAGCACCGCGGCCGTCACGCCGAGCAGCGCGGCCCAGAACAGCCGTTGCCACACCGGGGAGTGGGCATTGCCGCGCGTCGCGATCTGGTCGATCACGAATGCGCCCGAATCGGCGGACGTGACGAAGAACACCGCGATCAGCACGATCGCGACGATCGACAGCCCTTGCGACAGCGGCAGGACGTCGAAGAAGCGGAACAGCAGCGCGTCGACATTGGTGGCCGTCTGCGCGAGCGCGCCGGCCGCGCCGTGCGTATCGAGCCAGATCGCGCTGTTGCCGAACACCGTCATCCACACGAGGTTGAACGCGGTCGGCACGAGCAGCACGCCGATCACGAACTGGCGGATCGTGCGGCCGCGCGAGATGCGCGCGATGAACATGCCGACGAACGGCGACCACGACACCCACCACGCCCAGTAGAGGATCGTCCAGCCGCCGAACCAGCCTTCCTCGCGCGGCGACGCGTACGCATAGGTGCGGAACGACAGGTCGACGAGATGCGACAGGTACTGGCCGATGTTGTCGCCGAGCGCGCGCAGCAGGAACGACGTCGGGCCCGCGACGACCACGAATGCGAGCAGCAGGAACGCGAGCAGCAGGTTCAGCTCGGACAGCCGCCGCACGCCCTTGTCGAGGCCACTCGCGGCGGAAGCACCCGCGAGCAGCACGACCAGCACGACGAGCCCGATGCGGAACGCGTTGCCGCTGGTGTCCCAGCCCACGACCGTGTGCAGGCCGGCGCTGATCTGCATCACGCCGTAGCCGAGCGTCGTCGCGATGCCGGCGACCGTGCCGACCAGCGCGAACGCGTCGACGGTGTGGCCGATCCAGCCGTTGATGCGCTCGCGCAGCACCGGATACAACCCCGAGCGCAGCGTCAGCGGCAGGTTGTAGCGGAAGCCGAAGTACGCGAGCACAAGCCCCATCAGCCCGTAGATCGCCCACGCATGGAAGCCCCAGTGGAAGAAGGTCATCAGCATCGCCTCGCGCGCGGCGGCGGGCGTGCCGGGGTCGACGGTCGGCGGCTTCAAGAAATGCTGCATCGGCTCACCGACGCCGAAATACATGAGGCCGATGCCCATGCCGGCCGCGAACAGCATCGCGGTCCACGACACGAAGCTGAATTCGGGTTCGGCGTCGTCGGGGCCGAGCCGGATGTTGCCGAAGTCGCTGGCGGCGATCAGCACGAGAAACACGAGGAAGCCGGTCACGGCGAGCACGTAGAACCAGTCGAAGCGTGCGATGACCCATTGCTGGCCGGCGGAGAACAGCGCGCCGGCTTCGCTCGGGCGCAGCGCGCAGACGACGAGCAACGCGCCGATGACCGCGAGCGCGGGCAGGACGACCTGCGGCTTGAATGTCGTGCGGGGCGAGGGACGGGAGTCTGGCATGGCTGGCATCCAGTTGTGGGCGCAACGAGGCGCGACGCCGCCCGGCGCGCGTGTCGCGCGTCGGACCCTGATACGGCGTGCGTCGAGTGTACCGCGGTGTCAGGACTGCAAGAAGGGGCATGCAGAAGGGAAAACCTGACGGATTGTAAGGTATTGGCGAGGTCGAGAAAACCCGCGCGGTTCGCGCGGTGGGCGCACGGGCCGCCGAAAACGCTTCGTGGGCCGTGTGCGAGGTGCACGGACGGCACGCATGGAATGCGCGAAATGCGTGTCGCCCGGGGCAGGGGCAGCGCGCCGAAGGCGCTGCCGCGAGGGTTCAGAACGTGACGGCGATCCCGGCCATCCCGACGAACTGGCCATGCGTGGTCGATGGCGTGAGCTGCTGCGAATCGCCGACGATCGGCGCCGCATCGATCACGTGGCCGGCACCTTGCGCACCGAGCGTTTGCCCGCTCGAATGCGTGTACGCCTGCAGCGCATAGAGCGTCGTGCGCTTCGACAGGCTGTACGACTCCTTCAACGAAACCTGCTGGTAGCGGGCCGCACTGTTGATGCCGTTCGCCTTCGACGCGAGCGTGTACGCGAACGCGCCGGCCACCGAGAATGCCGGCGTGAAGCGGTATGCGGCGAGCGCGCCGTAGGTGTTGAACACGGCCGTGTCCGTGAACGCCGAGCCGTTGCCGGGCAGGTACTTCACGTTCGAGTAGTTGAGACCCATCGTCAGGTCGCCGAGCGTGTAGTTGCCGGCCGCCGCGACCTGCTCGACGGCCTTCGCGGTCAGGTAGCCCTGGTTCAGCACGGATACCGCGAAGCTGCCCGACGCGGCGGTTGCCGGATTCAGGAAGCCCGCCGACGAGCCCGAGCTGTTGATGCGCAGGTAGCCGGCCGCGACGCCGATCGGCCCGTTCGCATAACGCAGTGCGGCGCTGAACGTGTTGCCCTTGCCGGTCGCGCCGGCAATGCCGCCGAACGCGTACATCGCGCTGGCGGTTAGCCCGGCGAAGGTCGGTGACGTATAAGTGACCGAGTTGTTCACGCGGATCGTCGTGTCGAGGCCGTCGATGTCGCCCGGATGCGCGCCCGTCGCGCCGGTCAGCCAGCTGCTCGATGCGTACGGGCCGACGAACAGGAAGTACGGTGTGTACTGGCGGCCGGCCGTCATCGTGCCGTAGTGATCGTTGCGCAGGCCGACGAACGCTTGGCGATTGAAGATCAGGCCGGCGGCGGATTGCGCGCCGTTGTTCAGGTTGAAGCCGGATTGCAGGTCGAAGATCGCATGCGTGCCGCCGCCGAGATCCTCGTCGCCGCGCAGCCCGAACTTCGACGCATACAGGTTGCCGTCGCGCATGTAGATGTTCGAGTGGCCCTGCTGGTTGTTCACGTACGCGAGCGAATCGTCGACGACACCGTACAGCGTCACGCTGCTCTGCGCGTGGGCGGCGGTCATGCCAAGCGAGGCGGCCGATAAAATCAGGATTGCATAGCGGTTGACGGGTGCTTTCATTGACGATCTCCAGATCTCTTCATCTTCTCAAGGTGGGCGGGAGGCTCGGTCGCCTCCTCTGTGGCGGGTGGCGGGCCGCGCGAACGGCCCGTCTTGCGTGGGTGATGCGGTTCAGTTGTCGAATGCGACGACGAGGCGGCGCCATGCGCCGTCCTGCGCATCCCGCTCGACGCGCGCGCCGTGCACGGCGAGCGGGCCTTGCAGCGAAGCGGGCAGCAGGATCTCGACGCGATCGGCCGGGCGTGCCGGGCGGCCGTCCCAGCGCACCGATACGCCGAGCGCGCCCGACGCCTCGCGGCCGGTTTCGATGCGCCACAGCCCGTATTCGCCGTCGCGCCATGCTTCCGTCTCGCCGTCGTCCTCGACGCATTCGCCGTAGGCGATGCCGTCCTCGATGCGCGGCGCGACGAGGAAGCCGCGCGTGTCGCCACGCGCGCCGAAATGCTGTTCCGCGACGTTCAGCGGCAGCACGCGGCCTTCACGCAGCAGCATCACCGGCGTGTCGAGCGGCGCGGGCAGCGTCACGCTCGCGCCGCCGTCGAACGCCTGCGCGCTCGCACAGCACATCCAGCGCGCGCCCGACGGCAGGTAGACGGTGCGCGTCGTCAGGCCGGGATCGACGACCGGCGCGACGAGCAGCGCGTCGCCCAGCATCATGTCGTCACATTCGTCGTAGCAGCGGGCGTCGCCGGGGAAATCGGCGAAGGTCGGCCGCAGCACGGGCTCGTAGCGTGTCGTCGACAGCCACAGCAGGTGATAGAGGTAGGGCAGCAGCCGGTAGCGCTGCTTGATCAGCGACGCAATCTGCGCGGTGATCTCCGGGTACATCCACGGTTCGTTGACGGTGCCGTCGTCGTTCCACGAATGGATGCTGAAGCGCGGCATGAAGATGCCGAACTGCACCCAGCGCAGCAGCAGTTCGGGCGACGGCGCGGGCCCGGAGAAGCCGCCGATGTCGTGGCCGATGTTCGACACGCCCGACAGCGCGAGCCCGAGGCCCATCTTCAGGTTGTAGCGCAGCGTTTCCCACGACGTATAGTTGTCGCCGGACCAGGTCTGCACGTAACGCTGCATGCCGGCGCCGCCGGAGCGCGACACGAGGAACGGCCGCCGCGCCGGCGCATGCGCGCGCTGCGCGTCGCGCGACGCGCGCATCATCAGCATCGTCTGCAGCACCTTCGCTTCGCGCGCGGGATACGGCTGGCCGAAGCCGTGCGCGATCGCGTCGGGCGACCAGATCTCGTACTCGTTGTTGTCGTTCCAGGTCGACTCGATCCCGTATTCGAGCAGCGCCGACGTGACCTGCTCGCGCCACCAGCGGTACGCGTCGGGCTGCGTGAAGTCGAGATACGCGCCCACCTCGTCCCAGAACTGCACCCATGCGGGCTCGCCGGACGCCGAGCGGATCAGCAGCCCGCGCGTGGCCGCCTCTTCGAATGCGGGATGGTCGCGCAGCAGGCACGGCTTGATGTTCGCGCACAGGCGGATGCCGTGGTCGCGGTAATGCTTCACGAAGCCCTTCGCGTCGGGAAACTTGTCGCGGTTCCAGTTGAACACGTAGCGCTTCGCGCCGATCGACGTGTAGCCCGACGACAGATGGAACGAATCGCACAGGATGTCGTGCGTGTCGCATTGCTCGACGAACTGGTTCATCTGCTGCTGCGCGTCCGGCGCATCGGTATAGCTCATCGTCGAGCCCGAATAGCCGAGCCCCCATTTCGGCGTGCGCGCGGGGCGCCCGGTGAGCCACGTGAAGCGTCGCGCGGCCGCGAGCGGCGTGTCGGGCGACGCGATGAAGTAGTAGTCGAGATCGCCGTGCTCGGCGACGAAATAGCGGTACGGGCCGTGATAGTTGTCGAGCTCGCGGCCCATGTCGAACGCGCAGTCCGACAGCGTGTCGTAGAACAGCCCGAACCCCTGGCAGGCAGCGGGCGACCACGTGATGTAGAACGGGATGTGCTTGTACAGCGGGTCGGTGTGCTTCGCGCTGTAGCCCATCGCGTCGATGTTGCGCATCTCGAAGCGCGCGCCGGTGCGGTCGAGGTCGCCTGCGCGTTCGCCGAGGCCGAACACCTTGTCGCCGCGCTCGCGGGCGACGTAGTGATACGCACGATCGTCCCACCAGCCGAAGTTGTACGCCTGCGTCGCGCGGTCGGCGAGTGCGACGCGCCACGTACCGTCCGCGCCGCGCATCGACCACGTGCAGTGGCCGCCTTGCCGGCGCACCACGACGCGGATCTGCGCGGTTTCGATGCACGCGGCATCGTCGTCTTCGACGAGCGTATAGGCGGGCAGCGCGAAGCCGTCGAGATCGAGGCGGTCGCGCCCGTCGAGCGGCACGTCGTCGAGGCCCGGCGCGATCGACCACGTGCGCGGGTTGCGCGCCGTCGCGTCGGGCAGCACGCGCACCCGCACGATGTCGTCCTCGAGCACGAAGATTTCAACGGTTGCGCCTGCGTCGGACGCGAGCAGCACACGGTTCGCGTGCTGGCCGGCGACGCGGAACACGGGCGGATGAAGAAGCGAAGTCATGAATGCGATTCCTGGTAAAGGCGAAGGTCAGGCATGCTGGGCGAGCAGGCGTTCCTGCTTCGACTGCCCGCGGATCAGCACCGCGAGCAGCGTGACGCCGATGATGTCGAACAGGCCGAGGCACGCGAACAGCGGCGCGTAGCCGATCTTGTCGGCGAGCGCGCCGACCAGCAGCGAGAAACCGAGCCCGCCGATCCACGCGGCCATCCCGGCGAAGCCGCTCGCGGTGCCGACTTCCTCGGGATCGAACACGTCGGCCGACAGCGTGTTGACGAGTGCGGAGATCATCTGGTGCGCGAAGCCGCCGACGCAGAACAGCGCGATGGCCATGTACGGCGACGCCACGAGCCCGATCATCGCGGGACCGAGCATCAGCACCGCGCCGAGCGCGACGCCGGCAACGCGCGACCACACGAGCGGCAGCTTGAACCGTTTCGCGAGATACGGCGACAGGTAGCCGCCCGCGATGCCGCCGAGGTCGGCCGCGAGAAACGGCATCCACGCGAAGATCGCGATCTGCTTGAGCTCCATGTGGCGCTCGGTCGCGAGATACAGCGGAATCCAGAAGCTGAAGGTCTGCCACGCGGGCTCGGCGAAGAAGCGCGGCAGCGCGATGGCCCAGAAGCGCCGCGCGGTGACGACGTCGCGAATGCGGCGCTTCGACACGGGCGGCATCGTCGCCTGGCCGTCGCGAATCAACGCGCGCTCCTGCGGCGTGATGCGCGGATGGTCGGCCGGCGACCGGTACTGCGCGTACCAGAGCGCGGCCCACACGAAGCCGAGCGCGCCGGTGGCCATGAACGCGGCCTGCCAGCCGAACCGCATCGACAGGAACACGACGAGCGGCGGCGCGATCGCGGCGCCGAGCGACGTGCCCGCGTTGAAATAGCCGACCGCGACGGATTTCTCGCGATCGGGAAACCATTCGGCGACCGCCTTCATCCCGGACGGAATCGCGGCGGCTTCGAACAGCCCGAGAAAGCCGCGCAGGATGCCGAGCGACAGCCAGCCCGACGCGAAGCCGTGCGCGACGCCGACGATCGACCACAGCATCGCGAACAGCGCGAACCCGAGCCGCAGCCCGATCAGGTCGACGACGAAGCCGCACACGGGCTGCATGATCGTGTAACCGATCTGGAACGCGCCGACGATATACGAATACTGCTGCGTCGAGATCGAAAAGACCTGCTTCAGCTCGGGGGCGAGCACCGCGAGGGAGTTCCGTGCGAGGTAGTTGAGGATCGTGCCGAGACATACGAGCACGATGATCCACCAGCGCAACGCCTTGACTGTCTTCACTGCTGTCTCCTGTCAGAGGGGCGGGCGCACGGCGGCCGCCGATCCGTAAGGGCCATCCGCGCGGGATGGCTTATTCGTTTTATTCGTACGATGTCCGATCTTGATGCGAGCGGATCACACCCGCTTATATCGAAAATACGGTATTCGAACGAACATTTCGTCGTCATCGAGTTGCGATGTTATCTGACGACTGATCATTTTCGAGCATCCTATGTTCGAATTCGAATCCGGTCAACGTGAAAATGCATTCGAACGAACTTGCTCGGGGTTTTCCCGAGGAGCGCGGTCACGCGGCGGAGTGGGCAACGCACGGTCATCACGCGCCAAGGGCCGAGCGGCGGGGCTGTGCGAGCGTCGGGTGAGCGAAAGGCGTGGGATCGGGCGTGACAAACCCTGATGAAAATTTATTTCTTTTCGAGACGGGAGTTGTGTAAATTCATTTTCATCATCCTTGCAACAACCCTTCGCATGACGCCTCTCGTTCCGCCTGACGCCAGTCCCGACGAACCCGCGATCGCCGAGCGGATCGCGTCGGCGATGCCATTGATGACGCCGATCCACCGCCGCATGGGCGAGTTCGTGCTCGCGAATCCGTTCCGCGCGGCGACGATGCGCATCGACGAACTCGCGCAAGCCGTGAACGCGTCGATCGCGACCGCGAACCGCTTCGCGAAGGCGCTCGGTTTCGACGGCTATCCGGCGATGCGCGCGGCGCTCGTGCGCGGCTTCGAGGCGACGCTCGGGCCGGTCGAGCGGCTGCGTTCCGCGCAGGAGCAGGAGCCGGGCGTGCGCGGTGCCGCCTGGATCGACGCGGTATTCGACCAGGCCGTCGCGAACATCGAGAACACGCGTGCGCAACTGGACGCAGCCGATGTCGAGGCCGCGGTCGAGGCGATCGTCGGCGCACGGCGCGTGCTGATCCTCGGCGCGGGGTCGAGCGCGTTTCTCACCGGGCTGATGGAGCACGGGCTGTCCGTCTGTCACGACAACGTGCAGTCGCTCGCGCTGCTCGGCGGCCCGTCGCACGCGGCGCGGCGGCTGTATACGGCCGACTCGCGCGATCTCGTGATCGCGCTCGCGTTTCCGCGCTACGTGAAGGACACCATCGAACTGGCCCGCCGCGCGGCGGCGCGCGGGGCGCGCGTGCTGGGCATCTCCGACGGCCCGCAATCGCCGCTTGCGCCGATCGCGTCGCTGAACCTGTACGTCAAGGCCGAGCGGCGCTTCGCGGCGACGTCGGAAGCGGCCGTGCTCGCGATGATCGAGGCGCTGATCGACGCGGTCGCGCTGCGCACGCACCGGTCCGCGAAATCCGCGGCCGAGATGACCGAATTCCTGCTGCCGTGGCTCATCCAGCCGCAAGCGACGCCGCCGGCCGCCAACCCTTCTACTCACCGTCCGAAAAAAACATGACTTCACCCGCGATCGTGGCGATTCACGGCGGCGCAGGCACGATCCTGCGCGAGGCGATGGATTCCGACACCGAACGTCAGTACCGTGCCGAACTGACCGCCATCCTGACGGCCGCGCAGCAGGTGCTGGCCGATGGCGGCAGCGCGCTCGATGCCGTCACCGTCGCGGTGCGGATGCTCGAGGATTGCCCGCTGTTCAACGCAGGACGCGGCGCCGTCTATACGGCGGAAGGCAAGCACGAACTTGACGCGGCGGTGATGGATGGCGCGACGCTCGGCGCCGGCGCGATCTGCTGCGCGACGCGTGTGCGCAATCCCGTGCTGGCCGCGCGGCGCGTGATGGAAGTCAGCGAGCACGTGCTGTTCGCCGGTGAGGGCGCCGATGCGTTCGCAGCCGCGCAGGGGCTCGAACTCGCGGAACCGGGCTACTTCGATACCGAGGCGCGTCACGCGCAATGGGTCAAGGCGCGCGCAGCGGCCGGTGTGATGCTCGACCACGACGCGGCGACGTTCACGTTCGGCGCTCCGCAAGCGCAGCAGCAACCGGCCGAACCGCTCGACCCGGATCGCAAGCACGGCACGGTCGGCGCGGTTGCGTGCGACCAGCATGGCCACATTGCAGCGGCGACGTCGACGGGCGGCATCACGAACAAGCAGCCGGGGCGTGTCGGCGATTCGCCGATCATCGGCGCGGGCTGCTATGCGGACGACGCGACCTGCGCCGTATCCGCGACGGGCACCGGCGAGATGTTCATCCGGCTCGCGACCGCGCATGACGTGGCCGCGCAGATCGCGTATCGCGGCGCGTCGCTCGCCGATGCCGCGCACGACGTCGTGATGAACAAGCTGCCGCGCCTCGCGGGTCGCGGCGGGATCATCGCGGTCGATGCGCACGGCAACGTCGCGATGCCGTTCAACACCGAAGGGATGTACCGCGGCTATGCGCGCGTCGATGAAGCGCCGGTGGTCGGCATCTATCGCGACGACGACACGGCCTGATTCCCGACCGCACGAGAAGGAGACCCACGATGACTTCGAGCCGTAACCCGTCCGGCCTGGTGCTGCCCGAGCAGCGCGTGGTGGCCGTCGACGACCTGTCGGTCACGTTCCGCCGCGAAGGCGCGACGTTCGACGCGGTACGCAATGTGTCGTTTCACGTCGATCGCGGCGAGACGCTCGCGATCGTTGGCGAATCGGGCTCGGGCAAGTCGGTCACGTCGCTCGCGCTGATGCGGCTCGTCGAGCACGGCGGCGGCGCGATCACGAACGGCCGGATCGCGTTCCGTCGGCGTGGCGGTGCGATCGTCGATCTCGCGCAGGCCAGCGGCGCGACGATGCGCGGCATTCGTGGCGCGGATATCGCAATGATCTTCCAGGAGCCGATGACGTCGCTGAACCCGGTGTTCACGGTCGGCGACCAGATCAGCGAGGCGATCGCGCTGCACCAGTCGAAAAGCCTGTCGGAAGCGCGCGCGGAAACGCTGCGGCTGCTCGAGCTCGTGCGCATCCCCGAGGCGCGCCGCGTGTTCGCGCGCTATCCGCACCAGTTGTCGGGCGGGATGCGGCAGCGCGTGATGATCGCGATGGCGCTGTCGTGCCGGCCGTCGCTGCTGATCGCCGACGAGCCGACCACCGCGCTCGACGTGACGATCCAGGCGCAGATCCTGCAGCTGGTGCGCGGGTTGCAGGACGAAATGAACATGGGCGTGATCTTCATCACGCACGACATGGGCGTGGTGGCCGAAGTGGCCGACCGCGTGCTCGTGATGTATCGCGGCGAGAAGGTCGAGGAGGGCGAATCGGATCGCATCTTCGCGGCGCCTGAGCATCGCTACACGCGCGCGTTGCTCGCGGCCGTGCCGAAACTCGGCTCGATGCAGGGCACCGATGCACCCGAGAAATTCCCGCTGCTGAAGGTTGACGGCGCAAACGCGGCAACCCCGGCGGCGTCGCCCGCACCCGCGGCGAACGACGTTGCGCAGCCGCCCGTCGACCCGTCCGCGTCGCCGATCCTGCGCGTGCGCGATCTCGTGACGCGCTTCCCGGTGAAGAGCGGCGTGTTCGGCCGCGTGTCGCAATACGTGCACGCGGTGGAACGCGTGAGCTTCGAACTGCGCGCGGGCGAGACGCTCGCGCTGGTCGGCGAATCGGGCTGCGGCAAGTCGACCACCGGCCGCTCGCTGCTGCGCCTCGTCGAATCGCAGAGCGGCTCGATCGAATTCGACGGCCGCGACATCAGCGCGATGAAGGGCGCGGACCTGCAGGCGCTGCGCCGGAACATCCAGTTCATCTTCCAGGATCCGTTCGCGTCGCTGAACCCGCGCCTGACCGTCGGCTTCTCGATCATGGAGCCGCTGCTCGTGCACGGCGTCGCGAGCGGCCGCGAAGCGCAGGCGCGCGTCGACTGGCTGCTCGACAAGGTCGGCCTGCCGCCCGAGGCCGCGCGCCGCTATCCGCACGAATTCTCGGGCGGCCAGCGCCAGCGGATCGCGATCGCGCGCGCGCTCGCGCTGAACCCGAAGGTCGTGATCGCCGACGAATCGGTGTCGGCGCTCGACGTGTCGGTGCAGGCGCAGATCGTCAACCTGATGCTCGACCTGCAGCGCGAGCTCGGCGTCGCGTACCTGTTCATCTCGCACGACATGGCGGTGGTCGAGCGCATCAGCCATCGCGTCGCGGTGATGTATCTCGGCCAGATCGTCGAGATCGGCCCGCGCCGCGCGGTGTTCGAGGCGCCGCAGCATCCGTACACGAAGAAGCTGATGAGCGCGGTGCCGGTGGCCGATCCGGCACGCCGGCACGCGCCGCGCCAGCTGGCGGCGGACGAAATCCCGAGCCCGATCCGTGCGATCGGCGACGACCCGGTCGTCGCGCCGCTCGTCGCGGTCGGCCCCGATCATTACGTCGCGACGCATCGCGTCGGCGGCGCGTACTGAAGCAATGCGTCGCCACGGCGATGCGCGAGCGTGCAGGAAGTCGAAACCGAAACGCCCGTGAGGCGTCACCGATTCACCGATAGGAGCCCAGCAACATGACCAAGCAGCATCCGTTCCCGATGTTTCGTCCGCGCGCGTGTTTCGTCGCGCTTGCCGGCGCGTTCGCGCTGTCGGCCGCGGTGCCCGCGTTCGCGCAGCAGACCGCGGTGATGGCGGTGGATTCGACGTTCACGACGATGGACCCGTACGACGCGAACGACACGGTGTCGCAGGCCGTCGTCAAGTCGTTCTACCAGGGGCTGTTCGGCTTCGACAAGGACATGAAGCTCGTCAACGTGCTGGCGACGAGCTACGACGCGAGCCCCGATGCAAAGGTCTACACGATCAAGCTGCGCCAGGGCGTGAAGTTTCACGACGGCACCGATTTCAACGCGGCGGCCGTGAAGGCGAACTTCGACCGCGTGACCGATCCCGCGAACCACCTGAAGCGCTACAACATGTTCCGCGTGATCGAGAAGACCGAAGTGGTCGATCCGTACACGGTGAAGATCACGCTGCGCGAGCCGTTCTCGGCGCTGATCAACACGCTCGCGCACCCGTCGGCCGTGATGATCTCGCCGGCCGCGCTGAAGAAGTGGGGCCGCGACATCGCGCTGCATCCGGTCGGCACCGGCCCGTTCGAGTTCGTCGAATGGAAGCAGACCGACGACCTGAAGGTGAAGAAGTTCGCCGGCTACTGGAAGAAGGGCTATCCGAAGATCGACGCGATCGACTGGAAGCCGGTGGTCGACAACAATACGCGTGCGGCACTGATCAAGACGGGCGAGGCCGATTTCGCGTTCCGCATTCCGTTCGAGCAGGCGGCCGACCTGAAGGGCAACCCGAAGGTCGACATCGTGGAGCGGCCGTCGATCGTGCAGCGCTACGTGTCGCTGAACATGCTGCAGAAGCCGTTCGACAACCCGAAGGTGCGCCAGGCGCTGAACTACGCGGTGAACAAGGAAGCGCTCGCGAAGGTCGCGTTCTCCGGCTTCGCGACGCCGTCCACCGGCGTGGTGCCGCAAGGCGTCGACTATGCGACGAAGCTGGGCCCGTGGCCGTACGACCCGGCGAAGGCGCGCGCGCTGCTGAAGGAGGCCGGCTATCCGAACGGCTTCGAGACGACGCTGTGGTCCGCGTATAACAACTCGACGTCGCAGAAGGCGATCCAGTTCGTGCAGCAGCAGCTCGCGCAGGTCGGCGTGAAGGTGCAGGTGCAGGCGCTGGAGGCCGGCGAGCGCGTCGCGAAGGTCGAGAGCGCGCCGGATCCGGCGAAGGCGCCGGTGCGGATGTACTACATCGGCTGGTCGTCGTCGACGGGTGAAGCGAACTGGGCGATCACGCCGCTGCTCGCCGGCGCGTCGGCGCCGCCGAAGCTCGTCAACACCGCGTACTACAAGAACGACACGGTCGACGGCGATCTGACGAAGGCGCTCGAGACGGTCGATCGCGCGAAGAAGACCGACCTCTACGCCGATGCACAGAAGCAGATCTGGACCGATGCCCCGTGGATCTTCCTCGTGCAGGAGAAGATCGTGTATGCGCGCAGCAAGCGGCTGCAGGGCGCGTACGTGATGCCGGACGGCTCGTTCAACTTCGACGAAATCTCGCTGAAATGACAGTGGTGATGACGGCGGTTCGTCCGCCACGCGGTGCCGGCGGCGTGAGCCGCCGGCACGCTGAATCGATCGGTGCCCCATGCTGAATTTTCTCGTCAAACGCCTGTTCGGCCTGCTGCCCACGCTCGCGATCGTCGCGGTGCTGGTGTTCCTGTTCGTCCACCTGCTGCCGGGCGACCCGGCGCGGCTCGCGGCCGGCCCCGAAGCCGACGACGCGACGGTCGCGCTCGTGCGTGCCGATCTCGGGCTCGACCGGCCGCTGCCCGCGCAGTTCGTGAACTTCTTCACGAAGATCGCGCACGGCGACTTCGGCATGTCGACACGCAGCAAGCGGCCGGTCTCGACCGAGATCGGCGAGCGCTTCATGCCGACGCTGATGCTGACGCTCGTCAGCATGGTGTGGGCGACGGCCTTCGGGATGGCGATCGGCATCGCGTCGGCGGTGTGGCGCAACCGCTGGCCCGACCGACTCGGCATGACGCTCGCGGTGTCGGGCATCTCGTTTCCCGCGTTCGCGCTCGGGATGCTGCTGATGGAAGTCTTCTCGGTGAAGCTCGGCTGGCTGCCGGTCGTGCCGGACGGCTCGTGGAAGAGCTACGTGCTGCCGTCGCTGACGCTCGGCGCCGCGGTCGCGGCCGTGATGGCGCGCTTCACGCGCGCGTCGTTCGTCGAGGTGCTGAACGAGGATTTCGTGCGCACCGCGCGCGCGAAGGGCGTGCACGAGCCGATGGTGGTGCTCAAGCACTGCCTGCGCAACGCGATGATCCCGGTGGTCACGATGATGGGGCTGCAGTTCGGCTTCCTGCTCGGCGGCTCGATCGTCGTCGAGGTCGTGTTCAACTGGCCGGGGCTCGGCCGCCTGCTCGTCGACGCGGTGACGATGCGCGACTACCCGGTGATCCAGGCGATCGTGTTGCTGTTTTCGCTCGAGTTCATCCTGATCAACCTGACCGTCGACGTGCTGTACGCGGTCATCAACCCGACCATCCGGTTCAAGTGAGGCGCGCATGAATGCGACAGTCCAGACCGCGGCGCCGGCCGCACCCGCCGCGATCCGCACGCCGTGGCGCGAATTCTGGCGCAAGTTCCGCAAGCAGACCGTCGCGCTCGTCGCGGGCGGCTTCGTGCTGGCGCTCGTCGTGCTGGCGTTCGTCGGCCCGCACGTCGTGCCGTTCGATCCGGAGAACTATTTCGACTACGACGCGCTGAACGCGGGGCCGTCGGTCGTGCACTGGTTCGGCGTCGATTCGCTCGGCCGCGACATCTTCAGCCGGATCGTCGCGGGCACGCGCATCTCGCTCGCGGCCGGCTTCTTCTCGGTCGCGCTCGGCGCGGTGATCGGCACGTTCTTCGGGCTGCTCGCCGGCTACTACGAAGGCTGGTGGGACCGCATCACGATGCGTGTGGCCGACGTGCTGTTCGCGTTCCCGGGCATCCTGCTCGCGATCGGCGTGGTGGCGATCCTCGGCAACGGGATGGTCAACGTGATCTGTGCGGTCGCGATCTTCAGCATCCCGGCGTTCGCGCGGCTCGTGCGCGGCAACACGCTGATGCTCAAGCACATGACCTATGTCGAGGCCGCGCGCAGCATCGGCGCGTCGGACTGGACGATCATCATGCGGCACATCCTGCCGGGCACCGTGTCGTCGGTCGTCGTCTACTTCACGATGCGGATCGGCACGTCGATCATCACGGCCGCGAGCCTGTCGTTCCTCGGGCTCGGCGCGCAACCGCCGACGCCGGAGTGGGGTGCGATGCTCAACGAGGCGCGCGCGGACATGGTGACGGCGCCGCACATCGCGATCTTCCCGAGCCTGGCGATCTTCCTGACCGTGCTCGCGTTCAACCTGCTCGGCGACGGGCTGCGCGACGCGCTCGATCCGAAACTGGAGCGCCGCTGATGCGCCATGCTCCGATGTGGACGGCGACGCTGCCGGCCGGGCCGCGCGGCACGATCGCCGACGTGCCGGGCGTGACGGTCGGCCATTGCACGCTCGATGCGGGCAACGTGCAGACGGGCGTGACGGTCGTGAAGCCGCATCCGGGCGACGTGTACCGCAGCAAGGTGCCGGCGGGGGCCGCGGTGATCAACGGCTTCGGCAAGAGTGTCGGGCTCGTGCAGGTCGACGAGCTCGGCACGCTCGAGACGCCGATCGCGCTGACCAATACGTTCGGCGTCGGCGCGCTCGCGCAGGCGCAGATCCGCGCGGCGATCGCGGCGAATCCGCAGATCGGCCGCGACTGGTCGACCGTCAACCCGCTCGTGTTCGAGTGCAACGACGGCTATCTGAACGATATCCAGGCGTTCGCGGTCACGCCCGAGCATTACGACGACGCGTGCCGCGCGGCATCGCGTGACGTCGCACGCGGCGCGGTGGGCGCGGGGCGCGGGATGTCGAGCTTCGACCTGAAGGGCGGGATCGGTTCGGCATCGCGCGTCGCCGTTGCGGCCGGGCGGCCCTATACGGTCGGCGCGCTCGTGCTCGCGAATTTCGGCCGGCTGCCGATGCTGACGCTCGGCGGCGTGCCGCTCGGGCGCATCGTCGCGCAACGGCGTGCGGCCGAGGCCGCGCATGCGGCGGCGCCGGAGCAGGGCTCGATCATCCTGCTGCTGGCGACCGATGCGCCGCTCGATGCGCGGCAACTGTCGCGGCTCGCGCGCCGAGCCGGTGCGGGGCTGGCCCGCACGGGCTCGGTCTACGGGCACGGCAGCGGCGACATCGCGCTCGCCTTCTCCACCGCCTACACGATCGCGCACGACGCATCGACTCTCGCGCTGCCGGCCCTCGTCGCCGATGCGGCGCTCGATCCGCTGTTCATGGCCGCGGCCGAAAGCGTCGAGCATGCGATCGCTGACGCGTTGCTGCAGGCCGTGACGGTGGCCGGGCGCGACGGCCACGTGCGGCAATCGCTGCGCGATGCGGTGCCCGATCTCGATCGCCTGTTCAACGAAGGCCACGAAGGACGTCTTACCCAGTCATGAAAATCCTGATTTCGACCGACATCGAAGGTGTCGCCGGCGTATTCGCCATCGAGCAGACGCGTGCCGGTAATCCGGAATACGAGCGTGCGCGCCGCTGGATGACCGCCGAGGCGAACGCGGCGATCGAAGGCGCGTTCATGGGCGGCGCGCAGGCGGTGTGGGTCAACGATTCGCACGGCGGTTTCCGCAACCTGCTGCCCGACGGGCTCGATGCGCGTGCGCGTGTCGTGCTCGGCAAGCCGCGCATGCTCGGGATGATGACGGGCGTCGAGCAGCAGCCCGATCTCGTGTTCATGATCGGCTATCACGCGAAATCGCAGACGCGCGGCGTGCTCGCGCACACGATCAACAGCTTTGCGTTCACGCAGGTCTGGCTGAACGGCGTCGAACTCGGCGAAGCCGGGCTGTACGGTGCGCTGGCGCGCGAATACGGCGCGCACGTCGCGCTGGCCACGGGCGACGACGTGTTCGCGGCGGAAACGCGGCCGCAGTTTCCGGATGCGCATTTCGAGACGGTCAAGACGGCCGGCGGCGCATCGAGCGGCGATACGCTCACGCCCGCCGCGTCATGTGCGCGGATCGCCACGGCTGCGCGCGAAGCGGTTGCGCGCGCATTGTCGGCAGGCGTGCGCGCCGGCGCCCATCGGCCCGCGCCGGCCGCGTGCACGCTGCGCGTGCAGACGGCGGCGCTGGCCGACCTGTTCTGCGTGCTGCCGTCGCTGGAGCGCGTCGATGCGGTGACGCTGCGCTTCGACGGGCCTTCGGTCGAGCATGTGGTGCGCACGCTGAACAGCTTGTCGGCGATGTCGTTCATGCTGCGGTGATGCGCATGACCGCCATGCTCGTTGCGCGCCGCGCGTCGTCAGGGGTTGCCGACGGGGTTCGCCGTCACGGCGAGCAGGAACGCTTCCATCGCGGCGACAAGCGCGAGCGGCGTCTCGTTCATCGGGTAGTGGCCCGCGTTGCGCAGCACGTCGACGGTGGCGAGCGGATAGCGCCGCAGGTAGGTGCGGGCCATCAGTGCCGCGTCGAACGCCGGATCGTGCTCGCCGATCAGTACTTTCACCGGATGGGTGCCGACGATCTCGTCGCCGAAATCCGTATCGGCCCACGCGCGGAAGTACGCGCCGAACGCCGGCGACGACGAACGGGCTGCCGAATACGCCGCTTTCCACTCGACCCAGGCGGCGGGCAGGCGGCCGCCGGTGCTGCGATCGATGATGGTCCGGCGATCGGCGACGTGGTCGGCGGCACGTTCGAATAGCGCACGTTTTTCGGCATCGAACGGCAGGCCGCCGCACGGCACGGGCGTGACCGGCACCAGCGCGCGCACGCGTTCGGGCGCGATGACGGCGATTTTCTCGGCCGCCATCGCGCCCATCGAATGGCCGACGATGCTGAAGGTCGCGAAATCGAGCGTGTCGGCCAGCGCGAGCGCGTCGGCGGCGATCTCGTCGATCGTGTAGTGGCCCGCTGCGTCGCGCATGCGGCCGTAACCTCGGTAGTCCATGAATACATAGCTGAAGTGTTCACACGACAGCCACGCTTCGACGGGTTCGAACGCGTGGGCGTCGCCGAACCAGCCGGGCAGTACAAGAACAGGGTGGGGGCCGTCCCCCACGCGATGAAACGTATTCGGCATGTCCGCTCCGATGCAGTGGTAATCCGGCCGATCAGGCCGACGGGGCTTGCGGCCGCGAGGTCGCGCAAGGGTGGAGCGGATCGTAGATCGCGCGAAGGAGACCCGCCTTCGATATCGGGTCATTGATGATGGAATTCGGGCCGTGAGAAATACGCTGCTAGATCCCTACGAAAACATTCCGCGAAGCGTGGTCGTGACCGCGAACGACTATGCGGCAGGCACGACGTTTCCGGAACACGCGCACGGGCGCGGGCAATTCGCGTTCGCGTCGCGCGGCACGATCAGCGTGTCGACGCCACACGGGCGCTGGCTGGTGCCGCCGCAGCGCGCGTGCTGGGTGCCGGCCGGCGTGCGGCACGAAATGACGATGACCGGGCCGGTCACGATGCTCAACACGTTCGTGTCCGGCGACGCCGCGCTTGAGGCGGGCCTGCCCGACCAGTGCGGTGTGTATGGCGTATCGGCGCTGCTGCGGCAACTGATCGACGATGCGATCGACTTGCCGGCCCTGTACGACGTCGACGGGCGCGCGGGCAAGCTGATGGCGCTGCTGGTCGCGGAAATCGCGACGATGCCGCGCCTGTCGCTGCATGCGCCGCTGCCGGCCGACGCACGGCTGGCGAAGGTGTGCCGGCACTTGCTTGCGTCGCCGTCGATCGCGGCCGATCTCGACCAGGTCGCCGCGGACGCGGGCTTGAGCCGCCGCACGTTCACGCGGCAGTTTCGTGCGCAGACGGGCGTGAGTTTTGCCGTATGGCGCCAGCAGGTGTGCATGCTCGCGGCGATCGCGCGCCTGAGCGACCGGCAGCCGGTCACGCGGGTCGCGCTCGATCTCGGGTATGCGAGCGCCAGCGCGTTCACGTCGGCGTTTCGCCGCATTCTGGGCGATACGCCGAGCCGCTATCTGGAGATTCGGCGTTGACCGGAACGAAGTGACGCACGCCACGCCGGTGTGCCGCTCGCCGCAAAAAATACGCGCCTGCCAACTTCGGTCAGACGCGTTTCAAGGCACCCGGTCAGAAAAAATGCGCGCACGGCCTGTCGGGCGGTGTCGCGCATGACATGTGTAATTGTTTCCTGTTCCGATTCAATCTCGTTGAAGCGTTGCGGATAGTGAAGAATACGCCGCGTAACGCGCAAACGATATCGTGTCGGACGAACGACTTGTGTGCTGTCGCAGCATGCGTTTCAACCGTGCGTTCGATGCGGGGGCGGAAGGCCCGTCGCAAGGCCGTCGGCACCCGTGACGGGGCTCGATGCACTGCAGCATCGAATGATGGAGACGGACCAGGAAAAACGCCGCGTGGCGCGATGCCTGTCGGTATCGCGCCACGCGGCGGTACGGTAGCGGGCGAAGCCGGCGTGCGCCGGCCCGCGCGTCACACGTCGAAGAACACGGTTTCGTCCGGCCCCTGCATGCGGATGTCGAAGCGGTAGACCACCGGGCGGCCCGGCTGCGCGTCGCGTTTCGCGACGAGCGTCGCGCGGCGTTCGGCCGGCACGGCGTTCAGCACGGGGTCGGCTGCGTTCGCGGCGGCTTCGTCGTCGAAGTACACGCGCGTGAACGCGTGGGTGAGGATCCCGCGCATCATCACGGTCACGTTGATGTGCGGCGCTTCGCCGGCGGCGAGGCGGCCCGGCTTCACCGTCTCGACGACGAAGCGCTGCTGCGCATCGGTGCCGGTGCCGACCCGCGCGAAGCCCGTGAAGCCGGATTTCGCGATGTCGTCGCGCGAGGCGGGGTAGCGGCCCGCGCTGTCCACCTGCGTGAATTCGAGCACCGCGTCGCCGACGACGTTGCCGTCACCGTCGAACACCTGGCCGACCAGCAGCACGTGTTCGCCTTCGGCGTGCGCCGCGGCGATCGTCGGCGTGAACAGGCTCTTCAGGTCGTAGTCGTATTGCTGCGGGCACAGGCCGTACGCGAAATACGGGCCGACCGTCTGCGAAGGGGTTTGCTTCAGCGTCGTCATGGTTCAGCGCTCCATCGGGGTAGCGTCACGGCCGCGCAGCACGATGTCGAATTCGTAGCCGAGCGCATAGCCTTCTTCGGTGATGTCCATCGAGAAGCGCGAGATCAGGCGCTCGCGCGCGGCCTCGGGCGTGCCCTGGAAGATCGGGTCGTACGCGAGCAGCGGGTCGCCGGGGAAGTACATCTGCGTGACGAGACGCGAGCCGAAGTAATCGCCGAACAGCGAGAAGTGGATGTGATTCGGGCGCCACGCGTTCGGATGGTTGTCCCACGGGTATGCGCCGGGCTTGATCGTCAGGAAGCGGTAGCGGCCTTCGTCGTCGGTCAGGCAACGGCCTGCGCCGAGGAAGTTCGGGTCGAGCGGCGCGTCGTGCTGGTCGACCTTGTGCACGTAGCGGCCGGCTGCGTTCGCCTGCCACACCTCGACGAGCGTGTTGCGCACGGGCTTGCCGCCTTCGTCGAGCACGCGGCCCGTGACGACCATGCGCTCGCCGAGCGGCTCGCCGTTCTTCACGGCGTTCTTCGTCAGGTCATGGTCGAGTGCGCCCAGATCTTCGGCGCCGTAGACGGGCGCGTACTGGTCGCGGAGCTTCTCCTTCAGCGGGATCAGCGGGCGCGTCGGGCCGCGCTTCACCGACGAACGGTACTCGGGGTGGATATAGGCCGGATGCGACGGCCAGTCGCGCGGCGTGAGGATCGTGGGGGAATCCATCGGGCGTCTCCTGATAGGTCTTTCGCGAAGTGGATGGCACGACTGTAGCCAATCCGGAAAGTTATGCAAAATGACCTTTTTTAGCGAATCGCATAACCGTTCGTTATGTCTGACGCGCCAATGAAAATTCCGCCGGACAGGATGCCTGTCCGGCGGAAAAAGCGATCGGGCTTCGCGTCGTCGGTGACGACCCCGTGCACGGCCCTCCAGCCAGCCCGTCACTGCTTTTTTATGGTGTCGTTCTTGTTGTTATCCGGTCTCCCTGAGCGCCTGTCATGACGGGCGGCCGGGATCGAACACGATCCCGTCGAATTCGAGTGACAGCGTGCCGCTGCGCAGCAGCGCGGCCGGCGTCGCATCCCGGTCGGCACCGAGCACGTCGCTCACGTAGCGCGCGCAGAACCCGCGCCGCGTCCGCAGGTTGAAGCGGTTGCCGAGCAGGGCGTCGATCCGTTGTTCGGCGATTGCATGCACCTGGCGCTGCGCATCGGCGCTCGGCGCCGCGACGCGCCGGGCCAGCGCGATGCGTCCGCCGCCGGTCCGGGCGACGAAGCGCGACAGCGGCGTGAGCTTCGTCCACGCCAACGCCGATTCGGCGATCACGGGCTCGTCGCCCGACGTGTCGACGACGATGCCGAAGCGATTGGCCCACGCACCCGTCGCGCCTGCCGCGTCGCGCGGCGCATTCGCCGGCACGCGGATGAACACGAGATCCCCGACGTGCGCGCTGGCGGCCAGCGTGCGGACCGTGGCGAGCGGCATCGAGCGATCGGTGTCGCGGGCATCGCGCGGGGCGGGGTGATGCGATTCGTAGGCAGCGGTGTCGGTTCGGGTGGTCATGTCGGCTCCGTCGTTCGGTGACAGCACGGAGCGGATTATGCAGACAAGTATCCGAATGTGTTCGTCGGTGCGCGCAGGTAGCCTAATATCTGACCTCGAGCATCACTTTTCGATACCAAAATGACCGAAACCGCCCAACTCATCGACATGCTGAAGCGCCAGCTGAAGGCGCAGGGCATGACCTACCGCGACGTCGCACGTGCGCTCGACGTTTCCGAGACCAGCGTGAAGCGGCTGTTCGCCAGCGGCCGCTTCACGCTGGAGCGCGTCGTGGAGATCTCCCAGCTGCTCGGCTATACGCTGGCCGAGCTCGTGCAGGAGGCGTCCGCGTCGGCGCCGAGGCTGCACGTGCTGACCGAGCAGCAGGAGGCGCTGCTCGTGTCCGACGACAAGCTGCTGCTGGTCGCCGTCTGCGCGATCAACTACTGGACGGTGCAGGACATCGTGTCGGCCTATCAGGTGACGAAGGCCGAGTGCGTGAAATACCTGTTGATGCTCGACCGGATGAACGTCATCGCGCTGTTGCCGGGCGACCGGATTCGCGTGCGCGTCGCGCGCGATTTCGACTGGCTGCCGGGCGGGCCGATCCGCCGTTACTTCCATGCGCATGCGCTCGGCGATTTCCTCGACAGCCGCTTCGACGGCGAAGGCGAGACGATGACGTTCTCGCAGGGGATGCTGACGGAGGCTGCTTCCGCCGAGCTCGAACTGGAGTTGCGCCGGCTGCGCAGCAAGGCGGCCGCGCTGCATGCGGAATCGTCTTCCGCGCCACTCGCGCAGAAGCGCGGCACCAGCTTGCTGATCGCGAAGCGGATGTGGGAGCCGGCCGGTTTCCAGGCACTGCGGCGCAACGCGTGACGCGTGACGTATCGTCGAGCGCTTGGGACTATCCGGAAAGTTATGCAAAATGGCATTTCATCGTCAATCGCATAACCACCCGTTATGAATAACCGTATCGCCGACGGCCGCGTCAAGTTTCGGCACCTGCAGTGCTTTCTCGCGGTCGCCCAGTCGGGCGGCGTGCAGAAGGCAGCCGAAAGCCTGTCGATCACGCAGCCGGCCGTGTCGAAGACGATCGCCGAGCTGGAGGCGATCCTCGGCGTGAAGCTGTTCGAGCGCGGCCGGCAGGGCGCGCAGCCGACCCGCGAGGCGCAACTGTTCATGCCGCACGCGAACGCGTGCGTGCTGGCGCTGCGGCAAGGTGTCGGGCTGCTCGCGCGCGAAGGCGGGGCCGCCGCGGCGACGCTGGAAATCGGCATGCTGCCGACCGTCGCGGCATCGCTCGCGCCCGCGTTGATGAAGGCGCTCGCGGCGCGCTGGCCGCGCGTCGTCGTGCGGATCGCGACGGCCGCGAACGCCGATCTGCTCGAGCGCCTGAAGTCCGGCGCGATCGAGTGCGCGATCGGGCGGCTGTCGGAGCCGGAGCGGATGATCGGGCTCGCGTTCGAGCAGTTGTACAACGAGCCGCTCGTCGCCGTCGTGCGCGCTGGGCATCCGCTGCTCTCGCATGCGGCGCCGGCGGCCGAGCTTGCGCGCTATCCGGTCGTGCTGCCGCCGTTCGGCACGCTGATCCGCCAGTCGGCCGAGCAGCTGCTTGGCGCGTGCGGCGTGCCGCCGCTGGATGCGTTCATCGAGGTGTTGTCGGTATCGGTCGCGCGTGCGCTGGCACTCGAAAACGACGCGGTCTGGTTCGTGCCGCTCTATGCGGCCGAATACGACCTGTCGGCCGGGGCGCTGGCACGCTTGCCGCTGCCTTCGGCAGGCACCGATGAGCCGGTCGGGCTGGTGCTGCGCACCGATGCGCAGCCGTCGCCGGTCGCGCGGACGCTGATCGATGCCGTGCGCGACATCGCGCGGTCGCGGTTCGGCGAGACGCGTGAACGCGGGACGTCACGCGCGGCGCGCAAGCCGGCTCGTCGCGACGATTGAGCCGGCGGGCCGCCTCCCGTTCCCGGCTGCCGGATTGGCCATCCGGTCAGTAGCCGCCCTCATGGTGCTTGGCATATCGTACCAATTTTGGTACGATTGGTGTCAGGACGATGACGAGAGAGCAGATCCAGGTCACGCTCGGCGTGCGGTTCTTCCAGACGGCCCGTGGCAACGAGCCGGTGCGCGAATGGCTGAAGGCGCTCGGGCAAGCGGAGCGAAGGGCGATCGGCGAAGAGATCAAGACCGTTCAACTCGGCTGGCCGCTCGGCATGCCGCTGGTCCGGAAGATGGCGCAGGATCTGTGGGAGATCCGCGTGATGTTGCCGGGGCGAAGCGCCCGCGTGCTGTTTACGGTCGTCGGCGACACGATGGTGCTGCTGCACGGCTTCTTCAAGCAGTCGCGGGCCACGCCGTCGGACGATCTCGATGTCACCGTCGCGCGCCTGAAAGCGCTGATGCGCGCCATCTGAATTCCCCGGTTGCGCCGGAACGCACCGTCTTCGACGGTCAGGCCGCCGGCAACGCCATGCACTGGAGTACCCATGACGACCACGAACAATCCGCATATCGGCAGCGATTTCGATACCTTCCTCGAGGAGGACGGCAATCTCGAAGCGGCCACCGCCACCGCGATCAAGCGCGTGATCGCCTGGCAGATCGGGCAGGAAATGAAGGCGCAGCACATCACGAAAACCGCGATGGCCGCACGGATGAAAACCAGCCGCGCCGCGCTCAACCGTCTGCTCGACGAAACCGACACGAGCCTCACGCTGGCGACGCTCGCGAGCGCGGCCACCGCGCTCGGCAAACGGCTCAGCTTCGAGCTGGTGCCTGCCTGACGGGCGCGAAGCATCGGCGGACGGCCGAGGCAGCGCCCCCGCGCATGATGCACGCGGCGGCGTGGCCGGCGATCCGGCCGGCGGTTCGGGGATGATCAGCCCGCGCGTCGCCGCCAGCAGGCGCGTGTCGGCCCGCGCGCAGCTGCCGGGTCACTCGCGCGGCCCGGCCACCTGCAGATAGAGCAGCGCCCCGCCCGCGAGCAGCAGCGGGCACAGGATGTACCAGCCGGTCGTCAGGAACAGCGCGGCCACCGCGACCAGCGAAATCCATGCACAACGGTGCGCGATGCCGCCGCGCGGCAACAGTTTCAGCGCGGCGGCCGCGCCGAGCCCGTACACCATCACGAAGCACCCGGAGGTGACGAGCACGAGCGGCTTCGGCCCGACGTCCGACAGCGTCGTCGCAGCGAGAGCGACCACGGCGAGCAGGGCGATCACACCGAGGCTGCGGCGCGGGACGCCGCCGACCTGGCTGCCTTGCGCGAGCCACGCGGGCAATGCGCCGTCGCGCCCGAGCGCCGCGCCGAGCTTGGCCGCGCCCGCGAAGTACGCGTTCATCGTACCGAGCGTGAGCAACAGTGCGGCTGCGGCGGCCAGCACCTGCGCATGGCCGCCGATGCCGCCCGCGATCAGTTCGGCGAGCGGCGCACCCGATCCGCCCGCGGACGGCCCGAGCACCGTCACGCTCGCGGCAGCAACCGACAGATACAGAAACCCGACCACCACGACCGCGATTCCCGCCGAGCGCGGCATGTCGTGCGCGGGCCGGCGGAATTCGGCCGCGAGATGCGTGATCGCTTCCCAGCCGGCGAAACTCCACACGAGCAGCGCGGCGGCCTGGCCGACCGCGAGCCAGCCGTGCGGCGCGAACGGATGCAGGTTCGCGGTGCGTGCATGCGGCGCGGAGGCGAGCACCGCGGCGAGCAGCAGCGTGACGAGCAGTGCCGACAGCACGAGCTGCATGCGGCCCGAAACCGTGACGCCGAATGCATTCGCGGCCGACACGGTCGCGATCAGCGCGGCAGCGGTGACGATGACCGTGGTGTGCCCGCCGCCCGTGACGGCTGCGACGTAGGCGCCGCCGAACATGGCGGCGGCCGGTGCGCCGGCCGGTACCGCGAAGTAGAAGCACCATCCGACGATCGCCGCGGCTTTCGGCCCGAATGCGCGCCGCGCATAGGTCGATACGCCGCCTGCGTCGGGATAGCGCGCGCCGAGTGCGGCGAAGGTGGCCGCGAGCGGCCCGGACAGTACGACCAACGCCGCCCACGCGAGTAGCGAGGCGGGCCCCGCCACCTCGGCGGCCAGTGCGGGCAGCGCGATCACGCCGGTGCCGAGCACCGCGCCGATATAAAGCGCGGCGCCCTGGAAAATCGTCAGCGAGCCCGCGTGATGAGCGGCGGGCGATTCGACATGCGAGGGCATGGACAGCAGTCTCCGGAAGTCTTGTTGTGTTCGAGCGCGGGCGCTCGTGCGGAAAATCGTTCGATGCTACCCGAACGACCGCGGCCGCGCGGCCCGGCGATCAGTAGTCCGTGCGGTGTCGCGTGTCAGCCGATGTCAGCAGTGGCGTGCGAGCCGCAGGCGGGCATCCTCGCGCGCGGCGGGTGACAGTTCGGGGGCGTAGTGGAACGCGCCCGAAACCAGCGACGCGACGGGCACGCCATCGCGGAACAGCACGCGATTGCCGGCCAGCGCCGGCACCTTGTCGCCGGGCAGCAGCGTGCCGGCGAGATTCAGCGGATCGGCGCCCGTCACGCATACGTACTGTCCGTCGCCGGGTTGCCGCCGTAGTTCGCGCAGGATCGGAATCGCTTCGGGCAGCGCGAACTGCTCGCCCGCGAGCCCGGCGACGAAGCGTCCGCCGCGAATCTCGCCGCGCGCTTCGAGACGCTGCAGCACGCGCACGAGTTCGCGCCAGCTCGGCAGCCAGTCGGCTTCGCGTTCGAGCAGCCGCCAGAACACGACGCCGTAGCGGCGCAGCAGCGTCCACGCGATGTGTTCGAGCGCGTCGGGGTCGGTCGCGGCCTGGCCGCGTTTCGGCACGGGCGCATCGTCCGGCGGCGCGTGACGTTGCACGAGTGCCCAGCGGCCGGCGTCGTCCATCCCGCCGATCAGCGCGCCGCCGCGCCGGGTGCGTGGCGCATAGGTCGCGCTGCGCTTGACGGCGGGCTTCAACAGCGCACGCAGGCCCGCGTAGCTGTCCGCATTCACGAGGCCGGCCGACACGAGCTCGCCGAGCGCCTGTTCGAGTTCGACGGGCAGCATGTGCAGGTCGTCGAGCAGCGCATCGAAGAACATCGCGCCATGCGCGGCAAGGGCGTCGCGCACTTGCGTGGCGCGCGCGGATAGTGCCGGTTGCGCGTCGGGATCACGCAGCGCCTGCCATGCCGAGAGGTGGCGGCGCGGCAGCAGCACGATCGGCGTCGTCTTCACGGGGGTGCCGGCCGCGCGCGCCGGTGCGCCGATGCGTGTCCACACGAGCTTGCCCGAGCGGCACAGCTCGTCGAGGCCGCCCGCCATGTAGTCGGTGAGCCGCGCGGGCAGCAGCGCGTCTTCCCAGGCGCTCGCCGCGGCCTCGTAGCCTTCGAGCTGTTCGACCACGGCCGCGAGTGCGTCGCGGCCCGTGCCGCGCGTGTCCGGCGTCAGGTGTTGCCAGTGGAACAGGAAGCGCATGAAGTCTGCACGCTCGACCGGCTCGATCTCGCGGCGCAGCCGCTTCACCGTATAGCGATGAATGCGTGCAAGCAGATGGCGTTCGCACCATTCGTCCGTCGTTGTGCCCGGCGTGAACCGGCCGCGCATCACATAACCTTCGCGTTCCAGCGCCGCGAGTGCCGTCGCGACCGACGCGGGCGGCAGGCCGAGCGGTGCCGCGATCGCGTCGAGCGCAAGCGGCCCGAAGCCGGTGAGCCGCGCGCGGATCACGTCGACGAGTGCGGCATCGGCTTCCCACGGCTGCGCGCAGGCGGCCGGCACCTTGAGCGCCGGCGCGATGCGTGCGTCGGGATGCAGCGCACGCATACAGACGAGTCGTTCGACCGGTACCCATAGCGCGGCGTGGCCGGGTGTCACGAGTTTCGTCGCACGGCGGCGTTCGGCGAGTTCCGCGAGCCGGTCGAGCCAGCCATCGCGTTGGCGTGCTTCGCTGTCGGCGATGCACGCGAGCGTGAGCAGCGCGTCGTGCATTTCGTCGGCGTTGCGCACGAGCGGCCAGGCTTCGTCGCGCACGGCATCGATCGCGTCGGCGTCGAGCGCGCCGAGATCGTCGGCCGATTCGGGATCGCTCCAGCGGCGCGACTGCACGGCCTGCGTGCGGCGTTCCTCGAGCGGGGCATCGTCGAGGAACGCGTAGGGTTTCGCGTTCAGGATCTCGGCCGCGAGCGGCGACGGCGCGGGCAGGTCGCGCGCGACGAGTTCGATCGCGCCGCTCTCGATCCGGCGCAGCAGCGCAAGCCAGCCCTCGGTGTCCATCGCGTCGTGCAGGCAGTCGTCGAGCGTCTGGTCGACGAGCGGGTGATGCGGGATCTCGCGCTCGCCGACGATGTTCTCGAGGCACGCGACCTGATCGGGGAACACGGTCGCGAGCAGGTCGTCGCTCTTCATCCGCTGCAGTTGCGGCGCGGTGCGCTTGCCGCCGGTGAAGCGCGGCAAGGCAAGCGCGGTCGTCGCGTTCCAGCGCCAGCGCACGCCGAACATCGGCGCGTCGAGCAGGGCCTGGATCAGCACGTGCTCGGCGCTCGCCGAGCGCAGGTAGCGCCACACTTCGTCGAGCGCGAAGCTGTGCGCGAGCGACAGCGACAGGATGATCGCGTCGTCGGTCGCGGCCGCTTGCAGCTCGAAGTTGAAATTGCGGCAGAAGCGCTTGCGCAGCGCGAGCCCCCACGCGCGGTTGATGCGGCTGCCGAACGGCGAATGGATCACGAGTTGCGTGCCGCCCGATTCGTCGAAGAAGCGCTCCATCACGAGCGTGTCCTGCGTCGGCAACGCGCCGAGCGCGGCGCGCGTGCGCGCGAGATAGTCGGCGATCTGGTGCGCGGCGTCGGGCGACAGGTGCAGATCGTCGACGAGCCAGCGCAACGCCGGCGCGAGACGGCTGTCGGCCGGGCTGGCAGGGGCGACCCGGGCGACGTCGTTTCGTACACTGATCGCGGCTTCGGCTTCGGCTTCGGCTTCGGCTTCGGCTTCGGCTTCGGCTTCGGCTTCAACACGTCGCGTCGATTTTGCGCCGCCTTTGGTGTTGGCTTTGGTCGTCGCCTCTGTTTCAGCCGCCGTCTTCCCGCGGATCTCGTCGTCAGTGCGTTCACCGCCTCGGGCATGTCCTTGCCGGTCGCCGTCGGCGAACAGCCCGTCGAGCCGCGCGCGCAGCCGGCCGACCGCCGCCGACAGCTCGTCGCTGCGCCCCGGCGCCTCGCCGAGCCAGAACGGAATGCTCGGCGACTGGCCTTGAGCGTCCTCGACACGCACGCGGCCCGTTTCGACGCGAATGATCCGGTACGACTGGTTGCCCAACTGGAACACGTCGCCGGCCAGGCTCTCGATCGCGAAATCCTCGTTGACCGTGCCGACCTGGATGCCCTGCGGTTCGAGGAGCACCGCGTAGTCGGCCATGTCGGGGATCGTGCCGCCCGACGTGGTGGCGGTCATCATCGCGTTGCGGCGCCCGCGCACGGTGCCGCCGACCACGTCGCGATGCAGGTACGCGCCGCGCACGCCGCGCCGGCTCGTGAAGCCTTCGGCGAGCATCTTCATCACTTCGTCGAAGCGCTCGCGCGTCAACCGCGCATACGGCGCCGCGCGCGTGAAACTCGCATACAGCGCGTCTTCCTGCCATTCCGTGCACGCCACTTCGGCGACGATCTGCTGCGCGAGCACGTCGAGCGGCGCTTCGGGAATGCGCAGCGTGTCGAGCTCGCCGCGCTGCACGCAATCGAGCAGCGCCGCGCATTCGACGAGCTCGTCGCGCGACAGCGGGAACAACCGGCCCTTCGGCACGCCGCCGACATGGTGCCCGGAGCGGCCGACGCGCTGCAGGAACGGTGCGATCCCGCGCGGCGAACCGACCTGGCAGACGAGGTCGACGTCACCGATATCGATGCCGAGTTCAAGTGATGCGGTGGCGACGAGCAGTTTCAGTTCGCCGCGCTTCAGGCGCTGCTCGGCGTCGAAGCGATGCTCCTTCGCGAGACTGCCGTGATGCGCGGCGATCGCCTCCTTGCCGAGCCGATCGGCGAGATGGCGCGCCATGCGCTCGGCGGTGCGTCGCGTGTTGACGAACACGAGCGTCGTGCGATGCGCGGCCGCCAGTCCGGCGATGCGGTCGTATACCTGTTCCCAGACGTCGGTTGCCATCACGGGTTCGAGCGGCACGTTCGGCAGTTCGAGCGCGAGGTCGCGCTCACGCGTGTGGCCCGTGTCGACGATCGTGCAGTCGCGCGGCGCGTCGGCCGGGCCGCCAACCAGGAAGCGTGCGACCGCATCGATCGGTTTTTGCGTGGCCGACAGCCCGATGCGCGGCAGCGCGCGGCCGGCCAGCGCGTCGAGACGTTCGAGCGACAACGCGAGATGGCTGCCGCGCTTCGATGACGCGAGCGCATGGATTTCGTCGACGATGACCGAGCGCACGTTCGACAGCATCTGCCGCCCCGACGTGGACGACAACAGCACGTACAACGACTCGGGCGTCGTGACGAGAATGTGCGGCGCGCGCTTGCGCAATGCGGCGCGCTCGGCCTGCGTCGTGTCGCCGGTGCGCACGGCGGTGCGGATCGCCGGCACCGGCAGGCCGAGTTGCGCGAGCGATTCGGCGATGCCGGCCAGCGGCGCATCGAGGTTCACGTGGATGTCGTTCGACAGCGCCTTCAGCGGCGACACATACACGACGAGCGTCGCATCGGGCAGCGTGCCGTCGTGCGCCAGCGCATCGCGCACCAGATCGTCGATTGCACACAGGAACGCGGTGAGCGTCTTGCCGGAGCCGGTCGGTGCGGCCACGAGCGTCGATCGGCCGGCCTTGATGTGCGGCCACGCGAGCGCCTGCGCGCCGGTCGGTGCGGCGAACGTGCGCCGGAACCACGCGGCGACGGCCGGGTGGAACACGTCGAGCGCACTGGCAGCAGGGCGGGTCGTGGTGACGTCCATCGGAGCGTTGAAATGGGGTGCAAGCGCGCGGTGGGCGCGGGTGCGAATCGAATCGTCAGTGTGCCAGACGTCGCGTATGCGCGCGCGGCACGTGTGTCGACGATTCCGCTTCAGATGGGGGCCGTCACCGCACTTTCAATGAACGGAAAGTTGCATGCACGTCGGCACGCGGATCGCGTGCCGAATTGCGCCCAATTGCAACTAAACGCGATGCAGCCAGCCGATCCAGTGTTCGAGCAACGGCGCACGCGAGCACAGCGACTGCGCGAGCCACAGCGTGCCGCCCCATGCGGCGGCCACGACGATCAGGTCGCAACGCCCGCTCTTCCACAGGTTGAGCGAATGACGCCGCCAGATCCACGGCACGCCGAGCGGGTTCGGCCAGTCGGCGAGCAGGTGCATCAAGCCGCCGCATGCGAAGCCGAACAGCGGCGCGGCCCACAGCGGATGCGGATCATGGATGAGCCCGTGCCACCCGAGCGCCAGCAGCGCGATCCAGCCGATGCCCCAGTGCGTGACGGTGCGATGCGTGATCCACAAACGGCGCTTGCGGCTCCACCATGCGACTTCGAGCCAGTCGGGCGCGGTGCCGCCCGCGACGCCGGCCGCGAACGCGGCGAACAGGCCCGAATGCCACGGGCCGGTTGCGCCGGTTTGTGCGACGAGGACGGCGGCGGCGACACCGGCCGCGAAGCCGGACGCATGATGCGCATTGTGTGATGCCATAGGAAGCGAGACGAAGAAACGTGAAGCGACGCGTGCACGAAAAATGATGCACCGCGAAAGCGGGGCGCTATCTTCGCAGATCGGCCCACGCAGTGGGAGGGGCCGTTTGCAGATTTTTTTGCACGGGTCGCGCAGCCTTCCGCGCAGTTCGCAACTTTCGGTTTTTTGTGCATTGCGTGACGACGTGTTCCGCGTGCCATTCGACCGCTCCGCATCGCTGTGCGGACGCCTCGACATGATCTTGCGCACATGACGAATGCGCTTTCGTTGCACGCCCCGTGTTCGACCCTTTTTGTCCCCCTATACTACGAGACCGGATGTGGCCGTCGGCGCGCCAGCGGCCATGAGCGGAACAGGTGCTTTTCCTGCCTGAAGGAGATCCACATGGGGGACATGCAATGACTACGCTGAATCGCTTCAAATCATCCGCTGTCGTGCTCGCGACGGTGGCCGGCATCGGCTTCCTGCCGAACGCGCCCGTCTATGCGAAGGGGCCGCAGCCGGCCATCCTGACGAGCTCGGCGGTCGCGGTGGCCGACAAGTACAGCGCGGATGCCGCGGAGCGAATCTTCAAGGAAGGCGGCAACGCGATCGACGCGGCCGTCGCGATCGCATTCACGCTCGCCGTCACGTATCCGGAAGCCGGCAACATCGGCGGTGGCGGCTTCATGACGATCTACAAGGACGGCAAGCCGTACTTCATCGACTATCGCGAGCGCGCGCCGCTCGCCGCGACGAAGGACATGTATCTCGACAAGGACGGCAACGTCGTCAAGGGCATGAGCCTGTACGGCCCGCGCGCGGTCGGCGTGCCGGGCACGGTCGCGGGCATGTGGGAAGCGCAGAAGCGCTTCGGCAAGCTGAAGTGGAAGCAGGTGCTCGCGCCGGCGATCCACTATGCACGCGACGGCTTCGTCGTCGACGAGCAGCTCGCGCAGCGCGGCGTCGACGCCTCGAAGGAGTTCGGCGGCAAGACCAACTTCGACAAATATTTCTCCGGGCTGAAGGCCGGTGTGAACTTCAAGCAGCCCGATCTCGCCGACGTGTTGACGCGCATCGCGGACGGCGGCGCGGAGGGCTTCTACAAGGGCAAGACGGCCGAGCTGATCGCCGCGTCGATGAAGACCGGCGACGGCAACGGGCTGATCACCACCGAGGATCTCGCGCAGTACCGCGCGGTGTGGCGCCAGCCGGTGCAGGCGAAGTGGAACGGTTATGATGTGATCACCGCGCCGCCTCCGAGTTCGGGCGGCATCGGCCTCGTGCAGCTGCTGAAGATGAAGGCCGACCTCAAGCAGGACTTCGAGGGCGTGAAGCTCAACTCGCCGCAGTACATCCACCTCGTCGCGGAAATCGAGAAGCGCGTGTTCGCCGATCGTGCGCAGTATCTCGGCGATCCGGATTTCTACAAGGTGCCGATCGCGCAGCTGACCGACGACGCGTACATCGCGAAGCGGGCAGGCGAAGTCAACCCGAAGGAGCCGTCGGATACGAAGAGCGTGCAGCCGGGCCTCGGCACGACGATGCCGGAGAAGGCTGAAACGACGCACTTCTCGGTGGTCGACAAGTGGGGCAATGCAGTGTCGAACACGTACACGATCAACGGCTATTTCGGCTCGGGCGTGATCGCCGACGGCACCGGCATCGTGCTGAACGACGAGATGGACGACTTCTCCGCGAAGCCGGGCGTCGCGAACATGTTCGGCGTGGTCGGCAGCGACGCGAACGCGATCGAACCGAAGAAGCGCCCGCTGTCGTCGATGTCGCCGACGATCATGACCAAGGACGGCAAGGTGTCGCTCGTGATCGGCACGCCGGGCGGCTCGCGCATCTTCACGTCGATCTTCCAGGTGATCAACAACATCTACGACTTCAAGATGCCGTTGAAGGAGGCCGTCGGCGCGATGCGTTTCCATCACCAGCTGCTGCCGCCGAACACGATCTTCTGGGAGCCGTACCACCCGATCGAAGGCGAACTCGCGAAGCAGATCGAGGCGCGCGGCTATACGCTGAAGGGGCAGGATTTCAGCGGCGACATCCAGGTGATCAAGATCGACGGCAAGACGCCGGAAGCGATGGCCGATCCGCGCGGGCGTGGCGTGACGCGGATCATCCGGTGACGTGAAGCGGTGCGTGCGCGGTGGCGAAGGCGGCCGCGCACGCGGTGATCCGCAGCCGGGCATCGTGCCGCCGGCTGCGGAATACCCTCAGCCGGTGGCCCGGACGAATTCGGCGATGCGTGACGCGATGACGTCGGGCGCATCCTCGAAGCAGTAGTGCCCGACGCCCGCCAGCCGTTCGACGGGCGCGGACGGAAACAGTGCCGTGAAGAGCGGCAGGAAGTGTTCGGCGCCGAGCGTTCGATCGGCGTCTCCCCAGATCGCGAGCGCGGGCTTGTCGCGTATCGCGCGCAGCGCCGCCGCATCGGGCACCTCGAACCGATGCGCGCCAGCGGCAAACCCGCGGGCCCATCCGATCGCGCCGGCGCAGTCCGCCGGTTGCGCGAACGGCGCACCGTATGCGGCGATCCACGTGTCGTTGATCACCGCGTGATTTTCAAACCCGTTCAGCTTCAGCGTGCTCAGGATATTGAAGCCGAGCTGACCGAGCACCGTCTCGAGCGTATCGTCCGACGCCGCGCGCGCGATCCACTGGAACCACGGTGCGGCGCGACCGTTCGCGTTCAGCCGCTCGACCAGATCGGGCTGGCCGAATGGCGTCGGCCCGTTCGCGGACACGATCCGCCGGATGCGATCCGGATGCCGCGCGGCCAGCCCCATGCCGACCGGGCCGCCGAAGTCGTGCATCACGAGCGTGATGCGATCGAGGCCGCGCGCGAGCACGAAGCGCTCCAGATTGTCGATATGGTCCTGCAGCCAGTAGCTGCGGTCCTGCGGCGTCGCGCTTTTGCCGAAGCCCATGTGATCGGGGACGACGACGCGGTGTGTCGGACTCAGCGCGGCAATCAGATGGCGGAACAGATAACCCCACGTGGGTTCGCCATGCAGGCACAGGAGGGTTTCGCCGTCGTGCGGACCTTCGTCCACGTAGTGCATCCGGAAGCCGGATGCGTCGTCGAAATGGGGGGCGAATGGAAAGGTGCCGTCGAACGTGGCATCGGACCGGATCATCGAATGCTCCTTCGGATAGTCGGATAGTCGGATAGTTTGGTTTCAAGTTGAAACCGAATCGAAGCGTAGGATATTGGGTTTCAAGTTGCAACCAAAAAGATCGAAGCGCTGGCCGCCGAATGACCGAGCCGTGGGCGCGTGATGACGCATCGGAAGGGAGCTGTGCCGGAATTTACCGGCCTGAAAGAGGAGGTGGAGTGCTAATCGGGCTCGAATCGGCCGTTCCATTCGGCCATCGCGAACAGTCGGGCCGCGGGAGATTGATCTTTCGTGTGGTGAGTTTTATATTGCAACCATTCATTTCAACGAAAACGACCGCCGTTCCGCCCGCATACCGGGAACGGCATCGCCCCATGCATCGATGAACAGACGAACCACGCACGAGGATTCCCCTTGCGGGGTTGCCCGCCCGCTGGACGCGATCGGCGACTGGTGGTCGCTGCTGATCGTCCGCGACGCGTTCGACGGGCTGCGCCGCTTCGGCGAATTCCAGAAGAACCTCGGGCTGGCCAAGAACATCCTGGCCGCGCGCCTGCGCAACCTGGTCGCGCACGGGATCATGGACATCGTGCCGGCCGCGGACGGCGGCGCGCATCACGAATACGTGCTGACCGAGAAAGGGCGTGGCCTGTTTCCGTTGCTCGTCGCGCTGCGGCAGTGGGGCGAGGATTTCTTCTTCGAACCGGACGAGGCACACGTGCTGCTCGTCGACCGGAAGAGCGGGCTGCCGGTCAGGAAGCTCGAACTGCGTTCGCAGGACGGGCGCGTGCTCGGGCCGGAGGACACGGTCGTGTTGCCGCCGCCGGACTGACGAGCGGCGACCGGGCTCGTGCCGCGTTCAACTCCGGTCGCTCGCCGTGTCGCATTCGAGGAAGCGGGTGACCTATATCCCGTTACGTACGAAGATTACGCTGGACATCGACCAGCCGAACCGGCAGCTCGCGTCGAACACGTTCGATATTTCCGCGAACCCCGTGCTGGCCAGCGTGCTGCTCGCGTTCCGCTTCTGACCGGCGCGCCGGCCCCATTTTTCATGAATTTGACGCGCGACACTGGGATAATGTCAGCGTTTGGCTGCGTCAATGATGGAAGGAGGCCCCATGGGCGACAACGATACCCGTACCGAGACCGACGACCGCACCGATATGGAGTCGATGGAGGCGCGCCAGCGCCGCTTCGAGGAAGATCTGGTCGACGCCTACGACGAAGAGCTCGAGATGGAGCTCGACGATCGCCGCTTCGACGACAGCGACGACCTGCTGTTTTCGCAGGAGCGCCGCGAGGCGCGCAAGCAATATTTCCGCGAACTGTTCCGCCTGCAGGGCGAACTCGTGAAGCTGCAGGACTGGGTCGTGAGCACGGGGCACCGGCTCGTCGTCATTTTCGAGGGGCGCGACGCGGCTGGCAAGGGCGGGGCGATCAAGCGCATCACGCAGCGGCTGAACCCGCGCGTCTGCCGCGTGGCGGCGCTGCCCGCGCCGAACAACCGCGAACGCACGCAATGGTATTTCCAGCGCTATGTCGCGCATCTGCCGGCCGGCGGCGAGATCGTGCTGTTCGACCGCAGCTGGTACAACCGCGCGGGCGTCGAGCGCGTGATGAACTTCTGTACCGACGAGGAATACGAGGAGTTTTTCCGTTCGGTGCCCGAATTCGAGAAGATGCTGGTGCGTAGCGGGATCCAGATCGTCAAGTACTGGTTCTCGATCACCGATCACGAGCAGGAAGTGCGTTTCCAGAGCCGGATCGAGGATCCGCTCAAGCAGTGGAAGCTGAGCCCGATGGATCTCGAGAGCCGCCGCCGCTGGGAAGCCTACACGGCCGCGAAGGAAGAGATGCTGCTGCGTACGCACATTCCGGAGGCGCCGTGGTGGGTCGTGCAGGCCGTCGACAAGAAGCGCGCGCGGCTGAACTGCATTCACCACCTGCTGCAGCAAGTGCCGTATCACGAGGTGCCGCACGCACCGATCGACCTGCCGCCGCGTGAGCATCACGAGGATTACATCCGTCGACCGGTGCCGGACAACATGATCGTGCCGGACACTTACTGAGCGGCCGGCGCGGATTCGATGCGATGAAGGGACGCGCCGCGCCACGCGGCGCGCATTACTCCCGAATCAGAAACGCGGTGCGGTCGCGCCCGACGATCCATGTGGGTGCACGGCCGCGGCCGCTCCATGTCGCGCCGGTTGCCGGGTCGCGATACTTCGCGCCGACGGTGAACAGCTTCGCGCGATCGCTGTAACCCTGCCCGAAGATTTCCCGCGCGGTCAGCGCGTAGCTCGTGACGAGTTCGCGTACCTGCGCCAGCACCGCATTGCGTTCGCGGCTCCGCGCCGCCTTGATGCGCCGATCGAGTTCCGCAAGCTGGGCTTGCAGTGTCTGCACTTGATGCATGCGTCCGTTATCCCGTAGCTGAGTTTTGATTATTGGCGACGCGTGACGAACCGCACGTCGGCACACCCGGCCCTGGCGTGCCGACTCGGCCGGTGGCGGTTGCGTGCTGCCTGTGCCGGCCTGCGGATAAAACGTATGCGGCGCGAGTCGCCGGGAACCCGGTGAGATTAAGTGGCGGCGTGCGGTTTTTCTATCGGACGTATCTGATTTTTCGGCGGAATTTTCAGGCGGCGGGGTGACGGGGTCGGGACGATAGCGGCCGCTCGTTACAGATCGGGAAAGCCCGATCGCCCTTGCGTCAGGTCGAACAACTCGGTCCGCGCGTGCGCGTCGGCGGTTTCGGGCAGCTTGATCACGAGCTTGACCGTCATCCCGTACACGCTGTCCACCAGTTCATAACCCGCCTGTTCGATCCAGCGGCGCACGCGCGCCTCCTCGGGATAACCGATCTCGATGGCGAGCCGCGTGTAGCGGATGCGCTCGACGCGCTCGGCATCGAGCAGCGCCGACGCGATTGCATCGGTGTACGCGCGCACCAGCCCACCCGCGCCGAGCTTCACGCCGCCGTAGTAACGCACGACCGCACCGAGCACACCGTCGAGATCGTGATGGCGCAGCACTTCCAGGATCGGCCGGCCCGCCGTGCCGGACGGCTCGCCGTCGTCCGACATCCCCGATTGGCCGCCCGCCAGCAATGCCCAGCACACGTGCGTGGCGGCCGGATGCTCGTCGCGCAGGCGTTGCAGCGCCTGCATCGCGGCGTCGCGGTCGTCGACGGGAATCGCGTAGGCGATGAACCGGCTCTTGCGGATTTCGAGTTCCCGGATGTAGGTGGTGGCGAGCGAGTACATCATGCGTCGCGACGGGGAAAGGGTAGGGAAATCAAGGTGATGATGGCGTGTCGGTTCTTTGGGAGGGCGGCCCGCGCAGGCAGGGGGCCCCTGCATGGGCGCGATGAAGACGGAATTTTACCGTGGCGCGCGTCGAAGCCTTTCGAGGCCGTCACGGCCTGATCCGGGTGAGGTGCCGGATACCGAATGGAGAAGCGCCACTGTGCATGGTGCGGCAGCGGCCGTTCCGATTTTTTCTCCGATGGTTCAAGCACGCCATCACCGCGCGCCGACCGACGACCGCAGCGCTGCGCCCAGCGTGCGCAGCGCCTGGCGGGCCCGCGCATCGGTCAGGTTCGAGTAGAGCACCACGTCGCGCGCCGGCAACGGCGGCAGCCCGTATCGCGCGCCCACGTCGACCGTCCCGACGGGCGCCACGCGATGCCCGAGCGCGGCGACGGCCAGCCCCGCGGACACCGCCGCGCCGATCGTCGCCACGCCGCCGCCGACGAACACTTCAGTCCACGCGACACCGGCTTCGTCCAGCGCGCCGATCGCCATGTGGCGCACGCTGCACGGCTCGGCCTGCGTCGCGAGCCGCAGCGGTTGCGGCGGATGGTAGTCGAAATCGGTCGCGGCCATCCAGCCGAACGACTCCGACAGCAGGGTTTCCCCATCGAGCCGCCGGCTGCCGTGCTGCAGCGCGACGGCGGCGTCGAGCTGGCCGCGATCGAACGCATCGAGTACGTCGCGCGACGCGGCGACCCGGATCTCCAGCACGAGCCCCGGTTCCGCTTCGCTCATGCGCCGAAGCAGCATCGGCAGATCGGCGCCGACGGCATGATGGCTCACGCCGATCACCAGCCGCCGCTGGCCGGCGCCGAACGCGCCGACCGCACCCTGGTGAGCCGCTACGAGCTCGCGCGCGGGTTCCAGGAACGCGGTGCCGTCGGCCGACAGGCGAACCTGCCGCGGCGTGCGTTCCAGCAAACGGCGGCCGAGGCCGTCTTCAAGTCGCTTGATCTTCAGGCTCACCGCGGACTGCGTCGTGTCCATCGCCTCGGCGGCCCGCGTGAAGCTCTTGAGGTCGGCGGTCAGCACGAACGCCTGCACGGCTTCGATGTCGAGCGTTTTCATCACGCATTCATCCATTAAGAAAATGAATCATTGAAATATTCTGCCATCGTCTTTTCAAATGATTCAAGGTCTTCTACGCTGTTCTCGAGCCGTTCGGAATCTCCCTAGTCAATCCCAGGAGTCGATCATGCTGACCGCGTACTACGTGCACCGCCTGCCGGCGGACTACGACCTCGACATCATCCGCAATCGCGTGCGCGAGCGCGGCAGGCTCTGGGACGACACGCCGGATCTCGTGTTCAAGGGGTTTCTGCTGCGTGAGGCGGGCCGCTACGGTGCGACGGAAAACGGCTATGCGTCGCTTTATCTGTGGCGCAATGAACAGGCGTTCGCCCGGTTCGTCACGGACGGCCGCTATCGGGTCGTGACGGACAGTTTCGGGCGCGCGCCGATCGATGTGCAGGTCGCGCTCGATGCGCGCAAGGGCAGCGCGTCGACGGGACGCTTCGCGCGGCTGGAGGCCATCGATATTCCGGCGGACGCCGACTTGGATGCGACGCTGGCACAGGAAGTCGAGCGCAATCGCGACGTGGCGGCGCGGCAGGGTACGGTTGCGGCCGCCGTCAGCCTCGATCCGCTGCGCTGGCGGCTGACGCGCGTGCTCGTATCGGAGCAGGAGCCGGACGACGGCGGCGCGGGCACGGTGTATCAGGTTTTGCATCTGGCCCGGCCGTTGCTCGATACGCTCGAAGGGAGTGGGGTGTGATGGTTGGCCCTGCACCGAGCCGGCGGCATGGTCGGTCGTCAGCGCGCAGCGCGCCGACGTTACGTTTGCCTGCCGGGCTTGCGCTTGCCGCGCATCTGGCAGGTGTGGCTGCAGCGATGGTTGGGATTGCTGCGTTGGCGACGTCGCTGGCTTTGCTGCTCCGGTAACGGTCGGCAACAGTAGGGCGTTTCCAGATGTGTCGTAAATGAATCCGGCGTGTGGTCAGTCTCGTGAATCCGCGTGCCCGCGTCGCACTCGACCTGCCGGGCTCGCGGACTATCTACGGCGTTCGGTCTCGCTACAAGCTGCTATCCCCCGACGATGCATCGACTATTTGGCGTGGTTTTCCGACAGTCGTGGTAACTCGGATATTGTCCTGAAGCGAGGCGTCAAACCTGGCCTTGCAATTCTGTCAGGTGTTTATCGAGATGGTATTTGCGGCTAGCATCCATCGCATTGCCGACAGCACCGCTGTCGAATGCTCTGCACGGAACCCGGATTTGCGCTTGCCATGAACCCTCATCTCCTTGATGCCTACAATCGGGAATTGCTCTATTTCAAGGAGCTGATGGAGGAGTTTTCCCACGCGCATCCCAAAATTGCGCGTCGGCTGGGCATGCATGCCGGTGAGATTGCCGATCCTTTTGTCGAGCGTCTGGTGCAGGCAGCGAGTTTTACAACCGCTCGACTGCAATTGAAGCTGGATGCCGAATTCCCGCTGCTGACCAGTCGGCTACTCGAAACCATCTATCCGAATTACGTCGCCCCGACGCCTTCGATTGCTGTCGCACGTCTCTATCCCAATGAGCAGGAAGGCAATTTGCTCGAGGGGTTTTGCGTACCGCGTGGCACGGAGTTCACGAGCCGTGTGCCGGATGGCGAACGCACGTCCTGCACCTTCCGTAGCGGCCTGGACGTGATGGTGTATCCATTGGAGATCGTTTCCGCGAGGTTGACAGGGGTTCCGCCGGATATTCCATCGATAGAACGGTATAGCGTCGCACACAAGCGCGTTCGCGGGGCGCTGCGTCTCAGGCTCCGTACTACGGGTGAGGCGCGATTCGAAGAATTGCGCGGCCTGGATCGATTGCCCGTGTATCTGGCAGGCGACGAGGGCGTCGCGTCACGGCTGTTCGAGTTGATCCACGCAGGCGCTGTAGCAACCGTGACAGGAGTACCGGATCGCTTCGCAGATCCGAATCAGGCACGCGGGATTGTGTCCGCTCAGGCGGTCGAATACACCGGGCTGGCTACCGACGAGAGTCTGCTGCCGTTGGCGGGACCGAAGTTTCACGGCCATAACCTGCTGCACGAATATGCGGCGTGCCCCGCGCGCTTCTGGTTTTTCACGCTGGCCGGTCTGAATGCGGGATTGCGACATGTGGCCGGTCGTGAAGCCGAAATCGTCATATTGCTGGATTGCTTCGACAGTACGCTGGTCGAGCACGTTGACGCATCACGCTTTGCACTCTTTTGTACACCGGTTATCAATCTGTTTCGTCGCAAGACCGATCCTGCCGAGATTCCGCGCACGGGCGGCGAAATCCTGTTGCAACCCGACAGGCAGAACGGTTCGGACTATGAGGTGTTCGCGGTGGAAGCGCTGCACGGCTTTGTGAGCAAAGGCGCGGCATCGCTCGAGTTCCGGCCGCTGTACCGGGCGTTGACGAACGATGAAAACAATCACGGGCGCTACTTCACGACGCGCCGCGAGCACGGAAGGGCGAAGGCGTCATATCGTCGCTACGGTGCTCGTACCACTTACGTCGGGACGGATTTTTTCGTTTCGTTGGTCGATCAAAATGAGCAGTCCTATCCACAGATCATGAAATATCTGGCGGTAGATGCGTGGCTGACGAACTGCGATCTGCCGAGCTTGCTGGCGCCCAATGGCGTCACGGATCTCACTATCGGAATCAGTGCGCCGTTAAGCAGTGCGGGGCTCATTCGTGCACCAAGCCCGGCACGCGCGCCGCTTGCTCAGCGGAACATTGCATGGCGGCTGATCGGCCAGTTGAATCTCGGCTACGGCACCTTGGAGGCTGGTGACGGGAGCGGACTGCGCGACATCCTTGCTTTGTTCGCTGCCGACGACGATGTGCGCTACCGCCGCCAGATCGACAGCCTGATCCGCGTTGATGCGCATCCCGTGACGAAGAAGCTTCCCGGCCAGAGTCAGTTGCGATTCGGTCGAGGCATCGAGTGCGTCCTGACGGTGGATGAAACCGGCTTCGATGGCATGAGCCCTTATCTCTTCGGGGTGATCCTCGAACATTACGTGGCGCGCCACGTTTCGACACATTCTTTTACTCAATCCGTGTTGCGCTCGACGCAACGCGGCGAGTTGATGCGCTGGCCAGTTCGAACAGGAACGCGCAGCGCACTCTGACTCACGGAGGAATGCAGTTCATGCAGTCGGTAACACAGAACAACATCAAGCGCACGAGGACCAGCACGCATGTTGAATTTCAAGACGAACCGAACGTTTTCGGTCAGCGGTCCTGCGCTGCCGGAGCTGGAAGGCATCGCGTCGGTACTGCACCTCAGCGCGATCCGGGGCACCGAACAACTTTCCACGCTGTACGCGTACGAGCTATGGCTGACGACGCCCGCCGATCTGCTGTTGCCGGTCGACCTACTGGCCAACCTAGATCTCAAGGCGATGCTCGGCAAGGAGTTAACCGTCACGATCCAGCTCGACGGGATGGGCAGCTTTGTCGCAGGGATAGCCGGGCGCACAGGTGCCGCGAACGTAGGTGCCGGCACGCGAGAAATCAGCGGCGTCGTGACGGCGGCCAGCTATGTGGACCAACTGAATCGGCAGTCGCGTTACCGGATCGTGCTGGAACCGTGGTTTGCACTGGCGCGAGAGCGGACCGATTACCGCATCTTCCAGCGCAAGAGCGTGCTGGACATTCTGCGCGAGGTGTTCGGTTCTTATCTGTACTCGTTCGAGATGCGCGTTGGTCGGACGTACAAACCGCTGCGCTATCAAGTCCAGTATGGCGAGTCGGATTTTGCGTTTGCCCAGCGGTTGATGGAAGAACACGGCATCACGTGGTTCTTCGAACACTCGCAAGGCGTGCATCGACTGGTACTGGTCGATGGTCCAGGCGCTTTTCGGACTGTGGAAAGCGTCGCGTACCAGACGCTCGGCTACTACCCGCCGGGCCAGAAGATCGACCGGGAACACGTCGACTACTTCGAAGCGACGGAGCGCCTGCAGTCGGGCGTGTGGACCACTGACGATTTCGACTTCGAGAAGCCGGGCGCGACGCTGACTGCGCAGAACAGCCTGCCGCGCGACACCGCGCACAATCAGCTCGAACGCTATGAATGGCCGGGCGACTATACGGAACCGGAGGACGGCCGCGCATTCGCATTGGTGCGGATGGAAGAGATTCACGCACAGGGCGAGCGGGCGAAAGGCGAGGGCAATCTACGCAATGTGGTGTGCGGCACGACGTTTGCGTTGGCAGGCCATCCGATGGCGAGCGCCAACCGCGAGTATCTGGTGATCGCGTCGGAGCTGGATGTGAAGGAAACCGGAGAAACGACCGGGTTCTCGGCCTACGCGATTCGCAGCAAGTTTGTCGTCCAGCCCTCCGCCACGATATTCCGCCCACCACGCACGATCAGAAAACCCCGCACGCGCGGCCCGCAGACGGCGATCGTGACCGGCCCGGCGGGCGCGGAGATCTGGACCAACAAGAACGGTGAGGTGACGCTCAAGTTCCACTGGGACCGCTCCGACGTGAAGGACCAGAATTCGTCCTGTTGGGTGAGGGTGTCGTATCCGTGGGCCGGCAGCAACTTCGGCGGCATCCATATTCCGCGGGTGGGCACCGAGGTCATCGTCGATTTCGAAAATGGCGACCCGGATCGCCCGATCGTGACGGGGCGCGTCTACAACGCGATGACGATGCCGCCGTGGACGTTGCCGGCGAACGCGACACAAAGCGGGATCCTGACGCGCTCGACCAAGGGTGGTGGATACGGCCACGCCAATGCAATCCGCTTCGAAGACAAGAAAGGCGCGGAGCAGGTGTGGATCCAGGCCGAGCGCAACCTGGATGCGGTGATCGAAGCCGATGAAACCCACACGGTGGGACACGACCGCACGAAGCGAATCGGCCACGATGAAACCGACCAGATCGGACGCCACTGGACACTGTCGACCGGCGGCTACAAATTCGAGACGGTGACGCTCGCGTCAGTGAAGAGCGTGGGCATGGGGGCGATGCTCAACGTCGGGATGGCGTACAACGTCAACATCGGCGGGCTGTACCTGCGTAACGTCGGGCTGCATATGGCCAGCACGGTCGGCCAGAGCCGGACCGACCGCGTCGTGCAGGACTGGACGGCGGATGTGGGGCACACCTACACGGTGACCGTGCGCGGCAAGGCGGTGGGCGATGCGGTGAGCGCCGATCAGGCGAATCCGATCGCGCCGTCGCCCGATTTTGCGCCGCAACTGCCCGCGCCGGTATCGAGTTCGAACGCCAACCAGTTGCGCATCACGGATACGGGTGAAAGCAGCCTGTCGGGAGCGAAGCAGGCGCAGCTGACGGGACCGGGCGGCACGGTGACGATCGACGAATCGGGCATTCACCTGAAAGGTACGGCGATTTACCTGCAGGCGCCGACGATCAGCATGACGAATGGCGATACCAGCGGCCTCGCACCGGTGACCGAAGCCGATTGCGCGGAGTGCGCGAAGAAGACGGTCAGCGCGAACCCGGTCGATCTGGCGACGGGGCAGAAAGTGCTGTCGCACACGGACTTTACGCTGCCGGGTCGGGTCTCGATTCACTGGAGCCGGAGCTACCGCAGCGCGGACCAGCGCCAAGGCAGTCTGGGCGTGGCGTGGAAGTTGCCGTATGCGACGGAAGTGAGGACGAGTTCGACGGGATTGATCTACTTCGACGCGGACGGGCGGCAATTGCGGTTTCCGCCGCTGAGCCCCGGTGAAGAACACTTCCATCCGATTGAGAAGTTCACGCTGGTGCGCGGTGACGACAACGCCTCGGGCGCGACCTACGTGCTGCGCTTCGGCAATGGTGTCGAAGAGCACTATGGCCGCCATCCGGCTGACGAGAACCGATGGCAATTGCAGCGTATCGGCACACGCGACGGGCAGAGCCTGACGCTCGGCTATACGGCACAGGGCTGGCTGGAAACGGTCCGCAACAATCGCCACACCGTGCGCTGCGAACTGGACGAGGCTGGCCGCATCACGTCCGTGTTGCTCGACCAGGGGTTCGGCAATCAGCCGCTGCACCTGACGAGTTACGTCTATGACAAACACGGCGACCTGATCGAGGCCACCGACCGCGAAAATCTGACGTGGCGATACGGCTATGACCACCATCTGCTGACGACCTACCGTACGCCGGCGGGCGCGACGCACGTGTCGGAATGGAGCGACGACACACCAAACGCGTACTGCCTGCGGACTTACGCGTACACCGAAATCGCCGACGGGCAGCGCGCCATCACGCGCGAGACGCGCTTCGATTACCTGCCATCGCTGCGCGTGACACGGGTGACGGACGGACTGGGGCATACGACCGAGTATCACTACAACGGCTTGTGGGCGATTGAGAAGATCGTGCATCCGGACGGCAGCCTCGAGCAGACGCATTTCGACGAGACGGGGAGCGTGGCGGGCTATACGGATGGAGTGGGCCGCACGACGCGGATGGTGAACGATGCGCGGGGCAATCCGACGTCGATCATCGATCCGGCCGGTCAGGTCACGCGCATCAGCTATAACGACCGGAACCTGCCGGAACAGATCACCGACCCGGCCGGACAGGTCTGGCAGCGCGGCTACGACGCGCAAGGCCACCTGACGAGCGAAACCGATCCGCTCGGGAATGTGACGACTTACGCGTACGAGAACGGCTTGCCGGTTGCCCGCACCGATGCGCTGGGCAACGCGACGAAGATGCAGTGGGACGACGCGGGACACCTCGTGGCGAGGACCGATTGCTCGGGGCAGACGACGACCTATCAGTACGACCAATTCGGCCAGTTGACCGAGACGACCGACGCGCTGGGCCAGGTCAGCCGCCACAGCGGCAGCCTGTCGGCGCGCATGACGGCGGTGCAGCCGGCCGGTATGGGCTGGTGGAAGGTTGAATACGACGACGCAGGCAGGGCCATCGTGCATACCGATCCGCTCAAGCGCGTGACGCGGGTGGACTGGGATGGATACGGGCAGCGGACGCAAATCGTCGATCCTGCAGGCGGCACGCAACAGTTCCGGTATGACTCGATTGGCCGTCTGACAAGGCTGACCAATGCGAATCAGGAGGCGACGACGTTCCGTTACGACAGCCGGAACCGGCTGATCGAACAGACCGGCTTCGACGGCCGTCGGCAAAGCTACCGGTACAACGCGGCGGGGGAACTGGTCGAACGCATCGATCATGGCCAGGATGGGCAGATCACCACGCATGTGGCGTATGACGTGCTTGGCCGGCCGGTGGAGCGGCGGTCAAGTGACGGGAGTCAGGCCAGTTATCGGTACGACGCGCGGGGGTTGCTTACGCAGGCACAGGCGGTCTCGCCAGGCCGAGGCCCGGTGCAGGTGACCTACGAATATGACGCGGCCGGGCGCCGCACGGCGGAGGTGCAGGCGCATCACGGACGCGTCTGGCGACTGACGCACGGGGTGGACGCGATCGGGAACCGCAACTGGACGAACGTGCCGGACGTCGGTTCGCTGGTGTGGCAGCGCTATGGCTCGGGGCATGTGCACGGCGTCCTGCTGGACGAGCATCCGCTGGCGAGTTTCGAGCGGGATGAGCTGCATCGCGAGATCAAGCGTACGCAAGGCCCTGCGTCACACCACTTCGGGTATGGCGCGAACGGTCTGTTGGCCGCGCATCGCTGGCAGAACCTCGACGAACGGGGGCGCTCGCTGGAGAGGCCTCGGCCGTGGCGGGCATGGGAGTACGACGCGGCGGCCCAACTGACGACATTGGACGACGCATGGCGAGACAAGAAGACCTATCGGTACGACGCACTATCCCGATTGACGCACGTGACGGCGGCAAGTGGTGCGGAAGCGTTTCACTACGATCCGGCGAGTAACCTGCTGGGTGCTGCGCCGAGCCTGAACGACGTGCAGGCGTGGAAGGCAAGCGGCGATCGCTTGCTGCGGTTTGCGCCGCAGACGCGCCCGGATCGCCCGGTGGATTTTACGTACGACGGGCACGGTAACCGCATTGCACGAACGGTGCCGTTGCCGCCGAAGCCGGAACTGACGGCGGCAGAGCAGCGTAGCCAGCGCGGGACGGACAACCTGCTGCGCGTGATGGAGGTGCTGACGGGGACGCCGAAGTACGAAGAGCCGGAAGCACATCCGGAGGTGACGCGGTATCGGTACGACGGCAGCCACCAGTTGATCGCGATTGAGCACGCGGACGGCGCGAAGAGCGAGTACGAATACGACGCACTCGGACGGCGGGTAGCAAAGCATCACACGCCGGCAGGCGGTCCGGGACAGACGGCGCTGTTCATGTGGGACGGTGACTGGATGATGCAGGAGATCCAGACGGGGCGCACGTCGCATGAGGACAACGCCGTGACATACGTGCCGCATCCGGACCATGAAGGGCCGCTGACGCGGCTGGCGGATGGGCAGGCGTGGCACTACGTGACGGATCACCTGGGTACGCCGCAGGAACTGTACGACGACCAGCGTGAGGTGGTGTGGGCCGCGGACTTGAGTGCGTATGGACGGTCAGCCCGGACGCTGGCGCACGGCGTTGACAATCCGATACGGTTTCCGGGGCAGTACTACGATCGGGAGTCGGGGCTACACTACAACAGGTTCCGCTACTACGATTCTGAAATTGGGCGGTACGTATCACAAGACCCCATCGGGTTGCGCGGTGGGTTCAATAGCTACACCTACGTCAAAAACCCGATTGTATGGATTGATCCGCTCGGGTTACAGGCAACGGGACCAGTGCTCTTGGGAATGGGCAATCTTTATCGTGCGGGTGTACAGCCACCATTGCCAACGATTTCACGTAACGCTCCGCTCGCTAGTGTCTACGGCGATATATCTAATCTCGCGTTTCCCTCTAAGGTACTCCCCGGGGAGTGGGTCGGTGTTAACGTCCCGTGGAGTATGCCGATCATCGAACGATATTGTGCAAAGGGGTATTTTGGAGATTCGCCACTTGAGATGACGGACAATTCGGGAAGGCAATGTAAGCGTCAAAAGGATTTTGATGTTCCAAGTCTAGTTCCAGATGGATGGTCGGATAATCGGAAATTCAATTGCATGGAATGGGTTCCATATGAGTTATCGAATCGCTAAAATAGTTAAAAACCCCCTGTTCTTGGTGGTGGTGATTATGGTTTCCCTCATTTTGATTTCAACTCTAGGACCAGCGCCCGACACTTACTATGGAAGGCTGAGGCGGTGTATCAATATGTGTAGGGAGTCTAGTCACTTTGGCAGGTTGCTTGAGCCCAAGCGGGCCTCCCCCAAAAACACGATAGCTGATTACCAATGTCAATGCTATTGACTACACAGCGGACTTGAAAGCGTATGAGCGAACATTCAGATGACTGGCACATGCCGTTGACAATCCGATACGGTTTCCGGGGCTGCACTACAAGCGCTTCCGGTACTACGATCCTCAGGTGGGCAGGTACATCAATCAGGATCCGATTGGGTTGGCTGGGGGGCGGAACAGCTACACCTATGTGGACGATCGGCCTTCGCATTCGAAAGATTCACTTGGGTTACAAACAGTTGCATTGGGTGCAATGGGCGGTGGTGCCGTAGCCGGTCCTCTTGGTGCTCTCGTTGGAGCGGTAGCAGGCGGGATCGTATTGTTAGCGTGGGTCGCGTGGTACGCGATGTCCGGAAAGAAAGATAGTGTGATCGAAGAAACCAAAACGGATTGCCCTTCGAACTCAAGGACGTGCCCGCCGTGCAAAACAGTAACGGGTCGAATCGTGGCTCGTGGAGCTTTTGGCTATCGGCCGTTGGACGTAATCCCTGATGGGGAAATGCAGCACGGCGTTTATGGATCGCATCACAATATGTTTATTGCAAATCAAAAATCCGAATAGCTGTCAATGCTTTTGGGCGAAGCAGAAGTATGTTCTGAAGCCAGATCAATTAACCGCGGAAATGGTTCCTGTCGAGGAATTCGTTAACTAATTGGAAGTCGTTAGGAGGATATATGAAATATGTGGGTTTTGAGCGGGGATTTAAGGTGGGTGACAGTGTTTTGGTTGAGGATGGTGTAGAGGGCGTGGTTGTGTGCGATTTCGATGGAAGCCAGTTTTTTCCTGGATTCGAGGATTGGTCGCCAGGTGCTAGCGTTGTCAAAGATAGCGTTCCGAATAAAGGAGTGTTAATCGAATCCAGAAGGTACGGTTTAATTCACTATGAAAATGAGGACGATTCAATAAAATTTATATAATCTGCTGGCGAGGAATAGTAGTTCCGACGACGTTGACACCGCTTCTGCGACGGATAGCCTGACAAAGGAATGTCATCGAAATGACGATTGCGATCCATGTGATAAGAAAATTGACAAATCTCTAGGGGGGCTGATAAAGGGAGGTTTGTTTGTGCGAGAAAGGCTTTGAGATGAAAAAAATAATCAAGGCGGGCTTTTATATTTTTTGTTGCTTTAATTGTGTTGTTCGTTTTGGCGAAATGCAACGAGCCAACTATAAATGAGCGGCAGAATCAATGCTTCAAGACTTGTGGTGATCGCGGCATGTTTGGAATTTTGGAGGCTCCTTTCCCAAATTCGACTAGAAACACCGCGGCAAATTACACGTGCAAGTGTTATTGAGTGTGTCGTGAGGATCAGTGACGCGATTGCTAGATGAGAAGCTTGTTACGTAGCAGATACGATCGGGAATCAGGGCTGCACTATAAGCGGTTCCGGTACTGCGATCCTCAGATAGGCAGATATATCAATGAAGATTCTATTGATCTAAAGGTTGGATTGAATCTGTTTTTGCGCGTTGATAGAGATTCGGTAATTTAAGTGGATTCGCCGGATATTTTAAATCCGACGAAACTTCTGACGTGTGATGGAAATGCAGCTAATTAAGGAAGACTTTATGCATCGGGAGGTTTGAAGTTGGCCGTTGCAGCCGGATTGGAGCGCACGGAAATTGCGACCCCCCGCTGGAATAGGCGTTGTGGTGCTAGGGGTTTGGAATATAAATTCTGCAGGCTCTGCTTGAAAGCGTTCGATTCAGCAATCGACTTAAGCGAGTAATGAGAAGTTGTCGGATGCAAGTTGGGGAAATTTACTTGGAGTTCTCTCGTGTGGTGCGGAATTTGGTGACCCAGGTGGGCCGGCGCCTTATGATTTATTCAAAGAGAAGGGGGTGATGAAAAAAATTAAGAAATCTTCTTCATGAAATTGGAGTGGTGTTGTTCTGATGGGGCATTGGAATTTTTAATAATATTAATCACGACGTGTTTGGTAGTGTATTTTTCGGCTTTATTTATTTTGAAAATAAAGGTGAAGGGGCGAGTGACGTGGAGGGGCTTCCGGCAGTGGTTAAGAAGTGTCATTGACTCATTTTTTTGGTATGGGCTGAATGCATAGTTGTCGCTAGCATGTGAAATGCTGTGCTGGTTCAGTATATGGGGATAATCCAGAGGTGTATCTGTCGATCTGGGTCACGCAATTTTGCTTGCGTATTTATTCGTAGGTGGCGACAAGGTATTTTGGTTGCAATAAAAATGTGAGGCTGTATCTAGTGTTAGATAGATTGGTACTGGCAGGGGGCGGTGTGCGAAGAGTAGATGGGGCTTGGCTTTATATTTTATTTTTCATTCCGCTTGCATTTTTTTATGAGCCGATGAAGAGATATCTGGGCGGAGGCGCGTTATTTGTTGTGTGCTCTGTGTTTTATCTGTGTGTCTGTTCTGCGTTGGCTATTTTTTGGGGAAAAACCGGAGGGCGAAAATAGTGTCATGCTTTTCAAAGGTGTGAAATTGGAGAACTATTTTTGAGGTGTACCTGAATGTCAGCTTTCGTCGCAACTCTTTGCACATTGACCACCCATGGCGGCGTAGTCACGTCAGCCAGCGCAGGCGTCTCGATCAACGGACGTCCCGCAGCATGCGTAGGCGATTCCGTGTCGTGTCCATTGCATGGCCCGGGTGTCATTACCAAAGGCGGTTTTGGCACGATCAACGGCCGTCAAATTGCTCATCACGGCAGTGACACGAGTTGCGCTGGAACGCTGATCGTGTCCGATGCTGGGCCTACGGTTTGACAGTTTCTACATCGAGCGCGATGAGTCGAATTTTGAATTCACCCGAGCATGACCCAATCCAGTAGCCCGCCCAAGATCGTGTCGGCTCGAAGCGCGCTGGCTCCACCGCGACAACCGACCGGTATCTTTCTCTCTGGCAAGAGTACAAGGCAGCGTCGCAACACGCGCCGTAGTCGTCCATTGGGACCGCTTTCGCCGCCCGAGGACGAGCAGACTAGGCTGGCGTCGGTAATGGGCCACCGCAATGCCTTGCTGGAGGCAAGCAGGGTGCTGCTTCGAGCACTTGTGGACATGCCGGAGCTAATCGGCATCGGCCATGACGAACGCTTGCGCGACCTGCTGATGGACGAAGTTCGCGTGTTCGAGCGCCTATGTGTGAGGGCCAACGTCCGCAGCGAGCACATGATCGGCGCACGATATTGCCTATGTACAGCACTGGACGAGGCCGCAATGCGCGGACTTGCATCGCGAGGCGATACGTCGGGGTGTGTCGCATGGGCTGCCGACGCGCTGACTCAGCGTATCGGCGAAGACAATCAGGGCGGTTCGAAGATCTACACACTGTCGCTGCGTTTGTTGAAAGACGACGCCGATCACTGGCCATTGCTCGATGTGATCTACCGGATTTTCAGCCTGGGGTTTGAAGGTCGGTATCCGCATGGCAGGGTGTTTGGCATGCACGACCGCGTACGAGAGCGAATTTACAACGCGATTGCCGTGTATCTGCCGTCTGTTCCACACGCGCTCTCACCTCATGCGCAATCTACCGTAACGATTCGACAAACATTCCATTTCGAAATCCCGGTGTGGATGTCGGTGGCCTTGCTGTCAGTGACGCTCTGCGCGCTGTATGCCTTCTGCCGTATCGAGTTGGGTGCGCAAGCGAACGACGTGCAGCGACAACTCTCCAGCATTGCGCGTGTCGCGACGACAGGCAGCGCGATCGATCCACCGAGGGCCAGTCCGGCACGGTAGTGCGAGTTGGACGCCATTCACCGTACACATGAAGAAGATTCTCTCGTTTCTACGCTCGCGTCATCTATGGGCAGTCGTGACGGTGATCGTTGCTGCTGCTGCGATCTGGTTTGCAGGGCCGATGGTGAGTTTCGGTGGACTGAATCCACTCGCTTCGGTCGGCATTCGCCTGACTTTGATCGCCTTGGTGCTCGCCGTATGGATCCTGTGGCTGGTCGACTGGTCGACGAGCATCGTAACCGTCGCGCTGCTCTGTCTCACGATCTGGCATGCCTTTCCGCTCATGACGTTGGCCGGCAAACCGCTGTTTGCATCCGTGATGGCCCGCATTCTGGCAATGATCGGCGTTGTGTTCGTGTATGCCATCGCCATGTCGGTCCGATGGTGGAAGCGCATGCGCCGGTATCCGGGCCAGCTCAGGCGTTTGCTTCGACTCGGTAAGGGTGGTGCCCGGCCGCTGGCTGCATCGCGCCTGGCGGAGATCGAAGACATGGCCAGCACCGCGATCAAGCAGTTGAAAGCCCGGCGCGGGGGCGCCCGCGGGCTGGCGCGACTGTTTCGAGGGCCAGCGTATCGCTACGAGGTGCCGTGGTATGCCGTGCTGGGCTCGAAGGATTCGGGCAAGACCACGGCGCTGTTAAACGCGGGCCTGGCGTTCCCGCTGGATGCACAACTTCAGCATTCGCTCGCGCCCGATGACGCCCGGGCTTTGCCGGGTTGGCGAATAACCAATGAGGCTGTGCTGATTGATACGGCCGGCCACTATGTTCGGCACGGCACGTCGCGCTACCGTCTGACGGCGGAACTGTCGGATACGCGGAATGAGGGGATACGCAACAAGCGGCCAACCGACATAAGCACTGCCCGCGAGCAGGCTGATGCGGCGGAATGGAAAGGATTTCTTCGACTGCTTCGCCGTATCCGCCCCCGTCTGCCGCTGAATGGCGTGCTGTTGACGATCAATGTTGCTGCGTTGACGCATGCGGATTCCGACGTACGCGCGGCCGAGAGCCGCGCATTGCGAGCGCGTCTCGATGAAATGCAAGCCGAGTTTGGAACCGGATTTCCCGTCTGGCTGATTGTCACGAAGGTAGACCGGCTTCCAGGCTTCACTGACTATTTCTCATCGCTCGGGGAGCAAGATCGTGCGCAGATATGGGGCGTGACATTGCAGCCCGACCCTGAGGCACGGGCGGCTGAGGCGATTCGCGCAGAATTGAATTTGCTGGCCACACGTCTTGCGGATGGCGTGAGTGGTCTGCTTCGCAATGAAACCGATGTGGCACGTCGTCGCCGTCTGGCGATGCTGCCGGAGGCATTTTCAGCGCTCACGAACCCGTTGGTAGATCTGCTCGGACAAGTGCTCGCCGGGAGCGACAATGGTGTGCCGACGGTACCGAATTCAATGCTCCGAGGTGTTTACCTGACGAGCGCGAGTCAGACCGGCCAGCAGGTCGTCGCGGATCGGAACACGCTGTTGCAACGCATGATCGGCGCATCCAGTGCGCACTCGAATGACAGGCGAGGAGAGCGTAGCGAAGCCAGCTACTTCCTGCGCGATCTGTTTTTCGGGGTCGTATTTCGCGAGGGGCGCCTCGCATGTCCGAACCGGAGTCGGGAGCATCGTGCGCGACTGCAGCGGTGGCTGGGACACTCGCTCGTGTGGCTGATCGCCGTGGGGTTAGGCGCGAATCTTTGGAGCAGCTTCACAGCGGAACGGACGGCCCTTGCTACGCTGGGGCAAAAGGCACGCTCACTGGCCGCTTTGCTTGCACGCAGCAACCTTTCTACTGCTCCTGAGCGTGTTCCGATGGTGTTGGACAGTGCAAACGAATTGTTGCGTGACACAACGCACCTCGTCGCCGATCCCGACGTCGCATTTCGGCTCGGCGCGGACCGGCTGGACATGATCGAGTCCGGAAGTCGTCACGTATACGAGGCTCTGTCGGAGCAGGTTGTATTGCCGAACATAGTTCGCAGGATGGAGGTCGTGATAAACGATGCCTCGGCGAGCGGTGACGCCAAGGCTGCGTACGATACGTTGCGCGTGTACCTGATGCTCTACGACAGGGCACGGTTCAACGCGAACGACATCAGGGGGTGGGTGCTGGACGATTGGGCACGATACGACAGTGCCGCAATATTCGGTGGGCGCGCCGCAATGATCGATCACGTGCAGCGGCTGTTTTCCGAAGGACATGTAGTGCAGTCGCCACTGTCCCGTAACGAAGGGCTGATCCGGCAGGCGCGTGCATTTCTCGATGGCAGCAATCCAGTCGATCGTTTGTATCAGCGCGCGAAAGCGGCGATGTTGAAAGACGCGCCCGACGAATTTTCGCTGCTGCGCGTGGTTGGACCACAAGCAGGCGTCGTGTTTACGCGGGCCAGCGGAGCATCGTTGTCCAGCGGCGTGCCGGGACTCTTTACGCTGGATGGATATCGAGCGATGTTCGACAAACGCCTGCCGGAGTTTCTTCAGACGGCAAGCGACGATGATGCCTGGGTAATGGGGCGTCGGCCGCTGGGTGATTCCTCTGGTAGTTCGGTTGGGGTGCTGAACGTATCGAGTCGAGATGGGGGCGCGCTGTCGATGGCGATCAGGCGCCTGTACCTGACGGAGTACGCTCAACAATGGGAGGCGTTTCTCGACGACATTCGTGTCGTGAGCGGAACGAGCCTTGCCTTCAGCTTGAAGGTGCTGCGAAGTTTCGCAGCACCAGATTCACCGCTGACGCGTCTCGCGCGCGCGGCGGCACGCGAAACGACGCTGACGCGACCAATGGCGAGAGCCGACGCCTCCTTCCTTGAAAAAGCGACTGACGCCGTCAACCAGCAAACCGAGAGGATACTGGGGCCTCGCGAGTCGGAACAGGTTGAACGCGAGTTGGTCGATAGCCATTTCGCGGCATTGCGCTAGGTCGTGACTGGCCATGCCGACGTGTTGCCGGATACGCAGTTGTCCAGTCCGCCGGCGGAGAAGACGGGCCTGGATGGCGTCACAGATCTGTTGAACGATTACTACACGACACTCACGATTTCCGACAATGCGCTGTTGAACAACAGCATGCCGCCGAAAAGCGAGAGTGCTGCAAAGCTCAAGATGACGGCTGACACGATGCCGACGCCGTTCCGGGCAGTCTTGCGTCAACTCGCTGTCGATGGCTCACGTGGCGTGAATCAGGGTATCGGCCAGTTACTGTCGCGCCAGATGCAGGCGGTAGTTGCAGACACCTGTCGAATGACGATCGAAAGCAACTATCCGTTCTCGCCTGATAGCAAGCGTGACGTCAGCATTGACGATTTCACTCGGGTGTTTGCACAAGGTGGCGTGATCGACGATTTCTTCGCGAAAACGCTTGCACCGTTCGTCGACACGGCTGCGAAGCCGTGGCGCTACCGGACGCTGCCGGGCGCGACCGAACCCGTGCAGGGGCCGGACCTGGAACCGTTCGAGCATGCGAAGGCGATTCGCGACATTTTCTTCAACGATCCTGATCGCAAGAAACCGAGCTGGAAGGCTGACATCCGAATTCCTGAACTCGACCCGTCAATCATGAGCCTGTCGCTCGATATCGACGGACAGACGACGCTTTACCGACACGGTCCGGTCGCGCCCTTCACGGTGACTTGGCCGGGACCGCGTGGTGGAGTCCACGCTCAAATCATGGCGAGCCCGACCGTCTGGCCAGACACATCGACGATCGCCGCGGACGGGCCGTGGGCGCTGATGCGGTTGCTCCGGAAAGGTCGTGTTGTCGAGGCGGCCACGCCGGGCCGCACGCGAGTCGTGTTCAGTTTTGACGGTCGGGAAGCCGCACTCGACATCGCGAGCGCAGGAAGTGTCGCAAACCCGCTGACAAGCGATGTGCTGACGACGTTCCGGTGTCCGAGCACGATGCCTATGTTCAATCTGCCGGACAGTGGCCCTCCGGTGGGACTGCCGCGCGGATCGATTCCGGTTGTCCAGAAAGGGGAGCGTACCGCGATGTCCTCAACAACAGTGTTGCATGCCAAAGGTAATCGATGATCCGGGGAAAATTCACTCATATCAAAACGATTGTTGCCATTGTCGCCGTTTCCACCGTCCTATTCGTTGTATTTGGAGGTATATCAGCGGGGTATTCGCTCGACGCTGTCATCGTTCTCGGCGTAATGGGTGCCTTGTTCGGTGCCATAGCCGTTCCGGAGCTGGAGCCGAAAGCTTTTCGGTATCCAACGATCTGGCAGATTTCCTGTTCAGTCGCTGGAAGTCTGCTTGTAGCTTGGATGCTGGCGTCTGGGGCAGAAGGCTATGTACTCGCAATTCTTATCGGGACATGCATCGGTTATTTTGCGCCGTTCTGGATAAAGCACATCGTCTTGCCGTGACGCTTCGGAAGCGCCGCGCACGACGCACGCGGCGCTTCCGTCGGGTGATGACCGCTCAGTGCCCCTGCAACCGGATATCCCGCGACGACGCACCGACGTACACCGTTCCGCCCGGCACCACGCGCCAGCCGTTACGCGACGTATCCCACACGCTCTGCATCCGCGGCGACACGGTCACGCGCACACGCCGCGCCTCGCCCGGATTCAGCCGGATCTTCTCCCAGCCGACCAGCCGCTTCGGCGGTTCGTCCTTGTACGGCACGCCGAGATAGACCTGCGGCGTTTCCGCGCCGGCGACGCGCCCGTCGTTACGCACCGTGAACGCGACGCTCAGCGATCCGTCCCATTGCTTCGACACCGACAGCCCCGAATACGCGAAGTGCGTGTACGACAGCCCGTAGCCGAACTCGAACATCGGCTTGATGTTGTGCGCGTCATACCAGCGATAGCCCATGTTCAGCTTTTCCGCATAGACGGGATCGTTGTCGAACGCGCCGTTTTGCCCCCAGGTCGGCGAATCCTGATCGCGCGCGGGGAACGTCACGGGCAGCTTGCCGGACGGATTGACCGCACCGAACAGCACGTTCGCGATCGCCTTGCCGCCGGCTTCGCCCGGATACCACGCCTCGACGATCGCGGAGACCTGGTCCTTCCACGGCATCAGCACCGGGTTGCCGCTCTGGACGACGACGATCGTGTGCGGATTCGCGCGGGCGACGGCTTCGACCAGAGCATCCTGGTTCGACGGGTTCGCGAGGCTCAGGCTCTGGAGATCGCCGAAATCCTCGCCGGCCGGCTGCGCGACCACGACGATCGCGACGTCCGAACGGCCCGCGAGTGCCGCGGCCTGGTCGATCTCCTGCTGCGTGTACGCGCGGAACGGCGACTGCTGATCGCTGTTGCCGGCATACGTGACCTGCGCGGCCGGTGCGAGCGCGCGGATCGCCGCGACGATCGGCACGTCGACCTTCAGCCACGGATTGCGCCACCAGCTGCACCCGGTCGATGACCCGAACGTCAGGCCGCCGCACCCCGCGAACGATCCCGATACGGGGTCGCGCGTGTTGCCCGAGCCGCCGCCCGACAGCACGGCCGCATCGGCATGGCCGCCGATCACGGCGATACGCGACAGCGCCGACGCGGCGAGCGGCAACTGGTTGCCGTCGTTCTTCAGCAGAACGATCGACTGCTCGGAAGCGGATTGCGCGAACCGGTTTCCGGCCGCGAAATCGATCGTGCCGCCGCCTTTGGCCGGATCGTCCATCACGCCGACGCGGATCATCACGGCGAGCTTGCGGCGCACCATGTCGTCGAGGCGCGCGGTCGACACCGAGCCGTTCGCGATCGCCTGCTTGACCGCCGCCGGCGTCAGGTACACGCTCGGCCCGACGTCTTCTTCCTCGTCGAGCCCGGCGTTGATCGCGGCGGCGGTGCTGTGCGTGGCGCCCCAGTCGGACTGCACCTGGCCCTGGAAACCCCATTCGTTCTTCAGCACGTCGTTCAGCAGATGGGGGTTCTCGCACGCATAGGTGCCGTTCAGGCGGTTGTAGCTGCACATCACGCTGCCGGGCCGCCCGCGTTTCGCGGCGATCTCGAACGGCAGCAGGTAAAGCTCGCGCAGCGTGCGTTCGTCGATCTGCGTGTTGCCGCCCATCCGGCCGTGCTCCTGCTCGTTGCCCGCGTAGTGCTTGATGGTCGCGATGACTTTCTGCCGCTGCGTGGCGAGCGTGCGTTCGGCGAGCAGGTCGCCTGCCAGCAGCGGATCCTCGCCGAGGTATTCGAACAGGCGGCCGCCGCGCGGTTCGCGCGCGAGGTTGGTGCCGCCGCCGAGGCCCATGCCGAATCCTTGCGCGCGCAACTGGATCGCGACCTGCTTGCCGAAGTCGTACGACAGGCGGCGATCCCAGCTCGCGGCGACGGCGATCGTCGCGGGGAACGTCGTGCTGGCCTGCGACGTGCTGCCGGAACCCGTCGCCGAGTCGACCATGTTCAGGTCGGGAATGCCGAGGCGCGGCACCCCCTGTATGTAGCCGGCGCCGCCGCCCGGCACCTTGGACATTTCGTATTGCGAATGAATGAATTGAAGTTTTTCGTCGAGCGTCATCTTGCGCACGAGCAGGTCAGCGCGCCGAGCCGCCGCGGCCGACGCGAATGCATCGGTCGCGTCGGCCTGCGCGTTGAAATCGGCGTCGCCCGCGTAGGCGGTGGTGCAGAGGGTCGCTGCCAGCACGACGGCCGGCCAGAGTGTGTCCCGCATGTTGCTCTCCATGATCGTATTGCCGGTTGTTCGGATGATGTCTGGAGCTGCGCACGTCCGGTGGATTCGCACCGGACGCAATTGGCCGGCAATGCTGGGTGGTTGCGCGTCGGCATGCCGGGCCAGGCGGGGAATCGTTACGGCCGGTTGGGCCCGATCGAACATCGAGGACGGCGACGCGGACCGCCCGGCGCTGCCGAATCGGATGTAGCGATTCTCTGCAGCGACCAATCGTACAAATGTAGTTTGACTACAGCATCGGTGTTTCTACCGATACGTGTGATCTTTATTTCGTAGGGGCGCGTAGCGGGGCGGAAAGACGGTCATCGTTCCCGATCGAGCGTGCGCGGAGGAGTAAGAAGTACCCGTGTGCGAGCGTGCGGAGGCGGCGGGCAATCAGGAGACGTGTGGCACGGTGCGGTTCGTTGCGCTCGCATCGAATGGAACACCGTACGATGCCGGCCACCTCGCGCTAGCCGCGTCGCGCGACCGGACTGCCGGGAAGCGGAATCCCGGCGCGATAGACGACGGTGGCGAGTGCCGCGGCGACCGCCGCTTCGGCCGTCAGCACGGCGGCGGCTGCGCCCAGCTCGGCGAAGTACTTGGCGAGCACGGGTACCAGCACGATGTTCAGAATGCCCGATGACATCAGGATGCGCGTGAATGCGGACTTCATCCCGAGCGGCAGCATCGTCTGCACACCGAACAGGTCGGTCATGCCGGCCATGAACGGAATGAAGGCCATCCAGCGCAGCACCTGGACCGTCGGTTCGTACGAAGGGCCATACAGGATGCGCACGGCGAGCGGCGCGCCGAAGAAGATCACGAGCGAGATGCCGAGCACCATCGCAACCTGGACGACGAACAGCTTGCGCAGGAACGAGAACGCATCGTTGCGCGCGTGCCGCATCAGGTAGTTGATGCGCGGATAGGTGGCGGCCTTCAGCGGTTGCAGCATGCTGAGCGCCGCACGGATCAGCTTGTCGCCGGCGGCGAAGTAGCCTGCCGCGACGTTGCCCGATACGAAGCCGAGCAGTACGGTGTTGGTCGACGCATAGAACGCGATGGACGTCGACGCGAGGAACACCTGCCAGCCGCCTTTCAGCGATTCCGCGATGTCGGAGAACTCAACGCGAATGAAGTCGATTTCGCGCTGCGCATAAAGGTAGATGGCCAGCACGATCGCGGACAGCGTCGGGACGGCTGCGTTGACGATCATCGCGCGGTCGATGTCCGCCGGGCTGTGCACGAGCGCGAACATCGCGGGCAGGCTCAGGATGCGGCCGATGAACAGGATCACGCTCAGCGCGCGCAGTTTCTCCATGCCCTGGAAATACCAACCCGGCGTAAACGCCACGCCGGCCACCATGCCGAAACCGATCAGCAGCAGATCGCGGTCCTCGCCGAAGCGCTTGAACAGGAAAGTCAGCGCGACCAGCACGATGAAGCAGATGATGGCGATGCCGATCTGGGCGTACAACGTCGCCCAGAAGATACGGGAGCGCTCGGCGCGGTCGTCGCGGGCGAGCGCGATGCGCGGCGTGGCGGTCAGGTCGAAGCTGTAGCTCGTGCAGTTGGTCAGGTAGGCGATGACCGCGAGCGAGAACGCGAGTTGGCCGTAGCCTTCAGGCCCCAGTGCGTGCGTCAGCAGCGGTGCGATCATCAGCGGCACCGCGTACATCGAAATCTGCAACGTCAGCAGCAGCAGGAAGTTCTTCTTGAGGTTAGACATTCGCTCGGTCGGCGCCGTGGGTGTCGCGGTGCGGCGGCATGGGGCCGCGATGCGTGTGTGCATCCGGTCGGCGCTGACCCGGGTGCATGGGTGGGTGGCGCGTCCGGCGTCGCCGGGCACGGCCACATCATCGTATGGCGGCCATGATACCGGCCGCACGAGACGACTGTGTTCGCGAGCCTACTGTTCGCGGATGCCGTGCGCACGGTATGCGTGGATCCCGACACCGCGCACGCCGTCGCGCGTCGTCTCGTCGTATCGCGACCGTGATGAATCCATTTGTAAGCTGGCGCACCGAAGGACGCTCGAACCGGGTGCTTTAATCGAACGCACAGTTTTGGCTCACGCCGCACGGGTTCCCGGCGCAAACCGTGACGGCGTGCCGGGCACGCAACATCACCTCCCGCGGGCATGCGGGCAGGGTAACGAACGAAACAGGGCGGGCCGCGCAGGGGCGCGGCTGGGGGCGCCGCCGTGTGTTCGTCGAGCAGTCGCACGATCGTGGAATCGCTCATTTCGGTGGAGCCGCCGGAACACGCGTCCGCGTCCGATAAAAATACCGATCCGAGGAGTACCGATTGAAGCCGATTACGTTCGGCAGCTGCGTGGGGTGGCTGCACGAGGGACAGACGACACAAGGGGTGGTCCTGTGCGAAGCATTGGGCCACGAGGCATCGTGGACGCACAAGCTCATGCGGGCGATCGCCGAGCGCCTTGCCAGTAACGGCGTCACGGTGTTGCGATTCAACTATCCGTGCAGTGGTGACTCCGCGGGCGACGATCTCGATGCCGGTCGCTATGCCGCGTGCATCGACAGCATTCACGATGCGATCGACATGCTGCGCGACCAGGTCGGTGTCGCGTCGCTGACGCTCGTCGGAATCCGTGCGGGCGCGCTGTTCGCGATGCTGGCCGCCGTGGGCAGCGGCCAGCGTCCGTCGCCGCGCGTCGACGCATTGGCGGCGTTCGCGCCCGTCGTGCGTGGGCGCGCGTATCTCCGCGAGATGTCGTTCGTGCATCGCCAGTGGCTCGACATCACGTCGCCGGCCATTCGTGCCGCACATCGCGACGAACCGTGCATGAACGTGCTCGGGCACCGCTTTCCCGACGATTTCGTCGATGCGCTGAAGGCGGTCGATCTGTGCGACGTCGTGCGCGATGCAGCGGCGTTGCCCGGTGCGGTGCTGCTGATCGATCCCGATCAGGGGGACGGCCCTGCGTTGCGCGATGCACTGCTCGCGCGCGGCGTCGACGTGGCCACCGATTCGTTCCGCGAATGGTCGACGACGATGCTGGACGGTACGCGCTCGCGCCTGCCGCTCGACGCGATCGACACGCTCGCGAACTGGATCGCCGAACGGGCGCCGCGCGCGGCGACAGGCATCGACCCCGCGCGGCCGCTGGATCCGGCATGGAATGGCGAGTCGGCTGTCGCGCTCGACATGACGGACATGACCGAGCAGGTCGTCGCGGTAGGGCCGGACCGGGTGGTCGGCGTGCTGTGCCGTCCCGCCGATACGGGGCCGGCAAATCCCGTCGCTCCGGCACTCGTGATCGCGAACACGTCGACGAATCCGCGCAGCGGAGAAGGGCGCTTCAGCGTGCGCCTCGCGCGCACGCTCGCACGCGCCGGCGTGACGACGCTGAGGATCGACGTGCATGGCGTGGGCGACAGCGGGGCTGCCGCGCCCGACGACCAGGCGCCGGTCGTGTATGCACCGCAGTCGAGCGACGACGTGGCGGCCGCCGCGGACTGGCTGCGTGCACTCGGCTACCCGGAGGTGATCGCAACCGGCATCTGTTCGGGCGCCTATGCAGCATTGCATGCGGCCGTGAAGACGCCGTCGCTCGGCGGCGTGATCGCGATCAACCTGGCGCGTTTCGTGTGGCCGGCCGGGCTCTCGCTGGAGGCGGTGCAGAAGCAGCGGAACAATTCGGTGCGCGGCTACTGGCTATCGGTGCGCGACTGGAAAAAGTGGAAGGGCCTCGTGCGCGAACGGCGCGATCTGCGGCCGATCGTGGGGGCCGTCGCCGCCAATGCGATCGCGCGCGTCAGCGTGCCGATGAAAGAGGCCGCCGCGCGCTTCGGCTGGAAGCCGCGCCCCGGCACGCCACGCGGCGTGATGCACGTGCTGGCGCAACGCAATGTCCGGACGACGCTGGTGTACGGCGCGCTCGATCCCGGCATCGACGACGTGCGGCGCCACTTCGGGGCGATCGAGCGCGCGTTCAGGCACTCGCGTCACGTGCGACTGCATCTCGAGCCGCAGGTCGATCACGCGGTGTACGGCGCGGTCGGCACGGACATCGTGATCGGGCTTTGCATGCAGGCACTCGGCCGTGATTCGGCGAGGCCGGTCGTGCGCGTCTCCGATCCTGCCACGCTCGAAGCGGCCGCAGGATCGTACGGGAGCGTGTCGGTCGGCAGGCCGTGACGTGCGCTGTGCCGCATGCGTCGCATGCAGTGGCGCGTCGGGGTGCGATCGCGCTCGCGTATGAAGATGGGCGTTCGGTGGGGTTGCTCACAGACGCGCCGTTTGCCGTGGTGTCCAATCCCTTATCGATGCATGCGCGGTCATGCCGAGGCATGACCGGCCGGGTGCTTCAGTCCGGATCGGCTGGCGCGTCAAAGGGTGATTTCGCGTAGGGCGATGCGTACAACGTGCCACTGCCCCATACGTCGTCGGCCGGTGTACTGGCCACCTGCGCGCGATGCGGGCGCGCCGGGACGAGCGGCCGGCGCAACGTGCCGTGGGCGCGCGGGTCGGGCTGAACGGCGGCGCTCGCGGCGGGGCTCGTGAGCGCGGGCGCGGCAGTCGCGGACGCGGGCGTGGCAGGTTCGGCGGCCGCGCGTGCGACCGCCGCTTGCGCCGAACGTTGTGGCGGCACCAGGCCCGGTAGCGTCGACGACGCAAAGGACGGGGTGTCGGCGGGGCTGCTGGACAGCGTCTGCGCACCGGCGGCACAGACGAAGCCGGCCGACACGATGCAGACGAACGACGAAAGCGATGAAGAGAAGTTCATGACGAATCGTATGGAGTGACGTGCGGTGAAGAGGGCGGTGCGGCGATGCAATGCGAGCCGCGCTGGGCAAGCGTAATGCCGGAATTCGCCGCGTTCGGCGGGTTACCGCACAGTTTTGGAAGGACATCATGTCAATCACCACGCAACCGGAATCGACGCTCGGCACGCCTGGGCCACGCCGGGCCGTCGCCCGTCGCGCATCGTGGCAGTCGCGCCTGGCGATCGCGGCCGCCGCGTGCGCACTGAGCGCATGTGCGCTGTCGCCGGGCATGACTTATCACCCGCCGGCCGAGCGCGACGCGAATGCGCGCGTGAGCGCCGACGCATCGGGATCGGGCGGCCTCGACGGCGTGCAGAACGTGTCGAGCGAGGATCTGATCGAGATCACGCCGGCCTTCGTCGCGCAGCACCATGCGGGGCGGCCGGCCAACGTCGACGCGGAAATCCGCCAGCTGTTCGGCAAGCCGGTGCCGTACACGATCGGCCCTGGCGATGTGCTGGGCATCGTCGTCTGGGACCACCCCGAGTTGAACCTGCCGACGACGCAGACGGTCGGTGGCGGCGACGGGGTCGGCGCCAGCTCGGTCGCGACGGGCTACACGGTCGATGCGAACGGCAACGTGCAGTTCGCTTACGCGGGCCTCGTTCACGTGGCCGGGTTGACCGAGGCGCAGGCAGGCGCGCTGCTGATGAAGCGGCTCGGCGAATACGTGCGCAAGCCGCAGCTCTCGCTGCGCGTGCAGAGCTACCGCAGCAAGCGCGTCTATCTCGACGGCGAGGTGCGCACGCCGGGTCTGCAGATCGTCAACGACATGCCGATGACGCTGCCCGAGGCGATCGACCGTGCGGGCGGTTTCACCCCGACGGCAGACCGCTCGCAGGTATCGGTGACGCGCGGCGACAAGACCGTGAACGTGAGCCTGCCCGCATTGATTTCGGCGGGCGTGAATCCGTCGAACATCCTGTTGCGCGACGGCGATCTCGTGCGCGTGCGCGCGGCGAGCGACGCGAAAGTGTTCGTGCTCGGCGAGGTGTCGCGACCCGCGACGCTGACATTGACCGACGGCCGGATGAGCCTTGGTGAGGCACTCGGCGACACGGGCGGCGTGAGTCAATACACGTCCGACGCGCGCCAGGTGTTCGTCGTGCGCCGTGGCCCGGACAACCGTCCGCGGGTGTACCACCTCGACGGCAGCTCGCCCGCGTCGTTCGCGCTTGCCGACCAGTTTCCGCTCGAGCGGCGCGACGTCGTGTTCGTCGATGCGTCGTCGCTCGTGCGCTGGAGCCGCGTCGTGAACCTGCTGATTCCATCGTCCGCGCAAGGTGCGCTGACGGCGAAAGCCATTTCGCCGTGATATTCGCGGCGGATTTTGTGACCGCGACGGTGCGTCGCGCCATACGGGACTGAGGCTGTATGAATACTTCGACCCTGCCTGACTCGCACAGCGGGCGCATTCCGCGGCCGTCCCATTCGGTACGCCGCTACTGGGGCGTGCTGTATGGCGGCCGGCGCCTGATCCTTTGCACGGCGCTTGCGGGCGCGATTGCTGGAGGCTTGTATGCGCTGTGCGCGGCCCCCGTCTACCGCTCCGACATCCTGTTCCAGGTCGAGCAAAGCCAGACCGACTCGAAGCAGACGTCGCCGCCTGGCGATCCATCGTCGGTGTTCGATCTGAAGACGGATGCATCGACGGAGATCGAGGTGCTGAAATCCCGCGCGGTGCTCGATCGCGCGATCGACAGCACCAACCTCGCGCTCGACGCCCGACCGCATTACCTGCCGCTGATCGGCTGGCGGTTCGTGAATGCCGCCGACGGGTTGTCGTCGCCGTTGCCGGGCGGATACGTGTACGGCACCGAGCGCATCGACGTGCCGACCTTCGACGTGCCGAAACGACTGCTTGGCAAGCGCTTCGCGTTGACCGTCGGCGATGACGGCGCCTATACGCTGCAGCGCACCGGCCTCTTCGGCCGGAAAGGGCCGATGTGGCAGGGCCGTATCGGCCAGCCGTTGCACGTCGAGACGCCGGAAGGCGCGATCGACGTGTTCGTGCGCGGCGTGGCCGGCAAGCCCGGCGCACGCTTCGACCTGACGCGTTACAGCGACGAGGAGGCGTCCACGTGGCTGCAGAAGAACGCGCTGATCTCGGAGCGCGGCAAGCAGTCGAACATGGTTGGCGTGACGCTCGACGGCACCGATCCCGTGCAGGACAGCCGCGTGCTGAACGCGATCGGCGACGCGTATCTGGCGCAGAACACGCAACGCAAGTCCGAGGCGGCCGACAAGCTGATCCGCTATATGGACGGCCAGTTGCCGCAGTTGAAGGCCCAGCTGGAGGCGGCGGAAAACCGCTTCAACGCATTCCGTGCGTCGCACGGGACGGTCAATACGAGCGACGAAGCGCTGGCATTGCGGCAACAGGCGGTCGACATCGAGACGCGCGTGCAGACGCTGCAGCAGCGGCGTGAGGAACTGATGACGCGCTTCATGCCGAAGCATCCGGCGGTTGCGGCCGTCGATGCGCAGCTCGCCGATGCGCAGCGCTCGCTCGACACGACACGCAAGCAGATCCAGCAGCTGCCGACCGTGGAGCAGGGCGTGCTGCAGCTGCAGCGCGACGTGGCCGTGGATACCGCGCTGTACACGAACCTGCTCAATACGCGCCAGCAGATGGTCCTCGCGCGTGCCAGCAAGACCGGCACCGTGCGGATCGTCGATACGGCGAAGATCGCCGAGCAGCCGATTGGTCCGCATCGCGGGGTTGCAGTGGTCGGTCTCCTGATGGTGGGCCTGCTGGCTGGCGCGGCGATCGTGATCGCCCGGCAGCGTGTCGTCGGCACGATCGGCGACGCGGAAGAAATCGAATGGGCGACGGGGCTGCCGGTGTTCGCGACCGTCCCGCACAGCGCGATCGCGGCGGCCGCGGAACTGCGGTCCAAGGCCGGCCGGCCCGGTCCGCGCACGTCGATTGCGCCGGTCGGCGCGCAGGACGCCGCGCTCGAAAGCTTGCGCGGTCTGCGCGCGTCGCTGCAATTGGCGATGCCGGCCGCGTCGAATCGGGTCGTGCTGATCTCCGGGCCGACGACGGGCGTCGGCAAGTCGTTCGTCGCTGCGAATATCGCGTCGCTCGCCGGTGCCGCGAAACGGCGGGTCCTGCTGATCGACGCCGATCTGCGCAAGGGTTCGCTGCACGACCGGTTCCGCTATAGCCGTGCGCCGGGGCTGTCGGACGTGGTGGCGGGCACCCATGCGCTCGACGAGGCAATCAAGCGCGGCGTGACTCCGGGCCTCGATTTCATCGCGATGGGCAGCGTCGTTCCCGATCCGGGCGAACTGCTGCTCCAGCCCGCGTTCGCCGAATTGATCGGGCAGCTCGCGTCGCGCTACGACATGGTGGTGCTCGACGGCCCGCCGCTGCTGCCGGTCGCCGATGCGCTGGTGCTGGGGCGTCTGGCGGGCACGGTGTTCCTCGTCGCGCGTAGCGGCGTGACGACGCTGACGGAGCTCGACGAAAGCGCGCGACGGCTCGAGCACGCGCATATCGATGTGCGCGGCGTGATCCTGAACGATTACCAGGGCGCGCCGGGTCGGTACGACTACGGCTATACGGATACGAATACGCATCAGGCCGCGGCGATCGCCAATGGAATGGCGGTATCGCGACAACAGATGGAACGTGCTTCATGAGACCGCGTGGCGTGGGCGAAGGCCGACCCCGCCCGCGACAAAGCGGGGCGACGGCACGCAAGGCGGCCCGTGTCGGTCGCGACGCAGGTGCTTACACGGGTTACTGGTGGGAAGATCCCGCCCGGCTCGTGCTGATCTTCATCCTGCCGTTGTACGGGATGTTGTCATTGAGTCTGCTGGTCAATCAGAAATCGATTGCGCGGCTCTACTTCGACGGCTATTACGCCTGGGTCGGCGCACTGTTCCTGGTGGTGGTCGTGGCGACGGCGTGGCTGGCGACGACCGAGGCGCAGTCGCGCCGGGGGCCGCCGGCCGCGCCCGCCGAGCTGCTCCCCGGCGTACTCGATTTCGTGTTCGTGCTCGCGATGTTCGGCAATCTGATGCTGCTGGGCGGGATTCTCGCGCGTCCGGCGTTGTTGCTGGCGTTCCTGCACGGCGAAGCGAATGCGTATGTCATGCTCGAGCAGAAAGGGCACTTCACGGGCCTGAGCTCGTTCACCCAGGCAGCCGCGCCGTACGTCGTGCTGTATTTCTACGTGTTCAAGACACCGGTCAAGGGCTTGAACCGCTACAAGGTTTACCTGGGCGTGCTCGCGGTGCTGACGCTGCTGCGCAGCTTCATCTTTGCCGAGCGGCTCGCGTTGATCGAGGTGGCGCTGCCATGCGTGCTCATGATCGTGCGGTTCCGGCTTCGCGGCCGGTTCTCGCGACTGCTGACGCTCGGGCCGTACGCCGCGATTCCGTTGCTGTTCGGGCTCTTCATCGCGAACGAGTACAACCGGTCGTGGGAGGCCTATTACGTCACCGTCTACGACAACATTTTCGATTTCGCGATCGAACGTCTCGGCTTGTATTACTCGACGGCGCTGAACAACGGTGCGGGGATACTGAGCGTGCTCGGGTGGGGCAGCGGCCATCCCATGTTCACCTTCGACTGGTTGCTGCATTTTCCGATCATCGGTGCGCCGTTGGAGCCGTGGCTCGATTCGACCGACAGCATCACCGTGTTCCTGAACAGCTACGCCGACCCGGAATTCAACAATCCGTCGGGGATCTTCGTTCACTTTTACGAATGGGGCTGGTTCGGGCTGCTCGATGCGGTCGTCCTCGGCTGGGTGTTCGGGCGGAGCTACGCAGGCTGGCGGAGTGGAGCGGGGTTCTGGTGTTGCGCGCATGCCGTGCTCTTCGTTTCGATCATGGAAATTCTTCGAATTCCGAATTTGTTCAGTGGACGGAATTTCGTGCCGACAGTCTTGCTGATCGTCGTGTTCCGCTATTTCGTCAAGCGACCGGCGTCGGTCGCGCCGCTCACCCGTCCTGCCGCGCCGTGAGGCGCACGCGGTCGCGCACCCGCTCGACATTCCGCCCGCGAGTCGAAACCTGCATCCGAGCCTTGCAGTCTCCCGGAAAAGTAGCTTTTCGCACGTTAATGATTCGATCGCCGGGCTAGCATTTGTACGATGGTCGAGGTTGTCGTGCTGCCACGAACCGCTGACCGACGCAATGCGATGACGTACGCGAGAACGACTTCGACCGGGTACATCGCATCGTTCATTTTTCCCTACGTCAAAGGATGCCTTCGCCGTGAGCCAATCTGCCGTCTATGCCAAGTTGACCGATGTGTTGCGGGACGTATTCGACGACGACGAGCTGGTGGCAACGCCTCAACTGACCGCCGCCGACGTCGACGGCTGGGACAGCCTGTCGCATATCCGTCTGGTTCTGAGCGTCGAGCGCGCGTTCGGAATCAAGCTTGCCGCCGCCGATATTTCCGGCCTGAAGAACGTCGGTGAATTTGCAGACCTGATCAGCAAGCGCCACGTCGCATGACGCGCGTCGGCCCGCATTTCCAGTCCAGAACCCGCTTCGCCGAGAGCGCCGCCCGATGAAAGATGATTTGTACACTGCGCTGGCCTGGTTGCCGCGCCCGCCTGACGATTTCTCCGCGCGCTGCCGCGAGCTCGGCGAATCGATCCACGATGATCCGGGTGCCGGACTGGGCAGTCGCATACGCCAACTGGCCAGCTGCGCGCTCGGCGAAAATCAGTTGATCAAGCTGGGGCGCGCGATCGTTGCCTTGCAGCGCGCGGGGCGTACGCTTGCACCGCTTACGCCGTTCCGGCTCGGGTTGGTCGGCAACGGCACGCTCGATCATCTCGTGTTGCCGCTCGTCGCCAGCGCCGCGCGTCATGGCGTTGCGCTGGAGATCGTGTCGGGACACTACGGGCAGGTCATGCAGGAAGCCCTGGCGCCCGATTCGACGATCAATCGCGCGCAAGTCGATGCCGTGCTGGTGGCCCTGGACTACCGCGGGTTGCCGCTGAACGCACAACCGGGCGACGAGGAAGCGGCGCAGCACGGCGTGGCCGCGGCGCTGGACCAGATCGATGCACTGCGCGCCGGCTTCAGGCAGCACGGCAACGCGCTGTCGATCGTCCAGACGCTCGCGCCGCCGTCCGACACGCTGTTCGGCAACCGGGATGCACTGATTGCCGGCACGCCGCTCAATCTCGTCGAACGTTTCAATCGAGCACTCGCGCAGCGGGTGGCGGAATCGAACGACATCCTGTTCGACGTTGCGCATGTCGCGGGGACGGTCGGCGTCGCGAACTGGCATTCGCCCGCGCAATGGAATCTGGCCAAGTATCCGTTTGCCGGCGACTACGTGCCGCTGTATGCGGATCATGTGGGCCGGCTGCTCGGCGCGGCGCGCGGCAAGAGCCGACGCGTGCTGGTACTCGATCTCGACAATACCCTGTGGGGCGGGGTGATCGGCGACGACTTGCTCGAAGGCATCAAGGTGGCGCAGGGCGATGCGGTCGGCGAAGCCCATCTCGCGGTGCAGCAGCTCGCGCTCTCGCTGAGAGCGCGCGGCATCGTGCTCGCGGTGTCGTCGAAGAACAATGACGACACGGCGCGTCTGCCGTTTCAAAAACACCCTGAAATGCTGTTGCGCGAGCAACACTTTGCGGTGTTCCAGGCCAACTGGAACGACAAGGCGACCAATATTCGCGCGATTGCCGACGAACTGTCGCTCGGTATCGATGCGATGGTGTTCCTCGACGACAATCCGGTCGAGCGGAATCTGGTTCGTACGACGTTGCCCGAAGTCGCCGTTCCCGAGTTGCCCGATGATCCGTCGCTGTACGCGCGAACCCTGGCCGCCGCGGGCTATTTCGAGTCTCTCGCATTCTTGCCGGAAGATCGGAAGCGCGCGGACATGTACCAGGACAATGCGCGCCGCGTGGCGCTGCGCAGTCAGGCCGGCGACATGGATGCGTACTTGCGTTCGCTCGACATGAAGATCGATTTCGCACCGTTCGACGATACCGGACGGGCACGCATCGTTCAGTTGATCAACAAGTCGAACCAGTTCAATTTGACGACGCGCCGCTATACCGACGCGGAGATCCAGGCGCTCGAAGGCGACGGGCGAGTTTTTACGCTGCAGGTTCGGCTGACGGATACGTTCGGCGACAACGGCATGATCTCGGTCGTGATTTGCCGGCCCGACGAACATGCGTCGAATACCTGGCAGATCGATTCGTGGTTGATGAGCTGCCGCGTGCTCGGGCGCCAGGTCGAGCAGATGGTGTTGCGCGAAGTGCTGCAGCATGCGCACCAGCGCGATGTCACGCGCGTGATCGGGCGTTATGTCCCGACCGACCGCAATGCGCTGGTCAAGGATCACTATGCGAAGCTCGGTTTCGAAGCCGTGCGTGAAGAGCCGGACGGCACGACGGTCTGGGAAATGGCCAGCGACCGCGAGATCGCGCCCGGTCACTTCGCCGTGACGCGGGCGGGTTTCGATACGATGGCTGCCGCCTGAACCATGAAAAACACCGTACCACTCACGTCGTTTCGCGAGACGGATGACGTCGCGGTTTCTCGCCGGCTGCCGCGCCGGGACTATGTACTACTGCCGTTGATCGTCGTGGCGACGGTGATCTGCCTGTTCGTCGCCGCCGAATGCGTGACGAGGGCGATCTGGAGCGCGGGAACGCACGGGGGCGAATGTCGTGTAGCCGATGCGGCGGAGGGCATGCGCAACGTTCCGAATTGCACGATGACGGTCAAGACCCCGGAAACGCCGTGGATCGCTTACCACTACAACGCGTGCGGGTTCCGCTCGACCGAGGATTGCGGGCCGAAGCCCGCCGGTACGCGCCGCGTGGCGTTGCTCGGCACGTCGTTTGCCGAAGGCACGAGCCTCCCGTATGACCAGTCGTTCGCGGCGCTGGCGGAACAGGATTTGAGCAGGATGTGCGGCGCGCCGGTCGAGGTCCAGAATCTCGGTGTCTACGAACTGCCGTTCCGCAAGGTGCTGAACCGGATCGGGCCGGCGCTCGCCTTGCAGCCGGATGCAGCGGTACTCACGGTTGCGCCGTTCGATCTGGAAAAGATCAACTTGCCCGACGTCGCGGATGCGCCCGCGGCCACCGCAGCGCCGGAACCGCGCAGCGACCTGATGGCGCGTGTCAAGGGCTGGCTGAGCGGGAGCCGTGCCATTGCCGTCGCACAGCACTACATGTTCGAAAATCCGGACATTCAGGTGCCGATGTATCTGAAATACGGCGACAAGGCCGATTTCCTTCGCCCGCCATTTTCGACCGCCTGGCGCGAGCGGCTCGAGACGTTCGACAAAGTGGCCGCCACGGTCGCGGACAGGTTTCGCGCGACGGGCGTGCCGGTGGCGCTGATGCTGATTCCGCAGCGCACGCAGGCGGGGCTCCTGGCCGCGAAAGCGCTGCCGAGCGGGATCGATCCGTGGGCGCTCGATCGCGCGATGGCCGAAATCGCCGCGAAGCACGGCATGCGCTACATCGACCTGGCCTCGAGCCTGAAGCAGTCGGCGAACCCGGCCGATTACTACTATCCGGTCGACAACCATCTGAACGCCGCCGGCGCGCGCGTTGTCGCGCAAAGCATGGTGACGGCGCTTACCACCGGCGGTTCGCCCGCGTTGTCGGCATGCGGGTCACATTGAATCTGGCGGCGCATGCCGCCGCCATCGTTTCGAACGGTATCCAGGCCGCCCGATGAATATTCCATCCTTCCAGTTCTTCGCCTTCGCGGCCGTTGCCGCGCTGATCTTCAACCTGTCTCGCTCGCTGACCTGGCAAAACACGGTATTTCTCGTGGCCAACCTGCTGTTCCTGGCCACGTTTTCCCGCGATCCGGTCGCGTGGATTCCGTTCGCCGCATTCCTGCTCGTCGGCTATCTGAGCGTCCGGGGCATGCAGACGAAGCAGTGGCTGGCGGCGTTCGCCCCGATCCTCGCGATCGTGATCGCGCTGTTCTTCTGGCTCAAACGCTATACATTCGTGCCGTCCGCGTTGCTGCTGTCGCACCCTTACGTGACGATCGGCGTGTCCTACATCTTTTTCCGGATGCTCCACCTCATCATCGACGCTCGCAGTCCGGGCCTGCCGGTTCGCGTGACACCGGTGGTGTATCTGAATTACGTGCTCAACTTCACGTCGATCGTATCGGGGCCGATTCAGCGCTTTCAGGATTACAGCGTAACGCAGACGAACGAGCGGCCGGGGCCGGATGCGATCGACTACGGCGTCGCGCTCGAGCGTGTCATCGTGGGATTCTTCAAGGTGGCGATCGTGTCGGTGGCGCTGTCGCACGTCCATCATCAGGCGCTTGCGCAACTGTCGCCGGCGCAACCGCTCGGCGAGCGCATTCTGACCGGGCTGACGATCGCTGCGATCTATCCGGTCTACCTGTATTTCAACTTCTCCGGCTACACGGACACGGTCGTCGGTGTCGCGCGCTTTTTCGGGATCTCGCTGCCGGAGAATTTCGACCGGCCGTTCTCGTCGACCAACTTCATCGGATTCTGGAGCCGCTGGCACATCACGCTCTCCGGCTGGCTCAAGACCTACGTCTACAACCCGCTGCTGATGGCACTCATGCGTCGCTTTCCGTCGCGTTCACTGGAGCCGTATCTGGGTGTCGTCGCGTTCTTCGTGACGTTCTTCCTGGTCGGCGCCTGGCACGGGCAGACGTCGATGTTCCTGTTCTTCGGTGTCTTGCAGGGCGGGGGCGTCAGCGTCAACAAGCTGTATCAGATCCGCATGACCCAATGGCTTGGCAAGAAACGGTACGTCGCGCTGTGCAACACGCCGCTCTACACCCATTGCGCGCGCGGGCTGACGTTCACGTTTTTCGCGTTCAGCCTGTTGTGGTTCTGGTCGACCTGGAGCGAAATCCAGGCCATCGCGACCACGCTCGGCCCGGTACTCGTCGCGCTCGTGTGGCTGGTGGTATTCGTCGGCGCGACGGTGACGCTTGCCGTGCTCAATGCGGGATACGCGCGTATGACGCAAGGCGGCATGGCCGGACTGTTCCTGTCGCGTTACGTCCGTACCTCGTGGTGCACGGTATTGGCGGTCGTGACCGTGCTGGTGCTGGTCATTTCCGATTCGCCCGCGCCGGACATCGTCTACAAGACTTTCTGATCCGCGTCGGCGGTACGGCGATCGCAGGGGCAGGTTGCCGGACCCGTGCAAGTGCGCGCCGACGCGTGCCGAACCTGCAAGATCGATATTTCCCGGAGCCAGTCACTTTCATGGCCAGTCACAAGCAGAAGTTCGAAATCCTGGACGGCTTGCGAGGCATCGCTGCCATCAGCGTGATGTTCATGCATTTCCTGCAGGAACTATCGAGCACGATCCTGCAGGGTGCCTATCTTTCCGTCGACATGTTTTTCATGTTGAGCGGATTCATTCTTGCGTACTCTTACGGTGAACGGCTGCGCCAGGACGCATGGCGTGGCGAGTATCTGAAGCGCCGGTTGATACGCCTGTACCCGATGATTCTCATCGGGTTCGCGATCGGCTTCGCCAGCCTTATCGTCATGCAGGCCAATTCGTCCGCGCGGTTCTCGACGGGCAACCTGGTGGCCGCCACCGGCCAGAATCTTTTTCTCGTTCCGTACCTCGGTCGCTTTTCGGTGTCAGGTTTCGTCGGTGCGGCGAATCACAGCTTGCCGTCCATCAATGATCCCGGCGTATTCCCGCTGAACCCGCCTGCCTGGTCGCTGTTCTTCGAGATGTTCGCGAGCGTCGTCCTGATCGTGGCAATCAGGATGAGCGCGCGCAATCTGTCGAGATGGGCCTACGCCTGTCTCGTCGCATTCCTCGTATACGGTTTCCTCGCCAGTCTCGATAACGACAAGCTGGCGATCCTGATGAGCCAGGGCTGGGCGGCGGATAACTTCTTCGGCGGCTTCTTCAGGGTGGGCTACGGGTTCTTGTTGGGAATCGCGATCGGCAAGATGTACGACGCGAATCTTCCGGCGAAGTCGCATTGGTTCATCGGCGGGCTGGTGAAGAACGACTACATGCTGTTTGTCGTATTCCTGGCGGTCGTCGCGTTTCCGTCGTCGATCAAGGGGATCTATTCAGTGGCGATCCTGCTGTTCGTCGCCCCTGCACTGGTTTACCGGGGGGCCACGCTCGCGCCCAGCGGCAAGGCGATTGCAAGGCTCAGCGCGTTCCTCGGCTGGATCTCGTATCCGCTTTATTGCGTGCACTATCCGATCGGAAGGCTGGTGTTCGCGTATGCGCCACAGGCCGACATCCACATTGTCCGAACCGCGATGCTCGCCGCGTTTCTTTCGATCGTGTCCGCCGCCATCCTGGCGAAATTCGTCGAAGAACCGATCAGGTCGTATCTGGGCAAGCGCATGTTCGGAAATCACCGGGCCGCGACCGGCAACCCGGTCAACGCCGGGTAACCGGCGCAGCGCGCGGCGCATGCCGGCGTCGTTGCGGCGCCGGCATGCGGGAATGCGGGATTTCGGGAATCGCGCTTACAGCCCCTCGAAGATCTCCGTCATCATCTCGGCGCTTCGGCGCCAGCGATATTTCTCCGCGTGCAGGCTTCCCTTGCGTTTGAGCTCGGCCCTGAGCTCGGCCGAATCGAGCAGGGTCCGCAATTGCCGTGCGATGTCGTCCTGGGAATACGGATCGCAGTACAGGGCCGCATCGGCACAGACTTCCGGCAGCGCGGCCGATTTGCCGACGACCGCCGGACAGCCGCAGCGCATCGCCTCGAGAGGCGGTATGCCGAAGCCTTCGTAGATCGACGGATAAAGGAAGCATGCCGCGTTCTGATACAGCGCCTTCAATTGCTCGTCGCTGATGTAGCCGACGTACTTGATGTTCGGTTCGGCGGCCGACAGTGGATCCTGCTTGCCGAATACGGTGGTGTTCTGCATGCCGACGATGACGAGATCGACCGACGGATCGTCGATCTGCCGGAAAGCCGCGATCAGCCGCCCGAAGTTCTTGGTCGGATTCATGCTGCTGACCGCGAGCACGAATCGGCCGGGCGTCAGCGCATGCTTGTCGAGCACGCTCGTGTCCGCTTCCAGCGCATCGAGATGATCCGCACCGAGCGGCACGACGCTGATCTTCTCCGCGGGCACGCCGCAGTGATGCGCGAGGCGATCCCGTGAGAAATAGGAGTTGGTCAGCACGCAGACGGAAGTGCGCGCGAGGATCCAGAACATGATCCGGTACCACACGCGAAACGGGCGTGAGAAATGTGCGGGCGTGTCGAACACCGCCGCATCGTGCATGTAGATGATCTGGTTGCCGATGAAAACGGATGCCGAATTGCTGAGATTGACGATGCGGCCCCGGCGAGCGAACAACGGGAGCACCAACTGCTCCCAGACCACACCCTTGTAAAAGCCGACCTTGACCGTCCTGGCGCCGCTGACCTCGACGCCGGGCTGCGGAGGCACCAGCACGGTCACCGGATCCTGCGGCTGAAACTTGATCAATGCGGCGATCAGCTCGCGCGCGACGCGCTGCACGCCGGTCGTCTTCTGCGTGGTGAAGCGGCCGTTATAGACGAGTTGCTTCGGTTTATTGAAAGTGATCATGTCAACAAGAAGATATCGAATTCGGAATCAGGCTTTGACGTGATCCGGTGCGACCGGCTTGAAGTCGCGCGTGTCGACACGCGGCTCCTCGGTATCGAGTCCGTAGAGCGCATTCCACTGCCGGAAAATCGCGTTCATCGAAAACCGCTGAATCGCCCGTTTTCGCGCTGCGGCGCCCATTTGCTCGCGAAGCTGCCGGTCGTCGCGCAGCGTCGTCAGATACGTGGCCATCTCGGCGGCGTTCGACGCGACGTAGCCGGTCACGCCGTGAATCACCACGTCGCGATTGCCCACGACGTCCGTCACCACGGCCGGTATGCCGGCGACTTGCGCTTCGATCAGCGCGACCGGCATGCCTTCCCAGCGGGAAGTCTGGACGTAGATGTCCAGCTCCGAGGTCAGCGCGAGCGCACGTGCGCGGGGTATCCAGCCGCTGCAGACGACGGCTCCGCGTTGGCCGGGATCCGGAATCTCGGCCGCGTTGCCGCCGATCCAGAGAAACTCGACGTCCGTGTCGTGCAGCATGTCGGCGAGTCGCACGAATGCGTGATGATTCTTCTGGTACGACGCCCGACCGCTCATCCCGATGACGACTTTGCGATCGTCGCGCATTCGACGCGGCGGGATCTCCGCCACATCGACACCGTTTTCCACCAGGACCGTCGATTTTGCCCGGACCTTTCCCCTGATCTCGGCGAGCTCGCTGCCCGAGCACGCGACGATGGTGCCGCCGATGTGCGCCGCGATGCGTTCGAAGCTCAGATAGGCGTACTGCTTCATGCGCGACACGTCGCGACGCAGGAACGAGAGTCCGTGCGGCGAGTAGAGCACCTTCGCGTTCGGAGTGGCGATCCGGGCGGCGATTCGCCCCAGCACGCCGGCCTTCGACGAGTGCAGGTGAATCGCGGTCGGTTTGCAGTCGCGCAGGTTCCGGACCAGCGCACGCACGCTGCGTAGATCCTGTTTGACGCTCACCTCGCGCGCCATGTCGACGTACACGAGCTTCACGCCGGGCAGGAACAGCGTCGAAAAATCGGTCGGGGTTTCCGATCGGATCGAGTGCAGAACCGTCACGTCGACGCCGGTCGCTGCGGCATGGTTGGCGAGATGGGTCAGCATCGAAAGCACGCCGCCACCGAATGCTTCGGCGATATGAACGATCTTTTGTTGGGTCATCTGTGGGTCCAGCGATTCGCTCGAAAATTCATCGCACGTCGTGACGATGAGTCGCCTGCGAATCTTGCGGTCTCGATATCCGGTTCGTGAAACTATGCATTCCTGATTGATAAATGCATCGCAGTCGCGGCCATTGGATCCTGCTGTCACAGTCGCGGGTTGGCGCCGACGAGGCAGCGTGATGGTTTCCGCCGCTGGAAGGTCGAGTCGACGTTGCCGCAGGAGCGCCGGACACGATGAAGCGCGAGGAATCCATGCCGCGTCATACGTGCGGGCGCGACGCCTCCGAACATCGAAACCGGCGTTCGACTACGACGGCTGGAGCCGGGACAACGACGAAGTCCGGTCAGTGCGCGTGAATCCACTGGTCCGGATCATTGTGCAGCGCATGCGCGACCCACTGGGTGCGATGGCTTACCGAATGCGCGATTCGGCGACGCTATCGCGCGTCGGCGTGACGGCCGGATGACTTGCGCACGCGTGCGAGCGGATTGGAGATATAGCGAATCGCGCGGTTGCTGAGCGTTGCCGACGGCAGCAAGCATGCGAGCGACAGCCCGGCTACGGCCGCTTTCTTGGCAACGCCCCAGAATGGGTTGCGCAGCACGGTTTGCCAGTAGCGTCCGGATTCGCACAGGAACCAGCGCCAGCGCCGCACGAGCGGGGCGTGATAGAGCGTGCTGGCGAAGCGGGCTTTCTCGATCGCGAAGTCGAGTGGCGCGATCGGCAATGCTTCGTGCAGCCGCGTGGCGGCGAGCATGCGCAGCGTCGCCCACCGGCGTTCGGCTTTCAGCGCGCCCGTCGCGGCGTCTTCCGAATTGGTGAGCGCAAGCGCCGGCGTGTCGGCGGACGGACGCGTCCCCGGCTGCTGGTGGACGCGATAGCCGCCGAGCGTCGCATCGATCATGTGCACGGCGCCGAGCAACGCGATACCGTAGATCGCGTAGAAATCCGCACCATGAAGATTGTCCGGGGTGACCGGCACCGGAAAGATGCGCTTGAGCGCATCGACCCGATACGCGTTGCCCGATGCGGGCGGCGACGGGTACAGCCAGCCCGCGCGCAACAGGCGGCCGCAATCGGTGTCGACGGCCGACTGCGGTACGCTGGCCCCGGTCACCGCACCGTCCCGCGCGATCACGTCGAGGCGGAAATGCACCTTTACGAAGTCGCCGGATGCGAACGCGGCCAGCACGCGGGCCGCCGCGTCGGCATAGAGCAGGTCGTCGGCGTCGAGCAGGATCACGTAGCGCGTCGTGAGATGCTCGATCGCACGGTTGTACGCGGCGACCTGACCGCGATTCTCCTGGAACACCGCCGTCACGCGCTCGCCGTACGAGCGAATGATGTCGCGCGAATCGTCGGTGGAACCGTCGTCGACGACCAGCACGCGGATGCCGGGCGCGCTTTGTGCGAGCGCCGAATCGATCGCTTCGCGCAGGTACGCGCCGTGGTTGTAGTTGCAGATTGCGATGGTCAGGGTGGTCATGAACGGATTCTGGACGAGCGACGTGCGGACGATCCGGGTGCCCGGCGCGCAGGGTGCGGTGCCCCGGAGCACGGTCGCGTCGCATGGCGGCCATGATACGCGTCGTCGATCGGCATTCGGTTCGCGAGCCTACCGTTCCGCGATCCGCTTCAGCGAAAGCGCGATGAAGCGTCAACGGCAAGTCGGATACCCGATACGCCGCGCAGGCAGGACGTATTGGTCTGTTGACGCACTGAAGTGCGGCGGGTTCGAATGGTCCAATCGACGGTATCGTCGGAGGACAACTCGGTCGGCATGCAGCGATTCGGATGCGCGGGCCGGCACGTTCGAAGTCATTCCAGGGAGTCGACTCGATATGCGTAGATCACGTGGCACGTTTCTCGCGCGCGCAGCGCTCGCCGCCATGTGCGCGGCAGGCGGGCTGGCGTGGCCGGGCGGTGCCGCGGCGGCATCCGGCACGTCCGCGCCTGGTGCGCCTCATGCGACTGTGCCGGATGCGGTCGTTCGTCCCGCTGCGGACGCGGCCGATCAGGCCGACATGCTGCAACGTGCGCTGGACGCGTTGCAGCCGGGCCAGCGACTGGTGTTCGCGCCGGGCCGGTATGTGGTCGGCCGGTCGCTGGTCGTGCGGCAGCGGCATGTGGTGTTGTCGGGCTACGGCGCGACGCTGATCGCGACCACTCCCGGCGACCAGACGATCGAGATGAGCGGGGACGGTACGACGCTCGTCGGCTTCAGGCTCACCGGAACCGGCACGACACGCCTCACGACGCCGGAGTCGTCGAAGGTCGAGGTGACGGGGCGCGGTGTGCAGGTGCTCGACAACGTCATCGACGGCGGCGCGGGAGGCGGGATCTTCGTGTTCGGCGGCGCGGACGTCGCGATCGTCGGCAACGAGGTGCTGTCGACGCTGGCGGACGGTATTCACATGACGCACGGCTCGCGCAACGTGCTGGTGCAGGGCAACGTCGTGCGCGGCACCGGCGACGACATGATCGCCGTGGTGAGTTACCAGGCGGAAGGCGTGCTGACGCGCAACGTGCTGATTACCGGCAACTCGCTGGAGGGCAATCCGTGGGGGCGGGGCATCACGGTGGTCGGCGGTGCGGAGGTCACCATCTCGAACAACGTCGTGCGCAACGTACAGGTGAGCTCCGGGATTCTGGTCGCCCAGGAAGACAGCAATCGCACCGCCGGCTCGTCCGACATCCGCATCGAGGGTAATTCGATCGCGGATATCCAGACGGCGACGGATCGGGCCGATGCTCGCCCGGTCACGCAGCAGGCGGCGATCGAGGTCAGCACGTGGTCGGGTTCGGTGTCGCGCGTGACCGTGATCGGCAATCGCGTGTCGCATGCGCGATTCGACGGCATTCGCCTGTGGGGAAACGTGTCGGGCGTGCGGCTCGCGGACAATCAACTGTCGGCGATCGGCGGAATGCCGGTCCGGATCGACCCTGCGCACGATTGCGCGGCCGGCCGGCAGGTGGGGGCATCGGGACAGCAGGCGAAGGGCACGCCATGTGCGGGCGCCGCGCTTCAGCCGCTGTCGGCGGCAGGCGACGCGATCGGCGCGGATACGTCGGTGTTGCCGCGCGTGCGCGAGTCCCTCAGGCGGCCGGCGGCGCCAGGCGGCGAACAGGCGGCCGCCCGTTGTTCGCGCGGCGGCGGGTGTTGGCTTCACACATGCCGTCGCGAACCGCACGCACTTACCGGATGACGTCGCGTTCCGCGGCTTCCTCGTCCGGTTCGCGCGAGGCGAGCGACGGGGGCGGCGGCGCGGTCCCGACGACTGCCCGCCCGTACTGATCCTCGAACCGCACAATGTCGTCCTCGCCGAGATAGTTGCCCGATTGAACCTCGATGATTTCGAGCGGAATCCGGCCGGGATTCTCGAGCCGATGCACTTCGCCGACGGCGATGTAGGTCGATTCGTTCTCGCACAGCAGGAACGTCTCGGTGCCGCGCGTCACCTTCGCGGTGCCGCGCACGACGATCCAGTGCTCGGCGCGGTGATAGTGCATCTGCAGCGACAGCTGCTTGCCGGGTTCGACCACAATCCGCTTCACCTGGAAGCGCTCGCCGAGATCGATCGAATCGTAATGGCCCCACGGCCGCTGCACCTTGCGGTGCTCGCTCGCCTGCGGGCGCCGGTCGCTCTTCAGGCGCGCGACGATGTTCTTCACGCGCTGCACGTCGTGCTTGTTCGCGACCAGCACCGCATCGGCCGTCTCGATCACGACGACGTCCTTCATCCCGACGCACGCGACGAGGCGGCCTTCCGAACGCACGAGGCTGTCCTGCGTATCCTCGAAGACGATCGAGCCGCGCGCGACGTTGCCGTGATCGTCCTTCGGCATGATTTCCCAGATCGCGTCCCACGTGCCGACGTCCGACCAGCCGGCCGCGAGCGGCACCACAATGCCTTCGATGCCGAGTTCGGTGTGTTCCGCGAGGCGCTCCATCACCGCATAGTCGATCGAATCCGATGGGCACGCATCGAAGGCGGCCGCATCGACCCGGAAGAACGGATCGTCGGCGACGCCGGCGCGCCACGCGTTGTCGCAGGCGGCATGGATGTCCGGCGCGAGTGCACCGATCGCTTTCAGCCAGACCGATGCGCGCGTGACGAAGATTCCGCTGTTCCACCAGTAATCGCCCGATTGCAGGTAGCGCTCGGCGAGTGTCGCATCGGGTTTTTCGACGAAGCGTCCGATCGCGTAGCCGCCGTGGCTGCCGTGGCGGCCCGAGCGCGGCTCGCCGACCTGGATGTAGCCGTAGCCCGTCTCCGCGCGGCGCGGCAGCACGCCAAGCGTGACGATCGCGCCTTCCTGCGCATAACGCGCCGCGCGTGCGACCGCGTCCTGGAACGCGGCGACATCCGCGATCACGTGATCGGCCGGCATCACGGCGAGGACAGGATCGTTCGCGAGCGCGTTCGCATCGAGCGCGGCCAGCGTCAGCGCGGGCGCCGTGTTGCGGGCTGTGGGCTCCAGCAGGATGCGGGCGGGCGCCGAGCGGCCGTGTACCTGCTCGGCGCTCATGAAGCGATGTTGTTCGCCGCATACGAGTAGCAGCGTGTCGCCGAGCGACGCGTTCGCGATGCCGTTCAGGCGGCGCGCCGTCGCCGACAGCGGCGACTCGTTCGAGACCAGCTCGATCAGCTGCTTCGGATACTGTTCGCGCGACAGCGGCCACAGCCGCGTGCCGGAACCGCCGGCGAGAATCACCGGCAGGATATTCGGCAGATCGGGTTCGGGAACCGGGTGAAGGGCGCGGGTCATCGGTTCGCTCCGGTATCGGCGGGCAGCCGGGTGTGAGGGCGGCCGTCGGCGCGCGTATCGTCGTCGCGCGAGAACGAAACCGCGCGCGACAGCAGGTGACGCAGCGCACCGGCCGTACGGTCGGCCGGCCGGATCAGGCCGACGAACGGCGCCCCTTGTTCGAGATACGGACCGTAGGCCTTGCGGAATCCGAACCGTTTGTAGAACGCCTGACGCGGCGCGGGGACGTGCATGCGCACCGCGGTGTCCGGCCATGCGGCCTGCGCGGCGGTGAGTGCGCGCCCGATCAAACGCTCGAGCGTCTCGTCATCGCGGCAGCTTTCGCTCGTCAGCACCTTGTCGATCATGACGTCCGGATCGATGTCGTCGCCGGGCAGGATGCGCGCATAGGCCGCGACTTCCGTCGTGTCGCCGTCGCTCGCGCTCGCATAGACGTGCAGCGCGCCCGCGTCCTTGCCGTCGATGTCGAGATGCGTGTGGGCGTCTTCGACCACCAGCACGGCGTTGCGCGCGCGCAGGATTGCATAGAGATCGACGGCGCTCAGATGTTCGAATTCACAACAATGCCATTCCATGATGCTGTCCTCGCGTGATGCCTTCGGCATGCCGCGCTGCACGGACGCGATCGTTCCGTACGGCGTGGCGATCTTCATCATCCGGATGCGCGCTCCGGCGGTCTGTTCGAAAGCGTACTCACGCTCCGGATTCGCAAGTCCGGCGCGTGCGATGGAGCGGTGTGCGCGACAGGCGAGCGTCGCAATGTGCGACAGCACACATCGTCGGGGTCGCTGCCTTTTCATAATTGATTCATCGTGGCGGGCTGCAATGAAGCGCGACTGGCCAGCATCGCCCGCGAACGAGCCAGCGGGGCGCGGGACCGACGATTGCGCTTGCCGACGACGGGCCGCTCGCGTACCGCATCGTCGGCACGCGGCCGACCGCATTCACGGCCGACGCGACCTGCCGTTGGGCCTGCATCCGGTCGAACCGCGGGGGTGCCCAGTCGCGTTGGAATGGCCATCATGCTGCGCCGCGAGACGCGCGTGCCGGCCCCGCGAATTTCAAATTCGTCGGCGGCGATTCGCGAAAAGCGCCAGCGTGGCGCGATGCCGTTGATTACGGCGTGATTACGACGTGTAACGGCGGGACGGCCCTCGCGCCGGCGCAATGGGATGGGGTTATCCGGGGGCGCGCGCGATTATGTGGTGCGAGGGAAACGGTGCCGCCACTTTGACGAGATTTCGACGGTAATTGCGGGTAATCGACGGTATCAATCTTGCGGAAAAGTAGTATTTGCCACTGATTGACGGGAAAGGTCATAGATAATCAAATCTCAGTGTTCAAAAAGGGGGCGGTGCGGAACGGCCTGCGCCGTAACGGCTTGATTCAGGTTTATCTTTTGCTAACAAAACCGGCCCGAAACGGGGTGTAAATTCAGGTGCGAATGAAATGGGGTAGTCAATCCGGGCGCGGTTTGGCGGCCCTCCGGTTCAGCATCGGCGCGATTGTCGTGTACGACGCGATGCCCATGCGGACGGTTTTTTGTTTGCCGACGTGCCCCGCCTGGCGGCGGGTTGCTTCAAAGCCGGAATGTCGTGGCTCCCGTAGCCGCGTGTTCCGTTCGAGTTCGATGACAACGAGACGGGATGATATCCGGCTCGATCTCCGGGGGTTCTCGCCGTGTGCAGTTTCGATCTTCGCCAAGGCTGCGGAAACGCAGCGCGGAAAGGCGGCCATGCGCCGCCTGCCGCCGCGCACGCGAACGGTTCGCGGAGTGCAGAAAATGATGGTTTGTTATGAATATGCCAATAACGCGCGATAAGAGCGCCGGCGTGGGGAGCAGTAACGGGCAGCGTCCGCTGATTTACTGGACGCAATCGCCGTCCGTGATGCTGCGAAAGGAATTGTCGCGCCGCGACTGGAAGGTGTCGGTCGTCGCGCATGCGAGCGAGCTGCGCGACACGTCCGGCGAAATTACCTGCGGCATTCTCGACCTGAGCGGCGGCCATGCCGATGCGATCGGCAGCATCGCGTCGACCTGCGCGTCGATGCGCGATGTCGTCTGGGTGGCGCTGGTGGATGTCGGTCAGACCACCTCGCCGAACGTGCGCGCGCTGTTGCGCGACTACTGCTTCGACTACGTGACGTTGCCGGCGTCGCATCAGCGGATCGCCGATACGGTCGGCCATGCCTACGGCATGGAATGCCTGTTCGCGCGCGATCGCGAACAGCTCGAATCGGAGGAAAAGGGCATCGTCGGCACCTGCAGCGCGATGCTGCGGCTGTTCGATACGGTGCGTCGTTTCGCCCGCACCGACGCACCGGTGTTCGTGTTCGGCGAAACGGGAACCGGCAAGGAACTCACGGCCGTCGCGATCCATCGTCATTCGGCGCGGCGCAACGGCCCGTTCGTCGCGGTCAACTGCGGCGCGATTCCGCCGCATCTGCTGCAATCGGAACTGTTCGGCTATGAGCGCGGCGCGTTTACCGGCGCGAACGCGCGCAAGATCGGCTACGTCGAAGCCGCGAACGGCGGCACGCTGCTGCTCGACGAGATCGGCGACCTGCCGCACGAGAGCCAGGCGAGCCTGCTGCGGTTTCTGCAGGAACGCTCGATCCACCGTCTTGGCGGCAGCGAGCCGGTGCCGGTCGATGTCCGGATCGTATCGGCGACGCACGTCGACCTGCGCGATGCGATGGAAGAAGGACGCTTTCGTGCCGACCTGTTCCACCGTCTGTGCGTGATGCGCATCGACCAGCCGCCGCTGCGCGCGCGCGGCAAGGACATCGAACTGCTCGCGCATCACATGCTCGAACGCTTCCGCGGCGATGCGCGCCATCGCGTGCGCGGGTTCTCGACGGATGCGATTACCGCGCTCTACAAGCACGACTGGCCGGGCAATGTCCGCGAACTGATCAACCGCGTGCGCCGTGCGGTCGTGATGACGGAGGGGCGCCTGATCACAGCGCGCGACCTCGAGCTCGAATACTGTCTCGATGCGGCGTCGCCGTCGGTGGCCGACATCCGCAAGTCGATCGAGCGCGAGGCGATCGAAACCGCGTTGCTGCGAACGCGCGGGCGCGTTGCCGCTTCGGCGCGCGAACTCGGCGTGTCGCGCGCGACGCTGTACCGCTGGATGGAGGCGTACGGTATCGAGCGGCCGCGCGGCACGGGCTCGTCCGATTGATCCAGGGCGGCACGACGCTCGCGGCGGCCGCCAGCGTCGTGTCAGCCGGCCTGCGTGGCTCGCACCGCGCGCGCGGCGTTCACGGCGCGGATTTCCACCGCGGGCGGGACATTGTCGCCGGCCGCCACAGGCTTCCCGTCGATGCGCAATGGAACGAGCGCGATGCGCGTCGGCGTGCCGGGCGCGAGATGGAACCAGTCGTCGCCTGGCATGAAACCCGGCGCGTCGATCTGCACATGGCGCGCGACGTGTCGCGTGTCGACGTCGACGTGCCAGGTCTCGCCGGTGCGCGACACGCATGCCTCGATCCCGAGTTCGCGACGCGCCAGCACGGCCGGATGCGTGCGCGACACAAAATGGAACGCCTGCGACAGCAGCGCGCCGTCGTCGGCACGCAGGGTCGCGACGACCGTATCGTGTTCGCACGGGCCAAAACGGTATGCATAGGTCCAGTCGAAGAAGCGGCCGAGCAACTCGGCCGAGCCGAGCCGCACCGTGTCGTGCGCGGCGATCCGCACCGGACAGCCGGCCCGCGCGACCGGCGTACGGCCGTCGCGCAGCGCGACCAGCTCGATTGACGCCGATAGCGGCGCCGGGCGCTCGTTGACGACGTGCACGTCGAGCCCGTTCAGCCCTTCGTCGACGAGGAGCACCTGGATCGGCTGCAGCACCTGGCGCAGCGCATACCATGCCGATTTCGGCCGGTGGGCGGCGTCGATCACGCCCCATCCGGCGCCCGGCATCACGTCCTGGAACTGCCACACGAGTGCGCCGGCGCAACGCGAGCCGGTGCGGCGCCATTCCGAAAACGTCTCGCGCATCACGTCCGCGACCACCGCACGCGAGAGCTCGACATAGCGCGCCGGATCCTCGCGCCGCAGCCGGTCCGGCACAACGTCGTACAGCGTCTGCAAATAGTGGTCGCGGATATCGTCGAAATCCCACGACGTGCCGGGGTCGCGCGGCACGGCCGCTTTCCAGCGCGGCTCGTGCACGCCGGGCCAGCCGAGGCCGGCGAGTGTCGCGTCGCACGGCACGTTCGCGAACGCGAGGCATTCGCTCGCAAAGCGCACGTCCGCGCGTCGCGCGTCGTCGAGCGGACGCAGGTACGCACCGACGCCGTAGTAGTGCGACACGCGTTCGCGCGGCGTGAACGGCAGTACGCCGCCGTCGGGCGAATCGGGCACGTACGGGACATCGGGACGAAGCGCGGCCGCATGGCCGGCCAGCCGGTCGGCCGTCAGTTCGAGGAAGCGCTGCTTCGGCCCGAGCCCCGACATCGCGGCCTGTTGCGCGATCTCGCTGCCGCCGCACAGCACCGCCAGCGACGGCGAAGCGCCGTGACGCGACAGGAACTGGGTCGCTTCGCGATCGACGTTGGCCGCGAACGCGGGATCGTCGAGCGCGTAATCGAAGTTCGCGAAACCGAAGTCCTGCCAGACCAGCAGCCCGAGTCGGTCGCACCCCGCGTGGAACGCATCGGCCTCGTAGGTCATCGTGCCGCCGACGCGGATCATGTTGAAGCCGGCGTCGCGTGCGAGCCCGAGCAGGCGGCCGTAGGTCGCGTCGTCCGTGTGCAGCGCGAGCGGCGCGGCGCTGCTCCAGCATGCGCCGCGCGCGAACACGGGCACGCCGTTGATGCGCAGTCCGAAACCCTTGCCGTCGGCGCCGGAATCGATCTCGATCGTGCGGAAACCGGTCGAGCCGAGCGGCCGGCGCGCATCGCCGATATGCAGCACAACGTCGTAGAGCGCCGGTTCGCCGTGCGTATGCGGCCACCAGCGACGCACGTTCGGTATCGCGACGTGCGTACGCAGCCGGTCGGCGCCGTCACGTTCGAGCGTCGCATGATGTTCGCCGCACGACAGCCGCGCTGCGAACGTATCGGGCAGCGGCGCGGCGAACGTCAGTTCCGCATCGAGCCAGCCCGTGTCGCCTTCGACGCGCGCCTGCAGTTTGCAGTCGGCCAGAACCGGTCCGTCGGCCGGATCGAGCACGTCGACGGGCCGCCACGGGCCGGTGGGCACATACGGCGGAAACCAGCCTGGCATGTGCCCGAACAGCGACGTGCGGATCGTGCGCAGCCCGGCCGGCTCGGCGAGCCGCGTGCGCCAGCGCGCGCGGCGCGGTGCGCGCGCGTCGCGCAGGTGCGGCGCGAGCGCGCGGAAACAGAGGGTCAGCCGGTGGGTGCCGTCGAGCGATACCGGCACGTCGTGCGCGACGAACATGCTGTCGGATTGGAGGATCGGCATGTCGTCGAGCCACGCTTGCGCGAGCGTCGCGAGGCCGTGAAAGCGCAGGATGCGCGGCCCGCGCCCGCGCAGTTCGATCCGGTACCAGTGGTCGCGCTCGTCGAGGGTTGCAGCTTCGTCGAGCCGTCCGGCCACCGCGAGCGCCTGCGCGACCGTGCCGGGCACCGGCGCTGTGATCCAGTCGCCGCCGTCGACCGGGAGGTCGCGCGGTTCCCGCACGGTGCCTGCGGCCGTCGCCAGCATCGACCACGCGGGCAGGGCGCGCGCGCGCGTCACCGCATGGCCGGCACGGGTGCCGCGATGTCGCTGGACTCGCTGCGCACGGGCTTCACGTGCCGCAACGGCGCGCAGATCTGCCGCGCGCACGCGACGACGTCCGCATAGGCGGCCTCGATCGCCTCGAGCGTCGAGTCGCCGCGCTCCTCCTTGCCGCGCGCGCACGCGCGTGCGAGCCGGAATTCGAGCACCATCGCTTCGGACGCGATGCGCTCGCACGCGGCGCGGATTTCGGCGAACGGCCCGACGCAACCGCTGGCCTGCAGCCAGCGCGCGTAATGGCCGAACAGCTCGAAATTCGCGCCGAGCTGCCGCACCGAGTTGAACGAGTACGCGTGAAAATGCTCGAGCGGCGCATCGGCGAGCGTTCGCGCATCGGTCTGCAACTGCCGCCGGAACGCGGCGATCGGGTTGACGACCGGCAGGCGCCGCAGGTGGCGCTGCAGCGCGGCAAGCGACGTTTCGCACAGCTCGCGTTCGTCGAGCGGCGCAAACCGCCGCTTCGCGCATTCCACGTAAGGCGGCAGCGTCATCGGCGAGTTGCCGCCGACGAGCCCGTTGTAGTCGAAATCCTCGGCCACGTAATAGCCGCTGTTGTGGAAGTAGCCGATCTGGCGCTTCGCGCGGTCGATCGCATCGATGCCGATCGTCGTCTTCGTATGCTGCGTGCGGTAGCTGCTGCCGCGCGTATCGGGCAGGAACCATGCATCGACCTCGACGATCATCAGGTGGCCGCGCGCAACCTGCGTCTCGATGTGCTGGTCGAGCGGTTCGTAGATCGAGTGCTCCTGCACGACGATGCCGTACAGCCGCTCCAGTTCGTCGTGCGGAAACTTGAAGAACGTGAACTGGTCGCCCTCGAAATCGAGCGCGATCGTAAACGGCAGCGCCGCGTATGGATTGAAGCCCCACCACCGGAGCACCTCGAGCCACATGTCGACGTAGCAGTTGGTCTGCTTCCAGACCATCTCCTGGCTATGCAGCGGATGCGGCCGGTAGTGGCGCGCGCGGTGGCGCACATCCTCGAACGACGCGTGTTCGCCGTCGCGGGACACGAATCTCATGGCGTGCCCCACAGCACGTCGCGGACTTCGCGCGGCCAGCCCTCGATGTCGAAGCCGTGATGGCGGAACAGCGCGAGCGTGAGCCGTTCGAGGCCGAAGCCGACGCAGCCCGTATGCGCGACGTCGCCCGTCGCGGTGCGGATATCCCACAGCAGCCCGAAATGGTCCATGTGGTAGTTGAAGCTCAGGCACGCGGTCTGGCGATCGTCGTGCTCGATCGGGATCAGCAGCTCGAACTTCAGGTTCTGCTCGCGCTGGCTGTTGGCGACGATCTTGCCGCCGCGCCCGAAGAACGGATCGTTCGCGAGGTCGATCGCGTTGGGCAGGCGCAGCGCGTCGATCATCCGCGTGCCGCGTTCGATCCAGGTCTCGCGGAACGACACGATCTGCTCGGGCGTGCCGATCCGCACGTACTCGCGCATCCTGAACAACTGCATGCGGGTCGGGTCGAGCGACGGCTCGTGACGGAAGCAGTACGAGAAGACGTCGACGATCCGGCCGTCCGCCGGCAGCGCACCCGCGCGGGCGACGACGGGGTAGACCGGGTAGCACGCGGCGGGCGTCATCACGACGTAGGTCGGCTTCTGGCTTTCCGTCCAGTCGTCGCCGCGATCGAGGCACTGCAGTACGCGCTGGTGCTGGTGTTCGTCGCCGCAGAACGCATGCACGCTGCCCGCGAGTTGCGGAAAGCTCTTCATGTATTCGCTGCGCTCGAACTCGGTGCGGCTCATCGCCGGCGGGAAGCGCAGCACTTCGGCGTGCTGGTCGGCGCCGAGGCGCGTGACGAACGCGTCGAGCGCTTCGACGACGCGCTCGAACCGTTCGCTGCGGCCGAACAGGCCCTGGATGCCGGTCGAGACCAGCAGGCCCGCGTCGATCAGTGCGTCGCGCAGCGGGTTGACGCCCGCGCGGTCGATCGGTGCATCGGCGGGAGCGGAGGCGGCGGAGGGCACGGCAAGGCGATCGTTCACGTATGTTTCTCCAGCGTCGCAGGACGCAGCGCGAGCAGCAGGTTCGAGGTGTTGACGGCAATGCGGTCGTTGCTGATCATCAGCGGCGCCGCATGCAGGTCGCGAATGTGGCGGCCGATGCTGAACGGCGTGCCCTGCTTGTAGCCGGCCATCCCGCAGATCATCATGGCCTGGTGCGCGACTTCCAGCGCGGTCGTCGACACGTAGGTCTTCAGCGTGTTGATCTCGGCGGCCCGGGCCATGCCGGCCGACCACGAGCGCGACGCCGGGTTCGCATGAAGGCGCAGTACGTTGTCGACGCGGGCCTGCATCGCCTGCATCAGCGCGAGCGATTCGGCGATGCGCCGCGACGCGGGCGATGGCGCGCCGTCGGTCTGGCGTGCCTGCGCGCGGAAGAACTGGTGCGCGCGATGGAACGCATCGCCGGCCACGCCGATCCATACCGCGGCCCACAGGATGTGGGACACCGGCACCATCGTCTCCTCGGCGATCGTTGCGAACGGCACCGGCAGGCACTGGACGGCGGCGCCTTGCGCATCGAGCTCGAAGCCGTTGCTGCAGGTGCCGCGCATCCCGAGCGTGTCCCATTCGCCGCGGCGAGTGAGCGTGTAGCCGTCCCGCAGCAGCGTGACGAGCACCTGCTCGGAAGCCGGCGCGTCCGCATCGCGTCGTGCGGTCGCGAGGATGCCGTCCGCGTAGTCGCCATACGAGATCGTCGGCGCCGATTTGCGCAGCCGGAACTCGCCGCCGCTCGCTTCGAGCGCGCATTGGCTCGCGCGCAGGTTGCCGCCGACACCGTCTTCCGACGTGGCCGATGCGAGCAGCCACTGGTGGCGCACGAGCTGCTGCAGGAACAGCTTGTGCCAGCCTTGGTCGGCGGCATGATTGACGATGCAGGCGACCTGAATCTGGTGCATCGCGAATACCATCGCCGACGAGGCGCAGGCCTGGCCGAGAATCGAGCAGGCCGACGCGATGTCTTCCAGCGACGCGCCCGCGCCGCCGAGATGCGTCGGCACCATCGCGCCGAGCAGGCGGCGCGCGCGCATCGCCTCGATCGCCTCGACGGGGCAGCGCGCGTCGCGGTCGACCGCATCCGCGTGCTGCGCGGCGATCTGCGCGACGGCATGCGCGGCCTCGTCGAGCCGACGCGTATCGCTGTCGCTCGCGAGTTCGGGAAGCAGCGCGCTCATGCCGAATGCTCGGTGCGTTGCAGCGTGGCGATCGTGTCCGCGAGCGCGTCGATGCTGCGGAACAGGTTGCGGTTCAGCATCTCGTCGGGAATCTCGATGTTGAATTGCTTCTCGATCGCGAGCATCAGCTGGATCGTGTCGAGTGACGAAAGGCCCGCTTCGTAGAGGTCGTCCCCGTCGCCGATCGAATCGATCGCGGCTTCGAGATGGGCGACGTGTTTCAGGATGGTTCTGATTTCTTTTTTCACGTGCTGCTCCGGCGTGCGTGGTGTCGTCCGCTCGGGCAGACGCGCGACACGCGCTGACGTCCCCCCGGCAGTCCGGCATCAGTAGACCATTGGCAGACACGGCGTTCTGTTCGCCACCCTACAAACGGCTGACCCGGCAGGCAGGCGGCGCGACAGCGACGCCCGATGCGGCATGCCGATCAGGCGCGCGACGCGGCCGGCACGCCCGAATCGGCCGACAGGATGCGCTTCATCTCGTCGCGCACGATCGCGCGGCAGCCGCACGACATTTTTTCGAGGCCGGCGAGGTCGGCGAGCTCGATCGAGCTCCGGTACTGCCGGATCAGGCCCAGCTTCTGGATTTCGCCCGCAGCATCGGTGACCGTTTCGCGCCGCACGCCGAGCATCTGCGCGAGCATGCTGTGCGTCACCTGGATCTCGATGCTGCGGGTCCGGTCGTACGCGAGCAGGAACCATCTGCATAACTGATGTTTCAGCACGTGATGACGGCTGCAGAACGTGATCTGCGAGACCTGCGCCATCAGCAGCCGCACGCAGATGAACACGAGATGACGGATCACCGGCGAGGCGTCGAACGCCGCGGCGAACATGCGCCGGTCGAGGCGGTAGACGAAACCGTCGCGGCAGGCCACGGCGCGACAGGGCATCCGGCCGCTGCCGCCGATCACGTCGTCGCACACCACGCTCTCGCTGCCGATCTCCGCGACTTCCAGCGTCATGCCGCCGGACGACACGTACTGCAGCGAAATCGCGGTCGTGACGGGCAGGTAGACCGCGGTGAGCATTTCGCCGGGCTCGCAGAGCACTTGCCCCGATTTCAGGTGGACGAGTTGAAGGTGGGGGGCCAGCGTCGCGAGTTCGTCGCGGTCGATGGCTGCGAGAAACCGGTTCGCGTCGAAGCTGTGGGAAAGCTCGATCATGCCGTTCGCGTGTGCGACGGCGTCAGGGGCCTGGTGAGTCACGGCGCATCCTCGTAGGGTGGCGGTCACGCGTCGTCGCGGCGATATCCCGGGAATGGGGAATTCGCACGATCGTGCGGACTTGTGTTCGTCAAAAATGGAGTGACGATACTGGCGAAAAGGCTAGCACGCCATTGAAATCGATCAATTGCATATTACGTCATTTCACAAAGTTTGACGATTTAGACCGGCTGCAGACGTTATCCGGATTTAGTGATTCATTGCGGTGGAATTAATCATCCGGAAATGGAATGGGGCGCCTGTCATTCATTCGATGTCAACCGGGAATCAATTCTTCGGCGATGTGCGTCGTGTAACGAAACTGGTTGCCGGGCATTGAACACTCTTTGACAAATTAATGGTTCCAGCAATATTACTCATGAAAATCAATGGGTTGCTGGCGGAGTGTGCGGTGGCGTACAAAGCGGAAAATTAGTGTGTCGATTCAGATTTGAGACAGTTTCAAACGATCGTGTGACGCGTGGTGCCGGAGCGGAACGGTGTCCGGTACATCACGGAAACAATTGAAAATCGACTGTAAGTATATGAGCGACAAGCTACGTAGCCCGGTCGCACCGGCCTCGGGTCGATGCGGGGGAATTGATCAGTCAAATGGCGCGCAGTGTCCGCTACCGGGAAGAGTGTCCGGAAATGAGACGCTTTTTATGTCTTCTTTCCGCTAATTCGGTCGATCTAAATCCGGCGTGATTCATATATTAAGGACGGGCATGGTTTGGCACGTAAATCGCTTATTGGGGCTGGCGCGTTGAAACGGGACGGTCGACTCGATCCGGCGGCGAGAAGCCGATGGTCGGTTGGAATCAGGGTTGTGGCCGCAACTCCAGTCAACGTCCGGGCGCGCATCGCGATAACGAATTCCGTGCACGCGGCTGCAGGCGGTGCGGACGATAAAAGGGATACAGACATGCTTCATCTTCACTTGAGCTACTCGGCGAATGCCATCCTCGATGCCCTCCCCGAGGACAGCATCCGCACCATCGCACCGCATCTCGAACTGGTCAGGATCAAGGCCGGGATGCTCGACCGGGTCGGCGAGCCGATGCGCCACGTGCATTTCCCGACGACGTCGATGATGTCGGTGCAGCATTTGATGGAGGACGGTGCGATGGTCGAGGTCGCGCAGGTCGGCCGCGAAGGCGTGGTCGGGCTGGCGACGATGGTCGGTGGCGCCGCGGCGTCGCACCGGGTCGAGGTCCGCATCGGCGGGATGGCCTATCGCGTGCCGAGCTGCGTGGTGCGTGCCGAATTCGAGCGCTCGCCGGAAACCTACCGGCTGCTGCTCAACTACTGCCAGGCAGCGATGGCGCAGATCTCGCGCAGCGCGCTGTGCAACCGGCATCATTCGGTCAGCGAGCAACTCAGCCGCTGGCTGCTGCTTGCGCATGACCGCATCGACGGCGACGAACTGGCCGTCACGCAGCAGACGATCGCGAACATGCTCGGCGTGCGGCGCGAAGGCGTGACGGAAGCGGCGGGCAACCTGCAGGAAGCCGGGTTGATCCGGCAGCGCCGCGGCCGCATCACGGTGCTCGACCGCGACGGCCTCGAACATCACGCGTGCGAATGCTACAACCTGATTCGCGCGGACTATCGCAGGCTGCTCGGCACGCGCGGGACGGCGAGGCCGACTCCGACACCGGTTCGGCCCCGCATGCCGGACGCGCTTCGCGGGTTCCCGGCACATGGTGCGTGACGATGCTATCGAAGTCCGGTGGGACGAATTCGATGCGGCGTTCTGTGATCGCAGTTACCGACGCCGTGCTCGTGCTGACAGGCGCGCTTGCCGCGCAGGCGGCATCGGGCCTTGCGTGGCGCGAGCTGTCCGACGCGCAGCGCGGCGCGATCGCGCTGCTGTGCGTGCTGACCGTGGCCTTGCTGCCGCGCTATCTGCGCACCGTGCGTGGCGGCATGGCGCCGCAAGGCGGCACGCATGCACTGACGCAGACGATGGTGGCGCTCGTCTGCGCGAGCGTGCTGACGGTGACCGCCGCGATGTGGATCATGAATCGCGGCGGCACGATCACGACACCCTGGATCGTGCGCACGGTGCTGGCCGGCGACGCTGCGTTGCTGCTCGGCCGCGCCGCGCTGCTGGCGCTTGCGCTGACGCGTGACGACCCGCGCACGCGGCAGCGCCGCGTCGCGGTGGTCGGGGCGACGGCTTACGGGCGTGTCGCGGTCGAGCGGATGCAGCTGGCGCCGCAGGGGCCTTTCGTGGCGGCGTGCGTATTCGATGACGACGCCCAGGCTGCCTCCGGCGGCATCGGCGGCGTGCCGGTGATCGACGACTGGAACGCGTTGCGCGACCTGATTCGCGGCGGCGACATCGACGAGGTCTGGCTCACGCTGCCGATGTCGCACGAGTGGCGGATCCAGCGCATCGTCCGCGAGTTGCGCGACGAGTTCGTGGAGCTGCGGCTGTTGCCCGACGTGCGGCAGATGGCGGTGGTCGATCGCTCGGCGACCGACGTGCTCGGCATGCCGGCCATCAACCTCGCGACCACGCCGCGTTCGGCGCCGGAGCTGTGGGCGAAGTTCGCGTTCGACCGGCTGTTCGCATTCGGCGTGCTGATTCCATTGCTGCCGCTGCTGTCGATGCTGGCGATCGCGGTCAAGCTGTCGTCGCCGGGGCCCGTGCTGTTCAGGCAGCGCCGCAAGGGCGTCGACGGCCGGGAGTTCGACATTCTCAAGTTCCGGACGATGCGCGTGCATCGCGCCCAGCCGGGCGTGCTGAAGCAGGCGTCGCGCAACGATTCGCGCATCACGCGCGTCGGCGCGTTCCTGCGGCGTACGTCGCTCGATGAACTGCCGCAGTTCTTCAACGTGCTGTTCGGGCAGATGTCGGTGGTCGGCCCGCGCCCGCACGCGATCGAGCACGACGACCTCTATCGGCAATTGATCGACTGCTACATGTACCGCTACCGCGTGCGGCCCGGCATCACCGGATGGGCCCAGGTGAACGGCTATCGCGGCGAAACGCGCAAGGTCGAGGCGATGGAGGCACGTGTGAAGTTCGATCTGTTCTACATGCAGAACTGGAGCTTCTGGTTCGACATGAAGATCATCCTGTTGACGGTCGTGCGCGGCTTCATCGGACGCAATGCATTCTGAGGATCACGAATGATCGAGAAGCCGCAGCGCGAGCGATCGTCCCGACAGAGTCATGCCGGTTCGTGCGCGCGGACGAAGTGTGGTGGTCGTGCCGGAAATTGCTGCGCTGCGGTCGTGCCGGCGAGCGTCCGAGCGCGCACCGCAGGCCCGGATTATGCGTCCGGCCCCAGTTTCCGTACAGCTGCCGCTACTTCACGGGCACGCTGATTCCGGTCAACACACGCGTGTTCAATGGGTTTATCCTGCGTCGAATGCGTCCGGCGCTTCGTGTCGCCGGGCGCACATCCGGGCACGGTGGCAGGCGGTGACGCCGGCCCGCCGCGCACCGGTGCGACACCGCGCGCCGCAATGCGCCGCGCGGAACCCGGAACAGGAGAGACGGCCATGGCGCTCGACCCACAACAACGGCAGACGCTGAAACAGCGGCTGAACGAGAGCGAGCAGACGTTGCGTGCGGAGATCCGCGCGAGCGAAGACCAGCGTGCGTCGGAATCCTACGCAGATCTCGCCGGCGCGGCGCCGGACGAGGGTGACGAGGCCAATGCGGATCTGTTCGTCGACGTCGATCATGCGTTGATCGGCATGAAACTGACCGAGCTGCGCGCGATCGGCCGCGCCCAGCAGCGGATGCGCGACGGCAGCTACGGCGAGTGCATCGACTGCGACGGCTCGGTCGGCTATGAGCGCCTGATGGCGCGCCCGGCCGCCGAACGCTGCACGCATTGCCAGTCGATCTACGAGCGGCACTACGCCACGACGCCGCGCGCCTCCCTCTGACGTCGCCATCGTCGCCACCACGGCGCTGCACGCGCGGCGTGGCCGGCGTACGATGATGAACGGGCGCCCGGCGGCGTCAGCATGCGGCGCCGGGCGGGCAGACGCCGTCGCGCACGCGTGCGGCGCCATCCACGTGGAAGGGAGCCACGCCGATCATGCCGATCCACAATGCCGGGTGTGCGGCCGTGTTCGCCGAGATCGCCGACATGCTCGAGATCCAGGGCGCCAATCCGTTCCGGGTGCGTGCCTATCGCAACGCAGCACGGACGATTGCCGACTACGGGCGCGATATCCCGACGATGATCGCGAACGGCGACGATCTCGGGAAGATTCCGTCGATCGGGCCCGATCTCGCGTCGAAGCTGCGCGAGATCGCCGCGACCGGCACCTGCGAACTTCAGCAGACGCTGCGCCACGCGCTGCCGGGCGCGATCGTCGAACTGCTCGACGTGCCGGGGCTCGGCGCGAAGCGCGTGAAGGCGCTCCATGACGCACTGCATGTCGATTCGCTCGAGCAGCTTCGCGCGGAAGCGAAGAGCGGGCACGTGCGCGCGTTGCCGGGCTTCGGTGCGAAAACCGAAGCGCATCTGCTCGAAGCGATCGACGACCGGCTGAAGCGCGAACCCCAACGTTTCCTGCTGCCGGATGCGGCGCACTCGCTGCAGCCGCTGCTCGAACGCCTGCGTGCGATCGCAGGCGTCGGCAAGGCCGTGCCGGCCGGCAGTTTCCGCCGCCGCCGCGAGACGGTCGGCGATCTCGACATCCTCGTTACCGCAGGTGATCCGGTGGCCGTCGCCGACGCGTTCGTCGGCTATGGCGAGGTCGCGCGCGTGCTCGCGCACGGCAAGACGAAGTCGAGTGTCGTGCTCGCCAGCGGATTGCAGGTCGACCTGCGCGTCGTCGATGCCGATGCGTTCGGCGCGGCGCTCGTCTACTTCACCGGATCGAAGGCGCACAACATCGCGCTGCGCAGGATCGCGCAGGCCGGCGGGCTGAAGATCAACGAATACGGCGTGTTTCGCGGCGACGAACGGATTGCCGGCGCGACCGAGGCGTCGGTCTACGCGGCGATCGGGTTGCACGACGTGCCGCCCGAGTTGCGCGAGGATCGCGGCGAGATCGACGCCGCGCGCGCGGGCACGCTGCCCGCACTGGTCGAGCGCAAGCACGTGCGCGGCGACCTGCATGCGCATACCGATGCGTCAGCCGGCCGCGACAGCCTGCGTGCGATGGCCGATGCGGCACGCGCACGCGGGTTCGCGTACCTGGCCATCACCGACCGGGCGCCGCATGCCGGCGGCAGCCGCAGCGACTTCGACTGGCTTGCCCGGCAGATCGACGAGATCGATCGCCTCAACGCGTCGTTCGACGATTTGGTGCTGCTCAAGGGCGTGGAGGCCGGCATTCGGGAGGACGGCAGCCTCGACGTGCCCGACGCGATGCTCGGCCGGCTCGATCTCGTGGTCGGCGCGGTACGCGACGGCTTCGAACTGTCGCGCGATGCACAGACCGCGCGCATGCTGCGTGCGATGGACCATCCGCATTTCACGATTCTCGCGCACCCGACGGGCCGCGTGCTCGGCGAGCGCGATGCTTGCGAACTCGACGTGCCGCGCGTGATCGCGCACGCCGCGGCGCGCGGTTGCTTCGTCGAACTCGATGCGCAGCCGCGGCGGCTCGACCTGCCGGACGTCTGGTGCCGCGAAGCCGCGAAGGCCGGCGTGCTGGTGGCAATCGGCTCGGATGCGTGCAGTGCGGACGAACTCGACAATCTGGCGTACGGCGTCGATCAGGCGCGACGCGGCTGGCTTACGCGGCCCGACGTGCTGAACACGCGCACGCTCGCGCAATTGAGGCCGCTGCTGGCACGCACGATGGGAGCGGGCAGCGCGTCGAATCGCAGCGGCGGCGCGAAGGGCGCGTGAACGCAGCCGCCGGCGCGTGCCGTCAGCGGCCGGCCGGTCATGAATGCGGTCACGTCATGCCAGTACGCCCGCCGCCGGCACATAGGGCAGGCCGAGCGCCAGCGCGACGGCTTCGTACGTGATGTGTCCGTCGCATACGTTCAGGCCCGCGCGCAGATGCGGATCGTCGATCATCGCCTGCTTCCAGCCCTTGTCGGCGAGCGCGAGCGCATGGGTGAGCGTCGCGTTGTTCAGCGCGAAGGTCGACGTGCGCGCGACCGCGCCGGGCATGTTCGCGACGCAGTAGTGCACGACGCCGTCCACGACGAAGGTCGGGTCCGCGTGCGTCGTCGCATGCGAGGTCTCGAAGCATCCGCCCTGGTCGATCGCGACGTCGACGACGACCGCTCCCGTGCGCATCGTCGCGATCATGTCGCGCGTGACGAGCCGCGGCGCCGATGCGCCCGGCACGAGCACGGCGCCGATCACGACGTCGGCATCGCGCACGGCTTCGTCGATCGTGTGTGCATTCGAGCAGACGGTCGCGATCCGGTTGGCGAAAACGAGGTCGAGCTGGCGCAGCCGGTTCACGTTGGTATCGAGCACGGTGACGCGTGCGCCGAGGCCGACCGCCATCTGCAGGGCGCCGGTGCCCACCACGCCCGCGCCGAGCACGACGACATGCGCGGCCGGCACGCCGGGCACCCCGGCCATCAGCAGGCCACGCCCGCCGCGCGGGCTTTCGAGATGGGTCGCCGCGACCTGGATCGACATGCGCCCGGCCACCTCGCTCATCGGCGCGAGCAGCGGCAGGCCACCACCGGGGCCCGTCACGGTTTCGTACGCGATGCAGACGGCGCCGGACTTCACGAGCGCGGCCGCCTGGTCGGGATCGGGCGCGAGATGCAAATACGTATAAAGGATCTGGCCGCGTCGCAGCATCGCGCATTCCGCCGGCTGCGGCTCCTTGACCTTGATGATCATGTCGGCGCGCGCGAAGACTTCGTCGGCGCCGTCGCAGAGCGATGCGCCCGCGGCCGTGTAGTCGTTGTCGAGCAGGCCGATCGCCGTGCCCGCGCCGCGCTGCACCAACACGCGATGGCCGTGCCGCGTCAGTTCGCGCGCGCCGGCCGGCGTGAGGCCCACGCGATATTCGTGGTTCTTGATCTCTTTCGGCACACCGATCAGCATGAGTCGCCTCCATGGCCTTCGTTATCGTTGTCGTGCAGGTGCGCATGCGGCGAACGGTGCACGTGCGGCCGATCGCGCAGGGGCGTATCGGCGCAGGACTGGAATATCAGGGTAGTAGTGCGCGGAGGGAAGTCAAGCGGCCGTGCCGCGTGCACAGGCGCGCGCACTGCATCGCAACATGCGCGGTTCCGGGTGGCGGGTTGCGACCGGAGGTCGCAATGCACGTGGTCCCGGGTTTCGGTATCGTCGCATGTGTCGCGGACCGGGGCCGCGTGCCGGAACCTTGCCGGCGACACATCGAGATAACGAGACAACGACACGAGGACATCGACTGACATGACCGGAGCGTACTTCAGCGTGCCGACGCTTTGCGCAATTGCGCTCGTTCACGTCTACTGGGCGTTGGGCGGGCGGCGCGGCAAGGGGGCGGCCATTCCGGAGCAGGACGGCGAGCCGCTATTGCGGCCGACCGCCATCGGCACGCTCGCGGTCGCGGTGGCGTTACTGGGCGGCGCGTGCGTGGTTGCCGCGCGTGCCGGCTGGCTGGGGCCGAACACGTATCCCGGCACGATCTCGTTCGCGGTCGTTGCGTTCGCACTGATCTTCGCGGTGCGGGCCGTCGGCGATTTCCGTTACGTCGGCTTCTTCAAGCGGATTCGCGGGTCGCGTTTCGCACGCATGGACACGCTGTATTACTCGCCGCTTTGCGCGGCGCTGGCGCTGTCCATCGCGTCGATGTTCTGGCCGTGGTGAGCGCGCGTCTCAGCGCGCGGGCCCGTCGATCTCTTTAAGAAATTCCGCCGGCACGGTGTCGGTCAGCCATACGCCGCTTTCCGCGACGAAGAACGTGTGGCCTTGCCGATGCATGCGTTGCGCATCGACTTCGAGTATCGCAGGCACGCCGTAGCGTGTGCCGACGGCCAGCGCCGTCCGGATATCCGGCGACAGATGCACGTGATGACGGGCGCCGGGTTTCAGCCCTTGCACCCGAATCGAATCCAGGAAGCGCGTCGCCGTGCCGTGATACAGGCGCTCGGGCGGCGGCGCGGTGGGATAGCGGCGCTGCACGACGGGCGTCGAATGGCCTTGGACCGCACGGATGCGACGGCCGTCGTCGGAAAGGGCGAAGCGCTGCTTGTCGTTGGTCGCGCAGACGGTTTCGAGCGTCGCACGATCGAGGTGGAGCCCGCGGCGGGCAGCGCCGGTAAGCAGTGCATCGATATCGGCCCAGCCTTCCGGGTCGAGTTGCAGCCCGATCGACTGCGGTGCGTGGCGCAGCAGGTAGCTGAGATATCGGCTGATGCCGGTCGCGTCGGTCGCCGGCAGTTCATTCTTCTGGTGTGGTTTCATCAGACGCGGAGGCTACCAGAGCACCACGCAAAAGGGCGCTCCCGGGTACCCCGCGTGGCTGGAAAGAGACAACCTTTGGCGCCGCTCGCCACACGACAATCGTCGACCTGACGCCCCTCATCAGTCGGCGTTCACGCGATCCTTGCCGATTCCGACTCCCCGATTTTTCAATTGTTGCGATTTTCGATGCATTGAATTGCACTGATACGACACTCATTGGAACCGGTTCCATCTATAATTCGCGGCACTTGTCGCCGGACCCGCAAGAGGGTCGTGCACGTCGCGCTTGCTGTCGGCAAATGCGGCGTCTAAGTTGAATGAGGGTCGTGAGCGATGAGGGGCAGATGCGGGTAGATGCCTGCATTTGTCAGACGATAGGGCTCGCGAAGAAGCCGATCCGTGCAGCGCAACCTGAATTGGCGCGATGCGCGGCTGCATGAAGGCACTGCCGTGCATGGCACGGGCGGCGCCTGCAGCGAGGTTGTTCGCAACAGATGAAAGAACAGGACGGCCAGCCGCATGCGGCATGGCTGCCATGCCGGGCATGTCGCATGCGGAGTGCGCGCGTCCGGGCCCCGATCCCCAACGATCAACATCCGACCATGTCCACGCCACCTGACAAACCCAACTCGCGCCGCCGTTTCCTGCGCACGTCGGTCGCGCTCGTGCCGATCGCGTCGGTCGCCGGCTGCGACCTGCGTTCGTCGTCGCCTTCCGCGACGACCGGCAACGCGCCCGGCGCATCGGCCAACGCCGAACGCGCGCCGTACAAGCCGACCTTCTTTGATGCGAAGGAATGGGCGTTCGTCCAGGCCGCGGTCGACCGGCTGATTCCGGCCGACGCCGAAGGCCCCGGCGCGCTCGAATCGGGCGTGCCCGAATTCATCGACCGCCAGATGGAGACGCCGTATGCGCACGGCGCGACCTGGTACATGCAGGGGCCGTTCCAGCAAGGCGTGCCCGAGCTCGGCTACCAGCTGAAGCTGGTGCCGCGCGACATTTACCGGCTCGGTATCGCGGCGGTCAACCGTTATTGCGAGAAGACCCACGGCAAGGCGTTCGCGGATCTCGACGCACCGACGCGCGACACCGTGCTCGGCGCGCTGGAGAAGGGCGGCGCGCAGATCGACGACGTGCCGCCCGGCGTGTTCTTCGGTCAGTTGCTGCAGAACACGCGCGAGGGTTACTTCTGCGATCCGGTGCATGGCGGCAATCACGACATGGCCGCGTGGAAGATGATCGGCTTTCCGGGCGCGCGCGCGGACTTCATGGATTTCGTCAACCAGAACGGCAAGTCGTATCCGTACGGCCCCGTCTCGATCAACGGGGAGCGCAGCTGATGGCCGCAGAGAAAAAGCCGCATGTCGATGCGGTGATCGTCGGCTTCGGCTGGACCGGCGCGATTCTCGCGAAGGAACTGACCGAAGCGGGCCTGAACGTGGTCGCGCTCGAGCGCGGCGAGTATCGCGACACCTATCCGGACGGCGCGTATCCGAACACGATCGACGAGCTGACCTACAACATCCGCAAGAAGCTGTTCCTCGACCTGTCGAAGACGACCGTGTCGATCCGCCACGGCCTGCAGGACACCGCGCTGCCGTACCGGCAGCTCGCCGCGTTCCTGCCGGGCGAAGGCGTGGGCGGCGCGGGGCTGCACTGGTCGGGCGTGCATTTCCGGATCACGCCGGAAGAGCTGCGCCTGCGCAGCCACTATGAAGAGCGCTACGGCAAGAAGTTCATCCCCGAAGGGATGACGATCCAGGACACGGGCGTGACCTACGAGGAGCTCGAGCCGCATTTCGACTTCGCCGAAAAGGTGTTCGGCACGTCGGGGCAGGCGTACAAGGTCGGCGGCAAGGTGGTCGGCGACGGCAACGTGTTCGAGGCGAACCGTAGCGACAACTTCCCGCTGCCCGCGCAGCTCAACACGTATTCGGCGCAGCGCTTCTCCGATGCCGCCAAGTCGCTCGGCCTGCATCCGTACCGGCTGCCGTCGGCGAACACGTCCGGGCCGTACACGAACCCGTACGGCGTGCAGATGGGCCCATGCAACTTCTGCGGCTACTGCAGCGGCTACGCGTGCTACATGTACTCGAAGGCGTCGCCGAACCTGAACATCCTGCCCGCGCTGAAGCAGGCGCCGAACTTCGAGCTGCGCTCGAAGTGCCACGTGCTGCGCGTCGACCTCGACGATACGAAGAGGCGCGCGACGGGCGTGACCTACGTCGACCCGGCCGGGCGCGAAGTGCACCAGCCGGCCGATCTCGTGATCGTGGCCGCGTTCCAGTACCACAACGTGCACCTGCTGCTGCTGTCGGGCATCGGCAAGCCGTACGACCCGATCTCGGGCGAAGGCGTCGTGGGCCGCAATTTCGCGTACCAGAACCTGTCGACGATCAAGGCGTTCTTCGACAAGGACACCTACACGAATCCGTTCATCGGCGCGGGCGGCAACGGCGTCGCGGTGGACGATTTCAACGCGGACAACTTCGACCACGGCCCGCTCGGCTTCGTCGGCGGCTCGCCGCTGTGGGTGAACCAGGCCGGCGTGAAGCCGATCAGCGGCATCGCGACGCCGCCCGGTACGCCGCAGTGGGGCTCGGCGTGGAAGAAGGCGGTCAAGGACAACTACGCGCATACGATCTCGATGGACGCGCACGGCACCAACATGTCGTACCGCGACGTCTACCTCGACCTCGATCCGACCTATCGCGATTCGTACGGCCAGCCGCTGTTGCGGATGACCTTCGACTGGAAGGACAACGACATCAAGATGGCGCAGTACGTGACCGGGCAGATGAAGAAGATCGCGGAGGCGATGGGGCCGAAGGCGATCAGCGTATCGACGCGCGAGTTCGGCAAGCACTTCGATTCGCGCGCGTACCAGACGACTCACCTCGTCGGCGGCGCGATCATGGGCACCGACCCGAAGACGAGCGTGCTGAACCGTTACCTGCAGTGCTGGGACGTGCACAACGTGTTCGTGATGGGCGCATCGGCGCTGCCGCAGGGCATCGGCTACAACCCGACCGGGATCATCGCGGCGCTGGCCTACTGGTCGGCACGTGCGATCCGCGAGCAATACCTGAAAAATCCCGCCCCGCTGGTGACCGCATGAAGAGGACGATGAACCACAACGTCGCGCGCCGGATGTCGCGCGCGCTGGCGGCCGGTGCGGCCTGGGCCGCGTTCGGCTTCGCAGGCTCGATGGCGTTCGCGCAGCCGACAGCTCCCGCGGCGGCTTCCGGCCCGGCTGCCGCACCCGCGGCCCAATCCGCCGACGCGGCCCTGATCAAGCGCGGCGAATACCTCGCGCGGGCAGGCGACTGCATCGCGTGCCACACCGCGAGCGGCGGCAAGCCGTTCGCCGGCGGGCTGAAATTCGACACGCCGATCGGCGCGATCTACTCGACGAACATCACGCCGGACCCGAAAACGGGCCTGGGCGGGTGGAGCGTCGAGGACTTCACGCGTGCGGTGCGCGAAGGCGTGCGCAAGAACGGCGACACGATGTATCCGGCCATGCCGTTCCCGTCCTACGCGCGCCTGACCGACGACGACATGAAGGCGCTGTACGCGTACTTCATGCATGGCGTCGCGCCCGTCGAGCACGAGAACCGCGCGGTCGACATCGTGTGGCCGCTGTCGATGCGCTGGCCGCTCGGGATCTGGCGCAAGATGTTCGCGCCGACGCCGAAGCCGTTCGACGCGGCGCCGTACACCGATCCGGTGGTCGCGCGCGGGGCGTATCTCGTGCAGGGTCTCGGCCACTGCGGCGCGTGCCATACGCCGCGCGCGCCGACGATGCAGGAGCGCGGGCTGACCGACGCGGATGGCCCGGACTTCCTGGCCGGCGGCGCGGCGATCGACGGCTGGGTGCCGACGAGCCTGCGCGGCGAGCCGCGCACGGGCCTCGGCACGTGGACGGAAACCGAGATCGTGCAGTTCCTGAAGACGGGCCGCACGCTGCGCACGGCCGCGTTCGGCGGGATGACGGACGTGGTCGGCCACAGCATGCAGCACATGACCGACGACGACCTGAACGGGATCGCGCGCTACCTGAAGACGCTCCCGCCGCGCGTGCAGGGCGAGCAGCCGCACGTGTACGACGCGGCGGCCGCGAAGGCGCTGCAGACCGGTGACGCGAGCAAGCCGGGCGCGGCCGTCTATCGCGACAACTGCATGGCCTGCCACCGCAGCGACGGCCACGGCTACACGCGCGTGTTCCCGGCGCTGGCCGGCAACCCGGTCGTGCAGGGCGACGATCCGACCTCGCTGATCCACGTCGTGCTGGAGGGCAGCGCGCTGCAGGGTACGCGCACCGCGCCGTCGACGTTCACGATGCCGCCGTTCGGCTGGCGCCTGTCGGACCAGGAAGTCGCGGACGTGTCCAACTTCGTACGCACGAGCTGGGGCAACACGGGGGCTGCCGTGACGGCCGCGCAGGTCGCGAAGGTGCGCAAGAGCGTGCCGTCGACCCGGCCCGAACCGCCGCCGGGCGCGCGGTTCCCGCAAGCGTCGCGCTGACGGGGCGGCGGGGCGCCGGCCCCGCCTGTCCGATGTGCATCAAGGCGCCGCCGGTTCCGCGCGGCGCCTTTTGTTTCGCCGGGGGTTGCACCCCGCAAAGGCGCGCCAATACGTGAAATTTTCGCGGCGGCGCGCCATTTTTCCGCCTCATCCCTTATCCTTTCGTTCTTGAACCTTACTAAATAGTTACAAGAACTTCGGGAGGGGGGATGCCTCATGACGTCAGCCTGATTGCGTTGCTCGCGGCCGGTTTCGGTCTCGCGATGGTCTTCGGTTATTTCGCGTCGCTGTTGAAAATGCCGCCGCTCGTCGGCTATCTGCTTGCCGGGATCGTGATCGGCCCCGGCACACCCGGCTTCGTCGGCGACCTGTCGCTCGCGCAGCAGCTCGCCGAAGTCGGCGTGATGCTGCTGATGTTCGGCGTCGGCCTGCATTTCTCGCTCGGCGATCTGCTCGCGGTGCGCAAGATCGCGCTGCCGGGCGCGATCGTCCAGATTACGGTGGCCACGCTGCTCGGCGGCGGGCTCGCGCTCACGTGGGGCTGGAGCGTCGGCGCGGCGCTCGTGTTCGGGCTCGCGCTGTCGGTCGCGAGCACGGTGGTGCTGCTGCGTGCGCTCGAAGGGCGCGGGCTGGTCGAGACGGTCAACGGGCGCATCGCGGTCGGCTGGCTCGTCGTCGAGGATCTCGTGATGGTGCTCGTGCTGGTGCTGCTGCCGCCCGTCGCGGGGCTGCTCGGCGGCACGCCGCCCGGCGACGCGCAGGCGGCCGGCGGCAGCGTGTGGGGCACGCTCGGCGTCACGATGCTGAAGGTCGCGGCGTTCATCGCATTGATGCTGGTGGTCGGCAAGCGCGTGTTTCCGCGCATTCTGTGGCTCGTCGCGCGCACCGGCTCGCGCGAGCTGTTCACGCTGTGCATGATCGCGGCCGCGGTCGGCATCGCGTTCGGTGCGGCGAAGCTGTTCGACGTGTCGTTCGCGCTCGGCGCGTTCTTCGCCGGGATGATGATGCGCGAGTCGGAATTCAGCCGGCGCGCGGCCGACGAGACGCTGCCGCTGCGCGATGCGTTCTCGGTGCTGTTCTTCATCTCGGTCGGGATGCTGTTCGACCCGAAGATCCTGCTCGCGGAGCCGCTGCACGTGATCGAGGTCGCGGGGATCGTGGTGATCGGCAAGACGCTCGCGGCGGTCGCGCTCGTGATCGCGTTCCGCTATCCGCTGAATACCGCGCTGACGGTCGGCGCGGGGCTCGCGCAGATCGGCGAGTTCTCGTTCATCCTCGCCGGGCTCGGCCGTGCGCTGGGGCTGTTGTCGGCCGAGGGGCAGAGCCTGATTCTGGCCGTCGCGCTGATCTCGATCGCGATGAACACGCTGCTGTTCGCGATGATCGATCCGGCGCTCGCATGGATCCGCAAGCATTCGGCGTTCGCGCGCAAGCTCGAGGCCCGCGACGATCCGCTCGCCGCGCTGCCGATGTCGACGCCGCAGACGCACCTGACCGGGCAGGTCGTGATCGTCGGCTACGGCAAGGTCGGTACGCGAATCGCGCACGCGCTGGACGAGCGCGGCATCGCGTATGTCGTCGTCGAGCAGAATCGCGAGCTCGTCGAGAAACTGCGTGCGGACGGTGTCGCGGCCGTGTCGGGCGACGCGATCGAGCCGATCGTGCTCGTGCAGGCGCATATTGCGCGCGCCGGGATGCTGGTCGTCACGCTGCCCGACGTGTTCGACGTGCGGCAGATCGTCGAGATCTCGCGCACCTTGAATCCGGCGCTCGAGGTCGTGCTGTGCACGAACAGCGGTGACGAGGCCGCACTGTTGTCGAGCGAGGGGATCGGCACCGTGTTCATGGGCGAGTCCGAACTGGCGCGCGGGATGACCGAGCACGTGCTCGGCAGGATGACGAAGCCGGCGGTCGCAGCGTCGCATTGACGGCGCGCGGCATCGCGCCGCGTACCGGGCAGGGCGCGGCGGCCCGGGCGGGCCGAGGCGCGTAAAAATGGCTGGAGGCGACGGCGGGAACGCTCAAATGATGCGCTGCGTTCCTGGATCGAATGACGGTGCCCGATGACCGGGAAGTCCGAGGCCGTGACGAGGCCGTCGGAGCGTGACGCGCGCGCCGGGACGGCGGCGCGTCGCGCGGGCTGCGCCGATCAACCCGCCGCCGTATTTGCCTGCGCCGGCGCTTTCGATGGCGAGGCAGTCTTCAGGGATGCGGCGGCTTTCGGCGCAGCGGCTGTTTTGGCCTGCGTCGCCGACGCTTTCGGTGCAGCCACCGTCTTTTGCGGCGCAACGGCCTTCGCCGGCGGCGTCTTCTCGGGCTCGACCGGCGCGTCGGGCGGCACGCCGAGCAACTGCAGCGAGCCGCTCGTGACCGACGCGAACACCGGGCCGGCCACCGTGCCGCCGTAGTAGCCCTTGCCGCGCGGCTCGTCGATCATCACCGCGACGATCAGGCGCGGGTTGCTCATCGGCGCCATCCCGGCGAACAGCGCGCGGTACTTGCCCTTCGCATAGGTCGCGCCAACCTGCTTGCGCGCGGTACCCGTCTTGCCTCCGATCCGGTAGCCGTCGACGCGCGCGCGGCGCCCCGTGCCGCCTTCGCCGACTGCCATCTCGAGCATCGAACGGATCGCCGCGGCCGTTTGCGGCGACGTCACGCGGTGGCCGCGATGCGCGTCGATCGTCTGCTGGTCGGTGCCGTTCTTCAGCAGCGACACCGGGTGCAGCGTGCCGTCGCCGGCATAGGCCGTGTAGGTTTGCGCGATCTGCAGCAGCGACATCGACAGGCCGTAGCCGTACGCCATCGTCGCCTGCTCGATCGGCCGCCAGCGCTTGTAGCCGCGCAGCCGGCCCGACGCGACGCCCGGGAACGTGAGTTCCGGTGCGCGGCCGATGCCATATTCCTGGTATTTGTTCCAGATCGTTTCGGCAGGCAGGTTCAGCGCGAGCTTCGCGAGCGCGACGTTGCTCGACTTCTGCAGCGCCTGCGACACCGTCAGCGACCCGTGATTCGACGTGTCGTGGATCACGGCCGGGCCGATCTTGTAGGTGCCCGGCGACGTGTTGATGATCGTGTTCGGCGTGACCTTGCGCTCGTCGATCGACAGCGCGACGACGAGCGGCTTGATCGTCGAGCCCGGCTCGAACGTGTCGATCACCGCGCGGTTGCGCAACTGCTGGCCGGTGAGGCGCGCGCGGTCGTTCGGGTCGAAGGTCGGATAGTTCGCGAGCGCGAGGATTTCGCCGTTCTGCGCGTCGAGCACCACGACGCTGCCGGCCACCGCGTTGTTCTCGAGCACGGCCGCCTTGAGCTGGCTGAACGCGAGTTGCTGGATGCGGCGGTCGATCGTCAGTTCGATCGTCGCGCCGTGCTGCGCCGGGACGAGCGGGCGCGTGTCCGACACGATGCGGCCGAGCCGGTCGCGGATCACCTCGCGCTGCCCGGACGTGCCCACCAGGCGCGCATTCGCCGCGAGTTCCACGCCTTCCTGCCCCTTGTCCTCGACGTTCGTGAAGCCGACCACGTGCGCGGCCGATTCGCCTTCCGGGTAGAAGCGCTTCGAATCGGCGATCTGCGTGATGCCGTCGATCGCCAGCTTGTCGAGCTTGCCCGCGGTGTCCGCGTCGACCTGCCGCTTGAGCAGCACGAACGTCTTGTCGTTGCCGAGGCGCCGCTTGACCTCGACGAGCGGCATGTCGAGCAGTTTCGAGATCTGCGGGTAATCGGTGTCGGCGACCTGCTTCGGGTTCGCCCAGATTTCATAGGTCGACAGGCTGACGGCAAGCATCGCGCCGTTGCGGTCGACGATGCGCCCGCGCGTCGCGTCGAGCTCGATCGTGCGCTGGTAGCGTTTCTGACCCTGGCCGACGTAGAACTCCTTGTTCGCGACCTGCACCCAGAAGGCGCGGCCGATCAGCGCGGCGAACGCGAGGAACACGATGATCACGATCAGCTTCGAGCGCCACATCGGCAGGCGCGACGCGAGCATCGGATTTTTGGTCGCGGCCGCGTACGGATCGGCGGGGTGGGTCTTTTTTTTCACGCTCATGCAATGGCCGGGTCGGGCCGCCCGGAGGCGGCGAGTCAGTCTGAATAATGCGATTGTAATAAAGGAGTAAACGCCGTGTGGGGAAAGTATGTTCCGGCCCCGAGAAAATACCGGTATCGGCGCGCTCGCACACCGGGTGAAAAAGGGGGAACGGCGCGGCGGGAGCGGCATTTTCCCGGAGCCGCTGACGATGAAACTCCGGGTGACTCGCGACGTGCAGAACGGGAGCAGGGATTTCAGGTATGGATCGACGCCGATCCTCCGGTGTGCGATCAATTGATCGGCGCGCGGTTATTTCTTTAAACCGGGAAATGAAAAACGCCCCGGAATGGGGCGCCGTTAATGCTGAATATCGAAATGAATATCGCTGAAACCGGAATAAACCCGAAAACCGCAGACGAATTACATCGATAGTTTCTATCGGGCGACGGAAATGAATTCCCGGTATTCCGGTTCGCTCGTGCAACGATCGACAGCCTGCAGTCGCCACGCGCCGGGGTGATTGCCGGCGAGCACCGCGGGGCCCTGTTCGCGCTGCATTGCATCGAACGACAGTCCCTTCAACTGGCACACGGCATTCCCGCCGTCGGCCGCGCAGAGCGCCATGGCGCCCTCGACGTCGCGGACCTTGCCCCAGGTCGGAAGATCCATGCCTTGATGTGCCTCGCGCGACCACAGGCCCTCGTCGGTGTCGACCCACAGTACCGCGAACGCGTGCCGGGTTGCCGATTCGCTGCCATTAATCCGAATGGTGAGGCGCATTGTGATCGTCTCCTAAAAAAATGACACATTCGACCGTTTTGACTTGATCAGTCTAGATAGACTGGTGTGAAACGCAAGTGATAATCCGCAATAAATTCATATTGAGTCCATTGCGATTTCAGATGGAACGACGTCTGACGATTCATGGTTATTCCGACCGGGCACCCGCCAACACGCGCGTACCGGCGATCGCGGTGCCGATGGGGGAGGGTCGATCATCGAGACATGGGATGACATGCCCGCGAGGCGCGTCGATCTGTCGCGCATGACCGGGTCGACCCGGGCGGCACCGCACCGTCGGAGCGCGGGCCGAGCGGATGTTGCGGGATGTTGACGGCGCGCCCGGTACGACACACTCCGACAATCCCATACAAATCGGCACACTTTCACGAAACTTTCGGGACAGACTTGCCTGCGGTCGGGCCCCACACTGGAATCTTCCCGATCGAGTGCCGCGGACGCCCGTCCTCGGCGGCTGCCGCCGCCTCGTGCCAGAGACGCGATCGACGCGATCGCGGGCCGCACGCCCGATCGGGACTGCCGGGGCGCGCGTCAGGCCCCGGCCCGGCCGGTGAGCCGTGCGCAGCCCGCAACCGCGGGCGTCGCGCCGCCCGGCCGACTCATCGAAGGAGACTATCGTGCTGATCTGGAAAACCGCGTTGTCGCTCAACTGGCGGACGAGCCTCGTGTCGCCGGCCAGCGCACCGGTCGCGGCGGCGAACGTCGGGCGGCTGGTGCTGACCGGTGCCACCGGCTTCATCGGCAGTACCGTGCTGACGGCGCTCGTCAATGCGGGGCTGCTCGAGCGCATCGTCTGCGTCGTGCGGGCGCAGGATCGTGGCCACGCCGTCGCGCGGCTGCGCGAAGCGGCGCTGCGCGCGGGGCTGGCGCCGTACTGGGCGTCGCGCCTGACCGATGCGAACGTGATCGTCGGTGCGCTCGGCGACGTGTGGCAGGGCGCCGACGCGCCGCGCCTCGCCGCCGCAACGCACGTGATTCATTGCGCGGGCCATGCGTCGCCGGCCGACGGCGCGCACCTGCGGGCCGATATCGCCGATGCGGTGCGCTTCGCCGAACGCTTTGCCCGGGCGCCGCGCCTGCAGCGCTTCGTGTACGTCGGCACGGCCTATGCGCATGCGGGCCGCGGCGGGATCGTGCAGGAAGAAGCAGCGGCCGCTGCGGCGAACGACGGCGCGCGCGACGCAGAAGGCCTGCCGGGTGCGGTGCTCGCGGCGGACTACCTGCATGCGAAGGCCGAGACCGAGCAGCGGCTGCGGGCGCTCGGGCTGCCGCTCGTCGTGGTGCGGCCGTCGCATGTGGTCGGCCACACGGTGCTCGGTACACGGCCCGCGCCGAATTCGTTCTGGATGTTCCGGCTCGCGCATGCCGCGCGCCGCTTCACCGCGCGGCCGATGACGCGCATCGACATCGTGTCGGTGGACGACGTGGCGCGTGCGACGATGCTGCTGGCCGTCAAGCCGACGCTCGCGCACGACCTGTATCACGTGTCGGCCGGCGACGAGGCGCCGCAGGTCGCGCAGATCGTGCGCGCGATGGACGAGGCGGCGGGGATGACGGGCGCGCCGCGCTACGCGGCATGTGCGCCGGCCGAGTTGCCGCTCGTGGTGCGCGATGTGCTGGGGCGGACCGATCCGGCACTCGAACGCGTGATCGGCCGGGCACTGCAGCGCTGCGGGGAATTCGCGACGGTCGATCGCGTGTTCGACAATCGCCGCGTGCGCGACGAAATCGATTTCGAGCCGTTGCCGTTCCTCGATTACGTCGAGGAATGCATGCGCACGTCGCGCGGCGTGGCCGTGACCGAACTGATGCGCGGCACGGTGCACTGAACGCCCGCGCTGCAGCGGCGCCCTGTTCCGCGGCTGGCGGGAACGGGCGCCGTTTTCATGTGTTGCCGCCGAGCTCGATGAGCCGGTCGAGCGCGCGATAAATGTCTTCGAGGCCGTCCTGGCCGAACCGCGATTCGAGCTGCCGGTACTGCTCGTCGATCCGCGGACCGATTTCCGTGACCAGTTTCCTGCTTTGCGGTGTCAGGCTGACCAGCAGCCGGCGCTGATCTTCCTGCGCGCGCGTGCGCGTGATCAGGCCGTCGCGCTCCATCCGTTCCAGCACGCCCGTTAGGCTCGGGCTCAGGATGCAGCAGCGCCGCGCGATCTGTCCCGCTTCGAGCGCCTGAGCCGGTTCGCCGTCGAGCACGCGGATGATGCGCCATTGCTGTTCGGTCAGCGCGAATTCCTTGAGAATGGGCCGAAACAGACCCATCAGCGTTTCGCGGGCCTCGAGCAGCAGCATGGCCAGGTTGCGGTGGTCGAGCGTACGGTTCATCGGGGAGAGCAGAGGACGGGGACGCATCAATCTTAACAGCCGCGGGTAGTGAATTTCGCCTATCAGGGTAATCGAGGTTGCGAGCGTTCGATTGTTTACTTAAGATATTAACTATTGACGATGCGCCGCGACGCGCGGCAGGGGAATGACGCATGGAGCTGTCTTGCACGACCGCCGCGGCGCCGCCGTTGCCGGTCGCCATCGGTACCGTCTACGGTGCGCTGCTCAACGAGCGCGCGGCGCTCGACGCGCTCGGCGATGCCGTGAACGCACCGCCTTACGGCCGCCCGCCACAGGCGCCGATCCTGTACATCAAGCCCGCCAACACGCATGCGAGCGACGGCGCGGCCGTCGTCGTGCCCGCCGGTGTCGACGCGCTGGAAATCGGCGCGTCGGTGGCCGTCGTGTTCTCCCGGCGCGCGACGCGCGTGCCGGCCGTACAGGCACTCGACTACCTTCACGGTTTCACGCTCGCGAGCGACGTGTCGGTGCCGCATCCCGATTACTACCGTCCGGCCGTGCGCTTCAAGTGCCGCGATGGTTTCTGCCCGCTGGGCCCGGCCATCGTGCCGGCCTCTGCGCTGGGCGATGTCGACGCGATCGGCCTGAGCGTGCGGATCGACGGCGAGGTGGCCGTATCTGCCTCGACGGCCACGCTGATTCGCCCCGTGCGCGAGTTGATCGCCGACGTGACGGCCTTCATGTCGTTCGACGCGGGCGACGTGCTGTTGCTCGGCGTCGCGGGCGGCGCACCGCGCGCCCGCGCGGGCAGCACGATCGAGATTGCCGCCGCCGGCCTGGGCACGTTGCGGCACACGCTGATTGCGGAGGAAGCACGATGAGGACGGCGCGCGTGATCTACAACGGCGCACTGCATGCGGCCGAACCGGCCGGCGACGGTGCGATCCGCCTCGATACGGGGTGCGTCGTCGCGGAAGAGCGGGTCGAATGGCTGCCGCCCGTCGCGCCGCGCACGACGTTCGCGCTCGGTCTCAACTACGCCGACCACGCGAAGGAGCTCGCGTTCAAGGCGCCGAGCGAGCCGCTGATCTTCCTGAAGGGGCCGAACACGTTCATCGGCCACCGGTCGCGCACCGTGCGCCCGGTGGATGCCACTCACATGCATTACGAATGCGAGCTCGCCGTCGTGATCGGCCGGCCCGCGCGCAACGTGAGCCGCGCGCAGGCGCTCGACTACGTGGCCGGCTATACGGTCGCGAACGACTACGCGATCCGCGACTATCTCGAGAACTACTACCGTCCGAACCTGCGCGTGAAGAACCGCGACACCTGCACGCCGCTCGGGCCGTGGTTCGTCAGCCGCGACGAGATCGGCGATGCGGGCGACCTGACGCTGCGCACGACGGTGAACGGCCAGGAGACGCAGCGCGGCAGCACGCGCGACATGATCTTCGACGTGCCTGCGCTGATCGAGCATATCAGCGGCTTCATGACGCTCTCGCCGGGCGACCTGATCCTGACCGGCACGCCCGAGGGGCTGGCGGACACGAAGCCGGGCGACGAGGTCGTGACCGAGATCGAAGGGATTGGCCGGCTCGTGAACACGATCGTCGGCGAAGCAGACTACTATCGCGCCGGCTGAGCCGGTCGCCCAAGGAGAGAGCATGACCATCAAGCACTGGATCGACGGCCGCGAAGTCGAGAGCCGCGAGACGTTCACGACGCTGAATCCCGCGACGGGCGAGGTCATCACCGACGTCGCATCGGGCGGCGAGGCCGAAGTCGACGCGGCCGTACGCGCCGCGAAGGCAGCGTTCCCGAAATGGGCGAACACGCCCGCCAAGGAGCGCGCGAAGCTGATGCGCAAGCTCGGCGAGCTGATCGAGAAGAACGTGCCGATGCTCGCGGCGCTGGAGACGCAGGACACCGGGCTGCCGATCGCGCAGACGAGCAAGCAGCTGATTCCGCGCGCGTCCGAGAACTTCAACTTCTTCGCGGAAGTGTGCGTGCAGATGAACGGCCGCACCTATCCGGTCGACGACCAGATGCTGAACTACACGCTGTACCAGCCGGTCGGCGTGTGTGCGCTGGTGTCGCCGTGGAACGTGCCGTTCATGACCGCGACGTGGAAGACGGCGCCGTGTCTCGCGCTCGGCAACACGGCCGTGCTGAAGATGTCGGAACTGTCGCCGCTGACGGCCGACCAGCTCGGCCGCCTCGCGCTCGAAGCCGGCATTCCGCCCGGCGTGCTCAACGTCGTGCAGGGCTATGGCGCGACGGCCGGCGATGCACTCGTGCGCCATCCCGACGTGCGTGCGGTGTCGTTCACCGGCGGCACGGTGACCGGCAAGCGGATCATGGAGCGTGCCGGTCTCAAGAAGTATTCGATGGAGCTCGGCGGCAAGTCGCCGGTGCTGATCTTCGACGATGCCGATTTCGACCGCGCGCTCGATGCATCGCTGTTCACGATTTTCTCGATCAACGGCGAACGCTGCACGGCCGGCTCGCGGATCTTCGTGCAGCGCACGATCTACGACCGCTTCGTGCAGGAATTCGCGCGCCGCGCGAACAACCTGGTGGTCGGCGATCCGTCCGATCCGGCCACGAACCTCGGTGCGATGATTACGCGCCAGCACTGGGAGAAGGTGACGGGCTATATCCGCATCGGCGAGCAGGAAGGCGCACGCGTGGTCGCGGGCGGCGCGGACAAGCCGGCGGGCCTGCCCGACCATCTGCGCAACGGCAACTTCGTGCGGCCGACCGTGCTGGCCGACGTCGACAACCGGATGCGCGTCGCGCAGGAAGAGATCTTCGGGCCGGTCGCGTGCCTGATCCCGTTCGAGGACGAGGAAGAAGGGCTGCGGCTCGCGAACGACACGTCGTACGGGCTTGCCTCGTACATCTGGACGCAGGATGTCGGCAAGGTGCATCGCCTCGCACGCGGCATCGAGGCCGGGATGGTGTTCGTGAACAGCCAGAACGTGCGGGACCTGCGCCAGCCGTTTGGCGGCGTGAAGGAATCGGGTACCGGGCGCGAGGGCGGCGAATACAGTTTCGAGGTGTTCGCGGAGATCAAGAACGTGTGCATTTCGATGGGTTCGCATCATATTCCGCGCTGGGGCGTGTGACGGGCGCGGGTGGTCTGGCAGCACCAATGATTTCTTGGCCGGCACGCCGGCCGGGCATGGGGCCGGAGTAAGCGCTAAAGCGCTAACTCCGGCCGACCGCGAAGCATGGGACCGGAGTAAGCGCTAAAGCGCTAACTCCGGCCGACAGGAGACTTGAACGATGGGCAAACTGTCCCTCGCCGCGAAAATCACGCACGTGCCGTCGATGTACCTGTCGGAAATGCCCGGCAGGCATCACGGCTGCCGCGAAGCGGCGATCCGCGGCCATCAACTGATCGGCGCGCGCTGCCGCGCGCTCGGCGTCGACACGATCGTCGTGTCGGACGTGCACTGGCTCGTCAACGCCGGCTATCACGTGAACTGCAATGCGCAGTTCTCGGGTACGTACACGAGCAACGAGCTGCCGCATTTCATCCGCGACATGCAGTACGCGTATCCGGGCAACCCGGCGCTCGGCCGACTGATCGCCGAGACGGCCACCGAGCGCGGGATCGCGACCCGCGCGCACGAGATCGACAGCCTCGAACTCGAATACGGCACGCTGGTGCCGATGCGCTACATGAACGCCGACCAGCACTTCAAGGTCGTGTCGATCGCCGGCTGGTGCATGTGGCATCAGCTCGACGAAAGCCGGCGCTTCGGCGAGGCGCTGCTCGAAGCGATCGAGAAGAGCGATTCGAACGTCGCGTTTCTCGCGAGCGGTTCGTTGTCACATCGTTTCAACGACAACGGCAGCCCCGAGGAATCGATTCACGAGATCAGCCGCGAATTCTTCCGGCAGGTCGACCTGCGCGTGGTCGAGCTGTGGAAGCAAGGCGATTTCAAGACCTTCTGCGCGATGCTGCCCGAGTACAACACGCATTGCCACGGCGAAGGCGGGATGCACGACACCGCGATGCTGCTCGGCTTGCTCGGCTGGGATCGCTACGACAAGCCTGTCGAGATCGTCACCGACTACTTTGCAAGTTCGGGCACCGGACAGATCAACGCGATCTTTCCGTTGTCCTGAACGCTTCGCCACGCATTCGACAGGAGACCAGCCATGCCCCATATCGTCGTCGAATACACCGCGAACATCCGCGACGACGCACGTATTCCCGTGCTGCTGCGCACGATCAACGCTACGTTGATCGCGCAGGGCGGCGTGTTCCCGACGGGCGGCATCCGCTCGCGCGCGATCGAGCTGCAGGACTATTGCGTGGCCGACGGCACGGGGGACGACGCATTCGTCCACGTGACGCTCAAGATCGGCTCGGGCCGTACCGACGAGCAGAAAAAAGCCGCGTGCGACGCCCTGTTCGACGCGATCAAGGCGCATTTCGCGGAGTTGTACGCGAAACGCTACCTGGCGCTGTCGATGGAACTGACCGAGTTCAGCGAAAGCGGCTCGTACAAGCACAACAACATCCATGCCCGCTACAAGCGGGCCGGCTGAACCCCATTCCCGATCCGACCATGCTCGAACCCGCCATCATCGACCAGCTCGCGCAGCGTCTGCACGACGCCGAGCGCGAGCGCAAGCAGATCCGCCAGATCTCGCTCGACCATCCCGACATCACGATCGACGACGCGTACGCGATCCAGCGCACGTGGGTCGCCCTCAAGCTCGCGGAAGGCCGCACGCTGAAGGGCCACAAGATCGGCCTGACGTCGAAGGCGATGCAGAACACGTCACAGATCGACGAGCCCGACTACGGCGCGTTGCTCGACGACATGTTCTTCGCCGACGGCGGCACGATTCCCACCGGCCGCTTCATCGTGCCGCGCGTCGAGGTCGAGCTCGCGTTCGTGCTCGGCAAACGGCTCACCGGCCCGGACTGCACGATCTTCGACGTGTACGACGCGGTCGACTACGTGGTGCCGGCGCTCGAGATCATCGACGCCCGCAGCCAGTCGATCGACCCCGATACGAAGCGGCCACGCAAGGTGTTCGACACGATCGCCGACAACGCGGCGAACGCGGGCGTCGTGATCGGCGGGCGGCCGGTGAAACCGCAGGACGTCGACCTGCGCTGGGTCGCGGCGATCATGTCGCGCAACGGCGTGGTCGAGGAAACGGGCGTCGCGGCCGGCGTGCTGAACCATCCGGCGAATGGGGTTGCGTGGCTCGCGAACCGGCTGGCTCGCTTCGACGTCGCGCTGGAGCCGGGGCAGATCGTGCTCGGCGGCTCGTTCACGCGGCCGTGCGCGGCACGGCCGGGCGACACGTTCAGCGTCGACTACGGCCCGCTCGGGACGATCCAGTGCTACTTCGAGTGAGGTGAACGAGCGATGCAGATTCCTTCGAATGTCTTCAAAGCGGCGCTCGCGCGTGGCGACGCGCAGATCGGGCTGTGGCTCGGACTCGCGAATCCGTACAGCGCCGAAGTGGTTGCGGGCGCCGGTTTCGACTGGCTGCTGATCGACGGCGAGCATGCGCCGAACACGGTGCCGACGATCCTCGCGCAACTGCAGGCGATCGCGCCGTATCCGTCGCATCCGGTCGTGCGCGTGCCGTGGAACGATCCGGTGATCGTCAAGCAGGTGCTCGACCTCGGGGCGCAGACGTTGCTCGTGCCGATGGTGCAGAGTGCCGACGAGGCGTGCGCGGCGGTGGCGGCCACGCGTTATCCGCCGCACGGGATTCGTGGCGTGGGCAGTGCGCTGGCGCGTGCGTCGCGGTGGAATCGCGTCGGTGACTACCTGCATCGCGCGAACGACGAGATGGCCGTGCTCGTACAGGTCGAGACGCGGGCGGGGCTCGACGCGATCGATGCGATTGCGCGGGTCGAAGGTGTGGACGGCGTGTTCATCGGACCGGCGGATCTCGCGGCCGATCTCGGGCATCTCGGCAATCCGGGGCATCCGGACGTGCAGGCGGCGATCGATGGCGCGATCCGGACGATCAAGGTGGCCGGCAAGGCGCCGGGGATTTTGAGCGCCGATGAGGCGGCCGCGCGGCGCTATCTGGAGGCGGGGACGTTGTTTGTTGCGGTCGGGGTGGATACGACGCTGCTGGCGAGGGGCGCGGAGCGGTTGGCTGCGCTGTTCAAGGGGAAGGGGGAGCAGGCCGAGACGACGGGGGACGGTACGTATTGACCCGATGGCAGAAGCTGGCGTTTTCCGTCTACTGGGCGCCAACCTTCCGCACGCGGATTCGTATCTCCGGATCGCCACGCTCATTCCTCTCCACGGCGCCCTGTTTCCATATACCTCCCCGGCGTCGTCCCCAACGCGCGCCGGAACATGTCGATGAACGCGCTGACGTTGTCGTACCCGAGATCGAGCGCGATCGTCGTCACCGGCACGCCGTCGGCAATGCGCTCAAGCGCCCTCAGCAGCCTGGCCTGCTGACGCCACTGCGCGAACGTCAGCCCCGTTTCCGCGACGAAGCGGCGGCTCATTGTCCGCGCGCTGATGCCGGCCCATTCGGCCCATTCCTCCAACCGCCGGTTGTCCGCTAGATCGGCGGCAAGCGCATCGGTGATCTTCATCAGCCGCGGATCTTGCGGCCGCACCAGCCCCAGTGCCTCGACTTCCGACGACGCGATTTCATCAAGGATCACGTCGGCGATCCGCGTCCGAGCGGCATCCAGCGCCGCCCCCTCCCAACTCGCCGCCCGCTGCACGGCCTCGCGCAGCAGCGGCGTCGTGCGGATCGCGCGCGGCGCCTTCGGCAGCGCCGCGCATCGTGCTTCGGCAACGAACGCCGACCAGCCGGAAATCGGCCCGAACGAGCGTAGCGAATGCCGGCAATGCGGCGGAATCCAGATTGCATGGATCGCCGGCACGACCCAGTCCTGATCGTCGAGACCGATCGTCAGCAGCCCGCTCAGTGCGCCGACGAGCTGGCCGCGCGCGTGCGAGTGGGATGGCGTCACGCGCGGGTCGCGTTGCGACAGGACGGCCGCGACGACGAACGGGCCGTCGTCGGACGTGACGAATCGGGCGGGCAGGAGTGGATCGGACATGGCCGGAAATCGGGATCGAATGGCCGTTATACCGGAGATCGGCCGGATTCGCACGCCTACACTGGATCCATCGATGACAACCGGAGTACGACACGATGCGAGCCGAACAGCTGCTTCCCGACCATGCCGACCGGATCGAGGCCGACGGAACGACGATCCGCAAGGGTACCGTCGGCGCGTTCCTGGTCAACGCGCAAGTGCTGACCGATCCGAACGCCGCGCCCGCCGACCGGGCGCGCGCGGAAGCCGACACGATCGACGCATTGCCCGCGTTGCGCGCACTTGGCCTGTTCGACGTGCTGGACGTACGCGACCCCGCGCTGCGCGCGTGGCTCGATGCGCAATGACACGCGCCGCAATCGTCGATCGGGATCCCTGATTCAAGGAGCAACCATGAAAGCAGCAGTCGTGACGGGCGCCGGCGAGCGTCCCGTCCATATGGAATTCGACGCGCCGCGTGCGATGCCGGGCCATCGCCTGATCGACGTGAGGGCGTCCGCACTGAGCCGGATCGCGCAGGGGCGGGCGTCCGGCACGCATTACTCGTCGGACGGGCGCTATCCGTTCGTCGTCGGTGTCGACGGCGTGGGTTGTCTCGACGACGGGCAACGCGTCTATTTCTTCGGTGCGCCCGCACCGTTCGGCGCGATGGCCGAGCGGACGATCGTGCCCGATACGCGGTGCGTGCCGCTGCCCGATGCGCTCGACGACGTCACGGCCGCGGCGATCGCGATTCCCGGGATGTCGTCGTGGGCCGCGCTGTCCGAGCGTGCGCGGCTCGTCGCGGGCGAGACGGTGCTCGTCAACGGCGCGACCGGTACGTCGGGGCGGCTGGCGGTGCGGATCGCGAAGCATCTCGGCGCTGCGAAGGTGATCGCGACCGGCCGCAACGCGGCTGCACTGCAGGCATTGCTGCACGCGGGTGCGGATGCCGTCGTATCGCTGCAGCAGGACGACGCGCATATGGCGCGTGCGCTCGAGCCGCATTTCCGTGCCGGCGTGGACGTCGTGCTCGACTATTTGTGGGGGAGCAGCGCGCAGACGCTGCTGGTTGCCGCGGCGAAGGCGACCCCCGATGGCCGCCGGCTGCGCTTCGTGCAGATCGGCTCGATCGGCGGCGCGGATGTGCTGTTGCCGGGCGCGGTGCTGCGGGCGACGGCCATCGAGCTGATGGGCAGCGGCCTCGGCAGTGTGTCGCTGCCGCGCCTGCTGGCCTCGGTGCGCGGCGTATTCGACGCGGCCAGGCCGGCGGGGCTGGCAATCGACACGCGCACGGTGCCGCTGTCGGCTGTCGGCGAACACTGGGGCGATGTGAACAGTCTCGTGCGCCCGGTGTTCACGATGCGCGAAGGCGGATGACGAACAGGCGGCGCACCGCCTGTCCGCACGCACGGCTGGGGCCGTTTCGCACGCGATCTCGTCAGGATACCGACGGGTCCTGCGAATCGGTTCGTGCAACGACCAACGGTAGGGGCCCGTCGCGAACGGGCGAACGGGCGGGTGGCGGCGCGCAACACACGCGCCGCCACCCGCCGTCAACCTCAGAACCGCTGCTGAATCCCCGCCGTCACCCCGACCTGCGTGGTGCCGTACCCGTTGACATCGCGCGATACACCGACCTTCTGCCCATGCTTCCCGATCGCGAACGCACCGGCTGCGTACAGCACCGTGCGCTTCGACAGCGCGTAATTCGCACGCATCGACACGAGCGTCGGATCGGCATCCGTGCCGCCCTTGATGTTCTGGTGATACACGGCGCCGATCAACGAGAATGTCGGCGTGAACTGGTACGACCCGCCGACCCAGTACATGTCGCTCAACTGGTTCGCGGCGCTCGTGCGATACGTGCGCTTGTAGTTGCGGTAGCCGGCCATCGTCTTCAGGTTGCCGAAGTCGTAGCTCAGGCCCGCATGAATCCCCTGGACGTAGTTGACCGTATCGGCCGGCGTCACGCTGTCGGCCGCGCCGTTCTGCCGGTCGAACGCGACCACCGCGCCGAACGGGCCTTGTTCGTAGCCGACCGCGAAGTCGTATTTCGAGCTGGTCTTCATGCTGCCCGGCACGTTGCCGAAGCCGTACAACGCGCCGAACTTGAAGCCGCTGAATTCACCGTCGTAGCGCACCGCATTCGACGAGCGCGTGAACATGCCGTCCTTGCGGCCGCCGGTCGCCATCGACGACGAGGCCCACGAGTAGTTCTGCGCGTAACCCATCGGGTCGAACGGCAGCATGTAGTCGTAGGTGACGGTGTAGTTGCGGCCGAGCGTCAGTTCGCCCCATTTGCCCTTCAGGCCGACCGTCGCGCGGCGCGCGAAGATCGAGTCGGGGCCGTCGTCGAGCGCGCCGTTCGCGAGGTCGATCCCGCTTTCCAGCCGGAACACGGCCTTCAGCCCGCCGCCGAGATCCTCGACGCCGCGCAGGCCCCAGCGCGACGTGTTCTTGTTGCCTGACTTGAGCTTGACGGAATTGCCGCCTTCCGGCGCTGCGTGGTTGGCGAATTCGATGCCGGCGTCCATGATCCCGTAGATCGTGACCGACGACTGCGCGTGCGCGGCCGGCACGGCGAGACAGGCTGCCGCTGCCGAACCGGTGAGGACTACTGTTCGAATGGAACGTTCTGCGCGTGACTTCATTTTGACGGTGTCTCCTTGATTTTTTGTGGGTGGTTGAAACAGAAAACGGGTACTCGTCGCGCCGATGCGCGTCTCGAAGGGAGGTGCGCGCGACTGCATGCGCGGCGGCGCGCGGGCCGCCGCGACGGGGTCAGCCCGCCTTCGCGAACGCCCAGCAGTCGTTGGCCGGGAATTCGATCCAGTGCTTGCCCGCTGCACGCGGCACGTGACCGAATGCGCGCAGGCGCATCTCGCCGCAATGGAACAGGTATTCCCAGCGGTCGCCGAGATACATCGACGTGACGAGGTCGGCCTGCAGCCGGTTCGCGCCCGGGCCGTCGGCGACCTGCACGCGTTCGAGGCGGATCACGGCCTGCGCGTCCTGGCCCGGCGCGAACGTGTCGCGGGCGAGCGCCTGCAGTTCCCAGCCGTCGCCGGCGAGCGTCACGCGTTCGCCGTCAATGGCCGCGACGCGCGCATCGATCCGGTTGTTGCTGCCCATGAACTCGGCCGTATACAGCGAGCGCGGCGCGCCGTACAGTTCGGCCGGCGTGCCTTCCTGCTCGATGCGGCCGTTGCGCAGCAGCAGGATGCGGTCGGACATCGCCATCGCTTCGGTCTGGTCGTGCGTGACGCACAGGGCCGACAGCCCGAGCGACACGATCAGTTCGCGCAGCCAGGCGCGCGCTTCTTCGCGCAGCTTGGCGTCGAGGTTCGACAGCGGTTCGTCGAGCAGGATCACCGGCGGGTTGTAGACGAGCGCGCGCGCAATCGCGACGCGCTGTTGCTGGCCCCCCGACAGCTGATGCGGAAAGCGTTCCGCGAGATGGCCGAGGCCGAGCTGGTCGAGTGCGGACTGCACGCGGCGCTTCTGTTCGGCGGGTGCGACGCGGCGCAGCTTCAGCCCGTAGCCGACGTTGTCGGCGACGGTGCGGTGCGGCCACAGCGCGTACGACTGGAACACGAGGCCGAGCGAGCGCTGCTCGACGGGCAGATCGACGCGCTGCGCGCCGTCGAAGAACACGCGGTCGTCGAGCTGGATGCGGCCGTCGGACGGCTGTTCGAGGCCGGCCACCGCGCGCAGCAGCGTAGTCTTGCCGCTGCCCGACGCGCCGAGCAGACACACGACTTCGCCGGCCTTCAGTTCGAACGACACGCCCTTGAGGATCGGATTGGTGCCGTAGCTGAGGTGCAGGTCGTCGACGATGAGCTTATCCATGAAGTTTCACTCCGAAACGCAGGGCCACGCCGAGACCGGCGCCGACCATCGCGATGTTGATGACAGAAAGCGCGGCGACCTGGTCGACGGCGCCGGTCGCCCACAGCGACACGAGCAGCGCGCCGATCACTTCGGTGCCGGGCGACAGCAGGTAGACGGCCGTCGAGTATTCGCGCTCGAAGATCATGAAGATCAGGAGCCACGCGGCGAGCAGGCCGAAGCGCGCGAGCGGCAGCGTCACGTCGAGCGACACGCGGCTGCGCGTCGCGCCGACGCTGCGGCCGGCTTCCTCGAGCTCGGGGCCGACCTGCAGCAGCGCGCTCTGGATGAGCCGCATCCCGTACGCGAGCCACACGACCGTGTACGCGATCCAGATGCTCCACATCGAGTTCTTCAGCTCGCGCAGGCCCGGGACGAACAGGAAGATCCACAGGAACGCGAGACCGGCGAGCAGGCCGGGCACCGCGCGCGGCAGCAGCACCAGGTAGTCGAGCAGCTTGGTGGCCCAGTCGGGGCGGCGGTGGCCGGCGAACGCGACGAGCGAGTAGAAGCCGATCGCGAGCGCGCCGCCGATCACGCCGATGCCGAGCGTATTGATGATCGCGCGCACCAGGTTGTCCTGCTCGAACAGTTCGATGAAGTTCGTCAGCGTCAGCACCTCGGCGAGCGCGACGCCTTCGCCCCAGTTGGTCACGAACGCGCGCAGCACGATGCCCGAGATCGGCACGATCACGGTCAGCATCAGCCACAGCGCGACGATCGCGAGCGCGACCCAGCGCCAGACGCCGAGCGGCAGCACGGTCGCGCGGCCGGCCTTGCCCTTCACGGTGACGAAGCGGTTCGCGGTCTTCAGCAGGCGGCGCTGCAGCAGCACGAGCGGGAACGTGATCGCGACGATGCACACGGCGACCGCGGCCATCAGGTGATACGACGGCACGCCGAGCTTGTTGGTCAGCTTGTACAGGTAGGTCGCGAGCACGAGGTGGCCTTCCGGGTCGCCGAGCACGAGCGGCAGCCCGAACACCTCGAAGCCGAGGAAGAACACCAGCACGCCGGCGAACAGCAGCGCGGGCATCGTCATCGGCAGGCTGACGTCGAGCGCGACGCGGAACGGGCGGGCGCCCGTCACGCGCGCGGCTTCCTCGACGTCCGAGCCGAGGTTGCGCAGCGCGGCCGACGAGTACAGGTACACGTGCGGCACGTGCGTCAGGCCGACGATCACCGTGATCGCGAAGACCGAGTACACGTTCCAGGGCACGCTCTGCACCCCGAACAGTTCCTTGAACCACACCGAGTAGAAGCCGACCGGGCCGGCGGCGACCACATAGCCGAACGCGAGCACCATCGGCGACACGAACACCGGCGTGAGCAGCAGCGGTTCGAGCCAGCGGCGGCCGGGCAGGTCGGTGCGCACCATCAGGAACGCGAGGATGCCGCCAAGCGGGATCGAGATGAACAGCATCCCGCCGGCGATGATGAACGAGTTCTTCACGGCCGACCAGAAATCGGGATCGCTGAAGACGAAACGGAAGCCCTCGATGCCGAGCGTCTTGTTCGCATCGAAGAACGGCGCGGACAGCAGGCTCTGGAACAGGATGAAGCCGAGCGGCAGCGCGACCGCGATGGTCAGTACCGCGACGACGATCCAGCGCAGCATGCCGGCGAGCGGCTGCAGGCTGCTGACCGGTAGCGCGGGGATCGCATCGCGCGGGCCGGTGGCGGGCGGAACGGCAGGCACCGATCCGCGTGTGCTGGTTGAAAGCATGAGTTCGCCCCTGCGGCCATCCGGATGGCCGCCTCTAGGAAGTCGGTTTGGGGAAGCGGCCGCCCGCGCGACGTGGCGGGCGGCTATTGGCCGGCCGAAGCCGATCAGCGGATCAGCGGATCAGCCCTTGATCGCCTGCTGCCATTGCTTCAGGAACGCGAGCCGCTTCGACTGGTCCAGATAGACGAGCAGGCCGGTGCCGATCTGGATCGGCTTCAGCGAATCGCCGAGTTCCTTCGTGAGGCCCGCGGCCGACGTTTCGCCGGTCACGTCCGTGCGGATCGCGTACAGGTTGGCCTGGTTCGCGATCAGCGTCTGGCCGCGTTTCGACAGCAGGTAGTCGACCCACAGCTTCGCGGCGTTCGGATTCTTCGCCTTCTTCGAGATGGTGGCGAGGCGGCTCACGACCTGCGTGTAGTCCTTCGGAAACACGTAGCCGATCGACTTGTCCTTCTTTGCCTTCGCGTACGCGTACGATCCGAAGATGTTGTAGCCGATCAGGTTCTCGCCCGACGAAATGCGCTCCATCATCGCGCCCGTGCTCGACTGCAGCTTCGGGCCGGTCGCGCCGATCGCCTTCACGAGTTCCCACGTGACCTTCTCGTTCAGGTGCGCGTCCTGCGTCAGCGCATTGAAGCCGACGCCGGATTTCTCGACGTCGTACGTCGTGAGCTTGCCCTTGAACTTGTCCGGTTGCGACGCGAGCAGCTTGATCAGCTCGGCGCGCGTCTTCGGCACTTCGTTCTCGGGGATCAGGCGCTTGTTGTAGACGATCGCGAGCGGCTCGAACGTCGTGCCGTACGCCTGCTTCTGGTACTGCGCCCATTGCGGCAGGTTCGCGCTTTCGGGCGAATCGTAGGACGCCATCAGGCCGTCGTTGACGAGCTTGACCTGCAGATCCATCGCCGAGCTCCACAGCACGTCGGCGCTGGTGCTGCTCGCCGCGTTCTCGCTGATGTAGCGGTTGTACAGCTCGGTGCTGTTCATGTCGTTGTACTCGACCTTCACGCCGTACAGGCTTTCGAAGTCCTTGATCAGCGGACGTACGAGGCCCGTGTCGGTCGTCGAGTAGACGATCAGCTTGCCTTCCTTCTTCGCGGCGTCGATGACGCCCTGGTAGCTCCCCGGATACCCGGCCGGAACCTGCGCGGCGGCGCTGCCGGCGGCAGTGCCCAGAACGACCGCCAGCGCGGCGGCGAGGTGCTTCGGTGCAAACGGCATGTCTTCCTCCAGTTACGTCTAGGTGTTGTTCGAGTGGAGCGGATGTTAATTGCGGCGCACTTTCAGCCCGCTTTCATTTTGGTAAGCAATCGTGTCCATCGTGTCATGGATTTCCCGAGGTCGAAGCGGCGGCGGCCGCGCGTTTTGCAGCGCGCGGCACGGTCGGGCGAGGGCGAGCGGCGGGGTGCCGCGGGGCGCGGCAACGATGACAGGCGCGGCTAGGCCGGTTGCGCGAGCAGCTTGCCGAGCAGCCGGCCGCCATGCCGCGCGTGCGCGGCCGTCAGCGCGGAATACCCGACGACGACGCCCGCTTCGCACCGGGCGCTTCGACAGAATCCGCGGATCGGCTGCAATTCGATGCCGTCCGCCTGGGCTTGCGCGACATACGTCGCGTCGTCCATCCCGGGCGGCAGCCAGAGCACGAAATGAAAGCCCGCGTGCTCGCCGGACACCGTGTACCGCCCGCCCGCGTGTTTCGCCAGCTGGTCGAGCACGAGGTCGCGCCGCTGGCGGTACGCGTGACGCGCGGCGCGCAGGTGCTTCGCAAAATCGCCGTGCGCGATGAAGCGGGCCAGCGCCAGCTGCGGCGCCACGCCGACCGAGCGCGCGGTCGCATGCCACACGGCCGACAGCGCCGGCCGCAGTTCCGCCGGCACCACCATGAAGCCGATCCGCAACCCCGAGAACAGCGTCTTGTTGAACGAGCCGCAGTAGATCACGCGATCGCACGCGTCGAGCGATTTCAGCGCGGGCAGTGGGGCGGTCTGGTAGCTGAATTCGCCGTCGTAGTCGTCCTCGATGATCCACGCGCGGGTGCGCTGCGCCCAGTCGAGCAGTTCGAGCCGGCGCGACACCGACATCGTGACGCCGAGCGGCGCCTGATGGGCAGGCGTCACGTAGGCTGCGCGCGCATCGGGATGCCGCTCGAGTGACGCCGTGTCGATGCCTTCGCGATCGACCGGAACGTCGATCACGGTCGCGCCCGCGATCGTGAAGATCTGCCATGCCGACGCATAGCCGGGGTCTTCCATCAGCACCGTCGAACCGGGCGCGAGCAGCGTGCGCGCGACGAGATCGATCGAATGGCGGATGCCGGTCGTGATGAAGATGTCGCCGGCGTCGCACGGGATGCCGCGATATTCGCGCAGGTACGCGGCGATTTCGTCGCGCAGGCTTTCGACGCCTTGCGCCGGCGTGGCACCGAGGTCGTGCGCGGTCGCGGCAAGCAGGCTGGCCCCGAGCGCCTTCTTCCATTGCTGCATCGGCAGCAGGCCGGGATCGGCAAGCCGCGCGACGAACGGGACGCCCGGGCGCACGCCTTGTTCCGGCACGGCGTCGTCGATCGGGCGTACTGAAGCGGGGCTTGCGTCGGAAAGGGGAAGGCCGGTGGTGTCGCGCGATTGCGCGGCCGCGCGCAGATAGCTGTCCGGCACCACCGCGCATACCCGCGACCCCGACCCTTGCGTGCGGGCGATGTAGCCCTCGGAGCACAGCCGGTCGTACGCCGCTTCGACGGTCCCCCGGGCGACGCCCCAGCGCGCGGCGAGCGTACGGCTCGACGGCAGCGGGCTGTCGCCGGGCAGCAGGCGCTTCAGGATCGCGTCGCGCAGCGCGTCGGCGATGCACTCCTGCTTCGACTGCGGACTGCCCGCGGACAGCCCGGCTGGGCAAGGCAGATCAAGCGGAATCGCGGCTTTGCCTCGCGGCATAGTGGTCTATTCAGTCACGGATTTAATGGCCCTTCAGCTTATATCACTTTGACCTTAGATTGCTGTCGACCCCATCAATCCAACCGGAGACGAGCTCACCGCATGAAAACGCGTTCATTACCCCAGTGGGGTTGGCTGTTCCTGTTGATGCTCGTCGTGTGCCTGCCGCGAGTCACGATCGACGCGTACTTGCCGTCGCTGCCGGCGATGGCGGACGCGCTGCACGGCACCGACGCCCAGTTGCAGCTCACGCTGACCCTGTACATGGTCGGCTACGCGCTGTCGATGCTGGTGTCGGGGCCGTTGTCCGACCGTTATGGCCGCCGTCCTGTCCTGCTCGGCGGCTTGTGCCTCTACGTGGTCGCAAGCGTCGCCTGCGCGTGGTCGACCAGCATCACGGCGATCGTCGCCGCCCGCATCTTCCAGGCGTTGGGCGGCTGCAGCGGAACGGTGATCGGCCGGGTGATCGTGCGCGAGCGCTTCCCGACCGCGATGCAGGCCACGATGCTGGGCCGCATCTCGGCGGGCATGGCGCTGTCGCCGGTGATTGCGCCGCTGGCCGGCAGCGCGGTGGCCGAATGGCTCGGCTGGCGCGGCGTGTTCGGTTTGCTGGCGGCGGGCGGGCTGGTCGCAACGGCGATGGTGCTGCGCTACCTGCCCGAGACGCGCGAACGCGACGCGCGGCCGGCATCGGGCGAGGGGCTTCTGCGGACGTACGCGGGCCTGCTGCGCGAGCGCAGTTTCCTGCGCTACTCGCTCGCCATCAGTTTCGCGTACTGCACGTACTACCCGTTCATCGCGGAATCGTCGACGCTGTTCCAGCGGCAGCGCGGCGTAACGGGCCCGGTGTATGCGGCGATCTTCGGCCTGACCGTGCTCGGCTACCTGATCGGTTCGAACCTGTTCGCGCGGACCGGCACGCGCTGGAAGGCCGATTCGGTCATTGCGGCAGCGGCGGGCGTCAATCTGGCCAGCGTCGCCGTGCTGTGGATCGGCGGTGCGATCGCGCCGACGGCGGTCGCGGCGCTGGTCGTGCCGATGTTCTTCGTGATGATCGCCGTCGGGATCGCGATTCCGGCCTGCCAGTTCGCGGTGATGCAGCCGTATACGACGATCGCCGGGACGGCGTCCGGGCTGTTCTTCTTTATCCAGATGGCGATCACGGCCGCGTGCGGCGGCGTGCTGGCATGGCTGTCGGACGGCACCGCGCGCCCGATGATCGTCGTCACGGCCGGCGCGAGCGCCGCATTCCTGACGGTGGCGGTCGGCCTGCGCGAGCGGCGCCGGGCAGACGACGGTTCGCGCTTCGCGACGCGGAGCCGGCCCGCCGCCGAGCGCTGAGCGCTGAGCGACTGCCGGCGCGCCGGCCGACGCGCGCCCGCACGGGCGGCGCAACCCGTGTTTCCGCGAGGCGTCGCGATGGAAAGGATCATGTAATGTAGCGGCCTGTCGCTGACCTTACGGAATCCCCATGCGTGTGCTGCTCGTCGAAGACAATCCGAACCTCGCCCAGTCGCTGAACGATGCGCTGAGCGCGGCGCGCTTCGCGGTCGACCACATGGCGGACGGCGAGGCGGCCGACCACGTGCTGCGCACGCAGGATTACGCGCTGGTGATTCTCGATCTCGGGCTGCCGAAGCTCGACGGGCTGGAAGTGCTGCGGCGGCTGCGCGCGCGCCGCAATCCGGTGCCGGTGCTGATCCTGACCGCGCACGGCTCGGTCGAGGATCGCGTGAAAGGGCTCGATCTCGGCGCCGACGACTATCTGGCGAAGCCGTTCGAACTGACCGAACTGGAGGCACGCGCCCGCGCGCTGATCCGCCGCAGCCTCGGCCACGAGCATTCGCGGGTCGAATGCGGGCCGCTTTCGTACGACAGTATCGACCGCAGCTTCCAGCTTGCGGGCGAGCCGCTGTCGCTCACGCCGCGCGAGCGCTCGGTGCTCGAGGTGCTGATCCTGCGCAACGGCCGCGCGATCAACAAGGAAACGCTGTCGGAGAAGATCTTCGGGCTCGACGAATCGGTGAACGCCGACGCGATCGAGATCTACGTGTACCGGCTGCGCAAGAAGCTCGAGAACACGAGCATCGCGATCGTCACGCTGCGGGGGCTCGGTTACCTGCTGGAAGCGAAGGCGGAGACGGCTGAATGAGCCGCCGCGGCGCTCACGATCTTTGCGCGGAACGGATGAGCACGTTGACGCGCAACGCCGGATCGACACGTTCACGGCCCGCCAACGACACGCACGCCATTCACGGCAGACCGAGCGGGCGCCGAGCGGTGCGGGGTGCTTGCTCCGCCATGCCCCACGGCCCTGTCTGTCAGGGGGCCGCGTGACCCGCACGAACCTGCGCACCCAGGTTGCGCTGTGGCTGCTGCTGCCGCTGCTCGGGCTGCTCGCGCTCGACTCGTGGCTCACGTACCAGCGCGCGATGAGCGCCGCGCACGTCGCGTTCGACCGCACGCTGTCGTCGTCGCTGAAGTCGATCCGCGAAGGCGTGCGGCTCAACGACGGCGAGATCGAGGTCGACCTGCCGTATCTCGCGCTCGAAATGCTCGAGTCGAGCGACGGCGGCAAGGTCTACTACCTGATCCGCGAGGACAACGGCCACACGATCACCGGCTACCCGGACCTGCCGCTGCCGCACGGGCGCGACGCAGGCGACGGCGCGCTGTTCGTCACGCGTTACTACGACGTCGTCTATCGCGGCGAGCAGTTGCGAATGGCCGCGCTGCGCATCCCGGTGCACGACGTACCGACCGCGCAGTCGCGCATCGTGTGGGTGATGGTCGGCGAGACGATCGAGGCGCGCCAGGCGCTCGCGCGCGAGATCCTGGTGGGCTCGCTGCTGCAGGAAGGATTGCTCGTCGTGCTGGCGCTCGGCATCGTGTGGCTCGGCGTCGGGCGCGGGCTGCGGCCGCTGAACCGGCTGTCGGCGACGGTCGCCGCGCGCAGCGAGGACGATACGACGCCGCTCGATACCGGCGCGGTGCCGAGCGAACTCGCGCCGCTCGTCGAGTCGATCAACCAGTACATCGGCCGCACGCAACGGATGCAGGTCGCGCGGCGCCGTTTCTTCGCCGATGCGGCCCATCAACTGAAGACGCCGCTCGCGGCCGTGCAGGCCGGGGTCGAGCTCGCGTTGCGGCCCGACGAGCAGCCGCGCGCGAACGGGCACCTGCGGCGTGCGAACGGCGCCGTGCGGCAGGCCGCGAAGATCGTGCAGCAACTGCTGTCGCTGTCGCGGCTCGATTCGGACAGCGGCCATGCGGTCGCGCACAAGCACGTCGCGTTGCACCGGCTCGCGCGCAGCGTGACGCTCGACTGGTCGCCGGTCGCCCGCGCGCGCGACATCGATCTCGGCTTCGAGCACGATGCCGATCTCGACGTGCACGGGCAGTCCGACCTGCTTGGCGAAATGATCGGCAACCTGATCGACAACGCGATCCGTTATGCGGGTGATCGCGCAGTGATCACGGTGCGTGTGTCGCGCGATGGCGAGCACGCGCGACTCGACGTCATCGACAACGGGCCGGGCATTCCGGCGGACGAGCGCGACGCGGTGTTCGAGCGCTTCCATCGCGGCAGCAAGACGCAGACGGTCGAAGGGACGGGGCTCGGGCTGTCGATCGTGCGCGAGATCGCACGCGTGCATCAGGGCAGCGTGACGCTGGCGGATGCGGCTGGGGGCGGGCTGGTCGTGACGATCTGGTTGCCGGCGGCGAACGACGCCGCGCCGCGCGCTGCGTGATGGCGAGCAGGGAGGCGGGAAGCGGTGGCTGTGAGCCGCGGCTTCCCGGCAGTGAAAAGGGGCGAGCGGCTCCGCGCGCCCGGCTCAATCGCCGAACCCGATCTCCGCTTCCAGCGACTGGCCGATTTCGAGCCACGCGCCCGCGCCCTCGACGACGATCGCATTGATGCCGAACGTCAGCTCGCCGTTGAAGTTCGGGTTCGCGCGATAGGTCTGCATCGTGTCGGTCGGCTCGTGCGGCCACGCCGGATCGGGCGCGCCGGTGGCCTGGTCGATCGTCGGCATCGGGCAGCGCGTGCACGGCTTCACGAGGCGCAGCCGCACGGGCGTCGCGCCTTCCGTGTCGAGGTGTTCGACGAAATCCTCTTCGAACGCGTCGAGATCCGACACCACGATATTCGGGCGGAAGCGGTTCATCGGGATCGCCGGCGCGCCCTTCGCGGCGAGCCGCGCGTTCAGGTCGTCGAGCGATGACTGGCCGATCACGAGCAGCGGGTAGCCGTCCGCGAACTGCGTGTGCGTATCGATCTCGCCGGTCCATTTGCGGTTGCAGCCGCGGCGCGCGTCGGGCGCGAAGCGCGCGAGCTTCGTGGGCGTGCCGAGGAATTCGGTGAGCCAGGCGGCCGTTTCGGCACCCGTGTCGATCGCGTCGACGGTGTCGCGCCACACGGTCGCGGCCATTTTCGGCGTGGCGGGCGATACGTCGCCGTCGAGCGGCGTGCGGATCTCGCGCATGCCCGGTGCGTTCAGCACGAGGGCATCGCTGTCGAGCGCCGTGCGGATCAGCGCGAGGCGCGGGTGCGTGCGCTGCGTGATCATCTGCCCGGCCGGGTCGGTGATCAGCCAGTGGCGGTCGTACGCGAGGCCCGTTTCGAGCAGTTGCGCGCGCGACAACGCGATGCCGGCGCAGGATTTGATCGGGTAGACGAAGAGTTCGGCGATGGCTGGCATGACGCTGGCTGGAGGCGAATGGCGAGAGTGCGATTGTGCCAGATCGTGCCGAAGCCGTTTGGACGGCTGCGCGCCGTCGCGCAGCCGGTCATGCGAGCGGGAAGCCGGAGTCGAACGTCGTGCGCACGTCGAGCGGCTGGCGCAGCAGTCCCGCTTTCAGATAGAAGTCGGCGGTGCGTTGTTGTTCCGCGATGACCGTCGCGTCGATCGGCAGCCAGCGCGTGTTGCGGCGCTCGAACTGCAGCTTCGCGGCCGCCGGCGGAATGCCGATGATGCGCGCGAGTGCGGCGGAATATGCATCGACGTGGCGGTACGACCAGGTCTGCGCGCGTACGACGCGCCGCAGGAAATCGTGCAGCACGTCGCGCTTCGACGCGATCGCCGCGTCGGTTGCCGCGAGGTAGCTGAGGCCCGACCACAGCCCGCGGCCATTGACGAGCACGCGCGCGCGGCCGCTCGTTTCAGCGAGCGCGGTATAGGGCTCCCAGGTCGCCCACGCGTCGATCGAACCGGTTGCGAGCGCCAGCATCGTGTCGGCCGGCGGCAGGAAGCGAAACGACACGGCGTCGGGCGGCAGCCCGGCTGCATCGAGCGCCTTCAGCGTGACGAAATGGCCGATCGAGCCGCGCGTGGTGCCGATGCGCTTGCCCTTCAGGTCGGCCGCGCCTTTCAGCGCCGCATCGGGATGCACGAGCACCGCCGTGCCGTACGGGTCGGAACGGTTCGCGCCGATCACCTTGATGCGTGCGCCCGATGCGAGCGCGAAGATCACCGGCGCATCGCCGATCGGGCCGCAGTCGACGGCGGCTGCATTCAGCGCTTCGGCGAGCGGCGCGGCGGCCGGGAACTCGGTCCACGCGATGTCGTACGCAAGGCCGTTCAGCTCGCCGGCCGCTTCGAGCAGCGCGCGCAGCCCGCCTTTCTGGTCGCCGGCGCGCAGCAGCGGCCGCGTGCCCGATTGCGCGTGCAGGGCGGCCGGGGCCGCGGCGATCGTGGCGAGAGCGCTCGCTTGCGCGAGGAAATGGCGTCGGGTCGGATTCATCGTGAAGCTCGGTTGGAAAAGAAGTTCGGGGATTCAGTCAATGCGGGAGCCCGGCCTGCACATCGCGCACGGGTTCGGTGTCGACGCGCAGCAGCAGCGCGGTCAGCGGATCGCCGGTCGTTGCCGCTACCGCCGGTCGTGCGCTGGCGTCCGAGCGGCACAGCAGGTCGGCATCCGACCAGCCGGCACGGCCCGGCAACGCGCGTGCCCGCAGCCAGCCGCGCCGATCGGCGAGCAGTTGCGTGCCGGCGAGTGCGTCGGGCGCCACGCCGGCGATCGTTGCGAAAGCGCGCCACGCATCGGGCGTGGAGGCGACGCAATCGGCTCGCGCGGCGCCGGTTGCCTGCGCCACGGGCGCGCCGCGTGCCGTGACGAGCAACGTTTGCCAGCGCGCGTCTTCCGGCGGCGGTGTCGCGCCCGGCGCGAGCGCGACGACGCGCACACGCTGGCCGTCGCGCCAGCGCTCGAGCGGCTGGGGCGCGGCGGCGCCGCAGCGCACGTCGAGCGCCGGCAGCGGGACCGGCACGGGCCATGCGCCTTCCGCCTGCGCGCCGCTGCCCGCGGCGAGCGCTTTCAGGTAGTCGAGCACGGCCCAGGTGTCCTCGGGGCCGAGCGTCGCGGCGAAGCCGGGCATCGTCGACGCGCCGTGTTCGTCGCGCGTGCCGTGGCGCACGCGCCAGAACAGCTCGCCGTCGAGACGTCGGGCGAGCAGCGCGCCGGCGAAGGTCGGCGGCCAGTGCGGGAGCGTGGCCGCGAGCGGCCCTTCGCCGCGTCCGTCCGTGCCGTGGCATGCCGCGCAATGTTGTGCATACAGGTGCGCGCCGCGCATCACGTTCGATACCGAAAACGGCGCGGGATCGCGCTGGAAACTCGTCGGCACGGCGGGCGAGAGCCACAGCGAAGACGGCGGCCACGGCGCGAACCACGCAACCGCCAGCGCGGCGAGCGCGGACGCGACACGCCATTTGCGCGACACAAGTGCGATGCCCGCGAGCACGACCGCCAGCGCCGTCACCGCCATGGCGAATGCGAGTTGCCGCGTGAGTCCCGCGTCGATGCGCAGCGTTTCGAGCGCGATGCGATGGCCCCAGGGCCACGCGGCTTGACCATCGGCATCGCCCGTCAGCCCGAGCGCATGCAGCACGCGCGCCAGCGCGATTTGCGCGCGATACAGGCCTTGCAGAAACAGGAGCGCCCAGTCGGCGAACGTCGGCGCGTTCATCGGCGACGGCCGCGCCGCGCGGCAACCCTTCGTCGAACGGCGCCGTGCATCTACCAGCTCGCATCGAGCCCGAGGTGCCGCAGCGCTTCGTGGCGCAGTTCGGCGAGGCGCGCGTCGCCGCGATGGCGCGGGTAGGGCAGGTCGACGTGCAACTCGGCGACGATCCGTGCGGGGCGCGGCCCGAACACGATCACGCGCTGCGCGAGGAACAGCGCTTCCTCGACATCGTGCGTGACGAGCAGCGCGGAGAAGCCGTCGCGTTGCCACAGCGCGGTGAGCTCGGCCTGCATCGTGAGCCGCGTGAGCGAATCGAGCTTGCCGAGCGGCTCGTCGAGAATCAGCAGGCGCGGATCGTTGACGAGCGCGCGTGCCAGCGCGACCCGCTGCGCCATCCCGCCGGACAACTGATGCGGAAATACGTTCGAGAATTCCTGCAGCCCGACGCGCGCGAGCGCATCGTCGACGCGATGCTGCGCGGTGCGCGCCACGCCGCGCGCCTCGAGGCCGAGCGCGACGTTCGCACGCACGCGTCGCCACGGGTACAGCGTCGGGTCCTGGAACACGACGATGCGCGACGGATCGGGGTGCTCGATCGGCACGCCGTCCTGCGCGATCGTGCCTTGCCGCGCGGCGTCGAGGCCCGCGACGAGGCGCAGCAGCGTCGACTTCCCGCAACCGCTCGGGCCGAGCAGCGCGACGAATTCGCCCGCTGCGACCGACAGCGTGACGTCGTCGAGCACCGGCAGCGCGCCGCCGGGGCCGTCGAACGCATGGCTCACGCGGCGGATGTCGATGCGCGCGCCGCGCGGCGCCGTGACTATGGGCGCAGCGGCAGCGGACGATGCAACGGACGATTCGAGTACGGCGGCGCTCACCATTTGACGGTTCCTTTCTGCCAGGCGAGCACGCGGTCGCGCACCGCGAACAGCAGCGCGATCAGCCCGGAAAACAGCAGCGCCATCACGATCAGCGCCGCATACATGTTCACGTACGATGCCCAGCCCTGCGCCCAGCTCAGATACCAGCCGAGCCCCGACTTGACGCCCATCATCTCGGCGACGACCAGTACCGTGAACGACGCGCTCAGCCCCATGAAGATACCGACGAACACATGCGGCAGCGCGGCCGGAATCGCGACGCGCAGCACGAGGAAGCGCGCGTTCGCGCCGAGCGTGCGCGCGACGTCGTAATACTGCTTGTTGACGCTCGCGACGCCCGACCACGTGAGCACCGCGACCGGGAAGCCGGTTGCGAGCGCGATCAGGAACGCGGCCGCCGAATAGCTCGACGGGAAGAAGTAGAACGTGAGCGGCAGCAGCGCGGTGGCCGGTACCGGGCCGAGCACGCGCAGCACCGGATGCACCCAGTAGCCGATCCGGCGCGACCAGCCGATCGACACGCCTACGGCAAAGCCCACCGCGACGCCGTACGCAAAGCCGAGCGCGAGCAGCTTCAGCGTGTTGACGGCGCTGCCCAGCAGGCGCGGCCAGTCGTCGACGTAGACCTCGATCAGCGCCTGCGGCGGCGCGAAGAACGGCGTGGGCAGCCAGCCGGTTTTCGCGGTGACGATTTCCCACGCGGCGAGCACGAGCGGCAGCGCGACGAGCCACGGGCCGGCCGGGCGCACGCGCGCGAGCCGCGCACGCGACGCGGGAACGAGATGGCCGAGCGTCGCGGCGACGAGCAACAACGCGGCGATCGTCCACGCGCCGACGGCGAATTCGCCGGTGTACGCCCAGTCGCTGAAACCGACGACGCGGTTCGGCCACAGTTGCGTGAGGGCGCCGAGCACGCCCCATGCGAGCGCGGCGGCGATGCCGGTCGGCCAGGTACGCGCGCGGCGGGCTTCGGCGGCCAACGTGGCTTCGCAGGCGATGCACGCGACGCCGGACGCGGGTGCGGGCGCGGATGCGGCGGCACTGCCGCCGGAAGCGGCGGACGCGGTGCGTGCGGCGGGCGCGTGTTCGATCGTCGACATCGCGTCACCCCAGCACGTTCGCATAGACCTGCTGCGCGAAGCGCTGCGGGTCGGTGCTCTTCTTCAGCACGCTGATGCGGCGGAAGTCGTCCGCGTAGAACGCGATTTCCTGCTGCAGGTCGACGTTGGTCGGGTGGTGATTGTAGGTGAGCGTCGCGTAGAGCTTGCGCAGGTCATCGGGGTTGATCTTCGGCGAATACTTCGCGAACACCTTCGCGGCTTCGTTCGGGTTGTCGTGCGTGAATTCGGTGGCCTGCACGATCGAGCGCGCGAGTGCGGCGGCCGACGGCCGGTCGTTGCGCACGAGGTCGCCGCGCGCGCCGATCACGCAGCACACCTTGCGCGCGTATTCGCCGGACAGGTTCGTCGCCAGTTCGGTGTACGCACCGTTGCTGCGCTTCTCGAGCAGATAGAGGTTCGGGTCGCCGTCGGCGATCGCGTGGATCTCGCCCTTGTCGACCGCCACGCCGAGCAGGTCGGCCGGATACTGCCGCCACGTGATGTCGCGCTCGGGATCGATGCCGTTCTTCGCGAGCAGGATCGAGAAGAAATGCTTGCCGGGCGCGGCCAGATCGCTGACGCCGACCGTCTTGCCCTTCAGCGCCTGCAGCGTCGTCACGCCGGCCGCCTTCGCGCCGACGAGCCGCACGCAGCCGCCATGCGAGCTGCCGATGATCTTCACGTCGAAACCGGCTTCGAGCGGCTTCAGCCAGCGGTGGATCATCCCGACCGCCGCATCGGCCTTGCCGGTCGCGATCGATTCGAGCAGCTGGTCGGTCGAGCCGCTGTAGTTGATCAGATCGACCTTCAGGCCGTTCTTCTCGAAGAAGCCGCGCTCCTGCGCGACGACGATCGGCGTCAGGCAGAACGCGTTCTGGTTCCACGCGAACGTGAGCTTCTTCAGCGGCGGCGCGGACCAGGCCTTGCGGCCCAGCGTGATCGCGGGCGCAGCGAGCGCGACGGCGCCGGCCGCGCGCAACAGCTTGCGGCGCTTGTCGTCGTGCGCGTCGGCGTGCACGGGTGCGGGTGCGGTGGTTCGGGTCATGTGGTCTGGTCTCCGGTCGTGCGGAAAGGCGCTCAGTCGAGCAGGTCGGGTTCGTCGGCGACGACGCGCGCGAACAGGCTGTCGAATGCGTGCAGCGCGCCGTCGGGGCCGCCGATCTGGCCGTGCGTGTGGCGCGCGGTCGCATGATCGATCGGTTGCGGCGTGCCGGCCGCCTCGGCCAGCAACTGCGTGTGCGCGGCGTTGTCGAGCGCGATGTACCACCACGCGGCAGCCTCGACCGTCGGGCCGGCGCTCAGGATCCCGTGGTTCTTCAGGATCGCGCCCTTGTGCGTGGTGCCGTCCGGCTTCGCGAGCGCCGCCGCGATCCGTGCGCCTTCGCTCGTGTCGACGACCATCCCCGTGAAGTCGTCGAACAGCGCGTGGTCTTCGTAGAACACGCAGGCATCCTGCGTGAGCGGATCGAGCAGGCGGCCGAGTGTCGACCACGCCTTGCCGTACGTCGAGTGCGTGTGCGCGGCGGCGACGATGTGCGGATGCGCTTCGTGGATCGCCGCATGGATCGCGAACGCGGCCTTGTTCAGCGGCCGCGTGCCGATCGCGGTTTCGCCGCGCGCGTTGACGAGCAGCAGGTCGGACACCTTGATCTGCGAGAAATGCACGCCGAGCGGGTTCACCCAGAAGTGGTCGGGCAGTTCGGGGTCGCGTGCGGTGATGTGGCCGGCGAGCCCCTGTGAGAAGCCGAAGCGGGCGAACAGGCGGAATGCGCCTGCGAGCCGTTCCTGACGGTGACGGCGCTCGGCGGCGATGTCGATGCGCGGTGCCGGCGGATCGAACCAGAAATGCTGGCGTGGCGCTTCGGCGAGTTCGAGACCCGATGTCGTACGGATAGGCGAGGCAAGGACGGCGGACATGATGGCGGATGGCTCCAGTAGGCTCCGTTGGGCTCAGGCCGCGCGGCGTGCCGCGTCGCGGGCGGCGACGGCGCTGCGCACGCGCGGAATCAGTTCGCGGCCGTAGTCGATCGCGTCTTCCAGCGGATCGAAGCCGCGGATCAGGAACGTCGTGACGCCGAGGTCGTAGTAGTCGAGCAGCGCGTCGGCGACCTGTTCGGGCGTGCCGACGAGTGCCGTCGAATTCGAGCGTGCGCCGGTGAGCTTCGCGATCTCGGTCCACAGCCGCTTGTCGACGCGCGAGCCGCGTTCGGCCGCTGCGAGCAGGCGGCGCGCGCCTTCGCTCTGCTGCGGGCCGCCGGCGCCGAGGCCGGCCGCTTCGCGCAACCGGCGCGTTTCGTCGAGGATGCGATGCGCGCGCGCCCATGCTTCGTCTTCGGTCGCGGCGAGGATCGGGCGGAACGACACGGAGAAGCGCACCTGGCGGCCATGCTTCGCGGCTTCGGCGCGCACGCGCGTGGTCAGGTCGCGCACCTGGTCGAGCGATTCGCCCCACAGCGCGTAGACGTCCGCGTGCTTGCCGGCCACTTCGAGCGCCGCTTCCGATGCGCCGCCGAAATAGATCGGCACATGCGGCTGCTGGAACGGTTTCACTTCCGAAAAGCCCTGTTTGAACCGGTAGTGCGCACCGTCGTGATCGAACGGCTGCGCTTCGGTCCAGATTCGTCGGAGGATGCCGAGGTATTCGTCGGTGCGCGCATAGCGCGCGTCGTGGTCGAGGAAGTCGCCGTCGCGCTGCTGTTCGCTGTCCGAGCCGCCGGAGATGAAGTGCACGGCGAGCCGGCCGCGGCTGAACTGGTCGAGCGTCGCAATCTGCCGCGCGGCGAGCGTCGGCGCGGTGAAACCCGGGCGATGCGCGAGCATGAAGTGAATGCGCTCGGTCGCGGCCGCGGCGAACGCGATCGTCAGCGTCGCCGACGGGCCGGTCGAGTGGTGCGGCACGAGGATCCGGTCGAAGCCGGCCGTCTCATGGGCGCGTGCGAAGTCGCGCACGTAATCGGGATCGACGACGGGGCCGGACGCCGGATGGATTTCCGACTGCTTCTGGCTCTGGATCATGCCGATGAATTCGACGCTCATCTGGGTCTCCGGTGCAGGGACGTCCCGGCGCGCGGCCGGGCAGGAATGGAGCGCAGGTTAACGCCGGGATCATGCGAAACGGAAATAATCAATCCCGAATTGAATATCAGATTTGCATGGTTTGGGCGAAGGTGCGCTGCGCATACGCTGTGGGCTCACGAAAGATCGGGCGCGCGGGCGCCAGCGAATCCGGCGCCGCGCGTGACGGATCGCCGACTTCATGAGAAACCGCGCCGCGTGGCGATCGATTGCCGCGATTGCCGCATGCCGTATTACTTTGCGTATTGCCCAGGGAATCCGTCTCGATGTCCGCCAGCCTTGCCGCTTCCTCGCCAGCGCCGCAGCCGCGTTCGCTGCGCCTCCTGTCCACCGACGATGCCGACGCCGACGACGCACGCGTCGCCGCGCTGCTCGACCGCCTCGCGCCGGAGCTGGCCGCCGACGCGGCCCGCAACGACGCTGACGGCCGCTTTCCGCACGAGAACTTCGCGCGGCTGCATCGCGCGGGGCTGATCGCCCAGGTCGTGCCGCGCGAGCATGGCGGCGCCGGTGCGACGCTCGCGCAGGCGAGCCGGATCGTGGCCGCCGTCGCGAGCGCCGACCCGGCGACCGCGCTGGTGCTGACGATGACGTACCTGCAGCATCGCGCGCTCGGCCGCGCCGACAACCGCTGGCCGGCGCAGGTTCGGCGGGCGGTATTCGACAGCGCGGTCACCGAAGGAGCGCTGATCAACGCGCTGCGCGTCGAGCCCGCGCTCGGTTCGCCGTCGCGCGGCGGCCTGCCGGAAACCATTGCACGGCGTGACGGCGACGGCTGGCGGTTGTCCGGCCACAAGCTGTACAGCACCGGGATTCCGGCGCTGCGCTGGCTGGCCGTGTGGGCGCGCACCGACGAGCCGGTGCCGCGAGTCGGCGTGTTTCTCGTGCCGCGCGACCGCGACGCGGACGGCGATCGCATCCGCGTGATCGAAAGCTGGAATCACCTCGGCCTGCGTGCGTCAGGCAGCCATGAGGTCGTGTTCGACGACGTGCGGCTGCCGGCCGATCACGCGGTCGACGTACGCGCACCGGACGCATGGGCCGTGTCGGCGGCGACCCATGCGGATGCCGACGCGCAGGCCGACCAGCAGGCGTGGATGGTCGCGCTGCTCGGCAGCCTGTACGACGCGGTGGCGCGTGCGTCACGCGACTGGCTGGTCGGGTTCGCGACGACGCGTGCGCCGAGCGGGCTGGGCGCGCCGCTGGCGACGCTGCCGCGCGTGCAGGAAGCGGTCGGCGAAATCGAGGGCTGGCTGCATGCGAACCGTGTGCTGCTCGACGATCACGTCGCGCGCACCGACGCGGGCCACGCACCGACGGTCACGACGAGCGGCCTCGTCAAGCGGACCGTGACCGAGCATGCGATCCGCGTGGTCGAGCAGGCGTTGAAGCTGTCGGGCAATCACGGGCTGAGCCGCGCCAATCCGCTCGAACGCCACTATCGCGACGTGCTGTGCAGCCGCGTGCACACGCCGCAGGACGATGCAATCGCGGTGGCGGCAGGGCGTGCGGCGCTCGAAGCGGCGAGCCGCAGCGAGACGAAGCGCGCAGCGAACGGCGAGACGGAGACGCGCGGGGCGTCGGTCAACGAGACCGAACGCGGCCGCAACGATGCGTGACGGGAGCCGGGCGGGCGCGGTCGCCAATCGGGCGGCGCGGTTCCGACGATTCCGACGATTCCGACGATTCCGACGCCGCCCGGTGGTCCGGTCAGGCCGCCTTGCCGTGCGCCTGCTCCGGCAACGCGAACGCGGTGCGCGCATGCTCGGCAACGGCGGCAAGCGGCGCGTCGAAGCGGGCCGCATCGTGCCGGCGCAGCAGCCACAGGTCGATCTGCGGCTTGAAATCGGCGAGCGGCACGATGTCGAGCGCATCGCGCAGTGGGCTGCCTTCGACGAGCGGCAGCGGCATCAGCCCGATGCCGAAGCCGTTCGCGACGCTCTGCAGCTGCAGGTCGCGGCCGTAGGTGTCGAGCGTGACCGGCATCGGCAGGCGCTGCGCGTCGAGCGCGCGCCGCAAGCCCGCGCGAAAACCGCAGCCGTCCGGGTTGAGCACCCAGCCACGCGCGTGGCAATCGGCGAGCCGGTAGCTGCGGCGCGGCCAGTCACCCTTGCGGCCGACCGCGACGAGCCGCGTAGCCAGCAGCCGTTCGCCTTCGACCTGCGCCGGCAGCACCATTTCGCGCGCGAGGAACACCAGCGCCGCATCGAGTTCGCGCCGGGCGACGCGCTCGACGAGCATGCCGCCCCAGGCGGTCGTGACCTGCGTCGCGAGCGCGGGCCATTGCGCGGCGAGTTCGGCGATCAGCGCGGGCAGCATCAGCTCGCCGAGGCCCTGCGTGAGGCCGATCCGGAATTCGCCGGCAGGCGGCTGCTCGCCGGCCGTCAGCTCGCGCAGCGCATCGACTTCGCGCAGGATCGCGCGACACTGCTCGAACACTCGCCGGCCGATGTCGGTCGGGCGCGGCGGCTTGGTGTTGCGATCGAGCAGGGTCACGCCGAGCGCTTCCTCGAGATTCTGGACGCGCCGCGTGATCGCGGGCTGCGTCATCCCGAGCTCGGCCGCGGCCTGGCTCAGGGTCTGGCAGCGGACGACCGCTGCAAAAGCGTCGATATCGCTAATTTTCATGTTTGTTCTGCATGGTCTTTCAGGTGCATCATGACGATCCATCATATTCGGCATCATATTCGAGGAGTCAGCCGATGAGTACGCTTTCGTTGCATCAGACGCCGCTGCGGCCGTTCGTCGACGGTCTGGGCGCACTGCTCGCGTCCGGCGCGAACGAGGCGCGCATCCTCGACGAGGGCGGTGCGCTGCTCGCCGCGCTCGTCGAACACGACGACTGGTTGCCCGACGCATTCGCGCAGCCCGACCCCGCGCGCTATCGGCAGTACCTGCTGCATCTCGACCCGGACGAGCGGTTCTCGGTCGTCAGCTTCGTGTGGGGGCCCGGCCAGACGACGCCGATCCACAACCACACGGTGTGGGGGCTGATCGGGATGCTGCGCGGCGGCGAGTTCTCGCAGCCGTACCGGTTCGACGCGGCGGGCAAGCCGGTGCCGGCGGGCGACGCCGTGCGGCTGCAGCCGGGCGAAATCGAGGCCGTGTCGCCGCGCATCGGCGACGTCCATCGCGTGACCAACGCGTTCGACGATCAGGTATCGATCAGCATCCACGTGTACGGCGCGAACATCGGCAAGGTCGAGCGCGCGGTGTTCCTGGACGACGGTACCGTGAAGCCGTTCGTGTCGGGTTATTCGAACGCCTGATGCCTGATGCAACGCCCGCACGCGCGGCCGGTTGCCGGCACGCGCCGGCCGGCCCGAGATTCAACCGTTCCGCTTTCGTCCCCGACTTCAACGCATTCAATCAACACAGAGACACCGTGACGCAATCCGCCGACTCCACCTCCCGCTTTCCCGTCGCGTCGTACCAGGACGTGCGCGCCCGCCTGCTGGCCCGCGACGAGATCGCGCTGATCGACGTACGCGAGGAAGATCCGTACGCACAGGGCCACCCGCTGTGGGCCGCCAACTTTCCGCTGTCGAAACTCGAACTCGACGCGTGGACGCGGATTCCGCGCCGCGACACGCCGATCGTCGTGTTCGGCGAAGCGGGCGGCGAGGATCTCGCGCCGCGCGCGGCCGCCACGCTCGCGCAACTCGGCTACACCGATGTGCGGTTGCTCGACGGCGGCCTCGCGGGCTGGCTCGCCGCGGGCGGCGAACTGTTCATCGACGTGAACGTGCCGAGCAAGTCGTTCGGCGAATGGGTCGAGGCCGAGCGGCATACGCCGTCGCTGTCCGCGCAGGAGGTGCAGGCGCTGATCGATGCGAAGGCCGACGTCGTGATCGTCGACGCGCGCCGCTTCGACGAATACCAGACGATGAACATCCCGACGTCGACGAGCGTGCCGGGCGCGGAGCTCGTGCTGCGCGTGCGCGCGCTCGCGCCGAACCCGGCGACGCAGGTGATCGTCAACTGCGCGGGCCGCACGCGCAGCATCATCGGCACGCAGTCGCTCGTCAACGCTGGGCTGCCGAATCCGGTCGCCGCGCTGCGCAACGGCACGATCGGCTGGACGCTCGCGGGCCAGACGCTCGAACGCGGCGCCGCGCGACGCTTTCCGGACGACATCGACGCGACGCAGCGCGCCGACGCACGCCGGGCGGCGCGCGCGGTGGCCGAACGCGCGGGCGTGCCGCGCATCGCGCTCGCGGACGTCGCCGCGCTCGACGTGCCGGGCCGCACGCTGTACCGCTTCGACGTGCGCACGCCGGAGGAGTACGAAGCCGGCCACCTGCCGGGTTTTTTGAGCACGCCGGGCGGCCAGCTCGTGCAGGAGACCGACCATCACGCGGCCGTGCGCGGCGCGCGGATCGTGCTTGCCGACGACGACGGCGTGCGCGCCGACATGACCGCGTCGTGGCTCGCGCAGATGGGCTGGGACGTGCGGGTGGTCGAACCGGAGGACGGCACGGCACGGTTCGACGAGCGCGGCCAGCCGCCGCGCGACGTACCGGCGACCCCGAGCGTGACGGACATCTCGCCCGCGACGCTCGCAGGCTGGCTGAAGGAGGCCGTGCCCGGCGAACTGGCGATCGTCGACGTGACGGCCAGCGCGAACTACGTGAAGCGGCATATCCCGGGCGCGTGGTTCGCCGTGCGTGCGCAGCTGCGTGATGCGCTCGCGGCGATTCCGCCCGCGAAGCGCTACGTGTTCACGTGCGGGTCGAGCCTGCTGGCGCGGTTCGCGGCGGACGACGCCCGCGCGCTGCTGCCGGCTTCGGCCGACATCTCGGTGCTCACCGGCGGCACGGCCGCGTGGATCGACGCCGGGCTGCCGCTCGAAAGCGGCGAGACGCATCTGGCCTCACCGCGCGTCGACCGCTACCGCCGCCCATACGAAGGCACCGACAACGCGGCGGCCGCGATGCAGGCGTATCTCGACTGGGAGTACGGACTGGTCGATCAGTTGAAGCGGGATGGCACGCATCACTTCAACGTGATCTGACCGATACGGTGCAACCGGGCGCGTCGCGTCGTGCGTCGCGCCCGGTCAGCGCGCCTGTCAGCGCTTGAACGTGTCGACGGCCGTGCGGCCGACGGCCGGATCGTCGGTGAAGAAGCCGTCGATGCCCGCGCGCAGGTACGCCTGGATCTCGCGCACCGAGCCGGCCGTGTTGCGCGTGGCCGGCGTGCCGCCATCCTTCAGCGACGCGGGCAGGAAGTTGTTTTCCGGGCGGAACGTGTACGGATGCACGACGAGGCCGGCCTCGTGCGCATAGCGCACGTACGGCGTCGGCTGCTGCAGCGTGCCGTCCGCGGCGACCGCGATGATCGACGTCTTGTACGGGCCGACGCCGTTCGCATAGGTCGCGATCTCGCGCATGCCGTCGCGCGTCGACAAGTCGCCGTAGGTGCGCTTGTCGTTCGCCTTCACGAAGTCGTACGGGCGCTGGCCGGCTTCGTCCATAAGCTGCACGAGCTTCCAGTTCGGCTGGCTCGACTTGATCCGGTTGCGGATCGTCTTCAGGTTCGCGACCTCGAACGACTGGATGTAGACGGTCGCCGTGCGCGCCGTGTACTCGTCCTTCAGCAGCGCATCGACGAGACGGTCCTCGAGCGGCAGGCCGATCGACTGGAAGTAGGTCGGATGCTTGGTTTCCGGATACAGGTGGATCGTGCGGCCGGTCTGCGCGGACATCTGCTTCGCGAGCGCGACGATCTCGTCGAAGGTCGGGATCTCGAACTGGTCGTTGTACGCGGTGTTCGCGGGGCGCACCTGCGGAATGCGCTCGCGGGCGCGCAGCGTCTTCAGCTCGGCGAGCGTGAAATCCTCGGTGAACCAGCCCGTCAGCTCGGCGCCGTCGATCGTCTTGGTCGCCTTGCGGCTCGCGAACTGCGGCAGCGTCGACACGTTCGTGGTGCCCGAGATCTCGTTCTCGTGACGCGCGACGAGCACGCCGTCGCGGGTCGACACGAGGTCGGGCTCGATCACGTCCGCGCCGTCCTCGACCGCCTTGCGATACGACGCGAGCGTGTGTTCGGGGCGCAGCGCGCTCGCGCCGCGATGGCCGACCACCTGGACCTTCGCGGAAATCGGCTGGGTGGGATCGGACGCGACGTCGTCGCCGCCGCACGCGGCGAGCAGGAACGCGGCGGCACAGGCGAACGGAACGCAGCGCAGGGAGGTCGGGCGCTTGAAGAGCATGTCGATGAACCTTCGAAACGAGAGTCGGAAAGGGGCGATCGATCCGGCGGCGCGGCTGTCGTGGCGTGTCGCACGGCGTCGAATGGGACGCGATCGTCGCATCGAATAATTACATATGTATTACTTAAACCTTTCTGCGTTCTATTTTTAGGGCGCAATGGCTGCGGCAGGGCGGTTGAATGCGGTCTGACGGAACGCGCCTTCCAGCCGTCTCGGGCAGGCCGGCCGCCGGATGCACTAAACTTGCGGGAATTTTGCATTGCCGCGCCGGGGCCAGACGCCCGTCTGGCACGACGATGCGGCGACTCGCGGGCCGGCGCGGGTGCCCGGCGCCCGTGTGCGTCTGGGGCCCGCGCCGGCCGATTTTTCCCGACCCATGACGACTCGAACCGATTCCGCTTTCCTGCTCGGCGACCTGCTGAAGAACGTTTCCCGCTCCTTCTACCTGACGCTGCGCGTGCTGCCCGACGGCATGCGCGACCCGGTCGGCCTCGCGTACTTGCTCGCGCGCGCGGCCGACACGATCGCCGACACGGCGCTCGTCGCACCCGATCGCCGGGCGGCGTTGCTGACCGACCTGCGCGACGAGGTCGAGCGGCTCGGCGACGGCGTTGCGCTGTCGCGGGCGCTCGAGGACGTGACGCGGATGCAGGCCGATTCGCACGAGCACGTGCTGCTCGGCTCGATGGAGCCGATGCTCGCGCTGCTGCGCGCGCAGCCGGACGCCGACCGCGCGTCGATCCGCAAGGTCGTCGCGACGCTGACTGCGGGGATGGTATTCGACCTGCGCACGTTCCCCGACGAACAGTCGGGGCGCGTCGTGTCGTTGCCGACGCGCGGCGAGCTGGACCGCTACACGTATCTCGTGGCCGGCTGCGTGGGCGAGTTCTGGACCGACATGACGGGCATGCACACGCCGGCCGCGCGCGGCTGGAACCTGCCGGACATGTGCGAGAAGGGCATCCGTTTCGGCAAGGCGCTGCAGATGACCAACATCCTGCGCGACTGCGGGAAGGACCTGCGCATCGGCCGCTGCTATCTGCCGGACGACGTGCTGGGCGCGCATGGGCTCGGTGTTGCCGACCTGATGGCGCCCGATGCGTCGGCGCGCGCGCGCGGCGTGCTCGTCGACCTGCTGCGCGTGACGCTCGACCAGTATCGCGACGCGGGCTTGTATACGCTTGCGATCCCGCGCCGCTTCGTGCGGCTGCGGCTCGCGTGCCTGTGGCCGATCATGATCGGCCTCGAAACGCTCGAGCTGCTGGCCGGCCATGCGGCGTGGCTCGATCCGGCGAAGCCGGCCAAGGTGCCGAGAAAGCGCGTCTACCGGATCATGGCGTCGTCGCTCGCGCTGGTCGGGTCGAACGCCGCGATTCGCGCGCGCCTGACCGCGCTCGCCGATGCCGTGAACGCGCATCTCGGGCAGCCGGCCACGCGCTGACTCGTACTGCACGATGCCGGCGCGACAGGTGCCGGCATCGCCCCTCGGCCCGCGTTCGCCGGGCCATCATCGTTCGCCTCTTCAGGCGTCGACTAAAAACGTTTTCATTTTTTCGTGTCGCGAAACGTGGGTGTCATGAACGTCAGCGATCCTTCGCGGCGGCGTGAGTCGTGGCGTCAGCTACGGCCGCGTTTTTTGTAAGACGATATTTCGCCGAAGGCATCTGACGACATCCGACGGAAGCGTTGCACCCGTAAAAATGTAAAGCTAGGGTTTTCACCGGGAAATGCCGGAAAGGCCTGCCGCGTAAGCGTTTTCAGGTGTTATGTAACCGCTTGGTGAACCCGTGCGTTGCGTCGATCATACGACGACCGACTGCGCGTGTTGGGAAATATTAGGTAATCCGTCAGAATTGCGCCGGCATGTACTCGCACATGTGTCAGTCACAAAACCACACCAGAAAAGAAACATTCTTTGAGGACGGAGAATCAATGAAAAAGCGCGTCGCTTTCGCCATGACGGCAGTTGGCCTTGCAGCCGCTACCGCCGCCCACGCTCAAAGCAGCGTGACCCTGTACGGTATCGTCGACAACGGTATCGCTTGGCAGAACAACTCGTCGGGCACCAGCGCGATCTCGGGTGGTCACTCGAAGGTGCAAATGTCCACCGGCGTGTGGGCAGGCAGCCGTTTCGGCCTGAAGGGCAGCGAGGATCTCGGCGGCGGCACGAAGGCGATTTTCCAGTTGGAAGCCGGCGTCAACACGGCTAACGGCTCGTCGCAATGGACCAACGGCATCTTCACGCGTCAGGCGTGGGTTGGCCTGACCAACAGCACGTACGGTACGCTGACGGCTGGCCGCCAGTACACCGCGTACTACACGCTGCTGTCGCCGTACAGCCCGACGACCTGGCTGACCGGCTACTACGGCGCACACCCGGGCGATATCGACTCGCTGGATACGAGCTACCGTGCGAACAACTCGCTCGTCTACATGTCGCCGAAGTTCTACGGCTTCACGGTCGGCGGTTCGTACTCGTTCGGCGGCGTCGCAGGCGCGACGAACCGTGGCTCGACGTGGAGCGCGGCGATCCAGTACCTGAACGGCCCGGCAGGCATCGCGGTCGGCTATCAGAAGATCAACAACTCGACGCTCGGCGGTGGTGTGTGGGGCGCGAACTCGACCGCACAGAACGGTCTGGACACGAACGGCAACGGTGCGGAACAGGCCGTGTCGTCGATCAACGGCGGTTACAAGACGGCACAGTCGCAACAGCGTCTCGCCGTGACGGCCGGTTACCAGTTCACGCCGGCGTGGGACATCTCGGTCTCGTACTCGAACGTCCAGTACATCCCGGGCACGCTGTCGGCATTCCGCAACACGGCGATCTTCAATACGGCAGGCGCCGTGCTGCACTGGAAGGCATCGCCGCAGTGGGACTTCGCGGCAGGCTACTCGTACACGGCGGCAACGCAGTCGAACGGTGTTTCGAGCTCGGCCAAGTACCACCAGGTCACGCTGTCGCAGTACTACAGCCTGTCGAAGCGCACGGGTCTGTACGCGGTTGAAGCGTACCAGCACGCTAGCGGCAACACGATCAGCGGCCTTACCGGCGGCATCGTCAATGCAACGACGTCGATCGGCGACGGCGTGGGTGCAGGTTCGAAGCAGAACCAGATCGGCGCCGGTGTCGGCCTGATCCACCGCTTCTAAATGTCGCGCGGCGCGCGAGCGCCGCTTGTGGCATGCGGTTGAAGAACCGGCCTTCGGGCCGGTTTTTTTATGCGCGGTACGTATTGCGGCGCGTACTCTGGTTCCGTTACCGGCCGGCATCGACCGTGTGCGGAGGGCGACGAAAGCGGCGCCTGACAAGCGCATCGCTCACGCGGCGCTAGCCTGCAGAAGGCAGCATCCGGCCCGTGCCAATGTCGTCCAGCCCGTCACTTAGCCGCACCATCCGTCCAGCTTCCCGCCAGCGCCTGAAACAGCGCCGCCGTATCGGCGAGCCGGTCTGCCTGCGCGCGCGTACGATCGAGCGCCGTCTGCAACGTCTGCCGCTGCGCGTCGAGCAGGTCGAACGTGCTGATCCCGCCCGCCGCGTAACGGTCGCCGGCAATCCGGTTGCTGGCCGCCGCTTCCTCGGCGGCGGTGTCTCTCGCCTGCAGTGCAGCCGCATCGTGCTCGACGGCACGCATGGCATCGGCCACCTGCTGCAGCGCCTCAAGCACGGTTTCCCGGTAGCTCGCGAACGCCGCGTCGTACGCCGCTTCGGCCGCACGTTTCTTTGCGCGCAGTTCACCGCCGTGAAAGAGCGGTTGCGTCAGCCCGAGGCCGACATTCCACACGTTGAGCCCGCTCACGAGATCCGCGATGCGCGTGCGCTCCGAGCCGATTCCCGCCGAAATCGAAAAGCGCGGATACAGGTTCGCGGTGGCCACGCCGACGTTCGCGCTGGCCTGGTGCAGCACGGCTTCGGCGGCGCGGATGTCGGGGCGTTCGCGTGCGAGCGTCGACGGCAGCGCGACGGGCAGCGTGCGCGGCAGCACGAGCGTATCGAGTGTGAGGTCGGGCAGCACGGCATCGGACGGCGGCACGCCGAGCAGGATCGCGAGCCGATGGCCGGCTTGTGCGAGGCGGGCCTCGAGCGGCGGCAGCGACGCCCGCGTCTGCGCGAGCAGCGCGCGCTGCGCATGCACGTCGGCCTGCGAAACGCCGCCCGCCGCGAAACGCGCTTCGACGATGCGCAACTGCCGCGCCTGCGCATCGATCAGTTGCCGCGTGAGCACGACCTGCTGCGCGAGCGACGCGCGCAGGATCGCGGTCGCGACGACATTGCCCGCGAGCGTCAGGCGCGCCGCGTCGAGCGTGTACGCCTGGTAGTCGACCTGCGCGCGTAGCGCTTCGAGCGCGCGCCGGTTGCCGCCGAACACGTCGAGTACATACGACACGCTCACCGACGCGTCATACAGCGTGAACGGCCCCGGGCTGGGCACGTTGGCGGACAGGCCGAACGCGGTCGTATTGACCTGCTCGCGCGTGGCCGACAGACTCACATCGACTTTCGGCAACATCGTCGCGCCGGCTTCGGCCGCATGGTTCTGCCGCGCTTCGTCGAGTCGCGCGCGGGCCTCGGCAAGCGTCGGGCTGTTGTGCCACGCGGTATCGACGAGCCGGTTCAGCGGTTCGGAGCCGAACTGCGTCCACCAGTGCCGCGGCGTATGCGCGGCCGATGCGAACGTCTGCGCGTCGCCAGTCGGGGCGTCAGCGGCGGCCGTCGTCGCGGGCGGCTCGCCGCTCGTGTAGTGCTGCGTGGCGGGCGCGTCAGGCGCGTGGAAATCCGGCCCGACCGCGCATCCCGCGACGAGCAGCGCGGCAGCCAGCGCACAGCCGCGAGCAGCAGGGTCGACGTGGAAGGAGCGACGCGAAGCCGGTTTCATCGTGCGGCACCTAGTCGAGCGTACGTCGGTAGAAGCGCAGCGCGACGCCCATCACGACGACGGTGAACAGCGCGACCGGCCACACCGACGGCCACAGGTCGCTCCAGCCGTTGCCTTTCAGCAGGATGCCGCGCACGAGGCGGTTGAAGTAGGTGAGCGGCAGCAGGTTGCCGACGAACTGCGCCCACTTCGGCATCCCGGCAAACGGGAACATGAAGCCCGACAGCAGGATGTTCGGCAGGAAGTAGAACACCGCGAGCTGCATCGCCTGCAACTGGTTCTGCGCGAGCGACGACAGCGTGATGCCGACCGTCAGGTTCGCGGCGATGAACAGCAGCGCGGACAGGTAGATCGCGAACACACCGCCGACGAACGGCACGTCGAACACGAAGCGCGCGGCGGCGACGATGATCGACACCTGGATCAGCCCGATCAGCACGTACGGGACGATCTTGCCCGTCATCACCTCGAGCGGCCGCACCGGTGTGGCGAGCAGGTTCTCCATCGTGCCGCGCTCGCGTTCGCGCGTGATCGCGAGGCCCGTCATCATCACCATCGTCATCGTCAGGATCACGCCCATCAGGCCCGGCACGACGTTGTACTGCGTGATGCCCTCGGGGTTGTACAGCCGGTGCAGCACGATGTCGAACGCGGCCGGGCGGCCATTCAGGTAGGCGAGCGGGCCCGTCAGGTCCTTGTCGGCGACGGGCTGCACGAGGCCCGGCAGCGCACCGATCGCCGACGCGGTCGCGACGGGATCGGTCGCGTCCGCCTCGACGAGCAGCGACGGACGCTCGCCGCGCAGCAGCCGCCGCGAGAAATCGGCCGGCACGCTCAGCACGAACTGCACGTCGCCGCGGGCGAGCGCATGCCGGCCGGCCGCCTCGTCGGGCAGCGTCGCGACGATGTCGAAGTACGCGGAATTGCGCATCGCGGCGACGAAGCTGCGCGCGAACGGGCTCGCATCGGCGACGATCACCGCCGTGGGCAGGTGTTTCGGATCGGTGTTGATCGCGAAACCGAACAGCGTGAGCTGGATGATCGGCACGCCGACGATCATCGCGAACGTCACGCGGTCGCGCCGCAGCTGCAGGAATTCCTTCAGCACGATGCTCCACCAGCGGGCGACCGAAAACGCATCGCGCAAGCGCGCCCACGCGTTCATGACGACGCTCCGCCGGGCGGCCCGGATGCGCGGCCCATCATGTAGATGAAGACGTCCTCGAGCCCGGTGTCGATCGGCGCGACCTGCAGCGCGGCAGGCCCGCCGCCTTGCGCCGCGACCTGCGCGAGCGTCGCGTCGAGCCGCGCCTGATCGCGGCCGCTCACGTGCAGCGCCGAGCCGAACACGACCGTCTGCTCGACGCCCGGCATCGTGCGCAGCCGCGCGGACAGTTCGCTCAGATGCGCGCCGGTGATCGCGCGGGTCGCGAGCCCCTGCGACGCGACGATCTCCGCCGACGTGCCCTGCGCGAGCAGCTCGCCGTACGCGATGTATGCGAGCTTGTGGCAGCGCTCGGCCTCGTCCATGTAGTGCGTGCTGACGAGCACCGAGATCCCTTGCGCGGCCAGCCGGTGCAGTTCTTCCCAGAAGTCGCGGCGTGCGGCCGGATCGACGCCGGCCGTCGGTTCGTCGAGCAGCAGCAGCGCCGGCTCGTGCAGCATGCAGGCGGCCAGCGCGAGGCGCTGCTTCCAGCCGCCCGACAGCGCGCCCGTGAGCTGGTCCGCGCGGCTCGCGAGGCCGAGCCCGTCGAGTGCGCGCGCGACGGCCGCCTTGCGGTCGGGCATCCCGTACACGCGGGCGACGAAGTCGAGGTTCTCGCGGATCGACAGGTCTTCCCAGTACGAGAAGCGCTGCGTCATGTAGCCGACGCGCCGCTTGATCTGCGCGCTGTCGCGCACGATGTCGTAGCCGAGGCAGGTGCCGCTGCCCGAGTCGGGCGTGAGCAGCCCGCACATCATCCGGATCGACGTGGTCTTGCCGCTGCCGTTCGGCCCGAGAAAGCCGAAGATCTCGCCGCGCGCGACGCGCAGCGACACGTCCTTCACGACGTGCTTGTCGCCGAAATGCTTGTTCAGGCGATCGACGTCGATCGCATACGGTGCGGGCGGCGCGCTCATGGCACCCTCACGGCGACGGGCTGGCCCGGATGCAGCTTTGGCGCGTCGATGGTGGCCGGGCGCGCCTCGATCATGAACACGAGCTTGGTCCGGCTCTCGTTGCTGTAGATCACGGGCGGCGTGTATTCGGCCTCGCTCGACACGTAGGTGATGCGCGCGGGCACGTCGGTCGCACAGCCGTCGCAGTGGATCGCGACCGTGCGCCCGGGCGCGAGCGAGGCGATCGCGGCCTCCGGCACGAAGAAGCGCACCTTCAGGTTTTGCGGCGGCAGCATCTGCACGACCGGATTGCCGGCCTGTACCCATTCGCCGACGCGGTACAGCGTGTCGTACACGCGCCCGGCGGCGGGCGCGGCGACGCGCTTCTGGTCGAGCTTCCATTGCGCCTCGGCGACCGCCGCCTGTGCGGCGTCGACCTGCGCGGCCTGCGCGGCGACCTGCTGCACGCGGCCCGGCAGGCGCGCGACGTCGACCTGTTTCTGCAGTTCGCGCATCTGCGCGGCAGTCGTTTGCGCGGACGTGCGCGAATCGTCGAGCTGCTGTTTCGACAGGCCGCCAGCGGCGTACTGGCTTTCGTCGCGCGCGAGTTGCGCGGCGGCTCGCGCGGCCTGCGCGGTGGACTGCGCGAGCTGCGCCTGCGTGACCGCGATTTCCGGCGGGCGCTTGCCCGTTTGCAGGTCGGCAAGCTGCGCGCGGGCAGCTGCAAGCTGGTGCTGCGCCTGCAGCAGCGCGGCCGTTTCGCTGACGTCTTCGAGCGAGAAGGCCGGCGCGCCGGCGGCGAGGGTCTGGCCGCGCGCGACCGACAACTGCGTCAGCGTGCCCGACTGCGACGACGACAGGTACACGAATTCGCCTTCGACGTAGCCCTGGTAGGTCGTGCCGTGGCTCGCTGGCCGTCCGCAACCGGCGAGCAGTGCGAGGGCGGCGACGGCGGTGGCCAGCGCGGGCGGCCGCGCGCGGGGCGCGTTCATGACGGCCTCCGTGGCGAGGGCGAGCGGGCCCGTGCGTGCGGCGCGGCGGCCGGCGGCTGCATGCCCGAACCGAGCAGCGCGCGGACGTGGCGGTGCAGCACGTCGCGCTCGATCGGCGGCAGGCCGCCGCGCGCGCTTTGCCACAGTTTCGCGGTCGCGAGCGGCAGCATCACCAGCGCGATGATCGAATGGAACAGGAACGCCGGTTCGAGCGCGGGATTCAGCGTGCCGGCCTGCTGCGCGCCGCGGATGCGTTCGGCGAAGCGCCCGACATGTTCGAGCGGAATGCGGCGGACCATCCGCTCGCGCAGCAATCCGCCCTCATGAATGATCTCGCGCAGCCAGATCGATGGCAGCCATGGCATGCGGTGCGTGACGTCGAAGAAGCGGTCGACGAGTTCGGCGACGAGCGCGAACGGATCGTTTTCGATCTGCGGCTCGGTCGGCCGCCACACGAACGCGATGGCCTGCGCGAGCCGTTCCTCGACGATCGCATCGAGCAGTTGCTCGCGATTCGTGAAGTAGTAGTGAACCATCGCCGACGTGACACCGGTGGCGGCGGCGATCTGCGCGACGGTCGTCGCGGCGATCCCGCGCTCGGCGAACAGCTGCATCGCGACGTCGAGCATGTGGTCGCGCAGGTCGAAATCGTCGACCGACGGGCGGCGCCCGCGCGGCCTGGCGACGGTGGATTTCGCGTTCATGAAATCGACGCTAATTGATGCGTTAGTTAATTTCAAGGAAGGGTTTCCGTCCGGGTTGATCGCGATCAGGCGAGCGTCGAAAGGGGACGCGGGCGGGCGAGGAGGGGACGGATGCGGCGCGGTACGGCAAGCCCGTGGCGGAGTGTAGGGAGCAGCTAATGGAGAAACGGGAGGCGTGGCTGACCCACGGTATGGAAAACCGGTCGCGAAGCGGGGGCCTGTGCCTGGACGATCGCACGCCCCCCGGAAAGCGGTTACTGATCGATCGGCGATGTCAGTGGCACGTGTTCGCCGGTCAACCCGAATACGAGCTGAGCCGGCTCGGTCGCGCTCGCGTTGCGCGACACCGTGTGGCGCGAGCCGGGCGCCTCGTACCAGCCTTCGCCGGCGCGGTAGCGGTGCAGCGGGCCGCCGTTCACCTGCGACAGCACCGCGCCTTTCGACACGACCGCGAACACCGAGCCGAGGTGCCGATGGGCTTCGGACGCCTGGCCGGGCGCATAGTCGACGGTCGCGACGACCGCGAGCTTGCCGGGCGCTTCGGGCACGGCCTGCTGCAGGATCGTGTGCACGTTGTCGCCGGTGTCGTGCGCCCGGGCAGCGACCGGCAGCAGCGCTGCGCCGGCCGCGAGCGAGGCGAACAGGGCGGCGCAACGGAGCGTGGCATCCATCATCGTCGTCTCCTTACTCGGGCATCTTGCGGAACGCGATCGCGAAGCGGTTCCACGAATTGATCGTCGCGATCAGCATCGACAGGTCGAACAGCTCCTCATCGGTGAAATGCGGCTTCACGGCTTCCCAGACGGCGTCGGGCACGTGGTTGCTGGCGACCAGCGTCAGCGCCTCGGTCCATTCCAGCGCCGCGCGTTCGCGCTCGGTGAAGAACGGCGTCTCGCGCCACGAGACGACGGTGGCCAGGCGGCGGTCGGTTTCGCCGCCCTTGCGCGCGTCGGTCGTGTGCATGTCGACGCAGAACGCGCAGCCGTTGATCTGCGACGCGCGCAGCCGGACGAGTTCGGCGAGCGGCTTCTCGATCGAGCTTTTCGCGAGGAATTCCTCGGCGTTGCGCATCACCTTGATCGCATTCGGGCTGGCGGCGTAGAAGTTCAGGCGAGGTTGCATGGCAGGTCCTTTTTCGGTTGGAGCGCGCGGTGGCGCGACAGAACCCACTTTAAGACCGACGCTGGCCTGCTTGAATGGCCAATTTCTGGAAAATTCAGGTAACCAGTGCCGAGCCGCCGACGCCATCCGAACCCAGCAGGCCGGCCAGCGTCGCGAGCGCCGTGTCGATGCGCAGCGTGTCGATCCCGCCATAGCCGAACAGCAGCCCCGCACGCACCGGCACGCCGACGTGGAACGACGAGATGCCGTACAGGCCGATGTCCTGCGCACGGGCCGCGCGGACCAGCGCCGCTTCGTCGAGCCCCTGCTTCAGGTAGGCCGCGAGGTGGATGCCGGCGGTCGGCACGATCGCGTCGAACCACGGCGCGAGTGCGCCGCGCAGATGCGCGATCAGCATCTTGCGGCGCGCATCGTAGTGCTTCTGCACGCGCTTCAGGTGGCGCGCGAAATCGCCTTCGAGCATGAAGCGCGCAAGCGCCGCCTGCGTCAGCGTGCAGGTGTGCCAGTCGACGATCTGCTTGGCCTTGGTCAGTGCGCCGCGCAGCGCGCGCGGCGGAATCGCGTAGCCGATCCGCAGCTCAGGAAAGATCGTCTTCGAAAACGTGCCGACATACGCGACGAGGCCCGTGCGGTCGAGGCTCTTCAGCGATTCCACCGGCCGGCCCTCGAAGCGGAACTCGCCGTCGTAATCGTCCTCGATGATCACCGCGCGGCGGCGCTGCGCCCATTCGAGCAGCGCGACGCGCCGGTCCAGCGTCATCGGCATCCCGAGCGGGAACTGATGCGACGGCGTGACGTAGACGAGGCGCGCGTCGTCGGGCAGCCGTTCCGTCATCAGCCCGTGCGCGTCGACCGGCACGCCGATCACCGTCGCGCCGAGCGACGCGAACGCGGCGCGGGCGGGCGGATAGCCGGGATCCTCGACCGCCACCACATCGCCCGGCCGCACGACGACGCGGGCGATCAGGTCGAGTGCTTGCTGCGCGCCTTGCGTGACGAGCACGTCGTCCCAGCCGCACGCGACCGCGCGGCTGAACGCGACGTAGCGCGCGATCGCGCCGCGCAATTGCGGATCGCCGGCCGGGTCGTGGTACTGGGCGGGGCCGCGCATCTGCTGACGCAGCGCGTGATGCAGGCAGCGCCGCCACGCGTCGAACGGGAACAGCGCCTTGTCGGTCACGCCGCCGCGGAAGTCGAAGCCCGGCGTATCCTGCGGCGCGGGCATCGCGAGCGCGTCGGGCAGGTCGTCCCATAGGGCACGCGGATCGACCGCGTCGATGCGCGGCGTGTATTCGACGAGGGAGGGCGCCGACATGGCCGCGGCGTGCGGCACGCGCGCGAGGCCGTCGGCGACGAACGTGCCGTCGCCCGCGCGCGTGGTCAGGTAACCCTCGGCGACGAGACGCTCGAACGCGTCGAGCGTCGTCTTGCGCGATACGCCGAGCTGTTTCGCGAGGTCGCGGGTCGACGGCAGACGCGCGCCGCCGGCGAGCCGCCCGTCGACGATCGCGGTGCGCAGTTGCCGGAAGATCTGCCCCGTCAGGTCGTGACGGCCTTCGATGCGGATCGCGATGTCCATCGCAGTGGTTACCTCGATTGATGAAATTTCGTGCCGATCAGCATACCGAAGGCGACGAAAGAATGGGTGGTTCCGCGCGGCGTGACGGCTCGCGGGTTGCGCTCGATGCACGAACCGGCCGCACGGTGCACGGCATCCCGGCAGGGCGACGCGGGCGGCCGGCGAAACGGTGCATCATGCAACGCTGGCCCGGGGGCATCCGTCAGGAGTGACGGGCATTCTCAGACGACGCGGCCCCGTCGCGCGATTGGACCTCGGCCCGCCGCTGCCTTACGATCCACGACAGATCCACGACAACCCCACCCCGGAGCGTGCCCATGCTGTCCGAAGACGAACTTGCGCTGCTCGACGCGATCCGCGCCACCGGCAGCCTGTCGCGCGCGGCCGCGCGGCTCGGCAAGGCGCCGTCGACGGTGTCGCACGCGGCGCGCCAGCTCGAAACGCGCTTCGACGCACTGCTGTTCGACCGCCGCGGCTACCGGCTGCAGCTCACGCCGGCCGGCCAGTTGCTGACCGACGAAGCGGCGCGGCTGGCGCTGGACGTCGCGCGGCTGACGCAGCGCGTGCGGCAGGTCGCGAGCGGCTGGGAGGACCGGTTGTGGATCGTCAGCGACGAGGTGCTGGAGTTCGATACGCTGTTGCCGGTCGTGCGCGCATTCGATGCGCTCGACTCGGGCGTGTCACTGCGTTTCACGCACGAAGTGCTCGGCGGGACCTGGGAAGCGCTGCGCGACGGGCGCGCGGACCTGGTGATCGGCGCGACCAACGAGCCGCCGGCGATTCCCGGCTTCAAGTGGTTCGAGCTGGGCGCGATGGAGTGGGTGTTCGCGGTGTCGCCGCGCCATCCGCTGGCCGCCGTGAGCGGCGCGCTGACGCGGGACGCGATCGGCGCGCACCGGGCCGTCGTCGTCGCCGATTCGTCGCGGCGCGCGGCCGGCCGCGCGTATGGCCTGCTCGGCGGGCAGGCCGTGCTGGCGGTGCCGTCGATGCGCGCGAAGATCCTCGCGCAGCGCGACGGGCTTGGCGTCGGCTGGGTGCCGCGCCGGCGCGTGGCGTCGCTGCTCGCCCGCGGCGAACTCGTGGAAAAACAGACGGCCGATCCGCGCGAGCCGAACCTGCTGTATGTCGCGTGGCACGGCGACCGGGACGGCCGCGCGCTGCAATGGTGGCTCGAGCAATTGCGCGAACCGCGGCTCGCGCAGCGCCTGCTCGACGGCATCGACATAGTCGGCTGACGCGGCGCGGCGCGGAACAGCACAAGGCAATCGAATCCACCCGCCCAAACACGTTCGACGATTTCGAACATGTTCGTCACGCCCGTCGTACGGCATGACCGGGCGCGGCGCGCATCCTGTGTTCACGGTCAACTCACCGGTTCACAGGAGAACATCATGCAACGCTTCGAAGGAAAGACGGTCCTCGTCACGGGTGGCAACAGCGGTATCGGCCTGGCGGCCGCCAAGGCATTCGCGGCAGAAGGTGCGCGCGTCATCATCACCGGGCGCGATGCGCAGACGCTCGAGGCCGCGCGGCAAACGCTCGGCGCGGACGCGCTGGCGATCCGCAACGAGGCCGGCAGCGTCGCGTCGGCCCGCGCGCTGGCCGATGCGATCGCATCGGCGGGGGCGCGGCTCGATGCCGTGTTCATCAATGCGGGCGTCGCGAAGCTCGCGCCGTTCGCCGACAGCGACGAGGCCATGTGGGATCTCGTGTTCAACACCAACGTGAAGGGCGCGTATTTCCAGATCCAGTCGCTGGTGCCGCTGCTGAACCGCGGCGCGTCGATCGTGATCAACGGCTCGATCAACGCGCACATCGGGATGCCCGGCTCGTCGGTGTATGCGGCGAGCAAGGCGGCCGTCAATTCGTTCGCGAAGACGCTGTCGACGGAGTTGCTGCCGCACGGCGTGCGCGTGAACGTCGTGAGCCCCGGGCCCGTGCAGACACCGCTCTACGGCAAGCTCGGGCTCGACGCGGCCACGCTCGACGAAACGGCAGAGAAGATCAAGGGCCTCGTGCCGGTCGGCCGGTTCGGTACGCCGGACGAGATCGCGTCGACGGTGCTGCACCTCAGCGCGCCGGAATCCGCGTTCATCGTCGGGGCGGAGATCATTGCATCGGGCGGGATGGGCTTGCTCTGATCGGTGCGGCTCCGGCGGGGCTGCAACCGGCCGGCGAGATGCCGGGCGGGCAGCCCCGTCACATGCAGGACCGATGGCCGTCCGCCCATCGCATCTATCGCGCCGCACAGGCGTTATGCCCATCACCACCGGCATCGAGTTGCGTCACCGTGAGCCCGGAGAACGTCGCGCGGCCGTGTTCGGCGAACACGGCAACGCGGTCCGCGTCGAGCGGCGGGAAGATCAGGTCAGTGAGCGCGACCCGGCCGCCGTTCGCGAACACTTCCACCGAACCGCGATCGACGACGATCTCGAGCCGCAACTGCCCATGCTCGAGCGGCAGGTCCACGATGTGTTCGCGGCTGAACGTGTCGGCGAAATGGGTTTCGCCGGACTGCGAGCGGTCGAGCGTCAGCGTGCGCTTTGCCGTGTCGTACACGATCCGGGTGCCGACCGAGCCATCCGCCGAGCGCCGGACGATCAGGCCGGCACGCGCCGCGTGCTGCGGTGCGAGCGTGACCGTGATGCGCTGGACGACGCCGCGCGTCGCGGCCGACAGCGCACGTATCGTGGAATCGACCGCGAGGTCGCCTTCATGCACGGCGGGCCTGCCGTCCGCCCAGGCGTCGAACGCGGCGGCCGGTGCGACGACGAGCGTCGGTTCGCCGTCGATCGTTTTCAGCGACAGTTCGCGCGGCAGCGTCATCGCGCCGCGCCACGGCGCGGTCGGCGCTTTTGCCGCGTAATCCCAGTTGCTCATCCACGCGATCGCGACCGGGCGTGAGCCGGGCGCGCCCGAGAAGGTGCCGGCTGCGTAGAAGTCGGCGCCATGGTCGACCCAGCGGAATTGCGCGGGATCGGAGCCGGCGGGCGCAATGCAGTCCGGTGTAAACGTGCGGCCGTCGAAGTCGCCGACGAAGTACATCGCGCCGGAGCCGCCGGCGATCGACCACGGATTGACGTTGACGATCATGACCCAGCGGATGCGCGCGGGGTCGCCGTCGAGCGGCAGCGGCACGAGGTCGGGCATTTCCCACAGCGCGCCGTCGTGCGGCACGCCCGGCCGCGTGAAGTCGCTCAGGAAAGTCCAGTGGATCAGGTCGTCCGAGCGATAGAGCTTCACGACGTGCGCGTCGGCGACGACCGTCGTCATCAGCCAGTAGCCGCCCGGCGCATACCACGACACTTTCGGATCGCGAAATTGCTTCGATTCCGGATCGAGCGTCAGCACCGGATTGTGTGCGTACGGCTGCCAGGTCGCGCCTCGGTCGAGGCTGTACGCCAGCGACTGCGCCTGGACGCCCGGCGCGTGACCGGAGCCTGCCTTGTACACGCTCGTGTAAAGCGCGACGAGCGGCGTGTGGCCCGGTTGGCCCAGGCCGGACGTATTGAGCGTGTCGGCGACGAGCGAGCCGGAGAAGATTTCCTCCGTCGCGTTCGCGCGCATCGCGACCGGCTGCTCGCGCCAGTGGACGAGGTCGGTGCTCGTCGCGTGGCCCCACGACATGTTGCCCCAGTCGCGGCCGAGCGGATTGTATTGATAGAACAGGTGATAGCGGCCGTTGTCGTAGACGAGCCCGTTCGGGTCGTTCATCCAGTTGCGCTGCGGCGTGTAGTGGAGCGCGGGCCGCCATTGCGGCGTGTCATGTTCTGCCGGTGCGTGGCAAGGCGCGGCGATGACCTGGGCGCAGGCCACGCAGGCGAGCAGCAACCGGGCGATGCGGACGGAAAAGCGGAAAGACGTCGATATCATGCGGGGTTTCGTGCTTCGTCGTGCAAAGCGGGAAAGGAGGGCGCATGCCGCTTTCAGCGGCGATGTGCGCGATGGATGGAAGAAAAAAGAGGCGCGCACGCGACACGCGCGATACGCGCCTCCTTAACCCCGTGCCTTTACCAGCGTTCGTTATTGTTGGTTATCCTGATTGCCCTGGATGTTGCCGCTGTTGTGGCCGCCGCCGGTCGCGGGCAGGTTCGCCGGAATGTCGCCGTAGCCGCCGAGCCCGCCGCGTCCGTAGGCGCGATCGACCGCCGTCGACGCTCCGTTGATGTTGACCTTCACCGTCGGCGCGAGCGTGCCGCCGCGGCGCGGGCCGATCGCATCGATGAACGATTCGACGAGCCCGCCCGGCATCACGTAGTGCGAATACGACTGGAATTCGCGCGGATTCTGGTTCGGATCCTGCGAATACGGCGCGCCTGCCGGCGCGGAGAAGTCGGTCGGGTTGCCGAGCACGAGGCCGCTGCCGCCGTTCAGCGGCAGGAAGTCGCTGCGGATGCCGTTGCCGACGAAGCCGTACACGCCGTCCGGCCCGTCGACGCCGGCCGCCATCGTCGTGCGGTGGCTGATCGTGAACAGGTAGTACTTGCCATCCTTCAGGTAGATCTGCGGGCGCTCGGTCTGGTCGTCGACGCAGTTCGCGGACAGGATCGGCGGCAGGAATTTCCACTCGGTCAATTGCGGGTTCGTTGCGATCGCGAGGCCGACATTGGCCTTTTGATACACTGCGCCCGAATTCATCACCGCGTTGAGATCTTCCTTGTACGGATCGTTCGGCGCGTAGCCGAGATCCGCGTTGGTGCAGGTGCGTGCGCCGCGCGGGCCGCCCGTGTTGCCCTCGAAGACCATGTAGGTCTTGCCCGGGTGCGCGGGATCGGTGAACACGAACGGGTCACGGAACGAGAAGTAGGTGTTCTGCTGGCCGGACTGGTAGTAGTTGCCGTCCGGTTGCAGCAGCGCCTTGTGATCGTCGAAGCCGCTGAACCAGACGTGCGTGGCGTCGGCGTGGATATGGCCGTCGGCGCGCGTGATGATCGCCTGCGGCGGCGTGATGTCGGCGCCGCCGGGCGCCGAGCGGTTGAACGACGTCGCGGTGTAGTAGAGGCTGACGTTGTCGCCGTGCGTGAGCCGCGCGGAGCCCGACCATTCGGCGTTGTTGGTCATCGGCGCGGTGCCGAACACCTTGGCGCTGGCGCCGTCGGGGAACAGGTGGCCGCCCCAGGTCCAGCCGCCGTTCGCGGGGCGCTGCGACGCGGGGATGCCCGCGCGACGGTAGAAGAAGCCGATGCGCGCATGGACGTGACGGTCGTCGAACGTGTAGCCCGCATGCGGATCGGCGGTGAGCGAGAAGATCACCTCCCAGCCCTTGTAGCTGAGCTGGTTCGCGCGCAGGTCGGCCAGCGGCCACGTGTCCCACACCCACACGTTCGAATTGATCAGCGGGAAATCCTGCGGGATGTCCGGCATCGTCAGCGCCTGCGGCAGCGAATTCTTGTCGGCACCGGCGGTATGCGACTGCGCGACGATCTGGCGAATGTCCGCCCGCGTCCAGCGCATCGTGAAGTTGCCCTCGGGATCGTAGGCCTGCTGCGTATGGGGCGTGGGCAGGGGCGCGCCCGTGCCGCCGGACTGCGCATGCGCGACGGACGCGAAGGCGGCGAGTGCGCCGCCAGCGAGGAACAAGCGTTGGGCCGCCGTCGGGCGGAAAAGGGAAAAGTATGTCATCTCGTCGTCGTTTCCAGGGAAAGTGAAAGTGAACGGCTGAGTGGGCATCGATGTCCAAACCGGTTTGGATGCTATTTCAAACCGGTTTGGAGCGCAAAAGATATTTATTTGACGGTAATCGCTACCGAGCGGAAACAATTGCCGCCCATTGGCATGCCGGGCGGCACATGGAATGCGAGGAACGACGGTGAAGGTGAATCTGAAGGCGCTCTCGGACGCGCTCGGGCTGTCGCGGACGACGGTCAGCCGCGCGCTGAACGGTTACGACGACGTCAGCGAGGCGACGCGCGAGCGCGTGGCGCGGGCTGCGCGCGAAATGGGCTATGTGGCGGATCCGACCGCGCGCCGGCTCGCGACCGGGCGGGCGGACGTGATCGGGATCGTCTATCCGTTCGGCGCGGGCGATCTCGGCGATCCGCGTTTCGGCGAGGTCGTCGCGGGCATCACCGAGCGGCTCGCGGAACGCAATCTCGATTTCATCATCGCGTCGGCGCGACCGAATGCGGAACTGGACACCTATCGGCGCATCGTCGACGGCAAGCTCGTCGACGGGCTGATCGTCGCGCGCACGCGGGTCGACGATCCGCGCATCGCGTACCTGCAGGCGAGCGCGTTTCCGTTCGTGGCCTACGGCCGGACGCAGGTGGCCGAGCCGTATGCGTGGTTCGATTTCGACAACGAGGCCGGCGCGCGGGACGCGGTGCGTCGGCTGACGGCGTTCGGGCACCGGCGCATTGCGATGATCAGCGCGCCGCTGGCGCTGAATTTCGCCGCGCAGCGCCGCGCAGGCTATCTGTCGGCCCTGCGCGAAGCCGGTATCGAGCCGGATCCGGCGCTGATGGTCGAGTGTCCGTTTACGCACGACGGCGGGTGGCAGGCGGCGCGGGCGCTGCTCGCGCGCACCGAGCGGCCGACGGCGCTGCTGGTCGACAACAATATCGCGGGCGGCGGCGCGTTTCGGGCGCTCGTGGACAGCGGGCTGCGCCTGGGCGAGGACATGTCGCTGATCGTCTACGACGGCGTGCCGCCGAACCTCGCGCATCCGTATCGCGTGACGGCGGTCGTGCAGCCGACCGGCCACGCATCGGGGCGCGCACTGGCGGAACTGATGCTGCGGCTGCTGGGCGACGGGGTTCGCGAGCAGCGGCTCGAAGCACCGGCGATCGAGGCGGGTGACACGGACGGGCCGTTACGCGGCTAGCCGCGGCCGCGCAGGTGAAGGGCGCGGGCCACGGCAGACGCCGGCGGATCGCGCGCCGCCGAAAAGGCCATGACGAAGGCAGGGGTTACTAGACGACCGGTCTAATCAGGGGCTATCATCCGTTCCCATGAATGCGACGACGTCCGCGGCGCAGGCAACGAAGACGCGAAATGCCATCTGAATGCCATTTCGCGCTGCGATGCTGGTGGTGCAGCGAGACGCCGTCGTTTTATTTCGAATAATCCTAGACGACTGGTCTAATAGACGCATGTCGCATTCGGATACACGGGTCGCACGTTGACGCGTCACAGCTGACTAACCCACAGGCGTGCCGCGCTGACCAGCCGGAGTTACCGGTCGAGCGGCCCCGTTCCCGTCATCCATTTTCGAAGGAGTGTCCGATCATGAAGATTCTGGTTGTCCTGACCTCGCACGACACGCTCGGCGACACCGGCAAGAAGACCGGCTTCTGGCTCGAGGAACTGGCCGCGCCGTACTACACGTTCAAGGATGCGGGTGTCGAGCTGACGCTCGCGTCGCCGAAGGGCGGCCAGCCGCCGCTCGATCCGAAAAGCAGTGACCCGACGGCCCAGACCGACGCGACGCGCCGCTTCGACGCCGATGCGGCGGCCAAGGCGGAACTCGCGTCGACGCGCAAGCTGGCCGACGTGTCCGTGGACGACTACGATGCCGTGTTCTATCCCGGCGGCCACGGCCCGCTGTGGGATCTCGCCGAGGATCTGCATTCGATCGGCCTGATCGAGCGCGCGCTGGCGGCCGGCAAGCCGGTCGCGGCCGTGTGCCACGCGCCGGGCGTGCTGCGTCACGTGAAGAACCCGCAGACCGGCGAATCGGTCGTGCGCGGCAAGCGCGTGACGGGCTTCACCAACAGCGAGGAAGCGGCCGTCGAACTGACGGAAGTCGTGCCGTTCCTCGTCGAGGACATGCTGAAGACCAACGGCGCGGCGTTCGAGCGCAGCGCCGACTGGGCGCCGCATGTCGTCACCGACGGGCTGCTGATCACGGGGCAGAACCCCGCGTCGTCGGAGCCTGCCGCCGAGGCGCTGCTCGCGCAGCTCGGCCGCCGTTGAGCCCAGGGCGCCGGCCGGGCCGGCGCCATCCCGTATCCGTCGCCGGGCGCAGGCCGGCCCGTCGGCGGCCCGAATCGTTCCGTCGCGCACGTTGCGCGACGCGTTTCCAGTCGTTTTGCAGAACCAAGCAAAGGAGCCGTGGATGTCTGCCCTGTTCGAACCGTTCAAACTCAAGGATGTCACGTTGCGCAACCGCATCGCGGTGCCGCCGATGTGCCAGTACGTCGCGGAAGAGGGCGTCGTCAACGACTGGCATCACGTGCATCTGGCCGGCATCGCGCGTGGCGGTGCGGGCCTTGTGATCGCCGAGGCGACGGCCGTGTCGCCGGAAGGGCGCATCACGCCGGGTTGCGCGGGGCTGTGGAACGATGCGCAGGCCGAAGCGTTCGCGCCGTCGGTCGCGGCGATCAAGGCGGCCGGCGCGGTGCCCGGCATCCAGATCGCGCACGCGGGCCGCAAGGCGAGCGCGAACCGTCCGTGGGAGGGCGACGATCATATCGCCGACGGCGATCCGCGCGGCTGGCAAACCATCGCGCCGTCGGCCGTGCCGTTCGGCGCGCACCTGCCGAAGACGCCGCGCGCGATGACGCGTGACGACATCGCACGCGTGCAGGCCGACTTCGTTGCGTCGGCGAAGCGCGCGCGCGACCTGGGCTTCGAGTGGCTCGAGCTGCACTTCGCGCACGGCTATCTCGGCCAGAGCTTCTTCTCGGTGCATGCGAACCAGCGTGACGACGAATACGGCGGCTCGGCCGAGAACCGCGGCCGCTTCCTCGTCGAGACGCTGGCGGCCGTGCGCAAGGTGTGGCCGGAGCATCTGCCGCTGACCGCGCGCTTCGGCGTGATCGAGTACGACGGCCGCGACGAGGAGACGCTCGCCGAGTCGATCGCGCTCACGCAGCGGCTGAAGCGGGAAGGGCTCGACATGCTGAGCGTGTCGGTCGGGTTCTCGACGCCCGACGCGCAGATCCCGTGGGGCCCGGCGTTCCTCGCGCCGATCGCCGAGCGCGTGCGCCGCGAGGCCGGGCTGCCGGTGTCGTCCGCGTGGGGGATCGACACGCCGCAACTGGCGAACCGCGTGGTGGCGGAGCAGCAGCTCGATCTCGTGATGGTCGGCCGCGCGCATCTGGCCGACCCGCACTGGCCGTACTACGCGGCCAAGCAACTTGGCGTCGAGCGTCCGTCGTGGACGCTGCCCGCGCCGTACGCACACTGGCTCGAGCGTTACCGGAGCGCCGACAAGGTGGCCTGAGCGGGCGGGGTGCCGGGGCGGCGCGCGCATCCCATGCGCCGCCGATCCGGCGCCGATGGATAGAATGGCGGTTCGCGCAGGCCGGTTGCCTGCGCAAACCGCCATTTTTTCTTTTCGACAGAGGTGCCATGGCCGCACATGTCCCGTCGTCTCCCGAGCCCGCCGCACGGCCGCGCGCGCAGCAGATCTCCCGCGCCGTGCTGGTGGCGGCGCTGCTGGTCATCGCGCTGTGGGTGATCCGCGATTTCATTCCCGCCATCGCATGGGCCTGCGTGATCGCCATCGCGATGTGGCCGATGCTGAAGCGCTTCGAATCGCATCGGCTGTTCCGCAACCGCCCGACGCTCACCGCGGTCGTCATCACGGCGGCGATCTCGTTGCTGGTCGTGCTGCCGGTGGCCGTCGCGGCGACCCAGGCGATCGGCCAGGTGCATGACCTGCGCGAGTGGCTGCGCACGATCCAGGAAAACGGCATCCCGGTGCCGGACGTGGTCGCGAGGCTGCCTTACGGCGCGGCGCAGATCACCGAATGGTGGCAGGCCAACCTCGCCCATCCGCTGCATGCGGCCACCGCGATGCACGGCGTCAACAGCGAGAAATTCCTCGCGTTTGGCCGGCAGTTCGGTACCAAGCTCGCGCACGCGCTGCTCGAATTCGGCTTCATGCTCGTCACGCTGTTCGTGATCCTGCGCGCCGGCCACAAGCTGTCGGGGGCATTGCTGCAGGGCGCACGGCGCGCGTTCGGGCGCAGCGGCGCGGAGCTGATCGAGCGGATGGTCGCGGCCGTGTTCGGCACGGTGACGGGGCTCGTCGTCGTCGGGCTCGGCGAGGGCGCGCTGCTCGGTATCGCGTATGCGCTCGCCGGCGTCCCGCATGCGGCGCTGCTCGGCCTCGTCACGGCCATCGCCGCGATGCTGCCGTTCTGCGCGCCTGTCGTGTTCTGCGGCGCGGCGCTCTGGCTGTTCGTGCAGGGCGCGACCATGTGGGCGATCGTGGTGGCCGTGCTCGGGTTCGTCGTCGTGTTCGTCGCCGAGCACTTCGTGCGGCCGGTGCTGATCGGCAGTTCCGCGCGGCTGCCGTTCCTGCTGGTGCTGTTCGGCATCCTCGGCGGTGCCGAGACGTTCGGGCTGATCGGGCTGTTCGTCGGCCCCGCGCTGATGACGGTGCTGACGATGCTGTGGGCCGAGTGGATTGCATGACGATGCGTGCCGAGGCGGCGGCATGAAGCGGCGGTACGGATGCGCGTTCAGGCGCGCATCGGCCGCCGCGACGGGTGCCGATCACGCGTGTGCCGGAGCATGCAATGCAAGGATTCGGATAAAGATCTCTACATTTCTTTTCGATCCGGACCCAAAGGTCGAGTAGCATGGGGCTTTCGATTACGCCGGCATGGCGCGGCCGATTTTCCCAAGCATGCGATTGATTACGATGTCCCGTCCCGCAGCGACGCTGTCCCTGGCCGCCAGCTGCCTGATGTTGCACGGTTGCGCGTGGTTCGACTCGTGGCTGCCGTTCTCGTATTCGCGCACGCCGCTCGCGAGGGCCGCGTCGCGGCACGGCGCGACGCGCGCCGATGTCGTCCGGGCCGCCGGCAATCCGCGCAGCGTATGGATGGTCCGCAACGGCAACGGCGTCTGCTACAACTACTTCATCGAGCACGGCAACGATCACCGCGAGTATTTCGTCGTGTTCGACAGGGCCGGTGTCGTCACGCAATACGGCTTCGATTCCTGCATGAACGCCGACCGCAAGGGCACGCTCCAGCCGGGCAAGGCCGCGTCGCGCTAGCGCGGCGGCGGCCTTGCCCGTTCGCCGTTACGCGATCGTGTCGACCACGCCGCCGTCCACCCGCAACGCGGCGCCCGTCGTTGCCGACGCGAGCGGCGAGCACACGTAGACCACCAGGTTCGCGACTTCCTCCGGCGTCGCCGGCCGCTGGATGATCGAGCTCGAGCGCTGGCTGCGCACGAAATCCACGGCCACGTCCTCGACGCTGCGGCCGGTTTCGTCGGCCGTTTCCTTCAGCAGCGCCCGCACGCCGTCCGACATCGTCGGCCCCGGCAGCACTGAGTTGACCGTCACGTTCGTGCCGGCCGCGAGCTTCGCGAGGCCGCGGGCGATCGACAGCTGCGCCGTTTTCGTGAAACCGTAATGAATCATGTCGACCGGGATGTTCAGGCCGGATTCCGACGAAATGAACACGACGCGCCCGGCATTGCGTTCGATCATCCCCTTCAGGTAATGCCGCGCGAGGCGCACGCCGGACATCACGTTCATCTGGAAGTAATGTTCCCATTCGGCGTCGTCGATGTCGAAGAACGCCTTCAGGCCGTAGATGCCCGCATTGTTGACGAGGATGTCGGCCGCGCTCGTGTGCTGCGTGACGCGCGCAACGCCGGCGGCATCGGACAGGTCGGCCGCGACGCCGTCGAAGTCCGCATCGGGGACGGCGGCGCGCAGGTGCGCGAGCGCGGACTGCACCGACGCATCGCTGCGGCCGTTGACGACGACGCGCGCACCGGCGCGCGCGAGCCCTTCGGCGATCGCGAGCCCGATGCCGGCGGTGGAGGCGGTGACGACCGCGGTCTTGCCTTTCAGATCGATATGCATGTGCGTGACGGGAGAGGAATGAACGGAATCGCTGCGGGTGCCGCGGCGGACGGAATTCAAAGCTTAGGCGAAACGGGGCGATCCGGTATTGAAGCCGCGGCCGGCGATCCGCCGATCCGGTTGCGCGGCGCCGCACAGTCTTGTACGGTGAGCGTTCGCCGTCCGAACCGGGAGCCCGCCGCGTGAGCCGTACCGCCAACCGATCCGTCGTCCCGTCGCCGTTCTGGCGGGATGCCGCGCTGCCGTTCATCGAGGCGCGCACCGTCGACGACGGCCGCGCGATCTGCTACGCGAAGCACACGCACGACACGTTTTCGGTGGGCGCGATCGTCGGCGGCACGAGCACCTACGTGAACGGCGCGACGAACGCGCACGTCGGGCGCGGCGTGCTGGTGATCATCGATCCCGAACAGGTGCATGCGTGCAATCCGTATGGCCCCGACGCATGGGCGTACCGGATGGTCTATGTCGACGTGCCGTGGCTCGCGCGGCTTCAGCATTCGCTGGGCCGCGATCCGAACGGCGATTTTCACGGCTTTTCGCAGAAGTTGACGGAGCGGCGCGACCTGTTCGCGCAATTTGGCGGCTTCTACCGCACGCTCATCACTCCCGGCGTCGATCCGCTCGGCAAGGAGAGCGCGGCGGTCGAGTTCTTCACGGCGCTGCACGGCGCGCTCGATCGCGACCTGCCCGGCCCGCGCGCCGGGGACGACAACGCCCGGCTCGCGCGCGCGGCCGACTACATCGCCGCGCATTGCCGCGAGGGCGTCACGCTCGATGCGATCTGCGCGGCGGCCGATCTGTCGCCGTCGTACCTGATCCGCGCGTTCAACGCCCGCTACGGGATGACGCCGCATGCGTTCCTGATCGATCGCCGCGTGCAGTACGGCCGCACGGAGCTGCGCCGCGGCCGGCCGATTGCCGACGTCGCGCTGGACGCGGGCTTCGCCGACCAGGCGCATTTCCAGCGCGCGTTCCGGCGGATCGCAGCCGCGACGCCCGGGCAATACCGCAGCGCGACGAACTGAACGGCACGCGCTACACGTCGAGCAGGAACAGGGCGCTGCCCGCGAGCAGCAGCGCCATCAGGCGGTTGAACACGCGCATGTGCCGCGCGTTCGCCAGCCGGTGCCGCAGCGACGCGCCCGCATACGACCAGCACGCGATCGACGCGAAACAGATCACCAGATACAGCGCGGCGAATTGCCAGACCTGCGTGCGGTCGCCATCGGCCGCATATGCGCCCATCGCGGCCACGCACGCGAGCCACGCCTTCGGATTCAGCCACTGCATTGCCGCGCCGGCCGCCGCCGACGGGCCGGCCACGTCCGGGTCGGCCGACAGCCGGCCGTCATCGAGCGCGAGCCGCAGCGCCATATAAAGCAGGAACGCGATCCCCGACCACTGCGTGGCCGTCGTCAGCACCGGCCAGCGCGCGAGCGCCGCGTGCAGCCCGAGGCCGATCAGCAGGAACAGCGCGACGAAGCCGAGCGTCGCGCCGGCCGCGTAGCGCAGGCTCGCGCCGAGGCCGTGGCGTGCGCCGGCACTGAGCGCGACGATGTTGACGGGGCCGGGGGTGATCGACGAGGCGAGCGCGAACGCGGCCATCGAAACCAGCATGCTCATAGGGTGTCTCCATGCGAAAGGTCGAAAGTCGCATCGAGACTACGGGCGCCGCACGCGCCCGTATTGAAGAAAACTGCCCTCGTTGGACGGTCGCGCGGCCGCCGTCAGTGCAGCGCGCTCGGCGCGTGCGCCGGCCGGGTCTCGTGCCGGTCGGCCGGAGGCAGCGGGCCGCCGGCGCAGGGTTTCGTCGATACCGAGAAGCCGAACGTGTTGACGCCGCCCGAACACGCGACGAATACGCTGCCGCCGTGCATCTCGGCCACGGCCTTGACGATCGACAGCCCCAGCCCGTGGTTCTCCTTGCTGTTCGCGCGCGCTTCCTCGAGCCGGTAGAAGCGCTCGAACACGTGCGAGCGCCGGGCGGGATCGATCGGCTCGCCGGGATTCGCGACGGACACTTCGACCAGCGTGTCGCGACGCACGATCGTCACGCCGACCGTCGCGCCGGGCGCCGAGTGCTGGATCGCGTTGATCAGCAGGTTCGTCATCGCGCGGCGGAACAGCGACGGATCGACGGCCGCGCGCGCGTCGCCGTGCAGCTCGGCGCGCAACTGCGCTTCGTCGAGCGGGATTTCGAGGAAGTCGAGCATGCGCCGCACTTCGTCGGCGAGCGACACGTCCTTCAGGTCGGTCGCGCGTTCGCCGCGGTCGCTGCGCGACAGGAACAGCATGTCGTTGATGATCACGCGCAGCCGCTCGAATTCCTCGAGGTTCGACTGCAGCGTCCGCTCCATCCGCTCGACCGTGCGGTCGCGGCTCGTCAGCGCGACCTGGGTCTGGCCGATCAGGATGCTGATCGGCGTGCGCAACTCGTGCGCGACGTCCGCGTTGAACGCCTCGAGCCGCGCGTAGGTTTGCTGGATGCGGTCGAGCGCACCGTTGAACGACGTGGCGAGATCGCGCAGCTCGGGCGGCAGCGCGTCGGTCTGCAGCCGCTGGCGGCGATTCGCGAGGCTGATCGCGGAGGCGTCCTGCGACAGCCGGTCGAGCGGCGCGAGCCCGAAGCGGGCCACCGCGCGGCTCAGCAGCAGCGTGATGATCGTCGCGATCGTGATAAGCCCGGCGAGCGTCCAGCCGAAGCGGCGCAGCATCCGCTGCGTGCGCTCGCACGAGCTGGCGACGATCAGCTTCAGCGGCGGCCGCTCGCCGTTGCCGGCCACCGTGACGGTCTTCGTCATCACGTCGTAGGTGCTGTGGTTCAGCGCGTAGCGCTGGAACGCGCCGGACGGTGCGCCGACGGGCACGCCGTCGACGGGCGTGCCGAAGCGGAAATCCGGGTTCGGGCTGTCGACCTGGTAGTGCGTCGAGCCGTCGGGCGGTTCGAGGTCGGCGAGTTTTTCCTGCATGAGACGCCCGCGCATGGCCGTGGTCGCATGCGACACGATCATCTCGGCCACCTTGGTGCGCGTGTCGAGCGTCGCGCGCAGCTCGGCGAACAGCTGGCGCTCCATGATCACGAACAGCCCGCAGCCTACCAGCGTGAACACGAGCAGCGACACGATGCCGAACATCGCCGACAGCCGCAGGACGATCGAGCGTTTCATGCGGGCCTCTCGGTGTCGCCGTCCTCGCGCGCCTCGAGCACGTAGCCCATGCCGCGGATCGTGTGCAGCAGCTTGTCGGTGAACGGGCCGTCGAGTTTCGCGCGCAGGCGCTTGATCGCCGTTTCGACGACGTTCGCGTTGCTGTCGAAGTTCACGTCCCACACCAGTTCGGCGATGGTCGTCTTCGACAGCACCTCGCCGCTGCGGCGGGCGAGCACGCCGAGCAGCTGGAATTCCTGCGCGGTCAGGTCGAGCCGCGTGCCGTCGCGCGTGGCGCGGCGGCCGATCAGGTCGACGCGCAGGTCGCCGATCGAGATCAGCGTCGATTCCTGCACGCGGGCGCGGCGCGTCAGCGCGCGCAGCCGCTCGATCAGCTCGAGGAACGAGAACGGCTTGGTCAGGTAGTCGTCGGCGCCGCCGCGCAAGCCCCGCACGCGGTCGTCGACGCGGTCGCGCGCGGTCAGCATGATGACGGGCGTCTGCTTCTGCGCGCGCAGTGCCCGCAGCACGCCGAAGCCGTCCAGCTTCGGCAGCATCACGTCGAGCACGACCACGTCGTAGTCGAATTCGACGGCTTTCCACGCGCCGTCCTCGCCGTCGAGCGCGGTGTCGACGACCCAGCCTTCCTCGGTCAGGCCGCTCTTCAGGTATTCAACGACTTTCGGTTCGTCTTCGACGATCAGGACTTTCATGTGCGAATCCGTTGTCCGGGTAATCCGGTTAAGGGCGCGGGGGCGCCGCGGCCTGGGCCGCCGCCGGCGCTGCCGTGGCGACTTCGGCCGATGCGGGGCCGCCCGCGGCATGGCCATCCCAGCCGCCGCCCAGCGCCTTCGCGAGAAACACGACGAGCGCTGCGCACTGGCCCTGGATCTGCACGGCCTGCCGCTCGCTCGTCAGCAACTGCTGCTGGGCCGTCAGCACGTCGATGAACGGCGTCAGGCCGCCCGCGTAGCGATCCTGCGCGAGCGACACGAGCTTGCGCGCGTCGTCGACGGCGGCGGACGCCTGCTGCGCCGCCTCGGCGAGCACCGACAGGCCCGTGACCGCATTCTGCACCTCCTGGAACGCGGTGAGCACGGTCTGCCGGTAGCTGGCTTGCGCGGCGACGTAGCCGGCCTGCGCGAAATCGACGCCGGCTTTCAGCTTGCCGCCTTCGAACAGCGGCTGGCTGAGCGATCCGCCGACCGACCACAGCAATGCCGGCACGGTGAACAGGCCGGCGAAGCGCGTCGCGTCCCAGCCGATATCGGGCGACAGCGTGATGCGCGGGAAATACGCGGCGCGCGCGACACCGATCTGCGCATTCGCGGCGGCCATCGCGCGCTCGGCCGACGCGACGTCGGGCCGCCGCTGCAGCACGTCGCTCGGCAGGCCGGTCGGCAGCGCCGGCGCGTTGATCGGCACGACGCGCGGTGCGATCGAGAAGGCGGGGGCCGGTGTGCCGACCAGCGTCGCGATCGCGGTTTCGACCTGCACGCGCTGCTGGAGCAGCAATTGCGCCTGCGTGCGCGTCGCGTCGAGCTGCGCGCGCTGCTGCAGCAGGTCGAGGCCCGACACCGCGCCGAGGTCGTGGCGCGCGCTCACGTAGTCGAGCGCCTTTTGCTGCAGGTCGATCGAGCGCTTGACGACGTCGATCTCGGTGTCGAATTCGCGCAGCGCGAAATAGCTCGACGCGAGATTGGCGGTCAGCACCAGGCGCGCGTTCGCGAAATCGTCGCCGGCCTGCTCGGTGCTCGCCTGCGCGGATTCGACGCTGCGCCGCACGCGGCCGAACAGGTCGAGTTCGTAGCTGACGGCCGCGCCGACCTGGATGTCGTTCTGCACGGTCGACGTGCTTTTCGTCGCGTAGTTGGTCTGCGGCCGGTCGGCGGAGATCTTGAAGCGCTGGCCGCTCGCGTTCAGGCCGACGGCCGGATACTGCGCCGAGGCGACCGACGCGAGCGTCGCCTGCGCCTGGTCGTAGCGCGCGGCGACGGCTTTCAGGGTCTGGTTGTTGCGCAGCGCGTCGGCTTCCAGCGCATCGAGCTGCGGATCGCCGAACGCGGTCCACCATGCCGGGTCGAGCGGCGCGCGGGCCGGCGCGGCCGGGTGCCAGTAGGAATCCGCCGGGTCGAGCCGCCATGCGGCCGGTGTGTCGACGTCGGGCCGCGTGTAATCGGGGCCGACCGTGCAGCCGGCGAGCGCGGCGGCGAGCGCAATCGACGTGATGGAGACGGCGGCAGGCCACCGGCGGGGGCGCATCGCGATCACGACTTCGCCTCCGCGGCGCCGGAGGCCGGCTTGGCGGCCGGCGCCGTGACGATCACCGGGTCGCCGTTCGCGAGCGCGTCGCTCGGGTTCGTGACGAGGCGGTCGTTCGGCGTGAGCGGGCCGTCGACTTCGAGCGTCTGCCCGATCGTGCGCACGACCGTCACCTGCTTCAGGCGTACCTGGCCGTTCGCGTCGACGGTGGCGACCGTCGGGCCTTCGGCGCGGAACAGCAACGTATTGGCCGGCACCTGCAGGCGGCCGACCGGCGTCATCGGCAACGTCGCCTGCACGTACGCGCCGGGCAGCAGCCGGCCGTCCGGGTTCGGCAGCGTGATCTCGATCTGCAGCGAGCGCGTCGCGACGTCGATCGCCTCCGACGTGCGCGTGACCGTCCCGTCGAAGGTCCGGCCCGGCAGCTCGGCCTGCGCGACGCTCACGTGCTGGCCGACCTTCACCTGCTGCGCGTACGCCTGCGGCACCTGTACGTAGAGGCGCAGCCGGTCGGCCTGCACGACCGTGAACAGCGAGCGGCCCGCGTTGCCGGAACTGACGAGATCGCCCACGTCGACGTTGCGCTGCGTGACGATCCCGTCGATCGGCGCGGCGATCCGCTGGAAGCCTTTCAGCTCGGTGAGGCGGCGCATGTTCGCATCGGCCGCGGCGAGGTTCGCGGTGCCCTGGTTGAACGCGCCTTGCCGGTCGTCGAGTTCCTGCTGCGAGACGGCATCGCGCTGGCGCAACTGCTGCGCACGGTCGAACGAGGTCTTCGCGAGCGCGAGCGCGGCTTGCGCCTGCTGGCGCTGCGCGGTGGCCTGCGCGAGTTCCTGGTTCAGCTCGGGCGTGTCGAGTTCGGCAAGCGTCTGGCCCTGCTTCACGTGCGCGCCGATGTCGGCCTGCCAGCGCAGCACGTAGCCGCTCGCGCGGGCATAGATCGGCGCCTCGACGAAGCCGCGCAGCGTGCCGGGCAGCGTCAGCTTGCCGCCGGTGGCCGCATCGACCGGATGCGCGATGGTCACGTACTGGCGCGTGTTCTGCTCGGCGACCGCGTCGAGCCGGCTGTGGTTCAGCACGTTGACGACGATCGTGCGCGCCGCGCCGGCGGCCAGCAGCACGCCGATCACGACCAGGACGATTTTCCCGCGTCGCGACACCGACGACCGTGTCGGCAGGTGCATGCCGTGTTCGTCCACCTGGATGCCGACGGCGCTGTGATGTTTCTCTTCCATGAATTCAACCAAATCAACCGGGTAGTGGGACGAAAGTCAGTGGCCGGCCTGGCGCGCACGCCGGCGGGCCAGCCGCGCATGCACGCCGCCGAACACCAGCGGCACGAACAGGAGGGTCGACACGGTCGCGAACAGCAGCCCGCCGATCACCGCGCGGCCGAGCGGCGCATTCTGCTCGGCGCCTTCGCCGAGACCGAGCGCCATCGGCACCATCCCGATGATCATCGCGAGCGCCGTCATCAGCACCGGCCGGATCCGCGTCGCGCCGGCTTCCAGCGCGGCCGTGAGCGGCGGCGCGCCGTCCGCGAGGCGCTGGCGCGCGAACGACACGACCAGGATGCTGTTCGCGGTCGCGACGCCCACCGTCATGATCGCGCCCGTCAGCGCGGGCACGCTCAGGTGCGTGCCGGTGATGAACAGCATCCAGACGATGCCGGCGAGCGCGGCCGGCATCGCGCTGATGATGATCAGCGGGTCGAGCCACGACTGGAAATTGACGACGATCAGCAGGTAGACCAGCACGATCGCCATCGCGACGCCCGCGCCGAGGCCGATATACGACGTACGCATCGTCTCGATCTGGCCGCGCATCGTCAGCTCGGTGCCGCGCGGCAGCGTCGCGCGCGCATCCGACACGATGCGGTCGATCTCGCCGGCCACCGCGCCGAGGTCGCGGCCTTCGACGCTCACGAACACGTCGATCGCCGGGCGGATGTTGTAGTGCGTGATCACGGCCGGGTTCGCGGTGCTGCGCACCTGCACGAGGTTGCCGAGCAGCTGCAGCGGCATGCCCGTGCGGCCGCTCGCCGAGATCGGCGTGCCGAGCAGGTCGTCGACCGACGCGAGGTTGTATTGCGGGGTCTGGATCTGCAGCGGGTACTGGACGCCCGTGCGCGGGTTGATCCAGAACGACGGCGTGGTCTGGGAACTGCCGGACAGCGAGATCAGCATGTTCTGCGCGACGTTCTGCGCGGAGAGGTTGAGCTGCTGCATGCGCGTACGGTCCATGTCGGCCAGCAGGGTCGGTTCGTCGTTGCGTTGGAGCACGTGCACGTCGACGGCGCCGGGGATTTGCCTGATCTTTTTCATCAGGCTGCTCGCGATAGTCATGTTACTCGCGAGATCGTTGCCGAGCACCTGCAGGTCGATCGCGGCCGGTTGGCCGAAGTTGAGGATCTGCGTGATGATGTCCGACGGCTGGAAGAAGAACTCGACGCCGGGGAAGCGCTCGGGCAGCACTTTGCGCAGCGCCTGCACGTAGTGCTGGGTCGCGCGGTGGCCGGGCTTCAGCGCGATCAGCAGCTCGCCGTCGAGCGTGCCGATCGTGCCCGCGTTGCTGTACGACAGGTTGATGCCGCTCACCGGCAGGCCGAGGTTGTCGACGAGCGCGCCGAGCTCGTCGGGCGGCACGGTCTCGCGGATCACGCGCTCGACCTGATCGGCGAGGCGCGCGGTTTCCTCGATCCGGTAGCCGGTCGGCGCGCGCATGTGCAGCCGGATGTTGCCGGAATCCGCATTCGGGAAGAAGTCGCGGCCGAGCACGAACACGAGGCCCGTCGACAGCACGCAGAAGCCGAGGAAGCACATCGCGTAGAAGCGGCGGCGCACCAGCAGGATGCTGAGCAGCACGATGTACCACGCGCGCAGCCGCTCGAACGCCGCGTTGAACGCGTGATGGATGCGCGCGAAGCGCGACGTCGCATGGCCGGAGCCGGTGCTGGCCTGCTGCGGGCGGAACAGCAGCATCGCGAGCGTCGGCACCAGCGTGCGCGACAGCACGTACGACGCGAGCATCGCGAACACGACCGCTTCCGCGAGCGGCACGAACAGGAAGCGCGCGACGCCCGTCAAGAAGAACATCGGCACGAACACGATACAGATGCACAGCGTCGACACGAACGCGGGCACCGCGATCTCGCCGGCGCCTTCGAGGATCGCGTCGTGCAGGTTGGTGCCGAGATGCAGGTGCCGCTCGATGTTCTCGATCGTCACGGTCGCATCGTCGACGAGAATCCCGACCGCGAGCGCGAGCCCGCCGAGCGTCATGATGTTGATGGTCTCGCCGAGCGCGGACAGCGCGATCAGCGACGTGAAGATCGACAGCGGGATCGAGATCGCGATGATCAGCGTGCTGCGCCAGTTGCCGAGGAACAGCAGGATCATCATCGCGGTCAGCACGGCGGCGATCAGCGCCTCGTGGATCACGCCCTGGACGGCCGCGTTGACGAACACCGACTGGTCGAACAGCGGCGTGATCGTGAGCCCTTCGGGCAGCGTCGGGATCACCTTCGGCAGCAGCGCCTTCAGGTCCGACACGACCTTGAGCGTCGACGCGTCGCCGCTCTTCAGGATCGAGATGAGCACGCCGCGCTGGCCGTTCTGGCGCACGACGTTGGTCTGCGGCGCGAAGCCGTCGCGCACCGACGCCACCTCGCGCAGGTAGGTCGTCGCGCCGTTGATGGTCTGGACCGGCAGGCTGCTGATGTCGGCGATGGTGTCGGCCGACGCGTTCGTGTCGATCCGGTATTCGGTCTGGCCCATCTTCGCGGTGCCGGTCGGCAGCACGAGGTTCTGCGCGTTGACCGCGTTGACGATGTCGGCGGGCGTGAGCCCCTTCGACTGCAGCGCCTGCGGATCGAGGTCGATCGCGACCACGCGTGTGCGGCCGCCGTACGGGAACGGGATCTGCACGCCCGGCACCGTGATCAGCTGCGGGCGCAGGAAGTTGAGCGCGATGTCGGCGAGCGACTGTTCGCTGAGCGTCTTGCTCGACAGCCCGAGCTGGATCACCGGGATGCTCGACGCCGAATAGGTGATCACGAGCGGCGGCGTCGCGCCCTGCGGCATCTGCCGCACGATCGCCTGCGCGGACGACACCGTCTGCGCGATCGCCGTCTGCACGTTCGCGCCCGGCTGCAGGAACACCTTCACGACCGCGATGCCGGGCAGCGACGTCGATTCGACGTGCTGGATGTTGTTGACGGTCGTCGTCAGGATCCGCTCATGCACGGACGTGATGCGGTTCGTCATCTCGGTCGCGGAGAAGCCGCTGTAATTCCAGATGACGCTGATCACGGGAATGTTGATCGCGGGCAGCACGTCGACCGGCGTGCGCATCAGCGCAAGCGGGGTGGCCAGCACGATCATGATGGCCATCACGATGAACGTGTAGGGGCGCTTGAGCGCGAGATTGACGATCCACATGGAGGCAGCGGGACGGGCGGTGATCAGGCGTGGATAAAGGGAACCCGAATGATAGGCGTCGGCGTGGAACGGGTTACTGTCGCGAAACTGGCGGAATTGTCAGGTTGACGCATCGCGCGCGATGGCCGATTCAGCAGAGGAAACGCGGTGCGGCGTGACGACCGGAAAACGGCCGTGATACCGGATGGAAATGCTGCGTCGATGGCGATTCCGTTCATCGGCGCGCGCTCAGATCTGCTCCATCCCGACGCGCGCGAGCGCACCGAGATCGACGACGTCGATCTGGTTGTACGCGAGCCGCAGCGCGCCGAGCTTCTCGAGCTGCTGCAGCGCCTGGTTGATGCGCTGTCGCGATACGCCGACGAGCATCCCCAGTTCCTCCTGCGAGATCGACAGCGACGGGCCGGTGTCCGGGTACAGGGCGGGGTTGAAGAGCTGCGCGAGCGCCTGCGCGACGCGTGCGTCGACGTCCAGCAGCCGGCTGTTCTGGATCGACGCGATGAACTCGCCCATCCGGTTGTTCAGCTGGTGGATCACGAAGCGCGTGAACGGCAGGCTCGTGTCGAGCAGCGCATGGAACGTGTCGACCGGCACGAACAGCACGGTCGAGCGCTGGATCGCGACGACCTCGTACTTGCGCAGCTCGCGCTTGATCACGCTGCCTTCGCCGAACCAGCCGCCCGACGGCACGCCGGAGAACGTGCAGCCGCGCCCCGACGCATTGAAGATCGCGAGCTTCAGCAGCCCGCGGTGCACGCCGATCCAGTATTCGGAGGGCGCGAGCCGATGCGCGATCACGTCGCCGGCCTCGCACTGCTCGACGCGCGACTGCGCGAGCACGAGCGCCTGGTGCTCGGGTGCGAGCGTGCGGAACCACGCGCACTGGCTGAACAGCGTGGCCAGCGCCGGCAGCGGGCCCGGTTCGGGCAGGGCGTCGGCCGGGTGGGCGGGCGCGTCGGGCGATGCGGCGAGCGGGTCGTGCATGGGTGCGGGTTTGCGAGGATAGGGATAACGCGCAGCGCGTGAAAGGCACTCTGTCGTTTCGATGACAGACGGCTCACAATAGCGCCCGTTAGGCTGTCGGCAATTGAACCACATCAAAACGATCCGGGGTGGCTGCGCCCCGGTCGACAGGACACGGGAGACAGGATCATGACGCAGATGTTCGAGGCCGGACTCGGCCGCCGCGACGCGAATTACGTACCGCTCACCCCGATCGACTTCCTGGTCAGGACGGCCGAAGTCTACGGCGAGCGCCTCGCGATCGTGCACGGCGACGTGCGCCGCACCTGGGCCGAGACCTACACGCGCGCGAAGCAACTGGCGAGCGCGCTCGCAAGGCTCGGCGTCGAGCGCGGCGACACGGTCGCGGCGATGCTGCCGAACATTCCGGCGATGGTCGAGGCGCACTTCGGCGTGCCGATGGCCGGCGCGGTGCTGAACACGATCAACACGCGGCTCGACGTGTCGTCGGTGCTGTTCATGCTGCGCCATGGCGAGGCGAAGGTGCTGATCGTCGACACCGAGTATGCGGAGTTCGCGCATCGCGCGGCGCTCGAGGTGCCGGGGCTGAAGATCGTCAGCGTGGCCGATGCGATACCGGCCGATCCCGCGCGCTTCGCGGGCGCAACCGACTACGAGGCGCTCGTCGCGAGCGGCGACGCCGACTACGCATGGACGCCGCCCGCCGACGAATGGGAGGCGATCGCGCTGAACTACACGTCCGGCACGACCGGCGACCCGAAGGGCGTCGTCTATCACCATCGCGGCGCGTATCTCGCGGCGGTCAGCAACCTCCTCGAATGGGACATGCCGAAGCACGCCGTCTACCTGTGGACGCTGCCGATGTTCCACTGCAACGGCTGGTGCTTCCCGTGGGCCGTCGCGGCGCGTGCGGGCGTGAACGTCTGCCTGCGCAAGTTCGATGCGAAGACGGTGTTCGACCTGATCCGCCGCGAACGCATCACGCACTATTGCGGCGCGCCGATCGTGCAGAGCGCGATCGCGAATGCGCCGGCCGAATTCCGCGAAGGCATCGATCACACGGTGCACGCGATGGTCGCGGGCGCGGCGCCCGCGCCGGCCGTGATCGCGAAGATGAAGGAGATCGGCTTCGACCTGCTGCACGTGTACGGGCTGACCGAGGTCTACGGCCCGGCGACCGTGTGCGCGAAGCAGTCGCACTGGGAAACACTGAGCGACGACGAGCGCGCGCGGCTCAACGCGCGCCAGGGCGTGCGCTATCACCTGGAAGCGGGCGCGACGGTGCTCGATCCCGACACGATGGCGCCGGTGCCGGCCGACGGCGAGACGCTCGGCGAGATCATGTTCCGCGGCAACATCTGCATGAAGGGCTACCTGAAGAACCCGAAGGCAACCGACGACGCGTTCCACGGCGGCTGGTTCCATACCGGCGATCTCGCGGTGCTGATGCCGGACGGCTATATCCGGATCAAGGATCGCAAGAAGGACATCATCATCTCGGGCGGCGAGAACATCTCGAGCATCGAGGTCGAGGATGCGCTGTACCGGCACCCCGCGGTGGCGGTGGCGGCCGTCGTCGCGATGCCCGACCCGAAGTGGGGCGAGGTGCCGTGCGCGTTCGTCGAGCTGCGTGAAGGCGCGAGCGTGACCGAGGCGGAGATCGTCGCGCATTGCAAGGCGCTGCTCGCAGGCTTCAAGGTGCCGAAGGCCGTGCGGTTCGGCGAACTGCCGAAGACGTCGACCGGCAAGATCCAGAAGTTCCAGCTGCGCAATGCGGTGGGATCGGACAAGGCGATCGATCTGGCGGGCGACGACAAGAAGTAGGCGATGGGCCGGCCTTGGCCGGCCATCCGTGTTTCGTCACACACTCCGCTCGAGCCGGAACACGCTGACCGCGTCCGACAGGTGCGCGGCCTGGTCGCGCAGCGCGACGGCCGCGCGTTCGGCATCCGAGATCAGCATTGCGTTCTGCTGCGTCGCGTCGCCGATCTGCGTGACGGCCAGGTTCACCTGCTCGATACCGGTCGACTGTTCGCGCGACGCGGCGCTGATCTCGCCGATCAGCGTGCTGACCTGGTCGACGCGCGCGACGATGTCGCGCATCGTGCCGCGTGCGGCCTCCGCGATCCGGTAGCCGTGTTCGACGGTCGTCGACGATTCGGCGCTCAGCGCGTCGATCTCCTTGACCGCGGCCGCACTGCGCTGTGCAAGTGCGCGCACTTCGGCCGCGACCACCGCGAAGCCCTTGCCGTGTTCGCCCGCGCGCGCGGCCTCGACGGCCGCGTTCAGCGCCAGGATGTTGGTCTGGAACGCGATGCCTTCGATCGTGCCCGTGATCTCGGCGATCCGGCGCGTCGCGCGGCCGATGTCGTCCATCGTCGCGACCACGCGCTGCACCGCGGCGTCGCCGTTCGTCGCGGCGGCCGACGCGTCCGCGACCAGCGCATTGGCTTGCGCCGCATGCTCGGCACTCTGCTGCACGGCGGCGGTGATCTGTTCCATGCTGGCGGCCGTCTGTTCGACGCTGCTTGCCTGCGTCGCGATCCGCGCGGCGATGTCGCTGCTGCCGGCGGCGATGTCGACCGTGCCGCGCGCGATGTCGGCGGAGCTGTTGCGCACCTGCGCGACGATCCGCGCGAGGCCGTCGCCGATCCCGTCGACCGCCTGCACGAGCCGGCCAATCTCGTCGTCGCCCGCCTGGCCGCGCGTGGCCGCGCCATCCCGGATGCGCACGCTGAGATCGCCCGCCGCATAGCGCTCGGAGGCCCGTGCCGCCGCATCGAGCGGCCGGCTCACGACGCGGCGTACCACGATGACGAACAGCGTCGCGAACGCGGCGACGAGCACGGCGCCGATCATCAGGAAGCGGTTGCGGGTGGCGCGCATGGTGGCGAGCAGTTCGTCGTCGAGCGCGATGCCGCCGACGAGCCACTGCCACTGCGGAATCGTCGTGAACGACACGAATTTCGCGGTCGGGCCGCCATCGTGCGCGGCCGGGTCGGTCGACGTGTACGCGAGCCGCCCCTGGCCGGCCGCGAGCATCTGCGCGTATGGCGCGCGGGTGTCGTCGGCACGCTGGCCGTCGGCATCCGGATGCACGACGAAGGTGCCGCGCGACGGGCCCTGCGACGCATCGAGCACGAAATAGTAGCCGTTGTCGCCGATCTTCAACGCGCGGATGCCATCCTCGACGAGCTTGAGTTCGGCGCCGATGTCGAGGCCGACGAACAGCGCGCCGATCACGCGGCCGGTCGCATCGGTCACCGGTTTGTACTGCGTGATGTACGACCGGCCGAACAGCTTCGCGAGGCCCGTGTAGCTGCGTCCGGCGACGAGCGGTGCGTACGCGGGGCCGGCCCGGTCGAGTTTCGTGCCGACGGCACGCGCGCCGTCCTGCTTCTTCAGCGACGTCGTGATGCGCACGAAATCGTCGCCGTCGCGCGCGAAGATCGTCGCGATCGCGCCGCTTTTCTTCAGGAACTGGTCGGGAATCGAATAGTCGAGGTCGAGCGGCTGGCCGCCCGCGAGCAGGGTCGGCGCGGCGACGCCGCCGATATCGACGGTGCGCGCCGGGTCGAGCGTGAAATCGGGCGGCAGGAAGCTCGCGAACAGCGACATCGAGCGGTTTGCTTCGGCGGTCAGCGCCTTGTCGAACAGGTCGACCATCGCGCGGATCGACTGTTCCTTGTCGACGATCCGCATGTGCGCTTCTTCAGCGAGCTGCTGGCCGGCGAAATGGGCGAGCGTCCACGCGAACACGGTAAACAGCACGGCGACGAGTGCGCACGCCAGCGCCGCGAGACGCGCGCCGACGCTCACCCGGCCCAATTGAGTCAATCTCATGGAACATCCTGAGTGGGGAGGGAGAGGGGGCGGAACGCACGCGTCACCGCTAGTCGTCCGGTTAATACGGCAACTTCGGCGAAATCTTTAGCGGCGCGTCGTCGATGGCAACGTTAGCTGGTGCGACTGGCGCGCGGGCGGGCGACGGGAAGCGGGTGTCAGTGCGTCACGAGCCACGCGATCGCGAGATACCGCGCGACCTTCGCGACGGTGACGATCGCGAGGAACGACGGCAGCGGCTCGCGTAGCACGCCGGCGATCATCGTCAGCGGATCGCCGATCACGGGCGCCCAGCTCAGCAGCAGCGACCAGCGGCCGTAGCGCGCATACCAGCGCTCGGCGCGCGCAAGTGCGGCGGGCTTGACGGGAAACCAGCGGCGCTCGCGGAAGTGCTCGATGCCGCGCCCGAGCGCCCAGTTGATCACCGAGCCGGCAACGTTGCCGATGCTCGCGACGAGCACCAGCGCCCACACGGGTTCGCGCCCGGCGAGCAGCAGGCCGGCGACCACGGCTTCGGACTGGAGCGGGAACAGGGTCGCGGCGACCATCGACACGGCGAACAGGCCGCCGTAAGTGAGCAATTCGGACATCGCGCGATTGTACCGGTCACGCACCGGCCAATCCGGGGCTCAGAGTCGTGCGGTCACACGGTCATGCGGCGTCGGCCGTGCCGAACAGCAGGTGCGAGATCAGCGACTTGTCGACGGGTTCGTCGTTGAGCGTGCTGGCCAGCAGTTCGCCCGCCAGCTGCTGCGGCGAGAACACCATGTCGGGCTTCAAGAGGCGCAGCCGCTCGAGGTTGCGCTGCTGGTTCACGAGCGCGACCGTGCGTACCGACGGGGCGATCTCGCGGATCGCGAGGATGATGAAGGCGTTCTCGGCATCGTCGGAACGCAGCGCGAGCACCGCACGCGCGGTCGCCGCGGCGGCGCGTTCCAGCACCGCGTGGTCGGTCGCGTCGCCGACGATCAAGTCGGTCGCGGCCGGATAGTTGTGCTCGACGCCGGCCGGCACGACGACGGTCACCGCGTAGCCGCGCTTGCGCAGCCCGTCGTGCACCGCATGCGCGACGGGTGTCGCGCCGACGATCAGGTAGTGATGCTTGCGGATCACGTTCGAAATGCCTCCCTTGACGATCCGTTTGAGATTGCCGCCGATCACGGGGCCGACGACCGCGCTGATCGACGTCGCGAACACCGTGATGCCGAGCACGATCACCGATGCGGTGAACAGGCGGGCGGTCGGCGCATGCGGAACGATGTCGCCGTAGCCCACCGTCGACATCGACACGATCGAGAAATAGACGGCCGTGGCGAGATCGTGGACGGGCGGCGTGAATTCGTCGCCGAGATACAGCACGCCGAAGGTCGCGTAGATCAGCAGCGACACGATGCTCAGCAACGCGAACAGGCTGCTTGCGGCGACGCTCGCGCGGTCGAAGTGCCGCCAGTAATACAGCAGCGCGACGACCAGCACGGCCGTATAGACGAACACCGCGTGGCTGCGGTAGCCGCCGAGCACGCTGATCGCGGCGGCCGCGACCAGCAGCAGGATCGACAGCACCCACGCGACGCGGGCGCGCAGCACGATGCCGATGGCCATCGTCGCGAGGCCGGCCGCGACGACCACTTGCGGCAACACGACGAGCCCGGCGTTGTCGACGAGGTTCAGCGCATCGGCGAGCCACGCGTGATGCACGCCGAGCCTGGCATGCTCGATGACGGGGCGCAGCACCATGAGCGCGTCGAGCGCGAGGAGGAGAGCGAGATACCAGTGCAGGCCGATCGGCGCGAACAGGCGCCGCAGGCGGGGAGTGAGGGGCTTCATCCAGTCGCCCGGCTGGCCGGGCATGTCCAACGAAACAGCCGCTACCCTAAAGCATTCGGCAATCGGCTGCTTTTTCGAGGGGCGTGGCGTCGGCCGCGATGAAGCCGGCCGCCCGGCCGCTGTCAGTTCCAGCCGACCATGATCGCGCCCATTCCGACGAGCAGCCCGCCCGTCACGCGGTTCATCGCGCGCATCCTTGCGGGCCGCTGCAGCGCGCGGCTCAGCCGGTGCGAGAACAGCGCCATCGACGCGACGCCGCCCGCGAACAGCACCGCGAACGTCGCCGCGAGCAGCAGGAACTGCTGGTTCAGGCTCCAGTCGGCGCCGGGGCTGATGAACTGCGGGAAGAACGACGGGAAGAACAGCAGCGTCTTCGGATTCAGGCCCGAGGTCGCCACGCCGCGCCAGAACAGTGCGCGGTGCGAGTCGGGGTCGGGCGCGGCCGTTCCGGCGGGGCCGGCCGAGGCGGCGGGTGCGCCGGCCGGCGTACGGCTGAGCCATTGCTTGCAGCCGAGCCACACGAGGTAGGCCGCGCCGGCCCAGCGCAGTACGGTCAGCGCGCGCTCGTCGAGATGCACGAGCGAATTCAGGCACAGCGCGGTCAGCGCGAGTTGCAGCAGCACGGCGAGCGTGCCGCCCCAGACGCACGGCAGCGCGCGGCGCCAGCCGGCGCGTAGCGCCTGGTTCATGGTGAGGAGGTTGACGGGGCCGGGGGCGTAGACGAGAACGGCGGAAGCCGCGAGAAACGAGAGGTAAAGCCTGAACGACATGACGGGTAGGGCAGGAACAGGAACACGGGCGCCGAAGCCGCGCGGCCGGATAGGCGCGCGGGCGGCGGGGAATCGCATGCCTGCCGGCTGGCACCGCAACTCGTGATTGCGGCCGTGCGTCCCGGTGCGAAGGGTTGTCGCGGGAACGTGCCGGACAGCAGGCATGGGTAAAAATATATCAAGGGGCCGGATTAAAAGGCTTCCGCTTTTCCACACAAACCGGCACAAATCCGGAATGTCGTTCAGATAGAATCCCGGTTTCCAGTAGATGATTCTTTTTGCCATGGCCACACGTGAACGCTCGCCGAAAACGCTCGACAGCCAGGACCGCAAGATCCTCGGCGCCCTGCAGAAAAATGCGCGTCTGTCGAACGCCGAACTGGCCGAACAGATCGGCATGTCGACCACCGCGTGCTGGAACCGCACGCGGCAACTGGAGGTGGACGGCTACATCGACGGTTACGTCGCGCTCGTCAATCAGCGCAAGCTGGGCTATGCGGACATCGTGATTCTCGAAGTCACGCTCGATCGCCACGAGGACGACGCGCTCGCGCGCTTCGGCGAGGAACTCGCCGCGCTGCCCGAGGTGCTCGAGGCCTATCTCGTGTCGGGCGAGTACGACTACTGGATCAAGGTCGCGGTGGACGGCACGGCCGGTTACGAGCGGTTCCTGCGCGAAAAGCTGTACAAGATTTCGAGCATCCGTCACAGCCGCTCGATGTTCGCGCTGCGCTGCATGAAGGACGTGCCGTCGATTCAGGTGTGATGGGGGACGGGGAAGCGTGTGCGGCCGTCGTTGAAACGACGGCGCATGGGGCTGCGCCTTTGCGCGGAGCAAGCCGGCAATCGGGAGAAGGGCCAGGCAGAGGCGCGGTTCGGCGCCTGGGCCCGCCACGCGGATGAATCTTCCGTCCGTGATGATCCGGCGGATTTACGCGCTGGCGAGATAACAGTTGCCTGCCCGGGCAACCGGCAGACAAAACCGCGCCGAGGTTGATCGGCGCGGCATCGGCTTTAAAGCAACTTCAGAGCGACTTCAACGCGCGCCTGAAACGGGGCGCGCATTCAACGGGACTACCCGGCCTGTTTCCGACGACTTGCCTTGCAACCCGTTGCCCGACGCGGCGGCCTCATGGCGCGCGTCCGGGCAAGCGGATCGGGTGGGCATCGTGCGGCCAGCGCGGCTGGCGGCCGGCCATTGCGCGCTCAGCGCGGCAGGCGTGCGTGTGCTTCAGCGATGACTTCGCAGTTCTCGAGGTGGAGTGCCCAAGCTTCTGCAATCAGCTCGCCCATACGTGCGAGCCAGCCAGCGGATTCGGTGGAACGGTCGGAGGTGTTAGACGTTTGCATGTCGAAGCCCCATATAGGTGGCGAGTTAGGGATAACCCTAATCATAGCGAAACACCTCCGCTTTGTGAAATGCGATTTCGTTATATGAGAATTTCTGACAGTTTATGTTGCCTCGATGCAACATGAATCGCGGTCGCGCGGGGCTTCATATCGATGTCACTTGATACGGCCATCCCGCCCCGGAAAGGCCCGGCGCGCACGCGCGACGAGGCGGCGCCTCGCGGCGCGGTCTGGCAGAGCGAAGAAGAGGAAAAAGGGGATGGCTATCCGCCGATCCACCCGAACCGCCACGACAGCCGCCGCGTCGCGGCGAGCAACGCCTGCGCGAGCTCGCTGTCCAGCCCGCGCGGGAAGCCGCGCGACGAGCCGATGATCGCGATCACGAGCCGGATGCTGCCGGTGTGATCGAACACGGGCGCGGCGACCGTCCCGATGCCCGGCACCGGCGCATCGAACGCGAAATCGAGTTCGTCCGCGCGGATCGTCGCGAGCCGCGCGCGGAAGGCCGCGTCGGCCGGCGCGGCGGCGCGGCCCGCGAGGCGCACGGGCTCGTTGGCGAGCAGGTCGGCCAGCACGTCGTCGGACATGCCGGCCGCGAAGATCCGGCCGATCGCCGTGTTGACGAGCGACATCACCGTGCCGACCTGCAGGCTCACGTGCTGCGGCCGCGCCGACTCTTCGAGGCGGATCACGGTCGGGCCGAGCGGCCCCAGCGTCGCGGCTGCGACGCTCATGTCGGTCGCGCCGGCCAGCGCGACGATCTCGGCTTCCGCGTCGCGCGTCGGCGACACGCGCTGCATCGCGATCAGGCCGAGCGCCTGCCCGAGCGGGCCGCCGCCGAAGCAGCCGGCGTCGTCTCGGCTCAGCAGGCCGATCTTCAGCAGGCTGACGAGATGCGGAAAGGCCTTCGCGGCCGGCATGCCGGTGGCCGCCGCGAGATCGCGCAGCGGCAGCGCGCGGCCCGCCGACACCAGCGCGAGCAGCAGTTCGCCGGTGCTGTCGAGCGCATTGATCCCGCGCTGCGCCTTCGCATCGTCGGCCAGTGCGGGCGGCACACGCGGGGTGGCTGGGGCCGGGCCGGACGCCGACGGAGGCGCATCGTGCGCCGCGCCGAGCGATGCGGTTGCCTGAAGAGCCGCGTCGCGTAACGCTGCCGCGATCGGGCCGTCCCAGTCGACGTCGATCGAGCCCGTCGAACCGATCACCGTCAACGCGAGTTGCAGCGTGCCGTGCTCGTCGAATACCGGCACGCTCATCGCGCTGACGCCGGGGCTCGGCAGGTCGACGCCGCGCTCGATACCGCGTGCGCGGATCGCGTCGAGTTCCTGCTGCGGCACGCCGGCGTCCGGCGCGGGCTGCTCGGCGCCCGCGAGCGTGGCGCCGGCGCCGGCCTGGCTGGCCGCCATCGCATCGAGTTGCGCGGGATCGCCGAACGCGCGGAACACGCGGCCGGTGGCCGTCGTGTCGAGCGACATCACCGAGCCCACATGCAGGTTCACGTGCAGCGGATAGCCGCCGTGCTCGATGCGCACGATCGTCGGCCCGAGCACGCCCGGCACCGACACCGCGACGCTCAGGCCGACCGCTTCCGCGAGCCGCGCCGCGTGCGGCAGCGCCGCGCGATAGGCCGGCTGGCGCTCGATCGACATCAACCCGAGCCGCAGCGACAACGGGCCCGGCTCGTAGTTGCCGGTGATCGCATCGCGCTTCACGAGCGCGAGCCGCGTCAGGCTGACGAGATAGGTGTGCGCCTGCGCGGTCGACAGGTCGGCCGCCGCGGCCAGCTCGGACAGGCCGAGCGGCTTGCGCCGGCGCGCGAGCGCGTCGAGCAGCCGGCCGCCGACCTCGACACTCTGGATCCCGCGCTGCGCCTTGGGCGGCGCGTCGTCTGCGCTGACTTCGTGGTTCTGCACGCGATGATTCTTCCGTTGACGAAACCCCGCATGGTATCCGACGCCATTTATCGCGCCAGCCCGCAGGTTTACCCGTATTAGACAATAGCAAGCGACTTTGTCATTGACAAATATTCGGCGCAGGAAGATGATCCGCTCACTCCCCTCAACACATGGCTCGCAGCCACGGAACGCAACATGGCCAAAGCATTCGCCTCCCAAGCCGATCTGGAAGAGAAGAAAGTCACCTGGACGAAGCTGTCCGAGAACGCCTACGCGTACACCGCCGAAGGCGACCCGAACTCGGGCGTGATCATCGGCGACGACAGCGTGCTGATCGTCGACACGACCGCGACGCCCGCGATGGCGCAGGACCTGATCGCGAAGATCCGCAGCGTGACCGACAAGCCGATCAAGCACGTGGTGCTGTCGCATTACCATGCGGTGCGCGTGCTCGGCGCGTCCGCGTATTTCGACGAAGGCGCGCAGCACGTGATCGCGAGCCGCGGCACGTACGAGATGATCGTCGAGCGCGGCGAGGCCGACATGAAGTCGGAGATCGAGCGCTTCCCGCGCCTGTTCGCCGGGGTCGAGACGGTGCCGGGCCTGACCTGGCCGACGCTCGTGTTCGAGCGCGAGATCACGCTGTTCCTCGGCAAGCTCGAAGTGAAGATCATGCACGTCGGCTCGGGCCACACGAAGGGCGACACGATCGTCTGGATCCCGTCGCAGAAGGTGCTGTTCTCGGGCGACCTCGTCGAATACGACGCCGCGTGCTACTGCGGCGACGCGCAGCTCGAACAATGGCCGGCCACGCTCGAGGCGCTGCGTGCGCTCGGCGCCGAGAAGCTCGTGCCGGGCCGCGGCCCCGCGCTGCTGAACCCGGCCGACGTGAACAAGGGCCTCGACTACACGAAGGATTTCGTCACGACGCTGCTCGCGCAGGGCCGCAAGGCCGTCGAGCAGAAGCTCGACCTGAAGGCGTCGATGGCGCTCACGCGCGAAGCGATGGATCCGAAGTTCGGCCACGTGTTCATCTACGAGCACTGCTTGCCGTTCGACGTGTCGCGTGCCTTCGACGAAGCGAGCGGCATCACGCATCCGCGCATCTGGACCGCACAGCGCGACAAGGAAATGTGGGCCGCGCTGCAGGACTGAGCGGCTTGCACAGGCGGGGTGTCCGGCAGGGCGCTCCGCCTTTTTTCTGAAGCGGCGACGGGCCACGGCTTCCTGCCGGCTTTCCGTCCGCCGTATCCGATCTCACAAGAAAGCAGGGCGCACGTACGCCCTGGGAGACGGCTGCGCGCGCGAATCGCGCAGCCTGTTTGGAGAGAGACATGCCCCAATCGCTTCCCGCCGAAGCGACGCTCGCGCACGCGAGCGCTTCGGTTTCCGCTGCCGCCGCCACGGACGACGCGCTGCTGTTCCGCAAGATCGCGTGGCGAATCGTGCCGTTCCTGTTCCTCTGCTACGTCATCTCGTTCCTCGACCGGATCAACATCGGCTTCGCGCAGTTGCAGATGAAGCACGATCTCGGCTTCAGCGACGCGATGTACGGCCTCGGCGCCGCGGTGTTCTACGTCGGCTACGTGTTCTGCGAAGTGCCGAGCAACCTGCTGCTCGCGCGTTTCGGCGCGCGCCGCACCTTCACGCGGATCATGCTGCTGTGGGGCATCGCATCGACCGGGATGATGTTCGTGTCGCAGCCGTCGCATTTCTACGTGCTACGCTTCCTGCTCGGCGTGTTCGAAGCGGGCTTCTTTCCCGGCATCGTGCTGTACCTGACCTACTGGTTCCCCGCGAACCGGCGCGCGGCCGCGATCTCGGTGTTCTTCGCGGGCGTCGCGGTGGCCGGCGTGCTCGGCGGCCTGATGTCGGGCTGGATCATGCGCGACATGAGCGGCGTGCTCGGGCTGCACGGCTGGCAGTGGATGTTCGCGATCGAAGGCGCGCCGGCGATCCTGCTCGCGTTCGCCGCGTTCACGTTGCTGGTCGACCGGCCGCAGGACGCCACATGGCTCACGCCGGATGAAAAGGCACGGGTCGCCGCGCAGTGCGCCGACGTTGGGGGCCACGGCCACGCGCACGACGGGCGCAGCCTTGTGGCGGCACTGTCGAACCCGCGCGTGTACCTGTTCGCGTTCATCTATTTTTCGCTGACCTGCGCGTCGCTGACGCTCAACTTCTGGATGCCGCTGATGATCCGCGACTTCGGCGTGACCGACGTCGTGGCCGTGAGCCTGTACACGGTGGTGCCGAACGCGGTCGGCGCGGTGGGGCTGATCCTGATCGCGCGCCGCTCGGACCGCACCGGCGAGCGCCGCAAGCATTTCGCGTGCTGCACGATCGGCGGCGGGCTCGCGCTCGCGGCGCTGACGCTGCACCTGCACAGCTTCGCGGCGATGCTCGCGTGCCTGTCGGTCGCGGCGACGCTGATCTTCGCCGCACTGCCGATCTTCTGGGCGGTGCCGACCCGCTACCTGTCGGGCAACGCGTCCGCGGCCGGGATCGCGCTGATCAGCAGCATCGGGATCACGAGCGGGATCGTCAGCCCGTGGGTGATCGGGATGATCCGCACGCGCACCGGCAGCATGGATCTCGCCGTGTATCTGCTGGCCGCGCTGCTGGTGGCGAGCGGCGTCGCGCTGATGCTCGGCGTGAAAGGCGAAGCCGCGCCGCGCGACTGATCGAGCAACGGCCGGTCGCCGCTCGCGGGCGGCGGCGACCGGCACGCCGTGTGAGCCCCGCACCCGAATCCAGCGAGGAGACGATCGATGTCAGCCCCTCTTCAAGCGGACGCCGCGCGTGCCGTCGCGTCCGGTATCGCTTCAACGGACGACGCACTTTACCGCCGCATCGGCGCGCGGATCGTGCCGTTCCTGTTCATTTGCTACATCGTGTCGATCCTCGATCGCAGCAACATCGGCTTCGCCCAGTTGCAGATGCGGCAGGATCTCGGCCTGACCGATGCGATGTACAGCCTCGGCGCGGTGCTGTTCTTCGTCGGCTATGTCTTGTTCGAGGTGCCGAGCAACGCGCTGCTGCGCCGCTTCGGCGCGCGCCGCACGTTTGCGCGGATCATGTTCCTGTGGGGCGCGGTGTCGGTCGCGATGATCACCGTCGACAGCGCGAAGCATTTCTACGTGCTGCGCTTCCTGCTCGGGCTGTTCGAGGCCGGGTTCTTTCCGGGCGTGGTGTTCTACCTGACGTACTGGTATCCGGCACGGCGGCGCGCATCGGTGCTGTCGATCTTCTATGCGGGCGTCGCGGTGGCGGGGATGGTCGGCGGGCTGCTGTCAGGCTGGCTGATGCGCGGGATGTCGGGCGTGCTCGGGCTGCACGGCTGGCAGTGGATGTTCGCGATCGAAGGCGCGCCCGCGATCCTGCTCGGCGTGATCGCGTGGTTCTGGCTGTGCGATCGTCCCGAGCACGCAAAGTGGCTGTCCGACGCCGACCGCCAGCGGCTCGCGGCCGACCTGGCCGCCGACCGCGCCGGTGCCGAGACACCGGCGCCGCATTCGCTGCGGCAGGTGCTGGCCGAACCGCGCACGTACCTGTTCGCGTTCATTTATTTCTCGCTGACCACCGCGCTCCTGATGCTGCTGTTCTGGATGCCGCTGATGATCCGCGAATTCGGCATTCACGACGTCGTGCAGATCAGCCTGTTGTCGGTCGTGCCGAACGCGATCGGCGCGGCCGGCCTGATCGCGATCGCGCGGCGCTCCGACCGCAAGCGCGAACGACGCTGGCACTTCGCCGCATGCGCGTTCGGCGGCGCGGTGGCGCTCGCGCTGCTGACGCTGCACCTGTCGAGCATCGTCGCGATGATGGCGCTGCTGTCGGTCGCGGCGATGCTGATCTTCGCCGCGCATCCGGTGTTCTGGGCCGTGCCGTCCGCGTATTTCTCCGGCGCGGGCGCGGCCGGCGGGATCGCGCTGATCAGCAGCATCGGCGTGTCGAGCGGCATGATCACGCCGTGGCTCGTCGGGCTGATCCGCACCCGAACCGGCAGCATGGACCCGGCAATGCTGATGATCGCGGCGCTGCTGGCCACGTGCGCGGTCGCGATGCTGGTGGGTGTGCGGGCGGCGCCGCGTGCGGAATCGGCGTGACGCGGGCGGTGGCGGTGCGGCTCGGCGGTGCGGTTCAGTGGAAGGACATGAACAGCCCGGGCAGGACGATCAGCCCGTGCAGCGCCAGCGCCCAGTTGATCGTGCCGCCGCGCGCCTGCTGGTCGATCGACAGGCACGCGATTGCCGCGATGACCCCGATGGCCGACAGGCCGGCCGCCCAGAAGAGCGCGGTGATGAACACGCGAAGGCCCATGTACGGATCGTCCATCGAACTGGCGAACCCATAGCCGAACAACAGCGCCAGCAGCTCGATGAGCGCGACGACGAGAAGACCTGACGCGAGACGCGCGGTCAGTTTGGAATTGTCCATGGCAAATCGTGTTGAGGTGGGCCCGGAGCGCTAGCCTATACGATCGGTCCCGAATATGTCGCGCAATGGAGGCGGCGGGACGCGAGGCGGGGGGCGGACGTCGCGCCCCCGAACGCTACGCCCGATACACCTCGATCCGGTTGCGGCCGCGCTCCTTCGCGAGATAGAGCGCCTTGTCGGCGCGCGACAACGGCTGGTAGGCGCCGAAGTCCGACGCCCGCATCGCGTCGATGCCGATGCTGACGGTCAGCGTGACCTGCTGGTCCTCGTGCATGAGCCGCGCCTGCATCGCGCGTTGCTGCACGCGCTGCGCGAAGGCCAGCGCGCGGTCGAGATCCGCGCCCGGCAGAACGATCGCGAATTCCTCGCCGCCGACGCGTCCGACGATGCCGTCCGGCCCGGTTTCCGCGAGCAGCAGCCGCGCGAAATGCCTGAGCGCGCGGTCGCCGACCGGGTGCCCCCAGCGGTCGTTAAGCGCCTTGAAGTGATCGAGATCGAGCATCAGCACCGCGGCGGCCTGGCCGGTCGAGCGCACGGCGCGCAGCGCGGCTTCGCTTTGCCGCATGAACGCATGGCGGTTCGACAGCTGCGTCAGGTGGTCGGTCGTGGCCATCCGGTGCAGTTCGGCCTCGATGTGCTTGCGGTCGGTCGCGTCGGTGATGAAGCCGTGCCACACGGTGCCGCCGTCGGCCGTGCGCTGCGGCCGCGCATCGCCTTCGCGCCAGCGCAGGCCCTGGCCGGGCAGCAGCACGCGATATTCGAGGCGCCACGGCGTCAGTCGTACCGCCGAGTCGTGCAGCGACAGCCGGTAGGCGACCAGGTCGGCCGGATGGATGCGCGTCTCGACCGCCGCCGCGCTGCCGGCGAGCTGCTCGGGCGTCAGCTCGTAGATGTCGGCGACACCCGCGCTCGCGTAGGAAAAGAAGCGGCGCCCGTCGGGCGCCTGGCGCAGCTGGAACACGAGCCCGGGAACCTGGTCGGTGAGGTCCGTGACGAGCGCGGCCGAGTCGCGCAACCGCGCGGCGAGCTCGCGCAGCGCGGTGATGTCCGTGGTCGTCCCGACCATCCGGAGCGCGCGGCCGCGGCTGTCGCGGTCGATCACCTTGCCGCGGCTGCAGATCCATTTGTACGAGCCGTCCTTGCAGCGGATGCGGTGCTCGACCGCGTAATGGTCGGTGCGCTGCTCGAAGTGCGCGAGCATCGCGGCCTTCACGTCGGCGACGTCGTCCGGATGCAGCCGTTCGTATGCATCCTCGATCCGGGTGCTGAGCTCGTGCGGCGCGTAGCCGAGCAGCGCCTTCCAGGCCGGCGAGTAATGGATCTCGCCGGTTTCCACGTTGCGGTCCCACACGCCGGTGCCGCTCTCGGTGAGCGCCTGCGTGGTCAACGTGCTGTGTTCCTCGACGGTGCCGAGGCGCTCGCGCAAGGTCACGGTTTCGATCGCGCGGGCAAGCGTGCTTGCAGCCAGTGTGGCGAGGTCGCGCAGCGTCGTGCGTTGCGTCGCGTCGAGCACCGGGGTCTTGTCGTCCACGACGCACAGCGTGCCGAATGTCGCGCCGTCGGGCGTGGTGAGTTCGCAGGCCGCGACGATCCGCAGTGCGTGACGTGGGCCGTCGTTGCGTGGCCCGTTGGCGTGCGTGCTCCACGGGGCGAACCGCGAATCGGCGGCCGGCGTCGGCTCGGCTTCGGGCAGCCACGCATCGGCGGGCAGCGGGTCGGGAAGCCGATCGGGCAATGCGCCGTCGGCGGCCAGCACGCGTGGCGCATCGGCGTCGGCGCGCGCGACGAACGCGCCTGCGGCGCCGACATGCACTCGCGCGATACGGCAGAGGGTGTCCAGTTCAGGCAGCGGTGGGAGCGCGGGCAGACGGACGGCCGACCTGCGTGCGGAGGCCGGCGCGTCGCCGGTCTCGGTGATGAACATACGGGCCTGCATGGTCGAATTCCGCAACGGACGATTGCCCTCGTGATCGGACGAATGCCGGTCGAACGAGGTCGCTTGGGGACTGCAATCGCAGAGCTTACTGTTGCGCGGAATGCGTGGCAAGCCAACCGGAATCGTCGGTCGGCGCGCGACATTTATGCTAACCGGGAAATAATCCGGCGCGGGTTTCCGCAGACGAATTCATCGATCCGCATCGGCCCGGAAACGTGCCGCGGAACCGCGGATGATGACGGGCGATTCGCCACGTATCACCGTGTTGCGCGGCACCTCCGGGTTCGACGTGCCTGTTGCTTTCGACCTGCGGGATGCCGCGTGCTCAGCCTGCCGTCGAATAGCGCGGCGCGGGCGTGTCGGCCGACAGGTGCGGCGCCATCGTGCGGCGCGCGGCCTCGTACGCGGCCCATTCGTCACCCGCGTGCAGCGACGGGATCGTCACGCGTTCGCCGCGATCGAAGCCGACCAGCGCCGCGTCGACCATGTCGGTCGCCGACATCACGATTTCCTTCGGCAGGTGCTCGAGCGGCAGGCCGCCCGTCTGCCAGAAATCGGTGGCGGTCGCGCCGGGCAGCACGGCCTGCACCCGCACGCCCTTGTCGGCGAGTTCGTGATGCAGCGACTGGCTGAACGCGAGCACGAACGCCTTGCTGCCGCCGTACACGCCGTTCAGCGTTTCCGGCGAGATCGCGACGATCGACGAAATGTTGATCACCGCGCCGTTGCCGCGGGCGACGAAGCCGGGCACCGCCGCATAGGTCAGGCGCGTGAGCGCGGTCACGTTGAGGTCGATCATCCGCGTCATCGCATCGACGTCGCTGTCGAGCAGCGGCGTGTGCGTGCCGATGCCCGCGTTGTTCACGAGCAGCGTGATGCTCGCATCCTGCTTCAGCTTCGCTTCGACGGCGGCGAGTGCGGCTCGGTCGTTGAGGTCGGCGTCGATGATCTCGACGCTGCGCTGCGTGTCGTTCGTGATGCGGTCGGCGAGGGCGGCCAGGCGGTCGCGGTTGCGCGCGACCAGGATCAGGTCGTAGCCGCGGCGCGCGAGGCGGTCCGCGTAGACGGCGCCGATGCCCGACGAGGCGCCGGTAATGAGGGCGGTACCGCGATGTGCTTGCGTCATGATGTGCTCCGTTTCGAGGGAAATGGCCGGATGGCGTGAAGCCATTCTGGTCCCGAATCGCCGCGACACAAATGACGTAGATGGGTATGATTCAGGACATCGGGTCGACCCATTCGCCCGGGACGGGAGAACTCACGTGCACCGCATCGGCTTTCTGATCAGCGACGGCTTCCAGATCATGGCGCTCGCCGCGCAATCGGTGTTCGAGTACGCGAACATGGGCATGAGCGAGCCGTTCTACGGGATGGCCAACTATTCGGTCGACGGCGGCGACGTGCGCTCGTCGCTCGGGCTGCCGGTCGCCACGCACGCGCTGCGTGGGCGGATCGCCGTCGATACGTGGATCGTCGCGGGCGTCAACGATCCGCTCGCTTCGCCGGCGCCGGCCGGCGTCGTCGCGTTCCTGCGCCGCACCCGGGCACGCGCGCGGCGGATCGCCGGCATCTGCACGGGCGCGTTCGTGCTGGCCGAAGCCGGGCTGCTCGCGCAGCGCCGCGCGACGACGCACTGGGCGTTCGGCCGCGACATGCAGCGGTGCTATCCGGAGATCCGCGTCGAGGACGACCGGATCTACATCGTCGACGGCCCGATCTGGACGTCGGCCGGGATGACGGCCGGCCTCGATCTCGCACTCGCGATGGTCGAAAAGGATCTCGGCGCCGATGCGGCCCGCTCGGTCGCGCACAAGCTCGTGATGCACCAGCGGCGCGCCGGCGGCCAGTCGCAGCATTCCGAAATGCTGGAACTCGCACCGAAATCCGACCGGATCCAGAACGCGCTGAATTACGCGCGGCAGAATCTCGGCCGCGCGCTGACGGTCGAGGATCTCGCCGAAGCCGTCCACCTGAGCCCGCGCCAGTTCAGCCGCGTGTTCACGCTCGAAACGGGGCAGTCGCCGGCGAAGGCGATCGAGCGGCTGCGGCTGGAGGCGGCGCGACTGATGATCGAGCAGAGCCGCCATTCGCTCGACGTGATCGCGAAGGAAAACGGCTTTCGCGACCGCCGCCACATGCGCGAGGCGTTCGTGCGCGGGTTCGGCGTCCCGCCGCAGGCGATGCGGCGCGACGCGCGGACGGACGAGCGGGAAGCGGGCTGATGCCGGCGGGGCGACACGCCAGCGAGCGTCGGAAAAATCGCGCAGAATCTCCGGCACGCTTCGTGAGGAGACACCATGCACGCCGAGCCGTTCGAGATTGCGATACCCGATGATGCGCTGGAGGACCTGCGTCGGCGCCTGCGCGCCCGCCGCCCGCCGTTGCTCACGCCCGCCGAGCCGTGGCAGCAGGGGGTGGACGGCGCGTGGCTGAGTGAGCTGACCGACTACTGGGCCGAGCGCTTCGACTGGCGCGCGGTGGAGCGTGCGTTGAACCGGTTGCCGCAGTTCGTCGCGGACGCCGGCGGGCAGCGCGTGCACTTCATCCATCGGCGTGGGGCGGGACCGAAACCTTATCCGCTCGTCATCACGCACGGCTGGCCCGGCTCCGTGTTCGAATTCGCCGCACTGATCGAGCGCCTGTGCGATCCGGCGGCATTCGGCGGCGATCCTGACGACGCGTTCGATGTCGTCGTGCCGTCGCTGCCGGGCTTCCTGTTCTCGCCCGCGCCAACGGCACCCGGCATGTCGGCATGGCAGGTCGCCGACTGCTGGGCGGCGTTGATGTCCGGCCTCGGCTATCGACGCTTCGGCGCGCAAGGCGGCGATCTCGGCGCAGGCGTGTCGATCGCGCTCGGCGCGCGGCATGCCGACCGGGTAGGCGGCATCCATCTGAACTACCTGCCCGGCAGCTACGAACCGCCGGCCGACGCGGCCGTGCCGCTGACCGACGACGAACGGGCCTTCGTGACGCAGCGCGGCGAGTGGGCCGCGCTGGAAGGCGGGTACGCGCACGTGCACATGACGAAGCCGCAGACGCTGGCCGTCGCGCTGAACGATTCGCCGGCCGGACTCGCCGCGTGGATTGCCGAGAAATTCCGCGCGTGGAGCGATTGCGACGGCGACGTCGCACGGCGGTTTTCGCACGACGAGCTGCTGACCGGCATCTCGCTCTACTGGTTCACCGGCTGCATCGGCTCGTCCATGCAGACGTATTGGGAAAACCGCCTGCAGCCCATGCGCTTCGCGGCCGGGCAACGCGTGACGGTGCCCGTCGCGTTCGCGCGCTTTCCGAAGGAAATCAGCCGTCCGCCGCGCAGCTGGCTCGAACGTGTGTTCGACGTCGTGCAGTGGACCGACATGCCGAGCGGCGGCCATTTCGCGGCGATGGAAGAGCCGGATCGGCTGGCCGACGACATTCGGACATTGTTCCGGCGCTTTCGGTGACGATCGGGTCGGCCGGCGACACGCATCGGCGGTCATCCGGTCGACAGGGCGCGCGAGCGCCACGCGGATCGTGACGCGACGGTGGCGCCTGCGTTACCGCGTGACGAACGGCGCGGCGTCGTCCGGCGCGGTACGCGCATGCTTGCGCTGGCGCAGCAGCGCGACGCGGCAGTTCTCGCGCGCGGTCTCGCGGCCGTCGCCGTCGAGCAGCACGAGATCGCCGCGCATCACGTTGAGCGTGATCACGTCCTCACCCGGCGCACCGAGCGTTTCCGGCGTATGCACCGAGCCGGCCGGTTCGAGCACCGTCGAGCCGGCGTGCGCCACCCAGTCGTATTCGCGATAGCGCCACGCCCCCTGCAACGTATGGACGAACACCTCGCCTTCATGACGATGGCGCGGCAGCGTGCCGCCGGCCGGCATCTTCAGCAGCGCGGTGAGCGTGTCTTCGGCCGCATTGATATGCAGGTACTTGATCGCCAGCCCCGGCAGGTCGGCGCTCATCGGCAGCCACGGCAGCGCGTCGCCGGGCAGGCACGAGATCGGCGGCAGGTCGGTGGAGAGCGGGGCGGACGGCTGCGTCATGGCGGGCGGCGGAGCGGAAATGGGGAGCCCGCATTATCGCAGAGCCGGCTCGCGCAGCCGAACGGGACATGTCACATCGGCTCGAGCGCAGGCGACGACGTGCTCCTTACAACTTGAAATATGCAGCTAAACTGTACAGTTTGACTGTATATCTGCTATCTTGAATTCATGAACACGCCATTGCCTCCCTCCGAAGCGCTCCCACTGGCCGGTCTCGCCGGCGAACTTCGCATCTCGGTCGGCAAGCTGATGCGGCGGATGCGGGAGCAGGTCCACCCGAACGACCTCACGTCATCGCAGAAGTCGGTGCTGTTGCGGCTCGACCGCGACGGCCCCGCGACCGTGTCGGCGCTCGCGCGCGCCGAAAGCGTGCGGCCGCAGTCGATGCGCGTGACGGTCGCGACGCTCGAGACGCTCGGCGCCGTCAGCGGCGAGCCCGATCCCACCGACGGCCGGCAGACGCTGATCGCGCTCACGCCCGCTTTCCGCCAGGCGCTGCAGGCCAACCGCGCGGCCAAGGACGACTGGCTGTTCCGCGCAGTGCATGCGCAACTGTCGGAGGCCGAGCAGGCCGAGCTCGCGTCGGCCGTGAAACTGCTGCAGCGGCTCGCCGAATTCCAGGAGCCGCCGCGTTCGTAACCCCTGTCGACCCGCATCGACCCGTTAGTCGAAAGGACAACCCGCATGAACCTCCCGCATCTCGTGTCGTATTTCTTCGGCGGCGCGTTTCTCGCGAACGTCGTGCCGCATCTCGTCAGCGGGTTGCGCGGCGAGCCGTTCCAGACGCCGTTCGCGAATCCGCCCGGGCGCGGGTTGTCGTCGTCCACGGTGAATGTCTTGTGGGGTGTCGCGAACCTCGTGATTGCCTACGTGCTGGTGTGCAGGGTCGGCGACTTCGATCTCCGCGTCACGGCTGACGCGGCGGCATTCGGCCTCGGCATCCTCGCGCTCGGGCTGTTCCTCGCGCGGCGCTTCGGCGAGCTGCACGGCGGCAACGAGCCCGACCGGGAGCGGCCATGAGCGTGCCGGCGGCGGGCGTCTTCCGCTCGCTGCGCAGCTTCAACTATCGCGTGTGGGCGATCGGCTCGCTGGTGTCGAACATCGGCACGTGGATCCAGCGCACCGCGCAGGACTGGCTCGTCCTCACGCAGCTCACGCATCACGACGCGTCGGCCGTCGGGATCGTGATGTCGCTGCAGTTCGGCCCGCAGCTTCTGCTGCTGCCGTGGACGGGTTATGCGGCCGACCGTTTCGACCAGCGCAAGCTGCTGATGGCGACGCAGGCGCTGATGGGCGGGCTCGCGCTGCTGCTGGGGCTGCTGACGGTGACCGGCGTCGCGCAGCTGTGGCACGTGTATTTGTTCGCGTTCCTGTTCGGGTGCGCGTCGGCGTTCGATGCGCCGGTGCGGCAGACGTTCGTTGCCGAGCTGGTCGCCGATCGGGAGCTGGCGAACGCCGTCGCGCTCAACTCGACGTCGTTCAACGCGGCGCGGATGATCGGGCCGGCGGCGGCCGGCTTCATCATCGCGTCGGTCGGCACCGGCTGGGCGTTCCTGCTCAACGGGCTCAGCTTCGTCGCGGTGCTGGCGTCGCTGTCGATGCTGCGGGCCGACGAGCTGCGCGCGCATGCGCGGGCCGACCGCGCGCGCGGGAGCCTGCTCGACGGGTTCCGTTACGTGTGGCAGCGCCCGGACCTGAAGGCGATCCTCGTGATGCTGTTCCTGATCGGCACGTTCGGGCTCAATTTCCAGCTGTTCATCTCGACGATGGCGGCCAGCGTGTTTCATGTCGACGCGCGTGGCTTCGGCGTGTTGTCGTCGATGATGGCCGTCGGCACGATCACCGGTGCGCTGCTCGCGGCGCGCCGCGACCGGCCGCGTTTCCGGCATCTGTGGATCGGCGCGGCGCTGTTCGGGCTCGGCTGCACGCTGGCAGCGCTCGCGCCGGGATATTGGCTGTTCGCCGCCGCGCTCGTGCTGACCGGGATCGCGGCGATCACCTTCATGAACTCGACCAACAGCCTCGTGCAGTTGTCGACCGAGCCGGCAATGCGTGGGCGTGTGATGGCGCTGCGTCTCGCGGTGGCGCTCGGCGGCACGCCGATCGGCGCGCCGGTGGCCGGCTGGGTCGCGAATCATCTCGGCCCGCGCTGGGCGCTCGGTGTCGGCGCGATGTCCGGTTTTGCGGCGGCGCTCGTCGCGACGCATTTCATGAAGCGGATGCGTGCGCAGACGGGCACGGGCGACGGGGCTTGACCGGCAGTAAAGCCGACGCAGGCTACCCGACCGTTCAGCCGTTCAGCCGTTCAGCCGTTCAGCCGTTCAGCCGTTCAGCCGCTCAGCCACTCAGCCACTCAGCCACTCAGCCACTCAGCCACTCAGCCACTCAGCCACTCAGCCACTCAGCCACGATGGCCGTTAAGCGACCGGCCGAGCCGCCGCATGCGCGGCCTCCAGACAAGACTGAAACAGCAACGCAGCCCGCGACGGCCGCGGCGAGCGCCGCAGCAGGCTCACGAACCGGCACCGGTAATTGAACCGATGCGGCGCGATCGGCTGCATCAGCCCCTTGTTTTCGAAGCTTTCCGCGTAATGGTCGGGGAGGAAGCCGAGATAGCGGCCGGACAGGATCAGCGTCGCGATCGACTCCTGGTCCGACGCGGTAGCGCTGCGCGTGAGCTTCGCGCGGTGGCTCAGCTCCATGTTCGGCGAATGGAAGCCGAGGCCCGCGAACGCATGGTTGCGGATCGTCGTCCACGTGAGCTTGCCGTGCGGCGCATCGTAGAGCGGATGCTGGCGGCCGCAGTAGAGCAGCATCCGTTCGTCGAACAGCTCCGAATACACGAGGCTGCCCGAGTTGCGGTGCGCGGGAATGATCCCGACCTGATAGCTGCCGTCGATGATCCCGCGCTCGACCTCGTTGATCGATGCGACATGCAGGTTCAGCGCGACGTCGGGCGCTTCGTCGGCGAACTGGCGGATCGCGTCGCCGAGCCGCGCGTTCGCGTTGGTGGCCGTCTTGTCGAACACCGCGATGTGCAGTTCGCCGCCCATCCGGTCGTGAATGCCGTCGATCCTGCTGCGAAATGCTTCCATCGACGCGAGCAGCCGCAGCGTCTCCTCGTACACCGTCTGGCCCTCGGGCGTCAGCGTGAAGCCCGCGCGGCCGCGCCGGCACAGCACGAGGCCGAGGCGCGTTTCCAGATCCTTCACGTGCCGGCTGATGGTCGAGATGCCGATATTCAGTTCCAGTTCGGCCGCCGCCATCCCGCCGCACTGCACGACGCCCTTGAAGACCCGCAGCAGGCGGAGATCCATGTCGCTGAGCTGCCCGAGCAGCGCGCGACTCTTCGGTTTCTTTGCTTGCATAAATGCGCAAGTGAACATTGATATTGCGATATTCAAAAGACTAATTGGCCTCCCGACAATGCGCAATATCAACATAAGGAGGAGGGGCGCTCCGCGCCGACCGACATGACCGACATCACCACCGCCCAGCACGACGAAACCACCCTCCGCACCGACGCCGCGTGGCTCGACGCGCACTGGATGCCGTTCACCGCCAACCGCCAGTTCAAGGCCGATCCGCGCATGATCGTGTCGGGCAAGGGCGCGTATTACACGGACGCCGAAGGCCGCAAGATCTTCGACGGCCTGTCGGGTCTCTGGTGCACGGGCCTCGGTCACGGCCGCACGGAAATCGTCGAAGCCGTGAGCCGCCAGATCGCGCAGCTCGACTACGCGCCGGCATTCCAGTTCGGCCATCCGAAATCGTTCGAGCTCGCGAACAAGATCAAGGACCTGACGCCGGCCGGCCTCGACTACGTGTTCTTCACGGGTTCGGGCTCGGAAGCGGCCGATACGTCGCTGAAGCTGGCCCGCGCTTACTGGCGCGCGAAGGGCAAGGGCACGAAGACGCGCCTGATCGGCCGCGAAAAGGGCTACCACGGCGTGAACTTCGGCGGTATCTCGGTCGGCGGGATCGGGCCGAACCGCAAGCTGTTCGGCCAGGGCATCGATGCCGACTTCCTGCCGCACACGCAACTGGCTGAAAACAAGTTCTCGCGCGGGATGCCCGAGCACGGTGCCGAGCTGGCCGATCGCCTGCTCGAGCTGATCGCGCTGCACGACGCATCGAACATCGCGGCCGTGATCGTCGAGCCGTTCTCCGGTTCGGCGGGCGTGGTCGTGCCGCCGAAGGGTTACCTGAAGCGCCTGCGCGACATCTGTACCGCGCACGACATCCTGCTGATTTTCGACGAAGTCATCACGGGCTTCGGCCGGGCCGGCGCGATGACGGGCGCCGATGCGTTCGGCGTGGTGCCGGACATCATGAACTTCGCGAAGCAGGTCACGAATGGCACGCAGCCGCTCGGCGGCGTGATCGCGACGAAGGAAATCTACGATACGTTCATGGCCGCGGGCGGTCCCGAGTACATGCTCGAGTTCCCGCACGGCTATACGTATTCGGCGCACCCGGTGGCCTGCGCGGCCGGCGTCGCGGCGCTCGACCTGCTGGTGAAGGAAGACGCGGTGGCCCGCGTGCGCGATCTCGCGCCGCATTTCGAAGCCGCGGTGCACGGGTTGAAGGGCCAGCGCCACATCACCGACATCCGCAACTACGGGCTGGCAGCCGGCCTGACGATCGCGGCGCTGCCGGGCGAGCCGGCACGGCGCCCGTACGAGATCGCGATGCGTTGCTGGGCGAAGGGTTTCTACGTGCGCTACGGCGGCGACACGATCCAGCTGGCGCCCCCGTTCATCTCGGAGAAGCGCGAGATCGACAACCTGGTCAACGCGCTGTCCGACGCGCTGAACGAAGTGGACTGAGCCGCGGCTTGCCCCGAGCGATAACCGAATTCACGAAAGAGTCAGATACATGAAACACGACAGCAACGTAACCTCCACCGTCGGCCACCTGATCGACGGCAAGCGCGTCGACGGCGGCAGCCGCGTCCAGCCGGTGTTCGACCCGGCCACCGGCGAATCGCACAAGAGCGTCGCGCTCGCCGACAAGCTGACCGTCGAAGCCGCGATCGCATCCGCGCAGGCCGCGTTCCCGGCCTGGCGCAATACGCCGCCGCTGAAGCGCGCCCGCGTGATGAGCCGCTTCAAGACGCTGCTCGAGGAACACGCCGACGAGCTGTGCGCGTTGATCACGGCCGAGCACGGCAAGGTGCTCGCCGATGCGATGGGCGAACTGCAGCGCGGGATCGAGAACGTCGAATATGCGACCTATGTGCCCGAACTGCTGAAAGGCGAGCACAGCAAGAACGTCGGCCCCGCGATCGATTCGTGGAGCGAGTTCCAGGCGCTCGGCGTCGCGGCCGGCATCACGCCGTTCAACTTCCCGGTGATGGTGCCGTTGTGGATGTGGCCGATGGCCGTCGCGAGCGGCAACACGTTCGTGCTGAAGCCGTCGGAGCGTACGCCGTCGTCGACGTTGCGCATGGCCGAGCTCGCGCTCGAAGCGGGCCTGCCGCCGGGCGTGCTGAACGTCGTGAACGGCGACAAGGAAGCGGTCGACACGCTGCTGACCGACCCGCGCGTGAAGGCGGTGAGCTTCGTCGGCTCGACGCCGATCGCCGAATACATCTACTCGACCGGCTGCGCGCACGGCAAGCGCGTGCAGGCGCTCGGCGGCGCGAAGAACTTCGCGGTCGTGATGCCGGATGCGGACATCGGCAACGCGGTGAACGCGCTGATGGGCGCCGCGTACGGTTCGTGCGGCGAGCGCTGCATGGCGATTCCGCTGGTCGTCGCGATCGGCGACGAGACGGGCGACCAGGTCGTCGCGGGCCTGAAGGCCGAGATCGAGAAGATGAAGGTCGGCCCGGGCAACGGTGCGGGCGTCGACATGGGCCCGCTCGTCACGCAGCAGCATTTCGAGAAGGTGACGGGTTTCGTCGAAGCCGGTGTGGCAGCGGGCGCGACGCTCGTCGTCGACGGCCGCGGCGTGAAGGTCGACGGCCACGACGGCGGTTATTACCTCGGCCCGTGCCTGTTCGACAACGTGAAGCCCGGCATGCCGATCTACCAGCACGAGATCTTCGGGCCGGTGCTCGGCGTGATCCGCCTGAAGTCGCTCGACGAGGCGATGGCGCTGATCGACGCGCACGAGTACGGCAACGGCACCTGCCTGTTCACGCGCGACGGCGAGGCCGCGCGCTACTTCAGCGACAACATCCAGATCGGCATGGTCGGTATCAACGTGCCGCTGCCGGTGCCGGTTGCGTACCACTCGTTCGGCGGCTGGAAGCGTTCGCTGTTCGGCGACCTGCACGCGTACGGCCCGGACGCCGTGCGCTTCTACACGAAGCGCAAGACGATCACGCAGCGCTGGCCGTCGGCCGGCGTGCGCGAAGGCACCGTGTTCAGCTTCCCGTCGAACCGCTGACGCGCCCCGGCTGCATGCGTCGTCCGCCTGCCTGATGGCGGGCAACGCGACGCAATGCGGCCGGCGTGACCGCGAGGAGGCCCGCCCGGACCGGCGATCCGCGCGGGCTTTTTTACGTCTGCTCGGCGAGCACGGAAGATGGCGGAAGGACGCTTACGGCGCGACCACGTGCCACATGTCGTTGAAGTTGTCGCCGTTGCGGTCGCCCTGTTTCATGTCCTTCGAGAAGAAGTAGAGCGGCTTGCCCTTGTAGGCCCATTGCGGGCTGCCGTCGTCGCGCTTGACGATCGTGTAGGGCCCGACCGGAACGTCGGTCGCGCTGGCCTTGTACGGTGGCCAGAAGGATTCGCATTGGCCCGTGCACGCACTGGTGCCGGCGTTGGCCTTGTCCTTGTCGAACGTGTAGACGGTCATCCCGTTCGCGGCGACGAGTGAACCGTTTTCGACTTTCGTGATCGAGCCTTGGGCCGACGCCGAAGCGGATGCGATGGCGAGCAGGGCGGAGCTGACGAGCAGCGCGGCTTTCATGGGGGCCTCCTGTAATCCGGTGGGCGGCCGCGATCGTGCACGGGCGAGCGTGCGCCGGGATCGCGATGAATGGTGCCGGAACGCGGTGCCGTTACCGCCGGTGCGAGCGACGCAGGGTCGAATGGCGGTGAACGGGGCGCTCCATTCACGATAGGCGGTTTTTGGCGGGGCTGCGAGGAGATCGGGGGCGTATCGGCCGCGCGTGGGCGTCACGCAACGGTGGGGTGCTACCGTGCGTCACACCCACAGCCGGTACATCCAGAACGACTCGTCCTCGATGAAGCGTTGCGTGAATTCGCTCGGCGAGAAACCCGTGATGCGCTTGACCTCGCGGCTCAGGTGCGCCTGGTCGGCGAACCCTTCGTCCAGCGCCAGCGTGGCCCAGTTGAACGCGGCGCCGGCTTCGTACCGGTCGCGCGCCGCGAAGAATGCGCTTTCCGTCCTGACGAGCGTTTGCCATTCGCGCAGCGATCGGCCGCTGTAGCTCTTGATCCGCCGCTCGACCTGGCGCGGGCTATGGGTATGCCGCCATTCGCGCGCCTGCAGCGCGAGGCGCTCGACCCAGCTGCGTCCCGCATTGCGTAGCGACGACAGCGGCGTCGTGGGCCGCAACGCCTGCCAGCGACGCGCAAGATGACGTTCGATCGCCGCCAGCGCATCGGCATCGCGTTCCGCGCCGACCAGCGTGTCGAGCAGCGGATGCCAGTCGTCGCCGAGGCACGCATGGGCGTCGAGCACGCGATCGTGGATGTCCGCCAGCGCGATGCCGAACAGCGCCCGCGCCGCATCGGCGGTGAAGCAGATCATGCCGATCCGTCCGCCCGTCGGCGCCCAGGCCACGGTAGGGGCCGAGTGGCTGCCCGACAGCGTTACGGCTGCACCGAAGGGGCGCCACCGGGGCCCGTCGGCCGTGGATTCGACGAAGCCCACGTCGAGATCCCGATACCACGACACGCACACGAGCGGCGTGGCCGGAAAATGCGAGAGCCGCTGCGCGTCGCTCAAGGCGACCCCGCGCGTGTCGTGCAACACGATCGCGACCACCGCACCCTGCAGCGCCGCCGGCGCGGGGTACAGCCGTCCACGCGGCGCCCGCCCGTCGCTCGGCGCGCGAGGGGCGCGTGCGAGCGGATCGGGGCACGACAGCGGGATCGATGACGGGGCGGAGCACATGACGCTGGAGTATAGGGAGCGGCCCGACGCGTGTCGATGTCGTTTGCGTTCAAGACCGCCGCCATGCCGGTGCGGACAATCCGTCCCATGAATACGCGATCCACATCCTCATGTCCATTCCATACGGGCGCTGCCGCGGCGGCGCCCGTGCTTCACCCGCCCGGCGTATGGCCGCCGGGGCCGCCTGCCGGCCTGACGGGTTGGGGGCTGCTGCGCGCGATGTCGCGCGACCTGCTCGGCACGCTGGCCGGCTGGCGGCGCGCATACGGTGACGTCGTGCACGTGCGCGTGTGGCCCGAGCATGCGGTGGTCGTGACCGATCCGGCGCTCGTACGCGAACTGCTGGTCACGCATCACGACGCGCTCGGGCGCTGGGAGCGTGCCGTCCGCGTGTTTGCGCAGGTCCATGGCCATAGCGTGCTGATCGCCGAAGGCGACGCGTGGCGCGACAAGCGGCAGGCGTTGCAGCCGAATTTCATGCCGAAGGCGGTACAGACGTTCGTGCCGTCGATCGCGGCGACGGCCGGACATGCGCTCGCGCAGTGGCCTGCGCGCGATCCGGACTGGCCGATCGAAAGCGCGCTGACGTCGCTGGCGATGGACGTGATCATGCGCACGATGTTCTCCGACGCGATCGGCGACGACGCACGGGCGGCCGAGGAAGCCGTGCGCGCGGTGAGCGCGGCGGCCAACGCCGATTTTTACTGGCCCGCGAGCACGCCGGACTGGGTGCCGTGGAAGCGCGGCAAGGCCCGGGCGATGGCCGTGCTGAACGGGCTGATCGACCGGCAACTGCATGCGCGTCTCGACCTGCCGGCGCGTGCGTGGCCCGACGATCTGCTGTCGCGTTTGTTGCGGCTGCATCGGGACGACGCGCGGCGATGGCCGTTGCACGCCGTGCACGACGAATGCATGACCGCGTTCCTCGCGGGCCACGAGACGACGGCCGGCGCACTGACCTGGTGGGCGTGGTGCATGGCGACGAATCCGGCGGCGCAGGCCGCCGCGCGCGATGAAGTGTCGCGCGTGCTGGGCGGTTGCGCGCCGTCCGCCGAGACGCGCACGTCGTTACGCTACCTGACGCACACGCTCGAGGAAACGCTGCGCCTGTATCCGTCGGCGCCAATCCTGATCAGCCGCCGCGCGTCGCGGCCGATCGTGCTGGGGCCGTGGCAGTTTCCCGCGCGGACGCTGTTCATGCTGCCGCTGCAACTCATGCAGCGCGATGCGCGATGGTTCGACGCGCCCGACGTGTTTCGCCCCGAGCGTTTTGCGGACGACGCGCCAGCCGCGCCGCGCGGCTCCTACATGCCGTTCGGCACGGGCCCGCGCGTGTGTCTCGGCCAGCATCTGGCGATGACGGAAATGACGGTCGTCGCGGCGATGATCCTGCAGCGCTACGCGTTGTCGGCGCCGCCCGGCAGGATGCCGCCGCGGCCGGTGCTGAACGTGACGCTGCGGCCGGACCGGCCGCTGCATCTCGCGATCGCGCCGGCGGCGGAGGGGGTTCCATGTGATGCGGTCGACGCGGCCGCGCGAGCGTGCCGCTGAGTCGACGACGGATATCGAACGCGACGGCAGGCTCGGCTGATTCGCGTGTCGCGCACGCTTGCCGTTCGCGACACGCAACGCAATCGAATCGTCGGAATTTGAATGCATGCCGGCCGCTGCATTCGGCGCCACTGGCGCGGCATCGCGCAGCACCTATGCTTGAAGGGCCCAGGTCGGGCTCAGCTCAAGGAGGCGGGTCATGCGCATGCTTCTCAACATACGAATCCCTCACGAGCCGTTCAACACGCTGGTGCGCGACGGCAGCGTCGGCGACGTGATCGGGCGAATACTGGAAGCGGTCAAGCCCGAGGCCGTGTATTTCACGGAGCAGAACGGCGGGCGCGGGGCGGTCGTGATCGTCGACCTGAATGATCCGTCGCAGATCCCGGCGCTCGCGGAGCCGTGGTTCCTGATGCTGAATGCGGACTGCGAGTTCCGCGTGGTGATGTTGCCGGACGATCTCAAGAACGCCGGGCTCGCGCAGATCGGCGCGACGTGGAAGCAGACACAGACGTAGCGGGAATCGGCGCATGACGATCCCCCTGCTCGAAACCCGGGCAGGCGGCTTGGCGCGCCGTCGTTCGCGTGCCGGCTATCGCGCGGGCTGCGACGGTTCGGCGTTCGCTGTTTGCCCGTCTTTCGGCCGCACCAGCAACAGCAGGCCGCTCAGTGCCGCGGCAGCGACGAACACGAAAAAGCACTGTTCGTTCCATCGGCGCAGGCTGTCGGACGCCACGCCGCCGTGACTCCCGGCCGAGGCGCCGGCTTCCAGCAGGAACGTGAAGACGGCCGGCACCGGCGCTGAACCGAGGTAGGCCAGGAACGCGAACTGCAGCCGGCCGCGGGTCAGGATCGACCAGACGTGCTTGCCCCTCAGGCAAGCGACCAGTATCACCGGCGGGATGAGCACGATCGATGCGGCACTGATCGCGCACAACAGCAGCCAGCCAAGTCCGATGATCGGAATGAGCGACATGAAGCGGGTTTCCTGTTGTCGGGCAATCGTGTTGTCGAAGGCATCCGCATCAGCGTTACCGGATGACCCCGGCAAGCGGCGCTTCACGGAGTGTGCCCGATTCCCTGCCGGTTGCCATCCACCGAGATCGATTCGGTCATCCGGCCGCGTCTTCCCCCAGCGCCTGGATGAAGCGCGAAAACAGCTCGGGCTGCGACGCAATCCCGAGCTTCGCGTACAAATGCCGCCGGTGCACCTTCACCGTTTCGGGGGAGATCGCGAGCCGCTCGGCAATCGCCTTCGACGAATTGCCGCGCAGCACCATTCGCGCGATCGACATCTCGCGATCGGTCAGCACGCCCGCGCCGAAGCGGGCAAGCGCCTGCTCGACCCGCGCGCCGAGATCGGCATCGGGCGTCGCGCGCGCCGCGTCGCCCACCAGCCGCCAGTGCTGCCGGATCGCCGCGAGCACCCACGGCATCGCGGCCGTCAGCTTGCCGAGCGGCTCGACGTCGAACCGCGTGCCCGCGCCGAGCGACAGCGACAGCAGCGTGTCGGCGTTCGGCCGCACGAGAATCTGGATCTCGTCCTCGCCGACGGCGTCGCGGAAGTAGCTCAGGAAATATTCGCTCTGCCGGAACAGGTCGGGCGCGACTTCCTCGAGCCGATAGCAGCCGTCGGCGAGCCCGTCGTGCGCGGCCTGCAGGAACGGGTCGAGCAGATACAAGCCGTTCAGGTAGAGCGGCACGGGCGATGCGGCGTCGGTGCCGCCCGTGTCGTATTCGTCGAGCACGAGCGGCACGCCGTCGCGGCCGATCGCGGTCGCGAGCGCGTTGTCGAACGGCGCCATTTCGTTGAGCAGCAGCACCAGGAACCGCCAGAAGCGCGGCTGGCCGAGATGATCGATTGCGCGGCCGAGCGCCTGGTGCATCGCGATTTCGGAAAAGAGACGATCCATACCACCACCGGAAGGGCGTAACACGAAGGGGGAATAGCGGTCCTGAAATTGGCTTCCTAGACTGCCACGCAATCAATCGGGCCCGAGTATGGGCGTTCAAAAAAAAGTGGCAAAGGATCGACCCAAGCACAGGAGAACGAAATGGCGATGATGTCGGAATCGACGGGCACGCTGCAAGCGGCGCCTGCAACGGAAGACGCGCCGCGCGCGCTGTCGCAGACGCTCAGCGTGCGCGATGCGGTGATGATTACCGTGTCGGGCGTGACGCCCGCGAGCTCGATCTTCGTGATCGCGCCGTTCGCGATCCAGCAGGCCGGCAGCGGCGCCGTGCTGTCGTTCCTGCTCGGCGGCGTGCTCGCGCTGGCGTTCGCGCTCTGCTATGCGGAGCTCAGCGCCGCGCACCGCAGCGCGGGCGGCGAGTACGTGATGGCCAAGCGCGTGTTCGGCACGCTGCCCGGCTACCTGACCTTCATCACGGTGCTGTCCGTCAGCGTATTCATCCCGGCCGTGCTCGCGAGCGGCGCCGCGCCTTACCTGAACAACGCGCTCGGCACGCATTTCAGCAACCAGTCGGTCGCGCTGACGATCGTGCTGCTCAGCTACCTGCTCGGCATGCTGAACATCAAGACGAACGCGTGGATCACGGGCGCGTTTCTCGTCGTCGAGATCGGCGTGCTGATGCTGATCGCGGGCCTCGGCTTCGGGTCGCCGCATCGTGGCGCCGACGCGCTGGTCGCGCCGGTCGTCGCGAGCGGCAATGCGCTCGTGCCGGCGACGCTGGCTGCGATCGTCCCGGCGATCGGCACGGCGATCTTCTGCTACAACGGCTTCGGCTCGGCCGCCTATCTCGCGGAAGACCTGCGCGGCGGCAACCGCAATGTCGCGAAGGCGGTGATCTACTCGCTGCTCGTGATCCTCGTCGTCGAACTGATTCCGCTCACCGCGATCGTGCTCGGCGCGCCGTCGCTGACCGAGCTGTCGAAGAGCGCCGACCCGATCGGCTACGTCGTGCGTTCGCTGAGCAACCCGGCCGTGTCGCGCGTGGTCAGCGGCGGGATCTTCCTGTCGGTGTTCAACGCGATCATCGCGATCGTGATCACGATGGGCCGACTGCTGTACAGCAGCGGCCGGCACGCGCTCTGGTCGCGCACCTGCAACCGCGCCTTCTCGACGATCCATCCGCGCTTCGAATCGCCTTGGCTCGCCACCATCGCGCTCGCGGTGCCGTCGGCGGGGCTCGTGTTCGTGTCGAGTCTCGACGAACTGACCGCGTTCACGGTCGACCTGCTGCTGCTGATCTATCTGGTCGTCGGGCTGGCCGCGCTCGCGAGCCGCTTCGTGCGTCGTGACGTCGAGCATCATTACCGGATGCCGTTGTGGCCCGTGACGCCGCTTGTCGCGGTAATCGGCGCGGCCTACACGCTCTACACGACGCTGGCGACTGCCACGAAGCCGACCGACCTGATCATCATTGCCGGGCTGCTGGTCGCCGCGCTCGTGATGTATGCGGTCTGGGCACGCCACAGCGAAGCCTTCCGCACGCTCTGAGCGCGGGATCGAACGCTTGCCGTACCGAAACATCGAAACACTGAATCATCGAACTACTGAAAGACTGGAGGAACTGCATCATGCGCACGAGGGATCTCGGCATCCGCATCGGGCTCGGCACACCCGGCCGCTTCAACGCGATCACGGACGTTCCGGGCGTGCGGGTCGGACATTGCACGCTGAACGTCGAGAACGGCGATGCGTCGATCCGCACCGGCGTCACCGTCATCGAGCCGCGCGCGGGCGCCGCACACGATTCGCCGTGCTTCGCGGGCGTGCACGTGCTGAACGGCAACGGCGACGCGACGGGGCTCGAATGGATCCGCGAGGCCGGCCTGCTGACCACGCCGATCGCCTATACGAACACGCACAGCGTCGGCGCGGTGCGCGATGCGCTCGTCGCGATCGAGCGCGAAGCGGCGGCCGGCCGCGTGTACTGGTGCATGCCGGTCGTGATGGAAACCTACGACGGGCTGCTGAACGACATCTGGGGCCAGCACGTGAGCGCCGCGCATGTGCAGCGCGCGCTGGCCGCCGCGCAGTCGGGGCAGGTTGCCGAAGGCGGCGTGGGCGGCGGCACGGGGATGATCTGCCACGAGTTCAAGGGCGGCATCGGCACCGCGTCGCGCGTGCTCGCGGCCGACGCGGGCGGCTGGACCGTCGGCGCGCTCGTGCAGGCGAACTACGGCGTGCGCGAGATGCTGCGCGTGGCCGGCTACCCGGTCGGCGAAGTGCTGCGGCACGTGCCTTCGCCGTTCCGCACGCCGGACGCGCAAGGGGAGGCCGGAATGGGCTCGATCGTCGTGACGATCGCGACCGACGCGCCGCTGCTGCCGCACCAGTGCACGCGTCTCGCCCAGCGCGCGAGCGTCGGGCTGGCGCGCGTCGGCGGCGGCACGGAGGATTCGAGCGGCGACATCTTCCTGGCGTTTGCAACAGGCAACGACGGCCTGCCGGCGGCGAACTACGGCAGCAAGGGCGCGCCGACCACCGGCGTGAAGATGGTCAACAACGACCATATTTCCGCGCTGTTCGTCGCGGCGGCGGAAGCGGTGGAGGAAGCGATCGTGAATGCGCTCGTCGCGGGCGGCGACGTCGAGTCGCGCGGGGCGCGGGTCGAAGGGCTCGGGCAGGCGCGCTTGCTGGATGCGTTGCGCGAGGTGGGCTGGCGGCCGGGGCGCGGCGCCTGAAACGGCATGCGCCGCTTCAATCGAAGCGGCGCGGAGAGGAGCGGCGATACGGCGATCGGCCGGGCCGCCGCTCGCCCGCGCGAGCGATGCTGCGGGCGGTGCGGGCCTGGCCGTGACGACTCGGCGTCATGCTCAGCTGCCGAAGTAGATGTTGCAGAAGCTGACGGGGCCGACACACGCGTTCGGGTCTTCCTGCTTCGATTGCGAACGATCGACCCGGCCTGCGGTCGCGACGGCTTCAGCGCGGTTCGCCGGTTGCTTTGCGGCGTCTGCCGGTGCCGGCTGTGCGTGAGCAACAGCAGCGGTGAGCGACAGGGCAACGAGGGCGAGGTGCAGCGGCTTCATTTGGGTTTCTCCTGGGTGGGTGCCAGTCTCGCTGGCAGTGAGGAAACTATAGGCTCGCACTGCTTAAAGATTAATCACCGCGGCTGTAGAGCTTATTTCCATCCGGAACAAGGATCCCGTTGCGCGCGCAACGATCGTCAATGGCGGTGCCGGTTGAACGGCGCATCCTTGTCGAGCAGCGCGCTGCGCATGAAGTGCAGGCAGCCGACGATGCGCTGCATCCGGTGCCGCTCGTCGGGCACCGCGTACCACGCCTGCAGCGTGTGCTGCGCCGCGCGGATCGCCAGGTTCACCGATTTCAGCGTGCGCGCGTGGTGGCCGGGCGTCGGGTCGTCGAAGAAGCGCGGCAACTCGTGCAGCACCGCGTCGATCGAACCGGTCCAGCGCAGTGTTTGCGGCGGTTTCGATGCGCAGAACGCGTTCAGTTCGTCGCGCAGGTCGATCACAGCGTGGCCGACCTCGAGCGTCGACAGCATCCAGCGCAGCGCGTCGCGATGCTGTCGCGTGCGCCGCACGAGCAGCGTGCGCAGTTGCGCCATCAGGTCGTGCGTGCTCGACTGGAAGCGCTGCGCGAGGCGCTCCGTCGGCCCTTCGCACGCCAGCGTGACCTGACGGCGCAGGTCGTGCGCGATGCGGCCCGTGAGCCACGGCATGTGGGTGGGGAACACGACCGCGAACACGAGCGAGCACGCGAGCATCGCGACGACGATCGCCAGGCCGTTGTTGATCAGCACCTCGGGCGTATACGCGATCGTGTTGTCGGGCCCCGCGAGCAGGCAGAAGAACACCGCGAAGCCGATCCCGTAGCCGGACAAGCCCGGCCGCATCGCGAGAAACGCGCCGAGGCCGAGCACCGGCGCGAGCGCGGCGCACAGCAGCGGGAACCCTTCGATGTTCGGATACACGTAGCACAGGAACACGTAGCCGACCGCGGTCGCGAACGCCGCGCCGACGCTCATCTGCGCGACGAACTTCGGCGCGCGCGGCGACGTCGAGCTGAGCGCGCACGCAATCGCGGTGGCGATCACGGCGAGCGGGCCGCTCGGCCATTCGGACGCGAGCCAGAACGCGCTCATCGCGCCGACGGCGACGATCGTGCGCAGGAACGCGAACCCGACGAAGAACGAATTGGTCTTCACCGCGTAGTGCGTGACCGAGCGCTCGAACGCGTGATCGTCCTGGTCGAGCGACGCATAGGTGTCGGCGTAGCCGAGATATTCGCCGATGAAGCGGTACAGCAGCTCGATCGCGGTATCGAAGTCGAGCAGGCCGCCGGCAGCGTGCGCCTCGATGGTTCGCCGCGATGCCCGCGCGGCTTTCGGCAACGCGCTGTGAAAGCGTCGCAGTTCGAGCAGTGCGCCGGTGGCCGGCGCGATGCCGCGCTGCCGCTCGTCGCGCAGTGCGGCGAAGCGCTGCGCGAGCGCGTCGACGTGCGGCGCCAGCGCATCGAGCACCGCGTCCGAGCCATTGGCGCGCAGCCGCTTGACGAGCTGGTGCAGCGCATGCAGCCGCGTGCACGCGTTCATGAACTCGCTGTTCAGCCGCGCGAGGCGGCGGCTGCGCGCGCGAATGTGCGGATCCTCGAACGACGCGAACGCACGGTTGGCCTCGAAGCCGACGATGTCGTCGACGAAATCGGCGAAGCGCCGCTCGAAATCGCCGCGGGCGACGTCGCCCGCGAGCGCGCCGGCCGTGAACGCCGCGAACGTCGCGTGGCGGGTGCCCAGCGAACGCATCAGCGCCTTCGCGGAGCTGAGCGGCAGGATCAGCGCGCTGACCGCACCCGAGCACGCGATGCCGAGCGCGACTTCCGCGGCGCGCGTGAGCGCGGACTGGAACAGCGTCTGCGGGGTCATCACGGACGGCAGGCCGATCAGCGCGGCCGTATAGCCGGCCAGCACGAAGCCGTACCAGCGGAAGTGGCGGTTGCGCACCGCGAGCGCGATACAGGTACCGATCCACAGCGTGATGCCGGCCATGTACAGCTCGGGCTGCTGCGCGAACAGCCCGCCGAGCGCGAGCGCGGCGACGAGGCCGGCCGCCGTGCCGAGCACGCGGTAGAAGCTCTTCGCGAACACCATCCCCGATAGCGGCTGCATCAGCACGAACACGGTCGTCATCGCCGTGCGCGGTTGCGACATCTCCAGGCGCATCGCGATGCCCATCGCGAGGAGCGCCGCGAACACGGTTTTCGCGAGGTGCAGCCAGATCAGCCCGTCGCTCGCGGCCCAGTCGCGCGCCGCGTCGCCGAGTGGATCGAGCCAGGTTCTCCATCGTGCCGGTTCGATGGAAGGGCGCTCGATCGCAGATGGTGGCTTCATGAAAAGAGGGGGCCGGTACGGGGCCTGGCGAGGTGCCTGGCGCGTCCGAACGGGTCCGTTCGACTGTTGAGGCGCCGATTGTAGGAGTGCGGCGCCCCCGCATTAACGCAGCTATGGGGAAACGATAGTTGCAGCCGGAGTAACAATCTGTCGCATCCCGTGGAGGAAAATAGCGGCTCCGCTACAGGTTGCTCACAGGAATGGATACCCTACAAAACATGCGGGTGTTTTCGCGCGTCGTCGAGACGGGCAGTTTCACCGCCGCCGCGCAATCGCTGAATTCGACGACGGGCGCGATGTCGCGCGCGGTGTCGGAACTCGAGGCGCGCCTGCGCACCCGTCTGATGAATCGTTCGACGCGCCGCCTCGCGCTCACGTCGGCCGGCGAAAGCTATCTGCGGCGCTGCCGCCAGATCCTCGCCGACGTCGACCGCGCGGAAGAAGAGGCGAGCTGCGCGCACGAACGGCCGGCCGGCGTACTGCGCATGCACAGTTTCGCGAGCGTCGGCCATCACTATGTGTTGCCTGCGCTGACGCGCTATCACGCGCAGTTCCCGGACGTTTCGATCGAACTGTCGCTGTCGCAGCGCATGCCCGACCTGTTCGACGGCACGAGCGACATGGCCGTCGTGACCGCGTCGTCGCTGCCCGATTCGGAACTCGTGTCGCACCTGCTCGGCTCGACCTTCAGCATCCTGTGCGCGTCGCCCGATTACGTGAAACGCCACGGAGCACCGGCCCGTCCGCAGGATCTCGCGGCGCATGCGTGCCTGACGTTGTGCACGCCAGCGTTCCCCACGCACGAATGGGTGCTCGAAGGGCCGGAAGGCGTCGAGCAGATCCACGTCGCGGGGCCGGTGCAGACCAATACGGCCGAATCGCTCGCGCTTGCCATCCGCGACGGCATCGGGATCGGCATGCTGCCGCTTTACTCGGCGATCGACGCGCTGCGCGACGGCACGCTTGTCCGCGTGTTGCCCGCGCATATCCTGCAGAAGATGAACGTGTACGCGCTGTATCCGTCGCGCCGCTTCGTCGATGCGAAGGTGCGGACCTGGGTCGAGATGCTGCGCGCCCAGGTGCCGGGGATGATCGCGCGCGACGTCGAGATGCTGAACGCGATCGATCGCGAACCGCAGGCCGCCTGAGTGGCGGGTGCGCACCGGCGCATGGCCAAGCTGCCGGCGCCTTCTCTTCAGGCCAATCGAGCGAACGCAACCGCGCCGCGCCTGCATGACATCGTTCACGCGGGCGCGGCGCTTCGTCATGCCGTTACAGCGCGGGCTTGGTCGCCACGCCCGATTCCGTCGCCGGTGCGCCGGCGTGGCCGTAGGCGGCCTGCGCGGCCTTCTGTTCCGCGAGACGCTTTTCGTGGAGTCGTTCCTGCGCCGCCATGATGTCGTCCGGATAGTTGTTGACTTCGCCGCGCGCCGGGTTGTAGCCGACCGACTCGAGATCGATCAGCTCCTGCAGCACTTGCGCACGCGTGACGGGCGACTGGGCCGACTGGGCGAAAGACAGGGCCGGTGCAACGAGCAGGACGGCAGCGGCGGCGGTAACGAAGAGCGATTTCACGAGGTTCTCCTGGGGACGGGGTGGGCGGCCGGTTCGACGCGCGATGCGTGACCCCGACCTTTGCTGGCAGTCTACGCAGCGCCCGCGCGCGTAAAAACCCCGATTCCAGGCAGGCTGCCTTCCAGATGGCACAACATTGATCGACGCCGCCCGCGGCCGGCGAACCCACGTGCGAACGCAGGTTCGTGGCCGGCGGGCGGCGACGCATCGCGCCGGTCAGAAGCGCGTGCGCATGCCGATCGTGCCGACGATCTGGTTCGCCGTGCTCGATGCGCCGCCCGAGCCGTTGATGAACGCCTGGTAGCCGCGGCCCGCTGCGTGCTGATACATCGCTTCCGCGTAGACGTCCGTGCGGCGCGACAGCTTGTAGACGGCCTGCAGGTCGACCTGGTGCCACTTCGGATCGGTGCCGTGCTTGCTGTCGGGGTTCGACACGCTGGCGTCCGTGTACACGTAGGCCGCGCCGAGGCTGACGGCCGGCGTCACCGCATAGCGCACGTTCACGTCGTAGTTGTTGAACGCGACCTGGCCGGTCGACCCGAACGAGCCCGTGTTGTCGTACTGCGAACGCGTATAGACGAAGCCGACGGTGGCCGGGCCGAACCCGTAGCTGATGCCGCCGCCGTACGAACGCATGCGGTCCGAGCCGATCGACCAGCCGCCCTGGTTCAGGCTCTTCGCTTCGGCCGCATCGGTCGCGCCGGGGCTCGCGCTCGTCGAGCCCTTCGTGCCGTTCATCTGCAGATACGCGCCGGCCAGTTTCAGCGGGCCGTTCGTGTAGCTCGCTGCGACGCTGTACGCGCGGTTCGCGCCGAAGTTCGTCGCGTTCGAGAACGCGTACATCGCGCCGACCTTGAAGCCCGCATAGGTCTCGCTCGTGTACTTGACCGCGTTGTTGATGCGCAGCGAGTGGTTCAGGTTGTCGTTGTCGAACGGGTGCGCGAAGCTCGCGTCGCCGAAATCGCCGGCCGTGGCCGACAGCGGCGCGACGAAGTCGACCATCGTGTCGTACTGGCGGCCGAGCGTCAGCGTGCCGTAGCCGTTCTGGCTCAGGCCGACGTACGCGTGGCGGCCGAACAGCTTGCCGTCCTGCCCGAGCCCGCCGTTGTTCACGTTGAAGCCGTTCTCGAGCACGAACAGCGCCTTCAGGCCGCCGCCGAGATCCTCGGTGCCGCGAAACCCGACGCGGCTGCCGTTGACGGTGCCGCTGTTCAGGCGCCACAGCGATGCACCGTTGGCGTTGTTGGTGTACACGATGCCGGCGTCGATCAGGCCGTACAGCGTGACCGAACTCTGTGCGTGAGCGAGCGGGGCGAACAGGGCGGCGACGCATGCGCCGGCGATGAGGGTTTTTTTCAAGTCAAGGCTCCTGCGTGTGGGACTGGGAACGAAAGTTCGGCGCGAGTGTAGGGGCGCATCGCGCGCGCAAGGCCGCCGGGGCGGCGAGCGGACCTTTCCGGATCCCGCAAGAGTCCTTCACAAAACTGACACGATGTGCCGCGCGCACCGAACGCCGGCGGTTTTTGCGCGATCGCGCGCGGGTGGCATTCGCGCCTCCGTGACCGGCTGTCGTGTCGTTGCAACATGCGCGGGGCGCGGCACGGCGGTTGATCGGCGTGACCGGTGCGCGGCGGATGGGGCGCTCACGCCGACGACGGGTGTCACACGCGCATCCGTGATTGACGCGGACTTTGTCGCAGGCGGCGGGTGATTCGGGCCCCGGCCATTGCTATGTATTCGCAAAATGCATCAGTCGATTCGAAAAATACGTTTGTCTCATGATGAGCGCCGGCCTACGATGCGGTCCTGACGGCGGCGCGCATATTGCGCGCCGTCTTTTCGATTCCATTCGCCGACCCCATGCGCCCCGATCTCCCGTCCGCCCCCGCATCCTCCCCGCCGGCCAGCAGCCCGTTCGCGCGCGTGGCCGTCGTCACGATCCTGACCGGCGTCGGCGCGGGCCTCGGCGGCATGCTGCTCGCGCTGCTGCTGCATGCGATCCAGCACGTCGCGTACGGCTACAGCGTCGCGCACGTGATCGGCCCCGAGAGCTTCCTCACCGGCGTGACCGGCGCCGATCCGTTGCGCCGCCTCGCGGTGCTGGTCGTCTGCGGGATCGTCGCCGGCGGCGGCTGGTGGGCGCTGTACCGGTATGGCCGGCCGCTCGTCAGCATCCGCCGCGCGGTGCGTGCAGCCGATCCGCGGATGCCGGTCGTCAGCACGACGGTTCACGCGCTGCTGCAGATCGTCACCGTCGCGCTCGGCTCGCCGCTCGGCCGCGAAGTCGCGCCGCGCGAGATCGGTTCGCTGCTTGCCGGGCGGCTTGCGCATGCCGCAGGGCTCACGCCCGACGACTGCCGGCTGATGGTCGCGTGCGGTGCCGGTGCGGGGCTCGCTGCCGTCTACAACGTGCCGCTCGGCGGCGCGATCTTCGTGCTCGAAGTGCTGCTCGGCACGTTCGAACGGCGTGCGCTGGTCGTGGCGGTCGCGACGTCGGCGATTGCGGCAGCCGTTGCGTGGATCGGCCTCGGCAACGAACACCAGTACACGGTGCCACCGTTCGTGCTGAGCACGCCGCTGGTGGCATGGTCGATCGTCTGCGGTCCGCTGTTCGGCCTTGCCGCGTACGGCTTCGTGCGGCTCACCACACGTGCCCGGGCGAACGCGCCGAAAGACGGGCGGTTGCCCGTGCTCGCGCTGATCAACTTCGCGATGATCGGCGTGCTCGCGATGGGGTTTCCGTCATTGCTCGGCAACGGCAAGGGCCCGGCGTCGCTGGGCTTCGACGGCACGTTGACGATCGGTCTCGCCGCTGTGCTGCTCGCGCTGAAGGTGCTGATCGAGGCCAGCAGCCTGCGGGCCGGTGCGGAAGGCGGCCTGCTGACACCGGGCCTCGCGAACGGTGCGCTGCTCGGCGTCGTGCTCGGCGGGTTGTGGAGCCTTGTATGGCCGGGCGCGTCGATCGGCGGCTGCGCACTGATCGGTGCGACCGCATTTCTCGCCGCGTCGATGCAGATGCCGATCACGGCGGTCGTGCTGCTGCTCGAATTCACGCGCGCGGATCACGACAGCCTCGTGCCGATGCTGCTTGCGGTGGCCGGCTCGCTCGTTGCGTACCGGTTCGCGCAGCGGCTGGTCGAGCGGCGGGCGAATCCGGTTGCAACCATGAGCACACCTGCGACCGCCGTGCGCTGACGCACACGCTTCCGTCCTTTTTAACGGCGGTGCCGATCGCACCGCCGGTCGCCGTTTTCCTCTCCCGTTTCCCCATCCGCGCCAGCACGCGATCGTAGCCGCGTGCTCCAAAGCGCGTCCGCCTGTTCTGTGCAAGAATCCGCGCGTTTCCGCGCCTCAACCAACAACGACACGCGCGGACGTCCCTATCAGGAAACGAGGAGCTCAAGTTGATACAGCGCATTTCCCAATTCTTCACGCAGGTGGTCCACCGCGTGTTGCCCGACCCGTTGATTTTCGCGATCCTGCTGACGATCGTCACGTTCGCGCTCGCGTTCGGCCTCACGCCGAACACGCCCGTCCAGCTCACGACGATGTGGGGGGCGGGTTTCTGGAACCTGCTCGCGTTCTCGATGCAAATGGTCATGATCCTCGTCACCGGCCACGCACTCGCGAGTTCGCCGCCCGTGAAGCGCGTGCTCGTCGCGCTTGCGAGCACCGCGCGCACGCCGGGGCAGGGCGTGATGCTCGTTGCATTCGTCGGCGCGCTCGCATGCGCGATCAACTGGGGCTTCGGCCTCGTGCTCGGCGCGATGCTCGCACGCGAAGTGGCGCGCCGTGTCGCCGGCAGCGATTACCGGCTGCTCGTTGCGTCCGCCTACATGGGCTTCCTGAGCTGGCACGGCGGCTTGTCGGGCTCGGTCCCGCTCGTCGCGGCCACGAAGGGCAATCCGATGGAGAAAACCATCGGGCTGATTCCCGTGTCGGAGACGATCTTCACCGGCTACAACGCGTTCATCACGATCGGCCTGATCGTGATGCTGCCGTTCCTCGCGCGCATGATGATGCCGAAGCCGGGTGACGTCGTCAGTGTCGATCCGGCGCTGCTGGCCGAGCCGCCAAGCGTCGAGCGCCAACTCGGGCCCGACGCGACGTTTGCGGAACGGCTGGAGGAAAGCCGCCTGCTGTCGGTTTTCGTCGCAGCGCTGTGCGCGGCGTTCCTCGTGCTGAAGTTCGTGCAGAAGGGCTTCGCGCTCGATATCGACACCGTGAACCTCGCGTTCCTCGCGGCCGGCATCCTGCTGCACCGTACGCCGATGGCCTATGCGCGCGCGGTGGCCGGCGCGGCGCGCGGCGCATCGGGGATCATGATTCAGTTTCCGTTTTATGCGGGCATCCAGGCGCTGATGGATCACTCGGGGCTCGCGGGCGTGATCACGAAGTGGTTCGTCGATATCGCGAACGTGCACACGTTCCCGTTGCTCGCGTTCCTGAGCTCGGCCGTGATCAATTTCGCGGTGCCGTCCGGCGGCGGCCACTGGGTCGTGCAGGGCCCGTTCGTGATGCCGGCGGCCCAGGCGCTAGGCGCGGATCTCGGCAAGGCCGCGATGGCGATTGCGTACGGCGAGGCCTGGACCAACATGGCGCAGCCGTTCTGGGCGCTGCCCGCGCTGGCGATCGCCGGGCTCGGCGTGCGCGACATCATGGGGTATTGCGTGACGACGCTGCTGTTCTCGGGCGTCGTGTTCGTCGCGGGGATGTATCTGTTCTGACGGGGCGACGCGAGAGGCGGGCAGCGCATGCGCCCGCCTCTCGCGATCCCGAATCCGGCCTGCCGTCAGCCGAGCGACCGTGCGCCCGGCGCGGGCAAGGATATGGGCAGCGGCACTCGCGCGTCGTGCGACCGAACCAGCTGCGGCAGGGCGCCCGCGGCGTCTGCCAGGTGGCGCGTGCTACTCGAGCGTCCGGATCGAATTGCTGATCCCGCGTGCGCAGTCGATCACGGCCGGCGCGAGCTTGCGGCGCGCGTCGTCGAACGTCCAGCGGCTCGTCGGCGCCACCACGTGCACGGCCGCCACCGGCTGTCCCTGGCTGCCGAGCACGGGCGCGGCAATCGACATGTCGCCGATGAACAATTCCTCCTGGTTGGTGGCATAGCCTTCGAGCCGCGCGCTGTCGAGCAGTGCGACGAGTTCGTCGAGCGCCGTGATCGTGCGCGGCGTGTGCAGCGGACGCGCCATGCCGTCGAGACGCGCGCGCGCGTCGCCGGGCGGCAGCGCGCTCAGGAATGCACGGCCGGAACCGGTGCAATACATCGGGATGCGGCTGCCGATCGGCATGTGGATCGGCACGAACTTCGTCGACACGAAACGCGCGACGTACACCATCTCGTCCTGGTCCGGCTCGGTGAGGTTGGTGGTTTCGCCGGTCAGGTTCGTGAGTTCGGACAGGAACGGATTGGCCACGTCGATCAGCGTATCGGCCGCGAGATAGTTGAAGCCGATCCGCATCACGTGCGGCGTGAGCTGATAGCGCCGCGTCACCGGATGCTTGCGGATGTAACCGAGCTTCTCGAGCGTATAGACCATCCGCTGCGCCGAGCTTTTCGTCATGCCGGCCGCGTCGGCCACTTCCGCCAGCGTCATCGTGCGTCGCTTCGCGCTGAACGCGCGCAACACGTTCAGCCCTTTCTCCAGCGACTGGTTGAACAGCAGGTCGTTTGACGGGTCGGGCGACGTTTCCATGGGCAAGGGCCGAATCGATTCGATATCGCATCATATCGTATCGCATATCGATACGCATAAATCTTTTTGCGATATTTTTGATTCGTTTTAAGATCGGGTCATCGTCGCAGTGTCGATCCGCGACCGGCCGGCGCACCGAAGTATCCGAGAAGGAGACATCATGGTTTCGTTCATCAAGCGGTTCGGCGCACTGGCCGCCGGTTTCGCCACCTGCATCGCTTTCTCCACCGCATCGGCCGGCGCCAGCGCGGCCGAGCCCACGCTGAGGGTCGGCGCGACGGCCACCGGTGTGCCGTTCACGTTTCTCGACGTCAAGAGCAATTCGATCCAGGGGATGATGGTCGATGCGATCACCGCGGCCGGGAAGTCGGCCGGGTTTCGCGTCGACGTGCAGCAGACCGTGTTCTCGGCGCTGATCCCGTCGCTCACCACGCAGAAGATCGACATCATCTCGGCCGCGATGCTGAAAACGCCGGCGCGCCAGCAGGTCGTCGACTTCTCCGACACGGTCTATACGTTCGGCGAAGGCCTGATCGTGAAGGCGGACGACCCGGGCCGCTATACGTCGATGGACGACTTCAAGGGGCAGGTGGTCGGCGCGCAGGTCGGTACGGCGTTCGTCGACGCACTCAACAAGAAGGGCATCTTCAAGGAAGTCCGGACCTACGATTCGATCGCCGACATCATGCGCGACGTCGCGCTCGGCCGCATCAAGGCCGGCTTCGCCGACCAGCCGATCGTCGCGTATCAGATCGAACACGGCGTCAATCGCCAGGTCCGGCTCGTGCCCGAATACCAGAGCGTCGTGAAGGGGCAGGTCTGCTTCATCGTGCGCAAGGGCGACACGGCGACGCTCGAGCAACTCAACGGCGCGATCCGGAAAATGAAGGGCGACGGCACGCTGCAGCAGATCCTGCAGAAGTGGCACATGAGCTGAGCGCGCGCCCGGGATTCCCGAGCGGTATCGCCCGCGCATCGCGGGCACCCACTGCGACGTGCCGCAGGGCCGTCGCATAGGAGACCTCATGTTTTTTCAGAACGCGATCGATTTCCTGCCGATCCTGCTGAAGGGGGCGGTGGTCACGATCGAGATCACGGCATGCGCGTTCGTGCTCAGCTCGGTGCTCGGGCTGATCCTCGCATTGCTGAAGGTGTCGCCCAACTGTGCCGTGTCGACGGTCGGGAGCACGGTCGTCAACGTGATTCGCGGCCTGCCGATCATCGTGCAGCTGTTCTACATGTACTTCGTGTTGCCCGATCTCGGCATCCAGCTATCGGCATTCCAGGCCGGGGTGCTCGGTCTCGGCATCGCGTATTCGGCCTACCAGGCGGAAAACTTCCGCGCGGGCATCGAGGCGATCGACCGTGGCCAGATCGAAGCCGCGCACGCGATCGGCATGCGCGGGCCGATGATCATGCGGCGCGTGGTGCTGCCGCAGGCGTTCCGCATCGCGCTGCCGCCTTACGGCAACACGCTGGTGATGCTGCTGAAGGATTCATCGGTCGCGTCAACGATCACCGTCGCGGAGATCACGCGCGCCGGACAGCTGATCGCGTCGTCGACGTTCCAGAACATGAGCGTCTATACGCTCGTCGCGTTGCTGTATCTCGCGCTCGGCCTGCCGCTGATGTTCGGCGTGAACCGGCTCGGCAAGCGACTCTCGCTGAGGAGAAGCGCATGATCCGGATCGATGCGATACACAAGCGCTTTCAGCAACACGCCGTGCTGAAGGGCGTCAGCCTCGACGTGCAGCAAGGTGAGGTCGTGTGCCTGATCGGGCCGTCCGGCTCGGGAAAATCGACCGTGCTGCGCTGTATCAACGGCTTCGAGACTTACGACGAAGGATCGATCACGATCGACGGCGTGAAGGTCGACGCACACTCGAAACGGATCCACGAGTTGCGGATGCGGGTCGGCATGGTGTTCCAGCGCTTCAACCTGTTCTCGCATCGCACGGCGCTCGAGAACGTGATGGAAGGGCCAGTCCACGTGCGGCGCACGCCGGCCGCGCAAGCGCGCGAGCAGGCCCGCGCGCTGCTCGACAAGGTCGGGCTCGCGCACCGGATGAATGCGTACCCGTCCGAGCTGTCGGGCGGCCAGCAGCAGCGCGTCGCGATCGCACGCGCGCTCGCGATGGAGCCGCAGGCGATCCTGTTCGACGAACCGACGTCGGCGCTCGACCCCGAACTCGTCGGCGAAGTGCTCGGCGTGATGCGCGGACTCGCGCGCGACGGCATGACCATGGTGGTCGTCACTCACGAAATGGCATTCGCGCGCGAAGTGGCCGATCGCGTGTGTTTCCTGCACGACGGCACCATCTGCGAAAGCGGATCCGCGCGCGACGTGCTCACGCAGCCGAAGCATCCCCGCACGCAGGAATTCCTGCGTCGACTGCTGGCGTCGGACGACGCCGCCAACCCGGATCGAACATGAGTGCAAGGAACGCGGCACCCGGATGGCCCGACGCCCAGTGGCCGGATTCGCTGTGGGCGGCGACCGCCGCGCCGGCGCCCGATACACCCGCGCTCGACGCTTCCGCGTCGTGCGACGTGGCGATCGTCGGTGCCGGCTTTACGGGTCTGTCGACCGCGCTTCACCTGGCCGAACGCGGCGTGAACGTGCGCGTGATCGACGGCGCGCAGCCGGGCTGGGGCGCGTCCGGCCGCAACGGCGGGCAAGTGATCCCCGGCCTGAAATACGACCCCGACGAATTGATCCGCCGGTTCGGCGACGAAGCCGGCGAGCAACTTGCCGCCGTGGTCGGCGGTGCGGCCGACACGGTATTCGACCTGATCGCGCGGCACGCGATCGACTGCGATGCGCGACGCCACGGCTGGATCCAGCCGGCGCCGACTGCCGCGATGCTCGACACGGTCGCCCGGCGTGCGCAGCAATGGGCCGCGCGCGGCGCACCGGTCGAGCTGCTCGGTCGCGACGAGGTCGCGCGCCGGCTCGGCACGCATGCGTACGCGGGCGGCTGGATCGATCGCCGCGCGGGCAGCGTGCAGCCGCTCAGCTATACGCGCGGCCTCGTGCGCGCCGCGCAGGCGAGCGGGGCGATCGTGCACGGGCTGACGCGCGCCGTCGGGCTGACGCGTGCCGACGGCCGCTGGCAGGTCGCGACGGCCGGCGGCGCGACGGTATCGGCGGACCGCGTCGTGATCGCGACCAACGGGTATACGGACGGACTATGGCCGGGCTTGCGCCAGTCGGTGATCGCCGCGAACAGCTTCATCGTCGCGACGCAACCGCTCGCGCCGGAACTCGGTCGCGACATCCTCGCCGGCGGCGAGGTCGCATCGGATGCACGGCGCCTGCTGCTGTACTTCCGGCGCGATGCTGCGGGACGCCTGCTGATGGGCGGCCGCGGCCCGTTCGCGGAACCGCGTGCGACGAGCGACTGGCGACATCTCGAGCGTGCGACGACGCTGCTGTATCCGCAACTGAAGGGTGTCCGGTTCGAGTACCGCTGGGCCGGGCGCGTCGCGATCACCGCTGATTTCATGCCGCACGTGCACGAGCCCGTGCCGGGCGTGACGATCGCGCTCGGCTACAACGGGCGCGGCATCGCGATGGCGACGACGCTCGGCAAGCATCTGGCCGCGCACCTGTCGGGCGATGCGCAACTGCCGCTGCCGTTCCGGCGCACGCCGATCCGGCCCATTCCGTTTCACGGGCTGCAGCGCTTCTACATCGCGGCCGGTGTGGCCTGGTATCGGCTGCTCGACAGCCTGTCGTGACGCAGGCGAGACGCCGGTCGCCACCCGCCGGCGGATCAGGCAGAATCGGCTCCCCCCGTTTCTATCGAAGGAGTCCGCATGACCGATCCGAACGAACCACCCGGCCGCCGCGCTTACGCGAGCTTTGCGCAACGCTACGCCGACATCGCGCCGACGAAGGCGCACAACGCGCTCTACGAACGTCCGGCGACGATGGCGCTGCTCGGCGACGTCGACGGCCTCGCGGTGCTCGACGCCGGCTGCGGGCCGGGCATCTGCAGCGAACACCTCGCGCGCCAGGGCGCGACGGTGCATGCGTTCGACGTCACGCCGGAGATGGTCGCGCTGGCGAGAACGCGCTGCGAGGGCCTCGCGGTCGACATCGTGGAGGGCGATCTGGAGGGGCCGCTCACGTGGTTGCCCGACGAAGCGTTCGACAAGATCGTCTGTTCGCTCGCATTCGACTACGTGCGCGACCTTGCGTCGACGCTGCGTGAATTCCGGCGTGTCGCACGGCCGGGCGCCACGCTCGTGTTTTCGATGGCCCATCCGATGCGCGACTGGATGGACGAACGCACGCGCGGCGAGGGCACCTATTTCGATACGTCCCGCTTCGGCTGTCACTGGTCGGGTTTCGGCGAACCGAAACCCTATGTCGAAGCGTGGCGGCGGCCGCTTGCCGACATCCTGAACGCCGTGGCCGACAGCGGCTGGCGGCTCGACCGGTTCGTCGAGCCGAAGCCGCTGCCGGAGATGAAGGCCGCATCGGAGCGGCTTCATGCGGAGCTGTCGCTGGCCCCGGCGTTCCTCTGCATCCGCGCGCGCCGCTGACACGACGCGGCGCGGCGGTCATCCCGCACTCAATGCCGCACCGGCTCGTCGTTCAGCGTACCCAGGAATGCTTCGATATCCTTGATGTCCTGCGCCGTCATCGCGGGCTTGTCACCCGGCTTGCGATCGAACGGCGCATCGGTCACGTCGACGTTCGCGCGATACTTCGGCGGGATGTCGTCGTATTCGTCGACCTTGCCGTCCGCGCCGCGCGAATAGAACTTCTGCGGCGAGATGCTGCGTTCGTTGTAGAACGCCATCACCTGGTCGAGCGTGTGGAACACGCCGTTGTGGAAGAACACGTGGCGCGTCGCCGCGTTGCGCAGCGTCGGCGTCAGGAACATCCCGCAATACTGCGTCTGGTCCTTCAGGTCGTCGCGGAACGGCCCGCACACGCCGAGATCGTAGAACGCCGGGTTGCGGTTCTGCGCCAGCTCCTTGTTGCGCGGCGCGCCGAGCGCCTCGTACTGGTAGTCGGTCAACATCGGCGGCAGCCCGTCCTTGCCGGGTTTCGACAGGTGGCAGCCCGCGCAATTCGCCTTGTCCGGATCGTTGAACAGGCGCAGCCCGCGCAGTTCGGCCTGCGTGAAGCGCGCACGGCCTTCGAGCCAGCGGTCGTACTTGCTGTTGTACGGATGGAACGACGGATCTTCCACCTGGTACCGCGCGATCGCGAACATCGCCTCCGACACCGCGAGCTGCGGGCTGTCGAACACGCGCGGGCCGAACAGTTGCTCGAGCTGCGCGCGGTGCGACGACTGCTTGAGCTTGCGCGCGACGTCGTCGACGCTCGCGTTCGCCATCTCGACCGGATTCAGCAGTGGGCCGAACGCCTGTTGCTGAAGCGTATCGGCGCGGCCATCCCAGAACAACCCGCCCTGCGGCACGAGTTGCGGCGCGGCCGACGTGCCGGCCACCTTCTGCGCCTTGACGACGCCGGCCGCGGATGCAGCCTGCTGCGCGACGCTCGGCGCGGCGTCGTTTTCACCGGCATCGGGGCCGATGCTGAAGTTCGGCTGACGGTACAGGTACATCAGCGACGGCGGCGGGCGATAGCCCTGCTGCGTCATCGCGAGGCCGCCCGGCTGCACGTCGAGCGCATTCGGCGGGCCATACGCATGATCCGGGCTGTGGCACGACGCGCACGACTGCTTGCCCGACGCGGACAGCGACGGATCGGCGAACAGCGCGCGGCCGAGCTGCGCGACCGCCGACAGCGGTTGCGCGACGGGTCGCTGCAGCACGACCGGATGCGGGTTCGCGCCCGTCCAGTCGGCGACGACGGTGCCGATCGCCGCGGGCACCTGCGCGGGGAACGCGATCGCGAACGCGCCGTAGCCGAGCACGGCGGCGCCGATCACGAACGCCGCGCGGCGCAGCAGGCGGGAAGGGGCACGCGGCGCGGGTGTGCCGGCGGCATCGGGAGACGGAAACGCGGGGCGAGCTGTCATGCTGTCGGTCGAAAAACGGGCGTCGCACGAAGCGACGCGTTGAAATGGAAACGGCCGGCGCGTGCTGCGCCGGCCATGCGGTCACGACGTACCGGTCAGATCGCCGGTGCCGAGCTCAATACGGTGCCGAGCGTCGGGTCGAGGTACAGCGGCGTCGTGTTCGGCTTCGACGTGAAGTCGAACAACGCCCGCAGGTCGCCCGCCGTCGCATCGAACGAGCCGCCGCCGATGCGCTGGCCGCCGAGCCAGTTGTCCTCGATGAAGCGCACGACGGATGCCTGGTCGAGCATCGTGTGGTCGACGTAGTTCTGCTTCGCGTACGGCGAGATCACGACGAGCGGAATGCGCACGCCCGGGCCGCAGCGGCCGTTCACGGTCGCGCCGTTCACGCCGGTGGTGCCGCCGGTGCCGCACTTGCCGCTGCCGTTGACCTGGTCGACCGGGTCCGACGATGCGTGCGTCGGCGCCGTGTACACGTGGTCGTACCAGCCGTCCGAGTCGTCATACGTGACGATCACGGCCGTGTTCTGCCAGTCCGGCTGCTGCTGCAGGAAGTTGACGACCTTCGTCACGAACGCCTGCTCGTCGAGCGGATCCGAATAGCCCGCATGCCCGTCCTGCGCCGCCGGCGCCTTCAGGTAGCTGACCGACGGGAAGTTGCCGGCCTTGACGGCGGCGAAGAAGTCGTCCGTGTCGTACTGGTGGTTCGCCGGTTCGGCGGTCTTGCCGTCGGTCTGGAAGCTCGAACCGATCGCGGCGACCGAGCTCGGGCGCGTGTGCTGCGGGTTCGCGGTCGACGCGTAGTACTGGAACCAGTTGTGGTGCGGGATGTAGTCGGCCGTCGCGGCGTTCACGGCGGTGGCGACCGTGCTGCGCGCGCAGCCCGTGGTGCCGTTGCCGTTCGTCGTCGACAGGTTGAAGCCGCCCATGAAGCCGCCCCACGTGATCTTCGCGCTGTTCAGCAGGTCGCCGATGTTCTTGCCGGTCATCATCGCCTGGTCGGTCGTGCTCGAGCACACGTCGAAGCCCGGGTCGACGTCGTTGATCATCGTGAAGCCGCCCTGGCCGTCGTTGATGTAGTACGAGGTCGCGGCGAGCGTCGACGGCTGCTTCGACGTCTTGACGATCTGCATCCCGTTGGTCTGGCCCGACACGACGTTCAGCGCGCCCGGCGTCGACGGGCCGTAGACCGTCGTGAACGTGTTGTCGCTCATCGCGAAGCGCTGCGCATAGTTCCACAGGGCCGTCACGGTGTTGCCGTCGAAGTAGCCCATCACCTGGCCCTTCGTGCCGAACGCGCCGGCGCCGCCGGACGAGCCCTTGCCGGTGTATTTCGGGAACAGGTCGGCGAGGCCGTTGTCCTCGGCCTGCTGCTCGGCCGTGTACGCGTGGTTCTGGTCCGCGGTCGCGGCCTGCGTGCGGTCGAGGCGGAACGGGTTCGCCGCGTCGGTGCCGTTGGCCGTGTTCGTGAAGTTCGGGTTCGCGGTGAGCAGCGTGCCGGTCAGCCCGTTGATCGTCGGCGTGCCGGACTTGGCGGTGAACGCCGGTTCGCCCGACGGGTTCGTCGCGTTCGGGTACGTGCCGAAGTAGTGGTCGAACGAGATGTTTTCGCCGTAGATCACGACGACGTGCTTGATCGGCGTGGCGGTCTGCAGCGCATCCTGCGACGACACGGCAGGCGTCGACGTGGGATCGTCGCTGCCGCCGCAGGCGAACAGCGCCAGCGCCGCGGCTGCGCAGGCGGAGACGAGCAAGGCTTGACGGAACATCGGGAAACTCCAGGTAAGGTCTTCGATGGTGGAGAGCGGCCCCGTCGCCGTGTCGGTTCGGCGCGAAGCTCTTGAGCGAGCACGCGCATTGGAACAGTCCCGTATGAAGATATGGGGACGGAGTGGTTTCGTCGCGATTGCGCTGCGGTATCGATTTCATTACGGCGGAATGCGACGCGAAAGCGAACGGAAAGGGGCTGACCGCATGCCACGTTCGCGTCACATCTCGCGGTGCGTGGGCCGGTTGCCGCGGATGCCGCGCGGGGCGGGCGAAAGGACGTGATCGACCGGTGGGCGCACGGTGCGCTGCAGCGCCCGTTTTTTGACAATCGGATGACGTATTCCTACGATGAACGCCCTGCGGCGACGATTTCGCGTGGCCGACCGTCAGCGAGTATTCAGCGTGCCGATTCCCGTTCTGTTTGCCGTCCTGTGTGCGGCGTTCCTGCACGCGTCGTGGAATGCGCTCGTCCGCAGCAGCGGCGACCGGCTGCGGTCGGCCACGGTGCTGCAGATCGCGATCGGGCTGTTCGCGCTGCTGTTCCTGCCGGCCGCGGCGCCGATCACGCCCGCGAGCTGGGCGTGCGTCGTCGCGTCGGCCGTGCTGCACGTCGTCTATACGCTGCTGCTGGTGCGCGCATACGAGCACGGCGACCTCACCGTCGCGTATCCGGTCGCACGCGGCACCGCGCCGCTGCTCGTCACGCTCGGTGCGGCGGCGTTCGCGGGCGAGCGGCTGAACCTGGGCGCGCAGGCTGGGCTCGTGCTGATCTGCGCGGGCATCCTGGCGATCGGCCTGGAGCGCGGGCGCGGCGCGAAGCACCGGATGATGCAGGTGCTGCCAACCGCGTTCGCGACCGGCGTGTCGATCGCGGCCTACAGCGTGGTCGACGGGATCGGCGTGCGGGAAAGCGGCAATACGGTCGGCTATACCGCGTGGATGTTCGTGCTGACGGGCGCGATGATGGCGGCCTACTACCGGCTGCGGGCGGGGCCGCTGCGGCTGACGCAGGAGGCCGGGGAAACGGCGAAGGCCGCGTGCGGCGGCGTGTTCGCGGCGCTCGCGTACGGCATCGTGATCTGGGCGATGGATCGCGCGCCGATGGGGCCTGTGTCGGCGCTGCGGGAAACGAGCGTGGTGTTCGCGGCGCTGATCGCGCGGGTGTATCTCGGCGAGCGGCTGACGCCGCGCCGGGCGGCCGGTTGCGCGGTGATCGCGGCGGGGGCGTTGTTGATCAGTGCGTTTGAAGCGGTGAGATAACGGGGCCGGCCCGCCGAATCAGGCCTCGACCGGCATCGCACTCGTGCACTTGATCTCGTCGAGGCACACGCTCGAATGCACGCCGCTCACGCCGGGAATACGCATCAGCGTCTCGAGCAGGAATCGCGACAAGCCCTTCAGATCGTGCGCGACGACCTTCAGCACGTAGTCGATGTCGCCCGTCACCGAGAAGCACTCCTGGATCTGCGCGAGATCGGACACCAGTTTCTGGAACTTCGACAGGTCGCGGATATGCCCGCGCTCCATCGTCACGTGCACGAAAGCGGTCACGCCGAAACCGAGCGTGTCGGGGCACAGCCGGGTTTCATAGCGACGGATCGCACCGATTTCCTCCAGCCGCCGGTGGCGGCGCAGCGTCTGCGCGGGTGACAGGCCGACGGCCTTCGCCAGGTCGAGGTTCGACGCGCGGCCGTTCTCCTGCAGGATCGCGAGCAAGTGGCGATCGAGGCGATCCAGAACCGGTTCATGCATTTTTGTTTCCTCATCCGTCTCCCGGATGCAATCTTATCTCATAATGTAGGGTTTGCATGAACGGGTTACGAAACCCGATTTCGCCGTCGCGACGCTAAACTGACGCCGGATTTTCGTGTGCGAACGCAGCAAGGCGGGCGCGGCGACGGTCGGCGGCCGGTCTGGCGGGCACGCCGACGCGAATCGGGCGCCGCCACGCGAAGATTGCAGTCCCCAACCCGGCGGCTCCACGAACGGCCCCGGCACACCAAAACAGCGCCCGGCACACCGAGGCGCGCCGCACCCCGCTGCAGGCGGGCGCGGACAGAGTGGAGAAGACATGGTTTCTGGAAACGAGAGCGACGGCCTGAAGCGCGGGCTGAAGAACCGGCACATCCAGCTGATTGCGCTCGGCGGCGCGCTCGGCACGGGGCTGTTCCTCGGCATCGCGCAGACGATCAAGATGGCGGGCCCGTCCGTGCTGCTCGGCTACGCGGTGGCCGGCATCGTCGCGTTCTTCATCATGCGCCAGCTCGGCGAGATGGTCGTCGACGAGCCCGTCGCCGGCTCGTTCAGCTACTTCGCCAACAAGTACGTCGGCCACTTCACCGGCTTCCTGTCGGGCTGGAACTACTGGGTGCTGTACATCCTCGTCAGCATGGCCGAGCTGTCGGCCGTCGGGATCTACGTGCAGTACTGGTGGCCGGGCGTGCCGACCTGGGTGTCGGCGCTGGTCTTCTTCGTCGCGATCAACCTGCTCAACCTGGCCAGCGTGAAGTCGTACGGCGAGACGGAATTCTGGTTCTCGATCATCAAGGTCGCCGCGATCGTCGGGATGATCGGCTTCGGCGGCTGGCTGCTCGCGAGCGGCCATGCAGGGCCGGAGGCGAGTGTCCGGAACCTGTGGCAACACGGCGGCTTCTTCCCGAACGGCGTGTCGGGGCTCGTGATGTCGATGGCCGCGATCATGTTCTCGTTCGGCGGGCTGGAACTGATCGGCATCACCGCGGCCGAGGCCGACGATCCGAAGCGCAGCATTCCGCGCGCGACCAACCAGGTGATCTATCGCATCCTGATTTTCTACATCGGCGCGCTCGCGGTGCTGCTGTCGCTGTATCCGTGGGAAAAGGTCGTCACCGGCGGCAGCCCGTTCGTGCTGATCTTCCACGCGCTGAGCAGCAACCTGGTGGCCAACGTGCTGAACGTGGTCGTGCTGACGGCCGCGCTGTCGGTCTACAACAGCGGCGTGTACAGCAACAGCCGGATGCTGTTCGGCCTCGCGCAGCAGGGCAACGCGCCGAAGGTGCTGTGCTCGGTGAACAAGCGCGGCATTCCGCTCGCCGCGCTCGGCGCGTCGGCGCTCGCGACCGGCGTGTGCGTGCTGGTCAACTACTTCATGCCGGGCAAGGCGTTCGAGGTGCTGATGGGCCTCGTCGTGTCGGCGCTGATCATCAACTGGGCGATGATCACGCTGATCCACCTGAAGTTCCGCCAGGCGAAGCGCGCGGCCGGGGAGGAGACTTCCTTCCGCAGTCTGGGCTATCCTTTCACGAATTACCTGTGCCTGGCTTTCATGGCCGGCATTCTCGTCGTGATGTACCTGACGCCGGATCTCCGCCTGTCGGTGTACCTGATCCCGGTATGGCTCGCGGTGCTCGCGGTCGGGTATCGCTTCCGTCAGAAGAATGCAGGCTATGCGGTGCACGACGGCGCATCCGCACGCTGACGCAGGCCACCACCGACCATTCTTCCAAACGAGACCGATTCAAGCCATGTTCGAACACATCGACGCGTACCCGGGCGATCCGATCCTGACGCTCAACGAGAACTTCCAGAAAGATCCGCGCGACCAGAAGGTCAACCTGAGCATCGGCATCTACTTCGACGCCGAAGGCCGGATTCCGGTGATGGGCGCCGTGCGCGAAGCCGAAACCACGCTGCAGCGCGACAGCGGCGCGAAGCCGTACCTGCCGATGGTCGGCCTGGCCGCGTATCGTGACGCCGTACAGGCGCTCGTGTTCGGCGCCGATCACCCGGCCCGCGCGGCCGGGCGCATCGCGACGCTGCAGACGCTCGGCGGCTCCGGCGCACTGAAGGTCGGCGCCGATTTCCTGAAGCGCTATTTCCCGGATTCGCAGGTGTGGCTCAGCGATCCGAGCTGGGAAAACCACCGCTTCATCTTCGAGCGCGCCGGCTTCACGGTGAACACGTATCCGTACTACGACGAAGCGACGGGCGGCCTGAAGTTCGACGCGATGCTCGCGGCGATCGATGCGCTGCCCGCGCGCAGCATCGTGCTGCTGCACGCGTGCTGCCACAACCCGACCGGTGTCGACCTCGACGAAGGCCAGTGGGAGAAGCTGATCGACGTGATCGAGGCGCGCGGGCTGCTGCCGTTCGTCGACATGGCGTACCAGGGCTTCGGCGCGGGCCTCGACGCGGACGCGTTCGCGGTGCGCGAACTGGCCCGCCGTGGCGTGCCGGCGCTGGTCGCGAACTCGTTCTCGAAGAACTTCTCGCTGTACGGCGAGCGCGTGGGCGGCCTGAGCGTCGTCTGCGAGGATGCCGCCGCGGCCGAGCGCGTGCTCGGCCAGCTGGCCGGCGCGGTGCGCTCGAACTACAGCAACCCGCAAACCTACGGCGCGAAGGTCGTGGCAACCGTGCTCGGCACGCCCGCGCTGCGCAAGCAGTGGGAAGAGGAACTGGCGGCGATGTGCCGCCGCATCGCTCGGATGCGCCAGTCGATCCATGACGGCCTGCGCGACCACGTCAGCGGCGAGGCACTCACGCGCTACGTGAAGCAGCGCGGGATGTTCACGTACACGGGCCTGACCGAATCGCAGGTCGACGCGCTGCGCGAAGTGCACGGCGTGTACATCCTGCGTTCGGGCCGGATGTGCGTCGCGGGCCTGAACGACTCGAACGTCGCCATCGTCGCGGATGCCATCGGCAAGGTGCTGAAGAGCGGCGTCTGAGCGCGGCGCGCCCCGGCGCGCAACACGGCTGGCCGAACCGGCTGTCTTCGCAAGGGGGCAGCCGGTTTTTCGTCGTGCGGCCGCAAGGTGCGCCACCCGGCTGACGCGGGGCCACGCACGGCGGTACGATCACGGCATCCCACACAACTCGGAAGGAAGCACATGGGCATCCGGATCATCCAACTCGGCACGCCGCGCGCGGCCGGCGAGGGCCTGCGGATCGGCACGGTGCGGCGGCCGCCGCGCGGCGTGCCGAAGGCGGAATTCGCGTCGCGCAACTACTATGATGTATGGCTGCCGACACTGTCGCCGAGCCCGGAACTCGTCGCGCAGGCGCAGGCCGCCGCAACCGATGCCGAATGGAACGCGTTCCGGCGTCACTTCCGTGCGGAGATGGCGCACGGCGAGGCGCCGAAGGTGCTCGACCTGCTGGCGGCGCTGTCGGCGACCACGGCGTTTTCGATCGGCTGCTATTGCGACGACGAGCGCCGTTGCCACCGCAGCGTGCTGCGCGAGCTGCTCGCGGAGCGCGGCGCGACGATCGAGCCCGACGCAGGCTGAAAGCCGTTTGTAGCGGCATCGCGCAGCCGCGCCGGCACGCTGCCGCACCGTTATCGTGCGGTGCAGCGAACCGGTTGACGTGGGTCAAGCGTGCGGGCGCGCGCGCCACTATGCTCTTGTCATGGAGCCATCACGACGATGACAGGCCGACAGATGCAGATTGTTTTCCCGCCGGAGCCCCCCGAATATTGCGCACGCGACCTGGTCGTGGCGTTTTCGGCACTGGTCGACGGACGGTGCGTGCAGTGCGCGGTCACGGCCGAGGCGCTGGAGGATCATTTCGGCGCGCCGTCGCTGCTCGAACGCGACCTGCTGGCCGCATTCGACGCGCACCGGTCGGCGATCGAGGCGATGGCACGACGCATGCTCGAGGAAATCGGCGGCCGGCCGGTGCTGCTGCACAGCGGCCACTTCCGGCTCGGAGACTGATACCGCAGGAGGGCGCATGACACTGCAGGGCAACATTCACGAACGCGACTGGTCCGTCGAAGTCGAGACGCGCCCGTGCGAATCGGGCGAATTCCGCTGCCGCGTGTCGGTCGAGCACGGCACCGGCGCCGCGCGTTTTCATCATACGTTCGAGCACAGCCATGCGTATCAGACCGAACGCGAGGCGATGATCGAAGGGCTGCGGGCCGGCATGACGTGGATCGAGATGAAGACGTCGCAGACCTTCAACGTATGAACGGACCCGCGCCGGCGACGGCACGGGCAGACTATCGGCCGGGCAGCGATCGCAGAAGTCGCGCCGTGCCACGGGCAACAGGTGCCGCCGCCTTCCGGTGCGGGCGGCACATGCAAGGCGGTCGACGAGCGGGCGGCCCCGTCAGGGAGACACGACATGGGCGTGGGCATGCAGATCGCCTGCCTGGGATTCGCGGCGACCGCCGCGGTCGAAGCCGAAGCCGGCGCGCAGCTGGTGCGGCTCGAACGGTTTCGCGCGCTGATCGACGGCTGTTACCTCGCCATTGAAGCGAGTGCCGACGAGGGCGGCGTTCGCGTGTACGACGTGCGACTCGACCTCGTGACGCACGACACGGCGCGCTGGCCGCTGCCGCCGTGCGTCGGCGGCAACCTGGACGACGCGCTGCGCCGCGCGTTCATGCAGGCCGAACAGGCGCTGCTCGCGTGCCAGGCGGCCGGTGCAAGGGTGGGGCTGCGCAACGCGGCGGCCGATGGCGCGATGCGCTGATGCATCGCGCGCGGCGCCGTCAGGCGCAGCCTGGGTTCCGGCTCGTCAGACCCGGGCGAGCGCTTGCGAATCGATGATGCGCACGCGCTTGCCGCGCGTTTCGACCAGCGCTTCGCGATGGAACCGCGAGAACATCCGGCTCACGGTTTCGAGCTTCATCCCGAGATAGCAGCCGATTTCCTCGCGCGTCATCCGCAGGTTGAATTCCGTCGCCGAATAGCCGCGCGCCTCGAAACGCGACGACAGGTTCAGCAGGAAATGCGCGACGCGCTGCTCGGCCGACATCGTGCCGAGCAGCAGCATCTGGCTGGATTCGCGGACGATCTCGCTGCTCAGCATCTGGTAGAGGAAGTGCTGCATCGGCTTGATCTCGCGGCACGCCGCTTCGAGCGCACCGAACGGGATGATGCACACGACGCTGTCCTCGAGCGCGATCGCGTCGCAGCAATGCTGGCCGCTGCCGATGCCGTCCATCCCGAGCGTTTCACCGGCGATCTGGAAGCCCGTCACATGCTCGCGGCCGTCGCGATGCATCATCACCGTCTTGAACGAACCCGCGCGCACCGCATAGATGCTCTGGAACGGATCGTCGGTGCGGAACAGCGCGTCGCCCTGGCGTACCTGCCGGGTCGTGCAGATGATCGAGTCGAGGCGGCCGTATTCGGCCGCGGTCAGGTGCGGCGGCAGGCACATTGAGCGCATCGCGCACACCGAGCAGCGCGCGGCGGGATGCTTGGCGGCGTCGGCGCGCGTGACCGCGCGAAGCGGAATCGTCGGCCGGGGCGTGAGGGATACGTCGGCGGCGCAGGGGGTGGCTGTGGACATGAGTCACTCCGGCTCGTCAGGGGTGGTGCACGCGAGCGTGCACCAGGGATTCGATGACCTGGCATGCGGCGTCGAATTCGACGGTCTTGTCGAAGAAGTAGTCGGCTCCGGCCAACGCGCATGCCTCTCTGAATGCCGGCGCCGAGTGATTCGTCAGCACGATCGTGACGATGCGCGGCGCGGCCTTCGACAGCGTCCCGATCAGCTCGAGGCCGCTGCCGTCCGCCAGCCGCAGGTCGACGATCACCACGTCCGCCTGGCTGCTGCGGATATGGGCCCACGCGTCCTGGCCGTCTTCCGCTTCGCCGACGACGGCGACACCGCGGATCGCGCCGACGAGCAGCGCGATCCGCTGCCGGACGGCAGCGGCATGATCGACGAGAAACACCCGGAGCGCGGCGGGTAACTGGATGGCATTCATGCCGGCAGTATCGTGTTGCGCCGCCGAAATTGAAATCGGCCGAATTGGAAGTTGATGTAGGCCGCTGCGACGCGTTGTAGGGCGATTCCTACAACGCGTACGGGAAATCGCCGGGTCGGCTCCGGGTTGGCGATGCCGCGAGCGCGGCTGATGGGGGACGTTGCAGGGTCACCCAGCCTCGCGCGCAGCCAGCGCATCGCGCGCGGTGCGGCACGCGGCGAGATCCCACGCCGCACAGCCGACGCTCTTGAACAGCAGCGGCCCGGTGCGGTCGAATGCGCCGGCGAGCACGTCGGCGAGCGACGCGACGTGCTGCCAGTCGACCTGCGCGACGATCAGGTCGCCGGCCTCGTGGCGCGCGCCGGCCGGATCGTCGACGACCAGCCGGCTCGCGCGCACCGTGTTCGCGTCGATCTCGGCCGCGTCCGCGGTGAACGCGCCGACGCCGACCACGAGCCGGCCTTCGCGCGCGGCCTCGCGATAGACGGGCGTGCGGCTCGTCGTCAGCGTGACGACCACGTCGATCGCATCGGGAATCGCGTCGCCGTCGAGCGGCACGAGGCGTGGCGCCTGCGCGCGGTGCGCGGCACAGAATGCCGCTGCGCTGTCGGCGCTTGTGCCGCGCACGTGGAGGCGCGCTTCGGGAAAGATCGCGGCGAGCGCTTCCGCGTGATTGGCCGCCTGTTTCCCGGTGCCGATCAGCAGGATGTCGCGCGGCGCGGCGCCATGCAGCGCCTGGATGCCGAGCGCGGTGATGGCCGCCGTGCGGCGCCCGGTGACCGTCGGGCCGTCGAGCGCGAAGCGCATCTCGCCGGTGGTCGCGTCGTAGGCGGTGACCTGGCCGAGGATGGTCGGCAGCGCGCGCGCGCCGTTGCCGGGGCACACGTTCACGAGCTTGTGGGCCGCGAGGTCGCGCGCGCTCGACGGCATCGACAGCATCACGCCGCCCGCCTGCAGCGGCACGACCAGGCGTTCGGGGCTGACGATCTCGCCCGCCGCATAGTCGGCGACGGCTTGCCTGAGGGTGGCGAGCAGCGCCGGGTAGTCGAGCAGCGCGGCCGTGCCGGCCGCATCGAAAACGGGAATCGGGGAAAGAGCGGTCATCGTGTACGTCGCATGCGTCGGTGAGCGTGGACGACGGGCGCATGCCGCGCCCGCCAAGAGCTGCCGGATACCGTGACACAGGGCAGTGTGGATCGAATCTATACCACTTGCTGGCCCGGCCGCAACCCAGAAAATAAAGCGCCTCGCCGGTTTTGGTTCTAATATCTGTCCAGACGGGCCGCCATGGCCTCGATGCCGGCGCGCTCCGGTATAGTGCGAACCCATTCCAGATTCACGCCCGCGACCGGGCAGGAGCCATACGATGATGTCCGCGCGTCCCGACACACTCGAAGGCGGTTTCAGGCCGCTGCAGATCTACGAGCAGGTGGCCGAGAAGATCCGCGACGAAATCCGCGCGGGGCGCTATGCCGCCGAGTCGCGGCTGCCGTCCGAGCGCGAGCTCGCGGGGCTGTTCCAGGTCGGCCGGCCGGCCGTGCGCGAGGCGCTCGGCGCACTGCAGAACGAAGGGCTCGTGTTCACGAAGCGCAATTCGGGCACCTACGTCGTCGCGTCGCCGCTCGACGTGCTCGCGGCGCGCGGCGACACGCACCGGGCGTCCGAGCCCGATTTCAGCCCGACGTCGACGCTCGACGTGCGGCTGATCCTGGAGCCGGCGATCGCGCGCCTCGCGGCTGCGCACGGCCGCGCCGACCCCGGCGCCGAACGCTATCTGGCCCAGATGGAAACCATTACCGACGTCGACGATCCGCATCAGCGCGCGCTGTGGAACGAGAGCGACCGGCTGTTCCATCGCCAGCTGGCGCTGATGACCGGCGACGCGCTGATCGTGAAGATCGCGGACGAAGTCGCGAAGACGATGGACCAGCCGTTGTGGAAGCGGCTGAAGGACGACGGCATCTACGATGCGGGCCGGATCCGGCTCTACGTGTCCGAACACCGGCTGATCTACGAGGCGATCGTGTCCGGCGACGCCGACGCGGCGGCGTTCTATGTCGAGCAGCACATCCGCCGCGTGCGGCGCGACATCACGCCGAAATGACCGTGCATGGCTCGTTCTGGTCTGAAAAATGACCAGAATCGACATTTTTATTTTGAAATTGCTTGCATGGTGACCACGCGTATCCTACATTGGTTTCACACAAAACCAATCAGGAGACATCATGCGACACCTCGTTACCGCGCTCTCGGTGGCCCTCGCCGCCGGCGCGCTGACTTCCGCGCACGCGCAGGAAGTCGTCATGATCGGCCATTCGGCGCCGCTGACCGGCCCGCAGGCCGCGAACGGCAAGGACAATGAAAACGGCGCGCGCCTGGCCGTCGACGAACTCAACAAGGCCGGCATCAAGGTCGCCGGCAAGACCGTCACCTTCAAACTGGTCTCCGACGACGACCAGGCCGATCCGAAGGCCGGCGTGCAGGTGGCGCAGAATCTCGTCGACAAGGGCGTGGTCGCGGTGCTCGGGCCATACAACTCGGGCGTCGCGATTCCGGCCTCGCGCGTGTACTCGAGCGCCGGCGTGCCGATGCTGCCGGTCGCGTCGAACCCGGCACTGACCAGGCAGGGCTTCAAGAACATCTTCCGGATCGGCGCGAGCGACGAGCAGCTCGGCGGCACGATGGCGACCTTCGCCGCGAAGACGCTGAACGCGAAGACCGCCGCCGTGATCGACGATCGCACCGCGTACGGGCAGGGCGTGGCCGAGCAGTTCATGAACGTCGCGAAGGCGAACGGGATCAAGATCGTCGACCAGGAATTCACGAGTTCGTCGGCCACCGACTTCCTCGGCATTCTCACCAAGATCAAGGCCAGCAACCCCGACGTGATCTTCCTCGGCGGCTATGCGGCACAGGGCGCGCCGATGGCCAAGCAGATGAAGCAGCGCGGCCTGCGCGCGAAGCTGCTCGGCGGCGACGGCATCTGCTCGGCCGACATGGGCAAGGTCGCGGGCGACGCGGCGTCGATCGTCTACTGCGCGCAGGGCGGCGTCGCGCTCGAGAAGACGGCGGCCGGGCGCGAATTCCTGAAGAAGTACCACGACACGTATCACACCGATACGCAGGTCTACGGCGTGAACTACTACGACGGGATGAAGCTGCTCGCCGACGCGATGGTCAAGGCCGGCACGACCACCGACAAGGCGAAGCTGATCGCGCAGCTCGCGAAGTCGAACTATCAGGGCGTCGCGGGCATCTATTCGTTCGACGCGAACGGCGACCTGAAGGGCGCGCCGACCACCGTCTACGTGATTCGCAACGGCCTGCCGGAACCGTACGCGAAGTAACGGCCAGCCTGCCATCGGACGGCGGCGCGGCCGCCGTTCTTCGTTTCAACGCTTGCGATTCCCCCATGAAAATTTCCCGATCCCTTTCCACCGTCGAAGTCCATACCGGCGGCGAAGCGTTCCGCATCGTCACGAGCGGGCTGCCGCGCGCGCCCGGCGACACGATCGTCCAGCGCCGCGCGTGGCTCAAGGACAACGCCGACGAGATCCGCCGCGCGCTGATGTTCGAACCGCGCGGCCATGCCGACATGTACGGCGGCTACCTGACCGAGCCCGTGTCGCCGAACGCGGATTTCGGCGTGATCTTCGTGCACAACGAGGGCTACAGCGACCATTGCGGGCACGGCGTGATCGCGCTGTCGACCGCGGCGGTCGAGCTCGGCTGGGTGCAGCGCACGGTGCCGGAAACACGGGTCGGCATCGACGCGCCGTGCGGCTTCATCGAGGCGTTCGTCAAATGGGACGGCGAGCACGCGGGGCCGGTGCGCTTCGTCAACGTGCCGTCGTTCATCTGGCAGCGCGACGTGTCGGTCGAGACGCCGTCGTTCGGCACCGTGACCGGCGACATCGCGTACGGCGGCGCGTTCTATTTCTACGTCGACGGTGCGCCGTTCGACCTGCCGGTGCGCGAAGCGGCGGTGGAACGGCTGATCCGCTTCGGCGCGGAAGTGAAGGCCGCCGCGAACGCGAAGTACCCGGTCGTGCATCCGGAGATCCCGGAAATCAACCACATCTACGGCACGATCATCGCGAATGCGCCGCGCCACCCGGGCTCGACGCAGGCGAACTGCTGCGTGTTCGCGGATCGCGAGGTCGACCGCTCGCCGACGGGCTCCGGCACCGGCGGCCGGGTCGCGCAGCTCTACCAGCGCGGGCTGCTCGCGGCCGGCGACACGCTCGTCAACGAATCGATCGTCGGCACGGTCTTCAAGGGGCGCGTGCTGCGCGAAACGACGGTCGGCGACATCCCGGCCGTGATTCCCGAAGTGGAAGGCAGCGCCCATATCTGCGGATTCGCGAACTGGATCGTCGACGAGCGCGATCCGCTGACCTACGGTTTTCTCGTGCGCTGAGTCGCCGCGCCGATCGGCCGCGCCCGGCGCGGCCGCCCGTTTGTCGTACCAGGCTTGGCGCGTCGTTCCCGTTGCGGGGCGCGCGCCTTTTTTGCGTGGGGACCGCCCGCGCAGCCGCCACGGGTAGGTCGCCGCCAGGCCATCGCCGTCAGGCGGCCCGCGCGAGTTTGGTACGATGCACCCTTTTCAGCCGAGCTCCACCCGAGTGAATCGCCGAAACGTGTCGTCAGTGCGTGCCTTCTGTGCCAGATGGGTCGCGCGCGCCCAACCCGTCGCGGCTGCCGCCGTCGCGCGGGTCAAGCCTCTCGCCGCCACCGCGTGGCACCATGTCCGTCACCCGACGCGCCGCGGCGTGCTGCTCGCTGGCGCCGCCGTGCCGGCGCTGTTCGTGGTGTACGTGGTCGTGCTCATCCCGTTCACGCCGGGCATCGGCGACATCCGCAAGGCACGCGTCGACCAGCCTGCCCAGGTGCTGTCCGCCGACGGCAAGCTGCTCGCCGAATTCAAGCCGTCCAACCGCGAGTGGGTGCCGCTCAAGCAGATCTCGCCGCACATGGTCGACGCGTTGATCGCGACCGAGGATCACCGTTTCTACGAGCATCACGGCCTCGACTGGAAGCGTACGGCGTCGGCCGCGCTCCACACGTTCTCGGGCAGCCGCCAGGGCGGCTCGACGATCACGCAGCAGCTCGCGCGCAACCTTTACCCGGACGAGATCGGCCGTGCGCCGACGCTCACGCGCAAGGTGAAGGAGGCGATCACCGCGCTGAAGATCGAGGCGGTCTACAGCAAGGACCAGATCCTCGAGACCTACCTGAACACGGTGCCGTTCCTGTACAACGCGTACGGCGTCGAGATGGCCGCGCGCACCTATTTCGACAAGTCGGCCGACGAGCTCGACGTGCTCGACAGCGCCACGCTGGTCGGGATGCTGAAGGGCAACAGCTACTACAACCCGGTGCTGAACCCCGAGCGCGCGCTGCAGCGCCGCAACACGGTGCTCGGCCAGATGGTGAAGTACGGCAAGCTGTCGCCCGCGCAGTTCGCGCAGTTGCAGCGCCGGCCGCTGCGGATCGACTTCGAGCGCCAGAAGGAGCCGCCGGGCCCGGCGCCGCACTTCGCGCAGCAGCTGCGCAAATGGCTGATCGCGTGGGCCGACCGCAACGACTACAACATCTACTCGGACGGGCTGATCGTGCGCACGACGATCGACGCGCGGCTGCAGCAGATGGCGACGCAGGCGCTCACGCTGCAGGGCAACCAGTTGCAGGGCATCGCGAACAGCGCGTGGAGCGGTCGCGACGGCTGCGGCACCGACAACGAGGTGTTCCGAACCTTCATGCGCGAGTCGCCCGAGTACAAGGCCGCGCAGGACGCCGGCAAGAACGACGCGGCCGCGATGAAGCTGCTCGCGGCCGACCGCGGTTTCATGCGCGCGCTGTGCAAGGCGAAGACCGACGTGCAGGCCGGCTTCCTCGCGATCGATCCGCGCGACGGGCAGATCCGCGCGTGGGTCGGCAGCCGCGACTTCACCAACGAACCGTTCGACCACGTCGCGCAGGCGCGGCGCCAGCCGGGCTCGACGTTCAAGCCGTTCGTCTATGGCGCCGCGTTCGCGAACGGGATGAAGCCGGACGATACCTTCATCGACCAGCCGGTCGAGATCCCGTTGAAAGGCGGCGAGATCTGGCGGCCGAACGACGACGTGCCGCCCACCGGCAAGCCGATGACGCTGCGCGACGCGGTCGCGCTGTCGCGCAACCGGATCACCGCGCAGGTGATGGAGAAGGTCGGCCCGGCCGCCGTGGCCCGACTCGCACGCGACATGGGCGTGCGCGAAAGCCCGCTCGAACGCGTGCCGTCGCTGGCGCTCGGCACGAGCCCGGTTACGCTGAAGGAGATGGTCGCGTCGTACGCGACGATCGCGAATGGCGGGCTGTACGTCGAGCCGCAGATGGTGACGCGCATCGAGAACCGTCAGGGCGACGTGCTCGCCGAATACGCGCCGGCGCCGCCCGAGCGCGCGCTCGACGCCGAAACCGACAAGACGCTGCTCAGCGTGATGCGCGACGTCGTGACGCGCGGCACGGGCGGCAGCATCCGCACGCGCTTCGGGATCCGCGGTGACGTGGCCGGCAAGACGGGCACGACGCAGGACAACGCGGACGGCTGGTTCATCCTGATGCAGCCCGGCCTCGTCGCCGGCGCGTGGGTCGGTTTCGACGATGGCCGCGTGACGCTGCGCAGCGACTACTGGGGACAGGGCGCGCACAGTGCGCTGCCGATCGTCGGCGATTTCTTCCAGCGTGCGCAGCGCGCCCGGATCATCGATACGAAGGCGAAATTCGATACCGAGCCGTCGCCGGGCTGGTTCGCGTCGCTGCGCGAACGCGCGACGGACCTGTTCGATACGTGGTTCCCGCCCGACACGAAGAAGGCGCCCGCACCGGTCAGGACGCAGCGGGTGGAGCGGGCGCCCGAGGCGGATACCGGCGAGGCGTCGGCCGCATCGGCTGCTTCGGCTGCCTCGGCGCCCGAAGCGGCATCCGGGGGCATCGTCGAGGAATGGGTGCCGGCGTCCGAAGTGGCCGCGTCGGCCGCCGCGCTGTCGGCGGGGGCTTCGCAGCCGCAGTGGCAACCCGCGCAGCCGCCCGCGGGGGCGAGCGCGGCGGGCGGAGGCAGCGCGGGCCTCGGCGCCGCACCGGCGGCCGCACCGTCCCAGGCGCCGGTACCGGCCGCGCCCGACGCGAGCGGCGCATCGCAGTAACGGAGCCGTTCAGAATGCGCGCGATGCTGCCGTAATCAAGTTGTCATGACAGCACGCGCGGTCGCTCCGCGCCTCCCCGATGAGGCTATCTCCCGACTACGTCACGCTCGCGCGTGACGATCTCGCCGCCGGCGTCCCGCTCGGCTTCGATCTCTACGATGCCGACGGCGCCGCGCTGCTGCCCGCCGGCACGACGCTGCGCGATGCCGCGCAGCATGCCTTCCTGTTCGACCATTTCCGGCCGGTACGGCGGCGCGATGCCGCCGAGGCCACCGAGGTCGCGGCCGAGCCGCGCGTGCCCGACGGGGTGCCGCACGCCACGCGGATGGGGTTGTCGGCGGGCACGTCGATCGGCATCCGCCGCCGGGTCGGCACGACGCGCGCGCTGCAGCGTTGCCGGCTGATCGGCATCGCCGCGTCGGGCGCGCTGTTCGTCGAGCCGCAGCCGTCGGTTGCGCTCGACTTCGCGCGTGGCGACGACATCGAGGCCGTGGCGATCGGCCGGGCCGCGGTGTCGCGTTTCGGCGCGACGGTCGAGTCGATGCAGACGTCGGGCGGTGCGCAGTTCCTGGTGCTGTCGCCGCCCGGCTTCGTCGACCGGCTGCGCACGCGCGCGGAGCCGCGCGTGCCGGTGCGGATCGCCGCCTGTTGCGCGGGCGGGTCGGAGGGGGCGGAAGGCATCGGGATGGTGCACGACATCAGCTTGAGCGGCCTGTCGATTGCCGTCGACCGGCCGATCGCCGCAATCGGCGAACCTTTGCGCGTGCAGCTTCCGTACGCGGCGGGCGACCGGGTCGAGCTGCTGGCGCTCGACGGCACGGTGCGGGCCGTCCATGCCGACCCGGCCGCGCCCGCGCTGACGCTGCATCACGCGGCGTTCGGCGCGACCGGCGCTGACGACCTGATCCGCCTCAAGGCGCTGCTGTTCGACCGGATGATGGCGTCGTCGGATACCGATCGGCGGCGCTGATGCAGGGCTAGACGCACGGGCACCGTTCTACGGTATTCAGTACGTGAATGCCGATAATCATCTGATGATTCGGTGTATTCCGTCGCGATTGTATGGTTTCCGTCAACAGTGAATTCGCGATTTAAGTATTTACCCTGATAGCGTCGACTCCTAGACTTCTACTCATGCGCAACGACCCCGAGTCCGAAGCGCCCGACAAAACAATTCTGGAGGTAACGCATCATGAAATCGCTGATCAAGGCAGTTGCACTGGCCGCCCTGGTGGCCGCACCGGTCGTCTCGTTCGCCCAATCGAACCAGCAACCTCTGACGCGCGCGCAAGTGCGCGCCGAGCTGGTCCAGCTCGAAAAGGCCGGCTACAACCCGAACGACTGGATGAACTACCCGGAAAACATCCAGGCCGCACAGGCAAAGATCGCCGCCGCGCAGAACACCGGCGCGCAAGCTGATGCAACGGGCTACGGTTCGAACCCGGCCGCGGCGTCGCAATCGGGCCAGCGCGTGGTCGTGCCGGCCACCACCGACCGTTCGTCGGTGTACTTCGGCCACTAAGCCGGGCCGCGCCCGCAAGGACGCCCGGTTTGCCGTTTCATCCGAAACCCGTGCACGGTATCCGTGTACGGGTTTTGTATTTGGGCCGCTGGAATGGGCGGGGCTGCGTGAGCGTGCCGCGCCTGACGGTCATCACCGCGTGCTGCCCGCCCGCCGGGCCCGCGTCGCGAGCACGGTCGCGACGCCGCCAAGGATCGCGGCCGATGCGAGCGCGAGCCGCCAGGTCGGGTGTTCGGACAGGAGCAGCACGGCGCCGCACGCGGCGATGGGCGGCACGGACAACTGAACCGCCGCGGCGCGCATCGCCGTGAGGTGCCGTAGCGCGGCATACCAGACCACGTAGCCGAGGCCCGACGTCAGCGCACCGGAAAGCGCGGCGAGCGCGATGCCGGCCGGCGTGACGTGCACGCGGGCGGCGAGTGCGACGCTCAGCGCGAGTGCCAGCGGCGCGGCGCGCAGGAAGTTGCCGGCGGTAGCCGCGACCGGATCGACGGGCCGACGGCCCCGGATCGAATAGATCCCCCATGCGATGCCGGCTGTCGTCATCAGCGCGGCGCCGCGCGGCGTCGGCGCGGCGAGCCCGGGCGACACGAGATAGACCAGCCCGCCGAGCGCCGCGCCGAACCCGGCCCAGCCGGTCGCGGCAAACCGCTCGCCGGCATGCCATCCCGCCGCGAACATCGTCAGTTGCACCGCGCCGAACAGGATCAGCGCGCCGGTGGCCGCGCTGACGGTCAGATACGCGAACGAGAAGCACGTGACGTACACGAACAGCATCGCCGCAGCCGGCCAGTCGGCGGGCGGGGCGGGTCGTCGTGCGCCCGCACGCGCGACGATCGCGAGCATCAGCGCGCCCGATACGAGGCGCAGGCTGCCGAAGCTGGCCGCGTCGATCCGTCCGGCCTGCAGCGCGAGCCGGCACAGCAGCGAATTCGATGCGAACGCGAGCATCGCGATCGACGTCAGCGCAACGGCGCGCATGCCCGGCCGGACATGCAGCACGAGGGCGGGCGCGGGCGGTCGCATCGCGGGCTTCACGCGTGACTGGCGACGATCAGCACGGCCGCGCCGAACAACGCGGCGCCGAGCGGCGCCGTGAGCGCCTGCCCCCACGACGCGTTCTTCTCGAGGGCCATCAACGCGGCGAGCGCCAGCATCCAGCCGAGACTGCCGGCGCCGACGGCGAACATCAGCAGCATCAGCGCCCAGCAGCAGCCGACGCAGAAGAGCCCATGGCTGACGCCCAATGCAAACGCATGACGCATCGGCGTGCGGCCGCGCCAGCGGCTGATCACGAAACTGAAGGGGGTGCGGCACCGGTCGAGGCAGTGCGTCTTCAGTCCGCTGAACTGGAACGCGCCGGCGAGCGCGAAGACGGCCGCACCGATCAGCCAGCCGCGCCACGCCAGCGCCGGCACCCGTGCGACACCCGTCAGCAGCAGCCCGTGCAGCCCATGCGCGACGAGGCCGAAGGCGCTCCACGTGGCGACGTAGCCGAGGCCGACGAGCGTGAGCAGGCGCGTCTGGTCGGGGCGGTTCGCGACGACGCGGGCGAACGCGTCGAACAGCGACAGCGTCGTCGGCAGCATCATCGCGAGGATCATCAGCGTCCAGCCGGCCGCGGCGAGCGCGGCCGGCAGCCACAGCGCGCCACCGGGCAGCGCGCGGCAAAGCGCGCTGAACGGCTCGGCCGACGCGCCGTCGCCGTGGTCGAGGTAGCGCCCGTAAGGACTGCGCGTCCACGCCCACAGGGTGAGCCAGGCGAACGCGACGAGACTCGCGAGCACGAGCGGAAACAGGCGCCGGTGCAGCGACGCAGCCATGATCGTCGGCGTGCGATCGCGCGTCACGCGTCGAACCGGAACGTGCTCTGCAGCGCGTTGTGATTCTTCAGGTCGACGTCGATGCCGATCGCCGCATTCTTCGACCGGTAGACGGGCGCCTTGCCGACGAACACCGGCGCGCCGGGCACCGTCGAGAACACGGTGTCGGTCAGCGTCGTCTGCGCGCCGCTCGGGCCGAGGTACGGCTCGAGTTCCGCGTGGTAGTCGGTGCCGATCGACAGCGTGCCGCGAGCCCCTTCGACATTGAACGTGATCGGCGCGCGTTCGATCGACACGACCGTGCCGATCAGTTTCGCGAGTTCGGCGATCGGGCCGCCGGCCTGGCCCGTGTAGACCCTGAGGAGCGCCTGCTCCTGCGCTTCGGACGCCGTGTCGCTGACGTAGATCGCAGCCGTCCAGTTGCCTTCGAGGATGTTGCCGGGCACCCGGCACACGGCGGCGATTGTGTTGCCGCCCACGTCGACGCCGTCGACGGTGCCCTTGTCGACATGCCACGCGACGATCGTGTCGCAGACGCCGAAATCGGGATCCTCGCCGATCCAGCACGGGCAGAGTACGCGACAGTTGCAGACCTCGAGCAGACGGCCTTCAAGGTGATAACTCATGATTCCCTCCAGGGGGCGACGGCGCGGGCACGTTGGGCTGGGGGGAGGAGGCTGGCAGACGAATCGTCACCCCGCTCGGCGATGCGAACGCGAAATGCGCTGAGGAATGCGCGGAAGCGGAGACGGGATGGATGCGATAGCGCGGGCCTGAAGCGGCGTATCGATTTTCAAGTGTAGGTGCGAAGGGGCGATATGCAAGCCGTCGCAGGCTGCGACACCGGCTGACAAGCCGGCGCGCGTGCGCTAGCATCGCGATCGGTGTCGCCACGAGAGACGGCGGCCGATGCGCGACCGCGCGGCAAGCCCGGCACCGGGTTCCACGACTTCAACGAACAACAAGGAGCATCCATGCGTGTCTTGACCGGTCTGCTGTGCTCGCTCGCACTGGCGGCGAACCTCGCCCACGCGCAGGCGAATTGTGCCGACGCGACGGATCAGGCGGCGATGACGGCGTGCGCCGATCGCGCGTACAAGAAAACCGACGGGGAACTGAACCGGACGTACCAGGCCGTCACCGCGCGCCTGCGCGACGCGCGGCCGCTTGCCGACAAACTCGTGAACGCGCAGCGTGCGTGGATCGCGTACCGCGATGCCGAATGCAGCTTCTCCAGCGCGAACGCCGAGGGCGGCAGCGTGTATCCGATGGTCGTGTCGACCTGCCTCGACGATCTGACGAAAGCCCGTACCGAAACGCTGAAGGGTTATCTGTCCTGCGAGGAAGGCGATCTCGCGTGCCCCGTGCCGGCCAAGTAAGCGGGTAAGCGGGGGGCGCCGCCCGGCCGGCGCATGTGGTGCGGCCGGCGGCACCTGCCATCCAGCCGAGGCCGGGCGTCTTCCGCTACACGTTGTCCGTTACACGTCGTCCGTTTCGTCGAGCAGCTTGTGCCGCATCGCGTACCGCACCAGCGCCGCTTCGTGCGGCATCTGCATCTTTTCCAGGATCCGCGTCTTGTAGGTGCTGACCGTCTTCGCGCTCACGCACAGCGCGTTGGCGATCTCGGTCAGCGTCTGGCCGGCAGCGATCCGCCGGAACACGTCGAATTCGCGGTCGGACAGCCGCTGGTGCGGCAGCGTCTCGGCCGGCTCGTTCAGGCTCTGCGCGAACTGTTCGGCCATCGCGAGGCTCACGTAGACGCCGCCTGACGCCACCTTCGTGACCGCGCCGACCAGCTCGGCGCTCGCGCTTTCCTTTGTCAGATACCCGGACGCGCCGGCGCGGAACGCGCGCACCGCGTATTGCTGCTCCGCGTGCATGGTCAGCACGAGGACGCGCAGCGCGGGTTTCTCGTCCTTGATCTGCTTGATCAGTTCGACGCCGTTGCGGCCCGGCATCGACAGGTCGAGCACGAGCACCTGCGCGGGCGTGGCGCGTATGAGCGCGATCGTCGACGGACCGTCGCAGGCTTCGCCGGCCACCTCGAATCCGGTGGCGTTCTGGAGGATGTGCCGCAGACCGTCGCGTACGAGCGTATGGTCGTCGGCGATGAGTACCTTGATCATGTAGTGGGCGTTTCCTGTTGGACGGTACTGAGCGGGAACGCGACGGTGATCGAGAAACCGCGCGCGAGCGCGGTGTCGATCGTCACGGTGCCGCCCAGCATGTGGGCGCGTTCGCGAATGCCGATCAGGCCGAACGATTTGTCTTCATGGGCCGGGCCGCCGGGGGCGGAGCCGCGGCCGTTGTCCGCGACACGCAACACGCAGAAGCCTTCCTCGACGTCGAGCCGCAGCGCGACGCGCGTCGCATCCGCGTGGCGCGCGACGTTCGTCAGCGCTTCCTGGACGATCCGGAACAACGTGGTCGCGCCCGCGCTGGTGAACGTGAGCCCGCCGGTTTCGACGTGCCGCTCGACATCGATCCCGTAGCGGTTCGTGAAATCGTTCGCGAGCCATTCGATCGCGGGCACGAGGCCGAGATCGTCGAGCATCACGGGCCGCAGGTCGGCCGCGATGCGCCGCACCGACGCGACCGTCGCGTCGATCAGCCGCCGCATGCCCTGCAGGTGCGTCTGCACGTCTTCGTCGGGTTGTGTGCGACCCGGCACGCGCAACTGCTGTTCGACCACCGACAGATCCATCTTCAGCGCGGTGAGCTGCTGGCCGAGGTCGTCGTGCAGTTCGCGCGCGATGCGGGTCTTTTCCTCTTCGCGCACGTTCTGCAGGTTCGCCGACAGTTCGCGCAATTCCTCGCGCGACTGCTTGAGCGCGTTATCGGCACGCTGCCGCTCGGTGATGTCGCGCAGCATCACCGTATAGAGCTTGCCCGACGCGTCGCGGATCTGCGAGATCGACGCCTCGATCGGGAATTCCTCGCCGTTGGCGCGCAACCCGAACAGCACCCGCTGGCGGCCCATTTGCCGCTCGGACACGCCCGTCACGCCGAACTGGTCGACGTGCTTCGCGTGCGCGGCGCGGAACCGCTCGGGGATGAAGCGCGACAGCGGCGCACCGATCGCCTCCATCGCGGACACGCCGAACACCTGCTCGGCCATCGGATTGAAGATCACGACCGTCTGTTTTTCGTCGATCGTGATGATCGCTTCCATCGACGAACGGATGATGCCCATCATCCGCGCCTCGTTGAGGATGCCGCGGCTGCTCGCGCCCGGATCGGCGGCGGAGCGGCCGCGCAGCAGCGCATGGATCAGCACCGCGAACGCGATCGACGCGATCAGGCCCGCGGCGAGCACGGTGCCGGCCGCGCGCTGCGCGCCGGTGGCGCTCGGGCGGCCGTCCGCGGAATACGCGAGCGTCAGCACGGTGCCGCCGAAATTCAGTTCGTCGGTGCGCCGCATCAGGTCGGGCGATGCCGACGCCTCGTCGGTCGTCGTTTCGGCGCTGACGATCGCGCGCCGGTCGCCGCCGGCGGTGATCCACACGTCGATCCCGCGTTCCGCGTCGAGCGCACGCTCGACCAGGCGCCGCGGGCTCAATGCCGCGAACAGCACGCCGTCGCCGCCGGTTTCGCGCGGACCGGGCGGTGCGGCGGCCGCACGCGGCGCCGCGGCAACCGGCAGGAACAGCGTGAAGGTGCGGGCGTCGCGGGACGTGTCGTCGTCGGCCGGGTGGACGCCGAGCGCGACGTCACCGGTCTGCAGCGCGCGCGCGAGCGGCGCCGCATCGGACGCGCCGAAGCGCACGACCGGTGAATTCGACGCCGGTGCGCTGAGCGCGGCGGTCGCGAGCGTGCCGGCCGGCATCGGCTTCGCGCCGGCGAGGGCGGTGCGCGTCGCGGGCGGCAGCGGGGCATAGCCGATCTGGCGAACCGGCGAGCGCCCGCTGTCGAGGTCGAGCATCTCCGCATACCGGCGCCATTGTTCGGGCGTCATGCCCGGGACGAGGTTGAACGCGCCGCGCGCGCCTTCGAGCACGGCCGCGCTGGATTGCAGCTCATGGCGGAGCATCGCCGTCACATGCGTCGTGCGGCGTTCGAAACGCGTATGGACGGCGCCTTGCCACTGCTCGCGCACGAGCAGCGCGACGCCGAGCGACAGCACGGCGCCGGCGCACAGGGCAACGACGCTGGCCGCGAGCGGCTGGCGTAACATGGTCGGGAGGCGCGTGGGCCCTCGGGTGTCACGCGTCGGGGTTCCACTTGCGGTCATTCGATTGGCATTCTGTTGTCAGGGGCCGCGCCCTGGCACCGGGAGCGGCACAGCAAAACCGGGCGAAACTCGCACCGGCTGCGCGCAACGTCTAATTTCAAGATGAAATTGTGCGCGATTTACATGTTTTTTGTAATGGGGTCACTGGAAATTGCGGCAACCGGCGTGAAGCAGCGGGCGCGCCGGCCGCGCTTGACGCGCATCAACGGGCGCGTCGGCACGTGGGGCAGACTGTTCGGCAGGCCATCCGGCACCGGGCCGGGTGGCGATGACGGGCCGCCGTCGCGCGACGCGCGATGCGTGCCCGGTCGGAGGGACGGACCATGTACAAGCGGATTTTCGTCGGGCTCGACGGCAGCCCGAGCGCGCGTCTCGCGCTGAACGAGGCGATCCGGATCGCGGCGGCGTCCGGCGGCGACGTGACCTGCGCGTATGTCGTCGAGCACCGGCCGCAGCTCGTCGACGTCGATGCGGGCTTCGCGGCCGCGCGCGAGGGCGATGCGGCCGCGACCGATGCCGTGACGCCGGCGCTCGACGAGGCGAAGGCCGTGCTCGCGCAGGCGCACGTGTCGGGCACCGTGCGCGCGCTCGACGCGTACGGCGAGGATGTCGCCACCGTGCTGATGCGCACGGCGGCCGAAGCCGATGCCGACCTGATCGTGATGGGCACGAGCGGGCGGCATGGCCTGCGCCGGCTGCTGCTCGGCAGCGTCGCCGAATCGCTGCTGCGCGCGGCCGACCGGCCCGTGCTGCTGGTGCGGCACAGCGAGCCGGGCACGCCGGCGGCTGCGTGACGCACGCGGCAACGCACCGACGTTGACGCACGGGCGCTGCGGGCGGCGGCCGTCTCGCGTATTCGTCGGACGACGGCGTGATGAGACGGACACGCCCGGCGCACGGCGGGTGAGCGCGACTGCCGCTGCCGACACATCGACCGCGCGAGGGCGGGACGCGCGGTGTACGCCACGCGCGCAATCGCGTGCCGGCGGTTGCATCCCGACATGCAGTTCTGGCAGCATCGACCGGTGTCCGCTTGTTCGCCGCGCGCATGGCCGCGGCGATCGACGCAGCCGCATCCGGCGACAGTCGACCGCGTTCGCGATGAGCGAAGCGACGCCGTCCGCCGGGTGCCCGGTTCCTTACCTTACCGACGTCATCCGCCATGCCGATCTCCGCTCCCGACCTGATTCGCCAGTTCGACCTGCAGCCGCATCCCGAAGGCGGCTATTTCCGCGAAACCTACCGTGCGCCCGATTCGGTCGTGCGTCCGGCCGACGGCGCGTCACGCGCCGCGTCGACCGCGATCTATTACCTGTTGTGCGACGGCGCGTATTCGTCGTGGCACCGGATCCGTTCCGACGAAGTCTGGCATTTCTACGCGGGCGACCCGATCGAAGTGTGGGTGCTCGACGAGCGCGACGGGCTGACGATCCACCGGCTCGGCAACCCGCTCACGCACCCGGGCACCGTGTTCCAGGCGGTCGTGCGGGCCGGGAGCTGGTTCGGCGCGCGCTGCGCGCTGCCGGAGCATGTCGCGCTCGTCGGCTGCACGGTGGCGCCGGGCTTCGAGTTCGCGGAATTCGAGCTGGCCGACGCGGCCGCGCTGGCCGCCGCGTTTCCCGATTACGCGGAACACGTCGGGCAGCTTGCCCAGCGCACCGACATGTGACTGTCACGGCGGTGCCACCCAGCGCGCGAAGCCCGCGCCGATGGCGTGTGTTCCGCGCGGTCGCGGCCAAACCCGTTTAGAATGCCGTGGTGCATCGGGTCGGCCGCGGGCGTGCCGCGGCGGCCGTTGCCCCAGCCGTGCCGACGGCCCTCGTCGCACGGCTGCACGCCTTCCAGGAGCGCCGCCGTGTGGCACTTTCCCATTGCTATTCCATCGTCGCTCGGCCCCTGGGCAGTGTTCGCGAGCGTGTTGATCACGCAGCTCGGCGTGCCGGTGCCGGCCGTGCCGATGCTGATTCTCGGCGGCACGATGGCGGCAATGGGGCAGGCGTCCTGGGTCAGCATGTTCGCGGCGGCGATCGGCGCGACGATGCTGGCCGATTCGCTGTGGTTCTTCATGGGCCGCACGCGCGGCCGGCGCCTGCTGAACGGCCTCGTGCGCTTCTCGCTGTCGCTCGACACGACGCTGCGTTTCGCACGTAACGTCTTCGAAAGATACGGCGCACCGCTGCTGGTGCTGTCCAAATTCCTGCCGGGCCTCGGCCTCGTGTCGGCGCCGCTGCTCGGCACGACCGCGATCGGCGTCGGCGTGTTCCTGTTCTGGGACCTGGCCGGCGCATCGCTGTGGGCCGCGTTCTGGCTGGTCGGCGGCGCGGCCATTCATGACCAGATCGTCCAGTTCGTGCTGTGGGTGCGCGCGAGCGGCGGCACGATCCTCGATGCATTCCTCGCGATCTTCATCACGTTCCTGCTGTACCGCTGGGTGCGTCGCGTGCAGTTCCGCCGCTATCTCGCGCAGGTGCGCATCTCGCCGCCGCAGCTCGTCGAAATGATGACGTCGGACGAGCCGCCGCTGATCTTCGACGCGCGGCCGAAAGCGATTCGCGAGCGCGAACCGTACCGGATCGCCGGCGCGGTGCCGGTCGATCTCGATTCGCCGGACCTGCTCGATCCTGAAATGCTGAAGCGGCCGATCGTCGTGTATTGCGTGTGCCCGAACGAGGCCACCGCGAAGCGCCTGATCGCGAAGATGCAGCGCAAGAAGATGATCCACAACATCCGCGCGCTGAAGGGCGGCCTCGATGCGTGGGAAAAACACGGTTATCCGGTCGAGCCGATGCCGGCCGATCTCGATGCGTCGCGTTATTTCGTGCGTCCGGATCACGGGGCGATCGAAGGCGAATATACGGTGCGCGCGACATTGTCGAAATAAATCCGTGCGCGAGCGTCGCGCGCATTCGAATTCCACTACCGGTTTCACGCCCCGCGATTTTTACTAAAATCGACTGGCGTGAAACGGCTTATCCTCCCTATAATCCCGCCTGCATATTGCGTGCGCCTGATCGCGCACCTTCGACGCGTGTTCGTTCGCGCCGAAAGCGATTGATCCCGTCGCCGTCCGTTACGCGCACAGCCGCGTCACACGGGCCGCACGGGCGTATTCCGTGAAAGGCCCGATCCGTTTTCCGGATTGTTCCGGAACATACGGATAATCGGCGGCGATTCCCATCGGATTGACGCAATATCCGTGTCGTTTCTAATTCAGAAAACGACAGCGGAGATTATTTCGTTTTCGGCATGCCGGGATCGGCATGAACGGTCGCGCATTGATATCGACAATGACGGCGGCCCATTCGCGGCTGCCAGGAGACGGACTTGAAACAACCAGAAGACCAGTTGCATCGAGGGCTGGAAGAGCGGCACATCAACCTGATGGCGCTCGGCGCGACGATCGGCGTCGGCCTGTTCCTCGGCTCGGCCAGCGCGATCCGCGTCGCCGGCCCGGCCATCCTGCTGACCTACCTGCTGGGCGGCATCGCGATTTTCCTGATCATGCGCGCACTCGGCGAGATGGCGATCGCCAATCCCGTCGCCGGCGCGTTCAGCCGCTACGCACGCGACTACCTCGGGCCGCTCGCCGGCTACCTGACCGGCTGGACCTACTGGTTCGTGTGGATCGTCACCTGCATGGCGGAAATCACGGCGGTCGGCGTCTACATGCACATGTGGTTCCCCGGCGTGCCGAACTGGATCTGGGCGCTCGCGGCACTCATGGCGATGGGCTCGGTGAACTTCATCGCGGTCAAGCTGTACGGGGAATTCGAGTTCTGGTTCGCGCTGATCAAGATCGTCACGATCGTGCTGATGATCATCGGTGGCGGGTTGATGATCGCGTTCGGCATCGGCAACGGCGGTGTCGCGATCGGCCTGTCGAACCTGTGGGCGCACGGCGGGTTCATGCCGAACGGCATCAACGGCGTGGTCGCCGCGTTGCCGATCGTGATGTTCGCGTATCTCGGCGTCGAGATGCTCGGCCTTACCGCCGGCGAGGCGCGCAACCCGGAGAAGTCGCTGACGAAAGCCGTGAACTCTGTGTTCTGGCGCGTGCTGATTTTCTACATCGGTGCGCTGTTCGTGATCATGTCGCTGTATCCGTGGGACCAGATCGGCACCCAGGGCAGTCCGTTCGTGATGACGTTCTCGCGGCTCGGCATCCCGGCGGCGGCCGGCATCATCAATTTCGTCGTGCTGACCGCGGCGCTGTCGTCGTGCAACAGCGGCCTGTTCAGCACCGCGCGGATGCTCTACAACCTCGCGCAGCAGGGCCAGGCGCCGAGCAAGCTCGGCCAGGTCAATCGCAACGGCGTGCCGGTGTACGGCGTGATCGTGTCGGTCGCGCTGCTGCTGATCGGCGTGCTGCTCAACTATCTCGCGCCGCAACACGTGTTCACGTGGCTCACGTCGGTGTCGACGTTCGGCGCGATCTGGACGTGGTGCGTGATCCTGATCGCGCAGATGCGCTTTCGCCGCACGCTGTCGGCCGACAAGATCGCGCGCCTGCCGATCCGCGTGCCGTTCTATCCGCTCGGTTCGTTCGTCGCGCTCGGCTTCCTCGTGCTGGTCGTCGTGCTGATGGCGTTCACGCCCGACACGCGCGTCGCGCTCGTGATCGGGCCGGTGTGGATCGTGCTGCTCGGCATCACGTATGCGCTGTTCTACGCGAACCGGCCGGCGGCATCGGTGCCGACGAAGTCGTAAGCAGCACCGGCCGGGGCCCGCGTGACCTTGATCACGATCATGCACGCGCGGGCCGGACGACCTATGCTGGACGAATCGATTGTCCGCGCTTCGCGTGGCAACCCGCCGATCCCCGTGACCGCCGCGACCGCGGCGGTTGTTCGGCCGCCGTGCGCCGCTTCCGCGCGAAGCTCCCGGCGTCGTTTCGCGACGCCGCGCCCGCACGGAGGCCTTCGCCATGCAGCCTGCCCAGCCCATCCCGACGCTTGCGCGGATCGCGCTGGCCGTCGATCCGACGCCCGAATCGCTGTCCGCCGCGCGCTATGCGCGCACGCTGCTGCGCCCCGGCATGCGATTGCGCATCGTCTGCGCCATCGACAACCCGCGCCTCGTATTGCCCGACATCCCGCGCATCGACGCACTGCTGACGTCCGCGCGCGAGGACCTGATGCGCGACGCGCAGGCCATCAACGAACGGATCGCGGCGTTGTTCGCCGACAGCGGCATCGAAGTCGAGCAGGCCGTCATCGATACGTCGGTGACGGGCGGCTCGGTGGCCGATGCCCTGGTGAGCGATACGTCGGCATGGAACGCGGACGTGCTGGTGGTCGGTGCGAATCCGCATCACGGGCTGCTGCGGCTCGTCGAAGGCGCGATGTCGGACACGTTGACGACACGCGTGCGCTGCGCGCTGCTGATCGTGCCGGCCGCCTACGTCCGGCCGCCGGACGGCGGCCTGCAGCGGCTGATGTTCGCGGTCGACGGCAGCGAGCCGTCGCTGCACGCGGTGCGCGTCGGGCTCGGCTTCGCGACGCCGACGACGTTGCTGTACGCGGCCTACGTGATCGATCGCGCGGTTCGTCTGACGGATATCGTGCCGGTGCGCGCGCTCGAGGATGCGTATCGCGCGGAGGGCGAGGATGCGCTCGCGAAGATCGGTCCGCTGTTCCATGCGACCGGGAACCCGAGCAAGCGCGGTGTCGTCGAAACCCGCCCGACCAGCGACGACGTGGCCCATGCGCTGATGCGCGACGCCGTGCACTGGCGCGCCGAACTGCTGGTGGTCGGCACGCATGGCAGGCGCGGCATCGCCGCCTGGCTGATCGGCAGCGTGGCGCGCCGCATTGCGCATCTCGCACAGGTGCCGGTGCTGCTCGTGCGCGATACCGAATAATTCGCACGGTGTCGCGATCGAAGCACGCTTGACTTGACCTGCATCAGAAATCGCGCGCTTCGCGCGTGAGACATTGACGGAACATCCGGCAACCCAGCCGGTCTGTCGTGCATGTACCGCACGGCCACGCCGCAACACGCACGCGGGTTGATGGCCGTGATCGACGGTGCATACACCGCGGTGACATCAATTTCCGGAGCCGCAACGTGCGATGCACGGTGCGTCATCCGACCGGGAACTCTCTGGCACGAGGGTAGGCAACCACGGTTGCCTTGGAGGACGGGCGGGGTGCAAATCACCCCGTCCGCTTTCCGCGTTCGTGTTGTAGTCGGCCCCGTCTGATTTGCCATCCCCGCAGGTATCGTCGTCATGGCGGCCGTGTCGAACGGCGCGTCATGACGCGCGATGGCGCGCGGTGGCGCCGATGCGGATCGGTGACGCTCGCGGCAGGCGCGCCGCTCGCTGTGGTACAGGCGCGGCGTGCGGCACGCGTTGCCGGCGTCGTGAGATGCTCAGCGCGTTGCGCGCACGGCGTGCCGCACAACGGCTGCCTGCATGCTCAGGTGAAGCGAAGCACCGACCGCAGGTCGTGCCGCCGGCCGGGCGCACGGCGCACCTGCTGACGCTGACGCCCGACATGCAGTGGCGCGCACGCGCCGCACGTGCGGTTGCGCAGGCGGTTCGCGTGCGGCCAGCCGGGGCGCGCCTTGCGACGTGGCTCGGCATCGGCCGGCGCGGCGGGTGCGGCCCGCGCGCAGAGTGCCACGGCGAACCGTTGCAACGCGAGCACCGAGCCCGCGATGCTCTGGTACTTTTCGCGGCCGATCTGCCCGTCGAGCGTCACGAGCAATCCGGCTTCGCGTGCAAGCGCGAGCAAGGTGTCGATATTGTCGGCCGGCAGGTTGCCCGCCGATACGGCCTCGGCGGGCAGGGCGCGCGCTTTGCCCGACGCGCGCCGCTGGCCGTCCCGGCCCGGTAAGTTGCGATGTGCCATGGTTGGTCTCCTGCGCCAGGCCCCGCATGCCGGCTCGACGGCCGGCTGAGCGATGACCCGTATGAACGTATCGTCCATGTCACCAGTATCGTGTCGCGCCCGTGCGCTGCCAAGCAGCGCGCGCTGAAGTCGCTGTCAGGTATTGCGCGGCGCCTATCGGAATCCGCTGACACGCCGATCGGCAGATCGGCACATCGGCCGTCCCGGCGACGCGCCGGCCCGTTCGTTCGGACGAATGGGAGCGCGTGGAGGAGATCGCTTGACGCATGATTTCGGCCGGTCTAACTTCGTCAATGCATCGGCGTCGGGCGGCGTTCCATCGTCAGCCTGTGTCAGCCGGTGCCGCGCCCCGGGGTGGCGTGGCAGGACTTTCAGTCTCGTTCGCGGGCAGTTTGCGCCGCGAACCTTGCGCGGCCGGTTCGGGGACGGATCGGCATGGCGGCATGCAACGTGCCGTTGATCGCGCACAAACATGCGCCGGCGCATCGCACGCCGTGCCGCCGTTCAGCCTTTAAGCTTCCGGTACCTTCTTCTTTTCGTTCCTCGCCGTCAGGAGTCCGTCGATGTCCAAGGACAGTTTGCTCGATTCACTCAAGGAAGCCGCCAAACAGCGCGCGATCGGTTCGGATCAGTTGCGCGCGATGCTCGAGGACGAAGTCCGCGTGCTGTCGTCCGACGCGCGGGTGCACGACTACATCCACGTATTCGCGATCCGGCACCTGCGCGAACGGATGCGCCGGCAGGACGATCTCCACGACGACACGCGTGCCGATGCGCCATCCGCGGACGCCGATCCGCGTCCGAGCCATCGCCTGTGACGGGCGAGCGCCGCGGCAGATGCCGCGGACGTGACACGATCCGTCGCCGGGCCAGGGCCGGATCCTGATCGACATTCATGCTTGGGTCGACAGCGAACCGGCCCGTTTCAACGCGCTTCTTGATCGCCGTGCCCGGGATCGACCATGCCGTCGTCGCGTCCGGCGGCTGTGCGCGCACGGCGCCGGTGCAACTCGGTCATCCGGACGAACCGCTGACAACCGGCGTTGCGTTTCGTCATACTTTCACTGAATTGTCACAGCGGCCTCAAGTAAGCGGCGCGATTGCCGTTTACCCGGTGAATTCGTCCACCGGGCGTTCGCGCTCCCTTACCGAGTCGTTGCCATGTTCTCGTCCATCCGCGCCCGCATCCTTGCCGCGTGCGTCGCCATTGTCGTATTCGCGCTGGTCGCCACCACGCTCATCAACTATTTCATCGCGCGCTCGTACAACAACGATGCGATCGACCGCAACCTGACCTCCGTCGCCAGCGGCCACGTGGTCGGGATCGCCGACTGGGTCGCCACCCGGAGCCGGATGATCGCGTCGCTGCAGGATGCCGCGCTGACGCCCGATCCGTTGCCGGTGTTCAAGCAGATGGCCACGGCCGGCGGTTTCACGAACGTCTACGCGGGCTACGCCGACAAGACGTTCCACTTCTCCGACCCGACCGGCATTCCGCCCGACTACGATCCGACCGGCCGACCGTGGTACAAGCAGGCCGCGCAGGCCGGCAAGCCGGTCGTCACGCCGCCGTACGTCGACGCCGGCACGGGCAACCTCGTCGTCACGTTCGCGGTGCCGATCCTGCGTGACGGCGCGGTGAAGGGCGTCGTCGCAGCGGACGTCGCGATGGACACCGTGATCGCGAACGTGAAGTCGATCCGTCCGACGCCGGCGAGCTTCGGGATGTTGATCGACAGCACCGGCCACGTGGTTGCCCACCCGGACCCGAAGCTCACGCTGAAGCCGGTCGGCGACGTGTCGCCCGAACTCGGCGCGACGAACGGCGCGACGATCGCGGCCGCGGCCGCGCCCGTCGAGGTGACGGTCGGCGGCGACGCGAAGCTGGTGCGCGCGCGCCCCGTGCCGGGCACGGACTGGTACGCGCTGGTGCTGCTCGACAAGAACGAGGCGACGGCCGGGATGCGCTCGCTGCTGACCGCGTCGCTGATCACGCTGCTCGTGATCGTCGGCGTGGCGTCGCTGATCATCGGCGCGATCACCGCGACCGCGTTCCGCCGCCTGTCGCAAGTGCGCCAGGCCATGGCCGCGATCGGCTCGGGCGCCGGCGACCTGACGCAGCGCCTGCCGGCCGACGGACGTGACGAAGTGGCCGACATCGCCCGCTCGTTCAACAGCTTCGTCGACAAGCTGAACGACGTGATGCGACAGATCCGCGATGCGAGCGAATCGGTGCGCACCGCCGCGAACGAGATCGCGGCGGGCAACCAGGACCTGTCGTCGCGCACCGAATCGGCGGCGGCGAGCCTCGAGGAAACGGCCGCGTCGATGGAAGAGATCACCGCGACGGTGGGTCAATCGGCCGCCGCCGCCGGCCAGGCCGACGAACGCGCGGCGGCCGCGTCGCGGATCGCGTCGCACGGCGGCGTGGTCGTGTCGGACGTGGTCGCGACGATGGAGAAGATCGAGGAAGCCTCCGGCCGCATCGGCGACATCATCGGCGTGATCGACGGGATCGCGTTCCAGACCAACATCCTCGCGCTGAACGCGGCCGTCGAAGCGGCGCGCGCGGGCGAGCAGGGCCGCGGCTTCGCGGTCGTCGCGCAGGAAGTGCGCAGCCTCGCGCAACGCAGCGCGCAGGCCGCACGCGAAGTGAAGGTGCTGGTCGAATCGACGGTCGCGAGCGTGTCGGCCGGGTCCGGGCAGGTGCGTCAGGCGGGCGACACGATGCGCGAGATCGTGTCCAACGTGGCGAACGTGACGACGATCATCTCCGAGATCACGCACGCGGCGAACGAGCAGACGCGCGGCATCCAGGAAGTGAATCGCGCGGTCACGCAGCTCGACGAAATGGTGCAGCAGAACGCGGCGCTCGTCGAACAGTCGACCGCCGCCGCGACGGCCTTGCAGTCGCAGGCGAACGCGCTGGCGACCACCGTCGGGCGGTTCAAGGTCGCTTGACGCGGCGCGCGGGAAAGACGGCCGCGCCGCTCAGGAGTGGCCGTTGTCGCGCATCAGCGCGAGCCGGTTGTAGAGCGTTTTCAGGCTGATCCCGAGCGCTTTCGCGGCGCGCGGCTTGTTGCCGTCGAAGTGGCGCAGCGTGGCCGCGATGAAGCGCTGCTGCGCATGGTGCAAGGTCGCGCCGAGCGGCAGCGCCATCGTGTTCTCCGACAGGCGCTCGGGCGGCATCGCCGGCTTCGGCAGCGTGACGTCGATGCCTTCATCCGCCAGGATGTACGCGCGCTCGATCGTGTTGTGCAGCTCGCGGACATTGCCGGGCCACGAATACGCGCGCAGTGCGGCGATCGCCGCGTCGGTCAGCCGCTTGTGCGCGTGGTGCCGCGCGTTGAGCGCGTCGACGAATTCCAGTGCGATCGTCTCGATGTCGCTGTCGCGCTGGCGCAGCGGCGGCACGTACAGCGCAAACGCGGCGAGACGATAGAACAGGTCCTCGCGCAGCCGGCCGTCGCGCACGGCTTCGGCCGGGTTGTGGCGCGTGGCCGACACGATGCGCACGTCGAGCGCAATCGGCTCGGTGCCGCCCACCCGGACGATCACGTTCGATTCGATCGCCCGCAGCAACTTCACCTGCAATGACGCGGGCATTTCCGCGATCTCGTCGAGCAGCAGCGTGCCGCCGCGCGCGGCTTCGAAGAACCCTTCGCGCTGCGCAATGGCACCCGTGAAGCTGCCTTTCTCGTGCCCGAACAATTGCGATTCCGCGATATCGGGTGGAATCGCGCCGCAGTTCACGGGGACGAACGGGCCGTCGCGCCGGGCACTGAGATCGTGCAGCCGGCGTGCGACGATATCCTTGCCGACCCCGCTTTCGCCGGCAATCATCACGCTGGCGCGGGTCGGGGCGATCTTCTCGATGCGGCCGAGCAACGTGCGCATCGCGGCGGACCGGCCGGACAACTGGCGGCCGTCTGCACGTTGCTTCGACCGGTTGGCGGTTTCTCCCATTGGCATGGATCGGTATTGGCGGTGCCGTTTTGAAAATCGGCACCACGCACTCCGTTGATTGCAATATTTTCATCGACAGCAAAACGACCACGAAGGTGCCGCGAAATAGAAATTTCCAATGCGCGCGGCGGGGACAGAAGAGACAGACCATCGACTCCTGACGCGCATCGCGGCCTCTCCCTGTGATCCAGGGTCGTATCGGTGCTTTTTTACAGAATTCCGATGAAAAAGCCGGTCGTGACTATCGTGCGTCGATGCGGCGTGCGACACCGGCCGATGCTCAACCGGTCTCGGCACGCCCGACAGCGGGGGAATCAGGCAGGCGGCCATCCACGGTCAGTGTCGGGCATGCCGCTTGCGGACGCCACCAGGCTCGCCCGGCACGCTGCGACGGCAGGCCGGATGCTCGACTTGCGGCATGACGCCGTGCGACCGGAGCCGGCGCGAGGCAAGGATGCAATGAGGACCCTGACCCGTGAGCTGTTACGGCAGGGTGCATGGATCGTGCTGGCCGTCGGGCTGGCGTCCGCGCTGCAGGCGTGGGCGGTTCGCGTCGTCGGCGAGCACGCGCCATTTGCGCCGCTGCCCTTTTATGCAGGCGTTGCGGCTGTCGCCTGGCTGACATCGTTCGGCGGTGGGCTGGCCGCGGCCGCGTTGAGCGTGGCCGTGATCGGCACGCTGTGGTGGCGTGATGCGCCGCTGGCCGCGTTGCTCGTGCAGGCCGGCGCATTCGTCGCGATCAGCTTCGTCGAGTGCGTGCTCGTGACGGCCGTGAAGCCGCTGCTCGCGAACGATCGTCTGCGCGAACCCGATGACGACGCTGCTGCCCGCGAGTCGCATCGCGAGCCGGCGCCGGCCGCACGCGTGCCGGTACCCGACGAGCGCCTGCTGCGCCGTGTGGTCGACGCTTCGCCCGATGCGATCGTCGGGGTCGATGTCGCACGCCGGATCACGAGCTGGAATCCGGCCGCTCGGCGGATCTTCGGCATCGACGCAACGCAGGCCGCCGGGCGCGACGTCGCCGCGATGATCGCGCCGCGCTGGTTGCGGCGCCATCCGTTGCCCGCGTCGTTCGCGAACCTGCACGCGCCGGTCGGTCCGCTCGACGTGCTGTGCGTGCGACGCGACGGGAGCCGTTTTCGGGCGACCTTCGCCGCTTCGCCGATGGTCGATGCGCAGGGCAACTGCACGGGCCTGTCGATGACGCTGCGCGACGCGCACGAACGACGCCGCGGCGAGCGGCGCAACCTGCGCTCGCTGCGCGGCGCGCGCGACGCACGCGCCCAGGCGGACACGTCGAACCGGCTGAAGGACGAACTGCTGGCCACGGTGTCGCACGAGCTGCGCACGCCGCTGAACGTGATCTACGGCTGGGTCGAGGTGCTGCGCAACGTCGACGGCCAGGGGCTCGCGCAACAGGCCGTCGACGCGATCGACCGCAGCGCGCGGTCGCTGTCGCACATGGTGGCCGACCTGCTCGATGCGTCGTCGCTCGCGACCGGCCGGTTGCGCCTCGAGCGCGTGCCGGTCGATCTCGTGCGGGTCGTGCGCGATGCCACGCGTGAGCTCGACGCGACGGCACGGGCGAGCGGGCTCGAGCTGTCGACCGAATGCGCGATGCCGGCCTGCGTGATTCCGGCGGACCGCGAGCGCGTGCGCCAGCTCCTGTCGAACCTGTTGTCGAACGCGATCAAGTTCACGCCGCCGGGCGGGCGCATCGTCGTGTCGCTGGCCCGGGCCGGCGAGCGCGTGCGGCTGTCGGTCGCCGATACGGGGCAGGGCATTGCGCCGGAATACCAGCCGCACCTGTTCGAGACGTTCAGCCGGCCCGAACGCGCATTCGCGTCGCCGGAGCGCGGCCTCGGGCTCGGCCTGTCGATCGTGCGCAACATCGCGCAACTGCACGGTGGCGATGTCGTGGCGACGAGCGCGGGTACCGGGCGCGGGACGACCGTCACGGTCACGCTGCCGGCTGGCTGGGACGTTGACGATCCGGCCGACAACCTGCTGCAGGCAGCGGGCACGCCGGACCCGGTGACGCTCGACGGCCAGCGCGTGCTCGTCGTCGACGACGACGCGACATCGCGCGCGAGCCTCGCCGCGGCCCTCGAGACGATGGGCGCGCAGGTATCGACCGCGCAGTCGGGGCACGACGCGCTCGACGCGGTGGAACGGCAGGCGCCGAACGTCGTGCTGTCGGATCTCGCGATGCCGGACGGTGACGGCTTCTGGCTGCTTGACCGCATCCGTCATTTGCCGGGCAGCAGCGGGCATCTGCCTGTCGTCGCGGTCACGGCCCACGCCGGCAACGCCGACCGGCACCGCGTGATGGCGGCCGGGTTCGACGCGTATCTGCGCAAGCCGGTGGACATGCCGACGCTGGCGAGCGTGATCGCCGATGTCGCGCCGGACGCCGCGCACCATCGGAAAGGGCGCGGCCGGTAGCAGCCGGCGTGGCGGCTCGCCGGGTCACGACGAAGGGAGGCGGCGCGATGGACGCAACGGCAACCCGCGCCGCTGGCCCGCCCCGTCGCGCCACACGGAGGTCCGGATGAAAACGAATCGGATTCATCGGCCGGCGGCGATCGCGCTGGCCGCGAGCGTCGGCGCATCGATCGCCGTACTCGCCCATGCGCAGGCGTTACCGGCTTCGTCGGCCCAGGTCGCGCCGGGCGTCATCCGCCCCGGCACGACGCCCGACGAGGCCGGCATGACCCAGCGGCCGACCGGTGTCGATGCGGAATTCGTCGACAAGGCCGGCATGATCGGCAAGGTGGCGCGGCAGGCCAGCCAGCTCGCGCTCGACCGCTCGTCGAACCCCAACGTGAAGGCGTTCGCGCGCCGGCTGGTCGACGATCACGGGCGGCTCGCCGACGAATTGCGGCAGCTTGGCGCGACCAAGGGCGTACCGGTTCAGTCGCGGATGCTCGTCGATCCGGCCGTGACCGCGTTGCGAACCAAGGAAGGGCATGCGTTCGACACGGCCTATGTCGCGGTGGCAGGCCCGCGCGCGCATGAAGATGCGATTCGGCTGTACGAAACGGAAGCGCGCGACGGCCGCGATCCGCAGCTTCGCGCGTTCGCGGCCCGCGCGTTGCCGACGCTGAAGGCGCACCTGGCCGCCGCCCGGCAACTCGCGCAGACGGTGGCGGCCGCACACTGAGCGCCGATTCGCGCTACCGCTTGCCGCCGTCGGGGCTTTCAGGCGCGTCGGGGCCGCCCGGCGACGCCTCGTAAGGCGGGGAGTCGAGTGCCGTTTCTCCTTCCTCGATCAGCCAGTACGGCGAACTGCCGTAGTACGCATGCAGCGCCTCGGCCCACGCCGGATCGGCCATGGCGGGCCAGCGGTTCCTGTCGAAGCCGGGGGCTTCGCGCACGCGTTCGGTGGGGCCGGGCAGCACGAAGCATCGGCGCTCGACGTCGAGCACCAGCACGTTCCACGGCACCGCGAGCAGCTTGTCGCCGCCCCCCGGCGCGCTGCCGGACGACACGACCGCATACGCGATCCGGCCGGCGCGCACGTCGAGCATGATGTCGGCGACCTGGCCGATGTCGTCGCCATCCATCGTCAGCACGCGATCGCCTTCGAGCGTGCGGGCGGCCATCACGTCGGGCCCTGGCCCGCCGCCTGCGGTGCGGCGGTTGCTGCCGACGATGCGCGTGTCGTCACGCGACGGTCTGTCCGTTGTCATCGAACACCTCCTGGTCGAAGCGGCACCCGGGCGCCGGTCAGCGCCGGCGCGGCAGTGACACGTCCTCGAGCGTATTGGCCAGCTCGTCGCGCTCGGGGCCGCCCGCGCGCGTCGCGATGTCGCCGAGCGACACGATGCCGACCAGCCGCCGGTTGCGGTCGAGCACCGGCATCCGATGCAACTGCACGTCGGCCATCCGCTGCTGGACGTCGCCGACACCGTCGTCCTCGACGCACCACTGCACGGGTTGGGACGCGACCGCCTGCACGGGCGTATCGGACGAATGGCCGTGCGACAGTCCGCGCACCGCGAGGTCGCGGTCGGTCACGATCGCGACGAGTTCGGCGCCGTCGCAAACGGGCAGCACGCCGATATCGAAGCGCCGCATCAGTTCGGCCGCGTGGCGAATCGTGTCGGTCGGCGCGACGCACACCACGTCGCGCGACATGATCTCGGTGACGCGATACATGAAGGTCTCCTTCGTGAGCCAGACTATCGGGGAGCAGATGGCGTGCCGCGCGCGAGCCGCACACGCCGAGCCTCGGCAGATGCAGGCCGCTATCAGCGTGAACGGGCCTCGCCGGCCGGGCGACGGAGAAATTTGCCAGCCCGCTTGTACATCTTCCACGGCCGCCGCCGCGAACGGGCGGGGCACGACGTCAGTGGCCGATGCCCGTCATCGCGACGATCGCGAGCACCACCGCGCTTTCGATCGCTGCCAGCGCGGCGACGCCGGCGGCGCCGCTGACTTCATGCCATCTGCGTTCAAGGCGTTTCATCAGATCAACTCCGGATTGCTCCGGCCCGCGCTGCGCCGCTGCGCAGCGCGGGCCGGGTGCCGCCGTCAGCCGTGATCGCGGGGCGGTGAAGGGACGTGCGGCGAGCGGCGTTCGTGCTCGCCGGACGGCTTGGCAGGATCGATACGGGTCGCGCCGCCCACGGCGGGCGGGTCGCTGGCCGGAAACGTCTCCTCGAGGCCCTCGTCGATGCGTTCTTCCGTCTTGTCTTCGGACGGCGGGCGCGACGTGGCGAGCCAGAGCAGTCCGGCAGCCGGTGACACGGCGTCGTGGCGGCCGGGGGCGTGAACGGTCATGGTCGAACCTCCTTGGTCATGGATACACGCGCAAGCGCCATGCCCGCGCGGGCCGACGGCACGACGCTTGCGCGTGGGCGACACCGCACGGGGCGCGGCGCAACCACGCTGCGCCGTCGGCGTGGACAAGAGGACATCGTGATGAATGCAGCCAGGGAAAGGATACGTTACGACGCGAACGTATGCGGCGGCGATTTCGCCCACGTGCGCGAGCGTTTTGACACGTGGAAGCGCGAGTCGCTGGTCTATCGGCCCGAGCGGCGCATGTTCGACGGCAAGGACGAGGTACGCGAACTGAACGACACCGTCTACGACGGCCCCGAGCGCGCGCAGCGGGCGCTCGTCGCCGAATGCAGGCCGTCCGACCGGTTCGCGCTCGCGGCACGGCTGACCGCGGAAGGCCGCATGATGTGGCTGGTGATGGCGGCCTACGACGACTGAGCGCGCGACAGCGTCCGGCCGGAGCGGGCAACCGGGCGCGCAGGAGCGGGCACGCCGCTTGCGCACGGTGCCGCCGCCATCGAGATGCGCGCGCCGTCGCGCAGGAGAGACATGAACACGCCATCCAAGCTGCATCGCCCCGAGCCGACGACGCCCGATGTCGACCCGGACCCGCCGCCGCCCGGGCACGACGATCCCGTCGATCCGCCCGTGCCGGATGGGCTGCCGCAAGGCGACCCGCCGTCGCAGCCGCCACCGATGCGGATGCCGGGAGGCGGTGCATCACAACCGTCCGCGCGAACACTGAAAAAAGGAGGACCCTCATGGACATTCACGTGCAATCGCCAGACAAGCGCGCGATCGCTCAGGTGCTGGGCCGCTATTTCGAATCGCGCTCGCTGCACTATCACATCGAGGAATTGCCGGGCGGGGTGCTGCAGATCGGCTTTCGCGCCAGCGGCCGTCCGGCAGCCGTCACCGTGTCGTTCGACGATGCCGCGTACGACACCTATACGCACTGGGATGCAAGCCAGAAGCAGCTCGCGCTCGGTCGGCTCGCCGACGGCTTCTCGCGGATGATGTCGACGCGCAGTCCGGCCGCGCTGGCCGGCGACTATCACGTCGAGCGATTCTGATTCCATCCCGCTTCACCGGACTGTCCCGCGTACGGCAAAGTGCCCGCACGCAGCGGGCGCTTTGCGTCCGTGCGTGTGTCGCGTAGGATGTCCGTTAATTCAGCGCACGCTACGTTCGCGCCGCAGGCTGCCAGCCGCTGCAGCCGAAGAGGCGCAGTGCGCTCCTTTACTTCGGGTTCGTTTCGCGCAACCGACGGGGACCTTGATGACTGTTGCTCGCTCTTTGCTGTCACCCGGCGCACGCCGGTTCGTTTCCGCGGTGTCGGCCAGCGCGGCGCTTGCCGCTGTTGGCGCCCGCGACGCGTCGGCCCAGACGCCTTCACCGCTCGGCGAGTGGCAATACTCGGCGGGTGTGCCGCTCCAAAAACTGTTCGAGCCGAATGTTTCCACCTGGGATATCAGCATGGGCGCCGCGATGACGCTGCAGCCACGCTATGCGGGCTCCGATCGCTATCGCGTGATGGGCGGCCCGACGGTCGATATCCGCTATCGCGACCTGTTCTTCCTGTCGACCGGCGAAGGGCTCGGCGCGAACGTGCTGCGCGGGCCGAACTGGCGCGTGAGCCTGTCCGTCGGTTACGACCTCGGGCGCCGCTCGGCCGACGACATCCAGCACCTGAACGGCCTCGACAACATCAACGCGGCGCCGGTGATGAAACTGGCGGCCGATTACGTGATCTCGAAGGAATTTCCGCTCGTGCTGCGCGCGGATGTCCGGCGCAGCATCGGCGGCTCGAATGGCTGGGTCGGCGATTTTTCCGCATACATGCCGCTGCCGGGCAGCAACGAGCATTTCTTCTGGTTCGCGGGGCCGACCGTGTCGTTCGCCGATTCGCGCTACATGAACAGCTGGTTCGGCGTGAGCCCGGGCGCTGCCGCGCGTTCCGGGTTGCCGGCCTATTCGTCGGGGGCCGGGCTCAAGTCGGTCGGCGCGGGCGTGACGATGGCCTGGTTCGTGAACAAGCACTGGTTCGTGACGATCGACGGCGCGCTCGAGCAACTCGTCGGCCGCGCCGCGCACAGCCCGATCACGCAGCAGAGGACCAACGGCGTGTTCGACATGTCGGTGAATTACCAGTTTTGAGCGGGGGCCGGGGGCCAATCGCCGACGGGGCGTGCGGCAGTTGCCGTCACATTTGATATGATTCCGACCTGTACAAATGTACAGTGATCGATCCCCGTGACACCTGCATCGCCGACGCCCCCGGCGTTTTACTACCTAACCAATTTCGAACGCGCGCTGGCCTGGCTCGGCGCGCGTTACGGCGACCTGTTCGACGCACACGAGCACGCGTTCGTCCGCCAGTTCGCGACGCTGCCGCAGGCGTCGCGCGCGCTGCTCGTGCGGATGCTGATGCGCAACGGCTCCGACTTCCGCGCCAGCAAGCTCGTCTACGACGAAATCGGCTGCGCGCTCGACGCGGTTGCGCCGCTCGTCGCACTCGGCTGGGTCGATCCGGCGCCTGCGCTGACGCTCGACGAACTGTTCGCGCTGTCGACCAAGGCCGATCTGCTGCGCATCTTTCCGGCACTCGCCGCGCATGCGGGCGGGCGCAAGCCCGAATGGCTCGAGCGGCTGCGGCCCGCGCACGACGTCGCGCAACCGCTCGACGCGTGGTGCGCGCAGGCCGGCGACCGCGTGCTGCGCGTGACGGTCGGCGCGCTGTGCGACCGGTTGCGCCTGATGTTCTTCGGCAATCTCCATCAGGACTGGAGCGAGTTCGTGCTCGCCGATCTCGGCGTGTTCCAGTACGAAAGCGTGCCGATCGCGCCGTCGTCGCGGGCGTTCCAGCAGCGCGGCGACGTCGATGCGTATCTCGCGCTGCAGACGTGTCGCGACGCGCTCGACGCGTGGCCCGACGATCTGCCGTTCGACGACCTGATGCGCGCGATCGACGCGGTCGGTTGCGGCCAGCCCTGGCTCGCGACGCGTCGTGCGAAGCTGCTGTTCGCGCTCGGGCAGACGTGTGAGCGCCGGGCCGACTGGGACGGCGCGCTCGACGCGTATGCGCGCAGCGCGTGGCCCGGCAGCCGCCATCGGCGCATCCGTGTGCTCGAACGCTGCGGGCGTGACGACGAGGCGCTCGCGCTGGCGCTCGATGCGCGCGGCGGCTTCGAGAGCGACGAGGAGCGCCAGCGTGTCGAGCGGATGCTGCCGCGCCTGCAGCGCCGGCTCGGCCAGCGCGTCGAACGGGCTGCCGCGGCGGCCGACGTGCCGCGCGAGACGCTCGTGATCGCGCGCCCCGATGCGTTCGTCAGCGTCGAATTCGCGGTGCGCGACCATCTTGCGCAACCGGCTTCGCCGGTTCACTACGTCGAAAACACGCTGATCAATTCGCTGTTCGGGCTGCTGTGCTGGGAGCCCGTGTTCGCCGCGGTGCCCGGTGCGTTCTTCCACCCGTTCCAGCGCGGCCCGGCCGATCTGCACGCACCCGATTTCGTCGCGCGTCGTGCGGAAGCGTTCGCCGCGTGCTTTGCGCAGCTCGATTCGGGCGCCTATCGCGACACGATCCGCCGGCATTTCGCGACGAAAGCCGGACTGCAATCGCCGTTCGTGTTCTGGGGCGTGCTGACGGACGCGTTGCTAGACGAAGCGCTCGCGTGCCTGCCGCCCGAGCACCTGCGGCTGTGGTTCACGCGCCTGCTCGCGGATATCCGCAGCAACCGCTCGGGGTTGCCCGATCTCGTCCGTTTCTGGCCCGGCGAGCGCCGCTACGAACTCATCGAGGTGAAAGGCCCCGGCGACCGCCTGCAGGACAACCAGACGCGCTGGCTCGCGTACTGCATCGCGCACGGCATGCCGGTGCGCGTGATCGATGTCGAGTGGGCCGGCGAGGGCGTCGCGCACGCCGAAGCGGCGGGGCTGTCCGCATGAGCTACGTTGTCGCGGTGCGGGCGATGTGCGAGTTCACCGCGCGACGCGGCGACCTCGACCTGCGCTTCACACCCGCGCCGACCGCGCTCGAAGGCATCGCCGGCCACGGTGCGGTCACGTCGAACCGCGGCGCCCGCTACGAAACCGAGATCGCGCTGACGGGCACCTGGGGCACGCTCACCGTGCGCGGCCGCGCGGACGGCTACGACCCGGTGGCGAACCGTCTCGAGGAAATCAAGACCTATCGCGGCAGCCTCGATGCGATGCCCGACAACCACCGCGCGCTGCACTGGGCGCAGGCAAAGGTCTACGCGCACCTGATGTGCGACGCGCGCAGCCTCCCGGAAATCGACGTCGCGCTCGTCTATTTCGACATCGTGTCCGAGCGCGAGACGGTGCTGACGCAAACGCTGGGCGCGGCCGAGCTTGCAACGTTCTTTGCCGAGCAGTGCGCGTGCTTCGTCGGCTGGGCCGAGCGCGAGACGGCCCATCGGGCAGCGCGCGATGCGGCGCTGCGCGCGCTGGCGTTTCCGCACGGTCAGTTCCGCAGCGGCCAGCGCGAGCTGGCGGTGGCCGTCTATCGCGCGGCACGCGACGAGCGGTGCCTGATGGCGCAGGCGCCGACCGGCATCGGCAAGACGCTCGGCACCGTGTTTCCGCTGCTGAAGGCCTGCGGCGAGGGCGAGCTCGATCACGTGTACTTCCTGACCGCGAAGACACCCGGCCGCGCGCTCGCGCTCGAAGCGGCGACGACGCTCGGCGCCGGCACGCCGGCGCTGCCGCTGCGCGTGCTGGAACTCGTCGCGCGCGACAAGGCGTGCGAGCATCCGGACAGCGCATGCCACGGCGAATCGTGTCCGCTCGCGAAAGGCTTCTACGACCGGCTGCCGGCCGCGCGCGATGCGGCCATCGAGGCCGGGCTGCTCGACCGCGAGACCGTGCGCGCAGCGGCGCTCGCGCACGACGTCTGCCCGTACTACCTGTCGCAGGAGCTCGCGCGCTGGTCCGACATGGTGATCGGCGACTACAACTACTACTACGACGGCAGCGCGATGCTGCACACGCTCGCGCAGCAGAACCAGTGGCGTGTCGGCGTGCTCGTCGACGAAGCGCACAACCTGCTCGATCGCGCGAGGAAGATGTACAGCGCGTCGCTCGATCCGTTCGCGTTCGCGGCGGCCCGCGAGATTGCGCCTGGGGCGCTGCGCAAGGCGTTCGACCGGCTCGCCCGCGCCTGGGGCTCGGTCAGTCGCGCGCAGGCCGAGCGCTATGCCGCGTATCCGGAGATCCCGGGCCCGATCGTGTCGGCCGTGCAGAACCTCGTCGCGGCAATCGGCGAACACCTGGCCGACGCGCCGCGCGCGAACGGCGATGCACTGCTGCGGTTTCATTTCGAGGCGATCCAGTTCGGCGTGCTGGCCGAAGCGTTCGACAGCGCGTCGATCTTCGACGCGACGATGCACGGCGAACCGATGCCGCGCCAGCCGGCGCTGGACGGCGTGGCGTCGGCCGGCCGCCGGCGCCGCGTCCAGTCGACGCTGTGCGTGCGCAACGTGATTCCGGCCGGCTTTCTCGCGCCGCGCTACGAAGCCGCGTGCGCGACCGTGCTGTTCTCGGGCACGCTGAGCCCGTTTCATTTCTATCGCGACACGCTTGGGTTGCCCGGCGACACGGGCTGGCTCGACGTCGACGGGCCGTTCCGCGCCGAGCAACTCACGGTGCGCGTCGCGAGCCACGTGTCGACGCGCTGGCGCGACCGCGAGCGTTCGCTCGAACCGATCGCCGACCTGATCGCCGCGCAATACGCGACGCGGCCCGGCAACTATCTCGGCTTCCTGAGCAGCTTCGACTACCTGGGGCGCGTGGTCGCGCTGATGCAGACGCGGCATCCGGACGTGCCCGTCTGGGCGCAGGCGCCCGGCATGGCGGAAAGCGAGCGCGACGCCTTTCTCGCCCGCTTCGACGCTGGCGGGCGCGGCGTCGGCTTCGCGGTGCTGGGCGGGGCATTCTCGGAAGGCGTGGACCTGGTCGGCGAGCGCCTGATCGGCGCGTTCATCGCGACACTGGGGTTGCCGCAGGTCAACGACGTCAACGAGCAGATGCGGCGTGCGATGGAAGCACGCTTCGGCAACGGCTACGACTACATGTACCTGTACCCGGGCTTGCAGAAGGTCGTGCAGGCGGCCGGGCGCGTGATCCGCACCGAGCACGACGAAGGTGTCGTACACCTGATCGACGACCGTTACCGGCGGCGCGAAGTGCGCGACCTGCTGCCGCGGTGGTGGCGGATCGGGTGAGACGGACGAGGCGCTGCCGGCAGACTGCGGATTCCGGCAGGTGAGCGCCATCCGTCGCGTAGCGAGATCGGGCGGCCGCGGACGCGGCCTGGGTGAGGGCTGCCGCTACAGCACATTCAGCATCGCGAGCGCGGTTTCCTGCAGATGCGGCAGGACGCGCCGCACGGCCGCGTCGGTCGTCTCCGCGCCGATCGGCATGTTGGTGCTCAGCGCGGCGACCACTTCACCGTGACGGTTCTTCAACGGCACCGCGATCCCGCGCACGCCGACCTGCAATTGCTGTTCGATCGCCGCGAAACCGGCGTCGCGTGCCTGGTCGACCTGTTCGAGCAGGCGCGCCTTGTTGGTGATCGTGTGCGGCGTGAACGGCGGCAGTTCGGTGTCGTCGAGCCACGCGCGCACGGCTTCGCGATCCGGATGATGGGCGAGCAGCACGACGCCGGGCGACGTCAGCGGCGCCGGCACGCGCGCGCCGAGCACGAAGCCGGTCGTCATCACCCGCGACACGCCGTTGCGCGCGATGAACACGAGTTCCCAGTCGTCGAGCACGCTCACGTACGCGGACTCGTTCAGCGATGCGCTCAATTGCTGCAGATAGGCCTGGACCGTGCGCGGCAGGCGAGCCGAATCGAAGTACGACCAGCCGACCCGCAGCACGCGCGGCGTGAGACCGTACAGCTTGCCGTCGGTGTACACGTAGCCGAGTGATTCGAGCGTCAGCAGGTAGCGCCGCGCGGCCGTGCGCGTGAGGCCGGTGCGCGCGGCGGCCTGGGTGGGCGTCATGCGCGCATGCTGGCTGTCGAACGCCTCGAGGATCGCCAGGCCTTTTTCGAGGCCGGCAATCCAGTCGCGTCGGTCGAGTTCGGGCTTTTTCATCGTCGTGAGCAGGCGTCGGAATGCGCGGTAATCGCGCGCGAATGGGCGATTATCGCGCACTTTTTCAGATGAATCACGTGCGGAAGACGTGATCCCCCATTTGGCCAGCTATGCAAACGGAAGGCCTGGATATGCAATCGAAGATGTATATCCAAGGAGGTCTATATGCAGGTCGCAAAGTGGGGCAATAGCCTGGCCGTCCGCCTTCCGGCCAGTGTGGTCGACGCTCTGGAGCTTCGCGAAGGTGACGACATCGAAATCGTGGTCGATAGCCCGCGCGTTTTCGCCGTGAGTCGCAAGCCCAGGCCCGAAGAGCTTCTGCAGCGGTTGCGGCGTTTCCGTGGCAAGTTGCCCGCCGATTTCAAGTTCAGCCGGGATGACGCGAATGAGCGGGACTGATGCGACGCGATCGTTCGTCGACAGCAACGTCGTGCTTTACCTGTTGTCCGAGGACGATCACAAGGCGAACCTGGCAGAGTCGCTCCTGCTTCGGCGGCCGACGATCAATGTCCAGGTACTGAACGAGGTAGCCAGTGTCTGCAGTCGCAAATTGCGGATGCCGTGGATCGACGTCGGGCAGTTTCTGGAGCCGATCAGGAGTTTGTGCCGTGTCGTGCCGATCTCGGTCGATACACACGACCTGGGGCGAAAGCTGGCGGAGCGCCACGGCTTGTCCTTTTACGACGCATGTATCGTTGCAAGCGCTTCGATCGAGGGCTGTGAATACCTCTATACCGCGGACATGCCTGACGGCTTGTGTGTGGAGGGCGGGCCGGTGCTGAAAAATCCGTTCGCGTGAATTGCGACGGGTTCGGGGGATGGCGCCGACAGACTGCTTCCACCCGCTGACCGAGATTCGCGGTCGGGCGGGGCTCGCCAGTATCCTGGTGTCGGTCGCATATGGAAGGAAGGGAGCCGGAGGCGGGGCATACCCCCTCCGGTGCGGCCTTACTCGCCGCTCGTCCACCCGACGTTCGCGCCGACCGAGTGTGGGAGGTGCCTGTAACACAGAGCGGCGACTTGCCATCGTCCGTCGTCAACTACCCATAACTCGGTAAATGCGTTTCGCTCGAAAATCTGATCGTTTTTCCGCATCGCGCAAATCCCGGATATCGTCGCCCATTCGCCGTATTCGGTAATGCACCGCGATTCGTCTACGTACGTCATGCCCGACATGCGCGAAACATACTCGGCTGCGAAAGTCCTCAGGCGGGCAAGTTGCTGTTGCTTCGTCTTTGTCAGTTCGCCATGTTTGACGAAGAAATGAGCGCTTTCCACATAGGCCAATTGCTCGACGTCGCCGGTGAGGTAAGCGTCTATCCATACTTCGCGCATCGACAGCAGGTCGAACTTCGGTTTCATACGGTTTGAGGAAAGTAGGTGGCCCGATTGATTCCCGATTTGAATTCGGGGGCGTTGCCGTCCCGATCATCTCGAATTCGGGTGTTGAAAATCGCGGAGTCGGAAACAGGACGTTAGAATCCGTGGCCCGGCGAATTCGGGCAATTGGACGCGTACGAATCTGGTACCAGCCGATCCCCACCCCGATGGTTTCCGCGTCGCCCGCCCCGTGCGTCTGAACATGACATCGGGCCAAACGCGGCATCGACTTGAACTGGACATGAAAACCCGACGATCCCTGTTTATCGCGTACGCCGCATTCGTGCCGTTACTTGCCGCGGCCCATTCCTCGGCTGACACGTCATTGCCGCGTCCGGCCGCCGACGTCCGTGCGTGGCCGCGCATGACGTCACCGAAATTCGGCTGCTACGTCGAAACGGCCTTCGGCTACCGTGACAAGCGCTTCAATTGCGCGTTGAAGAAGTACCGGAACACCGGCGACGCATGCAGGAACACGAAGGCCTACTACGAGGGCCCGACGTTCCCCGACCGGCTCGCGGCCAGCGTGCATCCGCTCGCGACGAAGGTCGATCTCGACTGGGAGCAAGGCAGGCTGCAGATGGTCACCGTCACGCTGAAGGGGACGTGGAACGAAGCGGACGTACGCAAGGCGTTCGGGCTGCCGCGCGCGGAAGGGAGCAAGCTGACCGAAGCGGAGTTGCGCTCGGAGCCGGGCAACCTGATGGACACGAGTGTCCAGTATCCGTCGTCTCCGCTCGACGAAAGCTTGGCGAAACGCCCAAGCAATTCCGCGCGCGGCACGACGGCCGTGATGCTCTACGGCTTCGACCACATGGGCGGCGGCGATGTCGATTGCGGGGGAGGCGAGTAAAGCAGGAAGGAGCGGCCGGCGCAGGCGCCGGCCGGGTGTGGCGGGTGGTACGGCCGCTCGCAGCGCGCGCGCCGTACCGTCAGGGCTTTATTCGCTGCTCGTCCACTCGACGTTCGCGCCGACCGAGCGCAGGTTCTCGACGAAGTGCGGGTGCGCGCGGCGGATCGGCAGCGCGTTCATGATTTCCGAGCGGCCTTCGATACTCGCGGCCACCATCAGCAGCGCGATCGCGACGCGGATGATGTACGGGCTCTCGACGCGCGCCGGCGTCAGTTGCAGGCCGCCGAACGTGATCAGCCGGTGCGGATCGGACAGCAGCACGTGCGCGCCGAACTTCGACAGTTCGCCGGACCAGCCGAGCGCGCCGTCGTACACCTTGTTCCAGAACATCGCGCTGCCTTCCGCACGCACGCCGAGTGCGATGAAGATCGGCAGCAGGTCGACCGGCAGGTACGGCCACGGCGCGGCTTCGACCTTGGTGAGGATGTTCTGCGTGAACGGCCGGCGCACGCGCAGCGGGCCGTCGCGTTCCGCGCGCGACCAGCCGTCGCGGTGCGTGACGGTCACGCCGAACTTCGCGAACGTGCGGTCGATCAGCGGGAAATGTTCGGGCGACGAGTTGCGCACCGTGATGTCGCCGCCGGTGATCGCGCCGAGCGCGAGGAACGTCGCGATTTCATGGAAATCCTCGGCGAAGCGGAACTCGCCGCCGCCGAGCTTGCCGCCGCCCGTCACGCACAGCCGCGACGTGCCGATGCCTTCGATCGCGACGCCGATCATCGCGAGGAACTGGCTGAACTCCTGCACGTGCGGCTCGGACGCGGCGTTCATCAATGTCGACGTGCCGTTGGCAGCCGTCGCGCACAGCGCGAAGTTCTCGGTGGTCGTCACCGACGCGTAGTCGAGCCAGTGGTCGTTGGCCGTCAGCGGGCCGTCGGTGCGGACGATCAGCGAATCGGGCGTGCGCTCGATATGCGCGCCGAAGCGCTCGAACACCTCGACGTGCGGATCGATCTCGCGCACGCCGAGCGTGCAGCCCTTCACGTCGTTCTCGAGCCGCGCGACGCCGAAGCGCGCGAGCAGCGGCGGGATCAGCATGATCGACGAGCGCATCGCTTCCGGCAGCCGGTGTACGGCCGGATCGAATTTCGTGTTGCGATGGTGGAGTTCGAGCAGGCCCGTCGTGAAGTCGACCGACACGTCGCTGCCGAGCGTGCGGAAGATGTCGAGGATCTTGCGCACGTCGGTGATGTCCGGCACGCCGATAAGGCGCAGCGGCTGATCGGTCAACAGGGTGGCGCACAGAATCGGCAGGACGGCGTTCTTGTTCGCGGACGGCTTGATGTCCCCGCGCAGCGGAGTGCCGCCGTGGACGATGAGATTCGACATGATATGGGGGCGTATCGGTGACTGACGTAGGCCCATATGATGCCATTGGTCGGCGGGCGGCGTGGAATGTTCAGAGGGGAAAAGGGGGAATCGACGCGTGTAACTGACAGTGTTTGACGTCGTGCGCCCGAACGCGACGCAGCGGCGCCGTTGCAGGTCATCGTCGAGCCACGCGGGATGGCCGGCCGCGCATCGGGCCGGCCATCCGGTCAGGGTGTTACTGCGCCGCCCGCATCCGCGCAGCGACCACCAGCGAGATCAGGCAGCCCACCGCGAGATAACCGGCGACGAGGTGCCACGAGCCGCCGGCGACGCTGACGAGGCCGACCGCGATGAACGGCGTGAACCCGCCGCCGACCACGCTCGCGAACTGGTAGCCGACGCCCGCGCCGCTGTAGCGGTACTCGGCGCCGAACAACTCGGTAAACAGCGGCTGCTGGACGCTCACGACCATGTCGTGCGCGGCGTTCGCGAGCAGGATCGAGAAGATCACGATCCACGCGACCGACCGCGCTTCCAGCGCGACGAAGAACGGCACCGCGGACGCCAGGCCGATCAGCGCGCCGATCAGGTAGATGCGGCGCAGGCCGTAGCGGTCGGCCAGCCACGCGAAGCACGGGATCGTCACGCAGCTCACCGCGCCCACCAGCAGGCCGATGTTCAGGAACAGGTCGCGCGACATGCCGAGGTTCGTCGTCGAATAGCTGAGCGCGAACGCGGTGACGATATACATCGTGAACAGTTCGGCCAGGCGCAGCGCGATGATCAGCAGGAATGCCTTCGGATGGCGCGTGAGCGCTTCCAGCACCGGCAGGCGCAGCTTGCGGTTGCCGTGTTCGACTTTCTCGACGAACTCCTGCGATTCGTCCATGTTCTTGCGCACCCACAGCCCGATCAGCACGAGCACGATGCTGAACACGAACGGCAGGCGCCAGCCCCACGACTTGAACGCGGCCTCGCCGAGCGTGTGGCTCAGGATCGACACGATGCCCGTGGCCAGCACGAGGCCGACGCCGTAGCCGACCTGCACGCCGCTGCTGTAGAACGCCCTCTTCTGCTTCGGCGCGCTTTCGACGGCCATCAGCGCCGCGCCGCCCCATTCGCCGCCGACCGCGAAACCCTGGATCGCGCGCATCAGCACCAGCAGCACGGGCGCCCACCAGCCGATCGTCGAGAACGCCGGCAGCAGGCCGATCGCGACCGTCGACAGCCCCATCAGCATCACGGTCAGCACCAGCATCCGCTTGCGGCCGAGCCGGTCGCCGTAGTGGCCGAACACGACGCCGCCGAGCGGCCGGAACAGGAAGCCGACGCCGAAGGTCGCGAACGCCGCGAGCGTGCCCATCGTCGGGCTCACTTTCGGGAAGAACTCGGAATTGAATACGAGCGCGGCGACGATCCCGTACAGCAGGAAGTCGTACCAGTCGACGACGGCGCCGACGAAGCTGCCGATCGCGGCCTTGCGGGCCTGGCTGCGCGCGCGGGCGCCGGCTGCGGCGTCGAGGGTGTCGAAGGTTGGGGTCATGGCGATGTCTCCTGGCACAGCGCATCGTGGAATCGTGGCGGCGCCGCGTCCGATGCTGCATTGAAGTCGATGAGTGAACGGAGAATAGGGCGCGCGCCGCACGGCGGCAATTGGCCAATCGGACAGAGTGCGCGATTATCGTTCAAATCCGTGCGATTATCGAACGATTTTCGGGTTTGCACTAGGCGGCGTGACGATATCCCGTTTGGCCAGGGTGTGCCGCCGTGAACGAACTGGTTAAAATTGGCGGCATTGAAAACTCGCCCGTTCGGGGCGGGATGCCCGGTCGCCACGCTGGCCGCGCCTTCCGCACGCATCGGGCGCCATCCCCATCGACCGCATGCCCCCGGAGACTGGAATGCCCGGCAATTCCCCCCCCCTGTCCAGCGATACGCCGCCCGTTGCCGATCCGGCTGCCAATCCGCTCGGGATGGCCGGCCTCGAGTTCGTCGAATTCGCGGCGCCCGTGCCGGAAGCGCTCGCGCAGCGCTTCGAGCAGCTCGGCTTCAAGGCGATCGCACGGCACGTCAGCAAGAACGTCACGCTGTACCGGCAAGGGCAGATGCACTTCCTGATCAACGCCGAGCCCGATTCGTTCGCCGCGCGCTACGCGGAGGAATATGGAATGGGTGTCTGTGCGATCGGGCTGCGCGTGGCCAGCGCCCGGCGCGCGTTCGAGCGGGCGATCGAGCTTGGCGCGTGGGCGTTCGAGGGCGAGAAGGTCGGCGTCGGCGAGCTGAAGATTCCGGCGATCCAGGGCATCGGCGATTCACACCTCTATTTCGTCGACCGCTGGCGCGGACGCGACGGCCAGCGCGGCGGCGTCGGCGATATTTCGATCTTCGACATCGATTTCCGGCCGATCGACATCGCAACCGCGCATACCGACCTCGACTGCGTGGGTGTCGGGCTGCAGCAGGTCGATCATTTCACGCAGACCGTCGGCGCAGGGCGCATGCAGGAGTGGCTGGATTTCTACCACGACCTGCTGCATTTTCGCGAGATCCACGAAATCGACGCGCACTGGCACGTGTCGGAGGAATCGCGCGTGATGGTGTCGCCGTGCGGCGCGGTGCGGATTCCGGTCTATGAGGAAGGCACGCGGCGCACCCAACTGATGCATGCGTACCTGCCCGACCACCCCGGCGAGGGCGTGCAGCACGTCGCGCTGGCCACCGACGACATCCTGTCCTGCGTCGATGCGCTGCGGGCGAACGGCGTCGAATTCGTCGAGCCGCCGGCCCGCTATTACGACGACGTCGACGCACGGCTGCCGGGGCACGGCGTTGACCTCGGCGCGCTGCGCCGTCGCGCGGTGCTGGTCGACGGCGAGATCGGCAGCGACGGCGTGCCGCGCCTGTTCTTCCAGACCTTTGTCAAACGCCGGCCCGGCGAGATCTTCTTCGAAATCGTGCAGCGCAAGGGGCACCACGGGTTCGGGGAAGGGAATCTCGCGGCACTCGCCCGCGCGCGCGACGCCGGCTGAGCGGCCGCGGCGCCCGCATCAGGCATCAGGCATCAGGCATCGGGCGTCAGGCGTCGGGCATCACGCGTTACACGTCAAGCCTCACGCGCCAGCGGCCGGCACGCGGTTCGGAGCGGGGTCATTCGGTTCGCGCAGCACGCACGCGGTGCCGCCCGGCGTGTACATCGACACGACACAGCGGTTGCACGACGTGCAGCCCGACTGCGCGAGCCGGCCGTCGCGCAGCCCGTTGACGAAATCCGGCTCGAACACGAGCGCGCGTGCGAGCGCCACCGCGTCGAACCCTTCGCGCATCGCCCGCTCGACGTTCGCGCGTGAACGCACGCCGCCGAGGTAAGCGAGCGGCATCCTGACGGCCGCGCGCACCTTCCTCGAGTGCTCGAGGAAATACATCTCCCGAAACGCACCCATCTTCGGCTCGGTGAGCTTCTGCAGCGCCATTGCCGCGCGCACGATCACGTTGTCGGCATTCGCGCGCGCATCGCCGGGCAACGGGCTGCCGAACAACTGCCACACCGATTCGACGTTCATCCCGCCACTGAGCACGAGCAGGTGCGCGCCTTCGGCTTCGAGCCGCCGCGCGACTTCGCAAGCGTCGTCGGTCGTACCGCCGCCGCGCACGCCTTCGGTCACGCCGAGCTTGCAGACGACGGCGAGGTCGCGGCCCACCGCATCGAGCACGCGGCGCAGCACCTCGACCGGGAACGCGGCACGCCGCGCCGCGTCGCCGCCATATGCATCGCGGCGGCGGTTGTACAGCGGCGACAGGAACTGGCTGAGCAGATAGCCGTGCCCCATGTGGATCTCGACTGCATCGAAGCCGGCGTCGCGCGCATGGCGTGCGGCCTGCGCGAATTCATCGGCGATGAGCGACATCTGGTCGCGCGTCATCGCCTGCTTCAGGAAGCGGCCGCTCATCACGCCGACCTTGTTGAAGCCGCCCGACGCGCTCAATGGCCGTTTGGTCGACAGCGACGGCAAGAACGTGAAGCATCCGCCGTGCGTGATCTGCGCGGATGCGGCGGCGCCGTGGCGATGGACGGCGTCGGTCAGCGCGCGGAACTGGCGGACCGTCGGCGCGTCGAGCCGCGCCTGGTCGACGAAGGTGCGGCCGTCGTCGCTGATCGCGCAGTACGCGACGGTCGTCAGCGCGGCGCCCCCTTCGGCGATGCGTTCGTGAAACCGGACGAGCGCGCGCGACGGCACACCGTTCGGCGTCATGCCCTCGTTGGTGGCGGACTTGATCAGGCGGTTGCGCAGCGTCAGCGGGCCGATCTGCAGCGGGCTGAACGCGGGGGACGGTTCGGTGGGTTCCATGTCGGGGAGACGTCGGGAATGGGTTCGACGGTCATTGTGCGCAACCCGCACCGGCGCGCATCGTCCAGGTGGATGGCCCCGATCGGGCCGAATGAAGCATGAGACGGCAAGCCGGGAGTTCGGGCATCGGCGACGCGGCCGGTTTGCAGAAAGGCACCGATCGATGGCATCGTGACGAAGCGGCATGCCGCACACGACAGGAACATCCGGAGAACCGCATGAGCAGCCAGTCACAACCGAAGCAGAAACAAAAGCAGAAGCGCATGCCGAAACCCGCCGGGCGCCAGGCGATCCTGACCGAACAGCGCCGCCGGAAGATGGCGCGTTCACCTCACGCGTACGTGCGCGGCAATACGGCGCGTTTCTACGAATGGCTCGTCGAAACCAACGGCAGCGCACTGCCGCACGGGCCGTCGATCTGGATCTGCGGCGACTGCCATACCGGCAATCTCGGCCCGGTCGCGAACAGCGAAGGGAAGGTCGACGTGCAGATCCGGGATCTCGACCAGACGGTCATCGGCAATCCCGTTCACGACCTGATCCGCCTCGGGCTTTCGCTGGCGACGGCCGCGCGCGGGTCCGCACTGGCCGGCCTGACGATCGTGCACATGATGGAGGCGATGACGGCGGGTTATGCATCGGCATTCGGCAGTCGCAACGCGAAGCTGCCCGAACGGCCCGAGCCCGTGCACCTCGTGATGAAGCAGGCCATGCGCCGCTCGTGGCGGCAACTCGCGGTCGAGCGGATCGAAGGGCTCGCGCCGACGATTCCGCTTGGCCGTCGCTTCTGGCCGCTGAGTGCGAAGGAGTCCCGTGCGATCGGCAAGCTGTTCGGCGACGAGGCGATCGCGACACTCGCGACGAGCCTCAAGGGCCGCAAGGACGGGGGCAAGGTCGACGTGCTCGACGCGGCGTACTGGGTGAAGGGCTGCAGTTCGCTGGGACGGCTGCGCTACGCGGTGCTGCTCGACATCGACGGCGACGTGAGCGACGGCGACGACCTGTGTCTGATGGACATCAAGGAGGGCGTGACGGCCGCTGCACCGCGTGACGAAACGGCCACGATGCCGCGCGACAACGCCGAGCGCGTCGTGGAAGGCGCACGGCATCTGTCGCCGGCCCTCGGCGAGCGGATGCGGGCCGCGCGCCTGCTCGACCGCGCGGTCGTGATCCGCGAACTGCTGCCGCAGGACCTGAAGCTCGACATCGATCTGCTCGCCGAGGACGATGCCCGTGACGTCGCGCGCTATCTCGGTGCGGTGGTCGGCGCGGCCCACGCGCGCCAGATGGACAAGCCGACACGCGCGGCGTGGCGCACCGAACTCGGCCGCAACCGCGCGAAGACGATCGATGCGCCGATGTGGCTGTGGAACAGCATCGTCCAGCTCGTGAGCAGCCATGAGGCGGGGTATCTGGAGCATTGCCGGCGCTTCGCCGCCGGCGCGTAGCGTATCGCCGCGGGCGACGGCCGAGGCTACCCGGCCGCGCCCAGCTTGCGGGCCTGCCGTCGCATGCCATCGAAGATCGCATCCGCCACGTCCGCGGGCAACTCCGCCGGGATCTGCGCTGCAGCCCCGGCGATCGCGGGTTCCGTGCGCGCAACGACGGCTGCCATCGCGGCATGCATGTCGTCTTCGTCGTCTTCGGTCAGGCCGACGCGCCGGCCCTGCGCGATCCAGTGCCGTGGCTCGATCTCGTCGCCCTATGCGCGCCGAGCCGTGCTCAGCACCTTGAAGCGCCGCTCGATGCCGGCTCCGACGGGGAAGCACGATTGCTGCGGGACGCCGGACGGGCGGCAGGCGTTGTCAAAATACAAACCAAAGACCGTATCCGCCAAAAACAAGCGATAGCCTGTCAGGCGTAAAGCCGCCCCCATCCCGCGTCGACACCTCACGCCGCCCGCAGCGGATTCGCCTGCACGCTCCGTGCGCTTTCCGGATCGTCGTCGCCGAGCGGAATGAACGCCATGATCTCGAGGTCGTGCCCCGACAGCGCCGGCAGCCGGAACGGGCTCGACAGCACGTTCAGCCGCCGCACGCCGAGTTCGCGCAGGATCTGCGAGCCGATCCCCGTCACGCGTCCGTCGCGGCGCGCATGGCCGGTCGGCATCCGCAATGCGTCGCCACGCATGTCGCAGTCGAGCAGCACCGCCACTCCGCAGCCGGCCGCGTCGATCCGTTGCAGCGCGGCGTGCAGCGGCCACGAATGCGCGGACGGCTCCGCATCGAGCAGGTCGAGCAGCGAATGGCATTCGTGCACGCGCGTCAGCACCGGCGTCGACGGATCGGGCTCGCCGCGCACGAGCGCGAGATGCGGCGCGCCGTGCACGGTGTCGCGATACTCGATCGCGCGGAATCGGCCCCAGGGCGTATGCAACGGCCGCTCGCCGACGCGTTCGACGAGCGATTCGTGTTCGCGCCGGTAATGGATCAGGTCGGCGATCGTGCCGATCTTTAGCCCGTGATGCGCGGCGAACGCCTTCAGCTCGGGCAGCCGCGCCATCGTGCCGTCGTCGTTCATCACCTCGCAGATCACCGACGCGGGCGTGAGCCCCGCGAGCGCCGCGAGATCGCAGCCGGCCTCGGTGTGTCCCGCACGCACGAGCACGCCCCCCGGGCGCGCGGCGATCGGGAACACGTGGCCGGGCTGCACGAGGTCGTGCGGGCGGGCGCCGGCCCGCACCGCCGCACGGATCGTGTGGGCGCGATCGGCCGCCGAAATGCCGGTCGTCACGCCTTCGGCCGCCTCGATGCTGACGGTGAACGCGGTGCCGAACGGCGTGCCGTTACGATCGGCCATCGGCGGCAGCTTCAGCTGTTCGCAGCGCTCGGCGGTCAGCGTGAGGCAGATCAGCCCGCGCCCGAAGCGCGCCATGAAATTGATCGCGTCGGGCGTGACGTGATCGGCCGCGATCACGAGATCGCCTTCGTTCTCACGATCCTCTTCGTCGACGAGCAGGACCATCCGGCCCGCGCGCAGTTCGTCGACGATCTCCAGCGTGCCGGCGAGCGTCATCGTGCCTCCGTCACATCGAACGCGCGGCGCAGCGCATCGGCGCCGAAGGTCAGCGCGCGGTCGGCGGCATCGATCGCGCCGAGCATGCTCGCGAAACCGTGAAGCTGGCCCGGCCAGCGCACGAGCGTCACCGGGGTGCCGGCCTGCGCGAGACGCAGCGCATACGCTTCGGCCTCGTCGCGCAGCGGATCGAATTCGGCGCTGATGATCGTCGCCGGCGCCACGCTTGCGACGTCCGGCGCGGCGAGCGGGCTCGCGAGCGGCGACGCGCGATCGGCGCCGTCGTCGAAATAGTGGTGCTTGAACCAGCGCATCGCGTCCGCCGTCAGGAAATAGCCGTTGCCGAGCGTTTCGTACGACGGATGCTCGGTCGCGCAATCGACGACCGGATACAGCAGCAACTGGTGCGCGATCGCGATGCCCGAGCCGCGCAACTGCAGCGCGGCGACGGCCGCGAGATTGCCGCCGGCGCTGTCGCCGGCCACGGCGATCGCCCCGGCGCGCGCGCCGAGATCGCGCGCACTGGCGGCGGCCCAGCGCACCGCGTCGCATGCGTCGTGCGCGGCCGCCGGGAAGCGCGCCTCGGGCGCAAGCCGGTAGTCGACCGACAGCACGAGCGTGCGCGCCCGGGTGGCGAGGCTGCGGCACAGGTTCGCATGCGTATCGATTCCGCACGACACGAAGCCGCCGCCGTGGAAAAACACGGTCAGCGGCAACGGCCCATCGGCGGCGGGCCGATACAGCCGTGCGGACAACTGACGGCCCGACAGCGGAATCCGCCAGTCCTCTTCGGCGGCGACGGCATCGCCCGGGGCAAACGTGCCGCCGGCGGCAAGGCTCGCGCGATATGCGGGAACGGTCAGCTGCGCGAAATCGATCGCGGGTGCCTGGGCAAACGCGGCGAGCAGCGCCTGCGCCTGTGGGTCGAGCGGCATGGGGACTCCTGTCTGAATCGGATGCGTTTTGAATCAGGTAAACCCGTGTCGCGGTTTTCCCTGAGTCCGCGCCGGACGCTTGCCGGCACGGCCTGACGGGCATTCCAGCGCAGCGGGCAGGGCGCCACATCATCCGATCGGACGATGGTTCGTTCGCACGGATGGCCAATTCTCACCATTCAGTGAATCTCCCGATGACGCCGGAATTTAGACGCGTCTTAATCATGGCGGCGCGGTTGGGTCGCGCCGGAAACATGTCGTATGGAGGATGGAGCGTGCTGATGGAGACGAGATGGGCTCCGCAAGAGAGCCAGGCAACCAGTGACGAGGCCGACATCGGCGTCGCGGATTTCAGCGAACTGATGGCGCGCATCTACCAGGGGCCGCTGGAGACGCCGCCGTGGGCCGGCGCGCTCGAACTGGTCCGGCGCTGGCTGCAGGCGAACTACGTGACGCTGATCCTGCGCGCGGCCGCGAGCGACCGCCGCGCGCCGCTGTCCGTGCACGCGTCGGAATTCGGCCCGGTGGTGCCGGGCGACGGCGAGGCGTCGTACAACAACTACTACTATTCGCTCGACCCGTTCGTCGGCCTGCCGGCCGACCGCGTGGTCACGGTCGACGACGTATTCGGCGACACCGGCTGGCTGTCGAGCGAGTTGTACAAGCAGTTCCTGAAGCCGCAGGACGTGCGCTATATCCTCGGCGCCGACCTGCGCACGGCGTCGGGCGTCGAGTGCCGCTTCCGCGTGTGCCGCAACCATGCGTCGAAGCAGTTTTCCGCGCGCGACAAGGCGATCTGCGCGCTGCTGCTGCCGCACTTGAAACGCGCGGTGGAATTGCATTCGCGGCTCGACACGGCCGAGGTCGAACGCTCGATCTATGCGAATGCGATCAACCGGATGCAGATCGGCACGATCACGCTCGACGAGAACGGCACGATCATCGACCTGAACAGCGTGGCCGACGAGATCCTCAAGCAGAACAACGGTCTGACGATTGCGCGCGGCACGATCGAGGCGACCGATGCGCAGGAGAACCGCACGCTGAAACGGCTGATCCGCCATGCGGTGATGGGGCACCACGGCACGGCCGCGGCAACCGTCGAGGCGATGCCGATCACACGCAGCTTCGACAAGCCGCGCCTCGGGCTGCTGGTGCGCACGGTGCTACTGTCCGACTGGTCGGAGGACAACAAGCGGCGGCCTGCCGTCACGCTGTTCCTGCGCGATCCCGACCGCAAGCCGCAGGGCGCGCAGGAGATCATCCGCAAGCTGTTCGACCTGACGCCCGCCGAGACGTCGCTCGCGCTGCTGCTGACGAACGGGCTGACGCTCGAGGAAGCCGCGGAGGAATCGGGGATCAGCAAGAACACGGCGCGCACCCATCTGCGCGCGATCTTCTCGAAGACGGGTGTCACGCGCCAGGCGACGCTCGTGCGGATTCTGCTCGGGAGTGTCGTGCCGCTCGGGTAAGCGACCATCAAGGTCGATCCATCGGAACCGACCGCATTCGTCTGGCGATACATCGACAGGGGGCGACGTGTCGCGTATAGCACGATGAGGGCGGCGATCTCATGCAAAAGAGGCTCGCACCGCGCGAGCCTCTTCTTCATTCATCGCCGATAGCGGCTAATGCAGGTCGATGCCCGCTGCGTTCACGAACCGCGCGTCGACCGATCGGCCCATGCCGACAGCGCCGGCCACTGCGCACAGCCGCGCCGGATGAAACCCACACCCGTGCGGATCACGAGTGCGCCGATCGCCAGCGCGGCCAGATCGTCGAGACGACCGAAGCCGACCCATGCCGCGCTCATCGCGAGCGCCGCCAGCAACGACGACAGCGCATCGGTCCGCACATGCCAGCCGCTCGCCTCGAGCAGCGCGGAGCCGGTCTCGCGCGCCTTGCGCAGCATCCAGTGCGACAGCCCGGCCTTGCCGGCGAGCGTGAGCGCGACGAGCGGGAGCGTCGCCGCGCCCGGCTGCACGACGGGCGGCAGCGCGAACCGGTTCGTCGCATGCCAGATCATCTGCGCGCCGGTTACCACGAGCAACGCACCAAGGCCCACGAGCGCGAGCGGTTCGTAGGTCGGGCGCCGCGCCGGCGGCAGGCGTGCGTCGAGCCGGCACGCGACGAGAATCAACGCATCGGCCGCGAGATCGATCGCCGCGTGGGCGACGTCCGCGAGCAACCCCGACGAATGCGCGGACCACGCCGCGACCGTCTCCACAGTGAGCAGCAGCAGGTTGATCGCGAGGCTGACGGCGAGGGCGCGGGAGGTGGCCGCATAGACGTGGGGCGTGGCGCGCGACGTGCGCTGCATGGCGAATTCGTCTGTCGATAGCGTGGATCAGAGACCCGAACGCTACCGATCGACGGTGGCAGATCCGTGACAGCGGTGCAATCGCCAAAACCGTGCGTGATGCGTACGGAAGCGCCCGGGCCGCCCTCGCCAACACGGCGAGGCGCCGCCGCGAAGGTGGCCGGCTGGATCGTGTCTCGGGAACACTGCGCCGCGGACCTCGTCGTCCGCGGCCTTTCCCTTTCATCCGAATCGTCGATGCGTCCGCTTCGACTCAAAGCGCCTCGATCGCCAGCGCGATGCCCTGGCCGCCGCCTATGCACAGCGTGACGACGCCGCGCCTGATGCCGTCGCGCCGCATCGAATGGATCAGGCGGGTCGTCAGCACCGCACCCGTCGCCCCGATCGCATGGCCGTGCGCAATCGCGCCGCCTTCCACGTTGACGATCTCCTCGGCGATGCCGAGCTGGCCTGCCACCGCGATCGGCACGACTGCGAACGCTTCGTTGATCTCGAAACGCTCGACGTCGGCCAGCGTCCAGCCCGCCCGCTCCAGCGCGATCCTGACGGCCGGCACGGGGCCGAGCCCGAACATGCCGGGTTCGACGGCGGCGACGCCGAATGCAACGAGCCGCGCGCTCGGCGCAATGCCGTGCGCATCCGCGAATGCGCGATCCGCCACCAGCATCGCCGCCGCACCGCTGTTCAGGCCCGGTGCATTGCCCGCGGTAATCGTGCCATCCGGGCGGAACGCGGGCTTCAGCTTCGCGAGTGCTTCGAGCGTCGTGTCGGGGCGCGGCGTCTCGTCGCGCGCAAACGCGACGCGTGTCTTGCGCTGCAGGACGTCGACCGGCACGAGTTCGGCGTCGAACTTGCCGTCCGCCAGCGCGGTGGAAAAGCGCTGCTGCGAGCGGAGCGCCCAGCGATCCTGGCGATCGCGCGAGATGTCGAGCTGGCTCGCGAGATCCTCGGTATGCCAACCCGAATGCTGGTCGGAAAACGCATCGACAAGGCCGTCGCGCAGCATGCTGTCGCGGATCGGCGCGTCGCCCATCCGGTAACCCGAGCGTGCGCCATCGAGCAGGTACGGCGCACGCTCCATGCTTTCCATGCCGCCGGCAATCGCCGCATTCGCGTAGCCCAGCAGGATCTCCTGCGCGGCGTTGACGACCGCCTGCGCGCCGGAGCCGCAGACGCGGTTGACCGTGAGCGCCGGCACCTTGACCGGCAAGCCCGCACCGATGGCGGCCTGCCGGCCCGGATTCATCTTGTTGCCCGCCTGGATCACGTTGCCCAGCACGACCGTGTCGATCGCCGCGCCGTCTAGGCCGCTGCGCCGCAAGGTTTCGCGGATGGCGATCGCCCCGAGCTCGGTGGCCGGGGTGTCCTTCAGGGATCCGTTGAACGTACCGATCGGTGTCCGGACGGGGTGGCAGATGACGACTTCGCGTGTACTCATGTTGCGTTCCTGGATCGCGTTGCAAGCTGCGCGGACGAGTCGGTGGCGAACGGGTGCGCGCCGCGCCATTCGCGTCGCCGGTTCGATTGCGCCGCAATGCCGGCAGGACCGCCGGCGCGGTGCAATGCGGCTGCCTCCTGTGACGGAATTACGCGCCGCACTGTTAGCGAACGGTATCTATGCATATGCATACTGTCAACGGGGGCTTTGCGGAAGAGATTGAGGGGCAGGGCACGTGATCGGGGCGGGGCGTCGGCTTTCAATCTCGCAGTTTTTGCGCTGATTGCAGAGGCGTTTGGGGTGTGCTGGCGGGCTGGGAGGAATCGAGATGTCGTGTTGTGCTCGCCACGTCTGATTGCAGAATTTTGTGCGTTCATCAGACGGCTGCGAAATTTTGTAAATCACCCACTCTCAAGCTCAAGCGCCCGCTCGGCACAGGAGGCTCTCAGGGCGAGCGCCGTACTCGTAGATGACCGCCAGAAGGTGAGATACTCGGAACGTCGCGTGCGCGGAAAATACATCGAACTTTGCCGACTGCAGAAATGGTTGCGAAGCAAAAGCGTTTCTTGGGTGCTACCTATTTCAGTCGTGCAGATGGAGCGTCGATTTCGACTGGTTGCACGGGGACTCGGCGTCGATGCAGCTCGCATAGAGCAGGCCACACCGGACCTTCATGCTTGCGAGAGGATCGTCAGATGTAAGCTTAGTTGTGGAGATCATCCCATGTATGCCTTAAATGTTATTGAAAGCATCAAAGCGAGGGGCCCGCGTCGGAGATTGTGGCCATCGCTCGAAGTGCAAGCAACGCGACCAATCTTGGGGTAAATGTCCAGGAGGCTGCTACAAAGGTGTCGCAGCGTTGAAAGACGTCTTTGCCGGCGTTGACAAGCTGCTGTTGAATTCGTCAAGTTCGCTCGACAAGCAACCGGAGCACGCGAACGTATTGGCTGAGGCTAAGGACATAGGCGCTAAGCAAATTTAATATACGAGTTGCCTACACGGCGAGAGCTGGGGAATTCCTTTTATCCACGACCACCAGGTAACCGAGCAGTGGATAAAAGCTTCGGGGGCCGAATACACGATCCTGCGCAATGGCTGGTATTGGGATAACAATACGACCCGTTCACCAACTGCAGTACAGTACGGTTCTCTCGTCAGCAGTGCCGGTAATGTCGAGATCTCGTGGGCGTCGCGCCAGGATTTTGCTGACGCTGCGGTGGCAGTCATGACCGAAGCAGGTCACGAGGGCAAAACATATGAATTGGCCGGGGATAGAGCCTGCACTTTCATGGGATTTGGCTGCGAAAGATGAACGTCCGTGTGGCAAGCCGGTGAGCGATGTCGATCAGTCAGAGGTCGATTTCATCACCACGCTGCAGCAAGTTGGTTTGCCTGCACCGATGGCGTTACTGGTTGCCGATATCGAAGCGCACGGACGGCAGCCCATTCGAGAATGTTAGCGTGAGCAAGTCGGCGCTGTCGGTGCATTGGTATCAGGTTTAGATCAACATTAGTGAGATGACCAGAGATGAAAATCGGCGTAAGGCGGCCCTTGACCGCCACCGTTCTGCTCGCTGTAATCTTGGTGCCTGGCGTGGCCGCTTCACGGTCCGCGTCTCCCTCCATCAAGAATTTTGAAATACGTTCCGTTGTCCCAGCTTATGGTGGCGCAACACCGCCAGGCGCCGCTGGCCCATACGAAGTCGTTACCGCTATCGCGTATGGCGAGCTCGATCCGGACAGTCCGGAAAATAGTGCGATCGTCGATTTGCGCAATGCGCCGAGGCAGTCGAATGGTCGCGTTGCTTACAGCACGGATGTCGTGATCCTCCGCCCGATTCGTGCCGCGAATGCAAAACGCGTGTTGTTCTACGATGTATCTAATCGCGGTAACAAGCTGGCCATTCCGTCCTTCATTGGTGGCGGTGCGCTGACTGACTCAAAGCCACCACCCGCCACCTTTCCGTCGCTGTTGCGTGACGGGATAACGATCGTGTGGAGCGGATGGCAAGGGGACCTACCACAAACGGGTAATCCGGGCGTTGCCGCTTCGTCACCGATCGGCACGGTCTTTCCTACCGCGCGGCGCAGCGACGGTACGGCAATCACGGCGATGAGCCGGGAAGAATACATCGCGGACTATGCAGGCGGAGCAACGAATACCATTTCACTATCCTATCCGCCGGCTGATCCGGCAGACCACTCGAATGTCACGTTCACAGCGCGGCAATCTTGGCTTACCCACTACGGTTCCCGCACCCCCGGCGAGCAGAGTTATGCGGCGCCCTCTGTCATGGTCACTGACTGGCGTTATGTACAAGCGCCCGGTGGGCGCACGACTGTAGTCTTCACTCCGCCCGCTGTCGTACCAGGACCGTTGGGCAAGTCAGTGCGGCCGGATGCCGGCACTATTTATAATTTCGTCTACCGAGCGCGCGACCCGCGTGTCAACGGCATCGGCTTCGCTGCAGTGCGCGACTTGATCTCGTTCCTTCGCTACGACGATGTGGACGGTAAGGGCAATGCGAACCCGCTCGCCGACCTGAAGTTCGCAAGCTGCGTGACTGCATCATGCGCGACGCCCGCCACTAGCACGGTGGACGTTGCCATCGGCGAGGGGATTTCGCAGTCAGGTCGATTCCTGCGGGATTTCTTGTATCAGGGATTTAATCGTGACACTCGCGGACGCCGCGTATTCGACGGCATGATGCCGATAATCGCTGGAGCGCGTCGCACCTGGATCAACGAGAGTTTTTCTCAGCCTGGTCGCTGGTCGAAGCAACACGAAGATCATTGGCAACCTGGCGACCAGTTTCCGTTCGCCTACAACATCATCAGCGACCCTGTAGGCGGCCGTGCCGATGGCCTGCTAAAGAGTTGCACGGATACGAAAACTTGCCCGCTAATTATGCAGATCGATGGCGCCTTCGAATGGTGGGGGGCGCGGGCTTCGTTGGTAGTGACGGACGGGCACGGGCACGATCTTCAGCTACCATCGAACGTCCGCTATTACCTCGTGCCTGGCACCATGCACGGTGGTGGAATGGGCGTCGGCAACGGGCTCTTCACCGTCCCAGCGGTCGGCGACGTTTGCCGGCTCCCGTACAGCCCGGTTGCGGAAGCGCCGGTCCAGCGGGCTCTTATCCGGGCACTCATTGATTGGGTGGCAAAGGGCAAAACACCGCCCCCCTCGCAGTATCCAAATGTCGCAGATGGAACGGCCGTTGCGCCCAGTCGCGCTGCAACCGGCTTTCCCGATTTGAGCGATGTGATGGTGCCGAGCGCCGGCAAGCCCGTCAAGTTGCACCTCGCCGATATGGGCATGTACAACCAGCTCTTCGTCACAGACTACGATCGCGCTGCGCCTATCGTTGATCTCGACAAGCGTTACACAGCGCTGGTGCCAAAAGTTGATGCCAACGGTAACGAGGTGGCCGGCGTGCTCGTGCCCGATGTGAAGGTGCCGCTCGCAACCTTCACCGGATGGAACTTACGCGGAGAGGGACATGCGGTGGACGAGAGTTGCTTGTCGAACGGCGGGGCGATCCCTCTCGCCGTCAGCTCAACCGCGCAGTTCGGCGGCCGCGACAGCCGCGCCACACTCGCCATGTTGTATAAAGGGCGAGCTGACTACCGAGAGAAAGTTGCTGCTGCGGCCCAGGCACTTGTCCGTGAGGGATATCTGCTGCCGCTGGATGCGAAGAATGTTTTTGAGGCACAGGCACAGACCGTTTCGCCACTCCTAATCCCCAAACCCTAAACTAGCGTCTCAGGCTGACATAAGTGTGTTGAACGAAGCCGTCAAAGGACTGAGAAACGGTAGCGTGTAAGCCTTGCGCTACCGTCCTGACACACCGTTGTCTCCGGTTCCGGGTCACATCCGCAGCAAACTCGCGATGTACCCGGCACTCGTAGAAGGTTGCGTTGAGCCCTCGGACATCCCCGCTGCGGCACTGATTGCGCTTTTCCGCCGACAAAACGCTGAGCCTTGCAACGACAAGCTCCCGCCATTTGACGGGTTGTAGCATCCAGTTTGCCTCGGTTGTTGCCTGTCGCCGGACCCAATTTGATCTATTTGAAACGGCCCCAATTAGCCGCGCGTACGAACTGACTGCAGCTCTTGAGATCGAAATCGGACCGTTCGCCATAGCACTCTCGACCGTCCGTGGCGACACAAGCCTGTCACGCGTACTCCACAGGCGGCGCGGAGGCGCGGGTATCGCCTTTAAGGTACGGAAATACGGTGTCTGCAGCGCCCCGCACCCATCACATGCTGCTGTTCTGTCAGTCAGTTACAAACTTACGAAGGCGCCTGGCGCCCGTTGTCCATCAGATGACGTCATCTTCGCGCATGGCCTCGTTCCCATTTTTGGCTGGACGATGTGCCGCTGCGCCTTGCTGGGTAAGGTTTGGGCTGTACTCCATTCATCTGGAGAAGAAGGGCAGTTGCAAATTTGCGCACGCGGTGATTCTGTATGCGATGCCGAGCTCGAGTATCTCGACATTATAGAAATAATGTCAAATTAAAAGACGTGATGAATTGGATATTTAACGGTTTACGTTATATTATTTACGAAATCACCAGCCCATCTCACCATGTCCGATCTCGCTGCCGACGAATCCCGCCTGACCGCCGAAATCGAGCGCCTCAAGGCCGACTTCCCGAAAACCCGCGAGCTGTATCGCGAAGCCTGCGCGCTGCTGTTCTTCCGCTTCGGCATCACGCCGACCGCGAACCGCCTGTACCAGCTCGTCCGCAAGGGCAGCATGAGCACGCCGACGGCCGTCCTCGGCGAGTTCTGGGCCGAGCTGCGGGAAAAGAGTCGCGTGCGCATCGAGCATCCCGATCTGCCGGCCGATCTGCAGGCGGCCGCCGGCGAACTGGTGGCGGCGCTATGGAATCGGTCGAGCGCCGCCGCGGCCGGCGCGCTCGACGCATTGCGCGCGGAGGTCGAGGCCGAGCGGGTGGCAGCGAAGGAGGAAGTCGCGACATTGCAGGCCGAACTGGCCCGCACCGAAACCGCGCTGGAGCAACGCACGGCCGCGCTGCTGGCCGCGCAGGTGCGCATTCAGGAACTGGAACAGGCGAGGGCGGCGGACGACGCATCGCGGCAAGCGTTGCAAGCGGACATCGAACGCCTCACGGCCGACAACGCGGAAGGCGACCGCGCGCTTGCGCAGGCGCGGGCGGATTTCACCACCCAGCTCGACCGGCTGCGCGACGATGCCGGCCGGGCCGAGGAGCGCTTGCGCGCGTCGGAGAAGCGGGCGCTTCAGGAGATCGATCGCGAGCGGCTCGCAGCCGCGCGGCTGCAGAAGGAACTCGAGGCAGCGGCATTGCGCATGGAGCAGCGCGATGCTCAGCAGCGCAAGGAAATGGCCGCACTGCAGGCGCAGCTCGGCGACGCGCTGCATCGATGCGGCGTGCTTCAAGGGCAGCTCGACGGCGCGCTGGCGACCGATGCGGCACGGAGCAAGGAACTCGATGCGCTGCGGCGAGAAATGACGGCGCTCTCGCGCCGGTCGGCGCTGCGTGGCGCCAAGGCAGCGCCAGCCGCACAACGGGACGAGCGGAGGGCGCGCACGCGAAAGCGCGCGGACGAAGCGCTGCCGCGCTAACGGCGAAACCACGAGCGTGCGTCAGCCGAAAGCGACGCACGCCTGAAGCCCGAAGCCCGAAGCCTGAAGCCTGAAGCCTGAAGCCAGCAGGCAAGCGACCGAGCCCCTCACACCCCCGATCGCCCATCCATCCACCGATACCGATCAACTCGACACATACCGCGACGGCAACGCCGGCGCATCCGCCGGAATCGTGACGAGCGACGTATTGAGCCAGCCCTGCGGCGACCCATTCGACTGCGCGTAGGCGCCGACGTAAGGCATCATCCGCGTCGTCTGATAGACCTGCGGCGTCCACCCGGCCGGCGCGAGGAAGATCGACGTCGCGCGCTTTTCGCTATACGCGGACGCCCCATACGTCGAGATGTTCCACAGCGTCTGCTGATACGTCGCATAGTCCGCGTTGTGCCGCGAACCGCCGGCCTGCCAGCCTTCGAGCTGGATGAACGTGTTGTACGCGCCGGCGCCCGCGAGCAGGTTGTTCACCGTGCGCCCGTACAGGAACGACAGGATCAGCCCGCAGTTCGTCGGCGCGAAATCGCTGCCGACGCTCAGGTAATAGCGGCCCGTCGTGTTCAGCACCGACGCGTAGTGCGAGTTGCCGATATCCGTCGAAGTCGTCAGCCCGCTCGCGCCCATGAAGCTGTCGAACGCCTGCATCGTGACACCCGCCGGCAGGTCGTTCGTCGCGCTGATCGCGACGATATGCGAGCCGGCCGCCAGCAGCGTCAGGAACGCGGACAGCGTGCTCGCGTTCCAGTTGCCCTGCGCATCGACGAACGGAAACGCGCGATAACCCGTCAGCGCGAACACGGCCGGATCGGAACCGGCCTGCCACGCGATCTGCGGCACCCACATCGTCAGCGGGCCGGCGTTCGACGCACTGGATACGTACTGCTTCAGCGCGTCGACGAGTTGCGCATCGGCAGCGGGCAGCACGCCATAGGCCGCACCGCTCTGCCAGCGCTGCACCCATTGCGCGACGAAGCCCGCCAGCTGGCCGCCGGTGAAGTCGGCGGGCGGCACGTAGCCGAGCGGGCCGGTGCTTTGGTACGCGGACTGGATGGCCGCGGCCGTGCGCACGTTGCTGCCGAACATGCTGTTCGCGAAATCCTGGCAGTTGTTGGCCGGCGGCGTCGCGAGCTGCGCGAGCGGGACGACCCACGCGCCGTTCGCGGTCGCGACGCCGCGATACAGCGTGAGATTCGCGACCGAGTCGTGACCGGGAAACGTCGCTGCGTCGGCGCCCGACACGTAGCCGGCCGACGGCGTGACGCTGACCGTGGTCGGTTGCGACCCGAACGGATGCGTGTACGAAACGGCAAACGAGGCGTCGCCGCCGGCAAGGCTGAACGATCCCGTACAGTCGCCCCAGCTGTTCGACGCGCTGACCGCGGTCGATTGCCCGGTGGCGACCTGCGCTTGCGACGCCTGCGGCAGCGAGCCGCTCTGGCTCGCCGCGTTGCCGTACGCGAGCGTCGTCGACGGGATCGCATTGACGACGTTGATCGTGATCGACCGGTCGGCGATGCCGTAGCTGCGCGCGGAGGCATCCGCGGCGCCGGCGGCGGCGAACGACGACGCGGACGTCGGGCTGCCGTCGCCGCCGCAGGCAGCCAGCGAGCCGACGAGCGGCGACAGGGTCAGCGCGGCGCCGCGCTGGATGAAGCGCCGGCGGTTCGGCGCGGACGGGCGTTCGGGTTTCGAAGCGGTCATGGGCGTTCCTGGTCACGGGTTGGAAGGACGGCAGAGGACGATCCGGCGCATTGCACACGTGTGCAATGCCGGCCGAAACCACTCGATCGCCGGCACATGCGCCGCGCGTATTTATGCGGGAGATCGATGAAACGCCCGCGACGAAACCGAGTCGTGCGTGTGACGCCGCGCGCTCGCCGGAGCGGGAAAGGAGGGAGGCATGCCGGCACGATGTTTGGGCGCCCGGCGGGGATCGGGTAAAGTGCCGCTCAACATGCCGGCTCGACGTTGCTAGACGACCGGTCTAATCGTTGCTAACATACGCCATCATGAATGCATCTTCGGGCGCGGAAGTCCGCCAGCACATCCTGAATATCGCCAAGCCGATCATGCTCCACAAGGGGTTTTCGGCGGTCGGCCTGAACGAGATTCTCGCTGCGGCGGGCATCCCGAAGGGCTCGTTCTACCATTACTTCGGCTCGAAAGAGGCATTCGGCGAAGCGCTGCTCGAATCGTATTTCGACGGCTATCTCGCGCACCTCGACAACCTGTTCAAGCATCAGGCCGGCACGGGCGCCGAGCGCCTGATGACGTACTGGCGCAACTGGTTGCACACGCAATGCGCCGACGATCCGGAAGGCAAGTGCCTCGCGGTGAAACTCGGCGCGGAAGTGTCGGACTTGTCGGAAGCGATGCGCGCGGTGCTGCGGCAGGGCACGAGCCAGATCATCGAGCGGCTCGCGGGCGGCATCGAGGCCGGGCTGGCCGACGGTTCGCTGAGCGGGGTCGCCGATCCGTCGCATACGGCCGCGATCCTGTACGAGCTGTGGCTGGGCGCGACGCTGCTGGAAAAGATTCACCGCAATCGCCAGCCGCTCGAACGGGCGATGGTCGAAACGCGGCGCATGCTGAACCTGCCGCCGCTCGCGCCGGGCGGCGCGCAGTCGTAACGCGGGCGCGCATCGGCGCGCCTTGTTTTTACCCCGATTCTAGACGACTGGTCTACTCAACCTCGCATGACGAACGTGCCACGCCGCATTACGCTGTTCCGATTGATTCAACTGCATGCACGCGGCCGCGACGGCCTGAGCGCCGCCGCCGCCGCCCGCATGCCTTTCCCGCTGGTCCATCCCTGATCCGATCGTGCCCACGAAGCACGTCCATTCCTGTTGACGGAGACTCACATGCCGCAAAGCAAGACCGCTAATCGCCAGATCATCCTGAATTCGCGCCCGGTCGGCGCGCCGACGCCGGACAACTTCCGCGCCGAATCCGTTGACGTGCCGACGCCCGGCGCCGGCCAGGTGCTGCTGCGCACGGTCTGGTTGTCACTCGACCCGTACATGCGCGGCCGGATGAGCGACGCACCGTCCTATGCGCCGCCGGCCGAACTCGGCCAGCCGATGGTCGGCGGCACGGTCAGCCAGGTCGTCTCGTCGAACCTGCCGGCGTTCCGCGAAGGCGACCTGGTGGTCGCAGGCGCCGGCTGGCAGGACTATGCGTTGTCCGACGGCCAAGGTCTGATTCCGCTCGGCCGCGACTTCGCCCATCCGTCGTACGCGCTCGGCGTGCTCGGCATGCCGGGCTTCACCGCCTATACCGGCCTGCTGACGATCGGCGAGCCGAAGGCCGGTGAAACCGTGGTCGTTGCGGCGGCGAGCGGTGCGGTCGGCGCGGTGGTTGGCCAGATCGCCAAGCTGAAGGGCTGCCGCGTGGTCGGCGTCGCGGGCGGCGCCGACAAGTGCGCGTACGTGACCGATACACTCGGTTTCGACGTGTGCGTCGACCACCGCGATCCGGCATTTGCCGCGAAGCTGAAGGAAGCGTGCCCGAACGGCATCGACATCTATTTCGAGAACGTCGGCGGGGCCGTGTTCGACGCGGTGTGGCCGCTGCTCAACGACCATGCGCGCGTGCCGGTGTGCGGGATCATCGCGCACTACAACGACGCGGCCTACGACGACAAGGCCGTGTCGACCGGCCGCGACCGCGTGCCGGCACTGATGGGCACGATCCTGCGCAAGCGCATCCGGATGCAGGGTTTCATCATCATGGATCACTATGCAACCGGCTATGCGACGTTCATGAAGGACATGAGCGAATGGGTCGCGCAGGGCAAGGTGAAGACGCGCGAGGACGTCGTCCCCGATCTCGCCGATGCGCCGGAAGCGCTGATCGGCCTGCTGGCCGGCAAGAACTTCGGCAAGGTCGTCGTGCGCGTGGGCCCGGACGAACTGGCCTGACGCGTCCGCACGACGACACACGACGATTGCACGCCGGCGTCATGCGACGCCGGCTTGTGGCATGCTCGACCCCACCATCGACGACAAGGAGAGTGACAAGATGGCGCTGCACGTAATTGCTTCCCTGTTCCTGAAGCCCGAACACGCGGCGGCCGCCGAGGCCGAACTGCGCAGCATGGTCGCGAAGACGCGCACCGAACCGGGCAACCGGCGCTACGACCTGTTCCGTGAGCAGGACGGCTCGCCAAACCTCCACCTGTACGAAATCTACGACGACCAGGCTGCGTTCGACGCGCACCTCGCGAGCCCGCATTTCGGCGAATTCCGCGCGAAGTCGGCCGACTGGTTCACCGCGCCGCCGGTCATCAAGGTGCTGTCGGGCATCGACGTCGCCGAGTAACCCCGCCGTATGCCCGTCGCGGCGCGCTCCCACCCGGGCCGCACGGCACCCGCCGCACCGCATGCGGCGGCGATGACAACACCACGCGGCGCATCGTTCGCGCCGCTTCCCCAATACACCGGCCCCGGAGGCTGAATGATCACCCTCAACATCAACGGCGAAACCCGCTCGGTCGACGCCCCCGACGACATGCCCTTGCTCTGGGTGCTGCGCGACGTCGTCGGTCTCACCGGCACGAAGTTCGGCTGCGGGATCGCGCAGTGCGGCGCGTGCACGGTGCATCTCGACGGCGTTGCCGCGCGCTCGTGCGTGCTGCCGGTCGCGGCCGTCGCGGGCCGCAAGATCACGACGATCGAAGCCGTCGGCGCGACGCCGGCCGGCCACAAGGTCCAGCAGGCGTGGCGCGAGCTCGACGTCGTCCAGTGCGGTTACTGCCAGTCGGGGCAGGTGATGGCCGCCACCGCGCTGATCGCGTCGAACCCGAACCCGAGCGACGCCGACATCGACGCGGCGATGGCCGGCAACATCTGCCGCTGCGGCACGTACAACCGGATTCGCGCGGCCGTGAAGCAAGCCGCGAAGGAGGCCTGACATGTCACGAGGACTGATCGAAGCCGGTCGGGCCGGCGCGGGCGTGTCGCGCCGTTCGTTCCTCAAGCTCGGCATGTCGCTGGGCGCGGCGGCCGGCGGCGGGTTGCTGCTCGGCTTCAGCATGCCGGCCGCGGGTGACGATGCGCGCCGGTCGGTGATCGGGGGCGACGCCGCCGAACCGGCTCAGCCCGGCGTATTCGCACCGAACGCGTTCGTGCAGATCGACCGCGCCGGCAAGGTCACGCTGGTGATGCCGAAGGTCGAGATGGGGCAAGGCGTCTATACGGCGCTGCCGATGCTGATCGCGGAGGAACTCGAAGTGCCGCTGTCGAGCGTGACGCTCGACCATGCGCCGCCGAACGAGAAGCTGTTCCTCGATCCGCTGCTCGGCGGCCAGCTCACCGGCGGCTCGACGTCGGTGCGCTACGCGTGGGAGCCGCTGCGCCGCGCCGGCGCGACCGCGCGCACGCTGCTGGTCGCGGCGGCCGCGAAGCAATGGAACGTCGATCCGGCAGCCTGCCGCGCCGCGAACGGCGAAGTGCAGCATCCGCCGAGCGGCCGGCGCGCGTCGTACGGCCAGCTCGCCGACGCGGCGGCGAAGCTGCCGGTGCCGAAGGACGTCGCGCTGAAGCAGCCGGCGGATTTCAAGCTGATCGGCACGCCCGCGAAGCGGCTCGATTCGCCGGAGAAGGTCGACGGCACCGCGCAGTTCGGGCTCGACGTGCGCTTGCCCGGCATGCTTTACGCGGTGATCGTGAACAGCCCGGTGTTCGGCGGCACGGTCGCGAGCGTCGACGACACGGCCGCGAAGAAGCTCCCCGGCGTGCGCCAGGTCGTGCGCGTCGACAACGCGGTGGCGGTGGTCGGCGATCACACGTGGGCCGCGAAGCGCGGCGCGTCGGCGCTGGTCGTGAAGTGGAACGAGGGCGCGGGCGCGAAAGTCTCGACGAAGGATCTGTTCGCGGATCTCGCGCAGGCGGCGGCGAACGGCAAGGGCGCGGTCGCACGCAAGGACGGCGACGTCGACAAGGCCTTCGCGAATGCGAAGACGCGCGTCGACGCCGTCTACGAACAGCCGTTGCTCGCCCACGCGACGATGGAACCGGTGAACTGCACGGTGCACGTGCGCGGCGACGGCTGCGAGATCTGGGTCGGCACGCAGGTGCCGACGCGGGCGCGCGATACCGTGCAGCAGCTCACGGGCCTCGCGCCCGACCGGATCGTCGTGCACAACCATCTGCTCGGCGGCGGCTTCGGCCGGCGGCTCGAGACGGACATGATCGGCCAGGCCGTGAAGGTTGGCAAACAGGTCAACGCGCCGGTGAAGGTGATCTGGACGCGCGAGGAAGACGTGCAGCACGACATGTACCGGCCGTGCTACCACGACAGGATCTCGGCCGGCCTCGACGCGAACGGCAAGCCGGTCGCGTGGCAGCACCGGATCGTCGGCTCGTCGATCATGGCGCGCTTCGCGCCGCCGGCGTTCCAGCACGGCGTCGATCCCGATGCGGTCGAGGTCGCGGCCGAACTGCCGTACGACCTGCCGAACCAGCTGGTCGACTACGTGCGCCAGGAGCCGCGCCACGTGCCGACCGCGTTCTGGCGCGGCGTCGGCCCGACGCGCGGCACGTTCGTGGTCGAGAGCTTCATCGACGAACTGGCCGCGCAGACCAAGACCGACCCGGTGCAATACCGCCGCGCGCTGCTCGGCAAGACGCCGCGCGCGCTCAACGTGCTCGACGTCGCGACGAAGGCGGCCGGCTGGGGCGGCCCGGCGCTGCCGACGGGGCAAGGGCGCGGCGTCTCGGTGATGCACGCGTTCGGCAGCTTCTTCTCGATCGTCGTCGATGTCGCGGTGGACAACGGCGAAGTGCTGGTGAAGCGTGTCGTGTGCGCGGTCGATTGCGGGATGGTCGTCAACCCGAACACGATCGAGGCGCAGGTGCAGGGCGGCATCATCTTCGGGATCACCGGCGCGCTGTATGGCGAGATCACGATCGAGGAGGGCCGCGTCGTGCAGAGCAACTTCACCGACTACCGGATGCTGCGGATCAACGAGACGCCGCCGATCGAGGTCCATCTGGTGAAAAGCGGCGAGGCGCCGGGCGGCATCGGCGAGCCGGGTACGGCCGCGACCGCCGCGGCGGTGGCCAACGCGATCTTCGCGGCAACCGGCAAGCGACTGCGCAAGCTGCCGGTCGGCGACCAGCTGAAGACGGCTTGAGGGGAGGCGACGACCATGAAAAACCTCACCCTGAAGACGCTCGGCACGTCGTTGCTTGCCGTGTCCGCACTGCTGGCCGGCACGGCCGCATATGCCGCGCAGGCGGCGCCGGCCGACAGCGCGCTCGTCGCGCGCGGCGCGTATCTCGCGAAAGCGGGCGACTGCGTCGCGTGCCACACCGCACCGCGCGGCACGCCGTTCGCCGGCGGCCTGAAGATGGTCACGCCGATGGGCGCGATCTACACGACCAACATCACGCCCGATCCGGAGACGGGCATCGGCGGCTATACCGAAGCCGACTTCGAAAGCGCGTTGCGCAAGGGGGTCGCGAAGGACGGTCACAACCTGTATCCGGCGATGCCGTACCCGTCGTACGCGAAGCTGAAGGACGACGACGTGAAGGCGCTGTACGCGTATTTCATGCACGGCGTCGAGCCGGTGAAGCAGGCGAACCGGCCGTCGGACATCCCGTGGCCGCTCAACATGCGCTGGCCGCTCGCGTTGTGGAACAAGGTGTTCCTCGACACGACGCCTTATGCCGACAAGCCGGCCAAGGATGCGATGTGGAACCGCGGCGCGTATCTCGTGCAGGGGCTCGGGCACTGCGGGTCGTGCCACACGCCGCGCGGTGTCGGCTTCCAGGAGAAGGCGCTCGACGAAGGCGGCGCGGCGTTCCTGTCGGGCGCGCCGATCGACAACTGGTTCGCATCGAACCTGACCGGCGAGCCCAACACGGGGCTCGGCCGCTGGAACGAGGCCGAAGTCGCGCAGTTCCTGAAGACCGGCGCGAACCGCCATGCGACCGCGTTCGGCTCGATGGTCAGCGTGATCAACCACAGCACGCAGGCGCTCACCGACGACGATCTGACGGCGATTTCGCGTTACCTGAAATCGCTGCCGGCGGCGGGCGGCACGGGCGCGCCGCCGTACAGCTACGATCCGAAGGCGACGCAGGCCGCGCTGGGCCGGCCGGCGGCCGATCCGGGCGCGAAGGTGTATAACGCTTACTGCCTGCATTGCCACGGCGCGGACGGGCGCGGTTACGCGCCGCTGCTCGCGCCGCTCGCCGGCAATCCGAACGTGCTCGAAGCCGATGCATCGTCGCTGATCAACGTGACGTTGAACGGCAGCGACACGCTCGTGATCGATGGCGTGCCGTCCGCGTATCCGATGCCGGCGTTCTCGAACCAGTTGAACGACCGGCAGATCGCCGACGTGCTGACGTTCATGCGCGCCGGCTGGAACAACGGCGCGCCGGCCGTGCAGGCGGCGGACGTCGCGAAACTCCGCAAGGCGACGGCGGCCGCGCGCTGAGCGCGGCCCCATGCGGAACGAGGGCGGGCCGGCGTGCCCGCCGTCACTGCCGCCGGGTGCGTGCCTGCCCCGGCGGCGTGGCTTTTTCTGTCAACCGGCGCGCGGCCGTTCGCGGCAGCGCGCGTTTATCGACGCAATGTAGGGGTGTCTGGATGGCTAACGTGACTTATACGGATACGCAACTGCTGATCGACGGCGAGTGGGTCGACGCCGCGAGCGGCAAGACGATCGACGTCGTGAACCCGGCGACCGGCAAGCCGATCGGCAAGGTGGCCCACGCGGGCATCGCCGATCTCGACCGCGCACTCGCCGCCGCGCAACGCGGCTTCGAAGCCTGGCGCAAGGTGCCCGCGCACGAGCGCGCGGCGACGATGCGCAAGGCGGCTGCGCTGGTGCGCGAACGCGCCGACGCGATCGCGCAACTGATGACGCAGGAGCAGGGCAAGCCGCTCACCGAAGCGCGCGTCGAAGTGCTGTCGGCGGCGGACATCATCGAATGGTTCGCGGACGAAGGCCGCCGCGTGTATGGCCGGATCGTGCCGCCGCGCAACCTCGGCGCGCAGCAGACGGTCGTGAAGGAGCCGGTCGGCCCGGTCGCCGCCTTCACGCCGTGGAATTTCCCGGTCAACCAGGTCGTGCGCAAGCTGAGCGCCGCACTGGCCACCGGCTGCTCGTTCCTCGTGAAAGCGCCGGAAGAAACCCCGGCCTCGCCGGCCGCGCTGCTGCGCGCGTTCGTCGACGCAGGCGTGCCGGCCGGCGTGATCGGCCTCGTGTACGGCGATCCGGCTGAAATCTCGTCGTACCTGATCCCGCACCCGGTGATCCGCAAGGTCACGTTCACGGGTTCGACGCCGGTCGGCAAGCAGCTCGCCGCGATGGCGGGCTTGCACATGAAGCGCGCGACGATGGAACTGGGCGGCCATGCACCGGTGATCGTGGCCGAAGATGCCGACGTCGCGCTCGCGGTGAAGGCGGCCGGCGGCGCGAAGTTCCGCAACGCGGGGCAGGTCTGCATCTCGCCGACGCGCTTCCTCGTCCACAACAGCATCCGCGACGAATTCACGCGCGCGCTGGTCAAGCATGCGGAAGGGCTAAAGGTCGGCAACGGCCTCGAGGAAGGCACGACGCTCGGCGCGCTCGCGAACCCGCGCCGGCTGACCGCGATGGCATCGGTCATCGACAACGCGCGCAAGGTCGGTGCGAGCATCGAAACCGGCGGCGAGCGGATCGGCTCGGAAGGCAACTTCTTCGCGCCGACCGTGATCGCGAACGTGCCGCTCGAAGCGGACGTGTTCAACAACGAGCCGTTCGGCCCGGTCGCGGCGATTCGCGGTTTCGACAAGCTCGAAGAGGCGATCGCGGAAGCGAACCGTCTGCCGTTCGGTCTCGCCGGCTACGCGTTCACGCGTTCGTTCGCGAACGTGCACCTGCTCACGCAGCGCCTCGAAGTCGGGATGCTGTGGATCAACCAGCCGGCGACGCCGTGGCCGGAAATGCCGTTCGGCGGCGTGAAGGACTCGGGCTACGGGTCGGAAGGCGGGCCGGAAGCGCTCGAGCCGTACCTCGTCACGAAGTCGGTGACGGTGATGGCCGTCTGACGGTCGTCGATATCGATCGCATGCGCGGCGCTTGTTGGCGTCGCGCATGCGATCGGCGCGGGCCGGGCGGGGCGCCCGGTCTATTGCCAGCGTCTCACTCCCGCCGTTCATTCGAACGGCACCCCCTTCGGTATTTCAATATGCGTGTCACTGCGGGCGGATCGTTTCAACTCCGTCACCGGCAACGACGCGTGCCGCATCCGTCGGTGAATTGACGTCGGCGCCTTCCGCCCGATACCGTTCGGCTCACGTGACCCGCAACCTGGCAAGTACGGACTGCCCCTCGTACCCGGACGTCACACTTTTTGGTATAGCTTATCCAGAAGAAACCAGAACAACCGGTGCGTCAGCGTCGGCCCAACCTGAGAGGACACGGATGCATCCGCGGTCGGCAGCGCCGTATTACGTTGTGCTGGCAGGGACCTTGATAGCGTGCGCGCTGATGGGCCTCTGCGTGTTGCAGTTGTTCCAGAGCCGTCACGACGCGCTCGACCGCGCACGCGAGACGTCGCGAAACCTGGCGCTCGTCGCCGAGCGCGACATCGAGCGCAATATCGAGTTGTACGGCCTGTCACTGGAGGCGGTGATCCAGGGCCTTCGGCGGCCGGACGTCATGGCGGCCACGCCGGCCCTGCGGCGCGGCGTCCTGTTCGATCATGCGATGACCGCGCAATTTCTCGGCTCGATGCTCGTGCTGGATGCGGCCGGCAACATCATCCTCGATTCGGCGAACGACGTGCCGCGACAAGGCAATTTCGGCGACCGCAAGTACTTTACGGTTCACCGGGACAATCCGAACGCCGGGCTCTACATCAGCGATCCGTTTGCATCCCGCCTGCGCGGCGGCTCGCTCAGCGTGGCGCTGACGCGCCGCGTGTCGAATCCGGACGGCTCGTTCGGCGGCATTGCACTGATCGCGGTCAATCTCGAGTATTTCCACACGCTGTTCGCCGGCCTCGCGCTCGGCTCGCACGGCGCGATCTCGCTGGTCGGCCGGGACGGCATCATGTTCATGCGCCAGCCGTACGACGAACACACCATCGGCCGCGACATCAGCCAGGCGGCGACGTTTCGCCACTTCATGACGGCGCCGGAAGGCTCGTTCACCGAGACCTCGACGATCGACCACGTGCGCCGCCTGTACTACTTCAAGACGCTGCCGCACCTGCCGCTGATCATCATGGTCGCCGAGGCGGAGCAGGACATCTACGCGGCGTGGCGGCGGCGCGCGATCATGATCGGCGCGCTGGTGGCGACGTTTGGCGCGGCGTTCATCGTGCTGTCCTTCTTGCTGGGCACCCAGCTGCGGCGCAGGATGCGGGCCGAATCGGAGCTGGTGATGCTCGCGCGCACCGACGGCCTCACCGGGCTCAACAATCGCCGCTCGTTCGGGGAAGTGCTGGACCTCGAATGGCGCCGCGCCCGCCGTGCCCGTTCGGTGTTTTCGCTGCTGTTCGTCGACGTCGACCGCTTCAAGGCCTTCAACGACACGTATGGTCACCAGGCCGGCGACGACGCGCTGGCGGCGGTTGCACGATGCATCGGCGAGAACATCCGGCGTCCCGCGGACACCGCCGCCCGCTATGGCGGCGAGGAATTCGTCGTGATCCTGCCCGATACGCCGGCCACGGGCGCGACCGAGATCGCCGAACGGATTCGCGCGGCCATCGACGGGCTCGCGATCGAACATGCGGAAAGCGAATTCGGGCGCGTCACCGCGAGCATCGGCGTGGCAAGCTGGGATCCCGGGCAGGAGGGGGAGGTCGAGTCGGTGATCAAGGCCGCCGACCAGGCGTTGTACCACGCGAAGGAAACGGGGCGAAACAAGGTGGCCTCGCATGAAACGGGCACCTGACGCTACCGCCGGCACGCGCCGCCCGCCACCGGCGGCGGACGTGCCGTTCGACGCTCAATGCCGGCCGCTGCCGCGGTAGCTTTCCACTTCCGCGTCGTACGCGGCCAGAAACGCCTTGCCGAACACCGACGCGAAATCGTCCTCGATCGCGAACACCGTGTCGCGATGGGTCGCCGCGTAGCGATCCCACATCCTCGCCTTGTACAGCATGGGCACGCGCTTCTCGTACCAGCGCATCGCGTCGTCGCGCTCGCGCAGCCGTTGCGGCGAAAAGCGCGTCAGCAGGTCCATCAACGCGGCGCGCATGCCGGCGACCATGCCGATCTGGTGCGCATGCAGATCCTGGAACGCGTCGCTCACCGCGCTCTGCGGCGACATGAAGCCCGGCAGCGGCAGCCCGAACATCTGCCGCAGCACGGCACCGCCGTCCGGCAGCAGCTTCAGCGGGTTGTTCTCGCGATCGAGCAGCATCGTCATGTGCGCCTTCACCTCACGCTTCAGGATGCTGCGCGACGACAGCAGCTCGACCGTGCCGTTTGCGAACAGCGCCAGCAACTGGCCCGCGATGTACAGCTGCTCGGCCGACCACTGATGCGACTCGGCCGCCGTATCGAGCCCCGCGCCTTCGAAGAACGCGCTCAGCAGTTCATCGGGCGTCGGCGGGCGCGCGGCATGCGGCGCCGGTTCGTCGGCCGGCTGCGCGTGCGTATCGGCCGCGCGCGCGGCAGCGGGCTGCACCCGCACGTGTTGGGTCCACTCGGGCGCGTGGTCGGCCTGGGTCGCGGACGACGCTTCGCGTGCCGTGTTGCCGCGCTCGGCATGCGATGCCGTGCCCGATGCGCCCGATGTGCCGATATCGCCCGACGGCTGCGCGAACAGGTCGAGCGGATCGGTCGACAGCTGGTGCAGGTCGCGCTGTGAAGGGGCGGGCGGTACGGTTTGCGCCGCGCGGTTCGCCGGCTGCGCAGCATCCGCCCGCGCGGGGCCGCCGGGTCGCGTACCGGTGTCCGCCGCCTTGCCGCGGGGCGCGAGACGACCCTGGAGCAGCCCCCACAGCCGGTTGCCGGCGCCTTTCGTATCGATCCGCGAAGACGATGCGGGCGAGGGTGCGGCCGACGTTCGCCCCTGCGGCGGCGGATCGACGTGCACGCCGGTCTCGGTCGCCATGTCGATGACCGGCGCATCGTCGCCAGAGCCGCCGTCGTCACGTTCGGCGCGCAGCACGTACGGCCCGATGCGGATGATGTCGCCGGTATTGAGCGGGCGCTCCTGCGCATAGCCGACCGGCTCGCGGTTCACCTCGATCGTCGAGACGCTGCTCAGGTTCTTCAACAGGCACGCGTCGTCGCCGACCTGCAGCAGCGCCTGCAGCCGCGAGATCTGCCGGGTGTCGTCGCGCAACACGAGATGGTTGTCGCTGGCCCGGCCGATGGTGCCGCCGGGCGGATGAAACACGACGGCGTCGTAGGAGTCGTTTTCGACCGGCTCGCCGGCATGTTCGATCACGATCAGTTGCATGTCATACGTCGCTCGGTGAAGCGCTCGCGTGGACGCCGGTTCGTTCAGGATGACGACGCATGCCTGCGGCGCGCGAATTCGAACGCGGGCCCCCAGATCGGATGCCCCTTCTCGGCAGGGGACAAGTCGAAGCGCGGGTTGAGGTCGAGAATTTTCGAGAACTCGGCGCGGCACGGCGTGATGCGGTTCGTCACGCAATAGCTGAACGCGAGAAGCTTGTGCGCGGCCACCTGCGTGTCGGGGTCGGCGCCGTCGATCTCCTTCGCATGGCTCAGCAGTGCGATCGTGCGCCCGTAGTCGCCGCTGTCGTACGCGGCGCGCGCGCTGTCGAGCGTCGCGCGTGCAGCCGACTGTGTCGGGGACGTACTGCACCCGCCGGCCCCCAGCAACAGTGCGCCGAGAAAAAGAACGAGCGATGAACGACCTTTCATTATTGAAATTAAAGATTGGCGTAATTGGAACGTGGCACACAAGCGCTGTTGGATTCTAGTGCCAATCATCGGCACCCAACCGGCTGTTACGTTTTGTTTCATTTCGGCAATCCGTTTCCACCTGAATGCAGAATCGACTACGAATCTCCGTGCTTGTGAAACCGGAAAAACGGCCTATAGTTCGCTGTGTTTTTCGGATTCATCAGTTGTTTGGTCAGCGCACGTCAATGCACGAAAAACGGTGCCGTCCGTTCGTGCGAAACGAATAGCCTGCCACACCACCTCCGTCGCGAGCGTCCCTTGCCCGGCGGGTGGCTGGCTTGCGCCCCGCGTCCATCCGACAGGTGTCCACGCCATGGAACCGGGCCGCCCGCGCGCACCGGCCGGATTAACTTTTGCCATTAATTCACTAATCCCGATTCAATTGCCCATCATCTCGCCAAAGCGACTTTCAAAAATCATTAATGATATGACCCGGCTTTTTACAAGAATAATTTGCCGACACGAATTGCAATGGATGGATATACCGGTTACACAATTACCGATCAATTAATTGTCCCTTTTTCAATCAGGTCATCCGGTTTCGAAGTCGAAAACCGGCGCACGGCTATTGGGTGGCGAGGGTGGAATATGCAATGGCGGTCGAGCAGTTTCATCGTATGGGGATGCGTGATGCTGTTGCCGGGGTGCGGTGCGACGGAGCACGCCGCGGCGGTGCCGTACGCGATCACCGTTGACGTTGCGCCGGACGTCAACCCTGACCTGAACCGCAAGCCTTCGCCGATCGTGCTGAAGGTGTTCCAGCTCCGCGCGGCGTCGTCGTTCGACAGCGCGGATTTCTTTTCGCTGCAGGACAAGCCGGAAAACGTGCTCGGCGCGGACCTGCTCGGCACCGACCGCGTGATCCTGCGGCCGGGCGAATCGCGCACGCTGCACTATCGCGGCAACGTCGAGGCCGGCGCGATCGGCGTGGTCGCCGAATACCGGATGCTCGACAAGAACCGCTGGCGGCTGACGGTGCCGCTGCCGCGCGCGAAGCAGCTCAATCTCTACAAGTTCTGGCAGACGTCGCCGGGCGAGCTGAAGCTGTCGATCGCCGTCCGCAACGGCGGCGTCGCGCTGAACGATGCGAAGGGGCGCCCATGACCGAACCGACGATGTCCGCGACGCCGGTCGCGGCGCTCCGCCAGCGGGTGGTGTGGACCGAGGGGATGTTCCTGCGGCCGCAGCATTTCCAGCAGCTCGAACGGCACTGGGAACGCTACGTCGCGCTGCGCTGCCTGCCGCTGCAAGGCTTCTACTGGGGCTTCGACACGCTGGAACTCGATCGCGAGCAACTGGCGCTCGGCAAGGTCGCGCTGCGCACCGCATCGGGCGTGATGCGCGACGGCACGCCGTTCGACCTGTCCCATCCGGACGATCTCCCCGAGCCGCTCGACGTGCCGGCCAATGCGAAGGACCAGCTCGTCGTGCTTGCACTGCCACTGTGGCGTGGCGGCGGCGAGGAGGTGTCGTTCGGTGCGGGTGCACGTGCAAGCGGCGCCAATGCCGCGAGCGGCGCAAGCGGTGCAAATGGCAGCGCCGACGTCGCGCGCTACGTCGTCCGCGAATACGAAGTGGCCGACGCGAACGCGGTCGCGCTCGGCCCCGCGCTGCTGCAGACGGGCCGCCTGAACGTGCGGCTGATGCTCGACGCCGAGCTGACCGGCGACTGGCACGCGCTCGGCGTCGCGCGGATCGTCGAGCGGCGCACCGACGCGCGGCTGCTCGTCGACGACGGCTACATTCCGCCGCGCCTCGTCGCGCAGCACGACGCCGTGCTGCTGGCGTATGCGCGCGAGCTGCACGGGCTGCTCACGCAACGCAGCGAAGCGCTCGCGGCGCGGCTGTCGGAGCCCGGGCGCGGCGGCGTGTCGGAAGTCGCGGATTTCCTGCTGCTGCAGCTCGTGAACCGCTATCTGGCGCTGACCTGGCACGCGCAGCAGCACGTGTCCACGCACCCGGAGGCGCTGTTCTGCGACTGGCTGAAGCTCGCCTGCGACCTGAGCACGTTCACGGCGGCCGGCCGGCGCCCGCAGTCGCTTGCGGTCTACGTGCACGACGACCTGCGCACGAGCTTCGCGGAGCTGATGACCGAGCTGCGCCGGTCGCTGTCGACGGTGCTCGAGCAGAATGCGATCCAGATCGAGCTGCGCGATGCGGGCAACGGCATCCGCGTCGCGACGCTGGCCGACCCGGCGCTGCGCGACACGGCCGGCTTCGTGCTCGCGGTGCGCGCGGACGTGCCGGCCGACAGCCTGCGCGCCCGGTTTCCCGCGCAGGCGAAGCTCGGGCCGGTCGAGCGGATCCGCGATCTCGTGCAGCTGCAGCTGCCGGGCATCACGATGCGCCAGTTGCCGGTCGCGCCGCGGCAGATCCCGTATCACGCGGGCCATACGTACTTCGAGATCGACAAGGGCAGCGACCTGTGGAAGCAGCTGGCGCGCTCCGGCGGTCTCGCTTTCCATTTCGCCGGCGAATTCCCTGGGCTCTCGATGGAATTCTGGGCGATACGCGGGTAAGGGCGGGGCGACGCGATGAATTCCTCCTCCGATTCGATCTCCCCCGGCGCCGGCGGATTCGTGCCGCCGAATCCGGGCGGCATGCATCCGGCCGCGGCGGGCGCGGCCGGCCCGACCGCGACGCAGCCGCGCCCGGGGCGCTGGGCCGCGAGCGGCACGAACCCGCTCGTCGCGGCCGCGAATCCGTTGCTCAACCTGGTGCCGCAGATCCGCTCGACCGTCCATCACCCGAACCCCGCGTGGCTGCGCGAGCACCTGGTCGTCGAGATCCGCCAGTTCGAGGCGCGGGCGCAGGAGGCCGGCGTGCCGTCGGAAGCGATCATCGGCGCGCGCTACTGCCTGTGCACGGCGCTCGACGAGGCGGCCGCACTGACGCCGTGGGGCGGCAGCGTGTGGTCGTCGCACAGCCTGCTCGTGTCGTTCCACAACGAGACGTGGGGCGGCGAGAAATTCTTCCACCTGCTCGAACGCCTGTCGCAGCAGCCGCGCCAGCATCTCGACCTGCTCGAGCTGCTGTATTTCTGTCTCGCGCTCGGCTTCGAGGGCCGCTATCGCGTGCTCGACAACGGCCATGCGCAGCTCGACGCGCTGCGCCACCAGCTCGCGCTGACGATCCGTTCGGTGCGCGGCGAATTCGAACCGGCGTTGTCGCCGCACTGGCGCGACGTCGTCACGCGCGATGTCGCGCGCCGCTTCGGCGTGCCGCTGTGGGTGTGCGTGGCGCTCGCGCTGCTGATCGGCTTCGGCGTGTTCGTCGGGCTGCGGATCGCGCTTGCCGGGCATTCGGATCGGCTGTTCGCGTCGATCGACGCGCTGCACGTGCCGAAACTGCAGCCCGCGCAGGCGCCGCCGCGCCCGGCCCAGGCGCCGCGCATCGCGAAGTTCCTGGAACCGGAGATCGCGGCCGGCCTCGTGGCGGTGCGCGACCAGGCCGACCGCAGCGTGATCGTGCTGCGCGGCGACGGGGTGTTCAAGTCCGGCGCGACGTCGGTGATCGACCGCTACGTGCCGGTGCTCGCGCGCGTGGCCGATGCGTTGAACAAGGTGCCCGGCAACGTCCGCGTGACCGGCTATACCGACGACACGCCCGTGCATACGGCCCGCTTCGCATCGAACTGGGACCTGTCGCGCGAACGCGCGGAAGCCGTGCGCGGGATGATCGCCGCGCGGCTCGACCATCCGGAACGGCTCGCGGCGGAAGGGCGCGGCACGCTCGATCCGGTCGCGCCGAACGATTCGCCGGCGAACCGCGCGCTGAACCGCCGCGTCGAGATCACGCTGCTGCCGGCGCCCGGCAGTGCCGCCGTCGGCGCGAGCGCCACGCAGGGAGCCAACTGACATGAACCAGGCTGTCGCGCGTTTCGTCCGGCCGTTGCCGTCGCGGGAGATCTGGACCTTCGCCGGTCTCGTCGTGCTCGCGTGCTTCGTGTGGCTCGCGGGGCCGCTGTTCGCGTTCGCCGAAGCCCGGCCGCTCGAAAGCGGCTGGGCGCGCGGGCTCACGATCGCGGTGCTGTTCACCGCATGGGGCGCACGCGTCGCGTGGCGCAGCTGGCGCGCCGGCCGGCTCAACGCGCAGTTGCTGAACCAGCTGCGCGAGGCCGCGCCCGGGCCGGCCGTCGCCGACGATCCGGCGAAAGCGCAGCTCGACGAGTTGCGCAGCCGCTTCGACGAAGCCGCTTCGCTGCTGAAGAAAGTGCGCTTCGGGCAGGCCGACACCGTGCGCAAGGGCTTGCCGCGCTGGTTCGACCGGATGTCGCGCCAGTATCTGTATCAGTTGCCGTGGTACGTGTTCATCGGCGCGCCGGGCTCGGGCAAGACCACCGCGCTCGTGAATTCCGGGCTCAGTTTTCCGCTGGCCGAGCAGTTCGGCCGCGCGGCGATCCGCGGCGTGGGCGGCACGCGGCATTGCGACTGGTGGTTCACGAACGACGCGGTGCTGATCGACACGGCCGGCCGCTACACGACGCACGAGGGCAACCGCGCGCTCGACGAGGCCGAATGGAAAGGCTTCGTCGACCTGCTGAAGAAGTACCGCACACGGCAGCCGCTGAACGGCGCGATGCTGACGATCAGCGTGGCCGACCTGCTCGGCGCGTCGGAAGCCGAACGCACGCAGCACGCGATGGTGCTGCGCAAGCGGCTGCTGGAGCTGCGCGCGCAGCTCGGCATCCGCTTTCCCGTGTACCTGCTCGTGACGAAGGCCGACCTGCTCGCGGGCTTCGCCGAATATTTCAGCCACTACGGCCGCGCCGAATGCGCGCAGGTGTGGGGTTTCACGTTCCCGCTCGCGCAGAGCGAGGCGCCGGGCTTCGACCTGCGGGCGGCATTCGACCGCGAATACCGGCTGCTGCACCAGCGGCTGAACGACGGGCTGCCCGAACTGCTCGCCGCGCAGACCGACGCGCGCCAGCGCGAGATGACCTACCTGCTGCCGCAGCAGATCGCCGACCTGCAGGACATGCTCGGCCAGTTCGTCGCCGAGGTGTTTTCCGTGTCGAGCTACGAGCCGATGCCGATGCTGCGCGGCGTCTACCTGACGAGCGGCACGCAGGAGGGCACCGCGTTCGATCGCGTGATGAGCGGCATCAAGCGCTTCCTGAAGATCGAGGGCGTGCCGCCGGTCGCGCAGGTCGGTTCGACCGGGCGCAGCTTCTTCCTGAAGTCGTTGCTGCAGGAGCACATCTTCCGCGAGGCCGCGCTCGCCGGCAGCGACCTGCGCTGGCACCAGAAGCGGCGCGTGCTGCAGATCGCCGGCTACGTACTGCTCGCGCTGGTGTGCGTGGCCGTGCTGTTTGCGTGGCTGCGCAGCTATTCGAACAACCGCGCGTATCTCGACCAGATCGGCGCGCGTGTGCCGGCCGTCGATGCGCAGATCGCCGGCGCGAAATTCTCCGATGCGGCCGACGTCGCCCGCCTGCTGCCCGTGCTCGACGCCCTCGGCAACCTCGCGAATGCGGGCGGCGTCGACCTGCAGCATCCGCCGCTCGCATACCGGTGGGGGCTATTCCAGGGCGAGAAGATCGACGAAGCCGTCGACGCCGTGTACCGGCGCGCGCTGGAAGACGTGCTGCTGCCGATCGCCGCGAGCCGGATGGAGGCGGCGCTGCGCGACGCACGCCCCGACGAGACCGAATATGCGTATGCCGCGCTGAAGGCGTACCTGATGCTGTACGACAGCGCGCACTACGATCCCGCGTTCGTGCAGGCCGTCGTCGACCTCGAGATGGAACGCGCGCTGCCGCCCGATTTCTCGCCGGCCGAACGCGCCGCGCTGCGTGCGCATCTTGCCGCGCTGTTCGGCAACCGGGTCGCGGTGTCGCCGTATCCGATGAACGAGCGGCTCGTGGCCGACGTGCGCGACCGGCTGCGCCAGGTGCCGTTCTCGCAGCGGCTGTACCGTCAGATGACGATGACGCTGCGGCCGGCCACGGCCGCGTTCGACTTCAGCGTCGCGCGGGCGGTCGGCCCCGACGCATCGCTGGTGTTCCGACGGCAGAGCGGCAAGCCGCTGTCGGAAGGCGTGCCGGGGCTCTATACGCGCAACGGCTATCGCAACGTGTTCGCGCCGCGCCTGGCCGGCGAGGTCGACGCGTACGGGCGCGAGGAAGTGTGGGTGCTGAACCTCGGGCTGTCCGAGATTCCCGGCCCGAACGACGCGGCCGCGTGGGCGCGCGATATCCGCCAGCTCTACCTGAACGACTACCTGAAGATCTGGGACGACTATCTCGCCGACATCAAGCTGCAGCGCACCGCGACGCTCGCACAGAGCATCCAGGTGGCGCGCGCGCTGTCGTCGGCCGATTCGCCGCTCACGCGGCTGATGGTGGCGCTCGCACGCGACACCGCGCTCGGCGATGCACCGGGCGGGGCGCGCAATCTCGCGGCGCAGGCGCAGGACAAGGTCGACGAGGCGCGCAGCTCGCTGTCGCAGATCTTCGCGGGCCAGGGCAGCAATGCGAGCACGTCCGCGGCGGCGCCCGCGAGCGCCGAGCAGATCGTCGACAGCCACTTCGCCGGGCTGCGTGCGTTCGCGCCGGGCAGCGGCGACCAGGCGTCGGCATTCAACGACGTGCTGAAGTCGATCGACGCGCTATACACGTACCTGACGGCCACCGACGACGCACTGAGGAGCGGCGCGCAGCCGCCGCCGTCCGATGCGCCCGCGAAGCTCCGTGCGCAGGCCGGCCGCCTGCCGACACCGTTCCGCGAAGTGCTCGACGACCTGTCGAACGTCGCGAACGGCAGCGTGGCGACCGTCGAGCAGCGCAGCGTCGCGACCCGGGCCGGTGCGAACGTCGGCGACTTCTGCCGACAGGCGATCGCGGGCCGCTATCCGTTCGCGCGCGGCGCGTCGCGCGATGTCGCGCCCGCGGATTTCGCGCAGATGTTCGCGCCCGGCGGCCTGATGGACGACTTCTTCCAGAAGAACCTGCAGTCGATCGTCGATACGACGTCGCACCCGTGGCGCTTCGCGAACCGCAACGCGGACGCCGATCCGTCGGCCGCCGCGATGCTGGCGTCGTTCGAGAAGGCCGCGGTGATCCGCGACGTCTATTTCGGCGGCGGCGCGCGCACCGCGCAGTTGAAGGTGCAGATCCAGCCGCTCGAAATGGACCCGTCGATCACGGAGATGGTGCTCGACGTCGACGGACAGATCGTCCGCTACGCGCACGGCCCGCTCGTGCAGAGCGCGGTGAACTGGCCGGGCCCGCGCGGCAGCAACCAGGTGCGGCTGCAGGTGTCCGGGCAGGCGGGCGCGACCGACGGCTTCTCGACCGACGGGCCGTGGGCGCTGCACCGGCTGTTCGACCGCGCGGGGGTGTCGGCCGGACGCGGCTCGGACCAGATGATTGCGCGCTTCACGGTCGACGGCAAACCGATCGTGCTGCAAGTGAATGCGGGCAGTGTCCGCAACCCGTTCAGGCTGCCCCAGATGGAGTCCTTTACATGCCCGCCGAAGCCATGAGCCCGACACCGCCGTTCACGCGTACCGACGGCGATGCGCCGGCCTGGTACGGGAAGATTCCCGGCGCCGGCGACTTCGTCAACAGCCGGCTGCCGCATGCGCTCGCGCTGTGGTGGGAGCGCTGGCTCCAGCAGGGCATGGCCGCGATGCGCCAGCGCGGCGCGGACGAGATCGAGCGCCACTACACGGTCGCGCCGGTCTGGAATTTCCTGATTCCGGCGGGCGCGGGGGCGTCGTGCATTCAGCCGGGCTGCCTCGCGCCGAGCTGCGACCGCGTGGGGCGCTACTACCCGGTGATCGCCACGCTGCCGATGCGCGCCGCCGATTACTGGAACGGGCTGCCGGATGCCGCCGACACGTTCTACTGGCAGGTCGGCCAGGCGCTGCTCGACACGATCCGCCATGCCCGCGCACCCGGCGATCTCGAGCAGATGCTGGCGCGCGTGCGGCTCACGCCGGGTGACGACACCTACGCCGACATCGTCGACGGCATGCCGGCGCCGCCGCCGGAACGGCCGGCCCCGGCCGCGTGGCCGGGACTGTCCGGCTATTTCGATCCGCACGGCGGCACCAGTTTCTGGTGGACCAACCGCGCGGACGGATCGCCGCTGCGCACGCACGCGCATACGGGCACGCCCGACAACGCGCTGTTCCTGACGCTGTTCGGCGGCAACTAGCGAGCCGGCTGACGGACGGCGGGCCGCCGGGCGCGGCGGGTGCGGCGGGTGGAATGGACGCGGCGGGTGGAAAGGACGCGGTTTCGAGAGGTGGTGGAGATGAAGGACGCTGGATCGAGAGACAACGAGCACGACACGGCGACACGCGGCGACGCATCCGAATTCACGGTGCGGCCGCTGCCGCTCGGCCATCGCCTGGGCGAACTGCAGCTCGACGAGGTGCTGGGCATCGGCGGCTTCGGGATCGTCTATCGTGCATTCGACCGCACGTTGCGGCGCGCGGTCGCGATCAAGGAATACATGCCGTCGATGCTGGCCACGCGCGGCGGCGACTACACGGTGTCGCTGCGCTCCGAGCGGTTCGCGCAGGCCTTCGACGCCGGTCGCGGCGCGTTCCTCAACGAAGCGCGCCTGCTCGCGCAATTCGATCATCCGGGGCTCGTCAAGGTCCTGCATTTCTGGGAAAGCCACGGCACCGCGTACATGGTGATGCCGTTCTACGAAGGGCGCACGCTCAAGCAGCTGCTCGACGGCGGGATGCGGATCAGCGAGACGCAGTTGCGCAGTATCGTCGCCGCGCTGCTCGGCGCGCTCGACACGCTGCATCGCGCGCAGTGCTTCCATCGCGACGTCGCGCTCGACAACGTGCTGATCCGCCCGAACGGCAGCGCGATCCTGCTCGACTTCGGCGCGGCGCGCAAACGGATCGGCGACCTGGTCGACGACGGCGCGATGATGATCAAGCCCGGTTACGCGCCGATCGAGCAGTACACCGACGATCCCGCGTTCAGCCAGGGGCCGTGGACGGATCTCTATGCGCTCGGCGCGGTGATGCACGCGATGATCACCGGCGAGCTGCCGCCCGCGGCCGTCGTGCGCAGCATCAAGGACACGTACCGGCCGCTCGCGACGCGCGAACTGCCGGCCGGCGAGGTGTACAGCCCGGCGTTTCTCGCGGCGGTCGATCATGCGCTGCAGTTGCGGATCCCGGATCGGCCGGAATCGGTCGCGGCGTTCGCGGCGGAGCTCGGGTTGCGGGATGTCGGCACGGGGGGCGGGTATGGTGCGGCGGTCGTGCCGCCGGTGGGTGATGCGGGCAGGAGCGGGGACGGGAAGGGTGAGGCGTCTGCTGCGTCCGGCTTGGCGTCCGCTGCTGCTGCGGCTTCGATCGGCGCGGGCGGGACCGCTTCGGGCAACGCTGCGCCGGATGGGCGGGCGTCGACAGCCGGTGGTGCGGATCATGGGTCTGCGCCTACGGATACGGCATCCGCATCGTCTGGCGTGTCCGGCGCCGAGCTGGAGGCCGATGCGCCTTCGACGTCCAGAACCGTCGCGCAAGGCGCCGCCGTTGCGGCTGTGGGCTCGCTCGCAGCGTCTGCTGCATCGCATGCGTCTCAATCGTCTGCGAAACCGGTTGAAAAAACGGTCGAATCCGAAACGCCGACCGGAAACGTCGAACGCGCGAAAGAAGCGCCCGCTGCACGAACCGACACACACGACGCAGCCGGTACGCGATCAGCGAATACGGCCTCGGACATCGGCGCGCAAGGTGCAGCCGGTTCCGGCAACGCGAACGCATCCGCGGCTGCCGGCGCCGCCGCTTCGACCGCACCGCATCCCGCCGCACCGGCGTCGTCATCCGGCGGCGCATCCGTGCCGACCGGCGCCCAACGCGGCCACGCTCCGCCTGGATCGCGCCACCGCCGCGTGCCTGTCTACGTCGGTAGCGCGCTCGTTGCGTTGATCGCCGTCGGCCTCGCGGCGACTTATCTGTCGCGTTCCGCTCGCGTCGCCGACGAGGCCGCGCCGGTCGCGAGCCAGCCGCAGGCCGGCACGTCACCGCCCGCGAGCACGCCGGGCGCCACGCTGGCCCAGCAAGGGCCGACACCGACCGTCGTGCCGCCGTCCAGCCTGCCGGCCGGATCGTCCGCGCAGGTTCCGCCGCCCCCCGTCGCCGCAGCGCCGGCCAGCGCGCCTGCCGTCGAGGCCGCCACGCCCGCGCCGCAGGTTGCGACCACCGTAACGAACCCGGCTCCGTCACCGTCGGGCTCCAGCTCGGGCATCGCCCCCGCCGGCAGCCTCGATTCGTCGGAACGCGTCGTCAACGTGCCGCCGTCGGAAGCGGCAGCCACACCGGCGACTGCGCCCACACCAGCACCGAAGGCGCCGTCGGAGGCCGCGACTGCCGTCGCCACCGTCAACGCACCAACGGCCGAGTCGCAGCCGCGTCCGCCGAAGGCGCAGGAAACCGTGCAGGTGCGTTTCAACGTGCGGCCATGGGGCGACGTCTACGTGAACGGCGCGCGGCGCGGCGCAAGCCCGCCGCTGCGTTCGGTATCGCTGACGCCGGGCGTCTACGTGATCGAGATCCGCAACGGCACGCTGCCGCCGTTGCACCGCACCGTGGCGATCGACTTCGGCAGCAAACCGGTCAACATCGACTATGCATTCGAATGACGTCAGCCAGGCGGCGCTGGCCGCCGCCGCATATGCCACGGTGCCGCCCGGCCTGCCGGCGACGCCGCGTGCCGACCTGATCGGCCAACTGCTCGCGGATGTCGCGCCCGATGCGCCGTGCGGCGCGAATCTCGAATACGACGCCGAGTTCCTGCAACTGCAGGAGCGCGCGACGCCGCGTGCCGAGCAGCAATACGGCGACACCGTGATCCCGGCCGAAGCGCCCGACTGGCGCGCGGTCGAGCGGCTCGCGCTGGCGCTGTCGGCGCGCACGAAGGATCTGCGCGTCATCGCCTGTCTCGCACGAAGCTGGATCGAGCAACACGGTATTCCGGGCTACGCGGACGCGCTCGCGCTCGTCGCAAACCTGCTCGAACGCCGCTGGGACGACCTGCATCCGCGGCTCGACGCGGACGGCGAACCGGACCCGACATTGCGGATGAACGCGCTCGCCGAGATAGCCGGCGCACATGACTGCGCGCGCGCGGCGCGCCGCCAGCCGCTGTTCGACGGCGGGCCGAGCGTGCGCGACGCCGAGCGGCTGCTCGACGGCCGCGACGACACCGGCAGCCCCGTGGCGGGCAGTCGCGACAGCCTGCTGGCTGCGCTGTCGGCCGCGCACGGCGACGGCACGACGCCGCTCGACGCGGCGCGCGCGGCACTGCGCTCGCTGGAGGCGATCCGCGTGGGCGTGACGGACAAGCTGGGCCGTGAATGGGCGCCGGACGAAGGCGATGCGGAGAAAGCGCTGCAACGGATCGTGCGCGAAGTGCCGCGGCCCGAGCCGCAACCGGCGTCGCCCGACATGCAGCAGGCCGCGCCCGGCGACACGTCGCAGCCCGGCACGGCCGCAACCGCGCCGGCGGCCATACCGAACGCGCACGCGTGGCGCGATGCCGAGGTCACGAGCCGCGACGACGTGCGCATCGGCCTCGACAAGATGTGCCGCTATTTCGAGCAACACGAGCCGAGCCATCCGGCGCCGCTGCTGCTGCGGCGCGCGCAGCGGCTGCTCGCGCTCGACTTCTACGAAATCATCCGCGATCTCGCGCCGGAGAGCCTGCCGAAGCTGGATCTGCTGAGCGGCGAGCGGAGCGAATGAAACGAGTGAGCGACGCGGGCGGTGACGACGAACTGCGCAACCTGATCGATGTGAAGGAGTGGACGATGACGGACAGAACCAAGGCGGCAGGCAGCGGACAGAAGTTCATCGCGCGCAATCGGGCGCCGCGCGTGCAGATCGAGTACGACGTCGAGACCTACGGCGCGGAACGCAGGGTGCAGTTGCCGTTCGTGATGGGCGTGATTTCCGACCTGGCGGGCAAACGTGCGGAGCCGTTGCCGGACTTGCCGGAGCGCAAGTTCCTCGAGATCGATGTCGACAACTTCGACGAGCGGATGAAATCGGTCGCGCCGCGCGTCGCGTTCCAGGTGCCGAACACGCTGACCGGCGAAGGGATGCTCAACGTCGACATGACGTTCGAGCAGATCGACGATTTCTCGCCGGCCGCGATCGCGCGCAACGTCGACGCGCTGCGCCGGCTGCTGGAGGCGCGCACCGAGCTGTCGAACCTGCTGTCGTACATGGACGGCAAGCACGGCGCCGAGCAGCTGATCGAGCGCGCGATCAACGATCCCGACCTGCTGAAGACGCTCGTGCGCAACCCGCACGAGCCCGCGCAGGGCGGCGACGCGACCCAACCGGAGGCCCGCGATGAATGATCCCGTCCAATCCCGTGCGGACACGCGCGACGCCGCGCAACCGGCCGTCGCGCACGACGAATTCGCCGCACTGCTGCAGAAGGAGTTCAAGCCGAAGACGGCCGAGGCGCGCGAGTCGGTCGAGCGCGCGGTGCGCACGCTCGCGCAGCAGGCGCTCGAACACACGGTCGGCATGACGACCGACGCATATGGCAGCGTGAAGCAGATCATCGCGGAGATCGACCGCAAGCTGTCCGAGCAGATCAACCAGATCCTGCATCACAACGAGTTCCAGACGCTCGAAGGCGCGTGGCGCGGGCTGCACTACCTCGTCACGCACACCGAGACCGACGAGCTGCTGAAGATCAAGGCGCTGCCGGCGTCGCGCAACGAGGTCGCGCGGGTGCTGAAGCGCTACAAGGGCGTCGCGTGGGATCAGAGCCCGCTGTTCCGCAAGATCTACGAGGAGGAATACGGGCAATTCGGCGGCGAGCCGTTCGGCTGCCTGGTCGGCGATTTCCATTTCAACCACAGCCCGCCGGACGTCGAGATGCTCGGCGAGCTGTCGAAGATCGCGGCGGCCGCGCACGCGCCGTTCATCGCCGGTGCATCGCCGGAGCTGATGCAGATGGATTCGTGGCAGGAGCTGTCGAACCCGCGCGACCTGACGAAGATCTTCCAGAACACCGAATACGCGGCGTGGCGCAGCCTGCGGCAGTCGGAGGATTCGCGCTACATCGGCCTCGCGATGCCGCGCTTTCTCGCGCGGCTGCCGTACGGCGCGCGCACCAACCCGGTCGACGAATTCGACTTCGAGGAAGACACCGACGCCGCGAACCACGACCGCTACACGTGGGCGAACTCGGCGTATGCGATGGCCGCGAACATCAACCGCTCGTTCAAGCAGTTCGGCTGGTGTTCGTCGATCCGCGGCGTCGAATCGGGCGGGGCGGTCGAAGGGCTGCCGAGCCACACGTTCCCGACCGACGACGGCGGCGTCGATCAGAAATGCCCGACCGAGATCGCGATCAGCGACCGCCGCGAAGCCGAGCTCGCGAAAAACGGCTTCATGCCGTTCGTCCACCGGAAGAACTCGGATTTCGCGGCGTTCATCGGCGCGCAGTCGCTGTACCAGCCGGCCGAGTACCACGATCCCGACGCGACCGCGAACGCGCGGCTGTCCGGCCGCCTGCCATACCTGTTCGCGTGCTGCCGCTTCGCGCATTACCTGAAGTGCATCGTGCGCGACAAGATCGGCTCGTTCCGCGAACGCGACGACATGGAGCGCTGGCTGAACGACTGGATCATGAACTACGTCGACGGCGACCCCATCAACTCGTCGCAGGAAACCAAGGCGCGCAAGCCGCTCGCGGCCGCGCAGGTGGTGGTCGAGGAGGTCGAGGACAACCCCGGCTACTACACGTCGAAATTCTTCCTGCGGCCGCACTACCAGCTCGAAGGGCTCACGGTGTCGCTGCGGCTCATCTCGCGGCTGCCGACCGCGAAGGCGGCCAACGAGTGAGGGCAGAGCAAGCAACGATCGGCATTCAACGCGGCATTCATCCTGACATCGCACTGAAACGGAGACGGCAATGGGCGTGGCAATGTTTATGAAGGTGGACGGCGTGACCGGCGAATCGGCGGACGCGCAGCACAAGGGCTGGACCGACATCCAGTCGTTCACGTGGGGCGCGAGCCAGCCGGGCGCGATGGCGAGCGGCAGCGGCGGCAACGCGGGCAAGGCGAGCTTCAACGATCTCGTCGTCGCCGCGTACATGGACAAGGGCGCGCCCGCGATCATCAAGAACTGCGCGAACGGCAAGCATCTGTCGTCGGTCGAGATCTCCGCGTGCAAGACGGGCGGCACGCAGGTCGAGTTCATGCGCGTGACGCTGCAGGAGGTGCTCGTCACGTCCGCGCAGGTCGCGGGCATCGATCCGGGCGACGTCGCCGACCGGCTGATGATGCATTACGGCTTCCAGGCCGCGAAGGTGAAGAAGCAGTACTGGCAGCAGAACGACAACGGCGGCAAGGGCGCGGAGGTGACCGTCGGCTGGAACATCAAGGAAAACACCGAGATGTGACGGCGCGGAGATGACGATGGACGACCAGCGAACCCGCGACGGCCGCGACGGCCGGGAAGGCAGCCTGCGCGACCGGCTCCAGCCCGCGCTGCTCGACCGGCTCACCGACGACACGCCGCAGCGCGCCGCCGAAGCGCCCGGCGCGCAGTGGATCGGCACGGAACGCCTGCGTGCGGCCGTGCTGCGCGATCTCGCGTGGCTGCTCAACACGCGCAACGCCGAGGACGGCTTCGTCGACTGGTCGGCGTTCGCGCACGCACAGTCATCGGTGCTCAACTACGGGATGCGGCCGCTCGTGGGCAAGCCGATGTCGGGCGTCGAACGGATGTCGGTCGAGGCGTCGATCCGCGATGCGATCCTGCGCTTCGAGCCGCGCATCGCGCCCGACAGCGTCGAAGTGCGCAGCGTGATCGACGCGGCCGGCGGCTGGGCCGGCGAACGGCGCCACAACGTGTTGCTGTTCGAGATTCGCGGCACGCTGTGGTCGATCCCGCATCCGCTCGAATTCGTGCTGCGCTCCGACCTCGATCTCGAGACGGGCGCGATGTCGCTGCAATCGATGGCGGGGGCCTGACGCGATGGATACGCGCCTGCTCGACTACTACAACCGCGAACTCGCGTACCTGCGCGAGCTCGGCGGTGAATTCGCCCAGCAGTTCCCGAAAGTGGCCGCGCGGCTGCGGCTCAACGAATCGGGGCCGCCCGATCCGTACGTCGAGCGGCTGCTCGAAAGCTTCAGCTTCCTCACCGCGCGCGTGCAGCTCAAGATGGACGCCGAGTTTCCGCGCTTCACGCAGGCGCTCCTCGATGCCGTGTATCCCGGCTATATCGCGCCGCTGCCGTCGATGGCGATCGTGCGGTTCGCGCCGCTGCTGAACGAAGGCAGCCTTGCGCAAGGCTGGCGGCTGCCGGCCGGCACCGCGCTGCGCGCACGTCCGGCCGCGTCCGAGCAGACCGCGTGCGAATTCCGCACCGCGCACGACCTGACGCTGTGGCCGCTCGAACTGACCGATGCGACCGTCACCGGCGCGCCGTCGTGGCTGCCGCGCGGCGCGTTCGCGGCGCGGCAGGACGTGCGCGGCGCGCTGCGCATCCGGTTGGAGGCGCGCGGCGGCGCCAAACTCTCCCAGTTGCCGCTCGACCGGCTGACGTTCCATCTCGCCGGACCCGAGCGCGACGCGCTGCACCTGCTCGAACTGATCGCCGCGCATGCGCTCGGCGTCGTGTGCCACGATCCCGCGCAGCCGCCGCGCTGGCTGCATACGCTCGACGCCGACGCGATCGTCCACGAGGGCTTCGATCCCGCCCAGGCGATCCTGCCCGACGACGGCCGCAGCTTCCACGGCTACCGGCTGCTGCGCGAGTATTTCGCGTTTCCGGCGCGCTTCCTGTTCTTCAGCATCGGCGGGCTGCGCGCCGCGCTCGCGCGTGCGACCGGCGACGCGTTCGAACTGACCGTGCTGTTCGATCGCCACGATGCGGCGCTCGAGGCGGCCGTCAGCGCGAAACACCTCGCGCTAAACTGCACGCCGGCCGTGAACCTGTTCGCGCGCCGCGCCGACCGCATTCCGCTGCAGCCGGGCGCGCGCGAGCACCATGTCGTCGTCGATCGCAGCCGGCCGCTCGACTACGAGGTCTATGCGGTGCAGCGGCTCGCGAGCGAGCAGCGTGACGACGGCCAGTCACGCGAATTCCGGCCGTTTCACGCGTCGTTCGCGAGCGACGACGGCAACCATGGCGCGTACTACACGGTGCGGCGCGAACCGCGGCTGGTCTCTTCTCAGGCGCGTGCGAACGGCACGCGCACCGGCTACGTCGGCAGCGAGACCTACGTGTCGCTCGTCGACAGCCAGTGCGCGCCGTACGACGAAACGATGCGCTACCTGGCGGCCGACACGCTGTGCACGAACCGCGATCTCGTGCTGCTGCAGCCACCGGGCGACGCGAACACGTTCACGTTGCGTGTGTCGGCCCCCGTCGAAAGCATCGTCGCGATCCGCGGCCCGTCGCGGCCTCGGCCGCCGATCGCCGATGCGCAAACCGCGTGGCGGCTGATCCGCCATCTCGGGCTCGCCCGGCACACGCTGACCGATCTCGACGACGACGAGGGCGCGCATGCGCTGCGCGAACTGCTCGGCCTGCATGCCGACCCGGCCGATGCCGCGATGCGCCGGCAGATCGACGGCGTGCTGCGCGTGGCGTTCTCGCCGGTGTTCCGCCGGCTGCCGGCGTCCGGGCCGCTGATGTTCGGGCGCGGCGTGCAGGTCGACGTGACCGTCGACGATCATGCGTTCTCCGGCGACAGCCCATTCCTGCTCGGCGCGGTGCTCGAACAGTTCTTCGCGCGCCACGTGTCGATCAACGCGTTCGCCGAATGCGTGATGACCAGTGCGCAGCGCGGCACGCTCGCACACTGGCCGGCGCGCATCGGCAGGCGGCCCGCGATATGAAGCGCGATATGTCTCCGGCCGCCGAAGCCGCACGCCGCGATGCGTGGTGGGCACGCCTGCGCGCCGCGCCGCACGGCTACGACCTGTTCCAGGCGCTGCGCTGGCTCGATGCGCTGTCGCCCGGCCGCGCGCCGCTCGGCCATGCGACGCGGCCGCGTGACGAGCCGGTGCGGCTCGGGCAGCAGCCGTCGCTCGCGTTCGCGGCGTCGATGCTGGCCGGCGTGAGCGACGAGGGCAGCGGCATGCCGCCGCGCATCGCGATCCACGGGTTCGGGCTGTTCGGCCCGAACGGGCCGCTGCCGACGCACCTGACCGAATACGCGCACGAACGCGCGGCGCAGCACGACGACCCGACGTTCGCCGCGTTCGCCGACCTGTTCCATCACCGTCTGATCCTGCTGTTCTACCGCGCGTGGGCCGATGCGCAGCCGACGGTGAGCCTCGATCGCCCGGAACGCGCACGATTCGATGGTTATGTCGCGAGCCTGATCGGGCGGGCGGCACACGGCGACAAGCCCGTCGCGAAAGCCGACATCCACGCCGACGCCGACACGCTTGCACCGCACGCGCGCTATTTCCACGCGGGCCATCTCGTGCGGCACACGCGCAACCCGGAAGGGCTCGTGCAGATCCTGCGCCGGCATTTCGGTGTCGAGGCGCGCATCGTCGAGCACGTGCCGCAGTGGGTCGCGATCGAACGTTCGCAGCGCTGCACGATCCGCGCGACGCGGCCGACGTTGCGGGTCGGCGCCGTCGCGCTCGGCGTCGCGGTGCGTGATGCGCAGTCGCGCTTCCGGATCGTGCTCGGCCCGCTGTCGCTCGATGCCTACCGCCGTTTCCTGCCGGGCGGCCCGCATGCGCGGCAGCTCGCGCAATGGGTGCGCGAATACGTCGGCATCGAGTTCGACTGGGACGTGCAGCTCGAACTGGCGGCCGACGCGGTGCCGGCGATCGCGCTCGGCGCGGCGCAGGGCATCGGCCGCACCGCGTGGCTCGGGCAACGGCTCGACCCCGGCCCCGCGCGCGACCTCGTCGTCCGCTACGACGTGCGGCGCGGCGGCGCCCCCCTTCATCGCGAAACCGCCTAAACGGGAACCGTCATGTCCGATATCGGCCGCGCCAACCTGTTCGGAAAGCTGAATCCGTTCCTCTACGAGACGCTCGAGCAGGCGACCGGCTTCTGCCGGCTGCGCGGCAATCCGTACGTCGAGCTCGCACACTGGTTCAAGCAGATGCTGCAGCGGCCCGACGGCGACCTGCAGCGCGTGCTGCGCCGCTTCGGCGTGGACGACGCCGCGCTCGACCGCGGGCTCGTTACCGCGCTCGACAAGCTGCCGCGCGGCGCGGGCTCGGTGTCGGATCTGTCCGTGCACATCGACGATGCGGTCGAACGCGCGTGGGTCTACGCGACGCTGAAGTACGACGCGACGCGCATTCGCGGCGCGGTGCTGCTGCTCGCGATCCTGAAGACACCGCAGTTGCGCAACGTGCTGCTGGCGATCACGCGCGAATTCGAGCGCATCGTGCCGGACGTGCTCGCCGACGAACTCGCGTCGATCGTCGAAGGCTCGCCAGAGGCGCCACCGGCCGGACAGGCGGCGCCGGGCGGCGACATGACGATGCGCGGCGCGACCGCCGCCGACGGCTCGGCGCTCGCGCGCTTCGCCGTCGATCTGACCGCCCGCGCACGGGCCGGCGAGATCGATCCGGTGATCGGGCGCGATCCGGAGATTCGCCAGATCGTCGACATCCTGCTGCGACGCCGGCAGAACAACCCGCTGCTGGTCGGCGAGGCTGGCGTCGGCAAGACGGCGGTCGCCGAAGGCTTCGCGCTGCGGATTGCCGCCGGCGACGTGCCGCCGTCGCTGCAGGACGTCGCGCTGTACCTGCTCGACATCGGGCTGCTGCAGGCCGGCGCGAGCGTGAAGGGCGAATTCGAGAGCCGGCTGCGCGGCGTGATCGACGAAGCGATGTCGTCCGAGCGGCCCGCGATCCTGTTCATCGACGAAGTCCACACGCTCGTCGGCGCGGGCGGGGCCGCCGGCACCGGCGACGCCGCGAACCTGCTGAAGCCCGCGCTCGCCCGCGGCCTGCTGCGCACGATCGGCGCGACCACGTGGTCCGAGTACAAGCAGTACATCGAGAAGGACCCGGCGCTGACGCGACGCTTCCAGCTCGTGCACGTCCATGAACCGGAGGAAGCGGCCGCGCTGACGATGCTACGCGGCCTCGCCGGGAAGCTCGAGGCCCATCACCGCGTGCTCGTGCTCGACGACGCGCTGGAGGCCGCCGTCACGCTGTCGCACCGCTACATTCCCGCACGCCAGTTGCCGGACAAGGCGATCAGCCTGCTCGATACGGCCTGCGCGCGCGTCGCCGTCAGCCAGCACGCGGTACCCGCGCCGATCGAAGACGCGCGGCGCCGCATCGACAGCCTGCGCGTCGAACAGGAGCGGATCGGACGCGAATGCGCGCTCGGCACCGGCGATACCGCGCGGCGCGATGCGATCGAGCACGACATTGCCGTCGCCCGGACCGAACTCGACCGGCTCGACACCCGCTGGCAAACCGAACGCGACGCCTTGACCGCGATCGTCGATGCCCGTGCGTTGCTGCTCGACGACGATCCGTCCCACGCACTCGATGCGGATGCACGCGCTACGGCACAAACCCGTCTCTCGGCCGCGCAGCAGGCGCTGGCCGACCTGCAGGGCGATGCGCCGCTCGTGCTGCCCGCCGTCGACACCCACGCGGTGGCCGCCGTCGTGGCCGACTGGACCGGCATTCCGCTCGGCCGCATGGTGCGCGACGAAACGCAGGCCGTGCTGAAGCTCGCCGATACGCTCGGCGAGCGCGTCGTCGGCCAGCAACACGCGGTCGAACTGATCGCCGAGCGCATCCAGACCGCGCGCGCCAAGCTCGACGATCCGAAGAAACCGCATGGCGTGTTCCTGCTGTGCGGACCGTCCGGCGTCGGCAAGACCGAGACCGCGCTCGCGCTCGCCGACACGCTGTACGGCGGCGAACACAACGCGATCACGATCAACATGAGCGAATTCCAGGAGGCGCATACGGTGTCGACGCTGAAGGGCGCACCGCCCGGCTATGTCGGCTACGGGCAGGGCGGCGTGCTCACCGAAGCCGTACGCCGCCGCCCGTACAGCGTCGTGCTGCTCGACGAGATCGAGAAGGCGCACCGCGACGTGCACGAGATTTTCTTCCAGGTATTCGACAAGGGCTGGATGGAGGACGGCGAGGGGCGCGACATCGATTTCCGCCACACGGTGATCCTGCTGACCTCGAACGTCGGCGCCGATCGCGTGACGCAGCTGTGCCGCGACCCCGAGCGCCTGCCCGACGTGCAGACGCTCGCCGATGCGCTGCGCGCGCCGCTGCTCGACGTGTTTCCCGCCGCGCTGCTCGGCCGGTTGACCGTCGTGCCGTACTACCCGCTCACCGACGCGACGCTCGCGCGAATCGTCGCATTGCAATTGCGGCGGATCGCGCAGCGGATCGACGCGCACCACGGCATCCGGCTGCGCTGCACCGATGCGGCGAACGCGCTGGTCGTCGAGCGTTGCCGGACGATCGAATCCGGCGGCCGGATGGTCGACGCGATCCTCACGCACACCGTGATGCCGCGCATCGGCCGCGCGATCCTGCAGGCCACGCTCGAGGGCCGCACGCTGTCGTCGATCGAGCTGAGCGCCGCCGACGGCGAATTCACGTACCGGTTCGACGAGGAGGAAACGACTTGAATCGCGTATTCACACTCGACACCCCGCACGGCGACGGCCTCAAGTTCCATACGCTCGACGGCAGCGATGAACTCGGCCGCCTGTTCGAATACCGGATCGAGGCGCTCGCCGACAGTCACAGCCTGTCGCTGAAGGACCTGCTCGGCAAGCCCGTGACGGTGCGGATCGAACAGCAGGACCTGTCGACCCGCTACCTGAACGGGATCGTTGCGCGCGCATCGCTGTCCGGCCGGCGCGCCGAGCGCTACTACGGCTACGAACTGATCGTGCGCCCGTGGCTGTGGCTCGCGACGCGCCGCTCCGATTGCCGGATCTTCCAGAACAAGACCGTGCCCGAGATCGTGCAGGAGGTGCTGTCGACGTACGGTTTTCCGATCGAGAACCACCTCGCCGAATCGTATGTGCCGCGCGACTATTGCGTGCAGTACAACGAGACCGATGCCGCGTTCGTGTCGCGGCTGATGGAGTTCGAGGGGATCTACTTCTGGTTCCGGCATGCGGCGGACACGCATACGCTGATGCTCGGCGACGCGATGTCGTCGCATACCGTGCTGCCCGGCTACGAGACGATTCCGTACATCGCGCGCGACCGCACCGCGATCGCCGACGAGGAGCACATCGACGGCTGGCTGCCGGCGCAGGCGGTGAGCGTCGGCCGGCACCAGACCACCGACTACGACTATACGAAGCCGCGCGCCGATCTTTCGTCGCAGAAGGTCGATCCGCGTGGGCACGATCACGACGGTTTTGCTTCGTTCGAGTGGCCGGGGGGTTATCGTGACGATGCACCCGGTGCGCATTACAGCCGCGTGCGGCTCGAGGAACAGCAGGCGGAACATGAGCGGGCGAACGCCGATACCGATGTGCGGGGTGTCGCGCCCGGTTATCTGTTCACGCTCGAACATTGCCCGCGTGCGGACCAGAACCGCGAGTACCTGATCGTGCGGTGCCAGTACCGGTTTCAGGAGAACGCGTATGCGAGCGACCAAGGCGCGGAGGCTGTCGTGCATCAGACGATGATGCTCGTGCAGCCGTCGAGCCTGCCTTACCGGTCGCCGCGCGAGACGCCGCGGCCACGCACCAATGGGCCGCAGACGGCCACCGTCGTCGGGCCGCCGGGAGAGGAAATCTGGACCGACCAGTATGGGCGCGTGAAGCTGCAGTTCCGCTGGGACCGGTACGGGCAAAGCAACCAGGATTCGTCGTGCTGGGTGCGGGTGTCGAGTCCGTGGGCCGGAGGTGGGTTCGGGGGTGTGCAGATTCCGCGGGTGGGCGATGAGGTGGTGGTCGATTTTCTCAATGGCGATCCCGATGAGCCGATCGTCACCGGGCGGGTTTTCAACGGCGAGAAGATGCCGCCGTGGGGGTTGCCCGGAAGTGCAACGCAGAGCGGGCTGTTGTCGCGGTCGTCGCCGGGTGGGACGACCGACCACGCCAATGCATTCCGGTTCGAGGACAAGAAGGGCGCCGAGCAACTGTGGATGCATGCCGAGCGAAATTTCGATGCGGAGACGGAGCTCGATCATTCGCTGTCCGTCGGGAACAACCATACGCATACGGTCGGGAACGACGAAACGATGCAGGTGAAGAACAACCGGCAACGGAGTGTCGGGCAAAACGAGACGGTGAATATCGGGCAGAACCGGGTCGCGCAGATCGGGGCGAATGAGACGCATGGCGTTGTCGGCAACCGGACGAGGACGGTCGGGCAGAACGAAACGGTGACGATCGCCGCGAATCGCGACGCGACCATCGGTGGCGTGCATACCGAGACGGTCGCCAAAGCCAAGACCGAAACGATCGGCGAGGGCAAGACGTTGAGCGTCGCGCAGCTTTATCACACGACGTCTCAGGACATGAAGACGCAGGTCGCGTCCACGCATACCGAGGAAATCGGCACGCGAACGTCGACGATCTCGAACGCCCATACGCACACGGTCGGCGGCGAACACACCGTCAACGTCGGTGCGAGCCATACGACGAACGTGCAGCATCAGGTGACCGTCAACGCCGGCGACCAGCTTTCGCTCGTCTGCGGGATGTCCAGCATCGTGATGAAGCGCGACGGCACGATCACGATCCAGGGCGTCAACGTCGCATCGACCGGTACGAACACCCACAGCGTGAACGGCAAGACGGTGACGTCGTCGGCGACCGCCGAGCACACGGTCGAAGGCGCCGTCCTGAAACTGAATCCGTGACGGAGACACGCACGAATGCAGAACTGGCAGCCGACCAATCCGGTGGAGCGCAGGTTCATGGATGCGCATGCGGACTGGATGAGTTTCGCGAAAGAGCAGGACGCGCGACTGATGATCTGGCAGACCGACGAGACGGATGCGGAGCTCGTGCGGCTGTATTTCCAGGTTCAGGATGAAACGTCGTGCGCGGTCAGGACGATGCGCGCGTCGTTCGTCAACGAAGCGGGTTATGCGAAGGCGCTGACGGACGAGCTCATTGCGTTCTACAACAGCCGGCGGGAGGCATCCGATGCGCAGGGCATACGTGCGGATTGGCAGGCACCGTACGACGACGGCAAGAATCCCGTGCTCTATCTGTTCGCGGTGATCGACAGCCTGATGCAGCACCATCCGGATGTTTTTCCGGCAATGGTGTTCGTGCTGGAACCGGTGAAGGTTCGGGATGATGCGGCATGGGTACGCTGGATGGACGATTTGCTGTCGATCATTGCGGTCGCGCCGCAGCTTGCGGAGCGCGTGCGCTTCGTCGTGCCGCGTATCGACATCGCGCCGTTTGCTGCGTTGCTGCAACGGCATCGCGCCGCGGTTCGCATCGTGCACGGCAAGTATTCGATGGCGAGCGTGCATCGCGAATTGCTGGCGGAATCGGGCGAGCGCGGGCCAAGCGGTGAATTCAGACGGCATTTCGTGATGCTGACGGAGATGATCGAAGGCAACAATCCTTCCCGCCTGGAGGAACTGCGAGCGGCCGCATTGAAGGTGGCTGAGCGTGAGCAGTGGTTCGATCAATGCGTTGTCGTGCATCTGATTGCGGGGGCCGCGTATCTGAAATGGCGTGATCGTGAGAAGGCGATCAATGCGTATCGGAGCGCGGCCAGCAGCGGTACGCGTGCGGTTGAAGCCGGACATCCGGCGGGGCACAAGCTCGTGGCGAACGGATTGTTCGGCGAGGCGAGCGTGCATTTGACGCACAAGGATTATGCACACTCGGCGTATTGCTACGAGCGCGCGGTGGCGTCGACCACGGCGGCGAAGGACGGGCTGATGACGGTCGAGGCCTGGCGGATGAGCGCGGTGTGCTGGGAGCGGGCAGGGGAGCGCGAGCACGCGCTGGAGGCCGGGTTCAATGCGCTCGATGCGGGGTTGATGATCGACGAGCCGATGCGGGCGAACAGCAGTCTGCCGATGGTTGTCGAGTGGATGGTGTCGCAGCTGGGTACGCAGGACCGACGGCGCAACGCGTTGAGCGAGAAGGTCGCGGCGTTGCGTGGCGGGCGCTGAGCGGGAGGCGAAACCTTGGCACTTCTCGCCGTCAAGCATCTCGATCCCGTTGTTGGCGTGGACGTTCATTCGGTGCTGGTCACGCCGGGAACGCCGCCGGTGTTCCTGCCGCATCCGCATGTCGGTTTCATGCTCGATCTGCGCGAATACATCCAGGCGGCGAAGGCCGTAGTCGGCTGCATTGCGATGATGATCGTGCAGGAGAAGGCGACCGAATACATCGAGGATCATCCGGAAGATGTGACGAAGCTGGAACACCTCGCCGATGAAGCGAGCCAGCAGGTCAATGAACTGATCGGCGGCGGCAAGCTGCCGGACCTCAAGGACGACCCCACTGTCGCCGAGGGGATGAAACTGGCGAAAGCGGCCAACAGGATCAAGAACCGCATCAGCGACGATCTTGGCTCGAACGTCGGGTCAGGTGGCGGCAGCGGCCGGCCGATTTTCGTGAACGGGATGATGCGGGCCACGGCCGGGACGCATGCGTATCACGTTCCGGGTTTGCATTTTCCGCTTGGCGAATCGTTCGCCCCGCCGCCGGCCGAGTTCGAACCGTCAAATGACGGGGAATCGTTCATGGGCAGCAAGACCGTGCTCGCCAACAACGATCCGCTGTCTTACATGGCGCTTGAAGCGTTGAGTTGCTGGTCGATCGGGATGGAGCCGCCTCCGCACAACAGCGCGCATACGGATCGAACCTATCCGTCGATGCCGAGTTCGGTGATGTTGCCGATTCCGGCCGGGCGGCCGGTGCTGGTGGGCGGGCCGCCGATCATGAACATGGCAGCGGCGGCGAAGGGGTTGTTCAAGGCGTTTCGCGGCTCGAAGTGGGCGAAGGCGCTGGCGGACAAATTGCATCTGAAGCCGGGATTCCTGAAATGCAACGTCCTGCATGCCGAGCCTGTGGATGTCACAACCGGCGAAGTCATCGTCGCGCAGCACGACTTCACGATTACCGGACATCTTCCTCTCGAGTGGAACCGGTGTTACGCGAGCCGCGCGCACCGCGTCGGTACGGTTGGCGTCGGATGGAGTACGCCGGCAGACATCCATCTGAATCTCATTTCGCGCGACGACGGAATCGGCGCGGCGATCTACTTTGTCGATCATGCCACGGCATTCGACGAAGTTCCGACGCACGCGGGGTGGGCAACGCGTGTCACTGACTGGCAGTACGGCTATGCGCTGTACCTCCGTGACAACCAATTGGTATTGCGCACGGGCGAGGGCATCGAATACGGATTCCTGTTGCGGCATCCGTGGGACACGATCGTCAACAGGTTATCCGGGGAGGCCTCACTAACGCTGATGCTCGACTGGATCGGTGACCTCTACGGTCATGCGTGGCTGTTCGAGCGCGGTTCGTCGGGTCACGTGTCACGGATTGTCGAACATGGCGTCGAAGGACCGACGGGACGACTCATCGAATGTCGTTCGAATGTTGACGTAGATGGACACTGCGACCCGACAGCGGTAATGACACTGACCAACGCTGACGGACACGTGTATCCGCTGGTACGTTACGAACGCGATCGCGATCGGAACCTCGTCGCGGCATTCGATGCCATGGGTTATCCGCGCCGCTTCGACTATGAAAGCGGCAATCGGATGACTCGGCACGTCAGTGCCGGTGGTGTTTCGTTTCACTATGGCTATCGACGAAGTGTTGACGGCGAGTGGCGTATCGACCATGCGTGGGGCGACGATGGGGTGCTCGACTATCGCTTCGAATACGACCTCGCTCGAAACCAAACTCGTCTTACCGAATCCATGGGACGCGTTGCCGTCGTTCAGATGAATGAACGTCACGTTCCGATCGCCGAAATAGATGTCCTCGGCGGTATGACCAGTTACGGCTACGACAGTCAGTGGCGTACCTGCGCCCAGACCGATCCGATGGGGCGTACGTCTCGGTGGGAATACGACGCGAATGGCAATCTGATTGCACAGATCATGCCCGACGGTCGATCGGTTCGCGCCGAATACGACAGCAATCACAAGCCGGTTTGCGTGACCGGGGCCGGGGGGCGTCAATTTCGATACGAATGGGATGCACGCGGTCGTCTAGTGAGTCGCGCCACACCATCCCGGGCGACGTTCAGATATGCATACGACACATTCGGTCGCGTGACGTCCTGTGCTGGCCCGCAGGGTGACGTTACGACGTTCGGTTACGACCGACACGGCAACCTGACCACAATCGTCGATGCGCTTGGACACCGAACGCAATATGAACGCGACGCACGTGGCTATGTCATAAGCTCCCTCGATGCAGCAGGGCACCAAAATCGTTACGAGAGGGATGCTTGCGGACGACTGGTACGCGCCATCGAATGGGACGGACGCGAGACTCATTGCAGCTATGACCCGGATGGCAATCTCTTGCGGTATCGCGACCCGGTCGGCAATGTGACGCGCCTTGCCTATACGGCGCTAGGAGAAATCGCGAAGCGGATTCAGTCTGACGGTACTGAAGTCCAGTATCGCTATGACACGGAAGGGCAGCTCGTCCAGGTCGTCAATGAGCGGGGAGAGTCCTATCTGCTCAAGCGCGACGCGCTCGGCAGGATCGTCGAAGAAATCGACTACTGGGGACAGTCGCGCCTTTACGAATACGGGTCGACCGCGGAACTCTTGCGTAGCGTCGACCCGCATGGCCGGGCCATCGAGTATCGATATGACGAAGTAGGGCGAATCGTCGAGAAGCGCATTCCTGATCCCGACCGGCAGGACGGTGTTCGGACTGACTGCTTTCACTACGACGAGCACGGCGATCTCATTCGCGCGTCGACCACATCCTCGCTGCTCGAATTCAGATATGACGACGACGGCAGGCTGGTCGAGGAACGACAGGGCGACGACTTTACGCTTTCCAATCGATATGACGCAGCCGGAAACCGGATCGAACGAAGAACGCGCCTCGTTGCGGGCAGCGAAATCGTCGAGCAGTCGATTCGTTACAACTATGACGCACTGAATGCGGTCGTCGGGATCGAGATCGATGGGCATGCGCCAATCGTCATCGAACGGGATGCACTTGGCCAGATTCGCGACGAACGCCTGGGTGACGCCCTGCGACGCGAAATGTCGTACGAAGCCAACGGACGTTTGTCCCGACAGGCGCTGCTTGCCGATACCGGAGAAATGTTCGCGATCGAATACGCGTACGACGCGAACGGTGACCTGATCGAGCGACGCGACTCCCGGACCGGCATCGAGCAGTTTCAATACGACCCTGTCGGGCAGGTCGTCGCACATATCGACTGCGCAGGTACGACACGCCGCTTCATGTACGACCCCGCCGGAGAATTGCTCAACACCCGGGTGTTCCGGTCAGGCGCGCGACGAGGCGAAGCCGGCTCGCCGGCATGGCGCCGGGAAGGCATGCACGAAGACACACACTACGTATTCGATCGTGCCGGCAATCTCGTCCACACGCGCGCGGCGCACCAAGAGATTACGCTGCGGTGGGACGCTGCAGGGCAGTTGGCCGAGACGCTCACGACTCGTCGCGCCGGGCAGGGCGACGCCAACGACGATCATCACCTCCGCGTACGGTACGAATACGACGCATTTCGCCGGCGCGTCAGGAAAATCACTTCGTCGCGCCAGCTCGAATCGAGCCACACCACGGTTCGTCAATTCTTTTGGGACGGCGACGTCCTCGCAAGCGAACTGCGCGCCGACCAGTCAGACGAGAAAAATGGCCTGACCCAAAGTGTTCAGATCCGACGGGACGTACGGGACTGGATCCACTATCCCGATACGTTTCGGCCGCTCGCCGTGGTTCATCGAACCCTCGACTCGCGCATGCCTCTACGCGTGCCTGAGCATGCCGGTGTCGTGCCCGGAAGCGCGCCCTCACTCGATGAGAGACGGTCACCCAAGGCAATCGCCGACTATTCCGCTCCGAACGCGACGTCGACTACGCGCCGGCTGCCGGCGTCATATCGCCCCGTCAGCACGGTCTACTTCTTCCATAACGACCCAAATGGGGCGCCAGTCCGGGTTGTCGACGAGCGTGGCCGAACTGCGTGGGAAGCGAGTTACGCCACATGGTCGAGCAACACGCCGATACAACCGAAAGACAGGCCACCATTCGATCAGCCCATTCGGCTTCAGGGGCAGTATTACGACGAAGAAACCGGATTTTGCTACAACAGATACCGGTATCTCGACCATGGAATCGGGCAGTTCATCAGCCAAGACCCGAGCTGCATCGAGGGAGGTTCGGCACTCTATCGATATGCACCGAATCCGGCCGCCTGGATCGACCCTTACGGTCTTGCGAACACGATCGACGGTCACGGGAACACGGTCCCGATCGTCGCCCTGGGGATCCCCGACAAGTCCTTGTTCAAACCCAAATCCGGCATCACAACGGCGTACTCGCGCAATTCCCAATGCGGACCGACCACGGCGCAGACGAGGTCTGTGCAGGGGAAGCCATGCGTGGCGTGCAATCAGACGGCCACCACGATGGTTGCAGACCATATCGATGCGCTCGTGGTCGAGTATTATCGAACGGGAACCAACGACGTCACGGTGCAAACGTCAATCGCCGCGGTGCAACCACATTGCCCCGATTGTTCTCGATCCCAAGGGGGCAAAGCGTCGGGCTTTTCGCGGGCAATGAAAAGGGCCCTTCATCTCCCATGAAGAAGATTTTGAATATCTGAACGCACACCTGGAGTGCAAAGATGGAATCGCAACACGAAACAGCCATAGCGGACATGCAGCGCGAAGTATGCGACCGATACGGGTTACCCGAAACCGCCGTGGAGGACATGGTCGCCTTCGCGACGTCGACCGTGGGGCAGATGCCGGTTTATGGCACGCGTCTGGAACGTCGCCCGGACGATAACATCAGCTGGTATTTCCATTGCGGCGAATACTCGGACGCCGATGACTTTTATCAGCCGGTGCATACGGAGCATCTTCAGCAAATGCTGCCGCTCGTCATCAAGTATCTTCGGTTGCCGCCCGGCACGCGTTTCATCGTCGATGACCAGGGATACGAAGATGTTTGGCAGGAGCCGGCCTGAACCTGCCGGCGGAGCAGCGTCGAGGGCGCACACGGAAATACCGCGACCCACGTCCTTGATTTCGCGCGGCCGAATCTCTGCGCTCCCATTTAAAGCGCCTATCGTGGCTGGCGTTTCGAAGGGGGCGATTACGAGCTTGTTACGCTGTTGCCTCGAGCGAGGAGCGACGCTTTGTTTGCCCGGATCATTACTGCATCTCCGCAAATTCTCCCGCCGTCCATTTTAAACACGACAGTCCGTTTCGCTGGCCAACCGGACGCTCGATCTGTGACAACGCAAATTGCACTACAACCGATCACACACATCCGCAGGCTTTCGTACCCAAGGTTGATCTATAGCTGATGTTTCTTATGCTGCAAGTACAGCGTCCGAAAAACAAGATGCCGTGGACCCAGAAATTTAAAAAATTCCCGATAACACTTTCTCTAGTTGCTGCTGACGCTGCTGTCTATTTGCCAGATCGGAAGCGGCACGTTCGACCGCACCTGTATAGGCCAGAAGCTGTACCTGTCTCCGGTGATGGACTTGTACAACGGCGAGATCGTGGCCTATCAGATGGACAGGCGGCCGAGCTTCGAGTTGGTCAACAGTATGCTGAAGAGGGCACTGGCTAAACTCCCGCGCAAGGACAAGCCGTTGCTGCATTCGGATCAAGGCTGGCGAGTGCTTCAGGCAGCAGCGCTTCACTTGCGTGGAGCAATTACGCCAGACGCTGAAGCGCTACATCCATTACTACAATCACGAACGAATCAAGCTCAAACTGAAAGGACTGAGTCCCGTGCAATACAGAACTCAGTCCTTGGGCGCCTAGCCTTTAACCGTCCAACTTCGTGGGGTCAGTTCAGGTGCGGGCTTCGGGGTGTGTTTTCGCTGTGGCTTACTTACTGCTGATCGCCTCTCGGTTCGTCCAGTATTCCTCTGTCTCGCCTTCGCGGCGGAGCTGGATCAAACCGCCAAAGATCGGCACATCGCCCAGGTAGACCGTTTGCCCGGCGCGGAACACGGTGCAATTTCCGGCCGCGATCGCGCTGAGGGCTGCTTTCCTGAACGCTGCTTTGTCGAAAGAAATGATCTTGTCGAAACGTTCTTTGGTATCGCAACCGAACCACGCCCCGGCCTTGTTGTCCTTGATGTGATACGCGGTCGGCCCGGCCACAGCGGCGGATTGAGTCAGGACCGCCGAAATGCAGGCTGCAGCAAACACGCCGCATGCGCGGCGTACCCCGGAAAGGGTCATGGATTGTCCTTTTTTGTTGTGGTATTGAAAGCAGCAGCGTAACACAATGTTACGGTTAGCTTTCTTGGCGGTGGTATGCAGGCGGGCCGACGCCAGTCCATAACGGCCCGCTGCGTTACATACGCGGAAGCTCGATCGCCAAGACGCGCCATTGCGCGAGGACGGCCGCAAAAGTGCCTTCGCGCTTGGCTCGCCGAATCTTGTCGACGACATTCCAGCCCCGCACGTAGTGCGCGAAGCTCCGTTGGCTTGAGAGGAAATGCGCCGCGTGGACGCCGACCCATGCGAGCAATCCGTCGGGGAGAACGTCGGGTGAAGCCGGGTCAGGCTCGATGTTCGCTACAACGGCGGGTTGTTCGACCGTCGAAGCGGCGCGAGCACCGGCGGCCGGCGCGATGGCTTCGGACGCGAGCAAGCGAAGAAGCTCGATGCGGTGCCACGGGATCGGCGAACGACCGGCGACGTAGTTCCGGACAGTGCGGGTGCAGCAGCGGAGCGACTGAGCGATTCGAGCGATGGACAGACCGTCGGTGAGCGCAAGGAAATCGGACAGCGCGCCGTGACGGTGGTCGGCGGCATTCATAGGCGTTGTTGCTAGCGACTAGACTTTACATAACGTGAATTATCGCTGGATTGGGTTGTAGTAGCTAAGTTCAAATGTCCGCTTCTGGCTAAGTTCAGATGTCCGTTTTTCGACCCATCGTAAGCTGACCGGCTGCCGGTTGTCCGGCGCCGGAGGCTGCGATGGCTGCAACGGAACGGATCACGATGACGATGCGCGAACTGGACAGGTTCAAGGTCATTCAGGACGTGGCGGACGGCAAGCTCAAGCCATGGCGTGCGGCAGAACGGCTGGAGCTGACGACCCGGCAGGTTCGCCGGCTGGTCGCCAGGCTGCGGGAACACGGGCCTCAAGGTCTCGTGTCGGGACGGTATGCGAAGCCAAGCAACAACCGGCTGGACGCGGTAATTGTGGACCGGGCGCTGTCGATCATCCGCGATCGCTACGCCGATTTCGGACCGACACTGGCCTGCGAGAAGCTCTGGGAGTGTCACGGCATTGGGCTGGCCAAGGAGACGGTCAGGAAGCTGATGACGGACGCTGGCTTGTGCATTCCGCGTCGACAGCGTCCGCCGAAGGTTTATCAGCCGCGAGCGCGTCGCGCATGCTTGGGCGAGTTGATCCAGATCGACGGCAGCGATCATCGGTGGTTCGAGGAACGGGCACCGGCCTGCACGCTGCTGGTGTATGTGGACGATGCGACGAGCCGATTGATGATGCTGCACTTCACGCAGACCGAATCGACGTTCAGCTACTTCGAGGCAACGCGGACGTATATCGAACGCCATGGCAAGCCGGGAGCGTTCTACAGCGACAAGGCCAGCGTGTTCCGCAACGTGAAGCCGGGCAAGACTGGCAATCGCGTGACGCCGTTTGGCCGGGCGATGTACGAGCTGAACATCGACACGTTCTGCGCGAACAGCAGCTCCGCCAAGGGGCGCGTGGAGCGAGCGCACTTGACGTTGCAGGATCGATTGGTCAAGGAGATGCGATTGCGCGGCATCAACACGGTGGCCGACGCCAACGCTTACGCGCCCTCCTTCATGGCCACCTACAACACGCGCTTCGCGAAGCCGCCAAAGAGCGACTTCAATGCGCACCGGCCGTTGCGGGCCGACGAGAGTCTGGACCGGGCGCTGACGTGGCGCGAGCCACGGAAGGTAACGAAGTCGCTCACGGTTCAGTACGACCGGGTGATGTACTTGCTGGACGATACGCCGGAGAACCGGAAGTTGATCGACCGTCAGATCGAGGTATGGGAGTACCCGGATGGGCGGATCGAGATTCGGGCTGACGATCGTGCGTTGAGCTGCAGGCAATACGACCGCCTGGCCGAAATCGATCAAGGTGCCGTCGTTGAGCACAAGCGTTTGAGCCATGTGCTACAGGTCGCCCAAGCGCTGCAGGCGCAACGCGATAATAGTCGAATCGGTAAAGCCCCGTCTCGAACGCATCGTGGCGACTCAACCCGGACCGACCGAAACGAACCCCAAGCGGGCAAGAAGAAGCAACGCGAGGTCACGCAGGCCGACGTCGAGCATGTGATCGTGGAACTGGCGCAACGTCGGCAAACCGCAAAGCCGCCAAACAAACCTGGCCGTCGGTCTGCAAAGGCTAGTGAAACGAACGTGAGCGCCCTGCCCGTTCAGGCGCCGACCTTCGACACTGCGTAATGCTCAAAACGAGGAAAAAGACGCAGCAAAACCAACCTTAATACCGGACATTTTTAAATAGCTGGAAGGTGGACATCTGAATCCGGGTATGACATTGGTTGTAGTAGCTTTTTAGAAATGTCGTGTTCTGGCTATTTACAGATGTCGTGTTTTTGACTGCTGGCATGCTGGACGGCTCGTTGAGCGAGCGCGGAGCCGTCCATGCAGCCAGCCGGATTGGCGACACTGACGATGCGAGAGCTTGATCGACTCAAGGTAATCCAGGCCGTGGTGGACACGGGCCTGAAGCCCGGACGTGCGGCCGAACGGCTGGGACTGAGCGTGCGACAGGTGGAAAGGCTGGTCATCCGATATCGAGAGCATGGACCTTGCGGCGTCGCTTCGGGCCGTCGTGGCCGGCCAGGCAACCGCAAGCTCGACGAAGGACTAGCGTTACGCGCCTTGACCACTATTCGAGAGCGCTACGCCGATTTCGGCACGACGTTGGCCTGCGAGAAGCCCTGGGACTGCCACGACGAACCTGGTGGCGTTCTACAGCAATAAGTACAGCGTGTTCCGCAATAAAACGCCGGGCAAGATTGCCCCTAACCACGATCACAGCGGCCCCGGTCGGCTAAAATCCCCGCGCTTGCCAAGCGCAGGCGAATCCGGGGCCGATGACGACGGCATCGCGCTACCCAGCGCGGCATTGCCGCCGATCTCGGCGGAAACAAAAGGCAGACCCCGCAACCACACAACGCGGATTCAAGGTAGCAGTATGGCCAAAGTGCTGTTGCTCGACGACGAGGTCGAGTTGCGCGAGGAAATCGCCGCGTTTCTGGAAAAACGCGGCTGGACGGTCGATCAGGCCGGCACGATCGCGGAGTTCCAGGAGCGGGCGTCGGATCTCGCATTTGCGATCATCGACGTGATGCTGCCCGACGGGAGCGGTTTCGACGCGGCCGTGTGGCTCAGAGCCCGGCATCGCGATTGCGGCATCGTCATGCTGACCGCACGCGGAGACACGCAGGACAAGATCGACGGCCTGATCGGCGGCGCCGATCACTATCTGGTCAAACCGGTGAAACTGCTCGAACTCGACGCCATTCTCCAGGCACTCGGCCGCCGGGTGGCGAACGACTGGCGGCTCGACTGTCAGGCCCGCGTACTGTCTGCGCCGGGCGGCGGCCGGCTCGATCTGTCGGCGAGCGAGATCGCCCTGCTCGCGCTGCTGGCGCGGCATCCGTCCAAGGCCGTCAGCCGGCGACAGATCGCGGAGGATTTCGGTTTCGACTGGGTCGACTACGACGAGCGCAGGCTGGAAACGATGGTCAGCCGCCTGCGGCAGCGCTGGCGAAGCGAGACGGGCTCCGAACTCCCGCTGAAGACCGTCCATCGCACCGGCTACACGTTCGCCGCGCCACTGATGCTCGCCTGAGCGGCTACGGCCGCCCTGCCCGCGTTCGTGGGCAAAAAGACCGTCACCCGGCACCCGTACCCCGCCTCGCTCACCAGATTCAACGTACCGCCCTGCATCTCGACCATGCGGCGCGCCAGCGGGAGACCGAGGCCGGTACCCGGCTTGCGGCCCACGTTGCGGCCGCGATAGAACCGCTCGAATACATACGGCAGATCCGCCGGCGCAATGCCGGGGCCGTCGTCCTCGACTTCCAGCTCCACACCGCCCGGCACACGCCGCCCGCGCAACACGATCCGGGTGCCGCCAGGTGTGTATTTGACGGCGTTGTCGGCGAGCGTGCGCAGCACGAGACGCGTGAGGCTGCCGTCGCACACGAAGATGTCCGGCAGGTGTTTCGCGTCGATTTCGAGGCGGTGGCCGTCGGACAGCGCGCCGGCAGCCGTGGCCGCATCGTCGAGCAGCGCCGCCAGCCGGGTGTCGCCGATGCGGGTTCCGCGTCGCAGCAGCTCGAACCCGTCCTCGTGCAGCGAGTCATTGATCAGCACCGTCAAACGCTGCGTCGCGCGCAGGATCTTCTGGTAGCGCGACGACGTCAACGGATCGGCGCGGGAGTCGTCGAGGTCGAGATTCTGGGCAGTGGCGTCGATGACGGCCAGCGGCGTCCGCAGCTCATGCGACACGGTTGCCAGAAGCTGGCGCTGCTCGTCTTGCGCACGCTTTTCCAGCGCGAGCGACGCTTCCACCTGCTCCATTGCCTCCCGCAGCGCCTGGGTGCGCAGCGCGACCTTGGCTTCGAGATCGCGCTCGGCCTGGCGCGCGACACGCAATGCATCGGCCTGCGCCGCTTCCATCGCATTGCGCATCGCGTTGTAGCGCGAGCTGATCGCCGAATTCATGACGAGCATGAACGCGAGCATCCCCAGGTATCCGGCGTTGTCGGCGAGCAGCCCCGGCGGGATCCAGCCGACGTTGCGCGCAACACGCAATGCGCTGCCGGCGAGCAACAGCAACAGCACGAGCACGACGATGCGTGCGTGCCGGTATCCGCGGGCGGTGAGCCAGAGCGCAACGCCCATCGTGACGAGAATGACCGCCATCTGCCAGAACAGGTAGAGCGGTCGCACCCACCAGACATTGATGATCAGCATCAGCGGCGCGACAGCCAGCGCCACGACGATCGTCAGTGCGGCAAAAGCGATCGTCGGGCGCCGCCAGCGCCCGTTGAACAGGCCGAGGTAGTGCATCGTGAACAGCGTGCCGACCGGCGTGCCGAGCAGCCAGCTGATCAGGTAGACCGCATTGCTCGCGGCCGGAAAGCCCGGCAGCAGGTACTGATAGATGTAGCCTTCGGCGCCGAGCGCGGTGAGCAGGTTCACGACGACGCTCAGCGCGTAGAGCCCAAACGATACATCGCGCGTCACCCGGAACAGCCACAGGCTCGAGACGAGCAGCACGAGATGCGCGGCGTCCAGCAGCCCGAATAGCAACGACTCCTTGCTCGTCGCGGAGATGAACGCGTCTGGCGACCACAGCGCCATCGAGAAACTCATGGTGCTGGTGCTGCGGATTCGGAGATAGAGCGTGACCGGCTGGTCCGGCGGAAGGTCCAGGCGAAATACGGGGTTGCGGTACGCGATGTCGCGTTGTTCCACCGGCTTGCGATCGCCTGCGACGTGGCGCTGGTATCCGCCGCCCGGCTTGGGCATGTACAGCGTGACGTCGTTCAGCAGCGACGACCGCAATTCCAGCAGCCACATCGGCGGTGCGCTCGCCGGGCGCATCACGGTCACGCGCAGCCACACCGCGCCGTTGACATAGCCGAGCGCGGGCTCCGACGTCTGGCCGACGAATGCGCGCGCGATCTCGGGCTGGGACATGCGCTCGACCGTGAGCGTGTTAGCCGGATCGCGCAACAGATCCCAGCCGTTCCGGATGCCGACCTGCCCTCCGTCCGGCAACGTAATCGGCGTTGCCGCGAAAGCCCCGGAGGCCCAGGTAATCAGGATGAGGAAGATGAGCCGGAGCATCGCGCGATTCGTACTGGTGTCTGCAATCGGGCGACACTATAACCGAACATGCGACGCCCGCCGGCACGCCGTTGACGTCCGCGCTCCGGATGTCAGAACTTGTCAGTTTTCGCTGCGCACGCTCATTTAAGATGCACGCCAATCAAGGAGGCCGGGCGCGGTTCGCCGACAGTGAGTGCCCCGACACCCTTGACCAGCAACGCTACCCTTGCCTACGCCCCGCACGACGACGGCGCATCGACGCCGACAACAACGATATGGCCGGGCTGGCGGCGGCATTCCGACGAGCAATGACAATAAATCAGGCACGAGGCGCTCGTTGGACGGCATGCCGTCGCCGTCGACCGACTGTCGGCAGGATTTGGCGGGCTTTCGTGGTGTTGCGCGCGACGATGGCGGGCAGCGGTCCGCCCTTCTGCAGTCTCGCCTGGCCCAATGGGGCCGGGCGAGGCCGGAAGCGCCTTGCCGTTCTTCAGCACCAACCCGCACCAGGCGCGCGGCTCCCGGAATTCGGGCAGCTTGTAGCTCAAACAGCAATACGTGCCAGCCGACCACGGATGATCTCCTTCGCCTCGCTCACGATGCGATCGGCGAGTTCCTTCACGGTCGGGATATCGCGGATCAAGCCGACGACCCGGCCGCACGACCATGCGCCCGCGTCGAGCGCGCCCTCCTTCATGATGCGCGGATACACGCCGGCGCCCTCTTCGTCGCTATCGTCGAACCGGATATCGGTACCGAGCCTGCTTTCCTTTTCGAGGATGCGATCGACGGCGGTATTGCGCAGCACGCGCTCGGTATTGCGCAACGGGCGCATGACCAGGCGCGCGTCCAGTTCGGTCGCCGCGACCAGTGCCTGCTTCACGTTCCCGTGCACCGGCGCCTCGCGGGTGGCGATGAAACGCATCCCCATGTCGATGCCGTCCGCGCCAAGCGAAAGTGCCGCCACCAGCGATCGCCCATCAGCCATGCCGCCGGCGGCCACGAACGGAATCCTGAGATCGTCGGCGGCGCTCGGCAGCGGGATGAAGCTCGAAATGTCGTCCTCGCCCGGATGGCCGCTGCATTCGTCCGGCGCCCGCCGCCGCACCGCCGCCCTTGCCCCATTCACACGATTCGTTTGTAGAATCAGCGTGTTAGCCGTTCACGACACGGCAAAATCCTCGGCCACCGCCCCAGCGAAGTCACGACGCGCCCCGCGAGGCCCGACAGGTTCGAGCGACACCCACACCCCCAAACCGGAGGGCACCATGGCGATTCACGAAGTCTTTCCCTATTTGCGCGCCAGGCATGCGGACGACGCCATCGCGTTCTATGCGAAGGCGTTCGGCGCGCAGGAGAAATTCCGTCTCGTCGAGCCGTCGGGACGCATCGGCCACGCGGAATTGCAGCTCGGGCCGTGCACGCTGATGATCTCGGACGAGTTCCCCGAATACGATATCTTCGCGATCGACCCGGATGGCAAGGCGCCGATGTCGCTTCACCTGCATGTCGACGACGCCGACGCGACGATCGCCGCCGCGATCGCGGCCGGCGCACAGCTGACACGCGCGATCCAGGACCAGTTCTACGGCGAGCGTTCCGGCAAGATTCGCGACCCGTTCGGCTACGATTGGCTGATCGGGCATACGATCGAAGCGGTCGAACCCGATGAAATGCAGCGGCGTTACACGGCGCTGCTGTCCGGCGACCCGCCGAAAACCTGAACGGCGCACCGCGCGCGCCGGTCGACCACCCCCGACATTGGCGATGCACTATCACCCCGACGACATCCACCGGCTCTACCGAAGCGTGCCGACGCTGCTGCTGAACCGTCCTGCGCCGGCCGAACGGTTTCTCGCTGCTGCCGTCGAGACCGGCGCCGAACTCGGGCACGTGCTGCGCGACTACCCGCAGGTCCGCTACCAGCCGCTCGACTTCCACTACCTGTGCCGGCAAAGCCTGTCCGTGCTGGACGACGCGCTGCTGGCCGACCTCACGTGCGACGACGAACACGGATGGCGCGGCGCGCAATGGGCCGCGCTGTTGATCGCGTTATCGGGCGACGCGCGCCATCTGCCGCACCTCGACGCAGTCAGGCGCCATCGCGGCGTCGAGTGGACGGCCGGGCTTGCCGATGCCGCCGTCCGCCCGGAAGCCGCGTCCGACGGTTTTCGCTGCTGCCGGCTGATCGTCGACCTGCGGACTCAGCTCGCATCGCTACCGCGCGTCGCCGTGCGTCTGCGAAAGTCACCGCCGCCGGAAGTCATCGCGGCCACGACGGCAGCCGTTCGGGCCGCGTATCGCCGCGGCGATGTCGCGACGGCGCTGGCGCTCGCCCGCGCCTGGACGTAGCGACCGTCCGCCCGTTTTCATCACGGCTTACTCGACGTTGTCCGACACATCCGTCATGCGGATCATGTGCGGCCGCACGCCATCGTCGATCGCCACCACCTCCTTCGGATGGATCAGCGCCTCGAGCCGCGCCTTCGTCGCGATGAACTCCGGCGTATTGACCTGCGCATAGTCGCGCGGCCGTGGCACGGGCACCTCGATCAGTTCCTGCACCGCCCCCGGGTTCGCCTTCAGCACGAGAATCCGGTCCGCCAGAAAGATCGCCTCGTCGAGATCGTGCGTGATGAACAGGATCGTCACGTCGATGTTGCGCCAGATGTCGAGCAGGTGCGTCTGCATCCGCGCCCGCGTCTGCGCGTCGAGCGCGCCGAACGGCTCGTCCATCAGCAGGATGCGCGGCCGGTTCGCGAGCGCGCGGGCGATCGCCACGCGCTGCTTCATGCCGCCCGACAACTGGTGCGGATAGACATCCGCGAAACGCGTGAGCCCGACCAGATCGAGCCACTGCAGCGCTTCGCGCTCGGCCTGGCCGTTGCTGCTGCCGTTCATCCGGAGTCCGAACATCACGTTCTTCTTCACGGTGAGCCACGGAAACAGCGTGTAGCCCTGGAACACCATCCCGCGATCGGCACCCGGCCCCTGCACGGGCTTGCCGTCGAGCAGCACCTCGCCGCTCGTCTGTGCGTCGAGCCCGGCCAGGATGCGGATCAGCGTCGACTTGCCGCACCCGGACGGGCCGATCACGCACACGAATTCGCGCCGGTAGGTACGGAAACTGATGTCGTCGAGTGCGGTGCACTCGCCCTGCGGTGTCGCGAAACGCTTGCCGACATGACGCACGTCGAGTATCACGTCGCGGGTTTTCAGGCGCGCGAAGCGCTCGCGCACCGCGTCGGACTGCATCAGGTAATCGGGAACGGCTTGCGGGTTCTGCATGATGGTCTCCGCGGAAATCGGTCGATGGGTGGGCGTCAACGGGCGTCACGCGTTCAGCGTGCGATCCCACGGAAACAGCCGGCGGCCAAGCAGCCCGAGCACGATGTCGGTGCCGAGGCCGATGATCCCGATCATCAGGATCGCCGCATACACGTTGTCGAAATGCTGGTAGCGCGCCTGCTGGCTGATGTACCAGGTGATGCCCGAGCTCGTGCCGACTAGTTCGGCGACGATCAGGTAGGTCCACGCCCAGCCGAGCAGGATGCGCTGGTCGCGATACAGGTCCGGCAGCACGCCGGGGATCACGACGTGCGTGAGCAGCTTCAGCTTCTTCGTGCCGAGTGTCATCGCTGCCTCGAACAGCCCGTATTCGAGCTTGCGCGTCGTGTTCGCGATGATCAGCACCTGCTGGAACAGCGTCCCGATCACGATGATCGCGACCTTCGGCGCATCGTAGATGCCGAGGATCGCGACCATCAGCGCGCCGAACGCGGGTGCCGGCAAATAGCGGAAGAACTCCAGGAACGGCTCCTGCAGCCGCGCGAGCACGCTGAAGGTGCCGCAGACGATGCCGAGCGGCACGCCGATCGCGGACGAGATCAGGAAGCCCCAGAAGATGATCCGGATGCTGTGCCACAGGCTCTCGTGCAGCCAGACGCCGTCGCGGGATGCCGGCGGAGTCGTGAACGCCGTGTAGAACGCGCGCAGCACCTGGTGCGGCGCGGGCAGGTACACCGGGTTCGCGCGCACGCCTTCGGGCACGGCCGCGTGGGTCGCTCGCGCATGGGCGAGTTCGTCGTCGAACACGTCGCGATCGATCTGCATGCCGGCCTGGAAATAGTCGACGCTGCCCGGATTCGTGACGCGCATTTGCGGATGCCAGATGAACGGCACATAGCTGATCAGGCACCAGACGGCGAACGGCAGCAGGAAGGACGCCACGCCGAGCGTCCATTTTCCGCGGGTCGTCAGCTCGCGGCGCACGGCGAGCCATCCGTTCGTGTTGCGGGTCGTTGGCATGTCAATCTCCGTATCGTTTCAGGTGCCGGTCGCGCGCATGCCGGAGCGCCGCGCGACCGGACGTTCATTGCAATGCGCCTGCGCTGGTCGCGCCGCTCGCGGGGCTCGCACGGTAGGCACGCCAGCCGCCGAAGTGCGTGATGTCCTGCGCGCCGGCCAGCGCCGCGCTCTCGCACAGGAAGCCCTGCACCCGAGTGCCGTCCGCGAGCGTCAGCGTGCCGATGCCGAGCGGGCCGGCAATGCCGGCGACGAAGCTGCCGTAAGCGTCGACCGGCATCTCCCAGAGCTCGACCGCGATCGACGCGCCGCCGTCCGGCACACGCACGAGGCCCGGCTTGGCGACGCCGCCGGATGCCGCCTCCGACAGCGCGTAGAGACGATAGGCGGGCGCTGTCGTCGTCGCGGCGACGAAACGTCCGCCCCGCTGGGTGAGCTGCCAGTTCAACGGCTCACCGCTCAGATGCGCGCCGACGACCGCCACGCACACGACGCCGGATGACGCGCCGGGCACCGGTGCCGGCGTTGCGAACGCGTCGTCTGCGACGTCCGTCTGCAGGCCGCCGCCCTCCCCGCCGCCGCGTTCCTCCGCGTCACCCCACGCCTGCGCAAGGTCGAGCAGCCGCGCGTCGTCGTGCGCGCGCCCGACGAACGTGATGCCGAACGGCAGCCCGGCATGCCGCCCGGTTTCGCAGCGACCGGCGGGCACCGCGATCGCCGACAGGTCGAGCAGGTTGACGAAGTTCGTGTAGAAACCAAAACGCGAATTGACGCCGATCGGGTCGGCTTCGAGTGCGTCGATGGTCGCCGTCGTCGCCGAAGTCGGCATGACGATCGCGTCCAGTCCGTCCCATGCGCGACCGGCCTCGACGCGCAGCGTCGCGAGCGTGTCGAACGCGATGAACGCATCGGCCGCGCTGAATCGCGCCGCGCCGCCGACGATTTCGCGGATCACCGGATGCAGCGCGTCCGGTTCCCGCGCGGCGAAGGCGCCGATCGCGGCGAGCCGTTCGGCCACCCACGGGCCTTCGTAAAGCAGCCGCGCGGCAGCCAGGAACGCACTGAAATCGATCTCGACGATCATCGCCCCGGTCGCACGCATGCGCTCGAGCGCGGCACGCCACGCCGCGCCATACGATTCGTCGCCGAAGAATTGCAACTGATCGGCGCGCGGCGTGCCGAAGCGCAATTGCCCGAGCGGTCGCGCCGTTTGCGCGCGTAGCCCGTCCGCGCCCAGCAGCGGCTGCCATGCGCGTCCGTACGGATCGCCGTCGGTCACGCCGTGCGCGGCGGCGAACACCGTGCGCGCGTCGGCCGCCGAGTGCGCGAACACCGACACGCAATCGAGCGACCGGCAGGCCGGCACGACGCCGAGCGTGCTCAACACGCCCTTGGTCGGCTTGAGCCCGACGAGCCCGTGGAACGCGGCCGGCACGCGCCCGGAGCCGGCCGTGTCGGTACCCAGCGAGAACGACGCGACGCCGAGCGCCACGGCCACCGCCGACCCGGAGCTCGAGCCACCCGACGCATAGCGCGGATCGAGCGCATTGCGGCACGCACCATGAGGCGAGCGCTGGCCCGACAACCCGGTCGCGAACTGGTCCAGGTTGGTCTTGCCGATCGGGATCGCGCCGGCCGCGATCAGCCGCTCGACGACGGGCGCGCTGCGCGCCGGCGTGTACGCATAGGCCGGGCAGGCTGCCGTGGTCGGGATGCCGGCGAGATCGATGTTGTCCTTGATCGCGAACGGCACGCCGTACAGCGGCAATGACGCGAGGTCGCGCCCGGCCAGCGCGTCGGCGTAGGCCGTCATCTCGCCATGCGTCAGCGGCCGGATCCACGCATGATGCGGATCGCCCGCGGCGAAATGCGCGGCGATCGCGTCGACGAGCGCATGCGGCGTCAGGTCGCCCGCCGCATAGCGCGCACGCAGCGCGGCAATCGAGCGGACGCCGGGCACAATCGAACGTTCCGTCGTGCTCATGCGACCTCCTCGGCGGCGCCCGCCTTCATCACCATCAGCCGCTGGCCGGCCACCACCGCCGCGCCCGGCGCGCAATCGACCGTCTCGATCGTGCCGTCTTCCGTCGCCGTCACCGCGACCTCCATCTTCATCGACTCGACGATCGCGACGACCTGCCCTTCGGTCACGCGCTCACCGGCTTCGACCAGCACCTTCCACACGCTGCCCGATACGTCCGCGGCGATCGCGCGCTGCGTATCGGCGAGCGCGCCGGCTTCCCGCGCGGCATCCGCGTCGCCCTGCGCCGCGTCGCCGACGTATTCGGCATGGCCAGCCACCCGCCACCGTTCGCGCTCCGCTTCGAACGCCGTCTGCTGCGATGCCTTGAACGCGGCGATCGAATCGGCCTCGTCACGCAGGAAACGGTTGTATGCGCCGAGATCGAACACCGATTCCTCGATCTTCAGCCCGGCGCGCCCCGCGACGAAATCCGCGCGCAGTTCCGCCAGCTCCGCCTCGCTGACTTCGTAGAAGCGAATCTCGTCGAAGAAGCGCAGCAGCCATGGCTTGCCGGCTTCGAACTCACGGGTGGTGCGGTGGCGATTCCACATCTGGACGGTGCGGCCGACGAACTGATACCCGCCCGGCCCCTCCATCCCGTACACGCACAGGTACGCGCCGCCGATGCCGACCGCGTTCTCCGGCGTCCAGGTGCGCGCGGGGTTGTACTTCGTGGTGACGAGCCGGTGGCGCGGATCGATCGGCGTCGCGACCGGCGCGCCGAGGTACACGTCGCCGAGCCCCATCACCAGATAACGGGCGTCGAACACGATGCGCTTCACGTCGTCGATGCCGGCCAGGCCGTTGATCCGCCGGATGAACTCGATATTGCTCGGGCACCACGGCGCATCGGGCCGTACCGACTGCATGTAGCGCTCGATCGCGACCCGCGTCGACGGGTCGTCCCACGACAGCGGCAGATGCACGATGCGGTTCGGCACGCGCATGTCGGCGACTTCCGGCAGTTCGCGCTCGGCCGTCTGCAGATGCGCAAGCAGCGTGTCGAGCGGCAAGGTCCGCGCGTCGAACTGCACCTGCAGCGAACGGATGCCCGGCGTCAGGTCGAGCATGCCGGGCAGACGGTGCGCGTCGAGCCAGCACATCAGCGCATGCACGCGAAAACGCAGGTTCAGGTCGAGCACGAGCGGCCCGTATTCCACCAGCACGTTGCGGTCGCCCGAGCGCCGGTAGACGACACCGATGCCGCCGCCGGCCGACGGGTCGCGATGCAGCACGCAGGCGTCCGGCGCGCTGGTGGGTGCCGGACGCGCAACCACCGTGTCGGCGGAGAGTTTGGTCGACACACGGGCGCGCACGAACTGCACGGTATCGCCCGGTCGCAGTTGCCCGAGCTTCCACAATTCGTCATGCACGACCGTCACCGGACACACGAAGCCGCCGAGGCTCGGGCCGTCCGGGCCCAGGATCACCGGCATGTCGCCGGTGAAATCGACCGCGCCGATCGCGTACGCGTTGTCGTGGATGTTCGACGGATGCAGGCCGGCTTCGCCGCCGTCCGTGCGCGCCCACTGCGGCTTCGGGCCGATCAGCCGGATGCCGGTGCGGCTCGAGTTGTAATGGACCGTCCACTGCGTGCCGTACAGCATCGCGATGTCGTCCGGCGTGAAGAAATCCGGCGCGCCGTGCGGGCCGTCGAGCACGCCGAGCGTCCACGCGTGCGTCAGGGCGGGGATCTCCGCCGCGGCCAGCGTGGCGCCCGCTTCGCCGCGTCCGGCTGTCGCGTCCAGATGCAGCACGTCGCCCTTGCGCAGCGCACGCCCCGCATGGCCGCCGAACTGGCCGAGCGTGAAGGTCGCCTTGCTGCCGAGATAGTCGGGCACCTGCAGCCCGCCCTTCACGGCCAGGCACGCACGCACGCCGGCGCCCGTCACGCCGCCCAGCTTCAGCACCGCGCCTGGCCGCGCACGCAGCACCTGCCAGAACGGGGCGGACTCGCCATCGAGCGATGCCGCGAGCGGCGCACCGCCGAGCACGAAGAGCGTCTCGGCGTTGAAGCGCAGCGTCGCGCCGACCATCGTGAATTCCAGCCCGGCTGCGTCGCGCGCGTTGCCGAGCAGCGTGTTCGCGAGCGCGAACGCGCGATCGTCCATCGGCCCGGACGGCGGCACGCCGACGTTCCAGTAGCCGACGCGCCCGGGCGCCTGCTGCACGGTGGTCTGCACGCCGCCATCGAGCACGTCGATCGTGTGCGGGGCGAACGCGAAGCGCGACAGGAAGGCGGTCGTCGATGCGCCGCGCGCGAAGGTATCCGAACCGGCAATCGCGCGCAGATAGTCGAGGTTGGTTTCGATGCCGTACAGTTCCGTACGCGCCAGTGCGCGCTGCAGCGCGGCCAGCGCGTCGCCGCGCGTCTCGCCGTGCACGATCAGCTTCGCGAGCAGCGGATCGTAGTACGCGCTGATCTCGGTGCCGGCCTCGATCCATCCGTCGACGCGCACGTCGTCGGGAAACGCGACGTGCGTCAGCAGCCCCGCGCTCGGCAGGAACTGCTTGTGCGGATCCTCCGCGTAGAGCCGCACCTGGATGCTCGCGCCGCGCGGCGCAACGGCGAGCGTGTCGAGCGGCGGCAGATCGCCCTCCGCCTGCAGGATCATCCATTCCACGAGATCGATGCCCGTCACTGCCTCGGTCACGCAATGCTCGACCTGCAGCCGCGTGTTCACCTCGAGGAAATAGAACTGGCGCGTCGTCGCGTCGAACACGAATTCGACCGTGCCGGCCGACGCATAGCCGACCGCGCGGGCCAGCCGCACCGCGCTCGCGTGCAACGCGACGCGTTCTTCTGCGGTCAGGCCCGGTGCAGGCGTTTCCTCGATCACTTTCTGGTTGCGGCGCTGCACCGAGCAATCGCGTTCGCCGAGCGCGATCGCATCGCCGTGGCCGTCGCCGAAGATCTGCACTTCGATGTGCCGCGCGTGCTCGACGAATTTCTCGAGATACACGCCCGCATGCGCGAAGTTCGCGGCGCCGAGCCGCACGACGGAATCGAACGCCGCTTCGAGCTGCGCGGCATCGCGGCACAGGGACATGCCGATCCCGCCGCCGCCCGCGGTGCTTTTCAGCATCACCGGATAGCCGATCGCGTCGGCTTGCGCGAGCGCCGTCCGTGCATCGTCGAGCAGGCCCGTGCCCGGCAGCAGCGCGACGCCCTGTGCGGCGGCGAGTTCGCGCGCGGTGTGCTTGAGCCCGAACGCGCGCATCTGGTCGCCGCGCGGCCCGATGAAGCGCAGGCCCGCGGCTTCGCATGCGTCGGCGAAACCGGCGTGCTCGGACAGGAAGCCGTAGCCGGGATGCACGGCTTGCGCGCCCGTCTCGCGTGCGGCGGCGAGAATCGCCGCGACGTTCAGGTAGCTGTCCACCGCCGGCGCGGGGCCGACCCGCACGGCTTCGTCGGCGAGCGCCACATGGCGCGCATCGCGATCGGCGTCGGAGTAGATCGCGACCGACGCGATTCCCAGCCGCTTCAGCGTGCGGATCACGCGGCACGCGATTTCGCCGCGGTTCGCGACGAGGATTTTCTTGAATCTCATGTTGCCTCCCGCCGGGCCGCCCCAAGGAAGGCAACCGCCCCCTCGGGGGGCAGCGAACGTGTCGGCCCGGAGTAGCGCTTCAGCGCGTACTCCGGCCCCATGCAAAGCAAGTGAGCGTGGGGGTCGTTCATTCCACCTCCCAGATCGTGAGGCGCACCGGCGTCGGGTTGTACCCGTTGCACGGATTGTTGAGCTGCGGGCAGTTCGAGATCAGCACCGTCACGTCCATCTCCGCGCGCATCTCCACATACTTGCCCGGTGCGGAAATGCCGTCCTCGAAGGTCAGCCCGCCGAGCGGCGTAACGGGCACGTTCATGAAGAAGTTGACGTTGCCGACCAGGTCGCGCTTGGTGAGCCGCGCGCCCGCGCCGCACGTGCAGTGGGTGATCGCGTTGAGGAAGCTGTCGCGGCAGTTGTGCATGTGCCGCTTGTCGAGCGCATAGCGCACGGTGTTGCTCTCGGCCGCGCACGCGCCGCCGAGCGTGTCGTGACGGCCGCAGGTATCGGCGACGATCGTCACCATCGGGTTGCCCCGGCTCGACAGCAGCACGCTGCCCGCGCTCAGGTACAGGTTGCGCTGCGCGCGGATCGTGTCCTGCGCGCTGTAGCGCTCCTCGGGGTCGTCGGACCGGTAGAACAGCGTGTCGACGGCCTGGTTGCCTTCGAGGTCGAGAATGCGGAAGACTTGCCCGCGCTTCAGGTCGCGCAGCCACGGTTCGCCCGCGTTCAACGTGGTGTCGTGAATGGCATCGCGTGGGTCGAGACGGCTTTCGATGATCGGCATGGCTCGGCTCTCCTTACGCAAACAGGCGATCGGTGTTGGCGAAGCCGCGCACGTTCTCGGCGCACGCGCGGCGGCACGGATCGTCTTCCGGCGCGGCCCCGTCCGCCGGATACGCGCGGTACGCGATCAGCTTCACGGCCTTCGGCGCGTAGTCGGGGTGCGGATCGAGCGGATGCGGCGCGGTCGAGAACGCCGCCAGCGTGTTCATCTCGAAGCGCAGGTCGAGCATGCTGCCGGCCGGCGAATGTCCGGCAACGAAATCGAGCGCGCCGTCGTCGCGCGTGTCGAGCTTGCTGAAGAAGTTGACGTTCGCGACGAGGTCGCGCGCCGACAGCCCGTATTTCGCGAGTTCGAGCACGAGGCTGTCCCGGCCGTTGCGGATCATCGCGTTGCGATCGGCCTGGTACGACGTCGTGCCGTACTTGTGCGCGAACAGCCGCGCGTCGCCGACGCCGCCGAGCGGGTCGTGCCAGCCGAGCGTGTCGGCCGTGATCGACGCGATCACGCGCCCCATGTCGGTGTACAGCGCATGGCCGCGCGTGAGATGCGCGGTGTGCTGCGCCTTCAGCGTGTCGGCCATGTTGTAGCGTTCGAGCGGGTCTTCCTGGCGATGAAACACCGCGGACAGGTTCGCGCCGCCGTCGACGTCGACGACACGCAGCGCGAGACCGCGGCGCAGGATGCCGGACCAGTGGGTTCCGGCGGGAATGAGCGTTTCCCACACGACGTGTGGCGGCGGGGCAAGGACGGCTTGGGGGCGCGGCGACATGGCGGCTCCGTGGTCGGTTGGACAAAAGGCGTGAGAGGGCGACCGAACGACATCGCGACCTCCCGGGCTTTTATCCCTCCGTGGAGCCTCGCCGTTTCCTCGATGCGAGGAGAAGACAAGACCGGATTGCTCTCGGACCAGCCATCGCGCGACGCGAACGCCGCACGACCGGAACCCTAGCGATCCTGAAGATGATGCAAATTGCTTCGCACCTCTCGGGCACTGACTAAGCGAGTTGCGTGCCAGCGTGTGAGGAATCGCGGTGCCACGCGGCTTTCCGGCATGCGCGCGCTGACGGACACCGCACCGGATGCGGACGGCCGCCCTCGCGGCGGGCGTGCCGCGCACCATGCGAACGCGCGCCCGCACCGGCGCAGTGCGCGCCGCGGCCGCCGGCACGACACGATCGGCAATGGCATGGGCATTGCTCGATGCATGCACCTTCACTCGATACGCGACACCTCATGAACAAGCTCGACCTGCTCCGGCGCGCGCTGAGCGCGCTCTTCTCCGCCCGCTTCATCGAACTGCAGCGCAGGTCGCGCCGCCCCTGAGCCGCCCCGCCGCGTGCCGTTGGCACGCTTCTCGCTCGGCATGACGTCGAGAGGTGCGGCGGCGTCGCATCTTAGGGGTGCTAGGGTTCCGGTTCATCGAACGTCTGGTCCGAGAGCAGCCCGGCGCGGGTGCGTCCGATCGCGAGACCGGACGCGCACGCGCTACACGGCGGGACAAAAGCCCGGGAGATTGGCGATGGCAACGGCCGTCGCGCCTCTCCGTGGCCGCTTCATTCGTTCCGCATCCGCAGGAACCGGCCACGCGGCCGGACCGCGCACGCGCACGGTCCGTATCGACGATCCCGATCCCGGTCTCCTGGAGAAAACGATGACCCGTCCCGCCCTGGCGCTCCGCCGCCTGCTGTCCCGCCGTTCCGTCCGTCACGCCTTGGGGGCCGCCGCCGCGGCCGCCACGCTCCTCATGACGCCCGCCGCGCACGCGGCAGCGCCGCTCAAGATCGGCTACAGCGACTGGCCCGGCTGGGTCGCATTCCAGGTCGCACTCGACAAGGGGTGGTTCAAGGAAGCCGGCGTCGACGTCGATTTCGAATGGTTCGATTACTCGGCATCGCTCGACGCGTTTTCGGCAGGCAAGCTCGACGCGGTCGCGGCGACGAACGGCGACGCGCTCGTCACGGGCTCGGCCGGCGCGAAGAACGTGATGATCCTGCTCACCGACTATTCCGCCGGCAACGACATGATCGTCGCCAAGCCGCCGCTGCGCAACGTCGAGGCGCTGAAGGGCAAGAAGGTCGGCGTCGAACTCGGCCTCGTCGATCACCTGCTGCTCGAAACCGCGCTGCAGAAGCACGGGCTGAAGGACGGCGACGTGACGCTCGTGAACGCGAAAACCAACGAACTGCCGCAGGTGCTCGGCTCGTCGACGGACATCGCGGCGGTGGCCGTCTGGCAGCCGAACGCGGGCGAGGCGTTGAAGCGCGCACCGGGCGCCCGTGCGATCTTCACGTCGGCGGATGCGCCGGGGCTGATCTACGACGCCATTACCGTCGCGCCGGCCAGCCTCGCCGCGCGCCGCGCCGACTGGGCCAAGGTGATCAAGGTCTGGTACCGCTGCGTCGCCTACATCAACGATCCGAAGACGCAGGGCGACGCGGTCCGGATCATGTCCGCGCGCGTCGGCCTGGCGCCGGAGCAATACCTCCCGCTGCTGAAGGGCACGCACCTGCTCGACGAAGCCGCCGCGAAGCGCGCGTTCCGCAAGGGCGACGGGCTCGATTCGATCTACGGCTCGACGCGCAACGCGAATGCGTTCAACGTGCGCAACGGCGTATACAAGCAGTCGCAGGACATCGACGCGTATATCGATCCGCGCCTCGTGATGCCGCATTGACGGGCGCAGGGCCGGGCTTCGGGCACCGGCCCCTCGCGCTCGCTTCCCCCCAAACCCGGCCGCGTCGATGCGCGGCCGCGGCCGCCCCTCTCCTCGCCCCCACCTCGCCGCGATTCCACGCGATTTTGCAGAGGACCTTTCCTGTGCAACGCCTTAATCGAGCGCCGCACGATCTCCAATAATGGCCGCTCGATCCGCCGGCCACCGGGCCGCAAAAACGATAAAAACTCCTATGCATTCCTACAAGATGAACCAGCACGCCAGCACTCGACTCGCGGGGACCGCCATTGCCGCCTGCCTGACCGCTCTCGCATCGGGCGAGGTACACGCACAGAGCAGCGTGACGCTGTACGGCCTGATCGACACGTCGATCACCTACGCGACCAACCAGCGCACGCACGGCGCCGGCTCGCCGGGCAGCGGTGCCGTCGCGATGACGAGCGGCGCACTGAACGCGTCGCGCTGGGGGCTGCGCGGCCGCGAGGATCTGGGCGGCGGGACGGCCGCGGTCTTCACGCTCGAGAACGGCTTCTCGGGCACCACCGGCGCACTGTCGCAGAAAGGCGTCGACCTGTTCGGCCGTCAGGCATGGGTCGGCCTGAGCTCGAAGACGGCCGGCACGCTCACGTTCGGCCGCCAGTACGACCTGATCCTCGATTTCGTGACGCCGCTCGGCGCGTCCGGCCCCGGCTGGGGCGGCAACCTCGCGGTGCATCCGTACGACAACGACGATTCGAACCGCAATCTCCGCATCAACCACGCGGTGAAGTACACGAGCCCGACGTACCGCGGGCTGACGTTCGGCGCGATGTTCGGGTTCTCGAACACGGCCGGCCAGTTCTCCAACAACGCGGCGTGGAGCACGGGGGTGTCGTATGCGAACGGACCGCTGAAGCTCGGCGCCGGCTACCTGAAGATCAGCCGCGACCGCAATGCGCCGAACCCGAACGGCGCGCTCAGCACGGTCGACGGTTCGGCAACGATCACCGGCGGCAACCAGCAGATCTGGGCCGCGGCCGGCCGCTATGCATTCGGGCCGCATTCGGTCGGCGCCGCATGGTCGCACTCGACCACCGACGGCGTGACCGGCGTGCTCCAGGGCGGCGGCATCGCGCCGCTGAAGGGTGAATCGCTGGTGTTCGACAACTTCTCGATCGACGGGCGCTACGTCGTCACGCGGGCGTTGAGCCTCTCGGCCGCCTACACGTACACGATGGGCCGCTTCGACACGCGCACCGGCCAGACGCGCCCGAAATGGAACCAGGTCGTGGCGCAAGCCGACTATGCGCTGTCGAAGCGCACCGATGCGTATCTCGAAGGCGTCTACCAGAGCGTGAGCGGCGGCAACGGCAATCCCGCGTTCAACGCGACCGTCTGGACGCTGACGCCGTCGGCGAACAGCAACCAGGTCGTCGTCGCACTGGGGCTGCGGCACAAGTTCTGACGACGCAAGACGGAGCGGTGCGGCGCAACGCGGTTGCGCCCGCCGTGTCGGGCATGCGTTTCCAGCTCCGCCCGATCGTCATGTCCCGAACTGGAATGGCCGCGCCCGTGCGCGGCCTTTTCGCTGTGGCTTCGCCCGGTGCAACAGCAAAAATGCGGCCCGGACTGTCGTATCGGCGCAAAAAAATGCGGAGAAACTGGTCACGCTGTGACATTTTTCCTAATCTGTTTGCAGCGACGCCGAGATTTGGCGTTCCGGTCGCGACACTCTTTCATATGGCGCACCACCGGCTTACGAACGTGCTTCACGTCGTGCGTGCCGGACCTTTCGCGCCATGCCGGCCGGATACGGGCGTGCCGGTCGCTCGCCCCACGCGTTCAACGCAGTCAACCGCTGGAGACGAACGATGAGCAAAACGAATCGATTTGCAGTCCTGGCAACCTTCGTGCTGCTGGCCGGTTGCCACAATGCGGCGAAGACGCCCGAGAATGCCGGCACGGAGCCAACACCGTCGAGCGAAGCCGTCGCAACGGTGACGGCCGACGATCTCGATAATCCGAACAGCCCGCTCGCGAAGCGCAGCATCTACTTCGATTTCGATCAGTACTCCGTCAAGCCCGAATACCAGTCGCTGCTGCAGGTGCATGCCGACTACCTGCGCAGCCATCCGGCGCGGCGCGTGCTGATCCAGGGCAACACCGACGAACGCGGCACGTCCGAATACAACCTCGCGCTCGGCCAACGCCGTTCGCAGGCCGTGATGAGCGGGCTCGAAACGCTCGGTGTGCCGGCCACGCAACTCGAGGCGGTCAGCCTCGGCAAGGAAAAGCCGGTCGCGCTCGGCCACGACGAGGATGCGTGGGCGCAGAATCGCCGCGCCGATCTCGTCTATCGTTGATCACAGGCCGCCGCGACGGCGGCGGCTTCCGCTTCAGGAACGGCATGGCAGCCCACGGGCCGCAGAAGCGGCCGCGCGGTGCCGCCCGCTGCATGCTCGCGAGCAACGACACAGCGCCGGATGACGCACCGCGTCTCGTTCAACGCCGGCGTGCGAGCCGCCGATGCAGCCAGTACGACAGCACGGCCGACGTCACGATCGCATCGAGCGTGGCGATCGCGTCGATGTCGCCGACCTTGTCGGATTTCAGCAGGTAGGCCACGAGTTCGACGAAGCCGATCATCGCGCCTGCCCCGACGATCATCCCCAGCAGCACGAACCAGCGCCGCCGGATTCGCGTGCCGATTGCACCCATGATGCCGCCCGCCACGGCCGCCGGCACGAAATAGCCGAACAGGAACGACGCGAAGAAGATCAGCGGCACCATGCCGGCGCTGACCTTCAGTACCTCCCACGACGGACCGTCGATCAACGACCACGCGATCAGCATCACGGCCGGCCAGACGAGCGATGCGACCAGCGGGCCGCCGACGGCAAACGACATGCAGCCGAACACGACGGGATGGGACGGACGCGACGGCGGACGTTCTGCGGTAGCACTCATGTTTTTGTAGTCGGAATCGGAATGGCGGCTGCCGGAGTGTACCAAGGCGGCAAGATGCATCCGGTCCGCCCCTTCGCGTTCAGCGATCCACAAAATGCATGGAATAACCCGCCCGCCCGAAACGTTTCATGTTCCGTCAGCACGCAGACGCGCGGTTCACGCGAACCGGCCTTTCCAGCGTCCCGCGCGCGGCAAGGAGGCGGACATGAAATCGGCAAGGTGGGCCGCGGCGCTGATCGCCGCGCTGGTGCTCGTGCTGTCGGCGGGCTGTACGGCGTCGGGTAGCGGCCCTGCGCAGGGCCCGGGCATGAGCCGGTATGGCGGTGGCGGCTCGGGAGGCAGCGGTGGCGGAGGTGGTAGCGGCTACTGAAGCGCCGCCGAAAAAATCGGACGACGCGTCGCCCACGAGCACCGGAAACCGGCTGACTCGCGCGCGACGCGCCGCCCTGCGGCACGACTTAACGCATGGCCTTCACGTCGGCCGGCGTGACGCTCGCGGGCTGGCCGCCCCACGTCGCACGCAGGTAGTTCGCGAGCTGCGCGAGTTCGTCGTCGCTCAGCGTGTGCGCGAAACCGGGCATCGGCTGCAGGTTCTCGAACCCGGCAAACTTCTGCTCGCCGATGCCGTCGAGCATCGCGACCAGCAGGTTGCGCGGGTCGCCCTGGCGCACCGTCGAATTGCCGTTCATCGGCACCGCCACGTGCGGCTTGCCTTCACCGTTGAAACCGTGACAGCCCGCGCAGACCGCGAGATACACCGAGCGGCCTGCCGCAAGCTGCGCGGCGTCGGCCGATACCGGCTTCACCGGTTGCGGCGCGGGCGGCGTATCGCCCAGCAGGTACACGGACAGCGCGCGCAGGTCGTCCTTCGTCATGGTCTGCGTGCTCAGGTGTACGACCGGGTACATTTCGCCGAACGCCGAGCCTTGCGGCGCGATGCCGACGCCGAAGAACGTCTGCAGGTCGGCGCCCGTCCAGCCGCGCGCGGCGAGGCCGGCCGGCGTGATGTCGGGCGCGGCCACGCGGCCGAGCGCGGCGCCGGCGAACGGCTTCGCGCTGTCGAGCTGGCCCGTGAACGCGCGCGGCGTATGGCATTCCGCGCAATGGCCGAGCGCACCCGCCAGATAGCGGCCGCGCTGCCAGTCGGCGGACTGGCCGGTCGACGCATCGGGCAGGCTGTCCTTCAGGAACACCATGTCCCAGAAGACCATCCCGAAACGCAGGTTGTACGGGAACTTCAGCGCGTGCTCGCGGTTTTCCAGTGCGACCGGCTTGACGGTCTTCAGGTACGCGTACATCGCGTCGGAATCGGCGCGCGTGAGCTGACGGTACGACGTGTACGGCATCGACGGATACAGGCGCTTGCCCGGCGCCTTGCCGTCATGCAGCGCGGCGTAGAAATCGTCCGCGCTCCAGCTGCCGATCCCGTGATCCTTGTCGGGCGTGATGTTCGAACCGTAGAACGTGCCGAACGGCGATTCGAGCGGCGCGCCGCCGGCGAACGGCGCGCCGTCCTTCGCGGTGTGGCACGCCGCGCAGTCGGCGGCCTTGACGAGGTAGCGGCCGCGCGCGATCGGATCGGCACCCGGTGCGCCGGAAGCCGCGTTCGAGGCCGGCGCGTCATGGCCGCCGCACGCGGCGAGCAGCAGCGCGCAGGCGGCCGCGAGCGCGGGCAAGCCCGCAGCCCGCGCGACACGATGAGCGAATGTGCGTTTCATGCGGCGTCCTTCACGAGTCCCGGCGTCGTCAGCACCACGTCCTTGACGGCTTCGTAGTAGCGGACATAGCCCGTGCAGCGGCAGAGGTGCGCATCGAGCGCCTCGGTGATCGTGCGCTCGACGTCGGCCTTCGCGACCGGCTCGCGCTTCAGGCGTTCGATCAGCACGGTCGCCGCGTTGACGAAGCCCGGCGTGCAGTAGCCGCACTGGAAGCTGAAGTGCTCGAGGAACTTCTGCTGGATCGGCGACAGCTCGACCACTTCGCCCGCTTCGTTGCGCTTCGCGTGGCCTTCGATCGTGCGGATCGAGCGGCCGTGGAAGAAGTGCGCGCCGGTGATGCAGGTGCGCATTTCCTCGCTCGTGCCGTCCGGCTTGTCGACGATCACGACGCACGCGTGGCAGATGCCCTGCCCGCAGCCGAGCCGCGAACCGGTGAGGCCCGCGTATTCGTGCAGGAACTCGATCATCATCAGCCCTTCCGGCACCTGCATCGGGCCGACGGACTTGCCGTTGATATTGATCGACAGCGGCTTCGACTGGAACCGGACGAGCGGACGCTCGACGGCGGCCGGGGCCGAAGCCGGCACGGCCGCGGCCTGTGCCGATGCCGGTGCGGCCGAAGCCGCGCTCGGCGCGGAAGCGCCGGTCGCAGCGGCGCTGGCGCTCGCGGCCGAAGCCGCGGTTTGGGCGGTCGTCATGCGAGCACCTCCTGAATCTTTTGCGGGGTCACCGGCAGGTCGGTGAAACGATGGCCGATCGCGTGCGCGATGCCGTTCACGATCGCGCCGACGACAGGAATCATCACCACTTCGGCGACGCCCTTCGGCGGATCGGTCTCGGACAGCGGCGGCAGCACGTCGCCCGTCTGCGTCCAGACGGCAACGTCGGATGCGCGCGGCAGCTGGTAACGGTTGAAGTTCCACGTGCCGTTGCCGGGGCCGTCTTCATAGAGCGGCAGGTACTCGTGCAACGCGTGGCCGATCCCCATCGCGAGACCGCCCTGCAACTGGCCCGACACGAGCTGCGGCGAAATCTGGTTGCCGCATTCCATGATCGAGTGATGCGTGAGCAGCTCGACCTTGCCGGTCGCTTCGTGCACGGCCAGCTCGACCAGCGTGCCGACTGCCGTGTAGTACGTGACGGCCGCGTTGTTGCGGCTCGTCGGCGGGATGAACACGCGCTTGCGGTCCAGCACGCGGTAGCCGTTCGCGGTCGGCGCCAGCGTGCCGCGCATCGTGGTCGCGCCGGCCGGTGCGGCGGTGCCGGGCACCGGGCCGTTGTCGCCCGTCTTCGGCGCGCCGACACGCAGCGACAGCCCGTCGATCGGCAGGCGCTCGACCGTGCCGCCCACTTCGAACTCGGCGTCGGTCCACTGCCAGCGGTTGAACACGTGCACGACGGCGCCGGTCGGCAGGCCGAGCGCATGGGCCTGCTTCGCGAGCTGCTCGAACGACAGCGGCTCGAGCCCGTCGGCGGTCAGCTTGCCGTCGACCCAGCGCGCGTCCTCGATGCGGATCGTGTACGGCGCGGCCTGGCCGCCGCCGAGGCCGCGCGTCCAGATCGACATTGCGGCCGGCCACAGGCCGTAGCGGAACACCGCGCGCGCGGCTTCGCGCGTGCTGTGCGTGAAGTAGTACGCGGAGTTCGTCGCGCTCGACGGCGACGCATAGCTCGGCGACCAGCGCGGGTTCGCGCTCAGGCGATCCTGGTCGGCCTGCGACATGAGGTACGGATCGCCGCTGGTCTCGACCGGCAGGTCCGGCCATTCGGTCACGGCCACGCGCACGTCCGTGGCCGGACGGCCCAGCCATTTCGCGACCGCGACGGCCTGCGACGTCGACATCCCGGTGCCGATCTCGGCCGCCGTGTGCTGCAGCGACACCTTGCCGTTCTCGTCGAATTCGACCTTCGCGAACGACGCTTCCGCGCCCGTGCCGAAATCCTTCTGCACGCACGCGAAGCCGACGCCGTAGCGCTTGCCCGGGTTCGCAGCCTCGTATTCGGCCTTGCGCGCGGCGCGGCGCGTCCATAGCGGATGCTGCCTCGAGCGCTCGAGCACCTCGTCCACGCGCAGCGCGCCGGCGGGAATCGCCCCTTGCGTGTTCTTCATCCCCGAGCGCAGCGCGTTGCGCAGGCGGAACTCGATCGGGTCGATGTTCAGCTGCGCGGCGATCTCGTCGACCGCCATCTCGGTCGCCGCCATGCTCTGCAGCGTGCCGTAGCCACGCGCGGAACCGGCATCGATCGCGCGCGACGCAATCGCGACCGCGGCCAGGTCGCTCTTCGGGAAGTAATAGATCGATTGGGCAGCCGTCGCCCCCACCATCGCCACCGACGGCGAGAAGTTCGAGCGCCCGCCGCCGTTCGCCTCGAAGTCGCCCTTGAACGACTGCAGCAGGCCCGTGTTGCGGTCCACCGCGATCCGGTAATGCATCTTGAACGCGTGACGCTTCAGCGACGTCTGGAACTGCTCGTAGCGGTCGTTCGCGAAACGCACCGGGCGGCCGTCCGCGTACAGCGCGCAGACGAGGCCGTAGAACGGCACGTTGAAGTGATCCTTGGAGCCGTAGCCGACCGTGTAGCACGGATGCACGAACAGCTTCTTTACCGGGAAGCGGCACTTCGCGACCATCGCGGCTGCGTTCTCCGCCACTTCGAGCGGCGACTGGGTCGGCACGACGAGGTGCAGCGACTGCGTCGCGGTGTCGTACCAGCAGTTCGCGTTGTCCGGTTCGAGCGCGGACGTGTCGACCGACTGCGTGTTGTACTCGCGGTCGAACACGAGCCAGTCGGCCGACGGATGGTCGAGTTCGCTGGCGATCTGCCCGGCGAGGAACATGCCCTGCTCGTCGAGCTTGCCGTGCTCCTTGCCGTCCGGCCACACCGGCAGGTGCTTGCGCATCATGCTCGGGAAGATCGGCGCGTCCTTCAGGCTCGAATAGACGTCGTCGTCGTAGGCCGTCTTGCCGCCCACGCGCACGTAGCGGAAGGTGCCCCACGGATCGCGCTCGAGCGGGCCCGTGACCGCGCCGTAGCGGATCACGTCGTCGCGGAACTTGAGCGCGTTCTTCGCGAAGCGGAAGCGCGCGAAGTCGTGATAGATGAGGATCGCGACCGCATGGCCGAGATACGCGGGCGTCTTGCCGGCCGGCAGCAGCATGTCGTCGCCGTAGAACGCCGGGAACGCGACGCCGTCGCGCACGAGATCGTCGGCCGTGACCACGCGGTCCGGCTTCAGGTCGTCGCCGAGCAGCGACAGGTCGAAGCCTTCGTAGATTCGGTCGGCCTGCGTGACGCGCAGGATCAGCGCATGCGACTGCTGCTGCGGCCAGTGCGGCATGTCGGCGGCGCGCACGTCACGGGCGAACACTTTCGAGCCGGTGACCTTCGCGATGCCGTCGATGCGGAATTGGGGGATGCCCGTGACGCTATCCCATTTGACGGGGGTGAGGAGTTTTTCTTCGAAGAGCGCCGCGAATGCGCGGCTGCCCAGGGGCGCGACATACACCGCGACACCCGCCAGCACGCTGGCTTTCAGAAAACCCCGCCGTGACAGGCCGTGGTTTTTCATTTGGGGGGAACCTCCTGATGCGGCTCGGACGGCGATCGGGTGTCGCGACGTTCGGAGCGGCGCGCATTCTGGCATTGTTTTAGATATATCGCCTATAGTATTTCCCGCATGAAATACTTATTGAATTTCTTATAACGGTATTCAGCCGGGCTGCGGCAGCCGGTCGCGGGGGTTGATCCGACCGCGTCGCGTGCCCGGCTACGGCAGTTTCGATCGTGTCGACCGAGCCCGGCAGGTGCGCGCGCTGTGTACGGTGACCGGTCTCCTGCCGGTCGCCGAGCCGCGTTCCGTTCGCCACGATGCTGCCCCCGGCGCCCACGAATGCGCAAGCCATTCGCGGGCGGGGTTAACGACTAATGGCCTGCGCAGCTAGCGGTGCCGCCCGTGTTTCATGGTAATGTCGTGCGCATCCGGCCTGGCCGGGCGCCCGCCATGTGCCGTGCGGGCGCCGCCAGCCATCGCGACATCGTGTCGAGGTTAAAAACCATGGCAGTCAGGGCATCTCTCCTGCACTCCGTTCTCGCCACTCCCCCCTCCGGCAACCACCGTGTGACGGCCGCGCTGCGCCCGTCGATGCTCGTTACGCTGTTCGAAGACGTCCGACCGATGGCGCTCTCCGGGCTCGCGAGCGGCTTCGTCGCGGCCGTCGCGCTGATCCGGCTGCAGCAGCTGTGGTGCCTCGCGTGGCTGATCGCCGACGTCGGCCTCCTCATCGCGCGGCTCTCGATCGCGCGCGCGTACACCGTTCAACGCAACGCCGGCGCCGACCGCGCCGAATACTGGGCGTTGCGCTATGCACCCGTGTCGCTCGTCGCGTGCTTCGTGCTCGGCCTCGGCGTGATGGGCTGCGTGCAGGCCGTCGACGTCGAGCTCGGCACGCTGTCGGTGATGGTCGCGGGCGGCGTGTTCGGCGGAATCGCGTCGCGCAATTCGGCGCTGCCGCGGCTCGCGATGATGCAGGTCACGCTCGGCGTGCTGCCGATCGGCGTCGGTGCGCTGCTGGCCCACCGGTCGGGCGCGTGGCTGCTGCTGCCGCCGCTCGCGATCTATCTCGCCGCGATGCGCACGGTCGTCCAGCGTCACTATCGCGTGCTCGTCGCGCTGATCGCCGCGCGCCAGCGCAACGCCGAACTCGTCGCGCGCTTCGACGCCGCGCTCACCTACATGCCGCACGGCCTGTGCATGATCGACGGCGAGCGCCGCGTGATCGTCGCGAACCGACGCACCGCGCAACTGTTCGGCTCGCCGCGCGAGATCATGCTCGATACGCCGTTGCCCGCCGTCGTCGCGGCGCTCGGCGCGAACGACGCGACCGATCCCGGCGGCGCCGGTCTCGCCGCGCAGTGCGAACTCTGGCTGGGCTGCGACGAACCCGCGCCGCTCGACGTCGTGCTCGCCGACGGACGCCAGCTCGAACTGACGCGCCACCGCGTGCCCGACGGCAACGCGGTGATCATCGTCGAGGATGTGACCGCGCGCCGCCGGACGGAGCAGCACATCCGGCATCTCGCGCGGCACGATGCGCTGACGGGCTTGCCGAACCGTCATGAACTGCATGCCGAGCTCAAGCGGATGCTCGCGCGCCGGCCGCGCGCGCCAGGGCCCGTGCTCGCCGTCATGTATCTCGACCTCGACGGCTTCAAGGCGATCAACGACCGGTTCGGCCACCAGGCCGGCGACGACGTGCTCACGCAGGTCGCCGTGCGGCTCGGCAAGACGCTGTCGTCCGGCGAACTGGCGGCCCGCATCGGCGGCGACGAATTCGTCGTCGCGATCGACGACACGACGATGCACACGTGCTCGCTCCTCGCCGCGCGCATCATCCGGCAGATCTCGGCGCCGTACACGCTGTCGATCGGCGAGACGGTGAGCCTCGGGATCAGCATCGGCATCGCGCTCGACGACGGGCACGGCTCCCCCGACGAGCTGATCCGGCAGGCCGACAGCGCGCTGTACGAAGCGAAGTCCGCCGGCAAGGGCATCTACCGCTTCTATTCGAGCGGCAGCAGCCGGGTCACGCCGGTGACCGCGAGTTGACCCGGCGGCACACACCCGCCTTCCCCCGCCTCCGTCTCCGTCTCCTTCCGACGATTCAATTCCGAAACGCTTTGCGTGGCCGCACGTGACGTCGCGCGTTCGCGTGTCACGTGACGTGTTCCGTAACATCGCCGCCCGCCACCCGTCACGTTGGCTGCAGAAGCCGGCACGATCGAGGCAAAGCCAGGCTTTTCGAACCTGGCACTCTTATTGCTCCCTGTCAGGGAAACAGGTTGTCAGGGAGACCCAACATGAATACCGTCGAAGTCCTCAGCCGCAGCGAAACCGTCGACGCACTGGACGTGATCGACGGCGAATCGCTGATCCGCCGGCTCGTGTCCGAACGCCGCATGCCGGCCGCACGCGAGGCCCGATGCGTCGACAATCCGCCGCTGACGCTGTACGGCGCATTTCGCCAGGGCATCGCCGATCACGGCGCACGCCGCGGGAATCCGTATCGCGCCGGCAGCCGTTTCTGGGCGCTGTGGGAAGAAGGCCGTCTCGAAGCCGAAACATCGGGCCGGTAAGGCGGCCGCACGCGCCGGCCCTGTCGCGGCAAGGGGCGGCGCGAAACATCCCGCCGAATGCAGCCGGCCGACCGGCCGGCATGCGTTCATCGCTGCAACATCGCACGGGGTCTCGCGTATCGGCTGCCGTGCAACTGGCCGTACCCAAGATCCATGCGTGTGCCGATTGATGGCGTTCGGCGTTGCGCGCATCGGGCACGGCGCGCGGCAGTCGTTTCCCGATAAGATGGCGAATTCCGTTCATCGAACGATGCCGCCATGACCGCCTCTTCTTCCTCGCACCGCAATCCCATCCACTGCGAAATCGATCTCGACGCACCCGGCAAGCACGCGGGCTACCTGCGGCTGCCGCATTCCGTCCACCGCTCGGCGTACGGCTGGCTGCCGATCCCGATCGTGTCGATCCGCAACGGCGACGGCCCGGTCGCGCTCGTGATGGCCGGCAATCACGGCGATGAGTACGAAGGCCAGATCATCGTGTCGCAACTGATGCGCGAGATCGAGCCCGAGATGGTCAGCGGCCAGCTGATCCTGCTGCCGATGGCGAATTTCCCGGCGGCGGATGCCGGCCTGCGCGTGTCGCCGCTCGACGGAGGCAACCTGAACCGCAGCTTTCCCGGCGATCCGACCGGCACGCCGACGCAGATGATCGCCCACTACATCGAGCACGCGCTGCTGTCGCGCGCGCAGTATCTGGTCGACCTGCACTCGGGCGGCAGCTCGCTGCTGTACCAGGGCGGCAACATGCTCGCGATCGATCCGCTCGACGCCGACGAAGCCGCGAAGCTCAACGGGCTGCTGGTCGCGTTCGGGCTGCACAATGCGTTGCTGCACGCGCCGAATCCCGTGCATTCGGCGTCGGCCGCGCGCCGCCAGGGCGCGATCTCGATCGTGACCGAACTGGGTGGCGCGGGCATGGCCGATCCGTCGCTGATCCGCATGGGCCGCCACGGGCTGCTGCACTACCTCGGCCATATCGGGCTGCTGCACGGCGCGCTCGTGCCCGATGCGCCGCCCACCGTCACGCGCTTCATGCGGGTCGACGGCGAGCGCCACTTCGTCTACGCGTACGAGCGCGGGCTGGTCGAGCCGCTCGTCGAACTCGGCGACCAGGTGAAGGCCGGGCAGCCGGCCGCGTGGGTGCATTTCCCCGATACGCCGCTGCGCGAGCCGGTGCTGCACCGCTTCAAGGGTGACGGCGAAGTGGTGTGCAAGCGCGTGCCCGCGCAGGTGCAGCGCGGCGATTGCCTGTTCCAGCTGGCGGAGTTGTCGGCGCCGCCGAGCATCGGCCAGACGGCCTAAATCCGGACCTCTCTCCTTTCCTTGCTGTCTGCCAGTCATGGCGGACGGCATGCGTTCGTCATTAACCAACTTGACAAATTAACTTACTTGGTTATGATCGCAGATGGAAAAGAGAACGCCTCATTGCAAGCTGCTGCGCGTGAAAGCGCTCGTCGAAACCGGCCAGGTCCGGCTAACGGCGAGCGCGGTACTCGGCGCCCGGCTATTGGGTTTCACGGAACGGGAGGCGCTCGGTGTCGTGCTGTCGCTGACCGATCTCGACTTCCACAAGAGCATGACGACGTACGCCGACCACACGATCCGGCAGGACACCGATCTTTCACGGTGCGCGGCGACGTGTACCTGAAACTGACGGTGATCGACGATGTGCTGATCGTGTCTTTCAAGGAGCGTTGAACATGAAGTGCCCTGCCTGCGGTGCCGCCAAGCTGGTCCGCGACACGCGAGACATCCCCTATACCTACAAGGGCCGGTCGACTGTCGTTCGCGATATCACCGGCGATTTCTGCCCGGCCTGCGGGGAGTCGGTGCTGGATCTCGACGAGGCCACCCGTCTCGGCGAAGCGATCACCGAATTCAACAAGCAGGTGAACGCCACCCTCGTCGACCCGAAGTACATCGCGAAGGTGCGCAAGAAGCTGAAGCTGGATCAGCGCGAGGCGGCCGAACTCTTCGGCGGCGGCGTCAACGCCTTCTCCCGTTACGAAACGGGCAAGACGAATCCGCCGCTTGCCCTCGTGAAATTGCTGAAGCTGCTGGATCGTCACCCCGATCTGCTCGCCGAAGTGCGAGCGGCATAAGCGCTCGCCTGTCGTCACCGCGCATGCGTCAAGCACCGGCTTCGACGCATGCGCACTCCCCCCGCCACACCCCACCCCATTCCCGCTGCAAGCCTTCTGACGTCCGTCGCGAAATCCTTATCGAAATTGCTTCGTTCGCCTTTGCCGGCCGCGCCGCTAACGTGTTCAAAACGGCGGCGGCCCGCCATCCGCATCCCGGCAGGATACGCACCGGCCGCCGCCATCACGACAACCGCGCCGCGATAACGGAACAGACCGGACGGGCCGCGTGCCCGCACCCCGCCAGGAACGTCCGCATCGCGCGCCCTTCGCGATGCCCATGGCCACAACCGACCGCATCATCGACACGACGCCGCTCGACGTCCGCGCGCAACCGCTGATCGACGCGTTGATCGACGAGTATTCGACCCGTTACCACGCGTATCGGCCCGACAGCCAAGCGTCCGCCCGCGAAGAACTCGCACGCTACCCGGCCGAAGTGTTCGCGCCGCCCGAAGGCGCGTTCGTGCTGCTGCTGCGCGACGGCGAAACGATCGGCGGCGGCGCGTTCAAGCGCTACGACGCGCAGACCGCCGAGCTCAAACGGATCTGGACCCGCTCGGACCTGCGCCGCCAGGGCCTCGCCCGCGTCATCGTCGAGGCGCTCGAACTGCGTGCCGCGCAGCAAGGCTATCGCCGCATCTACCTGACCACCGGTTTCCGCCAGCCCGAAGCATGGGCGCTGTACGACCGCACCGGCTACACGCGGCTGTTCGATTCGTCGATCGACCCCGAAGCGTATTTCCACCTGCGGTTCGGCAAGGATCTCGCCGATCCGTCGCGCACGTCGACGCTGGCCGACCTGTGGGCGCCCGTGCCCGAACCGGTGCTGTCGCGCTGACCGCGACGGTCCCGCTTCCCTCCGATTTCCGCTTGCCACTTCAGGACGCTTTCATGCAACGAGCCGTACCGCTTTCCTCCCGTGCCGCGCGCACGCTGGCCGCCGCGCTGATCGGCCTGACCGCATTCGCCGCAGCCGCAGCCGCCGCCACGTTCGACCTGAGCCCCGAGCAGCGCGGCCGCCCGCGCGGCGTGGCCGATGCAGCCGTCGAGCGCGCGGTGCCCGCGTCGTTCAAGTTCGCCGAACCCGGCACGCTGACGATCGGCGTTGCGCCGAGCCTGCCGCCGATCAGCTCGTATGCGACCGACGCGCGCACGGTGATCGGCTTCGACGCCGACGTCGGCCAGCTCGTGTCCGACAGCCTCGGCCGCAAGCTGAAGATCGTCGCGCTCGCGTGGGCCGACTGGCCGCTCGCGCTCGAATCCGGGAAAGTCGACGCGGTGATCTCCAACGTCACCGTCACCGAGGAGCGCAAGCAGAAGTTCGATTTCTCGACCTATCGCAAGGACCAGGTCGGCTTCTACGTGCGCAACGACAGCAAGATCCAGGCGATCCGCGAGCCGAAGGACGTCGCGGGGCTGCGCATCGTGACCGACGCCGGCACCAACCAGGAAAAAATCCTGCTCGCGTGGGATCGCGAGAACGTCGCGCACGGGCTGAAACCCGTGCAGATCCAGTATTACGACGACCAGGCGATGCGCATCGTCGCCGTGCAGTCGGGCCGCGCCGATGCGGTGTTCAGCGTGAACTCGGTGCTCGCGTACCAGAGCGCGCAGCAAGGCAAGACGCGCCTCGTCGGCGCGATCAGCGGCGGTTGGCCGCGTACCGCCGACATCGCGATCGCGACACGTCGCGGCAGCGGGCTCGCCGATCCGCTCACCGTCGCGCTGAACGGGCTGATCAAGAACGGCCGCTACCAGCAGGTGCTCGACCGCTGGAACCTCGCATCGGAAGCGATCGACCAGTCGCGCACGAATCCGCCGGGGCTGCCGAAGAGCTGAACGCCGCGCACGCTCGCCGTCCCTTCACGCCCACGCCACGCTCACGCAGGAACGCCGCTCACCATGTCTTATTCGCTTTCGTTGCTGGACAAGAGTCCGATCGCCGACGGCGCGAACGCCGCCGACGCGCTGCGCTTCACCACGACGCTCGCGCAACGCGCCGAACAGCTCGGCTACGAGCGCTTCTGGGTGGCCGAACATCACGGCACGCCGGCCTTCGCGAGCTCGGCGCCGGAGATCGTCGTCGCGCACCTGCTCGCGCACACGTCGCGCATCCGCGTCGGTTCGGGCGGCGTGATGCTGCAGCACTACAGCCCGTTCAAGGTCGCCGAAACCTTCAAGGTGCTGGCCGCGCTCGCGCCGGGCCGCGTCGATCTCGGCATCGGCAAGGCGCCCGGCGGGTTGCCGCTGACCACGCGCGCGCTGCAGTGGTTTCACGACAAGGCGCGCAAGCCGGACTTCGCGGGCCAGCTCGCGGAGCTCGACGCGTTTCTCGGCTGGGGCGTCGCCGAGGATCATGCGCTCGCCGGTGCCGTCGCGCTGCCCGTGCCGCCGCAGGCGCCCGAACGCATCCTGCTCGGCGGCTCGCCGGACAGCGGCGCGCTCGCCGCGCGCAACGGCTGGCGCTTCTGCTACGCGGGGCATTTCAACGGCGACGACGCGAACCTCGAACGCTCGCTGGACGCGTACCGCAGCGCGGGCGGCACCCGGCCGCTGGTCGCGCTGTACGCGGTGGCCGCGCCGACGCGCGACGCGGCCGAGCAGCTGATCGGGCCGCTGAAGATCTTCAAGCTGCAGTTCGCGGGCGGCCAGAGCTTCAATCTCGCCAGTGCGCAGGCGGCCGCCGAATTCGCGCGGCAGAGCGGCGCGTCCGACTACCGGATCGACGAGTTGCGCCCGACGGTGCTGGCCGATACGCCCGAGCGCATCCACCGCGCGCTCGATGCACTGAGCCGGCGGCTCGACGTCGATGCGTTCGTGATCGATTCGCCGGTGACCGACTACGCGGCGCGGCTCGCATCGGTCGAATGGCTCGGCGGCGCGCTGTCGGCCACGCCGGTGCAGACGGCCCTCGCGGCCGACCGCTCCCTCTCCCCTGACCAGAACATGTGACGCTCCCATGACGACCCGACGATCGATTCCCTTCGGCCTGATGCTGCAAGGCGCAGGCAGCCACATGAATGCATGGCGGCACCCGAGCAACCCGCCGGACGCGAGCATCAACCTCGATTTCGCGATCGGCATCGCGCGCAAGGCGGAAGCCGCCGGCATCGCGTTCGCGTTCGTCGCGGACGGCCTCTACATCAACGAGAAGTCGATCCCGCACTTCCTGAACCGCTTCGAGCCGCTGACCGTGCTGTCGGCGCTCGCGGTCGCGACGAACAAGATCGGGCTCGCGGGCACGATCTCGACGTCGTACAGCGAGCCGTTCACGGTCGCGCGCCAGCTCGCGTCGCTCGATGCGATCAGCGGCGGGCGCGCGGGCTGGAACGTCGTGACGACACCGCTCGAAGGCACCGCGAAGAATTTCGGCAAGGCGCATCCCGATCATGAACTGCGCTACGAGATCGCCGACGAATACCTCGACGTCGTGCAGGGCTTGTGGGACAGCTGGGACGACGACGCCTTCGTGCGCGACCGCGCGACCGGCCGCTTCTTCGACCGCGACAAGCTCCACACGCTCGACCACCACGGCCGCTTCTTCCAGGTCGCGGGGCCGCTCAACATCCAGCGCTCGCCGCAGGGGCAGCCGGTGATCTTCCAGGCCGGTTCGTCGGACACCGGCGTCGCGCTCGCGGGCAAGTATGCGGATGCGGTGTTCACGCATTCGCCGTCGCTCGACGAAACGGCCGCGTTCACGCGGCGCGTGAAGCAGAGCGCGATCGAGCACGGCCGGCAAGGCAGCGACGTGAAGATCTTCCCCGGCATCGGGCCGATCGTCGGCCGCACGGCGGCCGAGGCCGAGGACAAATACCAGGCGATCCGCAACCTGCTGACGATCGACGAGGCCCTCGCGTATCTCGGCCGCTATTTCGATCACCACGATTTCACGCAGTACGCGCTCGATGCGCCGTTCCCGGAACTCGGCGAGCTCGGCCGCAACAGCTTCCGATCAACCACCGACCGGATCAAGGCCGAAGCGAAACAGAAAGGCCTGTCGCTGCGCGAGACGGCGCTCGCGGTCGCCACGCCGCGCCCGAACTTCATCGGCACGGCCGAGCACGTCGCCGACGAGCTGATCCGCTGGCACGACGCCGGCGCCGGCGACGGTTTCATCCTCGGCTTCGCGGTGCAGGCGCAGGGCGTCGAGGATTTCATCGAGCTCGTGATTCCGGTGCTCGAGGCGCGCGGGCGCTACAGCCGCGACCTGCCCGGTGCGACGCTGCGCGACCACCTCGGGCTGCCGCGCAAGGCCAGCCGCTACGCGGCGCCTGGCGCGCCGCACGAAACGGCCGCCGAAGCGCACGCCTGACACCCGCCGCCGCGCCGCCCGTGCGCGGCGCCCGCCCGACCGACCGATTCGAGGATTTCCACCGACATGAGCGACACGACCCACCTCGGCGGCGCGCTGCCGCCGCTCTCTCCCCCTGGCGCGCGCGACGCCGGCACGCGTTTCCGGATCGTGCCCGCGCGCCACCGGTCGCGCACGGCCGGCACCGTGCTCGCCATCGCGCTGATCGCGATCGTCCTGCACTCGATTCTCGGCAACCCGCAATGGGGCTGGCCGGTGTTCGCCGAATGGTTCCTGTCGCCGCCGGTGCTGTCGGGGCTCGCGCGCACGCTGGTGCTGACGCTGCTCGGCGCGGTGTTCGGCCTCGTGCTCGGCGCGTTCGTCGCGCTGGCCCGGCTGTCGCGTTCGCGGCTGCTGTCGGCGAGCGCGTGGGCCTTCGTGTGGCTGTTCCGCTCGATTCCGCTGATCGTGCTGCTGCTGATCCTGAACAACCTCGGCTACCTGTACGAGCACGTGCGGCTCGGCGTGCCCTTCACGGACATCGTCTGGTTCGACACGCCGACGACCGACCTGATCAGCCCGTTCCTCGCGGCCGTGCTCGGCCTCACGCTGAACCACGCGGCGTTTTCCGCGGAGGTGATTCGCGGCGGTATTCTCGCGGTCGACCAGGGCCAGCTCGAAGCAGCCGCCGCACTCGGGCTGCCGCGCGGCCGCCAGACCACGCGAATCGTGCTGCCGCAGGCGATGCGCGCGATCCTGCCCACCGCGTTCAACGACCTGATCTCGCTCGCAAAAGGCACGTCGATGGTGTACGTGCTCGCGATGCCCGAGCTGTTCTATACGGTGCAGGTGATCTATCGCCGCAATCTCGAAGTGATTCCGCTGCTGATGGTCGCCACCGTCTGGTACCTGATCATCCTGACCGTGCTGTCGGCCATCCAGGTGCAGGTCGAGCGGCACTATGCGCGCGGGGCGCTGCGCAATCCGCCGCCGTCCGTCATCACGTTCGCGCTTGCGCGTATCGGCGGGCTGTGGCGGCGTGTCACGTCCCGTCGCGCGGCCTCGGTCGCGCAGGCTCACGGCGATGGCGACGCGGCGACCGCCGTCGCACCGCGCGCCGGCGGCGAAGTGGCCGTGCATGGCGTGTCGAAGCAGTTCGGCATGCAGCGCGTGCTCGACAACGTGTCGTTCGTCGCGCCGCGCGGCAGCGTGACCGCGATCGTCGGGCCGTCGGGCTCGGGCAAGTCGACGCTGCTGCGCACGATCAACCATCTCGAACGCGTCGACGACGGCTACATCGACATCGACGGCGAACTGATCGGCTATCGCCGCGACGGCGACGTGCTCTACGAGCTGAAGGAGCGCGACGTGCTGACGCGGCGCACGGCCGTCGGGATGGTGTTCCAGAACTTCAACCTGTTCCCGCACCTGACCGTGCTCGAGAACCTCGTCGAAGCGCCGGTCGTCGTCGGCGGCATCACGCGCGACGCCGCCGAACGCATCGCCCGCACGCTGCTCGCGCGCGTCGGCCTCGCGGACAAGGCCGATGCGTATCCGCGCCAGTTGTCCGGCGGCCAGCAGCAGCGCGTCGCGATCGCGCGGGCGCTCGCACTGCGCCCGAAGGTGCTGCTGTTCGACGAGCCGACGTCGGCGCTCGATCCCGAGCTCGTCAACGAGGTGCTCGACGTGATCAAGGAACTCGCGCGCTCGGGCACGACGCTCGTGATCGTCACGCACGAGATCGGCTTCGCGCGCGAAGTCGCGGACAACGTGCTGTTCATGGAGCGCGGACGCATCGTCGAAGCCGGGCCGCCGGCCGTCGTGCTCGACGCGCCATCGCATCCGCGCACGCGTGCGTTCCTGTCGCGGGTGCTGTGATGCGCACGGCTACCAACCTGCGAGAGGCCGCACGATGACCGACCGACGCCAGTTCATGACCGCCGCGCTGATCGCGGCAGCGGGCAGCCTTCCATGGCATGCGGTGCACGCAGCCACCGCGACCGCCGACCTCGATCCGCGCCAGGCCGGCCGCCCGCGCGCGCAACCCGACGACGCGGCGATCCGTGCGGCAGCCGGCTACCGCTGGGTACGCGACGGTGCGTTCACGGTCGCGATTTCACCGCACGCGCCGCCCGTATCGACCTACGCGACCGACGCGCGCACCGTGGTCGGCGCCGATCCCGACTATGCGCAGCTCGTCGCCGACGCACTCGGCCGCACGCTCGTGCTGCTGCCGATCGCGTGGGCCGACTGGCCGCTCGGGCTCACGTCCGGCAAGTACGACGCGGTGATCTCGAACGTCGGCGTGACCGAGAAGCGCAAGGAGAAATACGATTTCACGACCTACCGGCTCGGGCTGCACGGCTTCTACGTGCGCACCGGCAGCCCGATCGCGAAGCTCGCCGAGCCGCGGGATATCGCCGGCCTGCGCATCATCACCGGCGCGGGGACGAGCCAGGAGCGCATCCTGCTCGAGTGGAACAAGCGCAACGTGGCGCAGGGGCTGAAGCCGGCCGAGCTGCTCTATTTCGACGACGATGCGGCGGCGCGCGTCGCGCTGCTGTCGGGTCGCGCCGATGCGGAGCTGAACCCGAACGCGTCGCTCGCGTACGAGGCCGCGCGCACGGGCAAGATCCGCCGCGTCGGCGTCGTCAATGCGGGCTGGCCGGCCAACGCCGACGTGGCGATCGCGACGCGACGCGGCAGCGGGCTCGCGCCCGCGCTGACGCTCGCGACGAACGCGCTGATCGGCAACGGCCGTTACGGGCAGGCGCTCGCGCGCTGGGGTTTGCAGAGTGAAGCGATTGCACGTGCGGAGACCAATCCGCCGGGGTTGCCGTCGTTTTGACAACGTCGATCGGGCGATGCCCGACCTGACATCGCCCCGGCATTGCACGATGGCCATGCCGGGGCGCGTCGAAGCAACATCGTGGGCTGCAGGAGCCTACGCCGTCACCGCCGCGTGATGCCGGTCGAGTTCCGCGACGTGCGCATGAATCGCCGGAATCAGCTCGCGCCCGTAATCGAGCGCATCGTCCAGCGGATCGAACCCGCGAATCAGGAACGTCGACACGCCCAGCCGGTAATACGCACCGAGCGCCCGCGCGACCTGTTCCGGCGTGCCGACCAGCGCGGTCGAATTCCAGCGCGCGCCGGTCAGGTTCGCGACGCCCATCCACAGCCGCTCGTCGAGCACGTCGCCCTGCGCGGCCGCCGCCATCAGCCGTTGCGAACCCGCATTCTGCGGCGCATGGCCGGCGATCGGCTGGCCGTTCGCGAGCCGCGCCGCGCGCACGCGCTCGCGGATCGCCTCGGCCTTTTCCCACGCCGCCGCCTCGGTATCGGCGACGATCGGCCGGAACGACACGCTGATGCGCGGCGCCCGCCCGAACGGCGCGGCGGCTTCACGCACGCGCGCGATCTGCTCGCGCACCGATGCGAGCGGCTCACCCCACGTCATGTAGACGTCGGCATGCTCGCCCGCGACCGCCAGCGCGGCCGGCGACGAGCCGCCGAAATAGATCGGCACGTGCGGCCGCTGGGCGCTCTTGACGACCGGCGACGCGCCGCGCAGCCGATAGAACGCACCGTCATGGTCGACCGGCGCGTCGGCCTGCCAGATCCGTTTCAGCACGTCGAGATATTCGCCGGTACGGCGGTAGCGCGCATCGTGCGGCACGAAATCGCCGTCGCGCTGCAGGTCGGCATCGTCGCCGCCCGACACGACGTTCAGCGCCAGCCGGCCGCCGCTGAATACGTCGAGCGTCGCGATCTGCCGCGCGGCGGCCGACGGCACGATCACGCCCGGCCGGTGCGCGAGCAGGAGGCGGATGCGTGCGGTCGCGGCGGCCGCGAACGACGCGACGATGAAGCCGTCCGCCGCGTTGCTGAAATGGCCGACCAGGATCTGGTCGAAGCCGGCGGCCTCGTGCGCCTGCGCGAAGCGGCGCACGTAGTCGGGCTGGACGGCCGCGCCGCCCGGTACGTCGACCTCCGCGCCGGGTGTCGCGGTGATCATGCCGATGATGTCGACTGGCATGTCGGAATGTCCTTGGGGTACTTGATCGAAAATCGCGACGGAGGCGGCGCGCGTTACTGCGCGGCAGCCGTCTTCTGCGCGGGCGCCGTGAACGCGCCCGCATAGGAGCGGTCGAGCAGCTTCGACGTGTCGTACGCGACCGGAATCACGCCGGCCTTGTGCAGGAAATCGGCCGTGTTCTGCGCGTCCTTCGCGGCCGTCTCGTCGACTGGGCCGACGCGCTGCTTCGCATTGTTGAGCCAGCGGTACGCGACGTCGGGTTCGAGCTTCGCGCGCTTCGCCCACAGGTCCGCATACTCGCGCGGATGGTTGTCGACCCACTGGCGCGCGGCAACGACGCGCCGCAGGAAATCGGTGATCTCGGCGCGCTTGCCGGAGACGGCCTGCTCGTTCGCGGCGACGAAGCTCAGCGCCGGCATCAGCCCCTGCGCGGTCGTCACGGGCCGCGCGCCTTGCCGCAGCGCAAGCGTGCTGACGAACGGCTCCCACAGCGACACGGCGTCGACCGAGCCATTCGCGAGCGCGTTGGTCGCATCGATCGGCATCAGGTACGCGTACTTGACCGAATCGGCGCGCAAGCCCGCGTGTTCGAGCGCGCGCAGCACGAGCTGCTGGCTCCACGCGCCGCGCCAGACGGCGATGGTCTTGCCCTGCAGGTCGGCCACGGTGCGCACCGGCGAATCCTTCGGCACGAGAATCGCGACGCCGTCGAGGCTCTGCCGCGACACCGCGACGACCTTCACCGGCGCGCCGCGCGCGGCCAGCGTGAGCAGCGCGGAATCGCCGAGAAAGCCGACGTCGATCGCATTGCCGTTCAGCGATTCGGCGACGGGCGCCGCGGCCTGGAAATGCTTCCACTCGATCGTGTAAGGCAGGTCCTTCAGCACGCCGGACGCCTCCATCGACGCCTGGATGTTGAAGTAGTTCTGTTCACCGACGCGCAGCGTGACGGTGTCCTTGGCCATGCCGGGCTGCGCGGCAAGCGCCAGCAAGAGTGCCGTGACGATTCGACTCAACAACGTGATCTCCCGGAGGGTTGGCGGGCGGCCGCGCGCGGGCGGCGCCCGGTGGTCCGCCGTGCACGGTGGCCGGCGGAACGGATGGAACCGCTGAAGATACGTCGATCTTCATCATGAAACAAACGCAATATTCTTCTATGGAAAGATGCAAATGTTTTATGACATGGCAGACGTCGCCGGATGCCGCCGGCCGCGCACGCGGGAACCCGGTTCGAGTGAATCCTCGACAGATATTTCGTGCGCGAAATAAATCACGGACTATATTTCGCATACGAAATAACTACCCGTCACGAGGACAGCCATGACCTCCGAGCCCATCGAGTTTTCCGCCGCCGACGGCTACGCGCTGCACGGCACGCTGTGGTCGCCGGACGCGCCGCCGCGCGCGCTGGTGCTGATCCATCCGGCAACGGCCGTGCCGGAGCGGCTGTATGCGGGCTTCGCGCGCTTCCTGACCGAACGCGGCTTTGCGGCGCTCACCTACAACTATCGCGGCATCGGCGCGTCTCGCCCCGCGCGCCTGGGTGCGTTGCAGGCCCGCATGCGCGACTGGATGGAACTCGACGTGGGCGCCGCGACCGCGTGGGCGCGGCAGGCGTATGAAGGCTTGCCGCTGCTGGCGGTCGGGCATAGCGTCGGCGGGCACGCGATCGGGCTGTCCGCCGCGACGCCGCACCTGCGCGCGGCCGTGCTGGTCGCCGCGCATGCGGGCAGCACGCGGCTGATCACGCAGGCGGCCGAACGCCTGAAGGTGCGGCTGATCCTGCGCGTGCTCGGCCCGCTGATGTCGGCGCTGCTCGGCTACGTGCCCGGCAAGCGGCTCGGGCTCGGCGAGGACATGCCGGCCGGCGTGTTCCGCGAATGGAGCCGCTGGACCACGCTGCCGCACTATTTCTTCGACGATCCGACGCTCGGCGCGGCCGAGCGTTACGCGAAACAGCAGTTGCCGATCCTCGCGCTCGGCTTCGACGACGACCCGTGGGCGAACCCGCCTGCGATCGGGCTGCTGGTAAGCTATCTGACCCGCGCGACGGTCGAACGCCGCCAGATCGATCCGCACGCGGCGGGCAGCGGCCCGGTCGGGCACATGGGCTTCTTCCGCAGCCGCCCCGGCACCGTGCTGTGGCCCGACGTGGCCGACTGGCTCGCGCAGGCGCTCGACACGACGCGAACCGCGGGCCGCCCCTCCCTTTCCATTGCAGCCGGGAACCCAGCTTGAGCGAAGACCGACGACTGTTTTTCATGTTGAACATCGGCCAGCGGCGCGTGCAGCGCTGGATCGACCGCAAGGCGGAGACCGAGACGCGTGCGAGCGCCGCGCAGGCCGGCGCATTGTTCTGTCTCGCGAAACAGGATGGCGCGCTGATCGGTGAAGTCGGCGCCGCGCTGCAGCTTGCGCCGTCCGCGATGACGGGGCTCGCCGACCGGATGGCGAAAGCCGGCCTCATTACGCGTCACGCCGATTCGGACGACGGCCGCGCGACGCGCCTGTACCTCACCGATGAAGGCCACGCCGCGCTCAAGCGCGCGCGCGTGCTGCTGCGCGAACTCAACGGCAAGCTGTGCGACGGGTTTTCCGACGACGAACTCGATGTCGTCGCGCGCTGGCTGCATGCATTGCAGGAGCGGTTTCCGGCAGAGCGTTGAGCAGCGTGGTGCCGTCGCTCCATTGACGGCACGTGCGCGGCGCGCATCACGTCAATGCATGTCCGTCAGCACGATGCGTCCATCGACCTTGCCTTCGCGCAGCTTTGCGAACACGTCGTTGATGTTGCCGAGCCGGTCGCGATGGATATGCGCGCGCACCAGGCCGTCGGCCGCGAAGTCGAGCGATTCCTGCAGGTCGCGCCGCGTACCGACGATCGACCCGCGCACGGTGATGCCGTTCAGCACGGTCGAGAAGATCGGCAACGGGAAATCGCCGGGCGGCAAGCCGTTGAGTGCCACCGTGCCGCCGCGCCGCACCATCCCGAGCGCCTGCGCGAATGCACTGCGCGACACGGCCGTGACGAGCACGCCATGCGCACCGCCGATCTCCTTCTGGATCACCTTGGCCGGATCGTCGATCGACGCGTCGATCGTCAGTTCCGCGCCGAGCTGCCGCGCCAGCGCGAGCTTGTCGGGTGAAATGTCGATGGCCGCGACGTGCAGGCCCATCGCCCGCGCATACTGCACGGCCACGTGGCCGAGGCCGCCGATGCCGGAGATCGCGAGCCACTGGCCCGGGCGCGTATCGGTGACGCGAATGCCCTTGTAGACGGTGACACCCGCGCACAGGATCGGCGCGATCTCGTCGAACGCAACCTGCGCGGGCAAATGACCGACGTAGTCGGGATCGGCCAGCACGTATTCCGCGTAGCTGCCGTTCACCGAATAACCGGTGTTCTGCTGGCCGTGGCACAGCGTTTCCCAGCCCGTGTGGCAGTACTCGCAATGGCCGCAGGCCGTGTAGAGCCACGGCACGCCCACGCGATCCCCCTCGCGCACGTGCGTGACGCCCGCACCGACCGCCGCGACGATGCCCACGCCTTCATGCCCCGGAATGAACGGCAACGTCGGCTTGACCGGCCAGTCGCCATCGGCCGCGTGCAGGTCGGTATGGCACACACCCGACGCCTTGATGTTGACGAGGATCTGGCCGGGCCCCGGCGTCGGCACGGGCACTTCCTCGATGCGCAGCGGTTCGCCGAATGCGTGCACGACGGCCGCTTTCATGGTTTGGGTCATGGGTCGCTCCTGCCTGGTCAATGAGCGATCCAGTATCCGGTTTCGGAATCGAACGACGTTGATACGCATCAACACGCGGGCAATGCACGGCGATGGCCACCGCTACAAGACGTCGCACCGTCGCGCGACGCAGCATCGCGCTGGCTCCCGACCCAGGAGCGGAGGGCCGCGCCCGCTGCATCGATCAGCGCAGGGCTGCTTCCGGCGGGCCGCTTCGACGGACACCAAACGCAGGCAACACGCACCTGGCCCGCGTATCGGCAACGCGTCGGCGTGCGCATCGCGTCGTCGGGTTCAGGCGGGCGTTCCGAACACCGCGCAGACGATTTCCACTCCCGCCGCCATTTCACCCATCCGACAGAAACCCGACAGGATCCCGCCATCCGGCTTGGATTTTGACATGATATAACATATCATTTCGCGTGCTCGTCCGCCTGACGCCGTTCCACTGTGGGTGGCCGAGCCTCGCCGAGCCATGTTCCAACGGGTCACTGCGCGCCACTGACGCAACAATATATCGTATCCAGCCGTGACCTGCATCGCTCGTTATCCGATCCGATTCCAACCGATTCACCGACCATGCGCGACCTCCCTCGTCTACCGCTTCGCCCGCTCTCGTCCCTTTCGCTGATGCTGTTCGCCGCCGTCGCGCACGCGCAGACCGAACCGCCCGCCGTGTCCGGCACGCCGCCGACCACCACGCTCGCCCCGATCTTCGTGACCGCGAACCCGCTCGGCGACAACGAACTGATCGCGCCGACCGCCCAGCTTTCCGGCGATGCGCTGACGCGCCGCCAGGCCGATTCGCTCGGCGAAACGCTGAACGGGCTGCCCGGCGTGTCGACCACCACCTACGGGCCGATGGTCGGCCGCCCGATCATCCGCGGGATGGATGGCGACCGGATCCGGCTGCTGCAGAACGGCGTCGCGGCGTACGACGCGTCGTCGCTGTCGTACGACCATGCGGTGCCGCAGGACCCGCTGTCGATCGAACGCGTCGAGATCGTGCGCGGCCCGGCCGCGCTGCTGTACGGCGGCAATGCGGTGGGCGGCGTCGTCAACACGATCGACAACCGGATTCCGCGCGAAGCGATCGAGGGCGTGACGGGCGCGCTCGACGCGCGCTACGGCGGCGCGAACTCGGTGCGCGCGGGCGCCGCGCAGGTCGAAGGCGGCAACGGCCGCTTCGCGTTCCACGTCGATGCGTTCGACCGCGAGACGAGCAAGCTGCGGATTCCCGGCTACGCGCGCAGCAGCGCGCAACGCGCGATCGACGGCCCCGATGCGCCGCAGCCGTACGGCAACGTGCCGAACAGCGACGGCCGCGTGCACGGCGGCGCGGTGGGCGCGTCGTACACGTGGGCGGACGGTTTCGCGGGCCTGTCCTACAGCGGCTACGAATCGAACTACGGCTCCGTCGCGGAAAGCGACGTGCGGCTGCGGATGCGCCAGGAGCGCCTCGCGCTCGCGTCCGAGGTGCGCAACCTGAGCGGGCCGTTCACGAAGCTGAAATTCGACTTCGCGTACACCGACTACCGTCACAAGGAAGTCAACAACGGCGAAACCGCGACCACCTTCCGCAATCGCGGCTACGAGGCCCGCATCGAGGCAACGCATCGCAAGATCGGCCCGTTCGAAGGCGCGATCGGCGTGCAGTTCGGCCAGAACACGTTCTCCGCGCTCGGCGACGAATTGCTCGTGCCGTCCACGCGCACCAACAGCGTCGCGCTGTTCGGCCTCGAGGAATGGCAGGTCGTCCCCGCGCTGAAGCTGAGCCTCGGCGGCCGCTTCGAACACGTGAAGGTCGATCCCGATCCGGCCGGCGTCGAGAAATTCGCGGGGGCGCAGCCGCGCGAATTCAACGCGGGCAGCCTGTCGGCCGGCGCACTGTTCTCGCTGACGCCCGTCTGGTCGGTGGCGGCCAACGTCGCGTACACCGAACGCGCGCCGACCTTCTACGAGCTGTATTCGAACGGCCCGCACGATGCGACCGGGCAGTTCCTGATCGGCAACCCGAACGCGTCGAAGGAAAAGGCGGTGTCGACCGACCTGTCGCTGCGCTACGCGAGCGGCCCGAATCGCGGCAGCGTCGGCCTGTTCTACAACCGCTTCTCGAACTACCTGACCGAGTACAACACCGGCCGCGTCGTGGACGGCGACGACGAGCCCGTCGCGCCCGGCACCGACGGCGCGCTGAACGAAGCGATCTATCGCGGCGTGCGCGCCGAGTTCTACGGCATCGAGCTGGACGGCAAGTGGCGCGCGTTCGCGCGGCGCGGCCACACGGTCGATCTGGAACTGACGGCCGACTACACGCATGCGCGCAACGTCGACACGGGCCAGCCGCTGCCGCGCATCGCGCCGCTGCGCGCGACGCTCGCGGCCGACTACGGTTACGGCCCGTTCGGTGCGCGGGCGCAGGTCACGCATGCGTGGTCGCAGCATCGCGTGCCCGACAACGATTTCTCGACGGACGGCTACACGTCGCTCGGCGTGATGCTGACGTACAAGTTCCGCGTCGGCCCGACGCACTGGCTCGCGTACCTCCGCGGCGACAACCTGACGAACCAGGAAATCCGCTATTCGACCTCGGTCGTGCGCGGCTTCGCGCCGCAAGGCGGCCGCAGCGTGATGGCCGGGCTGCGCACCACGTTCTGACCGTTTCATGGTCCGCGGCGCCCGCCGCGGGCCTCGCTCCGGCGCCCCTTGCGCCGCGAGTTTCCGTTGATCCGCGATAACCGCCAATCGTGCGGCATTCGCCAGCGACGCTCACCGGTTCCCTCCCCAATTAAATCGAAACCCAATCCCGGTATTCATCCATAAATCGAAACCGATTCATCAGACAATTATTAGCAAAACGAGTGCTTTTGTTTCACCCACGAAAACCGGTTTCAAATTCCACGTATAAACCTTTTAATCACGGGCACTCCGCCGATTTTTGATCAAAATCAGGAGAGCCCTACTGGCAACGATTCCAGCGCGAAAAAAACTAATATCAGGGTTTTCGAAGGGTAAAGAATCATCCCGGATACCCGTTAATGCCGACACGAGCCCGTATCTGGTCGAACAATAAATTCAATTCGTCAACCACACGCACAGAGGCACACTGTGAAAATCGCCAGAATGAGCATCAAAACAAAACTCCTTGGCGGCTTCGGCCTGCTCGCCGCGGTCGTCGTGATCGTGTCGGGCATGGCACTCAAGGCGCTATCCGATACGAACGCCGAATTTTCCCGCTACATGAACGGCATCAATGCGCGGGCGAGCGTTTCCGCGCAAATCCGCACCGCGGTCGACCGGCGCGCGATCGCCGCGCGCAACCTCGTGCTCACGACCAAACCGTCAGACCTCGAGCTTGAACTGGCCGAGGTGAACCAGGCGCACAAGGACGTGCAGGATCGCCTCGCGAAGCTCAAGGACCTGATGGCGAACGCCACGGACACCTCCGATCGCGCGCGCGAACTGGTCGCCGACATCGTGCGCATCGAAGCCAGCTACGGGCCCGTCGCCCTGCGCATCGTCGGGCTCGCGCAGGCCGGCAAGAAGGACGAGGCGATCGCCGACATCGACGACAACTGCCGGCCGTTGCTCGCGCAACTGGTGCGCGCAACCGATGCATACGCAACCTATACGCATGAACGCGAGCTCGCGATCGCGCAGCAGTTCGCGGATCGCTATGCGATGGAACGCAACCTGCTGGCCGGCATCTGCCTGATCGCGGTCGTGGTCGCGGCATCCGGCGGCCTGTGGCTGACGCGCAAGATCACGGTGCCGATCGGCTCGGCCGTGGACGTCGCGCGCACGGTCGCGAACGGCGACCTCGGCAGCCGCATCGACGTGAGCGGCAACGACGAGACGCGCGATCTGCTCGACGCGCTGCGAACGATGAACGAGCGGCTGATCGGCATCGTCGGCCGCGTGCGCGATTCGTCGAACAGCATCGCGCATGCGGTGAGCGAGATCGCATCGGGCAACCTCGACCTGAGCCAGCGCACCGAGGAACAGGCCGCGTCGCTGCAGGAAACCGCCGCGACGATGGAAGAATTCACGTCGACGGTGCGCCTGAACGCGGAGAACGCGCAACAGGCCAGTTCGCTCGCCGCGAACGCATCGGACGTCGCGCAGCGCGGCAGCGCGGTGGTCGGCCGCGTGGTCGACACGATGACGGAGATCGGCCAAAGCTCGTCGAAGATCGCGGACATCACGGGCATCATCGAAGGCATCGCGTTCCAGACCAACATCCTGGCGCTGAACGCGGCCGTCGAAGCCGCGCGTGCGGGCGAACAGGGGCGCGGCTTCGCGGTGGTCGCAAGCGAGGTGCGCAGCCTCGCGCAACGTTCGTCGACGGCGGCAAAGGAGATCAAGGAACTGATCTCCGCGTCGGTGCAGACGATCCGCGACGGTTCCGAACTCGCGGGCGAAGCCGGCAAGACGATGTCGGACGTCACGCAGGCCGTCGCGCGCGTGACGGACATCATGGGCGAGATCGCGGCCGCGTCGGCCGAGCAGAGCCGCGGCATCGACCAGGTGAACCTGACGATCACGCAGATGGACGAGACGACCCAGCAGAACGCGGCGCTCGTCGAGCAGGCCGCGGCCGCATCGAAGTCGCTCGAGGCGCAAGGCCGTGAGCTGTCCGAAACGGTGGCCGCGTTCCGGATGCCGTCCGGCACGCACGGGGCGTCGCCGGGCGCGTACGCGCAAGCGCCCGCCGCGCATCACTGGCAACCGGCCACGGCGTAACCGCGGAACTGCGGAACTGCGGAACTGCGGAACTGCGGAACTGCATAATCGATACCGCACCGGGACGACGATGCGCCCGCTGTTCCGCCGATCCGCCTGCGTCACGCTTGCGCGCACTGCGCGATGCGCGGCCGCACGCGGCACGCGGTGCAGTTGCGTATCGTCACCGTCCGACGCGGCCGGTTCTCATGCGCGACGTCGCGCTGCGCCGATTCGCATCACGCGTGCGCAGCACGCATAAGTGTCGCTCGGTGCCGCTCCCACGTCGGCACCGCCACGGCATCGCCGGTCGCTTCCACTGACCGGCGCGGGCCGCGTGCGCACGTCATGAAACGCACATCGTCACGCTCGATTGCGCGTGACGTGCCCGCCTCCTCATCACACGATGCACGCTGAATGGGCAGCGCTGCGCAAGATTCGGTCCCGCCCATGTTTCTCACGTCGCCACACCGGCGTCATGGAGATCGCGCTGGATTCCCACGCGCGTCGCGCGCCGATGCAGACTTTTAAAACAGCCGAATGACGAGTATGCTTAAAAAAGCACTCCGCAATCGGACGGCGAGTCGCGTGCCCTGACTCCCGTCCGATCGCATTGCGGCCCTGTCGCTGCGCGCACCGCGCATCGATGGCGGCGTCTGCTTCTCGCGCCACGGCCGCACGAACCTTTCCCTCAACAATCGTCAGGAGAGCTGGTGAGCCGACTCGTCGTCGTATCCAATCGCATTGCAGATCCCCGTAAAGCCGCGGCCGGCGGGCTCGCCGTCGCCGTGAAGGACAGCCTGCAGGAATCCGGCGGCGTCTGGTTCGGCTGGAGCGGGAGGTTACGCGGTGGCGACGACCAGCCTGCGCACGGCGACGAGGTGCAGATCCAGAACGTCGGCGGCATCCAGCTCGCGACGATCGATCTCGATCCGCAGGATTACGACGCGTACTACCTCGGCTATTCGAACAACGTGCTGTGGCCGGTGTTTCACTACCGCCTCGATCTCGCGCAGTTCGACCGCCGCTTCGCCGACGGCTACCGGCGCGTGAACCAGCTGTTCGCGCGCAAGCTGCGCACGCTGCTGCGCCCCGACGACACCATCTGGGTCCACGACTACCAGCTGATTCCGCTCGCCGCCGAGTTGCGTGCGATGGGCTGCACGAACCCGATCGGCTTCTTCCTGCACATTCCGATGCCGCCGCCGCCGATCATGGCCGCGATCCCGGAGCACGAATGGCTGATGCGGTCGCTGTTCGCCTACGATCTCGTCGGCTTCCAGACCGAGTCGGACCTGCTTCACTTCGAGCATTACGTCGAAGCGGAAGCCGGCGCCGCGCGGCTGCCCGACGGCCGCCTGCGCGCGTTCGGCCGCACGCTGTCGGCCGGCGCATTCCCGATCGGCATCAACGTCGACGAGTTCGAATCGCTCGCCCGCGATCGCGACGGCCTCGACATGTTCGAGCGGATGCGCGATGAATACTCGCGCCGCCAGTTGCTGGTCGGCGTCGACCGCCTCGACTACACGAAGGGGCTGCCGCAGCGCGTGAATGCATTCCGCCAGTTGCTCGAGCAATATCCGGAGAACCGCAACCGCGCGACGCTGATCCAGATCGCCGCGCCGAGCCGCGAGGATCTCGGCGCGTACGACGACCTGCGGCGCGAGATGGACAGCCTGTGCGGCGCGATCAACGGCGACTACGGCGAACTCGAATGGATGCCGATGCGCTACATTCACCGCACCGTCGCGCGCAAGCGCTTGCCGGGCCTGTACCGCGCGAGCCGCGTCGCGCTCGTCACGCCGCTGCGCGACGGGATGAACCTCGTCGCGAAGGAATTTCTCGCCGCGCAGGATGCCGCCGATCCGGGCGTGCTCGTGCTGTCGCGTTTCGCCGGCGCGGCCGAGCAGTTGAAGTCGGCACTGCTCGTCAATCCGTACGACACGCAAGGCACCGCGCAGGCGATCCAGCGCGCGCTCACGATGCCGCTCGAAGAGCGCTGCCAGCGTCACGCGGCGCTGATGGCGATCGTGCGCAAGACCGACGTGCACTGGTGGCGCACGCGCTTTCTCAACGCGCTCGCCGAGGCAGCCGAAGTCGCGGCCGCGGCCGAATCCTGACCCGCCTGACGCGCGCTCACGCGTGCGTCGCCGCGTGTTCGAGCGCCGCGCCGTTCACGTCACAGAGGTCGACCGACACCGGAATGCCTTCGCGCAGGCTCTCCGTCAGTACGCAGTACGCATCGAACTGATCGAGCACGCGCTGCGCGGCTGCGAGATCGGCCCACGTCTTGCCGATCGACAGCCGTACCGACATCGCGCCCACGCGCACCCGGCCCGCTTCGTTCTGCACCATGTCGACGTCGATATGCGCGGCAATCGGCTGCGGATCGACCTGCTGCTTTTCCAGCGCGAACTGCAGGCTCGCTGCGAGACAGGTCGCGACGGCCGCGGCCAATAACCGGATCGGGTTCGGCCCGCGTCCGTCGCCGTGCGGCGGCGGTTCGTCGGTGAGCACCGGCGCCAGCGTCGTGCCGGCGAATACCACTTCGAAACAGAAACGCGCCTGCTGCGCGACATCGACCGATACGTGCGCCTCGCTCATGGCGACTCCGTGGAGATCAACGGGGAAAGGAATGACGGCACGCAGTCGCTTCGACGCGCGCCGCTCGCAGGTTCATGGGATCTTCAGCGCTCGGGTTCGCGTGGCGGCCCGTACGCGACGAAATCGCGCTCGACCGCGGACGCCTGCTCCGTGTCAACTGCGCCGCCGCGTGCGCCGGCTGCGTCGTCCGGCGCCGGCGTCGTGGCGGACGGCGGTTCGACGCGCCCGTCGATCAGCGCCTGCAGCGCGTCGCGTTCGAGCACCTCGCATTGCAGCAGCCGGCGCGCGATGCGTTCGAGCGCATCGCGGCGTTCGCCGAGCGTCGTCGCGACGCGCGCGTGCGCGTCGGCCAGCAGCGTGCGCACCTCGTCGTCGATCATCCGTGCGGTGTGCTCGCTGCAGCGCCCGTCGCCCGCATGCCACGCGCCCGGTATGCCCTGGCGCGCATCGCCGTCGTCGAACGTCGCGAGCCCGATCTTCTCGCTCATCCCGTACTGCATGACCATGTGGCGCGCCATCGCGGTCGCGCGCTCGAGATCGTTCTGCGCGCCCGTCGACACGTCGCCGAACACGAGCTCTTCGGCCACGCGGCCGCCAAGCAGCGCATCGATCCGGTCGAGCAGCTCGCTTCGGCGCAACACATAGCGATCCTCGGTCGGCACCTGCTGCGTATAGCCGAGCGCCGCGACACCGCGCGGAATGATCGACACCTTCTTCACCGGATCGCAATGCGTGCGGCTTTCCGCGACGAGCGCGTGGCCGGCCTCGTGATACGCGATGGTCAGCTTCTCCTGCGCGTTCATCACGCGGCTCTTGCGCTCGAGGCCCGTCAACGCGCGGTCGATCGCCTCGTCGAAATCGGCCATGCCGATCGCCGGCTTGCCGAGTTCGGCCGCATGCAGCGCGGCCTCGTTGACGACGTTCGCGAGATCCGCGCCGACGAAGCCCGGCGTGCGCGACGCGAGTTCGCCGAGATCGACGTCGGCCGCGAGCTTCACGCGCTTCACGTGCACGCCGAGGATCTGCCTTCGGCCATTCACGTCGGGCCGGTCGATCGCGATGTGGCGATCGAAGCGGCCCGGCCGCAGCAGCGCGGGATCGAGGATCTCCGGCCGGTTCGTCGCGGCCATGATGATCACGCCGGAGCCGGCCTGGAAGCCGTCCATCTCGACGAGCAACTGATTGAGCGTCTGCTCGCGTTCGTCGTTGCCCGACATCGGGCCGACGCCGCGCACCTTGCCGAGCGCATCGAGCTCGTCGACGAACACGATGCACGGCGCCTTCTGCTGCGCCTGCTCGAACAGGTCGCGCACGCGCGCCGCGCCCACGCCGACGAACATCTCGACGAACGCCGAGCCGCTGATCGAGAAGAACGGCACGGCCGCCTCGCCGGCCACCGCGCGCGCAAGCAGCGTCTTGCCGGTGCCCGGCGCGCCGACCACGAGCACGCCCTTCGGAATCTTGCCGCCGAGCCGCTGGTAACGGTCGGGGTTGCGCAGGAATGCGACGAGCTGCTGCAGCTCGGCCTTCGCTTCGTCGATGCCCGCAATATCGTCGAACGTGATGCCGGTTTCCTGCTGCACGTACACCCGCGCCCGGCTCTTGCCCATCCCGGTGAAATCCTGCAGCCCGCCGCGCCGGCGCACCATCATGTTCCAGATGAACACGAACAGCACGAGCGGCAGCAGCCACGACGCCAGCGATGCGATCCAGCTCGTGTCGGACGCACCGTGATAGCGGATGCCGGCGGTGGTCAGCGTGTCGGTCAGGTGCTCGTCGGTCACGCGGTTGGTCGTGAAGCGCCACGGCGCGCCGGCCTGCCGCACGGCCGCGGCTTCGGACGCCGGCAGCAGCGTGCCGGCCTGCGGCATCTTCAGCGTGCCGGAGATCGATACGGGGCCGACTTCGAGATCGTCGACGAGCCGGGCAGCGACGAGCTGGTGGAAATCGCTGTACGCGATCGGCGCCGACGTCGGGCGCAGCATCAACAACTGCGCGGCGAACAGCACGAAGAAGCCCGCCGCGATCAGCAATCCCGGGTAGTCGAATTTCCTGTCCATGGCAGCGGGCCGGACGTGCGCGCTACGCTTGCGTTGCGCGGCACGGCGGACGGGTGCGGGCACGCGCGCAGCCGGCGCGCGCCATCGGCGGCCATGCGGAAGCGGCATTCATGCGCGCCATCGTCGCCTCGCTTCATCGCCTCGTTCGTCGCATCAATGGCTCCGCGGCGACGCCGTGAGCCGGCGCCGCCGGGCAACCCTCGCCCGGGCGGCACGCTGCGACGCGCCGCCCCTGAATCCAGTCTAGTTCTCGCGCGGGCGTCGCGCATGACGCGAGGCGCACGTCGAATCGTCCGACAAACACCTTTCACCCGCCCCCGTTGCCGCGTTATAGTCGCGTTCGTGACATTTTTGTGACAGATGGATCGCGCCGGTCCAGCCGTAACCGGGGCCGTTGCTTTCCATCCCGCCGCGCGGCAGCCTGTGCGACGCCGCCGCGCATCACGCCCCCGTCCACCCGCCCATTCGAGGAACCCACGACGTGAACGACACCCCCGATCGCCCCGACGCCCTTCCCGCCGATCCCGACCGCCGCCGCGTGCTCGGCGGCCTCGCCGCGCTCGGTGCGGGTGTCGCGCTCAGCGGCTGTGAAACCACGGCGGGCAGCGCGCCGCGTTCGGCCGCCGACCTGCGCATCGACGAAGCGTTGCGCCAGCGCGTGCGGCACATCGTCGTGATCTATGCGGAAAACCGCAGCTTCGCGAACCTGTACGGCGATTTCCCGGGCGTGCGCCATCCGCTGAGCGAGGTGCGGTCCGAACACGCGCAGCAGCTCGATCGCGACGGCAAGACGCCGCTGCCCGTGCTGCCGAAGATCTGGGGCGGGCTCGTGCCGCAGGCACAGGAAGTGGACGGCAAGCGCTACGCGATCGCCGAGCGCGACATCGACAAGCTGCCGAACGCACCGTTCCTGATCAAGGACGCACAGGGCAACGCGCTGCCGAACGGCGTGATCACGCGCGACCTGTGGCACCGCTTCTACCAGAACCAGATGCAGATCGCCGGTGGCCGCAACAACCAGTTCGCCGCGTGGGCCGATTCGGGCGGCCTCGTGATGGGCCACTACCGCAATTCGGCCGACACGCTGCGGCTGTGGAATCTCGCGCGGCAATACACGCTGTGCGACAACTTCTTCATGGCGGCCTTCGGCGGGTCGTGGATGAACCACATGTTCCTGATCTCCGCGCAGCCGCCGCTGTATCCGGACGCGCACAAGCATCCGCATGCGGCGAAACTGCTGTCGAAGGTCGAAGGCGACGATCCAGCCGGTACGCGCCTGAAGCTCGCCGACAATTCGCCCGCGTCCGCGCTCGACGGCCCGCCGAAGTTCGTGGCCGACGGCCCGCTGACGCCGGACGGCTACGGCGTGAACACGATGGCGCCGCCGTACCAGCCGAGCTACGTGCCGCCGCCCGATCCGGGCAACGCCGCGTATGCGGATCCCGCCGACCATCGCGTGATGCCGCCGCAGGGCTATGCGACGATCGGCGATCGCCTGTCGGAAAAGAACGTCGACTGGGCGTGGTACAGCGGCGCCTGGCAATACGCACTCGAGCATCGCGACACGGGCACCGTGCCCGATTTCCAGTACCACCACCAGCCGTTCAACTATTTCGCGAACTACGCGCCGGGCACCGACGCGCGCCGCAAGCACCTGCGCGACGCGGGGCTCGGCGACGAGCCGTCGACCAACCACTTCATCGCCGACATCGACGCGGGCCGCCTGCCGGCCGTCACGTTCTACAAGCCGCAGGGCAACCTGAACATGCATGCAGGCTACGCGGACATCGAATCGGGCGACCGTCACATCGCGACCGTGATCGACCATATCCGGCGCGGGCCGCAATGGGACCACACCGTGATCGTGATGACGCACGACGAGAACGGCGGCTGGTGGGATCACGTCGCGCCGCCGGAAGGCGACCGCTGGGGGCCGGGTTCGCGGATTCCGGCGCTTGTGATCTCGCCGTTCGCGAAGAAGGGCTTCGTCGATCACACGCTTTACGACACGAACTCGATCCTGCGCTTCATCAGCCGCGTGCACGGGCTCGCGCCGCTCGACGGCGTGGTCGCGCGCGACAAGGCGTTCGCCGCGCGCGGCGCGACGCCGCCGGGTGATCTGACGAATGCGCTCGATCTCGGCTAAGGGCCGCCCAATCTGAGAGGTTGGCTGCCTGGCCGCCTGGCTGCTTGAAACGACGGCGCCCCGGGCAATGCGATGGCCTGGGGCGTCGTTCATTTCCGGCCTGAAAACGCTAAGCGGCGCGGCGCACCGCGTCGCACTCCACCTGCGCGGCGTGGCGCCCGGCCTGCCGGCCGAAGAACGTCGCGTCGGCCAGCGACAGCCCCGAGCTGTACCCGGCGCCCCAGCGCGGCAGCCCGCAGGTCGTGCGGCCCGCCGCATAGAGCCCCGGCACCGGCGCGCGTGTTGCATCGACCACCTGCCCGGTCGGCAGCGTATCGAGCCCGCCGAGCGTGAAGTGCGGATAGAACGCATAGTCGATCCGGCAATCGAGCGCGACGAACGGCGGCTCGATCAGCGGCTGCAGCCACTTCTTCGCCTTGTGGAACAGCGGATCGGTGCCGTCGGCCGCATGGCGGTTGTAGACGTCGACGGTCGCCGTCAGCGTGCCGGCCGGCATCTGCAGGTCGCGTTCGACTTCCTCCCACGTTTCGCCGGCCGCCGCGATGCCGATTCGCGCGATCGCGGGCGGCTCCTGGTAGGTGGCCTGATCGACGAGCAGGTAGATCCGGTCGTCGGCCTGATGGAACGCGTGATGGCCCGTGCGACCGTGATAGCCATCCTCGTTGATGAAACGCTGGCCGCGCGCGTTCACGAAGATCCCCTTGATCAGCGATTCGGGCGCGTAGAACGGCAGGCTGACGAAGCCTTGATCCATGTGAATCGCCGCGCCGCCCGCGCTCTGGCCGAGCAGGATGCCCGAGCCGTCGTCGCCGGGGCTGCCGATCGGTTCGTCCGAGCGCAGGAACTGCGGCGCATGCCGGCGCACCATGTCGCGGTTCATCGCGAAGCCGCCCGCGCACAGGATCACCGCGCGACGCGCCCGGACGAATGCCGTCTCGCCATAGGCGCGCAGCACGACGCCGCGCACCGCGCCGCCGTCGTCGACGATCAACGCGAGCGCGCGCGTGTCGTAGCGCGTCGCGACGCCGAGCGCCGCCACACGTTCGGCCAGCACGCGCATCAGCATCTGTCCGCCGCCCCAGCCCGGCCATTGCGGCGTGTGCCCGCGCGGGCACGGCTTTGCGGCCTCGCTGAACGGCCAGGCTTCCTCGCTGCCCGACCAGATCAGGCAATCGTCGGTTTCCGGTTCGACGATCCGCTCGGCGATGAACGTGTTCTTGTAGGTCAGGCCCTGCGCGACGAGCCAGTCGTGGTGCGCCAGGCTGTCGTTCGCGTAGAGGCGCACCTTCGCCTCGTCGGCGTCGCGGCCGCCGGCCAGCATCAGGTAGCGGTACAGATCCTCGGTGTCGTCGGTAAAGCCGGCCTGCCGCTGCGCGGGCGTGCCGCCGCTGCCGCCGAGGTAGATCTCGCCGCCCGACAGCGCGCTCGTGCCGCCGTAGCTCGACGCACGTTCGACGATCAGCGTGTCGGCGCCGGCGCTCGCGGCTTCGATCGCCGCGCACGCGCCGGCCGCGCCGAAGCCGACGATCACGACGTCGTGTTCGGCATCCCAGCGAGGCACGTCGCGGATATTCAGGGGGTGAGTCAGGGAATAGTCGGATGACATGACGAATGGGTCAGCGTTTGGAAATGTGCGGAAAACGACGGAAGTGGCGAAGGTCTGACGCGGACGTCACCGCGTTGCCTCGTTGCCGAGACGGACGTGCAACGGGGCGCGTGCAAGACGCCCACCGTCTCACGCCCGGTTGAAGTCGAATCACGTGAAGCGCGATCGGCGCGCGGTGATTCCACCGTGGTCGTAGCGAAAGGCATCCGTACGCCATCGCGCCGCCATGCCTTCCGCGCTGCGCGGCGCGCGGCCGCGCCGGTGTCACATGCCGCGCATCGCGGCGAAACCGAAGTGCGACGGATCGATCGGCACGCACCCGGTCGGCAAACCGTTCGCGTCGACCGAGCGGCATTGCAGGATGCCGGCCGCATACGGCGGCGACGGGACCTGATCGGCGCCGTATCGCGCCATCGCCATGGCAGCGAACGTGCCTATCGCCAATACGCACAGCTTGCGAGTCGTCAGTCTCATGATCGTCGTCCCCTCCGGTTGTCCGCTGGTGCGGTTCGTGTCCGGCGTGCATCACATGCGGCGCCAGATGACTGCACGGTAACCAGCGCCCGGCCGCCGGCCATCGTCCATTTCGACTAGGGGCAAACGCTGAGCGGACGATGCGCGGCCTGACGCATCGCAACATCACGCGCCACGGCTTCGCCCACGCGGAGCAAACTCGGCACGTCGCGCGCCTGCCGCAGCCGGCCGCACGAATCGTCAGACGCATCTCGCGCATGGGTCGCTGCGCCGCACCATCCCTGCGCCCTCACGTGATGCGTAGCGGCCTGCCCCGGTGTTTTCCCCGACCCGCGCCCTGCTCCGTATGGACGATGAATCCCGGCCTGCGCGATGCGAACCTGCGCGTCGACGTCGCACTGCCGTCGCGTCGGCCCGCCTTGCGCGGCCCACGCGTTCCGTTCTTCCACGGGAGCCCACGCATGACCGATTCCAATCCCCGCCACGCGCTGTACGAACTGGCGTGCCGCTACGCGCAAGCCGTCGACCGGCGCGACTGGCCACGCCTCACCACGCTCTTCACTCCCGATGCCACGCTGGCCGGCCCCGGCTTCCGCTTCGACGACCGCGACGCGATCGTCTCCGGCATGCGCGTGATCGAGCGCTACGAAGCGACCCAGCATCACGTGCACAACCAGCTCGTCACGCTCGACGGCGACGAGGCCGATGTCGAAACCTACGGCGTCGCCTGCCACGTCTACGTGCGCGATGGCGTGAAGCGCAAGCTCGACTGGGGGCTGCGCTATCGCGACCGCTGTGTGCTCGACGGCGGCACGTGGCGCTTCGCCGCGCGCACGCTGCACGTCGACTGGGCGCAAGACCTGCCGCTGGAGGGCTGAACGATGCGCACCTCCGCTCCCCTCGACGGCCGCACCGCGCTCGTGACGGGCGGCGCCGGCGGCATCGGCGCGGCCTGCGCGCACGCGCTCGTCGCCGACGGCGCGGCCGTCGTGCTGATGGGCCGCCGCCGCGACGCGCTCGCACGCACGCGCCGGCACCTGACCGACGCCGTGCCCGGCAGCCGCGTCGCGATCCATGCGGGCGACGCCTGCGACGAAGGCGACCTGCAGGCCGCGCTCGACTGCGCGTGGGCGCTCGACCAGCGCCTCGACATCGTCGTGCCGACGGTCGGCGGCGCGGGCTTCCGGCCGCTGCTGCTGCACGACGCCGACACTTTCCGCGCCGAAATCGACCTGAACCTGCACAGCGCGTTCGCCGCGATCCGTCATGCCGCGCCGCGGCTCGCCGACAGCGGCGGCGGCGCGATCGTCTGCATTTCGTCGACGGCCGCGCGGATCAATTTCCGCTGGCTGTCCGCGTACTGCACCGCGAAGGCCGCGCTCGAAGCGCTCGTGCGCGGCGCGGCCGAGGAACTGGCCGGCGCGAAGATCCGCGTGAACGCGGTGCGCCCCGGTCTCACGCGCTCGGAAGCCACCGCGCCGATGTTCGACGACCGCGCGCTCGTCGACAGTTTTCTCGAACAGATCCCGCTCGGCACGCTCGGCGAACCCGAAGCGATCGCGCACGCGGTGCGCTATCTCGCCGGCCCCGAGTCGGGCTGGGTGACCGGCCAGAGCTTCGCGGTCGACGGCGGCCACGAGCTGCGCACCAACCCGCGCGTGGACGACACGATCGCGCAGATCTACGGCACGGCCGCGCTCGACGCGATCAAGGCCGGTCGCGTACCGGGCGCCGCATGAGCGCGCCTTCTTTCAACATCAAGGGAATCCGACCGACCATGAATCGAGTCGCAAACAAGATCGCGCTGATCACCGGCGCGGCAAGCGGCGTCGGCCGCGCGGATGCGCTGCGGCTCGCCGCCGAAGGTGCGCGTGTCGTGCTGACCGACATCGACGAGGACGCGGGCCGTGCGCTCGCCCGCGAGATCGGCGATGCGGCGCTGTTCGTCCGCCACGACATCGCCGACGAAGCCGGTTGGCAGCAGGCGATCGCATCGACGCTCGAGCGCTTCGGCCGCCTCGACGTGCTCGTCAACAACGCGGCGATCTGCCCGGTCGGTTCGATCGAGGACACGAGCCTCGACACGTGGCGGCGCGTGATGCGGACCAACGCCGATGGCTATTTCCTCGGCTGCAAGTACGCGATCGGCGCGATGAAGGGCAACGACACGCCGGGCTCGATCGTGATGATGTCGTCGGTCGCCGCGCTCGGCGGGTTGCCGATGATGTGCGCGTACACCGGGTCGAAAGGCGCGGTGACGGCGCTCGCGCGCAGCGTCGCCGTGCACTGCAAGCGCAGCGGCTACCGGATCCGCTGCAACTCGATCCATCCGGACGGCATCTGGACGCCGATGACGCAGGCGCTGATGCCCGATCTCGACCCCGCCGCGCTCGGCATCGGCAGCGATCCGATGGCGCGCATGTGCGACCCGCAGGACGTCGCGAATCTCGTGCTGTTCCTCGCGTCCGACGAATCGCGTTTCGTGAACGGTGCGGAGCTGCGGATCGACAACGCGCAACTGGTGTCGTCGCTGTGACGCGGCCCACTGCCTTCCCGTTCAAAGGAGTCCATCGATGATTTCATTCACCGGCAAGACCGTGCTGGTCACCGGCGGCGGCGCGGGAATCGGTCGCGCATGCGCGGAAGCGTTCGGCGCGGCCGGTGCGCGCGTCGCGGTAGCCGAGATCGACCCGGCCCGCGCGCAGGACGTGCGCCACGCACTCGAAGCGGCAGGCGTCGACGCGCTCGTCGGCACCGTGGACGTCACGCGCCGCGACGAGGTCGAAGCATTCGCGCGAAGCGTCGACGCACGCTTCGGCGGCCTCGACGTGCTCGTCAACAACGTGGGCGATTTCCTGCGGATCGCGAAACCGTTCGACGACTGCACCGACGACGACATCGCACGGCTGTTCGACGTGAACCTGCGCCAGGTCTTCCTCGTCACGCGCGCGATGCTGCCGCTGCTGCGCAAGCGCGGCGCGGGCAGCAGCATCGTCGGCGTGTCGTCGATCGAAGGCTTTCGCGCGATTCCGAACTGCACCGTGTACGCGTCGTTCAAGGCCGCATTGACCGGCTTCACGAAGAGCCTTTCGCTCGAACTCGGGCCGGCCGGCATTCGCGTGAACCAGATCGCCCCCGAAACCACCGAGACGCCGCAGGTGCCCGTCAGTGCGATGGTCGCGGCCGAGCATCACGGGCACATCCCGCGCTGGATCCCGCTCGGGCGCTTCGGCGCGGCCGGCGATATCGCGGGCGCCGCGCTGTTCCTCGCGAGCCCGCTCGCCGCGTGGGTCACCGGCACGACGCTGCATGTCGACGGCGGCGCGCTCGCGGCGGCCGGCTGGTATCGCGACCCGAACGGCTTCTGGACCAACCTGCCCGTCGTCACGGGCAACGGTTTCAATTTCTGAGCGGCACCGCTTGCCTGTTCATTTCACGCGGCGACATTGCGCCGCTTTCGGAGACATCATGAAGATCCTGATCGTCGGCGGCACCGGCCTCATCGGCGGCCATGCCGCGCTGCACCTGCATGCGCAGGGCAACCTCGTCACGCTCGCCGCGCGCAAGCCGCCCGCACCCGGCAGCGCGCTCGCGCAGTTCGACGTGCTGCTGCGCGACTACGTGGCCGGCAACTTCACACGCGACGACCTCGCACCGTTCGACGCCGTGGTGTTCGCGGCCGGCAACGACATCCGCCACCTGCCGCCCGGCACCGACGAAGCCGCGCACTGGGAACGCGCGAACGTCGACGCGGTGCCGCGCTTCTTCGCGCTGGCGCGCGAGGCAGGCGTGAAGCGTGCGGTGCTGGTCGGCAGCTTCTATCCGCAGGTCGCGCCGGCGCTGGTCGACACGGTGCCGTACGTGCGCTCGCGCCATCTCGCCGACGAACGCGTACGCGCGCTCGCGACGCCGTCGTTCGCCGTGTGCAGCGTCAACGCGCCGTTCGTCGTCGGGTCGGTGCCGGGGCTGCGCAACGAGATGTTCGCGGCGTACACGGGCTACGCGCAGGGCCAGCTCGCGGGGTTGCCCGTGTTCGGGCCGGCCGGCGGCAGCAACTTCATCTCGACGCAATCGCTGTCGGAAGCGATCTGGGGGGCGCTGCAGCGTGGCGAAGCGGGCAAGGCCTACCTCGTCGGCGACGAGAATCTCAGCTTCGCCGATTACTTCGCGGCGTTCTTCCGCGCGGCCGGCAATCCGCAGGACGTGCCGTCGCTCGACCGGGAGCATCCGCTGTTGCCCGACATCGCGATCTACACGGGGCGCGGCAACGTCGTGTCGTACGAGCCCGATCCGGCCGACAGCGCGCTGCTGCGCTACCGGCGCGGCGACGTGCAGCGCGCGGTGGACGAAGTCGTCGCGCATTGCCGCGCGCAGTAGGCGAACGGCGCGTGTGGAGCGCCGATGCAAAAACGTCCCGCCGCCGGCGATGCAGGCCGGCGGCGGGACGTCGGGTACGACGTGTCGATGCGGGCCGTCAGGCGCCGATGCGCTGCTCGATCTTCTTCATCGTGTCGGTCATTTCGGCCGGCAGGCGCAGCTTCAGCATATCGAACAGCGCCGCGTGCAGCTTCAGCTCCTCGCGCCATTCATCCGCGTTCATCGACGTCACCGCATCGAACTGATCGCGCGTGAAATCGAGGCCGTCCCAGTGCAGGTCCTCATACGCGGGCGATACGCCGAACGCATGCTCGCCGCCGCCACCGGTGCCTTCGAGACGATCGAGCATCCACTTCAGCACGCGCATGTTCTCGCCGAAGCCCGGCCACACGAACTTGCCGTTCGCATCCTTGCGGAACCAGTTCACGCAGTAGATTTTCGGCAGTTTCGCGCCCGCGCCTTCGAGCTGCTTGCCGAGCTTGAGCCAGTGCGCGAAATAATCGCTGACGTTGTAGCCGCAGAACGGCAGCATCGCGAACGGATCGCGGCGCACGATGCCCTGCTGGCCGACCGCGGCGGCGGTCGTCTCCGAGCCCATCGTCGCGGCCATGTACACGCCTTCGACCCAGTCGCGCGCCTCGGTCACGAGCGGCACGGTCGTCGAACGGCGGCCGCCGAAGATGAACGCATCGATCGGCACGCCGGCCGGATTCTCCCAGTCGTCGTCGATCGAAGGACACTGCGCGGCCGGCGCCGTGAAGCGCGAATTCGGATGCGCGGCCTTGCGACCGGTTTCCTTGGCCGTTTCCGGCGTCCACGGGTTGCCCTGCCAATCCGTCAGCTTCGCGGGCGGCGTGTCGGTCAGCCCTTCCCACCACACGTCGCCGTCTTCCGTCAGCGCGACGTTCGTGAAGATCACGTTCTCGGTGAGCGTCGAGATCGCGTTCGGGTTGGTCTTCACGCCGGTGCCCGGCGCGACGCCGAAGAAGCCGGCTTCCGGGTTGATCGCATACAACCGGCCGTCGCGACCCGGCTTCAGCCACGCGATGTCGTCGCCGATCGTCGTGACCTTCCAGCCTTTGAAGCCCTGCGGCGGAATCAGCATCGCGAAGTTGGTCTTGCCGCACGCGGACGGGAACGCCGCCGCGACGTGATACTTCTTGCCGGCCGGCGACGTCACGCCGAGGATCAGCATGTGTTCGGCGAGCCAGCCCTGGTCGCGGCCCATCGTCGACGCGATACGCAGCGCGAAACACTTCTTGCCAAGCAGCGCGTTGCCGCCGTAGCCCGAACCGAAGCTCCAGATCTCGCGCGTTTCGGGGAAATGCACGATGTACTTGAGCGGGTTGCACGGCCACGGCACATCCTGCTGCCCGGCTTCGAGCGGATGGCCGACGCTGTGCACGCACGGCACGAACTCGCCGTCCTCGCCCAGTACGTCGTACACCTCACGACCCATGCGGGTCATGATCCGCATGTTCACGACGACATACGGGCTGTCGGACAGTTCGACGCCGACGTGCGCGATCGGCGAGCCGAGCGGGCCCATCGAAAACGGCACGACGTACAGCGTGCGGCCGCGCATCGAGCCGCGGAACAGGCCGTTGAGCGTCTCGCGCATTTCGGCGGGTTCGATCCAGTTGTTGGTCGGGCCGACGTCGTCGCGCGAGGCCGCGCAGATGAACGTGCGATCCTCGACGCGCGCAACGTCGGACGGATCGGATTGCGCGAGATACGAGTTCGGGCGCTTCGCCGGGTTCAGGCGCGTGAGTGTGCCCTGATCGACCATCGCCTGGCACAGCGCGTCGTTTTCTTCCTGCGAACCGTCACACCACACGACGCGCTCGGGCTCCGTCAGCGCCGCGATGCGCGACACCCAGTCGATCAGCTTGCGATGTTTGACGAAAGCCGGCGGAGCGATCAGCGGGCCGTGTGTTGCTTCGGCCAGATTGTTGTGCGACATGAAGTGTCTCCAGATTATTGGGCGAGGATGGGGGTTGCGGGGCGAGCCCGCGAGATGGGGGATGCGATTGGAGCGCAGGGTGCGGCGGCGCGCAGGACGGGACGCGCGAGCGGAGCGCGCGTCGATGCCGCGATGCGTGCGAGAGAAGGTGATGTCTCTTTAGTAATTGCGAACGCGAGTTTCGCCATACAAGCAACCTGCCGTACAACTCCATGACGGCCAGCATACCATCGCCGTTATTCGGCAAACGTTGCGTTGCAACAAGAAACAACTATGTCGGCGCGCCGGCACGCCGGTTGCATGTGCGTGCTTTTTACCGCGCCATGGCGCGCGCTTTGGGGACGAAACGGCCAGGACGGCCGTCCGGCAAGGGTTTCGCGGAAGCGGCAAATTTGGCGCGGCGCTCCCGCGCGAGGCCCACGCGAGCGCGGGCCGGGCGAATTCAGGTTTTCGCTACTCAGGCAAACCCTGAATTAGGTTGCGTACACAAACATCTGACGTGAGCGTGTCGCAGGCGCCCCTGCTCAAAACGGCGCGCCGGGCAATCCGGGGTAATACGCGCCTGCGGCCATCCCGCCGTCGACGGCCAGTTCGGCGCCGTTGCAGTACGACGCTTCGTCGCTCGCGAGGAACAGCGTCGCGCGCGCGATTTCCTCGGGCAGGCCGACGCGTTGCAGCGGCACGTTCGCATAGTGCTGGTTGATTTCCTCGAGCGGCGCGCCGGTCGGGTTCGACATCACGGTGTTCACGCCGCCCGGATGAATCGAATTCACGCGCACGCCCTGATGGCCGAGTTCGAGCGCCGCGACCTTCGTCAGCCCGCGCACGCCCCACTTGCTCGACACGTACGCGGCCAGCGCGTTCACGCCGCGCAGCCCGTCCACCGACGAGATGTTGACGATCGACCCGCTCTTCTGCGCGATCATGCACGGCGCGATGGTCCGGATGCCGACGAACGTTCCGACGAGGTTGATCGACACCGCACGCTCGAAATCGCGTTTCGACAACTCGGTGATGCCGCCGAACGTCAGCACGGCGGCATTGTTGACCAGTACGTCGATCCGGCCGAACTGCGCCATCGTCGCTTCGGTCACGCGCACCCAGCTCGCTTCGTCGGCGACGTCGAGCCGCATGAAGCGCGCCGCGTCGCCGAGCGCGCGCGCGAGCGCTTCGCCCTCCGCCTCGAGCACGTCGCCGATCACGACGCGCGCGCCTTCCTCGACGAACAGCCTGCACGTTGCCGCGCCCATGCCACGCGCACCGCCCGTGACGATCGCTACCTTTCCTTCCAGTCGACCCATGTCGTCCTCGCTTCGATTCCGGTTTGCCGGCTGCCGCGCTACGCCCATGCGCGGATTTGCCGTCCCATGATTCGCGCGCGGCTCCCGTGCCGCGCGCCTTCGATTCCCGCCTTCAACCCCAGTAAGCCTGGCCACCGTCGAGCGGCAGCGTCGCGCCCGTCAGGTATGCCGCGTCGCGGCTCGCCAGAAACACGATCGCGCGCCCGATGTCCTGCTCGCAGTCGCCGACGCGGCCGAGTGGAATCGTGCGGAAAAACGCCTCAGCTTCCTGCGGATTCGCGTCGACCCAGCCTTTCAGGCCCGGCGACAACGCGTGCGGCGCGACCGCGTTCACGCGGATGCCGTCCACGCCCCATTCGCAAGCCGCCGCGCGCGTCAGCGCACGAATCGCCTCCTTGGTCGCCGCATACGCGCCGTAGCCGGACGCATCCCAGCGCACCGCGGCCGACGACGCGAAATTGACGATCACGCCGTCACCCTTCAGATGCGGATGGCACGCGCGCATCATGCGCAGCGTCGCGATCGGCCCCGATTCGAGCCCCGCCAGGAAGCTCGCGTCGGTCACGTCGAGCAAACGGCCGAGCGGCACGACCTGCGCGTTGTTGATCAGGATCTGCACGCCACCGAACCGCGCGACGATGCTGTCGACGCATTGCGCGATCTGCTCCGCGTCCATCACGTCGCACACGAACGGCTCGGCCACGCCGCCGCGCGCGCGGATCGTCTCGCAGGTCGCGAGCAGTTTGTCGAGGGTGCGGCCGACCACCGCGACGTGCGCCCCTTCCGCCGCGAGCGCCTGCGCGACGCCCTGGCCGACGCCCTGCCCCGCGCCCGTCACGAGCGCGACCTTGCCTGTCAGGATGCCCATGCGTGCTCCTCAGGCGACGATCGCCGGATGCGCCTGCACGGGGCCGCCGAGCAGTTCGCGGTAGGAAGGCGGCTGCTTGCCGTCGAGATCGGCGATGCCGTAGCGCAGCGCGGCTTCCGCGCCGACGAGCACCTGCCCCGACAACGCCATGCGCTGCGGATCGCCGTGAATCGCGTGAATCACGCGGCCCGTGAATTCGGGGCTTTCCGCGACGAGCGAGAATTCCTTGTAGAGATCCGGGTGTTCCTCCCACACGCGCGTCGTGCGCTCGGTGCGCAGCGGGCCCATCCAGATCGACACGGCCGCGACGTCGAACGGCTTCAGGTCGACGGCCATGTCCTTCGCGAACTTGTCGACGCCGGACTTCTGCGCGCCGTACGCCGCGCCGTGCATGTAGCAGCTCGCGCCGAACGACGACGTGAACGCGATCAGCCCGCTGCGACGCTGCGCCATCAGCCGCGCCGCGTGCCAGCTCGCGACATAGGCCGAGCGCAGCCCGACGTCGAGGATGTTGACGAGATCGAGCGACTTCTCCCAGAACGGGCCCGGCAGGATCAACTGATCGTGCAGGTAGGTCGCGTTGTTGACGAGGATGTCGAGCCGCCCGCTTTCGCGTTCGACACGCTCGAACAGCGCCTGCACCTGTGCGTCGTCCGCGTGGTCGCAGGCCACCGCGATCCCGCGCCCGCCGAGCGCATCGATCTCGCGTGCGGTCTCGTGGATCGTGCCGGGCAGCGGCGCATCGCCTTCGTTCTGCGAGCGGCCCGTCACATACACGGTCATGCCGGCCGCGCCGAGCGCGCGCGCGATGCCCTTGCCCGCGCCGCGCGAGGCGCCCGTCACGACGGCGACCGGCGCCTCGTGGTTCTGTGTCATGTTCGATGTCTCCTGTGGAATGGGCTGAGCGCCACGTGGATGGCGTTCGCGTGCGTCACGCGCCCGGCGGCTGCGTGCCGGCGAACAGCACGCCCGGCGCATCGCCTTCGTAGCGGGCCGACAGCGTCGACGTGACGACGCAGCGCGTGCCCACGATCTTCCATTCGCCGTCGACCTTCCGGTATGCGTCGTCGTAGTACGCGCCGAGCTGCGTGAGCGTGCGCGCATTCGTGTCGATCATCTGGTAGTGCAAGCCCCACGTGCCGCGGGCATGCGTCGCGTCGAGCACGTCGATCTCGGGATTCACGCCGTGGTGCATCTCGACGATGTGCGGATGGCAGCCGAGTTGCGCGAAGACGTCGACGAGCGCGTCGCGTGTATCGAACCTGCCGATCCGGCCGTAGTCGATCTGCACGGGGCCGGGCGCGAAGCAGTCACGCATCCCTTCCGGATCCTTGCGGTCGCAGCAGGTGAAGTAGCGCGCCTTCAGCCGGCGGATCGCGTCGGCGTCCTCGAGCCGGCGCACGCGCGCTTCCAGCGATTCGATGAGGGTCATCCTGTCTCCTTGTTCGGTACCGGCGCGGTTCGAACGCCGCGTCGATGCCACGTTACCGCCGCGCGATGCGTCGGCCATCACCCGTTCGGATGAAACCGCGAATCGTTTCGGCACCGGTGTTGACGAGTGTCTGCCGCGTTCGTCCGAACAGACGATGTGATGCAGGCGGCTTCGTTCCTACCATCGAACGACACCACCACGAGACCCGGCGATGGACGACACGACCCGCACGCTCCACGAGTACGAGCAGATCCGACAGCTGAAGTACCGGTATTTCCGCGCGGTCGACACGCACGACTGGGCGCTGCTCGCCGAGTGCCTGACGGAAGACTGCGAAGCGCGGCTGTATGGCGGCCGCTATGCGTACGACGGCCGCGACGCGTTCGTGTCGAGCCTGCGCGCGCTGATCGGCAAGCCGACCTTCCTGACGATGCATCACGGCCATCACCCGGAGCTCACGCTGGTGTCGGCCGATCACGCGTGCGGTGTGTGGTTTCTCGAGGATCACGCGATCAATCTTGAGGATAACTACCTGCTGCACGGCACCGCGTTCTACGACGACCAGTACGTGAAACGCGATGGCGTGTGGCGCATTCACGCGACGCGCCACGAGCGGCTGTTCGAAACCGTCACGTCGCCGATTCCGCCGTCGTTCACGCTGACCGCGAACCGGTTCGCGCCGGATGCGCATCAGACGGCCGGATCGACTGAAGCCGCTTCCTGAATCCCGGCGGCAATGCCGCCGATCCTGTCATACCCCTCTGGAGCCGGAGCAATGGAGAAAGTCATTTATGTGTTGTGGCGCGATACGCAGGCCGCGCCCGATCAGTGGAGCCGCACGGTGCGCGCGCAGCTCGCCGACAAGCTGCTGTCGCTCGGTGCGCACGGCGTGCAGGTGAACGTCGCCGATGCGGATGTCGCGCCGGCCGCCGGCCTGAAGCAGACCAACACGCATCCTGGCATCGACGGGATCGTCGCGGTGTGGGTCGATAGCGCGAATGCGATGTTCCGTCAGCCGTTCGACGACGCGGTGCGCGCCGTGGTCCCGCACATGGCGGCGTATCTCGTTACCGAGTCGCAGCCGATTCCGAATACGCGCTTTCCGGCGCGGCCGGGCGAGCGCACTACCGGATTTTCTCAGCTCGCATTTTTGAAGCGGCCGCCGAGGCTGACGCACGAAGCGTGGCTCGATGTGTGGCACGGGCATCACACGCGCGTCGCGATCGATACGCAGGATAACTTCCTGTATGTGCAGAACGTCGTCGTGCGGGCGCTCACGCATGCGGCGCCGGGGTACGACGCGATCGTCGAGGAATGCTTCCCCGCTGCCGCGATGACCGATCCGCATGCGTTCTTCGATGCAGTCGGCGATGACGAGAAATTCCAGCGGAATGTAGCCGAGATGATGGACAGCTGCGGGCGCTTCATCGATTTCGACAAGATCGATGTGGTGCCGACGAGTCAGTATGTGGTGAAGGCTGTGCGGGGGTGAGGTCGGGCGATCGCCTTGTGCGGTCGCCTACGTCTGGATTGATTGCGGTTTTACGTTGCGGGCCGGTGGAGCGCTTGTGCGCATCGCCGGCTTGATTTTTGCTGCTTTCCGAATTTCCGCGCTTGGCGCTGATCGACCTGGAACGTTCCCTGTTGGCCACGGGGAGCCGCCGTTCGTCGTGGTTACACGAGTTTTAGCGGCCTCTTCAACTCACTCGAACCTGCTGAAATCCACGTCTTCCTTGACGAACTTTCGCGTCGACAGGAGTGCGCTTTCGACGTCCGCGACGACGCGCGCGTTGTCGAACGTCGCCGTGACGAACAATCCCCAGATATCGTCGTCTATTTCGTAGTGGCCGCGGGCATATGTCCAGTAGCTGAAGTAACGGTCCTGAGACAAGGCGACCTCGGGTTCATCAAGGCCATCCGGATGCGGAACCTGGACCGAATGCAGCGCGTCTTGCAGGATCGCGGCGACGTCTGGAAAATCCGCCGTGCGATGGTCGTCGAGTACCTCGACCAGCAGATCGCTGCCGTGAAATACCGGTCGAACGCGGAATCGAATCAGGTTTGTCATGGTTCATTTTTCTGTTGCCGTCCACCGATCGACACCCATTGGCCGCTTTTTATAGAAAGAGTCTTCATAACAGGCGGATCCATCGCTGGATGGTTTCAAGCTGACGAGCGGTAGCAGCCGTTGCGCGCTCTGTCATCGTTGTCGTGCCAGACGGATGCTTATATTAAATCGAGCGAACGCGTGGATGCCGAGAATCTACAATGACAACACCGCTTCCACGATATGGATCATGCATGGGATCGCTCGCCCCCTTCAGTGGTTCGAAAATCGCACTCTTCAAGGACCGGGAAATCCTCGTCTATCGACGCGACGACAAACCCGACATACCGTTTCCCGGTTTGTGGGACCTGCCGGGCGGAGGCCGGGAAGGGAACGAGACGCCCGAAGCTTGCGTGCTGCGTGAACTCCATGAGGAATTCGGCGTGACGATACCGGGCAGCCGGATCAGTTGGTCGCGGGTCTATCCGTCGAGTCGACCGGATCGCCTGCCACACTGGTTCTTCGCCAGTTGGTTGAGCGGAGCGGAAATCGCCGCGATCCGTTTCGGCAACGAAGGCCAGGAATGGACACTGATGGATGTCGATGCGTATCTGCGGCTCACCGACGCAATCCCGCACCTGCAGGCGCGGGTAACAGATTATCTGAGTCGCTGACGCGGCACGATTTCCGGCGATTTCGTTTGCCCGTCGAATCTCCCCTGCCGCCGACTCCCGCTCAATGCGTTCGGCCCGGGCCGGTTGATGCGGTCCCGCCCGCTTGCGGACGGCCGACGCTCGACGTCATCCAGCGCTTACTCGCCGTCGCACGAGCCGCCACGAAAGACGAACCGGATTCGGCCGGGACTAGGCCCGATTCAATGCCGATGCGTGCACGAACGCTGAAATAGCCTCCACGACACCGTCCGCGAGTGGCAGATCCGGGTTCGAATAAGCAGCGAGGTTTTCTTGCAGATCCGCCGTGCGGACGGCCTTGAGAACGTGATTGGCGTCGGCGATCAGCGCCATTTCGGCCTGCGGATTTGCTCGCTGTAACAGTTCCGCGTCCTGCACGGCAACCTGGATATCCCGCGCGCCCTGCACGATGAGCACGGGTTTCGTGTAACCGGCCAGCAGCGCTGCCGGGTCGATGGTCAATTCGCTCATCAGGAAGCGCTGGACTTGCGGCCTGAACGCCGGCATGAGCGCCGGATCGATGCCGGTCGCGTCTACCCCGTTCCCCGCTTCCAGGGCGTCGAGGATCGACATCGCATTTTCCAGGATCGGCGCATTGGCAGGGTTCGACCGCAGTTGCTGCCTCAATACGGGCCCGAGCGGACGCCCCGCCGCGGCAACCAGGATCAGGCCGGCAATGTCGGTCGATTGCCGCGCCGCCAGCAACGCCACCAAACCGCCCTCGCTGTGCCCCAACACCCATACGCTGGAAGCACCTGTCCGCGCGCGGATGGCGGCCACCCACGAATGGACGTCCGCCGCGTAGTCGTCGATCACGACATCATTGGCATCCGGTATCGCCGACGCGCTGCCATACATGCCGCGCTTGTCGATTCGAACCGACGCGATACCTTCTTCGCACAATCGTTCCGCGAGCAACCGGTACGTCGACGCCTGAAGCCAGCTCGGCGCGTTGCCATTTCTGTCGGTCGCGCCCGAGCCCGGCACGATCAGCACCACCGGCATGTCGCTGGTGTTCGGGGACAAGAGCGTGCCCTTCAACGGGCCGGCAGGGCCCGGCGCTTCGATTTCCGTCTGCGTGGTGTGCAAAAGCCCCCCTGGTAATGAGCTACCGACAATCGCTCCAACCCTGCCGCTCACGGCGCCTTGGCCAACGCCAGAATGGCCATCACCGCATCGTTCTCGATTCCCTTGATATCCGACGGGAACCGATTCCTTTGCGGTATCAGCACGATGAGCCCCTCGATCTGTGCCGTAACAAGCGCCGCGCGCCGGATGCGTACCGCTTGTGGCAGCGCCGGGTTCACGGCTTCGATGAGGCCGGCGATCACGCCGCGTTGAAATTCATACCCCTCTTCGAGCATTTTCCGCGCGAACTCTTGCGTTTGGGCCAGTGCCCAGAAGTTCACGAACAGGCTTTGGGTCCTGGGCTGCTTGCTGTCTTCGAGCAACAGTCGGACCACTTTCTCCAGACGGCCCTCGGGTGTCAGCGACGTGTCCGCACGCACGCTGTCGTACGTGTTGGCGTACGTCTCCCTCGTCACGGTCAGGATGGCCGCGAAGATGTCCTCGCGCGTCGGAAAGTAGTGCTGCAGGTTCGACAGCGCCAATCCCGCCTTGGCCGCGACCTTTCGCATGGTCAGCCCGCCGTAGCCTTCGTCCACGAAGATCTCGATCGCACTGGCCATAATCTTGTTCACAGCGTGCTTGCCGCGTTCGGTCAAGACGCGTCCGTTATCGAGAGCCGCCCTCTTCAAGAAATCCTCCTGCTGCCCCGCGAGCGCATGCTTGGGGCGATGGTGCTGATGTCGCGCCAGCGCCGCTGATGCCCGGTCGCAGACCACATGCACCGTATCCGCCTCATGCACAGGGAGTGGCGATATAGGTTGGTCGACCGGATTTTGAAAAACTTCGATACCTGACTCAGGGTCGTGTCGGTTCCACTGCAGAGACCGAAAGGCCGAACCTGACGGCGACATTCTACGCAGGATTGGAAATCCGGGGAGAGGCACCGATGTCGATTGACGAGCATACGCATGACTTGTTCGATACCCGTCACAAAATCGGTCGATCGACACATTCTCGTCGATGCGTCCGAACGCCCTTGACTCCCCACTCCCCGCCCCTTTGCCACGCCCATGACAAAACGTCTATACTTGGACAATCCATCGACCGGCACGCCGAAGCATACGAACCCGAGCGCGCCCTCGATTCCCCGGCCCAATTTGCCCGGAGCGACATGAGCGACTACCCCGTTTTCGACACGCTTTGCGATCTGCTGAACACGTCCGGCGCGCGGTTCCGTGTGCTGGAGCATCCGGCCGAAGGGAAATCCGACGCCATCGCCGCGCTGCGCGGCACGCGCCCCGAACAGGGCGCGAAGGCGATGCTCTGCACGTTCAAGGATGGCGGCGACACCACCGCGCTCGCGGTGATTCCCGGCCACCTGAAGATCGATTTCCGCAAGGTCGCCGATGCGCTCGGCCGCCGCAAGGCCACCCTTGCGTCGCCCGACCTCGCGGCCACCGTCACGCGCTGCGTGATGGGCGCCGTGCCGCCGTTCGTGTTCGACGCCAGCGTGACGCTCGTCGTCGATCCCGCCCTGGTCGAACGCAACACCGAAATCGCTTTCAATGCGGGCCGCCTCGACCGCTCCGTTGTGCTCGACGCGGCCGACTACGTACGGATCGCGCAGCCGCTGCTCGCCGACATCACGCGGCCGGAAGCCGCGGACGGCGAGTAATACGCCGGTTGCCCCCCTCCCCGCAGCCGTCGCATCGATCCGAAACCTGACCGCGAAACCATCATGACCTTCACCCGGAAACCCGTGCTGTCCGAACAGGCGTCGCTGATCGAACAGGTGCAGCGCATCGCCGAAGGGCTCGGCGCGATGTTCGCGCCGTTCACCGAGGTCGTGGTTCACGACCTGCGCACGCCGAAGCACGCGATCCTCGCGATCCACAACAACCTGTCGGGGCGAGCAGTCGGCGATCCCGCGACCGAGCTCGGCCTCGCCCGCATCGCGGACGACGATTTCCCGCCCGTGCTCGCGAACTACCCGAATCGTTTCGCCGACGGCCGCACCGCGAAAAGCACGTCGATCGGCATCAAAGATTCGACCGGCCGCTATGTGGCCGCGCTGTGCCTGAATGCCGACGTCACGCTGTTCCGCGGCTTCCAGGGCATGCTGAACCAGTTCTGCAGCACGGACGGCGACGCCGTCGCGGAAACGCTCGATCCGGCCGGCGCGGACGCGATCCGCCAGCGCATCGACGCATTCGCGATGCGCCTCGCGACGACGCCGCGCGAACTGAAGACCGACCAGCGCCGCGAGTTGATGCAGCAGCTGAAGGCCGACGGTTTCCTCGAGGTGCGCCGCGCGATGGAAATCGTGTCGCAACATCTCGGCGTCTCGCGCGCGACCGTCTACAACGATGCGAAATGACGCAGGCGCGCTACCCGCGCCGCTTTCCCGCTGACCGATTCCTACGACCACCGGATAACCCATGAACGCTCCGACTCTCCCCACCTACGACGACGTGGCCGCCGCCGCGGCCCGGCTCGAAGGCCATGCGCACCGCACACCGGTGATGACCTCGCGGACGATCGACGAAGCGCTCGGCGCGCACGTGTTCTTCAAGTGCGAGAACCTGCAGCGCATGGGCGCATTCAAGTTCCGCGGCGCGTTCAACGCGCTGTCGCGCTTCGACGCGACGCAGCGCCGCAACGGCGTCGTCGCGTTCTCGTCCGGCAACCATGCGCAGGCGATCGCGCTGTCGGCGCGCATGCTCGGCATTCCCGCGACGATCGTGATGCCGCAGGACGCGCCGGCCGCGAAGATGGCCGCGACGCGCGGCTACGGCGGCAAGGTCGTGACCTACGACCGCTACACCGAGGATCGCGAGCAGATCGGGCGCGATCTCGCCGCGCAGCACGGCCTCACGCTGATCCCGCCCTACGACCACCCGGACGTGATCGCCGGCCAGGGCACGGCGGCCAAGGAACTGTTCGACGAGGTCGGCCCGCTCGATGCGGTATTCACGCCGCTCGGCGGCGGCGGGCTGCTGTCGGGCACCGCGCTCGCCACGCGCGCGCTGTCGCCGCACGCGACGCTGTACGGCGTCGAGCCGGAAGCCGGCAACGACGGCCAGCAATCGTTCCGCTCCGGCGCGATCGTGCATATCGACACGCCGCGCACGATCGCCGACGGTGCGCAGACGCAGCACCTCGGCAACCTGACGTTCCCGATCATCCGCCGCGACGTCGACGACATCCTGACCGCGACGGACGCGGAACTGATCGACTGCATGCGCTTCTTCGCCACGCGTATGAAGATGGTGGTCGAGCCGACCGGCTGCCTGTCGTTCGCCGCGGTGCGACGGATGAAGGACGCGCTGCAGGGCAAGCGCGTGGGGGTGGTGATCAGCGGCGGCAACGTCGATCTCGAGAACTTCTGCGCACTGGTGTCGGCGCCGGCATGAACGTCGCGGCGCGCATGAACATTCCGTCATCCGCGCCGCATCGCTCCTTCACGTCGCGTTAAGTTTCGCGCCCTAGACTGATGACGTTGTCCCGCAGTCAGTCGCGCAGTCAGTCGTGAAGGAGCCACCATGAAATCGCACGCGATCGTCGCCGCCGCCCTGGCGGCCGCTTCCCTTTCGGCGTTCGCTCAACCGGGCGTGACGTCATCCGGTTTTCCCGCCGCGTCGCCGCACGACGCCGTCGCGCAAGCGACGCACCGCTCGCCCGGCGCGTTGCCGCACGCCGGCTTCGTGCTCGCGAAGATCGATCAGAACAATACGCCGCCCGATCGCGGCGGCGACCCGAGCGGCCGTTCGCACTCCGGCATGCGCATGTGACGGCGCACGCCGGGCGCCGTGCCGCGCCCGGCCGTCAGAACGCAGGCAGCGACGGATCGCGTGAAGCGAGGATGTCGTCGGTGCGCCGCTGCAGCGCGCCGTCGATCGTCTCCGGTTGCGGAATCAGCCAGTAGCGCCCTGCCCGGATGCCGTCGAACACTCGCGCGGCGAACGCGTCGGGCGTCAGCCCGTGCGCGTTCAGCATCGCGCGCATCGTGTCGACGAAGCCGCGCACCTCGGGCCGGTCGTGCACCGCGCCGAACGGGTCGTTGAAGATGCCCGACTGCACAGGGCCCGGCGCAAGCAACGACACGCCGACCGGTGCGCCCAGCATCTTCAGTTCTCCGTACAGCGATTCCGTCAGCGCGACCACCGCGAATTTGGTTGCCGAGTAAGGCGACATCAGCGGGCTCGGCAGGAACCCGCCGACCGACGCGGTATTCACGACGCGCGCCGGCACGTTGCGTTCGAGCATCCGCGGCACGAAGCTGCGGATGCCGTTCAGCACACCGTGCACGTTGATCGCGAAGCTGCGCTCGAAGCGTTCCGGCGTGATTTCCCAGCTGAAGCCGGTCGCCATCACGCCCGCGTTGTTGAACAGCAGGTCGACGCCGCCGAAGCGCTGCCATGCGGCTTCCGCCAGCGCGTCGACGGCTTCCGGCCGGCTGACGTCGGTCGGCACGCACAGGACGTCGGTGTCGAGCGTCGCGGCGAATGCGTCGAGCTTTGCCGGGTCGAGATCGGCCAGCACGACGCGCATGCCGAGCCCGGCGGCGTGGCGTGCGAGCCCGCTGCCGATGCCACTGGCCGCGCCGGTGATCACGGCGGTGCCGCCGTCGAAGCGAATCGAGTTCGTCATGTCAATCAAAGTCCTGTCGGGTCGATGTGGGGATGCGCATACGCGGGAATCACCGGCGGCGGCAGCACCGTGCGGCCGTCGAGCGAGCGCACCGCGAGTTGCTGCGCGAGCGGAAAATGCAGGCTGTGCGTGACGAGGCCCGTGCGTTCGCGCGCCGGCAGGCGGCACAGCGCGAGCGCGGTCTCGGCGAGATACGCGACGTCCTCGGTCGGATAGCCTTCGGGGATGTAGCGCGCGGCGCCCGGCGTGCGGATCGCCGTGCTCGGCGCGACGAGATTCACCGCGATGCCGTCGGCTTCGAGTTCGGCCGCGAGCCCCTGCGTGAAGCGCGACAGCGCCGCCTTCGCCGCCGCATAGACGGTCGCGCCGCCCACACGCGAGAAATCGTCGAACGGCCGCAGCGGCGGCAGCGCCGTCACCGAGCCGACGTTGACGATCCAGCCGGCGCCGCGGGCGCGCATCAGCGGGATCGCGGCCTGCGCCAGCGCGAACGGAATCCGCAGATAGTGTTCGATCGTCGTGTCGAACATCGTCATCGGCATGGCGTCGACGCACGCGTAGTCGGCCACGCCCGCGTTGTTGACGAGGATGTCGAGGCCGCCGGCGGCTTGCGCCGCGCGCCCGACGAGCGCATCGCGCTCGGTTGCGTTCGACAGGTCGGCCGCGAGCGCAATGGCGCGGCCGCCGGCGGCCTCGATCAGCGCAACCGTTTCGGCGAGCGTGCCGGCGGTCGTCGCCGATGGCGTGAGGCTGCGCGCCGTCACGACGACGGTCGCGCCTTCGGATGCGAGGCGCTGCGCGATCGCACGGCCAATGCCGCGGCTGGCGCCCGTCACGAGCGCGCACTTGCCGGCCAGTACGCCGGTTCGGGTATCGGTCATCGTTGTCTCCTGTAATGGGCGTGCGGACCGCTCAGCGGGCGATATCCGCAACATGAAGCACCAGCTTCGTTTTCGCCTCGCCCGTTTGAACGAGATCGAGCGCGCGGGCCGCCTGTTCAAGCGGGAAACGGTCGAAACGCGGCACGCGCAGCGCGCGCGTGTCCAGTTGCGCGGCGATCCGGCCGAGCGTGCCGCCGCTCGGCATCCGGCTGTAGGTCATCGCGGTGCGCAGGCCGCGTCGTGCGGCAATGGCTGCCGTCGCGGCGAGCCGCTCCGCATCGCCGGCCGCGAGCGTCATGATGTTCACCAGCGTGCCGCCCGGCGCCAGCAGGTCGAGCGCATTGGGCAGCGTGGCGCCGCCGACCGTGTCGAGCACGAGGTCGACGCCGCCAGGCGCCCAGGCGCGCAGCGACGCGGCGATGTCCTGCGCGCGATAGTCGATGCTGGCCGCCGCGCCCAGCGATTCGACCGTCTCGCGATTGCGCGCCGAACACGTCGCCACGACGCGCGCGCCGGCCTGCACGGCCAGCTGGATCGCGAACGCGCCGACCGCGCCCGCGCCGCCGTGCACCAGCACGGTCTGGCCCGCCTTCAGCCCGCCGTCGTCGAACAGGCCGGCCCATGCCGCGAGCGCGGGCGTCGGCACCGTGGCGGCTTCCGCCAGGCTCACCGCGTCCGGCACGCGCACGACCGAGTCGTGACGCACCGCGACGTATTCCGCAAACGCACCCCAGCGCCCCGCGCCGACGTCGGTCTGCGCGAACACGCGCATGCCGGGCGCGAACCCGTCGACGCCGTCGCCGACCGCTTCGACCACACCCGCCGCGTCGAAGCCGATCACGAACGGAAACGTGTATTGCATGAACGCGCCGAGGTAGCCTTCGCGGCATTTCCAGTCGGCAGGATTGATGCCCGCGTAGGCCACGCGGATCAGCACGTCGCCGGGGCCCGGTGCCGGGGTCGGCACGTCGGCCATGCGCAAGGTGTCGGAATGACCGACGCGGTCGATCAACAGGGCTCGCATCTTCGTGTCTCCAGGGTTTGTTTAATGTCGGCTTGAGGTGGGCCGCGCGTCACGCCGCCATGTCGGCCAGCAGGCTCGACGCGAGCGGACAGAACGCATGCGAGATCGCATCGACCGTCCAGTCGGGGCTTTCGGCGTCGAACCGGCGGTCGACCCAGCCCCAGTGATACGGATGCATCAGGTATTCGCCGACGAGATCGCCGACGTGCGCGAATTCCTGCTGCCACACGTGCGTCCACGCGCCGGGCGTCTCGATCCGGCTCAGCCGCCAGTTGCGGATGCCGGGCATGAACGCGGGCATCCGCAGCAGTTCGCGTTCGAGCGCGGCGATCTGCGCCGTGCTGGCCTGCGGCCGCACGCGCAGCATCAGCGTGCGCCACACGCCGTCGTGCAGCGTCGGTTCGCGCAGGCCGCCGCCGATCGCACGGCATTCGGCGCCGTCGATGCGCTCGATGCCCGGCAATCGAGCCAGCGCCGCAAACTCCGCCGTGCCGTCGGCCGCCGAATCGTCACGCAGCACGTCGAGCGTGTAGTCGCCCGCACCCCAGCTGCCGTCCAGATTGCGTGCCAATGCCACGCGTGTCGCGCCGGCCAGCGTGTGCGCGGCTTCATGCAACGCACGCTCGATCGCGCCCGCATCGCAATCCGTGGATACGAATACCTGCGCCGTGTCATGCCGCATGATCGGCCTCCGTCAGCGCAGCCAGCGGCGCATCGGCGTCCGTCATCACATGGCGGCGGCGCATGTCGCACAGCTCGTCGACCGCCATCCAGAATCCGACCACGTCGGCATCCGTCAGCGCCCGCATCCGGTAATAGGCCGGCGCGTCGGCCACGTGCCAGGTCAGCCACAGCGTGCTCGGCTGCCCCGGCACCGCGACGGGCGGCGATACCCAGCGGCCGGCCGCCGCCAGCCCGCGCGCCGCGTGGCCCGGCAGGTAACGGTCGCGCAGCAGTGCAAGCACGTCGGGAATGCGCTCGGGCGCGAGCGTGATTTCGTCTACGATCTGGATCATTCGCGTGTCGTCCGGGGTCGGTCGTGGTCGTTCGTGTCGGGGATGCGCAGCCGGCCTACGCCGTTCCGGCGAGGCCGAAGGCGGTCGGCGTGGATAGCATTCTTGCGTGGTGACGATTCGCAGACCCCTACCGGCCCGCTCACCGCCCCCTGTCGCAACGATCAGATCGGGAAACTCATGAAACAGCGCGCCATCCCGGCCCGCGGCCGCGTTCTGCCGGGCCTCGGCGCGCGCCTGCTGAGCGAACTCACGCGCAGCGGCGCGCCGCCGGCCGACCGCGATGCGCAGCCGCCGCCACCGGCAGCGACGCCGGGCGATTTCGTCGCGCTGTACCGCGACGCGATCGAACGCCTCGAGGCGCAGGTCGCGCGCGGCGACGGCCACCCGCCGATGCGCAAGCGCGAGGTCGACCTGATGTGCCGCTGCCTGCTGAGCTGCGCGACGCTGGCCGACGCGATCCGCTGTGCGCGCGAATTCGGCGAGATGCTGACGCCGCGCGCCGGCGCGTTGTCGCTCACCGTGCGCGACGGGCGCGCGACGTTCCGGATGGATTCGCTGCGCCGCACCCGCAGCCCGGCCGCGTGCCTCGTCGACCTGACGGGCTTGTTCTGCTATCTGCAACTGTTCGGCTGGCTGATCGGGCTGCCGCTGCGGCCGACCGCCGTGTGGCTCGGCCATCCGCGCCGCGACGACGCGATGCCGCTGCTCGGCTTGTTCAATGCGCCGGTCGAGGTAGGCCGCAAGACTTACGGCTTCGCATTCGATGCGGCGCGGCTCGCGTGCCGCGTGGTGCGGCAGCCGGCGGAGCTCGACGCGTTTCTCGTCGATTTTCCGTTTCGCCTGATCGATGCGGCGCCGGCCGTCGTGTCGTGGGCGCAGCAGGTGCGCGGTTTTCTCGACGCGGCGCTCGCGCACGAGCAGGCGTTGCCGGCACTCGCCGAACTGGCCGCGTGGCTCGGCGTCAGCGAGGCGACGTTGCGGCGGCGGCTGGTGGCCGAAGGCAGCGGTTATCACGTGCTGCGGGAGCAGTGTCTCGCCGAGGCCGCCCAACGCTGCCTGCGCGAGTCGGACTGGCCGGTCGCGCGGATCGCCGCGCATCTCGGGTTCGGCGGCGAGGAAGCCTTCCGCCGCGCGTTCGTCAGGTGGACGGGCGTCGCCCCGAGCCGGTTTCGGCGCGATTGCATGGCAGCACACCACGCCATTTCGTCAGACATGAAACGCGCCGTCGACGCATGAAAGACAGGATTTCGAAAGTTTTGGCGCGTCGATGACGTTTTTTCGCATCCGGGCGCTGCCCGACAATTGACGCGCCGGCGCGCACGCCATTACCCTTGCGCGCTGATGGTTCCCGGAGACGGGATCAAAAGGGAACGCAGGCGAGGCAGTGCCTCGAATCTGCGGCTGCCCCCGCAACTGTGAGCGGCGAATCCGTGCCACTGCATGCCACTGGGAAACCGGGAAGGCCGGCACGAATCAGGACCCGCGAGCCAGGAGACCTGCCATCGACCCGAGGTCCAAGCAGCCGCACCGGGCGGGGTGTCCCGATGCGCCAGCACCGCCTTTGGCGGTGCCCGTTGCATGGACGGCCCGACCTCAGGATCCGCCCGATGTCCACTGTTACCGCACCCGCTTCCTCACCGGAAGCGTCGCGCCGGCACACCGCCGGCATGCACGGCCCGCCTGCTCGCGCGCGCCGTTCCCTGTCGATCGCGTCCGCCGGCATGTGCCGCGCCGATGCCCGGGTCTGCAGCCCGCTCGGCCCGGTCGCGCGATAACCCAATCACCGATAACAAAACCGGCGCTGCCCGCCGCGCTCCCCGATCGACGCATGCGCAGCCCGACCACAACGACAGCCTCATGAAGATTCGACACCTCCTTGCCACGTCCGCCGCGACTGCGCTCCTCTCGCCGCTCGCCCACGCCGCCGGCGACCCCGCGGTGACGCAACCGGCCCCGGCCGCCGAAGGCGCCGACCTGCCGACGATCAACGTGACCGACACACGCCGGCTGCCCGAGTCGTTCGACCAGCGCTATGCGACGACCCAGGTGCTCACGCGTACCGATCTCGACCGGCTGTCGCCGAGCGACCCGAGCATCACGCAGGCGCTCGCGACGCTGCCCGGCGTGACCGTCTCGCAGAACGGCGGTCCGGGCTCGTCCGCGTCGGTCAGCATCCGCGGCTCGTCGGCCAGCCAGGTCGCCGTGTTCATCGACGGCATCCGGATCGGCTCGCCGACCACCGGCATCGCGCCGTGGGCGGACCTGCCGACCGAATCGTTCAAACGGGTCGAAGTGATCTCGGGGCCGGCCGCCGCGTCGTTCGGCGCCAATGCGATGGGTGGCGTCGTGCAGCTCTTCACGCGCCGCGCGGCCAACCAGCCGAACCAGACCACCGTGTCGTTCGGCGGCGGCTCGAACAAGACGTTCGACACGCAGTTGCGCACGTCGGGCACGGTGCCGTCGACCGGGCCGCTCGCCGCGCTCGGCGGGCTCACCTACTCGCTCGGCCTGCATTCGTACAACACGGCCGGCATCGACGCGACGCGGCCCTTCGCGTATGGGCACGAGGCGGGCCGCAACCCGTACCACGCGCAGGATCTCGATGCGCGCCTCGGCTACGCGCGCGACAACTGGTCGATCTCGACGTTCGCGCTGTATCACCGGTCCGATCTGTCGTACGACAACCGCGGCTATGCGAATCGCCAGCTCGATCATCAGCTGACGACCGGTATCGCGTTCCACCTCGATATCACGCCGGACACGCAGTTCGACCAGTCGTTCGGTTATGCGAACGATCGCGGGTTCATCTACGCGAGCGATCCGACCATCCCGACCGACCAGATCAATTCGCAGCGCATCAGCACGTCGACGTCGTTGACGCACCAGGCGCGCGGATTCCATCTGTTCGGGCTGCCGCTGTCGGGCGAAACCAAGCTCGCCTACGACTTCACGCGAGAGCAGGCATTCCTGCCGGTCGACATTCCGAACGGCGTGCCGACGCGCAACGATTCCGCGTTCTCGCTGCATCAATCGGCGACGCTCGGCAGCGTGACGATGTTCCTCGCGGGGCGTCATGAAATCATCGCCGGGCAGTCGGTGAATACGGGTAACGCGGCGCTGTCGTGGGCGATCACGCCGGTGTACACGGCGCGCGTGTCGTACGGCAATGCGTTCAAGCTGCCGTCGTTCAACGACCTGTACTACCCCGGCTACGGCAATCCGAACCTCAACCCGGAACGCAACACGTCGGTCGAGGCCGCGGTCGATGCGAACACGTCGTACGGTACGTTCACGGCTGCGATCTACGATACGCGCGTCAGCAACCTGATCGCGTACAACCCGGCGACGTTCTCGCCGATGAACATCGGCCGCGCGCATATTCGCGGCATCGACCTGTCGTACAAGGGGACGATCGGCCGCTCGACGCCGGTGAGCGTCGCGGTCGGGATCCTGAATCCGCAGGACGAGACCAATGACTCGTGGCTGAACCGCCGGCCGCGCCAGACGGTCAGCCTCAACATCGATCACACGTGGGATGAACTGCACCTGCATGCGTTGAGCACGGGGGCGTCGCTGCTTTATGGCGGCACGACGTTCGACGATCCGGCGAATTCGATCTATCTGCCTTCGTATCTGACGGTGGGGCTGCGTGCTTCGTACCGGATCAATTCGCATCTGACGGTGTCGGCGACGGTGTCGAACCTGTTCGATCGCCAGTACATGACCGCATATGGGTACAACACGCTCGGGCGGACGGCGTTCGGGAAGGTCAGCTACACGTTCTGACGGGGATGGGGAGGCTTCGGCCGGATCGCTGGCGAAGCCTCCCATTTGAAATCGTGCGTCCGATGCCTGCGCCACCGGATGCTTGAAACGGGTGATGCCGCCCTCAAACCAAGCGACAGACTGACGGCTGACGAGCCGCCGGCCTTTCGTCGCACTGCGCACATTGCTGTCCGTATCAACACTGTTAGACTGCGGACGCCCTCCCCGCACGTGTACCCCACCATTCAGGACAGTGACATGACCGAATGCGCGCTAACCTTTACCAGTCAGGTCGAATGGGAAAACTGGTTAGAGCAAAACGGCACCACTTCGACCGGAGCATGGCTGCGTCTCGCGAAAAAAGGCGCCGGCCCGCGCACCGTCACCTACGAACAGGCGCTGGAAAGCGCCCTCTGCCATGGCTGGATCGATGGTCAAAAGCGGGCCGAGAGCGAGCAATACTGGTTGCAACGCTTCACGCCGCGCTCCGCAAAAAGCATCTGGTCCAAACTCAACACGGACCGGGCTGAAGCGCTGATCGCCGCTGGCAGAATGCGCCCGCCCGGCTTGTGCGAAATCGAGAAGGCAAGAAAGGACGGCCGCTGGCAGGCTGCCTATACGTCGGCAAGCAATTCGACCGTACCGGACGACCTGCAGGCGGCTTTGGACGCCAATCCGGAAGCCCGCACGTTTTTCGCAACACTGAACAGCCGTAACCGTTATGCCATCCTGTATCGGATACAGCATGCCAAGAAGCCGGAAACCCGGGCGCGCAAAATCGGGGAATTCATCGACATGCTGAATCGCGGCGAAACCATCCATCCATAGATTTTTCGCTGACGGGAATAGCGCGAAACGGGGCAACTCGTCCTTCACTGCGGCTTCGGCTCGGCAGCCGGTAACGCAACGCGCAATCGTGAACGCGGCGACTGGGGGTGAACCATGGACCAAGGCGGAGACTTCATCGTGCGCACCATGTCGGCCGACGAGGTCGCCATGGCGGTCGAATGGGCGGCGGCAGAAGGCTGGAACCCCGGCCTGCACGATCCTTCCTGTTTCAGGGCAGCGGACCCCGCCGGGTTCTTCGTCGGCATCTGGCGCGGCGAGCCGGTCGCGTGCATTTCTGCGGTCGCCTACGACGAACGTTTCGGCTTCATCGGCCTCTACATCGTGAAACCCGGGTTTCGCGGCAAAGGCTTCGGTATCCGAACCTGGCAGCACGGCATGCGTTACCTCGGAGACCGCAACATCGGGCTCGATGGTGTCGTGGCCCAGCAGGCGAACTACAGGAAGTCCGGATTCGAGCTTGCTTACCGCAATATCCGCTATGAGGGGCGCGTGGGCGGCATCGGGTGCACGCACGTGGTGGCAGCGGCCGACGTGCCCTTCGAGCAGTTGCTTGCCTACGACCGCGCGTGCTTTCCGTCGGCGCGCGAGCGTTTCGTCTCCACCTGGATCGCGCAGCCGGATGCCGTTGCGCTCGCGACGATCGACGCCGGCCGTGTCGCCGGCTACGGTGTCGTGCGCCGTTGCAGGACGGGCTGCAAGATCGGCCCGCTGTTCGCCGACGACACGGGCGTCGCCACCGGGCTGTTTCGCGCGCTGGCGGCGCGCATGCCTGGCGAGGTCATCGTGCTCGACGTGCCGGAAACGAACCCGGCAGCCGTCGCGCTGGCCGAGCGGCACGGCATGACGAGCGTGTTCGAAACCGCACGGATGTACACGAAAGACCCACCGGCGATAGCGATCGATCGCGTGTTCGGGGTGACGTCGTTCGAGCTGGGGTGATCGTCACGCACATGGCGGTGGGCGAATTCGGGAAATTGACATCGCCACCAAAACTAATAGAATTAGGTTTTTGACTAATTCGAGTAGCATCCACCATGGCACGCGCCGGCATCACCCTGGACAAACTCGTCGAAGCCGGCGCGCAACTCGCCGACGAAACCGGCTTCGAGCACCTGACCGGCGCGGCGCTCGCGCGTCACTTCGACGTCAAACTGGCCAGCCTGTACTCCCACATCCCGAGCTTCGACGACCTCAAGAGCCGCATCGCACTCTTCGCGCTGAAGGAGCTCGCCGATCGCGCGACCGACGCCTTGGCCGGCCGCACCGCCAAGGACGCGCTCACCGCGCTCGCCAACGTCTATCGCGACTACGCCCGCGAGCACCCCGGTCGCTTCGCTGCCGCGCGCCACCCGGTCAGCGCCGAACGCGCCGCCGAAAGCGCGGGTGGCCAGCTCGTCAGGATGACCTCGGCCGTGCTGCGCAGCTATGCCACTCCGGAAGCCGAGCAGGCGCATGCGATCCGTCTGCTCGGCGGCTTTTTCATGGGCTATGTCACGCTCGAAAGCGCGGGCGGTTTCGCGCACAGCGCACCGGCTTCCGACCTGTCGTGGTCGCGCAGTCTCGATGCGCTGGACGTGATGCTGCGCCACTGGCCTGCCGCCACATGACTCGCCCAACATCCAACGGTGCCGAATCGATGAAAGACAAACCCGACGGCGTCGCCGTGCCGAGCCGCGTGGTCCCCTTCCCGACGTCGATCAGCGACGAAGCGCGAACCGCGTTGGAACGACTGGTCGGCAGCGACGGCGTGCCGCTGAACGCGCTGCACGTGATGCCGCCGCCGGACGATTTCGATGCATGGATGCGCGTAAAGGCAGCCGCCGACGCGCACTACGCGGCGGCCATCGAGCAGCTCGGCGGCTATCTGCGTTCGAGCGTGGAGACGATCCGGGCCGGCGCGGCGGACGTGCATGTCGCCACGCCCGAAGCTGCGGCGTCCGACGAATGCGCGTACATCGAGCTGCACGGCGGCGCGCTGGTGCTCGGTGGCGGCGCCGCGTGCCGCGCCGGCGCGCGGATGCAGGCCGACCGGCTCGGCATTCGGTGCTACGGCGTCGACTATCGCATGCCGCCCGAGCATCCGTATCCGGCCGCGCTAGACGATTGCATCGCGACGTATGCGTACGTGCTGGAGCGCTACGCGCCGGAAAACATCGTCATCGGCGGACGCTCGGCGGGCGGCAACCTCGCCGCGGCGATGGTGCTGCGCGCCCGCGACGAAGGCTTGCCGCTGCCGGCCGCGCTGGTGCTGCTGTCGCCGGAAGTCGACCTGACCGAATCCGGCGACAGCTTCGAAACCAATCGCCTCGTCGATGTCGTGCTGCCGGCGTCGCTGATGCCGAACAACCTGCTCTACGCGAACGGCGCGGATCTCGCGCATCCGTATCTGTCGCCGCTGTTCGGCGATTTCTCCGCCGGTTTCCCGCCGACCTTCATCCAGAGCGGCACGCGCGACCTGTTCCTGTCGAACGCGGTGCGCCTGCATCGCGCGTTGCGGCGCGCGCAGGTGCCGACCGAGCTTCACGTATTCGAAGGGATGCCGCATGGCGGCTTCATGGGCGCGCCCGAAGACAGGGAGCTGAGCGAGGAGATCGCGCGTTTCGTGCATGCGCATTTGCCGGCATCGGACGTCGAATTGAATCCGTCGAGCGTCGACCGATGAACGGGCAACGCGAGCCGCACGACGCATCGGCCTAGAGGACCCCGCGCACGCCCGCGACCACCTGAATCACGCCGAATACCGCGATCACCGCGGCCGACACGCGCGACAGCCCGTGCATGAACGCGAACGACATCTTCGTGCGCAGTGCGGCGGTCGTGCCGCTCAGGCATAGCCACCACGTCGCGGAACCGATGAACACACCGGCGACCATCAGCGCCACGGCCGGCCACACCGCCCCTTCCCGCGCCCCCGACAGCGGGCCGAGCGCCGCGAAAATCCCGACGAACGACAGGATCGTCATCGGGTTCGACAGCGTCAGGCCGAACGTCGTCACGAAATCGCGCAGGACGGTCGTGCGCGGCAGGTCGCGCTGCGCCGTCGACGCGGCCGGCGCCTGGCGCGCGATGGTCCACGCCAGCCACACGAGAAACGCGCCGCCGCCGATTTTCAGGCCGACGGTCAGCATCGGGAACGCCGTGACGATACCGGCGATGCCGAGCGCACCGAGCAGGCCGTAGATCGCATCGGCGCACGCGGCGCCGATGCCCGTCGCGAATCCCGCCTGAAAACCGCGACTCAGGCTGCGCTGGATGCACAGCATGCCGATCGGCCCGACCGGCACCGCGATCGATAGCCCCATCACGACGGACTTGATGAACAGCATCGCCTGCTCCTTGCGACATGTAACGTGTTGAACAGGCATCGTAGGGAAAGTCCCGTCATTGCTGAATGCGGTTTTTAAGGAAAAATGGCCGCTCCGCCTTAAAAAATCTCGCCGCAATGGACGATCTGGACTGGAAGGTAGTGACGCTGCTGCAGGCCAACGGCCGCATCAGCTACACGGAGCTGGCGCGCCAGGTGCACCTGTCGGTGCCGGCGGTAACGGAGCGCGTGAAGCGCCTTGAAGCGGCCGGCGTCGTCGAGGGCTACACGGCCCGGATCAATCCTGCCGCGGCCGGCTATCCGGTCAGCGCACTGATCGGCATCACGGTGCCGCAACCGGCAAAAGCAAAATTCCTCCGGTTGCTGGAAACCATTCCCGAAGTCGTCGAATGCCATCACGTGACGGGCGCGGACTCGTACATGATGCGGCTCGCCGCGATCAGCATGACCCATCTCGAACAACTGATCGAACGCATCAACCTGTACGGCGAAACCCGCACGTCGATCGTGATGTCGACGCCGCTGCCCGCACGCGGGCTGGCGCGGCCGCCGTCGCAGCGCGACGTCGTTCGCGATTGACACATCGAGTGGCCCCGTCCGATCCGCTTCCCGCAGGGGATCATCAAGCCATTCTGGTTGGCGGTAACCGGCGGCCGATTGTCGGTTCGCCGGTTACCGCCGTGACGATCTCAATCGATCGGCTACTTGCCCAGGCCACCCAAGCCGCCCAGCAGGCCGCCCACCAGCCCCGTGACGGGTGCGAGCGGGTTGGAGAGACCGCCCAACGGTGAGCCGCCGCCCGTGCCGCCCGTGCCCGTCGTGGAACCGTTGTGGACGATCGCCGTATTACCGCCGACCACGCTCGTCACCAGGCCCGCGACCGGCACCGCGCCGTTCGCACCGCCCGGGTTCACGAGGCCGCCCGCATTGGTCACGGTGTTGCCGACCGCGCGCACGACGTCGCCGACGCCGCCGACCAGCGGCTGGGGCGACGTGGACGTCACCTTCCATCCCGCCGACGTGATCGCGCCGCCGATCTGTCCGAGCAGGCCCGCGACGGGCTGCCCGAGGCCGGTCGCCGTGCCGACCTGTTGCGTGACCTGGCCGACGGTCGTGACGAGCGGCGTGATCGCCGTGCTGATCGCTTGCGTCGTCTGCTGGACCGGGCCCGACGACAGCGCCGCGCCGAGCATGGTGCCGCCCGTCTTGAGGCCACCGGCGACGGTGTCGAGCAGGCCGCCGACCGGTGTCGTGAGCGGCGCCAACGGCGACAGCGGGCCGGTGCCGAGCGCCTTCACCGTGTCGCTGAGGCCAGTGACCGGGTTGCCGGTCGAGCCGACGATGGAGCCCAGCCCGGCGACCGTCGTGCCGACCGGGTTCGTCGTGAAGCCGATCTGACCGATGCCGTTGCTCACGGCGTTCGACGTGTCGCGGATGATCGTGCCCGCGCCCGCGACCGTGTTGCCGAGGCCGGTGGTCACGCCCTTGGTCGGTCCCGGCGGGCTCTCGCCGGAAATCGTGGCGCCGGCGTCGATGACGACCGCGCCGACGGCGCTGACGATGCCGTTCGTGCCCGGGGTGCCGCTTGTGCCGCTTGTGCCACCGATTCCGCTGGTTCCGCTGGTTCCGCTGGTTCCGCTGGTTCCGCTGGTTCCGCTGGTTCCGCTGGTTCCGCTGGTTCCGCTCGTGCCGCTGGTTCCACTCGTCCCGCTGGTTCCACTCGTGCCGCTGGTTCCACTCGTACCGCTGGTGCCGCTCGTGCCGCTGGTTCCACTCGTACCGCTGGTTCCGCTCGTCCCGCTCGTCCCGCTGGTTCCGCTCGTCCCGCTGGTCCCGCTCGTCCCGCTGGTCCCGCTGGTCCCGCTGGTCCCGCTGGTCCCGCTGGTCCCGCTCGTGCCGCTCGTACCGCTGGTTCCGCTCGTCCCACTCGTACTCGTCCCGATGGTGTTACCACCCGGCTTCGGCGCCGTAACATCGCTGCCGCCGCACGCAGCCAGCGCACAAGCCGCGGCAATGGCGGCGAGCGCAACGTTCGCCTTGATGAAATGATTTTGCATGGAAGCCCCCGTTCGCTTTTCAGCTCGATCATCCAGACAAGCACCTATCGTGCCATTGCGATCGGCATCAACGACGACTTCACACACACGCCGGACGGCCGCATCCAGACGGCCTTCCCGGGCGCGATGCAGGGCATCCGGGCCCGACCTCACGGCCGTGACCACGCCTTGCGTCCTGGGTAACGCGTGCGTAACACGAGGCCCGGCGTTACGTAGCATCGCGCGGCGACAGACATCGCCCTGCCCTGTATCGCCATCATCCAGGCACGCGAAACTGCGCTGCCGCCGACACCCGCCCCCATAATTCACACTCGCCGCACGAGTGGCGCCCCGATTCCCGGAGAAGACAAACGATGAACACCCCGCGTGAAGTGCTGAAAGCCGCCGACATCGCGGCAATGGAACCGGAGCATTCCGTCCATCCGTTGAACGAGAATGCCGTCCGCCTGAAGCGCGCGCTTGGGGACGCAACCGGACTGACGCAACTCGGCGTCCATCTGATGACCTTGATGCCCGGACACGAATCCACCGAATACCACCGGCATCTCTACGCGGAGGAATGCGTCTACGTGCTTTCAGGATCGGGCGAAGCAATCGTCGATGGCCGGACCCATGCGATCGGCCCGGGCGACTTCATGGGATTTCCACGCGGCGGCGCCGCACACACGATGCTGAACACCGGCGATCTGCCGCTGGTCTATCTCGTGGCAGGCGACCGGCCCGAACACGACGTGTGCGACTATCCGAAGCTCGGCAAGCGGCTGTACAAGGCGGGCACCCACAAGGTCTTCGTGGATCTCGGCACCACCCCCGAGTGATGCCCGCATCGCCCGACGAAGCTCACACGACCAGCGACGCGACGATCGCACACCACAACGCACTCGCGCCGCACAGAAACACGCGCCGCGCGACGAGCATCCTCGATTCGTCGTCGGGGGTCTTCATCGGCGACGTGGCGAGAAACGGCACGCTGACGAGGCACGCGAACCCGGCCAGCGCCGGCAGGATCACGACGTAGTCGCCGAACCGCCAAGGCAGCGGCTCGTGCCAGCCCCAGTAGCCGAGAAACAGCATGCCCATCGAAAACATCGTCGCGGCAGCCGAGCTGAGCGCGACCACCGATCCCGTCGGAAATTGCATGGCAGCCTCCCCTCGCGCGGCGTGCGCGACGCCGGGTCATTATCCGGGCACGACAGCAAAAAGCACAACGACGGCCGACGGATGGCAACGCTCATCCCGACGTCGACGCCAACCAGCACGTCGAACGAGCGCAGCCCGATCCCGGTGGCCGCTTGCGCCTGCGGCGCGGGGATGCGGAAGAGGCACGGACGATTGCGGCGATGCCGCATGAATGATCGTTGTCACGGATTGACGGCGATCGGCTTCAGGTGAAGGAAGCGCCCGCCTTCAACCCGGCTTCTTCGCGGCCTGCATGACGGAGATCCAGCCCACCACCGCCGCGGCGACCCAGCAGCACGCGATCATCAGGTCGAGATCCATCCAGCCTTCGAAGTTCGTGCTGTTTTCGAAACTGCAGCGCTGATGGCCCCTGACCCACACGCAGCCATTGATGAACTGCTGGATGTGCATATAAACGCTGTAGACGGCAAAGGCCGACGCAATGACTGTGAGCCGCAAACGGACGTGCTTTTTCATGTGACGCGGGTGCCGGTGGGAAAGCCTGTGCCGATCTTACGGCAACGGCAAGCCACCCGGCAATCCGTCACACCCTGGAGCGCCCGGATGCCCGCTGCTCACCCGTCGATCGGCCTGATCGTCCTCAGGCAGTCCGCCGCCAGTTGCTGATAGATGCGCGTGCCGTTCGCCTTCGCGTCGATCTCCGCGTCGCTCAGCCGCCGCACGACGCGCCCCGGCACGCCCGCGAGCAGCACGCCGCGCGGCACGTCGTAGCCGGCCTTCACGAACGCGCACGCGGCGACGATCGTCGTCGCACCGATCGTCGCGCCGTCCATCACGACCGCATTCATGCCGATCATCGTGTCGGGTTCGAGCGTCGCGCCATGCACGATCGCGCCATGGCCGACGTGGCTGTTGACGCCGAGCCGGCACGTCTCGCCGATCCCGACGTGCAGCACGCAGCCGTCCTGCACGTTGCTGCCGTCTGCGACGACGATCGCGCCGAAGTCGCCGCGCAGGCTCGCCTGCGGGCCGATGTAGCAGCGCGCGCCGATCGTCACGTCGCCGATCACGACCGCGCTCGGGTCGACATACGCGGACGGGTCGACGCGCGGGCGCATCCCGTTGAATTCGAACAGCGGCATCGGTCAGAGTGCCGCGGCCGCTTCCGGCACGAGCGTGAACAGGTCGCCGACCACGCCGTAGTCGGCCACGCTGAAGATCGGCGCGTCCGGGTCCTTGTTGATCGCGACGATCACCTTCGAATCCTTCATGCCGGCCAGGTGCTGGATCGCACCCGAGATGCCGACCGCGATGTACAGCTGCGGCGCGACGATCTTGCCGGTCTGGCCGACCTGGTAGTCATTCGGTACGTAGCCCGCGTCGACTGCGGCGCGCGAGGCGCCCAGTGCTGCCGATAGCTTGTCGGCCAGCGGCTCCAGCACCTTCGTGTAGTTCTCGCCGCTGCCCAGACCGCGGCCGCCCGACACGATGATGCTCGCCGACGTGAGTTCCGGCCGGTCCAGCTTCGTCACTTCACGGCTCACGAACTGCGACTTGCCCGCATCGGCTGCTGCTTCGATCTTCTCGACCGTGGCGCTGCCGCCTTCCGTTGCCACCGGATCAAACCCGGTCGCACGCACCGTGATGACCTTGACCGGATCGCCCGACTGCACCGTCGCGATCGCGTTGCCTGCGTAGATCGGGCGCTCGAACGTATCGGCCGACACCACCGCCGTGATCTCGGAGATCTGTGCGACATCCAGCTTCGCGGCAATGCGCGGCGCGATGTTCTTGCCGTAGGCCGTTGCCGGCGCAACGATGTGCGAGTAGCCGTTCGCGACGGTCATCGCCGTCGCTTCGACGTTCTCGGCGAGACCGTCAGCCAGCTGCAGCGCATCGGCCAGCAGCACCTTCGACACACCCGGGATCTTCGCGGCTGCGTCCGCTGCCGCTTGCGCATGGTGTCCGGCAACGAGCACATGAACGTCGCCACCGCCCGCCGCATCGAGCGCCTGTGCGGCCGCGACGGCATTCAGCGTCGCGGCCTTGATCGACGCGTTGTCGTGTTCCGCAATCACCAGAATCGTCATTTCTTTCCGCTCCCTCTTACAGCACCTTGGCTTCGGTCTTCAGCTTCGCGACCAGCGTCTGCACGTCCGGCACCTTCACGCCGGCTGCGCGCTTCGGCGGCTCGTTCACCTCGAGCACTTTCAGGCGTGGCGTCACGTCCACGCCGAGGTCGCCGGGCTTCATGGTGTCGAGCGGCTTCTTCTTCGCCTTCATGATGTTCGGCAGCGTCACGTAGCGCGGCTCGTTCAGGCGCAGATCCGTGGTGATGACGGCGGGCAGTTGAAGCGACAGCGTTTCCGCACCGCCGTCCACTTCGCGTGCGACTGTCGCACGGCCGTCAGCCACCACGACCTTCGATGCAAACGTCGCCTGCGGGAACCCCGCCAGCGCGGCCAGCATCTGGCCGGTCTGGTTCGAATCGTCGTCGATTGCCTGCTTGCCGAGGATCACCAACTGCGGCTGCTCCTTGTCGACCAGCGCCTTCAGCACCTTCGCGACAGCGAGCGGCTCGACGCCTTCATTCGATTCGACGAGGATCGCGCGATCCGCGCCGATCGCGAGCGCCGTGCGCAGCGTTTCCTGCGCCTGCGCCACGCCAACCGATACGGCGACCACCTCGGTCACGACGCCAGCCTCCTTCAACCGCACGGCCTCTTCCACCGCGATCTCGTCGAACGGGTTCATCGACATCTTCACGTTCGCGATGTCGACGCCCGTCCGGTCGGATTTCACGCCGACCTTCACGTTCGCGTCGACCACGCGTTTTACTGCCACGAGCGCTTTCAACTGCCTGTCTCCTGTTCCGTTGCGTACGCCGCGCCGCGTCAGCGCGCGGTAAAGCCGCCGTCGATCACGAGCTCCGCGCCCGTCACGTAACGGCCTGCCGGCGACACGAGATACAGGATGCCGGCCGCGATGTCGCGCGGGCTGCCGATCTTCGCCATCGGCACGTTGGTCTGCATGTACTCGAAAGCGCGATCGGGGTCCTGCCCCATCTGGCGGAACGCGTCCTCGAGCATCGGCGTGCGGATATAGCCCGGATGCACCGAGTTCGCGCGGATGTTCTTCGCCGCGTACAGCATCGCATCGACCTTCGCCATCATCCGCACCGCGGCCTTCGACGCGTGATACGCGGGCACGTCGGGCCCGCCGACGATCCCGTACATCGACGACAGGTTCACGATCGAGCCGCCGCCGGCCGCGTCGATATGCGGAATCGCCGCACGCGTGCACAGGAACACGCCGTTCACGTTGACGTCCTGCACGCGCTGCCACTGCGCGAGCGTGAGCTCGTGCGTCGGCACGTTGTGACCTTCGATGCCCGCGTTGTTCACGAGCACGTCGAGCCGCCCGAAGCGCGCGACGATCTCGCCGAATACGCGCGCCACGTCGGCTTCGTGCGTGACGTCGAGTGACCAGAACGCGGCCTGGCCGCCCTGCGCGCGGATTTCCTCGACCAGCGCTTCCGCCGGTTGCGACAGCACGTCGAGAATCGCGACGCTCGCGCCGGCGGCCGCCAGCGTGCGCGCGGTCTCCGCGCCGATGCCGCGCGCGCCGCCGGTGATCGCGGCCACCTTGCCGCGCAGGTCGAACAGGTCTTCGATGAGCTTCATGTCGTCTCCAGGGTTTTGTTCAGACAGGCCGCCCGCATCGAGGCCGGCCATCAGGTGCATCCGGCGTTATCGCGTATTCCGCGTCGCAAGGAAATCGAGGCATTCCCGATTGAAATAGTCGGCGTGTTCCACCATCACCCAGTGGCCGCACCGGTTCATCAGCACGAAACGCGCATCGCGGCAGCGTTCGAGGAATTTCAGCGCGCCGCCGACCGGATTGAAGCGGTCGTCCGTGCCCCAGAAACCGAGCACCGGGGTACGCAGGTCGCCGAGTGTGTCGGTCAGGTTCGGCACGCTCATCGTCGACAGCACTTCGGTCGGCTGTTCGACGCACACCTTCATCCGCTCGGCGACGAGCGCGTCGGTGACGATCGCCGGATCGTGCACGAGCAGCGTCAGCAGCTCGCGCATCGTGTCGTCATTCATCTGGCGGTGGGTGAACAGCTGCACCATCCGCTGGATGCCTTCCATCCGGAAATAGGTGTCGCGATCCTCGACGCCGCCCGGCGCCATCATGATCAACCCGTCGACTTCGTCCGGGTAGTCGAGCGCGTACTTCAGCGCGATCGCGCCGCCGAGCGAGTTGCCGAGCAGCACGGCCGGGCCGATGCCGAGCGCGGTCAGCTGCGCATGCAGCGCGCCGACGAAGAAATCGAGCGTATAGGCGACGTCGGCGGGCTTCGACGACTGCCCGTAGCCGGGCAGGTCGATGACGATCGCGCGATAGCCGGCCGCCGCGAACGCGGGCACGTTGTGCTTGAAGTTGCTGAAACCGCTGGCGCCCGGGCCGCTGCCGTGGATGAACACCACCGGCCGGCCTTCGCCCGCCTCGTAGTGGTGCAGGCGCAGGCCGCCCGGCACGTCGGTGAAGATGCCGGCCGGCGGCGTCGTGGGGATCGTCATCGCGGGTTGTCTCCTTCGTCGTTCGATGGCTGTCTGCCACGATGATTGCGCCGCCGGCGCCGGCCGGCATCATCCTTTCAGACTACGAAGCCGCGCGCGCTTCTTCCTATCATCGGCCCACCGAAACGGAGGCAACGATGAACGGATTCGACTACAGCGGCAAGACGGTGCTCGTGACGGGCGGCACCAAGGGCATCGGGCGGCGCATCGCCGAACGGTTTCTCGCGGCAGGCGCGCGCGTATTCGTCTGCGGACGCAGCGCGCCCGACACGCCGCCGTCGGCCGGCGGCCGCACGGCGACCTTCGTCGCGGCCGACCTGCGCGACATCGAACAGGTCGACTCGATGCTCGCGACGATCCGCGCGGCGGCCGGCCGCCTCGACGTGCTCGTCAACAACGCGGGCGGCTCACCGTTCGCGCTCGCGGCCGATGCGTCGCCGCGCTTCACCGAATCGATCGTGCGGCTGAACCTGATCGCGCCGCTGCAGCTCGCGCAGCGCGTGAACGCGCTCATGCAGCCGCAGCCCGAAGGCGGCGTGATGCTGTTCATCGCGAGCGTCAGCGCGTCGCGGCCGTCGCCGGGCACGGCCGCGTACGGCGCCGCGAAAGCGGGCCTCGTCAACGCGGTCACGTCGCTCGCGGTCGAGTGGGCGCCGCGCGTGCGCGTGTGCGCGATCAGCCCGAGCCTCGTGCAGACGGAATCGGCCACCGAAGGCCACTACGGCGACGGCGATGCGCTCGACGCCATTCGCGCGACGATTCCCGCCGGCCGGCTCGCGAGCCCCGACGACGTCGCCGCCGCGTGCCTGTTCCTCGCGTCGCCCGAAGCGTCGTACACGTCGGGTGCCAACCTGCGGCTCGACGGCGGCGGCGAGCGGCCCGCGTTCCTGTCGGCCGCGCAGGCGGCCACACGTTGATGCACGCATGGCCAGCCGTCCGGTGCGAATCGTTGCCAGTCCTAGGGAAGTTATCTAGTTCATTTTGACGATTCCCTGCTACCGCGATCTCCCTACTCTGCCTCTCACGACAACACACACAGTCGACCGTCGTCGATACCCCCAAGAGGAGACACCATGCATCAACGGATTTCGCGCCGTACCGACAAGCGGGCAACCGCCACGCTGTCGACGCTGGCCGCCGCGCTGCTCGCGTGTGCCGCTCCCGGCGCACACGCAGGCAGCACGATCGAGCTGGGCGCCGACACGACGCTGGACTACACGTTCACGCTCAGTTACGGCCTCGGCATGCGCACCCGCGCACCGAGCGGCAATCTCCTCACGCCGGCGAACATCAACGGCGACGACGGCGACCGCAACTTCGCGAAGAACAAGCTGATCGAGAACCAGGTCAGCCTGCTCGGCGAAGTGAACCTGAAGCACGACGACTGGGGCGTGTTCGTGCGCGCCGACACGTTCTACGACCAGGCGTATCGCCGCCCGAACTACAACGACGCGCCGGGCACCGTGAACCAGTCGGGCCAGTACAACAACTTCACGAGCGACGCGCGCTACTGGTCGGGCGGCCACACCACGCTGCTGGCCGCGTACGCGTACAACACGTTCAGGATCGGCTCGACGAGCCTGAACGTGAAGGTCGGCGACCAGGTCGTCGCGTGGGGCGAGAGCCTGTTCTTCCCGAACATCGCCGGCGCACAGGGGCCGTCCGACGCGACCAAGTCGTACATGGCCGGCGCCGAAGTGAAGGACATCCTGCTGCCGGTGCCGCAGATCTCGACGCAGTGGCAGATCACGCCGAACTTCAGCCTGCTCGGCTACTACCAGTTCTCGTACCAGCAGAACCGGCTGACCGCACCCGGCACGTACTGGAGCTATTCGGACGTCACGGGCCCCGGCGCGCAGTTCATCATCGGCCCGGGCGGGATGATCATTCCGCGCGGCCCCGACGACAAGCCGAGCGCGCGCAACCAGTGGGGGATCGGCGCGCGCTTTCGCGTGCTCGGCGACACCGAGCTCGGCCTGTACCACCTGCACTACAACGACATGAACCCGAGTGTCGTCACGACCTACTTCCCGACGCTCCAGTACCAGCAGACCTACTTCAGCAACATCAAGCTGACCGGCGCGAGCTTCTCGACGCAGGTCGGCCCGGTGAACGTCGCCGGCGAAGTGTCGTACCGCCAGGGCGCGGCCGTGCTCGTCAACACGCCGACCGGCCCGCAGTCGACCCGCGCGAACGTGCTGCAGACCAACCTGTCCGGCATCTACTCGATCGGGCCGAGCTTCCTCGCGAATTCGCAGTCGTTGATCGGCGAACTCACGTACGTGCATGCCGGCAGCATCTCCGAGCTCGACGGCTCGACCACGCTCGCGAATTCGCGCAATGCGCTCGCGATGGAGATCGCGTGGACGCTCAGCTACAAGAACGTGTTCAACGGCTGGGATCTCGACGTGCCGCTGACCTACACGCACGACCTGACGGGTACGTCGCCGCTCGCCGGTGCGCTCGGCTCGCTGACCGGCCAGGGCGACCACCGCGTGACGGCCGGCGTGACCTTCACGCGCCTGAGCAACCTGCAGCTGTCGCTCGTCTACGCGAAGTTCCTCGGCTCGCCGAACCCGGTCACGCGCCCGCTTGCCGATCGCGACTACGTGCTGGCCACGGCGACCTACCACTTCTGAGCGGCCCGGCCGCTCGTCATTCAGCACTATGAGGATCGATATGAAACGCATTCATTTCCCCCTCCTGCGCGCGTCGGTGATGGCCGCGTGCGCGGTCGTCGCGACGGCGTCGTACCCGAAGGTCACGCCGGACGACCTGAAGGCGCTCGACGGCCCGCTGACGCCGATGGGCGCGGTGCGCGCCGCGAGCAAGGACAGCGGCGTGCCCGAATGGTCGGGCAAATGGCTCGGCACGCCGCCGGACGTGCAGTACAAGCGCGGCAGCCGCTACCCCGATCCGTTCGCGAGCGAGAAGCCGGTCGCGACGATCACCGCGGAAAACATGGCGCAGTATGCGGAGCACCTGACCGACGGCCAGAAGGCGATGTTCAAGCGCTACCCTGCGACGTTCAAGATCAACGTCTATCCGAGCCATCGCGACTTCCGCTACGCGGATGCCGTGTACAAGGACATCCGCACGTACGCACCGGATTCGACGATGACCTCCGACGCGAACGGCCTCACGAACGCGCCGCCGACCGTGCCCTACCCGATCCCGAAAACGGCCGCCGAGCTGCTGTGGAACCAGCGCTTCTCGTCGGCGATCGGTGCCGAGCAGGCGACCTACGACCAGGCGGTCGTGTACTCCGACGGCAACATCGCATGGGGCAAGGTGCGCTACGACATCTACTCGCCGCGCAACGCCGGCAAGTACGACGTGAAGAGCGACCTGAACAACCGCACGTACTACCGCAACGCGACGGAGCTTCCGCTGTCCGACCGCGGCTCGCTGATCGTCGGCTTCACGAACTGGGACAAGGCCGGCGCGGACAACTCGTCGCGCACCTGGATGTACAACCCCGGCACGCGGCGCGTGCGCCAGGCGCCCGAGTACGGCTACGACCAGCCGCAGGGCCCGGGCGGCTTCCGCACCGTCGACGACGACCGCCTGTACAACGGCCCCGGCGACCGCTACGACTGGAAGATCGTCGGCAAGCGCGAGATCTACGTGCCGTACGACAACTACAAGGCGATGGACAGCTCGGTGAAGTACGCGGACCTGCTGACCAAGGGCCACGAGAACCCGTCGTATATCCGCTACGAGCTGCATCGCGTGTGGGTGCTGCAGGCGACGCTGAAGAGCAACTACCGTCACCAGTACGCGAAGCGCGTGCTGTACATCGACGAGGATTCGTGGATGACGCTGCTCGCCGACAACTACGACGCGCGCGGCCAGCTGTGGCGCACCAACGTCGCGACGACGCTGTACGCGTATGACGCGAAGGTGTTCTACCCGGGCGTCGTGTTCTTTCACGACCTGATCTCCGGCGCGTACATGGCCGACCGCCTGACCAACGAAGGCCCGATGCCGAAGCTCGACAACAGCCCGCAGTTCAACGAGGCGTACTTCTCGCCGGACGCGATCCGCAGTTCGGGTAACTAAGCAACCCGCCGACGCGGCACGCCCGCGCCCCACGCGCCGGAGCCTCGCTCCGGCGCCCGGCGCCGCCCGCGACGGCGGCCTGTTCCATTCGATTCATTCGAGATTCGAGGGCTCTTTCATGTCTTCCCGCCTGCATACGACGCTCGGCGACGAGCTGTACGCCGCATGGCACGCGCGTGCGCCGGTCGCGCCGCTGTCGAGCCGCCCGCGCCGCCTGTCGCTCGACGACGCGTACCGCATCCAGCAGCGTTTCATCGAACGCCGCATCGAACACGGCGAGGCCGTGGTCGGCAAGAAGATCGGCGTGACGAGCCAGGCCGTGCAGGACATGCTGAACGTGCGCCAGCCCGATTTCGGCATCCTGCTGTCGGGCATGCACTACGCGGCCGGCGAAGCGATCGCCGCCGATTCGCTGATCGCGCCGCGCGCCGAAGGCGAGATCGCGTTCATTCTCGCGCGCGACCTGCGCGGCCCCGGCATCGACCGCACCGACGTGATCGCCGCGACGGCCGCCGTCGCGCCCTGCTTCGAGATCGTCGATTCGCGCATCCGCGACTGGGCGATCCGCATCGAGGACACCGTCGCCGACAACGCGTCGTGCGGCGTGTACGTGCTCGGCGATGCACGCGTCGATCCGCGCACGCTCGATCTCGCCGCGTGCGAGATGACGATCGAGAAGAACGGCGAGCAAGTCGCGCACGGTCGCGGCGACGCGGCACTCGGCCACCCCGCCGACGCGGTGGCGTGGCTCGCGAACACGCTCGCCGCGTACGACGTGCCGCTGCTCGCCGGCGAGATCGTGCTGTCCGGCTCGCTCGCGAAACTGATTCCGGTCACGGCCGGCGACGCGCTGTCGATGCACATCTCCGGCATCGGCAGCTGCGACGTCCGCTTTATCTAAAGGAACAATCCTGATGAAGAAAATCAAATGCGCACTGATCGGGCCCGGCAACATCGGCACCGACCTGCTCTACAAGCTGCGCCGCTCGCCGGTGCTCGAACCCGTGTGGATGGTCGGTGTCGATCCGGCGTCCGACGGCCTCGCGCGGGCGCGCGAGTTCGGCCTCAAGACCACCGACCAGGGCGTCGATGGGCTGCTGCCGCACGTGGCCGCCGACGACATCCGCATCGCGTTCGACGCGACCTCGGCCTACGTGCACCGCGACAACTCCGACAAGCTCGCCGCGCTCGGCGTGAAGATGATCGACCTGACGCCCGCCGCAATCGGGCCGTACTGTGTGCCGCCGGTGAACCTCGACGCGCATCTCGACAGCGCGCAGGCGAACGTGAACATGGTCACGTGCGGCGGCCAGGCGACGATCCCGATGGTGTACGCGGTATCGCGCGTGCAGCCGGTCGCGTACGGCGAGATCGTCGCGACGGTGTCGTCGCGCTCGGTCGGCCCCGGCACGCGCAAGAACATCGACGAATTCACGCGCACGACCTCCGGTGCGATCGAACAGGTCGGCGGCGCACGCAAGGGCAAGGCGATCATCGTGATCAACCCGGCCGAGCCGCCGCTGATCATGCGCGACACGATCCACTGCCTGACCGACGGCCCGCCCGACGTCGAAGCTATCACCGCGTCCGTGCATGCGATGGTCAAGGAAGTGCAACGCTACGTGCCCGGCTATACGCTGAAGAACGGGCCGGTGTTCGACGGCAATCGCGTGTCCGTCTTCATGGAAGTCGAAGGGCTCGGCGATTACCTGCCGAAATACGCAGGCAACCTCGACATCATGACCGCCGCCGCGGCCGCCACGGCCGAGCGTTTCGCCGAACAGATGCTGGCCGCGACGGCCGCCACCGCTTGAGTCGAGGAGTCACACGATGTCACTTGCAGGCAAGAAGATCACCGTCCACGACATGTCGCTGCGCGACGGGATGCACCCGAAGCGCCACCAGATCACGCTCGACCAGATGCGCAACATCGCGCGCGGGCTCGACGCGGCCGGCGTGCCGCTGATCGAGGTCACGCACGGCGACGGGCTCGGCGGCGCGTCGGTCAACTACGGGTTCCCCGCGCACACCGACGAGGCGTACCTGAGCGCCGTGATTCCGGAGCTGAAACAGGCGAAGGTGTCGGCGCTGCTGCTGCCCGGTATCGGCACCGTCGAGCATCTGCGCATGGCGCACGCACTCGGCGTCGGCACGATCCGCGTCGCGACGCACTGCACCGAGGCGGACGTGTCGGAGCAGCACATCGGCCTCGCGCGCACGCTTGGGCTCGATACGGTCGGCTTTTTGATGATGGCGCACATGTCGTCGCCGGCGCAGCTCGTCGTGCAGGCGAAGCTGATGGAATCGTACGGCGCGAACTGCATCTACATCACCGATTCGGCCGGCCACATGCTGCCCGACGACGTGACCGCGCGCATCGGTCAGGTGCGCGACGCGCTGAAGCCGGAGACCGAACTCGGCTTCCACGGCCACCACAACCTCGCGATGGGCGTCGCGAACTCGGTCGCGGCGGTGGCCGCCGGCGCGAACCGGATCGATGCGGCCGCGGCCGGCCTCGGCGCCGGTGCGGGCAACACGCCGATGGAAGTGTTCGTGGCGGTGTGCGACCGGATAGGGATCGAGACGGGTGTCGACGTGTTCGCGATCTCGGACGTCGCCGAGGATCTCGTCGTGCCGATCATGGACGCGCCGATCCGCCTCGACCGCGATGCGCTGACGCTCGGCTATGCGGGCGTCTACTCGTCGTTCCTGCTGTTCGCGAAGCGCGCGGAAGCGAAGTACGGGATTCCCGCACGCGACATCCTCGTCGAGCTGGGGCGGCAGCGGCTCGTCGGCGGGCAGGAGGACATGATCGAAGATGCGGCGCTGACGATGGTGCGGGCGCGGGAGGTGGCGGCCTGAGCAGACGACACCGCGGGAGGACGCATGGCGAAACGGGGAGCGAGCCCCGTTTCGCATTTCGGGATACCGTCACACCGACGACAATCGTCATACAATTTCGCATCACACGTGGCCGCCGCCTGATGCGGATCTCCAGTGTGGCGCTTTCCCCTGCTCCGTCTTCGATCGATTTCCCTCCCATGGCACATATCACTCGTATCGCGTTTTGCGGCCTGCGCCGGCTCAATGCGTTTCGCGGCTCCGGCAGCGATCCGTTTCTGGACTGGATTCGATCGCGGAAACCCTGCTGCTTTGCCAGCGTCAACATCCTGATCGGCGGCAATGGTGGCGGAAAATCGACACTGATCGATCTCATCGATTCGATCCGCGATCCCGATCGGCTGGTGAGCCTGCCCAGGGAAAACATGTGGGCCAACTCGGTATCTGCGTTCGAGATCGTGTTCGACGACGATGGCGCGTATTACGGCCGCGCCATTTCCAATCGGGTGGCCAACGCGCCGGATGCCGACAATGTTCTCGTCGATGGCCATGAGGGGCTCGATATCCAGCACCTGGAATTGCTTCATTGCGCACCAGACGGGCAGCGCACCCTCTTCCAAAAGAACATCAGTAAGCTCGGTCTGGATGATGCATCACGGAGTCAGATTCGCGCGCTCACGTCGACGATCCCGTGCCACCTCCTCTACTGGCAGGAATCCGTCGAACCCGATCTTGAGTCGGTATGCCGGATCCTCAATCGGGCCGCCGAACATTTGCCCGGCATCCTGTCCGCATCCACCCTCCTCGGCGACGACGACAGGCGTATGTTCGCGTCGACGCTGCCGTACAAGCGTGCCCATCCCTTCGGCCTCCATAGCAAGAACAGGCTGGACATCTGGTTATCGGACGATGTCAGGCAAAGCAACCATGTCCATTTCCATTCGCTTCCGGCTGGTTGGAAACGGCTCGTGTCGATAGTCGACTGGCTGGAACAGGCGGCAGACGGGTCGATCTGCCTGATCGAAGAACCCGAAACGCACCTGCACCCAACGCTCCAGCGACACCTCGCGCATGAGATCGATCGCATCGTGCACGACAGGAACCTGCAACTCTTCATCGCAACTCACTCCCCGGTCTTCCAGCAGGTCAACGTCTGGAAAAATACGGCCAAGGTATTCGCTGCGGTTTCCAACGAGATCGTCGAATACACCGATGCCACCGGCATGCTCGACCAGCTCGGCATCAAGGCGTCGGACATCTCGCAAAGCAACGGCATCGTCTGGGTCGAAGGCCCCTCAGACCGGATCTACATCAAACACTGGCTGGCGCTATGGTGCAAAGCCAACGGCAAGCCGGTGCCGATCGAGAATGTCGACTATTCGTTCTCGCTGTATGGCGGCGCATCGCTCGCTCATTTCAGCGCGCAGGATACGGACGAATTCATCGCCATGCTCGGGATGAACCGTCATTGCGCGATCGTCATCGATCGCGATCGCGATTTCGACGCCGACGCGCAAGGCCGGCTCTGTCGCACCCGCGCCGGCAGCGCGAAAGGTCGCGTGATCGACGAACTCCGCGATCGCCCTGACACCGCCGTATGGATCACCGAAAAGTACACGATCGAAGGCTATCTCCCTCCGCCGTTCTTCAATAGGTGCTTTTCGATCGACGAGCAAGGCGTGATCTCGACCACCCGGCAAAAGGTATCGATCGCACAGCAATACGTTCGAAGCGCCGACACGCTCGACGATTGCGCGTCCGGCACAGACCTGCTGCAGCAACTGGAATGTCTGCATACCGCCATTCACGCCTGGTCGTATTAGGCCTCGGGCCTCCGGATTACTCGCGGTCGAGGGTGTCGTCGCATCGCCCCCTCGTCTGCTGACACGACGCTGTCAGCAGACCGCGCCTAACCTCGACCGATCGCTCGAAACGAGGATCCCACCCGTGGCCCATCCCGGACAACGCGCCGAAGCGGCCTCCCGCATCACCGAACGGCGCGGGATGACCCTCCTGACCCTCTGCCTCGCCGTGCTCGTCGCGCAGGTCGACACGGCCGTCGTCAATCTCGCGACGCGTGCGATCGGCGACTATTTCCATGCGGGCGTCGGCGCATTGCAATGGGTCGTCGACAGTTACAACCTCACTTACGCGGTGCTGCTGCTGACCGGCGGGCTGCTCGCCGACTTGCACGGCCGGCGCCGCGTCTTCATCGCGGGCACGGCCCTCTTCACCGTCGCGTCGCTGCTGTGCGCGCTCGCGCCTTCGGTCGCGGTACTGATCGCCGCCCGTGCACTGGCCGGTGTCGGCGCGGCGCTACTGCTGCCGGCGTCGCTCGCGATCGTGCGCGTGGTGTGGCGCGACCCGGTCGAGCGCGGCCGCGCGCTCGGCATCTGGGCCGCGTGCAACGGCGTGGCGATGGCGATCGGCCCGACGCTCGGTGGCGTGCTGATCCGGCATTTCGGCTGGCGCAGCATCTTTTTCGTGGTCGTGCCGTTGAGCGTCGCCGCGATGCTGCTCGCGGTCCCTGCCGTCCCCGAATCCTCCGACCCGCGCGGGCGGCACTTCGACGGCGCAGCACAACTCGCGGGCGCCCTCTCGCTCGGCGCGCTCGCCTATGCGGCGATCGTGTTCCGCGATTCGCCCGTTGCATGCGCGCTCGCCGGAGGTGTCGCGATCCTGTCGTTCGTCGCCTTTATCGCGATCGAGCGGCGCCACGGTGCAGCGGCGCTGGTGCCGCTCGACCTCTTCCGGGTCGGTGCGTTTCGCGGCGCGATCGCCGCAACCACCGGCATGACGTTCGGGATGTACGGCGTGCTGTTCCTGCTGCCGCTGACATGGCAGAGCATCGGTCGGCTCGATTCGACCGGCGCGGGCCTCGCGCTGCTGCCGATGGCGCTCGTGTTCGTCGTCGTGTCGCCATGCTCGGGGCCGCTGTCGGAACGCGTCGGCACGCGCACGACGACAGCCGGCGGGGTCGCCGTGATCGCGAGCGGGCTCGCCGTCATCGGCGCGTCAGCCGGTTCACCGGGCCTGATCGGCGCCGAAATCGGGCTGGCGTTGACCGGGCTCGGGATGGGTATCGCGACCGGCCCGTTGATGACCGTCGCCGTCGGCGCCGTCGACACCGCGCGTTCGGGTACCGCGAGCGCACTCGTGAACGTCGCGCGGATGACCGGCGCGACGCTCGGCATCGCGGTGCTCGGCACGCTGTTCGCAGCCGCGCACGGCGGCACGGCCGGCTTGCGCACGGCGATGTTCGCCGGCGCAGCGGTTCAGTTGATGGGCGCGACCGCGTCGGCGATCAGCGTGCACCGCGCGCGGCAGGCCGCATGACACGTTGCGTCGCATGCCCCGTACCGGGCACCGCCCGGGATTCGTCAATGATGCTTCCCGCCATGCCGCTTGCGCCGATGCGCTTCACGCGCCTGCAACAGCGACGGCATCAGTTCCTCGATGTATTGCCGCGCCTGCCCGCGCGTCACGATCTCGCTGAAGCGCTGATGGGCCTTGTCATGGCCGACCAGCGCCGCATGCGCTTTCTTCAGGATGTGCAGAAACGCGATCAGGCTCGTGCCGTCGCGCACGGGCAGCGCGTCGCGCGGGTCGAAGGCCGGTGTCGTACTCATGATCCGATCCTTTGCGGGCAGTCGGTGCGGCACGTCGGGGAGACAAGCGCCAGCAGGTCGTTCGCGAGGCGGTCGCGATCCGTCAGCGGCGCGAGGCCGAACAGCCGCTCGAGCGTCGCGGCAACCGATGCGTGATCGTACGGCGTGTGATCGACCTGCCCGGCCGCGACCCACGGCGAGATCACGATCGCCGGCACCCGCACGCCGTACACGTCGAACCCGAAGCCGCTCGCGTTCAACGTCGCCGCCGCGCCATCGTTCGGCGGCGGCGCGGCGCCCGGCCTGACCGAATCGTAGAAGCCGCCGTGCTCGTCGTAGCAGATCACGAGCAGGCTGCTGTTCCACACCGGCGAATTGCGGATCGCGTTGTACACACGCGCGGCGAGCTGGTCGCCACCGGCGAGGCCGTCCATCGGGTGTTGCGAGCTGCCGTTCTGGTAAGTGCCGTGCACGATGTCGCCGTAACCGGGCTCGATGAACGTGTAGCGCGCCGTATAGCCGGCCGCGAGATCGGCCTCGAAATGCGCGAGGTCGTCGATGTCGAAGAAGCTGATGCCCTTCAGCGACGCGACCTGCGGCACGTGGCCGAGCGGGTCGCCGGTCTGGTCCTGGTAGATGCGCCAGTTGCCGTCGCCGAGCGCGGCGAAGATCGAACCCTTCGGATACGGAAAGCCGTCGAACGCGTCCCATCCGGCCATTTCTTCCTTGGTCGGCGAATGGTCGAGCCCGGCCGACGACGCGCCGTGCAGGAAAAAGCGGTTCGGCCAGGTCGGCCCGGGCATCGACGCATGCCACGCGTCGCACAGCACGAACGCGTTCGCGAGCGCGTGCAGCGAAGGCGCCTGCGTCGCGATATCGACGCCCTGCATGATCTTGCCCGCGTCGGCCGGCTGCGGCGGCGTGCCTTCGGAATGCGAGGTCGCGTAGTTCGACACGAACCCGGTGTTGACGACCGGCGGATAAGGCTGCCCTTTCACGAACGGCACGCCCGCGCCGCACAGCTGCTCGAGCACGTCGGTGAATTCGTGGCACGGATCGGTCGGCATCCGGTCGGGCGCGCCGCCGCCGAACGGATAGACCGCATCGCCATACGCGTTGCTGTTGCCGGGCGACGCGGCGACGATGTCGGGATAGCCCGACAGTGCGAACAGGTGATCAAAGGAACGGTTCTCGAGCATTAGCACGAACACGTGCTGGATGCGGTCCTGAACCGACGGGGATGCGGGGGCTGCGTCTGCACTCATGGCGCCTCCTGGCGTCGCGCGACGAAAGTCCTGCTGGCACGGTCGTCGGCCCGCTGAAAGCGGCTGAAGGGATTGAAAGCCGTGGCGCGGGCCGCGAATTGCCGATGAGTGTACGACCGCGCCGGCCCGCGCGTAAAGTCGCACGCGAACCGTGTTGTGACAACGCGCGCGCCTTGTTGCAAGTACGACCGTCAACGACGATGCGTTTCGCCGGCTCGCGCGATTCGTGACGGGGGGATTGTCGGCGCGCTGGGCCGACGTGAAGCTGCGGCAGAACCGCGCGCGCGTGGCGCCGGATTGCCGGCTCGCGTATCTCGACATGCTGACCGGCACGGATTTCGTCGACGACATCCGCGGGCTCGACACGCGCTTCCTGGTGATCGTCGGCGACAAGGATCCGGGGCTCGACGCAGCAGCGATGCTGGCGACCTTCCTCGCGTGGCATCCGAACGCGCGGCTCGTGACGATACCGAATTGCGGGCATGACCCGATGCAGGAATGTCCGCCGTATTTCGCGATGATCGTCGAGGATTTCCTGCGGGACGCGGCCGCCTGAGCGTTGCGCACGCGCGGCGGCCGGTGAAGGCGGGATTGGCCGCCGCGGCATGACGATGCCGCCGGCGACCGGTGAACGGCACGCGATGTGTCGTCCACCCGGTTCGTCCGGCTTCGTCGGCCGGACGGGATTCGATCGGCGAGGCGGTACTGCATGCCCGCGCCGATCGTTGCCGCTTAACGGCGCGGTTGGCCGGTGCGCGGCGGACGCGGGGAGTTCGCGTCCTTGTGACGGAAGTTGATGCGGCCCTTGGTGAGGTCATAGACCGACAGTTCCAGCGTCACGCGATCGCCCGCAAGAATGCGGATGTGGTTCTTGCGCATGCGGCCCGACGCGTACGCGCCGACCACGACGCCGTTTTCCAGCGTGACACGGTATTTGCTGTCCGGCAGCACTTCGTCGACGATTCCGTCCAGTTCCAGCAGTTCTTCTTTTGCCAAACCAATTCCTCCAGACAAGGTAATTGACCGCGGCCGCGGCGATCTGCCCGGCGCCGTGCCCCACAACGGGACGGCGGCCGGCAGGCTGCCGGGGATCGGTTCGTTCAGACGGGCCCAAGGCCTGTCTTGCGATCGGAGCCCGGCGCGTTGCGGCGTTCAGGCGGTCGGTGGCGGCGGCGCATGGAGCGCCGCGCAAGTCGGGACCGCGCCTGCAACGGCATGGCGGCGGTCTGCTCGGGTTGATGCGTTGAAGCGGTGATGCGCTCGCAAAGCGACGGGCGCTTCACGAAGGCGTTGCGTCGCACGCGGGTCGCGCATGCGATGAGGGAGGCGTCACGACCGATGCATCGTGGATGTCGCGATGCATCGGTCGTGCGCATCGGAAACGCGCCGGCTGCCGCCCAAGCGGCGCCCTGCGCGCCAATCCATCCGGCAGCGGCCACCGCATGGCGGCCGTTGCCGATGCGACTTACTGCGGCGTGATGTTCGACGCTTGCAGACCCTTCGGGCCGCGCTTCACTTCGAAGCTGACCTTCTGGCCTTCGGCCAGGGTCTTGAAACCCGTGCCGCGAATTTCCGAGAAATGGGCGAACAGATCGTCGCCGCCGTTGTCCGGGGAAATGAAACCAAAGCCCTTGGTTTCGTTGAACCACTTGACGGTACCGGTATCCACAAATACTTCCTTAATACAAATGACGAATAATTGAACATGCGCCCGCGACGGGCACATAAAGAATCAAAAGAGGGAGAGACCAACGACCGCCGCACGGAGTGCGGCCAATGATGAGCAATCGAACTTCTTGGACACTTCGACCACGGACACTACGCGCGAGTGGCCGTTTCGTCAAGTCTTTTTGATGCGGCGCACAAGCCCCCCGCCGGGTGCGCCTTACGCAGCGGGGGTTGCCGGCCGACGGCAGGTATTTCGATGCGCCCCCTTTTTCGGCCGGCCCGCCGGGTTTTTACTGCGGTTCGAACACGTGATGCAGCGCCGGCGGCGCGTCGCCTTCGCGAATCCGCATTTCGAACGCCTTGCGCGCGACGCTCGTCGGCCGCACGTCCGCCACGTCCAGATAGAACTGCGAATACCAGTCGCGCATCTGGTACAGCGGCCCGTCGCCTTCGCACAGCAGCGGGTTGTCGATCCGCGTCTTGCTGTGCCAGATGTCGACGTCCTCGTAGAACGCGCGCTGCGCTTCCTTCACGTATGCGTTCGCGATCTCCATGTTCTGCGCGTCGGTCAGCCCGGCCACCTTCTTCACGATCACGCCGTAACGCAGCTCGAAGCTGTTCATGTCGATCGGCACGTGGCAGTTCAGCAGCACCGAGTGGATCGGCTGCCCGCCGCTCTGCCCCGTCATCTGCGTGATGTGCACGGCCGGCCCGAAATACGTCGACAGCGCGGTCAGCGCATCGCCGCCGAGCTTCTCGCTGCGGCCGACCATCAGCTGCGTCGCCTTGTGATCCTCGAACAGGTTCGCGAAATAGTCGATCGGCGCGCGGTGCACGGTCGCGAAGTGCGCGACGTCCGAGATGTTGTCGACCAGCTCGCGGCAATTGGCCTGGATCACCATCGTGTCGACGACCCAGTCCGACCATTCGTCGGAGAAGCACACGTCGAGGCGCGGAATCGCGACTTCCGGCGGCGGCGTGTTGCCTTCCGGGTCGTTCCACACGAACAGCAGGTGGTTTTCCTCGCAGGTCGGCCAGGCGCCGATGCGCGCCTTCGGCGGGATCCGCTTGCAGTACGGGATCGATGCGCACTGCCCTTCGCCGCTCCACGCCCAGCCGTGGAACGGGCACACGAGGTGGTCGCCCTGCACCGTGCCGAGGCTCAGGTCGGCGCCCATGTGCGGGCAGTACGCGTCGACGACGTTGACCTTGCCGGTCGAATCGGCGAACACGGCGAGCTTGCGGCCGAACGCGTTCAGCGTGTGCGGCTTGCCGTCCTTGAAATCGCGGGCGAGCCCGAGGCAGTGCCAGCCGCGCGCATAGCGCTGTGCGAGCGGCTGGGCTTCGATCTTGTAGGGGCGTGCGGACATGTGGGTTGACTCCTCTTGTGGAGAGCGCGCGGCGGCCGGCCGCGCGTGGGGGAAATGGGGGCGCCGGTCAGCGCATCGGGTTGCCGGATTCGAGCGCGGGCGACGGCTTCAGCGATGCCGGGGCCGCCGGCGACGGCGGCTGCCGGTGCGCCACGCGGCGCTCGGCCCGCTCGACGCCGAGCCACGCGGCGAGCGCGGGCAGCAGGAACACCGCGCCGAACAGGTTTACGAGGAACATGAACGCGAGCAGCACGCCCATGTCGACCTGGAACTTCAGCGCGGAGAACGCCCACGTGCCGACGCCGATGAACATCGTGACGGCCGTGAACAGCGCCGCCGTGCCGCGCTGGCGCATCGCGTCCGCGAACGCGTCCGGCAGCGTCGCGCCGTGGCGGATGTCGTGCTGCAGGCGCTCGTACAGGTAGATCCCGTAGTCGACGCCCACGCCCACGCCGAGCGTGATCACCGGCAGCGTCGCGACCTTCAGCCCGATGCCGAGGCGCGCCATCACCGCGTTGCACAGGATCGACACGAGCGTGAGCGGCACGATGATGCACAGCACCGCGCGCCACGAGCGGAACGTGACCGCGCAGAGCAGCGCGATCGCGCCGAAGATCGACAGCAGCATCGCGATCTCCGCGTCACCGACGGCCTCGTTGGTCGCGGCCATCACGCCGACGTTGCCGCCCGCGAGCCGGAACGCAACGTTCGGCGTCGGGTTCTCGGCCGCGAAGCGCTTGATCTCGTCGACGATGTGCGCGATGGTCGTGCCTTCGTGGTTCCTGGTGTAGATCAGCACCTGGATCGCCTTGCAGTTCGCGGTGTTCATCCCGTTGTCGGGGTCGAACGCGTTGGAACCCTGCGTGAGCCCGTCGCTGGAGCGCGGCAGCGCGGCCCAGCGCGGATTGCCCTCGTTGAACGCGGCGATGAACACCTTGCCCTGCGACGACACGCTCGTCACCGACTGCACGCCGGCCACGCCGCGCATGTTCATCTCGAACTTCTCGATCGCGCTCATCACCGGGTAATGCAGGCACGCGTCGTCGAAGCCGGTCGTCTCGACGATCACCGACAGCACGTCCACGCCGATGTTGTACTGGTGGGTGATCGCCGCGTTGTCGAGGTTGTAGCGCGAGTTCGCGCGCAGCTCCGGCGCGCCGGTGCCGATGTCGCCGATCTCCAGCTTGCGCGATTCGAGCGTGCCGCAGGCGAGCAGCGCGAGCGCCACCGCGAACACGCCGAGCGCCGGTGCCGGCCGGGCGAACACCGCGAAGCGCGACCACATCCGGCTGCCGCCGGCCGCCGCCGTGCGCTGCGCACGCGCCAGCGTGCCGCGTTCGAGGCGCGTGTACGACAGCAGGATCGGCAGGAACACCTTGTTCGTCACGATCATCAGCAGCACGCCGAGGCACGCGGTGATGCCGAGTTCGCGCACGATGTCGATCCTGATCCGCATGATCACCATGAAGCCGAGCGCGTTGGTCAGCAGCGCGACCGTGCCCGGCACGAACAGCTTGCGGAACGCGTCGCGCGCGGCATCGGCCGACGACGCGCCGCGCACCAGCGCCTGCTTCCACGCGTTCGTCATCTGCACCGCGTGCGACACGCCGATCGAGAAGATCAGGAACGGCACGAGGATCGACATCGGATCGATGCCGAGGCCGAGCAGCGGCAGCGCGCCGAGCAGCCACACGACCGGCAGCAGCGCGACGACGAGCGCCAGCACGGTGGTCTTCAACGAGCGCGTATAGGCGAACAGCAGCGCGGCCGTCACGAGGAACGCGAGCGCGAAGAACGCCATCACGCCCGCGATGCCGTTCTCGACGTCGCCCACCAGCTTCGCGAAGCCGATGATGTTCACGTCGATGCCCTGCTTCGCGTACTTCGCGCGGATCTCCTCCAGCTGGCGCGCGACCGCGCTGTAGTCGAGCCGCTTGCCGGTGGCCGGATCGGTCTCGCGCAGCTCCGCGCGGATCAGCGCCGACTTCAGGTCGTTGCCGACGAGGCGGCCGATCTGCCCGGAACGCGCGACGTTGCGGCGCACCTTCGCGAGATCGTCCGGGCTCGCGCTCGAAAACTGGCCCGGCACGACCACGTCGCCACGAAAGCCCGCCTCGGTCACCTCCGTGTAGTGGACGTTCGGCGTGAACAGCGAGAACACGCGCGAGCGGTTCACGCCGGGGATGAAGAACACGTCGTCGGTCGCGTGGCGCAGCCCGTCCATGAACGTCTGGTTGTAGATGTCGCCGTCGCCCTTCCAGCGCAGGCTCACGAGGATCGTGTTGGCGCCGGGGAACGCGCCCGCATAGCGCTCGAACACCTGCATGTACGGGTGCTGCATCGGGATCATCTTGTTGAAGCCCGGATCGAGCTTCAGCCGCGTCGCGGACAGCCCGAGCGCGAGCGTCACCGCAACGCACAGCAGCATCAGCAGCTTGCGCCGGCGGATGATCGTGTCGGCGCAGCGCTCGACGAACGCGGCGAGGCGCGACGCGGGGACGGCTTCAGGGGGGCGTGACAGGTCGTTCATGGAATTCTCTTGTCGATGCGAAACGAACGGGAGCAGGCAGCACGAGGGCCGCGCGTCAGGACGGCGTTGACGCAACCGCGCCGGCGAGCGGCGCGACACCGGCTTCGCCGCCGAGCAGCAGCGCGCCGTGGCCCATGTCGAGCACGGCCGCGAGGCTCTGCACGCCGCCGAGCTTGCGCACGTCGAAGGTCAACCCGCCGTCGCGCGACGCGACGATCGCGCCGCCCTGGCCCACCAGCACGAGTTCGCCGTCGGCGAGCTGGGTCGCGCCGAAGTACGACACCGGCACGTGGCTGTCGACGTGCGTCCAGGTCGCGCCGCGATCGGTGCTGCGCACCACGTTGCCGCGCATTCCGTATGCAACCCAGTCGCCGTTCGCGAGCATCAGCGCGCCGAACAGCGAACCGGCGTACGGCGACGGCAGCTTGTCCCACGTCGCGCCGTTGTCGGTCGAGCGTAGCAGCGTGCCGCTCTCGCCCGCGACCAGCAGGTTGCCGTGGCCGTCGCCGACGATCGCGTTCAGGTGACGGTCGCCGGCCGGCGTCTTCACGGTCTGCCAGGTGACGCCCGTGTCGTCCGAGCGCAGCAACTGGCCGAAGCTGCCGGCCGCGAACAGCGGGCCGTCGGCCGTGCCCCATACGGACAGCAGCGGATCGGAATGCGCGTGGTCAATGTGTACGTCGCGCCAGTGCAGGCCGGCGTCGTCGCTGCGCACGATCCGGCCGTCGTGGCCGACCGCGATGCCGAGCGTCGGCGTGATGAAGCGCACCTGCGTGAGTGTCGATGCCTGGTCGGGTGTGGTCGAAGCCGGCCGCCAGTGGGCGCCCGCGTCGTCGCTCAGCAGGATCACGCCGCGTTCGCCGACCGCAACGATGCGCGTGCCGGCCCGGGCGAGCCCGTTGATCTGCAGGCGGTCCGCATGGATCGCGGTGACCGGGAACGCCGGCAGCGGGCGCGGCGAAAACGCGAACAGCGCGGCGCCGAGCACCAGCGCCGACATCGCGAGTCCGGGCAAAGTTCGTTTCATCGCTTGTCTCCTGTGTCTGCGTGCGACGACGGTTCGCGCCCTCGCGGCCACCGCCGTCGCCTGCATGTCTCCGGGCCGTCGGTCGTTGCCGCGGCCTCGAATGGTCCTGAATGGCGGGCCGCTCGTACCGCGCGGCCCGTCCGCGCGCCGCTACGCGCCGACTTCGAACAGCGCGGCGGCACCCATCCCGCCGCCGATGCACATCGTCACCACCGCGTGCCGCACGCCGCGCCGCGCGCCTTCGAGCAGCGCGTGCATCGTCATCCGCGTACCCGACATCCCGAACGGATGGCCGAGCGCGATCGCGCCGCCATCGACGTTCAGCCGGTCGTCGGGAATGCCGAGCGTGTCGCGGCAGTACAGCGCCTGGCACGCGAACGCCTCGTTCAGCTCCCACAGCCCGATGTCGCCGACGGTCATCCCGAAGCGCGCCAGCAGCTTAGGAATCGCGAACACCGGGCCGATGCCCATCTCGTCGGGCTCGCAGCCGGCCACCGCGAGGCCGCGGAACGCGCCGAGCGGCGTCAGGCCACGGCGCACCGCCTCGCTGCGCGACATCACGACCACGGCGGCCGCGCCGTCCGACAGTTGCGACGCATTGCCGGCCGTCACGAACTCGCCCTGCTCTACGACCTTGCCGCCGCTCCACGACGGCTTCAGCCCCGCGAGCCGCTCGGCCGTCGTGTCGGCGCGCACGCCTTCGTCGCGCGCGGCGTTTACGTCCTCGAAGCCGGCCGGGTTGCCTTCCTTGTCGAACAGCGCACGCCGCACGTCGAGCGGCGCGATTTCCGCGTCGAAGCGGCCGGCCGCCTGGGCTTCAGCGGTGCGCTGGTGGCTCTGCAGCGCGAATTCATCCTGTGCGGCACGCGAGATCCCGTAGCGGCGCGACACGATCTCGGCCGTCTCCATCATCGCCATGTACGCAGCAGGCTGATGGTCGAGCACGGCCTGCGAGCGCGCGCGATACGCGTTCTTGTGCTTGTTCTGCGTGAGCGAGATCGACTCGACGCCGCCCGCGACGACGATCCGCGCGTCACCCGCGCCGATGCTGCGCGCGGCGCTCGCGATCGACATCAGCCCCGACGAGCACATGCGGTCGATCGCCATGCCGGGCACCGACGCCGGCAGCCCCGCCGCCGCGGCCGACAGGCGGCCGATGTTGTAGCCCTGCGTGCCCTGCTGCGCGGCGCAGCCGATCAGCACGTCGTCGACGTCGGCCGGCGCGACGCCGGCGCGTTCGAGCGCGGCGCGCACGACGTGGCCGCCCAATGCGGGCGCCTCGGTGTCGTTGAACATGCCGCGAAACGCCTTGCCGATCGGCGTGCGTGCGACGGAAACGATGACTGCGTCTTCCATGTCTCTGCTCTCTGAATCTAGAAGTAGTAACGGCTGATCGTGTCGGCCACGCAGCCGGGCTTCGCTTCGCCTTCGATCTCGACGGTCACGCGAATCCAGGCCTGCATACCGCCGTCGAGCGGCTCGACGCGCAGCAGCTCGCCGACGCCGCGCACGCGCGCACCGACCTTCACCGGCGCCGGGAAACGGATCCTGTCGCAGCCGTAGTTGACGCCGAGCCGCGCGCCGTCGATCCGCACGATCTGCGGCAGGAAGTGGTTGACGAGCGACAACGTCAGGTACCCGTGCGCGATGCACACGCCGAACGGGCCGTCCTTCGCGCGCACCGGGTCGACGTGCACCCACTGGTGGTCGCCCGTCGCATCGGCGAAACCGTCGATGCGGAGTTGATCGATCGCGAGCCATGCGCTCGCGCCGAGCGCGTCGCCGACGGCCGCCGCCAGTTCGCCGGGATGCGCGAACACGCGGGGCGCTGCGCGCACGGGGTCGAGGGTCGTGCTCATCATGCGTGCTGGCTGCTGACCGACAGCACTTCGCCGGTCATGTACGACGCGTAATCGCTTGCAAGGAACACCATCACGTTCGCGACCTCCCAGACTTCCGCGGCGCGCCCGAAGGCTTCGCGCGACGCCAGTTGATTCAACAAATCGGCCGGGGCCGACTTCTTCAGAAAATCGTGCATCGCGATGCTCGGCGCGACCGCGTTGATGCGCACGCCGTACGGCGACGCCTCGAGCGCCGCGCAGCGCGTGAGCGCCATCACGCCCGCCTTCGCCGCCGCGTAGTGCGCCTGTTCCGCCTGCGCGCGCCAGCCGAGCACCGATGCGTTGTTGACGATCGCGCCGCGGCCTCGGGCCTGCATGTGCGGCAGCATCGCGCGCGTCATCCGGAACGTCCCGGTCAGGCTAATGTCGATCACGCGCGACCATTCGGCATCGTCCATATCGACGATGCGGGTCGAGCCGCCAAGCCCCGCGTTGTTGATCAGCACGTCGACGCCGTCGAGCTTGTCCTGCGCTTGCGCGACCAGCGCCTGCACGTCGGCCTCGACCGAGACATTGCACAGGCGGCCGTAGACCTGTTGCAGCCCCGTTTCGGCGCGCAGCGTCTCGACCGCCTGTTCGAGGCGCTTTTCGTGGATGTCGGAGATGAACAGCGCGCGGCAGCCTTCTTCCGCGCAGCGGCGCGCGGCCGCGAAGCCGATGCCGGCGCCGGCGGCGGCCGTGATCAGCACCGATTTGCCGGCGAGCAGCTGGTGGCCCGGCACGTAGGCCGGCGCTTTCTGGATCTGGGGTTCGGTCATGCTGTTCCTCTTGCTTCCCTTGGCATGCCGAGCCCGCGCTCGGCCATGATGTTGAGCTGGATTTCGTTGGTGCCGGCGTAGATCGTGTCCGCGCGGGAGAACAGGAATACGCGCTGCAGATGGGTGAGCTTTTCGTCGGCCGGGTCGATCACGTTCGCGCGCGGGCCGAGGGCATCCATCGCGAGCTGGCCGAGGTCGCGGTGCCAGTTCGACCAGAAGTACTTGTAGATCAGCGCCTCGCGACGCAGCGGCGCGCCGGCATCGGTGTCGTCCGCGCCGGACAGCATCCGCAGCGCGTTGTAGCGCATCACGCGCAGCCCGGCCCACGCGCGGCCGATCCGCTGGCGCAGCACGGGATCGCGGTCCGCGCCCGATTCGCGCGCGGCGTCGATCACCCATTCGAGTTCGCGGACGAACTGCATCTGCTGGCCGAGCGTCGACATCCCGCGCTCGAAGCCGAGCAGCGTCATCGCGATCCGCCAGCCGTCGCCGGGTGCGCCGACGAGGTCGCGGGCTTGAGCGCGTGCGCCGTCGAAAAATACTTCGTTGAATTCGGCACCGCCGTTGAGCTGTTTGATCGGCCGGATCTCGATACCCGGCTGGTCGAGCGGCATCAACAGGAACGACAACCCCTTGTTGCCCTTCGACGCGGGATCGGTGCGCGCCAGCACGAAGATCCAGTCGGAATCGTGTGCGAGCGACGTCCAGACTTTCTGGCCATAGACGCGCCACGTGCCGTCCGCATCCTGTTCGGCGCGCGTGCGTACGTTGGCCAGGTCGGAACCCGCGCCAGGCTCCGAATAGCCCTGGCACCAGAACTGTGTGCCAGCGAGGATGCCGGGCAGGAAGCGCGCACGCTGGTCATCGGTGCCGCACGCAACGAGCGTCGGCCCGAGCAGCCCTTCGCCGATATGGCCCATCCGCCCGGGGCCGCCCGCGCGTGCGTATTCCTCGTGGAAAATCACCTGCTCGGCGACCGAGAAGCCGCGCCCGCCGGCATCCGTTGGCCAGCCGAGGCCGGTCCAGCCGCCCTTCGCCAGTTCCTGCTCCCACGCCTTGCGCAGCTCGGGCCACGCTTCCTCGTCGCCGGGGCCACCGCGGTATTTCAGGCATGCGAAGTCACCGGTCAGGTGCGACTGCACCCAGTCGGCCACTTCGTGCCGCAATTGCTGTTCGCGCGTTTCGCTGTTCATTGCAGGGCTCCTGCGCGTGCGGCCGATGGACGCGATGCCATCGCACTGGCGGGTGCGAATGCGGCGTCGCGATGCGATGCGCCGCCGTCGATCGCATGGGACGCGATCCATTCGAGCAGTTGCGGCGTGCTGCCGAACTGCGCACCCGACGCCTGTGCGCGCTTGAAATAGAGATGCGGGTCGTATTCCCACGTGAAGCCGACGCCGCCGTGCAGCTGGATCGCTTCCTGTGCGCAGAACGCATACGCGTCGTTCGCGGCGGATTTCGCGGCGGCGATATCGGCGCGCAATGCGTCGCTCGGCTGCGTGTTACCGGCTTCGGCATCCCACGCATGTGCAGCCCCGAGCACGGCCGAGCGCGCCGATTCGATCAGCACCATCATCTGCGCGCAGCGGTGCTTGACCGCCTGGAACGATGCGATCGCACGGCCGAACTGCACGCGCTGGCTCGTGTAGTCGAGCGTCAGGTCGAGGCATTGCTGGGCGCCGCCGAGCTGTTCGGCGGCCAGCGCGAGTGCCGCGAACCAAAAGGTGCGCTCCAGCACCTGCACCGCCGCCGTGCCGCACGCCAGCAACGCGTCGCGGCTCATGCGGGCTTCGTCGAACACCACGCGCGCAATCGGCCGTGTTGTGTCGAGCGTATCGAGCGGCGTGACTTTGAGCCCGGATGCCGTTGCGACGTCGATTGCGAACAGGCCGATCGACTGCCCTTCGTTCGCGATCCGCGCGGGCACCAGCAGCAGGTCGGCACGCGCGCCGTCGATCACCTGTTCGATCGTGCCGGACAGCGCGTAGCCGCCCGCCGTCTCTTCCGCGACGACCGGCAACGACCGCACAACGGTCGGGAGATCGAACGGCAGCGCCAGCGTCGCGCTGCACGCGCCTTCTCCGACCCTTGCCAACCAGTCTTTCGCCAGCGGCGTCTCGGCACAGCCCGCGAGCGCGGTCGCCGCGAGGCACGCCGTCGAAAAATACGGCACGCACGCAATGCGCCGGCCGAGCTGTTCCATCAGTACCGTCTGCTCGACTGCACCCAGCCCCAGCCCGCCGGCTACCTCGGGCAATGCGAGCGCATTCCAGCCGAGTTCGCCGGACAGCGCGGCCCACAACGCATCGTCGCGGCCGGCCGACTGCTCGAGCGCGCGGCGCACGTCGGCGGACGCGCTGCGCTCGGCAAGCACGTCGGCCGCCGCGTCGCGGATCATCGCCTGTTCGTCGGTGAGCGCCAGATCCATTTCTCAGCTCCCGTACACGCGCTGCGCGGGGCGCGCGGCGGCGAGCAGCTGTGCCACCGCCGGGCCGACCTCGGCCGCCGCCCAGCGCGCGCCGCGATCGACGCTCGGGCCGGTGCGCCAGCCTTCCGCGACCGCGATCATCCCGCCAGCGACCTCGAACACCTGGCCCGTCACGTCGGCCGACAGCGCGCTGCCGAGCCACACGACCAGCGGCGCGACGTTGGCCGGATCGAAATAGTCGAAGCCGCCGTCCTCGGGCTTCTTCATCATGTCGGCGAACACGCCTTCGGTCATCGACGTGCGCGCGGCCGGCGCCAGCGCATTCACGCGCACGCCGTAACGCTGTAGCTCGGCTGCCTGCATCAGCGTGAGCGCGGCGATGCCAGCCTTTGCCGCGCCGTAGTTCGACTGGCCGATCGAGCCTTGCAGGCCGGCGCCCGAACTCGTGTTGACGATCCGCGCGTCGACCGGGTTGCCGGCCTTCGCCGCGTCGCGCCACACGCGCGCCAGCACGCTCGACAGGCAGAAGTGGCCGCGCAAGTGCACGCGCATCACGTCGTCCCAGTCGGTTTCCGTCATGCTCGTGAACATCTTGTCGCGGCAGATGCCCGCGTTGTTGACGAGCACGTGCACGTCGCCGAATGCTTCGCGTGCCGCGTCGACGATCCGCTGTGCGGTGTCGACCTGCGTGATGTCGTCCGCATTCGCGAGCGCGCGGCCGCCGCCGCTTTTACCTCGACTGGCGATCTCGTCGACGACCGCTTGCGCGGCGTCGTGCCGGATGTCGTTGACGACGACCGCCGCGCCTTCGGCCGCGAACGCCAGCGCGTATTCGCGCCCGAGCCCGCCGCCCGCGCCGGTGATGATGACGGTGCGTCCGTTACAGATTCCCATGCTGGTGCCTCGTGGATCGTGAAGGTGACGCGCTCACAGGCGCTCGATGATCGTGACGTTCGCGAGGCCGCCGCCTTCGCACATCGTCTGCAGCCCGTAGCGGCCGCCCGTGCGTTCCAGTTCGTGCAGCAGCGTCGTCATCAGCCGTGCGCCGGTCGCGCCGAGCGGATGGCCGAGCGCGATGCCGCCGCCGTTCGGGTTGGTCTTTTCGTGCGGGAACCGCGTGTCGGCAAGCCAGGCCTGCGCGACCGATGCGAATGCCTCGTTCATCTCGACGACGTCGATCCGAGACCAGTCAAGGCCGCTCTCCTTCAACGCAGCCTTCGTCGCCGGAATCGGCGCGGTGAGCATCCACAGCGGATCGTCGCCGAGCACGCTCAGGTGATGGATGCGTGCGCGCGGCGTGAGGTTGTAGCGCTTCAACGCCTCCTCCGACACGATCAGCAGCGCGGCGGCCGCGTCGCACGTCTGGCTCGCGACGGCAGCCGTCAGCGAGCCACCCGGCGTCAGCGGTTCGAGCGTCGCCATCTTCTCCAGCGACGTGTCGGGGCGTGGCGTTTCGTCATGCAGCACGCCTTCGAGCGGCACGATTTCCCGCTTGAAATGCCCAGCCTCGATCGCCGCCACCGCGCGGCGGTGGCTTTCGAGCGCATAGCGCTCCATTGCGTCGCGCGACAGGTTCCAGTGATCGGCGATCCGCTGCGCGGCGATGAACTGCGACACCGGCGCGTCGCCGAAGCGCGCGCGCCAGCCGGTGCTGCCCGAGAACGGATTGTTGAAGCCGAGCGGCGCCGCGCAGGTCATCGCGGACGAAATCGGGATCTGCGTCATCGTCTGCACGCCGCCGGCCACCACCACGTCCTGCACGCCGCTCATCACGGCCTGCGCGGCGAAGTGCACGGCCTGCTGCGACGAGCCGCACTGGCGATCGACCGTCACGCCCGGCACCTGCAGCGGCAGCCCGGCCGCGAGCCAGCAGGTGCGCGCGATGTTGCCCGCGAGCGGGCCGATCGTGTCGACGCAGCCGAACACCACGTCGTCGTATTCGTCGGCGGGAATCGCGTTGCGCTCGACCAGCGTCTTCAGCACGAAGCCGCCGAGGTCCGCAGCATGCACGTGCGCGAGCCCGCCCTTGCGACGGCCGGTCGGCGTGCGCAGCGCGTCGACGATATAGGCTTGTCTCATCAGTTCAATTCCTCGAGGTCGAAGGTCTGTGCGGGGCCGATCGGCAATGCGTCGCCGAGGATCGCGTCGGCCACGCGGGCCTTGTGGAACGCGCTGTCGCCCCAGCTGCCGGACAGCGCCCAGATGCGTTTCATGAAGATCTGCAGGTCGAGCTCCCACGTGTAGCCGATCGCGCCGTGCACCTGCATCGAGTGGCGGGCGGCCAGTTGCGCGGCCGACGTCGCCGCGAGCTTCGCGTGCGACACGAACACCGCGCGCTGCGGGTGATCGTCGGCGATCGCCTGCGCGGCGCGTGCGACCACCGGCCGCGCGAACTCGTAGCGGATCGCGACATCGGCGAGCAGGTGCTTGAGCGCCTGGTACGAGCCGATCGCCTTGCCGAACTGCTTGCGCTGCGCGCTGTAGTCGATCGCGACGTCGAGCACGCGCTGCGTGAGGCCGAGCAGTTGCGCGGCCACCGCGAACGCGCCGTGGTCGAGCGCGCGGTTCAGCAGCGGCGCGGCTTCGTCGGCGCTCGCGATGCGCGTGGCCGCCGACGGTTCCCAGTCGAGCGTGAACAGCCGCCGCGACGGGTCGACGCTGTCGACCGCACGCCACGCGCACTGCGCGGGGTCGACGCGGTGCAGCTCGCCGCGGTGCTCGCACAGCAGCGTCTGGGCGACATGCACGTCGGCCGCATACGGGTTCACCGGATGCACGAGCGCGACGCGCGCACGTCCTTCGGCGATGTCGCGCAGCAGCGCATCGCGCCAGTCGATTGCCGGCAGCCGCGCGAGCACGCCGGCCGACACGAGCGCCGTGTCGAGCAGCGGCTCGGGGCTGCCGAAATAGCCGTAGGCCTGCGCGAGGAGCGCCCATTCCGCTTCGGTCAGGCCGAGGCCGCCGTGCGCCTCGGGCACCGACACGGCCGTCAGCCCCTGCGACGCGAACAGCGCCCACAGGTCGTCCGAGCGCCCGGTCGGCGTGGCCCACAGCTCGCGGATCAGCTCGGGCGTCATCTCGGTCATCAGCAGGCGCTTCACGCTGTCCGCGAGCGCTTCCTGGTCTTCATCGAATACGAAATCCATACGATGTCCGTTCTGTAAGAGTGGCGCCGGCGCGCTTACGCGCGCGGCATGCCGAGCATCCGTTCGGCGACGATGTTGCGCTGGATCTCGTTGGTGCCCGCGTAGATCGTGCCGGCCTGCGCGAACAGGAAGCCGTCGAGCCAGTGGCCGAGCGTCGCGTGCTGCGCGGCCGTCTGCGGGACGACCTCGCCGTGCGCGCCGAGGATGTCGAGCGCGGTCTGGTGCATGCGCAGATCGAGTTCCGACCAGAACACCTTGTTGGTACTCGACTCCGCGCCGATATGACCGCCCTTCAGCAGCCGGCTCGCGGTCGCGTAGGTCGACAGCGCATAGGCCTGCGCATCCATCCATGCCTGCACCACGCGTTCGCGCAGCGTCGGATCGCGATCGGCACTGTCACGGTGCGCGAGATACAGGTCGCGCAGCGCCTGCGCGGTGCGCTGGAAGCGTGCCGGCGAACGCAGCATCAGCCCGCGCTCGAACCCGGCCGTCGCCATCGCGACCTGCCAGCCCGCGCCTTCGGCCGCGAGCCGGTTCTCGACTGGCACGCGCACGTCGTCGAAGAAGATTTCCGCGAAGCCGGTCTGCCCGTTCAGTTGGCGGATCGGCCGCACCGTGATGCCCGGCGCGGACAGCGGCACCATCAGGAACGTGAGCCCGTGGTGACGCGACGATTCGGGATCGCTGCGGAACAGGCCAAACAACCAGTCGGCCCACACCGCGCGCGTCGACCAGATTTTCTGGCCGTTCAGCACGTAGTCGTCGCCGATGCGGGCGGCCGTCGTGCGGATCGCGGCCATGTCGGAACCCGCGTTCGGCTCCGACCAGCCCTGCGCCCACACGTGCTCGCCGGCCGCCATCGCGGGCAGGAAGCGCGCCTTTTGCTCCGCCGTGCCGAAATCCATCAGCGTCGGGCCGAGCAGGAAGATGCCGTTCTGGTTCACGCGCATCGGCGCGTCGGCACGCCAGTACTCTTCCTCGAAGATCAGCCACTCGATCAGGTCGCAGCCGCGCCCGCCCAGCTCGCGCGGCCACGTGACCATGCTCCAGCGGCCGGAGTGCAGCGTGCGCTCCCATTCGCGGTGCGCGGCGAAGCCTGCCTCGGTGTCGAAGCTCGGCAAGCGCTCACGCGGCACGTGCGCCGCGAGCCATGCGCGGATCTCCGCGCGAAACGCCTGTTGTTGCGGCGTATAGGTCAGGTTCATGCGCGTGCCTCCCCGGCGGTTGCCTGCGCATCGAAACGCGCATCGCGCTTCTCGACGAACGCGGCGCGCGCTTCCGTCGAGTCGTTCGTCATGTACGCCTGCAGCGTAAAGCCCTGCTCCCAGCGGTACTTGTCCTCGAGATCGCCGTCCTCGACGCCGTTCAGCGCCTCCTTCGCGAGCCGCACCATCGCCGGGCTCTTCTCCGCGATCTTGCGGGCGATCGCGAGCGCGGCGTCGCGCAGCGTGTCGCGCGTCACGACCTGCTCGACCGCGCCGAGCCGGTACGCTTCGGCCGCGTCGATCATGTCGCCGGTGAAGTACATCGCGCGCACCTTCTGCACGCCGAACAGCCGCTGCAGGTGCGCGCCGCCGCCCATCGCGCCGCGGTCGATCTCGGGCACGCCGAAACGCACGCAGTCGGCCGCGACGACGATGTCCGCCGCGCCGCAGATGCCGATCCCGCCGCCGAGCACGAAGCCGTGCACGGCCGCGATCACCGGCTTCGGGTTGCGGTGCACCGCACGGAACGTCTCGTAGTTGCCCGCGTTGACCGCGACGATCCGCTCGGGATGCGCGGCCAGTTCCTTGATGTCGACGCCCGCGCAGAAGCCGCGCCCTTCGCCGCGCACGACGATCACGCGCACGTCGTCGTCCTCGCCGAGCGTGTCGAGCGCGCGCGAGAGCGCATGCCAGCCCTGCGCGTCGAGCGCGTTCACGGGCGGATGGGCGATCACCAGTTCGGCGATGCCGTCGGCGCGATCGATCCGGAACGGCGTTGCGCCGGCCGGTTGGTTGGAAGTTGTCATCTCGTCTGCCTCCCTGTGATGGTGTTCACGCGGCCTGTGCGGCCGGCGCGCCGCGCAGCGCGGCCAGTGCGTCGAGCCGCTCGCCCGCTTCCGCGACGATCCGTGCGATCAACACGTCGCACGATTCGATCGCGCCGATCATCGCGGCCGCCTGGCCGCTCGGCAGCACGCCTTCATCCGGGCGGCCCTCGACGATCGCGCGCTGGATCAGGAACGGCGCGTTCGCGGCCATCAGCATCTGGCTGGCCGTGTAGTCGTGCGAGCGCAACGCCTTGAGCGCGAGGCCGAGCATGTCGCCGGTGCTCAGGCCGTTCTGGCGCCGCCAGGCCTCCGCCGTCTTCAACGCGAACCACGTGCGGCGCAGCGGCCCGAAGCGTTCGAGCTTCAGCAGGTACGGGTTGTCGATCATCCGTTGCGGCAGCCCGTCGAGCGCGTCCGATACGCGGATGCGCGCCGGGTCGCCCACCGCGACGTAGCTTTCGAGCGTCTCGCGCGGCACCGGCGATTCGGCGCTCATCAGGAAGCGCGTGCCCATCGCGATGCCGGCCGCGCCATACGCGAGCGCGGCCGCCAGCCCGCGCCCGTCGAAGAACCCGCCGGCCGCGACCACCGGCACGCGCACCGCGTCGAGCACCTTCGGCAGCAGCAGCGTGGTCGGCACCGAGCCGGTGTGGCCGCCGCCTTCAGCGCCCTGCACGGTGACGATGTCCGCACCGAGTTCGACCGCCTTCGCCGCATGCTTCGGCGCGCCGACGGTCGGCATGCAGACGATGCCGGCCTCCTTGAAGCGGCGGATCGTCTTCGCATCGGGCCCGCGGCCGTAGCTCACCGCGCGCAGCCGGTGCTTGATCGCCAGTTCGACGACCTGCTGCGCGTTCTTCTGGAACATGTGGAAATTGATGCCGAACGGCTGGTCCGTCAGCGACTTCACTTTCAGGATCTCGGCCTCGACCTGGTCGGGTTCGAGCGTCGCTCCAGCGAGGAAGCCGAAGCCGCCGGCGTTGCCGGTGGCCGCGACGAGCCGGGCATCGGCCACCCAGCCCATCGCGGTCTGCACGATCGGATAGCGGCAGCCGAGCAGGTCGCACAAGGGCGTATGCAGCGTCGTGCTCATGCGGCGGCTCCGTTGACGGCAACCGGTGCCTGCGCCTGAGCCTGTGTATCGCCGCGGTCCGCGCCGTTCGGCTGGCGCTGCGAGCTGGCCATGCTGCGCGCGTCGTAGCCGCCGAGGCGATCGCCGCTCACCAGTTCGTTGTGCGCATGTGCGAAGTGATGCCACGCGAACGCCGCGTCCATCGCCGCGCGCTTGCCCTGCAGCTCCTCGACGTGGTTCAGCGCCTGCTTGGTCAGCGTGAGCCCGAGGCGCGGCATCGTCGCGATCTTCGCGGCGATCGCGTAGGTCGCGTCGCGCAGCCGCTCGCGCGGCACCACGCGGTTGACCATCCCCATCTGGTACGCGCGCTCGGCCGGCATCCGCTCGCCGAGGAACAGGAATTCCTTCGCGATGCGCGGGTTCAGCTCGTACGCATGCGCGAAATACTCGACGCCCGGAATCCCCATCCGCACGACCGGATCCGCGAAAAATGCATCCTCGGACGCGACGATCAGGTCGCACACCCACGCGAGCATCAGGCCGCCCGCGATGCACGCGCCCTGCACCATCGCGATCGTCGGCTTCGGCAGGTCGCGCCAGCGCCGGCACATCCCGAGGTACACCTCCTGCTCGCGGGCATAGAGGAATTCGCCGCCCTCCTTGTCGACGTGGTCGTACCACAGCGACGCGCGATCGAACGACTCGTGGATGTCGCGGCCCGGCGTGCCGATGTCGTGGCCCGCCGAGAAATGCTTGCCGGCGCCCGCGAGCACGATCGCCTTCACCGCGTCGTCGTGCGCCGCGCGCCGGAACGCCGCGTCGAGCGCATACGTCATCTTCGAGTTCTGCGCGTTGTGATACTCGGGGCGGTTCATCGTGATCGTCGCGATGCCATCCTCGACCGCGTAGTCGACGACACCGTCGCCGAAGGTCACCTGGGTCGCTTCCATGTCGTGCCTCATCCCCGGCGCGGCGCCGGATTGTTGCGCACGATCGTCGCGCGCAGGTTGTGCGGATCGAGCGCGCGGACGATGCGCAGGTCTTCCGCGTTCGGCGGGACCGTCGTGCCGAGGTCGGGTGCGGCGAGCAGCGGGAAGCCCGTCGCGTCCTGCACCTCGTCGAAGCTCACGCCCGGATGCAGCGAACGCACGCGGATCGCATGGTCGGGCCCGCCGAAATCCATCACGCACAGGTCGGTGACGATGCTGCGCAGGTCGACGAAGGTCTTCATCCCTGGCAGCCGGCGCGCCGGGTTGTAGCCGACCGTGCACACCATGTCGACTTCGTGTTCGACGAACGTGCGCTTGCCGTGGCCGCTGACGAAGAACGAGTTCGCATGGTTCGTCGTGTTGCCGGGGAAGCCGCGCGCGCCGAGCAGCTGGGTTTTCGGGCGCGCGTAGTCGTCGCCGAGCCACGAGATGTTGGCCTGGCCGAAACGGTCGATCTGCGTCGGCATCACGAGTGCGTGGCGGCGGCCGTGCCACAGGCAGTCGAACACGCGCTCGTAGGTCATCCAGCCGCTCGCCTTCACGCGATAGCCGTCCGGACGGGGCCCAAGCGGCACCGGCTCCTCGACGAGATACGCTTCGCCGTCGGTCAGCATCAGCCCGTTGTTGTATGCGAGCCGTGCGAGGCCGGCCGCGAGCCGCGGGCCCGTGCCGATGCCGGTCGCCAGCACTTCGCCGTCGTCGCGCCAGAGTCGCGCGGACGCGACGATCATCAGTTCCGCGAGGGAATGGTCGAGAGATTCGCTCACAGGCGCTCCTTTACAGAATCGGCAACGGCAGCGTCGTCACGTGCGACAGGCCGCCGACGCCTTCGAGGTACTGGCGTTCGTCCTGGCCGACCACGTCGCGCAGGTACGCCGTCGTTTTCGCGTCGTCTTCCGCACTCGCGCAGTACGCACGCAGGTGCGGCAGGTCCCAGCCGTAGGCCGGCCCACACGACGTCGGGTGGGCGCCGCCCGGTGCAGGCACGACGCCGGTGACGAGCGAGCGCTCGAAGGGGTTGCGTTTGGCCGCATCGAGGTCTTCGCTCGCGAGCGATGCGTCGACCGTTTCCGCCGACACGTAGCAGCGCCGTGCGGCCCGCGCCATCCACGCATCGAAGAACGGATCAGGGCCGTCGATGCGCGTGTTGCCCATCCGGTCGGCCGCGTTCACGTGCAGCAGCGCGACGTCGAGTTCGATCGCGGGCATCGCGAGCAGCGTCTCGCCGTCGTCATACGGCGATTGCACGGTGCGCAGTTGCGGCGCGTGATCGAGCAGCGCGGTGCCGAGCCCGGCGCGGGTCGGCAGGAACGGCAGGCGTGCGGCAGCCGCGCGCAGGCCGAGCTGCAGCATCCCTTCGTCGAGTTCGAGCACGTCGACGCGGCCCTGCTCGCGGGCCCGGCGGAAATGCGGTTCGAGCGGAATCACGTCGAGCGACACGAAGCCGAACACCACTTTGCGCACCTTCCCGGCCGCGCACAGCAGGCCGACATCGGCGCCGCCGTACGCGACGATCGTCAGGTCCTTCAGGTTCGAGCGCGCGATCTCGCGCACCAGTGCCATCGGCTTGCGCCGCGGCCCCCATCCGCCGATGCCGATCGTCATGCCGTCGGCGAGTTGCGCGACCACGTCGCGCGCGGACATCGTCTTGTCGAGAGGTTTCATCGTCATCGTGCTGGCTTACCGGTATCCGATGCTGAAATCGTGGCCCCACTGGCTCACCTTCGTGGCCTCGAACACCGCGTGCTTCGACCAGTCGACCGTGAGGCCGCCGAAGCCGTATTCGAGATCGAAGCCGCCGGGGGTCTTCATGTAGAAAGAGATCATCTGGTCGTTGCAGTGACGGCCGAGCGTCGCGGACAGCTTCACGTCGTGCGCGGCCACGCGATCGAGCGCGCGGCCGACTTCGTCCATCGAGTCGACTTCCGCCATCACGTGCACGCAGCCCGACGGCACGGCCATCTCGAACAGCGCGAGGCTGTGATGGCGCGCGTTGCGGCAGTGCATGAAGTGGATGCGCTTCTCCGGTTCCGCCGGATCGGGCGTGAACTTCACGCGAAAGATGTCGGACAGCTCGAAGCCGAGCACGCCGCGCACGAACGCGTCGGTCGCGTCGAACTGCGGCGCGGGCAGCACCGCGTGGCCGAGCCCCATGTCGCCGGTGACGAAGTGCGGGACACCCAGCGGCGACACGAAGCGGCGGAAGTCGCAGCGCGCGCCCCAGTACAGCTCGTGGCGGTTGCCGGACGGGTCGGTGCACCACGCCATCGCCTGCACGCGGCGCAGCGCGGCTTCGTCGCGGGTGGCGCGCACCGGCTCGACGCCCGCGCGCTGCAGGGCCGCCAGCGCGGCGTCGAACGCGGCGCCGTCGGGCAGTTCCCAGCCCGACGCGAAATAGCGGTCGGTCGCGCCGGGCACGATCACGTAGCGGAAATCGCGTTCGTCCATCTTCAGGTACAACGCGCCGTCGGGCGCGTCGAGCGCCTGCATGCCCAGCACGTCTTCGGCGTAGCGGCGCCACGCATCGACGCGCGTCGCCTCGACGACGACATAGCCAAGCGCACGGACATCGATCATGTCGGCCTCCTCCTCGTTCAGAATCCGTTGTTCGTGAAAGGATTCTGGCCGGTCGGGGGTGGTGTTACATCGTCTGTTGGGACGAGAGGCGGCGGGGAACTGGCGTGGCGCAGGTGTGCGCGGAAACCCGGTGGGACGGGCTATGCATGCGGCAGGAGACGGGGAGCGGGTGCGGATTGCCGCGGCGCGGCAATCCGGTTCAGTCGAACGGGTTCAGCAGCCGGACGCCGGTGCGGGCGAAATCCGCGACGTTGCGCGTGACCACCGTGAGATCGTTGATCAGCGCGGTAGCCGCGATCAGCTTGTCGAGTTCGTGCGTCGGATCGGGCACGCGCAAATGCCCCCACATCTGGCTGATCTCGATGTCGACCGGCAGGATGTTCGGCGCATAGCCGGACAGGATGGTCGCCATCCAGGCCTCGAGCGCCGACGCCTGAGGATGATCGCCGCGATGACGAATCAGATCGACGCCGCGGCGAAGTTCAGCAACCGTCACGACGGACAGGTAAAGCGGGCTTGAGTCCGCCGCGGCCTGCCTGAAGAACGCCCGCACGCCTCGGTTGGTTCGCTTGCCCTTCCTGATTTCGCTGATGACGGGCGTGTCAATCAGATAGGCAGGGTGATTCGACGTCTTTTCTTTTGGTTTCAATTGGTTAGGCATGCATTCGGGCGGAAAATCACGTGCCAGAGTGTGCATCTTGCTGCCATAAGAATCAAGCACTTACCTACGTGTTCTGAACAGCCTCTGGCGCGATGCGGCGTTTAGCACTCGCCCCTACTGAAAATACATACGCTGACAGAAAAGCCAAAACCGGTCTCGAATGCAGTCCGATACGGCTCGACTACACGTGAAAGTTTCCTGCCGGCTTCATGCCGCCAGCCAAGACACTACATTTGGCATTTGAATTTCGCATTGGCACCATATATAGTGGTCATGCGCGGGGTTAGATCGCACCGAAAGCGCAATTGAGTTTTTAATAGGAGCTTCAAATGAGCACGAAGAAAGATAGCGACAATCTTTATATCGAGCGCCGCGAGCAAGGCGACTATGCGGTTCGGAAGCCCGGGTCCGAGAGAGCCAGCGCAGTTGAACCAACTCAGGAACGTGCAATCGAGCGCGCTAGGGAACTGAACCGAGATGCAGCGATTCACGTCGAGCGCGTGCGAAATACCACCGGCGGACAGCGCGATAAATGGCGTAAGCCGTAATCCGTGAATCAAAACAGGCGCTCCAGGCGCCCGCTGTTTTTGATGCTTCAGCGCAAGGCGGCTGATGGGACTCGAACCCAATTTGGCGGGGAGTAATGGGGAATGTCGGGGGTATATGTGATTGATTTTAAAATATTTCGCTGAATCCCGATCCGATTGATACCCCGTTACTCCCCATGATTGTCCCCGGAAACAGCAGGGCGCCCACCTCGCGCCTGAAGGCCCCCGCCCGCTACGGGACTAGCCCTCTTCGCCCGGCGGCGCAATTGCTTCGATCAACCGAGCAAGCGAATACGCAGTTCTCGGCGCGCGGCCACGCTCGCGAATCGTCCGGACCTTAAGAAGTACCCGCCATGGCTGACGCGGGATGTCGCGAGGATCAATTGGCGATGTGCCCAACTCCGGCTGCCCTTCCAGTTGGCGCATAACATCTCTAGATACCGGGCCGCTAACTGCAACAGCATGCCCGTCGATCGACGTGTGCATATCGAACCGTCTGGAGTCCGGGAGCAGGAACAAATCCCCTTCGAACTGTTGCCCAGACTCTTCGATTTCCATCGCATCGGTACGCGAGCGCGCGCGACTAATCGAGGCGCGATCCAATAAGAAGTCACGGTCAGACTCGACAATACGAACGGTCGCATCCCCCTCGTCTAATCGACGGAAAAACTTTCGAAGCGAAACAAGAACTCGGCTGTCCAACGCTTCGCTGGCCGCCTCAAAGTCACGCTCATCGACTGACCCGATTTGCCCCAGCAGCTCTGCAACCTCGTCCACTACGTCCTTGAGTACAGTGTCGATAAGTGGAGTTTCGCCACCCGCTTCTTCGAGAACAAAACCAAATGACCCGCGAGCTACGTCAGTAACCAGCATTTGCGCGTTTCCGCGCAGAGGAATTCGACCGCGATCCCGAAGCTGGCCGAGTTCACGGGTAGCAAGACACCTCTTGATCAACTCTTGAACTTCTTCGAGAGCACCTCCGGCAAAATCGGCATCGATTCCGTATGAGCCATGTACCGGACCACCGCCAAAAAATACAGCAAGCGACGCATGTGTATCAGGCACGTCAGATAGACGGGCGAGTTCGTCCTCAATGCCTTGGCGCCGCGACTCGTACTGCAAGAATCCAGTCGGATCCTCATCCAAACTGCGCGCGCCGAGCAGCCCCTGCACCGACGTTAGATCGGCGACTAATGCATCGCGTTTCAGCTTCTTAAGCATGCCTCTCCCTCCTACCCCAATATTCCGGCGACCACGGCATCGTTGTCGTCAGAGTCGAGTGGCACGTTAACCATCCCCTTCCAGAGAAAGGTCTCTCGCTGGTGGGAAAACAGCCCGCTCCAATATCGCACATCGTCCACCAACAGATGCGGCGGCTTGTGAAGATCGATGAAAAATGCTTCGCAGTGAAGCCTCTGCTTCAGGGCATGTGTATCGAACAGTCCCCGATTTTGCATGCACCATTGGCCGAACATCTGCGTATCAAGTAAGTGCGACGGACGGTACGCATACGTGACCACATCGATGTCGCCTGGGGGACGGCCACGGGTCGCCTCAACATTCTCAGAAAAGCTGCCATCGAGCCATTGATAGCCAGCAACAAATCCGTTCGCACGAAGCTCAGCTCGATACGTCCTCAGGCCGCGGAGTATCTCGCGGCGTTCGTCGGAGTGCCCGAAACGCAAAACATATTCGGAAAACGTCGCAACATATGGAGAACATGCGGCGCGCTTTGTCGGCGTTTCGCCCACAAACGGCGGCAACACCATAGACGCGTTGAATGCTGGTATCACAGAACTGTCACCCCGGTATTGGTCTTTATTTTTCGCGCGCACTCTCAGCCTTTCCGCGCGCTGTTTGAGCGTCCGGCGCTCAGGGTACTCTCGCGGCGGATTGTAGCCCATAGAGACCAACATTAGTCATGACAGCAGTACACAGTCACCGCTTCAAACCAATATTACTGTATAAAAACACAGTTGTCATCTCATGGAGACGCCTCTCCCTCCCCAAATTACGACGTCGATGCAAGCGTTGCTGACATATCGTCGGCCGGATATAGCTGCAGCATCGGGCGCCGCATTGACGTTCGATGTCGTCAGCCACTCCTCCCTGTCGTCCGGATGCAGGATCACAACGGCTCGCTTCCGGTCATCCAGCTTGTGCATCCGGAAAAAATTGGGTTTCCCTCTCCGCTCACAGTGATCATCGACATCGTGTGATGCTCGACGCCATCCTGACCGTCAAGCGCCAGTTGATCAACGGTCCGGGTCGATGCGTTCATTCCCGAGAACGCATCGGGCGCGAATGCCGAAGACCGATCCTCGGTGGGTTGAGACGGGCGTGTTCCGGACGTAGGCATACGGCTACCGCAACCAGAAATCGCCCGTGCTGGGGCGTTTCCTTGCGAGCGGCGCACACGTACTAGATTTGAGGGACGACGAATGAGCGCACACGCATCCATTCCCTATTGCGCCGTGCCAGAGCGGCTGGTCATATCTGCGATCCGCGATCGCAACGGGATGACTCGAGCGGATCTCATCGCGTTCGACGAATGCCCGTCTTCTGGGGAGATCACGGAGACGGAGCACGGCACGCAGATCTCGTTCCCGTGGCCGCGCAATCGGACAATGCGCCACGCTGTAGGCGACTGGCTCACACACTCCGGCATCAATTTCACGGTCGTCGTATAACGACGAATGCCCCGTCTATCAAGCAAATCGAAAACAGGATGAACATGACGATCGACGAAAGCAACCAGATCGAAGAACTGCTTTGCGAATGGTACGAATGGCAGAAGACCTATGTGCCACGGCTGGGCCTTCGGGGAACTGATTCGACGTGTCGCGAGTTCAACTCGTCTGATCGTCACGCCCTCGTTGAGGAACGCGAGATTGCGGCAGCACATCGTGCCATGAAACGACGCGTTCAGTTGACCGATGTCTGTGTTGACGATTTTTTTGGGGGGAAGCCCGAGCAGCAATTCAACGCCATTTCAGCGGAGTCCGGGTCAAATCTATGAACGATGAATGCAGTGCTGCCGTCTGGTGTACACCACGACATCGACCAACCGCAGACGCACACGCGCTTTATCAGGCCGCGAAGTCTGAGCTATGCCCATCATTGTAACGTCGAGGGTTGCTACCTGCGACAAAGCGCGGCTAGTCGTTGTATGCTTCGGTTCTCGGGGACTGAGACGTAAAAATGACCACAATTCGAGTTGAGATCGTTAGCATACACGATGCACACAAGTCTCTATGCGCACGTGCAAATACGTTAATTAAGGCGGTGAATGCTGATCCTGAGTTTGTGATTGGCGACGGAAAATTGAAATATAAGGGTGATTTTTCGTGCACTTACAAGGCATCGGATTGGTTTAATAATGAAAATAGAGTTGGGGTGCGGCATCTATTCGAATTTGAATCAGGCAATGATGTATCCCAGGATGATTGTGATCGATTTTCTGAAGCGTTACGGGCGTTTCGAGCTAACCTTCACACACTAGGTGGGGTTAGTGTTGAAACATTGTGGGACGACGTAAGGTTTAGATACGCAAAGCTTGCCTATCCAATTATTTTGGATGTTGAAAATGAAATGCGCAGGCTGATTACGCTCTTTATGTTGAAGACATTAGGTGCGCGATGGGTTGATCAGTCGGCGCCTACTGAAGTTAAGAGTGAAATAACCCGAACGGGGAGGAGTGAGGACGGCGTTGATCCGCTACATAATGTTGATTTTATCACACTGATTGAGTATTTGACGAAATCCTATTCGAGAGATGCTCAGGAGGCAATGCATAAGACTATTCGCGAAATTCCAGCGGATGCAAAACTGGATGACCTTAAGGGGCGAATAGGCAACCTCAAGTCAATGGTTCCGGCATCTAATTGGTCTAGATATTTTTCCGATATCGTTGACTGCCAGGACACGTTTCTGAAAAAACGCTGGTCAGAATTGTACGATCTGCGGTGCAAGGTTGCGCACAATACTTACCTCAGCAAAGAGGAGCACAGTAGCGTGTTAAGTCTCGCGACCGAATTAAAGAAGATCATTTTGGCTGCGATTGGAAAGCTTGAGGAAGTTCGCGTTCCGGATGACGCGGCCGCTGATCTAGAGAGCATGGCAACGGCATTGACATCAGATTCGGACGTGGAGGCACGTGGCGCGGCTGAGGCTTTGATGAGGGCGCATCGAATTTTTCGCAAGCCGCATCGAGCAATGTTGCGTGATACGATTATGCGACTAATGAATCGACTCGATCACTTGTCAATAAGACTCGAAAAGCCCGTAAATCCGGCTGAGATTATTCCAATTCGAGTTAATAATTTCGTTGACAATGGAATTATCAATGCGAGTCAGGCCGGGCAAATTATTGAGGCTTATCGATTTATCGCCAGTGGAGGTGGTGACGACTCCCCAGAATTGCGACATCTGCTTCAAGCCGTTCGAAAAATTAGTTTCATGACAACGGCGAGGATCCGTCAACACGCCGCCGAACATGACGTCGTCGAACTTGGCGTTGCCAAGGGGGCTTGATTTCTGCCCGAGCTGTCGTTAGTCATTTTTGAGCCGATCTTGCGCACTAAAAAAGCCCGCATGGCGCGTTGCCAAGCGGGCTTTTTTGCGTTTGGACCATGAAACGAAAGTTATCAATGCTCGAATCACGTGTATCCGCCATGAATACACTAGTCTCGATAGTGTCGCAGTCTTCACGGCGAACTGGAATATCGAGCATCTCGGCAAGCATCCATATTGCGTCTATTGTTTGCGTGAGATTGGTATGGACGAGGGACCGACGGCGACAAGAGCTGATGCGCGACCAGGCCGCAATTCGTGCGGCATACGATCGTGCCGTGCAGTTGGAAAAGGAGGTGCGCTATCACGAAGCGATCAACAAGCTGAAGGAGCGTAGCGCGCAGATCGATGCGGAGCTGGCCGACTACGCGTCGGAGCGTCAGCGCGAGGTCGAGCGCGAACTGGCGGCGATGCCGATGGGCGACAATGCCCGCGAGCTGAACCAGGCGACGAGTCGCGTCGGTGATGAATTCCGGCGCCGGCGCGACGATTTTACGAAGGGCGCGCGGAAAGACTGCACGCTCGGCTCGCCGGAGTACCTGCCAGAAATCCGGCAGCGCTCACTGAAGGCGTGAAGTTCACGACTAAGCGCAGCCGCCTGACGCTGGAAACCTTCCAGAAGATTTTCGAGCGAGCGCCGAAGATCACGAACTGGTTGGAGAACGCGATGCTCTTGATACTTGTATCTGCTCAAGATCGATCGACCTGCGTTCGCCGGGAGCGATCATGGGGCAAGCAAGGACACGCGCGACACGAGGCAGAAGACTGGGGTCGTCGTCGTGATCCCGACAACGCTCCGGCTCGACGCGATGGGAATGACGCTCGCCGACGTGGTCGCGCGCTGCAAGAAGACCGGCGTCATCAGCCAGTACCTGATTCACTACATGGGGACGAAAAAAAACGGGACGGTGGCGGGTGCGCCTGTTGGGGTGATTTCGGTGGCGTTCGCGCGAGCTCGCAGGCAAGCTGGCATCCCGGATGCGAATGCACCTTCGTTCCATGAGATCCGGAGCCTTTCTAAGCAACTGTATGACAAGCACGGGAAACGTCGATACGAAGGCTTTGCTCGGCCACATGTCGGACACGTCAGCCGAAACCCACGCAGATGCGCGAGGAATCGAACCCATTCGAGTGAAGGTGAGTTCTTAACGAATTCTGAACAGATTCTGAACACGTCCCTGTGCGACAAGGGTTGCCGGCCGATCGAATGCTTCAATCAAATACACGCCTGGCCTCGCCGGAATCCTGAACACGTTGAAAATCCGCGTCGTCGCCAACATCGGGCATGCTCATCAGCACTTGCGCAAATGTCTTTCGCTTCGGCCGGCCGAGCGCATCGGCCAGGATGGCCCGATGTTCGGCCTCGGCACTCCTGCCATTTGCCGCAGCCTGCTCGCGCAGGCTCTGAACGATACTGTCATCCACGTTACGCACCAGTAGATTTGCCATGAATTCCTCTATCCGGATTTGCTATCAATGATAGCGCCAACAGGATGAAGTGCAAGCATTGCTATCATCTTGATCACGGACGGACGACGATGTCGGCGCTGGCCCTCGGCACCGGACGCAATGGATCCGCCCACCGCCCGCCGCTGGCCCGACGCCTCGAACTGCTGTCGCCCAAGGTAAACCGGGACGGAGCGAGGTGAAAGACAGCCGAATGGCCAGTTTCCGACGCGTAGCCGGCCGCCACTCGCCGGCTCTGCGGCCATCGGCGTCGTTTGATACCATCGAAACCATGAGACTGGCGATAGAACGCCGAGCAAAGCGCGCAGAAGACCTTGCATCGACGCGGATCATCCGTGCCTGAAATCCCGATCAAGACACGAGACGCCTTTCAGTGGACTTTGTTACGCCTTCTTTCGACACCCTCCTTTCCCCGACTCCCGACAAACTCTACTTCCCGGCCTGCCTTGCGGCCGTGGCGGTCATCGCGTGGTTCGTCGCGCGACACACGCCGTTCTACCGGTTCGCCGTCGACCAGTCGCTGTCGATGCGCTATCGCAACCTGGACGGATTCCGCGGCATCCTCGCCACCTCCGTCGTCTTTCATCACTTCGCGTGCAACCAGCGTCTGCTCACGACCGGAAGCTGGGGCACGAGCCCCGGCTTCCTGCGCAATCTCGGGACGATTCCCGTCGCGATGTTCTTCATGGTCACCGGGTTCCTGTTCTGGGAACGCGCGTGCAAGGGCACGCTCGACGTGCGGACCTTCTTCGTCGGGCGCGTGCGGCGCGTCGCCCCGCTCTATCTCGCTTGCGCGATCGTCATCGTCGTCTGCACGCTGGTCTGGTTTCCCCGCCACGTCGTGGACGCGCCGACGCAGTTGCTGGCCGACGTGCTCAAGACCGTGTCGCTCGGCTGGTTCGGCGCGTTCCCGATCAACGGCGCCCAACACACCAGCTATCTGAGCGGCGTCTGGTGGACGCTCGGATATGAATGGCGGTTCTATGCCGTCGTTCCGTTTCTCGCGTGGTTCGTCGCGACGCATGCGTGGCGCAAGCTGTTCGCGCTCGCGGTCGTCACGATCTGCGCGACGCTGTTCGGGCAGCCTGGCAGCCTGGCCCTGCTGTTTGCGCTCGGTGCCGTGGCATTCGAGCTGTCGCGGCACCCCGCCATCCGCGCGCGGCTCGACACGAAATCGGCCGCCACTGTCGCGTTGCTGATCCTTGCCGTCGCCCCGAGCCCGGGTGAACGCTATTCGATCGAGGGCGTGTTGCCGCTGCTGCCCGTGTTCGTCTGCGTCGCGTGCGGGAACACGTTCTACGGCCTGCTCAAGACCCGGCCGCTCGCGTTGCTCGGCACGGTCAGCTTCAGCATCTACATGATCCACATGGTGATCGTGTACATGCTGATCCACGCGTTCGACCGGTTCGTTTTCCAGATCGGTTCCGCGGACGACCTGCAACGCTGGATGCTCTCGCTTGGATGCGCGCTGGTCGCGGTACTTTGTGCGTTGCTGACCTATCGCTACATCGAGCATCCATTCATCGCGAAACGCAGCAGCGCGCGTCCGGCACACCGATCGGTACCGCCCGAGCGCGAGCGTCACACGGCCACGCTGTGACCTGCCCACCGCTCAGAACCGATACGAAATCCCGATCTGCAACACCGGGTACCACCGATAGCGCGACATCACCTGCCGCAGCGAATCCAGCCCGCTCGAGGCCAGGATCTGGCTCTTCGCCGGCCCGGCCGCGGCCGCCAGTTCCGGCGACAGCGTGTACGAACATTTCGGTATCCCGTACGCCACGCCGAGGTCCGCAACGAAGCCCAGCCCCTTCGACGCCGGCCGGTGCCCGTAGCCGATCCCGAAGTACGGCATCACGGTCGGATAGCGCGCTTCCGCCACCGCGTTCATCCCCGGCATCGCCGGATAGTGCTTGCCGCCGAACACGTACGTGCCGTTGGTCGGCACCGATACGCCGCGCAGATCGTCGTCGTTGAAGCGCAGACCGAGCGTCGCGCGGAAGCCGCTACCTCGCCACGGAAAGATGTCCGCGTACAGGCCGCCCTGGCGCAGCTTCAGGTCGTCCTGATAGCGATTGCCCGCCACCGTGAAGTCATGCGAAAGATCGATCGCGTTGAAGTCCGCGTGCGCGCCCAGCATCGAATTGAAACTCAAGGCCGCGCCGATGCCGACGCCCTGCGTGCCGCCCTGCAGGTAGATCTCCTGCGCAACGACATGCATGCTCGCAGCGCACGTCACCACGACCGCTGCCCATTGGTTCACCGTCATTTTCACGGGCGCCTCCCCCGACATGTGCCGGGCGCGCCTCGCCAACGCATGCGGCCTGTGCCGCCACGCGTGACGCGAACCCCGGCACGACACCTCGCAAGCACGCTTGCTGTTCGACGAATCGGGAACGCGTTGCCTCTTGCGCACGGCCGATACGACATGCGCGGCGTCCGCGACCCGATCCGATTCCCCGTTTGTTTCGATGTCGTTACATGCCGCCGATGCCCTGATCGTTCTGGCGAGATTCGTCTGCACTGACGGCACCGGGTCCACCGCAAGGCACGTGCCATGCCACGCCAATCGACGCGCAGCAAGCGTCGCAGCCAAACGCTCGCCGTCGTGCAGGGCGGAATCGGGAGAAATGTTTCAGGAACGCATCGATATTCGGCACGAGACACCGCAGCGCGCGATTGTGTGCGCACGCATCGATATCGCGATGCACGCCGAACAAGGCCTGCCGGGCGTCAGCGCACATCCGCCTCCGCTACCGTCGATCGGGTGTGGCCGCATGCTTCGAAGAAACGTTGCAAAGGTGTGACCTCGCACAGGGCGCGTGCGAGGCCGATACACAAGCGTGACCGGCAAGTCAGGGGGAATACGGATGCCGGTTCACGCATGCTGCGCGAAAGGGTCGTCGTGTGAGCAGCGGCCGGTCAGTACACCGCACCGATCCCCGCATCGCCCGAAGTTTCGTCGACCGATGACAGCCTGCCGGCGGATGATAGAATCGACCGTCCATACCCTCTGGACGGACACAATGCAAAAACTGCAGTGGTCTAGCGGAATCGATAACGAAATCGAATTCTGGTCGAAGTGGTTGGATACGAAGGGCGGTCCGTGGCCGGAAGATTTTCAGTTCCGCATCAACCCCGATACCGAAGTACATCCGTGGATAGCCGAGCTGCTGAATGGCATTCCGAATCCGAAGATCCTCGACGTGGGCGCCGGCCCGATGACGGTGCTGGGCAAGAAGATGAACGGCATGCCGCTGGACATCACCGCCGTCGATGCGCTGGGCGATCTGTACAGCCGCCTGGATTTTCCCTCGGGGCTTCCCCTCATCAAAACCCGGCAGTGCGAAAGCGAATGCCTGACCACGATGTTTCCGGCAAACACGTTCGACCTGACCTATGCGAAAAACACGCTTGACCACAGCTACAATCCGGTCGAAGCGTTTCGGCAAATGGTCGCCGTGACGAAACGCGGTGGCTTCATTGCGACCGAGCATGCGGCGAACGAGGCGCTGAACGAGAACTGGGAAGGCTTCCACCAATGGAACTTCCACGTCGACGGGCGCGATTTCCTGATCTCGAATCGAAGCGAGACGTTCAGTATCTGCCGTGAAATCGAGGGCCTGGCGACGATCGAAACGCTCTCCCCTGATCGCGCTGACCATATTGGTTGCGTGATGCGCAAACTCTGATCGGCGACGCGGGTGCGGCTATTCAATTCAGTCGCACCCATCGGAACGATTCACCACTCGCGCATTCCTGCCCCCTGAATTCGACAGTCCGAACCGGTCGGTCGGAATCGCCGCATGGTGACCGCAATCGGACATTGCTACCGCCTCCCGTGCAGATCCGGCAACGTTTTCCGGATGCAGCCATGCGTTCGATCCAGGTGCGAACCCGCATCGTCATGGCATCGCAGTTCCTTCTGGGGACCCAGCGTTTCTGACCGCCAGGTTGATTTACACTTCGGCGTCCAACCCACCTACGTTACCGATGACGAAGTCCGCTCCGCCCCCCAATAGTCAGCGCGTATTCGGGCTAGATATACTGCGCGCGCTCGCGGTCCTCCTCGTTCTGGCCAGCCATACCGTGGCGCACGGGGCGCCGCCGGCGTGGCTGCGATGGTACTTCTCGGCACAGGGAACGATCGGCGTAGAGATCTTTTACGTTCTGAGCGGGTTCCTGATCGGCAGCGTACTGATCCGGTCCCGGAAAGCGGGCAAGCTCAAGGCCCCTGGCGATGTGCTTGATTTCTGGAAGCGCCGCTGGGCACGCACGCTCCCGCTCTATGCCTTCTTCCTGCTCGTCTATCTACGATTCGACTACCACGGCCCGGCATCGCTCGACGTCGCCTGGCCGTTCTTCCTCTTTCTCCAGAATCTGGCGTGGCCGATAGGACCATTCTTCGAGCACTCGTGGAGCCTGGCCGTCGAGGAATGGTTCTACCTGTTGCTCCCGTGCGTATTTCTCGCCGCCGCAGGCATGCTGAAGTCGAACGGACGTGCGATGCTCGCAACGTGCGCCGTGTTCATCGTTGGCCCGCTTGTCGCAAGGATCGTTTTTGGTTGGCATGCCCAGTCGCTATCGGATGTCGATCGTCATGTTCGATCCATCGTCTTGTGCCGGCTGGATTCCCTGTTCATTGGGGTAATCGTTGCGTATATCCGCGTCGAACGACCGAAACAGTTTGCGCGTCTTGCATCGCACTGGAAATTTGCGTTGCCGATTTTTGCCGCCCTGACGCTCTACTTCGCGTGCGGTGCGCCTTATCTCGTCACCAACGCCATCGTCCGCACCATGGCATACCCGATGCTGTCCGTCGTCATCGCAGCGTTGCTTCCCGCAGCGATGACCATTCGCACGTCGGGCAGTCGTCTGCTGGATCGTTTCATCGACTGGACCAGCCGGATTTCGTACTCCCTCTACCTGGGACACATCTGTATGCTGACACTGGTGCTCGGCATGTTTGCAAAATACGGATGGTCAATCGAAAGTCATCGCACGACACTCATCCTGTATGTCACCCTCGCCGGCTTCTATTTCGCATTCGCACATCTGACATACAGGTTCGTCGAACAGCCCTACATCCGGCTTCGCGACAAGGTCATGGGGAACAGCGATGAGCGGAGCGGGTGCAATGCTGTGAGCGCTCCCTCAGTCCGGCCGGAAACCCCGGCAATGCGTTATCCGGAAGTGCTTGCGAAGGTGCAACACATCGAGCATCGGTAGCAGGGCCGTCAGGCGAATCGGAAATGCAAAGGCCGCTCGCAACGAGCGGCCAGCCCGTCACGTTCGGTCGGCCGAATTACAACCCATACCCTCCTGACACATTCAACTGCTGCCCGGTGATGTAATTGGCCCGATCCGACGCCAGAAACACCGCCGCCCGTCCGACATCGTGCGCCTTCCCCCAGCGCTTGAGCGCGAGCATCTTCTGCGTCTCGTCGATCCACGCCTGGTCGAACTGCCCCTGTTCGAGCAGCACCGGAAACATCCCGGCCTCGATCACGCCGACCAGGATCGAATTCGCGCGAATGTCGTAACGCCCTTCCTCGCGCGCCAGCCCTTTCACCAGCGCCTCGTTCGCCGCCTTCGGCGCGACCGACAGCCCGTCGCGATCCGGCCAGCGCAGGTGCCCGGCCGAGCCTAGCGTCACGAACGAGCCGCCGCCCGATGCACGGAAGTGCGGCAACGCAGCTTTCGCCGCCACGAAGAAGCCGACCGTCTCGACGTCGATCGCGCGGCGCCAGTCGTCGTGCGTCATGTCGCCGATGTGACGCTGGTTCACGAACGGCCCGGCCGCCCAGACGACCGTGTGCACGCGGCCATGCGCGCCGATCGCCGCCGCGAGCGCGGCCTCGACCTGGGCGGGATCGGTCACGTCCACGCCGTGCGTGGTGGCCGCGACGCCTTCGCCGCGAATATCGCGCGCGACGCGCTCGGCCACGTCGGCCTTGCTCCGATAGCCCAGCGCGACCGGCACGCCGGCACGCGCAAACTCGAGCGCGACACCCTGCCCGATCCCGCCGCTGCCGCCGAACACCAGCACCGCGCCCTGCGGAAACCCGTTGTCGTTCATGCGTTCATCCCGTTCGTGTGATGCATCGGCACTCAGGCCGCCGCGTCGATCCCTGCCCGCAGGCGGTACTTCAGCACCTTCCCGGCCGCGCTCGTCGGCAGTTGCTCGACGAACGTGAAATGCCGCGGCACCTTGTAGTTCGCCATGTTGCGGCGCGCCCAGTCGTTCAGTTCGTCGGCGTCGGCATGCGCGCCCGGCCGCAGCACGACATACGCATGCCCGACTTCGCCGAGCCGCGTATCGGGCATGCCGACCAGCGCGACCTGCGCGATCGCCGGATGCGCGGCGAGCAAGCGCTCGATCTCGGCCGGATAGCAGTTGAACCCGCCGACGATGAACATGTCCTTGATACGGTCGGTGATCTTCAGGTTGCCGTTCGCATCGACGCAGCCGAGATCGCCCGTATGCAGCCAGCCGTCCGCGTCGACGGTCTCGCGCGTCGCGTCCGGCTGGTTGAAGTAGCCGCGCATCACGTTGTAGCCGCGCACCCATATTTCGCCGGTTTCCTCCGGGCCAAGTGCGTCGCCGCCTGGCCCCGCGATGCGCAGCTCGACATCCGGCATTGGACGCCCCGACGTATAGGCAACCGTCTCCGCATCGTCTCCTTGGCGGCACAGCGTCGCGAAGCCGCACGATTCGGTCAGCCCGTAGCCGGTCAGCACCGTCTCGAAGCCGAGCTCCGCGCGCATCCGCTCGATCAGGCTCGGCGCGATCGCCGCGGCGCCCGTGACCGCGATCCGCAGCGACGACAGGTCGCGCGTCACGCGATCGGGTGCGTCGAGCAGCGCGTAGTACAGCGTCGGCGGGCCGGGCAGCACCGACACGCGATCGTCGGCGACGCGCCGCAGCACGTCGGCCGGCTGGAACACGAGATGCGGCAGCACGGTCGCGCCGCTCGACAGCGCGGCGAGCCAGCCGGCCTTGTAGCCGAACGTGTGGAAGAACGGATTGACGATCAGGTAGCGGTCGTCGGCGCGTACGCCGGCGATCGTCGCCCATGCCTGCGCGGCGCGCAGGTTCTGGCCATGCGCCGTCATCACGCCCTTCGGGCGGCCCGTCGTGCCGGACGTGAACATCAGGTCCATCACGGTGTCGGGCGTGACCTGCGCCTCGCGTTCGCGCACCGCGCCCAGCGGCACCTCGGCACCGCGCGCGAGGAACGCGCTCCAGGTCTCGTCGCGCGCGCCTGAAGGCGGCTCGCCGTCGAACACGACGACGCGCTCGAGCGTCGCGGGCCGGTGCGGCGCGAGCATCGCCGGATAGGATTCGCCGAGGAAGGTGCCGCAGCAGAACAGCAGCCGTGCGCCGCCGTCGTGCAGGATGCCGCCCACCTCCATCCCCTTCATCCGCGTATTGACCGGCACGAGGATCGCGCCGACGGTGTGGATCGCCAGCGCGGCGACGATCCATTCCGGCAGGTTCGGCGCCCACACCGCGACGCGGTCGCCTGTCTCGATACCGCTCGCGAGCAGCGCGCGGGCCGCGGCGACGCGCGCCGCGTCGAGTTCCGCGTAGGTCAGCCGGCCATGCTCCGACTCGATCGCCGGATGCGCGCCGTGGCGCGCGGCTGCCCGGGCGATCAGCGCGGGCGTGGTCAGGATTTCGTTGTCCATCGTCATAGATCAGGGTGGCCGTGCGCGCCGCCGGCGCGCGACAGCTCAGTCGGGAAACACGACGCGCAGCGCGTCGCTCGCGGGCCGTGCGCAACAGGCGAGCGTCCAGCCGGCCGCGATCTCGTCGTCATCGAGCACGTGGTTGCTGTCGAGCGCGACCTCGCCGCGCTCGATCCGGCACATGCACGCGCCGCATTGCCCCATTCGGCAGGAATTCGGCGCCGGCACGCCCGCGCGCAGCATCGCGTCGAGCAGCGTTTCTCCAGGGGCGCTGTCGAACGCGAACGCATCGCCATCGAGCACCGTTTCGATCGACGCGCCATCGCCGGATGCCGAGACCGCCGCTGCGACAGTTGACGCCGTCGTATCAGCCGACGCCGACGCCTGCGCCGGCGCATCGGGCAGCGATGCAAAACGCTCGACATGGACCCGCGAACGCGGCAACCCGAGGCCGAGCATCGCGGCCAGCGCGTTCTCCATGAACAGCGCGGGCCCGCAGATGAACGTCTCCTGCTGGCTGAACGGCCGCGCGAGTTCCTCGAGATGGCGCTGCTGCGGGATGCCCTGCACGCTGTCGAGCCAATGAATCACGCGCACGCGGCCCGGATGACGCTGCGCGAGCTGCTGCAGCTCGGCGCGGAAAATCACCGAGCGTTCGTCGCGGTTCGCGTAGATCAGCGTCAGCATCCCGCGGCCGTGCACGAGCGCCGATTTCAGGATCGACAGCACCGGCGTGATGCCGCTGCCGCCCGCGAACAGCAGCAGGTCGCCATCGAGCGAGCGCGGAGTGAACACGCCGGCCGGCGGCAGCACGTCGAGCGCATCGCCCGCCTTCACGCGGTCGCACAGCCAGTTCGACGCGCGGCCGTCGCGCACGCGCTTGACGGTGATCTTCGGCGCGGCATCGATGCCGGGCGCGCTCGACAGCGAATAACAGCGCGTGACGGTGGCGTCCGCGCACGGCACGTTCAGCGTCAGAAACTGGCCGGGCCGGTACGCGAAGGCGTCGCGCAACGCGGCCGGCACGTCGAACACGAACGAGCACGCGTCGTCGCTTTCGGCAATCACGTCGGCCACGGTCAGCCGATGGAAGCGCGGATCGCTCATGTCCGGCTCCCCACGTCACGCGGCCGCACGGGCCACCGGCGCGCCGGGCGTCGTGTAGGCGCCGTCGAGGTAGACGAGCGGATCGACGTCGCCGCTCATCAGCACCTCGCGAATGCGCCCGATGAACACCGTGTGCGTGCCGTATTCAAAGCGGCCGTCCTGCTCGCACACGAGGCTCGCCTGCGCGTCGCGCAAATACGGCACGCCGAGCGCCGACGTGTGCCAGTCGCCGGTGGTGAAGCGTGCCTCGCCCTTCAGGCGACCGCTGCAGTCGATCGCGATGCCTTCGTGCGCCGCCGACAACACGTTCACGCAGAACCCGGCGCCCGCGTCGAGCGGCGGATACAGCGACGCACTGCGGTTGATGCAGATCAGCAGCGAAGGCGGATCGGTCGACAACGAATCGACCGCCGTCGCGGACATCGAGTAGCGCCGGCCGTCGTGCGCGCTGCTGATGACCGTGACGGAGCGCGCGAGGCGGCGCATCGCGAGCAGCATGTCGGTGCGCAGCGGATGGGGGGTGAGATCGCTCATCATTGGACTCCGTCAAGTTCAGTCGTGGAGGGCCGGGCGGATTGGCCGCCGGCGTCGGCCGCGCGCGCAGCCAGGTGGTCGGCGGCGAGATACCCGAAGGTCATCGCCGGACCGAGCGTCGAGCCCGCGCCGGGGTAGCTCGCGCCCATCATCGAGGCGCTGGTGTTGCCGATCGCGTACAGGCCGTCGATCGGCTCGCCGTCGGCGCGCAGCACGCGGGCATGCACGTCGGTGACGAGCCCGCCCTTCGTGCCGATGTCGCCCGCGTCGATCCGCACCGCGTAGAACGGCGCCTGGTCGACCGGCCCCAGGCACGGGTTCGGTTGGTTCCGCGGATCGCCGTAGTACGTGTCGAACAGGTTGTCGCCCTTGCCGAACGCTTCGTCGATCCCGGTGGCCGCATAGCGCGCCATGTCGCGCAGCGTGTCGTGCAGGCCGGCCGCGTCGACGCCGATGCGCACAGCCAGCGCGTCGATCGTGTCGGCCTTCACGATCACGTCGCGGAATGCGGCCGGAATCCGTGAATCGGGCATCATCGACACCGGCATGATCGGCCCGCACGGATATTTGCGGCGAAACCGCGCGTCGAACACCATCCACGCGGGCACGTTCGCGCCGGTGCGCGCATGGTCGCGATACATCGCCGGCACGAATTCCGAATACGGTGCGGCTTCGTTGACGAAGCGCTTGCCGAGGCGGTTCACGATCACGCAGCCCGGCAGGTTGCGTTCGACGAACAGCGCGCGCTGTTTCTCCTCGCCGGCGACACCGACCGTCGGCGCGCCCCACACGTGCGCCATCAGCGCCAGCGCGCCGCCGAGCCGGTGGCCTTCGGCGATCGCGTCGCCGGTGTTGGCCGGCGGCGTCGCGCTCCACTGCGCCTGCGTCGGCTGCGGCAGGTAGCGCTCGCGCATCGGCTGGTTGCGCTCGAAGCCGCCCGCGCCGAGGATCACGCCATGCCGCGCGACGATCGTCATGAGCTGCCCGAAGCGCTGCGCGCGCACGCCGGTCACGCGGCCGTCGACGTCGAGCAGGTCGCGCATCGGCGTGTCGAGCCACACGGGTACGTTGCGGTCGAGCAGCGCACGGCGCAGGCCGCCGATCAGCGCGTTGCCGAGCGTCAGGCGCCGGTCGCGCCGCGTGCGGCGGCGCATCCCGAGATCGAGCCAGTAACGGCCGAACTGCGCGATCGCGAGCTTCATGAAGCCGGGTCCGCGCGAGAACAGCGTATGTGCCTCCTTCGACGTCACCGCCACGCGCCCGCCGATCAGCGTGCCGGGCGACGCCGGCCGCAGCCGGTCGAGTTCGTCGCCGAGCAGCCCGCCGTCGAACGGCATCGGATCGAGCGCGCGGTAGCCCGGCATCGCGCCCGGCACCTTCTGGAAATAGTCCGCGTATTTCGGCAGCGACTGGTAACGCACCGGCGTTTTCGTTTCCAGGTAGCGCAGCATCTCCGGCGCGCGGTCGAGATAGGTGTCGATCTTCTCGGGCGTCGATTCGCCGGCCACGCAGGCTTCGATGTAGCCGCGCGCGGCCTCGCGCGAATCGGTCACGCCGAGCTCGGCGATGTGGTGGTTGCACGGCACCCAGATGCCGCCGCCGGAGACGGCCGACGTGCCGCCGTACAGCGCCGTCTTCTCGATCACGACGACGGACAGGCCGCGGTCGGCCGCGCGGCACGCCGCGAGCAGCGCGCCCGCGCCCGAACCGACGACCACCACGTCGAACACGTATTGCGGTGCTTGCGGGTCGTTCATCGCGGCCTCGTCAGATGAAGAAGTCGGTGTTCTCGCGGCCGAGCATCACGGCGCCGAGGTTCTGGCCGAAACGGTCCACGTTGTTCGCGTAGTGCGCGCGGGCCGCATGCAGGTCGAGGAAGCGGCGCACCAGCGGATTGCGGTGATAGATGCCGTTGCCGCCCGCGTAGCGCAGCAACGCGTTCGCGGCCTGCGCGCAGCGCTCGGCGACCTGCGCGGACTGGTAGCGGAAATGCACGCGGCGCTCGATCGACACAGCCGGGCCGCCGGTGACGGACGCCATCAGTTCCGCGAAATTGCGCTTGAGCAGCACCTGCATCTCGTCGATCGCGACGGCCGCGTTCGCGCAGGCGTTCTGCGCACCCGGATCGTCGGTCGTCTTCGCGCCGCTGTTGGCCGACACGCGCGTGGCCGCATAGCCGGTGAAATCGTCGAGCGCGCCCTGCAGCGCGCCGATGCACGACGTGCACACCGCACGCACGAAGATCTGCGCGAACGGCAGCTTGAACAGCGGCGCGTCGTTGACGGTGAGGCCCGGGCTCGTGCCCATCATCCCGTCGATCGCCTTGTGCGTGCGGTACGCGGGCACGAACACGTCGTCGACGACGATGTCATGGCTGCCGGTCGCGCGCAGGCCGAGCACGTCCCAGTCCTGCTGGATCCGGTAGTCGGCTTTCGGCAGCAGGAAGGTGCGGTATTCGGGCGGCTGGCCGGCAACGGCTGGCGGCACCAGCGCACCGAGGAACACCCATTCGCACAGTTCGCTGCCGCTCGAGAACTTCCAGTGCCCCGACAGGCGGAAGCCGCCGTCGACCGGCGTCACGCGGCCCACCGGCATGTAGGTCGACGCGATCAGCGTGGACGGATCGTTACCCCACACGTCCTGCTGCGCGCGTTCGTCGAACAGCGCGAGCTGCCAGTTGTGCACGCCGACGACGCCGTACACCCACGCGGTCGACATGCAGCCGCGCGCGAGCGCCATCTGGATGTCGAAGAACGCCTGCGGATCGAGCTCGTAGCCGCCGTAGCGCTTCGGCTGCAGCACCTTGAAGAAGCCGGCGGCCTGCATGTCGGCGATCGTCTCGGCCGGGATGCGGCCCTGCGCGTCCGCCTGCGCGGCGCGGCCGGCCAGCGTCGGCGCCAGTGCCTCGGCCCGGGCGATCAGCGTGGCGGCCAGTGCGTTCGAATCGTTGTCGCGATGCACGAATGTCTCCTGTGAAGCGGGTGATGCGCCGCGGCGCGGGCCCCGCTCTCGTTCAAAGTTGTCCGGCGCGGCCTGGCCGCGGGCGATGCTCGCCACCACCGATGGTCGGCTTCGCGCGAGCGCGCCGCATCGTCCGACCGGACGACGGGCGCGGCCCGGTGCATCACGCGCAGGCGCGCGCCTTCTCGCGGTTGAAGAACGGGATCACGTGCTCGCCGATGTTGCGAATCGTCTCCATCTGCGCGTCGTGCGGCACCGTGCCCATCTGGCACAGGAACAGCACTTCGTCGACGCCGGCTTCCTGCAGGCGGCCGACATAGCCGATGCAGTCGTCCACCGTGCCGTACGCGTGGTTCGGGTTCATCATCGCGAGCGCCGGGTCGGCGAAGTTCACGACGACTTCCTCCGACGCGAAGCGCGAGCGGATCACCATCTCGCCGGTGTCGGCCTGCACGAGGTCGTCGCCCCACTTCGCCGGATCCGGACGCTCGCCGCCCGTGTACCAGTACGCGAGCGATTCCATGAAGTAGCGCTGGCCGCGGATGCCGATCTTGCGGGCGGCCTGGCCGTCGGCCATCACGACCGTCGGGCACAGCGCGGCAAGGTGCTGGGTCGGGCGGAAGCCGACCTGGTCTTCCGGCTTGCGGTTCGCCCACGCTTCGCGATACACGGCGTTCTTCTTCGCGACTTCGTCGGGGCCGCCGAAGCCGAGCACCAGCGCGCCCATCCCGCGCTGGCCGGCGCGCAGCAGCGCGTCGGTGTTGGTACACGCGAGGTACATCGGCGGATGCGGATCCTGGAACGGCTTCGGATGGATCGGACGCTTCGGAATCTTGATGTACTTGCCGTCGTGCTCGATCTCGTCCTGCACGAACATCTTCGGCACGAGGTACATCGATTCGTCGATCATCGGCTGCAGTTCGTCGAGGTCGTAGCCGAACGCGCCGGCTTCCTGCTGGCTGCCGCCCTTGCCGACGCCGAAGTGCACGCGGCCGCCGGACAGGATGTCGAGCAGCGCGACGCGCTCCGCGACCTTGATCGGGTGGTTCATCGCCGGCGGCAGGCACACGACGCCGTGGCCGAGGCCGATGCGCGTCGTGCGGCCAGCCAGGTACGCAAGGAAGGTTTCCGGCGCGCTCATGTGCGCATAGTTGGTCAGCGACGTGTGCTCGACGCACCAGATCGTGTCGAAGCCGACCTGCTCGGCGAGCAGCGCCTGTTCGACCGTCTCCTTGAATACGCGGTGGTCGCCCTCGCGCGATGCGTCGGTGGTCTGGGCTTCGTAGATGAGGGAAAACTTCATTGCGTGCGTCTCCATGGTTGTTGGACGAGTCGGGGTCGTGCAGGCCGCCCGCACGATACGGACGAAGCGCGACGGTCCACGAATGGAAGTGTCGGCGCGCGCACGGACGCGGGCATCGTCTGTTCGGAGTACCGGCGCGCCCGCGGGGACAGAGGGGTTTCACCGTCATCCGATCGGACTGCGTGAGCGCGCGGACGGCGCGCTAGCATCGAACGGCGGGCGCGTGGCGCGCACCGACCAACGACAACGGAGAGAGGGAATGAAGGTATCGATGCTGCTGTATCCGGTCGACGACATCGACACGGCGCTGCCGCTGTTCGTCGACGGACTCGGCCTGAACGTGAAGTTTCGCGACGGCGACCGTTATTGCGCGCTCGACGGCGGCCCGCTGACGATCGCGCTGGTCGCGGGTGACGAGCAGATCGTCGAGCGCGCGGCGCTCACACTGCGCGTCGACGAGGACGACGACCTGTATGCGGCGATGGCGCGGGTCGTGAAGGCCGGCGCGTCGGTGCGCGTGCCCGTGCAGGCCGGGCCGCACGAATACCGCGCGGTGCTGGAGGACAAGAACGGCGCGCTGCTCGTAATTTCGCAGAAACGGGCCGCGTGACCGCACGTCGCACGGGCGCCGGATGCGGGCGCCGCGTGCGCGGCGAGTTGGCTAGGCGTGCGCGCCCGGCGTGCTCAGGTCGCTCGCTTCGAGCAATTCGAGCAGCGTGCGCGCCGGCTGGCTGAGCCGCTTCGCGGCCAGCGCGATGAATTCGATGTCGGGCAGCACCGGTAGCGCGTCGCCGTTGACCAGCGGCGCGAGCCCGCGCGTCGACAGATAGTGCGACGTCGCGGTCAGGCCGAGCCCCGCGCGCGCCGCCGCGATGCAGCCCGGCTGGCTGCTGCTCGAACACACGACTTCCCAGCCGATCCCCTTCTCCGCGAGCGCGTTCAGGACGATCGCGCGCGTCACGCTCGGCTCGGCGACCAGCACGAGCGGCAGCGGCCGTTCCGGATCGACGACGGTGCCGAGCCGCGCGACCCATTCGAGCCGCGTGCGCAAGAGCGGCGTGCCGCGCCGTTCGCCGAGCCGCCGCTTGCCGATCATCAGGTCGAGCGCGCCCGCGTCCAGCCCTTCATAGAGCCGGCTCGTCATGCCGGTGGTGATTTCCAGCGCGACGTCCGGGTGCGCGGCGCGAAACCCGGCGAGCACGTCCGGCAACGCGACGAGCGCGAGGTCGTCCGGCGCGCCCAGCCGCACCCGCCCTTTGAGCCTCGGCTTGCGAAACTGCGATTCCGCGCGGTTCAGCGCCTGCAGGATCACGTTCGCATGCACGAGCAGCGCCTCGCCGTCGGCCGTCATCGCGATCGAATGCGTGTCGCGCACGAACAGCCGCCGGCCGACGCTCTCCTCGAGACGACGGATGTGTTCGCTGACGCTCGACTGGTTGAGCCCGAGCTGCCGGCCCGCTTCGGTGAAGCTGCGGCAGTTCGTGACGGTCGCGAACGTGTTGAGCCAGACGGGATTGAGCATGGCGCATTGTCATCGGCAATACCGATGACAGTCAACGTCTTCAGGCAGCTTCCCGATGACCATCGGAATCGGTACCATCGTGCGCTTGGAGACCGGCAGGTGCCGCGCAACCGCGCACAGGCGCCTCCCGCGCCGGCCTTTGCCCCACCGATTTCGCCATGTCCCGGGAACCCACACACTCCGCGCTGCTCTGGATCGTCGCCGCTGCCTTCTTCATGCAGTCGCTCGACACGACGATCGTCAACACCGCCCTGCCTTCGATCGCCCAAAGCCTGCATGCGTCGCCGCTCGCGATGCAGCCCGTCGTGGTCGTCTATACGCTGACGATGGCGATGCTCACGCCGGCGTCCGGCTGGCTGGCCGACCGGTTCGGCACGCGCCGCGTGTTCTCGCTCGCGATTCTCGTGTTCGTGCTCGCCTCGATCGGCTGCGCGGCGTCGCATACGCTCGGCCAGCTCGTCGCCGCGCGTGCGCTGCAGGGCATCGGCGGCTCGATGCTGCTGCCGATCGGCCGGCTCGCCGTGCTGCGCCGCGTGCCGGGCGAACAGTACGTCGCGGCGATCGCGTTCGTGTCGATCGCCGGCCAGCTCGGCCCGATCGTCGGGCCGACGCTCGGCGGCTGGCTCACGCAGGCGATCTCGTGGCACTGGGTGTTCATCGTCAACGTGCCAGTCGGCGTGGTCGGCTTCGTCGCCGTGCAGCGCTACCTGCCGCACGACCAGGCGCACCAGCCGCCGCCGTTCGACTTCGTCGGCTGTGCGCTGCTGTCGGTCGCGATGATCGCGCTGTCGCTCGCGATCGACCCGCCGATGCCCGCGCATCGAGCCGCCTGGGCGGCCGGGCTCGCCGTGGTCGGGCTGGCGAGCGCGCTTGCGTATCTGCCGCACGCGCGGCGCCGCGCGCAGCCGCTGTTCCGGCTCGGGCTGTTCCGTGAGCCGAACTTCGGCTCGGGGCTGCTCGGCAACCTGCTGTGCCGGATCGGCACGAGCGCCGTGCCGTTCATGCTGCCGCTGCTGATGCAGGTGCAGCTCGGCTATACGCCGCTGCAGTCGGGGCTGATGATGCTGCCGGCTGCGATCGCGGGCGTCATCGCAAAACGCTGGATCGCGCCGCTCGTGAAGCGGTTCGGCTATGCGGCATTTCTGGTCGTGAATACGGGGATCGTCGGGTGCGCGATCGCGGGGTTCGCGCTGGTGTCGGCGCGGCCCGCGCCGCTGCTGGAAGGCGCGCTGCTGATCGTGTTCGGAGCGGCGAATTCGATGCAGTTCGCGGCGATGAACGGCGTGACGTTGAAGGGGCTGTCGCATGCCGACGCCGGCAGCGGCAACAGCCTGTTCACGATGATGCAGATGCTGGCGATGGGGCTCGGCGTGTCGATCGGCGGCGGCCTCGTCAACCTGTTTGCCGCCTATTGGGGCTCGATGGCGCACGGGTTCATGCTGTCGTTCACGTGCATGGGCGTGGTGACGCTGCTGTCGTCCGTCGTGTTCCGGCGGATCGATACGGCCGCGTCGCCGGCCCACGCGGCCGCGCGCCCGTCCGCGTGAGCGCGGCCGTCAGTTCGCCTGGCGGCGCTCGACGACGCGCTTGAGCACCCAGCGGATCGACGAACCGTCGGCCGGCGGCTGCGCGACGCGGTATTCGTCGATTTCGAGGGTGTACAGGTAGCCGGGCTGGTACGCGAAGCCTTCGATACCGGCGTACCACAGGCTCCACGGCTCGTTGGGGCTGTTGCGCACCTGCAGGCACTCCATCGGCGCGACGCCCGTGCAGCGCGCGGATTGCGGCGCGACATACACGGTCCTGGTCACCGGCTTGCTGTCCGCCGGGCGCACCGCGTTCGGCTGCGTGGCGACCGCATCGGTCTGGCATCCGGCGAGGAGCGTGCTGCCGGCAATGACGGCCGCGCCGAGCAGTGTTCTGGATGGGCGAATCATCGGATGTTCCTCTGGAAGCGTTGAAGGGCCGATTAGAGGCCCCCACGACAAGAAAGTTCACAAATAGCTTACAGAAAGCAATCCGCCACGTTCCTTCGACGGATATCGCGCGCAAGTCGACACGTTACCGTGTTCCGGTTCGGCCGCACGTGTCGTCGCCGGCGGGTCGCCCATGCAGCGGTTCTTGCGCTGATCGGCATCACATGACAGGCGATGCTCGTCGGGACGTTGCCGAACGACATCCCGCCGGCTGAGCGAAGCGATCGTGTACCATCGGCGCTTCCCGACATGCCTGATCGCGTTGTGTCCGTCCGCCCTTTCACGTGCGTACGATCCGCGCAGCGCCCCCCGCTTCGCATGACCTCACCCGTTCCGTCCGACACCGCGTTGCGCCCGCTGCCCATCGATGCGCTGACCGTGCCGGCCGCGCTCGACGGACGCTCGGGCACCAACCGCTCGAGCAGCGCGCATCCGCAGATTGCCGCGACCAACGACCTGGACGCGGTGCGCGCGTGGCTCGCCCGCTTCGTCGATACGCCGACCACCTTCCAGAACTACCGCAAGGAAGCCGAACGCCTGCTGCTGTGGGCCGTGATCGCTTGCGGCAAGCCGCTGTCGTCGCTCACGCACGAAGATCTGGTCGTCTACCGCCAGTTCCTGCTCGCACCCGCGCCGGCCGAGCTGTGGTGTGCGAACGGCGGGCGCAAGCATCCGCGCGACGATCCGCGCTGGCGGCCGTTCTACGGGCCGCTGTCGGCGGCCAGCCAGCGGCAGGCGCTGGTGATCCTGAACGTGATGTTTTCGTGGCTCGTGCAGGCCGGCTATCTCGCCGGCAATCCGCTCGCGTTGTCGCGCCAACGGCAGCGCCGGCCCGCGCCGCGCGTCACGCGCCATCTCGGGCAGCCGCTGTGGCAGTCGGTCAAGGACGCGATCGCCGCGATGCCGCGCGACGATGCGCGGGCACGCTTCCATGCCGATCGCGCGCGCTGGCTGTTCACGCTGCTGTATCTCGGCGGGCTGCGCATCACCGAAGCGGCCGACACGACGATGGGCCAGTTCTTCTGCCGACGCGACGCGGACGGGCGCGACCGCTGGTGGCTCGACGTGACGGGCAAAGGCGGCCGGCAGCGGCTCGTGCCGGCCACCGACGAGATGATGGCCGAGCTGTCGCGCTACCGGCGTGCGCACGGCCTGCCCGCGTGGCCGTCCGACGGCGAGGCCACGCCGCTCGTGCTGCCGGTGGGCCGTGCGCGCAAGCCGCTCACGCGCGCCGCGCTGCACCGGATCGTGAAGCAGGTGTTCCGGCACGCGGCCGACCGGCTGCGCGCGAACGGCGAAGCTGGCGAGCAGCAGGCGCGCGTGCTCGAACAGGCATCCGCGCACTGGCTGCGCCACAGCGCGGGCTCGCACATGGCCGACGGCCGCGTCGACCTGCGGCTCGTGCGCGACAACCTCGGCCACGTGTCGCTCACGACCACGAGCCAGTACCTGCACGCGGACGACGACTGGCGGCATCGCGAGACGGAGGAGAAGCACCGGATCGGGTGGTAGGTGTGCGCCGATCCGACGGGGCGCGGCTCGTGCGACGCGTCCGCGTTCAGCGAGCGAGTTCGAGCCCGCCGAGACCGCCGTTGCTACGGCATTTCGCACGATCGCTTTCGGCCGGCACGTCGATCTGCCCGCACAGCACGTCGATGCGCCTGCGGTAGCTGTCGATCAGGCACTGCGTCGTCGTGCAACGGTTGCGCGCCTTCAGCCACGCCTTCTGGCTGGCGATGAACCGGTGATATTCGGGCGGATCCTCGACCGGGTAGTTGGCGAAGTCATCCACGACGTGCTGGTAATCCGCGTTGAGCGCATCGTCGAGACGCGACAACGCCGGATGGGCGCAGATTTCGCGCTCCACGAACGTGGAGGCTTTCGCGCAGTTGAACGACGCGGCGTACGCGCCGGTCATGCCGGCCGCAACCGCCAGCGCAACGAGCCATGCTTTCATGGGGGTGCCGTAACGAGGAAAACGGTGGCCGCGGATCGGCTCGCCGTGACGGGCAAACGGACATGCCCGTGGCCGCGATCCCGAAGCTTAGGTCAACGCATGTCGCATTTCAATACGCTGCCCGGCACCTGCGCCACGCGGCACGTCACACCGCGCGCGATCAGTACACGCCCACCCAGTGCCCGGGCACCCATGCCCAGTGATTGCCGGCCCACCGGTAATGCCCCCTCGTCCAGCGATAGCCCGGCGCCGGCATCGGCGGCGGCACCTCGACGACGGGCGCCGGCTGCGGCGGCCGCACGGGTTCGACCACGCATGCGGACATCAGCGCCGCACTGGCCGCGACCAGCATGGCGAGCGAAACGGATCGGATCTTCATCGTCTTGCATTCTCCCTTTTGTGTAGTGGATGGATTCATTGCCGAAGCGGCAACGTCGCGCGTCACGCGGTTCCGCGAATCAGCCCGCTCATCGGCCGCGTTGCACCGCTTTCCGCAAACAGCGCGGACGCGGTACGGTGCGGATCGAGCCGCAGGCTGTCGGCGGCGGCGCCCGAAATCAGCGCGTCGAGCGACGCGGTCGGTTTCAGGTCGCGCCCTTCGTACAGGTCGCCCGGCCGCAACCCCGGCCAGTCGGCAATCACGCGGCCGCCTGCGACCGCGCCGCCCGCCAGCATCGCAACCGACGCCTGCCCGTGATCGGTGCCGCCCGTGCCGTTCGCGGCCGCCGTGCGACCGAACTCGGTTGCGACCAGCACCGTGGTTTGCTGCCATGCGGGCCCGAGGCCATCGCGCAGCGCGGCGAGCATCGTGTCGAGCGCCTTCAGCTGATTCGCGAGCCGTGCGTTCTGCGCACTGTGCGTGTCCCAGCCGCCCGTCTCGATCATCGCGATGCGCGGGCCGTCGTCGCGCGCGAGGAACGTCGCGGCGAGCTTGCCGACGCCCGCCGGATCCTGCCGCGCATGCGCATCGCCGGCGAGGCCGCGCGCGTCCATCGCCGACTGCCACAACGGGCCGAGCTGCGCGTCGGCTTCGTAGAGCGCCGACACGCGTGCGAGCAGGTCGTCCGGCGCGGCCGGCAAACCGGACGGCGCGTACGACGCGGCCTGCACGGTGCCGCGCAACGCGAGCGGCACGGTCGGCGCGAACGCGATCGCGCTTTCGCGCGTGGCCGGCAGCAGCGCGGCGAGCCGGTTCAGCCAGCCGTCCTTCACCTGGTACGGCGCGCGGCCACCCGTCTCGAGCACGTTCTGCCCGTCGAAATGCGAGCGGTCGCGATACGGCGACGCAATCGCATGAACGAACAGCGCCTGCCCGTCGCGGTACAACTGCGCGGTCTGCACGAGCGACGGATGCAGTGCGAACGTGCCGTCGAGCCGCGTCGCGGCCGACGTGTCGATCGCGAGCGGGCCGCGCAGCGACGCATACGCGGGCTCGGCATAGGGCACGACAATGTTCAGGCCGTCGGCCGCGCCGCGCTGGATCACGAACACGAAGCGGCGATCGGTCTCAACGTTCGCGAACACGATCCGCGGCGCGACGAGGATCGCGCCTGCGCCGGCGGCGGCCACGCTCAGGAATTGTCGGCGGGACAGTGCCATGGTCATCTCCGTTGGAAATCGGGTGAGACGAGCAGCAGCGCGAGCGACGTGGTCGCGCTTTCGGCGCGCGACAGCGCGGCCGCCGTCGGCGCGCTCAAAGAACCGGCGAGCAGCGTGTTGCCGAGCGTGCGCGGGTCGAGCCGGTCGCCCGTGCGGGCGGCCAGCCGCTGCGCAAGCTCGACGCGGCGCACGAGCGCGTCGGGCGCTGCCCAGCTCGCGGCCACGTCGTCGTAACCGGCCGGCGAGCCGGGCCGCCACACCGGCTGGCCGAGCTGCGCGAGCAGCGGCGCGGCCTTCAGGTCGCCCGTGTCGCGCCAGCCGAGCCCGCGCAGCGACGACACGGCCCACTCCCACGGCGTCTTGAACTTGCGGTTGACCGGCGACCACGCTTCGGGTGCATCGACGAGCGCGCGATAGACGGTCGGCAGATCGCCGCCGCTTGCGTCGAACGCGCGCGCCAGCCGGTCGGTCAGCGCCGGCGGCGGATTGTCGGCAACGAAATGACGGGCCAGCTGGAACGCGATGTGCCGGCCGGTCGCCTCCGAGTGCGCGAGGTCGTGCAGGATCGCGCGCGCCTGCGCTTCGCCCGGCTGGTCGTAGCTGCGCCCCATCACGGTCCGCACGCCGGGCTCGTGCAGATTCGGGCGAAACACGAACGCACCGGGCGCCGCATCGCCGGGCTGCGGGCCGCGCCCGCCGGCGATGCTCCAGCCGGTCAGCGCTCGCGCGAATTCCGTCACGTCGGCCTGCGTGTATCCCGTGCGTACGCCGAGCGTGTGCAGCTCCATGATTTCGCGCGCGAGATTCTCGTTGAGCCCGCGTTTGGCCGACGGATTGCGTGCTTCGGCACGCAGCGCGGCCGGGCTGTCGGGGCCGACCGAGCGCGCCTGGTCGAGAAAAAGCTGCATCGCGGGATGCTGTTCGACGGCGACCAGCATGTCCTCGAAACGGCCGAGCACGTGCGGGCGGATCGCGTCGCGTTCGAACGCGCCCGCGTAGGCCGCCACCGGCCCCTTGTCCACCGATACCGCGAAATGGTTCGCCCAGAAATGCACGAGGCGCTCGACGAACGGCGCGGGGGTATTCAGCGCACTGTTCATCCGCGCGACGACGGCGCTGCGATACGTATCGTTGCCGTCGCGCCGGATAGACTGCTCGGTCGCGCGCTTCGTCGCCGGATCGTTGGCCGTCAGCGCATTGCGTGCATCGGCAAAGCGCGTGGCGAGTGTGATTGCATCCGGTTCGCCGGCCCATGCGGCAGGTCGTGCGTCGTAACGGTCGAACTGCGCGACGAGCGCCGCCTTCGGGTCCGCCGGCGGCGCTTCGTCGGCCCGCGCGCCGAGACCGAAACGGTTCAGCGCGATGGCGGCCGGGGTGATGTCGTTCGGGTGGTCCATGACGGGGCTCTCGCGATGCGTACCCACGTTGAACGCGGGAGCACCGGGAAATCCGTCGCGGGACTGCGAAATATTTATGCTTCGCGGCCGAAGAACCAGATGACTTGCTGTTTGCTTTCAATCGCCGTCAGGCGCGTACGGTTACCTCAGCGTGCAGTCCCCGCATCGCCGAGCCCCGCAGCATGCTTGCCGGACAGGCTCGACAGCAACGCCTCGATCGGCAACTTGCGCGCCATCCGCGGCTGCGAAAGACCCAGTTCGCGAAACGCTGAATCGATTTCCTCCCGGGTCGGTTCCAATGGTGCGAGCGCAGACGCGAGGGGCGGGACAATCTGCTTGACCATGTAACGACGCCCCGTCGCCTTGATTTGCCTGACGACGATCAATATGCCGAGCGCGATGAAGAAATAGATGCCGTAGTTCGTCGCGTCCGGTGCGACCATGCCCACCGTCACGGACCCGACGATCGCGACGGCGAACGCGATGAAGATCGCGAGTATGTCTCGCCAATTGATGCGGCTCGATGCGAAATAACGCTCGGCCTTCGTCGATAGCACCACGAACGGATCGCGAATCAGAGCCTGTCGCTCGTCGGGCTGCAGCGACGGGAGAGCGGTGCGCACCCGCTCCTCGAGGACGAGCCGGTCTCTCCAAGCCGATTCCAGATTGGGAAAGGTACGCGCGGTAAGCTCCGGCAGCGGCGCGGGCTTCGGCGACACGCTTGCATAGGTGGACAGCTCGCTCTTGACCGGCGTTCGGCAAGTCTGGCAAGTCCGCTGATATCCGACCAGCCGCCCTTCGCCAACCGAGATGTTGTAGACATGACCGGCAGAGCCGACCCGCTGCAATTCGAATGTACGCGGCGTTCTGCAAATCGGACAGAAGTCCGCTACATAGCCCTGCTTGCGATAGACTAACTTCCGCCCCCAGAAAACGAACATGGCATTCCCCCGAATTCCGGGGATACGCCCCGGCATGTGCATTTCATTGATTATTTGTTTCCCAGTCCGAAACGACACGGCGGCTTATTCTGCCTGAATATTTTTTCCGGCGGGTGGCGTTTTTTCCCGTCGGGGCGGTTCGAATACGCAACGCGACGCAAATGCTTTCACCCGGTTTTCATTTCACCTTCGATGGCATCGCGATGCCGGGATGCGATATGCCGGCACGATCGATCGGCTGTCACATTACGATGTCCTAATCGCGCGACAGACGCGCTGCTTACGCTCATGGGTCGACAACACGATGGTCACCATTTACCCTGCCGGGCCGCGCGAAGTACCGGCCGGACTCGCGCGTGCGAGCACCGCGTATCGCCGCAACGTGTGGCTGGCGGTTGCGAGCCTCGTGCTGTTCATCCTGCTGTATCTCGCGCTGACCGCGTGGTTCGCGTTCTCGGCAATCACCGGTGCATTGCGGCTCGCGCTGGACGGCGGGTCGGCCGGGTTGCCCGAATGGCTCGCGTGCGGCGGCAGCCTGTTCCTGGCGGTATTCCTGGCCAAGGCGCTCTTCTTCGTCCGGAAGGACGAGAGTACGGACCGCGTTGAATTGACGCGCGCGCAGCAGCCGCGGCTGTTCGCGTTCCTCGAACGTATCGCCGAAGACGCCGGCGCGCCGCGCCCGAACAAGGTGTTCGTCAGTGCGCGGGTCAATGCGGCCGTGTTCTACGACCTGTCCCTGCTGAACCTGGTTCGGCCCTCGCTCAAGCATCTCGAGATCGGGCTCGCGCTCGTCAACATGCTCAATCTCACCGAATTCAAGGCGGTGTGCGCGCACGAGTTCGGCCATTTCGGACAGCGGTCGATGGCGGTGGGCCGATGGGTCTACACGGCTCAGCAGATCGCCGTCCATATCGTCGCTCAGCGCGACCTGCTCGACCGCGTCCTGCACCGTCTGTCGAACCTGGACGTGCGCATCTCGTGGATCGGCTGGCTGCTCGGCCTCGCCGTCTGGGCATTGCGATCGATCATCGACATGGCGTTCCGCCTGGTTGTCGTCGCGCAACGAGCGCTGTCGCGTGAAATGGAAATGCAAGCCGACCTGGTCGCCGTCTCGTTGACCGGCAGCGATGCCATCGTGCATGCGTTGCACCGGTTGCAGATTGCAGACGACGCATGGGACCGCACACTGGGCCTGCTGCGCAGCGAAGTCGCCAACGGCCGGCCGCCGCGCGATGCATTCGTCGTGCAGCACGCTTTTGCCGATCGCCTCGGTCGCATCTACAACGATCCGGCTTACGGCCGGCGCCCGCAGGTGCCGGCGGACGCAGCCGACGCGTTCCGCGTGTTCGACCGGGAAATCGCGCAGCCGCCGCGCATGTGGGCCACGCACCCGCAGAATCACGAACGGGAGGAAAACGCGAAGCGCACGTATCTGGCCGCGCCCGTGGACGAACGTAGCGCGTGGGTGTTGTTCGACGACGCGCACAGCCTGCGCGAGCACATGACGGCCGCGCTGACCGGCGACACCGGACACGCGCCGGTGGACTCCGACGTGTCGCTGCGGCAAATGGACGAACATTTCGCGCAGGAACATCTCGGGCCGCAATATCGCGGCATCTACATGGGTTTTCCGGCCACCCGGCACGCGCGGTCCGCGCAGTCATTGACGGAGCCCGTCACGCGCGCCGGTCCGCTCGATACCGACACGCTGTACCCCGCCACCATCGGCCACGACCTCGAGCGGCTGCGCAAGCTCGATCGCGAGCATGCACTGCTTTGCTCGCTGCGCGACGGGCGCTATCAAGCGATCGACGGGGTCATCCGCCACCGCGGCCGGGTACTTCGCCGCACCGAGTTGCCCGGCGCGATCGACGCGGTCGATGCCGAGCGTTCCGCCGCCCGCGGCCACCTCCAAGCGGTGCTGAAGGCGGTACGCAGCGCCCACCTGGCCGCCGCCGACACCCTGTCGCCGGCATGGCGCGCATATCTCGAAGGCTTGCTGCGCTTGCTTCACTATGCGGAGCATGCCGAAGCGAATGTGCGCGACGCTCACGCGCATCTGTCGCTGTGGCGGCAGCGGGCCACGGCTGGCGGAACAATCGCCGAGCACGGCATCGGCCATATCGTCCGTGCGGCCGAGCAGTTGCAGCGTGCATTGGCACAAGTCTTCCACCACGCGGCGGATGTACACCCGAGCGCGCCCGTGCTGGCCGCGCTCGGCATCGGCACCTGGCCCGACGCGCTGGGGCGTTTCGCGCTCGGCGGGCCGGTGCGAAGCAACATACACGACTGGCTGCGTGCTGTCGGCGGTTGGGTCCAGCATGCCGCCGGTCAACTTTCCGCGTTGCGCCGCGCTACGCTCGACGAACTCCTGCGCGCCGAGGCGATCGTCGCCGCCGCCCATGCGGGTTCCGGTGCACCGGCGACGGACGCACCACCGCCGGCGCCGTCCGTTCCAACCGCGTACGACACGCTGGTCGTCGGCACCGAGCGCGTGCTGCACGTCGACCCGCCGACCTTTCGCGAGCGCTTCGGCACGGCCAGCGGCGTGCTTCCCGGTATGGCTCGCGCGGCCGTGGCACTCGGAATCGTGGGGTCCGTGCTCGTATTCGGCTGGATGCAAGGCCGCGTCACCGTCTCGGTGTACAACGGCCTCGCACGCACCGTATCGGCGACGATCGACGGACGGCGCGTCGAACTGCAACCGGGTGCGTCAGCCGACGTGACCGTTCACGGCGGCCGCGATATCCGTATCGTCAGCACGACTTCCGATGGCGAGCCGATCGAATCGTTCGATGCACCGCTCGGTTTTCTGCATGCGCGGTTCGTCTACACCGTCGCCGCCGCCGCGCCGCTGCGCCTGTGGACGGCCGCCTACGGCAGCGCAGCCGCACCGCCGCCACACTGGCTCGCGCCGCTGCGATGGCAGCCCGCTTCGGCCGAGTATGTCTTTTCCCGACCGCCGGCCAGCATTCGCACGAAGGACGGCGGCACGACGCGCACCGTGCTGGACGCAGGCAATGTCGTCACACCCGAGACCCTGGTGCGCGCCGCCGGCGACAACGCGGCGGCGATGGTGCTATCGCACGTGCGATACGATGCGCCGGACTCTCCCTATCTGCGCAATTGGCTGGATCTCGCTAGAACGATACCCGGCTTCGATCGGGCGCTGGCGGCACGACTCACGCATGTTCCCGACGACGCGTCCGCGGTGCGAATCGGCCAGGCGGCAACAGCGAGCCGCCACGATAATAGCGTCGGCAAGTAGGGCCGCGCATTCGGTGACACCCGCCGCCATGCCGATTCGCGACGACGATTACTGACTCTCCGGTACGCCCTGCTTCTTCTGCCACTTCGGCGGCAGCCGCCAGTTCCCGCTACGCCGCAACCCGTCGACGAACTTCGCGCGCTCGTCCGGCGTCAGCGTCGCCGCGAAATCGACGACGCTGCGCTCGACCTGCGCACGCAGCGCCGTATCGGCCGCACGCGTGCGCTCGAGCGCCGCGTCGATCGCCGTGCGATCGAGTTGCGGCGCGGCGAGCAGATCCAGCACGGTGATCCGGTCGTCGCGCCCTTCCCGCGCGAAATCGCGGCCGTCCTTGCGCGCCGCCTTCAGCGCCGCATCGAATTCCTGCTGGCGCGCGTCCGGCAATTCGTCCGCGGCGAAACGCAATGCGGTGTGCGACGCCGGTGCGCCCGCCGCCCGCAGGTCGCGATGCGTCGAAAACCACTGATACGCACCGCCGCCGATCGCGCCGAGCATGAATACGTTCAGCACGACCGAGCCGACGAGGATGAATTTCCAGCCACGTTCAGTCATTCATCACTCCAGTCCACGCTCGGCCCACCGAACGTCGTCGTCAGATAGCCCGGTTCATGCTGCGACGTCGGCACGCCGCCGAGCATCAGCATCGACACGGCCACCGCACCCGCGAGCGCGCCGGCCAGGCCCACGCCCGCGAATGCCGCGCCCGACCACCACACGGCGCCCCGCCGCCGCGCGCGCCGCGAGGCGGGCGCCGTCGCGACGATGCGCTCGACGAGCGCCGGCGCGGGCGGTGCGACCGTATCGTTGGCGAGCCACGCATCGAGTTCGGCGGCATCGTCCAGCGCGGCCAGTGCGTCGCCCGGATGCGCGCGCGCCCATGCCTCGGCGGCCGCGCGCTCGCCGTCCGGCCAGCGCCGCGCATCCGAGCCGTACGCGGCGACGATGGTGCGAAATCGTTCGGGTGTCATCGGATGTCCTCGCTAGGTGAGTCGCCCGCCAGTTGCGCGCGCAAGTTTCGCCGCGCACGTGCAAGCAGGCTTTCCAGCGCGTCGACGGTAATGCCCATCAGGTTGGCCGCCTCCACGTTCGACATTTCCTGATAGTACTGGAGCACGAGCGCTTCGCGCTGCCGCGCCGGCAACGCCGCGAGCGCCTGCCGCACGCGCGCGTCGCGCGAGCGGGTCTCCGCGCGCGTGGCCGGCTCCGGTTGCGGATCGGGCACGTCGGGCAACACGTCGACCGGTTCCTCGCGGCGGCCGCGCAAGCGGTCGTAGCACAGATTCAGCACGACGCGATGCAGCCACGTGTCGAACCGTGCCTCGCCCTCGCGCCAGCCCGGCGCCTGTTTCCAGATCCGCAAGAACGTCTCCTGTGCGACGTCCTCGGCTTCCGTGCGGTCGCCGAGCATGCGCGTCGCGAGTGCGAGCAGCCGCGGCAACTTGCGCGCGACGAGCATGCGCACGGCCGACGCGTCGCGCGCGCCGACCCGTGCGACCAGCGCCGCGTCCGGATCGCCGTCGCTCAACGCGGGGCGCTCCAGCGCATCGCGCGTCTGGGCCGCGGCGCGATCGTTGACGCGCCCGCCTGCAGACTGATGCTCATCGTCGTGCTCTCCTTGCATGCGCTGCGCCATTACCCGGCCCCGCCCCAGTGGCGGTTCAAGATCGCCGCGCGCATCGCGCACGGCCTCGGCAAGGTCCGTTTCATCGGCATCCGTTTCAGGCTGCATGGCGATCGGGTCGATCGGGTGCCGGCCGCCCGTTTGCGCGAGCGGCGGCCGGCGTGCTCAATATACGACGACCGGCGCGGGCCGGTAATAGGCCGGACGCGCCGGCACCACGACACAGCCGGCCAGCACGACAACTGCGGCCGCGAGTATCACCACGGTTCGAACAGGCATGGCTGCGCCTCATGACGTTGCGGGAAAGCGCCACCGCGCCGGCACCGCGTGCCGTGCGGCGGCATGCGCATCAGGCCCAGTGACCCGGCACCCAGCGCCAGGCCGGGCCGCGCGCGACCCAGTGGCCCGGCACCCAGTGATAGCCGACGCGCACCACTTGCCAGTGGCCCGGAATCCACACGTAGCGGCCCTGCTGCCAGTGCCAGTGGCCCTGGTCCCACACGTAGCCCGCGCGCGGCGCCGGCATCACTTCGACGCGAGGCGCCGGCGGCGCGTAAGGCGCGACGATGACGGCCTGCGCGAAGGCGGCGGATGCAGCCAGCGCGGCCACGCATGCCGCTGCGAACCGCAATGGGATGGAAAGCTTCATGTAAGACTCCGAAGTAGCGGATATCGACCGGAAGCGGCCGTTCATGCGTTAAACGGCGCGGGCGGACGGAATCCGTCGCGGTGTCTGCAAATAAATTTCGGCCGAACCTGACGCGCGTCGGCGCTGGCCGGATGCCGCGATCCACGAGTTCGTGGCCTGAGCCCACGCTTACGCGGGGTTGCCCTGCTGTCACAACCCGGCAAAACTGCCCTTCGACAATGTCTCGCACCGGGATCCCGCTCGTTTCCGGCTCACGCACTGGCCGCGCTCGCGCACGGCCAGGCGGTTCCACATCTCGCGTCTCCACCCACGAAAACACCGACCATGTCGAACCAGGACAACTCCCCGATCCAGCCGAACGAGCCGGCCGCGTCCGTCTCGCGTCGCGGCTTCCTCAAACTCGCCGGCGTATCCGGCCTCGCCACCGCCGCCGGTGGCCTCGCGGCAGCCAGGGCCGCCGCGTCGAACCCGGACGGCACGCCCGAACAGGTGCACCTCACGTGGGGCAACGACCCGACGTCGGAAGTCGTGATCTCGTGGGCCTCGCTCGCGTCGGCCGTCAATCCGCGCGCGCGCATCGTCGCCGACGGCGAGCCGGCGCGCACCGTGCACGGCGTCCAGCGCGTGTACACCGACGGCCTGAACGGCGAGACGGTATTCGCATACCACGCACGCGTGCACGGGCTGAAGCCGAATACGCGCTACCGCTACGAGATCACGGCCGACAACGACAGCAACGCCGCGCAGCCGTTCTCCGCGCATTTCTCGACCGCGCCGCGCGGCCGCGCACCGTTCCGCTTCACGAGCTACGGCGATCTCGCGACGCCGAACGGCGCGTGGGTGCTGTCGTCGCCGCAGAGCCGCTTCGCGGTGCAGGCTGTCGAGCAGTTCCAGCCGCTGTTCCACCTGCTGAACGGCGACCTCTGCTACGCGAACCTGAACCCCGCGCACCAGCCCGAGGTGTGGCGCGATTTCGGCAACAACAACCAGACGTCGGCCGCGAATCGTCCGTGGATGCCGTGCCCGGGCAACCACGAGATCGAGTTCAACAACGGCCCACAGGGGCTCGACTCGTATCTCGCGCGCTATACGCTGCCGGAAAACGGCACGCGCTTCCCGGGCCGCTGGTACAGCTTCCGCGTGAGCTCGGTGCTGTTCGTCTCGCTCGATGCGGACGATGTCGTGTACCAGGACGCCGCCGCATTCGTCGGCGGCCCCGCGCCGCTCGTGCCGGCCGCGAGCACCGGCCACCCGCCGATCGAACCGGGCACGTCGTTCTACGTGCGCGGCTACAGCAACGGCGAGCAGACGCGCTGGCTCGAACACACGCTGCGGCATGCCGCGCATGACGGCGACATCGACTGGATCGTCGTGCAGATGCACCAGGACGCGCTCAGCTCGTCGAAGACGGGCAATGGTTCCGACAAGGGCATTCGCGAAGCGTGGCTGCCGCTGTTCGACCGTTACGGCGTCGACCTCGTGCTGTGCGGCCACGATCACGACTACGAGCGCAGCTACCCGGTGCGCGGCTGCAATCACCGCGCGGGGGTCGATGCGACGACCGGCGAAGTCGTCGAGACGCTGCAGCCGCGTCCGGTCGGCTCGAACGACCCGGACCGCACGACGTTCGACACGAGCCACGGCACGATCCACCTGATCCTCGGCGGCGGCGGCACCAGCGCGCCGCTCGACGTGTACGGCGAAAACCCGGCTACCGGCTTTGCGCGGGCGAAGGTGTTCACGAAGCCGAACCGGCCGGTGCCGGGCACGGCGCCGAATACGTTCGTGCGCGCGCCGGCCGATGCGCTCGAGGATGCGATCTGGTCCGCGCGCCGCGATACGGGCACCGGTTACGGGATCGCGGTATTCGACCACGACCCGGGCAAGCCGGGCGGGCACACGACGATCACGATGCGCTACTACCACGCGCCAGGCGCCGACCAGCACCCGACCGCCGATTACGAACTGTTCGAGACGATCGAGCTGAGCAAGAAGCGGCGCGAGCGGTGAGCGGGCGGGCGCCCGTTGCGGCGGGCGCCTGATGCGCTGCCGTCAGGGCGGGTGGCGGCTTGGCACGCGCCAGACTGCCCGCCTCGCCCACCGGCCCATGAAGATGTGTTTCGAATACCGCATCCACACGACGCCGTCGGCCGACGCATTCGATGCCATCGCGAATGCGTTGCGGCAAGCGCATCACGCCATCGACATCGATTCCAACCGACGACACCTTGAAGTCCGCGGCGACGCCGGCGGCTGGCCGCTGATCGCCCTGTCGACCGACGAAGACGGTTTCTTCCCGGTCACGACGCTCGGGCCGACGCGGGACGCGATGCTCGACTCGATTGGCCGCGCGTTGTCGGCAAGCGGCGCGGCCTGGCGCATCGACGACGCGTGACCGGTAGCCGCGTGACGCCCATGCGCCCGGATCAGCCTCAAGCGCCGGGCGAATCACCGCCGACGCCGCTGCCCGTTCTCCGTCTCCCCGTTAAACTACGCGTTTTCGCCGGCAATGGCCGTCCCGCATGCCGAATGCGCGCGCGGTGCATGCAGGCGGAACCGAATCATCCGAATTTGCATTGGCATGTTGAAACAGGCAGGAAGCATGAAGCGCAAGAACAAGGCCACGCTCGCCGGGCTCGGCGCGGTGTTGTTGTGGGCCTCCGTGGTCGCCCTCGTTCGTGGCGTGAGCGAAAGCCTCGGCGCGACCGGCGGCGCCGCGATGATCTATACGGTGGCATCCGCGCTGCTGCTGTTCACGATCGGCTTCCCCGATCTCAGCAAGTTCCCGAAAAAGTATCTACTCTGGGGCGGGCTGCTGTTCGTCGCGTACGAGCTGTGCCTGGCGCTGTCGATCGGCTATGCCAGCAACGGCCAGCAGGCGATCGAAGTCGCGATGGTCAACTATCTGTGGCCGAGCTTCACGCTGGTCGCGGCGATCGTGTTCAACAAGCAGCGCGCCAACCTGCTGGTCGTGCCCGGCGTCCTGCTGTCGATGCTCGGGATCTGCCGGGTGCTCGGCGGCGACCGGGGCCTCGATCCGGCCGGCATGCTGCACAACGTCACGGACAATCCGCTGAGCTACGGCCTCGCGTTCGTCGGCGCGCTGATCTGGGCCGGCTATTGCACGGTGACGGCGCGCCTCGCCGACGGCAAGAACGGCGTCACGCCGTTCTTCATGCTGGTGGCGCTGGCGCTCTGGATCAAGTTCGCGATCGAAGGCGGCGGCGGCATGACGTTCAGCCTGCATGCGGTCGTCTACATCGTGCTGGCGGCATCCGCGCTGGGGTTCGGCTATGCGGCCTGGAACACCGGCATCATGCACGGCAACGTGACCGTCATCGTCGGTGCGTCGTACTTCACGCCGGTGCTCGCCGCCCTGCTCGCCGCGACGCTGCTGCACGCGCCGCTGTCGATCGAATTCTGGCAAGGCGCATCGATGGTGTGCGGCGGGTCGATCCTGTGCTGGCTCGCGACGCGCAGCCGGCGTCGTGAACAAGCCGTGCCCGTCCGGGTCGGCAACGAAGCGCAGGGCAACTGCCAGGGCTGACGATGCCGGGCGCTTGCGTTGCGATGCCGCTGGAAAACCCTCCGGCGGCCCTGCATACCGCCAACCAAGCGCGCTAGCGCGACTCCAGTGCGATACGCACGGCCAGCCCGGCCAGCACCGTACCCATCAACCAGCGCTGGGCCGACGCCCAGACCGGCCGCCCCGCCAGAAAGCCCGCGATGCCGCCTGCCATGCAGGCAATCAGCGCATTCACGCTGACACTCACGGCGATCTGCACGCAGCCGAGCGCCAGCGATTGCGCGAGCACGCTGCCGTGTCCCGGCGAGATGAACTGCGGCAGGAGCGACAGATACATCACCGCGATCTTCGGATTCGCGAGGTTCGTGACGAAGCCCATCGTGAACAGCCTGGCCCGGCTGTCGTGCGGCAACTGCCTGACCTGGAACGCCGAGCGGCCGCCCGGCTTCAGCGCCTGCCACGCCAGGTACGCCAGATAAAGCGCACCGGCGATACGCAGCGCGTCGTACGCATACGGCACGGCCATCACCAGCGCGGTGATGCCGAGCGCTGCGCACACCATGTAGAACACGAACCCCAGCGCGACGCCGCCGAGCGACACCAGCCCGGCACGGCGGCCCTGACAGATCGAGCGCGACACCAGGTAGATCATGTTCGGCCCGGGCGTCAGCACCATGCCGAGCGACACGAGTCCGAAAGCAAGCAAGGTGGGCAAGGCCGGCACGGCAATCTCCTTCGGGACGAAGCGGTCAGGGGCGAGTTCGAACACTGTATTGCATCTCGACTGCCATCGGCTTGAATAAACTTCAAGTCGCCCATGAGCGCTGTTCATCGCTGAAGCAGCTCGTTACCTGGCCTTTCTCGCGCGCGTGTTGACCGCCTTCGCCGCCTTCGCGCGTTGCGCGTCGACGAGCCGCACGAACTCGTCTGCGATCGCGTTGCCGGCCGTATTCCACGACAACCGCACCGAGCGATGCAGCCTCGGCGACAACTCCAGTACGCGGCCGCCGAACGGCGTGTACGTGAGCGTGATGCGCGGCACGATCGACACGCCCATGCCGGCCTCGGCCATCGACAGAATGGTGCGCATCTCGACCACGTTGAACGCGGCCTGCAGCGGCACCCCGCCGCGCGCGAAGTAATCCGCGATCACCGGCCCGCACCCTGCCTTCGAGAAGATGAACGGCGCCGTGGACAACTGCTTCGCCGACACGCGCTTGCGGCCGGCGAACATGCCGTCGGCCGCCACCGCGACAAAATCCTCGTCGAGCAACGGCAGATTGTGTGCAAACGTCTTCGTGCCGGCCACCACGCCGATATCGGCCGTACCGTCGTCGATCCACCCTTCGACTTCGCTGTCCGTGCCTTCGAGCAGCACCGCCGACACGCCCTGGTGCATGTCCTTCAACGCCTCGAGCGCAGGCACGACGAACGCCAGCGACACGCTCGGCAACGACGCGACCACCAGCTTCCCTTCGAGCTTGCCGCGCGACAGGCTGAACTGCTGGCGCAGCAGCTGAGCTTCCCGCACCACGTTCTGCACGTACGGCCACAGGCGTTCGCCCGCCGCCGTCAGGACGACCGGCTGCCGGTCGCGCCACAGCAGCTTGACCTCCGTGAGGTCTTCCAGCTCGGTCAATGCATGACTGATCGCGGACTGGCTGCGGCTCAACCGGTCGGCCGCAGCCGTGAGCGAGCCGAGTTCGACCACGGCCGCCAGGGCCTGCAACTGGGCCAGCGTCATCGACGCCTCCTCGATGAAAGGTATGAAAACTGCACATGAAAGACTAAACCATCATGAATTATATTGAACCGCGAAAATGATCACGTCGACGCGCCCCATGGCGCGCCACGGCCAGTGCCGACTGTCCTTCAACGCTCGGGTAAGATGCACCGTCGAACCGCCTGTCGATTGCCTGCGGCCCCCGGCCGCATAACGGCGCGGCGCCAGGCGATCGACTTCCGGTTCGAGCCAATCCAGAACACATGCGTGCCAGACACACGCGACCGCCACGTGCGCCATCGACAGCGCTCGCTGCCGGATATGCCGCGACATGCCAATCCATGATGCATTTCAATCTGACTGAAGGGGTGCTGGTCTCCAGCCTGCAGACGCTCAGCGCGTTCGAGCTGGCCGGCATCGCCATCGCGCTATTGCTGGGCGGCATGGCCAAGGGGATCACGGGCATCGGCGTGCCGCTGATCGCGATGCCGATACTCAGCCAGTTCCTGCCGATCCGGCATGCGGTGCTGCTGTTGTCGATGCCGATCATCCTCGGCAACATCCCGCAGGCGCTGGAAGGCGGCCAGTTGCTGGCGACGGCACGCAAGATCGCCGCGCCGATCGCGGGCACCGTGATCGGCAATATCGTCGGCGTGGCGATCCTGCTGTCGCTCAATCCGGGGCATGCGCAGGCGGCGTCCGGCGCGCTGTTGATCGTCGCCGCGGCGCTGATGCTCGCCGCGCCGACACTCAACCTGCCGGCAGCATGGCAGAAGCCCGTCGGCTTCGTGCTCGGCTTCGGTGCGGCGCTGATGGAGAGCATCGCGTCGGTTCCCGGCCCGCTGCTCGCCACCTACCTGATTTCGTCCGGCGCGACCGGGCGCGTCTTCACGAAGCAGATCGCGATCATCCTCGTGGTGTCGATCGTCACGCTGATCACGACGTTCAGCGGCGCCGCGCACGCAAGCGGCGCCGACCTCGCGATCTCGGCGGCGGCGAGCCTGCCGGCGATTGCCGGCATGTGGCTCGTTCGCCCGCTGCGGGACAAGATGTCGCCGAAGCGCTTCCGGATGGTCGTGCTGCTGTTCGTGCTCGTCGCGGCATCGCAGATGATCTGGAAATCGGGCGTGTTCCGGCACGGTGCCTCGCACGTTATCCCGACGAACCACGCACACACGGGCGAGAACCAGGAGACGGCGCAAAGCCGTCGATCGCGCATGCGTTCTGAAAGCTGCGAAGCGTAGTATTCGCGGACCCGGCGTATCGCCCCGCCCGACGGGCCGAACGATACGTCACCGACCTGGCTGCTCGCTCGCGGATGCCCGCGTCGGCGCGGCCACGCTTTCAGAGGCATGACATGGAAACCTACGTATTGCTCGGCTGCGGACTCGGCCTTGGCCTGTTGATCGCCGTCTGGGGCATCTGGCAACTCAAGTAACGCTTGCCGGCCCCGTCCACGCGCAAGCCATCCGTATGGAGACGGACGGGAAAATGTAGTTTGCGTTTGTAGTCGTCACCCAACTCCTTCGCACTCCAATTCAACCATCCGACAGCATCGGCTACCCGCGTCCGCTTCCGTTCGAAAGCAAGCGTGAACGCGCCGCATCGAAGCGCGTGCACTCGGCCTTGAGCCAGTCCGAAAACGCCCCGGTACGCGGATCGTCGGGATGGCGTGACAACAGCACGTAGCGCGCCGGCGCACGCACGTGCCTGCCAAAGACATCCACGAGCCGCCCGTTCGCGATCTCGTCATGCACGAGCGCGCCGCGCCCCATCGCGACACCCTGATGGTTCAGCGCGGCCGTGATCGCCAGGCTGGAGAAATTGAACTGCGGGCCGTCAAGATCGGCCGTCCACGCCGGACGGACTTCGTCGAGCCACGTGCGCCACTCCACGAACTCGGGCGCGCCGCCCCACGGCGCGGCGTCGTGCAGCAGGACGACGCCATCCAGCGATTCGCCGCGGGCAAAAGCCGGATGCTGCGCCAGATACGCCGGCGTGGCGACCGGAAACAGGATTTCGTCGAGGATGGCCTCCGCGTGCAGCCGATCGTATTGCACGGGGTCGTAGCGCACCGCGACATCGATGTCGTCGGTCTCCATGGTCTGGCGATCCAGCACCTGAAACTCGGCCTTCACGCGAACCGGCACGTTCGGCCGTTGCCGGTGAAATTCGGACAGGCGCGGCATCAGCCACTGCAGCGCGAGCGACGGCAGGCAGCTGACCTGCAGCGGGGCATCCGACATGCCGAGCGTCTGAAGCGTGCGATTGATGTCGACGAACGCGCTCGACATCGTCCCGAGCAGGATTCCGCCCTTCTCGGTCAGCTTCAGTCCGCGCGCCTGGCGCACGAACAGCGGATAGCCGAGCCGGTCCTCCAGGTTCCGGATCTGCTGGCTCACGGCGCTTTGCGTCAGGTTGAACGCCTGGGCCGTCTTCGTGAAGCTCAGCAACCGGCCGGCCGTTTCAAAGCAGAGCAACGCACCCAGGATCGAACCGTCGAGTCGCATAGATATCAGTCAGGCTAATGGATTCATTAGAAATCGGCGCTTTCGCGCAGGCGTCCCGGATCGTAGCATTCCGGCCATACCTGTCGTTTATCCAGCGCAAGACCGATCCATGACCATCACGCTCCAGCCCGCCGATCTATTAGCTCAACTGCAATCCCACCATCCTCTGCTGTGGCTGAACCCCCACGCGGGCAGCCCGTTACCGCACGACGCGCCGGGGCTCGGCGCCATTGCGATAGCCGAGGCGCGGCTGGCGCGCTGCGAACCGCTGATGGCCGCCTTGTTTCCCGAACTCGCGGCAAGCGCGGGCAAAATCGAATCGCCGCTGATGCCGGCCGACGACCTGCAGCGCATGCTGACGCTCCCGGCAGACACACACGGCGCCTGGTTCATCAAGCGCGACGACGCATTGCCGATCGCCGGTTCGATCAAGGCGCGCGGCGGCTTTCATGAAGTGCTCGCGCTCGCGGAGTCGATCGCGATCGAACACGGATTGCTCGACCCCGCGGGCGACCGGCGGATCCTCGCATCGGCTGCCGCACGCGAACGGTTTGCCGCGCACACGGTCATCGTCGGCAGCACCGGCAATCTCGGCCTGAGCATCGGCGTGATGGCCGCCGCGCTGGGGTTCGAATCGGTCGTGCACATGTCGACCGACGCGAAGCCGTGGAAGAAGGCGCGCCTGAGAAAGCGCGGCGTTCGCGTGATCGAACATGACGGCGACTATGCGCAGGCCGTCGCGGCCGGACGCGCGCAGGCACGCGATCAGCCGCGCAGCCACTTCGTCGACGACGAAGGTTCGCTGATGCTGTTCCTCGGCTACGCGGCCAGCGCCCGGCATCTCGCCGCGCAGCTCGCCGACGCGGGCCGCCGCGTGGACGCGACGCATCCGCTCTTCGTCCATATCCCGTGCGGGGTCGGCGGCGCACCGGGCGGCATCGCGTATGGCCTCAAGGCGCTGTTCGGCGAGCATGTGCATTGCTTCTTTGCCGAACCCGTCGCGTCGCCGTGCATGCTGGTCCAGCTGGCCGCCGGCCCCGGCAAGCCCGTGTCCGTCTACGACGTGGGCCTCGACAACCGGACCGAGGCCGACGGCCTGGCCGTCGCACAGGCATCGCACCTCGTCAGCCCGCTGATGGCTTCGCTGCTGTCGGGCGTGTTCACCGTCAGCGATGCGCAGCTCTACGCGCAGTTGCTCGCAGTTCAGCGCGCGACGGGCGTGGAACTCGAACCGTCGGCCGCTGCTGCCGTCAGTGGCCCCGGCTGGCTGACGGCGTCCCCGGCCGGCCGCGACTACGTGCATCGCCACGCGATCGACCTGCGCCGGTCGACGCACGTCATCTGGGCGACGGGCGGCTCGCTCGTGCCGCCGGAAGAGCACCGACGCTTCCAGTCGCATGCGCAAGCGCTCGCCGGTGCCGCAGCCAACCCGTGACGCAGCGGGGCAAGCGTTCAGCCCCGCTCGCGAAGACGCGTTAGACTGTCTCGATGGAACAATGCCGTTATTGCCAGAGAATCCGCGATGAATGGGATTGCCACGGTGACGAATGCCGCCGGGCAATCGCCAAGGCGCTGCGCCGGCAGCGCGCGGGCCTGCCCATGGTGCCCGATCGCATCCGCAACGAACTGCCGTCCGGCGCGCCGACCCAGCAGGTGATCGCCGTGCTGTCGCGCCAGCGCCTGCGCGCGCGCCGCGGCAACGAGGAACGCCGCGAACGCAAGGAAATCGACGACGACGTCTGATCCGGCAGCGTCGCAGTTCGCCCCACTCTCCGCCCGCGCCTGCGCCGCGCGCGCCCGTCCGTGCATGCGCGCGCGTCCGCCTCCCTTTCCCTTGCAAATCCGACAACGTCGATTAGGGACGGAAGGCATTTATCTCGAAATTATTGTCCCGACTGCAACGATCTTTCGCCAAAACTCACGTTTACCCTAGGTCGACCGGCGCCTACGATGTAATCAACCGCTTACGACATGGTGTCGAACGCGGAAAGCCAAAAACATCGGAGGTCATCATGAAATCGCTCGTTTCCGCAGTCGTTGCCGCTGTCGCCCTGTCCGCCTCGTTCGGCGCCTTCGCCCAAAGCACCGTGACCCGCGCTCAAGTGCGCAATGAACTGGTCCAACTCGAAAGCGCCGGCTACAAGCCGAGCCAGTCGAGCCCGTACTACCCGGCCGACATCCAGGCCGCGCAAGCCCGCGTGCAAGGTGCCGACAACAGCGGCTACGGCGCGCAACCGGCCGCGACCGTCGAAGGTGGCGCACCGGCCGTGAAGATGCAAAATCCGCGCGACTCGGTCTACTTCGGCCACTAAGCAAGCCTGAAGCTGCGCGCCTTCGCTCGCAGTCCGCACCCGCGACGAGCCCGTCTTGCGACGGGCTCGTGGCGTTTGCAACGCGCGGACGGGCGACCGGCCATCACCGGTCACCGGCCGCCGCCCGACGCAACCCGGCCGGCCGCCTCGTCCGTCCCGCTGCCGGCGCCGCTCCCGTTGCCGAGCAGTTCCTGATAGCGCACGAACGCGCGCTGGGCGGACGCCTTCGCCGCGTACATCGCCGCATCGGCCTTGACGAGCAGTTCCTCGGCCGACGCGCCGTCAGCCGGAAACTCGCTAACGCCGATACTCGCGCCGACCGCCACGCGCCGGTCGCCGAACTCCAGTTCCTCGTCCATCACGAGCTGGATGCGCGACGCGACTTCGCCGATCGCCGCCGGTGAGCGCACGTCCGTAATCAGCACGATGAATTCGTCGCCACCGAGCCGCGCGACCATGTCGCCGCGACGCAGCACGAGGCTCAGCCGCTTGGCGACCGCGACGAGTGCGCGGTCGCCGGCCGAGTGTCCGTGCTGGTCGTTGATCTGCTTGAAGCGGTCGAGATCGACGAACATCACGGCCAGCCCTTCGTGCATCGCGGCCGCACGCCGGATCGCGGTATCGAGATGCTCCATGAACAGCAGGCGATTCGGCAGTTCGGTCAGCGCATCGTGTCCGGCGAGGTGCATGAGCTCCAGTTGCTTCGCTCGCAACATCGCGACCTGCGTGCGGATCTCGACGCGCATGCTGTCGAAACAGCGCGCGAGCACGCCGATCTCGTCGGCACGCCCGACCGGCAACTGCTCGGCGGCCGGATCGTCGAACACGTGCGTCGCGGCGCGCGCGAGCGTCTGCAGCGGCCGCGTGATCGCTCGCGCGAACAGGATCGCGAGGATCACCGCCATCAAGCTCGACACCAGCACCATCCGGACGATCCGCTCGCCAAGCATGCCGGCCGGCGACAACACGTCCGCCAGCGGGCGCCCCATCCCGAGCACGACGAAGCGGTTGCCCTCGTCGTGCCCGAACGGCGTGCGCACGAACGCGAACATCTGCCCCGGCGCCGCGGCGGGGTCGGCCAGGCCATCGAGGGTCACGTTCGTGCGCGCGCTGTCGAACAGCGCACGCGTGACGGCGAAGCGGTCCTGCATCAGCACGCGCCGGCCGCGATCGAAGCCGAACGTCTGCGCCGGATCGGGATGCACGAGAAAATCGCCCCACTCGTTCGCGAGGTACACCGCGTAGTCGTCCGGCAGATCGCGTTCGAGCCGGTCGAACACGCGCGACAGCTCGACGTCGACGACGAGCGCCCCCACCGTCTGGCCCGACGCGTCGACGACCGGCGTGCCCACGCGCAGGATCGGCAGCCCTTCGGCCGCGTGCGCTCCCGTCTCGTGGTTGATCACGATCGGCGACAGATAGATATGACCGGGCGCCGTGGCCAGCGTATCGAATACGTAGGAAAACTGTCCTTTTTCCTGCAACGCGCTGTCCGGCAGGACGACGATGCCATGCGCATCGCGATCGACGCGGATGCGTTCGAGGCCGAATTCGCCGCGTGCGATCAGGCGGATCTGCAGGTACTCCGGGTGATTTCTCATGAAGCTGTAGAACACCTGCTCGAGCCGCGCGCGTGGCGCGCCATCCCGGTTGTCGCCGGCCGCGACCCGCGCACACGACGGCAACTGCGCGAGCACGAGCGCATCGTCCGAGACGTCGGACAGCGCCGTGGTGAAGCGCTGCCCGAGCAGTTGCGTCGACATCAGCAGGCTGTGCTGCGCTTCCTGCACGAGCATCGTGCGGTTCGCACGATACGCGTAATAGCCGGTCGTGCCGGAAGCGATCACGCCGATGCAGGCGAACAGCACCGACAGTTTCGACGTAAGCCCGAGCCGGATCATTTTCCGAACCGCTCCGGCCGGTCGCCCGACACGATGCGGCTCCACAGCGATTCGCGCCGCGCGATGTCCTCGACGGGCTGGAGCCAGACGAGATGCGGGTGCCCGGCGTCGAGCCCCGGCGGCGACGCGAGCGTGTTCGCGAGGCCCTGGCGTTCGGTCAGCAGCGCGCCGATCGCCGGTTCGAGCATGTAATTGATCCACGCGAACGCGAGCGCCGGGTGTTGCGCGCCGCGCGTGACGGCCCAGCAGTCGAGCCACGCGAGCGCGCCTTCGTCCGGGATCACGTAGCCGACGTCCGCGCCGGCCCGTCGCAGCAGTTCGACCTGTTGCGTGCCGTAGTTGCCGAACATCAGCGCCGCACGATGCTGGACGAACAACGCGGTCGCCTCTTCAGGGAGCGTGTAGTACGTCAGCAGGTTGCGGCGCAGGTCGATCAGCTTGCGCGCGACGGCGAGCGTCTGCGCGGGCGACAGGCGAAACGGATCGGGATAGCCGAGCGCCAGCGCCGCGAACGAAAAATTGTGCTGCGCGCTGTTGAAGTCGAGCACCTTGCCGCGAAAGCGCGGATTCCACATCTCCCGCATCGAGCGCGGCGCGGCCGGCACCTGCTTGCGGTCGTAGATCAGCCCCATCGACGAATACGTGAACGGAATCGCATACGTGGCGCCCGCTTCAACGAGCCCGTCGATCGCCGCGAGTTGCTGGAAGTTCGGCAACTGCCGCCGCCGGTTCGGGATGCGCGACAGGTCGATCGGCGCGAGCAGGCGTTCGTGCGCATAGCGCTGGATCTCGGCCGTATTCGCGGCCAGTACGTCGTACGGCGGTGGCGCCGCGCTGTGCATGCGCGTCCACAGTGCTTCGTCGGAATCGACGAACGTCACTTCGACGCGCGCGTGAAATTGCGCCTCGAACGCACTGACGACATCGTCGTCCGCATAACCGGGCCATGCGAGCACACGCAGCACGGTGTCGTTGACGGTTTCGGGAGAAGCGGCGAACGCCGGGGGAAGCACGGAGGCAAGTAAGCCCGCCGTCAAAATGACAAGCAGCCGGCGCACGGCGAACCGTACGCGCGTACGTCCGCCGATTCCCCTGATCAATTGGACCCCGTGTGAATCGCCCGGCTGCATTCGACTGTCCTTTTTCGAGTCGATGCGATATCCCGCAACGAGACCATAAAACCTACGGTCGCGCAATCGGAAGAAGCCGTACAACGGGAGCGCGGGCGCCGTTGCTCACCGCCGTATGACGGTAACGTGACGCCGGCCTGTCTGCTCCGACGGAACGCGCGTCAGCGCCACGCCTGCGTGAATTCCGCGATCACGCGCGACAGGTGCGCACGCATCGCGTCGCGTGCCGCAGTGGCGTCGCGCGCCATGATCGCCGCGAAGATCCGCTGGTGATCTTCCTGCGATGCCTCGCGCAGCGCGGTCGAGTGAAAATGCTCCTCGATCTTGTCCCACAGCGGATCGCTGCGCGCGCAGTCCCACATCGCCGTGACCATGTGCAGCAGCACCGTGTTGCCGGTCGATTCCGCGATACGCAGGTGGAACTGGCGATCCGCCGCGTCGTACGCGACCTTGTCGTCCATCTGCTCGCGCATCGTCGTCAGCGAGAAAAACAGCCGGTCGAGATCCGCATCCTTGCGTTCAGTCGCCGCGAGCGCCGCGACTTCCGCCTCGATCAGCCCGCGTGCGCGCAGCGTCTCGATCGGCCCCGGGCCGCGCGGCACCTCGAACGTCACCGGCCGCGCGGCGTCGGCTGCCGATACGTAGATGCCCGAACCGATTCGCACCTCGACGATCCCCTGCACCTCGAGCGCGATGATCGCCTCGCGCACCTGCGTTCGGCTCACGCCGAACTGGTCGGCCAGGCTGCGCTCGGACGGCAGCCGCGCGCCGGCCTCGAACGCACCGGCGGCCACCATCGCGTGAATCTGCCGCGCAAGACCGATATAGGAGCGGTCCGCGACATCGGTATCGCGGCTGGCGGGCAGGCTGGAAAGATCGGTCATCGAAAGGCTCGCAACAGGCTGGCCGGCGCCGTCGCGGCGCCGGATCGCCAAAATGGTACACCAATTCCGGGCCGCCTCCGATTCGGCGTGGCGGCTGGCGTGACGCATGTCTTTCCTGTGACGCGCTCACGCCCCGGTTCCACCTCAATAACTGGTAAACCACTATCCAGCGCAACTGGTATACCAATCATAATCCGCACACCGGAGACGCGGCCGCCACGCTGCCGCCCGTCCGTCCGATGCCTCAACCGCCCGCCAGGAGCCGCTCCAGTGAAGATGTCTTTCCGTTGGTACGGCGAGTCCGATCCGGTCTCGCTGCAATACATCCGCCAGATCCCCGGCGTCACGCATATCGTGTCCGCGATCTACGACGAACCGGTGGGCGCAGTCTGGCCCGCGCACAAGATCGACGCGCTGAAGGCGACGATCGAGCGCGCCGGCCTGCAGTTCGAAGTCGTCGAGTCGGTACCGGTGCACGAGGACATCAAGCTCGGCAAGCCGGGCCGCGACCGCCTGATCGACCACTACCGTCAGACGATTCGCCATCTCGGCGCGGCCGGTGTGCGCGTGATCTGCTACAACTTCATGCCCGTGTTCGACTGGACGCGCACCGAGCTGTCGAAGAAGCTCGACGACGGCTCGACCTGCCTCGCGTTCAGCACCGACGCGGTCGAGCGGATCGATCCGGACGACGGCATCGCGCTGCCGGGCTGGGATTCGAGCTACCGGCCCGAACAGTTGAAGGCGCTGCTCGCCGAGTATCGCGACGTCGACGAAGCCGCGCTGTGGGCGAACCTCGAATACTTCCTGAAGGCGATCATCCCCGTCGCCGAGGAAGCCGGCGTGAAGATGGCGATCCACCCCGACGATCCGCCGCGCCCGATCTTCGGGCTGCCGCGCATCGTGAAGAACCGCGACGATCTCGCGCGGATCGTGCGCATCGTCGACACGCCCGCGAACGGGTTGACGCTGTGCTCGGGCTCGCTCGGCGCGGGCCCGCAGAACGATGTCGAGGCGCTCGTGCGCGAATTCGGCGCGATGGGTCGCATCCACTTCGCGCACATCCGCAACGTGAAGGTCGACGCGAACGGCGATTTCGAGGAAACCGCCCACCTGTCGAGCTGCGGTTCGCTCGACATCGCCGCGATCGTAAAGGCGTACCACGACACCGGCTTCACCGGCTACGTGCGCCCCGACCACGGCCGCATGATCTGGGGCGAGACGGGCAAGCCCGGCTACGGCCTCTACGACCGCGCGCTCGGCGCGGTCTATCTGAACGGCCTGTGGGAAGCGCTCGCGAAGTTCGACCGCACGCCGTCGCACGCCACGCGCTAACCCGCCCATCGAGGCCGCCGGCGCTGCGGATCGCCGGCGGCCCGTCACGACATTCCGCGCGGAGACACCACATGCCACGCATCCGATGGGCCATGATCCTCATGTGCTTCCTCGCCAACGTCATCAACTTCATCGACCGCGCGAACCTCGCGATCGCGGCGCCCAGCATCCGTGCCGACCTCGGCCTCGACGCGGTCGGCATGGGGCTCGTGCTGAGCGCATTCTTCTGGACCTACGCGTTCCTGCAACTGCCGGCCGGCTGGTTCATCGACAAGGTCGGCGTGCGCGTGAGCCTCGCGCTCGCGGTCGGCTGGTGGTCCGTGTTCACCGTCGCGACGGGCGCCGCGCGCGGCCTCGCGCAGCTCGTCGGCGTGCGGCTGATGCTCGGCGTCGGAGAAGCGGCCGCGATCCCGTCGTTCGCGAAGGTCGCGTTCAACTGGTTCCCGCGCAGCGAACGCGGACTCGCGAGCAGCATCTTCGACAGCGGCTCGCGCGTCGGCTCCGCGCTGTCGCTGCCGCTCGTCGCGTGGCTGATCTCGATCGTCGGCTGGCGCGGGTCGTTCGTGATCACGGGCGGCATCGGCATCGTGTGGGCGCTGGCGTGGTGGTTCGTCTATCGCGACCCGGAACGCTATCGCGCGATCGCGCCCGACGCCGTCGATGCCCTCCTCGCGCAGCGCGGCGCCCCAACCGTTGCGGCCGCAACCGATGGCCCGAAGGTGTCGTGGCTCGACCTGTTCCGCTACCGGACCGTGTGGGGCATGATGATCGGGCTGTTCTGCCTGAACTTCGCGATCTACTTCTTCATCACGTGGTTCCCGAGCTATCTGCTGCAGTCGCGCGGCTTCTCGCTCGCGTCGCTCGGCACGTGGGGCATGCTGCCCGCGCTGCTCGCGATTCCCGGCGGCTGGCTCGGCGGCTATGTGTCGGACAGCCTGTTTCGCCGCGGCTGGAGCGCGACTGCCGCGCGCAAGACCTGCCTCGTGCTCGGCATGCTGCTGTCTTCGTCGATCGCGCTGTCGGCCTTCGTCGAGAACGTGTGGGCCTGCCTCGGCTTGTTCGCTCTCGCGTATGCGAGCCTGTCGTTTGCAGGCGCCAACGTGTGGACGCTCGTCGGCGAAGTCGCGCCGACGCCCGCGCATGTCGCATCGCTCGGCGGCATCCAGAACTTCGCCGGCAATCTCGCGGGGATCTTCATCACGACGTTCACGGGCGTGATGCTGTCGATCACGAAGGGCTCGTTCGTCGTGCCGCTCGCGGTGGCCGGTGCGTTGTGCGTGGTCGGCGCGCTGTCGTACCTGTTCATCGTCGGCAAGGTCGAGCCGTTGCCGCCGCTGCGCGGCGCCGCGAACCGGCAGAACGTCGAGCCGAACGCGGCCTGACGCGGCAGGAAAGCGCGGCCCGCCTTGAACTGACCTCGCCTGCGCTTTCCTTTTCGGGCCGCGCATCGGACAATGAGCCGCGCCCGCCGGCGCGGCGCCACTCCGGCCCGCGCGTGGCGGCGGTGCGCTCCGCCCTCGCCGATGAAACGCTACGAAACCCTCGCCCACACGATCGCCGACGACATCCGCAACGGCAACCTCGCCGTCGGCACGCGCCTGCCGTCGCTGCGGCAGATCATCGCGCAGCACGGCGTGAGCCAGTCGACGGTGTTTCGCGCGTATTACCTGCTCGAACAGTGGGGGCTGATCCGCGCGCGCGAACGCTCGGGCTACTACGTCGCGCCGGGCGCCACGCCGCAGGCAAGCCCGGCCGCCAAGCGCCAGGCAAACCGCGCCGGCGTCACGCGCAAGGTCGACATCAGCAGCCTCGTGTTCTCCGTCCTCGACGCGGCCACGCAACCCGGCATCGTGCCGCTCGGCTCCGCGTTCCCGTCGCCGCAACTGTTTCCGCTGCCGCGTCTCGCGAAATCGCTCGCGCAGGCCACGCGGCTCGTCAGCCCGTGGAGCACGGTGGTCGACCTGCCGCCCGGCAACGAGGCGCTGCGCCAGCAGATCGCGCGGCGCTATCTCGCCACCGGCATCTCGCAGCCGATCGACGAGATCGTCGTCACGAACGGCGCGCTCGAAGCGCTGAACCTGTGCCTGATGGCCGTCACGCGGCCCGGCGACGTCGTGGCCGTCGAAGCGCCCGGTTTCTATGCGGCGCTGCAGGCGATCGAGCGGCTCGACCTGCGCGCGGTCGAGATTCCCGTCGATCCGCGCACGGGCCTCGATCTCGATGCGCTCGCGAACGCGCTCGACCGGCACGACATCCGCGCGTGCTGGTTCATGACCAACTTCCAGAATCCGACCGGCGTCACGCTGTCCGTCGAAAAAAAGCGCGCGCTCGTCGAGTTGCTCGCCGCGCGCGACGTGCCGCTGATCGAGGACGACGTGTACGGCGAGCTGCACTTCGGCCCCGACTACCCGCTGCCCGCGCGTGCGTTCGATCGACACGGCCTCGTGATGCATTGCAGCTCGTTCTCGAAGACGCTCGCGCCCGGCTACCGGATCGGCTGGGCCGCCGCCGGCCGATTCGCGGAGAAGGTGCAGCGGCTCAAGCTGATGACGACGCTGTCGGCCAGCATTCCCGCGCAGGTCGGCATCGCGAACTATCTCGAGCACGGCGGCTACGACCGGCACCTGCGCAAGCTGCGCGGTGCGCTGCACACGCAGCTCGACCGGATGGACGACGCGCTGCGGCGCTGGCTGCCGGCCGGCGTCGAATGGGTGCGACCCGAAGGCGGCTATTTTCTGTGGCTCGCGTTTCCCGACGCGATCGACGCGATGGAGCTGCATCGCCAGGCCATCGCACGCGGGATCAGCTTCGCGCCGGGGCCGCTGTTTTCGGCCGCGCACGGCTTCGAGCGTTGCGTACGTGTGAACTTCGGCCATCCGTGGAGCCGCGACATCGAGCGCGCGATCCGCGTGCTCGGCGAGCTCGTCGCGCAGCCTTCCGTCCGCAAGGGCGGTTGAATCTCACCCGGTGCGCACCGCCGGCGTCACGGTGATGCGCGCAAGCCGCACGCGGGTTACAGTGCTGATCCCGCCGCCCTTCACGATTGCCCATGAGTCAACTGCCCTACCTCGATCACGACGCGCTGTTGAAACTGACCGCTGAAGCCGCGCACATCACGCAGTCGTGCATCTGCACGAAAACGCCGCTCGCCGGATGGACGACCCTGCCGCTGTCGCTGCAGGACGCGCAACTGATCGAAGTCGCCACGCTCGCGCCGCCCGGCGACGCGGAGCCGACCTACGCCGAATATCACCCGGCCCGCACACGCTACGCGTCGGACGACGCACCGATCGCACTGCGTCATTTCCCGTACAACCGCTGCACCGTCAACCGCTGCCGCTCGTGCGGCCGCCTGTTCCTGCGCTACCAGGAAGGCGGCGGCTACTTCATCGATCAGCGCATCCGCGCGCTCGATCCGGCGCTCGTCGTCGACGCCGCCGCATAAACGAAACGCCCGCCCCGGGCATGCACGCACGCATGCCCAGCCCCGCCGGGCTCACGCCGGCGATCTGCTGCGCCGTTTTCGTCCCCATCTGCTGCTTGTCCCGCCGCACCGCGTTCCCTACGCTGTCTCCGGTTGCCTGACACCCGTCGCAACGTCTGTCCCGAGCCGCGCGCTTCGCGCCACGGCTCCTCTCGCGTATCACGTCATGTATCGATATACCGCTTTCGACCGGGCGCTCGTGCACAGCCGCGCCGCCCAGTTTCGCGACCAGCTCGAGCGCTGGCAACACGGCACGCTGAGCGAAGACGCGTTCCGGCCGCTGCGCCTGCAAAACGGCTGGTACGTGCAGCGCCACGCGCCGATGCTGCGCGTGGCCGTCCCGTACGGCGAACTGTCGAGCGCGCAGCTGCGCGTGCTCGCGCGGATCGCCCGCGACTACGACGTGCCAGACGACGCCACCTACCGCACCGCATCCGACGCGCAGGCCCTGCTCGGCACGCTGCGCCTGCCGACCCGCAGCGCGCACTTCACGACGCGCACCAACGTGCAGTTCAACTGGATTCCGCTCGACAAGGCCGCCGACGTGATGGACCTGCTCGCGACCGTCGACATGCACGGCATCCAGACGAGCGGCAACTGCATCCGCAATATCTCGTGCGACGAGCGCGCGGGTGTCGCGCCGGACGAGATTGTCGATCCGCGCCCGTTCGCCGAAGTGATGCGCCAGTGGACCACGCTGCACCCCGAGTTCGCATTCCTGCCGCGCAAGTTCAAGATCGCGATCACCGGCGCGACCGAAGACCGCGCGGCCACCGACTGGCACGACGTCGGTCTCAAGCTCGTGCGCAACGATGCAGGCGAGCTCGGCTTTCGTGTGAGCGTCGGCGGCGGAATGGGCCGCACGCCGATGATCGCAACGCTGCTGCGCGCGTTCCTGCCGTGGCAGCACGTGATGAACTACATCGAGGCGATCGTCCGCGTGTACAACCGCTACGGACGGCGCGACAACAAGTACAAGGCGCGCATCAAGATCCTCGTGAAGACCGAGGGGCAGCGCTACATCGACGACGTCGAGGAAGAGTTCCGCCAGATCGTCGATCACGACGGCGGGCTGCACACGATTGCCCAGGTCGAGTTCGACCGCGTCGCCGCATCGTTCGTCCCGCCGCGGCTCAAGCCGCGCACGGTCAGCCTGCGCGACGCGAACCTGCGCGTGTCCGCCCAGGCGGCACGCCATCCGGCCTTCGCGCGCTGGCTCGCACGCAATGTGGCCGACCACCGCGATCCGGCGCTGCGCATCGTCACGCTGTCGTTCAAGCGCCGCCTGCAGGCACCGGGCGACGCGTCGCCGGACCAGCTCGACGCGCTCGCCGATCTCGCCGACCAGTTCTCGGCCGGCGAGGCGCGCGTCACGCACACGCAGAACGTCGTGCTGCCGTGGGTGCATGTCGACGACCTGTTCCTGCTGTGGGAACACGCGCGTGCGGTCGGGCTCGCGAGCGCGAACGTCGGACTCCTGACGGACATGATCGCGTGCCCGGGCGGCGACTTCTGCGCGCTCGCGAATGCACGCTCGATCCCGATCGCCGATGCGATCGCCGAGCGCTTCCAGGATCTCGACATGCTGCACGACGTCGGCGACATCGACCTGCACATCAGCGGCTGCATCAACTCGTGTGGCCATCATCACAGCGGCCACCTCGGCATCCTCGGCGTCGACAAGGACGGCGCCGAGTGGTATCAGGTCACGCTCGGCGGCTCGGACGGCTCGGCCGCGAGCGGCCCCGCGCGGCCGGGCAAGGTGATCGGCCCGTCGTTTTCGGCGGACGAGATCGTCGATGTCGTCGACGCGATCGTCAACGCGTATCTCGACGCGCGCATCGACGACGACGGCCGCAGCGAACGATTCATCGACACCGTCCGCCGCATCGGCACGGAACCCTTCAAGGCGGCCGCGAACGACGCGCGCCATCAGGTGGAGCACGCATGACGCACGACGAGCATCCGACCCCGCGCATCCGGCTGCTGACGCCGGCCGAACACGCCGGCGACACGCAGCAGCACGGCACGGCGACGCTGACGATCGGCAACGACGAGGAACTGCCGCCGCTCGCCGAACGCATCGCGCGGGCCGCGCGCATCGACCTCGCGTTTCCGTCGTTCACCGATGGGCGCGCGTACAGCCAGGCGTACCTGCTGCGCAAGCGCTACGGCTTCGCCGGCGACCTGCGCGCGACCGGCGAGGTGCTGGTCGACCAGTTGCTGTTGATGGAGCGCACGGGGTTTTCGAGCGCGGTGCTTGGCGACGGCACGGACATCGCGGCCGCGCGGCGCCAGCTCGACCGGTTTCCCGGTTTCTACCAGCACGATGCGCGAACGGCGATGCCACAGCCGAACGTGGCAACGCCCGCCGGAAAATGAAACGGGCGGCCCGCAGGCCGCCCGTACGATGAACCGGAAGCTCCCGGCGTTCAGCGCGCCGCGACCGGCTTGCCGAACGCGCCGAGGATCTTCTTCTCGAGCGCGATGTAGTCGCGGCCGAAGTGGTGATCGCCCTGCGTCTTGATCACGTCGACGCCCGTGTTCACGAGTGCCGGACACATCGTGTCCTTCTCTTCCGCGCCATAGAAGCACTGCACGAGCTGCGGCGGCACCTTCGCGATTTCCGGCGCGACCTTCAGCGCCTTGTCGCTTGCGGGCATGCCGAGCCAGCCCGTCACGCGGATCTGGAAATCGGCGGCCGGCGCGAAGCCGAGCAGCGACATCACGGCGACCTTGTCGCGCAGGTCGGCCGGCAGCCGGTTGTACGCGAACGGCATCACGTCGGCGCCGAACGAATAGCCGACCAGCGCCACGCGGTTCGCATGCCAGCGCGCCATGTAGGTGCGCATCACGCGCGCAAGATCGCGGCTCACCTGCGCCGGCGGCTTCTCGCTCCAGAAATAGCGCAGGCTGTCGATGCCGACCACCGACACGCCGTCGCGCTGCAGCGCCTCGGCGATCGTCTTGTCGAGATCGCGCCAGCCGCCGTCACCCGAGATCACGATCGCGAGCTGGCCGTTGCCGCCCTTGGCCGGCAGCTCGATGAGCGGCAGGTCCGACACGTCGAGTTCGTCGCCGCTGGTGGTGTCCCGCAGATGCGACGTGACGAGCGACACGAGCTTCGCGGAATCGCCCGTGGCCGCCGTATCGACGAAGCCGGGCATCGCGCGGCGCACGATCGTCGGATCGGGCGGGCACGGCTTGAAGCGCGGATCGAGCTTGGCAGCGGGATCGACCGATACGACGCCGGCGATCGTGTTCTCCGGCGCCATCGACAGGATCTGCTTCGCGATCGCGCCGCCCTGGCCCACGCCCGCGACGATCGGCGTGAAATAGCGCGACGACTGTGCGAGGCGCTCGAGCTGGTGACTGACCGCTTCGGCATCGCCGTCGAGGTGATGGCAGGTCTCCTGCTTCGCGGCGAGATTCATCGCGTACCGCTCGGAATCGACGCCGACCGTCATCGCACCGGCCTTCGCGAGCGCATCGGCGGCCTGCTGGTCGGCCGCATTCCAGCCGGCCTCGCGCGAGAACAGCACGACGAAGCCGCGCAGCGGCCCGCTGGGTTTGGTCACGGTCACGGGCCCGTAGCGGCCGCCCGATACGGTTTCGGCCTTCATTGCGGCTGGCTGGGTGGCGCACGCGGCGCCGGCCAGCATCATTCCCGCGCAGGCGGCTGCCGCCCGCGCGATTCCCTTCTTCAACATCATGAACGCCGACCTCCAGCCAGCAATGACAGATCCGCCAGCGTGACGAACACGCCGACCGTGCCCGAGGCCGCGAGGTAGCGCGGCTCCCAGTGCGGTTCGAACTTGCTCTTGAATGCGCGCAAGCCGCGGAAGTTGTAGAAGCGGCCGCCGAAGCGCCAGACCATCAGGCCGATCCGGTGCAACGGCGACGGCATCTTCGCCGCCCCCATCCCCGAGAACGGCGCGATGCCCAGGCTCAGCTTGCGGAAACCCGCTTCCTTCAGATGCAGCGCGAGCTGCGTAAACAGATATTCCATCGCGTACGGCGACGCGTCCGGCAGATGGCGCATCACGCCGACCGTCGCCTCGGTGTTGAGGTCGGTCGTCATGAACGTGACGAACGCGATCGGCTTGTCGGCCTGCCGCACCAGCATCACCGACTGCGTCGCCAGATAGCCGTCGTGGAACGCGGCGACCGAGAAGCTCTTCTCGCGCGCGTCGCGGCTGTCGAGCCAACCGTCCGAGATGTCGCGCAGCGCCGGCAGCGCGGCCGGCACGTCGCTCGGCGCGATCACCTCGACCGTCAGCGCGTCCTTGTCGCCGCGGCGCAGCGCGTAGCGCAGGTGCGAGCGGTTCGAACCCTTCAGGTCGAACCGGTCGAGCGCAATATGCGCTTCCTCGCCGAGCTTCATCAGCGTGAGCCCCGCGTCGAGATACAGCGGCAGCGCGTTCGCGCGCACCTGGTAGAACGCCGCACGGCCGCTATGCGCGTGGGCGAGCGCGATGAACTTGCTGATCAGCGCCGGCCATTCCTCGCGCGGCCCGACCGGGTCGTGCAGCGCTGCCCACGTGCGGCCGTTCTTCGCGTACATCAGGAAGGCCCGGCGGGACTCCGAGAACAGGAACGACTTGTCGCCCATCAGCGCGAGGCCCGCATCGCTGCATTCCTGCGCGCGGATGATTCGTTCGGCATCCGACAGGTCCTGCTCCGCAGGCTTCACGAAACGGCCCGGCGCCGGGCGCAGCAGTTGCCACAGCGCGAACAGCGCGACGAATACGCCGGACGCGAGCGTCGCGCGCAGCGCCCGCGGCGCGCGCGCGTCGAACGAGAAATGCGACCACAGCTCGCGCGTGTACGGCACGTCGCGGAACGCGAAGAACAGCACCCACACGGCCAGCATCAGCACCATCGCCACCGACACGAACCAGCTCACCGTGAAGCGCTCGGCCAGCAGCGACGAATGGCGGTTGAAGCGGCGACGGCTGACGAGCAGCAGCACCAGCAGCGTGCCGAGCACGCCGGCCTCGACGAACGCGAGGCCCTTCGCCAGCGACAGCGCGAGGCTGGCGAGCGTCAGCGCGAAGGTCATCCACCAGGCACCGTCGAGGCGGCGCAACAGCCCGCGCGCGACGAACAGCAGCGCCACGCCGAGCACGCTGCAGATCACCTGCGAGCCTTCGAGCACCCACAGCGGCACGAGGTGGCGCAGGATCGCGATCCGGTGCCAGAACGCGGGCGTCGCGCTCGAGATCACCAGCATCCCGCCGACCGCGAACGTCACGAGGCTCAGGAACACCGGCGCGAGCTGCGACACGCGCACGGCCTGCCGCGTCACGAGCCGGCGGCGCAGCGCGCGGCCCTCGAAACCGGCCAGCAGGCCGGCCGACAGCACGAGCGGCACGCCGAAATAGATCGCGCGATACGCGATCAGCGCGGCGACCATCGCGTGCGGCGGCACTTCGCGGCCGAGCGTGAAGACCATCGCCGCTTCGAACACGCCGATCCCGCCCGGCGTATGGCCGATCATCCCGAGCAGCAACGCGGCGGCGTAAACCGTAATGAAGGTCGGGAAGCCGACCGGCGCGGCCGGCAGCAGCACCCACAGCGTCAGGCCCGCCGCGACGACGTCGAGCACCGCATAGACGACCTGCGCGACGAGATCGCGCCGCGCCGGCACGTCGAACGACAGCCACTTGAAGCGCGTGACGACCGGGCGCGCGGTGTTGCCGCACATCACGACCATCGCGGCCAGCACCACCAGCAGCGCAGCGCCGGTCCACGTCAGCACGCCGGGCGCGACGTGCAGCATCGCGGCGAGCGCCTCCGGCATGCAGACCATGCCGACTGCCGTCATCAACACCATCGCGAGCGCCAGCGTGCCGCTCGTGAACACCGTCATCCGGCCGATCTGCGCGGGCGTGACGCCCGACACGCCGTACACGCGTGCGCGCACCGCGCCGCCCGTCAGCGCGCCGAAGCCGGTCGCGTTACCGAGCGCGGACCCGGCGATCGCGCCGATCCACAGCGCGACGCGCGGCACCTTCGCGGCGACGTAGCGCAGGCCGACCGCATCGCGGGCGACGAGCGCGAGATAGCTGAGGGCCGTCGCGGCCAGCGACGCGCCCCACTCGCCGGCGGACATGTGACGCAGTTGGCGGATGACCGACCGGTAGTCGACGGATTCCGACAGGTGCTGGAAAACCACGATCAGCAGCAGGCCGATGCCGAGCGCAAGCAGCGGCGACAGCACGCGCTCGTTGCGGATCAGCGCCCGGGCACGGGCGATCACCGCCGCGGCACGACCAGGCGAACCAGAGTGGCGGGAAGACATAAGTTGTTCAGTGGTGGTGCATAGCGTGTCGCGGCGCGGGTTGGCCGGGCGGCGACGTATCTGTGGTTGTTCTGCGTGGGCGGCCGGCCGAAGACGGGCTCGGAGGCGCCTGGGTCAGAACTTACGAGTATACGGAATTTATATTACAGAATCTTTCACGTCGGCTTTGTGCGTATTTGTGGTATCTCGTCCATCAAAAACGCATAAAGAGACAAGGCGTCCTGCAACGCAAGGTGCGCATCATACCGGGAACCGGCATGGTTTTTTCATCTGATGAATGACTTCTGATGCATTTGGGAAAAAATCGCCGGGCGCGCCCGCGCGGCCGGGGACAAATACGCAATGCCGCGCGGCTTTTCGGGGACGGGACGCGCCGATCCTAGGCAAGCATCCCGCTTCCCCGTCACTTCGCCCGCTCATGCTCCCCCAACCCGATCGCCTTGTAGTCGTAAGTCGGATAGAACTCCGTCCGGTACGCGCCCCACGCCGTATCCTCGAGCACGCGATTGACCTCGCGCAGCCGCGACGCCGGCAGCCGCAACACGACGATCTGCCCGATCCCCATCGTCACGGTCCAGCTCACCACTTCGACACCCGGCGGCGGAAACGCCTTGTAGAACCCCTGCTTCGCGAGCTGCGCATTCAGCTCGGCCAGCGGGCGCGACTGATCGTGTTTCAGGAATACCGTGAGCAGTATTGCGTTATCGGGGGTCGCGGCGGCCGAACCGACGGGCGACGACGTGCCCTGCGCGGCAGCGGGCAGGTGCCATGCCGCTGCCGCCATCAGGATGCCGATGGTCGCGGCCCGGGCCGCCGCCCTGACGAATCTCGTCTTCATGTTTGCTCCGGTCGATCGTGAAGGAAGGTGTGCGCCGGCTGCGGAACGAACCGGCCGTTGCCGGCGCCGACGCCTGTGCTACGCTGCGACGATCGATTCCCGCCTGCGGCCGCGACGCCGCCAGCCGAGCGCAAGCGGCATGCCCGCCGCCGCGAAGGAACCCATCGGAATGAAAATGACTTCGCTGAAGAATATGCCGATTTTCGGCGGAGATACGCCGGAAACGGTCCGGGTGGCCGTCACGCTGCTGGCAGGCGCGTGGTGCATCTTCTCGTACCGCGTTGCCATTTTCGAGTCGGCCATCGTTCCGGCCCTGCTCGACCGCGTCTCGGGCGACGCGTTACGCGTCAGGATCGTCCAGATGCTCGCGGCGGCCTTCATCGCGATCGCCCTCGTCCTCGCGCTGCTCGTCGTGCAGATCGCGCGCCGGAAGAACTGGGCGCGCGTCACGATGATCGGGCTGGTCATCGCCATGCTCGCATTGATGGCCTTTACGGCCGCCCATCGGCCGGCCGATTTCCTGAGCGCCGTCTACTGCCTGTTCACGCTGGCGACCTTGCTGTTGCTGTCGCGCTCGAGCCGGCAGTGGTTCGGCCGGCCGCAACCGGACGATCACGCGTAACCCGCCGGGCCCGCGTCGCCGGCGTTCAGTACACGTCCCGCACGTAGCGCCGCGCCTTCGAAAGCCGCGCGACATAATCGTTCGCGGCTTCATCCGACATCCCGCCGTGCTCCGCGACCACCGCCTTCAGCGCCGTGTCGACATCCTTCGCCATCCGCGCGGCATCGCCGCACACGTAAAAGTGCGCGCCTTCCTCCAGCCACGCGAACAGCTCGGCGCCCTGCTCGCGCATCCGGTCCTGCACGTAGATCTTGTCGGCCTGGTCGCGCGAGAACGCGAGGTCGAGCCGCGTCAGGAAGCCGCTGTCGTGCATCGCACGCAGTTCGTCGCCGTAGTAGAAGTCGGTCTGCGCGTGCTGCTCGCCGAAGAAGAGCCAGTTGCGCCCGCGCGCGCCGCGTGCCTGCCGCTCGTGCAGGAAGCCGCGGAACGGCGCGACGCCGGTGCCGGGGCCGATCATCACGATCGGCACGTCGCCGTTCACCGGCGGCCGGAAATGCGCGGACTTCTGCACGAATATCGGCACGCGGCCGTCGTCCGCGCGGTCGGCGAGGAACGTCGACGCCACGCCTTTGCGCGCACGCCGGCCGTTGTGATAGCGCACGGCCGACACGGTCAGGTGGATCTCGCCCGGGTGCGCGCTCGGGCTCGACGCGATCGAATAGAGGCGCGGCTGCATGCGCTTGAGCATCCCGACCAGCTCCGTGCCAGACAGCTCGACCGGAAACTCGTGCAGCACATCTGCAAGCTGCTGCCCCCACAGCCATTGCTTCAGGTCGCCTTTGCGGTCGTCGGCGAGCAGCGACTTCAGTGCGCCGTTCGCGCTGCGCGATGCGATGAACGCAAGCGTGTCCGGATGCGGGCGCGTGATGTCGAAGTGGCGCGCGAGCGCGTCGCCGAGGCGCACGTCGCCGACGCCCGCCACCGACACCGGCGCATCGGCCTTCAGCGCGGTGACCGACAGCAGCTCGTCGACCAGCTCCGGGCAGTTGGTCGGCCACACGCCGAGCGCGTCGCCGGCTTCGTATTCGAGGTTCGCGCCTTCGGTCGACAGCGACACGTAGCGCGTGTCCTTCGCCGCGCCCGGACGGTTCAGCCGCAGGTTCGCGACGAGCTTCGACGGCGCCGGATGTGCCTTGGTCGGCAGCAGCCCCGACGGGCTGATCCCGCCGCTCGGCACCGCGTGCAGCGCGGCATCGGCGTCCTTGATCCGCGCGACGACGCGTTCGAGCCACTGGTCGGCGTCGCGCTGGAATTCGACGTCGCAATCGACGCGTGCGCAGAGGCGCGCCGCGCCGAGCTCCGCAAGCCGTGCGTCGAGCCGGCGGCCGTGGCCGCAGAACGGGTCGTAGTTGCGATCGCCGAACGCGAGCACCGCGAAGTGCACGCCGTCGAGGCGCGCGGCGCTGCCGGCCCGCAGCGCGTCCCAGAATTCGCTGCCGTTGTCGGGCGCATCGCCGTCGCCGAACGTGCTCGTCATCAGCAGCACGTATTGCGCGCCGGCCAGCGACGCCACCGGATAGTCGGACATGCATGCCGTGCGGATCTCGAAGCCCGCGTTCATCAGTTGCGTCGCGTAATCCTCCGTCAACGATTCGATGTTGCCGGTCTGCGATGCCCACAGCAGCACGACCTTCGGCCGCGTGCGCACGATCCGCACGCCGCCCGACGCAGCGGCATCGGCCGTCGGCGCAGGCGCCGCGGCACCCGGCACACTCGCCGGCAGCGAGCGGCTGAACAGGCCGGCCAGCATGCCGTCGAGCCAGAACCGCACCGGCGGCGTGAGCGGCGCGCCGGCCGGCAGCACGGGCACCCCGCCCTCGCGCCGGCCGGCGCTCGCCTTCAGCCCGCTGACGAGGCCGGCCACGTACAGCCGTTCGGTGTCCGTCAACGGCGGCGGCGCGAGGTCGGCCACGCCGAGCGCGGCCGCGAAAGTGTCGAGGTCTGCCATGTCGGATTCCTGTGAAGCAAGCGCCTGCGCCCTCGCCGACGCGGGCTGCGTGTCGTCGGCGCGTGCATCGGGTTGCGCGGTCGCTTCATCGGCGGACGCGAACGCATCGGTCTCGACGCGCCGCAGCGCGACCGCGCAGTATTTCAGTTCGGGTTGCTGCGATTCGGAATCGATCGCGTCGTTCGTCACCGCGTTGATGCACAGGTCGTCGCCGTACACGTCGTTCCAGTGCATCGGCGCGAAGCAGTTGCCGCGCCGCACGCGCTCGGTCACGACCGCCGGCAGCACCGCGCGGCCGCGTGCCGAACGGATCTCGACGCTGTCTTTCGCGGCGATGCCGAGCGCGCTCGCATCGTCCGGGTGCAGCTCGACGAACGGGCGCGGGTTGAGCTTGTTCAGCATCGCGACCTTGCCCGTCTTCGTCATCGTGTGCCATTGATGCTGCAGCCGCCCGGTGTTCAGCACGATCGGGAACGTGTCGTCGGGCCGCTCGGCCGGCGCGACGTGCGGCCGCGCGAAGAAGCGCGCCTTGCCCGACGGCGTCGGGAACGCGAGGCGCGGCGCGTCCGTCGCGTCACCGTCGCCCGCCGCGCGCAGCATCTGGCTCACGCCGTCGTTCAGGTAGCGGATCGGGTGCCGTTCGCGCGCGGTGCCCGGCGCGACCGGCCACTGCACGGGCCCGTCGCGCAGCACCGCATGGCTCGCGCCGCGCAGGTCGTAGCCGGTCGCCGGATTCGAGAAGCGCACGATCTCGTCGAACACGTCGGCCGCCGACGCATAGTCGAACGCATCGCCGAAGCCCATCGCACGCGCGACCTCCGCGACGATGCGCCAGTCGGGCAGCGCGTCGCCCGGCGGCGCGACCGCCGCGCGCATCAGCGTCATGTTGCGCTCGGAGTTGACCATCACGCCGTCGCCTTCCGCCCACAGCGCGCCGGGCAGCAGGATATCCGCATAGCGGTTGGTCTCGGTGTCGAGGAAGGCATCCTGCGCGATCACGAGCTCGGCGGCCTGCAACCCGGCGATCACGTTCTGCCGGTTCGGCACCGTGGCGACCGGGTTCGTGCAGATGATCCAGCAGGCCTTGATGTCGCCGGCCGCCATCCGCGAGAACATGTCGACCGTGCCTTGCCCCGCTTCCTTGCGCAGCGTGCCGGCCGGCACGCGCCACAGGTTCTCGACGAAACGGCGATCGTCGTCGGACGCCACCGAGCGCTGGCCCGGCAGCCCGGGGCCCATGTAGCCCATCTCGCGCCCGCCCATCGCGTTCGGCTGGCCGGTCAGCGAGAACGGGCCGCTGCCGGTGCGGCAGATCTTGCCCGTCGCGAGATGCAGGTTGCAGATCGCATTGGTGTTCCACACGCCGTGCGTGCTCTGGTTGAGCCCCATCGTCCAGCAGCTCATCCACTCCTGCGCGTCGCCGATCCACTGCGCGGCCGTGCGCAGATCGGCTTCCGCGAGCCCGGTGATGTCGGCGACACGCTCGGGCGTGTAGTCGGCGAGGAACGCGGGCATCGCGTCCCAGCCTTCGGTGTACGCGTCGATGAATGCGGCATCGGTGCGGCCGTTCGCATGCAGCAGATGCAGCAGCCCGTTGGTCAGCGCGAGATCGGTGCCCGGCCGGATCTGCAGGAACAGGTCGGCCTTGTCGGCCGTGCCGGTGCGGCGCGGATCGACGACGATCAGCTTCGCGCCGGCCTTCACGCGATCCATCATCCGCAGGAACAGGATCGGATGACAGTCGGCCATGTTCGCGCCGATCACGAAGAACAGGTTCGCGCGATCGAAATCCTGGTACGACCCGGGCGGGCCGTCCGCGCCGAGCGACTGCTTGTAGCCGGTGCCCGCGCTCGCCATGCACAGGCGCGAATTCGACTCGATGTTGCGGGTGCCGACGAAGCCCTTCGCGAGCTTGTTGACGAGGTATTGCGCCTCGATCGACATCTGCCCCGATACGTAGAACGACAGCGCGTCGGGCCCGTGCGTATCGAGCACCGCGCGCAGGCGGCGCGCGGTATCGGCGATCGCGTCGCGGGCCGGCAGCGGCACCAGGTCGTCCTCGCGCGCCCGCCGCACGAACGCGCGGTCGAGCCGCCCCGAGCGGCGCAGCGCGACGTGCGCCGACGCGCCCTTCGTGCACAGCCGCCCGAAGTTGGTCGGATGGTCGGCGTCGCCGGACACCTTGACGACTTCGCCTTCCTCGACGTGCAGCACCATCCCGCAGCCGACGCCGCAGTACGGGCACACGCTCTTGACGGGGGTGGCGGTCATGCGCGCTCCGGGGCGGTCAGGCCGCGATCCACACGAAACCGTCCTCGACCCGCGACGGATACGCGCTCACCGACTGCTCGGGCGCCTCGAGACATTCGCCGGTGCGCAGGTCGAAGTGCTGCTTGTACAGCGGCGACGCGACGACCACGCGCTCGCCGAGGCTGCCGATCAGCCCGCGCGACATCACGGCCGCCTGCGACACCGGATCGACGTTGTCGATCGCGAACACGCCGCCGGCTTCGGCATGCGCGACATGAAAAACCGCGACCTGCTCGCCGTTGACGAGCGCACACACGCCGGTGTTGGGCACGATGTCGTCGAGCGCGCACACGCGGGTCCAGGACAGCGGAAGACGATCGTTCATGATGGACTCCTTGGGAAAAACGCGGGTGTCGGTCAGGGTCAAACGGTAGCGGGTTCGGTGGCGGCTTGCGTCACGCCTTCAGCGACGACGGGAATCGACACCGGCTTGCCGCCCGCCCGTTCGCCGGGCGTCGCGGGCCGGATCTGGCCGCGCGTCTCGACGAATTCGATGGTCGTGTCGGGCGCGTCGCTGTTCACGAAATGACGGAAGCGCTTGCGCGTGTCGGGATCGGTCACGGCCTTCTTCCATTCGCACTCGTAGGTGTCGACCACATGCTGCATGTCGGCTTCGAGTTCGGCGCCGATCCCGAGCCGGTCGTGCACGACGACGTCGATCAGGTAGTCGAGGCCGCCTTCGAGGTTGTCGCGCCACACGCTGGTGCGCTGCAGCCGGTCGGCGGTGCGCACGTAGAACATCAGGAGACGGTCGATGTAGCGGATCAGCGTCGCGCGGTCGAGATCGGACGCGAGCAGTTCCGCATGACGCGGCTTCATCCCGCCGTTGCCGCACACGTACAGGTTCCAGCCCTTCTCGGTCGCGATGATGCCGACGTCCTTGCCCTGTGCCTCCGCGCACTCGCGCGTGCAGCCGGACACGCCGAACTTGATCTTGTGCGGCGCGCGCAGCCCCTTGTAGCGGTTCTCCAGGTCGATCGCGAGGCCGACCGAATCGCCGACGCCGTAGCGGCACCACGTCGACCCGACGCACGACTTCACGGTGCGCAGCGCCTTGCCGTACGCGTGGCCCGATTCGAAGCCGGCGGCGATCAGTTCTTCCCAGATCGACGGCAGTTGCTCGACGCGCGCGCCGAACAGGTCGACACGCTGGCCGCCGGTGATCTTCGTGTACAGGCCATACTTTTGCGCGACCTGGCCGACCGCAATCAGCCCTTCCGGCGTGACTTCGCCGCCCGGCATGCGCGGCACGACCGAGTACGTGCCGTCGCGCTGGATGTTCGCGAGATAGTAGTCGTTCGAATCCTGCAGCCCCGCGTGTTCCTTCTTCAGCACGAATTCGTTGAAGCACGACGCGAGGATGCCCGCCACCGCCGGCTTGCACACGTCGCAACCGAGGCCGTGGCCGTGCTTCGCGAGCAGTTCGTCGAAGGTCGTGATGCGCTCGACGCGGATCAGGTGGAACAGTTCCTGGCGCGAATGCGGGAAGTGCTCGCACAGATGGTTGTTGACCGCGAGGCCCTGCTTCTTCATCTCGGCCTTCATGATCTGCGTGACGAGCGGCACGCAGCCGCCGCACGACGTGCCGGCGCCCGTGCACGTCTTCAGCGCGCCGAGGCTCGTCGCGCCGTCGGCGACCGCCGCGCAGATCTGCGACTTCGACACGTTGTTGCACGAGCAGATCTGCGCGGCCGCCGGCAGCGCCTCGACACCGATCGCCGGCTTCGCGACACCGTCCGACGACGGCAGGATCAGGAATTCCGGCGATTCGGGCAGCTCGATGCGATTCAGCATCATCTGCAGCAGCGTGCCGTACTCGGCCGCATCGCCGACCATCACCGCGCCGTGCAGGAACTTGCCGCAGTCGGACACCACGAGCTTCTTGTAGACCTGGCGGCGCTCGTCCGCGTACTGGTAGGTGCGGCTGCCGGCGGTCGTGCCGTGCGCGTCGCCGATGCTCGCGACATCCACGCCCATCAGCTTCAGCTTCGTGCTCATGTCGGCGCCGGCGAAGGCGGCTTCCGCTGCCCTGTTCGCATCGCCGCCGAGCTGCTTCGCGACCACGCGCGCCATGTCGTAGCCGGGGGCGACGAGGCCGTACACCATGCCGTTCCAGGCCGCGCATTCGCCGATCGCGTAGATATCGGCATCGCTCGTGCGGCACGCGTCGTCGATCGCGACGCCGCCGCGCGGGCCGATGTCGAGACCGCACGCGCGGGCCAGTTCGTCGCGGGGGCGGATGCCGGCCGAGAACACGATCATGTCGGCGTCGAGGTGCGAGCCGTCGGCGAACGCCATCCGGTGCGTGCCTGCCTCGCCATCGACGATTTCCAGCGTGTTCTTGCCCGTATGCACGGTCACGCCGAGCGCCTCGATCTTCGCGCGCAGCATCCGGCCGCCGCCGTCGTCGACCTGCACGGCCATCAGCCGCGGCGCGAATTCGACGACGTGCGTGTCGAGCCCCATGTCGCGCAGCGCCTTCGCGCATTCGAGGCCGAGCAGCCCGCCGCCGACCACGACACCGCGCTTCGCGTGCGTGCCGCACGCCTGCATCGCTTCGAGATCCTCGATCGTCCGGTACACGAAGCAGCCGTCACGATCGTGCCCCGGCATCGGCGGCACGAACGGGCGCGAGCCCGTCGCGAGCACCAGCTTGTCGTACGCGAGCGTTTCGCCGGACGCGAGCGTGACCGTATGCGCGGCGCGGTCGATCGACGCAACCTGCGCGTTCAGGCGCAGGTCGAATTGCGGATGACGCGCGAAGAAGCCGGGTTCGACGAGCGACAGGTCGTCCGCCGACTTGCCCGCGAAGAATTCCGACAGGTGCACGCGATCGTACGCCGGACGCGGTTCCTCGCCGAGCACCGTGACCTGCAGCGCGCCCGCGGCGCCCGCTTCCGCCGCGACGCATTCGAGGAACTTGTGGCCGACCATGCCGTGGCCGATGACGATGAGTTTCATGGTGACGTTTCCTTCGGTCGATCAGTTCGCGACGCCGCTGGCAGCCAGCGCGCGGTCGCGCAGCTCGGCTTCGCGCGCCTTGTGTTCCGCGCTGAAGCGCACGGCCATCGCGCACAGCGCGGTCGCGGTGACGGCCAGCCCGAGCAGGCTCAGCGTGTGCTGCACATCGCCGACACCCTTCAGCAGGAAGCTCGCGGCCACCGCGCCGACGTTGCCGCCCGCGCCGACGATCCCCGCCACGCCGCCGAGTGCCTTGCGGTCGATGAACGGCACCAGCGCGTAGGTCGCGCCGCAGGCCATGTGCGTGAAGAGGCCGAACGTGAGCATCGCGACGAGGGCGATGCCGACGCTTTGCGCATGCGAGAACCAGATCAGCCCGAGCCCTTCGCCGATGATCAGTGCGCACAGCAGCGTCGCGCGCACGTCGAGGCTGCGGCGCGCGGCGATCTTGTCGGACAGCCAGCCGCCGAGCGCACGGGCAAACAGCGCGAGCAGCCCGAACAGGCCGACCGCGAACCCGGCGTCCTTCAGCGACAGGCTGAAGTGATCGACGTAGTACAGCGCGGCGATGTTGTGGATGAACACCTCGACGCCGAAGCACGCACCGTACGTGACGAACAGCATCCACACGCGATAGTTGCCGCAGGCCGCGAAGAAGCTCGCCCAGCCGCCCTTCTTGCCGCTGTCGACGGTCACGCCTGCCTGGCGCAGCGCGAGGATGTCGCCTTGCGGGCAGTCCTGCGTGAAGCGCCAGTACGCCCAGGCCATCACGAGCATCGCGACGCCCGGCACGACCAGCGCGATGCGCCACGACGAATCCTCGCCGAAGCCGAGCATCAGGCCGGCGGCGACGAGCAGCGGCATCAGCGCCTGCGTGGCGCCTGCGCCGGCGTTACCCCAGCCGGCCGTCGTCGCGTTCGCGGTGCCGACCACGTTCGGCGCGAACATCACCGACGTGTGGTACTGCGTGATCACGAAGCCCGCGCCGATCGCGCCGATGCCGAGCCGGCAGATCAGGAACGACAGGTAATCGTGCGTGAACGACACCGCGAACACGGGGATCGCGCCGAGCAGCAGCAGGCCGACGTACACGCGGCGCGGGCCGAAGCGGTCGCACAGCGGGCCGACCAGCAGCCGCACGGCGATCGTCGCGGCCACCGCCGCGATGTTGATGTTGGCGACCTGCGCGGCCGTCAGGTGGAATTCGCGTGCGATCAGCGGCATCAGCGGCGCGCACGCGAACCACGCGAAGAAACACACGAAGAACGCCATCCACGTCAGGTGGAACGCGCGCATCGGCGCGGTGCGGAAGCTGAAGAGATCGATACGGGTAGCTTTGTCGGTCATGTCATCCGCCAAACGAAAAACGGCGTCCTGCGCACCCGGTCTCGTCGAGACCCGATGCGTAGGACGCCGTTGCCCATGAAGCCCGTTGCCGGGCGCGTCGGTAATCGGTACTGCCGGACGAATCGCCATTGATCCGCCCGATCCTCCCAACGCAAGCGCCGTGCCATGTCGTCGCGAATCGGGCCCACAGCCGCGCCACGCAAGGCTCGTCGGGCGTTGCACGACGCGCGGCTTCGTGCGACCCAGGATGCGTCGTGAGGCAGCGAGGCACAGATGTGGTGCGATGCAGCACTGTCGCCGTGCGACATCGCGGTGCGCGCCGACGGGGCACGATGCACGCCGATGCGGCATGGCGGCTGCTTTGGCGCGACGGCTACATGGGCACGCGCGGCCATCGCGCGGCGCAACGCGCGCCGTTGCCGCCGCCCCGGCGCGATGCGTCATGCCGGTTGGCCCGGATATTGCTGAATCCGCTGATGACACCGGCAACGGCGCCGGTGGGCAGTCCCCGCAACCCATGCCCGTCATTCCGGCGGGCCGATCAGGACAACGGCGTCCCTCCGTGCGCGGCACGGCCGGATGCCGGTGCGTTTCGACCGCCCGCCGCCGCCGCGCAACACAACGCGCTATCGACCGCCGCCTGCCGGCGGCACTGGAACACGACATGACGACAGGCAAAGTCACGCTGCTGGGCGCCGGCCCCGGCGATCCCGATCTCCTCACGCTGAAGGCCGCGAAGGCGCTGGCCGCCGCCGACGTGCTGCTGCTCGACGATCTCGTCGCGCCCGGCATCGTCGAGCTCGCGCCGCAGGCACGCGTGATCCGCGTCGGCAAGCGCGGCGGCTGCCGCTCCACGCCGCAGGCATTCATCGAGAAGCTGATGCGCCGCTGCGCGCTGCGCGGCGCCCACGTGGTGCGCGTGAAAGGCGGCGATGCGCTGCTGTTCGGGCGCGCCGGCGAAGAACTCGCGACGCTGCGCGCCGCCGCGATCCCGGTCGAGATCGTCAACGGCATCTCGTCGGGCTTCGCGGCCGCCGCGAGCCTCGGCATCTCGCTCACGCACCGCGCGCATTGCCACGGCGTCACCTTCGTCACCGCGCACCGTCAGGACCACGGCGAACCCGACTGGGCGCGTCTCGCGTCGAGCGGCACCACGCTCGCGATCTACATGGGCATGAGCCGCGTCAACCGCATTGCCGCCGGCCTGCTCGCCCTGCTGCCGCCCGCGACGCCGGCCGCGGCCGTGCAATGGGCCGGCACGCCCGACGAACGCCGCTGGACCGGCACGCTCGGCGGTCTCGCGCGCGGCATCGACGCCGCGCGGCTCGGCAGCCCGGCCGTGATCCTCGTCGGCGGCGCAATCGGCGAAGCCGCCGTGCAGCACGTGCCGGACGCGGGCGCCGCGATCGAAACGGCCTTGTCCCGGGCCGCGTAGCATGCGCGACGCCACGCGGCACCAGCCGCCCACCTATCATGAAGACAGCGGCGCCGGCCGCCGGGCCATCGCGCGCGGCACCGACCCGATGTCCGCACGGGGCCGCCGCCCCCGATCCGCCCATCGCGCCACGATTTCGCCGCCGCCGTCCGCGTCATGAGTCCGTCTGCTTCTTCCCCCCGCCTGCGCGTGCTGCTCGTCACCGACACCGACAAGCCGATCGGCGAGCTCGGCGAGGCGCTCGCGCACCTCGGCTACGAGATGCTGAACGACGTCGCGACGCCCGCGCGCCTGCCGGCCGCCGTCGAGGAGCAGCATCCCGACGTCGTGATCATCGATACCGATTCCCCGTCGCGCGACACGCTCGAGCAGCTTGCCGTGATGCACGCCACCGCGCCGCGCCCCGTGCTGATGTTCAGTCACGACGCCAACCAGTCGCTGATCCGCGCGGCGGTCGGCGCGGGCGTCAGCGCGTATCTCGTCGAAGGGCTGTCGGCCGAGCGCCTCGCGCCGATTCTCGAAGTCGCGCTCGCCCGCTTCTCGCACGACGACGCGCTGCGCCGCCGGCTGGCCGACGTCGAGCGCGAGCTCGCGGAGCGCAAGCTGATCGACCGCGCGAAGCGCCTGCTGATGGACGAGCGCAAGGTGTCCGAACACGACGCCTACGCGACGCTGCGCAAGCGCGCGATGGATCAGGGCCTGCGCATCGTCGACGTCGCGCGGCAACTGCTCGACGCGTCACCCCAGTCATGAATGCCATGGATACCTCTTCTCCCGCCGCGCCGGAACGCGCACATCTTCGCCTCGGGTTCGTCGCGCTGAGCGACGCGGCCCCGCTGATCGTCGCGCAGCGCCTGAACCTCGGCGAACGGCACGGCCTCACGCTCGAGCTCAGCCGCCAGCCGTCGTGGGCCACCGTGCGCGACAAGCTGCTGAGCGGCGAGCTCGACGCCGCGCATGCGCTGTACGGGCTCGTCTGCGGATTGCAGCTCGGCATCGGCGGCCCGCAGGCCGACATGGCCGCGCTGATGGTGCTGAACCGCAACGGCCAGGCGATCTCGTTGTCGCGCGGCCTCGCCGACGCATATCGCGCCAGCGGCAGCGTGCGCGATGCGTTCGCGACGCTCGGCCGCAAGCCGCTCCTCGCGCAGACGTTCCCGACCGGCACGCACGCGATGTGGCTGAACCACTGGCTCGCGTCGCACGACGTCGATCCGCTGCGCGACGTGCGCAGCGTCGTGATCCCGCCGCCGGAGATGGTGGCCGCGCTCGCCGGCGGCGAACTCGACGGCTTCTGCGCCGGCGAGCCGTGGCATGCGGTGGCCGAGGCCTGCGGCGCGGGGCGGACCGTTGCCGTCACGAGCGAGATCTGGCCCGATCATCCGGAGAAGGTGCTCGCGGCCCGGCGCGATTTCGTCGCGCTGTATCCGGCCACGGCCCGCGCGCTGATCCGCACCCTCGTCGATGCGTGCGCCTGGCTCGACAGCGCCGCGCACCGTCGCGAAGCGGCCGACTGGCTCGCGTCGCCCGATGCGCTGGGTGTGCCCGCCCGGCTGATCGCGCCGCGCCTGCTCGGTGACTACGGCTCCGGCCCGTTCGCCGTGCCGCCGCTGCCGATCCGCTTCCACGACGGCGGCGCCGTGAACCGCCCCGATCCGCGCGAAGGCGAGTGGTTCCTGTCCCAATACCGGCGCTGGGGCATGCTCGACGGCGCGCACGACGACGCGGCGATCGCCCGGGCGATCGCGCAAACCGCGTTGTATGATGCTGCCGTCGCCGAAAGCGGCGCATCGGGCCTGTCGCCGGCGTGATGCGCACCGCGTGATGCAGGCGGCGCGCGCTCCCGCGCCTCGCCTGTCCGGGCCGCCTGCCGGCGTCCGGCACGCGGCCCCGGGTGACGCCGCATGACCCCTCCGTCCCCGATCCGATTCGATGCCGAAACCCACGCGCGCGCCGCTCGACGTGCTGCTCACCGAAATCCGCGCGTGCCGTGCCTGCGAAGCCGACCTGCCGCTCGGCCCGCGCCCCGTCGTGCGGGCCCATCGCGACGCGCGCATCCTGATCGTCGGGCAGGCGCCGGGGGCACGCGTGCATGCAAGCGGCATCCCGTGGGACGACGCGAGCGGCCAGCGGCTGCGCGGCTGGCTCGACGTCGACACCGACACGTTCTACGACGAGACGCGCTTCGCGATCGTGCCGATGGGCTTCTGCTACCCGGGCCGCGGCGCAAGCGGCGACAACCCGCCGCGCCCCGAATGCGCGCCGCTGTGGATCGACCGGTTGCTTGCCGAGCTGCCGTCGATCCGGCTCACGCTGCTGATCGGCCAGTACGCGCAGCGGCATTTCCTGCGCGAGTCGCGCAAGGCCTCGCTGACCGACACCGTGCACGCCTGGCGCGACTATGGCCCCGACGTGTTGCCGCTGCCGCATCCGTCGCCGCGCAACCAGGCGTGGTTCAAGCACCACCCGTGGTTCGACGCCGACGTCGTGCCCGAGCTGCGGCGCCGGGTCGCGCCTTTGCTCACTGGGTAAACGAAACCGCTGCCACTTCGCGACGCTTCACGCCCCCCGTTACCCGTACCGAATCAAGCATGAACGACACCCCCACCGACCTCGACTTTGCCTGCAACGGCTGCGGCGGATGCTGCCACGACCTGCGCATTCCGCTGACGATTGACGAGGCGACAGCATGGCTGCAGCGCGGCGGTCACGTGGAGCTGCTGTGCGATGCGATGCCGTGGCTCGTCGAGCCCGAGCCCGACAACGGGTTCGCCGCGTACAAGCGCGTGCGCTCGAGCGCCGCGCTCAGCGGCTCGCTGCCCGTGCGCATCACGGTCATGCTCACCGCGACCCATGCCGGGCCGTGCCCGAACCTCGGCGATGACATGCGGTGCGCGATCTACGACGCGCGTCCGCTCGTGTGCCGGATCTATCCGGCCGAAGTGAATCCGTTCGTGCCGCTGGTGCCGGACGGCAAGCAATGCACGCCCGATGCGTGGCAGCAGGCGCCGTTCGTCCGCGGCGGCACGATCGTCGACGCGGCCACCCGCGAGAACATCGCGCGCTCGCGTGCGGCGAGCGAAGCCGAGACGCCACTGCGGGCGCGGTTGTGCAAGGTACTGGGGATCGATACGGCGGCGGTGGCCAACGAAGGATTCGCGATCCATGCGCCGCCGGCCGCGACGCTGCTCGCCGCGCTGGCGGCGTTGCACGCGGCGGAGGTAACCGGCGACGTCGAAACCGTACAGTGGACACTGTTGACCAACCGCATCACGACGGTCGATGCGCTCGCATCGGTCAGCGCGTCACCCCAACTCGCGCCCCATAGTGGAGTCGACTCGGCCTATCGTTACCTCGGTTTCTATCCCGACGCATAAATGCAACTCATCGGTCCCGAAGTAACACGGCAGCGGCAACGCACCAAATCATTTCCAGTGTTGCCTGCCTCGGAACCGCCTTCATTACGATAGCGGGGTTGAGGCCGAAAGAAACTGCGGGCCCCTCCTTTCAAGTTCGACAGACACGGACCGCCCCCCGGTTCGGCCGAATTCGTTGCGGTCTTCGGTCCAGAAAAAGCGACAGCCCGCTCAGGCAATCTACCGGAGGTCCCTAATAGCGCTCACGGCGTGCGACATAGTTAGTGGAGACGATTGATAAACTCTCCGGCAGAAGCTGAGCAGCACCCGGGCAAGACAACGTGACGCAGTCCATGAAAAACATGGGACCAAATAACACCTTCCCCGAATAACCATCGGTACAGATCAAAATAATAAATTGATCGTGCTCCGAAACATACTTCCGGTGAAAATATCTATCTGAATCCCTCCGAATAATATCGAGATGGTCTCTTGTGAACCGCAGCTACGATTGGTGCCTTTCCAGAGGGCCAAACAGTGAATAGAAGAATTGCGGTTGTTGGTGACAAGCTTTCAAGCGGCGGGACCATTAGCCCATACGGAGGACCGCAGTTTCTGGTACGCGGCCACCAAGCAGCCCTGATCGGCGGCAGTGCGTTCTGCACCGCATGTCAACGCACCGGTCTCATTGCAAAGGCGGGCGGACCGTATCGCCTGAAGTTTCGGGGCGAGGTCGCGCTAGACGACGATATCGTTCTGTGCGGCTGTTCGATGCCGCCACGTATCACGGCATCGCTTGCCGGCGATGCATGGTGCAGCGACGGACTAAAGGGTCTAGGGGAAGTCGTTTCGAGTCGGACAGCGACAGGCGGCGTTGCCTCGATCACGAAAGGCGCATTCGACGAACAGGTAAGAGCAACCATGAATGCGACGCCAGGGCTGCCCTACTACATCGAGACAACCGACGGTCGTGTGCACTTTGGGCGTCTTGATGCAAGCGGCCAGTTACCGCGCATCCATACCGGCGACGAGGCAACTGACTACATCGTTCATTGGGGCGACGACGCTCTTGCGAAGCAAAACGGAGAATAGTTCATGCCGCACACGGAACCAACAAAAGTCCGCTCGACCAACACACAGGGTTCAGAGAAAGAAGTGCAGCTGGCCGGCATCACATTCAAAGAGCTCTGGGACAATTTTCCATCCGGCAACCCTTACAACGACCCTGCGTACACGAATCAATGCGCCATCCGCCTCAGCGTTACGCTACATCGCGTTGGCGTAGGAATGAAGTCGTTCAACGCAAAGAACGTCAAGCCGATGCCCGGCACGAAGACTATCGGTCGAATTTTTCTTGATGGCAAACCTACCGCAACGCGCGCCGACGAGCTCGGCGCGTGGTTGCAGCTACAACCGTTTGCCGGTCTCCCGAGAGCAGAGGACATCACCGGAGTGGATTGGGAATCGAAGGTCAAGGACCGTACCGGTATCATCCAGTTCTCAAGGTATTGGACGCGTAGCAACGAATCCGCGGAGAACGCAAGCGGCGGGCACATTGATCTATGGAACGGATCGCGCTTGACCGTCAATGGCTTTTGGGGTGGATTCGCAACATGGGGACGTTTTTTGGGAGCCAGATCCGTTCGCCAGGGAGCGACCATATTGCCCGACGCATCGTATTCCGATCTGGGCGGATCGAAGCAAATTCTATTTTGGGAAATCAAGTGAGACGACTTGCGATATCGCTATGCGGCTTGCTGTTTGGATTAGTCGTCACATGGTCATTCATTTATACATTTAGCCACATTCAATCGGTCAAGCCTAACCACATTGCGACAGGCTGCCACGAGCTCGGCAAATGTCCGAGCCCCTGGTGGGTGGCACCGGTAATGATTTCGTATTTCTTCGGCCCCGCGATCGCTTTCTGTATGCTCAACGCGATTGCGTGGAAACGGTGGCCGATTAGAAAGTGGGCACGATGGAGCATAGGTGTTCTCATCGTGACAGCGATCCTTTACCTTGGCGACTACATTCTGAAATAGGCCGTCAGCGTGTCGAAATCACGACGTGGCCCGCACTGCGTTGCCATGCGCGGCCAATCCCCATCACTTTGGGATATAGACGACGGGTATCCCCGTTGCCTTATCTCGCTGCGTGAATGGCCTGCTGAACCAAGTGACATCGTCAGTGCGGCGATGCCGTGTATTTGAACCCAATACGGGTCGGTTTGCCCCAATTGCGCGTTGGTTTGCTCCTCGATTTCCCCCCGCGCATTCCGGCCGCGCCCGGTTCGCTGTACCATCGCGGCTCAACCGCGTCACGAACAGCAGAATCCTTCATGCCCTCCATCGCCCCGCCGCGCCTGTACGGGATGCCCGAACGCAGCGACCGGCTCGACTTCTACATCCGCGACCAGGCGTCGCGCCAGGCGATCACCGAGCCGCACCGGCACGCGTATTTCCAGATCCAGTTCAATCTCGGCGGCGACACCGAGCAGCGGATCGGCGGCGTCACGCGACCGTTTCCGCGCGGCGCGCTCGCATTCGTGCTGCCGCATCGCGAGCACCTGATCCCGCATCCGGAAGGCGCGCACTTCATCGTCATCAACTTCAGCCAGGCGTTCCTGCGCGCCGATCTCGACGTCGACCCGCTCGATCTCGAGGACGTGCCCGCGCACCGCTTTCCCGAGCTGACGCCGTTCCGCTTCCAGGAACACCTCGACTTCATCCTGACCGGCGACACCTACGAAGAAGCGCGCGGCCTCGCGCTGTGCATGCTCGACACCGATCGCGTGCGCACGTTCGGCTCGACCACGCTGCTGCGCGGCTACCTGCTGCAGCTGATCGGGCTCGTCTGCACGCAGTACGCGGGTGCGCTCGACAAGCTCGCGCAGCGCGGCGCCCAGCGCGCGGGCCGGCGCGACGCGCTCGCGCGCGTGCTGCGCCACGTGCGCGCCAACCTGACCCGCGAGGACCTGACGCTCGCCGCGACCGCCGAGGCCGCGTTCCTGTCGCCCAACTACCTCGCGCACCTGGTCCGCAAGGAAACCGGCAGCACCTTCACCGATCTCGTGACCGAACGCCGGATCGCCCTCGCGCAGTCGCTGCTGGCCCATACCAGCCGGCGAATCGCGGATATCGCACGCTCGGTCGGCTTCCGCGACGAAGGGTATTTCGCGCGGCGCTTTCGTGCGCGGGTCGGCGTGTCGCCGAAGGCGTACCGCGACGCGAACGCCGCGCTGCCGGACGGCGACGACGCACCGGCGGCGGCCGACGCGTAGTTTTGTCCCGGTAAAACGCAATTGCGTCGCATCCGGCCACTCGGCTGTCGGGTATCGTTGCACGCATGCCGGCCCGTGCACTGCGCGGACGCGGCATCCGTCTTATCACCGAACGAGGCCATCCGATGTCCGCTTATGTCATCGACGCTGCCGAGCGTCCTTCCGTCGAAGTCGACCAGTCGTCCGCGCGCTTTCCGGTGCGCCGCGTCTTCTGCGTCGGCCGCAACTACGCCGACCACGCGCGCGAAATGGGCGCCGATCCCGACCGCGAACCGCCGTTCTTCTTCACGAAGCCAGCCGACGCGATCGTCCCGGCCAGCGGCACCGTCGCCTATCCGCCGCTGACGAACGACCTTCATCACGAAATCGAGCTGGTCGTCGCGATCGGCAAGGACGGCCGGTCGATCGACCCGGCCGACGCGCTGTCGCACGTGTGGGGCTACGGCGTCGGCGTCGACCTCACGCGCCGCGACCTGCAGGCCGAAGCGAAGAAGCTGAGCCGTCCGTGGGACTGGGCGAAAGGCTTCGACGCATCGGGCCCCGTAACCGCGCTGCGCGCGGCAACGGCCACCGGCCACCCGGCGACGGGCCGCATCTGGCTCGCGGTCAACGGCGAAACACGCCAGCAAGGCGACCTGGCCGACATGATCTGGGCCGTGCCCGACGTCATCGCGTATGTGTCGCGCTCGGTCGAGCTGAAGGCAGGCGATTTGATCTTCACCGGCACGCCGGCGGGTGTCGGCGCGCTGCAGCCTGGCGATCGCGTCACGGGTGGCGTCGACGGCGTCGCGACGTTCGAATTCGTCGTGGGCGCGAAGCCGTAAGCCGTAAGCCGTCACGCAACACGCAGCACGCATGGCGGTCGCCCGTCCGGGGCCGCCGTGCGATATCCCGATTTCGGTCAGCCGTAGCGGCGCAGGAATGCGTCGGCGACGGCCGGCGGATTCAGCGCCTTCGCCGATTCGTTTTCCAGCGTCTCGGCCGCATCGTCGTCGCTGATCGACACGAACAGCGTGATCGCCGCCCTTTCGTCGCCCGTGCCGAACAGGCCTTCGCGGTCGAGCAGGCGCAACGCCGCGATCATGTCGGCGTGCAGTTGCCGCACATGCTCCTGGAATCTCGAGCGGACGAACTGCGGGCTCAGCACGTCATCGGCGAGCTTGCCGCAGATCGCATTGAACGGCGACGCTTCCGCCGCCGCGTATGCCCATTCGGAGAAACCCCACACATACCACGGGTCGTCGTCCGGAACAGCCTGTTGCTCGCGGATCCGGCGCAGCCCTTCGACCGAATTGGCCGCCGGCACCACCGTCATCGCACCGCTGTCGGTATACAGCGCGAACGCATAGAAATGCTCGTCCGAGTGCAGCGCCCGCAGCGCCCTGAATGTCGCTCTCGCGGCGTCGGCAATGTCTCGCTGGAAATCAGAAAAGTCGCTCATCGCATCCTCGTCCAGTCGCCCTGCTCGCGTCGGCGCATGCCCGGCGCGCGGCGGGTTCGTTGTCTCCCGACAATCGATCGATTGTCCGCCAATCGTCCACGGCACGGTAGCCGTGCCAGCCCCCATGCCCGATGCCCCGCGTCCGCCTTCACCGCCCGACGTCGCGCGCATCGAACACCCGCACGCAGACGGCCGCCACCAGTGCGATCGCGGCCGACAGCAGCATCATCGCGAGCGGCGCATAGCCCGCGTTGCCGGCCGTCAGCACCGCCCCCGTCAGCGACGAAAGCGCGGCCCCGCCAGCGATCGTCATCGCGCCGGCCAGCCCCGACGCGCTGCCCGCCAGCGCCGGCCGCACCGACACCGCGCCGGCATGCGCGCCGGGATTGGTCAGCCCGTTGCCGATGCCGACCAGCACGCACGGCCCGAACCACGCGATCGCCTGCGTCACGCCGCCGAACCTCAGCGCGAGCCCGATCAACGGCCCCGCGCACGCGACCACCCGTCCGAACAGGATCGTCGTGGCCAGCGCGTAGCGGCGTGCGTATCGCGCGGCCAGGAAGCTGCCGAACACGAAACCGGCCGTGATGGTCCCCATGTAGAAACCGATCTCCGCCGGCGCGATGCCTAACACCGTTTGCGCGGCGAGCGGCGCGCCGGCCAGGAACGCGTAGAACGAGCCGGTCGAAAACGTCATGCAGAGCGCATAGGCCCAGAAACGGCGCGCGCGGAGTAGCGCCGGATACGCGCGAAGCTGCTGGCTGAGGCTCGACGACCGGTTCGCATGGGTTTCGACGAGATCGAATGCACACCAGACGAACAGCGCGATGCCCACCGCGCCGAGCAGCCAGAAGCTCGCGCGCCAGCCCAACGCCTGGTCGAGCACGCCGCCGAGCGTCGGGCCGAGCATCGGCGCAAACGCGGCCGCCATCGCCGCATAGCCTATCCGGCTCGCCGCGCGCGCACCGCCGCCGGTGTCCCGGATCGTCGCCATCGACACGGGATAGACCGACGTGATCGCCGCCTGCATCAGCCGGCATGCGAGAAACACGCGAATGTCGGTCGCCATCGCACAGCCGAGCGAACCGAGCGCGAACACACCGACGCTCGCCAGCACGACCGGCCGCCGCCCGAACCGGTCCGACAGCGGGCCCATCACGAACTCCAGCGACGCGGCCACCGCCGCGTAACCGCCGAGCGACAGCGTGACGAACGCATAGTCGGCACGCAGGTCGCGCGCGATGGCCGGCAGCGACGGCAGGAACAGGCTCAGCGGCAGTACCGAGCACGCACACAGCAGGATCAGCGTCGCGAGTCTCGGCGACGCTCGTTCGGAAGCGATCGGCAGGTTCGATTGCAAGCGGATGCCCTCCATGCACGTGCCGCACGGCCGTGCGCAATGCAAAAAAAAGCCCCCGAACGAGTCGGGGGCGCATGGGTGCCGGCGCGGTGCCGCTACCGGACCCTGCGCCTGTGGACTACTACGATGATGAATGCTGCTTTCATGCCGGATGGCTCCTGATTGCCTGGCTGACTGCGTGCGATGTCGGACGATGGTAGGCGGACGATACCGCCCGCGTCAACGCCCTAACGCGCACGCACCGACACGAATTTCCGGGCGTTGTTGCGCTGGATCAGCACCGCGATCACGCTGCCGTTCGCTTCGAGCGTCGGTATGTCATCGGGCGTCTCGAGCAGCGTGTCATTGAGCTCCAGCACGACGTCGCCCGGCTGGATGCCGGCCTTGGCTGCCGGGCCGTGCACCGCGTCCACCATCATCCCGACGGCGAGCCCCGTCGAGCGGCGCTCGTCGTCGCTGAGCGCATGCATCGTCAGCCCGAGGCGGTCGCCGCCGTCGGCAGCCGCTGCTCCCGCCGCCGGTCGTGCAGCCGCCTTCGGCGCAGCCATGCCGACGGTCGCGCCCGCGTTGCCGGCGGCCTCGTCGGCGCCCGTGATCGTCAGCATCACCGGCGCGCGGTTGCGGATCAGCCGCAGCGGCGTCTTCTGGCCCGGCGGCAGCGCGGCGGCCAGGTCGTTCAGCTCGGCCGAACGGCCGATCGTCTTGTCGCCCAGCTTCACGATCACGTCGCCGGGCTTCACGCCAGCCGCGGCGGCCGGCGAGCCGGGCGCGACCCCGTTGACGAGCGCGCCCGCCGGACGCGGCAGCCCGAACGCCGCGGCCAGCCCAATGCCGACATCCTGCACATCGACGCCGATCGCGTTGCCGGACGACGCATCCGGCGCCTGGGACTGCTGTGCCTGCGCCTGCATCTGCTTCTGCAGTTGCGCCCGCACCTTTGCGGCGAACGCGATCGGGATCGCGAACGTCGTGCTCGCGTAGCGGTCCGGGCCCGTATAGACCTGCACCGCGATGCCGATCACGTCGCCCGCGCGATTGAAGACGGGGCCGCCCGAGTTGTCGGGGTTCGGCGCGATGTCGGTTTCGAAGAACGGAAACGCGCTGCCGTCCGGCATCCGGTGGGACGTGGCGCTGACGATGCCGGCCGTGACCGTGTTGCCCGATCCGTCCGGCGCGCCGATCGTCATCACCGGCTCGCCCGCGCGCACCTTCGACGAATCGCCGATGCGCACGAACGGCAGCTTCTTCCCGTCGATCCGTAGCACCGCGACGTCGCTTTGCGGGTCGACGGCCAGCACCGTCGCCTTGAATTCGCGGCGGTCGATGAGCCGTACCGTCACGTCGGTCGCTTCGTCGACCACATGCGCCGACGTTAGGATCAGGCCGTCGGCGCTGACGATGAAACCCGAGCCGCTGCCCGATACCGCGCGCGGCAACATCTCGGGTGCCTGTGCTTGTGCGCCTTGTGCCGGTGCGCCTTGTGCCGACGCCGGTACGTCATGCCGGAAGAACGCGGCGAGCGGATCGTCGGGATCGAGGATCGCGAACGACGGGCCGCTCGCCTGCTGGTCGGGTGCGGCGGTCATGACGGTCACGACGGCCGGGCCGTAGCGGTCGACGATCGCCGGAAAATCGACCGGCATCGCGTAAGGCGCGGCAGCCGGCCGTTGCTTCATCAGGTGCGGCGTAACGGGCGGCGAGAGGGTTCCGGCAAGGACGGCCGGCGGGGCCGGCAAACAGCCGGCAAACACGCCCCCGATCAACGCGGTGCGAAGCACGGCGCGAGCAAGCGTCTGGCGAACCACGGTGCACCTCCCCCGGGAGTCACGGCGCCGACATGCGCGAGACGCGCAGACGCTCGACAAGGCCCGGTACACCCATCCATTTATAGTCCACGCGGCCTGTTCGACCATACGAATCGAAACCCGAATGCCGGGCGGCGCGGCAGGCGCGGAGCCGCGACGGTGGCCGTTTCGAACAAAGTGCGCGGTTCGTCAATCCGCACATCCACCACGCATCGACACGTGTACAGGTGGAAAATCGTTGCCGTCCGTGGCAAGTGTCATCATCGCGGTCTGCCGCGGATCGTCCGCCTGTCGCGCGTCACGGGCAGGTAGCACGTTCGCCTCGGCGTGTCCGTTATCGGCCGCCGTCCGTCTGCTCGCCTGCGCCGGCCTTGTTCAGTGGCACGAGAGGATCACCACCCCGCCCACCCCTTGCGTGTTCGGCAACGCAGCCGTGTAACCCACCGCCACCAGCGGTTGTGTTACGTCATGTCCGATGACGATGGACTGAATCGACGCGGGCCCGGTGGTCGTCAACACACCGTTCAACGGCACCTGTGTGTACGTCAGCCCGTATTGAGTAGTCGCCAGCTTGATCGACAGGTTCAGCGTGGTGAGCAGGCGCGTGGCCGGATCCAGCGTGGCCGAACTCGAAACGAGCGTACCGGCGGTGCTGCCGTCGTTGCTCGCCACCGTGTCGGCAATCACCTGGGTACACGCAAGCGGACCGCCCGTTGCGGGTAGCGACAGCGATGTACCAACCGCGTAGTGAACGCCTTGCGTATCGGTATAGGTATTGCCATCGGTATCCATCGCGCGATTCCAGCGGCCGATCGCAACATCGGTGCCGACGCTCTGGATGTCGGTAACGGCGCCGTGGTCGAGCCCAAGACAGTCGGTGGCCGACGACGACGATGCGAGCGTCGTAAACGCGCCGCTTGGCTGCTGAACCAGGCTCGCCGCGGGCACATTAGCCGCCGTCATGTTGCGGTTCTTCGCGTATTCGCTCGGCAGATTCGGTACCACGAGCACCGCCAGTTGGCCGTTGTTCGCCGTGACGGGCGGCGCCGAACCCGAATAGCTGAAGCTGCCGTTCGGGCGGCATGCCGCCTGAACCGACGGTTGCGTCGAAGATCCCGTCGGCGGAGCAGCCGGCGACGTGGCCGTCGGCGTCCCGGCCGTATTGTCGTTCGATGCGCTGCTTCCCGTATTGACGGTACCGTCATCGCCGCCGCCGCATGCCGTCAGCAGCAACGCCGTGCTTGCCACACTTGCCAACCAGACCTGCTTTCCCCACATGACTTACCTCGTTTTCTCGTTTTGGATAATTACCGCGCAACAACAGCATTCAGTGAACTCACCGGAATGCTTGCCAACACAACGTTCTCAATGCGGGCCATTGCTGCCTGACACGCTTGCTTGAGCTCGAAACAGCATTTCCTCAAGTAGCGGCGCAATGATGCGGGTCAACACGATCAGGCCAGGCCCGCCGTTCGTGTACACCTCGCGGGCGTCATATCCGCTTCCGCCCCAAGGGAAAAACTGCCCAACGCCGACTTCGATCACGCTGACAGTCACGATTAATCGCGGAGTCATCAGCAGATGGTGGGAAAAGTCGCCGGAGTGTCGATCGCCAGGAATCGACGCTGGCATGCAGCAGGCTACGGTAGGTCAATTTGCCGTGGTCAAGCAGCACTTTAAATACGAGCCCGTTCGCGAGAACACGGCCGATGCTGGCAATCGCCATAAGTTGAAGCCCCGCGCTTCGGCTGATCGACCGGACGATTGGATCCATCAGGTACTCGACCATAATCAGCGCGACGATAATGAAAAATTCATCCAGCAAATTCGGGAAGCAGTAGCGACTTGAATCGGATCTCATCGATATTGATATAGTTTTACGAACGGCATCCGTGATGACCGCGATCTCGGTTATCTGCCGCCGACCTCGCGACGACCGGTATTATTCATGCTCCGGGCACACCGCCAACCTGGCTCGTCACTACCGCTCAGATCATCGCCCCCCGGAATCCATTGAGTCGACGCGAGCGATCGCTCATTATTCTGCGAAAGTAACCGCTTGTTACAGTAAATTCATCGTCGCTCATCCCAATAGGACTTGCAAGCACCGTTGACCATTCTTGACGATCAAAATCGCCACACATTCAGCTCGGGAAGTGAGGCGGAGAATCGATGAATATCAACGCGATTTTTATAAATTTAATATTTAAAGGGTTCGCGCAATACACTCTAGCGATTGACCGACGAGTCGCCCGTCAATCCCCACCCACCCGCTCCGCGATCGCCGACAGCATCCGCAACATCGGCTCGAACGCGTCGGCCGACGTATTGCCGAACCCGAGCACGAGCCCGTTACCCGCCGATCCCGCATCGATCGAAAAACCCGACAGCGGAAACGGCCCGATGCCATGCGCACGCGCGGCGTCGACGATCGCGCGATCGCAGTAACGCGCCGGCAGCCGCAGCGCGAGATGCAGCCCGCACGGCCCGCCCTCGATCTGATGCGGCACGCTCAGGTTGCCGTCCAGCGCGGCCAGCAGCAACCGCCGCCGGTCGCGGTACAGCCGGCGCATGCGGCCGAGATGGCGGCCGTACTCGCCCGTCTCGATGAAATCGGCCAGCGCGAGCTGCACGTGGCGCGTCCCGCCGCGCAGCATCTCAGGCAGCACCGGCCGCACCGCGGCCAGCAGCGCGTCGGGCAGCACGAGAAAACCGATCCGCAGCGCCGGAAACATCGTCTTGCTGAACGAGCCGAGATAGACGACGGGCGAATCGGGCGCGAGCCCGTGCATCGCGCCGATCGGCTCGCCGGTGTGGCGGAATTCGCTGTCGTAGTCGTCCTCGATGATCCACGCGCGATGCCGGCGCGCGGCGTCGATCAGCGCGAGCCGGCGCGAGATCGACAGCACGGCACCGGTCGGAAACTGGTTCGACGGCGTCGTATAGACGAGGCGCGGCGTCCGCTCGCGCCAGTCATCCTCTTCGGCACGCAGCCCTTCCGCGTCGACCGGCATCGGCACGACGTCGAGGTCGGCGGCCTGCATCGCGGTGCGCGCGCCGCGATAACCGGGCTCCTCGACCCACACCGTATCGCCCGGGTTCGTCAGCAGCTGCGCGCACAGCGCGATCGCGCCCTGTGCGCCTTCCGTGATCACGATCTGCTCGGGATCGCAGCGCACGCCGCGCGTCACGGCCAGGTGGCGCGCGATCGATTCGCGCAACGCGGGCTCGCCGAGCGGGTCGCCATAGCCGAGCAGGTCGCGACCGGCGCGGCGCAGCGCGCGGTCGATCGCGTGGCGCCATGCGTCCGCAGGGAAATGCGTCAGCGCGGGCACGCCCGGCCGGAAGCCCTCCGATTCACCGGTGCCGATGCGGCTCGGTCGAATCCGGCCGAGCCGCTGCGCGACGGCCGGCGGCGCGGCACGCCGGCGCGGCGGCGCCGGCCGTGACAGCCCGACCACACGCGTACCGCGGCGGTCCGACTGCAGGAAGCCTTCGGCGACGAGCTGCTCGTAGACGGCCGCCGTCGTGTTGCGCGACACGCCGAGCGTCTCGGCCAGCGCGCGCGTGCCGGGCAGCCGCGTGCCGGCCGGCATCGCGCCGCCGAGGATCGCGTCGCGCACGCGGCGCAGCAACTGGCGCTGCAGCGAAGGCGCGCCCGGCGTGCGCGCCAGCGGCGCGTCGAGCGGCAGCAACGGCGCATCGCCGGAAGGAAGGACAGTCGTCATCGGAACATCGCAGCGTGAAAATGTCGGGGCGTGGCGCACTGCCAGTGGCGCACGGCTAGTGGCGGACGGCGCGAGGCACTCGGCAGGTGAACGACGGCTCGCCGGTTCAGCCCCTGAAATCCGTGGCACCATAAATTTGCCGATCGCTGGCGCTTCTCATGGTACCTCGTCGCGACTACGATCATCTGCATGCCGGCATGTCGCCGGCCGCCAACCGAAGCGAGATCGACCTTGTCCACGCTCACCAACGCTTTCCAGCAACCCATCGGCCACCCCGTTCCCGACTGGTCCGCGCGCCCGCGCCCGGAGCGCATCGTGCTCGAGGGCCGCTACTGCCGGCTCGAACCGCTCGACGCCGAGCGCCACGCGGCCGACCTGCACGCCGCGTACTCGCAGGCGCCGGACGGCAGCGACTGGACCTATCTCGCACACGGCCCGTACGCCGACGAAGCGAGCTACCGCGAGTACGCGCGTACCGCGCAGGCGAGCCCGGATCCCCTGCACTACACGGTGATCGACCGCGCCACCGGCCGCGCGGTCGGCACGCTCGCGCTGATGCGCATCGATCCGGCCAACGGTGTGATCGAGGTCGGCTCCGTCACGTTCTCGCCGCTGCTCAAGCGCACGCCCGTTTCGACCGAAGCGCAGTTCCTGCTGATGAAGTACGCATTCGACACGCTTGGCTACCGGCGTTACGAATGGAAGTGTGACGACCTGAACCTCCCGTCGCGCAAGGCCGCCGCACGGCTCGGCTTCCGCTACGAAGGCACGTTCCGGCAGGCGATCATCTACCGCGGCCGCAATCGCGACACCGCGTGGTTCTCGATCATCGACGGCGAATGGCCGGATGTGCGCGCCGCGTTCGACGCGTGGCTCGCGCCGGAGAACTTCGACGCTCGGGGCGAGCAGCGCCGGTCGCTCACCGCGATCCGCCACGCGCAGGCCAGCGCGCGCGATGCGGCCAGCCGCGCGAACGATGCCACCCGCGTCACGGTGCGCCCGCTCGTGGCCGCCGACGAAGCCGCGTGGCGCCCGCTGTGGCAGGGTTATCAGAAGTTCTACGACACCGCGCTGAGCGAGGCGGTGTTCGCGACGACGTGGGCCCGCCTGATGGATCCCGCCGAGCCGATGTTCGTGCTCGGCGCATTCGACGCATCGGGGGCGCTGGTCGGGATCGTGCATGCGATCTACCACCGCTCGTGCTGGACCGAAGGGCCGTACTGCTATCTGCAGGACCTGTACACCGCACCCGACGCACGCGGGCAAGGCGCAGGCGGCGCGCTGATCGAGGCCGTGTACGAACATGCGCGTGAAGCCGGTGCGAGCCGTGTGTACTGGCTCACGCACGAAACCAACACGACGGCACGCGCGCTGTACGACAAGCTCGCGAACAACGCCGGGTTCATCCAGTACCGGCACGACGTGAAGAAGTAACGCGGCATCGCAGCCGGCCGGCGTTCAACCGGAAACGTCGGCCGGCTCGCGCGCGTCGTCGCCCTCCGGGGCGGCGTCACGTGCCAGGCCGGCCGCACCCGGCACCGCCGCCGGGCAGATCATCTCGTCGCCGTTGGCCGGCACGGGCCGCCGCACCGGCCGGAACACCGGCTCGCCCGGCTCGATCGGCTGCCCCGAGATCGCGCAGCGGCCCGGCTGCAACGCGACGCGCAAGCGCCAGCGCTGCTCGCCGTAATGGCACCGGCCGCTCTCGACCCAGCGGATCAGCAACGCATGGTCGTCGGCCTCCAGCACCGTGACGAACAGTTGCGGGCGCAACGGCGAAACGGCCGCCGCCGCGTGCTCGGGAACCGACGCCCGGCCGATCGTCCCGAGCGGATGCGCGACGCCGCCACGTTGCGGCATCGCATCGTCTTCGACCCATGCCGGCGCATCGCACGGCGGGTCTGCTTCGCAAATCAGGCTTTCCATGGTGTTGAGCATGCTTGACGGATTTCCGTGCAGATTGAACGGCGCCGCGCTCAGCGCCGGCCCATCGGTTCGCGCAGCAGCGACAGGCCGATCGCCGCCCCGGTGACGGCAGCCGCGAGCATCAGCCCGATGCCGCCCGACCAGCCGAATGCGCCGACGATCGAGCCGATCGCGAGCGGCCCGATCACCTGCCCGAGATAGTTGCCCTGCACGACCCAGCCGATGCTGAGCGGCGCGAGAGACGGCGTCGGTGCGGAGCCCGGTGCGCACGCGAGGATCGTCGCGGGCAGCATCCCCGCGATCGCCGAGAACGCAAAACCCAGCGCGACCGCGAGCGGCGCTGGCGTGGCCGCGCTGAAGAGCCCCGCGCCGGCCGCGCCGATCGCGACCGACGTCGCGGCCATCACGATCCCGGGCCGGGCGCCGCGCGACAACAGCCAGCCGGCCGTCAGGTTGCCGATCACGCATGCGGCGACGATCGCCGCGCTGATCAACCCTGCGGCGTCGACCGCGACACCGAGGCGCTGCATCAGGAACACCGGCAGGAACGTCATCGCCGCGAAGAACTGCACGTTGTAGGTGGCGAACCCCAGCGCCAGCAGCGTGGTCGAGCGCGACGCGAGCACGTCGCGCAGCGCGGGCCCGATGCGCGGCGCGCCGGCCTGCCGCGACGGCGCATCGGCCGACGTCGTGACGGGCACCGCGGCCGCCGCGACGAGCGTCAGCGCCGCGGCCGCGAGCCAGCCGTTGCGCCAGCCGCCGAGCAGCGGCCCGACCAGCATCGACAACGCCATGCCGGCCGGCATGAACGTGCTCCACAGCCCGAATGCGAAATTGCGCCGCTCGGGTGGCGTCACGCGATTCAGCACGGCCGGCGCGGCAACCACCACGATCACGAAACCGAGCCCTTCGACGAAACGCGTGGCCAGCAGCAGCGCGAAGCTGCCGGCCCATGCGCCGGCGACACTCGACAGGCCGAGGACGACGAGGCCCGCGATCAGCAGCAACCGGTCGCCCCAGCGTCGCACCAGCAGGCCGGCTGCCATGCCGCCGAACACGCCGACGAACGGAAACACCGACATGATCCCGCTCAGCGACGCGAGCGAGCCGCCGAATTCGTGCTGGAGCGTCGGCAACGCGATCGTCGCCTTGCCGACGTGCAGCGCCGACACGATGCTCGCCAGCACGACGTTCGCGACGGCGGCCCGATAGCTGCGCGACGGCAGCGTGGCGGCATCGGCCGCGACAGGCGATTCGGTCATCTCCCCCTCCGTTGAAACCGCCGCGTGCAACGGGATGCGTCACGCGTCCGCGATCGGACTGGCGCACATGATACAAATTGAAGTTAACTTCAAGTAAAGGGGTAATGTGCGCAACGATCCGTTCCACCGATCGCGGCAATGGATCGGCGTGGCCGCGCGCGTCTCGCGATTCGTCTCATTGCGCTGAGACGAACGTCCCAGCGTCTCACCCCGCCGGAGCTTTTGCTTTTGCAGCAAATCTCACCCCCCTCCTCCATCAAATCGTTTCCCGTCAAAGAGCCGGCAAATGGTGCATCGCATCGCGCCCATCCCGTCCGATCGCCGTCCGGCGCCCCCACTCGAGCTGGCCCCGTTCCTGCATACCGGTCGTTCGCGCACTCGCGCGACGGGCGCACCGGCAGCCACGCCTCGCGCCCGACGACAACCTGATGGAGACAGCAACGTGAGTACACCGGCAACGACCTCAGCTCCCAGCATGAAAGCCGCCGTCTGGCACGGCCGCCACGACATCCGCGTCGAACAGGTTCCCGTTCCCGAGCGCCCGCCGGCAGGCTGGGTGACGATTCGCGTGCACTGGTGCGGGATCTGCGGCTCCGACCTGCACGAATACGTCGCGGGCCCCGTCTTCATCCCGGTCGATGCGCCGCATCCGCTGACGGGCCTGAAGGGCCAGTGCATCCTCGGCCACGAGTTCAGCGGCGAGATCGCCGAACTCGGCGCGGGCGTGACGGGCTACGCGGTCGGCGATCGCGTGACGGCCGACGCCTGCCAGCATTGCGGCACCTGCTGGTATTGCAAGCACGGGCTGTACAACATCTGCGAGAACCTCGCGTTCACCGGGCTGATGAACAACGGCGCATTCGCCGAATACGTGAACGTGCCGGCCGAGTTGCTGTACAAGCTGCCCGACGACTTCCCGACCGAGGCCGGCGCGCTGATCGAACCGCTCGCGGTCGGCCTGCATGCAGTGAAGAAGGCCGGCAACATCGTCGGGCAGACCGTCGTCGTAGTCGGCGCGGGCACGATCGGCCTGTGCACGATCATGTGCGCGAAGGCCGCGGGCGCCGGGCGCGTGATCGCGCTGGAAATGTCGGCCGCGCGCAAGCAGAAGGCGCTGGAGGTCGGCGCGAGCGTGGTCATCGATCCGAAGACGTCCGACGCGATCGCGGAAGTCAAGGCGCTGACCGGCGGCTACGGCGCCGACGTGTCGTTCGAGTGCATCGGCCACACCACCACCGCGAAGCTCGCGATCGACGTGATCCGCAAGGCCGGCAAGTCGGTGATGGTCGGGATCTTCGAGGAGCCGGCGCCGTTCAACTTCTTCGACATCGTGTCGACCGAGAAGGAAGTGATCGGCTCGCTCGCGTACAACGGCGAATTCGCGGACGTGATCCGCTTCATCGCGGACGGCCGCATCGACGTGCAGCCGCTCATCACCGGACGCATCGCGCTCGGCGACATCGTCTCGCACGGCTTCGAGGAGCTCGTCAACCACAAGGACCGGAACGTGAAGATCATCGTCCAGCCCGCCATCGCCTGACCGCACGCGCGTGCCGCGGCAGCGATTCGCGCCGTGGCACGTGTGCTGCAAGCGTCACCCTGGAGCATCGCCCGTGCACGGGCGGTGCACCTGCCTGTCGCTTCCTTCCAGCACGCCCTCCTTGCCGCCTTCGTCCGTCGCGACCGTCGTGCCTCGCACCGATCGGACACGACGACCAGAAACATTCGCAATCCGAACCATCCGTCGTAACGCGCCACCGGTCCGATGCACACTCAGGGTTTCTCCCGATCAATCGCGACTCGTCCGATGTCGACAGGACACTGACGCAAGGTGATCCTGTGCAAGGCACGATCCGGCCTCCCTGCGAGGATCGTTACCGCCCCCTAGAAGGCGGCCCCGCCCCCCACAAAACCTTACGGTGTCGCGGCGCCGACAGGCCGAGAATACGGGCCCACCCGGGATAGCTTGCAAACATGGTGTGTCATGAATCGTTCATTCTCGTTTAGCCGGGAACGCGCATATAACATTCGATCGCTGACGATCCAGCAGAAGACCCATATCGGCTTCGCACTCGTCACCACGCTGCTGGCCTTGCTGTGCGGCACGATCATCTGGGGGAGTGTCCGGCAATACCGGCAGGAGAACGCCGACCTGCAGAGTTTCGAATTCGTCCGCGGCGCGATAAGCGCCGCCAACGTGATCTCGGCCGAACGCGGCCCGACGAACGACCTGCTGGTGCGCCCGCAGGACGACGGCGCCGCCGAGGCCCGCAACCTGCTCGCCGCGCGCGTGCGTTCCGACCAGGCGCTCGAGCGTTTTCGCGGCGGCATCGCGCAGGCGACCGTGCTCGACGATCGCGAACGTAGCACCCTGCTGCATGCCCTCGACTCGGTCCGGATCACGCTCGCCGATGCGCGTACGGAAGTCGACGCACTCGGCAGGCGGCCGCTCGCGACACGCGGCGTTCACGATATCCAGCACGCGCAGGCGCGCCTGTTCCGGATCGTCGACACGCTGTCGCTGCTGATCGACGGCGCCATGACCGACACCGCGATGGGCGACCCGCGCACATCGGGGGCGATCCTGCTCGCGCGGCTCCTCGGCGAACTCCGCGAATACGCGGGCCGCACGGGCTCGCTGCTGATCGCGCCGATGTTCGCGCGGCAGGCGCTCGACCGCACGCAGTTCGCGGACATCATGCGGATGCGCGGCCGCATCGAGCAATTGCGCGCGCTGATCGACGGCTCGATCGGCGCGCAGCTCGACGACCCTGACGTGGCGCGCGAATACGCGCAGCTCAACGACGCCTTCGACGCCCATATCCTGCCGCTCGTCGACGCGGCCGTCGCCGGCGGCAAGAGCGGTGTCTATGCGATGAGTGCGGCCGACTTTTCCCGCGCGATCGTGCCGCATTTCCGGCCGAGCGAGCGGCTGCGCGACCACGTGATCGACCTGGCCCGGCGTCGCGCGATCGGCGACCGCAACACCGCCCGGCTCAAGGTCGCGTTGTCGGCGTTCGCCACGACACTGTGCATCGCGATCCTGGCCTCGCTCGCGCGCGGCGTGCAGCGACTGCTGTCGAAGCCGCTCGATGCGCTCGGCCGCCGGATCGTCGCGCTCAGCGATGGCGATACGTCGCACGTCGCGATGCCGCGCGGCATCGGGCCCGAGATCACGCAGATCCACCACGCGCTGGAAACCCTGCGCCACGCGACCGTCCGCCGCGACATGCTCGAGCGCCAGCGCAACGACATGCTGACGCTGTTCTCGCACGACATGCGCGCTCCGCTGACGTCGTTGATCATCCTGATCGACACGCAGGCGCGACGGGCGGGCGACGGGCAGATGAAGCAGCAGTTCGAGAGAATCGGCAAGCTGGCGCGGCACACGCTGGCGCTGGCCGACGGCTTCGCGCAGCTCTCGCGTGCGGAGGCCAGCGACTACGAACGCGTGCCGGTCAACCTCGCCGACCTGATGAACGAGGCACGCGACGCGGTGTGGCCGCTCGCGCACCGGAAATCCATGTCGATCGACGACGTGCCGCGGCGCGACGACACGATCGTGCAAGGCGACCCGGCGCTGCTGTCGCGCGCGCTGATCAACCTGCTCGACAACGCCATCAAGTACAGCGCATCGCTGACGAGCGTCGAATGCAGGGTCGAGCCAGGCGCCGACGGCAAGACCGTGCGCTGCACGATCCGCGACAGCGGGTGCGGCATCAGCAGCGCGGACCAGACGCGGCTGTTCGAACGTTACCGGCGCTTTCGCACCGCCGGCCAGCCGGAAACCAGCGGCGTCGGGCTCGGCATGGCGTTCGTCAAGGCCGTCGTCGAACGGCACGAAGGCGCGATCCACGTGCACAGCGTCATGCTGCAGGGCACCACGGTCACGATCACGCTGCCGGCCGCGGCACTTCCATGACGATGGCACCGGCGCCGCCGGCGGCAAGCGGCCGACACGGCACCGCAGCACCGCCCGATTCTTCGATATACTCAATCGAACCCTTTTCGGGGCAACCGCGGGCCACCACGCCCTTCGCAGGTTCGCCCCCACCTGCGTGGAATTGCTCACCGTGAAACCGCGAGCCGGACTGATCCTCGAACTCTTCGTCAACCTCGTGCTGCCCTGGGTTGCCTACCGGGCCGCGCAGCCGTCTTTCGGCGAAACCGGCGCGCTGTACGCGTCCGCGGTGCCGCCGATCATCTGGTCGATCGTCGAATTCATCCGCTCGCGCCGCGTCGATGCGGTGGCGGCCATCGTGCTGCTGGGCATCGCGCTGTCGATCCTCGGGATGGCGCTCGGCGGCAGCGCGCGCACGCTGCTGATGCGCGAATCGCTCGCGTCGGGCACGATCGGCGTCGTGTTCCTGCTGTCGTTGTTCCGCGAACGCCCGCTGATCTTCTATCTCGCACGCGCCACGGTGGCCCGCGAGATGGATGGCGGCGCCGCGCATTTCGAAGCCGTCTGGGAGGCGCAGCCGGGGCTGCGGCAGATGCTCCGGCGGATGACCTTCGTGTGGGGCGCGTTCATGACGCTGGAAATGCTGCTGCGCCTCTGGATGGTCGTGACCTGGCCGGTCGAACGCGTGCTGGTCGTGTCGCCGGTCATGGGCTATACCGTGTTCGGCTGTCTGCTGCTGTGGACGTTCTGGTACCGGCGGCGGATGCGCGAGCGCAACAGCGTCCACGTCCCGGGCCGCGACCGCGCCACCGAAACCGCCGGCCGCTGACCGCTCCCCACCGGCATCGCAAGACGGCTGCTGTATGATGCGCGGCGTCTGGTCCGACGAATGCCGCTCCTGTCATGTCCCTTTCGCTCCTTCCTTCCGCCACGATCTGGCTCGCGCTGTTCGCGGCCGCCGCGTTCGCATGGCATCGCCCGCAGCACGGCCTGAGCGTCGGCCTCGCCGCGCTCGGCTATGCGTGCGCGCTGGCATTCGGCAAGCTCGGGCCGCTCGCGCTGGCCCCGCTCGCATTGCTGGCCGCGGCCGCGTGGGGGGTGATGCCCGAGCGCCCGCGCGCGATGCGCATCGCCGCGCACGTCGTCTTTGCCGCCGTCGCGATCGCGCTCAGCCTGCACCTGATTCCCGGCTTCCACAATCCGCGCGTGATCGGCCCGACGCGCTTCACGCCGGATGCCGCGCCGTTCACGATGTACCTGAATCTCGACAAGCCGCTCGTCGGCTTGTGGCTGGTATGGGTGCTGCCGTGGGTCGCCCCCGACATCCCGCTGTCGCGCGCGCTGCGTACCGGCGCGGTGGCGGCAGTCGCAACGGCGGCCGCGTGCCTGGCCGGCGCGCTCGCGATCGGGATGGTCGGCTGGGCGCCCAAGTGGCCGCCGTCGGGCTGGCTGTGGCTCGCGAACAACCTGCTGCTCGTGACGCTCGCCGAGGAAGCGCTGTTCCGTGGCTACGTGCAGGGCGGACTGACGCGCGCGCTGCGCGCGTTCGCGTGGGGGCCGTGGGCCGCGCTTGCGATCGGCGCGGTGCTGTTCGGCGCCGCGCATGCGGCCGGCGGCTGGCAATGGATCGTGCTCGGCACGGTGGCGGGCATCGGCTACGGCCTCGCCTGGCGGCGCGGCGGGCTGCTCGCGTCCGCGCTCGCGCATGCGGGGCTGAACGTCGTCCACTTCGGCCTGTTCACCTACCCGATGCTCGACGCCGCGCGCTGACGGCCGCGCGGCGCCGCCGCTCAGTTGATCCCGGCGACCGCGTGCGGCACGTACGGGCGTTCGAGCGCGGCGATCTCGTCGTCGGTCAGTTTCAGTTCGAGCGCGGCCAGTGCGTCGTCCAGCTGCTGCGGCTTCGAAATGCCGACGATCGGCGCGGTGACTCCGCGCTTCTGCGCGACCCACGCGAGTGCGACCTGCGCACGCGGCACGTTGCGTGCCGCCGCGATCGTCGCCACGGCATCGACGACCGCTTTATCCGCCTCCGCCGTCGCATCGTAAAGCCGCTGGGCGACCGCGTCGCTCTGCTGCCGCTCGGTCGACTCGTCCCAGTTGCGCGTGAGGCGGCCGCGCGCGAGCGGGCTCCACGGAATCACCGCGATCCCTTCGTCTTCGCACAGCGGCAGCATTTCCCGCTCCTCTTCCCGATACAGCAGGTTCAGGTGGTTCTGCATGCTGACGAAGCGGGTCCAGCCGTGCTGCTTCGACGTGTGCAGCGCCTTCGCGAACTGCCACGCGAACATCGACGACGCGCCGATATAGCGCGCCTTGCCGGCCTTCACGACGTCGTGCAGCGCCTCGAGCGTCTCCTCGAGCGGCGTGCCGTTGTCCCAGCGGTGAATCTGGTAGAGATCGACATAGTCGGTGCCGAGCCGCTTCAGGCTCTGGTCGATGTCGGTCATGATCGCCTTGCGCGACAGCCCGGCGCCGTTCGGCCCAGGCCGCATCCGGTAGAACACCTTGGTCGCGATCACGATGTCGTCGCGTTTCGCGAAATCGCGCAGCGCGCGGCCGACGATCTCCTCCGACGTGCCGTCGGAATACATGTTCGCGGTATCGAAGAAGTTGATGCCGGCTTCGACCGCCCGCTGGATGATCGGACGGCTCTCCGCTTCCGGCAGCGTCCACGGATGCGAGCCGCGTAACGGTTCGCCGAACGTCATGCAACCCAGCACCAGCTTCGACACCTCCAGCCCTGTCGATCCGAATTTCACGTATTCCATTGCACGCCTCGCCATTGAAGTTGAGCTGACGGCCGGATGCGCGCCGCGCATCCGCCGGACCGTCGCATGGTATCCCGGGCGGCAAAAATGCGTGCGGCGTTGCCGCAAGGTGCGAAGGAAGTGCTCGCGAGCGGCGGTCGTGCGGAGCGCCGGCCGCTTGCTTACTTGACCTGGTCGGCGATCGGCTGCAGGAACGCGGAAAAGCCGGTCAGCATGATCTGCACGCCGATGCACAGCAGCAGGAACGCCGACACGCGCTTCGCGACCTTGGTGCCTTCGCTGCCGAGGTAGCGCGACAGCAGCGCGGAGCGGCTGTAGACCTGCCAGATCACGATCGCGACCAGTACCGAGACGGCGATCGACACGATGCTCGACAGTGCGAACTCCGACAGCTTGTGCGTGCGGTTCGCGTTCAGCGCGATCGCGGTCGCGATCGAGCCGGGGCCGACCGTCAGCGGCATGGTCAGCGGGAAGAATGCGCGCGTCATGATCGCGTTCGCGTCGATCGGCTTGACCGGCGTGTCGCCGCCGCCGGGGCCGTCGGGCTCGTTCAGCATCTGCCAGCCGGCCACCGCAACCGCGAAGCCGCCGCCGATCCGCAGCGCTTCCATCGAGATCCCGAAGAAATGCAGCACCGGCGTGCCGGCGAAGAACGCGACCATCAGCACGACGAACGCGTTGAACGCGACCTTCCTCGCAAGCAGATCGCGTTCTTGCTCGGTGAGCGCCTCGGTCCGTTCGAGAAACAGGAACGCGATGCCGATCGGGTTGATGATGCCGATCAGGCCGGTGAAGCCGAACAGGATCTCGGAGATAAGGCGGTTGACGATCATCGGATGAAGAATCGGTCGGGGCTGGGCCGGCAGCGCGCCGGAGGTCACGCATTGTAGAGCAAGCGCCCGCGCCCGAGCCGCAAAATTCGGCCGGGCCCGCCACACCGCCGCGCGCCGCCGTTTCGCCCTGGTTTCCCCTCGGTTTCCCGTTACTCGGCGCCCGCCTCCCAGGCCGGCGGCCGCTTCGCGAAGAACGCGGCGAAGCCTTCCTTCGCTTCCGGCGTCGCCCGCACGCGGGAGATCGTCTGCGCGGTGAACGCCGCGCGCGCGTCCGACGGCGGATACTCGCCGATCGCGTCGAAGAAGCGCTTGATCTCCATCAGCGCGTTCGGGCCGTTGCGGCCGAGTTCGGCGAGCGTCCTGTCGAGTGCTTCGTCGAGCGCATCGAGCGGCACGGCCTGGTGGATCAGGCCGATCGCGACCGCTTCGCCTGCGGCGAGCTGGGTCGCCGTCAGCGCGAGCCGGCGCGCCTGGCGCTGGCCGACCGCCTCGACCAGATACGGGCCGATCACGGCCGGCAGGATCCCGAAGCGCGCCTCGCTGACCGAGAAGCGCGCGTGATCGCTCGCGATCACGATGTCGCAGGCCGCACACAGGCCGACGCCGCCACCGAACGCATGGCCCTGCACGCGCGCCACCGTCGGCTTCGGGCATTGCCGGATCGCGCGCATCATCGCGGCGAACCGCTCCGCGTCGCGCAGGTTCGCGGCCGCGTCGTTCGCGCTCGCGCGCTGCATCCACTGCAGGTCGGCGCCCGCGCAGAACGCGCGGCCCTCCGAACGCAGCACGATCGCGCGCACGTCGTCACGCCGGCCGAGCGCCGTGAACGCGTCGGTGAGTTCGGCGATCATCGTCTCGTCAAATGCGTTGAGCACGTCGCCACGCTGCAGCGCGACGGTTGCGATGCCGCGCGCATCGACCGTGACGGCCAGGGTCTTCAATCCATCCATCGAACAGGTTTCCTCGGGTTGAACGGCAAACAGGAGAATCAGGCGGCCTGGCGGCGGTCGATCACGCGCCGCGCCTTGCCGGTCGCGGTGGCGGGAATGCCGCCCGCGGCCAGCACCGTCACGCCGGACGACACGCCGACCATCGTCTTGATCCGGTGCTGCAGCTCGCGCGCGAGCGCCGCGCGATCGCTTTCGCTGACGGACGCGGCCGCTTCCGAGCGCAGTTCGACCGCGAGGTCGAGGCGGTCCATGTGCCCGTCGCGCGACAGCGTGATCTGGAACTGGCCCGACAGCTGCGGCAGCGCGACGACGATCTCCTCGATCTGGCTCGGAAACACGTTCACGCCGCGCACGATCAGCATGTCGTCGGAGCGGCCCGTGATCTTCGCGAGCCGGCGCATCGCGCGCGCGGTCGGCGGCAGCAGCGCGGTGAGGTCGCGCGTGCGGTAGCGGATCACCGGCATCGCCTCCTTCGTCAGCGACGTGAACACCAGCTCGCCCTGGCTGCCGTCGGGCAGCACTTCGCCCGTGACCGGGTCGATGATTTCCGGGTAGAAATGGTCTTCCCAGATCACCGGGCCGTCCTTCGTCTCGACGCATTCGCACGCGACGCCCGGGCCCATCACCTCCGACAGCCCGTAGATGTCGAGCGCGTCGATGCCCACGCGCGTCTCGACCTCTTCACGCAGCGCCTGCGTCCACGGCTCGGCGCCGAAGATGCCGATCTTCAGCGACGATTCGGCCGGGTCCATCCCCTGCCGCACCATCTCGTCGATCAGGTTCAGCATGTACGACGGCGTGACGAGGATGATCTTCGGCTCGAAATCGCGGATCAGCTGCACCTGCTTCTCGGTCTGCCCGCCCGACATCGGCACGACCATGCAGCCGAGCCGTTCCGCGCCGTAGTGAATCACGAGACCGCCGGTGAAGAGCCCGTAGCCGAATGCGTTGTGCAGCGTGTCGCCCGGACGGCCGCCGGCCGCGCGGATCGAGCGCGCGGTCACGTTCGCCCACGTGTCGATGTCGCGCGCGGTGTAGCCGACCACCGTCGGCTTGCCCGTCGTGCCGCTCGACGCGTGCACGCGCACGACCTGCTCGCGCGGCACCGCGAACAGCCCGAACGGGTAGTTGTCGCGCAAGTCGCTCTTGGTCGAGAACGGGAATTTCGCAAGATCGGCGAGCGACTTCAGGTCGTCCGGATGCACGCCCGCCGCATCGAACGTGCGCCGATAGTGCGGGACGTTGTCGTACGCGTGGCGCAGCGACCACTTGAGGCGCTCGAGCTGCAGCGCCTGCAGTTCGTCGCGGCTGGCGGTCTCGATCGGTTCGAGAACGGCGGCGGGATGCGTCGGGTGAGTCATCGGGGTGCTCCTCCAATGGAGTGATGTCGTTATCGTGTTCGAAGTAACGGGGGCGACGGCTACGACCGGAACGTGCGGCCGGCCGCATGCAGCGCGGCGATGCGCGGCGACACGCGATAGCGGTCCTCGCCGTAGCTCGCCGCCAGGTTCGACAGCACGCGATGCACGCGGCCGATGCCGATCGCATCGGCCCACGCGAGCGGGCCGCACGGGTAGTTCACGCCCTTCTCCATTGCGAGATCGAGATCGGCGGGCGAGCACACGCCCTGATTCACCGTGTCGGCCGCCTCGTTCGCGAGCATCGCGACGGTGCGCATCGCGACCATGCCCGGCACGTCCGCGACACCGACGACGCGAAAACCCGCCTGCTGGAACAGGCCGACCGCATCCGCATAGGCCGCGTCGCTGCACTGGAGCGCGCGCGTCAGCGCAACGAGCCCGGCCTGCGCGTAATCGCGCGCAAGGTCGACCAGCACGAGATCGGCCGCGCCCGTCTGCGCGGCGCGCTCGGTCGCGGTACGGCCATCGGTCAACGCGATCGATGCGCGGCCGGCCGTCGCGAGCAGGTCGTCGGCATGCGCGCCGGCCTGCCGGGCGCCCGGAAGGCGTTCGGCGAAGCGCGCGTGCAGCGCGGCGGCCGGGCCGTCCTGCGCAAACAATGCAACGTCGGCGGGCGCATCGCGCGGGGCTTCGAGATCGGGTGCGGGCGGCGTCGCGCCGTCCGCATACGAATAGAAGCCGCGGCCCGACTTGCGCCCAAGGAAGCCCGCGTTCACGAGTTCCTGCTGGATTAGCGACGGCGTGTAGCGCGGATCGTTGAAATACGCGCGGAACACCGATTCGGTCACCGCGAAGTTCACGTCGTGGCCGATCAGGTCCATCAGCTCGAACGGCCCCATCCGGAAGCCGCCGGCCTCGCGCATCACCGCGTCGATCGATGCCGGCGCGCCGCCCTGCTCGTTCAGCACGCGCAGCGCCTCCGCGTAATACGGCCGCGCGACGCGGTTCACGATGAAGCCCGGCGTCGATTTCGCCATCACGGGCCGCTTGCCCCACGCGGCGGCGGTTGCATACAGCACCTGCGCGACCGCGGGCGCGGTCGCGAGCCCGCTGACCACCTCGACGAGCGCCATCAGCGGCGCCGGGTTGAAGAAATGCAGGCCGGCGACACGCTGCGGCACGCGCAGCCCGGCCGCGATCGACGTGATCGAGATCGATGACGTATTGGTGGCCAGCAGGCACGCGTCGTCGACATGGCGCTCGAGCGTCGCGAAGATCTCACGCTTCACGTCGAGCCGCTCGGCCGCCGCCTCGACGATCAGCGCGGCGCCCGCGAAGTCGGCCAGTTCACGCACCGCGCGAATCCGGGCGCCGGCCGCGTCGGCCTGCGCCGGTTCGAGCCGGCCTTTCTCCGCGAGCCGCGCGAACTGCGCACGGATGCCGGCCAGCGCCTTGTCGCAGGCGGCTTCGTTCAGGTCGTACAGCAGCACCGCATGGCCGGCCGCCGCCGCGACCTGCGCGATGCCCGCGCCCATCGCGCCGGCGCCGATCACGCCGACGACGGCCGACGGCGCCAGCGCGCCCGAGTTCACCGAATGTGCAGAAGAAACAGCCATCGCTTGCGATCCGTCATGAAGTGGAGGTGCGAGCGATTATAAACCGACCGGTCGGTAGATTTATGTCAGGGCGAGCCCGAATGTGTCGTGCAAGAGATCGTTACGGAAACGGCAAAGACAAAAAAATCGACAGGTCGGGCACTTTTTGTAAACCGAAAGGTCTATGAAAGCATTCGAATATGAGATAGTGCCCCCCGAACGCCTGATAAAATTCGACAAACCGCCGGATTTCAGGGGGAAACCGCGTGTCATGTCGCCACCGCCGTCCAATGCCGGCCGCCCTTTCAGGGTCGGAACCGAGCCTCCGGCCCGTGCGTCGTCACACGTGCTCGCCTCGTCGTTCGCGGCCGGCCGCATCGAATCGTTTCATCCCGCGACGGGCTCCGGCCCGCCCGCGCCCCTCGCTGCCTGATGGCGGCGAACCCCGGGCAGCACCGTTGCGTGCCGCCCCCTTCGGTTTCATCATCCTCGTTCGGCGGATAGTACGGCCGGGCTTCGTCAACCCGTGACGGCGCGTCGCGCGCCGCCGCTCGCATAAGGAAACCCTCCATGCCGCTCTCGTCCAACCAGCTCCCGCGCTGGACCCTCGTGGCCCCGCTTGCCGCCTGGCTGGTCCTCGCGCTGTCGCGCGTCGTACCGGCCGAAGGCCTCGTCATCGCGGTGTTCGCCGCCGCCCTCGCCGGCGCCGTGTTCGCCGCCGTCCACCATGCCGAAGTCGTCGCGCACCGCGTCGGCGAACCGTTCGGCACGCTCGTGCTCGCGGTCGCCGTGACCGTCATCGAAGTCGCGCTGATCGTGTCGGTGATGCTCGGCGCGGGCCCCGAGAAATCGGGCCTCGCGCGCGACACCGTGTTCGCCGCCGTGATGATCATCTGCAACGGCATCGTCGGTATCTGCCTGCTGGTCGGCGCGTGGAAGCACGGCGAACAGGACTTCCAGGGGCGTGGCGCCAGCAAGGCGCTCGCGGTGCTGGCGTCGCTGTCGGTGCTGTCGCTCGTGATGCCGAACTACCTGAACGCCGCGCCGGGCCCGTTCTTCTCGAAATCGCAGCTCGCGTTTGCCGGCGTGTCGTCGCTCGTGCTGTACGGCGCGTTCGTGTTCGTGCAGACCGTGCGCCACCGCGACTACTTCCTCGCCGAGCACGACAGCGCGAACGAGGCCGTCCACGCGGCAGCGCCGAGCAACCGCACCGCCGTGATCAGCATGCTGCTGCTGTTCGCGAGCCTCGTCGCGGTCGTGCTGCTCGCGAAGCTGCTGTCGCCGGCCGTCGAGCACGCGGTGATGAAGCTAGGCGCGCCCGAAGCCGCGGTCGGTATCGTGATCGCCGCGCTCGTGCTGCTGCCGGAAGGGCTCGCAGCCGTCACCGCCGCGCGCGCGAACCGCCTGCAGACCAGCATGAATCTCGCGCTCGGTTCGGCGCTCGCGAGTATCGGGTTGACGATCCCGACCGTCGCGGCCGTGTTCATCTGGGTCGGCCAGCCGCTCACGCTCGGCATCGGCCCGATGGAAACCGTGCTGCTGGCGCTCACGCTGCTGGTCAGCACGCTGACGCTCAGCCAGGGGCGTACGACGGTGCTGCACGGCGTCGTGCACCTGTCGCTGTTCGCCGCTTACCTGTTCCTGTCGATCACGCATTGACGCGGAAAAGCGCGCGGCCCGGCGGATCACCTCCGCCGGGCCGCGCGCCATCCTTCACGTCCCTTCAGCTTCCTTCGTTCACGTCACGCCGCCGTTACCGCACCGGAATCACCAGATGCTGGCCCGCCAGGATCAGGTTCGGGTTGGCGAGGTTGTTGCGGCGTTGAATCTCGCGATAGCGCTGGCCGCTGCCGAGCTTGCTCGCGGCGATCATGTTCAGCGTGTCGCCCGCCTTCACCACGTACGTATGCTCGCCCGACGCGGCCGCGGTCGTCACCGCCTGGTCGCTGACGAAGTACTTGCGCAGCAGGTCGAGATACTGCGGCGACTGCTTGAGCTTCGCGATCGCGGCGTTCAGGTAGATCAGCAGATCCTGGTCGTCGGCGCGCACGCCGATCTTGTACGCGATGTTCGAGCCGTCGAGCTTGGTCACCGCGAACTTCAGGTCGGTGTCCTTGATCGAGCTGACCGCGAACGGATAGTCGTAGATGAACGCGTCGACCGTATGGCCGTCGATGCTCTTCGCGATGAAGGCCGGATCGGAATCGTCGACTTCCACGAACTTCACGTTCGGGTACTGGCGTGTGACGAACGCACGCACGTCCGGGTCGCCCTTCAGGATGCCGACCGTCTTGCCCGCGAGATCGTCGGTCGAGCGGATCGCGGAGCCCTGCCGCACGATCAGCGAATAGCCGAAATCGTCGACGTACGGCACCGAATAGACGACGCCCGACGGCGTGTTGTCCGGGAACGTCAGCCCGTCCATCGCCACGTCGACCACGTGGTTCCCCTTCGCATCCGTATCGAGCAACTGCTTCGGCACGCCCGGATACGTGTCGACCTCGTGTCGCGTATCGACGACCACCGGCTTGCCGCCGTGCGAGAACGACGGATCCGCGAACAGCAGCCGCGCGAATTCGACGTTGAAGCCGTGCGGCGTGCCCTTGTCCTCGCCGAAGAACGGTTCGCTCGGGTTCTGCACGGAGATCCGCACGATGCCGTTTTCGGCAATCGATTTCAGCGTGCTGGCCTGCGGCGTGAAGCCGGCCGGCAGCACGTTGGACGACGGCGACGCCTGCGTGGACGGGCCGCTGTCGCCGCCTTGCGCGGACGTCGAGGCCGGGGCCGCGTCATGCGCGGGAATCAGCGTCGACAGGCCGCCCTGATGCACGATCCATACGCCGACGAGCACGACCAGAAATGCGATGGCGCCAAGAAGTTTTTTCATGGTTGCGAGCCTGCAGGAAGTTATTGTTGTTTCGACGGCAGTTGCGCGGGGGTCGTCGCGTCGAGCCCGGGCGCGTGCGGCGCGTTCATCACCGCCTGCTGCTGTGCCTGCTTGACCTCGGGGTTATCCATCAGCGACGTCTCCATTTCGGAGAACGCCTTGTTGACCGAGCGCATCACCGAATCGACGGCCACGTCGGTCTTGATCTGCTCGAACGTGTCGGACGCCTGCCGGCCCGCGAGCTTGTTCATCTGCTGCGCGGCCTGCGACATGTCCCACATCGCCTTCGCGCGGTCGATCGCCGACGCGAAATTCTTCAGTTCGGCCTGCACCTGCTTGTAACGCCCCTCGCGAAACGAGAGCAGCTGCTTCATCGTGTCGAGCTGCTGCCGGAAGCGTGGTGCGTCGTCCGGATACTGCTTCTCGAACAGCTCCGTCTTGTTCTCGAAATTCTTCACCTCGGTGCGGAACGCGGTGATGCTGTCCGCGAACTTCTGGGCCGCCTGGCGCTTCTCCGCGAGCTGGTTGATCAGCGTCTCGATCGGATTCGCCTGCGCCTCCTGGACGATCATCTTCACCTTCTGGTTCGCGAACTTCATCGCGACGACCGGCGCGAAATAGATCGCGCCGAGGCCGATCACGCCCGCCGTGACCAGCGCGATCACCCCCTTCAGGATGAACAACGCCGCCGGTGCCGCGATCGCGACGCCGGCGATGATGATCGCCCACTTGATCAGCTTGACCTTGCCACTCCCCGAACTGCCGTTTGCTTCTTCATTCGAAAGCTGCGACATGAGTTTTTCTCCTTGAACCTCGAACCGAACTGCTTGCGTTTGCTTTTTCAAGCTCAATCGAAATGCTTCGGACTCCGGTGCCGCCGGGCGGTCAGGCAGGCCGGCGGCGCAATACAAGGATGGGCGCGACGGACGTCACGAGACGCCGGTGTAGGCGCCGTTCAGGATGCGATGGTGAGGAGCGGCAGACGACGCTGCGATGCGGCGCGCCCAACGGGCGCCGTTCATCGTCGCGGCTCGCGCGCGGACGGGAAAGTGTACCGAGGCACGGTACGAAACGGGATGACGGATACGTGACGCGACGGGCGTCGGGAGAAGCATGGTTCCGGCGGGCCGACAAACGCGGGGCCGGTATTCCGGTACGAGTGCGTAAAGGCTCATCGTTGTTCTTTTGCGTATCGCGGGTGCAGGAACCGCGCGGCCGGCGCGTCCCGCTCCACATGCACGGACGTATCCTGCGCCGACCGGCATGCAGCGTCAAGCAGTTGTCGCAGTGCAGCGAAGCGCTGCGCGCCGCCGTTGGAACACCGGTAGCGAGATAGCTTTCAGCACGGTAAGGATCGACAGGACTGCGACCTGTCGGGCTCGGTCAGGATTGCTTGGCATCGCTTGCGCAAGCTTCCGGATTGAAAGCTTGTGACGCCCGGCCTCGTCCTGGCGGACGACTCAGAAGCCGTAGAGTACGGTCGGGTTGTCGACCAGAATCGCGCGACTGACCGCGTCGTCCGCCGTGCAGTCGTCCAGCCAGCCGAGCAAGCACAGGTCGTCGGGGACCGGCGACGCGTTCGGGTGCGGCCAATTGCTGCCCCATACGCATCGCGCCGAATGGTGGCGCGCCAGCACGGCGGCGAGACGCGCGACATCGTCATAGCCGGGCGCGCCCGAGCGCGACGTCTCGTACGGCGCGGACAGCTTCACCCAGGCGTGGCCGCGGTCGAGCAGGCGCCGCAGCGCGAGAAACGCAGGCGCGTCCGGTGCGACGGGCGTCAGGAACTTGCCCGTGTGATCGATCACGACCCGGGCCGGTAGCGAGGTCAGCAACGGCACGACCTCGGGCAGCGTCCGGCCGTCGAGCTGCAGGTCGACGTGCCAGCCAAGCGGCGCGATCCGCGCGGCCACGCTCTCCAGTTCGTCCCACCGCGCCAGGCCGCCCGCCAACGTCATGAACCGGACGCCGCGCACGCCTGCCGCGTGCAATCGCGCCAGTTCGGCATCCGGCACGTCGGCCGGCAACGTCGCGACGCCGCGCGCCTGCGGGCCGAATGCGGCCAGCGCGTCGAGCAGGCAACGGTTGTCGACACCATAGCCGGTCGGCTGCACGATCACGACGCGGGCCAGGCTGAGCGTCTGCTGCACCCGGCGATATGCCTCCACCGGCGCGTGCGGCGGACGGAAGGTCGCCGTCGGCGCGAGCGGATACGCGTCGTCATAGATGTGGATGTGGCAATCGCACGCGTCGGCCGGCCGCCCGGTGGGTGTGTCGGGTCTCATCGCGCGCCCGCCCCGGTATCGGCCCCTGCCGTGCGCCAGCGCGCCAGCCGCGACGCGTGCGCCGCGTTGACGGCACCGCGCGGCACGCTTCCGGCGAGCAGCGCGGCAAGCTGATCGACTGTCTCCAGCGCCTGGTGCTCGACCGCGGGCAGCGTCAGGCCGCCGACGTGCGGCGTCGCGATCACGCGTGGATGCGCGGCGAGCGCGGGTGTCGGCATCTGGTCCGGCGCGCGCCCGACGTCGAGTGCACAGCCCGCGAGCCGGCCGGTGTCGAGCACATCTAACAGCGCCTGCTCGTCGACCAGTTCGCCGCGCGACGCATTGATGAAGTACGCGCCCGGCTTCATGGCCGCGAACGCGCCCGCATCGATCAGGTTCGCGGTGGCCGGCGTCGCCGGCGCGAGGCACACGACGAAATCGGCCGCCTGCAACAGCGCCGCGAAGTCGACCTGTTGAAGCGTCGGCGCATCGACGCGCACGTACGGATCGCTGACGAGCACGCGCATCCCGAGCGCCGTCGCGATCGGCGCCAGGTGGCGTGCGATCTGTCCGTAACCGATCAGGCCGAGCGTGCTGCCGCGCAATTCGCGCCCCATCTGCGGCATGGGCGGCATCCGTTGGTGGTAGGCCGACGCATAACGGCCGATACCGCGCGCGAGATCGATCATCGCGCCGATCACCCACTCGGCGACCGCCGGCGCGAAGCCGGGGCTCGCCTGCGTGACCAGCACGCCGAACGTGCTCGCCGCGTCGACGTCGACGGTGCGGATATCGACTGCGCAGCGCAGGAACGCCGCCAGCGCGGGCAGCCCGGCGAACAGCGCACGCGGCGCGGGCGTCTGTCGGTACGCGATCATCGCATCGCAACCCTGCGCGGCCGCGATCAGTTCGTCCGTGCCCATCTCGCGATCGAGCGGATTGCACGTGACGTCCGCGATCGCCTGCAGCGCGCGCATGGCCTTCGCGCCGAAATAACGGTCGAGCATCCCCGACGGATGCGTGACGAAGACGCGCGTCATGCGGCGCCTCCGTGCGAGTGGTCCGCTTGCGGCGGCGGCGCGACCGAGGCGCGCTCGATGAGCGTCACGCCGGAGAATACGTGCGGCTCGCGCGCCAGCGGCATGTCGCCGTCCGCCCGCATCACGCGCCGCACCATGTCCTCGGCCATCGCGGTGACGGGCAATTGCACCGTGGTCAGCGCCGGATTGGAAATCGCCGACAGGAAATGACCGTCCATCCCGACGACCGACACGTCGTCCGGCACGCGCAGGCCGCCATCGCGCAACCCGGCCATCAGGCCGAGCGCGAACAGGTCGTTGACCGCGACGATGCCGGTCGGCCGCGCCGGATCGGCGGCAAGCGCGACACCCAGCGCGCGCCCCACGTCGACGATCACGGCGTCGCCGTATTCATTCGCCGGGCCGCCGTCGAACACCCGCGCGTGTGCGTCGACGCCCGCCTCGCGTGCCGTCTCGAGAAAGCCCCGGATCTTGTCGCTGCGGCTCACCGTCATGCCGGCGACCGTCGCGAACGCGAGCCGCCGGTGTCCCGCATCGACCAGGCAGCGCGTCGCGAGCCGCGCGGCGGCCTCGTTGTCGGCCGTGACGTGTTCGACCTTCGACCGTTCGCCGGGCGTCGCGCGCCGGTCGTAGCTCACCACCGTCATCCCGCGCTCGGCCGCGCGCTCGAGGTGGCTTTCGTCGGCCAGCGACGAAATCACGATCACGCGCCGCACGCCATGCGCGAACAGGTCGTCGAAGAACGATGCTTCCTTCTTCGCATCGCGATACGTATTGCCGATCAGCACGCGATGGCCGTACCGCTCCTGCGCGCAGGCCTCGACCTCGCGCGCGATGTAGCCGTACATCGGGTTCGCCATCGACGGCACCAGCAGCCCGACGAGCGGCGTCTGCCCGGTCTTGAGCTGGCGCGCGAGCGTGCTGGGCCGGTACTGCAGCGCTTCCATCGCGGCCTTCACGCGTTCGAGCGTTTCCTGCTTCATCTGGTCGGTGCGGCCGTTGAGCACGTTCGAAACCGTGCTGACCGAAACGGCCGCATGACGGGCCACGTCCTGAATCGTACTCATGTCGTCTTGCTGTAAAAGGCGGCTACAGGCCGAAATGGGCCGGCAGCCACAACGAAAACGCCGGCACGAGAATCAGCGCCACGAGGGCGGCGACCAGCACCAGCAGATATTTCACCATCGGCCGCGCGACGTGCCGGACTTCGGTGCCCGTGATCGCGCAGGTCGTGAACAGACCGAGTCCGACCGGCGGCGCGAACAGGCCGAGCCCCATCGCCACCACCACGACCGTGCCGAAATGCAACGGGTTGATGCCGAGCTGCAGCGCGATCGGCGCAAGCAGCGGCCCGAAGATGATCAGCGCCGGCGCCCCCTCGAGCACCGCGCCGAACACGATCATGACCAGCGCCGCGAGCAGCAGGAACATCGTCGCACCGTACTGGTGGGCGAACGCGGTCATTGTGCCCGAGACCAGCGCCGGGATTTGCTCGATCGACAGCGCGAACGACACACTCGACGCCGCGGCGACGATGAACAGGATGCCGCCGGCCATCGACGCCGCACGCACGAACACGCGCCCGACCGACCGCCACGTCAGCTCGCCAAACGCGAGCCAGCCCGCCACGAGCGCATAGACCACCGCGAACGCGGACACCTCGGTCGACGTCGCGATCCCCGACGTCACGCCCTTGCCGATCATCGCGACCATCACCAGCGCGACCAGCGCGCCGCCCGCGAGCGGCAGCCACGCGCGGCGTTCCGTGAACACCGCCGCGACGTCGATCCTGCGCCCGGCGATCACCGTGACCACCGCGAGCGACGCGGCCAGCACCGCGGCCGGCACGATGCCCGCGACGAACAGCCCGGCAATCGAGATGTTCGCGACGAAGCCCATGATGATCATGTTCACGCACGGCGGGATGGTCTCGGCCATCACCGCGCTGCACGCGAGCAGCGCGGCCGTTTCGTCGGGATCCTGGCGCGCACGGCGCACCGCCGGCATCACGACGCCGCCGACGGCCGCGACGTCGGCGAGCTTGGAGCCCGACACACCGGAAAAGCAGGCCGTCGCGAGAATCACGATCAGGCCGAGCCCGCCGCGCACGCGCCCGAAGATCCGCAGCAGCAGCTCGACGAGCCGCGCGGACATGCCGTTCGATTCCATCAGCAGCCCGGCCAGCACGAAGAACGGCACGGCGAGCAGCACGAAGTGATCGGCGCCGGCCATGACCTGCTGCGAATAGACGAGCAGCGGCAGGGTCGGGTCGGCGAGGAAATACAGCAGCGCCGAGAACGCGAGCACGAAGCCGATCGGCACGCCCAGCACGAGCCCGCCGACGAAACCAGCTGCCAGCAGCAGGCCCGGCGCGATCGCATGCGCCGGCGCCAGCGCATTCCATCCGTACAGCGCGGCCGCGAACCCCGCGCAGCACGCGAGCGTGCCGAATACCCGGCGGCGCGGCGCGTTAAGCGCGTTCGCCAGCGCGAACACGGTCATGAACAGCGCGCCGAACATCATCGGGTACACGTTGATCCAGCCCGGCAGCCCGCCCGGCGTCAACTGGTCGTACGAATCGGCCAGCAACTGGCACGACGACACCAGCAGGTTCAGCGAGACGGCCGCGACGATCCAGTGGCCGATCTGCACGAGCGCGCCCTGCCAGCGCGCGGGGAACGCGCCGCGAAACAGGTCGATGCCGACGTGCTGGCTGCGCCCGAGCACCGTCGCCGCACCGAAGAACACCAGCACGATCATCAGCGCACTCGCGACTTCTTCGGTCCAGTCGAGCGGGTCGTGCAGGAAATAACGACACACGACCGACACGAACACGACCAGCACATCGACGGCCAGCACGGCCGCGGACACGTATTCGATCGCGCGCAGCATCGCGTCCAGCACCCGCGCGCCGCGTCGTGCCGGGCGGCCGGCGTCAGGCGCCGTCGCGGCGCCCGAAACGGAACAGGTCTCCATCGTTCAGCCCCGCCCGGCGGCGATCGCCGGAAACAGCGGCGCGGTGGCCGGATACTGCGTGGCGAATGCCGTATAGAGCCGGTCGTGCATCGTCTGCCGCAACGCCGCGCGTTCGGCCGGCACCATCGGATGGAAGCGCATGCCGTGCTGCTTCAGCGCCTGTTCGGCCTGGTCGGCCTTCTGCGCGGCAATCGCGCGCTGCTGCGCGGTGGCGTCGGCTACCGCGCGATCGAACGCGGGACGCAGGTTCGCCGGAATCCGGTCGAGCGCACGCCGCCCCATCACGACGGTCATCGCCGCAAACACGTGCTGCGATTGCCAGCACGACTTCACCACTTCGTCGAACTTGCTCGCGAGCACCGTGGCCGGATCGTGCTCGAGCCCGTCGACGACGCCCGTCTGCACGGCCATGTACAGCTCGCCGAACGGAATCGGTGTCGGCACCGCGCCCATCGCCTTGAAGGTATCCATGAACGCGGGCGTCGGCAGCACACGCAGCTTCGTGCCCTTCAGCCCCTGCAGGGCCAGCACGGGCTGCTTCGTGAACACGCAGCGCCCGCCGAAATGCGAGCCCCAGGTCAGCACCGAGCAGCCCGCGCGCTTTTGCAGCAGCGCGTTCAGGCTGGCACCGACCGGGCCGTCGAGCACTTTCGCGACATGCGCATAGCTGTCGAACAGATAGCCGAGATCGAGCATGCCGAGCTCCGGCGCCACCGTCGCCCAGATCGACGAACCCGCGATCATCATGTCGATCGCGCCGATCTTGACCTGCTGCACGACATCGCTCTCCTTGCCGAGCTGGCTGTTCGGAAAGTAGTCGACCCGGATCGCGTCGCCGACACTCGCCTTCAGGTTCGCGGCAAGACGCTCGTACCACACGTAGTGCGCGGCGTTCTGGTCGGCCGGCATCGACGACGAGCAACGCAGCGTCACGACCGGCTGCGCGCGCACGGCTTCCGGCAAGCCGCCTGCGGCCGCGAGCGTCGCGGCGGACACCGTCTGCAGAAAGCGCCGCCGGGTGTAGGTATTCATGGGCCGTCTCCTTTGCGATGGCGTCTCGCGACGCACTGTATCGATTTAGTGTATCGATACAGTAATACGACGACCGATGAGATAAAAATGAGGGTTTTCCCGTGACAAGGGTGGAAATCAGGGATCTCCGGCGTCTATTTCCAATCGATTTCTTTGCAAATCAACGGAATTCACGCTGATTTCGAAATGACCCGGAAATGATTCGAGCGGGCACCTCGAATCGTCAGACGACAGACTTTAAACCCGGCAGACAGGCGAGACGCTCGCGCGAGTCGCCCCTCGCCTCTATGCGCCCGCTTCGTCGGCGCTCTCGGTCAAAAACCGCTCGACCATCGCGTTGAACACCGGCAGCGCCGGGTTGTCGTTGTCCGCGCGCCACGCGAGATACAACTCGGCCGCCACGTCGGCACCCGCCAGCGGCCGGAACACCACGCCGTCCACATGCAGTTCGCGCGCCGATGCCGGCACGAGCGCGGCGCCGAGCCCCGCGCGCACGAGGCCGAGGATCGTATGCGTCTGCCCGACGTAATGCAGGTAGTTCGGCAGCCGCCCCGCGTTCGCGAACAGGCCCGAGATCAGGTCGTGGAAGTATTTCCCCTCGTTCGGCGAATACGCGATGAACGGCTGCCGGTCGAGCTCGTCGGGGCCGATGCGCTCGCACGCGGCGAGCGGCGCGCCCTCCGCGACCGCGACCAGCATCGGCTCGCGCTGCACGAGCCGGTATTCGAGCGGCTGGCGCGCGGCGCGCTGACGCACGAAGCCCGCATCGAGCATCCGCGACGCCAGCGCATCGATCTGTACGGTCGACACCATCTCGCGCAATTCGATGTCGACGTCCGGCAGCGCGTGCGCGGCGTGCGCCAGCAGCATCGGGATCATCCGATACGCGCTGACCGCCGTGAAGCCGAGCGTGATGCGGCCCGCGCCGCCATGTGCGACGCGCTGCGCGGCCTGCTCGGCCCGTGCGGAGAATTCGAGGATGTGCCGCGCGTCGCGCAGAAAGCGCTCGCCGGCCGCGGTCAGGCTGACCTGCCGGCTGCTGCGTTCGAGCAGCGCGATGCCGAGCGCATGCTCGAGCAACTGGATCTGCCGGCTGAGCGGCGGCTGGGTCATGAAGAGCCGCCGCGCCGCGCGACCGAAATGCAGCTCCTCGGCGACCGCGACGAAACAGCGAAGCTGGTGCAGTTCAATCATCCAATTCTTGAATCAATCGATAGTCTTTTGATGTTAGACGCATATCGATGCGATTTCTATACTCGGTTGCACCTGATGCGCGGCACCGGCCCGCGCCGCGCACGACGACCGAGACCTTCATGACCATCGACATCCTCCTCACCCAGCCGCTTCCCGACGCCATCGACGCCGAACTGTCCGCCCGTTACGCCGTGCACCGGCTGTATGCGGCCGAGCAGCCGGACGCGTTGCTCGACCGCGTCGCCGCACGCATTCGCGGTGTCGTGACCGGCGGTGCGAACGGCCTCGCCGCCGCGCTGATGGACCGGCTGCCCGCGCTCGAGATCGTCGCGATCAGCGGCATCGGCACCGACGCCGTCGATCTCGACCGCGCGCGGGCACGCGGCATCCACGTGACGACAACGCCCGACGTGCTGACCGACGACGTCGCCGACATGGCGATGGGGCTGATCCTGATGACACTGCGCGACCTCGGCGCCGGCGAGCGCATCGTGCGCGCCGGCCGCTGGGGCAAGACGGCCCAGCCGCTCGCGACGCAGGTGACCGGCAAGCGGCTCGGCATCGTCGGGCTCGGCCGCGTCGGCCGCGCGATCGCACAGCGCGCGCAGGCGTTCCGGATGCCCGTCGGCTACTTCGGCCCGCACGAGCATCGCGACAGCGGCTATCGCTTCGTGCCCGACCTCGCCGCGCTCGCGCGCGACAGCGACGTGCTCGTGATCGCGGCATCGGCCGATCACGGCAACGTGCTCGTGACCGCCGACGTGCTCGCCGCGCTCGGCCCCAAAGGATTCCTGATCAATATCGCACGCGGCAAGCTGGTCGACGAAGCCGCGCTGATTCGCGCACTCGCCGACGGCACGATCGCCGGCGCCGGCCTCGACGTATTCGCGAACGAGCCGCACGTGCCGGCCGAATTGCTCGAGCTCGACCGCGTCGTCGTGCAACCGCACCGGGCGAGCGCGACCCGCGAAACCCGCGAAGAGATGGGCCGGATCGTGCTGGCCAACCTCGCCGCGTGCTTCGCGGGCCAGCGCCCGCCGACCAGCGTCACACGCTGATCGCAGCCCACCGCACGGCTGCCCCTCGTTACAACACCGGATGCCTCCGCACGACGGAGGCCAGGAGACACGCATGCCCAATCGATCCAGCGGCGCCGCCCTCGCCGCGTCACCCGCCGCCTCGCGCACGATCGGCCGCGTCCGCTATGCGGTCCTCGCGCTGATTTTCATGGTCACCGTCATCAACTATGCGGATCGCGCGACGATGTCGATCGCCGGCACCGGCGTCGCGCACGACCTCGGGCTGACGCCCGTGCAGCTCGGCATCGTCTTTTCCGCGTTCGCGTGGGCCTATGCGATCGGACAGATTCCCGGCGGCTGGCTGCTCGACCGCTTCGGCGCACGGCGCGTGTACGGCCTGAGCCTGCTGCTGTGGTCGGTGTTCACGATGCTGCAGGGCACGGTCGGCTGGCTCGCCGTGCAAGGCGCGTCCGCCACGCTCGCGCTGTTCGTCATGCGCTTCATGCTCGGCCTCGTCGAATCGCCGGCGTTCCCGGCCAATTCGAGAATCGTCGCGTGCTGGTTCCCGACCGCCGAACGCGGCACGGCGTCGGCCCTGTTCAATTCCGCGCAGTACATGGCCGTCGTGCTGTTCACGCCCGCGATGGCATGGCTCACGCATGCGCTCGGCTGGGAGCACGTGTTCCTGTGGATGGGAATGCTCGGCATCGCGCTCGCCGCGCTGTGGTTCGCGTGGTATCGCGAGCCGCACGGCCACCCGCGCGTGAGCGACGCGGAGCGCGACTACCTGCGCACCCACGGCGCGCTCGTCGATCTCGAAGCGAACCGCGTGCGTCATCGGCCGCGCGTGTCGTGGCACGACGTGTCGCAACTGTTCCGCCACCGGAACCTGTGGGCGATCTACATCGGCCAGTACTGCATCACGGCACTCACCTACTTCTTCATCACGTGGTTCCCGATCTACCTGATCAAGGGGCGCGGGATGACGATCATGGAGGCCGGCTGGGTCGCCGCGCTGCCGGCGATCTGCGGCTTCACGGGCGGCGTGCTCGGCGGCGTGCTGTCGGACTGGCTGATCCGGCGCGGCATGCACCCGTCGAAGGCGCGCAAGACGCCGTTCGTCGTGGGGATGGCGATGGCGACGCTGCTCGTGCTTGCGAACGGCGCATCGTCGAATGCGGTCGTGATCGCGCTGATGACGATCGCGTTCTTCGGCAAGGGCCTCGCGGCGGTCGGCTGGGCCGTGCTCGCCGACACCGCGCCGGAAGGTATGGTCGGGCTGAGCGGCGGCGTGTTCAATGGCCTCGGCAACATCGCCGGGATCGTCACGCCGCTCGTGATCGGCTATTTCGTCGCCAGCACCGGCTCGTTCGCCGGCGCATTGTGGTTCGTCGCCGCGCACGGGCTGCTCGGCATTGCCGCCTACGCGTGGCTCGCGGGCCGCTTCGAGCGGATTCGCATCGCGCCGCACGCATGAACCGCGCCGCGTTGCGAGCGGTGCGCGCGGCGCACGACCGTGCCGATCGTCACGCGCGCTTGCGACCGCCCGGCGTCAGTTCGGTCGTCAGCCGGTCGAGTTCGCGCAGGTCGTTCTCCAGCGCGGGCGTGAGCGTCGTGCGAAGGTGGTCGAGGAACGTGCGGATCTTCGCGTCGAGATAGCGGCGCGTCGCGTAGACGGCGTACACGCTCACCGTCTGCAGCCGATACTCGGGCAGCACGCGGATCAGCCGCCCCTCGCGTATGTCGTCGAGAACCGTATACAGCGCGACGCACGCGATCCCGCGCCCGGCGCGCACCGCGACGCACAGCGCGTCCGGCACGTTGACCTGGAACGGCGCGGGCTGCAGTTCGTAGACGGCCTCTTCGCCGTCGCTGCGCTCGAGCCGCCATTCGCCGGCCGGCGACGCAGGCGTGTCGAGCCGCAGGCACACGTGGTTCGGCAACTCGTCGGGCGACTGCGGCGTGCCGTGGCGCGCCAGGTATTCGCGCGACGCGACGAGCACGCTGCAGCTCGTGCCGCAGGTTTGCGCGACATAGCCCGAATCGGGTAGTTGCGACGCCGTCACGATCGATACGTCATAGCCCTCCTCGACGAGATTCGGCATCCGCTGCGCGAGCGTCAGTTCGACCGACACGTCGGGGTTGTCCTCCTGGTAGCGGACGATCGACGACACGACATGACTCTGCCCGAGCCCCGTCATCGCATGGATGCGCATCTTGCCGCTCGGCCGCAGCAGTGCATTGCGCGCCTCCGCGTTCGCGTAGTCGATCTCCGCGAGGATCGATTTCGCGCGCTCGAAATAGCGTTCGCCGCTTTCGGTGAGGCCGAGGTGGCGCGTCGTGCGATGCAGCAGCCGCGTCTGTACGTGCGCTTCGAGGTTCGATACCGCGCGCGACACCTGCGCGGTGGTCGCGTCGATTTCCTTCGCGACCGCAGTAAAACTGCCGGATTCGACAACGCGCACGAACAGGCGCATGTTTTCGAGCATGTCCATTGAATTGGCTTGGGGGAGTCAGTGGGGAGGCGTCGGCAGCGCTCGCGTCAGGTGGGGAACGGAACGCAGCCGCGAACCACGTCGAATCGATCACCGTGCCGGGAGAAAGGCGGGAGAGCGGGCATCGCGTACGGGGTTCTGGCATGACGGGGGATTCAGTGGCCCGAATTGTACGCCGCTGCAGACAAATTTGCGCGGATCTGCGGCCCGCAAACTCTCATCTGATGAAAGGTTCTTGCAAGCAACGCGCGTCGCGCACGTGCAACGGCCTGATGCAGCACGACAATTTGTATCACAACACGATATAATTCGCCGCTTGTCGCTGCGCGCCTCCGCGCCGTCACTCTTACCGCTTACCGTCCATGTCGTCAGGCTCCCCTTCGTCGCGCCGCACGTTGCGGCAATGGCTGCACAGCTTCATTCCCCATCCGATGTCGCTGGGCTGGCGCGAGCGCCTGCGTTCGTGCACGGGCGCGCTCGTCGGCATCGCGACGGTCGGCGTGACGATGCGGCTGCTGCCCGGCGTGCCGGGGCTCGTGCCGTTGCTCGTCGCGCCGATGGGCGCGTCGGCCGTGCTGCTGTTCGCGGTGCCGGCAAGCCCGCTCGCGCAACCGTGGTCGATCATCGGCGGCAATCTCGTCGCGGCGACGGTCGGTGTCGCGTGCGCCCAATGGATCGCCGATCCGATCACGGCCGCCGCGGTCGCGATCGCGTGCGCGATCGGCGGCATGTTCGTGCTGCGCTGCGTGCACCCGCCGTCGGGCGCCGTCGCGCTCACGGCCGTGGTCGGCGGCCCCGCGATCCATTCGCTCGGGTTCAGTTTCGTGCTCGAGCCGATCGCGCTGCAATCGGCCATCCTGCTGTCGGCCGCGCTCGCCTATCACGCGCTGACCGGGCACCGCTACCCGCACGGCGGCGTGCGCCCCGACGCGAAACCGCAGGCAGGCGGCGCCGCACCCGCGCGCGGCGGCTTCACGCGCGGCGACCTCGATGCGGTGCTGAAGCGCCGCGGCGAATGGCTCGACGTCGATCCGGACGACCTCGAAGCGCTGCTGCGCGAAACCGAGATGCAGGCCTATACGCGCACCTTCGGCCAACTCTCGTGCGCCGACCTGATGACGAAGCATGCGATCGAAGTCGCGCCGTCGACGTCGGTGACGGCCACGCTCACGCTGCTCGACCGCCACCGCGTGAAGGCGCTGCCGGTCGTCGACGGCGAAGGCCGCCTGACCGGCATCGTCACGCGCGCCGACCTCACGCGCCAGCTGCGCCGTCCGACCCCGCTGTGGCAGCGCCTGTCGGCACGGCTACCGCAATCGTTCGGCGGCCAGCCGGCGAGCGTCGCCACCGTGATGACGCGCGACGTCGCGTGCGTGCCGGAAACGATGCCGATCACCGCGCTTGTCCCGCTGTTTACGCATTCGGGCCACCACCACATTCCGGTCGTCGATGCATCGCGCCGGCTCGTCGGGATCATTACGCAGACGGATCTCGTCACGGGCCTCTATCGCCAGACGCAAATGCTCGAGGCCGCGTAGCGCATGCGACGCGCGTAACGCGCCGACACAACGCGGAGTGCATTTTATTCGCCCCCATTCGACCATTTATATCATGTTGTGATATATTCATCGCTACCGAAACTGACTGTCCGACCGCCCCGATGAACGATACCCGACGCGCGCTGACGAAAGGCGATTTCCAGCAACTGTCCGAGTTCCGCTACCAGATGCGCCGCTTCGAGCGCTTCTCCGAACGCGCCGCGCAAAGCGAAGGCGTGACGCCGCTGCAATACCTGCTGCTGCTGCACATCAAGGGCTATCCGCATCGCGAATGGGCGACCATCGGCGAACTCGCGGAACGCCTGCAGGCACAGCATCACGGCGTCGTCGCGCTGGTCACGCGCTGCGAAGCGCTCGGCCTCGTGAAGCGCAAGACGAGCGAAGCGGATCGCCGCCAGGTCGAGGTCCACCTCGAGCCAGCCGGCGAAACGCTGCTCGCGCGTCTCGCGGCCATGCATCGCGCCGAGCTGAAGTCGCTCAAGGACGCGTTCCAGGTTCCCCGGATCGATTACTGACCCCTGCTCTTTCCACACCGATGAACGCACCCCACAAACGCGATTTCGCGACCAACGACCGCCTGCCCAGGATCGCGTTGCTCGCCGCCGGGATCGGCCTGCTCAGCACGCTGGCCGCATTCGTGCTGTTGAGCCTGATCCACCTGTTCACGAACCTGTTCTTCTTCCAGCAGTTCTCGTTCGCCGATCGCTCGCCGGCGAACCACGCGCTGGGCGCGTGGGTGATCGTCGTGCCGGTGATCGGCGGGTTGATCGTGGGGTTGATGGCGCGTTTCGGTTCGGAAAAGATCCGCGGCCACGGCATTCCGGAAGCGATCGAGGCGATCCTGTTCGGCAAGAGCCGCATGTCGCCGAAGGTCGCGATCCTCAAGCCGCTGTCGTCGGGCGTCGTGATCGGCAGCGGCGGCCCGTTCGGCGCCGAAGGCCCGATCATCATGACGGGCGGCGCACTCGGCTCGCTGATCGCGCAGTGCGTGCACGTCACCGCCGCCGAGCGCAAGACGCTGCTCGTCGCCGGTGCGGCCGCCGGCATGACGGCCGTGTTCGGCACGCCGGTCGCCGCCGTGCTGCTCGCGGTCGAACTGCTGCTGTTCGAATGGCGCCCGCGCAGTTTCCTGCCGGTCGCGCTCGCCTGCGCAGTGGCCGGTTTCGCCCGCGCCGTGTTCTTCGGCGTCGATCCGCTGTTTCCGTTGACCACGGCCGCACCAACGCCCGTCGCGCTGCTGTCGTGCATCGTCGCGGGCCTGCTGTCGGGCATGCTCGCGTGCGGCCTGTCGGCGGCGCTGTATCGCGTCGAGGACACCTTCGCGAAGCTGCCGGTGCACTGGATGTGGTGGCCCGCGCTCGGCGCGATCGTGATCGGCATCGGCGGCTGGCTCGAGCCGCGCGCGCTCGGTGTCGGCTACGACGTGATCGGCGACCTGCTGCATCAGCACATCGCATTGAAGATCGCGCTCGCGCTGCTGATCGTGAAGGCCGTGATGTGGGTGATCGCGCTCGGCTCGGGCACGTCGGGCGGCGTGCTCGCCCCGCTGCTGATGCTCGGCGCCGGCCTCGGCACCGTGCTGTCGCCGATGCTGCCGGGCGGCGACCCGGCGCTATGGCCGCTGGTGTGCATGGCCGCGACGCTTGGCGCCACGCTCGGCGCCCCGCTGACCGCGATCGTGTTCGCGTTCGGCCTCACGCACGACGCGAATGCGTTGCTGCCGCTGCTCGCGGCGACGCTCGTCGCGCACGGCTTCGCGACCGTCGTGATGAAGCGCTCGATCATGACGGAAAAGATCGCACGTCGCGGTTACCATATCTATCGCGAATACGGCGTCGATCCGCTCGAGCGGCACGACATCGGCGAAGTGATGACGTCGGCCGACCGGCTCGTCGCGATCGACGGCGCAGCAACGCTCGAGGCCGTCGAGTCGCAGTACTTCGGCGCGAAGCAGACGCACCGTGCGTACCCGGTCGTGCAGAACGGCCGCCTGCTCGGTCTCGTCGATCGCGCGACGCTCGACGCGCAACGCGCCCAGGCCGCGGCCAACACGCCGATCGCGGCCGCATTCGCCGAGCGCGCGCCTGCGGTCGCGCAGGCACACGAAACATGCCGCGTCGTCGCGTCGCGACTCGCGATGCTCGGCCTCGAACGCCTGCCGGTCGTCGACGACGAGCAATCGATGCGCATCACGGGCATCGTGTCGCGCAGCGACCTGATCAAGCCCGCACTCCAGCACTTCGACGACGAACAGAAGCGTGAACGCTTCCGCCCGATCGTCCCGGCCAACCTCCGCGACATCGGCACGCGCAAGGCCGGTTGACTCACTGCATTGCGCGGCACTCTCGCCGCGCACGCCCTGCTCGCGTCACCGCTTGCGCTCGATGCGGCACGCCCCGCGCGTGCCGCATCGCATTCCGCCGCTTCCCGTGTTTAAAGTTGGTTAACAATTCGACGGGCGAAAGTTTGTCATCATGGTGTTCATGCGACGGGGCCATCCAACTAGCCATTCCACTTCGCGATCCAATAAAGAGTCGCGGCACGGCATGCACACACATGCCGTTCGCCGCGACCGTCACGTCACCACACGACCGGGCAGCGCGCCGACCATGCAGCGCATGACGTCGTGCCGCACACGATGTATGCCGCGCCGCAGCAACGTGCAGAGCATCGGAGCCGCCATTTGGCAAGCGCGTTAACAACTTGTTTCGGAATAGCCGGAACCGTGCTCCGCCGATGCAATCTCACTTGTACGCAGTCCTGTGCTGCGCATCCCACTCAATCAATCACGACTCGAGGGAGATAACGTGAACGCGAAATACTTACCGCTCATCGCATTGACCGTGGCATTTTCTGCTCATGCAGCCGATTCTGCCCTGCAGAACGTGGGACAAAGCCAGAAACCCGCCGACGAGGTCGCGCAGTGCATCGCGAAGACCTGGGCCGACAAGTCGCAGCAGCAAGTGACGTCGCAGTATGAACTCGCGAACGGCCTCGCCATGGCCGTGTATGCGCCGGGCCAGCAGCCGCCGAATGGCGCTGCCGCCGTCGTGCGCCCGGCCAACGCCGCGAATGCGAAAACCTGGGTGGGTTTCCGCGGCGGCGATGCATCGTCGGCCGGCGACATCAACGCCTGCCTGTAACGAGAACAGGCGCTTCAGATGGCCTGGGCGCCATCCGCTTGCGACACGCCCCGCTTCGGCGGGGCTTTTCTTTTGCAGCGCGGCTGCGTGTTACAGGTAGCTGCAGACGTAATCGAGCGTCTCGAGCACTTCGATGTCGAAGCGGCTCTTGCCCGGCACCGAGAACGATTCGCCCACGCCGTAGGTCTGCCATTCGCTGCTGCCGTCGAGCTTCACGCGGCACTTGCCAGCCTGCACTTCCATCAATTCGGGGGCGTCCGTGCCGAAGTTGAGCGCGCACGGCAGGATCACGCCGAGCGTCTTGCGCGTGCCGTCCGGGAAGAGCACGGTATGCGACACGCACTTGCCGTCGAAATAGACGTTCGCGCGCTTGACGACCGATACGTTGTCGAATTGGGTTGCACTGGTCATGAAATGCCTCTGATTGCTGGATGCCGGATGGCGATGTGGTTGGAGGCCGGCCGGAGCGGCGGGCCGGCCGCTATGATACCGGCTCGCGCGGCATGCGCCGGAATGGCGTGCCCGCTGCGCAAGCCGCGTGTCCGTCAAACGACGGCAACGCCGCACGGATAATCGTCAGGATGACGATGCATTGAAGAGCGCCACCCGCGGGCGCCGGTTCACCGCAGCCCCTTGCGCCGCGCGGAATCACGCAGGCAGTCGAGCAGCATCGCCGCTGCCGGCGTCAGCGGGCTGTCGCGACGCGTGATGACCTGCACCGAGACGCCCGGCAGGCGCTCGCGGATCGGCAGCACCGCGAGCTGGTCGCGCGCCCATTCGGCCTGCAACAATTGCTCGGGCATCGACGCGATCAGGTCGCACTCCATCATCAAACTGCGCGCGAGCCCGAAGCTCGGGCACTCGACGACGCGCGCCGGTACCGGCAGCCCGTAGGCGACGAACGAATTGAACAGTACCTGCGTCGAGCTTTCCGGCGACGGGTTCATCAGCCAGTCGGCTTCGACGAGATCGGCGAGCGACGTGGCCGACGCGAGCGGATGCCCCTTGCGGGCGACGATCAGCGACCGGCTCGCATAGAGTTCCGCGTGATCGAATTCGGCCGCCAGCAGTTCGGGCACGACGACGGCCACCGCGAAATCGAGTGACCCGTCGTGCAGGCGCGGCAGTGCGACGCCCGGAAACCCTTCGATCAGGTTGACGCGCGCCACCGGGAAGCGGCGCCGGAATGCGCGAAACGCGTCGGGCAGGATCGTCACCGCGGCGGCCGGCGTGATCGCCGCCGCGACGGAGCCCGTCATCGCGCCCTGCGCCTGCTCGATGTCGTCGCGGGCGCGCTGCATTTCGGCGACGATCAGCCGCGCGCGCACCTGCAACTGCTGGCCGAACGCGGTGAGCTGCACGCCGCGCGCGGTGCGCACGACGAGCGACACGCCGAGCGCGATCTCCAGTTCCTTGACCGCCTTCGTCAACGCCGCCGGCGACACGTTCAGGCGCCGCGCGGCCGCGCGAATGCTCCCCTCTTCCGCGACGGTGACGAACGCTTTCAGCTGATGGTATTTCATGGCGGCGACGCGTGATCCGTGGAAACCCTGTGCTGCGCGGCACACGCCCGCTCAGGGTATTCCCGAGCGGCAACCGGTGGTGAGCACCAAAGCAATTTATCAGCTTCTGGTACACAAAAGAAATTTATATGCTTGCTCGTCATCGGTGCGTCAACCGCCCCACGTGCCCCACAGGAGACACCATGCTGCAAGCCGTGAACCCCGTCATCCCCGGTATCGCCGCGATCGCACCCGAGCTGGTCGAAGTGCGCCGTCGCATCCACGCTCACCCGGAGCTCGCGTTCGAGGAGACGCTCACGAGCGATCTCGTCGCCGAGTTGCTCGCCGGCTGGGGGTATGAAGTGCATCGCGGCATCGGCAAGACGGGGGTGGTCGGCGTGCTGCGCGAAGGGCAAGGCACGCGCACGGTCGGGCTGCGCGCCGACATGGATGCACTGCCGCTCGCGGAAACCACGGGCCTGCCGTACGCGAGCCGCCATGCGAACAAGATGCATGCGTGCGGCCACGACGGCCACACCGCGATGCTGCTGTGCGCGGCGCGCCACCTCGCGGCCACGCGCCAGTTCTCCGGCACGCTGAACCTGATCTTCCAGCCGGCCGAGGAAAACTTCGGCGGCGCGAAGGCGATGATGGACGATGGCCTGTTCGACCGCTTCCCGTGCGACGCGATCTTCGCAATCCACAACATGCCGGGCCGCGCGGCCGGCGACATGGCCTTCCGCACCGGCGCCGCGATGGCGTCCGCCGATCGCGTGACGATCACGCTGCGCGGTGTCGGCGGCCACGGCGCGATGCCGCATTTCGCGCGCGATCCGATGTCGGCCGCGGGCAGCATCATGGTCGCGCTGCAAACGATCGTCGCACGCGAGGTCGATGCGCAGCATGCGGCCGTGATCACGGTCGGCAGCGTGCAGGCCGGCGAGACGTTCAACATCATTCCCGAAACCGTCACGATGAAGCTGTCGGTGCGCGCGCTGAACGCCGACGTGCGCGCGCTGCTCGCACGCCGCATCGAAGCACTCGCGAAAGGCCAGGCGGAAAGCTTCGGCGTCACGGCGGAAGTCGACTACGACTACGGCTACCCGGTGCTCGTCAATCACGCGGAGCCGACCGCGTTCGCGGCCGACATCGCGCGCCAGATGCTCGGCGCCGAACGCGTCGAAACCGACACCGCGCCTTTGATGGGCAGCGAGGATTTCGCGTTCATGCTCGAAGCGCGCCCCGGCTGCTACGCGTTCATCGGCAACGGGATCGGCAGCAAGGGCGGCTGCATGGTGCACAACCCCGGCTACGACTTCAACGACGACATCCTCGCGATCGGCGCGAGCTACTGGGTTCGCATCGCCGAAGCCTGGCTCGCGGCCTGACGGCCCTTTACCCCATCGTTTCGCGCCCAACGGGGAGCCCCACATGGAAACGTCCGCCCTTTCGTTCGCCGGCACGCCGGTCGATGCACGCGCCGCCGCGAAGAAGCGCCGGCTGATCGCGGCCGCCGCCGTCGGCAACGCGCTCGAGTTCTACGACTTCACGGTCTACAGCTTCTTCGCCATCCTGATCGGCAAGCTGTTCTTTCCCGTGCATTCGCCGTTCGGGCAATTGATGCTCGCGGTCGCAAGCTTCGGCGTCGGCTTCGTCACGCGCCCGCTCGGCGGGCTCGTGATCGGCATGTATGCCGACCGCGCCGGCCGCAAGCAGGCGATGATCCTCACGCTGCTGCTGATGGCGCTCGGCACCGCGACGATCGCGGTCGCGCCGACCTTCGCGCAGATCGGGCTCGCCGCGCCGCTGCTGCTCGTGCTCGCGCGCCTGCTGCAGGGGTTCGCGTCGGGCGGCGAAGTCGGCGCGTCGACGACGCTGCTGCTCGAACAGGCGCCGCAGCATCGTCGCGGCTTCTACGCATCGTTCCAGTTCTCGAGCCAGGGGCTCGCCGCACTCGCCGGCGCGCTGACCGGCGTCGCGCTGACGTCGACGCTGAATGCCGCGCAGCTCGAAAGCTGGGGCTGGCGCGTGCCGTTCATCATCGGCACGCTGTTCGTGCCTCTCGGCTACTGGCTGCGCCGCACCGTCGAGGAAGTGCCGGCCACCGCGCCTGCCGCCGCACACGACGAGCCGGTTGCATCGCTGCCGCTCGCCGACGTGCTGCGCCATCACGGCAAGGCCGTGTTCGCGGGCCTCGGCGTGACGATCGGCGGCACGTCGATCCACTACATCATCGTGTTCTACATGGCGATCTACGGCGTGCAGGTGCTGCACCTGCCGACGTGGTTGTCGATGACGGCCGGCTGCGTCGCGGGCGCGATCCTGATGCTCGTGACGCCGATCGGCGGCTACCTGTCCGACGTCTACGGGCGCAACCGGATCGTCTGGTGGACGCGCATCGTGCTGATGGCCGCGATCTACCCGGCGTTCATCGCACTGAACCGCTGGCCGGGCGCCGCATCGCTGCTGTCGATCATCGCCGCGCTGTCGATCGTGCATGCGATCAACATCGGCGCGACGGGCGCGATGCTCGGCGAACTGTTCCCGCGTGCGGTGCGCGCCACCGGCGGCGCGCTCGTGTACAGCGTCGGCGTCGCGATCTTCGGCGGCTTCGCGCAATTCTTCGTCACGTGGCTGATCGCGGCGACCGGGAATCCGAATGCGCCTGCGTGGTATGCGATCGGGTGCGGCGCGATGACGCTGCTTGCCGTGCGGTGCATGGATGAAAAGGCCGGGAAGGCACTCGACTGACTGGTGGCCGATGCGCGATTGACGTGGCGCACGCGCATCGGGCATGATCGATCCATGCGCCACATCACGACCACCCTCTCGACCACGACGCGCACGACCGCCTTCGGCGGGCTCGTGCGGCGAGTGCGCGCCAGGTCGTAGCGCCATCCCTCACAGGCCCCGCCGGTTCCGGACGGGGTCTTGTCGTTTCTCCGTCCGTATCGGTCACTCAGGAGAAACGCAATGCCAGAAGTCTGTTCCCCGAAACGCGCACTGCTCGTCATCGACATGCAGGTTGGCCTGTTTCACGGCCCCGAGCATCCATACGACGGCGAACGCGTGCTCGCGAACATCAACCGGTTGATCGGTCGCGCGCATGAAGCCGGTGCGCCGGTGTTCGCCGTGCGCCACACCGGGCCCGCCGGTTCGCCGATTGCACCCGGTTCCCCGCTGACCGCGCTGGTGCCGGAGCTCGAGATCGATATGAAGCGTGACATCGTGTTCGACAAGGCGCAGTCGAGCAGCTTCGCCGGTACGCGGCTCGCCGAATGGCTGCGCGAGGCCGGCATCGGCGTGATCGTCATCGCGGGAATGAAGACGCAGTACTGCGTCGACACGGCCTGCCGTGCGGCCGTTGATCACGGCTTTCGCGCGGTGCTCGTGACCGATGCGCACACCTGCATGGACACGCCGGAACTGCCTGCCGAGCGGATCGTCGCGCATCACAACGCGACGCTTGGGGGTCCGTTTGCGACGCTCGTCACGACCGATGTGTGCGCGTTCTGATCGACACCGTTCACACACCGTCAACACAACAACGCACGGGCAGCCATCGCCCGTGCGTTGCGTACCGGTCGCGTAACTGCCCGCTCAGAACGTATGCATCATCCCCACATACGCCCCCGTCTGCGACTCGCCCGTCATCGGGCTCGTCCCCGACGTCGCATCCCGCGGCGTCGCGAGCAGCGAGAAATTCGAATTCCCGCCGTTGCGCACATACGCAACCGTCCCATACAGGAACGTCCGCTTCGAAAGGTTGTACGTCGTGCCGAGCACATACATCATCGCGTGCCCCGACGGATCGTGCGACGCATCGCCGCCGCCGTCGCCCACCTTCACGTAGTAACCGCCGCCCGTCACGGCCCATTGCGGCGTCGCGGTGTAAGTCGCGCCGAGCCAGTAGTGATCGGCGCGGTCGGCCACGCCGGCCGGACTATCCGGCGCCTGGTAATGCGTATACGCGCCCTGGATCTTGAACTTCGACACCTTCACGTTCGCGCCGACGAAATACTCGCGCGACGCGGTGAAGATGTTGCTGAACTTGCCGTTGTTGTCGCGCAGTTCGTCGTAGATGCCGCGCACGTCGAGCAACGGCGAGTGGTACGAGATCATGATCCCGTCCGAGCGGCCAAAATCGTCGGCCGCACCGTAGTTGAAGCCGCGCGACTGGTTGCCGAACGCGTATTGCGCCTGCACGTCGAAGCCGCCGATCACCGGGCTGTGATATTCGATGTTGTTGCTGGTCTGCTGCCAGTTGCGGCCGCGCACGAGCGAGGCCGACGAAAACGCCTGCTGCACGAACGGGTCGAATTCCCACACGCCGTCGCTGTCGATGAACAGGTTGCGGCCGGCCTGCAGCTGGCCCCACGTGTCGCTCTTCAGCCCGACGTACGCGCGCCGCGACCACATGCGGCCGCCGCCCGTCTGGCCGTTCATCACCTGGAACGCGGTTTCGAGGTTGAAGACCGTCGACAGCCCGCCGCCGAGATCCTCGATGCCCTTCAGCCCGAACATGCTGGTGCCCCAGTCGCCGCTTTCGGCGCTCCAGCGCGTCCCGCTGCCGCCATTCGGCTTCGCGATGTGGTTCAGGTATTCGATGCCGCCGTCGACGCGGCCGTACAGCGTGACGCTCGTCTGTGCAAAAGCGGCCGCCGGTGTGGCAGCCGCGATCAGCCATGCGAAATGTTTGAGTCGCAAAATGATGCCCCCTCGGAGTCTCGACCTTCCAGCGCGTGCCCCATGCGCGCGCCCCGGGTCCGTTTATCCGCGATCGATCGAAAAACGACCGGGGCCCGCCGCGCAAAGCGCGAGCAGGCCGCCGGCGATCGCGATGTTCTTGTAGAAATGAATCATGTTGTTGACCTGCTCGCCGCCCGTCATCGTCCAGTAGTGGTGGCCGATGATGCCGGTGCCGATCGTATAGAGCGCCAGCAGCAGCGCGAGCGCCCGCGTCTGGAAACCGACCAGGATCGCGATCCCGACGAACAGCTCCATCACGACGGAAATCGCGGCGGAGATGATCGGCGCGGGCGCGCCTTCTGAACCCATGAACGCGATGGTCCCGGGGAAGTCGACGATCTTCTTCCAGCCGAACATGACGAACAGGATCACGAGCAGGATCCGGGCAAGCAGCAGCAGCACATCGCGCTGGGACGCGAGAAACGGTTGGTTCGGTGTCATGGTGTCGATCAACGAAAGCGATGCGCATGGCGAAAACACGCCCGGCGCACCGGATTGCGAATGAACCAGGACGGGCGGCCGCCTGCGCCGCCCGCCCCGCTCTGCAACAACCGGCATCGGGCAACGACCCGATGTGCTGTGCTCCTCCTCTTGTCAGTTATCGCCCTGCTTCGTCGCGCGCCGCATCAACGCAGCTTCGCGACGTCCTGCTCGGACACCTTCGCGGCCGGATTGCCGAACTGCCCGGTCAGGTAGTTCGTCAGCGCGGCGATCTGCGCATCCGACAGCTCGTGGCGGAACGCCGGCATCCCGACGTCCTCGCTGCCGGCCTTGCGCTGCACGCCGTTCAGGATCACCTGCACGAGGTTGGTCGGATTCGATGCGCCGACCGTCGAGTTGTGGAACAGCGGCGGGTAATAGCCGTCCGGCGTGCCCTTGCCCTGCATCTGGTGACAGGTTGCGCAGTTGCCGAGATAGAGCCGGGCCGGATCGATGCCCGACGACGCGAGCGCGACGCCGCGCAGCGTCAGGCCATCTTCGGCCGGCTTGCCCCACGACGCGCGCGACTGCTTCGCATCGCCGCTGGCGACGGCCGGCACCGTGCGAATGTACGTCGCGATCGCGCCGATGTCGGCTTCCGTCATCTTCGAGAAGCTGTGCTCGATCGCCTCGGCCATCGGGCCGGCCGCCTGCGCGAGGCCCGGCACGCTGCCGGTGCGCAGGTACTGGACGAGCTGCTGCTGGGTCCAGCCGCCGATCCCCGCGTTGGCGTCGGACGTGATGTTGTAGCCGTCCCAGCCCGCGAGCACCGAGCCCGACAGGAAGCTGCCGCCCGTCTCGTCGAGCGACTTCTCCTGCATCGCGATGCCGCGCGGCGTGTGGCACGTGCTGCAGTGCGCCAGCCCCTGGACCAGGTACGCGCCGCGGTTCCACTCGGCGCTCTGCGCCGGCTTCGGTGCGTACGCGCCCTCCTTCAGGAACAGCCAGTTCCAGATCTTCAGCGGCCAGCGCATGCTCAGCAACGCGGGGATCTCGTTCTTCGGCGGCGCCTGCTTGACCGGCTCGACGCCGTGCATGAAGTACGCGTACAGCGCCTGCACGTCGTCGTCGTTGATCTTCGCGTACGACACGTACGGCATCGCCGGATACAGGTTGTCGCCGTTCTTCGACACGCCGTGGCGCACCGCGCGCTCGAAGTCCTCGGCCGACCAGTTGCCGATGCCCGTCTCGGGATCGGGCGTGATGTTGCTCGTGTAGATCTTGCCGAGCATCGGGACCGGCATGCCGAGACCGCCCGCGAACGGCTTGCCGCCCTTCGCGGTGTGGCACGCCATGCAGTCGCCCGCGACCGCGAGATATTCGCCGCGCTTGACCAGCGCCGGATCGGCCGCATCGGCCGCGCGTACGAGACCCGGCAGCGCGAGGCAGCCGGCGAGGAGGAAGGTGAGAGTAGATTTCCGCACGGTCAGACTTCCTTCTTCAGCGTGTCCGACATCCGCAGCGCCAGCGCCGCGATCGTCAGCGTCACGTTCACCGTACCGACGGTCGGCATCGTCGAGCTGCTCGAGATGAACAGGTTCGGATGGTCGAACGTGCGGCAGTCCTTGTCGACGACCGAGTCGCGTGCATCCGCGCCCATGATCGTCGCGCCCGTGATGTGGTTGTTCGGCGCGAACTCGTCGTTGAAGACGACTTCGGTGCCGCCCAGCACCTTCGCGGCGGTCGCATAGACCTCGCGCGTGTGCACGGCGCCGCGCTTCACGTAGTCGTCGATCGCATACGTGATCTCGGGGCGCGGGATGCCGACCGCGTCGGTGGCCGTCTTGCTCGGCACGATGCGGTTCTCGGGTTGCGGCAGGATTTCGTGGAAGCAGTCGAACTGCACGTAGCGCGCTGAACGGTCGCGGATCTGCGCGTCGAGCTCCTCGGGCTTCATCAGCTTGCCGGCCTTGAAGATCTTCTGCGTTTCCTGGTTGATGCGCGACATGTTCGACAGGTGGATCTTCTTCGCGGCTTCGGTCGCGCGGAACGGGCCGTCGCGGAAACCGATCAGCGACGTCATCTCCTGCGGGCCGCGGCCCGGCCACAGCTTCTCGCTCGCGTAGAACGACACGCCGGTGCCCGGGTGGTCCATCAGGTTGCGACCGACCATGTCCGAGCTGTTCGCGACACCGTTCGGGAAATCGCGGTTCGCGGACATCAGCAGGATCTTCGGCGTCTCGATGCCGTTCGCGGCGATCACGAAGTACTTGCCTTCGACGCGATGGTCGGCGCCCGTCTTGTCCTTGTAGACCGCGGCGGTGATGCGCTTGTCCGGCCCCGTCTCGAGCTTGTAGACGACCGCGCTGTCGATCAGCTTCGCGCCGGCCTGCTCGGCCTTCTCGACGTGCACGATGCCGTTGTACATCGCGCCGATCGGGCAGATCGGCATGCAGTTGTTGTTCCCGCAACAAGTCGGCCGGCCGTCGTACGGGCGGCTGTTGCGCGCGACCGGCTCGGTCACCACGTGGAACTTCGGGTCATAGCCGTTGAGCGCGCTCTTGATCGTCTGCTCGTTGAACGACAACGGCAGCGGCGGCATCGGGTACGGCTCCTTGCGCGGCGAGTACAGGTCTTCCTCGGGGCCCGGGCCCCACACGCCGAGTTCCTCTTCGGCGCGCTGGTAGTAATGCTCGAGGTCGTCGTACTGGATCGGCCAGTCGCGGCCGACGCCGTACACCGTCTTCATCTTGAAGTCGTTCGGGATGAAGCGCCACGCCGACGCGGCCCAGTGCCACGTCGTGCCGCCCACCGCGCGGATGTACTGCGAGTTGAACTTGTGCTCGCCCTTCAGGATCAGGTAGTCGTTCGGCGGGCCGTATTCCGGATGCGGCGCCCACGCGCTCGACGGGTACGGCGCCATGAAATCGGTCTTGTCGACCTGGTTGCGGAAGCGCTCGACGATTTCCCAGCGCGGCATGCGCGGGCCGGCTTCCAGCAGGATCACGGACTTGCCCGCCATCGCGAGCTGGTGCGCAACGATCGCGCCTGCGACACCCGAGCCGACGACGACAACGTCGGCCTTTTGCGTATCGGTATCGGCCATCAGGCTTGCCTCTCGATCGGTTTTTCGGCCCAGAAGCCGGGTTTGTTGGGGCAATACGACGGGATCACGAGCGTATCGGATACGACGCTGAACATTAGTGCTTCTTCGTAGGTAATCACGACGTTGTCGACGATGCCGAGATACCACGCTTCAAGAATCTTCAGCGCGAGTGCTTCCTGGTCGGAATTCAGCGAACCGGACGCGAGTGCGCCGGCGAGTTGCGACAGGCTGTCGGCCGTCTTGAACGAACCCTTCTGCAGCGCCTGCAGGAAGCGCTGGCCGAGCACGCGGCTCAACCCCTTCTTGCCTGTCACTGCTTCGGAGAGCGTCATGAACGTATCGAGCGGCGCGGTGCCGGGATCGTCGGCCAGGGCCCGCAACGCCAGCGAGCCCGTGAGGCCCGCCGCCGTCAGCGCCAGTGCGCCCTGCAGCCATTGACGCCGTGTGATGCCTGTTACGGCTGCGTCGCCAGTGCGACGCGAGTGGGGAGTGTTGTCGTTGTGCATGTTTCCTTCTCTCGAACACCGGATTCGGGAAAACCACGCTTGATATTTCTCAAACATTGGCGCGGACCTGAAATGTACGCGCACAAATCGGATCGAACAATCTTTTTATAGTCCATTAAATGTTCCGCAATCCGAGACAATCGACATTTCGCTGCATTTTTGTGTCGTTGACGCGACAGATCTGCGGCACGCATACCAGTGTCGCACGCCGACGACACACTGTGCAGCGCGATGCGCGCGCAGGTCGGTCGGTTAGAATCGCGTGCAATCAAACAGAAAGCTTCCCTCCGAGGGCAATCGAGCGATGAAGCAGCACGACAAACAGAACAACGCAAAACGAACCGACCACACCACCCGGCTGCTCTGGCGCATCGGCGCCATCGCGGCGCTCGGCGGCGCCACGGCGCTGTCGCTGCATGCGGGCGCGGCGCGCACGGTGAGCGTGTCGCCGCAAGGCACCGTCACCGAAGTCCGGCAGACGGTCGTCAAGTTCGACGAACCGATGGTCGCGTTCGGCTCGGCCTCCGCGCCGAATCCGGCACGCGTGACCTGCAACGATTCCACCGCCGCGCGCGGCCAGGGGCACTGGCTCGACGACAAGACCTGGGTTTACGATTTCGAAAACGACCTGCCGCCCGGCGTGCGCTGCTCGGTCGCGCTCAACGACACGTTGCGCTCGGTCGCCGGCAACGCGGCCAGCGGCCCGCGCCGCTTCACGTTCCAGACGGGCGGCCCGTTCCCGGTGAACGTGCGCCCCGGCTCGCGCGAGATCGAGGAACGGCAGATGTTCGTGCTGAAGCTGAACGGCCCGGCCGAACCGCGTTCGGCGCTCGCGAACATCTGGTGCGAAGCCGCCGGCATCGGCAACCGCATTCCCGTCACGGCCGCCGACGACGATGCGCGCAACGCACTGCTCGATCATTTTGGGCTGAAGAAGGATGCCGCGCGCGTGCTGACGCTGTCGTGCGCGCAGGCGCTGCCGGCGAGCGCGAAGATGCAGCTCGTGTACGGCAAGGGCGTCACGAGCCCGAGCGGCATTCCGAACGAAACGGAGCGCCGCTTCGACTTCACCGTGCGGGCCCCGTTCGCCGCGAGCTTCTCGTGCGAACGCGAGAATGCGAAGGCGCCCTGCACGCCGCTGCGCCCGCTCACGCTGTCGTTCAACGCGCCGATCTCGCGCAAGAACGCCGAGGCGATCAAGCTGCGCGGCCCTGACGGAACGCTCGCGCCGACCTTCGCGGCCGACGACAAGAGCGAGGAAGTCACCACCGTCACGTTCAACCCGCCGCTGCCCGAACAGGCCGCCCTCACGATCGAACTGCCGTCGGGCCTGCGCGACGTGACCGACCGGCCGCTGTCGAACGCCGACCTGTTCCCGCTCGCGACGCGCACCGCGCCGATGCCGCCGCTCGCGAAATTCTCGTCGGGCACCTTCGGGATCGTCGAGCGCTTCGCCGAACCCGATTCGCCCGCGCTCGTGCCCGTCACGCTGCGCAACGTCGAGGCCGACCTGCATATCGACGGCCTCAACACCCAGGGCGCGCAGTTCTCGAACCTGAAGGTCGACGACGACACCGCGATCCGCCAGTGGATGCGCACGGTCGACCGCTTCGACAACTGGTCGATGACGGCCGGCTCGATCGACCGCCAGATTCCCGGCCTGCTCGAACGCAAGGGCCAGCATCCCGTGTACGTGCCGCGCGAAGCCGGCGAGAAGGCGCCCGCGCCGAAGGATCGCCGCATCGACGTGCGCTCGCTGACGCTGCTCAAGGGCCAGCCCGGCGTGCAGGCGCTGACGCTGCCGAAGGCGGACCCGAAGGCGCTGCGCCCGTTCGAAGTCGTCGGCGTGCCGATCGACAAGCCCGGCTTCTACGTGCTCGAACTCGCGTCGCCCGCGCTCGGCCGCTCGCTGCTCGCGAAGCCGTCGAGCATGTACGTGCGCACCACGGTGCTCGTCACCAACCTCGGCGTGCACCTGAAACAGGGCCGCGAAAACAACCTCGTGTGGGTCACGACGCTCGACAAGGGCAAGCCCGTGCCGAACGCGCAGATCCGCGTGTCGGACTGCAACGGCGACGAGATCGCGTCCGGCAAGACCGATGCGCAGGGCCTGCTGAAGATCGACGGCGCGTTCGAATCGAAGCGCGCCTGCAGCTCGTCCGACTCGGAACAACGCTTCGACGACTACTTCGTGTCGGCCCGCGTGAACGATCCGAAGACGGGCCCCGACATGGCGTTCGTCAGCTCGGGCTGGAACCGCGGGATCGAATCGTGGCGCTTCAACGTGCCGACCGACACGGACAGCGCACGCACCGTGCGCGCGCATACGGTCTTCGACCGCACGCTGCTGCGCGCCGGCGAAACCGTGTCGATGAAGCATTTCATCCGGGCCGAGACGCTGCAGAGCCTCGCGTTCCCGTCGCAATATCCGACGCGCGTGACGATCCGCCATCTCGGCACGGGTCAGACCTACAAGCTGCCGCTCACGTGGGCAACCGATCACAGCGCGGACACGCAGTTCACGCTGCCGGCCGCCGCGAAGCTCGGCGAATACAGCGTCGAGCTCGAAGGCGGCCCGGAAGACGCACCGACCGCCACCTATTACAGCGGCAGCTTCCGCGTCGAGGCGTTCCGCCTGCCCGTGCTGAAGGGCTCGATCGGCGCGCGCGACGCGCAGAAGAGCCCGCTCGTCGCCGTCAAGGAAGCACCGCTCGCGGTGCAGATCGACTACGTGTCGGGCGGCGGCGCATCGAACCTGCCGGTGCAGGTGTCGGCGCTGATGAAGTGGGCGTCGCCGCCGTTCGCGGATCGCTTCGAGGACTTCAGCTTCACGCCGTATCGCCCCGAAGCGAGCGACGGCAACGCCGACGACGATTCGCAGGACGGCGACAACGCATCGACGTCGAACAACGATCCCGACGCGACGAAGCTGATCGCCGACAAGCTGCCGCTGACGCTCGACCGCAACGGTGCGGGCTCGGTCACGCTCAAGGGTCTGCCCGACGTCGACGCGCCGAAGCGCATCGCGCTCGAAGCGACGTTCGCCGACCCGAACGGCGAAGTGCAGACGATTCGCGGCGACACGATCCTGTGGCCGGCTGCCGTCGTGGCCGGCATCAAGGCGGGCCGCTGGGTATCGGTCGGCCAGCGCGTGCCCGTGCAGGCCCTGGCGGTCGACCTGCAAGGCAAGCCACGTGCGTCCGTGCCGATCGAGATCAAGGGCATCGCGCGCATCACGACGTCGTCGCGCAAGCGGATGGTCGGCGGCTTCTATGCGTACGACAACAAGAGCGACACGCGCGACCTCGGCGTGCTGTGCTCGGGCAAGACCGACGACAAGGGCCGCATGGCCTGCGACGCGACGCTCGAACAGGCCGGCAACGTGCAGCTGATCGCGGTCGCCAAGGACGGCGACGGCCGCACGTCGAACGCGTCGACGTCGGTGTGGGTCACGCGCGAGGACGAACTCTGGTTCGGCGGCGACAACACCGACCGGATCGACGTGATCCCCGAGAAAACCGCGTACGAACCGGGCGAAACCGCCCGCTTCCAGGTACGCATGCCGTTCCGCTACGCGACTGCGCTGGTCGCGGTCGAACGCGGCGGCGTGATGGAAACGCACATCGTCGAGCTGAACGGCAAGAACCCGACGGTCGACCTGAAGGTCGGCGAATCGTGGGGGCCGAACGTCTACGTGTCGGTGCTCGCGCTGCGCGGCCGGATTCGCGAGGTGCCGTGGTACTCGTTTTTCACCTGGGGCTGGAAGGCGCCGGTCGAATGGGCGCGCGCGTTCTGGCGCGAGGGCCGTCACTATGAAGCGCCGACCGCGTTCGTCGACCTGTCGAAGCCGGCGTTCCGCTACGGTCTCGGCGAAATCAAGGTCGGCACCGGCGTGCACCGCCTCGGCGTGACCGTGACGACCGACGCGACGCGCTACACGGTGCGCAGCAAGGCGCAGGCGCACGTGAAGGTCACGCTGCCGAACGGCCAGCCCGCGCCGGCCGGCACGCAGATCGCGGTCGCGGCCGTCGATGAAGCGCTGCTCGAACTGATGCCGAACAACAGCTGGGACCTGCTCGATGCGATGCTGCGGCGACGCGCGTACGGCGTCGAGACATCCACGGCACAGATGGAAATCGTAGGCCGCCGCCACTTCGGCCGCAAGGCCGTGCCCGCGGGCGGCGGTGGCGGCAGCGCGCCGACGCGCGAGCTGTTCGACACGCTGCTGCTGTGGAATCCGCGCGTGACGCTGGATGCCAATGGCAGCGCAACCGTCGAGGTGCCGCTGAACGACGCGCTCACGCGCTTCCGGATCGTCGCGATCGCGGCGGTCGGCCCCGACCGCTTCGGCACCGGCAGCACGTCGATCCGCAGCACGCAGGATCTGCAGCTGATCTCCGGCCTGCCGCCGCTCGTGCGCGAAGGCGACGCGTTCCGCGCGCAGGTGACGCTGCGCAACACGACCGACCGCGCGATGCAGGTCGTCGTGACGCCGCGCGTGACGGGCCTCGACGTCGCGCCGCAAACCGTCTCGCTCGCGGCCAACACGGCCACCGAGGTCGCGTGGACGATCACCGTGCCCGAGCAGGCGCTCGACGCGGCCGGTGCGCTGAACTGGCGCATCGAAGCAGCCGAGCAAGGCGGCAAGCGCGCGTCCGACGCGCTGGCGGTCGCGCAGAAGGTCGTGCCCGCGCTGCCGGTCACGGTCCAGCAGGCGACGCTCGCGCAAGTCGACGGCACGCTGACGGTGCCGATCGCCTCCCCGGCCGGCGCCGCGAACAACGCGCAAGGCCTGCCGCGCGGCGGCATCGCCGTGTCGCTGCAGTCGAAGCTCGCCGACGGGCTGCCCGGCGTGAAACGCTGGTTCGAGCGCTATCCGTACCGCTGCCTCGAACAGCAGACGTCGCGCGCGATCGGCCTGCGCGACCCCGCGCAATGGCAGGCGCTGATCGCACGCATGCCCGTCTATCTCGACAGCGACGGGCTCGCGAGCTACTTCCCGCCGTCGTCCGACGATTCGCATGCCGGCAGCGCGACGCTGTCGTCGTACCTGCTCGTGGTGTCCGACGAGGCGAGCCGTCTCGACCCGCGCTTCGCGCTGCCGGAAGACCTGCGCTCGCAGCTCGAGGCCGGGCTCGCGCGCTTCGTCGACGGCCGCCTCGAGCGCAACCCGTGGGCGCCGCGCCAGGACCGCGACCTGCGCAAGCTGGCCGCGATCGAGGCGCTGTCGCGCTACGGCGCCGCGCAGGGCCGCATGCTCGGCTCGATCGAGATCGCGCCGAACCAGTGGCCGACTTCCGCGGTGATCGACTATCACGCGATCCTGACGCGCGTGAAGGACATCCCGCAACGCGACGAGAAGCGCGCGCAGGTCGAACAGATCCTGCGGGCACGCCTGACGTACCAGGGCACGCAGCTCGTGTTCTCGACCGCCCGCGACGACGACCTGTGGTGGCTGATGACCAGCAACGAGACCAACGCGGCACGGCTCGCGCTGGAATTCGCCGGCGACCCGGCGTGGAAGGACGAGATGCCGCGCGTGACGGCCGGCCTGCTCGCACTGCAGCGCCAGGGCGCATGGCAGACCACGACGTCGAACGCGCTCGGCCTGCTCGCGGTCGAGCGCTTCTCGCGCACCTACGAGAGCACGCCGGTGGCCGGCGCGACGAAGGTCGCGCTCGGCGGCGACGCGCGCACGATCTCGTGGTCGCAGGCGTCGGCCCCCGCGTCCACGCCGGCCGACACGCCGGCATCGGCCACCCCGGCCACCCGCGCCACCGCGGCCCGCAGCGTGATGCTGCCGTGGCCGCGCGCGTCGCAGGCGCCGGCCACGCTGTCGGTCACGCAGGACGGCACGGGCCGCCCGTGGGCCACGATCGAAAGCCTCGCGGCGGTGCCGCTGCGTGCGCCGTTCGCGGCCGGCTACCGGATCACGAAGACCGTCACGCCCGTGTCGCCCGCCGTCAAGGGCGTGCTGACGCGCGGCGACGTCGTGCGCGTGCATCTCGACATCGATGCGCAGAGCGACATGACGTGGGTCGTCGTCAACGATCCGGTGCCGGCCGGTTCGACGATCCTCGGTTCGGGCCTCGGCCGCGACTCCGAAGCCGCGACCCAGGGCGAGAAGACGCCGGACGGCGCGTGGCCGGCGTTCATCGAGCGCGACTTCGACGGCTACCGCGCGTACTACGACTATCTGCCGAAGGGCAAATTCTCGGTCGAGTACACGGTGCGGCTGAACAACGTCGGCACGTTCGGGCTGCCGCCGACGCGTGTCGAGGCGCTGTACGCGCCGTCCGTGTACGGCCTGTGGCCGAACCCGCCGATGACCGTGAAAGCGGCCGAAGCGGGCAAGTAACGAGCAAGCGATGATCGATCAGGGTTTGCCGCGGCCGGCGCGTTTCGCCGGCCGCGTATTCGTTGCCATCGTGCTGGCCGCCCCGCTCGTCGCGCATGCGCTGCCGAGCTACGACGAAGTGCGCCGCAACTGGCGCAGCTCCGACTGGGTGCTGCTCGCACGCGACGGCACGCCGCTGCAGCGTACGCGCGTCGACCTCACCGAACGGCGCGGCGACTGGGTGTCGCTCGCCGACGTGTCGCCCGCGTTTCGCGAAGCGATCGTCGTGTCCGAAGACAAGCGCTTTTATGAACACAGCGGCGTCGACTGGCGCGGCATCGCCGGCGCCGCGTGGGGCAACCTGTGGAACGAGCGCACGCGCGGCGCGTCGACCGTCACGATGCAGCTCGCCGGGCTGCTCAGCGATTCGCCGCGCCGCTCGGGCCAGCGCTCGCTGCCGCAGAAAGCGTCGCAGGCGGTCAACGCGCTGCTGCTCGAACGCGGCTGGCGCAAGGACCAGGTGCTCGAGGCATACCTGAACCTCGTGCCGTTCCGCGGCGAGACGATCGGCCTTGCCGCGCTGTCGCAGGTGCTCTTCGGCAAGGCGCCGTCGGGCCTCGATGCCCGCGAAGCCGCGATCGCCGCCGCGCTCGTGCGCGCCCCCAATGCAACCTCCGCGAAAGTCGCCGAGCGCGCGTGCCGGATCCTGCGCGACATGCATGCCGAGCAGGCCTGCGCGTCGCTCGACGGCTACGTGCAGCTCGTCATCGCGCGCCCGGCCAGCGCCGCGCGCGACGACGGCGCCGCCCTCGCCCCGCACTTCGCGCGACGCATCGCGGCCGAGGTCCGGCCAACGGCCGGCGCGCAGATACGCACGACACTTGACGCGCCGCTGCAGCGCTTCGCGCGCGACACGCTGGTGCGCGCGCTGACCGAACTCAACGCGCCCGCGCACCGGCGCAACGTGCAGGACGGCGCGGTCGTCGTGATCGACAACGCGACCGGCGAGATTCGCGCGTGGGTCGGATCGTCCGGCGCACTGTCGGGCGCACGCGACGTCGATGCCGTGCTCGCGCCGCGCCAGGCCGGCTCGACGCTCAAGCCGTTCCTGTATGCGCAGGCGATCGACGAGAAACGGCTGACGGCTGCGTCGCTGCTCGACGATGCGCCGATCAACCTCGCCGCCGGGGGCGGCCTCTACATTCCGCAGAACTACGACAAGGATTTCAAGGGCTGGGTGAGCGTGCGCAGCGCGCTCGGCGGCTCGCTGAACGTGCCGGCCGTGCGCACGCTCGTGCTCGTCACGCCGCACCGCTTCGCGCGCACGCTGACCGCGCTCGGCCTGCCGCTCGCGCAGGAAGGCGACTACTACGGCTTCAGTCTCGCGCTCGGCAGTGCGGACGTCACGCTGCTGTCGCTGACCAACGCGTATCGCGCGCTCGCGAACGGCGGCGTCGCGCGCAAGGTCATCGACGTGCCGGCGCCGGCATCCGGTGCATCCGGCGCAGCCGGCGCATCGGCCGCGCCACCCGCCCGCGCAGCCGACGGCACGCGCGTGTTCAGCGACGCGGCCAGCTTCGTCGTGACCGACATCCTCGCCGACAACAACGCGCGCGTGCGCACGTTCGGCTTCGACAATCCGCTCGCGACGCGCTTCTTCTCGGCGGTCAAGACCGGCACCAGCAAGGACATGCGCGACAACTGGACCGTCGGCTTCACGTCGCGTTATACGGTCGGCGTGTGGGTCGGCAATGCGGACGGCTCGCCGATGTGGGACGTATCGGGCGTCACGGGTGCGTCGCCGGTGTGGTCGGCCGTCGTCGGCTACCTGCACCGCGTCCAGCCGAGCCGTGCGCCGCGCGCGCCGGCCGGCGTCGAGACGCGCCGCATCACGTTCGAACGCGATATCGAACCGTCGCGCAACGAGTGGTTCGTCGCGGGAACGGCGGTCGACACGATCCGGCTCGCCGCTCCCGTCACGCCGGGCAAGGACGGTGCGCGTGCGCCGCTGACGATCGGCACGCCAACCGACGGCACGATCTTCGCGATCGATCCGGACATTCCGCCGAAGAACCAGCGGATCTGGTTCGAGCGCTCGGCCGGACGCGCGACGAAGTTCGCGTGGCGGCTCGACGACAAGGTGATCGGGCATGCCGATCGCGTCGCGTGGATGCCGTGGCCGGGCCGGCACCGGCTCGAGCTCGTCGATGCGCGCGGCAACGTGGCCGATACGATCAGCTTCGAGGTGCGCGGCGCATTCGCGAAGGCGGCTGCGCGCAAGCCCTGAACACGTGAACACGTGAATACGTGAGCCGGCCTTACTCGCCGGCCACCTTCGCCTTCGGCGACTGCGACTGCGGCTGCGCGGAGAAATCGAGCGCCGGCGCGGTCGAGATCGCCGCTTCGTTCGCGACGCCGAAATTCGGGCGCGGCTGGTAGCCGAAGATCTTCGCGATCACGACGCCCGGGAACTGACGGATCTGCACGTTGTAATGCTGCACGGTCTTGATGTAGCGGCCGCGCGCGACCGCGATGCGGTTTTCCGTACCTTCGAGCTGCGTCTGCAGATCACGAAACGCTTCGTTCGCCTTCAGTTCCGGGTAGCGTTCGGACACCACCATCAACCGGCTCAGCGCCCCCGACAGCTCGCCCTGCCGCTGGTCGAACGCCGCGAGCGCGGCCGGATCCTTCGCCATCTCCGGCGTCATCTGCATGCTACCCACGCGCGCACGGGCCGACGCCACCTCGGTCAGCACGCGCTCCTCGTGCGACGCGTAGCCCTTCACCGACGCGGCGAGGTTCGGCACGAGATCGGCCCGTCGCTGGTACTGGTTCAGCACTTCGGACCACGCGGCATTGATATCCTCGTCAGACGACTGGATCGCGTTGTAGCCGCACCCCGCGAGCGGAGCGAGCACGCAGCATACGAGCAGGATTCGAAACCATTTCATCGTCGGTTGTTTCCGGTTGAACGCTCCGGACGGAGCGAAGGGTAAAGAGAATCATTCGCGCGGATGGGTCGCGTGGCACCTACCAGCGGCCCGATGCGCCACCGCCACCGCTCGAACCGCCGCCGCCGCGGAACGAATCGGAGCTCGAGCTCGAGCGCGAGTTCGACGACGGCCACTTGAAGCCTGACGACGAAGACGAGGAAGACGAGCTGCTCCAGCCGAACAGCTTGTCCAGGATGATGCCGATCACCATCAGCACGCAGAAAACCGTCAGCAGTACTTCACCGGGCGAATAGCCCATCGCATGCCCGATCGCGATCAATACCGCCAACGTCCCGCCGATGATCGCCGTGTATTTGCGGATGCGCGCGGAACGAACGACGCCGATGCCGAGCAGGCACGCCCCTGCGCCGATGCTCGTCGGAACGAGCATCAACGCCCCAAGGATCGCTTCCAGGCTGCCCTCGAAGATCGCCCCTACGGGCAGCATCACGATCGGCACGATCGTCGCAACGAGATAGCTGACCGGGACCGTCACCTGCCAGCGCAGCTTGCGCCACTCGGCCGCGACGCCCAGCGCGAGGTTGGCGAGCGCGAGCAGGAGCCAGAACGTGAAGCTGCCGTGATCGATCGGCTCCTTCTCCAGCAGCCCGTTCGACTGCCGCCTTTCCGCACCGCTCGCGTCGAGGTTACCGGCCACGTCATTCTGCTGCGCGGGCGTCTCCGGCGGCGTCATCTCGCGCACCAGCGCGTCGAGCGCCTCGCTGACGCCGGCCTCGATGCGGTTCTCGCGGAAAGCCGGCACGATACGCTCGCGGATAATCCGCCCCGCCACGATGTCCGGCACCGCGCCTTCCAGGCCGTAGCCGACCTCGATCCGCACGGTGTGGTCGTTCAGCGCGGCGACGAGCAGCATGCCGTTGTCGATCTTGCTCTCGCCGAGACGCCATTTGTCGAACACGTCGGTCGCGAACTGCTCGATCGTCGACTGGCCCGTCGAGCCGACCAGCAGGACCGCCATCTGCACGCCGAGGCGGCGCTTGAGATCGGCGAGGCGGTCGGTCAGTTCCGCGGCGCATGCGGCGCTCAGCGCGCCGGCCGTGTCCGTCACGCGCCCTTGTAGCCGCGGTGGTGATTCGGGTTTGGCGGCAACGGGATAAGTCGTTACGGCGGCCACGTGCCCGCACGCCGACGATACTTCGGCTATCGGCACGCCGGCCGCGTTGGCGGCATCGTCGTCGGTCGGCGCCGCGAAAGCCGCGCCATGGACGAGCGCGATGCCCGCCAGCACGGCGACCACCGCACATTTCGCGTTGCTGCCAAGGCGGGCCGTACCGTGCGCACGTGCGGGCGGTGCATCGTTTCGGGTCGGGCCGGCCGACGATCCCGGATCGCCCTCGCCATCCGGCGGGCACGGCCGGCCCGTCTGTCGTTTCAGGTTCATGTCGGAAACGGCGCACCGGCTCCATCGGGAACGGCGCATTCTCTCGTCGTTTTCAATCGTCCCGCAGCATAACCAATTATGAAAGGAACTGAAAGGTTTCCGGCCGGACCGGCAAACCGGCAAGCAGCGCGCGGATCCGCAATCTAGAATGACGTGACAGCGCCGCTGCCCCGGGCGCGCACCGGCTGCCCCTTTCTTCCGGACACCCGTCACCATGAACGATCGCCTTCCGCGCTCCATCCGCCCCGCGCTCGGCACGCTCTGCCTCGCCACCCTCACGACGCTTCAGGCGTGCAACGGCGATGCGTGCTTCGGTGTGGATGCCTGCTTCAACAACAACACGCAGACGGTCGCGCTTTCCGGCACGGCCGCGACGGGCGGCGCGCTCGCCAGCGCGCAGGTAACGGTCAGTTGCGCGGCAGGGTCGGCAACAACGCTGACGGATGGCGGCGGCAACTACAACGTGACGGTCAATGCGGCGCTGCCGTGCGTGATCACGGTAACGTCGGGCGGCACGAGCCTGCATTCGCTCGCATACGCGGGCGGCACGTTCAACACGACGCCCGAGACCGAACTGCTGCTGGTCTATCTCGCCGCCCAGCTCGGCACGAACACGGCCACGTTGATCGGCAATTTCCAGGGGAATTCGCGCTACCAGCAGGCGATGAACAGCGCGAACACCGTCCAGGCCGCGCAATCGGCCGTGGTAACGAATCTGCAGCAGCGCTATTCGGTGGCGCTCACCGCGCCGGCGTTCCTGACGACATCGTTCACGGTCGGGCAACCGGGTGTCGACAGCGATCTCGCCGCACTCGCGAAAGCCGGCGCAATCGATTCGAACGGGATGCCGGACGCGGCGGCCGTTTCGCTGCTGACGCAGGCCGGCGCGGCGCATCCGCTATAAGCGACCGGTGGCGGGAAGAAGATCGCCCGGTATCGGGTATCGGCCGTCAGGTGCGCGCTTCGGGTTCGCCGTCGGCCAGCAGCGCCCACCGTTCGTGGTCGCGCCATTCGCCGCCGATGCGCAGATAGCGCGGCGAAAACCCCTCTTTCGTGAAACCGAGCCGCCGAACCAGTGCAATCGACGCGTGGTTGCCGGGCTGGATGTTCGCTTCGAGCCGATGCAGCCCGAGTTCGCCGAACGCGATGCCGATCGCCGCGCGCAGGGCTTCGGTCATCAGTCCCGTACGGCTGAATTCCACCATCCCGTAGTACCCGAGGTATGCGCTCTGGAACACGCCGCCGACGATCTCGTTGAGGTTCACCACGCCGACCACCGCCCCGGACGTGCGTTCGCGCGCGACGAGGCCGACGTTCGGCCCCGTCAGGCAGCGGCCGAACCACTGGTCGAAACCCGCCTGGTCGGTGAACGAATCGACCCACGGCAGATGGTGGCTCCGGCTCGCGCGATTGGCGGCGACCAGGTCGGCTGCGTCGGTTCGCGCGACGCGGTTCAGCAGGATCGGGCTCATGGCCCGGTCGACAGGCGGCACTTACGCGGCCTCCCCACGCCCGCACACGACGGGCGCGGCCTGGGCCTGCTGCTGCGACAGGTACCGCAACAGCTTGGTGACCATCCACACGACGATGCACGACAGCACGACGAAGAACACCGCGAGCGGCGTCAGCACGTGAATCGACACGAAGCCGGCCAGCCCCATCATCGCGGACGACACCAGCAGCAGCGCACATCCGAGGATCGCGCTCGTCAGGCCGGCGATATGCGGAAACAGCGAATTGCCCTTGGCCATCAGCGTCGGATACATCGCGCCCGCGCAGAAGCCCATCACGAGCACCGGCGTCGCGAGCGTCCAGACGCGCAGCCCGACGGTCAGCGCCAGCACCAGCATCGCGACCGACGCGCCGGCCATCACGCGCGCGCCGATGCGCAGCCGTTGCTCGGCGCTCGGCAATCCGTGCCCGTGAATCCGGTTCGACAGGCCGCCGAGGAAATACATCAGCCCGATCCCGAGCGCGAGATAGCCGAAGAAGGTCGGCGGCTTGTGCAGCGTGGTCTGCACCATGAACGGCCCGACGATGTTGAACACGAGCAGGATGCTGTAGCACAGCCCCTGTGCGAGGAAGCAGCTCTGGAACACCGGGCTCGCCAGCACCTTGCCCGCGTTCGCCATCAGCGTGCGCGGCTCGAGATGCACGGGCTTCGGCAAGGTTTCGCGGTAACGCCACAGCAGCGCCCACATCACCAGCGAGTACACGAGCAGGAACACGAGGCACGCGCGCCAGCCGAACCATTCCTGCAGGTGCGCGCCGATCACCGGTGCGACGATCGGCGCGAGCCCCCACGCGATCGACATGTATGTGAACGCGTGCATCAGCGCCTGGCCGGAGAACGAATCGGTGATGATCGCCTTCGCGAGCAGGTTGGTGGTCGCGATCCCGAAGCCCTGCAGGCAGCGCGCGAGCACGAACGTCTCCAGGTTCTGCGCGCCGAGCGACAGCAGGCAGCCGATCGTGTAGATCACGAGCCCGAACGCGAGCACGCGCTTGCGCCCGTAGGCATCGGCGACCGGCCCGAAAATCAGCTGGCCGAGCGCGTAGGCCGCCATATAGCCGGACACGCTCGACTGGATCGCCTGCGGCGTGGTGGCGAACGAACGTGCCATGTCGGGCAGCGCGGGCACGTAGATGTCGATTGCGAGCTGGCCGGCGGACGCGAACAGGCAGATCAGGAACAGCAGGAAACGCGGCGAGTTCGACTCGCGCGCCGGAGTGAGCGTGGCGTTCATGACGACGGGGAAGGAGGTCGGGCAGCAGCGGCGCAGCCGTGCGATGTTCGAATGACGAACACGCGTGCGCCGTGGCGAATCCCGTATTGTGCCCGTTGTCGCGCCACGCAGCCGGATTCCCCTGGCGAGGACGAGGTTGAATGCCGATTGCGCAGCGTCCCGACATGCGCTGACCGGGCCGGCCGGCGGCGGTTTTAATGTTGATTTAAGCCGACGGCGGCATTGTCCCGGATGGCTCACTCCGTGAGCCGCACGTCATTGTTGATTCGATCAGTCTCGTTTGATGGAGATACGAAGATGCGATTCCGTTCGTATATGGCGGCGGGCGCGCTGGCGCTGGCGCCCGTGTTCGCCCTGGCCGGGCAGGCCGGCGCGGCGGCCGCCCAACCGATGTTCGTCAACGTCGACGGGCAGGCCGTGCCCGTGAAAGCCGAAACGCGCGTCGTCCAGACGGCCGTCGGCCCGATGAAGGTCAGCACGTGGAGCTGGCACAGCCCGCAAGGCGGCGCGAGCTTCGAGATGCAGACGTCGTCGTCGGACGGCCTGCCGCCCGCCGCAGCGTTGCGGCACATGCAGGCCGTGCAGTACCGGATGCAGGCGGCCCAGGCGCAGATGGTCGCGATGCAGCAGCAGATGATGGCGCTCCAGCACATCGCGCTCGCCAATGCGTTCGCGATGCCGATGCCGCAGCCCGTCGGCTTCGCGATGGCGCCGTGGGCCATGCCCGAGCCGGTGCTCGTCATCGTGCCGGCGCAGCCGTCGGTGCGTTCGACGGCCCCGGCAACGCCGGCCGCCCCGGCCGCGCGCGGCCCGGAAATCAAGGCCTGACACGCTTCGCGCCGCTCGTCGCGGCGCGCTCGAACCGCCGGCATACGCCGGCGGTTTTTCATTGCGACGGCCGAATCAATACTGCGCCTGATCCGTCGGATTCCTGAACAGCTGCTTCATCTCCGCCGACAGCGGATAGTCGAGGCTCACGCCCTTGGGCGGAATCGGCTGCGTGAACCACTGGTTGTAGAGCTTCTCGGCCGCGCCCGACGTCTGCATCTTCGCGATCACGCCGTCGACCACGTGCTTGAACGCCGGATCGTCCCTGCGCATCATGCACGCGTAGTTCTCGTGGACGAGCGGCGTGCCCGTCACCGTGTACGCGCCCGGGTTGCGGTCTTTCGCGATCTCGCCGTACAGCAGCGGCTCGTCCATCACGAACGCCACCGCGCGCCCGGTCGTGACGTTCATGAACGCTTCGGCATGATCCTTCGCGCTGATGATCGTCATGTTCATCGCCTTCTCTTCGTTGAGCTTGCGCAGCAGGCGCTCGTCCGACGTGCCGGCCGTCGTCGCGACCGTCTTGCCGGCCAGGTCCGCGAAGTCCTTCACACCGGAATCCTTGCGCGTGCTGAAGCGGATGCCATACAGAAAGATGCTGTTCGAGAACGCGGCCTGCTTCTGCCGTTCGAGCGTGTTCGTCGTCGATCCGCATTCGAAATCGATCGTCCCGTTCTGCAACAGCGGAATCCGGTTCTGCGACGTGATCGGGATTTCCTTCACGACGAGGTTCGGCGCGTTCAGTTCCGTCTTCAACTGGTCGATGATGCGCGACGCGATGTCCCGCGAATAGCCGATGTTCTTCTGCTGGTTGTCCGAATACGAGAACGGCACCGACGATTCGCGAATGCCCAGCGACACCACGCCCGTGTCCTTGATCTTCTTCAGCGTGCCGGTGAGGGCCTGCGCGTGCGCGGCGCCCGCCAGCGCACAGGACAGCGTAACGGCCAGCCAGCGTAAGCGGCGATCCATGCCTTTCTCCTGACGAAACGTTGATCGAATCGCGATCGTACGCCCGACAAAATTCGCGTCGCATCAGGGAAAGCGTAATCAACCTTCCAGCGCGGCCGCGCCGTGAAAGATGTTTTCCGTACCGCGCAAACGAGCCCGCGCCGCATATGTCGCCCGACCGGCCGCGCACGGACTCGCGCGACCTTCTGTGCCACGCGTTCCAAACACGCGTTCATGCTGCAACGCAGCAACGTAATCGTTTGCGCCCGCCCCGGTTTTTCTCGTGAAACGCACTCAAGAAGCCGCCGCGCTGGCCGTTACCCAGTGCATGGCGCGTCGCAGCAACCTGGCTGCAACCGTCAGACAAAACAAGACAAGGTCCGGGTCAGCCGGACCAGCGCCACCGCCGGCACGACGGTTATCTACGAGGATCGAGTTTCAACATGAGAACCAAGCGTTTCAATCTTGCGCTGGCGCGCTCCGCACATGCGCGCATGCTCGCCGGCATGCTGTCCGCCGCCGCCCTCCTGCCCCTCGCCGGTTGCGGCGGTGGAGGCGGCGGCGACGGCAGCAACCCGTCTTCTTCCAACGCAGCGCCTGCCCCTGCCCCCGCACCCTCGCCCGCGCCCTCCAATCCCACGGCCCCGCCTGCGTCTTCCGGCAGCAATGCGTGCACGACGCAGCAGGCCGCCGTGCAGATGGCCGCGCAAACCGCGCCGACCGAACCGCCGATCGACCACCTGATCGTCAAGCTGAAGACGCTGACGGCCACGCGCGCGATGGCGGCCATCGACAACGGGACGCGGCTCGACGCGGTGATCCAGCGCTCGCTGACGCGCTGGACGGCACCGGTCGCCGGCAGCGCACGTGCGTATGCGAGCACGGTCGGGCAATCGCCGGTGAACGTGCAGGTCGAACGGACGATCTCGAACGGCGCGAGCGTGCTGTCGCTCGGCCAGCGCATGGCCGCCACCGACGCCGCCGCGCTCGCGCAGGCATTCGCAGCCGATTCGGACGTCGACTACGCGGAACCGGATCATCCGATGCAGATCCGCGACACGCCGAGCGACCCGCTCTACAGCCAGCAGTGGTACCTGTCCGACCCGACAGCCGGGATCAACCTGCCGCCCGCGTGGAGCGTGACCAAGGGTTCGCCGACTGTCGTCACGGCCGTGCTCGACACGGGCTACCGGCCACACGCCGACCTCGTCGGCAACCTGCTGTCCGGCTACAGCTTCATCAGCAACGTCAACACGAGCAACAACGGCCTGACCCGCAGCTCTGACGCAACCGACCCGGGTGACTGGGTCACGCAGCAGGAGCTCGACAACGTTAACGGTCCGTACTATCACTGCGCGAGCCAGCCGAGCGACAGCAGCTGGCACGGCACCCGCGTGATGGGCGTGATCGGCGCGACCGCCAACAACGGCACCGGCATCGCCGGCGTGTCGTGGCTCGGCCAGATCCTGCCGGTGCGCGTGCTCGGCAAGTGCGGCGGCACGACGAGCGACATCGCCGACGGGATGCGCTGGGCCGCCGGCATCGCGGTGAACGGCGTGCCGAACAACCCGCGCCCCGCGAAGGTCATCAACCTGAGCCTCGGTGGTATCGGCGCGTGCAGCACGACGTTCCAGCAGGCCATCGACGACGTGACCGCGAAGGGCGTGACCGTCGTCGTCGCGGCCGGCAACGACGGCCTGTCGACCGGGCTCGACCAGCCCGCGAACTGCCGCGGCGTGATCAGCGTCGGCGCCACCGACGCGACCGGCCGCCGCGCGTCGTTCAGCAACTTCGGCCCCGATGTCTCGCTGAGCGCACCGGGCGTCAACATCCTGTCGACGTCGAATACCGGCACGACGACCCCGGGCTCGGACACCTACGGCCTCGCGAACGGCACCAGCCTCGCCACGCCGCAAGTGACGGGGGTTGCCGCGCTGATGTTGTCGGTGAACGGCAACCTCACGCCCGCACAGATCCAGCAGAAGCTGCAGGGCGGCACGCGCACGGCCAAGCTCGCGGCCGGCACGTCGTGCACCGCGATGCCGGCGGGCTCGGGCATCCTCGATGCAGGGGCCGCGGTCGCATCGGCCCACTGATACGCCCCCTCTGCCTCGCCCCGGCCGCGCGCATGCCGATCGTGCATGCGCGCGGCCGTTTCATTGGCGTCGATCCGACGGCGCGCCGCGCACCCATCGCCCCGATTACATTTCTCGAAATAACGACTGACAAAAGGGTTGACGCTTCGCACAGCGACCCATTACCATCGCTCCCGTCTAATTACATGGAGTGTTCTGTGAACACCGATGCGAGTTGTAGTTGGTCCTCGACCAACTTGACTGCTGCCTGAGGAAAACGCGCAGAGCCTCGTCTTCTGCCGCATCCCGGGAAGCAGGATGCGGCGTCCTTCCGGCCTGACTTGACTGGCCAGATCTCCCGCCGAATTTTCATGGTTGTCGAATGCACGCGATGCGCCATCGCGCGCGTGCGTTCGTGTTGCGCGCAGCGTCAGCCGCGTGCGCATTCCGTTCGCGTGCCGTCCGGCCGCGCGCCTTCGCGCGTGCGTCGCCGTCGATCGCCCGTGCCGACTATCCGCAACCGACAGGAGTGCTGATGAACTCAGACGACAGTAGTCGATTACCGCTCGCCGGTGCGACGCTGCACACTGCCCCTCCGGCCGCACCGCCCGCGCCGGCGAGCGTTCCCGCCTTCACCGATCCACAGCCGATCGCGCCTGACGCGACGCGGCGGGGAGCGCTCGTGCGTCGATAACGTCACGGTCGCTCCCCGCCCGCCGCCTCGTGCGCAAGGAGCGACTCATGACGACACGACACAACACATCGCACAAGAAACAGCGCGGCTTCATCAAGGCCGGCGGCGCCCAGCAGAACGATCCGCGCATCATGCGCGCCGCGCAGGAAGCGGCCCGCCCACTCGAAGACACGCTGAAGTCGCTGAACACCAGCACGCGCGGCCTCACCTACGACCAGGCCGCCGACCGCCTGCAGCACTACGGCCCGAACGAAATCGCGCACGACAAGCCGCCGCACTGGACCCGCCAGTTGCTGCTCTCGTTCCACAACCCGTTCGTCTACGTGCTGCTGGTACTCGCCGCCATCAGCTTCTTCACCGACGTCTACTTCGCCGCGCCCGACGATCGCGACTACGTCGGCATGACGATCCTGCTGACGATGGTCACGATCAGCGCGCTGCTGCGCTTCGTGCAGGAATTCCGTTCGCTGCGCGCGGCCGAGAAGCTCAAGGCGATGGTCCGCACGACGGCCACCGTGCAGCGTGCCATGACCGACACGTCCGAGCCGACACGCCGCGAGGTGCCGATGCGCGAAGTCGTGGCCGGCGACATCGTGCACCTGTCGGCGGGCGACATGATCCCGGCGGACGTGCGCCTGCTCGCGTCGCGCGACCTGTTCATCAGCCAGGCCGTGCTGACCGGCGAGGCGCTGCCCGTCGAGAAGTACGACACGCTCGGCGCGGTCGCCGGCAAATCCGCCAGCACGCGCGCGGCCGACTCCGCGACCGATACGTCGGCATCGCTGCTCGATCTCGAGAACGTCTGCTTCATGGGCACCAACGTCGTCAGCGGCACGGCGACGGCCGTCGTCGTCGCGACCGGCGAGGACACCTACTTCGGCTCGCTCGCGCGCAACGTCGTGAGCCACAAGCGCATCGAGACGAGCTTCGACCGCGGCGTCGCGAGCGTGAGCTGGCTGCTGATCAAGTTCATGTTCGTGATGGTGCCGATCGTGTTCATGATCAACGGGCTGACCAAGGGCGACTGGCTGAGCGCGCTCACGTTCGCCCTCGCGGTGGCCGTGGGCCTCACGCCCGAGATGCTGCCGATGATCGTCAGCGCGAACCTCGCGCGCGGCGCGGTTGCGATGGCGCGCCGCAAGGTCGTCGTCAAGCGGCTGAACTCGGTGCAGAACTTCGGCGCGATGGACGTGCTGTGCACCGACAAGACCGGCACGCTCACGCAGGACAAGATCATCCTTGAACATCACCTCGACCTGTCGGGCTACAAGGACGAGGAAATCCTGCGGCTCGGCTGGCTGAACAGCTTCCACCAGAGCGGCCAGAAGAACCTGATCGACATCGCGGTCGTCGCGCGTGCCGACGAGATCGGCGAGCGCGTGAAGCCGCAGGGCTACAAGAAGATCGACGAACTGCCGTTCGACTTCGTGCGGCGCCGCCTGTCGGTCGTCGTCGAGGACACGCGCGGCACGCACCTGCTGATCTGCAAGGGCGCGGTCGAGGAAATGCTGGCCGTCTCCACGCACGTGCAGGATGAGGACGGCGTGCGCCCGCTCGACTTCGTCGCGCGCAAGCGGCTGCTCGAACAGGCCAGCGCCTACAACGAGGACGGCTTCCGCGTGCTCGTGCTCGCCACGCGTGCGATCCCGCGCGGCGACGAGCGCCAGCAGTACCGCACCGCCGACGAACGCGACCTCGTCGTGCGCGGCTTCCTGACCTTCCTCGATCCGCCGAAGGAATCGGCCGCGCCGGCGCTCGCCGCGCTGCGCGAAAACGGCGTCGCGGTGAAGGTGCTGACGGGCGACAACCCGATCGTCACGATGAAGGTGTGCCGCCAGGTCGGCCTCGAACCCGGCAAGCCGATGCTCGGCACGGAAATCGAAGCGCTCGACGATGCGACGCTCGCGGAAGTCGTTGAACGCACGACCGTGTTCGCGAAGCTCACGCCGCTGCAGAAGGCGCGCATCGTCAAGGCGCTGCAGGCGAACGGCCACACGGTCGGCTTCCTCGGCGACGGCATCAACGATGCGCCCGCGCTGCGCGATGCCGACGTCGGCATCTCGGTCGACAGCGGCGCCGACATCGCGAAGGAAACCGCCGACATCATCCTGCTCGAAAAGAGCCTGATGGTGCTCGAGGAAGGCGTGATCAAGGGCCGCGAGACGTTCGGCAACATCCTGAAGTACCTGAACATGACGGCCAGCTCGAACTTCGGCAACGTGTTCTCGGTGCTCGTCGCCAGCGCGTTCCTGCCGTGGGAGCCGATGCTCGCGACGCAGCTGCTCGTGCTGAACCTGATCTACGACACGTCGCAGATGCTGCTGCCGTGGGACAAGATGGATCCCGAGTTCCTGAAGAAGCCGCGCAAGTGGGAAGCCGGCAACATCAGCCGCTTCATGCTGTGGGTCGGGCCGACGTCGTCGGTATTCGACATCACGACGTACATCCTGATGTGGACCGTGTTCGGCGCGGGTGCGATGTATCACCTGAACGGCGGCACCGGCGGCCAGATCGTGATGAACTCGGGCTGGTTCATCGAGAGCCTCGTCTCGCAGACGCTCGTCGTGCACCTGCTGCGCACGCAGAAGATCCCGTTCCTGCAGAGCACGGCCGCGCTGCCGGTGCTGCTGTCGACGTTCACCGCGATCGCGATCGGCTGCTGGCTGCCGTTCTCGCCGTTCGCCGAATCGCTCGGCTTCATGCACCTGCCGGGCACCTTCTGGCTGTGGCTCGCCGCGACGATGGTCGGCTACATCCTGCTCGCGCAGATCGTCAAGACGACCTACGTGCGCCGCTACAAGCAGTGGTTCTGAGCGTCCCCGCTTGAAGGCGTCGTGCCGGCCCGCGCCATCCGCGCGGGCCGGCAGGCACGCCACGCACGACAGGTGATCCCATGAAAAGAATGCTTCCGCTCGCAGCCGCGAGCGCCTTCCTCGCGCCGTTCGACGCGTTCGCCACCCACCCGCTCGTCAGCGACGATACGGGCACGCAGGGCAACGCGAACTGGCAGTTCGAGTTCAACGCCGAGGAAACCTCGAAACAGGAAGAAAACGGCCGCCACCAGCTGTGGAACGCGACACTCACGCGCGGGTTCGGCGAGCACGTCGATCTCTACGTGAACGCGCCTTACACGCATCTGCAAACGCGCACCGACCAGAATGGCGCCGGAATCGGCGATGTCGAGATCGGCATGAAATGGCGGTTCGTCGAGCGCGGCCCGCTGTCGATCGCGCTGAAGCCGAAACTGACCGCGCCGACCGGCAACGACCGGCGCGGCCTCGGCACCGGCCGCGTGGGCGCCGGCGCAACGCTGCTCGCGCAGCTCGACGTCGCACGGTTTTCGTTCCTCGCGAATGCGGGCATGACGTACCAGCCGAATCGCCAGGGCGACCTGACGTCGATCTGGGCCGTGTCGGGCGCGGCGATCTACAAGGCGACCGACACGTTGCAGATCGTGGCCGACATCGGCACGTCGCGCCACACGGAAAGCAGCGCAAGCGCGAATCCCGCCTTCGTGATCGCGGGCGCGATCTATTCACCGAAGCCGTGGCTCGATCTCGACCTCGGCTACCGGCGCGGGCTGAACGACCAGACCTACGATCATTCGGTGATGGGCGGCGTGACGGTGCGGTGGTAGCGCATCGACGCCGCGTGTCGAACCGCAAGACGACGGGCCGCTTCCAGCGGCCCGTTTTTCATTGCGCGTCGTTCGCGCCGAACAGTTGCGCGCACACCGCGCGCCCTTCGTCGGTCAGCGCGGCGCTGCCGGTGCCGTCCTCGTTCAACGTCGTCGCGCTCAGGCCCGCGGCGTCGAGCTGCGTCAGCACGCGGCGCAGCGTGCTCATCGGCAGTTGCGCGCGTTTCGCGATCTTCGGCAACGACCAGGTCTTGCCGGCCGGATCGCTCGCGGCGTCGTTCAGCGTCGCAAGCGTCGCGACGAGTGCGGGATCGAGCGGGGCGTCGTCGGATTCTGAAGTCATGGGTGGCCGTTGTTGAGCGAGACTGGGGCTGGCGATCGGGCGACCGCTGCCGGCTGAGGACACTATACCGCTTCGTCCATCATGCATTCTTGATCGCGGCACGCATGAACGACACGAAGCGTGTGGTGACGGGATCGTCGCGATCCGACAGCCATGCGAGCCCGACACGCCACTTCGCATCCCGGCCGTCGAGCGGCAATACCGTCGCGTCGCGCAGCAGATATTGCGCACGCGACGGAATGAACGCGACGCCCGCGCCGGCCGCGACCGACGCGAGCACCGACTGCACGTCCTCGGCCTGCTGCGTCACGTGCGGCACGAAACGGCGCTCGACGCACCACCGGTCGACCTGCGCGGCCAACCCTTGGCCGCGTGCGCGCTGCAACGCGATGAAGCCGATCTCGTTGAGCGTACCGAGATCGGCCGGCACGCGCTTCAGGCCGAGATGCGGCGGCACCGCCAGCGCCAGCGCCTCGTCGATCACCTTGAACGACGACAGCCCTTCGTCCGACGGCAGACGCAGGAATCCCGCATCGAGCTTGCCCGCGCGGAGCCGACGCGTCTGCTCCGCGGACGACAGGTCGCTCAACGTCACGGCAATGCCGGGATTCCGGCTGCGAAACTCCGCGACGAGCTTCGGGACGAGCGTCAGCACCGACAGGCAGATGCCCAGCCGCAAATGGCCGCGCTGCCCGCTCGACAGTTCGCGCGCGCGGGTGAGAATCTCGTCCGCATCGCGCACCAGCGCCTGCGCATCGGGCAGGAAGCGCTCGCCGAACGCGGTGAGTTCCGCGCCGTGCCGGCCGCGCTCGAACAGCTTGCCGCCGAGGCTCGCCTCGAGCGCGCCGATCTGCTTGCTCAGTGCCGGCTGGCTCATGTGCAGCGCATCGGCCGCGCGGCTGAAATGGCTCAGCTCGGTGACCGTCAGGAAGGTTCGCAGCAGCTTCAATTCCATTCTTAAAAGGAATCGTAACAATCGAAACATTCATTTTACCGATCGAATGCGATGACGTTCAATACGGACATGCCCTTTCAGGAATCGACCGTCATGTCTGTAGATCTCGTCTGTGATTGTCCGCCCGACGACACGTCGTGCGCACCGGCCGCCTTCGATGAGCGCGCCGCAACGGCCGACCCGCGCGCGCCGAAGCGTCGTACCGAACGCGCCGACGGCCGCGGCCGACGTTTTCGTTTCGGTGATGCGGTGGACGCAATGAGCGCGACGAACGACGCACCGCCGCGCCCCGTGACCGGCTCGATCGCGATCAGCTTCGCGGTGGTGTCGCGGCGCAACTGGCCGCGTTGAGCATCGTCGCTATCGACCCACGATCGCGCCGCGTATCGGGTCATATATCGAGCAACCGCAAGCGCGCAGGCCGCTGCACCCTCCTTGAATCACCGATCAGCGTTTGCCAATTTCACCGAATCGCGCATCTTTTCCCGCCTTCAATCGTCATCGCCCCGCGATCGACCGTATAATTTTCCGCATCCCGCTGACCGCCCACGCATTTCACGCAACCTCACCGCGCGTGAAAAGGAGACTTTCGCTTGACCGGCCTCATCGCGCGCCTGCCTCTCGCCCGGACCATCCTGCTCGTCGCCCTGTCGATGCTGATGTTCGCCTTCTCGACGAACGCGTCGTCCGCACAACGTCACGCGCCGCAGCGCGTCGCGCATGGGCAGCCGCATGCGAAAAAGGTCGTCAAGAAAGCCGTCAAGAAAAAGCCCGCGCAGCGTAAGCAGAAGGCCGTCAAGCACCGCCGCCCGCGTGTGAAGCACCAGGCAGTCAAGCGCCAGGCGGCACCGGCCCCGCAGCAGCGCCGCGCCAAGCGCACGACCGCTGTGCGCCCGCGCCCGGCGGCCGCCAGGCCGCGCCTGATGGCAAGCTGCGGCTATAACCCGCGCGCAGTCAACTCGCTCCATTCACGCGCCGCCTACGTGCTCGACGTCGACTCCGGCACGCCGCTGCTGGCCCGCAACGCACGCACCGTGCGGCCGATCGCGTCGATCTCGAAGCTGATGACGGCCGTCGTCGCGCGCGACGCGGATCGCCCGCTGAACGGCGTGCTGCGCGTCACCGCGCACGACCGCGACACGATCAAGTTCACCGGATCGCGCCTGCAGGTCGGCTCGGAACTGTCGCGCCGCGAGATGTTCCATATCGCGCTGATGTCGTCGGAAAACCGCGCGGCCGCCGCGCTGAGCCGCGACTATCCGGGCGGACGTGCCGCGTTCGTCAAGGCAATGAACCGCGAAGCGCGCCGCCTCGGCATGCGCCACACGCACTTCCGCGAGCCCACCGGCCTGTCGCCGCACAACATATCGACGGCCGAGGATCTCGCGAAGCTCGTCGGCGCGGCAGCACAGGATCCGCTGATCCGCTATTTCTCGACGGATACGTCGACCACCGTGCGGCCGGGCGACGGCGAGCTGCTGTACGTGAATTCCGACCCGCTCGTCCGCTATCGCCGCCTGCCGATCCGGCTGCAGAAGACCGGCTTCATCAACGAGTCGGGGCACGGCGTCGTGATGCGCATGCGGGTGAAAGGCCGCCGCGAAACGGTCGTGCTGCTCGGCGCGCCGACGCGCGCGGGTGTCTCGAGCGATGCGATCAAGATCCACCGCTGGCTGTCCTGCTCGATCCAGTAAGCGCGCACGGGCGGCCGGCGCGTTCACCGTCACGGAGCGATGCCATGCAGGACGAATACCGCTTCAACGCATTTGGCCGGTTACTCGCCGTCGTCCGCAAGGACGACCGCTGGATCGTGTTTGCTCTCGGCGCCGAAGGCAAGCGGCGCCCGGCCGACCTGCACATTCCGTCCGCGCTTGCCGCCGACGAACTCGCGCAATACCTCGGCGACCTGCTGCACGAAAGCGCGACCCCGCGATACAGCGAAGTCGTACCGGTCCCGCTCCCCGGCGCGTAACCACCCGCCCGGCTGCACCGCGGTCCGGCGATCAATTCGACAGTTAAACTTGCAAGTTTAACTGTCGTGTCCTATGATCCGCCGCATGAACCCGCCACGCAAATCCGGCGTTTCCGCCGACATCGTCGCCGCCGATCTGACCCTCGCGGTCGGCCAGTTGATCCGCCGGCTCCGCTCCGAAATCGAATCCGGCGGCCTCGGCATGTCCCAGACGAGCGCGCTCGCGCGGCTCCAGCGACACGGGCCGATGACGACCGCCGACCTCGCGCGCGCCGAAGCGATGAAGCCGCAGTCGATGAAGGCGACGCTTGCCAGCCTCGAGGAAGACGGTCTCGTCGAACGCGAACCGCATCCGACCGACGGCCGCCAGATCCTGTTCCGGCTGACCGCGGCCGGCCTCGACGCACGGCTCAAGCGCAACGCCGCGAAACACAAATGGCTCGGCGCCGCGATCGCGCAGCTCGATCCCGAAGACATCGCCACCCTCGCCGCCGCGATCCCGCTGATCCGCCGCATCGGCGAGCAATGAATCCGGCCGGCGCGCCCGGCGGCATTCGCGCGCACGGCTTCCTTCGCCCCTTTCACGGAGTCCCATCATGAGCGCAACCCGTCTCGATACGAACACGGCCCTCGTCGTCATCGACCTGCAGAAAGGCATCGTCGCCCTCCCCACCGCGCACCCGGTCGAACCGGTGATCGCGCACACCCGCACGCTGCTCGACGCATTCCGCAGCCGCGGCCTGCCGGTCGTACTGGTCAACGTCGCGGGCGGCGCGCCGGGTCGCACCGAGCAACCGCCGCGCACGGCACAGCTCCCGGCCGACTGGGCCGAGCTCGTGCCCGAACTGAACCGGCAGCCGGGCGACCACCTCGTCACGAAAAAGACCTGGGGTGCCTTCACCGGCACCGACCTCGACGCGCACCTGAAGGCCGCCGGCGTCACGCAGATCGTGCTGACCGGCGTCGCGACGAGCATCGGCGTCGAATCGACCGCACGGCAGGCGCATGAACTCGGCTACAACGTCACGCTCGCCGTCGATGCGATGACCGACCTCAACGCGGATGCGCATGTGAACAGCATCGAGCGTCTGTTCCCGCGCCTCGGCGAGACGGGCACGACGCAGGACATCGTCGCGTTGCTCGACCGGCGCGGCGCGTGAGCGATCCACGCACTCGGCCGGCGCGGGACCGCGCGGCCGGCCGGCTCGATCCGTCGATCTGGAAGGTCAGCGCAGTCGCGGTGCTGGGCTCGTTGCTGTCGCAACTCGACGCGACGATCGTCAACGTGTCGCTGTCGAGTCTCGCGACCGACCTGCACGCGAATCTCGCGACGATCCAGTGGGTGACGAGCGGCTACCTGCTCGCGCTCACGCTGGTGCTGCCGCTGAACGGCTGGCTCGTCGACCGGATCGGCGCGAAGGCGCTGTACCTGTGGTGCTTCTCGGCGTTCACGCTCACGTCGGCACTGTGCGGGCTCGCGTGGTCCGCGCCCTCGCTGATCGCCTTCCGCGTGCTGCAAGGCATGAGCGGTGGGCTGCTCGCGCCGATGGCGCAGATGATGATCGCGCGTGTCGCCGGCCAGCAGATGGCGCGCGTGATCGGCTACGCGGCCGTGCCCGTGCTGATCGCGCCGATCCTCGGCCCGGTCGTTGCCGGCGCGATCCTGCAGCACACATCGTGGCGCTGGCTGTTTCTCGTGAACCTGCCCGTCGGCGTGCTGGCGCTTGCGCTGGCCGTGCGGTTCCTGCCCGGCGACCGCGACGACACGCAGCCGCGCGAGCTCGACTGGGTCGGCCTCGCGCTGCTGTCGCCGGGGCTCGTGCTGTTCCTCTACGGGATCGAGCGGATCAACGAAGCGCTCGGCATCGCGGCGATCGTCGCGGCGGCGCTGGTGCTCGCGGCGTTCCTGCGGATCGAAACGCGCAAGGGCGACCGCGCGTTGATCGACCTGGCGCTGTTTCGCCGGAAGGTGTTCGGCGCGGCCGCGTCGACGCAGTTCCTGTCGAACGGCGCGCTGTTCGCGGGCCAGATGCTGATCCCGGTGTTCCTGATCCAGGCGTGCGGCCGCACACCCGGCGAAATGGGCTGGCTGCTCGCGCCGATGGGGCTCGGCATGCTGGTCACCTACCCGTCGATGGGCGCGCTCACGAGCCGGTTCGGCGTACGCCGGCTGGCCGCCGCCGGCGCCCTGCTCGCGCTGTTCGCGACGCTGCCGTTCGTGTTGCTCGCGCTGACCGGCTACGATCCGTACTTGCTCGTGCCGGCGCTGTTTCTGCGCGGCATGGGCCAGAGCGCGATCGGCGCGCCGTCGATTTCCGCCGCGTATGCGTCGGTCGAGCGCCTCAACCTGCCGATGGCGACGACCTCGCTCAATATCGTGCAGCGTCTCGGTGGGCCGACGTTCACGACGATCTGCTCGCTGCTCCTCGCGTGGCGGCTGCAGGCCGAATCGGTAGCGAGCGGCGGCACTCAGGCAAACGCGTACGCGTGGGCGTTCGCGCTGCTTTGCGTGCTGCACGCGGCGAGCTTCGTCACGACGCTGCGGCTGCCGTTGTGGTCGGCCGGTGCGGGCGGGAAACCTGCCGGCACCGCGCGCGCCGGTTCGCGCTGACCGTGAGCGCTACGTCACGCGGCACCGTGCCCCGCGCGCGGCGTCGCTATGGCAACCACATCGGCACGATCGACGCCACCCGCACAACGGCTTCGCGCGCGTGCGGGCGGCGGCCTAGCGCCGGCTCCCGCTACACGATGCCCGGTTCCTGCGGCACCGGCGTCGTGCCTGCAGCCTCCAGGGCCTGGTGCAGTGTCGGGAAGATGCACGACGCGCCGACGATCTCCGTGATCCGGTGACGATCCATGTCCGCGCGCAGGTAACGGTTGACGCGCCCGAACAGCACACCGATCCCGCGGGCCTGCAGCATCCTGATGAGATCGGTCAGCGTCCGCGCGGCCGAGTAGTCGATATCGGTGATCGCGCCCGCATCGACGACGAACCAGCGCGTCGGCACCGGCGCCGCATCGACGAGTTCGGTCACTTCGGCGGTGAACAGATGATCGTTCGCGAAGAACAGGTCGGAGCCGAACCGGTAGACGATCAGCCCCGGCGCCGTCATCGCGCCTGGCCGCGTGGGCACCGGCTGCCACCGCCCGTTGCCTTCGACCGGTTCGAGCACCATCGTGTGCGGCTGGTAGCTGTGGCGCACGTGCCGCATCAGCGACAGCGCGACGGCCAGCAGGATGCCGTGCTCGACGCCGACCGTCACGACGGCCAGTGCCGTCACCAGCGCGAGCGTGAACTCGCCGGGGCTTTCCTTGCGGATCGCGGCGAGACTGCGCACGTTGATCAGCCCGAGCGCGATCGTGAACACGATGCCGGCCAGCACCGCATGCGGCAGGTACTGCAGAGTGGTGCTGAAGAACAGCAGGACCACGGCCACCACGGCCGCGAACGCGAGGTGCCCGATCTGGCTGCGCACGCCCGCGCCGTCGGCCATCGCCGTCTGCGTCGGGCTGCCGTTGACGACGAACGCGCCGCCCACCGCCGCCGCCGCGTTCGCGGCCGCGAGGCCGAGGATGTCGGCGTTGGTGTCGACCTCCTCGTCGTACTGCTGCGCGAATACGCGTGCGGCGGCCGCGCTCTGCGCGATGATCATCACGAAGCAGGAAGCGGCGACCGGCACGAGATCGAGGCACTGCTGCCACGTGACGGACGGCCAGCGCAGCGGCGGCAGCCCGCCGGCGACCGGCCCGAGCACCGCGATGCCGTGCGCGGCGAACCCGAACGCGTAACTTGCGGCGATGCTGCCCGCGACCACGATCATCGGCATCGGCACGCGCGGCAGAAACCGCTTGCACGCGAGAATCGCGACGACGACGAGCGCCGCGAGCGCGAACGTCGGCCGGTTCGCGTGGACGAGATGCGTGACGACGTAGTCGAGCTGCGCCAGGCTGCGCGACGCCGGGTACGGCACGGCCAGCCCGAGCATGTCGCCGAGCATCGCGATCGACACCTGCACGCCGACGCCGGCGAGAAAGCCGACCAGCACCGTGCGCGACAGGAAATCGGAGAGAAAGCCGAGCTTGAAGAGGCGCGCGAGCAGCAGCATCGCGGCGGTCAGCAGCGCAACCATGCCGGCCAGCGCCACGTACTCGGCGCTGCCGGCTGCCGCCATCGACGACAGCCGGCTCGCGAAGATCGTCGCGGTCGCGGAATCGGCGGCCACCACCAGATGCCGCGACGCGCCGAAGCACGCGAACGCGACGAGCGGCAGGAACACCGTGTAGAGGCCCGTGACGGCCGGCATGCCGGCGATGCGCGCATAGCCGAGCACCTGCGGGATGTCCATCGACGCGAGCGACAGGCCCGCGAACACGTCGCGGATGGCCCCGCCACGGCGGATCGGGAGGATGCCTTTCAGCAGCCGCACGCCTGACGGGCGGCTTTCGTTGGTATCTTGCATGCGTGATATGCGTGAATACGGGGTGACGGGGTTCGCGAAGTCGTTCGCGCATCGTGCCCCGGGCAGGCATCACATGGCAAGTGCGCGAAGGTGGCACGTGTCGCTCACCCTCGGTGATGTGCCACACGCGAAGGCGAGCGTTACGTGCGCCGACATGGGCGATGCCCGCATGATTGCATGGATCGCCGTTCACGCGCATCGAAGCGCAAAGGCCCGCTGGAGCGGGCCCCAGCCAATTCCCGCCAGTGCGCAACGCATCCGGCGACATGCGCGTGCGGCCGCCCGCGGTGATGCGCGTTCACCACCCGGCCTCACCCGATTACAGAGGAAACCTACGCAATGGTGAGGAGATTCGGGAGCCGCGCACCATGCACCCGCAGTAACGCGCCCGGAACCCGATGGCACAATCACGGTCCCTTTCATGTGCCCTTCACCGGGCGCGCGCCGCGCCGCGGCGCCGATTCAACGCACGAGAAGGCCCCTGTTTGCCCCTATGACCCTGAACGAATCCTGGTTTGCGCCGCTCGTCGGCACCCTCATCCTGCTTGCCGCCGCCGGTGCGATCACCGCCGTCGTCCATTTCCTGTTGTTCCGCGTGGTCGCGCGACTCGCGCGGCTGTCCGCCACGCGCGTCGACGACGCGCTGTTCGAGTTCGGCGCATTCAAATGGCTGAACCGCATCGTCCCGTTCGTCGTGATCAAGTTCGGGCTCGGCGCGGTGCCCGGCATCCCCGAAACGGCCGCGGAGATCGCCGACAAGGTGCTGTTCGCGCTGATCGTGTTCCTCGTGACGATGACCGTCAGCGCGACGCTGTCGGCGCTCGAGCACACGCATCGCACGTACCAGCGCGATCAGCGCGGCCAGCCGCACCTGTCGCTGAAAGGCGCGATGCAGCTCGTCAAGCTCGTGATGTTCATCACGGCCGCGCTGGTCGTGATCGGCGACGCGACCGGCAAGCAGATCGGCCTGCTGCTGTCGGGCATCGGCGCGATGTCCGCGGTGCTGATGCTGATCTTCAAGGACACGCTGCTCGGCCTGGTCGCGGGCGTGCAGCTGTCGTCGAACGACATGCTGCGGATCGGCGACTGGATCACGATGCCGTCGGCCGGCGCGGACGGCACCGTGATCGACATCACGCTGAACACCGTCAAGGTCGCGAACTTCGATCACACGATCATCACCGTGCCCACCTGGAAGCTGATCACCGAGAGCTACCAGAACTGGCGTGGGATGACCGAAGCGGGCGGGCGCCGCATCAAGCGCGCGCTGTTCGTCGACGCGACGAGCGTGCGCTTTCTGTCCAACGACGAGATCGAACGGCTCGAACGGCTGACGCTGCTGAAGGACTATCTCGAGGACAAGGTCGACGCGATCGAGCAATGGAACGGCACGCTCGGCGCGGCCGGCGACTGCCCGGCGAACCGCCGCCAGCTGACGAACCTCGGCACGTTCCGCGCGTATGTCGCGAACTACCTGAAGGGCCATCCGCGCATCCGCCGCGACATGACCTGCATGGCGCGGCAACTGCCGCTCACGGCCGAAGGCATTCCGCTCGAACTGTACTGCTTCACCGACACGACGACGTGGGTCGACTACGAGGCCATCCAGTCCGACCTGTTCGATCACCTGATCGCGGTGCTGCCGGAGTTCGGGCTGCGCGTGTACCAGCACCCGTCGGGCTTCGACATGCGGCAGATGGTCGGCGCCGCGCAAGCCGGGCTGCAGGCGCCGCACGCGGGGTGAGGCATGCGGTGGCGGCCGATCATCGGCCGCCGCCTGCCGCTTGGCCGCCTGCACTCAGCGCGCCGCGCACTCCGACGCGAGCCGCCCGAGCACCTTCAACGCATCCTCGATCTGCCGCGACCACGGATAGCTGTAGTTGAGCCGGATGAAATGCCGGTAATCGGTGCTCGCCGAGAACATGTGTCCGGGGCCGACCGTGATCCCTTGCGCGAGTGCGACCGCATACAGCTTCATCGCATCGACCGGCCGCGGCAGCTCGACCCACAGCACGTACCCGCCCTGCGGCTGCGACAGCCGCGTGCCTTCCGGGAAGAAACGCCGCACCATCGCGCTCATCAGGCTCGCCTGCTGCGCGTACTGCTTGCGCATGCGCCGCAGGTGGAAATCGTAGCCGTCGTATTTCAGGTACTCGGCAATCGCGAGCTGCTCGATCGCGGGCGTGGCCAGCGTGTTCAGGAATTTCAGCTTCTCGACCTGATCGCGGTAGCGGCCCGGCATCGCCCAGCCGATCCGGTAGCGCGGCGACAGGCTCTTCGTGAACGACGCGCAATGCAGCACGAGCCCGTCGCGGTCGAACGACTTCAGCGCGCTCGGCGTCGCGTCGCCGAAGTGCAGCTCGTGATAGACGTCGCTCTCGATCGCCGGCACGCCGTGCTTCGCCAGCAATTCGACGAGCGCACGCTTGCGCGTGTCGGGCATCTGGAAACCGAGCGGATTCTGGAAGTTCGGCATCACCATGCACGCGGCGATGCGTTCGCGTTCGAGGACGCGTTCGAGCGCATCGAGATCGATGCCGTCGACCGGGTGCGTCGCGACTTCCAGCGCGCGCATGCCCATCCGCTCGATCGCGTGCAGCATCGCGTAGAAGGTCGGCGACTCGACGGCGATCGTGTCGCCCGGCTTCGCGACTGCCTGCAGGCACAGGTTGATCGCCTCGGTCGCGCCGATCGTCACCACGATCTCGCCGGGTTCGACCACGATCCCGCGCTCCGCATAGCGCCGCGCGATCTGCCGGATCAGCTCCTGGTTGCCGGGCGGCAGATCGTCGATCACGCCCCAGCGCGTGCGGCGGCGGCCGATCGTCTGCGCATAGCGCGCGAGACGCTGCACCGGAAACTGCGACGCATCGGGATACGGCGAGCCGAGCGGGACCGCGTCGTCGCGCGCGATCGAGCGCAGCGTCGACAGCACGAGCCGGCTCACGTCCACGGCCGACGGCTCGGCGGCCGGCGCCGACATGTGCAGCTCGGCCTCGGCCGGCGCCGATGCGCGCGCACGGACGAAATAGCCCGATTGCGGCCGGCTCTCGATCAGGCCGCGGCTTTCCAGCACGAGGTACGCGCGCAGCACGGTCGTGACGCTGAGCTGCTGCTGCCGGCTCGCCTGCCGCACCGACGGAATCCGCTCGCCGGGCCGGTACACGCCACGCTCGATCTGCGCCTGGAGATCGTCGGCCAGTTGTTCGTAACGCTTCACGCGCCTCCCTTTCAACTTCCCTTCAACAATACAGTTGCGATCCGCACTGTCTGAATGGCCGAAACTGTACTCTTTTTTGGAGTGAACAGGTGTACACACAGCCGGATGGGGGCCGCGCGTACTCTGCACCCATCGACCCCGACACCCGCTGCATCATGAAAAAGAAATCCGCCACCGCGCGCATCGAACCGTACACCCACCCGGCCGCCGGCTGGGGCGCGCTGAAAGCCGTCACGATCAACCTGATCAAGGAAAAGGTCGCCGGCGGCAACTACCGTACGCTGCTGCGCCAGAACCAGCCGGACGGCTTCGACTGCCCGGGCTGCGCGTGGCCCGATCGGCAGCACGCATCGACGTTCGAATTCTGCGAAAACGGCGTGAAGGCCGTGGCCGCGGAAGCGACGAGCAAGCGCGTGACGCCCGAATTCTTCGCCGCGCACACGGTCACCGAGCTGCTCGAACAGTCGGATTTCGAACTCGAGCAGCACGGCCGGCTCACCGACCCGATGGTGTACGACGCGCAGACCGACCGCTACGTGCCGATCGCATGGGACGACGCGTTCGCGCTGATCGCACGCCACCTGCGGGCCCTGCCCGACCCGAACCAGGCCGCGTTCTACACGTCCGGCCGCGCCAGCAACGAAGCGGCGTTCCTGTACCAGCTGCTCGTGCGCCTGTACGGCACCAACAACTTCCCCGACTGCTCGAACATGTGCCACGAGGCGACGAGCCGCGGGCTGCCGGCGTCGGTCGGCGTCGGCAAGGGCACCGTCACGCTCGACGATTTCGAACACGCGGACACGCTGCTGATCTTCGGCCAGAACCCGGCCACCAACCACCCGCGGATGATGGGCGAGCTGCGCGAGTGCGCGAAGCGCGGCGCGACGATCGTGTCGATCAACCCGCTGAAGGAGCGCGGCCTCGAACGCTTCGCCGATCCGCAAAGCCCGATCGAGATGCTGACGATGTCGGGCACGAAGATCGCGTCGACGTTCATCCAGCCGACGATTGGCGGTGATTTCGCGCTGATCAAGGGGATGGCGAAGCGCGTGCTCGAACTCGACGACGCCGCGCGCGCCGCCGGTGCGCCGCGCGTGCTCGACACCGCGTTCATCGGCGAGCACACGGCCGGCTTCGACGCATTCGCCGACGATCTGCGCAACGAAAGCTGGTCGGCGCTGACGGCCGAAAGCGGCGTGCCGTACGAACAGATCGACAGCCTCGCGCGGCTCTATGCGCGCAGCGAGCGCGTGATCGCGACATGGGGCATGGGCATCACGCAACACAAGCATTCGGTCGCGACCGTGCAGATGCTGACGAACCTGATGCTGATGCGCGGCAACATCGGCCGCCCCGGCGCGGGCCTGTGCCCGGTGCGCGGCCACTCGAACGTGCAGGGCAACCGCACGGTCGGCATCGAGGAAAAACCGTCGCAGGCATTCCTCGACCGGCTCGGCCACGTGTTCGACTTCGAACCGCCACGCCACCATGGCTACGACGTCGTCGAGACGATCGAAGGGATGCTCGAGGGCCACGTGAAGGTGCTGATCGGCCTCGGCGGCAACTTCGCGATGGCGACGCCCGACACGCCGCGCACGTGGGAAGGCATGCGCCGCTGCGACCTCTCCGTGCACATCACGACGAAGCTGAACCGCAGCCACCTGATCCACGGCCGCGACGCGCTGATCCTGCCGACGCTCGGCCGCACCGAGATCGACCTTCAGGACAACGTCGCGCAAGGCGTGACGGTCGAGGATTCGATGAGCATGGTCCACGTGTCGTACGGGATGAACAAGCCGGCGTCGCCGAACCTGATGTCGGAGCCCGCGATCGTCGCGCACATGGGCCATGCGCTGTTCGGCAGCGGCAAGATCGACTGGCTTGCCTACAAGGACGACTACGCGAAGATCCGCGACGCGATCGAGGCGACGCTCGACGGCTTCTACGACTACAACACGCGCATCGCGCGGCCGGGCGGCTTCCATCTGCGCGTCGCGTCGCGCGACCGCGAATGGCTCACGCCGACGGGCAAGGCGAACTTCATCGCGCACGCGCTGCCGGCCGACACGCCGATCCAGCGTGCCCGCGCGCTGCACGGCGAGCGCCTGATGACGCTGATGACGACGCGCTCGCACGACCAGTACAACACGACCGTCTACGGGCTCGACGACCGCTATCGCGGCGTGTTCGGCCAGCGCCGCGTGGTGTTCGCCAATCGTGACGATCTCGCGATGCTCGGCCTGAAGGCCGGTGACTGGGTCGACATGGAAACCGTGTGGCACGACGGCATCGAGCGGCGCGCGGCGGGCTTCCTGCTCGTCGAGTACGACATCCCGCGCGGCTGCATCGGCGCGTACTACCCGGAAACCAACCCGCTCGTGCCGCTCGACAGCGTCGGCGACGTGTGCAACACGCCGACGTCGAAGTCGATTCCCGTGCTGCTGCATCGCGCGGCCGCGCCGGCGTCGATCGCCGCCTGACGGAGCGCCGCGATGATCGTTCGTCCGCGCGAGCACTGGCTGCGGATGCTGCTCGTCTGGAACGGCTCGGTGCTGCCGACCATCCTGCCGCAGCTCGTGCTGACGCTCGCGATCAGCGTCGTCGCGGTCTGGGGCGGCGGCCGCGTGCTCGGCGAGAAGGTGCCGCTGAACCCGACGCCGTTCACGCTGATCGGCCTCACGCTCGCGATCTTCGCGGGGTTTCGCAACAACGCGAGCTACGAACGCTATCGCGAAGGCCGGCAACTGTGGGGCGGCGTGCTGACCGCCTCGCGCACGCTGGTGTCGCAGGCGCTCTGCTACGGTGCGATCGACCGTGACGACGCATCGCGACGCGCGTTCGTGCGGACGGTCGTCGCGTACGTTTATGCGCTCAAGCATCAACTGCGCGGCACCGATCCGGCCGCCGACCTGCGCGGGCTGCTCGACGGCGCCGCTTACGATCGCGTTGCCGCTGCGCGCTTTCGCCCGGTCGTCATCGTGCACGCGCTGCGCGAAGCGTTCGCCGCGCGCGCCGATGCGGGCCATCTCTCCGACACGCGGCTGTGGATGCTCGATGCGCGCCTCGACGATCTCGTCGCGATGGTGAGCGGCTGCGAGCGGATTGCGTCCACGCCGATCCCCTTTTCATACGACGTGCTGCTGCACCGGACCATCTACGCGTACTGCGTGCTGCTGCCGTTCGGTCTCGTCGATTCGATCGGCGCGGCAACGCCGTTCGTCAGTGTGTTCGTCGCCTATACGCTGATCGCGCTCGACGCAATCGCGCATGCGATCGCCGAGCCGTTCGGCGACGGGCCGAATCATCTCGCACTCGATGCGATGACGCGGCAGATCGAGCGCACGCTGCTCGAGCTGAACCGCGAGCCGCTGCCACCGGAGGTGACGCCGGGCAAGGCCTGGCGGCTCAGTTGATCCGGCCGACTCAACTCGACAGTGGCGCCCGTGACGGCTTCCGCGCCTGCTGACCCACGGCGAAGTCCTGCATAGCGCACGCGGATGATGCGGCAGTACCTGCGTCAGGCCTGACAAGACTACAAAGAAAAAGCTGCGCTAAAGCCCACGCCGCCGAATTGACGGAGGCACCTTTCCCTCCCCATGCCTGCAAGGTGTCGGTGTGCCTTCGGTCACTGGATCAGAGCCGCTCGAGAAATTCGAGGAAGAGCAATACGACGATGAGGGCGCCGAGCCATCTCACCGTTACATTGAGGTTGGCAAGCTTGAGGCCCAGCGTGACCATGGAATCCGCGACGAGTTTCGTTGCACCATTGTCTTTCTGGTCTACGCCCTGCTCGGTGCCACGCAATGATGTTGTCGCAAAGTCGATCCGAAGGCCGGTGACATAACCCGTTGCAATAGTCGGCCATTCGATCGTGTCGTCGCTGTCGTTGGGTTTGAGAAAAAGTCGAGACTGCCGTACGAGGGCAGCGGTCGGGCGTTCGGCCACATACAAATGCCGCATGGTCAATCCCAACTCTACCGCGCCAAGCTGGCCATCCGAGCTTGCCTTCGCGAGCACCTGCAGGCAGGCGTCGGGAATATGGCAGGCGAGCCACCATTGATCGGGCTCGTCGACTTCGTCGTCGGCACGATTGAAGCCTAGCCGGGCACTGCCGAGCGCGACGTCGGACAACGAGGTCCCCAGTTCGTCTTCCAACGCACGCAGACCCAGCCGGTCGGCTGTGGTGACGTCGCGCGCCTCAAAAGACACCTGAAGCGTGCGCGTCGAACCTTGCGTGTCGCCCAAGATCGACAACTCCTGCCCCTCGATACTCGCCACGCCGTGTAGCGAGGTGGAAAGTGTCGGCTGCTTGCCCATGTCCAGCGGCTCGACGAGCTGTTGCACGATCTGAAGCTGCTCCAGCTTCAACCACATGGACGTCGCCGCGTAGTACGTCTGTTTCTGGTTGTCGGACCCGACATGTTCAACGATGTGAGCCCGCTGCCCAATGGGACTCACCGCAACCCCTTTTTCCAGAAAATCCATGACGTGCCCCCGCTGCCACCTATTACATCAAACCCCTCGCCGGCGAAAAAAGACGCGAGTGTTATCCGTCTGACCACGTGATTGGATCATCCGTGGTTTCATGGCGCTTCGCATTAGGGGAATACGTGGCGTTTTTCTCGCCCCCCGCCTTCGCCAACCGTGTACTGAATTGGCACGATTTTGAGGCTGGCCCAATTTCCGTCCCAGTCCTGGTTGGAAAATTCCGGCTCTTCGGGGCGGGCCGAATCGGCCCCATCGGTGCACTGGCGGGTGAAGCACGCCGGCCACGACAGCCGCACGTCGAACCCTCCGTCAATCCTCGCGGCCTCGCAGGAAGCCATCGTGCGCGGCTGCCGTCTCCGCGATCGTTCTCAGCAGCACCGCACCGCGCAGCAGCGCGCGACCGTCGTCGCTATCAACCTCCGTCACGCGCCGCAGCAGCATACGGGCCGCCGCGTTGCCGGCCCGCGCCAGCCGCGCGAAATCCGCGCGCCCGACCCGCCCCCGCACCAACACGACCGCACGCCGCGCCGCCGGCTCGCGCGCGGCCAGCTCGGCGAGCGCCAACAGGCTGTCGCCGATCGTCCAGGCCGCGAGCAGATCGCGCAGGTCGCGCTCGATGAGCGTGGGTGACAAACGGCCCGCGAAACCGAGTTCGCGCCCGAGACGGTCGGCCGTGCGGCTCAGCCACGCGCTCGCCCGCCACGCCCGTGGATTGCGTGCGATGCGCACCAGATCGTCGCGCACCGCGCGATGCAGGCGCCGTCGGCTCGTGCCGGGATCGCCGGGAAACACGAGCGCGAACACCAGCGCCCCGAACGCGATGCCGAGCAGCGTGGCGAGCGCCGAATTGAGAAACGCAGCATCGCCGATACGCGCCGTATTGTCCGGCGACGTGAAATTCCAGAAGAAGATCGAGAAGCCGCTGCCGATGCCGGCCGTGCGCGGATTGCGCATCGCGATGCCCGTGCCGATCATGAACACGCCGAGGATATACGCGAGCATCTCGAAGCCCGACACCGCCGGCAGCAGCACGAAATTGCAGAGCGCGCCCGCGACTGCTGCGCAGGCCGCCCCTTTCAGGAAGCCGACGGTGGCGCCAACCGAGTTCGGGCGCGTCGAGAACAGCGCGCAGACCACGCCCGTGATCGCGACGAACCCGGCGCCCGACGGCCACGCGGTGACGATCCAGAGCGCCGACGCGACCAGCACGGCGACGAACGCGCGAATGCCGTTGTGCCATGCGAGCACCGGATCGTGGTGGAACGCATAGCGCACGCGCGACGCCGGCGGATTCGGCCGGTCCATCTGCGCCTTGCCCGCAAAGGCGGCGTCGAACCCGGCCAGCAGCGCCGCCAGCCGGTCGAGCGTGAGCAGGCGCGACGGGTCCGAGCCGGCCGGCTCCGCGGCCTCGGCACGCACCGCGTCGTCCACGCGCGCACGCAACGCGGTCAACTCGGATCCGGCTTCGCCCGACACGGCCACGCCGTCGAGCACCCGCGCGGCATCGGCGACCAGCGGGTCCGGCGTGCCGCCGCTGCGTGCCGCGTGCTCGTGCAACGCCTGCCCAGCGGCTTGCGCGGACAGCACACCCAGCACCGCCGCACGCAGATGCCCGATCGCGTTGCGCATCGGCGGCGCGCCGGCCGCTGCATACTCTGCCGCCGTGTCGAGTTCGAGCGCATCCGCGAACAGCCGGTGCACGGCCGCACCGTTCGGCTCGCGGCGCAGCGCGCCCGCACCGACGGCCACCGCGCGGTCGAGATAGCGCGCGAGCCGGGTGCGGACGTCGGCCAGCGGTGAACCGGGCGCGAACACCGTCTCGAACGCCGCGCCGCACAGGATGCCGACCACCACGTACAGGAAGCGCGCGGTCGCGATATCGAATGCGTGCAGCGGCGCGGAAACGGCGTCCATCGCGATGATCGCCGCCGTATAGCCCGCGAGCACCGCCGCATACGCGCGGAAATTGCGCAGGAAGGTCGCGACGCCCGCGCACAGGCCGATCCACGCGGCGAGCGCCGGCAGGAACAGTTCGGGCGTCTGCGCGAAGGCGCCGGTCAGCACCAGCGCGACGGCCGCGCCGATCGCGGTGCCGAGAATCCGGTACTGGCTCTTCGACAAGCCCATCCCGCGGCTGCCCTGCGCGACGATCCACACCGTCGACGCGGCCCATTTCGGGTCGTCGAGATTCATCCGGAACGCGATGTAGAGCGCGAGGAGCGACGCGGCCGTGTTGCGCAACGCGAAGCCGAGGGCGCCTGGCGGCAGCGTGGGCCGGGCGTCGCGCAGCGCGGTGCGCACGGCCGCGAGCGGAGGTAGATGAGGCAAGGCGAATTTCATGCGGCGAGCATACGGGGGCGCGCCGCCGCCACTAAGAGGCGCGGACAGGATGCGTTATTGCACCGGGCAGGATAATCGCCGTCGCGCGAAGCAATTCGGCCGGCACAGGTAAGATGCGCGCAGGTCGAACACTGAAGCACCTCGTATGGACTTCGAAAGCATCCGGATATTCCTGCGCGTGGTCGAGCGCGGCAACTTCACCGCCGCCGCCACGCACCTCGACATGCCGCTCAGCCGCGTGAGCCGCAAGGTCAAGCAGCTCGAGGACGATCTCGGCGTCCAGCTGCTGTACCGCACCACGCGTCGTGTGTCCGTCACCGAAGCCGGACGCGACTACTACGAGCGCTGCCTGCGCGCCGAGGACATCCTGCTCGACGCCGACCGCCAGGCCCGCGCGCTGCGCACGGCGCCGGAGGGCATGCTGCGCGTGCTGGTGCCCTATTCGATCGGCCTGTTCGAACTGGAGCCGGCGCTCGCGGAGTTTCGGCGGCGCTATCCGCTGGTCCAGCTCGTGCTGATCTACGACAACAACCCGCTCGATCTGGTCGAGCACGGTTTCGACGTGGCGCTGCGCGCGGGCGTGCTGACCGACTCCAGCTACATCGCGCGCTCACTCGGCTGGTCGCAGGCGAAGCTCGCCGCGAGCCCCGCGTATCTCGACCGCGTCGGCCGGCCCGCCACGCCGCAGGATCTCGCGCAGCACGACCTGCTGCTCGTCGGCCGCGACGCGCCCGGCCTGACGCTGCGGCTCACCAATGCGGCCGGCGAAGTGGCCGACGTGCCGGTGCGGCCAGTGCTGATCACCAACGAATCGGTGACGGTGCTGCGCCAGGCCGCGAGCGGCGGCGGCATCGCGCTAGTCTCGACGCACTACACGGCCCGCCGGCTCGAGCGGAACGAGCTCGAAATCGTGCTGCCCGACTGGCACCGGACCGACGACGTCGAGCTGCACGTGCTGTATCCGCGGCGCGCGACGCTCGACAGCAAGGTGCGCGCATTCGTCGAATTCCTCGCGGAAGTGTTCGACGATTGGCGCACCGCGCCGTAACCGGCACGGTGCGCCCAGCGATTATTGCAGCAAGCGAAATCGATTAATGAGCCGGCCCGTGTTGATGGCGGCTCGCCACATCGTTAGCCTGTCGCGATGCAAAATCATTCCACACGCGACGGCAGCCACCTGACCGCTGCCCGCAGGCGCGTCACGCGCGTCCCGCCTTCCTGACCGGCAGCATTCCGCCTTCCGAAGCCCGCCACGGCTTCGTGCATTCGATCGAGCAGCACGTCGCACGCATCGGCCCCCGCTACCGGGCCGCGTCGCGCGCGCCGTGCTTCCTTCCGTTCAGCCGCCGCGCCGTCCGTGCGTCGCTTTCGCGCGCGCGTGCGCGGCCGCGCGTGCCCGCCGCAACGGGTCACATCCGTTCCGCACGTTACGCTCCTTACGTCCCTTACGCAGGAAACCCATGTCCTCTCCGTCCACTCCAGCGCCGCTATCCGGCGGCCGCCTCGCGATCGGCACGATCGCGGTATCGCTCGCGATGTTCATGAACGTGCTCGACTCGTCGATCGCGAACGTCGCCATTCCGACGATCTCGGGCGACCTCGGCGTGTCGGTCGACGAAGGCACGTGGGTGATCACGATCTTCGCGGCCGCGAACGCGGTGTCGATTCCGCTGACCGGCTGGCTCACGCAGCGCTTCGGCCAGGTGCGCCTGTTCGTCACGTCGATCCTGCTGTTCGTGTTCGCGTCGTGGCTGTGCGGGATCGCGCCGAACCTGCCGACGCTGCTCGCCGCGCGGATCCTGCAGGGCGCGGTCGCCGGGCCGCTCGCGCCGCTGTCGCAGGCGCTGCTGCTCGGCGCGTGGCCGCGACAGAAATCGTCGAGCGCGCTGGCGCTGTGGTCGATGACGGCGCTCGTCGGGCCGATCGCGGGGCCGTCGCTCGGCGGCTGGATCACGTACGACTACAACTGGTCGTGGATCTTCTACATCAACATCCCGGTCGGCTTCTTCGCGGCCGCCGTCACGTGGATCGTGTTCCGCGACCGTGAGTCGGCCACGAAGCGCATGCCGATCGATACGATCGGCCTGTTGCTGCTCGTGCTGTGGGTCGCCTCGCTGCAGATCATGCTCGACAAGGGCAAGGATCTCGACTGGTTCAACTCGCCCGTCGTGGTCGCGCTCGGCATCGTCGCGCTGATCGGCTTCGCGTTCTTCCTCGTGTGGGAGCTTCACGAGGCAAACCCGATCGTCGACCTGCGGCTGTTCACGCAGCGCAATTTCGCGGGCGGCACGATCGCGATCTCGGTCGCGTACGGGATGTTCTTCGGCACGCTGGTCTTGCTGCCGCAGTGGATGCAGGGCTATCTCGGCTACCGCGCGGTCGATTCCGGGCTCGCCACCGCGCCGCTCGGCGTGTTCGCGATCCTGCTTACGCCCGTCATGGGACGCCTGCTGCCGCGCACCGATCCGCGCTACATCGCGACGCTCGCGTTCGTCGGCTTCGCGGTCGTGTTCATGATGCGCACGACCTTCTACACCGACGTGTCGCGCTGGGATCTCGTGCTGCCGACGCTGCTGCAGGGCATCCCGATGGCGATGTTCTTCGTCCCGCTGACGTCGATCATCCTGTCCGGGCTGCCGCCGGAGAAGATCCCCGCCGCCGCCGGCCTGTCGAATTTCGGCCGCACGTTCTGCGGCGCGGTGGGCACGTCGCTGATCAGCAACGCATGGAACGACCGCACGATCCTGCATCACGTGCGGCTCACCGAACAGGCGAGCGTCACCAATCCGGTCTTCACGCAGCAGGTCGACGCGACGCGCTCACTGCTGCACCTCGGCCCCGATTCGGCGCTCGCGTTCTTCAACGCGTCGGTCGATTCGCAGGCGGCCGTGATGGGGTTGAACGACATCTTCTACGTGTCGGCGATCATCTTCATCGCGATCATTCCGCTGATCTGGATCACGAAACCGAAGCGCTCGGGCGGCGGCGATGCCGATGCGGCGGCGGCCGGCGCGCATTGATCCGCGTGCGCGACAGTCGAGCCCCGTCCTGCACGCGCCGGGGCTCACACCGCCACGCGCCGACGTAATAAAGACTTGCAATCGATACAGGCGGAAACGTCAACAGCCGGTGCCCGCTCCGCGTTTTTTTGGACAAGCGCCCACGATCCGGAGCGCAACGACAGGAGAACACACGATGCGAGCCCTTACCCGCCATCTCGCGATTGCCGCGACCCTGATGTCGGTGCTGACCGGTACCGCGTTCGCCGACACGCCGTGGCAACAGGCGCACCCGCGCCGCGAAGAAGTCAACCAGCGCCTCGCCAACCAGAATCGCCGGATCCATCACGAAGTGAAGGAAGGCGAAATGTCGCACGCCGAGGCCGCGCGCCTGCACCGTGACGACCGCAAGATCCACCGGGAAGAGCGGGACATGGCTGCGCAGGATCACAGCCACATCACGAAGAGCGAAAAGCACGTGCTGAACCAGCAGGAAAATGCGGTCAGCCACCAGATCGGCCAATAAAATCGACAACACCGGCAAGTGCCCATTCGCCATCACCTGAAACGCCCGCTGCCGCGATGCGGTAGCGGGTGCTTGTTGTGTATCGAATCGTTTCAACGCGCCGACGGCTTCAAACGCTGCGGGTATACTCCGTCGTCAGCCGCCTGTCGCATCGTCATCCGTCAAAAACGGCCCGATTCCGGGCGGTTTCGTCGCGAAGCTTCGCGTTTCGCCTACCCCGCGCCCCAGCCTCGATACGAGACCCACGACGACCCATCATGAAACGATTCCTGCTGCTCCTTCCCGCCGCCCTGCTCGCCGCCTGCGGTTCCGCGCCCTCGTCCGACCCGGGCTCCGCCTCCGCCTCCGGGGCAGCGCCGATGATCTACGTGTCGTCGCAACGTCCGGCCTACGCGGTCGCCAACTGCCTCGACAGCCGCCTGTCGGGCACCGAGCAATCGCAGCACAACGGCGTGACCGACATCGCGGTCGGCTCGAACTCCTACTTCGTCACGCTGACGCCATCGGGCAACGGTTCGGTCATCAAGGTCGTACGCGGCTCGGGCAACGAGCCGGCCGAGGAAGCGATGCGCTTCGCGGTCGCGCGCTGCGCGATCTGATTCGCATCCGCCGACGCCGGGCGCCCGCCCGGCTCGCGGCTGCGCGCCACCCTGCCGGCGCGCACGCCGAATATTTTCATCCGGGCGGCCGTCGATGAGAGAATCGCACCCACGATTCCCTTTCAACGGAGCCCGCATGAAGCACCTGCTGTCCCGCCTGTTCGTCAGCGCCGCGCTCGTCGCGCTTGTTCCGGCATGGCCGGCGCAGGCGGCCACGCCGCCCGGCATCTTCGTCGTCGCCACGCAGCTCGGCGAATTCACGACCCTCGACCCGAGCGGGATCTACGAGCTGGTGCCGTCCGAATACGTCGCGAACACCTACGAACGCCTGGTGCGCGTCGACCTGAAGGACCCGACGCGCTTCGACGGGCAGATCGCGCAATCGTGGACGGTCGGCGCCGACGGCGTGACCTACACGTTCAAGCTGCGCCCCGGCCTCACGTTCCACTCCGGCAACCCGGTGACCGCCGACGACGTCGCGTGGTCGCTGCAGCGCACCATCCTGCTCGACAAGGGGCCGGCCGGCGTGCTCGCCGATCTCGGCCTCACGAAGGCGAACGTGATGCAGAAGGTGCGCGTGGTCGATCCGCAGACCGTCGTGCTCGAAACCGACCGCAAGTACGCACCGAGCTTCGTGCTCAACGTGCTGAGCGCGTGCCCGGCCTCGGTCTTCGACAAGAAGCTGCTGCTGTCGCATCAGCAAGGCAACGATTTCGGCAGCGCCTGGCTGCGCACCAACGACGCGGGCTCGGGCCCGTACCAGCTCGTCAAGTGGACGCCCAACGAGACCATCGTGCTGCAGCGTTTCGAGAAATACCGCACGCCGTACCCGATGAAGCGCGTCGTGCTGCGTCATGTGCCCGAAGCCTCCGCGCAACGCCTGCTGCTGGAGAACGGCGACGCCGACGCCGCGCGCAACCTGAGCCCCGACAGCCTCGCCGCGCTGACGAAGGCCGGCAAGATCAAGGTCGCGTCGTGGCCGGTGTCCGCGCTGCTGTACCTGAGCCTGAACACGAAGAACCCGAACCTCGCGAAACCCGAGGTGCAGCAGGCAATGAAATGGCTCGTCGACTACGACGGCATCCAGCGCAACATCGTCAGCACGACCTACAAGGTGCACGAAACCTTCCTGCCCGAAGGCTTCCTCGGTGCGTCGAACGCGCGGCCGTACAAGCAGGACGTCGCGAAGGCGAAGGCGCTGCTCGCCAAGGCCGGTTTGCCGAACGGCTTCGACGTGACGATGGACATGCCGAACGACTACCCGTACCTCGAGATCGCGCAGGCGTTGCAGGCGAACTTCGCGCAGGGCGGCATCCGCGTGAAGCTGATTCCGGGCGATGCGAAGCAGGCGATCGGCAAGTATCGCGCGCGCCAGCACGACATCTTCATCGGTGAATGGTCGCCCGACTACATGGACCCGAACAGCAATGCGCGCGGCTTCGCGTGGAATCCGGACAACTCCGACCAGTCGCCGACCAAGATGCTCGCATGGCGCAACAGCTGGGACATCCCGCAACTGACGAAGGACACCGAGGCCGCGCTCATCGAGCCGTCGCCCGCGAAGCGCGCGCAGCGTTACGAAGCGCTGCAGAAGGCCGTGCTCGCGAACTCGCCGTTCATCATCATGTTCGAGAAGGTCGTGCAGGTCGCGACGCGCCCCGGCGTGACCGGGCCGGAAATCGGCCCGATCAACGACCTCGTGTCATACCGCACGCTCGCGAAGTAATCGGGGCTGCCCGCGCGGCCGGCCCTGCCGGTGCGCGGGTAATCGCCGCCACCGCCGCGCCGGCGCCTGGGCGTGGGGCGGCCGGCGATCTACAATGGCCGGCACCGCGGGGGCCGGCGGGTCCCGGCGATGGCACCAGGCCGAGTTCCGGTGGCGGTGGGACAACAAGCCGTTTCATATTGCGTATCACGACAGCCGCGGCTGCGGCGCGGTCGTCTGCGAACACCACGTCGGCGACTGAGTCGGGCGCGCACATCGGGGAAAGAACATGCATTCGAGCGAGCACGCGGTCTGCGTGGCGATCAACGACAACAACCGCGCGTGGTACGAAATGCTCGTACCGTTCCTGCTGTCGCTGCGGCACACCGGCTACGACGGCCGGATCGCGGTGATCGGCTACGGCCTCTCCGAACGCAAGCGGCAGATCCTCGCGAGCCAGGCGGTCGACGTGATCGAAGCATCGGGCGCGTATGCGCTGCCGGTCGGCCGCTTCATCGAGGCCGCCGAGTATTGCGCCCGCCACCCGCAGATCCGCAAGCTCGCGCTGTACGACGCCGACATCTGGTTCTGCGCGCCGGGGTTCGACCTGTTCTCGCAGATCGGCGACGACCGGATCCACGCATGCCCCGACCCGCTGTTCTGCACGTTCGTCATCACGCCGCTGATCGGCGAGCGGCGCGACCATCACTGGCGTCTCGTCGTCGACGAAGTGTCCGCACGCCACGGCGGCGCATTGCAGGCCGGGCTCGTGGCCGGGACCGCCGATGCCTGGACACGCTACGCCAGCCACCTGCGCGACTGCATGGCCCGCATCGGCACCGATTTCCAGGAATGCTTCGGAATCGATACGACCTTCCTGCACCTGTGGAGCGCTCAGGGTGAAACGGCGCTGCTCGATCCGGTCCAGAACTTCGTCAGCAAGTACGGCATTCACGAAGCGTTCGATGCGAGCACCGGCACGACGACGCTTCGGTATCACGGCGAGCCGATCCGCGCGCTGCACATGACCGGCGATATCCGCTTCCTCGACCGGTGGCGCTACTACGCGAACCACACCGACGCCGCGCTGCGCGACGGCATGCCGTTCGCGCTGTCGGACGGCACGCCGGTGCAATCCGATACGGTTGCCGCGCGCATCGCGGCGACCGGCTACGTGCAATCGGCCGGGCTGACCGTTGCGTCCGCCGCGATCGAGGAAAGCGCGGGCGCCTACCTGCAGGCGATCGACGAACCCGGCGGCACGATGCTGATCGGCAGCGGAAACCACGAAATCGTGCTCACCGCGACCCGCGACATCGCGCGGTTGAACGTCTACGTCACGCATCCATCCGGCTCGCCGTCGCCGCTGCTGTGCGAAGTGCTGGTCGACGGGCGGGCGCAGCGCAAGGGCACCGAGCTGATGGCGCATTTCTGGTATCAGGTCGTGGCCGGCACCGTCATCACGCTGCGCTCGACGAGCCTCGGCGGCCAGCAATGCAACGTGATCTGGCGGCTTCGCGAGGCGCCCGACATGCAGCAGTAGGCTGCCGGCCCATGGCCGTTCAATTGAAGGCCGCCCACACCAGGTACGCATTCAACCCGACGATCACGACCGTCGCCGCACCGGCGACGATCCGCAGCGGCGGCCGCATCGCGTAGGCACCCATCACGTCCGCACGCGCCGACAGCAACAGCAGCGCGATCATCGGCAGCGGCAGCACGAAACTCAGCACGACCTGGCTCGCGACCATCGCGCGCGTGACGTCGCAGCCGAGCGCGACCACCGCGAACGCCGGCACGACCGTCACAGCGCGCCGCACCCAGACCGGCACGCGGCGATGGATGAAACCCTGCATCACGACCTGCCCGGCCATCGTGCCGACCACCGAACTCGATACGCCCGACGTCAGCAGCGCGACGAGAAACAGCGCGCCGGCCGCCGGCCCGAGCACCGGGATCAGCGTGTGATACGCGTCGCCGATGTCGGTCATGCCCGGCGCGCTCGCGTGAAACGCCGACGACGCCATCATCACCATCGCGAGATTCACGAACCCGGCCAGCCCGAGCGCGACGACGACCTCGCGGTTCGAGAAGCGCACGAGCCGCCGCCGCTCCGTGTCGTCGCGCGGCGCGGCGCGATCCTGCGTGAGACCCGAATGCAGATACAGCGTGTGCGGCATGATCGTCGCGCCGATGATCCCGACCGCGATCGTCAACGCCGCGTGATCCGGAATCTGCGGGACGACCAGGTGGAACGCGGCTGCACGCCAATCCTGCGGCGCGATCAGCAGCTCGCCGAGATAACACGCGCCGATCACGCCGACCAGCGCCGCGATCGCGGCTTCCAGCGGCCGGAAGCCGCGCTTTTCGAGCGCGAGGATCGCGCCGGTCGCGAGCGCCGTCGCGATCATCCCCGCGAACAGCGACAGGTGGCACAACAGCCCGAATGCGAGCGCGCCGCCGAGGAATTCGGCGAGGTCGGTCGCCATCGCGGCGATCTCGGACGCGATCCACATGCCCCACACGAGCGGCGCGGGAAAGCAGTCGCGGCACAGCTCCGCGAGATTGCGGCCGGTCACGATGCCCAGCTTCGCGGACATCGCCTGGAACAGCATCGCGATCGCGTTCGCGGCCAGCACGACCCACAGCAGCCGGTAGCCGTACGCGGCGCCGGCCTGGATGTTGGTCGCGAAGTTGCCGGGATCCATGTAGCCGATCGACGCGATCACGGCCGGGCCGACGAACGGCAGCAGCGCGGCGACGCCGGTGCGGCGCCCTTCCAGCGCGGCGCGCGCCGCGCCGTGGGGGTGCGCGGTGGACAGCTCCGGCAGCGCGAAGCCGCCGGCACGTTTGCTCGTGACGGGAATCATGATGAGGTTCCGTTCGAATGAGGAAGGATTCCTGAATTTCTGGCACCGTGGCCGGCATGCCGCCTGCCGGCCGAGGCGGCGGCGTTACAGCGGCACGACGTCGGGACGGTTGCGCGGAAACTGCGCGATCACGTCCGGCGCGACGTTCAGGTGCGCTTCGACGAGCTGCGGCGGCGTATGCGCGAGCCAGTCGGACAGCGACACTTCCGCATAGCGGTCGGTCTTGAAGATCTCGAGGAACACCAGATCGGTGCTGCCGGTGTTCTGCACGTAGTGCCCCAGGCTCTTCTTCACGTAGCCGACGTCGCCCGCGCGGAAGTCGGCCGTCTGCGCCTTTGGCCCCGTGTCGAACGCGGTCATCCGTGCGTCGCCCTGCAGGTAGTACTGCCATTCGTCCGCGTTCGGGTGCCAGTGCAGCTCGCGCATGCCGCCCGGATGCACGGTGACGAGCGCCGCCGCGACCGTGGTCGACACAGTGAAGTTCGTGCTGTCCGCGATCCGCACTTCGCCGCCGCGGGTCTTCCTGACCGGCTTCATGTCGCCGAGCGAGAAGATGAACGGATGCGGCGGCGCCCCGGCCGACGACGCGGACGCGCGCTGCGCATCCGCGAGCGGGCCCGGTTCGTCGCCCTGGAAGATCCACAGGTTGTCGAGCGGAATGTTCCTGAACGCGTCGGCCGGCACGCCGAAGTTGAGCGCGAGCACGTCGGGCGGCGTGTGCGCGATCCAGTCGGTCAGCAGCAGCGTGTTGAATTCGGACGCGCGGCCGTTATCGAACGCGAGCAGGAATTCGGCGCCGTCGGTGCCGAGGCCCTGCAGCGAATGCGGCAGGCCGGGCGGGAAATACCAGAGATCGCCGGTCTTCACGTCCTGCACCGATGGCCTGCCGAGTTCGTCGAGTACCGTGATCCGGCAGCGGCCGTCGAGCATGATGGCCCACTCGGCCTGCTGGTGCCAGTGCATCTCGCGAATGCCGCCGCGTGTGAGGCGCATGTTGACGCCGGAAATGGTTTCGGAAATCGCAAAATCGTCCTGCGTGACTTCACGTGCCCATCCGCCATTTTGAATGCGTTTATGGGCGTTATTGAATGACGCCCAGAATAATGGCATCCCGTTGATATCGGTAGCCGGCGGGTCCTGAAAGGACGGGAATTGATTGGCGATTGCCGGGTTCTGGGGCCCCGGGTCGGTCAGGCTCTGGCGGTTGCGTGCATTCACCGCGCCTTCCGGCGGGCGGTCCGGATTACCGAACGAGGCCGCCTTGGCCGATACGGCGATACCCGCCGCGGCAATGGCGCCGGCCGTTCCAGCCAGCATCTTGCGTCGAGAAAGATTCGTCATGATTTCCTCTTCATGCCTGCGATTGAGCGAATTTCAATTGACGGAACACATGCCGTTTTTCGGATTATCGAAAATCGAACATCCCGTGACGCAAGTTAAATCCATATTCATCTAAAAATTAAATGAATTATTAACCTGAATTAATGAATAAATCTGATTCGCTTTAACTTTGTAATGATTGAGGATGCGGGACGCAGGCGAACCGGTCGGAGCAAATGAGGGGAGAAATTCAACCGTCGGTGTCGGGTAATCCCGTCAGGCATAAACGCAAATTATTCCTGACAGGCATAAACGCAAAATATGCCTGTCAGGAATAATCCACCGCCCCGCTCACGCCTCCTTCCGCCCCTATCGCCTATCCTCACACCATAGTTTTTATCCGCTGGCACGGATGATTTTGGCTTTGTTAGATGGATGACATTCGATCACCCGACGACAACGATCTAACAGCCGATGACCTGCGCGTTTGCCCGTACCGTCGAATCCCGCTATGCCGAGCTGACGCCGACCGCCAAGCGCATCGCGAGCTACATGCTCGCGAACCTCGACCGGCTCGGGCTCGAGACGGCCGACCAGATCGCGCAGCAGGCCGGCACCAGCGGGATCTCGGTCGGGCGATTCCTGCGCAGCGTCGGCTACCGCAACCTCGACGACCTGAAGCGCGAACTGCGCGGCGGCACTGACCGCCCGTGGATGATCACCGACCGGCTCGACGAATATCGTCGCATCGCTGGCACGCCACCGGCCGGAGCCGGCGGCAACGACAGTGAAGGCCCGCTCGCGTCGTCGCTCGAGCGCGAGCTCGATGCGATCCGCCACGTGTACCGGCTCGCCGAAGGCCCGGTGTTCGCGCAGGTGGCCGACCGGATCGCGCAGGCGGACGCCGTGTTCATCCTCGGCATCCAGTCGACGCGCGGGATCAGCAACGCGTTCAGCAGCTACCTCGAGTACCTGCGCCCGCGCGTGTTCTATTCGGACGGCCAGTCGGGCTCGTACGTCGATTCGCTGAACTCCGAATTCGAGCGGCCGTACTGCATCGTCACCGATACACGCGCGTATTCGCGCAGCGCGCGCCGCTATTGCCAGGCGGCCGCCGAGCGCGGGCAGCCGTTCGCGCTGGTCACCGATCTCTCGTGCCCGTGGGCGCGCGACTGGCCGGCCGACCTGCTGCAGGTGAAGACCGACGTCGGCCAGTTCTGGGATTCGCTCGCGCCGCTCACCTGCCTGTTCAACCTGCTGATCACGGCCGTGGTCGACCGCCTCGGCCCCGCGATCGACCGGCGCGTCGCGCGCAACCGCGAACTGCAGCGCACGTTCGATCAATTCGAATCCTGAATGCGAGTGCCTTCCGAACCGCCGATGAACGCTCACCGCCTCGTTGAAATCACGTCCGCCACGCATCGCGTCGACATCGATCTCGTCTACGCGACCGACCGCAACCTGACCGGCAAGCCGATCTACCGCCGCGCGCACTGCCTGCTGCTGGCGCCGGCCGAAGCCGCGCTGCGCCGCGCGGTGAACATCGCGGCGCAAGCCGGCTTCACGCTGCGCATCTACGACGCGTACCGGCCGCCGCAGGCGCAGCAGGTGCTGTGGGATTTCCTGCCCGATCCGAACTTCATCGCCGATCTCGGGCGCGGCTCGAATCACAGCCGCGGCACCGCGCTCGACCTGACGCTCGTCGGCGCGGACGGCGAGCCGCTCGACATGGGCACCGGCTTCGACGAGATGGTCGCCGCCTCCGGTCACTTCCACGCGGGGCTGCCCGAAGCGGTGCAACGCAACCGCCTGCTGCTGCTCGGCGTGATGCACGCGGCCGGCTTCGCGCACATCGACAGCGAGTGGTGGCACTACGAATTGCCGGGCTCGCGCGCGCTGCCGCAAATCGACAATGCGGACAGCGGCCCGTGGCACCTGATGTGATGCACGTCCCCCTTCCCGTTCACGTTCGACAACCGATGGAGCGCACATGAAATTGCTGACATCCCGGCGCGTCGCGGCGCTGGCCGCCGCGTCCGTTCTCGCCGCCGTTCCGCTTTCCGCCGCGCGTGCGGAAACGCCGAAAGACATGTTCGTGATGGCGACGCTGCTCGACGAATTCACGACGCTGGATCCGGGCGAGACCTACGAGCTGGTGCCGGAGGAATACGTCGCGAACACGTACGACCGCCTGGTGCGCGTCGACCTGCGCGACCCGTCGAAATTCAACGGCGACGTCGCCCAGTCATGGACGGTGAGCACCGACGGGCTGACCTACACGTTCAAGCTGCGCCCCGGCCTCAAGTTCCACTCGGGCAATCCGCTGACGGCCGACGACGTCGCGTGGTCGATCCAGCGCGCGGTGCTGCTCGACAAGGGCCCGGCCGCCGTGCTGACCGGCATCGGGCTCACGAAGGCGAACGTCGTCGCCAACGTGAAGAAGCTCGACGACCTGACGGTATCGGTCACGACCGACCAGAAGTACGCCCCGACCTTCGTGCTGAACGTGCTCGGCTCGTGGCCCGCCTCGGTGGTCGACAAGAAGCTGCTGCTGTCGCACCAGCAGGGCAATGACTTCGGCAACGCCTGGCTGAAGACCAACGAAGCCGGCTCCGGCGGCTACAAGCTCGTGAAATGGACGGCCGGCGACAGCGTCGTGCTGCAACGCTTCGAGGGCTACCGTCTGCCGCTCGCGATGAAGCGCATCGTGCTGCGCCACGTGCCTGAAGCGGCGAGCCAGCGCCTGCTGCTGGAAAACGGCGACGTCGACGCGGCGCGCGACCTGAGCCCCGACGATCTGGCGTCGGTCGTGAAATCCGGCAAGGCGAAGGTGTCGGCCTCGCCGCAGGCGACGCTGCTGTATCTCGGCCTGAACACGAAGAACCCGACGCTCGCGAAACCCGACGTGCAGGAAGCACTGAAGTGGCTGGTCGACTATGCGGGCATCCAGGCCAACGTGGTGAAGACGACCTACAAGGTGCACCAGACCTTCCTGCCCGAAGGCTTCCTCGGCACGCTGAACGCGAACCCGTACAAGCTCGACGTCGCGAAGGCGAAGGCGCTGCTCGCGAAGGCCGGCGTGCCGAACGGTTTTTCGGTGACGATGGACGTGCGCAACGACTATCCGTACACCGAAATCGCGCAGGCCATGCAGGCCAACTTCGCGCAGGCCGGCATCAAGGTGCAGCTGATTCCCGGCGACAACAAGCAGACGCTCGCGAAATACCGCGCGCGCCAGCATGACATCTACATCGGCGAATGGTCGGCCGACTACATCGACCCGCACAGCAACGCGCAGGGTTTTGCATGGAACCCGGACAATTCCGACAAGTCGAGCTATAAAATGCTGGCCTGGCGCAACAGCTGGGACATCCCGCAACTGACGAAGGAAACCGACGCCGCGCTCGCCGAACCGACCGCCGCGAAACGTGCGCAACGGTATCAGGCGATGCAGAAGGACATGCTCGCGCGCTCGCCGTTCGTGATCATGTTCGAGAAAGTCGCGCAGGTCGCGACGCGGCCCGGCGTGAGCGGGCTCGACGTCGGGCCGATCAACGATCTCGTGTCGTACCGCAACCTGAAGAAGCAATAAGATTCGCCGCATGTCGACACCCGCCTCCTCCCTCGAAGCACTGCGCACGCTGCCCGCGCGACGCCCGGCCGTGCGCTGGGCGCTGCGCGTGCTGCGCTGGGCGCTCACGCTCGCCGTCACGTTCGCGGGGCTGCTCGCGCTGACGTTCGTGATCGGCCGCAAGGTGCCGATCGACCCCGTGCTCGCGATCCTCGGCGATCGCGCGTCGGCCGACGCGTACGCGGCCGAACGCATCGCGCTCGGCCTCGACAAGCCGCTCGCCACGCAATTCCTGATCTATGCGCGCGACGTGCTGCACGGCAATCTCGGCATGTCGCTGCTGACCGCGAACCCCGTGCTCGACGACATCAGGCGCGTGTTCCCGGCCACGCTCGAACTGGCGACGATCGCGACGCTGATCGGCATCGCGATCGGCGTGCCGCTCGGCGTCGCGGCCGCCGTCAAGCACAACCGGCCGATCGACCACGTCGCGCGCTTCGTCGGGCTGATCGGCAATTCGGTGCCGGTGTTCTGGCTCGGGCTGATGGGGCTGCTGCTGTTCTACGCGCGGCTGCACTGGGTCGGCGGGCCCGGCCGGCTCGATCCCGTGTACGACGGGATGGTCGACACGCGCACGGGCAGCCTGCTGATCGACGCGGCGCTCGCGGGCGAGTGGGACGTGTTCCGCAACGCGGTGTCGCATATCGCGCTGCCGGCCGCGATCCTCGGCTACTACTCGGTCGCGTACCTGAGCCGGATGACGCGCTCGTTCATGCTCGACCAGTTGAGCCAGGAATACATCGTCACCGCACGCGCGAAGGGCTTGTCGGAACGGCGCGTGATCTGGCGGCATGCATTCGGCAACATCATGGTGCCGCTGCTCACCGTGATCGCGCTCACGTACAGCAACCTGCTCGAAGGCTCGGTGCTGACCGAGATCGTGTTCGCGTGGCCCGGGCTCGGCTCGTACCTGACCGGCGCGCTGCTGAACGCCGACATGAACGCGGTGCTCGGCGCGACGCTCGTGATCGGCGCGATGTTCATCACCGTCAACCTGCTGACCGACGCGCTGTACCGCGTGTTCGATCCGCGTGCGCGCTGAGGGTCGACCCGACATGACCGCTTCCACCCTGCTTCTTTCATCGCCCATGCCGAAGGTCGTCCAGTCATGAATGCCGAGCGTCTCACCCTGCGTACGTGGCTGCTCTCCGACGCGCCCGCATCGCGCCCGCAGGCCGCACTCGGCCTCGCGTACCGGCGCTGGCGTCGTTTCGCCGCGAATCCGCTCAACCTGTTCGGGCTCGCGATTCTCGTCGCGCTGATCGTCGTCGCGATCGTCGGCCCGCTGATCATGCCGCACGACCCGCTGCGCCAGGTGCTGTCCGACCGGCTGCTGCCGCCCGGCTCGCCGTCGCACTGGCTCGGCACCGACCAGCTCGGCCGCGACATCCTTTCGCGGCTGATCGCCGGTTCGCGCCTCACGCTCGGCATCGCCATCCTCGTCGTCGTGATCGTCGTGCCGATCGGCCTCCTGATCGGCACGACGGCCGGCTACTGCGGCGGCTTCGTCGACAGCGTGCTGATGCGCATCACCGACATCGCGCTCGCGTTCCCGAAGATCGTGCTCGCGCTCGCGTTCGCCGCCGCGCTCGGGCCGGGCGTGATCAACGCGGTCGTCGCGATCTCGATCACCGCGTGGCCCGCGTATGCGCGGCTCGCGCGCGCCGAGACGATCCGCATCGCGCAGGCCGACTTCATCCACGCCGCGCGCCTGCAGGGTGCGTCGGGCCCGCGCATCCTGCTGCGCTACATCATGCCGCTGTGCATGTCGTCGGTGATCGTGCGCGCGACGCTCGACATGGCCGGCATCATCCTGACCGTCGCGGGCCTCGGCTTCCTCGGCCTGGGCGCGCAGCCGCCGAGCCCCGAATGGGGCTTCATGGTCGCGTCGGGCCGCAACGTGCTGCTCGACGCGTGGTGGGTCGCGACGCTGCCCGGCTGCGCGATCCTGCTCGTGAGCCTTGCGTTCAACCTGCTCGGCGACGGGCTGCGCGACGTCTTCGATCCCCGCCATGGAGCGTGACATGCCGATGAATCCCGCCCCTGCCCCCGCGCCCGCGCCGCTCTGCGAGATCGACGGCCTGAAGATCGGCTTTCGCGGCCATGACGGCACCGTCACCGACGCCGTGCGCGAGCTGTCGCTGACGCTCGCGCCCGGCGAACGGCTCGGCATCGTCGGCGAATCGGGCTCCGGCAAGTCGCTGACGGGCCGCGCGCTGCTCGGCCTGCTGCCCGACGCCGCGCGCTGGTCGGCCCGCACGATGCGCTTCGCGGGCCACGACCTGCTCGCGATGTCGCCGGGCGAACGCCGGCGGCTGTGCGGCAGCCAGATGGGCATGATCCTGCAGGATCCGAAATATTCGCTGAACCCGGTGATGACGGTCGCGAAGCAGATGGGCGAGGCGTTCCGGCTGCACGAGCCGGGCCTGCGCGGCCGCGCGCTGCGCGAACGGATCGTCGACGCGCTCGCGGCCGTGCAGATCCGCGACCCCGCACGCGTCGCCGATGCGTATCCGCACGAGCTGTCGGGCGGCATGGGCCAGCGCGTGATGATCGCGATGATGGTGTCGACCGGCCCGCGCCTGCTGATCGCCGACGAGCCGACTTCCGCACTCGACGTCGCCGTGTCGATGCAGGTGCTCGCGGTGCTCGACGCGATGATCGCGCGACACGACACGGGCCTGATGTTCATCAGCCACGACCTGCCGCTCGTGATGTCGTTCTGCGATCGCGTCGCGGTGATGTACGCGGGCCGCGTGGTCGAAACCTGCGCCGCGCGCGACCTGCGCGACGCATCCCATCCCTATACGCGCGGGCTGCTCGCGGCGAACCCGCCGCTCGCGAACCCGCCGGACGAACTGCCCGTGCTGCGGCGCGATCCGGCGTGGCTCGAGCCCACGCCGCACGCCGGCACGCCCGCCGATCGACAGGAGGCCGCACGATGATCGACGTCGATCACGCATCGATCCGTTTCCCGACCCGCACGGGTCACGTCGACGCCGTGCGCGATGCGAGCTTCGCGGTGCGCGACGGCGAGGTGTTCGGGCTCGTCGGCGAATCGGGTTCCGGCAAGTCGACGCTGCTGCGCGCGCTGACGGGCCTCGTGCCGCTCGCGTCCGGCAGCCTGTCGATCGACGGACGGCCGGTGGGCGGCACGCCCGATCGCGCCTTTCGCCGTCACGTGCAGATGGTGTTCCAGGATCCGTACGCGTCGCTGCATCCGCGCTTCACGGTCGACCAGACGCTGCGCGAGCCACTGTCGATCCATGGCATCGGCGACACCGATGCGCGCATCGCCCGCGCGCTGTCCGAGGTCGGCCTCGGCCCCGCGTTCCGGTTCCGCTATCCGCACCAGCTGTCGGGCGGCCAGCGACAGCGCGTCGCGATCGCGCGGGCGCTGATCGTCGAGCCGCGCGTGCTGCTGCTCGACGAGCCGACGTCCGCGCTCGACGTGTCGGTGCAGGCGGAGATCCTGAACCTGCTGCGCCGCCTGCATCGCGAACGCAACCTGACGATGATCCTCGTCAGCCACAACCTCGCGGTGATCGGCTTCCTGTGCCAGCGCGTCGCGGTGATGCAGCATGGCGAGATCGTCGAACAGCTGCGGGTCGAGGACGTACGCGCCGGGCGGGTGGCGCGCGACTACACGCGCACGCTGCTGAACGCGACCGAAGGCTATCGCCGTCTCGACCCGGTGGCGGGCGCGCCGGCGGCCTGACATCTGCGCGCCGCGCCGGCGTGCGATACTCCGCACGCCACGCGCCGCCCTGCCGCGCATGGAACCCTTGTGCGCCGCACGGGTCAACTTCCTTTCGTCAACAGCTCAACCGCAATAGGGAGGCGTTCATGCTGCAATTCATCGAAACCCTGGTCGTCGGGCTCATCGTCGGCCTCCTCGCCCGCGCGCTCAAGCCCGGCGACGACAAGATGGGCATCCTGATGACCATCGTGCTCGGCATCGTCGGCTCGCTGCTCGCCGGCTACGTCGGCCGCGCGGCCGGCTGGTACGCACCGGGCCAGGGCGCGGGCTGGATCGCGTCGATCATCGGCGCGATCGTGCTGCTCGTGGTCGTCGGCGCGGTACGCAAGCGCACGGCCTGAACGGCGCACCTTCGGCTTCAACGCAAAACGGCCGCTCGGAAACGAGCGGCCGTTTTCTTTTGGATCGCCGATATTCACCTGCGCATCATTTCCACGATTCGTAAACTCGTTGACTTCGCAACGACCTGTCGTGACGACCCGCATCGGACGTCCGCTTTCCAGTCGAGCGTACAGCACCGGCATTACCCTGATTTGATATCTCGCAAATCAGGCATAGATTGAATTCAGCAATACGAAATCGTTTGTTGTTATCCCAAATTTGCAATTTTCCACTCAAGAGTTTCGATGATTTTGCCGTTTACGCATACAGCATCGCAGCGTTAGACGGACTGCCACCCGAGCGGCCCCGCTGCGACGCGCTTCCTCTCTGGAGCCTGTCATGAAGCATCGCCCTATCGCCGCCTCGTTCGTCCTGGCTGCTTCGCTTCTGGCCACTTCCTCGTCCTTCGCCGCCGGCGCGTCCGGCACCATCTATTTTTCCGGCATGATCGTCGAGCCGCCCTGCTCGTTCGCGGTCGATACGGCCGATGTCGCTCGCGGGCAGGTCCGTCCTGACTGTCCGCGCCCGGCCTCCGGCCAGATCGCGTTCGTCGACGCGGCGAGCCAGCAGGCCATCAAGACCACGACCTTTACCCAGGCCTCGCGCGCAATCGTTTTACCGAACCGTCCGGGCAACAACCACGCGCCGATGATCGCCGTCGTGACGTACCAGTAAAGCCGTCCGCCGGCGCGGGATCCAGCGGATTCCGCGCGCCGGTTCGGCGTAGCTGCGTGATCGCCGGTCAATCGCGATGGCGCGCGATCCAGTCGCTGAACGCGCGGATCTTCTGCTGGTTGCCGAGGTTCTCGGGATAGACGAAGAAATAGCGCGCGCCCGTCTCGAGCACGATGTCGAACGGACGCTCCAGCCGGCGCGCGCTGACGTCGTCGTCGACGAGCGTCACGTCGCCGATCGCGACGCCGAAGCCCTGCATCGCCGCGTTCGTCGCGAGATCGAGCGTGTCGAACGTCGGCCCGCGCGCGGGATCGACGCCGCGCTCGCCGGCGTGATCGAGCCACGCGCGCCAGTCGCGGTGGTCACGCGTCGGATGCAGCAACGTATGGCGCGCGAGATCGCCGACCGCGTCGAGCGGCGACGTCTGCCGCAATTCGGGCGCGCAGACGGGCGTCAGCCGCTCGTCGAACAGCGGCAGCGCGAACACGCCGGCGCCCGGCGACGTGCCGTAGACAACGGCCGCATCGAACGGCTCGGTCGAGAAATCGACGACGTGCTGCCACGCGGTCGTGATCTGCACATGGAAATCGGGATGCTCGCCCTGGAAGCGCATGATGCGCGGCAGCATCCAGCGCATCACGCAGGTCGGCACCTTCAGCGCGAGATCGGTGCGCTGCCGCGTGAGCCGCATCGAAATGTCCTCGATCCGCGCGAAGCTCTCGTTGACCACCGGCAGCAATTGCTCGCCCTCCGCCGTCAGCGTGAGGCCCTTCGCATGCCGCTTGAACAACGGGAAACCGTAATGCGCCTCGAGCGTCTGGATCTGCCGGCTTACCGCGCCCTGCGTGATGCACAGCTGCTCGGCCGCGCGCGTGAAGCTGCGGTGGCGGGCCACCGTCGAGAAGATCTGCAGCGCGTGCAGGGGCGGAAGTCGGCGCATGAAGAAGGCAAACGGAAAAACGGCGCGGAAGGACCGCGCGCCGACCCCGGCGCGCACTGTCCGACACGATAAGCCAAACGCCGGCTTTGCGCGAGGCGCGGGACGCTCAGGCCGTCGCGGTGAGCGCGCCCGCCACGATGCGCGCCGCCGACGCGACGACGTCCGCGCGGGCCGCCGCGGCGGCCTGCGGCTGCGTGAACGACACGGCCATCACGATCGGCGCACGCGACGGCGGCCACAGCACCGCGACGTCGGTCGTCGTGCCGTAGCCGCCCGTGCCGGCCTTGTCGGCGATGCGCCAGCCGGGCGGCACGCCCGCCGCGATGCCGGTCGCGCCGCGCGCGCCGCCGACCATCCATTCCGTCAGTCGCGCGCGCTGCGGCTCCTGCAGCGTGTTGCCGAGCAGCAGCCGCTGCAGCGTGTCGACCATCTCGACCGGCGTGGATGTATCGCGTTCGTCGCCGGGCGCGGCGTTGTTCAGTTCGGGTTCCCAGTGATCGAGGCGGAACGACATGTCACCGCTTGTGCGCGCGAACGCCGTGACGGCCTGCGGGCCGCCGAGCACGCCCATCAGCAGGTTGCCGGCGCCCTTGTCGCCCGACTGCAGCATCGCCGCGCACAGCTGCTCGATCGTCATGCCCGTGTCGACGTGGCTTTCCGTGATCGGCGAGCCCGCAACGATTTCATAGCGGCGGTACAGGATGCGGCGCGGCAGCAGCGACGCGTCGAGCGAGCCGCGCGCGAGCATCGCGGCCGCCGCGGCGACCGCATACGTGCCGCACAGCGGGAAGCGCTCGCGCGCATGGTGCGCGATGCGCACGCCGTTCGACGTATCGAGCGCGGCGACGCCGAGCCGGCCATTCGAGGCCTTCTCGAGCGCGGTCAATTCAGCCTGGGCGGTGTGGGCGCGCCCCTGGTCGGCGACCGGCGCGGACGTGCACGCGGCAACGAACGGCGCGGCAACGGCGGCAAGCAACAGCGAGCGGCGTGTCGGAGAGTGTTCCATGAATGTCGTGAGTTCTGTCGGTATCGGTGGCACGAAGCAGCTCGGGCACGCGTCGAAGCAGCGTGCCCGTTCACGCCGGCGGCCGGCCCGCGACGGCCTACGCCGCGCATCCCCGAAAGACGACCGCCGGCCCCGCGAAGCGCGGGACTTGCATGAACAGACCCTAGCGTAGCAGTGACCGCCGTGCCGTTCCAGCGAAACGGCCCGGCGTCACCCTTGCGACGAAGGCAGATACGGCATCGGATTGACCGGCTTGCCGTCGCGTCGCACTTCGAACAGCAGCGCGACACGCGAGTTGTCGAGGTCGCCCATCTCGGCGATCTCGTCGCCCTGGCGCACGATGTCGCCCGTCTTCACGAGCAGCTTGCGGTTGTGCGCATACGCGGTCAGGAAATCCGCGTTGTGCTGGACGATGATCAGGCTGCCGTAGTCGTTCAGGCCGGTGCCCGCGTACATCACGCGGCCGTCGGCCGCGGCGCGGACCGGGTCGCCCGGCCGGCCGGCGATCTGGATGCCGCGGTTCTGTCCCGGCCGGAAGCCGTCGACGATCTTGCCGCTCGCCGGCCACTTGAGCGCGACGCCGCCCGCATGCCGCTTCGTTTCCTTGACGACCTGACGGTCGCTCGCATTCGACGCGGTGGTCTGCGCGGCGGCCGGGTTGCTCGCCGCATCGTTGCCCGACGCCGACGATGCGGCCACCTGCGTGCCGGCCGCGCCCGGCGCCGGCAACGGCTGCTGCTTGACGATGCGCAGCACATGCCCCATGCGCAGCCTGCCGTTCGCGCCCAGCTTGTTCCAGGTGCGCAGGTCGGCCACGCTGCAGCCGTTCGCGGACGCGATGCCCGTCAGCGTGTCGCCGCGCTTCACGACGTACTTCTGCGCGACGAGAATCGGCGCCGGCGGCGGCGTACTGGCCGACGGCGCAGCGGCGGGCTGGCTCGACGGCGAAGGCTGTCCCGCCAGCGTGTCGCTCGGCGGAACGGACTGCGTGCTTGCACAACCGGCCATGACGAGCACGACTGCCAGGCCTGGCAGCCACGCCGCGTTGCGGTGAATCTCGCGCGTTTTCATGGACGATCCGACTCCGGTTTGACAATCTTTCAAGCATCTCAAAAACGGAACGGCCGACGTGTAACCGGATGCAAACAATGATGACAAACGATCACGAACCGGATGCCGGCCGGCATTCGCTACCGGTAATACGGTCCGATTCAGGAAAACTTGATGGTCTTTTGGCAGGAAGGCGGAAGAATTTTCGTCGCGGGAAACTATGACGATTGAATTTCAATAGGCACTAGGCAGCCATCGCCGCGACGTTCAACGCAACCACGCGGCGAATTCGGAACACGCCCACGCGATGCCGATGCACAGGAACAGCACGTGCAACGCGATCTTGAACGACACGCCCCACGACGGATCGATCTGCATGACAGGCTCCCCGGTTGATGTGCGGCCATGATCCGTCAACGATCGCGCCCCGAAAATGCGGAACCGGCGAATCGGGCCTCAAGCTGCGCCTGAGACCCCGGCCGCGGTTCCCTGCTAACTTATCGGCCATTCCAATACGATTGCCCCACCCATCATGCGCTTCGACCTGACCGACCTGCGGCTTTTCCTGAACATCTGCGAGGCCGGCACGATCACGAGCGGCGCCGAGCGGACTCACATCACGCTGCAGGCCGCGAGCGAGCGCATCCGCGGCATGGAGGACGAGCTCGGCGTGCCGCTGCTGCACCGGACCAAGTCGGGCGCGCAGGCCACCGATGCGGGCCGCGCGCTCGAACACCACGCGCGCACCGTGCTGCAGCAGATCGACCACATGCGCGGCGAACTGCAGCAATACGGCCAGGGGCTGCGCGGACATATCCGGCTGCTGTGCAACACGGCGTCGCTGAGCGAATACCTGCCCGACGCGCTGGCCGACTACCTGCCGCATCATCCGAAGCTGTCGATCAGCGTCGAGGAACGCTCGAGCCAGGAGATCGTGCATGCGATCCGCAACAAGACGGCCGAGGTCGGCATCGTCGCCGATTCGGTCGGGCTCGGCGGGCTCGAACAGAAGCCGTTCCGCGAGGACTGGCTGATCGTCGTCGTGCCGGCCGCGCATCCGCTCGCGTCGCAGGACAAGGTCGCATTCGACTCGATCGTCGATACCGACTTCATCGGCCTCACCGACGGCAGCGCACTGCAGGTGCATCTCGCCGACCAGGCGCGCGTGCTCGGCAAGCGGATCCGCTATCGTGTGCAGTTGAAGAGCTTCGATGCGATCTGCCGCGTGATCGCGAGCGGCGTAGGCATCGGCATCGTGTCGCGCCATGCGGCCGAGCGCGCGATGCAGACGATGGACGTGCGGCTCGTCGAGCTGTCCGATGCGTGGAGCCATCGTCGGCTGAAGCTGTGCGCGCGGTCGTTCGATGCGCTGCCGAAGTACACGCGCGAGTTTGTCGCGTTCCTGTCCGGCGAAACCACGCCGGGGTGACACGCGCCGCATCCGACTCATCTCGTCGATACAAGGAGGCACGGCCATGACCGACACCGATCTCGCAACCCGCTACCGCGCATACATCGACTGCCTGAACCGGCAGGACTGGCCGGCGCTCGGCGAATATGTCGCCGACCACGTGATCCACAACGACCGGCCGCTCGGCCTCGCCGGTTACCGCGCGATGCTGGAACAGGACTTCCGCGACATTCCCGATCTCCGTTTCGACATCCGGCTGCTCGTGTGCGAGCCGCCGCGCATCGCCTGCCGGCTGCGCTTTGCCTGCTCGCCGAGCGGGACGTTCATGGGGCTCGCCGTCGACGGCCGGAAGGTCACGTTCTGCGAGAACGTGTTCTACGAGTTTCACGACGGCAAGATCCGCCAGGTCTGGTCGGTGATCGACAAGGCGGCGATCGAGGCACAGCTTTAGGCTCGACGGAACGGCGTGGCAGCCGGTCGCCATCGCGCCCGATGTCCGTCGAATTTATCCCGATCCTTGTGGATAACGTTTTCTTTCGAAATTCAGCGAACCCGCATCGGCGCACATTCCTTCTAGCCATCGCTTCCGAATCGGCGTCCTTCGCCGCACCCTGCCTCACCAAGAAGAAATACCGGTAAATCCTGCAATATTTCGTTCTCCCCCTTCACTCCCGCCTTCCCACCATCCGGGTTTTTCCCGCCCCGCCAGACGTGAAAGTTCATTGACATCACGCCGATCGCTGCATAAATTAGGAAAACGTTTTCCACCAACGCAGCGCGACGCTCATCACGGCCCGTGCAGGGAGAACGCTTGCCCGCTCGATAAGTGATTCAGGCCGTCCGTCTTCAGGGATCAGGGTTGCAAGACGGCGGCCGGGTACGGGCATCGAGCGCGGCAACGGCGACACCCGCCCGTCCTTCATCACTATTCAAAACTGGAGACACAATGCATCCGCGCAGCAGATTCGCGCTCGGCGCCGCGCTCAGCGCCCTTTCCGTCCTGTTCGTCAGCGCCTGCGGCGGCAACGACGTGACCGACACGCCGCCACCGTCGTCATCTTCGCCGCCCCCGTCCACGACACCGACGCTCGCGCCGAACTCGCTGCAGGCGCTCGTCTACGGCGCACCCGACACCAGCGTGCCGGCCGGCGCGAACATTCCGGTCACGATGATGGGCCAGATGCGCGCACTGTTCGACCTGATCCGGAAATCGCCCGACTTCACGCAGGTCGTGATGGATCTCGGCGACGGCACGCCGGTCCACGTGCTCGACACGAACACCGGCGACAAATTCCTGCCGGGCAAGCTCGCGCTCGGCCTGTCGTACATCCTGATCGACATGAAGTCGAAGAACGATCCGCAGTACGCCAGCTACCTCGCGACGTACCAGACGATCACGACCGCGATGATGGCGCAGTCGGGCAGCAACTACACGTACGCGAATACGTCCTGGGGCGAGTACTACTACCTCGTCGCGCTGAACAACCTGAAAGCGCACGGGATGCTCAACGAAATCTTCAGCGACGCGATGCTCGCGACGCTGCAGCAACGCCTCACCTTCTGCGACATGTTCGGCCCCGATGCGAGCGGCAAGACCGATACGTGCCCCGCCGCCGGCACGCCGATCGACATCGCCTCCCTCAACACCGCGCAGAATTACTATGCGGTGTCCTACGGAATTGCCGGGCTGCGCCAGAAGCTCGGCTGGAGCAGCCCGTCGTTTGCATCGAAGACCGATCCGTCGGTCGCGACGATGGGTGCGCGCGACGCGCTGCTGTACACGCTCACGAACCATATCCGCAACGACTCGTCGGGCGGGTTCTCGGACGAAGCGTCGAACACGCACACGACCTACTACGACCAGGCGCGCTTCGACCGCTACAGCACGCTGCTGATCGGTGAAGTGACCGAGCGCACGTTCGAGATGGGTAACGAGGCGAACCTCACGCCCGAGCTGAAGGGCTACCTGCGCAAGTCGGTCGACCTGATCCTGCCGCAGCTGAACGCGAACGGCCAGGGCTTCAACTACGGCCGCTCGATCGGCCCGTACGGCGATTCGGCGTTCATGGAAGTGCTGACGGCCGCGGCCAATGCCGGCGTGCTGACCGACCAGGAAAAGCAGGTTGCATACAAGTTCATCTACCAGGCCGCGCAGCGTTTCGACACATACTGGTACGACCCGTCGCTGCCGACGCCGTCGGTGAACATGTGGGTCAAGGGCCGCGGCACGGACGCGTATCGCGGCAAGCCGCGCGTGATGGGCGAGAACTTCAGCCTGCTGCACCAGTACCTGTACGTGAACGCGTGGTGGAACAAGCTCGGCTTCGGCGGCAAGGCGCCGATGGCCGATACGGACTACAACGCGTGGCTCGACGCGCTGCCGCACTACACGCTCACCTGGTACAACCAGCCGGGCGACACCGCGCATCCGTACAGCGCTGCGCTCGTCACCGTGCGCGACGGCCGGCGCGTGATCAACCTGAACCTCAGCCAGGCGCCCGACTACAACTCGTACACGCCGTACTACCCGGTGCCGTTCTCCGACAAGCTGATCTACGGCACGACCGATCTCGGCTACGCGCTGCTGGTGCCGCAGGTGTCGTACAACGGGAAGACCTACATTCCCGTCACGTACTACAAGAACCTGAACGTCCAGCAAGGCAACGGGCAGGTGATCGTGTCGTTCGATACCGCGAAGTTCCGGCTCGCGTCGAAGAATGCGGCATACACGACGGATCTCGACCTGCAGGTGCATACGGTGCTGACGTTCGCGCACGGTTCGGTCGCCCGCAGCGATACGCTGAGTACGGGCTCGCTCACCGGCAACCTGTCGGTCGAGACGGACTTCACGTCGTTCGCGGATTTCGCGTCGACGCAGGCGAACGGCGACGGCGTGTCGGTGACCTACGCGAACAGTGCCGCGACCGGCTATGCGGCGTCCGGGTTCGACACCTGCGCGCTGTCCGCCTTCGACACGGCGAACGGCACGACGAATCCGCTGTCGACGACGCCGATCGGCCAGCTGCATTCGAACTTCGCGTGTACGACGAAGCCGTTTGCCCTCGGCGCGGGCGCGACCCGCACGTTCGGTTGGACGCTGAAGTACGCCGACCCGGCCTGAGCGAGGTGACCTGCGTCCGGTGAACGCGCCTGAAGCCCGCGGTTGTCGAAACCGGCTTCGGGCGCGTCACGGACAGCGGACCGCGGGCATCGCGCTCGTCAGCGAGGCCCACTTACAGCCACCCCGAAGCCGCCATGTATGCGCCGAGCGCGATCAGCCCGACGAAGAAGCAGCGCTTGAACGCCTTCTCGCTCATCACACGCCGTGCATATTGCCCGCCGGCCATGCCCGCCAGCGCCGGCACGAGTGCGAGCGCCGACACGCCGAGATCGACCGTCTCCAGTGTGCCCGTCACACGCAACTGCAGGCCGAGCACGATCGTCGATGCGGTAAACGACAGCCCGAGCGCCTGGATCAGGTCGTCCTTCGACAGCCGCAGCGCCTGCAGGTACGGCACGGCCGGCACGACGAACACGCCGGTCGCGGCCGTCACGACACCCGTCAGGTAGCCGACCACGGCCGACAGCCATGTTTCATGGCGACCCGGCGCGGGCAGCCGCGCGGCGGCCAGCCCCCACAGCCCGTAGAGGATCAGCACCATGCCGAGCGCCGCATGCGTCCAGGTGCTGCCGGCCGCGAGCGCAGGCAGCCCGCCTGTCAGCGTGCCGATCGTCAGGCCGGCGAGCAGCGGCCACAGCCGGCGCAGCAACGGCCCGAACGACGGGCCGAGCCACAACTGCCACACGTTGGTGACGAACGACGGCACGAGCAGCAGGCTCGCGGCGGCCGACGGCGGCATCGCGAGCGTCAGCAGCCCCATCGCGATCGTCGGCAGCCCGAGCCCGATCATCCCCTTGACCGCGCCGGCCAGCAGGAAGACCACCGCGATGATCGTCAGCGTATGAACTTGCATGAAAGGCATTCCGTCCGGTTGAGTACGGCGCCGATGGTGAACCCCGATCGCGCCGCTCGCCATCTGGTTTTGCCTGAGGCTGGCTAGGGCTTGCCGGATGGGGCGGCGGCGCGGTTATGGCGATGGGCCCAGCCCCAGCCCCAGCCCCCAGATTCGAGCCGCGCCGATCAGTCCCCGTGAGAGGCCCCCTGTCCCTGCTCGCTGTCGAGGTGCGCCATCTGTGCGGCCGGATAACGCTCGCCGGCAGCCGCCCCGGCGGGAACCGCCGCTTCAATGCGAGCGATGTCATTGACCGTTAGTTGCATTTCAGACGCCTGCAACGCATCCTGAAGCTGCGTGCGCTTGCGCGCGCCGATCAGCGGCACGATATCGCCGCCGCGCGACAGCACCCACGCGATCGCGACCTGCGCCGGATTGCTGCCCTTCTCGTCGGCGACTGCACGCAGCGCGTCGACGAGCGCGAGGTTGTGCGCGAGGTTCTCGCCCTGGAAGCGCGGGCTCGCCGCGCGGAAATCGCGCTCGCCTTCCCGCGCGGTGCTCCAGCGCCCGCCCAGCAGCCCGCGCGACAACACGCCGTAGGCCGTCACGCCGATCCCGAGTGCGCGGCACGCGGGCAGGATCCCGGCCTCGATGCCGCGCGACAGCAGCGAATACTCGATCTGCAGGTCGGAGATCGGCGCGACGGCGGCCGCGCGGCGGATCGTGTCGACGCCGGCTTCCGACAGGCCGATGTGGCGCACGTACCCGGCCTTCACGAGATCGGCGATCGCACCGATCGTCTCCTCGATCGGCACGGCCGGATCGACGCGCGCCGGCCGATAGATGTCGATGTAGTCGGTGCCGAGCCGTTTCAGCGAGTACGCGACGAAGTTGCGGATCGCCACCGGCCGCGCGTCGTAGCCGGCAAACCCGCCGGCCGGATCGCGCAGCGCACCGAACTTCACGCTGATCAGCACCTGGTCGCGTGCCCGGCCGCGCAGCGCGTCGCGGATCAGCATCTCGTTGTCGCCCATCCCGTAGAAATCGCCGGTGTCGAGCATCGTGATGCCGTGGTCGAGCGCCGCGTGCAGCGTCGCGATGCTTTCGTCGCGGTCGGCCGGGCCGTAGAAGTCCGACATCCCCATGCAGCCGAGCGCAATTGCCGACACCCGCGGGCCGGTCCGGCCCAGTTCACGCGTTTCCATATCCGTTTCCTCGAGTGATGAATGAACAGGCCGGATTCTGGGCGCATCGCGGCGCGCGATAAACGCGAAACACTCAACCAAACCATTCGACGCTGATTAACAATGGAGCCTGCTCTCCACCCACGCACCCGCTCCGCATGGATCATCTGCAAGCAATGCGCATCTTCGCGCGCGTCGCCCATCTCGGCAGCTTCACGAACGCGGCCGAACAGCTGCACCTGCCGCGCCCGACGGTCAGCAACGCCGTCCAGTATCTGGAAAAGCACCTGAAGGTCCGCCTGCTGCAGCGCACGACGCGGCGCGTCGCGCTGACGGCCGAAGGCGCGACCTACTACGAGCGCTGCATGCGGCTGCTGGCCGATCTGGACGACGCGGAAACGCTGTTCGAGGACGCCGGCACGACGCCGCGCGGCGCGATCCGCGTCGACCTGCCCGAACGTTTCGCGCTGAACCAGGTGATTCCGGCGCTGCCGGGTTTCCACGCGCGCTACCCCGACCTGCGCGTCGTGATCGGCACGACCGACCGCTTCGTCGATCTCGTCGCCGACGGCATCGACTGCGCGGTACGGGTCGGCGCGATGTCCGATACGTCGCTCGTCGCACGGCGCATCGGCGAACTGGCGCAGATCAACTGCGCGGCGCCCGCGTATCTCGAGCGGCACGGCATGCCGCGCTCGCCGGACGAGCTGCCGGACCACGTCGCGGTCGGCTATTTCTCGAGCCGCACGGGCCGCGAGCTGGACTGGGAATATGCGGATATGGATTCGGGCGAGCTGCACGCGGTCAAGATGCGCAGCGTCGTGTCGGTCAACAGCTCGCAGGCGTATCTCGCGTGCTGTCTCGCGGGCCTCGGGCTGATCCAGGCGCCGCGCGAAGGGCTCGGGCCGCTGCTCGCCGACGGCTCGCTGGTGGAGGTACTGCCGGAATGGAATGCCAGGCCGCTGCCCGTGTCGGTGGTGTTTCCGACCGGCCGGCATCTCGCGCCGCGCGTGCGGATCTTCGTCGACTGGCTCGCGGATACGCTCGGGAGCAACCCGCGGGCAGACTGACGGCAGCGGGCGCCGAGGCGCTCGGCCTCGGCACTGCCCGCCCACCCGATCAGAACTTGTGGCGGATCGCAGCGCGCACCGCGAACTGGTTCGACGACGCCGACGGGCCGTCCGTGCCGACCACGTAGCCGCCGTCGGCCGCCGTGCCGGTCTTGTCGCCGCCCACCTTCTGCCATGCGCCCTGCAGGTACACATCGGTGCGCTTCGACAGGCTGTAGTCGGCCATCAGGCCGACCGTGTGGTATTTCGGCTTGAATGTTCCGGCCGCGGCATCGTACTTGCCGTCCGTATACACGTACTGCGCACCGAGATAGAAATCGGGCGTGAGCTGGTACTTGCCGTTGATCTCGAAGTTCTGGAACTTCGTCGCGGTCAGCCCGAGGCCGGCGAACGTCGACGCCGGCAGGTAGACGGTCGACACCGGGTTCTTCACGTCCGTCTTCGTGTAGACGAAGCCGAGCGTGGCCGGGCCGAACGTGTAGTTGACGCCGCCGCCGAAGATCCGCAGGCGGTCGGCGACGAAGTTGGCGTCATCCGCCGAGATCGCGCCCGCGCTGCCGATACCCGGGTTGTTCGCCTGCAGGTACGCCGCCGCCACCTGCAGCCCGGCCAGCGAATACTGCGCGCCGAGGCTGTACTGACGGTTGTTCGAGAAGCCGGTGCTGTTGCTGAAGCTGTACGTGCCGCCGAACGTCAGGCCGTTCCAGTCGGCGCTCGCATACTTGACCGTGTTGTTGACGCGGAACGAATTGTCCGTGTTGTCGTTGTCGAACGGGTGCGAGAACAGCGTGCCGCCCCAGTTGCCGTTCGCCGTGAGCGGCGCGAGATAGTCGACGACAGAATCGTACTGACGGCCGAAGGTCAGCGTGCCGAAGCGCGGCGCGCTCAGCCCGACGAACGCCTGGCGGCCGAACATGCGGCCGCCCTGGCCGAGCCGGCCGTTGTTCACGTCAAAGCCGTTTTCCAGCGTGAAGATCGCCTTCAGCCCGCCGCCGAGATCCTCGCTGCCCTTCAGGCCCCAGCGGCTGCCCTGCGCATAGCCGCTCGCCAGCTGGTAATTCGTTTTTCCGACCCCATTGACGTTGACGTTGTTCGTGTAATTGAAGCCTTCATCGATCACACCGTACAGCGTCACACTGTTCTGGGCGAAGACCGGCGCGGCGAAAGCGGCTAGCGCGGCGGTAAAAATGATGTGCTTCTTCATGACGGTTCTCCGGAGCCGGGGGCCGGGCAGGGTCGAGTGCCCGGCGAATGTTTGGTCTGTTTTAGGTGTGGCCCGCAGGGCGGACGACGCGGTGTGCGGCCGCGTGAGGTCAAAATGGTGTCACGTCGCAAACCGTCCGTCCATCGGGGTAGATGAACCCTGCGCAAACCGTTGCGCTCGTCCAACTGCCCCGTTGCGTGGACTGCCTGACCCGGCTTATCGGCAGCAGCACGACGGCCGACCATTCGCGTAAACCCGATGTGCACCGCATCGGTGGCACAATGCGCATCCGTTCGTCATTTCTTCACGAAGTCATGCTTCCCCCCGATTCATGCGCGGCGCGTGCCGGCCGCGCCCGCGGCCCGCGCCGGGAGGCGGTCCGATGACCGCACCGGCCCGGGCCGGCCGCTACGCCGAGCTCGATTTCTTCCGCGGCCTCGTGCTGCTCGTCATCGTCGTCGACCACATCGGCGGCAGCATCCTGTCGCGCGTGACGCTGCACGCGTACGCGCTGTGCGACGCGGCCGAGGTCTTCGTGTTCCTCGGCGGCTTCGCCACCGCGATCGCGTACAACTCGCTCGCCGAACGGCACGACGAGGCCGCCGCACGCCAGCGCTTCATCCGGCGCGCATTCGAGATCTACCGTGCGTTCCTCGTGACGGCCGGCCTGATGCTGCTGATCACGGCCGCGCTGAACGCGTTCGCGATCGACGGCCCGAACATGCCGACCAACGACCTCGACGGCCTGCTCCACAAGCCGCTCGCCGCGCTGCGCGACATCCTGCTGTTCCGCCGCCAGCCGTACCTCGCGTCGGTGCTGCCGATGTACGCGTTCTTCGCGCTGCTCGTCCCGCTCACGCTGCCGCTCGCGCGCACGCAGCCGTGGCTGCTGCTCGCGTTCAGCGGGTCGCTGTGGTATGCCGCGCCGCACGTCGCGCGCTTCTTGCCGACCGTCGAAGGCGCGCCGTGGGACTTCAATCCGTTCGCATGGCAGTTCCTGTTCGTGCTCGGCGTGATCGCGCGCTGCCAGCCCGTCTACCAGACGCTCGCGCCGAAGCCGCAGGGCTGGCTGCTGACGGCCGCGGCGCTCGCGATCGTCGCGGCCGGCGCGTACTACCGGCTGCGCATCGAGCCGTTCCCGACCGATCCGTCGATCAAGCAGAACCTCGGCGCACTGCGGCTCGCGAACTTCCTCGCGATCGCGTGGCTCGCGGCCAAGCTCGTGCACCTCGGCTGGATGAAGAAGGTCGCGCACGCGATGCCGTGGATCGGCACGATCGGCCGGCAGGGGCTGCTGTGCTTCGTCGCGGGCACCGCCATCTCGCTCGCGGTCGATTCGGTGCTCTACCAGGCGACCGAAGGCTATCTCGACGTGAAGCTCGGCCTGATTGCCGACGTCGTTGCAATGGGCCTGCTGTATCTCGTCGCCAAACTCTACGGGCCGCTCGTCGCGCGGCTGCCGTTCCGTTCGCGGCGATGATGCGCCGCGCCGTCATGCGCCGCTGCTACGATAGCCGGCGCCTCTCCTGAAACGATTCGACATGCGCCGACTCGCCCTTCCGTTCGCCCTCGCCCTGATCGCCGGCTCCATCGCCACGGCCCGCGCCACGCCGCCCGCGCCGGCGGCCTTGCCCGCCGCGCCGCCGCCGGCCGTCCAGACCGCGACGACCCCGTCGGCCGCCCAGGAGAGCGCGCTCAATCCGGGCAGCAGCGTCGTGCTGCGCACGTTCCGGTCGGCGTCGCTGAAGCGCGACTGGTCGTACACGGTCTACCTGCCGCCCGGCTACAACCCGGAAGGCGCGCGCTACCCCGTGATGTACCTGCTGCACGGCAACGCTGGCAACGCGAACGACTGGGTCACGCAGGGCCGGCTACAGGCCACCGCCGACACGCTGATCGAGCGCCGCGAGATCCCGCCGGTCGTGATCGTGATGCCGCAGGGCGGCACCGACTGGTACGTCGACCGCAAGGAGAAGATGCAGAGCGCGTTCCTCAACGACCTGCTGCCCGAGGTCGAAGCGCACTTCGCGGTGTCGAACCAGCGCGCGGGCCGCGCGATCGGCGGCGTGTCGATGGGCGGCTTCGGCGCGCTGCGTTTCTCGCTGCTCGAACCCGGCCTGTTCTGCGGCGCGATGCTGCTGAGCCCCGCGATCTACGCGAACGAGCCGCCGCTCAATTCCGCCGCGCGCTACGTCGGCGTGTTCGGCGACCGCGTGTTCGACCCGCGCGTATGGCACGAGCTCAACTACCCGGCGCTGATGCGCGGCTACTTCGCGCGCAGCTGGCGGATCCCGATGTTCATCGCGGCCGGCGACGACGACCTGACCATCCAGGCCGAATCGAGCGTGCTGTATACGCAGCTGCGCCGTGCGCAAAACCCGGCCGAGTTGCGCATCGTCGACGGCGGGCATACGTGGGACGTATGGCGCGGGCTGCTCGGGCAGGGGTTGAAGTACGCGCTCGAATGCGTGAAGTGACGGCGGGCGGGCGTTGCGCCGCCCGTTTTCGTCAGGCTGGCCGGTGACCGGCGGCCCGCAGGCCGTCGCCCCCTGTCATGCCCGGCGCATGCAATCCCGGCGAGCCTGTCGCGCCTGAGGGCGCACGCGTGACGCGGGCCACCGCGCCCCTGATCCAGACGGCAGGCTCAAAGCCACGTGCCGCCCTGCCGCTCGCTCGGCTCCTGCGCCAGCGCATCGAAATCGTGAATCCAGTCCAGGTGATGCAGCACGCTGTCGCGCTCGGCCAGACGCGCATTGCGCGCCTGCGCGGCCGGCCCGTCCGGCAGATGCAGTACATCGGCCACGGAGATCGACGCGTACTGCACCTTGCGCGTGCGGCCGCGACGCAGCCGCTCATACGCTTCCTGCGCTTCGCGCCAGTTGCCCGGCCCGGCCTGCGCCAGTTGCGCGGCCAGCACCACCGCATCCTCGATCGACTGGTTCGCGCCCTGCCCGTGGTGCGGCACCAGCGCATGCGCGGCGTCGCCGATCAGCGTCACGCGCCCGCGGCTCCAGCGGCCGAGCGGCGGCCGGTGGAACAGCCCCCAGCGCTGGCTGATCGGCACGGCGGTGATCATCTGCACCACCGCCGGATGCCAGTCCCTGAACACGCGCAGCTGCTCGCCCTCTTCCGACGGCATCACCCAGTCGCGCGACGGCCACGGTGACGGATGACGCTCGACCAGCAGGAAATTCTGGTCGCCGTCGTCGCCGATCGGATAGTGCAGCAGGTGCCCGTGCGGCCCGATCCAGTACTGCAGCGTTTCGGGATCGGGCAACAGACTCAGCCGCGCAGCCGGCACCACGCCGCGAAACCCCGAACACCCCGAATACAGCGCATCGTCGTAGCCGAGCATCCAGCGCCGCGTGATCGAGCGCGCACCGTCCGCGCCGATCACGAGATCGGCGTCGACGCGCACACCGTTGTCGAACGACAGCGTGACGCGATCGGGATGCTGCGCGAGATCGGTCAGCCGATGGCCGAGATGGATGGACTCGAGGCCGACCGCCTGCGACAGCACGGCCTGAAGATCCGCGCGATGCACGCCCCAGTACGCGCCGCCGAATTGCCGGTGATAGTCGGGGTCGCCGCGATGATGGCCGATCACCGCGCCGCTGCGGCCGTCGCGATAGACGAGCCCCGGGATGTCCGCGCACACCGCATCGAAGGCCGCCCGCAATCCCATCCGTTCGTAGAAGCGCGTCGCATTGGCCGACAGCGCGACGGCCGCGCCGACTTCGCGCAACACCTCCGTCTGTTCGTAGAGCTGCGCGTCGATGCCGTGCTCGCGCAGCGCAAGCGCGAGCGTCAGGCCGCCGATCCCGGCGCCGACGATCGCAATCTTCAGGTTCGTCTGCATGATGAAGGTGTCTCCGATGTTCCGATGTGGGGTCTGCGGCATGCGCAGCGGTCATGTCGAATGCATGGGCCGTATCGGTATTCTCGGGAGCGGACTTTCATCCCGCAATAAAATGACCGGAATCTGCTTCATCACTGGATGCAATGAACCCGGCGAGGCCACACCCATGGAACTGAGCGATATCGACCTCAACCTGCTGCTGCTTTTCCAGCGGCTGATGCAGGAACGGCGCGTGTCGAGCGTCGCCGAGCAGATGAACATGAGCCAGCCGGGCGTGAGCAATGCGCTCGCGAAGCTGCGCCGCCGGCTCGGCGATCCGCTGTTCGTGCGCGGGCCCGGCGGCGTGGTGCCGACGCCGTTCGCACTGCGCCTCGCGGAACCCGTGTCGCACGCGCTCGCGACGCTGCACGCCGCGCTCAACCCCGAGACCGGTTTCGATCCGCAGCGCGCCACGCGCACGCTGACGATCGGCATGACCGATATCGGCGAGGTCGTGTTCCTGCCCGCGCTGCTCGAACACCTGTCGCAAACGGCGCCGGGCCTCGCGCTCAATACCGTGCGCGACACGAGCGTCAACCTCGGCGACGCAATGGCCGACGGCCGCGTCGATCTCGCGATCGGCCTGCTGCCGCAGCTCAAGGGCGGCTTCTATCAGCGCCGGCTGTTCGATCAGCGCTATGTGTGCCTGTTCCGGCGCGGGCATCCGCTCGAGGACGCGCCGCTGACGGTCGACGCATGGCGCAATGCCGAGCACCTGGTCGTGGTGTCGGCCGGCACCGGTCACGGGCAGGTGGACGAATGGCTGAAGCGCCGCCGCGTGGCGCGCCAGGTGCGGCTCACGGTGCCGCACTTCATGAGCGTCGGCTACATCCTGCAGCGCACCGACCTGATCGCGACGGTGCCCGAGCATCTCGCGCAGCAGCTTGCCGCACCGTTCTCGCTCGGCTGGCGCGCGTTGCCCGTCACGCTGCCGGGCGCGCCGATTCACATGCTCTGGCATACGCGGGTCAATCAGGACGAAGGGAACACGTGGCTGCGCGACGTGGTGGTCGATCTGTTCGCGGAGACGGGCACGCGGGCGCGGAAGGCCATACCTGGGCGCAAGAAGTAGCCGAGGTCATCACGCCATCGCGCGTGCCTGACGATGTCGTTTGAACATGTGCGCCGCGCATTTCGACTACATTGCCGAGATGGCGATGATCGCGATCGTCGGCCACCTCGCCCCTCTTTCAACCCGCAGGAAATCAAGCCATGTCTGTCTCGAAGAAATTCGCAGCCGTCACCGGCGCCGGCTCCGGCATCGGTCGCGCGGCGGCCATCGCGCTCGCCCAGGCCGGTTTCACCGTCGCGCTGCTCGGACGCACCGAGGAATCGTTGCGCGACACCCAGGACGCGATCCGCACCGCCGGTGGCGACGCGCACGTGTTTCCTGCGGACGTCACCGACGAAGCGGCGGTCGACCACGCGTTCGCCCGGATCGCGCAGCAGTTCGGCCGGCTCGACGTGCTGTTCAACAATGCCGGCCGCAACGCGCCGCCGGTTTCCCTCGACGAATACGAACTCGACGTGTGGAACAGCGTCGTCGCGACCAACCTGACCGGCGTCTTCCTGTGTGCACGGGCCGCGTGGCGCCTGATGAAAGCGCAAACGCCGCAGGGCGGCCGGATCATCAACAACGGCTCGATCTCGGCCCATGCGCCGCGCCCCGACACGATCGCGTACACGGCCACCAAGCATGCGGTGACCGGGATCACCAAGTCGCTGGCGCTCGACGGCCGCCGGTACAACATCGCGTGCAGCCAGATCGACATCGGCAACGCCGCGACGTCGCTCACGGAACGGATGACACAAGGCGTCCCGCAGGCCAACGGCAGCCTCGCGCCCGAGGCGCGCATGGACGTCACGCATGTCGCGAACGCGATCGTCCAGATGGCGAACCTGCCGCTGGACACGAACATCCTGAACATGACGATCATGGCGACGGCCATGCCGTTCGTCGGCCGGGGATAAACGAAACGCACGTGACGCCCGATTTCGTCCGGCACGCATCGCGAGACGTCACCCGCGCCATGATTGCGGACGATGTCACGTGCTGTCGGGCGAACGCGAGTTGCACGATGGCTCGAGCGCCACCGGACGCACCGGTCGATTCAGCGCGCGCACAAAGATCGCAGCGATGTCGACGGATGCACACGTAACCGGCCCTTCCAGGCCGATCTTGCGGATGCCCGCCCAGTCTTCACGCAGGAGGTTCACTCACGCCACGCTCCGGTCAGGAGCGCTGGCTGATCGACCAACGCGTCGGCGTGAACGACACCTCGAAACGGGACAGGAAAGACTGGCCGAGCAAGTCGTCGATGCCGTCACCGTATGGCGACTTGCCGCCCGCATCGACCGATACCGGCACGTCCGACGCTTCGACCGCACCGACCTTGACCGCGTGGGCCTGGGCCAGCAGTCCGTCACGGGCACCATTGGCTGTCTGCAGACGAATCCGCTTGGCTTGCTCCGTCGGAACCTGCGCGCGCCGGGCAAACGCTTCGCTTAGCGAAACATAGCTCGCGCCCGTGTCGACGATGAACACACCCTCGATGCCGTTGACCTTCGCCTTCACGCGAATCGTATTGCCCGATTGCCTGGCAAAACTCTCCTGTCCGGCCGCATACGTCGACGGGCAACTCGCATGCGACGCGTACTGCGCGATCATCCCCTTCGCCTGCATGTTGTTCGCACGCTCCGGATCGGCCGACACCCACATCCGGATCGCACTGACCGAATCGCAGTAGCGGCCGGCCTTCGCATGCAGGTCGGCGATCCGGATGAACAGGTTGCTGGTGACTGTCGCCAGGTTCGTCGACAACGCCAGCGCCTGCATGTAGTCCGACAACGCCGCATCGTCGCGCTGCCAGCCTTCGTTTGCGCGCCCGCGATCGAAGTAATACTGCGGCTCCGACGGGTTGTTCGCGATCAGCCGGTCGGAAACCGCCACGGCGCCCTTGAAATCGCTCACGGCCATCAGGTCGTTCGCGGCGGCACTCAGGAAACCGTCCGCGCGCCCGCATCGATCGACGAACCCGATCAGCGCGGTCGCGCTTTCGCGACGGTAGCCGAGCGCGTCGATCTGCGCGGCCATTCGGCCCATCGCGTCCCGATTGCAAGCCTCCCGGCTGAGTTGAACCAGCGCCCGCCGGATGTCGGTCTTCGTCAGGTCGGAAACGGACATGCCGGAAAGCTTGTACGTGTCGACAGCCGGCTTGATGTCGTCGGGCACCGTGATGCCGACCTGGTCGCAGGCGGCCATGGCGACCAGCACCGCCAGCCCTATACCCGCCTTGACGGCGCGTCGAGCCGACCGGCTCATGCGCCCCTTCGAAAACGCGTGCAGCCCATCGGCGTCATGCGGGTTCCTTGTCGCCCCGCTTTCTCTCTCGATCATTCTTTTCATTACCCCGTTTTATTCTGGTTTTGCATCCCGCTTCACACGAGCCGATCCCTCGCGTGCGCCGGACCGGCGCCGCCTCATTGCATCAGCGGCAACCGGTCGGCCGTGTTGCCACACGAACCGTCCCACCCCGCCATCAAACATCCGGATCCGGAATCCGCGCAGACTGGATCACGACCAGCGTGTCCCCTTTCTCGATCCGGCACGGCGGGTCTTCATAGAACGAAAAAATCTTCCCGCACCGATCGAGCCCGACGACGATCGCGCCCGGCACCACGTTCGTCATGCAGCCGACCTCCTGCGGCATCGCCTCGCGCTCCAGCAGCGTCGCGCGGCCGCGCGTCGACAGCATGTCGTTCACGAACGGCACGATATAGCGGCTATGCACGGCGTCCGCGAGCAGCAGCGCGCCGATCTTCGTCGACGACACGATCACGTCCGCGCCCGCCTGCCGCAGTTGCCGCTGGTACAGGTTCTCCTGGATCCGCACGACGATCTTCGTATCGGGCGCGATGCTGCGCACCGACAACGTGAGCAGGATCGCGGTCGGATCATCGGTCACCGAAATGATCACGGCCTTCGCTTCGCGCACCTGTGCCTGCTGCAGCAGATCCTCGTGCGCGGGATCGCCGAGCAATCCCGCCACGCCGAGCGACGTCGCGGCCTCGATCGCCTGCTGCTGCGAATCGATCACGATGAGCGTCGCCGGATCGACGCCGCTCTCGAGCAGTTCGCGCACGGCGATCGAGCCGGACAGGCCATAACCGCAGACGACGATGTGATCGGACAACTGCTTCTGCAGGCGTTTCATGCGGAATTCCTCGATGACGCGCTGGATCACGAACTGATACGCCGTGCCCAGGAAAATGAACCAGATGACGATGCGGATCGGCACGATGAAGAACGCATCGATCAGGCGCGCCCGCGCGGTGACCGGCACGATATCGCCATAGCCGACCGTCGCGACCGTGACCATCGTGAAGTACACCAGATCGGCGACGGTCATCGGCGTGCTCTTGGTCGAATCGCGCAACCCGTCGCGATCGAGATACAGCACGAGGAACGCGAGCATGCACAGCAGCACGACCGCGCCGACACGGAACAGCAGCGTGCGCCGCGGCGACGTCGCGGGACGCGTGAACAGCGTGCGCGCACGCGGCGCCTGCCACGGATTGCGGGCGCGACGCAGGCGTGAGCGCAACGAGCGGCGCTGGGCGGAGGGCGAAGCCAACGGGGGATCTCCTGAAGGATGCGGGCTCGATTCTACGATGGGTCGGCCGCGGCCGGCCGACGTCATCGCATCGATGCGTCGGTTACAGCATGCTGCGCGGCCGCACCATCGTGCCGTCGACGAAGCGCTGCGCACGAAACGCCGACAGGTCGAGCGACGGCGCCCCCGTGTCGATCCATTCGGCCAGCAGCCGCCCGACGATCGGCCCCATCGCGAAACCGTGTCCGCAGAACCCCGTCGCGATCGCGAGCCCGGACGGCGTGCCCGGCGCATCGATCACCGGAATGCCGTCGGGCAGCACGTCGATCAGGCCGGCCCAGGCCTCGACGATCTGCGCGTCCTTCAGCGCGGGAAAGATCGCCTTGAGTTTCGCAAGCGCCCGCGGCGCATGCGCACGATTCGGCTGCGGCTGCGGATCGCGCGGCTCGATCGGTCCGGTCGCCCCGTTGATACGTGCCAGCGCATCGCGCCACGCGGCCCCGTTCACGTGCAGCCGGAATTTGTCGCGCTGCGACCAGAACTCCGGCCAGAACAGGCTCAACCCGCGCAGGTGGCCGAGCGTCAGGTCGACGTCGACCTGCATGTCGTCGGCAAGATTGATCGCACCGTTCTTGCGCTGCCGGATACCGAGGCCGTGGCCCCACACCGTCGACGCCGATACCGGCGGCACCACATTGGTGCGCATGCAGGTGCCGCGCACGGCCTGTTGCGGGAGCCGGATGCCGACGCCATCGAGCAGCCGGAAGCTGGTCGCGCCGGCGGCGCAGATCACGCGCCGCGTGCGGATCGTGCCGCGCTCGGTCACGACGCCGACCACCGCACCGCCGGCCGTCTCGATCGCGGTCACGCCGCAGCCTTCGAAGAAGCGCGCGCCCGCCTCGGCGGCACGCGCGGCGAACGCGGCGGCCACGCGACGCGGCTCGGCCTGCCCGTCGGTCGCGGTGTACAGCCCGCCGAGCGTGCGTGCGTCCGGCGAAAGGCCGCTGACGCGCTCGTCGATCTGCGCGCGCGTCAGCGTGCGTGTATCGAGCCCGTGCTCGCGCGCGACGGCGAGCCACGCGTTGAACGATGCCCAGTCCGTTTCGTTGTCCGCAATATAAAGACAGCCGCCCTGCCGCCATTCGAGATCGAAACCGAGGGTTTCCTCTAACCCCTCCCAGATCTTGATGCCGGCCATCATCAGCGGCACCTCGGCCGCTTCGCGCCCCTGCTGCCGCACGAAGCCCCACGCACGGGTCGACTGCTGTCCGGCGATGCGCGACTTGTCGAGCACGACGGCCTTCAGGCCGCGCAGGCCCAGGTAATACGCGGCTGCGCAGCCCATGATGCCGGCGCCGGCGATCACGACGTCGGCGTCGGGCGGGAATGGCGTGTCGGCGAGGGTCAGGGAATCATGCAGCGGATAGGTTGTCGTCATTGTTTCCTGTCAGGCGTTAATGCATTCGAATGTGGGCGGCGGTGGTAACGTCGTGACACACCTTTCACACAAACGCACCTTTCGCCACGCTGAATAACGACCATTTTGCGGTAAAGTTATCTTTTCCGCGCGTGGCCGGTCGGCTCGCCCCTGGACGTCATGAAGACTGTCCGTCGAGACTGCCGCAAGGCGTCGTTCTGAACGTCACGATCCGTTCCCGTAGCATGACCACTGAAGCAATCACCACGGATTCCCTCGCGGTTGCCGAGCGCGTGCGCGAGCTGATGACCCGCAACGGCATCGGCAAGCGCCAGCAGACCACCGAGCTGTGCCGCATCCTCGACCTGAGTTTCTCGCAAGGCCACCGCAAGCTGCGCGGCAGCAGCCCCTGGACGCTCGCGCAGATCAAGAAAGTCGCCGAAGCGTACGGCGAACCCGCCGCGCAGCTGTTCGGCGCGCAAACGCTCGACCCCGGCATGGTCGGCGCCTATTCGCAGGAGGCCGTCCTTTACGCGGGCGTCGCCGAGATTCCATGCACCGCCTGGATCGGCGCGCCGCTCGAAGCCGGCGCGCGCCCCGAATTCGTCGCGTACGAACAAAACGGCCGCTGGCGCGTGCTGCGCCACACCGGCGTGCTGTACCAGAACGCGTACGACGTGCACAAGATCGAGATCTATCCGCGCCGCGCGGAGAGCGACAAGCTCGTCGTCGCGGTGATCGACCCCGATCGCGTCAGCGCGACCGAGCTGTGCCGCTATCTCGAACGCCAGGGTTTCGCGACCGCCGCATTCGACGGCCTCGCGCCGTTCGTCGACGCGCTGCAGGGCCAGGCGTTCGACGCGGTCCTGACCGAATGGCTGTTCGACGACAGCACGGCCGCCACCGCGATCAAGGCCGTGCGCACGTCCGACAACCCGGGCGCACCGATCTTCGTGCTGACCGGCGACCTGCTCACCGGCCGCGCGAGCGAGGCCGACATCAGCGAAGTGATCCGCGCGTTCGACGTCGTCTGCTACGAAAAGCCCGCGCGCATGGCGATCCTCAGCGCCGATCTCGCGAAACGGCTCGCCCGCGGGTAACGTCCGCGGGCCGTTCTTCCTCCTGACGGCCAACGTGCGCGCGGCACGGCGGTCGTGAACCGGTGCATAGCTCAGTACAATAGCCGCACCCGTTCACGCCCACGCCGGCTTCCGCCGCCCGACGCCATGGCCCGCCTCATCCCCGACGACTGGAAAAGCCTCGCCGCGACCGGCGCGGCCGAACGCGAGCGCGAAACGCTCGCCGCGCTCGAACACGCGCTGCCCGACAGCTACACCGTATATCACGGCGTGCACTGGACCCGCGCCGACCAGGCGTTCTCGGTGTTCGGCGAGGCCGCGTTCGTCGTCGTGAGCCCGGCCGGCCGGGTGCTGCTGATCGAGCAGAAGGCCGGCTTCCTGCGCGAAACGCCGAAGGGGCTCGTGAAGGTCTATCTGCAGAAGGAACGCAATGTCCCGATCCAGCTCGCACGCACGCAGGAAACGCTGCATCGGCGCCTGACGGCCGCGCTCGGCGCGGGTGTCTACGGCGTCGAGGCGCTCCTGTACTGCCCCGACTACTCGATCCGCGACGCGTCGATCGCCGGCGTCGCGGCCGACCGCATCGTCGATGCGTCGCGCAAGGCGCAGCTCGCGCAGGTGATCCTGCAGATCCTGCCGGAAGACGACGAACCCTTCCCGAACGCGCCGAAACTGCACCACTTCCTTGCGGACGAGCTCGCGCTCACGCCCGACACGAGCGCGCTCGTCGGGCAGGCCGGCACGCTCGTCACGCGGCTGTCGGGCGGGCTCGCCGCGTGGGCGCGCCAGCTCGAATTCGCGCCGTTCCGGCTGCGCGTCACCGGCACGGCCGGCTCGGGCAAGACGCAGCTCGCCGTGCAGGCGATGCGCGATGCGGTCGCCGCCGGCAAGCGCGTGCTCTACGTGTGCTTCAACCGGCCGCTCGCCGACTACATCGCACGCATCGCGCCGCCCGGCGCGAAGATCGCGAACTACCACCAGCTGTGCGACTGGGTCGCGCGCGACGGCGGCTACACGCCCGACTTCCAGGTACCCGGCGAATTCGAACGGCTCGAGGCACGCTTCGCGGCAACGCCGATTCCCGAGCGCTGGCGCTTCGACGTGCTGGTCGTCGACGAAGGACAGGATTTCCACGCGCCGTGGGCGGCCGCCCTGGCACGCTTGCTGGCGCCGGAAGGCGCGTGGTGGTGGCTGGAAGATCCGCTGCAGAACCTGTACATGCGCGAGCCCGTCGCGCTGCCGGGCTGGGTCACGCTGAAGGCGCTCACGAACTACCGCAGCCCGCGCGATCTGCTCGAATTCGTGCGCGACATCGTCGGTCGGGTCGAGCCGCTGGCGGCCGAGCTGCGCTCGGGCAGCCCGTTCGACGGTTCGGATCCGTCGGTGTCGTCGTACGGGGAAGAAGGCGCGTCGGCAGACGCGCTGGCCGACGCCTGCATCGACGCGACCAAGCGGGCGATCACGCACGCGCTGTCGCTCGGCTTCCGCAAGCAGGACATCGCGGTGCTGTCGTATCGCGGCCGCGAAGGCTCGGTGCTCGCGCCGCTCGACCAGCTCGGCCCGCACCGGCTCAAGAGCTTTACCGGCAAGTACGACCTGTTCGGCAACCCGGAGTATCGCGAAGGCGACGTGCTGCTCGATTCGATCTACCGCTTCAAGGGCCAGTCGGCGCCGTGCGTGATCCTCACCGAGGTCGACTTCGACACGCTCGACGCGCGTGCCGCGCGCAAGCTGTTCGTCGGTGCGACGCGGGCGACGATGAAGCTGCTGATCGTCGCGTCGTCGCGCGCGGCCGCGCAACTCTCGGCCGTGTGATGTAACGGGCGGACGGCCGGCGGGCCAGCGCCCGCCCGTCGCCGGCCGCCGTCGATCAGGCGACGCGGAACGCGCCGACCGCGCGGCGCAGCCCGTCGGCCTGCTCTTCCAGCGACGCGGCCGCGGCCGCGGCCTGCTCGACGAGCGCCGCGTTCTGCTGCGACACCTGGTCCATCTGCGACACCGCGCGGTTCACCTGCTCGATCCCGTCGCGCTGCTCGTTCGACGCAGCCGCGATCTCGGTCATGATGCCCGTCACGCGGCCGATCGCCTGCTGGATGTCCTGCATCGTCGCGCCGGCCGTGCCGACGAGCCGCGAGCCGGTCGCGACGCGTTCCACCGATTCGCCGATCAGCGTGCGGATTTCCTTCGCTGCCGACGCCGAGCGTTGCGCAAGCGTGCGCACCTCGCCCGCGACCACGGCGAAACCGCGGCCCTGCTCGCCGGCGCGCGCGGCTTCGACCGCCGCATTCAGCGCGAGGATGTTGGTCTGGAACGCGATGCCCTCGATCGTCCCGATGATGTCGGCGACCTTCTGCGAGCTCTGGTCGATCTCGTTCATCGTGCCGATCACTTCGCCGACCACCGTCGCGCCGCGCGTGGCGATCTCGCTCGCGGTATCCGCGCAGGCCTGCGCCTGCATCGCATTGTCCGCGTTCTGCTTCACGGTCGCGGTGAGCTGTTCCATGCTCGCGGCCGTTTCCTGCAGCGCGGACGCCTGTTCCTCGGTGCGCTGCGACAGGTCGGTGTTGCCGGCCGCGATCTGGTGCGTCGCCGTCGAGATCGCTTCGGAACCCTGGCTGACCTGGCGGACCGTATCCGCGAGGCTGCGCTGCATGCCGGTCACGCCCTTGACCAGTTCGGCCATCTCGTCACGCGACGACCAGCGTACTTCCGACGTCAGGTCGCCTTCCGACAGGCGGCGGAAATGCGACAGCAGCCGGTTCACCGGCTGGGTGATCGCGTAATGCAGGCCGATCGCGCAGCCGAGGCACGCGGCCAGGCCGAACGCGATACCGGCGATCGCGCCCGCGCGCATCCAGCCGTAATAAGTCTGCGCGGTGTCGTACACGTCCTTGCCGCGTGCGACCTGGTACGCATCGAGCGCATCGGTCGCCTGCGTGAGCGCGACCGACAGCGGCGGCGCAACCGACATCAGCAGCCGGTCGGCCTCGTCGCGACGGCCGTCGCGGACCGCGTCGATCATCGGCTTCAGCGCCTGCCCGATCAGCGCCTGGCGTGCGGCGTCGAGGCGGCTCGCGAGCGGGCCTTCGTCGCCGTCGTGCGGCATCGACGCATAGCCGCGCCAGGCGGTGTCGGCCTTCGCGAGATAGCTCTCGGCCTTCTTGACGAGATCGGGCACTTCCGGCGCTTCCGGATGCAGCATCGCGCGGTCGAGCGTCGTGCGCACGATCGTCAGGTTCAGGCTGGCCGCCGATAGCGCGGTCTTCGCAGCCAGTTGCTGCGTATAAGCCTCGTCGAGCGCGCGGTTCGAGCTCTGCATGCCGGCGAGGCCGATCAGCCCCGATACGACGAGCAGCGCGGCAACGAGGCCGAGCGTGGAGAAAATCCGCGTACGGATCGAGAAACGGGAAAACAGGGCGTTCAGGTTCATGACGGGACGTGAGCGGTGAAAAGTGCCGCGGCAATCGGTCCGCAGCACGCTGTATTACGGTTTGCCTGCAAAAAACTTGAGTCCGTCCCCGCTTTCCCGTGATCCTGGTCAATTTTCCGGGCCGGCAATCTCCTGTTACGGTTGCAACACATCGAGGCTGGGCAGAAATTGACCAGTCAACTATCAGTCGCTATAGTTCGACACAATTCCCTGCCCTGGCAGATATCTCGATGACAACCCACACCCTCCTCACTCCGCCGGCCGCCGAAACGGCCCGCCGCGACGCGCCGACCGGGCTGATCGTCGCCGCGCTGCTGCTCGTCATGCTGCTGTCCGCACTCGACCAGACGATCGTGTCGACCGCGCTGCCGACGATCGTCGGCGAGCTCGGCGGGCTCGACCAGTTGTCGTGGGTCGTCACCGCGTACCTGCTCTCCTCCACCGTCGTGCTGCCGCTGTACGGCAAGCTCGGCGACCTGTACGGCCGCAAGATCGTGCTGCAGGCCGCGATCGTGCTGTTCCTCGCGGGCTCCGCGCTGTGCGGCGTCGCGCAGGACATGACGCAGCTGATCGTGCTGCGCGCGCTGCAGGGGCTGGGGGGCGGCGGCCTGATGGTCGTCACGATGGCCGCGATCGGCGACCTGGTGCCGCCCGATCGCCGCGCGCGCTACCAGGGGATGTTCGGCGGCGTGTACGGCCTCGCGACGATCATCGGCCCGCTGCTCGGCGGCTTCCTGGTCGAGCACCTGTCGTGGCGGTGGATCTTCACGATCAACCTGCCGCTCGGCTTTCTCGCGCTCGCGGTGATCGGCGTCGCGTTCCGGCCGCACACCGCGCACGTGAAGCACCGGATCGACTACATGGGCGCCGCGTTCCTCGCCACCGCCCTCACCTGCGTGATCCTGTTCACGAGCGAAGGCGGCTCGCTGCTGCCGTGGACGTCGCCGCAACTGTGGATGACGCTCGTGCTCGGCGTCGTCGCGATCGGCGGCTTCATCTATGAAGAGCGGCTCGCGGCCGAGCCGATCATGCCGCTCGAGCTGTTCCGCCATCGCACCTTCGTGCTGGTCAGCCTGATCGGCTTCGTCGTCGGCATCGCGCTGTTCGGCTCGGTCACGTTCATCCCGCTCTACCTGCAGGTCGTGAAGGGCTCGACGCCGTCGCAGGCCGGGATGCAGCTGCTGCCGATGATGGGCGGGATGCTCGTGACGTCGATCGTCAGCGGCCGGCTGATCTCACGGCTCGGCTCGTACCGGATGTTCCCGATCCTGGGCACGCTGACCGGCGCCATCGCGATGGCGCTGCTGTCGACGCTGACGCTCGATACGCCGCTGCACACGATGTACGCGTACATGGCGCTGCTCGGGACCGGCCTCGGCATGGTGATGCCCGTGCTGACGCTCGCCGTGCAGAACACGGTCGAATTCCGGCACATGGGCGTCGCGACGTCGGGCGCGACGCTATTCCGCTCGATCGGCGGTTCGCTCGGGGTCGCGGCGTTCGGCGCGCTGTTCTCGCACGGGCTGCAGTCGCGGGTGATGGCTGCGCTGCCGGCCGGCACGGAGCTGCCGCCCGCGCTCGGCCCGGCCGCCGTCCACCAGTTGCCGGATGCCGTGCGCGACGCGTACCTGCACGCGTTCGCCGGTTCGCTGCATGTCGTGTACCTGGCCGCGGCGACGGTCATCGCGATCGCCTTCGTGCTTGCGTGGTTCGTCGAGGATGCGCCGCTGCGCAAGCACCACTGAGCCTCCCGTGGATCGCGACGCAAGCGCTGAGCCGCCTCGCGATCCCCATCCCCCGCCATCACGGCACCAGCACGCCCCCACCCGTCGTCGCACGCGACTCCAGCAACCGGTGCGCATCGGCCGCCTGTTCCAGCGGCAGCCGTGCGCCGATCTCCACATGCATACCGCCCGCGAGCCGTTCGAGCGTCGCGCGCGCAGCCGCCCGATATCCGTCGACGTCACGCGCGATGAAGCCCAGCACGCTCGGCCGTGCCAGCGCGATCGACCGCGCCGGCCCCAGTTCGTCGAGATCGAACGTCTGCCGCGCACCGATCGCGGCCACTTGCCCGATGCTCGCGACCATCCCGAACGGACGAACCGCGCCGAGCGTGCGCGTCAGCACGTCGCCGCCGATCCCGTCGATCGCGTAATCGACCCCGGCACCGCCGCCGAACGCGCGGGCCGCCGCGACGAAATCCTCCTCCCGGTAATCGACGACCGCGTCGGCACCGTGCGTGCGAACAAGCGCGGCTTTCGAGGCCGACCCGACCGTGCCGATCACCCGCGCGCCGAGCGCACGCGCCCATTGCGTCGCCAGCAAGCCAACGCCGCCGGCCGCCGCATGCACGAGCACCGTGTCGCCGGCGCCGACCTGGCGCACGCGATGCAGCAGCATGTAAACGGTGATCCCCTTCAGCAGCCCGGCCGCGACGGCTTCGTCGCTCAAGCCGTCGGGAATCGGCAGCACACGCCCGGCCGGCATCGTACGCAGGCTCGCATAGCTGCCGGTCGGCATGCCCGCATACGCGACGCGCTGGCCGGGAACGAGATCCGTCACGCCCGGCCCGACCGCATCGATCACGCCGGCCGCTTCGACACCGAGCGCATCCGGCAGCGCCGGCAACGCGTGCGCGCCCGACCTGAAATAGATGTCGACGAAATTCACACCGATCGCGGTCTGGCGAATCCGTACTTCGCCGGCACCGGGCGGCGCGACGGGTGCATCAACGCGGCGCAGTACGCCGGCGTCGCCGTAACGGTCGATCCCGATCCGGATGGCGGTGGCAGTCTGGGTCATGACGTTCCTCGTAATCGAATGAAGTGTCACGATCATCCCATCGTGCATAATCGAACGGAATTCCCGTCATTCGCTCATCTACTGTGCAAAATTCGACCGATCAGGATCCCGTTTCCGCATCCGCATTGCCGATGAGCTGGGACGACATCCGTTATTTCCTCGCGGTGATGCGGGGCGGCAGCCTGTCGGCCGCCGCGCGGGCGCTGCAGGTTCAGCACTCGACGGTCGCGCGGCGCATCGACGCGCTGGAATCCGCGCTCGGCATCCGGCTGTTCGACCGGCTACCGCGCGGCTGGCCGCCGACCGACGAAGGGCTGCACCTCGCCGAGCACGCGGCACGCATCGAAACCGACGCACACGCGTTCGCGCGCGCCGCCCAGGGCGCGGCGGCGCTCGACGGCGTGGTGCGCGTATCGGCGTCGCCGGTGTTCGCCAGCCACTTCCTCGCGCCGCGGCTCGCCCGCGCGCAGCGCGCATGGCCGGCGCTGCGGATCGACCTGCTGGGCGAGATGCACGCGGCGAACCTGTACGCGCGCGAAGCCGATCTCGCGGTGCGGCTGTCGCGGCCGACGGAGCCGGGGCTCGCCGCGCGCAGGCTCGGCACGATGCGCTTCGCGCTGTGCGCGTCGCCGGAGTGGGCCGATGCACCGCCCGACACCTGGCCGTTCGTCGGCTACGACGACGCGCTCGCGCAAACGCCGCAGCATCAGTGGCTCGCCCGCTTCGCGGCCGGTCGCCGTTTCGCGTTCGTCACCAACGACCTGGCCGCGCAGCATCGCGCGTGCGCGGCCGGCGCCGGCGTCGCGCTGCTGCCGCGGTTTCTCGTCGACGATCCGGCCGCGCGTGCGGGCGCGCCGCTCGTCGAGCTGACGGCTGCGCCACGCTGCGACATCGAGCGCGAGATCTGGCTCGTGGTCCACCCGGACGTGCGCCGGTCGCCGCGCGTGCAGCGCGTCGCCGACGCGATCGCCGAAGCCGTTCACGCGGCGGATGGACGGCTGTAGGCGGCCGCCGCCGAACAAGGCTTTGCCATGCGCGCCAGCGACCGGCATAGTGGCGCTTTGCATTCACCGGACTGCCGCCATGCCTACCACCCCCGCCTGTGTCGTTCGCGACGCAACCGACGCCGACCTCGATGCGATCCGCGCGATCTATGCGCACCACGTGCACCACAGCGTCGCGTCGTTCGAGGAAACGCCGCCCGATGTCGCCGAACTGCGCGCGCGCCGTGACGCGGTGCTACGCGACGGGCTGCCGTATCTCGTCGCCGAATGCGACGGCCGCGTGGCCGGCTACGCGTACGCGACGCCGTATCGCACCCGCCGTGCGTACCGCTTCACGATCGAGGACTCGATCTACATCGACGAGGCGCAGCGCGGGCGCGGAATCGGCCGCGCACTGCTCGCCGCGCTGATCGAACGCTGCGAGGCCGGCCCGTGGCGGCAGATGATCGCGGTGATCGCCGACGGCGGTACCGGCGGCTCGACGTCGCTGCATCGCGCGTTCGGTTTCGAGCCGGCCGGCGTGCTGAAGGCGGTCGGTTTCAAGCACGGCCGCTGGATCGATACGGCGCTGCTGCAGCGCCCGCTCGGCGACGGCGCGCGCACGCTCCCCGCCTCGCCGGAGCCTCCCACGTCGCGCTAGAATGGCCGCATGTCAAAACAGACTCATTCCACTCCCGACGAGGCGGCGCCGGACGCCCGCAACGAGTACACGGTCGACGAACTTGCACGCGTGTCCGACACGACCGTGCGCAACGTCCGCGCGTACCAGGATCGCGGTTTGCTCGCGCCGCCGGAAAAGCGCGGCCGCGTCGGCATCTACGACGACACGCACGTCGCACGCCTGAAGCTGATCAACCATCTGCTCGCGCGCGGCTACACGCTGTCGAACATCCAGGACCTGATCAAGGCGATCGACGAAGGCCACGACCTGCGCTCGATCCTCGGTCTCGAAAACGCGATCGGCGGCCGCTGGTCGCACGAACTGCCGAAGACCTATTCGCTTGCCGCGCTCGCGCAGATGTTCGGCCCGCAGGCCACCACGCAGCTGTCGCGCGTGACCGAACTCGGCCTGCTCGAACGGCGCGGCCTGTCGTTCGTCGCCAAGAGCCCCGCGCTGCTCGAAGCGGCCGCCGCGATGACGAAGGAAGGCATTCCGCCGCGCGAGCTGCTCGACGTGATCAGCCTCGCACGGCCGCATTTCGACGCGATCGCGCGACTGCTCGTCGATCTCGTCGTGAAGCGGCTCGACCGCTACGACGCGGGCACGCTGCCGCCCGCCACCGACGTGCCCGAACTGGTCGACGCGATCTGGCGCCTGCGCCCGCTCGCGGCCGTGTTCGTCGAAGGCGAGACGAACCGCGCACTGGAGACCGCGGCAAGCGCGTATCTCGGCGGCCGCGTCGCGACGATCCTCGACAAGAAGCTCAGCGACGAGGCCGCGCGGCAGTCCGGCACACCTTCACCGGAACACGGCAGCGACGAAGCATAGGCGCGCCGCCGTCATATTGATATCGACAATGCTTCGTTTGCGGGCGTGATCGCCCATGCGACGATTCTTCCAACTGAGCGGCACCGCCGCTCGCCCGAAGACGTTCTGCATGGAGTCCGTTCGATGATTCGTTTCACCCGCTGGATCGCCCGCACCGCCGCCGTCACCACGCTCGTCGCGCTGTCCGCCGCGTCGGCGTTCGCGCAAGGCAGCGCCGACAAGGTCGTGCGCATCGGCTACCAGAAGGCCGGCCTGCTGTCGGTCATCAAGGCGCAAGGTTCGCTCGAAGCACGGCTCAAGCCGCTCGGCTATGGCGTGCAGTGGTTCGAATTCCCGGCCGGCCCGCAACTGCTCGAAGCGCTGAACGCGAACAGCATCGACTTCGGCTACACGGGCGCGCCGCCGCCCGTGTTCGCCCAGGCGGCCGGCGTGCACTTCGTCTATGTCGGCGCGGAACCGCCGGCGCCGCACAACGAAGCCGTGCTCGTGAAGGCCGATTCGCCGATCCGTTCGGTCGCCGGCCTGCGCGGCAAGAAGATCGCACTGCAGAAGGGCTCCAGCGCGAACTACCTGCTGCTCGAAGCGTTGAAGCAGGCCGGCGTGCGCTACGACGAAATCCGCCCCGTGTATCTTCCGCCCGCCGACGCGCGCGCCGCATTCGAGAGCGGTAACGTCGATGCGTGGGTCGTCTGGGATCCGTACTATGCAGCCGCGCAAAACACGCTGAAGGTGCGTACGCTGTCCGACTACACGGGCCTCACTGCAACCAACAACTTCTACGAAGCCACGCGGGACTTCGCGCAGCAGCATCCCGACGTGGTCGGCGCGATCCTGAAGCAGGCACGCGAGACGGGCCAGTGGGTCAACACGCATCCGGCCGACACGGCCGCGCTGATCGCACCGAAGGTCGGCCTGCCGCAACCGCTCGTCGAGACGTGGCTCAAGCGTGTCCCGTTCGGCGCGGTGCCGATCGACGAAAAGATCGTCGCGACCCAGCAAGGCGTCGCCGATGCGTTTTATGCGGCGAAGCTGATTCCGCAGAAGCTGAACGTGGCCGACAACGCATGGGTCGACCAAAGCGCGCAGCGTGCGCTCGCGGCGAAGTAGCGGGAACGTCGCGCGCAACTTGTCGAAGGCCGCCGGGCATACGGCTCGGCGGCCTTTCTTGTTCTTGTCGAATGTTCGGGGAAACGCGGGACGCACTGTCGGCGTTCGCGCCAGCGCGCGAGTCTCGCGTGTGCGTTTATCTTGGACGCCCCTGCAGGCCAAGCCGCGCCGCACGCTCAGCCAGACAGGGCCACATCGCTTCATCCGCAATACGGGCCGCGAAGTGAAACAGTTACAAGTTAATGATTGACGCCACCGCTGCCCAGCGGTTAATGTCTCGGTCGAAGTTCAAGAAGTCCGATTGCTGTTCATCAATTGATCGCTCCTCAGCGGTATTCGTTGTCCTCTCCCTCCTTGACGCTTCCAGCGCTCTATTCAGAGCAAATCTTCATATTTTTTTCTCAAGGAATCTTCATGGATACCGGTATCGTCAAGTGGTTCAACGACAGCAAAGGCTTTGGCTTCATCACGCCCGACAACGGCGGCGACGACCTCTTCGCTCACTTCTCCGAAATTCGCGCCGACGGCTTCAAGACGCTGGCTGAAAACCAGAAAGTGAGCTTCGAAACGAAGCAAGGCCCGAAGGGTCTGCAAGCGGCCAACATCAAGCCGCTGTAAAGTTTGAAGGACCCGGCGCCCCCTATCGGGCGCCGGGTTGCAGCGACATCCTCGCGGAGCCTGGTCTCCCAAAGTTGGCGCGATTGCTCTTGGCTGCATCGGTTCATTGAGCAGCTTGCCGCGCGCCACACGCCTCGTTGCACTTCATTCCCCCCCTGGCTGCCAAGCCCTTTTTCGCTTTACGACTGCGTCAGATTCGGCTCGCAATGGCTTTGAATCGGCATATCCGTGCACATCCGCACGGCACGCGCGCACTCGAACATGATTAAAATTAAAATGCATAACGAACAAATTCATCAATACAACGGCTATGCCGTCCAACCCTCGGCGCATCGTTTGCCCGACGGTAGTTTTTCGTCCAACCTGCTGCTTGAACGCGCCGGCAGCCCTCGCACCGAAGGCCGCTACCAGTTCTATTCGCTCGATTACTTCACGAGCGAGGAGCAGGCGTTGCAGCATTCGGCCCGCTGGGCACGCAACTGGGTCGACACGCGCGGTTAAACACAACGCCCGGCCCTCGATTCAGCGACGCGCAACGCGCCGGCGGTCTTCGCCGGCCGACTGGTTTCACTAGCCTGCCCCCTCTCCGCCGAACGCGTTCCGTCCATCAGGCACATCCTGATCGGCGGCCAGGGCGCGGCGGGGGCGCATCGGGAAACATGCCGCCGATCACTTCGGCCACGTGTTCCATCACGTTCGCGCTGTCCGATGATGACGACGCGCGCATTGCGCTGAGCAAAGTGCATCGCCGTGGCCAGTTCGATTCCCGCCCCGTCGCCACTCACCGACACCAGCCGACTCATCGCATCGCGTCACAGATCGTCGTTCGACGGCAACCATTCGGGCTCGTACGCACCCAGCGCGCGCGCCGGATAAAGCCATCGGAGCGGCGCATCGTCGATCCGCACGGGCGGAACGAGCCGGGATGCCGGCCCCCACGACGTCGATTCGACGGGTTCCGCACGATCACGCTGATCGTCGGCAACCAGTTCGACCACCTCGCTCATCGGCTCCGAGCGCAACTTCAACTCGGCCGCCGTGCGCGCCAGCGAAGCGCGCACCTCGCTACCGACACCCTCTTTCATTCGCATCGTCAGCCCGCGTATCGCGGCGGTCGCCATCAGGTAACCCGTCGCATGGTCGATCGCCTGAACGGGCAAGTTCACCGGCTCATCACGGCCCATCACGCGCATGCCCGCCTCGGCGATTCCCGTGCTCATTTGAATGAGGCTGTCGAAGCCGCGCCGGAAACGCCATTCACCACTCCAGCCATAAGCGTCGAGCGACACGTCGATGAGCGCGGGATTCAGTTCGCGCCGATGCGCGGCATCGAGCCCGAGGCGCGCGAGTGCATCGGCCCGGTAACCGTGCACGACGATATCCGCGCTGCCGAGCAACCGCTTGAGCGTATCGAGATCCGCGGCATCCTTCAGGTTCAGCCGCGCACACCGCTTGCCGAGGACGACTTCGGGCACCGTGCCCGGCTCTTCCCAGCCGTACGGATCGATGCGCAGCACGTCGGCGCCCAGGCCCGCAAGAAACCGTGTCGCCACGGGGCCGGCGAGAATGCGCGTCAGGTCGAGCACGCGAATGCCGCGCAACGGCCGGTTTTTCGAAGGCCGCCAGTCGTGCGCGACGGCATCAGTCGCGGCACGGGCATGCAGCAACGGCTCGGTTGCGACTGCGTTGCCCTGCGGATGCCCGGCCCACTCCTGCGCCGAGTACATTGCCGCGGCACAACCGCCGCGCTCGACGATCGCCGCTTCGAGCGCGGCGGCATCCCAGCGATTCACCGCTTGCGCGACCGACTGCGCATCGGCGGCGCAGCCGAGCACCGACAACGCGGCCAGCCGATGATGCGGCGCGTTCGTGTGCAACCGGATCCAGCGATCGCGTGCCCGATAGTTGCCGGCCACCGGATCCCATTGCGGCGGCATCGACCAGCCTTGCGGACGCAGCGACGTGCCGAACCATAGCGACGCCATGCGCCGGTCGACCCGAACCGCCGGCAACGTCCCGGTCGACGCATGCAGCAATTCGGCAACGGACGTTCCTGCCGCACCGATCGCCGCCGTGGCCAGGTCGGTTACGCGAAATGCCGAAACCAGTTCGCCCGACCCGCTGAAGCTGCACGACTCGAGAAAAGCCTGAGACCCACCCGCTGCGCGCCAGAACGCCTGTAGATGACGCGACACCCGCTCGTCATCGGCCGCGGCCCGTTCCCTCGACATTTGATCGACACCCATGTTCGCCTCGCATGAATTCGGTGAGGCAAAGATCGTCCCGCTCGCATTTGCTGTCAACGTTGATTATCCTGATCAACCTGTCGAACGATTCCCCCTGCGCACGATGTCGAACTACCTGAATTCGACCGCAGCCGCGGCAAGGCTCGGTGTCTCGCGGCAAACCCTCTACGCGTACGTCAGCCGCGGCCTGCTTCGCGCGGAACCGGGCAACAACCACCGTGAAAGCCGCTACCTCGCGGCCGATGTCGAGCGCCTCGCGGATCAACGCGCACGCGGCCGCAAGCCGAAGGAAGTGGCGAAGGCCGCGTTGAACTGGGGGTTGCCCGTGCTCGAATCGAGCATCACGTTGATCGATGGCGGCCGGCTTTTCTATCGCGGCGTGGATGCACTCGATCTCGCTGCCCGCGCGAGTCTCGAGGAAGTCGCGGCGCTGCTGTGGCGATGCGACGAGCAGACCGCTTTCGGCCGTCACGTCCCCACGACGCCATCAGTACTGCGAACGCTCTTCAGGCACTACGCCGGTCAACGCACCGAGCAAGCACTGCTGCCGCTCTTCACCGTTGCAAGCGAGGACGCGCCCACGGCGATCTGGCATCAGTCGGCCGATCGTCAGGCGCAGGGCTGCGGCGATCTCGTGCGGATTCTGGCGGCGTGCCTGCTGCGCACCCGGATCGATACCGCCCCGATCCACGCGCAATGCGCGCGAGCATGGGGCGTCGGGCCGGCGGGCGCCGAGCTGATCAGGATGGCGCTCGTGCTGTGCGCGGATCACGAACTGAACGCGTCGAGCTTCACGGGGCGGTGCATCGCGTCGACGAACGCGAGCTTGCGCGCCGTCGTGGTCGGCGGCCTGGCCGGCTTGTCGGGCGAGCGGCACGGCGCCACCACCGCGCGTGGCGAAGCACTGTGGGACGAACTGGGCAAAAGGGAGGTCGAGCAAAAAATGGGCGCGCGTCTCGCCCGGGGCGACGGCTTGCCGGGCTTCGGACATGCGCTCTATCCCGATGGCGACGTGCGCGCGACGTATCTGTTGTCGCGGATCCTGCCGCGACATCCTCAGTGGAAAAGGATGATCGATACCGGGAGCGCGCTCGTCGGCCAGAAGCCCTCGCTGGATCTCGCGCTGGTGGCGTTACGCAGACATTTGCGGCTTCCCGTCGGCGCGGCATTCGGCCTGTTCGCGCTCGGCCGCTCGATCGGCTGGATCGCGCACGGGCTGGAGCAGCGCGAGCAATCCGATCTCATCCGGCCGCGTGCGGTTTATACGGGGGCCTGGCCAGATGACGCCGGCGCCGGGGCGGATCACGCTCGTTCTCGCGGACGGTCGGGAAAACAGCAAACAACGCAACCGGCAGCGCCGAAAGACGACATGCTTGCGGCTTTTTTCAGGCGCAAATAGGTTTTTGCTTGATGAAATCGCGGCACGTCATCGGGAATACGCTAACGCCTCGTTGGTGAACGGAAGCAGCTACCCGCCAACCTTTCGCGGATGTCGCCGACGGGTCGGCAAGGCCCTTCCACGAGAATCCGCGAGGCCTTTTTTCGCCGGCTACGTAACTGGAAAACTGCCCACGGCACCTCGATCCGGCAATGCGCGCACCGCCCCTGCGGCACGCGCATGCCGACTTACTTCAGCGCCCCCGCCACCTTCTTCTGCCGCCACAGACACAGCAAGTCACACGCGACATGCGCGGCCGCAATCGCCGTGATGTCCGCGTGGTCGTACGCGGGCGCGACCTCGACCACATCCGCGCCGATCAGGTTCACCGCGCCGAGCGCACGCACGATCGCGAGCGCCTGCGCCGATGACAACCCGCCCGCGACCGGCGTGCCGGTGCCGGGCGCGAACGCCGGATCGAGGCAATCGATATCGAACGTCAGGTACGCCGGCCGCGCGCCGACGATATCGACGATCCGCTCGACCGCCGCCCGCGCGCCATGGTCATGCACCCACGCCGCATCGAGCCGCTCGATCCCGAGAAAGTCGTCGTTCCACGTGCGAATCCCGACCTGCACCGACGTCGCCGGATCGATCAGCCCTTCCTTCACGGCCTTGTAGAACATCGTCCCGTGATTGAGGCTGTCCGGATCGTCGTCGGCCCACGTATCGCAGTGCGCGTCGAAATGGATCAGCGACAGCGGCTTGCCGTAGCGCTCCGCATGAGCAACCAGCAGCGGGTACGTGATGTAGTGGTCGCCGCCGAGCGTCAGCATCTTCGCGCCGGAACCGAGGATCGTGCGCGCATGCTCAACGATCGCGGGCTTGATCGACAGCGGGTTGTGCGCGTCGAACCAGCAGTCGCCGTAGTCGACGGCCGCGAGATCGTCGAACGGGTTGAAGCCCCACGGATACGGATGAAGCTCCGCGAGCTGCACGCTCGCCGCGCGAATCGCCGCCGGGCCGAGCCGCGCGCCGGAGCGGTAGGTCGTCGCGAGATCGAGCGGCACGCCGGAGATCGCGACGTCGACGCCGTCGAGTTCGCGCGAATAGTTGCGGCGCATGAACGACAGCACGCCCGCGTAGGTGTTTTCGATCGACGAGCCGTACGGCGTCGTGCGACGGATCGCGCCGTCGCCGTGGAGAAGTTCGGTCATGGTCGGACCTGTTTTCGTGGGGAAGGCCAGCCCGCCCCGCTTCGCCTGAGCGCACGGGCCGGGCACGGCCGGGATTCATCGGGCCCGCTCCGGCTTGCGCATCCAGTTGCGCGGCCGGGCGGAAACAACGACAACGACGGCAACAACCACATCGACAACAGCAATACCGCGGCGATCATAGCAAGCCGAATTGCAGTCGTTGCCCCGGTTCGACCCGGGCAACGCGCGGAGAAATCCGGCGGCCGCGCCCACGCACCGGAGCCCGGCATCGCCGGATTGCTGCGCCGACGGGCAATCCTCGTGCATCGCGATCCCGGTCGTTTCCTAGAAGGATTCGCCGGTTTTGGCACGCCCTTTCTTCCGGATAATGGCCGACAGCCGCGCCTCGACCGCGCGCCGTCCACCGCAGACAACAACAAACCGGAGACACCCGCCTTGATCGCCACGCTTCCCGCCCCCTACCGCCGGCTCTGGCCGCTCGCCGTCGTCGCCGCGCTGCTATATGGACTGTCGCTCGCCGCCGCGCCCTATCCCGGCCAGGCCGCCGCGAAAGCCGCGATGGGCCTCCTGTTGCTCGCGGCGGGCAGCACCTGCGCCGCACCGCGCGAACGCGCGTGGCTGTGCGCGGCGCTCGTGACGGCCGTGCTCGGCGACGTACTGCTCGCGCTGCCCGACTGGCCGCTGTCGTTCGTCCTCGGCCTCGGCGCGTTCCTGCTCACGCACCTGTGCTACTGCGCGATCTTCATGCGCTGGCGCGCGCGGCCGCACGGATGGCGCATCGTCGCGCTCGTCGGGCTGTGGATCGCCGCGCCGGCGTTCTACGCGGCGTTCTTCCCGCACCTCGGCGAGCTGATGGCGCCGGTCGCCGTCTACATGCTCGTGCTGTGCGCGATGGCGAGCTTCGCGCTCGCCGCCCGCACGCGTGGCCCGCTGGTGGCCGTCGGCAGCCTGATTTTCGTCGGCTCCGATACGCTGATCGGCGTCGGCCGCTTCCTCGGCGGTTTTCCGGGCATCGATTACCTGATCTGGGGCCTCTACGCGCTCGCGCAGGTCACGATCGTGGCCGGGGTTTTCCATGAGACAGCCGCTCGGCCGATCCGTCCCTGATACCGTTTCAAACAGGCCGCCGCGCGCCGGCGGTCTCGCCAACTTCCGCTCTCGCCCTGTCGACGGCCCTTTCCGCGTATCCCGCATTGCGGAAACCGGCCCGTTCCAAACTCCGCTCAGCCTTTTCCCGTCTGGCTTCCGGCCCTTAGAGCGCCGCTTCTAGCCTCTTGCGGTTTCCGGGTTCACCCACTATCGTTACATCAAACAATGTAACATTCGAAAATGAGCCAAATCGGAGACACCCGGATGAATGCTCGCACGTTGCCTTTCGGTCCGCCCGGCCACGACGGCCTGGACGAAACCATCGACATCGCCATCATCGGCACCGGCTTCGCCGGCCTCGGGATGGCGATCCGCCTGCGTCAGACAGGCGTGACCGACTTCGTCGTCCTCGAGAAGGCCGCGTCGGTCGGCGGCACGTGGCGCGACAATCATTACCCCGGGTGTGCCTGCGACGTCCAATCGCACGTCTATTCGTTCTCGTTCGCGCCGAACCCGCGCTGGACGCGCATGTTCGCGCCGCAGCCGGAAATCCGCGCCTATCTGGAAGACTGCGTGCAGCGCTTCGGCGTCGGCCCGCACCTGCGCCTGAACCACGAACTGCAGCGCGCCGAGTACGACGAGGCCGCGCAACGCTGGCGCCTCACGTTCGCGAACGGCAAGCGGCTGTCCGCACGCGTGCTGGTGTCGGGGATGGGCGGCCTGTCGCGCGCCGCGCTGCCGTCGATTCCCGGCGTCGAGACCTTCAAGGGCCGCGCGTTCCACTCGCAGCAGTGGGATCACGACTATCCGCTCGAAGGCAAGCGCGTCGCGGTGATCGGCACCGGTGCGAGCGCGATCCAGTTCGTGCCGCAGATCGCGCCGCGCGTGAAGGCGCTCGCGCTGTTCCAGCGCACGCCGCCGTGGATCATGCCGAAGCCCGATCGCAACCTGACCGGGTTCGAGAAGTGGCTGTTCCGCACGCTGCCGTTCACGCAGAAGGCCGTGCGCAGCGGCATCTACTGGATGCTCGAATCGCGCGTGCTCGGCTTCGCGATCCATCCGTCGCTGATGAAGAACGTGCAGAAGCTCGCGCTGCGCCACATCCGCAAGCAGATTCCCGATCCGGAGCTGCGCAAGACCGTCACGCCGAACTACACGCTCGGCTGCAAGCGCGTGCTGATCTCGAACGACTACTACCCGGCGCTGTCGCGCAAGAACGTCGACGTGATCACGACCGGCATCGACCACATCGAAGCCGACGCGGTCGTGACGACCGACGGCAAGCGTCATGAAGTCGACTGCCTGATCTACGGCACCGGCTTCCAGGTGGCCGATCCGTATCCGCGCGGCGCGATCATCGGCCGCGGCGGGCTCGACATCGTCGACGCCTGGCGCGACGGCGCGCACGCGTATCTCGGCTCGACGCTGCCCGGCTACCCGAACTTCTTCATGATCGTCGGCCCGAACACGGGCCTCGGCCACAACTCGATGGTGTTCATGATCGAGTCGCAGATCGAATACATCCTCGGTGCACTGCAGGCGATGCGTCGCGAACGGGCGGACGCGATCGAGGTGCGCCCGCTCGTCGAGGCGCAGTTCAACAGCGACCTGCAAGGCAAGCTCAAGAAGGCGATCTGGTCGACGGGCGGCTGCAAGAGCTGGTACCTCGATCCGCGCACCGGCAAGAACACGACGCTGTGGCCGGGTTTCACGTGGCGTTTCCGCCAGGCGACCGCGCACTTCTCGATCGCCGACTACCACGCGTATCGCGCGCCGCAACACGACACGACCGCGCGGCCCGCCGCCGCGCCCGCCGCTTCCGCTTCGACTTCCCCGTCCGCCGAAGCGGCTTGAGCCAGACAAGGAGCCACCGACATGAGAGATTTCGCCAACAAGGTCGCTGCGATCACGGGCGCCGGCTCCGGCATGGGCCGCGCGCTCGCGATCCAGCTCGCGCAGGCCGGCTGCCACGTATCGCTCGCCGACAAGAACGGCGTGGGCCTCGCCGAAACCGAACGGATCGTCCGCGCGATCGCGCCGAACGTGCGCGTGTCGACGCGCGTGCTGGACGTCGGCGAGCGCGACGCGATGTTCGCGTGGGCCGACGACACCGCGAAGGAACACGGCAAGGTCAACCTGATCTTCAACAACGCGGGCGTCGCGCTGTCGAGCACGATCGAAGGAATGGAATACAGCGATCTCGAGTGGATCGTGAACATCAACTTCTGGGGCGTCGTGCACGGCACGAAGGCGTTCCTGCCGCACCTGAAAGCATCGGGCGACGGCCACGTGATCAACACGTCGAGCATCTTCGGGATCTTCGCGCAGCCGGGCATGAGCGGCTACAACGCGACCAAGTTCGCGGTGCGCGGCTTCACCGAATCGCTGCGCCAGGAACTCGAAATGATGAAGTGCGGCGTGTCGGCGACCTGCGTGCATCCGGGCGGCATCCGCACGAACATCGCGCAATCGAGCCGCGTCGCGAAGAACATGGTCGGCTTCATCGTCGAGAGCGAACAGCAAGGCAAGGACAGCTTCGAGAAGTTCTTCATCACGACCGCCGACGAGGCCGCGCGCACGATCCTCGCCGGCGTGCGCAAGAACAAGCGCCGCGTCCTGATCGGCCGCGACGCGAAGGGCGCGGACTGGATGGCGCGCATCCTGCCCGCCGCGTACCAGGCGCTCGTCGTGCTGGCGACGCGCCGCGAGGCCGCGAAGGCCCGGCGCGCCGCGCGCGGCACGCCGGCGGCCGCGCCGCTGCACGCCACCTACAACAATGCAGGCAACCAGGGAGGAGAACAATCATGACCACCCCGAACATGATGCCCGTGCGGCGCGACATCCGTTTCGCGCTGCCCCCCGAACGCGCACGCGACTGGCACGTGCAGGGCGTACCGGTCACGCACTTCATGAACGCGCTGTCGCTGCTGTTCCCGGCCGGCGAACGCTTCTTCATGGATTCGGTGCGCAACTATCGCGACCAGATCGAGGATCCGGAACTGAAGAAGCAGGTGCTCGGCTTCATCGGCCAGGAAGCGATGCACACGCGCGAGCACATCGAATACAACGACCTGCTGCAGGCGTCGGGCCTGCCCGCGCACAAGCTCGACAAGCGCCTGTGGACGATCCTCGGCTGGTTCAAGAAAGTGCTGCCGCATTCGATGCAGCTCGCGATCACGATCGCGCTCGAGCACTACACGGCGATCCTCGCGAACCAGCTGCTGTCGGGCCACGAGCACCGCATCGACGGCTCGGTCGAAGGCTACCAGCAGATGTGGATGTGGCACGCGATGGAGGAAACCGAGCACAAGGCGGTGTCCTACGACGTGTGGCGCACCGTGATGAAGCCGGGCCTCGGCAGCTACCTGCTGCGCACCGGCACGATGCTGACGACCACCGTGTTCTTCTGGGCCATCGTGTTCGACTTCCACGTGCGCCTGATGCGCGCGCACCGTCGCGAACACGGCAAGTTCGGCGGCATGTGGCGCCTCGTGAAGTACCTGTACAGCCCGAAACACGGCGTGTTCCCGAGCATCGCACGCGAATGGCTCGACTACTTCCGCCCGGGCTTCCACCCGTGGGACCACGACAACCATCAGTACCTGCAGGAGCTCGACACGCTGCTCGAGAACATCGACGCGACCAACGCGCGCTACGCCGCGCAAGCCGCCCCGCGCCGCGTGCCGCTGCACTCGGTGGCGCAGGCATGACGCCATGGCGCGCGCCCACGAGATGCTGACCGTCCAGTCCGGCGACGTGAAACTCGCCGTCTACGTGAGCGGGTCGCGTCGCGCCCCGCCGCTGATCCTCGTACACGGCTACCCGGATTCGGCGGCCGTGTGGGCGCCGATCCGCGCGCGGCTCGCGAAGCGCTACCGCGTGATCGCGTACGACGTGCGCGGCGCCGGGGCGTCCGATGCGCCGCGCCGCCGCGCCGACTACACGCTCGAGCGGCTCGCCGCCGACCTGAGGGCGGTGGCCGACGCAACCTGCGGCGACCGGCCGTTCCATCTCGTGGGCCACGACTGGGGGTCGATCCAGTGCTGGGAGGCCGTGACCGACCCCGCGTTCCGCGGCCGGATCGCGTCGTACACGTCGATCTCGGGCCCGTGCCTCGATCACGTGTTCCGCGCGAAGATGCGGCTCAAGCAGAGCCTGAAGTCGTGGTACATCGCGTTCTTCCACCTGCCGCTCGTGCCGTCGCTGGTATGGCGGCTCGGCGGCGCCGCGCTGTGGCCGCGCTGGCTGCAGCTCACCGAGCGCGTGCGGGCGGAGCGCGATCCCGTGCAACTGAAGAACGCGCTGAACGGGCTGCAGCTGTACCGCGCGAACTTCATCGCACGGGCCCGCAAGCCGCGCGAGCGATACGCGCAGGCGCCCGTGCAGATCCTGGTGCCGGTGCGCGACCGCTACGTGACGCCCGAGATGTCGGTCGACCTCGACCGCTGGCTCGGCGACCACGTGCGCGAGGAAATCGACGGCACGCACTGGATCGTGCTGCGCCACCCCGACCTGATCGCGTCGCGGATCGACCGCTTCGCGTCCGCGCAGGAGCGGCCGGCGCTCGCCCCGGTCGCGGCCCGGGTTCAGCGCGCCGCGGGCGCCAGCGCCGGCAGGCGTCTGAACAGCGTCTCGTAATCGACGACGAGCCCGTCGTCGTCGATCTCCATCTCGGCCGTGAAGTCGCGGAAAATCCCTTCGTAGCGATAGCGCCGGCCCGGCTCGAGACACGCATAGGCCTGCTTGACCGGCGTGACCTTCAGGTCCGGCGTCGAGATGTACGCGACGTCGATCGGCCGCCGCTCGCCGCGCGCGAGGCCCAGGCGGCCGATCGGCAGCGAATTCGTGAACGGTGTCGCCGCGATGTCGATGTCGATGCAACCATCGAGTTCCGGCAGTGCGCGGCCCGAGCCGTCGCGCCAGTGGCCCGCGCCGTCGCCGCGCAATTCGAGCGTGCCGCCGCCCATTACCTTGAGCACCGCATAGGTCACGCGCCAGTGCGCATCGCACTCGACGCGATACGCGAGCCCGTACGCCCGGCCGTACCGCTGGCCGACCACCGCGCTTTCGACGACGATCCCGCCGCCGCTCCGGTCGAACGTCAGATGTTCGACTCCGTCGCCTTCGAGCGACGCCCAACGCACTTCGCGCATCTTTCCGTCTCCCGGTAATCCCGATGCGAGGCATCGTCGCACGAATCGCTCGGCGAAAGTGCCGGCCAGCGCACGGATTCGAGTTCCGAACGGGCCACCCGCCGAAAGCGCCCGCGGCGCGGCGTTCGGGCACGAATCGACCGCCGGATTCACCGTTTCGGGGCATCGACCACAAATGCTGACTATCCAGAATTCCCTATTCCGGTGCATCGGATTGTGTCCTATGCTCGCGGCTCGTCCTGTTCCGCCGCCATCATGCCTACCGCCCGCCCCGTTTCGCCGTCGATCGACCTGCATATCCTGCTGCGCGGCATCGGGCAGATCGTGCTGCAGGCGAATGCGCTCACCGGCGCGCTGCTGCTCGCCGCACTGGCGCTGACCGACCTGCGGCTCGCGAGCGCGGCGCTGGTCGGCTCGGCCGCCGCCAGCATGACGGCGGTGCTGACGGGCGCCGAGCGCCGCGACGTCGAACAGGGGCTGCACGGCTTCAACGGCGCGCTCGCCGCGCTGATCGCCGTGCTGTTCGCGCCCCATCAACTTGCCGCCATCGTGCTGGTGCCGCTGGCCTCGATCGGCGCGGCGCTCGTGCAGCGCGCGATGCGCGTGCCGCTCGCACGCTGGCGGCAGTGCCCGTATTCGAGCCCGTGCCTCGCCGTCACCGCGCTGTGGTTTCCGTTTGTCGCATTGCAGCAGGCAGGCGGCGCGACGGCCGGCCCGGCGCTGACGTTTTCATCCGCGGCCGATGCGCTGCTCTCGGGCGTCGCGCAGGCCACTTTCGCGCAAGGCGCATGGGCCGGCGCGCTGATCGTCGTCGGCCTCGCCGCGGCATCGCGCCGTGCGGCCGCATTCGCGCTCGGCGGCGCGCTGGTATCGACCGTGCTGCTGGTCGCGCTCGGCGCGAGCGGCGCATCGTTCGCCGACGGCCTGCTAGGCTTCAACGGCGCGCTCGCCGCACTCGCGCTGATGCCGCGCGGCCCGCGCGCGGCGCTCGCGGCCGCCGCACTCGCCGCGCTGATCCAGTGGCTCGCGACGCACGCCGGCATTCCCGCGTTCACGGCCCCGTTCGCGCTCGCGTCGTGGGTCATGGTGATCGTCGCGCGCCGCTTCACCTTCGGAGAACCCGATGTCGTCATTCGCACACCGTCCTGATGCCGTGCAACCCGGCGGCCCGATCTCGGACGCCGAACGCCGGATACGCGTCGACCTCGCCGCCGCGTACCGGTTCGTCGCGCTGAACGGCTGGGACGACCTGATCTACACGCACCTGTCCGCGACCGTGCCCGGCGAGCCCGGCCACTTCCTGATCAACCCGTTCGGCCTCACGTTCGACGAAGTCCGCGCGTCGAATCTCGTGAAGATCGACCTGGCCGGCAACCGGATCGGCGACAGCGAGCATGCGGTCAACGTGACGGGCTTCGCGCTGCACGCGGCCGTGCATGCCGCCCGCGCCGACGCGGTATGCGTGATGCATCTGCACAATACGGCCGGCATCGCCGTGTCGATCCAGCGCGACGGGCTGCTGCCCGCTTCGCAGCACGCGCTGCGGTTTCACGGCGACCTCGCGTACCACGACTACGAGGCGCTCGCGTTCTCGCCGGCCGAAGGCGTGCGGCTGACCGCGAGCCTCGGCGCGAAATCCGCGATGCTGCTGCGCAACCACGGCACGCTGACGGTCGGCCGCACCGTGGCCGAAGCCTATGTGCTGATGGATACGCTGATCAAGGCGTGCGATATCCAGGTGCGCGCGCAGGCCGGCGGCGGGCCGCTCGTGCTGCCCGACCCGGCCGTCGCCGACCGAACCGCCGAACAGCTGCGCGACGGCGGCGCGATCGAGGGCGAACTGGAGTGGCCGGCGCTGCTGCGACGGCTCGACCGGATCGATCCGACGTATCGCGACTGACGCCGCCGGCGCCCAACGCCTCACTCATCCCAACCAATCGGAGCACTCCGTCATGCCGACTTTCAATATCCAGCTCTTCGAAGGCCGCACCGTCGACCAGAAGCGCGCATTCGTCGAAGCCATCACGCGCGTCACGTGCGAGACGCTCGGCTGCGAACCGGGCTCGGTCGACATCATCCTGACCGACGTGAAGAAAGAGAACTGGGCGACGGCCGGCAAGCTGTGGAGCGACGAGCGCTGAGCATCTACAGCGGCGGCGCTGCGGCGCTGCCCGCCCTGCCCTGACTCACACGCTGCAGCGCCCGCCAAAGGCGCTGCACGCGGCCTCCTCCAGCCGCCGCTCGTTGTGCGCCCGCACATCGCTTTGTCACGCAATCGGCGCATAATGCCGGACAGACGCAGCAGCCGATGGCCACCCGACGAGGAGACCGCCATGGAAGCGAAGAACGAGGAAGTCGTCGCACACCTGCTCTCGGACGTCGTCGAATTCGCGCGCGGGCGCCTGCCAGAAGCCACCTTCCGGATCGTCGAACCGTTCCTGCGTCATTACTACGATTTCGTCGATGCCGACGATCTGCAAAGCCGCAGCATCGCCGATCTCTACGGCGCCGCGATGGCGCACTGGCAGACCGCCCAGAAATTCGTGCCCGGCAGCGAGCGGCTGCGCGTGTACAACCCGATCCTCGAACAGCACGGCTGGCATTCCGATCACACGGTCATCGAGATCGTCAACGACGACATGCCGTTCCTCGTCGATTCGGTGACGATGGCCGTCAACCGTCTCGGGCTCGCGCTGCATTCGGCGCTGCACCCGGTATTCCGCATCTGGCGCGGCCGCGACGGCGGCATCGAGCGCGTCGACGCGGGCGGCGCGACACCCGGCGACGGCCAGTCGCAGCTCGCGTCGTTCATCCATTTCGAAGTCGACCGCTGCGGCGATGCCGCGCTGCTCAACACGTTGCGCAACGACATCGCGCACGTGCTCGGCGACGTGCGCGCGTCGGTGGAAGACTGGCCGAAGATCGTCGACATCGCCCGCGCGACGATCAAGGAAATGAAGGCGCGCGAATCGACCGCGGAAGACATCGAGGCGCGCGCCTTCCTCGAATGGATGGCCGCCGATCATTTCACGTTCCTCGGCCAGCGCGACTACGCGCTGGTATCGGACGGCACGGGCTTCGGGCTGCGCGGCATCGAAGGCACCGGCTTCGGCATCCTGCGCGAATCGCTGCGCACGTCGGACGCGCCCGACGTCACGCCGCTGCCGCCCGCCGCGGCCGACATCATCACCGGCGCGTGGCCGATCTTCCTGACCAAGGCGAATTCGCGCGCAACCGTGCACCGGCCCGGCTATCTCGACTATATCGGTGTGAAACTCGTCGGCCCCGACGGCAAGGTCGCGGGCGAGCGCCGCTTCATCGGGCTCTATACGTCGACGGCCTATTTCGGCTCGTATGCGGATATCCCGATCGTGCGCCGCAAGTGCGCGAACATCGTGCGACGCGCGGGCTTCCTGCCGAAGGGGCACCTCGGCAAGTCGCTCGTGACGGTGCTCGAAACCTATCCGCGCGACGAGTTGTTCCAGGCCGACGAAGACCAGCTCTACGACATCGCACTCGGCATCCTGCGGCTGCAGGAACACCAGCGCACGCGCCTGTTCGTGCGTCGCGACCGCTTCGACCGCTTCGTGTCGTGCCTCGTGTTCGTGCCGCGCGACAAGTACAACACCGACCTGCGACGGCGCATCGCGAAGCTGCTCATCGACGCGTACAACGGCGTGAACGTCGAGTTCACGCCGCTGCTGTCGGAATCGGCGATCGCGCGGATTCATTTCGTCGTGCACGCGGAACCGGGCACGATGCCCGACGTCGACACGCGCGAGCTCGAAACGCGGCTCGTGCAGGTCACGCGCCGCTGGCAGGACGACCTCGCCGACGCACTGCTCGATGCGTTCGGCGAAGAGCAAGGCAACCGCCTGCTGCAGCGCTATGCCGATTCGTTCCCGGCCGGCTATCGCGACGACTACCCGGCGCGCACGGCCGTGCGCGACATCGAGCTGATCGAGCGCGTGAAGGATTCGGGGCAGCTCGCGATGAACCTGTACCGGCCGATCGAAGCCGAGGCGCGCGCGTTCCGCTTCAAGGTCTATCGCGCGGGCGACCCGATCGCGCTGTCGCGCAGCCTGCCGATGCTCGAGCATCTCGGCGTGCGCGTCGACGAGGAACGGCCGTACCGGATCCAGACGCAGGACGCCGCGCATGCGTGGGTACACGACTTCGGCCTCGAACTCGCCGACGACACCGAATTCGACATCGAGCGCGTGAAGGGCCTGTTCGAGGATGCGTTCGACCAGATCTGGAGCGGCCGGATCGAGAACGACGACTTCAACCGCCTCGTGCTGCGCGCCCATCTGAGCGCACGCGAAGTGACGATCCTGCGCGCGTATGCGAAGTACCTGCGGCAAGTCGGCTCGACCTTCAGCGACGCGTATATCGAGCGCGCGCTGACCGGCAACCCGGCGATCGCGCGGCAGCTCGTCGAGCTGTTCCTGCTGCGGTTCGACCCGGCCACCGGCGACACGCGCGACGTGCAGGCCGAGCGGCTACTGAAGGCGATCGAAGGCGCGCTCGACCAGGTGCCGAACCTCGACGAGGACCGCATCCTGCGCCAGTTCCTCGGCGTGATCAACGCGACCGAGCGCACGAACTACTTCCTCGCCGATGCGAACGGCGAACCGAAGCCGTACCTGTCGTTCAAGTTCAATCCGGCGAAAGTGCCGGGCCTGCCCGAACCGAAGCCGATGTTCGAGATCTGGGTGTACTCGCCGCGTGTCGAGGGCGTGCACCTGCGCGGCGGGCGCGTCGCGCGCGGCGGCCTGCGCTGGTCGGATCGCCGCGAGGATTTCCGCACCGAAGTGCTCGGGCTGATGAAGGCGCAGATGGTGAAGAACGTCGTGATCGTGCCGGTCGGCTCGAAAGGCGGCTTCGTCGTGAAGAACCCGCCGCCGCCGAGCGATCGCGAAGCGTGGATGCGCGAAGGCATCGCGTGCTACCAGACCTTCCTGCGCGGCCTGCTCGACCTGACCGACAACCTCGTGAGCAACGCGATCGTGCCGCCGCCCGACGTCGTGCGTCACGATCCGGATGACCCGTACCTGGTCGTCGCCGCCGACAAGGGCACGGCCACCTTCTCCGACTACGCGAACGCGATCTCGCACGAATACGGCTTCTGGCTCGACGACGCATTCGCGTCCGGCGGCTCGGTCGGCTACGACCACAAGAAGATGGCGATCACCGCGCGCGGCGCGTGGGAATCGGTGAAGCGGCACTTCCGCGAGATGGGCATCGATACGCAGACGACCGACTTCACGGTGGTCGGCGTCGGCGACATGTCGGGCGACGTGTTCGGCAACGGGATGCTGCTGTCGCCGCATATCCGGCTGGTCGCCGCGTTCGATCACCGGCACGTGTTCCTCGACCCGAACCCCGATCCCGCGACGAGCTTCGCCGAGCGCGCGCGCCTGTTCGCGCTCGAACGCTCGAGCTGGGCCGACTACGATCCGGCCGCGATTTCGGCGGGCGGCGGCGTCTACCCGCGCACCGCGAAGACGATCCCGCTGTCGCCGGCCGTGCAGGCCGCGCTCGGCATCGACGCGCACGCGCTGCCGCCGGCCGAGCTGATCCGCGCGATCCTTCAGGCGCCGGTCGACCTGCTGTACAACGGCGGGATCGGCACCTACGTGAAGGCCGCGCGCGAAACCCACCTGCAGGTGGGCGACCGCGCGAACGACGCGGTGCGCGTGAACGGCGCGGACCTGCGCTGCAAGGTGGTCGGCGAAGGCGGCAACCTCGGCTGCACGCAGTTCGGCCGGATCGAGTTCGCGCAACGCGGCGGCCGCATCAACACCGATGCGATCGACAACTCGGCCGGCGTCGATTGTTCGGATCACGAAGTCAACATCAAGATCCTGCTCGGGCTCGTCGTGTCCGACGGCGAGATGACCGAGAAGCAGCGCAATGCGCTGCTCGCGGAGATGACCGACGAAGTCGGGTTGCTCGTGCTGCGCGACAACTACTACCAGACGCAGGCGCTGTCTATCGCCGGCCGCTACGCGGTCGAGCTGCTCGATGCCGAGGCGCGCCTGATGCGCTGGCTCGAACGCGCGGGCCGCCTGAACCGCGTGATCGAATTCCTGCCGACCGACGACGAAGTCGCCGAACGGCAGGCCGCGAAGCTCGGCCTCACGTCGCCGGAACGCGCGGTGCTGCTCGCGTACAGCAAGATGTGGCTGTACGACGCGCTGCTCGAATCCGACGTGCCCGAGGATCCGCTGGTGGCCGCGATGCTCGTCGACTACTTCCCGAAGCCGCTGCAGCAGCGCTTCAGCGAACCGATGCGCCGCCATCCGCTGCGCCGCGAGATCCTCGCGACGCACCTGACCAACGCGCTCGTGAACCGCGTCGGCTGCGCGTTCGTGCACCGGCTGATGGAGGAGACCGACGCGAAGCCCGGCGACATCGTGCGCGCCTGCATCATGGCGCGCGACGTGTTCGACCTCGATGCGGTGTGGCGCGACATCGACGCGCTCGACAACCGCGTCGCCGACGACGTGCAGGCGCGCATGTTCGTCGACGTCGCCAGGTTGCTGGAGCGCGCGGCGCTGTGGTTCCTGCGGCACCTGCAATCCGGCGCGGTGGCCGATGGTGGTGTGACCGAGCTGATCGCGCGCTGCCGCGACGCGGCGGAGCGGCTCGCGCCGCAACTGCCGTCGCTGCTGCCGGCCGACGATCTCGAAGCATTGTCCGAACGGCAGCGCGTGCTGGTCGAAGCCGGTGTCGACAGCGCGCTTGCGGTACGCGTCGCGAGCGGCGACATCTCGGCCGCGCTGCTCGACATCGCCGAAGTGGCGGCGACCAGCCACCGCAGCCTCGAACTCGTCGCGGGCGTCTATTTCTCGCTCGGCACGCTGCTCAATTACAGCTGGATCGGCGAGCGCGCGGCGACGCTGCCGACGCCGACGCACTGGGACATGCTGGCGCGCGCGGCCGCGCTCGCGGAAGTCGCGCGTCTCAAGCGCACGCTGGCGACGAGCGCACTCGCGGAATCGCCGGATTCGACCACGCCCGAGACGATCGTCGGCGCATGGCGGGCGCGCCGCGAGGCCGCGCTCGTGCGCTACGAGCACCTGCTCGCGGACCTGCGCGCATCGGGCGGCGCGAGCCTCGCGGTGCTGCTGGTGGTCGTGCGGGAAATGGCCGTGCTCGAACGCGCGTGAGGGTCGCTGGGGTCCCGGTGATCGCTATGGTCGCTATGGTCGCGACAGCTCAGACCGTCGCGACCAGCAGCTCTTCCGCGTTGTTCGGCGGCCGCAGGCCGTCGGTGCGATCGGCGAAGTAACGGCGCGTCAGTTCGGCGGCCGATACGTGCGCGGCTTGCGCGAAACCGGCTTCCCGCGCGAGCGCCTGGATCTGCGCCGGCATGAAGAAGCTGATGAACGGCGTGCCGCTGGCGCGCGCGCCCTTCGCGGCCATTTCCAGCCCGGGGCGCACATCCGGATCCGCCTGCTCCAGCGGCAGCAGGAACGTCATCGCGAGCGTCGAGCCCGGCGCGAGCGACGCGACTTCGCGCAACGCGGCCGCATTCGCTTCGTGCGTCAGGTACATGCTGACGCCGGTCGACACCACGACCGCCGGCTTGCCGGCATCGAAGCCCGCGCCGACCAGCGCGGCACGCCACGACTGCTTCGCCTCGAAATCGACCGGCACGAAACGCAGCCAGTCGGGCACGCCGAAACCGAGCTCGACCAGGCGGCGCTGCTTCCAAGCCTGCGGCGCGGGCGGATCGACTTCGAAGACGGTCACGCGCGACGCCATGTCGGGCCGGCGCTGCACGAAGCTGTCGAGACCCGCGCCGAGGATCACGTACTGGCTCAGCCCGCGCGCGGCCTGTTCGACGACGAGATCCTCGATGAAGCGCGCCCGCGCGACGATCGACGCACGGAACGGCCGCGTGAACTGCGGATCCATGTCGCCGCGCTGCTGCCAGCCGGGTTCCGGTGCGAGCAATTGCAGCCCGACTTCATCGGCGAGCACGTGCGGCGGCGCGTCGAGTTCGACGTGCAGGGCGCGCCACAGCGCGACGCGCGCGGCCGTGCTGTCGGGGGCGCTTTCTCGGGGTTCGGTCATGATCGCCTCACGCGCCCTGCTTGCCCGGCGCCTGCAGGCGCCATACGCGGCCGTCCGGGTCGCGCACGGTCATGTCGCGCGTGCCCCAGTGGGTATCTTCGAACGGCGTGACGACGTCGACGATCGGCTGCGGCTGAACCGCCTGCTCATCCGCCACCTTGAGCACCACCTGCATGGCCGGCGTCTCGCCCGGCGGCACTTCGGCGATGAACAGAAAGGGGCCGTCGCCGCTGCGCAGCTGGCCCGAGTGGTGATCGGTTTCGAACTCCAGCTTGAAGCCCAGCGCCTGGAAGAACTTCGCCGACTTGCCCCAGTTGTGCGTCGTCAGGTACACGGCTTCGATTCGCTCGGATGACATGTCACTCCTCCTTGGTGGACGGCTCCGCACCCGGCGGCGGCGCGGCCAGGTACGCGCGCAATGCGTCGGCCACCAGCGCGGACAGCGACTGCTCCGTTTCGATGGCGCGATGCTTGACCTGCCGGATCAGGCTGAGCGGCAGGTACACGTTGAACTGCTTCACTTCTTCATCGGTCATGGTTACTAGTATGCTAGCAATCTAGCAGAAGTCAACCGTAAGAGCGGCCCGTGGATGCGGGCCGCCGTTGGCTATCGATCGTGATCCGGGTTATGCGGCGGCGGGCGCCGCCAGTCGCGCAAACAGCGCGTCGAGATCGAATCCCGTCGTGTCGATGCCGATCGTGTCGCGCAGGCACGCGCCCCAGGCGGCCGCATCGTCGAACGTGACGGTGCGCCCGACGCCCGCCGCGTCCCGGATCGTCAGCGTGGTGTTGCGCAGCGCCGCACGGCCTTCCGGCAGCACGCGGCAGGCGATCAGGTTATGCAGAAAGATCGATTCGGGATACGTCGACGTGAACCAGTTCGCGGCGTCGTAATCGATCCATTCGACCCGCTTCGGCTGGAAGCGATAGGTGGTCTGCCAGCCGTCGGGCGTCTCGATCTGCATGTCGAACTCACCGTCGACCGGCGCGGCGACGACACGAAACGCGCCATGCGGCGTCAGTTGCCGCTCGTCCGGCACGAAACGCAGCGGCGCGGTGAGCGTCGCGCTGCCGAAGCCGATGTCCGCGAGCCAGGCCGCGCCGTCGAGATCGATGCGCAGCAGCATGTGCGTATGCGCGGTGGCGACTTCCGGCGGCAGCATCCAGCGCACGCGCGCGATCATCGGCGTCACGCGAAAGCCGATCGCCGTGAGCGCGGTATAGAACAGCTTGTTGAGTTCGAAGCAGTAGCCGCCGCGGCGATGCGTGAGCACCTTGTCGACGATCGACGGCAGGTCGAGCGCGACGGGCGCACCGGTCAGCGGATTGAGGTTTTCGAACGGAATCGCCTGCGGGTGCAGCAGATGCAGCTGGCGCAGCACGTCGAGCGTCGGCTCGACCGGGCCGTCGTAGCCGATGCGGGAGAAATAGCGCGAGAGGTCAAACGAGTCTGTCATGAACCTGCACCGAAAAAAGGGACGCGCCACGATAGCATCGTGCGCCATCCCCATGTTGGGCGGGGCCATCTTCGTGTCACTCGTGTCGCGCGCGATGCCGGCACCGCATCGCGCACGGCTCCGCGCAACGTTACGGCAGCAGCTTCAGCGCGGACGAGGCGACCGACGGCACCGAAATGCCCTGGCGCGTCGCGAACTGCACCGCCTGGCTGAGCGTCGTCGCGAGCGACTGCAACTGGCCCGGCGCGTTTTGCGCGATATACGACGCAGCCTGCATGTTCTGCGGATTCAGGCCCGACTGCAACAGCGACGCCGCGCTCGTCGAACCGAGATTGCCGAGCCCCGACTGCAGTTGCGAATACTGCGTGAGCCCCTGCCCGAGCGACGCGAGGCCGTTGCTGAATGCCTGCTTGTCGATCGGGCCGTGCGTCGCACCGCCGCTCGCGAAGGCCTGGCCGAGCGCCTGCGATACCGATTGCTGCGCGCCGCCCATCTGCGACAGCGCGGCCGGCGTCAGCGTATCGCCGCCAGCGAGCTGGCTCGCGGCCTGCTGCGCCTGCCCGGCCGCGCCGGTCAGCCCCATCGCCGACGCGAGCGACGACTGGCCGGTCAGCACCTGCTGGTTCGCACCGACATAGGCCTGCAGCAACTGCGCGACGCCGCCCTGCGCGGGCGCCGCCTGCTGCTGCCCGCCGCCGAGCAGCGATGCGCCGAGCGACTGCAGGTCGAGCTGCGCGTGCGCGGCGCCGCTTGCCAGGATGCCGAACGCAATGCCTGCCGAGGCCAGGTGACGGCCCGTCGCGCGAATCTGCTTCATGTGTTGTCCTCGTGCCCGAATGGTTGAGCCCGATATTGTCGAAGCGCGCCGCGCGTGGCCGCAACGACTGAAACACATCGAAACGAAATCACGCCGCGCGGCCACTTGCAATTGCGCGCGTCACGTCCGTGCTCGACGGGATTCGTCCGCGATTGCGTGCGATTTCGGGCGGGGGCCGGAATTCGTTCGCGAGCCGCATGAATGGCAGTGGCGGCGGAGGTTGGCAAAGTGAGGCGGCCGGTGGTCGGCCACCCGCTATCGGCTATCGGCTTTCGGCCGGCGCCGCGTTACGCAGCCATCCACGCCGGCAACCGCCCGCCGACCCGGTCAGCCGCCTGCTCGTAGCCGCGCGCAAGCTGCAACACGGCGAGATCGGCGCGCGGACGCCCGATCAGCTGCATCCCCATCGGCAGCCCCGCGTCGTTGAAGCCGACCGGCACGCTGATCACCGGGCAGCCGGCCAGCGTCCACGGCACGACCGTTTCCATCCAGCGGTGGTACGTATCCATCGCACGGCCCGCGATCTCCTTCGGCCAGCGCTGGTCGACGTCGAACGGGAACACCTGCGCGGTCGGCGCCGCGATGAAGTCGTAGCGGTCGAAGAAGCTCAGCACGGCCTGATACCACGCGGTGCGCTCGACGCTCGCGTCGAACACCGCTGCGCCCTGCATCGCGAGCAGCCCTTCGACCTCGTAGATCGCCTCGGGCTTCAGCAGCGCGCGCCGCGCCGGGTCGCGATAGTGCGCAAGCAGCCCGCCGCCGGACAGCAGGTGCCGGTGCGTGAGCCACAGGCGCCAGATCCGCTCGGGCGCGAACGCCGGCAGCGCGGCATCGACGTCGCAGCCGATCTCGCGCAGCGTCGCCAGCCCCTGTTCGCACAGCGTGAGCACGCCCGCCTCGGTCGCGAGATAACCGTTCCAGTCGCCGACCCACGCGATGCGCTTGCCGCGCAGGTCGGCATCGAGCGGCTGCGCGAACACGGCCGGATCGTCCGCGAGCGACAGCGGATCGTTGCGGTCGTAGCCGGCCTGGATCGCGAGCAGTTGCGCGACGTCGCCGACGGTACGGCCCATCGGGCCTTCGATGCCGAGCTGCTGCACGAACACGTCGACGCCCGGCCAGCGCGGCACGCGGCCCTGCGACGGGCGGAAGCCGTAGATGTTGCAGAACGCCGCCGGGTTGCGCAGCGAGCCGCCGAAATCGCTGCCGTCCGCCACCGGCAGCATCCGCGACGCAAGCGCCGCCGCCGTGCCGCCGCTGCTGCCGCCCGCGCTCTTCGTCAGGTCGTACGGGTTGCGCGTCGCGCCGTAGACCTCGTTGAACGTATGCGAGCCGAGCCCGAATTCGGGCGTATTGGTCTTGCCGATGAAGATCGCGCCGGCCGCGCGCATCCGCGCCACGCCCACGGAATCCGCCTGCGGCACGTTCTCGCGGAAGATCGGCGAGCCGTAGGTCGTCCGCAGCCCCTTCGTCATCGCGAGATCCTTCGGCGCCTGCGGCATCCCGTGCATCCAGCCGTGGTACTCGCCGCGCGCCAGCGCGGCATCCTTTTCCGCGGCTTCGGCGAGCAGTATGTCGCGATCGCGCAGCGCGACGATCGCGTTGACCGCGCCGTTCACGCGCTCGACGTGATCGAGGTACGCGCGCATCGTCTCGACGCACGACACGGCCTTGCCGCGGATCGCCGACGCGAGCTCGCCCGCCGACAGGCGCACGATCGGGTCGACGGGGATGGAAGCGGGAGCGAGAAGCTGCGGGGCGCCGTGCGGCATGCGGAGTCTCCTGGAATCGGAATGGAATGACGGGCCGCATGGCGGCAGTCGCGCCCGAACCGGCCGGGAGCGGCCGGGAGCGGCCGATGCACTACTCTACGCGACGACCGATCAGCGACCTCCGATATTTTCCGCCGCGATTCATTGCGGTTCCGACTGAATCGGAGCGGCCGGCGCCCATTTCGCACGCGCCGCCCCGGCCGATGAAATCGTTTATGCGCATAAACTTAAATTTCTTATATTTCTATTAGGCGCGGCACGAGGCAGCGCGCGTTAACGACATTTTTACGCGATCGTCCGCTCTCTTTAGATTGTTCGGCCCGGCGGCGCGCTACGCTGGAATCATCTCGTTTCCTGGACAACATTCATGCTCAAGCTGCTGGTTCCGGTCGGCCACTCTCCCCGCTCGCTTCAGGCGGTTCGTCACGCGACCTTCCTGTACCGCGAACGGTGTGCGTCGGAAATCGTGCTGATCAACGTCCAGGCGCCGCTCGAATCGACGCGGCTCGAGGCCTACCATCCGCTGTCGCGGCTGCGTTCGATCGAGGAGAAGTTCGCGTCCGACGATCTGGCCATGGCCGAGCGGATCCTGCAGGAAGCCGGCGTCAAGTACAGCGTCGTGATGAAAGTGGGCCCGGTGGCCGATACGATCGCGTCCGTGGCGGCAGAGACAGGCTGCGACGAGATCGTGGTCGTCGCGCCGCGGCACGACCCGTTGCATGCGCTGCTGTCGGTGTTCCGTCGCAGCGTGATGAGCCGGCTGGTGCGGATTTCGAATGTGCCGGTCACGGCCGTGCAATGACGGCGATGACGCGCGACGATGTGCGACGCTGCGGCAGCGGCCCGTTCGTCGACGGGCCGCGGGTTTGCGACGCGCGGTGCGACACGTGTGCGCGTTGCCGCTCACCCGTGTTGCATCGGCGTTCCCGCAGCGCTTAGTCGATGACCTTGCGCACGAACACGAAATAGGCGGCGGCCGAAGACGCCACGAGCAGGATGGCCCACATCGGGGCGAGGCTGATCAGGACGGAAGAGACGTTAAGCATTTGGATTCCTCACTAATTCGATAGCGATGTTCAACTCGCACCTGCTTGCCGGAACCGATGCATGCCTCCGCGATCGCGTTCCGTCAAATCATGGATTCATGCTATCGCTTTGAACCGCTGCGCGACCGCCCCCTCCCGCCCGTAACCTGACATTCGTCAAACTCCCGTGAATCGCGCGCCTGTCGCGCAAAAAACTGCCGTACCCATGTGTCGCCGTCCGTCCGGCTGCGCCTGCCACGCGCGTTGACGTTGCGCTCTTCTCCCGCAGGCCAGCCTCGGAAAACAGGACAGGATCACCCGGCACGCCCTCATTTCAGCAGACGTTTACCGGGGGAACCCCCAAGTGCTTCGTCGAACGGGTCCGCGTTACGCTTGAGCCACGAGGAGACGAACCATGAGACGAGCCGTACATATCGCTGTTTTCGCGCTGCTGGCGTATCTCATTGGTGATCGCGCGATCCTGCATGCGCAGGGCCGCGACACCAGCCCGCTCGCGTGCGAGCAAGGTGCCGCGCAGGTGAAGGTCGACGCGCTCGGCCGCGGCTTCGGCGAAGCAGCCGCCAGCAGCCAGAGCGAAGCCTTCATGTCGGGCTGTCTGGTGACGGGCCGCGGCAACCAGGACGTCGCACTGGCGAACCGCTAAAGGGTGCCCGTTGACGCTCCGGTCGCGCTCCGGTCACGACGGCTGAACCGGAGCCGCGCACGCCTGTCTCAATTCCCGCTGTTGACGGTCATTTTCTCGATCGAAGTCGCAACGGATGTCACGGTCCGGATGCCGCTCACGCTGAACGTCTGCTCGCGGCCCGACTCGTCGCCGGGAAGACGCATCGACAACTGCGCGACCAGGCCATCCTTCCGGTAATCGCCGAACCAGTCGATCAACCGGCCGATATAGCACTTGTCGCCGACCTGAACCCCCATGTCACCGACAATCTCGTACGCATAGTGGCCGGGCCCGTAGTTCGCGTATTCGCTGCGATCGTCGCCCTGCACCGAAGGCGGGATCGGGCACAGCGGCGTGTCGGAGCCCGCATCGCGCGCGGTGTTGTCGTTCACGTCGTGCAGCGCTTTTTCGAGCGCCGCATGCAGCTTGCCGTCGAGCACCGTCGAACCACGCTGGCCTTCATTGTGTTGCTCGATCGGTACCGACAGGCGGTAACGGTAATGCACCGTCAGTTTCGGCACCTCGCCGACGACGGTAAACGGCCGCAGCAGGTAAAACTCGTCCATGCCGTAGTGACTGTCGCGATACAACGCATAGACGCGCCCGCGCAAGCGAATCCATTCACCGGCCTGATTCGCGCCGCGGCCATTCGTCGTGTACAAGCTGCGGCCGAGTGCCTCGTTCGAGTCGCCCGATACCTCGAACTTGCCGCCCTTGCGGCGCAACACATCGACCGACGACCACAAGCCGGTTCCGTTCGCCGCCGATTCGACGACCAGATCGCGCTGCCCGTCGCCGTCGAGATCGATCAACGTGTACGACGCCCCCGTCGCGGTGTCGTCCGCACCGCTCGGCGACGCCTTCAACGCCCGCCACTCGTCGGCCGTCACGCCACCCGGCCGCGCTGTCGGCCAAACCGGGCCCTGCCCTTCGCCGGCGTCGCTCGAAAAGCGCGTCACGCCGTTCGTGATCCGCAACCGGTCGATCACTTTCTCGACCGGCGAACTGGAATCCGTGCGGCGCGCCTGGTCGACGAGCGTGCGCAAGTCGTCGAGCGCCGCCTTGTCTTCGGCGTCCGGGCGATAGGCGAGCACTGTGGCGAGCTGCGATTGCAGGTCGCCGATCCGCGTCAGGTAGCGCTGTTCGAGGCAACCGTGATCGGCGCCGCATTGATCGCGGGCCTTCAGCCAGCCGAGCTGCGCGGTGCGCAACGCGGCACGCTGCCCCTGCGGCAATGCATCGGACAGTCTCCGGTAGAAGGCCGACAGCCGGCCGTCGTCCAGATGCAGGTCGTTCGATGCGCAGATGGCTTTTTCCGTCGGGCTGGATGCCTGTACGCAGCCGAGCCCTGCCGCGAAAGCCTGGGGCGAGTGAGCAAGCAGCACGAGCAGGAACGCGCGCCGCAGCGGGATTTCAAGGCGGAATGTCATGAGTGGGTTCCTGGCAGTCGATGCGCGCGCTCGGGTCGAGGCGCGATCGGCCTTCAGCGCCGGATTGTCCGTCAATTGCCCGGCCGGCGGAACAGCCGCAAGGACCGACGCGCGCACCCGCTGCCATGGGCGACAGCCGGTTTGATTTCCGCTACAGTGGCGTGCCCGGCATCCGGCCGCCGCGTCGAGACCCCGCTTCATCGCCAACGACAACACGCCCACAGATGAGCCACCCGCACACCGAATTGATCCAGCGCTTCTATACGGCGTTCCAGCAGCGCGACATCGACGCGATGCTCGCCTGCTATGCCGATGACGTCGTGTTCAGCGATCCCGCATTCGGCGAGTTGCGCGGCGACCTCGCACGCGACATGTGGCGCATGCTGGTGGCGCGTGCACAGGATTTTTCATTGACGTTCGGCGAAGTCGCCGCGGATCAACAAACCGGGCGCGCCGAGTGGATCGCCCAGTACCGCTTCACCGCGACCGGCCGGATGGTGGTCAACCGGATCGATGCACGATTCCGGTTCCGCGACGGACGCATCGTCGAGCATCGCGACAGCTTCGACCTGTGGCGCTGGGCGCGTCAGGCGCTGGGGCTGAAAGGCGCCCTGCTCGGCTGGACGCCTTTCGTGCAACGCGCGATCCGCACGCAGGCGCGCAAGAACCTCGACGCGTATCGCGCCAAGCGGAAATAGCGCACACCGTCATGGCTTCATCGGCCTGTGCTCGATCGACTGGATTCAGGGGCTCGCGGTGTTCACGCTATTCCATGACAGGCGAGCGGCACGCAACGATGCCCGCGCCGTCTTTTGAAATCAAATTGAAAGTCGCGTGAACTAGCGCGCAGGCACGCGGACGCGGCCTGTGTGTAACGGTTCTTGCATGCTTGCGCAGAGCCATGCTCCGCCGGCATCCAGGCTCCCGCGGCTTCGTTACCGGTAGCGCACCGCGCCGCCCGCCGCACCTCCCGCACCGCCCCTCCCGCAGCCCTGGCCAGAACCACCCGGAACACCTTGCTCGCATCCGCCCCCCCAGCCGAGCCTCCGGAACACGCCCCCCAAACACCGCCGCCCCGTGCCACCGACCTTCTCCGCATCTCGTTCGCCAACTCTTATATAAGACATAAGACATTTGACGTTAAAGATCATTGAGATTAGAATCCCGCTCAAAGCAGTGTCTGGAACAGCCCCGGAGTGCCGGCAAGGCCTTCCCCTCAAACGCAATATCAGCAGGTCTCCCCATGCTTGAAAACTTTCGTGCTCACGTGGCCGCCCGCGCCGCGCTCGGTATTCCTCCCCTGCCGCTGACGGCTCAGCAGACCGCCGAACTGGTGGAACTGCTGACCAACCCGCCCGCCGGCGAAGAGCAGACGCTGCTCGACCTGATCACCCATCGCGTGCCTGCCGGCGTCGACGAAGCCGCCCGCGTGAAGGCCGGCTTCCTGGCCGCCGTGGCCAAGGGCGAGACCGCCTGCCCGCTGATCTCGCGCGAACGCGCGACCGAACTGCTCGGCACGATGCTCGGCGGCTACAACATCCAGCCGCTGATCGAGCTGCTGTCCGATGAAGCCGTCGCAGCCGTGGCCGCCGACGCACTGAAGAAAACCCTGCTGATGTTCGACCAGTTCCATGACGTCAAGGAACTCGCCGACAAGGGCAACGCGCACGCGAAGGCCGTGCTGCAGAGCTGGGCCGACGCCGAATGGTTCACGAGCCGTCCGGAAGTGCCGCAAAGCCTGACCATCACCGTGTTCAAGGTGACGGGCGAAACCAACACCGACGACCTGTCGCCGGCCCCGGACGCCACCACCCGCCCGGACATCCCGATGCACGCACTGGCGATGCTGAAGAACGCACGCCCGGGCATCACGCCGGAAGAAGACGGCAAGCGCGGCCCGGTCAAGTTCATCGAATCGCTGAAGGAAAAGGGTCACCTGGTCGCCTACGTGGGCGACGTGGTCGGCACCGGCTCCTCGCGCAAGTCGGCCACCAACTCGGTGCTGTGGTTCACCGGCGAAGACATCCCGTTCGTCCCGAACAAGCGCTTCGGCGGCGTGTGCCTCGGCGGCAAGATCGCCCCGATCTTCTACAACACGATGGAAGACGCCGGCGCGCTGCCGATCGAGCTCGACGTGTCGCAGATGGAAATGGGCGACGTGGTCGAGCTGCGTCCGTACGAAGGCAAGGCGCTGAAGGACGGCAAGGTCATCGCCGAATTCCAGGTCAAGTCCGACGTGCTGTTCGACGAAGTGCGCGCCGGCGGCCGCATTCCGCTGATCATCGGCCGCGGCCTGACCGCGAAGGCGCGTGAAGCGCTCGGCCTCGCGCCGTCGACGCTGTTCCGCCTGCCGCACCAGCCGGCCGACAGCGGCAAGGGCTTCTCGCTCGCGCAGAAGATGGTCGGCCGCGCCTGCGGTTTGCCGGAAGGCCAGGGCGTGCGCCCGGGCACGTACTGCGAACCGAAGATGACCTCGGTCGGCTCGCAGGACACCACGGGCCCGATGACCCGCGACGAACTGAAGGATCTCGCGTGCCTCGGCTTCTCGGCCGACCTCGTGATGCAATCGTTCTGCCACACCGCCGCTTATCCGAAGCCGGTCGACGTGAAGACGCACCAGACGCTGCCGAACTTCATCAGCACGCGCGGCGGTATCGCGCTGCGCCCGGGCGACGGCGTGATCCACTCGTGGCTGAACCGCATGCTGCTGCCCGATACCGTCGGCACCGGCGGCGATTCGCACACGCGCTTCCCGATCGGCATCAGCTTCCCGGCAGGTTCGGGCCTGGTCGCGTTCGCGGCCGCCACCGGCACGATGCCGCTGGACATGCCGGAATCGGTGCTGGTCCGCTTCAAGGGCAAGATGCAGCCGGGCGTCACGCTGCGTGACCTCGTCAACGCGATTCCGCTGTACGCGATCAAGCAAGGCATGCTGACGGTCGCCAAGCAAGGCAAGAAGAACATCTTCTCGGGCCGCATCCTCGAAATCGAAGGCCTGCCGGACCTGAAGGTCGAGCAAGCGTTCGAGCTGTCGGATGCCTCGGCCGAGCGTTCGGCTGCCGGTTGCTCGGTCCGCCTGAACAAGGAACCGATCATCGAGTACCTGAACAGCAACATCACGCTGCTGAAGTGGATGATCGCGCAGGGCTACCAGGATCCGCGCAGCCTGCAGCGCCGTATCCAGGCGATGGAGCAGTGGCTGGCCGACCCGCAACTGCTGTCGCCGGATGCCGACGCCGAGTACGCGGCCGTCATCGAGATCGACCTCGCCGACATCCACGAGCCGATCGTCGCGTGCCCGAACGACCCGGACGACGTGAAGACGCTGTCCGACGTCGCGGGTGCGAAGATCGACGAAGTGTTCATCGGCTCGTGCATGACCAACATCGGTCACTTCCGTGCCGCGTCGAAGCTGCTCGAAGGCAAGCGCGACATCCCGGTCAAGCTGTGGGTCGCGCCGCCGACCAAGATGGACCAGAAGCAACTGACCGAAGAAGGCCACTACGGCGTGTTCGGCACGGCCGGCGCGCGTACCGAAATGCCGGGCTGCTCGCTGTGCATGGGTAACCAGGCTCAGGTGCGCGAAGGCGCGACGGTCATGTCGACGTCGACCCGCAACTTCCCGAACCGTCTCGGCAAGAACACGAACGTGTATCTCGGCTCGGCGGAACTGGCGGCGATCTGCTCGCGTCTGGGCAAGATCCCGACCAAGGAAGAGTACATGGCCGACATGGGCGTGCTGAACGCGAACGGCGACCAGATCTACAAGTACATGAACTTCGACCAGATCGAAGACTTCAAGGAAGTGGCCGACACCGTGCAGATGTAAGCACGCAGTCGGGCTGCGACGGGTGGTCGACGTCGCAGCTCGCCGCGCAATGGCGTCGCAGGCTGAATGCCCGCGGCGCCATTTTTTTATGCGGTTTCGAAACAAGCCTCTCCGGAGATAGCGGGAAAGCCGCCATGACTGGCGTTTTTACCGCTGCGTCGCGACATTCACGCGGCATCGCCACCCGGGTCGCGGCGGATCACCAGTTCGTTGAATCCGGTGTGCGGATCGGGTTCACGCGCAAAGCGATGCCCGGGCAGCACGGCCAGCAGGATCTCGGCGGTCGTGCGCACCACGCAGCCGCTCGCGACATGGCCGCCGGACACGCGGCCGGCCGCATCCGAGATCGACATATGCAGGTGCGCGCCGTCCGGCGATACCGAGCCGGCCAGCGTCAGGATTTCGAGGTCACCGCGCAGTTCGGTCGGCTGGTCCGCGCCGGCGAAACGCAACTGCGCGACGCTCAGGCTGCCGATGCCCTGGATCACGAAGGCCGCGTGCGATGCGTGCTGACGCAATGCATGCTCGATCGATGCACGCAGGTCGACGCCGGGGGAAAGACGCAGAGGGTGGACTTGCATGGTCGAGTACCTGCCGATGGAAGATGGTGTCGGCCAAGGGTACGTTTGCGCTGTGAATCCGGCAAGTCACGCGCGCCGATCGCTCGCGAGCAACCCGTACAGCGCGCTGTCCGACACTTCGTCGCCGACGATCCAGCGTTCGCGCAGCAGCCCTTCCCGTGCGAAGCCCAGCCGTTCGAGCAGCCCCGCGGACGCGACGTTGCGCGGATCGATATCGGCCTCGAGCCGGTTCAGCCGCAGCGCGCCGAACGCGTGATCGATCATGGCCGATGCCGCCTCGCGCATGTATCCGCCACGCCAGTACTTCCGCCGCAGGCTGAAGCCGATCTCGGCGCGCCGGCATTGCTCGTTCGCATGGAACAGCGCGCATTCGCCGAGCGCTTCGCCGGTTTCCCGCAATTCGAGCACGCAGGCCAGACTCTCCCCGCTCGCGGACGTCTGCACGTTGCGCGCGACGCGCTCGATCGCCTGCTCGATATGCGTCATCGGCGAGAACGAGAAATAGCGCATCGCTTCCGCATCCGACCAGATCTCGAAGAAGACATGCGCATCGGCTTCGCGTAGCGGCCGCAAGACGAGGCGGGAAGTATGCAGCGTGACGGGTTCGAACAGGGGCATGGCGACGGTCGGTTGAAAAACGGGATCGTGAATTAGAACATGCACGCCGCAAGTCGGCTATGTCATGCATTCGAACGATCCGTCGCGCCCCTGCGCAGCAACCGGATCGCCGCCAAACAACAAGGCCCGGACATCGCCCGGGCCTCTCCACCTCATCCGATACCGCTGGCCCGCCGCACTTACGCTTCGAGCGCTTCGAGCACCTTCCCTTTCGTCTCGATCCCGACGAAGTGCACGGTCACCGCCGCGATCAACGGCACGATGCCGATCAGGTAGAACGCCGGCGCGAGGTTGCCGCCGATGATCGCGTGCGGCACCACCATCGGCGCGACGAACGACGCGATCTTCAGCCATGCGCTGCCGAGCCCGCAGCCCGACGCGCGGATGCTCGTCGGATACTGCTCCGGCGTATAGACGTACGCGGTAATGAACCCCGACGCCATCAACCCGAGCGACAGCGAGCAGAAGATCGACACGACGTACACCGACGACGCGTGATAGAAGCCCGCGAACGCCAGCGACAGCGCGCACAGCACGAACGACCACACGATCACCGGCTTGCGGCCGAGCTTGTCGACGAGCAGCGCCGACGCCAGCGACCCGAGCACGCCCATCACCGAGCCGATCACCGCGAGGTTCAGCGCGAGCTGCAACGGCGCGTGATAGAAGTTCTTGTAGATCGTCGGCAGCCACGTCGACAGCCCGTACTGGATGAACCCGCAGGTCGCCCACAACGTCGCCACCGCGAGCGTGCGCTTGCGATACGCGGCGCTGAACAGGTCGCTCATCTTGCGCTTCGGATGCTGGCGCACCATCTCGTCGAACGCCGCTGCCTGCGTGACCGGCGGCAACTCGCCGCGCACCGACGCTTCAAACGCACCGACCGCTCGCCCTGCTTCGGCCAGCCGCCCGCGCGACGCGAGCCAGCGCGGCGATTCCGGTACGAGACGCGTGAGCACCAGCGACAGGATCAGCGGCAGCCCGCCGACGAAGTACATGATTTCCCAGCCGAAGCGCGGCACGAGCCACGCACCGAGCGCCATCGACACGAGCAGGCCGATCGGGAACACGATCTCGTACAGCAGCACGAAACGGCCGCGGCCATGAGCGCGCGTGATCTCGTTGATGTACGTCGCGGCGACCGGCAGCTCGCCGCCCAGCCCCAGGCCCTGCAAAATCCGCAGCAGTACGAATATCTCGAAGGTCGGCGCGAAGCCGCACGCGATGCTCGTGATGCCGATCACGGCCGAACTCCACGCGATCGCCTTCACGCGGCCATGCTTCTCCGCCAGCGCGGGAAACAGGAAGGCGCCGATCAGCTGGCCGATCGCGCCGGACGCGATCAGCATGCCGATCTGCGTCGGCGACAGCCCCCATTTGTGAATCAGCAGCGGCAGCGTCGCCGCGATCGTGATCACGTCGAAGCCGTCGAAGAACGTCGCGGTGCCGATCAGCACGCGGGCGCGGATCTGCATCGCGTTGGCCGGAAGCCGTTCGAGCCGCGCGATGATCGCGCCGGGCGTGGAGGCGGCAGCTTCCATCGTGGCGCGTCCGGCCACGACGTTGTCGAAAGTGCTCATGCGGGGTGTCTCCTGTGTCTCGTCGCCGGTCAGGCCAGTGTCTTGGTCGTGTCTGCCAGGGCTTCCGTATCCACTGCCCGGCCCTGGTTCATCCACTTGCGCGCGAGCTTCAGCTCACGTGCGTTGTTGACGGCGATGACACCTCTCACATGTCCTTCGCCTACGAAAAACAGCGTCGCGCGTCGCGCGGCAAGCTCGCCGCGCACGACGAGCTGCGCATCGGCCGGCAGATCACCGAGGATCTGCAGGTTCACGTCGTACTGATCGGACCAGAACCACGGAATCTCCGCGTACGGGGCACGCACGCCGAGCACGGCCTTCGCCGCCGCGATCGCCTGGTTCTGCGCGTTGGCCCACGACTCGAGCCGCACGCGCCGCTTCAGCCAGCCGTTGTGATGGTTCGCGACGTCGCCGCACGCGAAGATCGCCGGGTCGCTCGTCGCGCCGAATTCGTCGACGACGATGCCGTCGTCGATCGCCAGCCCCGCGTCGCTCGCGAGCGACGCGTTCAGCGCGAGGCCGATGCCGGCCACCGCGAAATCGGCGTCGATCGTCGTGCCGTCGGCGAGCGTTGCACGCACCTTCGACGCGTCGTCCGGCTGCGCGTCGAGCGACGCGAGCGCCGCGCCGAGGCGGACGTCGACACCGTTCGCGCGGTGCAGGTCGAGCAGGAAATCCGACACGATCTGCGGCACCGAGCGGCCGCACAGCCGCGGCGCGCCTTCGACGACCACGGCTTCGACGCCAAGCTTGCGCGCGGTCGCCGCGACTTCGAGGCCGATCCAGCCGCCGCCGATCACGAGCACGCGCTGGCTTGCGCGCAGCTTCTCGCCGAGCGCCGCCGCTTCGTCGAGCGTGCGCAGGTAATGCAGGTTCGGGGTCCTCACGAGTGCGTCCGGCAGGCGGCGCGACGTGCCGCCGGTCGCGATCACGAGACGGTCGTATTCGATCTCGCGGCCGCTTTCGGTCGTCACGACGCGGCGCGCACGGTCGATCGATGCGGCACGCTCCGGCTGCCAAGCTTCCACGTTCAGCGCGTCGAATTCGTCCGGACGCACGACGCGCACGGTTTCGATGTCGGCGTCCCCGGCCAGCACGGCCTTCGACAGCGGCGGGCGCTCGTACGGCAGATGCGGTTCGTCCGCGATCATCACGAGGCGGCCCGCAAAGCCTTCCGCGCGCAGCGTCTTCAACACCCAGCCGGCGGCCTGGCCGCCGCCGATCACGACGACCGTGCCGGGCGCGGCGTGCGCCTGTGCGTTCCCTTCGCTCATGATTTGCGCTCCGTCATGAACTTGCCTTCCGGCGCCTTCGCGTTCTTCTGCCGGCGCGTGTTGCCGTCGAGGCCGCCGTCGACGGCCCATTCGGCGAACACGGTCGGGCCCGGTTCGAACTCGCGCGGCTGCCATTCGGGCGTCAGCACGTCTTCATCCGCGTAGTACTCGATCAGCGCGCCGGCCGGGTTCTGGAAGTACCAGAAGTACGCGGACGACACCGGATGACGGCCCGGGCCGAGTTGCGTTTCCCAGCCGCAGCGGTCGATGTGCATGCCGCCGCCGAACACCTCGTGGATGTCGCGCACGGTGAACGCGACGTGGTTCAGGCCGCGTTTGCCGTTCGGCAGCGCGAGCAGGAACAGGTCGTGGTGGCCGCCGTGCGGTGCGCAACGCATGAACGCGCCGCGCCCCGGGTAACGGTCGGACGTCTCGAAGCCCAGCAGCTCGTGATAGAACTTTTCCTGCGCGTCGAGGCAGTTCGTGAAGAACACCACGTGCCCGACCTCGACCGGCTCCGCGCGCGCATAGATCGGGCTCGGCTGGTCGACGCGCAGCGTCTGGCCCCACACGTTCGATGGCGAGCCCGTGATGTCGAGTGCGCGCTTGCGCGTGACTTCGATGCGGATCGCCATCCCGTTCGGGTCGATGCAGCCGACCGCATCGTCCTGCGCGTAGTAGCCGGGCTGGCCGGCAAGCTTCGTGCGCAGCGCGTCGAGTTCCTGCCGCGTCGCGACGCCCCACGTGACTTCCCGCAGCGTCGGCCCCGCCTCGAACGCGGGCGGCAGCGACGGATCGTCGGCCTTGACGGCCAGCACGGTGCAGCCGTTCAGCGTCTCGAAGCGTGCGCGCGTGTCGTCGTGCGAGACTTCCTTCATCCCCCAGTCGGCGAAAAAGCGCCGGCAGGTCGCGAGGTCGTCGACGCCGTACGTGATCTGCTCGATTCCCAAAATGCTCATTGCGTCATTCCCCTTCGCTCAGTTCGCCCACGGCAGCGGCGCGTCGTTCAAGCCCCAGTAGAGGCTCTTCTGCTGCATGTACTCGCGGATGCCGAGACGCCCCTTCTCGCGCCCCATCCCGCTCTCCTTCCAGCCCGAGAACGGCGTGGAGATCGAGAACAGCTTGTACGTGTTGATCCACACGGTGCCCGTCTCCAGCGCACGCGCGAGGCGCCACGCACGCTTGTAGTCGCGCGTCCAGATGCCGGCCGCCAGGCCGAACACGCTGTCGTTCGCCTGCGCGATCAGCGACGCTTCGTCGTCGAACGGCATCGCGACGAGCACGGGCCCGAAGATCTCTTCCTGGCAGATGCGCGCGCTGTTCGGCAGCCCTTCGAGAATCGTCGGCTGATAGAAGAAGCCGTTCTCGCGCCCGTCGCCCGACGGCCGCTCGCCGCCGCACAGCAGGCGGCCGCCTTCCTCGAGGCCGAGCGCCACGTAGCGCTCCACCGATTCGCGATGCTTCGCGGTGATCAACGGCCCCATCTGCGTGTCGGGGCGCGTCGGATCGCCCACGCGCAGCTTGCGTGCACCCGCGACCAGGCGCTTCATGAATTCGTCGTACACCGAACGTTGCACGAACAACCGCGAGCCCGCGATGCACGCTTCGCCCGACGAGCTGAAGATGCCGTACAGCACGCCGTTGACCGCGTGGTCGAGATCGGCGTCGTCGCATACGATGGTCGGCGACTTGCCGCCGAGTTCGAGGGACACGGGCATCAGCTTCTCGGCCGCGATGCGCGCAATGCCGCGGCCCACTTCGGTGCCGCCGGTGAACGACACCTTCTTCACCAGCGGATGGCGCACGAGCACGTCGCCGATCACCGAGCCCTTGCCCGGCAGCACGCTCAGCACGCCCTTCGGCACGCCCGCTTCCTCGCAGATGCGCGCCAGCGCGAGCGACACGAGCGGCGTGACTTCGGCCGGCTTCAGCACCACCGCGTTGCCGCCCGCCAGCGCCGGCGCGAGCTTCTGCGCATCGGACGCGATCGGCGAATTCCACGGCGTGATCGCCGCGATCACGCCGATCGGCTCGTACACGCTCATCGTCAGGTAGTCGCCGCGCGACGGCGTCAGCTCCTCGTCGAGCGTTTCGAGGCACGCCGCGAAATAGCGAAACGTGTTCGCGGCGCTCGCCACCAGCACGCGCGTCTCGCCGATCGGCTTGCCGTTGTCGCGGCGCTGCAGGTTCGCGAGCGCCTCGTGGCGCTGCATGATCAGGTCGGCGATGCGGTACAGCACCTGCGCGCGCAGGTGCGGCTTCAGCCCGGCCCAGTCGGCGCGGCGCCATGCGGCGTCCGCCGCCACGACGGCTTCGGCCGCGTCGTCCGCATTCGCGGTCGACACTTCCATGTTCAGCGACTGGTCGGCCGGATAGATGCTCGCGTAAGGCGCGCCACGGCCGCGCCGCCATTCGCCGCCGATCAGGATGTTGCCGTCGGGTACGAGGCTCGTATCGAAAGGAGTCATGTCACAAGTCCCACAAATCTGTCTCTGCACGCCCGCCCTCGCCGTGGCGCGGGCAGGCATTCAATGGCCCGGTCAGATCACGCAGCGGGCCGCGCGGTTGCGCAGCGCGCGGATCGCGCTGTACGCCGTCAGCGCGGACGTCTTCGGGTTGTCGGGCAGCGGCTTGCCGCTCATTTCCAGCGACATCTCGCCGAATGCACCGCGCGCGGTGATGCGGTGCACGTTGCGCTCGACCGCCGGATCGGCGATCAGGCGCACGTGCGTCGCGTCGAGGCCGAGGCCCGCGAGCGCGACGGTGGCCGCGACGTTCGCGTTCTTCGGATACAGGCGCGCGGCGTCGCGCGCGCTGCCTTCGAAGATCACCTTTTCCCCAGTCATCGCACGCAAGTCGCAAAGTTCCTCGGCGGGCGTGCCGAGCCAGCCGAGCGGCGGCTTGCGGCCCACGTACAGCACTTCGTCGAGGCCACCCTGCTTCGCGGACGCCAGCGCGTCGATCCCGCCGATCGCGCCGGACAGCAGCGTGACCCTCGCGTCGCCCTCGTCGGCCGCCTGTGCGAGCACGTCGAGCAGCGCGAGATCGGACAGCGCGCCGATCGACGCGACCGCGCAATCGGTGCCGGCCTTCAGCAGCGGCACGACGTGATCGACGAGTGCGCTGTGGCCCGCGCATTCGAGCGCGAACTCGGGGCGGCGGGCCAGTGCGTCGACCGACGACACGACCTCCACCGCACCGCCCAGCACGCCCTGCACCGCCGCGCGCTGGTGTTCCGGCACGATCACGTGCGCGACGCGCAGCGACGCATCGTGCTCGACCGCGTGGTACACGGCCGCGCCGATCGCACCGAAGCCGATCATCGCGACGTCGACGGGTGCATGGGCCCGCTTTTGCCCGTTAAGCATATTGGCGCTCCGACGGCTCTTCCTTCTTCACCGGCGGGCCCGCGAAGTTCGATGCGAACGCGCCGACCGACAGCATGTCGACCTCGACCATCACCGGGCCAGCCTTCGCCATCCCTTCGCGCACGATCGCTTCCGCCTGGTCGAGCGACGTGATCCGGTAGTGCGTGAGGCCGAAGCTCGCGCAGAACTGCGCGAAGTCGGGCTGGTGCAGCTGCACGAAGCAGCGGCGGCCACCGTAGTGCGCGTCCTGGATGTTGCGGATCACGCCGTAGCACTGGTCGTTCATCAGCACGATCATCACGTTCGCGTTTTCCTGCACGGCCGTGACGAGCTCGCCGACGTTGACCATCAGCCCGCCGTCGCCGACGAGGCACACCGTCTTCGCCGCCGCACCCGCCAGCGCCGCGCCGATGCCCATCTGGATGCCCTGGCCGATGCCGCCGCCGAGCGCATGCACGCCGGAGCGCGGCTCGAAGATCTTCAGCAGGCGGTTGCCCCACGTGCTGTTCGAGATCGTCACGTCGCGCACCCAGTTGTAGTCGCGGCCGACCGCGCCCTGCAGCGTATCGACGAGCTGCTTGTACGGCCCGAGGCCCTTCGACACGTCGGCCACCGCCTGCTCGCGGGCGGCCGCGAGATCGGACGCGAACTGCGGATCGACCGACAGGCGGCCCTCGAGACGGTCGGCCAGCTCGGCCAGCACGCGCTTCGAATCGCCATGCACGAACAGTTCGTTGCGATAGCCGCGGTTGTCGGCGAGCGCGTCGGCGTCGATGCGGAACAGCGGCTGCGGCAGCGCGAGCTTGTACTTCAGCGTTTCGTTGCCGCGCAGGCGCGAGCCGACGACGACGAGCGCATCGCAGGTCTTGTAGAACGCTTCGACGGACGCGTGCACGTTGAACGCGCCGAGCGTCGCCGGGTGATCTTCGGGCAGCACGCCGCGGCCCTGCACGCTCGTCACGACGCCGAAGCCGAGCTTCACGAGGCGCTCGACTTCCTCGCGTGCATGGCGCGCGCCGCCGCCGAGCCACAGCAGCGGACGGCGCTTGGCCGCGAGGGCATCGGCGAGCTTCGCGACGCGGGCGGTGTCGTGCTCGCGCACCGCGACGTGTGCCGGCGCGAGGTCTTCCGGCCATTCGATTTCAGCGGCCTGGATGTCGATCGGAATTTCGACCGACACGGGGCCCGTCGGCGCGGTCTGCGCGATGCGCACGGCTTCGCGGATTGTCGGCAGCACGGTTTCGACGGTACGCACGCGGAACGCTGCCTTCGAGATCGAATGCAGCATCGACAGCTGGTCCGGCGCTTCGTGGATGTACGCGAGATCCTGGTCGAGGTACGGCGTCTCGATCTGCCCGGTGACGTGCAGCAGCGCGGTGCCGGCCGTCAGCGCCTCGACCATCGCGCCGGCCGCGTTGCCCGCCGCCGTGCCCGTGCTGGTAAACGCGACGCCGAGGCCGCCCGACACGCGGGCCAGGCCGTCGGCCATGTTCAGCGCGCCGGCTTCGCCGCGTGCACCGACATACCGGATGTTGCCGCGCGAATTGATCGCGTCGAGGATCGGCATGTTGTGGATCGAGATGACACCGAATGCGGTCTTCACGCCGCACTGCTCGAGAAAGGCGGCAATCAGCTCGCCAACCGTGGTTTTTTTAGACATGGCGTGCAAAGCCTCCAGAAACGTCGATATGGCTGCCCGTCGTGTACGACGACAGATGCGTTGCGAGATAAAAGAGTGCCCAGGCGGCCTCGTCAGGCTTGCCGAAGCGGTTCAGCGGAATGTTCTTCGTGCGGGCGATCGCGCCCGTCCAGTCCTCCCAGCTTTCACCGGACTGCGCCTGCGTTTCGTAACGGCGGCGCCACTGGCCCGACTCGACGATGCCGATCAGGATCGAGTTCACGCGGATGCGCTGCGGCGCGAGTTCGGTCGCGAGCGACTTCACGAGGCTCAGCACGCCCGCGCGCGCCGACGACGTCGCGACCATGTGCGGCTCCGGCTGCAGCGCGAGCAGCGAGTTCACGCAGGTGATCGTCGCCGCCTGCGCGTCGCGCAGCAGCGGCAGGAACGCGCGCGTCGGGCGGATGATGCTGAAATACTTCAGTTCGAGTTCTTCGCGCCATGCGTCGTCGGTCGTGTCGGCGAAGGTCGACACGCGGCCCTGGCCGGCGTTGTTGACCAGCATGTCGGCCCGGCCGAAGCGCGCCGATACGGCTTGCGCAAACGCGGCCACATCGGCTTCGTCGAGCACGTTGCAGCGCGCGGCGAGCAGTTGCACGCCCGGATACTTTTCAACGAGCATCGCTTCGGCGCGTGCGAGGCGCTCGCTGTCGCGGCCGCAAATCGCGACCGACGCGCCCGCCTGCAGGAACCGTTCGGCGGTCGCGAGGCCGATGCCGGACGAACCGCCCGTCACCACCGCCACCTGCCCGGTCAGATCGATCTGAATCATCGGAGTCCTAATGCCTTGAGAAACGTGTGCTCGTCATCCGAGCGGTAATTGAGCCGCCGCGACAGTTCCGCCGCCGCGCGCTGGACCTTGTCAATCAGGCCGTCCGCGATCAGCGCCGCGTCGATCTCCGGCCTCGGCACCGTCACGGTGATGCACGCGACGATCTTCTGCGTCTCGTTGCGCACCGGCGCGGTGACCACCGAGATGCCGCGCTCGAACGACGAATTGCTGACGCCGTAGCCGCGCAGCGCATCCTCGCGGATCACTTCGTACAACGCGTCGACCGTTTCCGGCGTCGCGTTCGTCATCCGGTTCAGCGCGCCTTCCGGATACAGCGCATGCAGCTCCTTCAGCGACAGGTCGCCCATCAGCACGTGGCCGTGCGTCGTCGCATGCGCGGGCAAGCGCGTGCCGACGTTCACGCGGATCGAGCTGAACACCGGCGCCTGGCTCTGCGCCTTCGCGACGAACACGACGTCGCGGCCGTCGCGGATCACGATGTGCGTCGTGAAGCCGGTTGCATCGCGCAGGCTCTCGATCACGGGCAGGCCGAGATCGGTCAGCTCCAGCGAGCTCAGGTATTCGAAGCCGAGCCGCAGCACGGCGATGCCGAGCTTGTAGTTGCGATCCTTGTCCGCGCGCTCGAGGAAGCCGAGCGATTCGAGCGTCTGCAGCAGACGGAACACCGTCGTGCGCGGAATGCCGAGCCGCTTCGACAATTCGGGCGCGCCGAGCACGGGCTCGCGCGGCGAGAATTCGGCGAGAATCCGCAGCCCGCGTTCGAGGCCGGGGACCACGTAGCTGGCTTCGGCCTTGCCGTTTTCGGTATCGGGTTGTTGCAGCGGTTCGGTCATGCCAGTCCCCGCTGTGGGTCGCACTGACGGCAGAACGTGTCGATCAGCGCGGAATAGACGGCCGGTGCTTCCACGTAGCCGGCATGGCCTGCTTGCGGAATCACCTGCAGCCCGACGTGCACGGCCGCGGCGATCCGCTCGCATGCGGCGGGCGGCGTGATCGCGTCGTTCGCGCCGACGGCCACGGCCGTGCGGCCGCGAAAGCCGGCGAGATCGGTGGCGAGATCGGCATTCGCGAGCAGATGCGTGGCCTGCGCGTAGCCGGCCGGCACGATGCGCGCCATGTTCCAGCGCACCCAGGCACGCGCATCCTCGTTCGCGAAACCGGACAGCATGTTGCCGCTGCGCTGCTCGGCGAGCCCGGTCGGGCCGAGTTCGGCGAGCATCGCGAGCCGCGCGTCGCGGCGCGATTCGCGCGTTTCAGCCGGTGCGCTGCCGTAGCCGCCCGCGGGCGACACCAGCAGCAGGCCGGCGATCCGCGCGGGCATCACACGGACGAGACCGCCCGCGATGATCGCGCCGAGCGAATGACCGACCAGCACGCAGCGTTCGATGCCGAGTGCCTCGAGCCACGCGTTCAGCGATGCCGCGTAGTCGGCGGCTGCGGGCGACGCGCCGTGCACCGGCGTCGACACGCCGTAACCGGGCGCATCCCACGCGAGCACGCGCCGCGATGCGCCGAGCGAGTCGAGCTGGCGGACCCACGATGCGGCGCCCGAGCCGATGCCGTGCAGCAGCACGACGGGCAGCGCACGGCCCGCATGCTGCGCGCCGGCCTCGCGATAACCGATCGTGCCCGCCGCGCCGGCCGCGCAACGCTGTTCGGGAAACTGCCCGAGCAGCGCGGCGAACGCCGCGGTGCGGTCGCGTTCACGTTTGTCGATGACACTCATTGCTTCACCTGCTCCGTCTCAACGCTTGATCTTCGCGAGCGGCGAATCGGGCGGATAGGTCGGCGTGACCGGCTTCGGCGAACCGAGCATCACGCACATCAGCGCATCTTCCTCGCCGATGTTGATTTCCGTGCGATACACGCCCGGCGGCACCGAGATCAGGTCGCGCTCGCCGAGGACCGCTTCCCACGTCTCGCCGTCACGCTCGCAGATCACCTTCATCTTTCCGCGCAGCACGAAGAAGATTTCCTCGACGTCCATGTGGATGTGGCTCGGGCCGATGTTGCCGGCCGGGATGACCATCGTCGAGAACGTGAAGCCGCCGGCCGGCACCGTGTTGACGTCCTTCGCGACGCCCGTGCCGCCCGTGCCGACGTAGCGCATCTGCGCACGGCGGTACTTCGGGTCGTAGTCGGCCTGGAACTTCAGTGCATCCCAGTCGTAGCGACGGGTTGCGTAGCGCGCCACGCGCCCTTCCATCCAGTCGTTGAAGCTTGCGCCTTCCGGCTGGTCCCACGACTTGCGTTCGAGATCGGCGTCCGCCATCGTCCTCTCCTTCATCAGAGTGAAAACTTCAATTCAATCAATTCATCACGAAGCCGCCGTTCACCGGCAGCAGTTGACCCGTCACGAAGCGCGCGCCATCCGACAGCAGGAACAGCACGGGGCCCGTCACGTCGTCGGGCACCTGCGCGCGCGTGAGCGCGCGGCCCTGCAGGTAGAACGCGTGACGCTCGGCCGGCACGTAGGCGGTCGCCTCGACCTCGGTCAGCCCCGGCGCGATCGCATTGACCGTCACGCCGTGCGCGCCGAACTCGCGTGCCTGCGCATGCGTCATCGCGATCACCGCGCCCTTGCTCGCGACGTACGCGAGCAGCTTCGGCGCGCCCCACAGCGCGGTGTCCGACGCGAGGTTCACGATCGCGCCGCGGCCCGACTGCGCGAGATACGGCAGCGCTGCATTGCTGACGAGCCACACGCCGCGCACGTTCACGTTCATCACGGCGTCCCACGTCGACACGTCGAGCTCGGTCGACAGCTTGCCGCCCGAGTTCGTGATCGCCGCGTTGTTGATCAGCGCGTCGATGCCGCCGAGCGCCGCCGAGCCCTGTGCGACGAACGCGGTGACGCTCGCCGGATCGGCGAGATCGAGTGCGAAGCAATGCGCGACGTGGCCGGCTTCGGCAAGTTGCGCGGCCAGCGCGCGGCCTTCGTCGAGCAGCACGTCGCCGAACGCGACCTGCGCGCCCGCTTCGACGAGCGCCTTCACGAACGCCGCGCCGAGCCCGCGCGCGCCACCCGTGACGAGCACGCGGCGCCCCGCGAGCGACACGACCGGAGCGCGCTCAGCCATTTGCCGGCTCCGCTGCGGCCTGCGCCTGCGCCGCGCGATGCGCGTCGAGCGCCGCAAGATGCTCCTGCGCACGGGTGCGCAGCATCCGGCGCACGCGCGTCATGCCGACGTCGTGCTGGTACAGGTATTCGTGATCGCGCGCATTCGGCGCGAGGCTTTCGAGGACGTAGCGGTCCTGCTCGAGCACGTCCCAGTGCAGGCCCTCGAGGCGGTTGCGGTACATGAAGCGCCACACGTCGCGCTGCCAGCCGCTGACCTTGCGGGTGCGCCAGAAGTAGACCTGGCAGTTGTCGCCGTCGACCGGCGTCGCGAAGCCGATGATCCCGAAGTTGCCGCCCGGGCCGAACTTCTGCTTGTACGGGATCGCGAGGCGCATCCACAGGCAGCCCGTTTCACCGAGCTCGACCCAGTCGAAGTTCACGTCGCGCTGGCCGATCTTCTCGAACATCAGGCCCGTTTCCGTCTTGCGCACGCGCATCTCGGCCTGCTTGTCGCCTTCGGCCATCGAGTGCGAGGTGGCATGCAGGTACGCGCCGTGCATCGGGTCCATCACGTTGTCGATCGCATACTGGTAATTGCACTTCCAGTTCGACACGCACAGGAAGTGGCCGTACGCGTCGTCGACCAGTTCCTCGGGCAGGTTCAGCGGCGCCGGCTCGCCGTGCGCTTCGTCACCGAACCACAGGAAGATCGCGCCCGCCTTCTCCTCGACCGGGTACGACTTCACGCACTTCGTGCCTTCGAGCGGACAGTTCGATACGGCCGGCACGCGGTTGACCGTGCCGCCGCCGTCGACTTCGATGCCGTGATACCAGCAGGCGATGTTGCCGCCGAGGTTCCAGCCGAGCGACAGGCGTGCGCCGCGGTGCGGGCAGCGATCCTCGAGCGCGTGGACCTTGCCGTCGTGATCGCGCCACAGCACGATCTGCTCGGACAGGCGCGTGAGGCCGACCGGCGCATTCGACACCTGCCAGCTCGGCGCGACGGGATACCAGTAGTTCTTGATGCCGCGGTCGAGATAGGCACGGACCGGGTCGTGTTGTGCTGCGTGTTGTTCGGGGGACGTCATCAGTGTGCTCCGGATGCGGTTGTCGTCGGATCGGCGGTCGGCGCTTACGCGGTCATTCCGCGAGCGAGGCCATTTCGGCGCGGAAGCGCTCAGGTGTCCAGACCGTGCCGTCCGGCGCGCGGAAGCCGATGCGGTTCAGGCCCGCGACGACCTCGTCCAGCTCGATCGCGCCGGCTTCGAACACGCGTTCGAGCGCATCGCCGAGGTCGTTTTCGTACTGGGTCGGCGCGGCCTTGCGGTTCTGCCAGACCTGGTTCTCGACCTGGCCGGGGATCTCGATCTGCCCCTTGCCCGCGACGTTGTTCGGCTGCGGCGCCACCCACGGCTTCAGGAAGGGGTTGAAATTCACGGTCGCTTCTTTCATGTCACTCCACCTTGATCTGGATTTCCTCGCCGGCGAGCCGCACCGCGTACTGCTTCAGTGCGCGTCCGCCCGGACCCTTCAGGCATTCGCCCGTCTTGATGTCGAACACGGCCTCGTGCAGCGGGCATTCGACCGTGCCTTCGTCGACGAACCCCTGCGTCAGCAGCGCGTACGCATGCGGGCACACGTTCTCGAGCGCATACACGTCGTCGCCGACGCGGTAGATCCCGATTTCGACGCCGTCGGTCCGCTTGAACTCGATCGGCGTGTCTTCCGACAGCGCGCCGGCGTGCCCGGCGCAAACCCATTGTTCAGACATCTCACACCCTTCCTTCTGATCGACTCTCGGTTTGTTCCGATTTGTTCCATATCCGGAACAGCAGTTTATGGATGGTGATTATAGGAGTGACTTTCCACGAGTAAAACAAAAAGCTGCTCGCCCTAGGGAAAACACTGACCGCCGGGTCGGCAATCGCGTGCATCCACCCCATCAAATGAAATTTTTTGTTATGTGACGGGGCTTTACCGGGTTTACGCGAGTTTTGTGCAGCGACGCCGGGTGCCGGCCGGAAACCCATCCGTCCCGAAAAAATTATTTTTGATACGGTGCGAGACGCCCCTATACTCCATTCCATCAGAGGTACACTGTTCCTTATATGGAACATACGAATGCCCACTCGATGGCGAAAGTGCGCGACGGCCGGCCGTTCCCGCGCATGCCGCCACGGCACGTTTTCATCAGGTTGGAGATTCAGGAGATCAAATGGTCAAGCATGCGGTAGCAGCAGCAGTGATCGGAGTGGGCGCCGTGTCGGGCGCGTGGGCGCAGAGCAGCGTGACGCTGTACGGCAGCATGGATGCGGGCGTCGCGTACGTGAACAACGTCGGCGGCCATGCGAAGTGGGCGATGATCCAGGGCAATACGCAGCCCGACCGGTGGGGCCTGAAGGGCAAGGAAGACCTCGGCGACGGCCTGTCGGCGATCTTCCAGCTCGAAAACGGCTTCTATACGAACAACGGCCAGTTCGCGACCGCGAACACGATCTGGAACCGCGCGGCCTTCGTCGGCCTCGGCTCGGAACGCTACGGCACGCTGACGCTCGGCCGCCAGACGCCGCTGTCGTTCGATTATCTCGATCCGCTCAGCACGGCCTACCTCGCGATGAGCTGGTACGCGTTCCACCCCGGCAACATCGACGGGCTCGCCGCGACCGGCAACGTGCCGTACAACAACTCGGTCAAGTACCGCTCACCGACCTTCGCGGGCTTCTCGGCCGCGGCGACGATGGCGCTCGGCAACACGACGAACTTCTCGACCGGCAAGTCGGTCGGCGTCGCGCTGAACTATGCGAACGGGCCGTTCAAGGCGTCGGCCGTGTACTCGAACGAGCACGACCGCGCGATCCTGATCAGCACGACAGGCATCACGTCGTTCCAGGGGCAGAACACCGCGAACGGCTACACCGCGAGCAAGGTCGAGAACATCGGAGCGGGCGCGTCCTACCAGTTCGGCGACTTCCTCGTGCACGGCCTGTACACGCGCACGAAGATGCAGTCGAACGGCTTTTCGGACACGTTCCAGAGCTACGACGCGGGCGTGAACTACCGCAGCAGCGCGTTCAACACGATCGCGGGCGGCGCGGCGACCACGACACTGGCCGGCCGCCGCTGGACGCAGGTCGAACTCGGCGACATCTATGCGCTGTCGAAGCGCACGCAGCTTTATGCGAACGTGTTGTACGAGCACGGTTCGGGCGGTGCGAAGGCCGCGTTCTTCACGGCGGGTGTATCGAGCACGGCGAACCAGGTGATCGTGCTCACCGGGATCCACCACTCGTTCTGAACGACGTCGGGCGTGCGTCGCCTGAAACGACAAGAGCGGCCCGCGGGCCGCTCTCTTTCTTTCGCACATGGCATTTGCACGACCGCCGGCCGCGCATCGGCGCACTCAGAACATCGCGACCTTGTGGCGCGCGTGCGCGAACGTCGGATCGCTTTCGAGCGGACGATAGTTCAGCCGCTGTGACAGGTCGACCGCCGCGCCGCACACGGCTTCGACGAGCCGCTCCTTCTCGCGGGCCTCGCCGATTTCCGAGCGCGGCACGGTCGCGGTGATCGCCGCGACGATCGAGCCCGAATGATCGCGTACGGGCGCGGTCACGGCCGAAATGCCGCTCTCGAACGCCGCCTCGCTCACCGCGTAGCCGAGCCGCGCGTAGTGGCGCACGCGTTCGTACAGTTCGTCGACGGTGCCCGGCGTGCGCTCGGTGAACTGCTCGAGCCGCTTTTCTGGATACAGCTGGCGCAGTGCGTCGCGCGTCAGGTCGCCCATCAGCACGTGGCCGTGCACGGTCGCATGCGCGGGCAGGCGCGTGCCGACGTGCACCTTTACCGAACCGAACATCGACGCGTTGCTCTGCGCCTTCGCGACGAACACGACGTCGCGCTGGTCTCGGATCAGCAGATGCGTCGACAGGCCGGTCGCATCGCGAAGCCGTTCGAGCACGGGCGTGCCGAGATCGGTCAGTTCGAGCGAATTCAGGTATTCGAAGCCGAGCCGCAGCACGCCGACGCCGAGCCGGAAATAACGGTCGCCGTTCACGCGCTCGAGGAAACCGAGCGCTTCCAGCGTCTGCAGCAGACGGAACGTGGTCGTGCGCGGAATGCCGATGCGCTTCGACAGCTCGGGCGCGCCGAGCACCGGCTCGCGCGCGGAGAATTCGGCGAGGATCCGCAGCCCGCGTTCGAGCCCCGGCACCAGATAGGACGACGCGCCGCCGGACGATTCGTCGTCGCCGGGCGCCGCGGTTTCAGGTGCGTCGCTCATCGTTGTCTTGACCATGTGGACATGGACGGTAGGAAATCAGTCACGAAACAGGTCACGGATCGTCGTGGATATTCAGTCATGCTACCTCAGCGCGCACGGGGTTCACACCGCGTGCATCGCCGCACCGCAGCATGCGGATCGCGACGCCGTGGAGAGTCAATCACGGTCGAGAGGATAGCAGCGATGGACCGCGCCACGCCATGCCGGAGTGGCCGGCAGCGCGGGACGGCAGCCGCGTACGTGGTGCCCGGCCGACGCGTGGCGGCTGGCGTGGCAGGCAAGGCCGGGCGGCCTACAGGCGCGACAGATGTACCCGGATGTTCGCGCGATCGTATGTGAAGCCGCCGGCCGCATCCGGCTCGAGCACGCGCGCCAGGTCGACCGCATACATCCATCCGCTGCCCAGGCGGCCCCCGTTGATCGCCCGGATCCGGCTGCCGCCGACGGCGATCGCCGCATGAAAGACCGTGCCGCCGCGCGAGAAGCCGACCGCGGTTCCCGCCGGAATGCTCGCGCGCCCGTCCCATTCACCGCCAGTCTCGAAGTTGAAACGGGTTCGCCAGTGCTGGCCGATCGTGTCGAGCAGCGCGCCGGGCGCGATCATCGCATCGCTGCGCAGCAGGTACCGGACATAAGCCGCGGCGTCGTAGCAGACGCCGCCGGAAACATACTCGTTGATGTCGGCCATGCCGAACATCAGCGCCTGGGCGTGCTTCTGCCGTTCGGCGAAACCGGACTGGGCGACATGCCCGCCTAGCTGGGAGAGTTGCATGGGTGGCTCCTGGTGAAGAAGCAGGACATCATCGTCCCGCCTACGCAATAACGTCATATGTTATTACGATATCGTGCCACTTCCGGACACGGCCCCGTGCGTCACGGCATGCGGGCCGCCGACGCCGGCACGCGGCGGCCGCATCAGGATTCGGCGCGAGCCGCAGGCGCACGCGCAACGGCTGCAGCATGTCGGGCGGCGGCTCGCCGACGATCGCACCCGAGATCCGACAGCGCGTGCACGTCCGGCGCCAATCGCGCGCATCACGGCGCCCAGCGCCACGGCGACGATCGCCAGCGCGATCAGCACCTCGATCAGCGTGAATCCCCGTTCCGGCGCCCGCGCCGTGCGCGATCCGCCGCGCGCATGGCGGTTGTAGTCGGTTCTGTCGTCGCACATGACCTGCGTTCGTGTCGATGGGTCGGCGTGCGGCGTCCGGCATTCCAATCGCGGCGCGAAGCCGCATCGCCGGCGCGACCGACGCCGTGCACGGACGTTAAGCGCGGCGTATGGCACACGCGTGTCGAATGGTACGGACCATTTGGCGCGGCGAACCCGGGCGGACGGGCGCGCAAGCGCGCGGCACGCGCCATCGCGCAGAGCGCGACAGGCGACGGAAAACGGAAAACGATCGGGAAGAGCCACCCGGCGCGGGCGGCAAGCGATGAAGACGATCCTCGGGCGGCGGGATCGACGCGACGGCGTCAGGCCGTCACGGCGGCGTCATACGCGGCGCGGGCAAGCTGGCCGGCGGCGTAGGCCTCGGCCTCGCCGCGAAAGCCGTCCCGGCTGAACGCAACGACTTTCACGCCAACGCCGGTCGCCCGCTTCACCGTCAGCGCCCATTGCCATCCGCCGTCTTGTTCAAAGACGTGCAGCGAGGGTTCGAAGGAAGGGTCGAATACGGTCACGCGTTTTGCTCCTGCCCCCTTGCGCACCGCATCGGCAACGCTTGGGGCATGTCGAAAGGATCGCGCCGGGATGCGACGCGCTTCTGCCATTCGACAGTCTAGTCAAGGTTTGTTGCGACGCACCATCAGAGGTTTCACTCATCTATCGGAACCGGGCGGTCGATCAAATTTCCTGAAACCCCATATGGCACGGGCCTCAGCAGCCTTTCAACGCACGTGGCCCGGCAGTCGTGCGGCAACGTGCCGCACACGCGACCGCTTGCCTGTATCGATCGCCCATGAATCGCAAAACGGGGCGCGCATCGCCCGACGATCCACGCACGTCGGCGATGGGCGGGGTTACCGGCCCGTCCCCGCCGGCATCACGCGCCGAAACGTCAGGTTCACGCGCTCGCCCTGCACGCCCGGCGCCTTCGGCACGCGATGCTGCCATTCGGCCTGAGTGCGCCCGCGCATCACGAGCAGTCTGCCATGCCCGAGGCGATACGCATGGGTGACACCGGTCTTGCGATGGCGAAGGTCGAACACGCGCATCGCCCCGAGGCTCACCGATGCGATCACCGGCGCATCGCCCAGCTCGGGCTCGTTGTCCGCATGCCAGCCGAGGCTGTCCTGCCCGTTGCGGTAGCGGTTGAGCAGCACGCTGTTGAAGCGCACGCCGCACGTCGCCTCGACCGCATGTTTCAGGTCGAGCACGGCCGGCGTCCACGGCGCCGGCACGTTGCGGATCCCCGAATACACGTAGACGGCCTCCGGCTCGCCTTGCCATGCGGTCAGCCGCGGCAACGGAATGCGCCCGCGCGGCGTGCGGATCGTGTCCTGCTGCCACGCGACTTCCCCGACCAACGCGGCCAGCGCGCGATCGGCATCGGACGGCGCCAGCCACTCCGGGTACCAGTCCACGTCGGGTGCGGGTGTATCAGCGAAGAAATCGGGTGTCGACATGTCGGGAGAAACGGGCGAAGAACGGAGCGAACGAGGCATGCCTGCATACTAGCCAACGGCGTCGCGCACTGCCATGCGGTGTCATTCGCGGATAAGAGGTAGCCGCGCGCACCCGGCCTCGACGCGGGCCCGATGTTCGGCTTCGACGGCGCGAAAGTCGATGCCGCGTTCTTCGCGGGCACCGCGATCAAACGCAACTTCCTCGTGAATCTCGGCTATGGCGACTCAGCCGGCCTGTTCCCGCGCAGCCCGCGCTTCGATTGCGACGATATTGCCCGCATCGAGTGATGGCCGCGGGCCAGGGCCGGTGCCGCCAATGACGGCCCGGCGCCGGTCTGTTCCAAACAGGGGGAACGTGCGCTACCCGCCCCGCGTCAGCCGGATCAGCGTGATCTCGGACGGCACGCCGAAACGGTTCGGCGGCCCCCAGTATCCGGTGCCGCGGCTCGTGTAGAGCCACAGATTGCCGATGCGGCTCAGCCCGCCGATCACCGGCTGCTGCAGCCGCACGAACGGCGGCCAGGGCAGAAACTGGCCGCCGTGCGTATGCCCCGACAACTGCACGGTAAAGCCGGCGCGGTTCGCCGCTTCCGCGCTGCGCGGCTGGTGGGCGAGCAGGATCTTCGTGCCGACGTCATGCGGCGCACCCGCCAGCGCCTGCACGGGATCGCTGCGATGAGCGGGATCGAACCCGCCCGCCGTGAAATCGGTGACGCCCGCGAGCACCGCGTGGGCACCGTCATGTTCGATGAGCACATGCTCGTTGAGCAGCACCGTGAGCCCGATGCGCCGGAACTCGTCGATCCACGCATGCGCGCCGGCGTAATACTCGTGGTTGCCCGTCACCAGGAAGCTGCCGTGCCGCGACTGCATGCGGCCGAGCGGCGCCGTGTGGTCGCGCAGGCGCTTGACCGAGCCGTCGACCACATCGCCCGTCACGACGACGAGGTCGGCATCGAGCGCGTTGACCGCGCGCACGATCCGTTCGACGTAGGGCCGCTTGATCGTCGGCCCGACGTGGATGTCGGACAGCTGCACGATCGTCAGCCCGTCGAGCCCGGCCGGCAACCCCGCGACCGGGATCGACACGCGCTTGACCGCCGCCGTGCGGCGCGCACCGACGAACCCGATCACGGTGACGAACACCGCACCGGCCAGCACGCCGATCGCCGTGTCGGTCGCCGCGCCGGGCCATGCGCCGTCGTGCCCGAGATGCCGCCATCCGGACACGCCGAGCAGCACGAATTCGCGGAGGAGCGTCAGCAGGAGCAGCGACGAGAAGAAGCCCATCACGAGCGAGCCGGCCCAGCCGGCCAGCGTCGCGGCCCAGCCTTCGTCGAAGCGGCGCGAGAACATGCCGACCGGGATCAGCACGACGAAGCTCGCCAGCACGAGCGCCGCGATCGTGCGCGCGACCGGCGACGTGAATGCATCGGGAATGATTCGAATCCCGACGTACAGATGGAACAGCACGCCGATTGCAATGAACCGGACAAAGAAACTTCGCATGGAACGTTCACCTTCGTTGCGAGACCGATACTGCTTCCGCGTTGCGTGTTGCACGCGGCCGTGAGGCTCCGTGCCGCGCGTCGCGCCATACGTACGATGGTACACAGATCGCGGCCGTGACGACCGGTCGCCGGCCAGTCTTCGAGGCCGCTCGGCGCACCGCTCGACCGCGCCTTCATCGGGCCGCCCGACGCGAGCGACGTCGACGCTTTCCCGAAGCCCGTCATTACCGACATGCAGCGCACGCTGCGCTTGCACATCCCGATCAGCCACGTCGAGAACGGCGGCCGGATGATCGATGCGAACGTCCGCGTCTTGCCCGAAGGCACTGCGTGTCGCCGCTCTCGCAGGCGAGCAAAAAAGCAGACAGCTCAGGCCAAACGCCCGCCGCAGATCTGTGGCCCGATCACCACGCGCTGCCGCGCCTCACACGCAATCCAGTCGACCCACTCGTCAACATTGCCCTTCATCCGTCGAATCGCCCCTATTCCCCTGCCTTCGAACGGCAATCGGCCTTTTCCGTCCCGATTCGGCGCTGTCGACACGACAAATCGGCCGCCCTTCGTTCGTCTGACGATTCTTTACAGTCCGTTAGCAACCCTACACGAGTGCGCGCTGGCAGAATCGCGACAGTCCGGTTTCGGTGGCCGAAACGCGATGCCGGACGTGTCGACGCGCCCCGCCGACCGGCGCCCTCCACCCCGCGATGTACGGGGCGGGTGGCTGGCGGTCCGCATCGCGCTGATTTATTATCGGCTCCGTATCCCGGAATCGTCGTCGCGGCGACGATTCGCATTGCGCCGCGCCCGGCATCCACCCCCAACGTCGAGCTCGTCACACCATGAGAAAAACAACGCCGCGCGCGCCCTTGCGCGTCGCCGCCGTCCTGGCGCCAGCCCTGCCGCTCGCGGGCTGCGCATCGCGCGGCGCACCGTCGTACGTCCTGTTCGGCGCGTATTTCCCGCTTTGGCTCGTCAGCGCGATCGTCGGCGTCATCGGCGCGATCGTCGCGCACCGCGTCTTCGTCGCGACCGGCTGGGCAGCCACGGTGCCCTACCAGCTGGCCGTCTGCACCGCGATCGGGCTCGTGGTCGCGGTGATCGTGTGGCTCACCGGCACGGGGCCGTTCGCATGAAGGCCGCCGGTATCGCCCGCCCCTCCGTCAAAGGCCGCGTGATCGCCCTGGCGATCGTCGCGCTCGGCATCGCGGCACTCGTGTACGCGTACCACCGCACGACGGCCTACCCGTCCACCGACGATGCGTCGATCGACGCGGACGTCGTGCACGTCGCGTCGCCGGTCGGCGGCCGCATCGTGCAACTCGCGGTACATGAAAACCAGCGCGTCGCGAAAGGCGACCTGCTGTACGTCATCGATCCGGTGCCGTACCGGCTGACGGTGGCGCAGGCGCAGGCCGATCTCGAACTCGCGCGCGCATCGCTCGACACGCGCCGCCGTTCGCTGATCGGCGAGCGCTCGAATGCCGCCGTGGCCGCCGAGCAGGTCAAGCGCGCGACGCAAAACGCCGACCTCGCGACCCGCGACGTGAACCGCCTCGCGCCGCTCGCCGCGCAGGGCTACGTCAGCGCGCAGCAGTTCGACCAGGCGAAGGTCCGCCAGCGCGACGCGGCCGTGTCGCTCGCGCAGGCACAGGAACAGCAGCGCGCGTCCGCGCAAACGATCGGCGACGAAGCCGACGCGATCGCGACGCTGCATGCGCGCGAGGCCGCGCTGGCCCGCGCGCAGCATGCGCTCGAAGACACCGTCGTGCGTGCGCCGCACGATGGGCTCGTCACGGGCCTGAGCGTGCTCGCCGGCGAAACCCTTGCGCCGAACCAGTCGATCTTCACGCTGATCGACGCGAGCGAATGGTTCGCCGTCGGCAACTTCCGCGAGACGTCGCTGAGCCGCATCGAGGTCGGCGACTGCGCGACCGTCTATTCGATGATCGACCGCAGCCGTCCGCTGACGGGCAAGGTCGTCGGCGTCGGCGCAGGCATTGCCGACAGCGCCCGCATCAACCTGCCGCGCACGCTGCCGATCGTGCAGAACTCGGTGAACTGGGTGCACGTCGCGCAGCGCTTCCCGGTGCGCGTGAAGCTCGACGAACCCGACGGCAAGCTCGTGCGCGTCGGCGCCAGCGCGATCGTCGAGGTCCGGCATGGCACTGCCTGCCGCTGAGGTTCGCTCGCCGGGCCCGCGCGAAGTCCTGCGACTGCTCGCGCCGTTTCCGGGGCGCACGTCGATTGCCGTGCGGGTTGCGCTGATCTGCGCGCTGACCGCGCTCGTGACGGCCGCCTACGGCACGCCCGAAGCCGCGCTGTCCGCGTACGTCGTGTTCTTCATGATCCGGGCCGACCGCGTGACGAGCGTCGTGCTCGCGGCCGCGCTGCTGGTGATCGTCACGATCGTGATCGGGCTCGTGCTCGGCATCGCGATCTTCAGCATCGACTATTCGATCTTGCGGGTCGCGTGCATGGCCGTGCTGTCGGTCGGCCTCCTCTATCTGACGTCGGCCAGCAAGCTGCGCCCGGTTGGCGCGATCCTCGCGATGATCGTCGGCTTCGGGCTCGACCAGCTCGGCCTCGCGCCGTTCGGCGAAGCTGCCACGCGCGCACTGCTGTACATCTGGCTGACGATCGCGATTCCGGTCGGGGTCGCGATCGTCGTCAACCTGCTGATCGCGCCGTCGCCGCGCAAGCTCGCGCACGCGCAACTCGCGAAGCGCTTGCGGCTCGCCGCGCAGCGGCTGCGCGGTGACGATGCCGCGCGCGACGCATTCAATGCCAGCCTGCACGAAGGCGACAAGCAGCTGCTCACGTGGCTCAAGCTGTCGAAACTCGAGGGCTCGTCGTCCGCCGCCGACTTCGCGGCGTTGCGGCAGGCCGTGGCTTCCAGCACCGCACTGCTCGTCGGCGTCGCGCTGGCCGATCGCGAACCAGATGCACGGCTGCCCGACGCATTTGCCATCCCGATTGCCGCGACGCTCGACGAGATGGCCGACATCCTCGACCAGGGCGGCTACCCGGTCGACGTGACGCTCGCGCTCCCGCCGACCGACACGCTGCCGCCGCTCGCGCGGGTTGCTGCGACGGATCTCCAGGCGGCGATCACGCATTTCGCGGAACCGGCTGCGACGACCGACGTCGCTTCGTCGGCTTCGTCGGCTTCGTCGGCTTCGTCGGCTTCGTCGGCTTCGTCGGCTTCGTCGGCTTCGTCGGCTTCGACAACTGCCCCCGATGCCCCCGAATCCGTCTCGCCCCCCGCCCCGCGCGGCGGCTTCTTCCTGCCCGACGCGCGCACCAATCCCGACCACATCCGCTACGCGCTGAAGACGACGGCCGCGGCGATCTTCTGCTACCTGCTGTACTCACAGCTCGACTGGTCGGGCATCCACACCTGCGTCGTCACCTGCTACATCGTGTCGCTCGGCTCGACGGCCGAGACGGTCGAGAAGCTCACGCTGCGGATCTTCGGCTGCATCGTCGGCGCGCTGCTCGGCACGGCGGCACTGGTCTTCGTCGTGCCGTCGCTATCGTCGGTCGGCCACCTGATGGCGCTGGTGTTCGCCGGCGGGTGGCTCGCCGCGTGGGTCGCGTTCGGCTCGCCGCGCATCGCGTATGCCGGCTTCCAGATCGCGTTCGCGTTTTTCCTGTGCGTGATTCAAGGCGCCGGCCCCGGCTTCGACCTGACGATCGCGCGCGATCGCACGATCGGCATCCTGCTCGGCAACGTCGTCGTGTATCTCGTGTTCACGCGCATCTGGCCCGTCAGCATCGGCAAGCAGATCGACGCCGGGCTCGCCGCGCTGATCGACCAGTGGCGGCGCCTCGTGCAGGTCGCGCAGCCGGCCGAGCGGCGCGCGCTCGCGGCTGAGGCGTTTGCCCGCCACGGCGCGATCACGCAGGAGCTCGGGCTGGTCCACTACGAACCGTCGTGGGTGCGGCCGGCCGCGTCGTGGCTCGCCACGCGGCGGCGCGCGCTCGCGGAACTCGGCGCGCTCGAAGGGCCGCTGTTCCTGCTCGCCGAACGCAAGCCCGGCGACGCGGCGATCGACGCGCAGCTCGCCCGCGTGACCGAACCGCGCGACGACACCGCGCCCCGTCGAGAACCCTCCGCGCCGCCGGCTACCCCGCCGCGCGCAGCCCCCACCGACCCCGCACGCGACGCGCTGCTGAACCTGATCGACACGCGGCTCGCGCACATCGCCGATGCCGCCCGTCAAGCCACACCGAAGGAGCCTGCCCCCCATGCGCCTACCTGAACCGCCGGCCGCCTCGATCGCCGCCGCCGCCCTCGCGACCGTCGTCGCGCTGGCCGGCTGCGCGACGTCGTCGATCGATCTGGCGCCGGAGGCGTCCGACCGCCCGTGGCAGCCGCAAACGTCCGCCGCAGGCGATATCGTGCCGGGCCCGCCGCGCGCGTCCGCGCAAGGTTCGCACGACTACACGCTGCCCGCGTCGCCGGCGCTCGCGTCGGTCTCGCCGCCGGCCGCGCTCGATGCCGCGCACGCGTACACGCTGCCCGAGCTGATCGATCTCGCCGAATCGGCGAACCCGTTGACCCGTATCGCGTGGAACGACGCGCGCAACGCCGCGCTCGCCGTCGGCCTGGCCAAGACGGCCTACCTGCCGAAGCTGTCCGCGACGGCCATGGGCGGCTACCAGGCAAACCACGGGTCGACGTCGTCGTTCCTCGGCGACTCGTCGAGCAACTCCACCGTGCACGGCACCATCTCGGCGCTGTCGCTGCAATGGCTGCTGTTCGATTTCGGCGGCCGCGCGGCGCGCGTCGAAGCGGCCGAACAGGCGTCGATCGCGTCGAATGTCGCGTTTACGGCCGTCCACCAGCAGGTGATCCACGACGTGACCGTCGCGTACTACCGCTACGAAGCCGCACGCTCGCGCGCGCTCAGCGCCCAGCAGGGCCTCGCGAACGCGGACGCGATCCTCGCGGCCTCCCGCGCGCGGCTCAAGCACGGCGTCGGCACGGTCGTCGAACTCGCCCAGGCGACGCAGAACCGCGCGCAGGCCAACCTCGCGCTCGTGCAGGCGAACGGTACGGAGAGCGACGGCTATCTCGCCCTCGTCTCCGCGCTCGGCATCTCGCCGCTGTCGAAGCCGACCGTCGCCGCGCTGCCGAAGCGGCCACTGCCGCCCTCGCTCGGCTCGTCGGTCGACGCGATCGTGTCGGACGCGATCGCGCGCCGGCCCGACCTGCAGGGCGCGTTCGCGCTCGAAAAGGCCAATCGCGCGAAGATCAAGGCTGCGGAAGCCGCGTTCATGCCGAAGATTTTCCTGTCCGCGTCGACGTCGTACGCGAGCGGCGGCACGTCCATCTCCGCGCTGCCCGCGATCGGCGACCAGGCGCCGACCGTCAACCTGAACGGCAGCCGCTACGGCGGCGGCGTGTTCCTCGGCGTGACGATTCCGTTGTACGACGGCGGCCTGCGCTCGGCAGTGCTGATGCAGGCGCGCAACGACGCGGAAAGCGCCTCCGCGCGCCTCACGCGAACCAAGGAGGAAGCGGTCCGCCAGGTCGTCGCCGCGCAGAACGCGGTACAGACGAGCCTGGCGTCGCACGACGCCGCACAGGCGCTCGTCGACGCCGCGCAGACGAGTTACGACGCGGCGCTGACCGCGTACCGGAACGGCGTCGGTTCGGTCACCGACGCGACGATCGCGCAAAGCCAGTTGCTCGCCGCCCGCAACGCGGAGGTCGACAGCTATGCCGGTGCACTGTCGGCCGCGGCCGCGCTCGCGCTTGCGACGGGAACGATCGGCTCGGCGCAGTAGCGCGGCCGCCGCGAGGCGGTTGACGCATGCGCTCGCCGCCTACTAGAATGCCGCCCATTCTTCCTTCAGGAACCATCGTGGACAGTTGCAGCACTCCGTTGCGTGCGCCGCTTGCCGCCTGAACGCCTGTCCGACGCAGTTCTCCTGCCCGGCTCGCGTTCCGCGAGCCGCACGCCACCCGTTTCACACTGAATGACGCATTCGCGCGGTACAGTACCGCGCGATGACGGCTATCTTCGTGTCGCCTTCGGCCTTGCGCCGCCGCGACGCGAAACGGCACGCGCTCCTTGCACGGCAGGACAACCATGACTTTCGATTTCGCACTCCGTCTTTTCACCGCGTTCGCCTGCGGCGTCGCCATCGGCATCGAACGCCAGATGCGCCAGCGCACGGCCGGCCTGCGCACCATCACGCTCGTCGCGAGCGGCGCGTGCCTGTTCGTCACGCTCGGCGTGCTGACCGGCAACGGCGTCGCGGGCGTCACGCAGATCGCCGCCTACGTCGTGTCGGGCGTCGGCTTCCTCGGCGGCGGCGTGATCATGCGCGACAAGGGCTCGATCCAGGGCATCAACACCGCCGCGACCCTGTGGTGCTCGGCCGCCGTCGGCGTGCTGTCCGGTTCCGGTCATTACGTGCCGGCGCTCGCCGGCACCGGCGTCGTGCTGCTCACCAATACGCTGTTGCGCAGCGTCAGCCAAGCGATCAACGCGACGCCGGTATCGAACGCCGATCTCGTGCGCGAATACCAGATCACCGTGATCTGCCTGGCCTCGGACGAAGTGCACATCCGCACGCTGCTGTCGAACTCGATGTATGCGAAGCCGCTGTCGTTCCAGAGCCTCACGAGCGAGGACGTGCCCGACCAGCCGGACCGGCTGAAGGTGACCGCGACACTGAAGCTGCATCCGAAGGATCAGCAGAAGCTCGAGCAGATCGCGAGCCGGATGAGCATGGAGAAGAGCATTTCCAGCGTGAGCTGGACCGCGAAGGAAGCGGAGCCGATGATGGAGTGAGCGTGCGGGCGGCAGCCGCAGGTCGCGCTGCCGCCTTCACGCCCTGTCAGGGCGTCTCGATCAGCCCGGCCGAGATGGCCTTGACGACCGCCTGGACCTTGTTCGTCGCGCCCAGCTTCTCGAGGATGTTGTTGACGTGGAAGTTGACCGTGCGCTCCGAGATGCTGAGGATCTGGCCGATTTCGCAGGCGGTCTTGCCCTCGGCCGTCCAGCACAGCACCTCGCGCTCGCGCGCGGTCAGCGTGACGCCCGCCGCCGGCGCCAGCTTCGGCACCATGAAGCGGCTCATCAGCGAATGCGACAGGTTCGCGAGCCAGTTGGTCTGCAACGTCAGCATGTTGATCTCGGCCGGCGTCAGCCGGTCGGCATGGCGGGCGATGCTCAGCAGCCCGAACGCGCCGCGGGGCGCCCAGCTCGACTGCGCGACGCCCACCGACAACCCGCAATCACGTGCGTCCTGCCACAGCGGGCACGGTTCGATCTGGTCGACGTCCGGCCAGACGATCATGTTGGTGCTGAGCGCGCCGTCGCGAACCGTCGAGTCGATCTCGATGTAGTTCTGCGCCTGGTAGTGCGCCATCCAGCCGTCCGGATAGGTATCGAAGATCGCGACCGCGGGCTTCGAAACGGGCAGCGGGACGCGAATGCCGTAACAGCAGTATTCGAATCCCAGCCGCTTGGAATAGGCGGCGATCCGCTGGAAGAGCTGCTGCTCGTCTTCCGCGGCGCTGAATTGTTGATAGGCATCCTGCCAGCGCAGTTCCATTCATTCTCCGACAACGTCACGCTGTCATACTTGTCAGGTTCCAGACCCGTTCGAGGCTGATACATTCCGCGCATGACTTCACCTTTGCTGCACTCGGTCCCCGGCCCGTCCCCGGACGGCTACGTACGCCTGTCAGAAAGCGCACTGGCCGTGCTTGCGCTCGACCATGTCGCAAGCGGCCTCGACGCATCGCTGCTCGAGGAATTGCGCGACAGCGCCATCGACGCACGCCTCGCCGGCTACACCGAATGGCATCGACCGGCCAGTGCCGGCGTCGCTTACGTGACGATCGGCTGGGACTGGTACCTCGAACGCGCGACGGGCGCGTTCGTGATCGCGGGCAGCGACGTCCGCAGCAACGTGATGGTCACCGACGCCACGGGCGCCGACATCGGCATGTTCCGCACGGCCGCCGCGCTCGCCGCACGGCTCGCGTGCATCGACTGGTCCGCCGCGGTCGCGTCGGCCCTGCTCGGGCACAACGACGCCTATCATGCCGGTCCGACGCTCCAGTGACAACTGGCTGCGCCTCTATTCCTCTGACTATTTCCGCCAGGCTGGCGCTCTTTATAAGCAAAAGCGCCACGGTTTTCAATCCCGTTGATCAAGAAACCGTTACCACGTCCTAAATGACGTCTTTCCGACGTCATCCTGTAAGAGTTACCAGTTACCGCCCCCTCGTGCTGCGCGATGTAATGCACGCATACAAAAGCACAGATCCGAGGACACCATGCGGACCTTCGTTCACGAGGAAGGGCGGTTGCCACACGAACTTGCGGCGGATCTCGGGCGCTATCGGCGCCGTGTGTTCGTCGAGCAGCTCGGCTGGGCACTCCCGTCGGCGAACGAAAGCTTCGAGCGCGACCAGTTCGATCGCGACGATACCGTGTACGTGTTCGCGCGGAACGCCGGCGGCGACATGTGCGGATGTGCGCGCCTGCTGCCGACGACGCGTCCGTATCTGCTGAAGTCGCTGTTCGCCGACCTGATCGCCGAAGACATGCCATTGCCGCATTCGGCTGCCGTCTGGGAGTTGTCCCGGTTTGCGGCAACCGACGACGAAGGCGGGCCGGGCAATGCCGAATGGGCCGTGCGCCCGATGCTCGCAGCCGTCGTCGAATGCGCGGCGCAGCTTGGCGCGCGGCAGTTGATCGGCGTGACGTTCGCGAGCATGGAGCGGCTGTTCCGCCGGATCGGCATACACGCGCACCGCGCAGGCCCGCCGAAGCAGGTTGACGGACGTCTGGTGGTCGCGTGTTGGATCGACATCGATTCGCAAACGTTTGCCGCACTAGGAATCGAGCCGGGGCAGGCCGCCCGGCAAGCCATCGCCGCCTGAACCGGAACGCACGTTTCTGTCCGGGCGGTATCGTAACGAAGGAGAATCAACGTGGACCAGTCTCAGGTCTTTCGCGCGATGATGCCCGGGTTGACAAGCGCCAACGGCGCCCGCATCGCGGTCGCCTACCCGTCGTTTCCCCGGCCGCTGCCGCTCGTGCGGCTCGACCGCCGCGGGCTCGTGTTCCGTGCGGCCGGCGCCGCGCCGCTGGTCTGCGGGCTGCCGCGCGCGGCGACGCTGCTGGTCGCGGACGAGCCGCTCTGCTCGCTGCGCCTCGTGATCCGCGACATCGCGCCGGCCGGCGAAGGCCGGCATGACCTGACGATGCAGCCGTCCGGCGCCGCCGGCGACGAATTGCTGTGGCATGCGTTGCGTGATCGCGAGCCGTACCGCCAGATTCAGCAGCCGCTTGCGCCCGTCGACGCGTCCATCGCCACCGACGGCGACCCGCACGCGTCGGCCGGCGAAGCCGGGCCGCGCCCGTCGCGCAGCGCGGCCTTCCGGCTGCCGTGCCACAGCGACGCGCTGTTCTTTGCCGACTGGCTCGAATATCACTTCGACGAACTGCGTGCGCTGTCGCAACAGCATGGGCCGCAACTGCAGCTCAACCAGCTCGAGCGGCAGGTGGCCGACGACGAGGTCGGCGTGCGCTTCGTCTACGACATCGATGGCCATGCGACGCGGCACGCGCTGACCGACTGCGCGCGCGAGGCCTGTGCATGGATCGAGACGGAGATGCGCGACAAGTACGCGTTACCGGTTGCGCAGGAGCGTTTCAGCGCGTTTGCGGCGCACGCGCGGGCAGGCGGCATGTGAGTGCGATGCAACACGAAGTTGTATCGATACAACTAGGGCTTGCCATGCCTCGGGTTTTCCCTTAAATTTACGTCTGTCTCCTCCATGTCTCCAAACATGGATTCAGCCCGCTCAATGTAGCGGGCTTTTTCTTGCCTGCGTGAATTACGGGGACAGACCATCTTCCGCTCGCTCAACCTCCCCGGCGCACACCAGACGGCCACGGCCAGAAGTGGTGCAGCGCAAATATCAGCGCCACCACCCCGATCACGACCAGCAGCAGGTACAACCAGCCCTTTTTGGTCGTTGGCAGATCCGCCAGCGCACTCACGTCGCCCGTCAGGGCCGCCAGCGCGACCATGCCGAGTCCGACCAGCACCATCGTTCCCTTGGCCACCCATCCAAAGGCTGTCTCCAACGCCCCCGCCCATCGCGACTGGCGATAAGGGCCGGTAACAGGCCGACGGAGATCGGGCTTACTCATTTGCGCCCTCTCGTCCGGGATATGCGCATACGCTCATCGCTCGACAGACTGAGGCGAAAACAGCACGTCGAAGGTTGTCCTGACAAGCACCGGATGCAAAGGGGTGCGCGCATTTGATCGGGAGCGGCATGTTTTTTCTTTCACGAGACGAGGGTCGACGGTTCGATTCGTTTGGCCGGAAGGAGCCCATATCGTTCGATACGATGGACCACGCCGAAACGCGCCTCGTTCGTCACACGCAATCCGGATCGGCCGGCTTATCATTGACCGGCCCGCCACTCGCCCCCGAGGCCATCTTGCACGCCCATCTGCGCATTGCCCGCCCGGTCAGCAACCTCGCCCGCACCGAGCGCATGTATCGCGACGCTCTCGAACTCTCCGTTCTTGCGCGCTTTGAAGATCACGACGGGTTTTCCGGCGTGATGCTCGGGCGCGACGGCCTCGACTATCACTTCGAATTCACGCACTGCCCCGACCACCCGATCGCGCCGTCACCGACGCCCGAAGACCTGATCGTGTTCTACCTGCCCGATCGGCCGGAATGGGAAGCTGCATGCGCGCGCGCCACGGAGCATGGCTTCATGCCGGTGACGTCGTTCAATCCGTACTGGGAAATATCCGGCCAGACTTTCGAGGATGCCGACGGCTACCGGATCGTGCTGCAGAACGGCACGTGGCGCTGACAGGCGAACACGCGTGAATCGTTACGCGCCGGCCACGCCGGCGGTGCGGGCGGCATACACGACGTGCCGACGCAGCGCATGCCCTTCCGGCAACGCAGGATGGTCGAAATCGTGCGCGGGCTGACGCTGCATGCCGAGCCGCTGCATCACGTGCCGTGATCGCAGGTTGGTGTCGGCCGTCCACGCGAAGATCTCGCCGAGCCCGATCCGGTCGAACCCGTCGGCCAATGCGGCGGCGGCCGCTTCGGCAACGTAGCCGTGCCCCCAGGCGTAACGCGCCTGCCGCCACACGATCTCGATGCACGGTGCCAACGGATGCGTTGCACGCGCTTCGTGCGACAGGCCGCACACCCCGATCAGCATCGCGTCGGCGCGGCGCTCGATGGCCCACGGGCCGAAACCGTGTGCATCGAAATGCGCGTCGAAGCGCGCGATGACGTCGCTCGCCTCGTCAACGGACATCGGGCCGCGCGCGAGCCATGCGGTCACGTCTGGATCCTCATGCATCGCCGATAGCGCACCCGCATCCGTCGGCCGCCAGCGACGCAGCGTCAAACGCTCGGTTTCGATTTTCGACGGTGTGGGCATAGGGGCGATGGATCGTTCTGGCGGCGTAACGCGAGCGCCGTCACGCACTCGAAAGCGGAACGGACGGAAGAGAGACGGAGGGTAAATGGAAATCGTCGCCATTGCCGGCGACGATCCAGGGAACAGATGACGAAAAACGGGCGCTGGCGCGCTCGCTGCGATTACTCGTTTTCCTCGAAGTAATGCCCAAACTTCGTCTGCTTCGTGCGGATATAACGCTCGTTTTCCTCGCGCACGGGCACTGCAAGCGCCACGCGTTCGCAAACCGGAATACCGTGCTTCGCGAGCGTATCGAACTTCGCCGGGTTGTTGCTCATCAGCCGCACCGACGTCACACCGAGGATCCGGAGAATCGCGGCAGCCGAGTCATATTCGCGGGCGTCGTCGGGCAGGCCGAGGTCGAGGTTTGCCTCGACGGTGTCGCGCCCCTGCTCCTGCAGCGCATACGCGCGGATCTTGTTGCTCAGGCCGATCCCGCGCCCTTCATGGCCGCGCAGATACAGCAGCACGCCGCGGTCTTCCGCCGCGATGTAACGCAACGCGAGATCGAGCTGCTCGCCGCAGTCGCAGCGGTACGAGCCGAATACATCGCCGGTCAGGCACTCGGAATGAAGGCGCGTCAGCACGGACTGCTCGCCGGCCACGTCGCCCATCACGAGCGCGAGATGTTCGGCATCGCTGCCCGATACGCGAAACGCGTATGACTTGAACGTACCGTAGCGCGTAGGCAGCGACGCGGTGGCGACGAGTGTCACGCATTCGTCGGCCTGGTCGTTGCCCGGCGTGGGCGATTGGGGACGCGAAGACATCATGAATTCAATCGAAACGTTCAGGAATGTAGGAGTTGTGTGGATAGTGCGTGACCGGAGTTTACCGCTAATCTGGAATCGTCACGCGACTGCCGCCACCTGCGCGGCTATACTGGGCTCATCGGGTGACAAGCATCACACCCTGCCTGCCCAGCATCGACCTGCACACGGAGAAAGCGAATGAGTACGACTGTCGCGCAACTTCTCAAGGCCAAGCCGGATTCGGGCCGCACCATCTACACCGTCACGAAGAGCGACCTCGTCTACGACGCCATCAAGCTGATGGCCGAAAAAGGCATCGGCGCACTACTGGTCGTGGACGGCGACGACATCGCGGGCATCGTCACCGAGCGTGACTACGCGCGCAAGGTGGTCCTGCAGGACCGCTCGTCGAAAGCCACCCGCGTCGAGGAAATCATGACGGCGAAGGTGCGCTACGTCGAACCGTCGCAATCCACCGACGAGTGCATGGCGCTGATGACCGAGCACCGGATGCGCCACCTGCCCGTCCTCGACGGCGGCAAGCTGGTCGGCCTCATCTCGATCGGCGACCTCGTCAAGAGCGTGATTGCCGATCAGCAGTTCACGATCAGCCAGCTCGAACACTATATCCACGGCACGCCCGCGGTCACGTCCGCCTGACCCGCCCAGCAAAAAAGGCCCAAACGCGCGAGCGTCTGGGCGGAAAGCCGCCGGAATGCGGCGACGGAGGTTCTGCTCCTGCGGGCGAATGACGCGCACAACGGATGCGCGTCTCGTCGATTAAGCGGTGCGCTCGGGCAGACCCGGGGACGTTCAGTTGCCGAAATAGACCGAGTTCACGGGATTCGGTGCTTCACGCGTCATGCGGCGGCCGGCTTGGCCTGCACCCGTCGCCACGGCACCGTAGCCGCTCGTATCGGCTTGCGCGAGCGTCGGCTGGTTCGGTTGAATGCGTTGTTCAGCGGCCTGGATGTTGTCCGGATATTGCGAATCGCTCGCGAGCGGCTTGTAGCCGTTCTGTTCGAGTTGCACGAGCTCGGCCTTGACCTGGTCGCGCGTCAGCCCCTGCTCGGACTGTGCAAACGACGCGATCGGGGCGGCAAGGACGGATGCGGCGATAGCTGCGTAGATGACCGACTTCATGATTTACCTCCGGTATATGTTCTCGTTTGGCGTCGCCTCGGCAGGACTGTCTGAAGCGATTGAATTCAGTGTAGTTCTCGCCAATCCAAGGGGAAACCCTTAGTTTGAATATACAGCGTTGCGATTTTGACAAAAATCACTCGCACATCCCGGACGATATCGCGGCGACTTGCTTCACTCGCACAACAATCCCTGACAAAATGCCGACAACCGAATCACATATCCCGAAGGTTGTGTTGTAGAATCGTAAGGTTATATTCGTCTGTCGATCTTCCATCCACCATGTACGCGCTCACGCCCCTTTCGGTTTCGCCGTCCGGCCCGGCCGGCGTGCGCGCGCGCGCCGGTCATCCGGCGCATCCCCTCGCTCGACGCACGGCCCAGGCGCCGCTCGCCCCTGCCCGGCGCCTGATCTGACGGCTCGGTCTCCTCCCGGAGCCAGGTCAGACAGGCTCCGGGCGATCCCCATAGGCACGCCACGCCTGCCCTTGCCGATCATTTGGAGAACTGCCATGAAACAACGCCTTTACCAGTTGACCGAACTCGACGTTGCTCGCCTCGAGAAGCACGCCGAACACAACCCGCGCTTTCAGACGATGCTCGATACGCTTCTTGAGCGCGCCGACATCGTCCAGCCCGACGCCATCAAGGCGAACGTCGTCACGATGAACTCTCAGATCACGCTGCTCGACGAAGCGACCCAGGAACAGGCCACCTGGACGATTGTTTATCCGGACGCCGCCAATCTCGAGCTCGGCCGCCTGAACGTCTTCTCGCCCGTCGGCATGGCATTGCTGGGCACCCAGCGCGGCCAGATGGTCAAGGTGATGCAGCCGAGCGGCGCCGAAAAGCAGATGAAGGTGGCCGCGATCGTGTTCCAGCCCGAAGCCAACGGCGAATACACGCGCTGAGCCCCCTGCCGTCGGCACCGCGCCGTAGCGGCGCACAGCAAAAAAGCGAGGCACAGGCCTCGCTTTTTTGCATCCGGACGACATGAATCGCCGACATCGCATTCCGCACACGAATAAAAGGCGCCCGAAGGCGCCTTTTTCGATGCTGCGTAGCGGGTTACCCCGCCGTCACGCTTAGAAGCGGTGACGCAGACCAACCGTTGCTGCGGTTTGGTTGATCGACGAGCTCGGCAGGTTGTCGCTGAAGTTGCTGCCGTTGTAGATCGATGCGCCGATGCCGTTCTTCGCTGCACGCTGGTACACAGCTTGTGCGTAGACGTCCGTGCGCTTCGACAGAGCGTAGTCAGCTTGCAGGCCGAACTGGTTCCAGTGCGTGCTGCCGTTGTTGATCTTCGCGTTCGTGTACGTGTAAGCAGCACCCAGGCCGAGAGCCGGCGTCAGGTTGTACTTTGCGTTGACTTCGTAGTTGTCGGTGCGCAGCGTGCCGACGCCGACTGCGTTGTTGTCGAGGCGAGCTTGCGTCCATGCAGCGCCGACTTGTGCCGGGCCGAATGCGTAGCCAGCAGCAGCACCGTACGTGCGGACGCGGCCTTGGCTAGCGATGCCACCGATTGCCGACGACGTTGCGCCGTTTGCGTTCGTACCGTCACCCAGGTTCGCTTGCGAGTATGCACCCGCCAGCTTCAGGCCTTGGAACTGGTATGCAACGCCTGCGCTGTACGCACGGTTGTTACCGAAGTTCGTGTTGTTCGAGAACGAGTACGTGCCGCCGAATTGCAGGCCAGCGTAGTTAGCGCTCGTGAACTTGATCGTGTTGTTCTGAGCGACATCACCGTTCGTGCTCAGACGATCCAGGTTCAGCGGGTGCGCGAAGTACGTGCCGCCCCACGAGCCCGTTGCCGTCAGCGGCGCCAGGTAGTCTTGCGTTGCGTCATACTGCTTACCCAGCGTGACCGTGCCGTACTGGCTCGACAGGCCGACGAAAGCTTGGCGGTTGAACATGCCGTTGCTGTTCGCGAACTTGCCGTTACCGATGTTGAAGCCGCTTTCCAACGTGAAGATTGCCTTCAGGCCGCCACCCAGGTCTTCCGAGCCACGCAGGCCGAAACGGCTCTGGTCAATGCCCGAACCCATCGCCCAACGCGACTTGCCAGCTTGGCCGAGTGCCGGCTGGACGTTGCTCGTGTAGGTGATGCCTGCGTCCAGCACGCCGTACAGCGTGACGCTGCTTTGTGCGTGAGCGACGGTAGCAAACGATGCTGCAGCTGCTGCAACGATCAGAGTCTTGTTCATTCGTGGAGCTCCCTTCTAAAAAGAGGCAGGTCTCGCGACCTTGTTCATAAACGGTCTGCAACCGCCCGGGAGCGCCATCGATCCTGCTGGCCGCGCCCGGATAGTTGCCCGTTTGGGAACCGTGAGTTTAGGGGTGTACCCTAGGGGAGCGATCCGCAAATAAAGAAATAAGCTTTTCCAGAACTAGAAATAATGAAAGTGGGGCCGAGTTATAAGTATTTGTTTTGACGTTTGTTTTTGACTTCTTGACGGAGGCTTTTTGGAGCCTTTCATCGCACCATTCTTACATGTCATCGTCTTGACGGTTGCATAGAAACAACAAACGAATTCGGCGCGACCCTCCGGAATCGGCAAATTTTACCCAATTTGATCTCGAATTTCTGCCCTCGGGCACCTAAAACGCATTCGTCGGCCAGTAAACAGGGCTCGACAGTCGTTCAGCGGGTCACGTCCAGCGGCAACATCCATATAGAAAGGCCGGCTTCCACCTGCCGACGGTTCACCCCACCTGCCGTGACACACGGTAACAGCGTTAACCGCTCGCGTAACCCGGCCGGCCGACTGGCAGGCTAATGTAAGGCAGCCTCGAATACAGAACAGGACACGCCATGAATCGACGCTCGTTGTTACGCGCCATCGGATTGACCGCCGCCTTCGTCGGCACCGGCGGCTGGCTCCGCGCCGCCTCGGCCCAGCCCGCGCCGCCCGTGTACCGGCCGTCCGGCCCGAATCGCGTGCCCGGCGGCCCGCCCTATCCGGACCGCCCGGGCTTCGCACCGCCGGCCGCCCGGCACGACCGCCGTCCGCCGCCGCCACGGCCGCATGGCTATATATGGACCGACGGCTACTGGCGCTGGCAGCGTGGCCGCTATATATGGATGCCGGGGCGCTGGGTCGCACGGCGCCCCGGGCGTCGGTGGGTGCCCGGCTACTGGCGCCGCCAGGGACGGGTATGGATCTACGTCGACGGTACGTGGCGATAGGCAGCCACCGGGCTGCCCGGCCGGTAGCACGCCCGGGGCGGGCAGCGCGAGCGAACCCGTGCCGTTCTGCCGCGACATCATCATCACGATGCCCGGCTGGCGCTCCCACGAATCCTGCCCGCCGCCCCAATGCCGACGGGCAAACCGGGGGATGCTTCCGGTCACGCAACCTCGACCTTCGACGTTACTCGCCGGTCTACCGCACACCATCCCGCCTCTACCGAACCCTGCCACGCCCTTCGCCGCCGTCTCGGTCGCCCCGTACCTGCCCTTGTTGAACGGAGCATCGCCAGCGCATTGCCATATACGGGACGAATGGAACGCACCGCCTCGTTCAATCCGACGAAATCATTCGGACAACGAAATCATGCAATGGCGATGCACCGGCAACTACGCCACGCCTCGTCGCATCGCACCGAACACAGCACAACGCCCAGCGACAAGGCGGCGCAAGCGCCCCGCTCAGCGCCCGCCGCCCTCGATTTCCCGCGCTCGGCGTCGCGCGACGCAGATCGCGCGATGATGTTCGTCGGCCCACCGGATCATCGCCTGCATCGGCGTCAGGAACGAACGCCCAAGGTCGGTCAGTGCATATTCGACACGCGGCGGCACTTCGGCGTACAGCGTGCGACTGACGAAGCCGTCCTGCTCGAGCCGCTTGAGCGTGCGCGACAGCATCTGGTTCGACACATCGCCGATCGTACGGCCGAGTTCGTTGAAACGCATCGTCCCGCCGGACAACGTTTCGAGCACGAGCAGGCTCCACTGATCACCGATGCGGTCGAGCACATCGCGAATCGGGCATGGCTGATCGAGTTCGACGGATTCATCGGCGGGCGGGAACGGCATGACTGGATTCTCTTTCAAGGGCAACGCATGGTCAGCGCGGTGTGACCTGTTCACACCGCGCTGACTTCTTGTGACGGGTTCGCGGCAACTGTACCATTCGATCGGCCCGACAGCCGCGCGGATTCGCCAGTTCAACGAAGTATGGCGAAGGCGCGCGGCTTCTACCGGCCCGTGTCGTCACGATACGGGCCGGGCGGAAAACCCCTCGCGGCGGCAACGCGCGTGTATCCGCAACCATGCACCGTCGCCCGCCGATCGCCGCGGCAGGCTCGACCCGCCGTCGCGCACCGCGCACCCACCCACGCTTCGTCAGACAAGGAACCCGCTACATGTCATCGCTCCGCTCCCCCGTTCGCGCCGTGGCCGCGCTCGTCCTGCTGGCCGCGTCGACGGCCGCGCTGGCCGCCGCCCCAGCCACGCGCGACCTGGCCGCCGAGGAAGCCAACCGCCAGCTCGTGCTGACGTTCTACGACCGCTTCTTCAACAAGCACGAAGCCGTCGAAGCCGCCGCCGTCGTCGCAGACGACTACAAGCAGCACAACCCGCACGTGCCGGACGGCAAGAAGCCGTTCGTGTCGTACTTCGTCGGCGCGTTCCAGAAGAACCCGGCATCGCGCGCGCGCATCGTGCGCAGCTCAACCGACGGCGACCTCGTCTACCTGCACGTGCATGCGACCGAGCGTCCGGGCGACCGCGGCGAAGCGGTCGTCGACATCTTCCGCGTCAAGGACGGCAAGATCGTCGAACACTGGGACGTGATCCAGCCGGTACCGGAACAGTCCGCGAACGCGAACACGATGTTCTGACGCGCAGGCCGACACGTGGTGCGCCACGATGTGCACCACCCGTCGACGGACGATCGGCCGCCCGCCGGCCAAGCGCGCGTGCCCCGCGGCGGCGAACTCCCCTACAATCGAGCTTCGCCGCCGCGCCGGCCTCCGTCCCGCATGACCGCACCGCCAGCCGCCGCGCCGCCGGCGCGCCGTCATCCGCGAAGCACGGCCGGCACGGGCGGCCGTTCGCGCAGACGGTGTCAACGATGAGCCCCGCCCATATTTCCCTCAGCAATGCCGGCGACCTGGTCGCCAGCCTCGGCAGTCCGCAGTTTCCCGCCCGGCTCTGGGCATGGCTGCGCGAAACCGTCGATCCGCAGTCCCATTACAGCGTCGCGACGCGCTACCGCCGCGATGCGCCGTCGCAGTCGGTCGACAGTGTCGACGTGCTGTTCTTCGCGGGCGGCGACGATCCCGACGGCACGCGCCACGCGCTCGATCTCTATACCCAGGGCGACTGGCGCACCGACACACTGCTCCCGCATATCGAGCGCGCCACCGATTCGCAGCTCGTGTTCTCGTGCAACGAGGACATCGATACGGCAACCGAATACGGCCGCCATTTCGCGCTCGGCGATCTCGGCGAAGACTGCACGCTGCTCGGCAGCGAGCGCGACTATGTCTATGCGTTCTCGTTGTTCCGCCGACGCGGCCAGCCGTCCTATACGCTGGCCGAGCTGGCGCTGCTGCGGCAGCTCGGCGATTTCGTGCTGCCGCTCCTGATCCAGCATGCACGGCTCGCCCGCCTGACGCCGCGTTCGGACGACGGCGCGTTGCTGCAGCGGTTCGAACAGCGCCTGTCGGCCAGCAGCGCGGTGCTGTCGCAGCGCGAACGGCTCGTGTGCCGCGCGGTGCTGCAAGGCCAGCCTGTCCCGCAGATCGCCGATACCCTCACACTCAAGCCCAGCAGCGTGCGCACCTATCTCGGGCGCGCGCTCGCGAAGCTCGGCGTGGCGAACCGGGCCGGACTGTTCGCGTGGTGCGTGACCGAAGAGGAACCGCCGGGGGACCGCGGTCAATAGATGACACCTCCGCATCGCGGCACGCCTACTCACCCCCGCGTTCTTTGTCGCGTCTTGTCCTCAAAACGATGACAGACAGCCGCCCGCCCCGCTCCTAGTATCTGACTCATCCGACGACCGGAACGCGTCGGATATCACGGAGACACGGCATGCCGAATACCGGATGGACGCCGGCCCGCACGGCCGCGCGCGCGTCGCCCATCGATCCGCCGATTCAGACCTGGCGGCGCGATCGGCATGACGCTCCGGCGACAGCCGGCCTTCACCACGACGCATCGCCGCGCCCGCCGCGCAACACCGGCACCTAGCCGCCCCGCATCTCATTCCAACCCGACCGGGTTCACGCGACCGGACGAGCCAGACGGCCCGCCCGCCGGACACGTGCGCCCGTCGAACCTTCCCCCATCCGGAGGAGACACATGCAACACGCCGATACCGTCTATCTGAACGGCCTGCTTTACACGGGCGATGCGCAACGCCGCTTCGCTCGGGCGCTCGCCGCCAAAGACGGCAAGATCGTCGCCGTCGGCCGCGACGACGACATCCGCCCGCTGGCCGGCCCCGCGACGCGCATCGTCGACCTGGCCGGCAGGCTGATGCTGCCGGGCCTCATCGATGGCCACGTGCACCCGCTCGAAGGCCACCAGATCCTCGGTGACTTCGACCTGTCCGGCATCAACGATCCCGACACGATCCTGCAGCGCATTCGCGCATGCGCCGATGCGACGCCGAACGAACCGTGGGTCTATCTCGGCGGCGCCAACCTGGCCGCATTCGGCGCGTATCCGACCCGCGAGCTGCTCGACCGGATCGTGCCCGACCGGCCGCTGCTCGTGGTCGGCTTCGACGTGCACAGCGGCTGCCTCAACACGAAAGGGCTCGAAGCGGCCGGCATTCACGCCGATACGCCGGACCCGGCCGGCGGCGTGTACGAGCGCGACGCGTCCGGCGCGCCGAATGGCGTCGTGCACGAAGCGGCGTTCTACCGCGTGTGCCCGATCATTCCGCAACTGAGCCCGGCCGGCTACCCGAAGTCGCTCGCGAAAGCGCATGCGATGGCGCACCGTTACGGCCTCACCGGCTGGTTCGACGCGCGCGTCGAGGAGGCCGAACTCAAGGCGTATGCCGACGCGCAGCGCGCGGGCACGCTGAAGGTGTACATGAGCGCCGGCCTCTATGCGAACCCGCGCCGCGATCCGCGCGAGCAGATCGAGCGCTTCGCCAGATGGCGTCGCGAATACGAATGCGACAACCTGCGCCTGCATACGGTGAAGATCTTCGTCGACGGCGTGCCCGAATCGAAGACGGCCGCGCTGCTCGAGCCGTACGCCGGCACCGACGATTGCGGCCTCGCGCTGTGGAGCCAGGACGCGCTGAACGAGATCTGCCTGCTCGCCGACACGGCCGGCTTCGACCTGCACTTCCACACGCTCGCCGACCGCGCGGTGCGCATGACGCTCGACGCGCTCGAATACGTCCAGATCCGCAACGGCATGCGCGACCGGCGCGCGCAGCTCGCGCACCTGCAGCTCGTCGATCCGGCCGACATGAGCCGCTTCAACCGGCTCGGCGCGATCGCCAGCGTGCAGACGCTATGGACGGCCGCCCGCGAGGAGCAGCAGCAGCTCTATCGCGACCTGCTCGGCGCCGAGCGCACCGCCCGCAACTATCCGTTCCGCAGCCTGCGCAACGCGGGCGCGATGCTCGCGGCCGGCTCCGACTGGTCGGTCAGCACGATGAACCCGATGCAGATCATCCAGACCGGCGTCACGCACTTGCTGATCGACCAGCCCGACAGCCCGCCGTGGAATCCGCACGAACGCCTCGACCTGCTCACGATGCTCGAGGCCTATACGGTGAACACCGCGTATGCGCTGCGCTTCGACGACTGTACGGGTTCGCTCGAAGCGGGCAAGGACGCGAGCTTCGCGATCCTCGACCGCAATCCGTTCGCACACCCGGTCGAGACGTTCGCGCAAACCCGTGTGATCGAGACGTGCTTCCGCGGCGAAGTCGTATACGCCGCGCCGGGCTGGGCGGACTGAAGCACGCATCCGGCGGCGGTGCCGTCAGGCGACGGCCAGCGCCAGCACCTGCTCGGTCGTCAGCACGTCGCCGAACGTGTCCGACAACGCGGCCAGCGTCGCGCGATGGAGGTCGCGGTGCGATACCGTGCCGCCGTCCGCGAGGTCGAGGTCGCGCGTCGCGCATGCGTCGTCGACGACGATCACCGCGTAGCCGAGCGGCACCGCATCGCGTGCCGCGCCGGCGACGCATGCATGCGTCATCAACCCCGTGACGATCAGCGTGTCGACACCGGCCGCCTTCAGGCGCGCGTCGATGTCCGTCGTCGGGAACACGCTCACCGACGTCTTCTTCACGACCGTGTGATGCGCCGCCGGCTGCAGGTCCGCGTGAAAGCGGAAGCTGTCGCTGCCGTCGGCGAAGATCGGGCCGTCGGCCACATCGACGTGCTGCACGTGAAACACCGGCATGCCCGCGCGGTCGGCGAACGCGATCACGCGCTGCGCGTTGCCCAGCGCGCGCGGCCCGTCCGGAATCGGCAGGCGGCCGCTGAAATATTCATTCTGGAAATCGATCACCAGCAGCGCGGTGCGGGCGGCGGCGATCGATGTCGGCGCGCTCGCGCCCGCCAGGGTACGGATGGTCGGATGTTGCATGGGTCGCTCTCTCGGTTGGCATGTCGAAGGAACGGCGCGCCGGGCCAGCCGGCGCCGCCGGACGCGGCCCGGATGCTCCCGGGACGCGAGGCGCCAGTGTCGGGCCGCGCGGCCTGACGCGACAGCGGTGCGCGGGACAACGTCCGACAGGATCGGGCCAACGTGCAAACCGCCTACGACAGCGCGGCTGTTCGCGCGCCTGGCTGCGTGCGGCCATACGCGACCATCATCGCGAAGCTGAGCAGGAAGCCCGCACCACCGATCAGTAGCAGGCCGATCTCGCCGAACACCGGCAGCAGGTTCGTGAGCGCGCCCGTCACGACCCACGCGACGGCCATCACCGAGCCCGCGACGCCGAGCGCCCAGCCTTGCCGGCCCTCGCTGACCGCGTCGGAGAACGCCGTATACATCGTCGTGTACGCAACCATGTCGAAGCAGCCGACGACCATCGCGAGCGACCACAGCACCGGCTCGTGCGGGAACAGCGCGGACAGGACCTGGCCGACGCCCGCGACGAGCAGACCCGTCTTCGCGATGTCGACCACGCGCCACACGCGCAGCAATCGCCGTACGACGAACAGCAGCCCGAACACGAAGCAAAGGCCGATCACGCCGCTGAACAGCCCGAGCCGCGCGCTCGTGTAGCCGAATCTCGCCTGCAGCAGCAGCATGATGGTCTGCAGGTAGAGCCCGTAGCCGACCTGCATCAGGAAGAACACCACCGACAGGAACGCGACGTTGCGCTGGCGCACGGCCTCCCCGATGATCCGCAGCGGCAGCAGCGGATCGATGCGCGTGTCGCCGCGCGGTGCGGCCGAATCGCGGTACGACGCCCAGGTCCAGCACGCGCAGGCCAGCGACAGCGCGGCGACCAGCACGAACGGCGTGCCGTAGTCGAACAGCGGCGAAATCGTGCGATCGGACGTCACGCCGCCGAGCACGGGGCCGACGATCACGCCCGCGCTGAACGCGAGCGACATGATGCTCATGTTGTGCGCCTTGTTCTCCGGCGTGCTCAGGTCGGTGATCGCTGCCTGCGCGATGCCCTGGCAGCCCGCCATCAGCCCGGTGAGCCCGCGGCCCGTCAGCAGCAGCGCGACGCTCGCATGCCAGGCACCGGCCGCCATCATCGCGTAGCCGGCCGCGAGGCCGAGCACACACAGCAGCAGGATCCTGCGGCGGCCGTAGCGATCGGACAGGTCGCCCATCAGCGACGAGCCGAAGAACATGCACAACGGGTAGATCCCGTAGCCGAGACCGAGGTAGAAATTGCGCGCATGCGCGCCGGCGTCGGCCGGCAGGATGCCCGCGTGCGGATCGCTGAAGATCGCGGACATCATCGGATAGACGAGCCCGAAGCCCATCGCGTCGATCGCGATCGCGAGCAGGCAGGGGCCGAGCAGCTTGTAGTCGAGCCGGGACATGGCGACCTTCCGGACAGAGTGGATGATCGCCCAAGCGTAACGATGGGGCGGCGGCCGCGGTAGGCCGCCGCCCGCGATGCTAAGCATCGGTTCGCCCGATACCCGAACCGACGCGGCAACCGATCGATCGCGTCGACGCCCGGCTCCGGGCGCCCGGGGCCGGGCCGATCAGCCCGTAGGGCGGCCTCGGAGCCGGCCCGGAGACCCGCGTCGTCCTTCACGTCGACAGCCGGACGATCCCGTACGGATTGAACTTGAAGTCATCCTCGTCGTGAGCTCCGTCGTCGACCAGCCACGCATCGCGCGCGTGCAACGTCGCATCGATCCCCTGTTGCACCATCTCGTCGGCCACAGCATCCATGACGGCCACGGAGTCGCGATCGGTTCCGCGCGAGCGCGGCACCTGCACGTCCGGCAGGCCGACCAGATGAAAGCCCACGCTGTCGAAGTAACCGTCCGATCCCAGCGGGCGCCGAGCGAACGCCAGCCGGCACACCCGGTTCTGCGCAAGCGTGTCGTCGCGACCAGTCGCGACCGCGGCCATCCGGATCAGCTCCCGCCAGCGGTGCAGCCCGTGCGCCACGCCCGCGCTCTCGCCCTTGACCGCCACGGCACCGGCATCGATCAGCCGATCGACCAGGAACAGCGCACCGATCGACGCACGCACGGCGTTGTCCCGCGTCATGCGCGGGCCGAGCACATACAGCACCGACTGATGCGCGCCGACGGCTTCGGCGTCCGCCCGCGTCCATGCATCCGGTTCGACGCGGTCGCGGCAGATCTCGAACGAACGGCCCATCCGCTCGTCCGGCGCGGCGGCGGAATACGCGTCGTCGACGCCGAACCCCGTTGCGAATTCGGCAATTGCCGCGTGCGTCGCGTCGCGCAGGCGCTGCAGTTCGCGTTCCGCGCCGAGAAAGCACAGCACGTGCCGCGGCTGCACCGGCGATTCGCCCGACCAGGCGGCCCGCCGGTCCGTTTGCTGCACGGCGGCCTCTCGCGCCGCCCCGCCGCCGAGCCGTTTCTTCAACCTTGAAAACATCCGCCATCTCCCATGCCGACCTTGCGTGCCGCCATGATAGCGACCTGCGAAGTCACGGGAGCGACGGCGTCGACGCGTTCGACCACGGCATCCGTATCGGGCGGTGCCTGCCTGCGTGCCGGAATCGAACGGCAGCCGCCCGCGGGACAGCCGCATCCGTCGCTACTTGGCGCTCAACGGCTCGCCCCGAAACTGCCGGCGCGCGAGCACGCACGGCGCGCCGTCGTGCATGAACACGCTCGCGAGCAGCCCGAACGACGCCGCGAACAACACGTACCATGCGGGCGCGACGGGCGACCCGCTCGCGTGCGTCAGCCACGTGACGATGAACGGCGCGAAGCCGCCGAACACCATCACCGCGACGTTGTACGCGAGTGCGATGCCCGTGGAGCGCGAACGCGTCGCGAACTGCTCGGCGAGCGTGGTCGGCGCGGGCCCGTAGCAGATGCCGATGATCGTGCAGATCACGAGCTGCATCACGAGCAGTCGCCCGATGCCCGGCGCCGCAGCCAGCCACGTGAACAGCGGATACGTGACCGTCAGCAGCGCCAGCGAACCGGCGATCAGCACCGGACGCCGGCCGATGCGGTCGGACACGAGCGCCGCGCACGGAATCGTCACCGTCAGCAGCGCAACCGCCGCCATCTGCACCTTGAAGACCTGGTCGAGCGGCAGTCCGAAGGTCTTGTGCACGAACGTCGGCATGTTGACGAGCATCACGTAGAACACGGCCGTGCCGGTGATCGTCTGCCCCATCGACACCAGCACGCCGCGCAGGTTGTCGCGCAGCACGCCCGACACGCTCGCCGGCGGCTCGATGGTCGACTTGCTCGCGGCGACGAACGCCTCGGTCTCCTCCATGTGCCGGCGGATCCACAGGCCGACCGGCCCGATCAGCAGCCCGAGCGCGAACGGCACGCGCCAGCCCCAGCTGTGCAGCGCGGCGTCCGACAGCGACTGCGTGGCCCACGCGCCCATCGCGGCGCCCGAGAACACCGCGAGACACTGGCCGATCAGTTGCCACGATCCGTACAGCCCGCGCCGGTTCTCCGGCGCGCTTTCCACGAGAAACGCGGTCGCGCTCGCGTATTCGCCGCCCGTCGCGAAACCCTGCAGCAGCCGTGCGACGACGATCAGGATCGGCGCCGCCGGACCGATCACGGCGTACGACGGCGCGAACGTGATCAGCGCGATCGACAGCGTCATCAGGAAGATGATGAGCTGCATCGCGGCCTTGCGGCCCTTGCGGTCCGCATAGAGCCCGAGCAGGATGCCGCCCACCGGGCGCATGAAAAAGCCGACGCCGAAGGTCGCGAGCGACATCAGCAGCGACGCGTACTGGCTCTCGGCGGGAAAGAACAGCCGCGCGATGATGCCGGAGAAGAAACCGTAAACGATGAAGTCGTACCACTCGAGGGTGTTGCCGACGACAGCGGCCACCACCTGCCGATGCCGCGAGTTCCGACGTGAGTCGCGCATGCTTGTCTCTCCTGCAGTCTCATGGCGCCGCGCCGCATGTGTGCCGTGTTGCTTGGCACGCATGGGCGAACCGGGTGTTCGTATCGCCGGCCGGCAAGGCGCGGGCACGGACCCGCACCATCGGAACCTCGCGGCCTGCCCGTACGACCGGCGTGAAACGATCATAGGGACGCCGAAAACCCGCATCAATTAACGCCCGCGGCGGATGATTAGCCGGAGATTAAATGTTGCCGCGCCCAGCACCGTCCTGCGGAAACCCCGGAAATCCGCGCATTGTTGCAGCCCCTGTTCTGCGGCAGAATCGACGGCCGCCCTTCCCGTCGCCCGGACCATGCGCAACCGCATCAACGAAGAGATCACGTTCCGCAAGCTCGAGGTGCTGCTCGCCTTCATGGAAGCCGGCAGCCTCGCGAAGGCCGCCGAGGCGCTGGGCGTGAGCACGGTCAGCGTGCACCGCGCGTTGCACACGCTCGAGGAAGGGATGCACTGCGCGCTGTTTCGCCACGAGGGGCGGAACCTGATTCCGACCGACGCCGCGCAGGTGCTCGCCGAAGTCGCGGGCGAAGTGCTCAAGACGATGACGGACGGGATCCGCTCGACACGCGAGGCGGCCGGCTACGGCGCCGGCCAGTTGAAGATCGGTTCGCTCTACTCGTTGACGATCCGCACCGTGCCCGAAGTCGTGATCGCGTTGAAGGAGCGCCGCCCCGAGCTGCAGGCCGAGCTCGTGCTCGGCTCGAATGCCGACCTGCTCGACAAGCTCCGGCAAGGCGCGATCGACGCAACGCTGATGGCGCTGCCCGAACCGGACGCCGAGATCGAATCGATCGCGCTGTTCGAGGACGAGATGTTCTTCGCCGCGCCGGTCGACTCGCCGTACGCGCGGCACGATGCCATCGATCTGTGCTCGTGCGGCGACGCGCCGTTCGTGTCGCTCGGCGAAGGCTTCGCGACGCATCATGGCTTCACGGAAGCGTTTCGTTCGGCCGGCGTGACACCGAACGTCGTGATGCGGGTGGGCGACATCTTCTCACTGATCAATCTCGTGTCGGGCGGCGTCGGCTGCTCGCTGCTGCCCGGGCGCGTGCGCGACCTGTTCGCGCACAAGATCGCGCTCGTGCCGCTCGCCGGGCCGACGATCCGCCAGACGATCGGGCTGAGCTTCCTGCACCGGCGCGAACGCGACCCGAACCTGCTTGCGCTGGCAACCGTGTGCCGGCTGACGGTCAAGGGGCCGAACACGCGGTAACGCGCGGATCGCCCAGCCGGAAACGCGCCTTCTCCGTTCCGCTTCGCATTCCGGCATCGTCGCGCCCCGGCCCACCCACTCGCCCGCCACGCCACGACGAAGCGCGCGAGGTCATCCGTTTGGACGGCACGCCGCGCGCGCTTTGTTGCGATCATGACCGTCAATCATCGCGCGGCACATCTACGTGTGTCCGCCACGGAGACGCCATGAACGATCCCATGCTCGGCCCCATCGACCAGATCGGCTACGTGGTCGCGGATCTCGACCGCAGCATCGCGCGCTGGCGCGAACGCCATGACGTCGGGCCGTGGACCGTATTCCGCAACGTGCGCCTCGACGGCTTCCATCTCGGCGAACCCGTCGCGGTCACGATGGACGTCGGGCTTGCGTATCGCGGCGATCTGCAGATCGAACTGATTCACGTGACGAACGAGGCGCGCTCGCCGTACCGCGATGCGCACGGGCAGCCGCTCGTCGGGCTGCATCACGTCGCGTGGGTCGTCGACGATCTCGATGCCGCGCTCGCGCAGCTCACGGCCCGCGGCCTGCGTGTCGTGTTCGACGCGCGCAACCCGGCCACGCGCGTCGCCTATCTCGACGATGCCGACGATCCCGGCGTACGCGTCGAAGTGATCGAAGGCGCCGGCATGCGCGACATGATCGCGCGCGGCATCGCCGAGGCCCGTGCATGGGACGGCGCCGATCCGGTTCGCATCATCGACGCGGCGGCCGCCTCCGCGTAAGCGGCCCCGAACGCCCCTCTCACTCACAGGAGCACGCAACATGAAACGACTAGAAGGCAAGGTGGCGCTGATCACGGGCGGTGCCCGCGGCCAGGGCGAAGCGGAAGCGCGCAGGTTCGTCGCCGAAGGCGCACGCGTGATGATCGCCGACGTGCTGGACGAAGCCGGCCAGCGCGTCGCCGCCGAACTCGGCGACGCCGCACGTTTCCAGCATCTCGACGTGACCTGCGAAGCCGACTGGCAGGCGGCCGTCGATGCGACGCTCGCGCAGTTCGGCCGCCTCGACATCCTCGTGAACAACGCGGCGGTCCTGAAGCTCGTGCCGATCGAAGCATGCTCGCTCGACGACTATCGCAAGGTGATCGACGTGAACCAGGTCGGCTGCTGGCTCGGCATGAAGTCGGCGCTGGGCGCGCTGAAGGCGGCGGGTGGCGGCTCGATCGTCAATGTATCGTCGACGGCCGGGATGGAAGGCGTCGCGGGCGGCAGCGCCTACGTATCGAGCAAGTTCGCGGTGCGCGGAATGACGAAGGCCGCTGCGCTCGAATTCGGCCGCTACGGCATTCGCGTGAACTCGGTACACCCAGGTGGCATCGATACGGTGATGGCGCGCCCGCCCGAGTTCGCGGATTTCGATCCGTCGTCGATCTACAGCGGCCTGCCGATCGCGCGCATCGGCAAGCCCGATGAAGTGGCCAATCTCGTGCTGTTCCTCGCGTCCGACGAATCCGCGTATTGCACCGGGTCGGAATTCATCGTCGACGGCGGGATGCTCGCCGGCAGTTCATTCCACTGAACCGCATCCACGTCGACGCGCGCCCGCCAATCCGGCGGGCGCTTTCGTTTGTGCAGCGCTGCGTGGAGCGTACAGCCGCCCCCTCTGGCAACCACACGCCCGAAAACGACAATGCCGCCGGCGGCTGTCCCGCGCAGCGGCATCGTCATGGGCGGCGCTACGCACCACGCGTCGCGCTCACCCCCTCGACTGGATCGCCGGCGCGCCATTGCCGCGCGCCGCCTGCCGGCCGCCGCCACGCACGAAGCGTCGCCCGTGAGGACCGTACACGCCATCCGGTTCCGGATACAACATCAGCAGCACGAAATACAGCACGCCGCCCACCACCAGCGACACCGGCACGCTCAGATCGAGCCCGCCCGCGAGGTTGCCGAGCGGCCCGACGAACTGCCCCGGCAGGTTCACGAACGACAACCCGACGAACGCGGCCGGCAGCCACGCGCCCATCGCGCGCACGTTCCAGCCGTGCGTGAACCAGTAGTGGCCGCCGCGCAGCCCGCGGTTGAACACCTGCAGGTCGTCCGCGAGATAGTAGCCACGCCGCGTCACGTAGCCGATCACCATGATCGCCATCCATGGGCAGCTGAACGTATCGATCAGCGTCGAGAACGTCGCGACGCTTTCGACGAGGTTGAACCAGAAGCGCCCGACGAAGATGAACGCGATCGCGATCGTGCCGATCAGCAGCGTCGCACGCACGCGGTTCAGCAGGCGCGGGAACATGCTCGACACGTCGAGGCCGGTGCCGTACAGCGCGGTCGTGCCGGTCGACATCCCGCCGATGATCGCGATCAGGCACATCGGCAGCAGGAACCAGCGCGGCGAGATCGCGAGCAGCCCGCCGACGTAGTCGTTCGACGCGATGAACGCGGGCGCCTTCGTCGCGATGATCGTCGCGGTCGCGAGGCCGAAGAAGAACGGTACGAAGGTCGCGATCTGCGCGGCGAACACGGCGCCCATCACGCGATGCTTCGGTGTGCGCTGCGGGATGTAACGCGCCCAGTCGCCGAGCGTCGACGCGAACGACACCGGGTTGCTGAGCGCCACCAGCACCGCGCCGACGAACGCGGCCCAGAAGCCCGCGCTGCCCTGCTGCACCGTGCCGGCATAGCTCACGTCGAACAGGCCGGCGAACGCGAACAGGCCCGCGACGAACAGCACGCTCGCGGCCCACACGGCGATCTTGTTGACCCACAGCATGAAGCGGAAGCCGTAGATACAGACGATCAGCACGAGCACCGCGAACACCATGTACGCCGCGCCGAGCGTGAAGCCGTTGACCGGTACGCCGACCATGTTGTGCGCGCCGCCGACGAGCGCGTCGCCCGAGCTCCACACCGCGAGCGAGAAGAACGCGATCGACGTGAGCAGCGCGAGGAACGAGCCGACGATCCGGCCGTGGATGCCGAAATGCGCGCCGGACGACACCGGGTCGCTCGTCCCGTTGCGCGGGCCGAACAGGCTCATCGGCGCGAGGATGCAGGTGCCGGCGAGCACGCCGAGCACGATCGCGCAGACCCCCGCCTTGAACGATAGCCCGACCAGCACGGGAAAACTGCCGAGCACCGAGGTGGAAAAGGTATTGCAGCCGCCAAACAACAACCTGAACAGATCGATCGGCCGCGCGTAGCGCGATGCATCGGGAATGCGCTCGAAACCGAACGACTCGACCTGCGTAATCCTGCCTTCACTCATTTGTCTCCTACTCCTCTGGTGCGTCTGTACCGCCCGGGACTGCGGCGATACGACACATCGTCATCGATTCGCGGCCACTCTAAACCGGATCGCGCGGCGCAAATATCACGCATTCGAGACGTTTACGACGAAGGAGAACAATGTTTCCCGGCAGGCAGGCGGCGCCCGCGCCATCCGTCCGGCCCGGGCGATGCGAGGTCAGTGCGCGCCCTCCTCCGCCGGCGCGCGGCAGGCGATCAGGCCCCGCTGAACGGCTTGCCGCGCCTCGATGCCGGCGAGCCAGCGCTCGACGTGCGGGTAGTCGGCCAGATCGAGATCGAGTTCAGGCGCCGCGCGCAGCCACGGAAACGCGGCGACGTCGGCGATCGAGTAGCGCGGCGACGCGAGATACGCCGATTCCGCCAAGCGGCCGTTCACGACGCCATAGAGACGCCGCGCCTCGTTCCGGTAGCGCTCGAGCGCTTGCGCATTGACCGTCTTCGATGCATGCAGGAACCACCAGAGCTGGCCGAGCATCGGCCCGATTCCGCCGATCTGGAAGTGCAGCCACTGCTGGACGGCCGTGCGCTCGGCCAGCGTGTCGGGATGCAGAACGCCCGTTTTCGCGGCGAGATAGCTGAGGATCGCGCCGGATTCGAACACGGTCAGCCCGGCGTCGTGGTCGACGATGGCCGGGATCTTGCCGTTCGGGTTGATCGCGAGGAACGCCGGGCTGCGCTGCTCGCCGGCGGAAAGATTCACGTGCACGCGGTCGTAGGCGAGCCCGGCCTCTTCCAGGTAAATGGCGACCTTGTGCCCGTTCGGCGTGTTGGCCGTATAAAACGTGAGGGGATGCGTCGAGATCATGGTGGTCCTTGTCTTCCGGTTATCGTTGCAACTACAATCGTTGCAATTGCAATCCTATGCCGGAACCGATAGACCCGGCGACATGCCAGTACTCGAAGGAGGGACATGCAGACTGCGCGATCCGGTCCGCCCGTGCGGACACCCGACACCCGCCGCGCCGCGGCGGCCTGCCTCGACAGGCTGATCACGCAGCGGCTCGCGCCGCGTGGCCGAGCGGTGTCGCCGCTCGCCGCGATGCGCGCGGCCGCCGATTGCCTCGAACGCGATGCGGCGACCGCGGAACGTGTCTGGATCGTGCGAGCCGATGCGCGGGAGCCGTCCGCGGACGTGGGGGCACATCGCCGCATCAGTGCGTGGCCGCTACGGTTTCTCGATGCGCGCAAGCGGTTCGAGAAGCCGCTGCTGTACCTGCTGCATGCGCGCGCGACCGACCGGTTGCGGCTGGCGTCGGTCGAAACCATCGATCGCGGGATCTTCGTCAACGATGCCGAAACGGTCGCATCGTGCTGGCCGAAAGGCGTGACACCCGACGTCCCGCACTGGCTCGCCGCGAACCCCGCGTGCACGCCGTACGACCCGGCGTCGGGCCATGAGGCGGTCGCGATCCTGCGCCACGCGCTGCGCGCGCTCTATGTCGCCGGCCAGCCGGGATTCTGTTACCTCGCGAGCCACGACGACCTCGTAGCCGATGCGAAACCGCTGTCGGCCACCGCGGCCCGCGATGCGTTCAGCGGCATGGTGCGGGCCGGCCGGCGCACGGCGGCCGGCGCGGCTGCACAGATCCGGCTGTGCGGCGCGGGCAGCACGCTCGCGCAAGTGCTGGAGGCTGCCGACCTGCTGCGCGACGAATGGCGCATCGATTCGACGATCTGGAGCTGCCCGAGCTACACGCAGCTCGCCCGCGACGGTCATGCAGCCGACCGGTGGAAACTGCTGCATCCGCACGACGAACCGCAGGTCGCGCATGTGCGCCGATGCGTCGGCGACAGCCGCACGCCGGTGCTCGCGGTGACAGGCTATGCGCGGCACGTCGCCGCGCAGATCGGCGCGTTCGTCCCGGCCCGCTTCGCGGCGCTCGGCGCGGACCTGGCCGGCCCGGGCCCCGGCACACGCGCGCCGAATGCCCGCTGGATCGTCGCGGTCGCGCTCCGGCTGCTGGCCGACGACGGCCGCGTGCCGGCCGACTGGGCCGCGCAGGCGATGCGCCGCTGTGCGAGCGGCTGACGCTACTTCGCGTCGGCGCCCGCGTCGCGCGCCGCGGCGGTCGCACGGTCGAGCGCGGCGGCCATCGCCGCCTGCTCCTTGCCGCCGAACTGGTCGAGGAAAAGCTCCGACACAGTCGACTGGTACACCTTCCACATCTTCTTGCGCAGCGCCCGCCCCTTGTCGGTGATGCTCGCATAGGCGGCGCGGCCGTCGTCCGCCGAACGGGCGCGCGTGACGAGCCCCTCCTGTTCGAGCCGGTCGACGAGCCGCGTGAGGTTGTAGCGCTCGATCGCGAGCACGTCGGCCAGCTCGTGCATGCGGCGCGTGCCGTCGGGCCCGCTTTCGAGCCCCCACAACGCGTCGTACCACGCATAGGCCGGCAGGCCGGCCGCCGCGAGGCGGCGCTCGATCTCGCGAATCATCGTCCGGTGCGCGCGGACGAACGAAAACCACAGATCGGGTTCGGGTGCGCTCATGTCAGGTCGTTCCTCTCGTTGAATTGCAGTTGCAATTAAATTCTACCTCGATAACAATTGCCCCCATACGATTGCAATTGCAACCATCTGCCCGCTGATCGGCGGGCGTTCCATCGCGCGTCGCGGCGCTACGACCGTCGCCCCGCGCAGCCTTATGCTTCTGGAGACATTGCATGACCGCACCGCTCGCGCTACCCGACATCGACCCGCAGGAAACCCGCGAATGGCTCGATGCGCTCGAATCCGTGATCGCGCTCGAAGGCCGCCCGCGCGCGCACTACCTGCTCGACCAGCTTTCCGATCTCGACGCGGCACGCCACGGCGACCTGCACGGCCGCGTGACGACCGCGTACGTGAACACGGTGCCGCGTGAACGGCAGCCGGCCTACCCGGGCGATCTTGCGCTCGAACGGCGCCTGAACGCGATGATCCGCTGGAACGCGATGGTGATGGTGCTGCGCGCCGGACGGCATTCGAACGTCGGCGGGCATATCGCGACTTACCAGTCGGCCGCGGTGCTGTACGACGTCGGCTTCGATCACTTCTTCCGCGGCCGCACCGACACTTTCGACGGCGACATGGTCTACATCCAGGGCCATTCGGCGCCGGGCATCTATGGCCGCGCGTACCTGGAAGGCCGCATCACGGACGCACAACTCGACAACTTCCGCCGCGAGACCGGCCGGGAGGCGGGACGCGACGGGCTGTCGTCGTATCCGCATCCACGGCTGATGCCGGATTTCTGGCAATTCCCCACCGTGTCGATGGGGCTCGGGCCGCTGACGGCCGCGTATCAGGCGCGCTTCATGCGCTACCTCGAATATCGCGGGCTGAAAGCGCATCAGGGCCGCAAGGTCTGGGCATTCCTCGGCGACGGCGAAATGGACCAGCCGGAATCGCTCGCCGCGATCTCGCTCGCCGGGCGCGAACGGCTCGACAACCTGATCTTCGTCGTCAACTGCAACCTGCAGCGCCTCGACGGCCCCGTGCGCGGCAACGGCAAGGTCATCCAGGAGCTCGAAGGCACGTTCCGCGCGGCGGGCTGGAACGTCATCAAGGTGATCTGGGGCGCCGGCTGGGATCGCCTGCTCGAACGCGACACGACGGGCCTGCTGCGTCAGCGGATGATGGAATGCGTCGACGGCGACTACCAGACCTTCAAGTCGCAGAGCGGCGCGTACGTGCGCGAGCATTTCTTCGGCAAGTATCCCGAGTTGCTCGACCTCGTCGCGGACCTGTCCGACGACGACATCTGGAAACTGGCACGCGGCGGCCACGATCCGGAAAAGGTGCATGCGGCCTATGCGCAGGCGATGCGCGCGGACGGACGGCCGAGCGTCGTGCTCGCGAAGACGGTCAAGGGCTTCGGGATGGGCGAAGCCGGCGAAGGCCAGAACGTGAACCACCAGTTGAAGAAGATGAGCGCGGATGCGGTACGCGCGTTTCGCGACCGCTTCGCGCTGCCGGTCAGCGATGCGCAGCTCGACGAACTGCCGTACCTGAAGCCGGAGCCGGGCAGCGCCGAGGCTCGCTACTTCGCCGAACGCCGTGCCGCCCTCGGCGGCCACGTGCCGGCCCGCTTCAGCACCGTGGCGCCGCTGCCGGTGCCGCCGCTCGCCGCATTCGACGGGCAGCTCAAGGACAGCGGCGAGCGCGGGCTGTCGACGACGATGGCATTCGTGCGCATCCTCGGCACGCTGCTGAAGGATCCGGCACTCGGCAAGCTCGTCGTGCCGATCGTGCCGGACGAATCGCGCACGTTCGGGATGGAGGGCCTGTTCCGCCAGATCGGCATCCACTCGCATCTCGGCCAGCTCTATACGCCGCAGGACGCCGGCCAGCTCAGCTACTACAAGGAAGCGAAGGACGGGCAGATCCTGCAGGAAGGCATCAACGAATCGGGCGCGATCGCGTCGTGGATCGCGGCCGGCACTGCATACAGCAACCACGGCCTGCCGACGATTCCGTTCTACATCTTCTATTCGATGTTCGGGCTGCAACGCGTCGGCGATCTCGCGTGGGCGGCCGGCGACGCGCGTACGCGCGGCTTCCTGCTCGGCGCGACGTCGGGCCGCACGACGCTGATGGGCGAAGGGTTGCAGCACGACGACGGGCACAGCCACGTGTTGTCGTCGGTGATCCCGAACTGCGTGTCGTACGACCCGACCTATGCGTACGAACTCGCGGTAATCGTGCGCGACGGGCTGCGGCGGATGTTCGCGGAACAGGAGGATGTCTACTACTACATCACGCTGCTCAACGAGAACTACCCGCATCCGGCGCTGCCGGACGGCGCCGAGGCCGGCATTCTCAAGGGGCTTTACCTGCTGCGCGAAGGTACGTCACACACGGCCGATGCGCCGCATCTGCAGTTGATGGGCAGCGGCGCGATCCTGCGCGAAGTGATCGCCGCGAGCGACCTGCTCGCGCAGGACTTCGGCGTATCGAGCGACGTGTGGAGCGCGACGAGCCTGAACGAGTTGCGCCGCGACGGGCTTGCCGCGGAACGCTGGAACCTGCTGCATCCCGAGCAGGCGCCGCGCGTGCCGTACGTGCAGCAATGCCTCGACGGCCGCACGGGGCCGGTGGTGGTGGCGACCGACTACATGAAGATCGTCGGCGACCAGATCCGCGGGTTCGTCGACGGCCGGCGCTTCGTGTCGCTCGGCACCGACGGTTTCGGCCGCTCGGATACGCGCGACGCGCTGCGCACGTTCTTCGAGGTCGACCGGCACTTCATCGTGATCGCGGCGCTGAAGGCGCTCGCCGACGACGGCGCGATTCCGCGTGCACGCGTCGGCGAAGCCATCCGGCGCTACGGCATCGACATCGACAAGGTCGATCCGGCCAGCGTGTAGTCGCGCGTGCGCGGCAGGCGGGATGGCCCGGCCTGCCGCGCCACCGTGCTGCCCGCGCTACTGCCCCGCCTGCGCGAGCGAGCCTTGCCGCGAGCCCTGCCCCGTTCCCGACGGCCAGCCGCCCGCCAGCGCCTTGTACAACGCCACCGTCGACGCCGCGCTGCGCATCTGCCCGTCGGCCGCCGCATCCTGCGCCTGCAGCAGCGTGCGTTGCGCGTCGAGCACCTCGTAATAGTCGATCGCACCCGCCGAAAACCGCGCCTGCGCCAGTTGCGCGGCACGCGCGCTATCGGTCGCGGCCTGCGCCAGATGGCCCGTCTCGTCACGCGTGCGGGCGGCGCGCAGCAGCGCGTTCTCCGTTTCCTCCAGCGCCCCGAGCACGGTCTGCCGGTACTGCGCGAGCTGGCCGGCCGCTTCCGCATCGCTCGCGGCGATCCGCGCCCGCACGCGGCCGACGTCGAGGAACGACCAGTCGATGCCGAGCGCGATCAGGTTCGTGTCGCTGCCCGCGCGGAAGAACCCGTAGCTGCTCGTCGCACTGCCGAGCAGCCCCGACAGCGTGAAACGCGGAAACAGGTCGGCCGTCGCGACGCCCACGCGCGCGGTCGCCGCGTGCAGCCGCGCCTCGGCCGCCGCGACGTCGGGCCGCCGCCGCAGCAGGTCGCCCGGCGTGCCGGGATCGATGTCGGCGGCCAGCGCCGGCAGCGGCACCGGCGTGCCCGCCGACGCGGCGGCCTTCGGGAGATCGAAGCGACCGATCAGCGCGTCCGGCGTCTGCCCGGTCAGCACCGCGAGCCGGTGCTCGTCGACGCCGATCGCCGCTTCGTACACGGCAATCCGCGACGTCGTCGATTCGTACTGCGCGCGCGCCCGCGCCGCATCGAGTTCGGAGCCGCGTCCCGCGCCGACGCGCGCATTGATCAGCGCGAGCGTCTGCTTCTGGTTGTCGGCGTTCTCGCGCGCGATCCGCAGCCGCTCCTGCGAGCCGCGCAGGTCGACGTACGTGCTCGCCACTTCGCCGGCGATCGCGACGCGCACCGCGCGCACATCCGCCGCGCTGGCGGCCGTTTCCGCACGCTGCGACTCGATCGAACGACGCACGCGGCCGAACAGGTCGAGCTCCCACGCGGCATTGATCCCGACGCTGGACGTCGGCGTATCGCGCTGGCTGCGCGGCGCACCGAACGCCTGGTCCTTGCTCGTCAGCTGATGGCCGATCTGCCCGCTCGCGGTGATCGTCGGGTAACGATCGAACGTGGCCTGCGACAGCAGCGCATTCGACGCGTCGTAGCGCGACACGGCAACCTGCAGGTCCTGGTTCGCCGCGAGCGCCGTGTCGATCAGCTGCGTCAGCACCGGATCGCCGAAGCCGCGCCAGAACGCGGCATCGGCCGTCGCGTCGGGCGGCATATCCGGCGTCTCCGGCGTCGTACCAGCCGACTCCGCCGGATGCGCATCGCGCGCGAACCGCGCGGCCGTGGCCGTGTCGGGCCGCTTGAAATCGGGGCCGACCGCGCACGCGGCAAGCGTCACCGACATCGCGAGCGCGGAAAGACGGAAAGCGGCGCTCATCGGTTTTCTCCTTCGAGGGTGCCGTGGTGTTCGCTCCACACGGCCGGCGTGCCGCCCGCGAGCTTGCGGATCGCCACATAGAACACGGGCGTCAGGAACAGCCCGAACAACGTGACGCCCAGCATCCCCGCGAACACGGTGATGCCGGTGGCCGCGCGCACTTCGCTGCCCGCGCCGCCGCCGATCAGCAGCGGCACCGAGCCCGCGATGAACGCGACCGACGTCATCACGATCGGGCGCAGCCGCAGCTTGCACGCTTCGAGCGAGGCGTCGATCACGCCCTTGCCCTGGATTTCGAGCTCGCGCGCGAACTCGACGATCAGGATCGCGTTCTTGCACGCCAATCCCATCAGCACGACGAGACCAACCTGCACGAACACGTTGTTGTCGCCGCCCGACAGCCACACGCCGAACAGCGCGGCGCAGATGCACACGGGCACGATCAGGATCACCGCAAGCGGCAGCGTCCAGCTCTCGTACAGCGACGCGAGCACCAGGAACACGAGCATCACCGCGAGCGGGAACACGACGATCGCCGCGTTGCTCTGCGTGACCTGCTGGTAGCTGAGATCGGTCCATTCGAGCGTGATGCCCGGCGGCAGCACGTCCTTCGCGATCTGCTGCAGCTTCTCGATCGCCTGCGACGACGACATCACCTTCGGATCGGCATCGCCGATCAGGTTCGCGGCCGGATAGCCGTTGTAGCGCACCACCGGGTCGGGCCCGTACGCCGGCGCCACCGTCACCATCGAGCCGATCGGCACCATCTCGCCCTTCGCGTTGCGCGTGCGCAGGTTCGCGATGTCGGCGGCCGTCTGCCGGTGGCCGGCATCGGCCTGCGCCATCACGCGGTACACGCGGCCGAACAGGTTGAAGTCGTTCACGTACATCGAGCCGAGATAGACCTGCAGCGTGCTGAACAGGTCGGTCAGCGCGACGCCCTGCGCCTTCGCCTTCAACCGGTCGACCTTCACCTCGAGCTGCGGGATGTTCGCCTGGTACGAGCTGACCGGGTAGCTCATCCCCGGCGTCTTCGCGACCGCGCCCTGGAACGCGGTGAGCGCATTCTGCAAGGCGCCGTAGCCGAGGCCGCCGCGATCCTCCAGGTACAGCGAATAGCCCGAGCCGTTGCCAAGGCCCTGGATCGGCGGCGGCATCAGCGCATAGGTGATGCCGCCGCCGATGGCCGAGAAGCGCGCGTTCAGGTCCGCGTTGATCTGCGCGGCGCTGCGGTGGCGCTGGTCGAACGGCTTCAGGATCACGTACGAGTTCGTGATATTCGGCGTGTTCACACCCTGCAGCGCGTTCAGCCCGGCAAACGCCGGCACCATCTCGACACCCTCGGTGCCGAGCGCGATCTTCGTCATCTGCTCGGTCACCTCGCTGGTGCGCGCGAGCGACGCGCCTTCCGGCAGCTTCACCCCCGCGAACAGGTACAGCTTGTCCTGCACGGGGATGAAGCCGCCCGGCACCGCGTTGAGCAGCAGCGCGGTGGCCGCGAGCAGCGCCGCATAGACCGCGAACACCACGCCGCGCCGCTTCAGCGTGCGGCCGACGAAGCCGTGATAGCGATCGGAACTGCGGTCGAAGAAGCGGTTGAACGGATGGAACAGCCAGCCGAACGCGCGATCGAGCCCGCGCGTGAGCGCATCCTTCGGCGCATCGTGCGGACGCAGCAGCTTCGCGGCAAGCGCGGGCGACAGCGTCAGCGAGTTGACCGCGGAGATCACCGTCGAGATCGCGATCGTCACCGCGAACTGCCGGTAGAACTGGCCCGTGACGCCGGACATGAACGCCATCGGCACGAACACCGCGCACAGCACGAGCGCGATCGCGACGATCGGCCCCGACACCTCGCGCATCGCCTGGTGCGCGGCGTCGCGCGGGCTCAGGCCCTGCGCGATGTTGCGCTCGACGTTCTCGACGACCACGATCGCATCGTCGACGACGATCCCGATCGCGAGCACGAGCCCGAACAGCGTCAGCGTGTTGATCGAATAGCCGAGCAGATAGAGCCACGCGAACGTGCCGACCACCGACACGGGCACCGCGACGAGCGGGATGATCGACGCGCGCCACGTCTGCAGGAACAGGATCACGACGAGCACGACCAGCACGACGGCCTCGATCAGCGTGTGCTGCACCGCGCGGATCGATTCGCGCACGAACACCGTCGGATCCCACACGGGCCGGTACGCGACGCCGGGCGGGAAGCGCTTCGACAGTTCGTCGAACTTCGCATACACGGCCTTCGCGACCTCGAGCGCGTTCGCGCCCGGCGACAGGAAGATGCCGATCACCGCCGACGGCTTGTCGTTGAAATACGAGCGCAGCGTGTAGTCGCCCGCGCCGAGCTCGATGCGCGCGACGTCGGACAGCTTCACGACCTGCCCGTCGTCGCCGGTGCGCAGCACGATGTCGCCGAACTCCTGCACCGTGCGCAGCCGGCCGCGCACGTTGATCGACAGCAGGAAGTCGTTCTTCTTCGGCGACGGCTCCGCGCCGAGCTGGCCGGCCGACACCTGCAGGTTCTGCTCGCGCACGGCGGCGATCACGTCGCTCGCGGTCAGCCCGCGCGACGCGAGCCGGTTCGGGTCGAGCCACAGCCGCATCGCATAGTCGCCGGCCCCATACACGCCGACATCGCCGATCCCGGTGAGCCGCGACAGCTCGTCCTTCACGTGCAGCGTCAGGTAGTTGCGCAGGTACAGCGAATCGCGGCTGTTGTCCGGCGAATAGAGGCTCACGTACATCAGCGGCGTGGGCGACTGCTTCTGCGTGGTCACGCCGTACTGGCGCACCTCGTCGGGCAGGCGCGACAGCGCCTGGCTCACGCGGTTCTGCACGCGCACGGCGGCCGTGTCGGGATCGACGCCCTGCAGGAACGTGACGACCACCTGCAGGCTGCCGTCGGAACCGGCGACCGACTTCATGTACATGATGCCTTCGACGCCGTTGATCGCCTCTTCCAGCGGTTCGGCGACCGATTCGGCGATTTCCTTCGGGTTCGCGCCCGGGTACGTCGCTCGCACGACGACGCTCGGCGGCACGACTTCCGGGTATTCGCCGGCGGGCAGCATCGGAATCGAAATCAGGCCGATCGCGAAGATGACGATCGACAGCACGACCGCGAAGATCGGCCGGTCGATGAAGAATCGGGAGAAATCCATTGGCTGTCTCCCGTCACTGCGCGGCCGGCGCGCCGGCGTCGGCGACGGCCTGCGTGCCGTTGCCCGCGCCGTTGCCTTCGCCATTGCCGGCACCGGCGTCCGCGCGCGCGGGCAGCGTCTTCGGCTTCACCTGCGCGCCCGGATAGTAGATCCGCTGCACGCCGTCGACGACCACGCGGTCACCCGCCTGGATCCCCTTCTCGATGATCCGCTCGCCCTCCACCCCGCGGCCGATCGTCACGTCGCGGCGCAGCGCCTTGTCGCCGGGCCCGATCACATACACGTACTTGCGGTCCTGGTCGGTGAGCACGGCCTTGTCGTCGACGAGCAGCGCATCCTGGTCGCGGCCGCTGACGAGCTGCACGCGCGCATACAGGCCCGGCGTAAACGTATGGTCCGCATTCGGCAGCCGCACGCGCGCGCGGATCGTGCCGGTTTGCGGATCGAGCCGGTTGTCGAGGAAATCGACGGTGCCCGCATGCGGGAAGCCCGTCTCGTTCGCGAGGCCCACGCGCACCGGATCGGCACCGATCGCGCGATGTTTCGGATCGGCGCGCCGCGCGTTGTAGCGCAGGTAGCTCTGTTCGTCGCAATCGAAATACACGTAGACGGGGTTCTGCGACACGACGGTCGTCAGCAGCGTGTCGTCCGCGCGCGCCAGGTTGCCGACGGTGGCGACCGCGCGGCCGACGCGGCCCGCGATCGGCGCGCGCACTTCGGTGAAGCCGAGATTGAGCTTCGCATCGGCGACGGCCGCGTCGGCCGCCTGCAGGTCCGCACGCGCCTGCTCGGCGGTGGCGCGCGCGTTATCGAGTTCTTCCTGCGACGTCGCATGCGCATCGATCAGCGTCTGCACGCGCTTGAGCTGCACGTTCGCGAGGCTCGCGGCCGCACGCGCCCGCTGCAGCTGCGCATTGGCGCGATCGAGCGCGATCCGGTACGGGCGCGGGTCGATCTCGAACAGCAGCGCGCCCTGCGCGACCAGGTCGCCCTCCTTGTAGGCGACGCGCTGCAGGTAGCCGCTCACGCGCGGCCGCAGTTCGACCGCGTCGACCGCTTCGACGCGTCCGTTGAATTCGTCCGCGAGGCGGATCGTGCGGGGCGCGATGGTGGCGACGCCGACTTCGGGAAGGGATTGAGCCGACGATGCGCCTTTGCCGTCGTGACAGCCCGACAACGCCAGCAGCAGTGCGCAGGCCGCGCCCAAAGGCGACGTCCTGCGTAGGGAAAAGGAGAGCATGATGCCTCGCGACGGGTTAAACTGCCGCGTAGCATAAAAGTTGAAGTTAACTTCAAGTCAAGCTTTCCCGGAGGGGCGACATGGGTATCCAGGAAACACCGCAATGGCCGCTGATGTCGATCCGCGAAGTGGCCGCGCGCAGCGGCGTGCCGGCATCGACACTGCGGTTCTACGAGACGCGCGGGCTCATCAAGTCGCACCGCAACGGCTCGAGCCATCGCCACTATTCGCGCGCGGTGCTGCGGCTGATCGCGTTCATCGTGTTCGCGCAGAAGATCGGCTATTCGCTCGACGAGATCGCCGAGCAGCTCGTCAGCCTCCCCGAGGACACCGCGCCGAGCAACAAGGACTGGCAGCGGCTGTCGCGCGGCTGGAAGCAGCGCGTCGCGAGCCGGATCGAGGAGTTGCAGCGCCTGTACATCAACCTCGACGAATGCATCGGCTGCGGCTGCCTGTCGCTGAAGCGCTGCAAGCTGACGAACCCGGAGGACCGCGCGGGCCGCAACGGGCCCGGCGCGCGCCGCTGGCTCGGCGACAAGCCGCCCGTGGATATCGAATGACCGGCGGACCGGATGTGGCGCGCGATGCCGCCGCATCCGGCCATCTGGGTCGATTGCGTCACCCGACCCGCCAGCCGCCGTTCACCGCGATCGTCGCACCGGTGACGAACGACGCACGCGGCCCGGCGAGCCACGCAACCGCGTCCGCGATATCGTCCGGATGCCCGGCGCGGCCGGCCGGCGTCTGTTCGCGAATCGTCGCCGCAATGGCCGGCGCGACGCCGCTTTCGCCGAAGAAGCGCGTGTCGGCGATATAACCGGGTGCGACCGTATTGACCGTGGCGCCGCGCGGCCCGAGTTCGCGCGCGAGCGCGACGGTGAACCCTTCGACGCCGGCCTTCGCCGCCGCGTACGCCAGGCCACCCGGCAGCAAGCTGCCGGCGCGCGCCGCGATCGAACCGATGTTGACGATCCGCGCCCCCTGCTCGGCCAGGTGCGGCAGCACGGCCAGGGTCGTCACGAACAGGCTCTTCAGGTTCGCGTCGAGCACGGCGTCCCACACGCGCTCGGCCTCGCCCGCCTCGGTATCCGCACCGACGCGGCCGGTCAGCCCCGCGTTGTTGACCAGCACATCGATGCAAGACCACTGCCCGATGATCGCGGCCACCGCCGCCTCCGCCTCCCGTCTCACGCTCAGGTCGGCGGCCTGCCCGATCGCCGCGCCGCCAAGCCGCGCGACGGCTGCTTCCAGCCGTGCCGCGTCGCGCCCGACGATCGCGACCCGATACCCGTCTTCCACCAGCCGGCGCGCGATCGCAAAGCCGATCCCGCTCGACCCGCCCGTGACGATTGCCGTTCGCTGCTGTTCGATCCCTGTCATGACCTGCCCTCCCGAATGTCGACCGTTGATGACAAGGCCATTCTGGGCAGCACAATGTGATAGGTAAAATACGAATTCGATGATCCACTGATACGCGAAAGGTATCGCATGATCGATCTACGCCAGTTCAGGCAATTCATCGCGGTCGCCGAGACGCTCAGTTTCCGGCGTGCGGCCGAGCGGCTGCACATGGCGCAACCGCCGCTCAGCGCGGCGATCCGCAAGCTCGAGGACGAGCTGGGCGTCGTGCTGCTCGAGCGCGACAACCGCGGCACGGCGCTCACGCCGGCCGGCGACGCGTTCCTGCTCGAAGCACGGCGCGCGCTCGAACAGGCCGAGCGCGCGGTGGCAGTGGCCCGCCGCACGGGCGCCGGCCTCGGCGGCACGCTACGGTTGCGTTTCGTCGACAGCACGGTCAACGCGCTGCTGCCGCTGATCCTCCGCGCGTTCCAGGAACGCCATCCGGACGTCGATTTCCAGCTTGAGGAAGGCACGACCGCCGAGCAGGTACTCGCGCTGCGCCAGGACCGCACGGACGTCGGCCTCGTCGTGCTGCCGGTGGCCGATGCGGGCGACGTGCGCGTCGAGCCGCTGCTGCGCGACCGGATGGTCGCCGCGCTGCCCGACGGTCACCGGCTCGCACACCGCCGGCGCATTGCGCTTGCCGAACTGGCGGACGAATCGTGGGTCATGTTTGCCGCGCACCACGGGCCCGGCCTGCACGCGCTGATCGTGACCGCATGCGCGCAGGCCGGCTTCGCGCCGCGCATCGTCCAGCAGCCGCGCCAGATGCAGACGACGGCCGGGCTCGTCGCGGGCGGCATCGGCGTCGCGCTGATGCCGCGCCTGTTCGTGCCGATGCAGCCGCAAGGCATTACGTTCTGCGAACTGAAGGATGCAGGCAGCCCGCTCGCGTACGAGCTGGCGATCGCGTACCGGACGCCCTCGCCGCTCGTCGATGCGTTGCGCGAGACCGCGCGAAGCGCGGTGCGCGAACTGGGGCTGGCGCTGGCGACGTGACCGCGCGCGTCACGCGCGGCGCTCAGCCGCCGACGACGTTGAACGCAATGTCCACCACGGCCTGCCGGAACGCGTCCTGCCGCGTGGGCAGCGACGTGTACTCCAGCATCATGTGACTGTATGACACAGTGGTGCCGATCGCGCTCGCGATCATGAAGAACAGCACCGTCGGCTCGACCGGGCGAATCACGCCGGCCTCAACCGCCTCCGACAGCAGCGGGAACATCACGTCGTAATACGGGCGCACGAGCCGCTCCTGCAACCGGTCGAGCCGCCCGCCCTCCTCGGTCGCCGCCGTCGAGAAAAACATGCCCAGGTCAGGCTCGTCGAACTCGTGCTCGACGCACAGCTCGATCGCGCGCCGCACACGCTCGCGATGTGGCAGCGACGACGTGCGCAGCGCGCGCATTGCGTCGAACATCGGCTCGGCCAGCTCGGCGATCTGCTCGACGACCGCCAGCCACAACGTTTCCTTCGTCCCGAAATGGTGCGCGATCAGCGCCGCGTCGACGCCCAGCTCGCGCGCGACTTCGCGCACGCTCGTGGCGTCGTAGCCGCGCTTCGCGAACGTGCGGCGCGCGGCCCGCAATATCACGTCCGGCCCCACGGACGCCCCGGCCAGCGGCCGCCCTCGCATACGCCGCTTGGCCGGCGCGCGCTCAGTGACTTCAGCCACGTCTTCCTGCTCTCCTTGAATGACTCGAATACCCCTGTTCCGGCCCCGCTCGAGCGACGCCGAACACCGGGTGACCTGCCCCGCTCCGTTGACACGCGAAGCCGGGAAGCGCTAGGATCATACATTATTCATCACGTGATGATTTATCCATGACAACCCCTACACGCATCGTCATCGTCGGTGGCGGGATCGCCGGCCTGCAGCTCGCCACCCGCCTGGGCGAGCGCCTCGGCCGGTCCGGGCGCGCCCAGGTGACCGTCGTCGACCGCAGCCCGACCCACATCTGGAAGCCGATGCTGCACACGATCGCGGCCGGGACGCGCGACGTGCAGCAGCAGCAGGTGATCTTCCTTGCCCATGCACGTGATCACGGTTACACGTACCAGCCCGGCGAACTGACGGGGCTTGATCGCGCGCGCCGCCGCGTGCAGCTCGGCGAGATCCGCTCGCAGGACGGCGAACTCGTGCTCGACGCGCGCGAACTCGAATACGACGTGCTGATCTTCGCGCTCGGCAGCCAGGCCAACGATTTCGGCGTGCCGGGCGTGCGCGAGCACTGCTATTTCATCGACAGCCAGAAGCAGGCCGAGACCTTCAACGAAGCGTTGCGGATGCGCGTATTTCGCAGCATCGCGCGCGATGAACCGTTCCGCGTCGCGATCGTCGGCGCGGGCGCGACCGGCGTGGAACTCGCGGCGGAGCTGAGCCGCTTGCTGGAAGTGGCGCAGGCGTACGGTGACGCGACGGTGCGCGAGCGGCTGCAGCTCACGCTGCTCGAGAGCGGCCCGCGCATCCTCGCCGCGTTTCCGCCGCGGATTTCCGCGTCGGCGCAGCGGCGGCTCGAACAGATCGGCTTTCATGTGCTGACGTCCACCCGCGTCACGTCGGCCGACGCAAACGGCTTTCACTACGGCGACGGTTCGTTCGCGGAAGCGGACCTGATGGTGTGGGCAGCCGGCGTGAAGGCGCCCGATTTCATGCAGGCGCTCGACGGGCTCGACACGAATCGCGCGAACCAGATCGTCGTCGGGCCGACGCTGCAGGCCACCGGCGACGAGCACGTGTTCGCGATCGGCGACTGCGCGAGCCTGCTGCCCGACGGCCACGAACGGCCGCTGCCGCCCACCGCGCAAGTCGCGACGCAGCAGGCCGAGCATCTCGCGAAGCATCTGCCCGCATGGCTCGACGGCCAGCCGATTCCGCCGTTCGCGTTCCACGATTTCGGTGCGCTCGTGTCGATCAGCGACTACGACGCGTTCGGCACGCTCGGGCAGTTCGGGTTCTTTCGCGGCGGCTTCATCCAGGGGCGTTTCGCGCAGTTCAGCCACCTGATGCTCTACCGGCGGCACCAGCAGGCGCTGCACGGCTTCTCCAAGGCGACCCTGCTGTGGATCGCCGAACGGATCAACGGCTGCGTGCAGCCGCGCATCCGCCTGTCGTGATACCGCACGTGGCGGTGTCGCATAACGTTTCGAGGAAAACCGACATGAACAACCGTTTAGCGCCCTGGCTCATGACCGTTGCCGCGATCAGCAGCTTCGACATGCCGTCCGTCTCGTGGGGCGCGCCGCGGCGGCGCAGCGTCACGCGCGACCGGCTGCCGTCGTGGGACATGACGAGCAAGCCGTCCATCAGCGTGCTCGAGCGGCCCACGGCCGACACCGTGATGATTTCATGGCGCGACGCCTGCACCGGGCACTACGGTTATCAGAAGTGGCGGCTGTTCACCACGCGCAAGCGCGGCGTGTGCGCGTTGTCGGGGCAGCCGATCGAGATCGGCGACAGCGTCTATGCGCCGCAATTGCTCGGCTCGACGCCGGGCAACGCCGCCGCGATGGTGCTGGCCGCGTGCATCGACGCGGCCCGCCCCGCCGAGGCGGCCTGACAGCCCGGGAGTCGACCCGGGGCTCCGCTTCAGCCAGAGGTGACGCGATCCGTATCGCGAACCGCCTCGTTCATGCGTGCTTCGGCTTCCGCATCCAGCCGTGCCGCATTCGCTTCGGCTTCTGCTTCCGGCATCAGCTCGCCTTCCCATTTCGCGACCACCGCGCTGGCGATCGAGTTGCCCACCGCGTTCGTGGCCGAACGGCCCATGTCGAGGAACGTATCGACGCCGAGAATCAGCAGCAGCCCGGCTTCCGGGATGTTGAACTGGTGCAGCGTCGCGGCGATCACGACGAGCGACGCGCGCGGCACGCCGGCCATGCCCTTCGACGTCAGCATCAGGATCAGCAGCATCGTGACCTGCGTGCCGAGCGACAGGTGAATGCCGTACGCCTGCGCGATGAACAGCGACGCGAACGTGCAGTACATCATCGAGCCGTCGAGGTTGAACGAATACCCCATCGGCATCACGAAGCTCGAGATCTTGCGACGCACGCCGAAACGGTCGAGCGCATCGAGGATCTTCGGATACGCGGCTTCCGAGCTCGCGGTCGCGAACGACAGCATGAACGCTTCCTTGATCAGCACCAGCAGCTTGAACACGCGGCGGCCGAGGAACAGCAGCCCGGCCGCGACGAGCGTGCCCCACAGCAGGAACAGGCTCAGGTAGAAGTCGCCCATGAACACCGCGAACTTCAGCAGGATCGACAGCCCGTTGATCGCGACGGTCGACGCCATCGCCGCCAGCACCGCGAGCGGCGCAAGTTTCATCACGTAGCCGGTGATCTTCAGCATCACGTGCGCGAGCTGGTCGATCGCCGCGACGAGGATCTTGCCGCGTTCGCCGAGCGACGCGAGCGCCACGCCGAAGAACATCGAGAACACGACGATCTGCAGGATCTCGTTGTTCGCCATCGCTTCGGCGATCGACTTCGGCACCATGTGGCCGACGAAATCCTTCAGCGTGAACTTGGACGTCGCCAGATGCGCGGACGCGCCGATATCCGGCAGCGGCAGCCCGAGGTTATCGCCCGGACGCAGCAGGTTCGCCATCAGCAGGCCGAGCAGCAGCGAGATCAGCGACGCGGTGATGAACCAGCCGAGCGCCTTCACGAACACGCGGCCCACCGACGACGCGTCGCCCATGTGCGCGATGCCGACGACCAGCGTCGAGAACACCAGCGGGCCGATCACCATCTTGATCAGCCGCAGGAACACGTCGGACACCAGCGAGATGTAGCCGGCGATTTCCGCCGCCGACTGTTTGTCCGGCAGCTGCGTGTAGATCATGTAGCCGATCAGGATGCCGGCCGCCATCGCGAGCAGGATCCAGCCTGCCGCGGACATTCGTTTGTTCATATCGGAATTGGATGCACGGGAAGAAGTTGACGGATGAAAGGCGCGCACGCCCGGGCCGTGCCAGGGTGCGCGCGTGGCGAACCGGTCGTGCCCGGTGTATCGGGCACGGTCGCCGGCGCCGGTCGGCTCGCGGATCTCCACGAACCGACGTGCTGCCGCCGCAACGGCATTCGCGCGAGGGCGAGCGCCGTTGCGGAGCAGCGATTCAGCATGATGCGATCAGGTCGGCTCGGGTCAGTAACCGATTGCCGAGCCGGCCGGACGGCGCGGGTCGTTGTAGCCGTAGATGAAGCCGACCCGCACGTTCCCGGACACCGACGAATCGTTCCCGGAGCTCTGGCGGCTCGCTGCTTCGGTGCCCGGCAGGCCGACCATGATCAGCTCGGCGGCGCCCCACGGCGTCTGTTCGACCATCTTGTAGCCCATGTTGCGCAGGATCGCGAGCGTGTCGGGCGACAGGCCGTAGGTTTCGTAATAGACCTCGTCGGGCAGCCACTGGTGGTGGATGCGCGGCGCGGTGACCGCGTCCTGCGGCGTCATCCCGTAGTCGATCACGTTCAGCACCGTCTGCAGCGTGATCGTGATGATGCGCGAGCCGCCCGGCGAACCGACGACCATGAACACCTTGCCGTCCTTCGTCACGATGGTCGGCGCCATCGACGACAGCGGACGCTTGCCCGGCGCGATCGAGTTGCGCGTGCCCTGCACGAGGCCGAACAGGTTCTGCGCGCCGACCTTCACGGTGAAGTCGTCCATCTCGTCGTTCAGGAAGAAGCCCGTGCCCGGCGCGATGACCACGGCGCCGAAGCGGCCGTTGACCGTGTACGTCGTCGACACCGCGTTGCCGTCGTGGTCGATGATCGAATAGTGGGTCGTCTCCGGCTTCTCGTGCACGCCGACGCCCGGCTGCACGTCGACCGACGGCGTCGCCGTATCCGAATGGATGCTCTTGCGGATCTGCGCCGCGTAGTCCTTGCTCGTCAGCTTCGCGACCGGGTTGTCGATGAAGTTCGGATCGCCGAGCAGCGTGTTGCGATCTTCGTATGCGTGGCGCATCGCTTCGGTCATGTAATGCACCGGCGCGGCCGAATGGTAGCCAAGCTTGCGCATGTCATACCCTTCGAGGATGTTCAGCGTCTCGCACATCGTCACGCCGCCCGAGCTCGGCGGCGGGGCCGACACGAACTCGTAGCCGCGATACGAACACGTCAGCGGCGCCATGTCCTGCGCACGGTACGACGCGAAATCGGCCGCCGTGATCAGGCCGCCGCCCTTTTTGGCCGCCGCCTCGACGATCTTCGGGATCTCGCCGTGATAGAACGCGTCGGGCCCCTGCTCCGCGATGCGCTCGAGCGTGCGGGCCAGATCCTTCTGCACCAGGCGGTCGCCCGGCTGCAGCGGCGTGCCGTCCGGCCGCAGGAAGATGCGGGCCGCTTCCGGATCCTTCTTGAAGCGGTCGATCGTCGTGTCGAGGATGTCCGTATCGGCACGCGTCAGCACGAAGCCGTCGCGCGCGAGCCGGATCGCCGGCTCCATCACCTGCTTGCGCGTGAGCTTGCCGTACTTGCGCTGCGCGAGATCGAGGCCGGCAACGGTGCCGGGCACGCCCACTGCGCGATAGCCGTACAGGCTGTCGTCAGGAATGACGTTGCCCTTCGCATCGAGATACATGTTCGCGGAAGCCGCGGCCGGCGCGGTTTCGCGGAAATTGATGAAGCGGTCGCGGCCGTCGGCCAGGTGGACGGTCATGAAACCGCCGCCGCCGATGTTGCCGCAGCACGGATTGGTCACGGCCTGCGCGTAGCCGACCGCCACCGCGGCGTCCACCGCGTTGCCGCCTGCCTTCAGGATGTCGACGCCGATTTGCGACGCGAAATGCTGCGACGAAACGACCATGCCGTTCTTCGCTTCGACCGCGGGGTCCGATGCCGCGAACGCGCACACGCTCATGGCCGACAACAGGGTGAGTACTACGAGCCGCCTCATGACGGGATCCTCCAGACAAATAAAACCGTGGCATGCCGGAACGCGACGCCGCATCGGGGTATGTCGACGCGCCAATCGATCATGTAATAAACAATACATTCCAGCGAGGCCGCGATCATAGCACTCACTTTTTTGCACCAAAACCTAGGGTTATCACTAGACCAAGAACGAATATCAGCCGAATGGATCGTTTCTCAATGTTTGTTTTATTACAATGGTGAATGAGCCGGTCCACCGAGCGATGCGTCCCTCTAATTTCGGAGCGTGCACGGCCCGCCTGACGTCGATCGGCTAACATGCGTGGAGTCGCCGGCAGACACCCGTCTGCCGTTTGTTATTCAGATACGAGAGTTGGAGTGCCCGATGGGGACGAGCATCAGGGCGTTGCTGTTATCCCAGATGGATAGCTTCACGCCGTCGGAACAGAAGGTCGCGCAGGCGTTGCTGGACCGCTACCCGAGCCTCGGGCTCGGGCCGATTGCGAGCTTGGCCAAACAGGCCGAGGTCAGCGATCCGACCGTGTTTCGCTTTGTCGTCCGGATCGGCTTTCCGAATTACTCGTCGTTCCAGCAGGCGCTGTACGGCGAAATCGACACCGCGATGAATTCGCCGCTCGCGCGGATGGATGCGTTCCATTCGCCCGCGGGCATGCGCGACAGTCATTCGGCAATCTTCCAGCGGCTGTCCGAGTCGCTGGCGACCACGATCGAAGGGCTCGATGCGGCGGCGTTCGACGCCGCGGTGGCGCTGCTGGCCAATCCGGATATGCGTGTCTTTTGCGGTGGCGGGCGTTACACCGCGCCGCTTGCATCGCTGTTTTCGTTCACCCTCGCATATGCGCGGCCACATGTTCAGTATGTCGAACCGAATGTGAACCTCGCGTCGGTCGCGCTGGCGGACATGGGGGCCGGTGACGTGCTCGTTATTTTCGATTTTCGACGTTATCAGCGGGACAGTATTCGGTTCGCGCAGGCCGCGCATCGGCTTGGCACGCGTGTGCTGCTGATCACGGACGAATGGCATTCGCCGATCGGCGAGTTCGCGGAGATCGTGCTGCGGATCCAGGGGCAGCCGTTCGCGATGCTGCAGACCAACGTGCCGGCGCTCGCGCTCGCCGAAGCGCTCGTGATCGGCGTGACGAACCAATTGCCGGAGATGGCAAGGCAGCGGATGGAGAAGATCGAGCATCTCAATTCCGGGGGGAGCGAACCGGATATCAGTCAGCGGGATTTGCCGGAGTGAGGGGTGGTCGAAGCAGCGCAACGCGCCTCAATCGTCTTCTACGACCGAACGGAACCAGGATGGCACGCCTGCTCCGTCTCTGACTGGCCCCCCATCCGGGGCCGTTCGCGATTCGACGTCCATCTTGGCAGGCCAAACCACTTTCGGCGCAAGACGCATGGCGAGATTCATACTGGATGCGTTTTTCCAACTCACATCGCCTTGGCCGACTGAAAACGCCCCGGTCTCCTTCAGAATATCGGCACCATAAGCCATGTAGGCTTCACATACATGCCAGAAATCCTCACTCACCCCACCAGCAAAAAGATCGATTTTGATCAATGCATCAGGAATGCTGCACGTGAAGATGGTTTTGTTCGTGGCTGGTTTGACCGCGATGATCTCGATACCCGAGTGACCGCGGGCCGTTGACCATGTCCTCATGCACAACTGCCCCCACGCATAACCTCGAGCAATGACCCTGCTCCGCCGCAGCGCGCATGGGCGATCCTTATAGTAGTAGAAGTAAACTTTCCCACGCGCCCGATTGAAACGAATCGGCTGATCTTGCGGCCTGTGAAAAATCCGATAGGCTTCCACACACAAAATGGCGCCCAAAAAAATAGACATTAGAAGCAAGAACAGGAAAAACTCCGCATCACCGGAAAAGATCCCGAACGCCGGCAGAGCCAAGATAAGCGGCGAAATCGCGACGTATCCACATAGCTCGATCATTCTCCGGATCGGTGTCGCGAACGACACCTCCATATAGACATCGTCCAGATGCGTGATGTTCAGGGATCGAACGGCGTCCCACTCATCCACCTCCAGCGACGGGATCGATGCGTTGTCATCCCGTGGCATGTCGAATTCAAGTCTTTCCATCTCAGTCAAATCACACCGTATATAAAAGCGGCCCAGCCACATCATCACCAGGTAGTCGGTAAGGTCGGCATCTTTTGTCTGTACGCTTTTCGCATCAATTCGAGACGATCACTTCAACGCGACGGTTCCTTGCCCGCCCCGAAGCGGTATCGTTGTCCGCCAACGAATCGGCATCTCCGCGCCCCTCCACGCTGATGCTCGGCACGGGCACACCAGCCGCAACAAGAATCTGGGCAACATGTCGGGCACGTGCTTCAGAAAGCGCCTGGTTGGAAACCTGACGCGCTGAACTGGTCGGCGCACTGTCCGCGTATCCCGCCACTCGAACAGTCGCACCGTCGGCCATCGTCGCGATTTCCCGACCAGCCGATGCCACGACGGAAGCCCCCCACGGGGCCACCGTGACACCACCGGGAACGAACATGCCGCCAAAGCGAAGCGTCAAGGTGTTACGCGCAGGATCTCGGATCAGTTCGACATTCCCTGCGACAACCTCGTCACGGAGTCGCTGATCCAGATCGCGCGCCAGCAAGTCGAACGACGACACGCGCTGGACCTCCTTCAGACGGACCCAATAGTCCACACCGGCATATCCGGCAGCCCCCGCCAGCAACGCAATAGCCAGGCCGACGACGGCCCCGACACGTGATCGGCGTATGACCACCGGGCGTACCCACGGATCGACCCTCCGTCGCATTGATCTGTCAGGCTCGCTTACATCACGCATGCCCAGGCCGCCGGTCACAACCACGTCGTGCACGCGCTCACGAATGACCTTCAGGCGCTTGCTGCCATCACGCTCGAATCGGTATCGACCGCGAAAACCGAGATCGAGTATGTTCTGATACAACTCGATCAGATCGAGATGCTCACGCGGGCCGCGCAACGCTTCGTCGATCAACTGGAAGACACGGTCACCGCCCTGTCGATCGTGACCCATCGCCGCAGCCAGCCCATTGACTTGCCATTCGACACCGGTTGCTTCACCTTTTCCCCAAGTCGTCTGCATCGCGGCCTCGTCGAGCGCGGAGCACAGGCAATAGCTTGCGCTGCGGACGTGCTCCGGGCGAAGGCCGAGTTCGCCACACATTCGCGTGAAGAGCCGGATTTCATGCTCCAGCCAACGTCGGCGGCGGATCACCGAATCTGCGTCGAGCATTTCAGGGCTGTCTGCCAGCGCGCTCAGCAGGATGCGCGCTCCTTCGAGCAGCGGGTTGATCGACTGCTCCGCCACCCTGAGCCTTGTTGCGATAGACGGCGACGCCAATGCCCCTGCGTGGCTCAGCGGATCGGCTGTTGAAAGACTCATCTTGAACGCCCCTCTCGATTCAACGGGAAACGCTTCCCGCGTTTATCGGCAACATGCCCTGAGGCAATCCCGGCGGCGGACCGCTATCCGGCAAATTGAACATCGCCATCGAGGTCGGGCACCGGAACGTCTTCAGCACATCGCTCGTCAACGGATTCGCGACACTGCCGGCGCTCGCGATGTCGAGCGCCGCGTCGCGCCCGTCAAAACTGAACGCGACTCGTGTGCGCCCCGGCGTAGCCGTTCCAATCACCTGACCCTTCTGAAGCAGCCGCATCAATGCCCACGGACCATCGGTTGAAATCGTCGACGTGTCGGGCCGAATGCGTGGGCTGGCCGTGATCTCCGCATGGACACCGCCGCGTGGTCCAGGCCAAGTGACCGTGAACGGCGCGACCGGACCGTGCTGGTAACGCGTCGTCTGTCCGTCGATGTCGAGCGCGAGACTCATGATGGTCGGTGCGAGCTCGGGAATCCTGATATCGGCCGTCCACGTCATCTGCTTGCGGCCAGGATCGTTGAAGAAAATGTCGCGAATCGCCTTCGCATGCTCGAACGGCTCAAGGCTCGGCCCCTGTATGGGCTCCGTCGCCCCCGGCAGGGTTCGGTAGCGCCACGGCTTTGCGGACGTATCGACAAACGGCGCCAGCGTTTTCACGAAGAAATCGTCAATCACGCCACCCTGCGCAAACACGCGCGTAAAGTCGTCAATGCCGACATCGCGCTTGCTGTCGGGCGAGAACGGGTAGTTTCCTTCGACCGTCAGCCGACAGGTGTCGCCAACCACCGCCTGCATCTGCCGCGACAGCAGTTGACCGATTCCCTGATTGACCTCGCGTGACCCATCGGCGGCGAGCTTGAGTAACGTCGCGCGGAACGGTGCAGGCATCGTGTCGGCGGCCATCTTGAGCTTCGCGGCCGCGTCGCTTGCCGGCGGCATGCTGTTGTTCGACAGCGCGTTATCTGCGACGGTAAGCGCCGTGTAGTAGTCGTTCAGCAGGTTGGCAACGCCGTCCAGCCCCGTCTTGTCCGACTGCACCGTAGCCGATTGCGGATCGAGCTGCGCATCCGCGTTTCCTGTAACGACCTCGCGGAGTGCCGCGAAACGATTGTCGACGAGTTCCCGTTCGACACGCTCCGATGCCCGAATGCCCAGCGCCTTGTCGGTCTTCTGGTTCAACTGGTCGGCGGCCTTCTGCAGCAGCGAACCATTCGACGCAGCCGACTGCTGCGTGAGCGTCGTCTCGCGCACTGCCGCGCGAGCAAGCCGTGCGAGCGGAGAATCGGGCGCCGCGAAGCTGCGCAGCACCTTCAGATTGAACGCCAGACTCGTGCCGCTAACGGTCCGAATGTCGTTGAGAAACGCATCCCACTGCTGCGCGTACTCCATCAGGTATTCGCGACGGACTGCGTCGGTCAACGCATCGTCCGTGCCGGCGGCGTTACTCACAATCTCAGCCGTTTTTTTTTGAGCCTCACCCAAGTACGATCGGCCCATCACCCACGCGTCATCATCGCGGGCAATCTGTATGAACTCGGGCAACCGCTTGTCGAACAGATTCCGATAGCCGTCGAACGTGAAAAGCCCCGACACGCCACGCGACAGGGGTGCGTCGCTCGCTCGCGTGAACACCGTGCCGGCTTGCGGGCCTACCGCGCGCAGCAACGTAAACTCATCGGGCGCCTCCTTGAGCATGGCCGCCTTCGCGCGCTGATAAAGACGGTCGGTCGCATTGCTGCCGTCGAGAAACGCGCGTGTTTGCTGCACCAGCGCGTCGTTGCGGATCAGCGGAGACTGCACAACACGCTCCCCGGAGAAGAGCTGCTGCACGTGGTCGATCATCGACGCTCTTCCACCGAAAGCAGCCGCGCTGTCGGTCTTCGCCCAGTCGTCGAGCACCCACGCCTTGACGTCACCTGCATTGAACTTCGCCTTGTCGTACAACATCAGGTATACGCGCAGTGCATCGTAGGCGGACTTTGGATCCTTGTTGGCAATCGCACCGGACATGACGTCTTCCAGACGATGCACGATCTGAGGCAACAGCAGGTTGTCCTCGAGTGCATCGTAGGTGTGGCGACTTTCGGCCGCAATTCCCGCCGGCGTGTAGAGGCCGTAGCGCCACGCGCTATCCGGATCGGACAAGTCGAGTCCAGGGTGGGTCGGCAGATTGCGCGCTTCCGTCAGCGTGTCGGGCACGGCTTGCAATTTAGGCGTCTTGTAGAACGACGTGACGCGCGCGGTAAGCGCCTGCACCTTGCGGCCAATTGTGTCGAGATAGTCGCTGTTGTTGCCGAAGCTCACGCGCAATCCAATTGCCAGCCACACGAACAACAACAGCGCCAATGTGTGGCCTACCAGGCGCAAAAGCCGGTATCGATATTCCCAACGCAGGTTGGGACTCACGAGATGCGCTTCCGGGAACACGACACGGGTCAGAAGATCGTGCAGGAAGTAGCCCTGATTGCCTTCGGCGCGAGCCGGCACGACTGGAGCACTATCCTGAGCCGACAGAAGACGTTGAACGACCGTATGGCGTTGCGCGACGATCTCGCCACGCTGTTGCCGGGCACTCGTGAAGTACACCCCGCGCAACGTCGAATGGAGTTGCGTATCGTCGTAGCGCGAATCGAGGAATACCCGGTCTATCAGGTCGAGCAACGGCCCGAGCAGTGCGGAAAATTCCTCGGGTAACGCAGCAAGCTTTCGTCGCTTGTCTAAATCGTATTCGTCTTGCAGATGCGTATCGATCGAACCCGTCAGACGTTCTACCAGTTGGGTGAGCTCGTGGTGACAACGCGCACGCAGCCCCTCCTTCGCGACCGTTTCCTTGCCGTACGGAAGCGTGAAACCCCATGCCTGAGCCCGCCCCTCGGACGTGAGCGCCCCAAAATACTCGGCAAAACCTGCGAGGCGATCCATCTTCGTGATCGTCACGTAAACAGGGAAGCGGATACCCAACTCCTGCCTCAATTCGGCCAGCCGGGCGCGCAATGCAGTGGCTTCGGTGATACGCGCCTGTTCATCAGCACTCGCCAGCGTCGCGAGATCGACGGTCAGCAACGCGCCGTTGATCGGTGCGCGAGTCCGGCTCCGGCGCAATATGCCGAGAAACCCGAGCCACTCCGCGCGATCGATCTCCTGTGGACTGTCACGTTCGCCCGAAGGACTCTGAACAGTATTGGCACTCGATTTCGATGCGGTGGCCACGTTCGGCTGCCGGGCGGCGTCCTGCTTCGTGCCCGTGCTTGAACGTTCCGTGCTCGCCTGGATGTTCGCCGCATCCTTATCGGAAGCATCGATTCCGGTCTCGTTCGATTCGGCCGCGAGTGCATCGGCACCGCCAGCCATCGATGTTCGATGGAGCGTGTAGTAACCGGTCGTATCGATCAGCACCGCATCGTTCGTCAACCACCAGTCCACCGCGGCTGCATCGCCGGCGGGCCTCCCGGCAGCGCGCTGCATCTGCTCGCCAACGGGAAACGCCAGACCGCCGTTCATCAGGACGCTGGTCTTGCCGGACCCTTGCGAACCGAGCGTGATGTACCAAGGCAACTCGTACAAATAGCGCTTGCCCTGGAACAACTTGCCAAGACCTCGTGCACCAGTACGCATCGATTTCAGGCGCGCGAGTGCGCTCGTCACGCCCCCTTCAACTTTCTGAAGACGGGCAGCAGCCGGCGAATCCTCCTTCTTGCGGTCCAGACGCAGCATCTTCTTCAGGAACGCGTCGTCTTCGCGCATTTTCTGCCACAGGCGGAACATCCCGAAAAGAACGAAGACGCCCACTACCAGCGCGATCGCGGTAAACCGGGCCGATGCCGGTTCAAGCGGTACCGTGTGGCCCAGCGAAAGCAGCGGCCCCGCATACCAGATCAGCAGACAAAGCAAAGCGGCGAACACGATGCTGATCGACCACCCCACGAGCCAGAACAACACACCGGCGAGCAACAACGCGATCAGCAGCACACGCATGCCCGCCCCGGCAAGCGGCTTGAGCCCGCCGAACGCGAAAAACGGGCCGACGAACCAGATCACCAGTGCAACGACAATCAGGGCGAGGAATGCGAAAAACTGGCGCGAGGCCAGAAACGACAGGAACTGGAACTTCTTCATGTGTTATTCCGGAAACGGATCTGGCTTATCGAGCGACGTCGATTTCGACGCGCCGGTTTTGCGCGCGCCCCTGCGTGGTACGGTTGTCGCCGATGGGATCGGCCTCACCCTTGCCGACGGCTTCGAGACGGTTTGCCGGCACCCCTGTGGCCTGCAGCATCTGCATGACCTGGATGGCCCGCTCTTCCGACAGCACCTGATTCGATGCGAAATGACGGCTTCGAATCGGCACGTTGTCCGTATAGCCGATAACCGTTACCTTGCCGGGCACTTTGGCGATCTCGGCCGCGATCTTCGAAATCAGCGGATTCATCGATGCCTGAACCGAAGCGCCACCGGGGCGGAACATCGCGTCACCGCGGAACGTGACGGCGCTGTGGCGAGCGTCCTCGTCGACACTGACGGTACCGGCGGCAATTTCGTCCTTGAGCAACTGCTTGAGTTGCAGTTGCTGCGGCGGCTGCACAGGTGGCGGTGTCATGCGGGCGATGTCGGAAATCTGCTTTTGAATGTTCCCACTGCGAGTGAACAATTCGTACTTGAACCAACCAAACAATCCGAGAAGAATCACTACCAGAACAGTGGCGGTAATCCATACCGGAAAATCGTAGAGCGACAGACGCTTGCCTCTTGCATTGGATTGCCAGTGGGGAGACAGGGCCATCGGCACAGGTTCGCGTTGGGACGTGATGACGTTGTAGAGTCTCTGGCGAATCGCGTCGTGCTTGCGCGTGCCATCGGCCCCGCCTCCGTAGCGCCCCTTGAAACCGAGACTGAGAATCCGGTAAATCACTTCGAGCAGATCGCGATGCTCGTGAGAGTCTTCCAGCAATCGTCCGATCAGCAGATAAACCTTGTCCCCGCCATCGAGGTCTCCGTGGAACGTGGTCGCCAAACCACCCTTTATCCACTCGATCCCCGACGACCCGGCCTTGCCCCAGGCGGTCTGCGTTACCGTCTCATCCAGCGCCGTGCACAGGCAATACCGGGCACCAATCATGTGATCTCGTCGGATATTGGCCTGCTCGCACAGCTTCTCGAACACTCGCACCTCCTGTTCGAGAAGCGCGCGCAACGACGCGATCGCATTTTTCGACGCAAATTTCTCCGGCATGTCAGCCTGCGCGCGAAGCAAAACTCGGGCGGCTTCGAGCAACGGATTCCTTGCCTGGTGCACTGCTGCGAGTCGTCCGGAGAATGGCTCCGGCGGGGGTCCTTCCCACGGCGCAGTCGAGCGCGCTGCAGAACTTTCGACCGCTTCTTTAACAGTCTCAGGTGATGCTGATTCAGGGGTCTTGCCCGGGTCCTCATCCAACACGAAGGACTCCACAGATCCGCTCATTCTTGCCATACCTTAGCCTCCAACGCTCGCGGTACCACTGCCGATCAGGGTGCAGCCGCATTCCGATCGGTGGCCGTGCAAAACCACTCGTCTTCCATCGACCGTGAAAGTCGGATGGGCCTCGACGATCTTGTTGAGACCGTGTGGGCGTCCGTCCGGATATTTTTCCGGGCAATCGACCCAATCGAAGAGACGAGCAATTCCTTTGTCCCCGACCTTGTGCTTTTCAGAGCCGGTCACGACGCGGCCGCCGTGTGACGTGGCGTCACCAACGACGATGATTTTCAATGCCATGTTGTTCGCTCTCACGACACAGTGTTGCCAGACGATCGGGAACGTGAACCACCATTGCGGGAAAGCGCACGCCACACGTGAGATGGCACGCCGTCCATCGCCGAATAGAACGTCGTATCAAGCGCCTTCCGCATGTTCAGCGCTCCCGCAACTTCCGGATGTCGGTCGAACTCCATCCCGTACAGGTACGTCTTCCGGCAAAAACCGAGCTTGTCGGACGGTTCGGTCAACCCCCAATGCAGCGCTTGTTCATAACGCGGCATGAAGTCGGCGAGCCGATCGAGATAGGGACGTGCGCTATCGACCAGCCCGCTGTCGGTCACCACTGCGAGCAGTTCGTCGGGTTCGGTGTGCGTAGTCAATGCATCGATATCTGCCTGATCGAGTTCGATCAGGATGGATCGGCAAATTTTTGCGCCGTGCAATGCGTCATTCTCGATATTCTGCCAGTCCCGATGCCTGCCTCGATACATCCATCGTTCGATCGGCCCCATGAAAACGTCGCGAATGGATTCGCCCCACACGTCGAATACGGCACCGGTGTTACGAGGGTCGAAGAACCTCACCATGGCCGTCACACCCTCTCCGATGTCCGCAAACAGAAAGGCGCGAAGATGAGCCGCCAGTTGATCGATTGGCACACGCCCCCAGACGAGCGACAGGCACGGCGAATGGCGATCAATACGATCGAGTTCAGTCACCCAGGCTGCGCCGGCGTCGGGCACGGGTATGAGAAAGAGCGATGCCAATCCCGACTCTGCCTCGGGCAGCCCCTCATAAACGTTCATGAAAGCAACGCCGGATTGCTCGCGCACAGCTTGGAGTGGTTCAGGCGCTGCTGCGCCATCGACCAGCGCGAATAACCGAACATGTCTCTCGTTGATATGGGATTGCATTTATCTTGCCGATATTGCTGTTTCGAATAACTTCGCTTCGGTCACGCAATGCGACGCAAAAACGCGTCAAGCAATCGCTGTCTCGACCCCATCGAACATGTGAAGCGCGACGGCAAGCGGATCCTTGCCGAGCCAAGGCAGGCGCTTCTTGCCGACAAACACCACTCGTGGCCATCCATATCCGCCAGGCGAGTACTCGTGGAAATACGGCACACGGAACCAGCACCGGCTGTCGTGAACGTAATCGTCGAACAGTTTGACCGCACCTTCGGGTAACGAGCTGAATGCCTGCTCGGACGTATGCTTCTTCAGAAACGGCACGACTTCCTCGACCGGTTTCGGCAATACGTCGTCAGCGACGTTGTACGCCTGCTTCAATGAAGTGCGAGTCGCGTGGAACTTGATCACGCTGACGTCTACCAACGACATTCGCGGCGAATCGACGTCCGGCGAAGCGGTGCCAGGCGCATCGCCGAGAGGGCGTGCGTGCCGTACCGAGAAAATCTGCTTCGGCTGTGCATTCACGTCGTGGCTCGTCGGTATAACCGTCGCGTCAGATACATCGACAGACAGATGAGTACGCTGCTCGGGGTGCAGGCGCGCCATCAACAAACGCATTTCCTCCGCACCCTGGAGCAAGTCGGTCTTATCGTTGACCGTGATATCGCCTTCCCCTTCTCCTGGGCGGCCAGACTGCGGGCGCTTGTCGGCAGCGACATCGGCGTAGGCGATCTCCGCGTATATCTCTTCCTTCCGGGTTCGAATCTCGAGATCAACTTCATCGATTTCCTTCTGTGCGGCAGCTACCGCAGGCATGTTCTCCGGGTAAGGTCGGCTTATTTTTGCACTCGACAACTTTGCCAATCCCTTGTTGCGCTTGGCGTTCAACTCCTGAAGGCGCCGATCGTCTGGCGCTGCCTTCTCGACCGCCTGTACCATCTTGCGAGGTGTCAGTCGATCTTCCCTCGCGCGCTTGTAAAAACTCTGGTTCGTCACATAAGAACCCTTCGCGAACTGCGCGCGCAACGCACGCCAGCTCAGCATCTGCGACATGCCGAAAGACATGGCTTCCTCGACGCTGCTGATAGGGCTGGTTGTCTTCAGCCATGCGTTGAAGGCCGCGATGGTGTCGGGGTGGAGTTTGAAATCCTTTGAAAGGTCCGCACTCTTGAGCAGCGCGTCAGCTTTCATCAACGGCACGCCGTACTGCAGTGCTGCGATGTACATGTCGTGCAGAGCAATCTGGCTGAGCTTTCGCTCATCCATGCCATTTCCACGCTCGTCGCAGCCCTTGCCCTGTTCGCCCGGCCCGTATCCACCTCCCACGTCCGAATGCACGCCTGGATACGCGATCTCTCGACGCACTTCACCGCCGACATAACTGTCGCCCTGACGAATCGAGTCAAGCGGAAAACTCATGCGCTGTTCGTGAATAGAGAACGCGTGCACGCAACTGCGAACGGAGTCGGGAATCGCCAGGCCATCGTTACTGGCAAAATGCGAGTGCCCATCGAGGACATCCAGATTCAACGCAGTACGAAATGAATCCGGCAAGCCTACGGATGCGACCGTGTCGAACAAACCCACGAAGTTGACCTGATATGGCAGCGTTCGACCACCCTCCGGCTTCCCGAGCATGCCGTTCGGCGCCCATTCGTTGACAAGCTTGTTCACGAACGCACGTGCCGAAGCGGAACCACGGGAAAAACCGATCGCATTGATCCATATCTTCTTGATCGTGTTTTCGGTGCTGGCATTGGAGTGAGCAACCTGGAGAAGTTTCAGGCGAGGATCGAAGTAATGATCGAACGTCGGCTTGTCGCAGAAGGCACCGAAGTTGCTCAGTTGCTTTGCATCATCGTCATTAATCAACTCCCATCGTGAGTCTTTCATAATCGCCCCATAGACTGCGTTGAGCACGCGCGTGTACGCCCATACGCATCGCTGGTTGAATCCAGTAGCGAGTGCCTTTCCGTCTTGTGAATACGTCTTCTCGCCGATTTTCACGAAGGGAGTTCCGACCCCCGGAATGTAGTACTTGTAAATGCCGTCCTCTGGCTCAAACAGCGCAGCGTTGTAGAGCCGTGCAACGTTCGTATGATTCTGTGAGATCGAGTCCCGCCACTTCGGATTGTTTTCGTCATCGTTGTTGTTCGTGCCATCAAAAAACAGCGAGATATGCACAGTTCGCTCACAAGACATCCGCGGATCCACCACGCTGCAATATCCGGTCACCCATGCGTCGTCCGCTTCTCGACTCATCAAACGCCCATCCGTTGCCATCAGCTCCGGCCATTTCACGTTCATTTCCCTCGATCCTCGTCAACGATACAAGCGGTTCCATTCTTCATCGAGCGCGCCTTGTGCTACGTAAGGATCGGTAGCCGACGGCGGTCCTGCGTCGGGAGCAAGATCGTGCGCGCTTGGGTTTCCAACCACGATCTTCACGCGATCCCCCGGCAAGAAGATCGCCCATACCCCTGCCGTCTGGCCGGTGATATACGGCTCAATGCGAACGTCTTCAGCCTTGTACCAATAGCCCAAGGTCTTTCCGTCCTGCTTCTTGTCGACCTTCCACCGCACCGTCACTTTCAAATCCGCCTGCCATTCCCTCGGGTAGCTCGTACAGCAAGTTCCCCCGGCTTGACCTGGCTTGCCATCCTTATCAATTGCTCGCATATTCCCACCTCCACCACCGATCCTCGACCCCTTCGGTCCCGAAATCGAAAACGTGTGGATGTACCAAGGCGTGTAATTCATCGAGCGCGAATCACCGCTATTCAGTTCGACCCGCTTCGGACTCTCGACCGTAGATGCCCCATCTGCACGCAAACCAGCACATCCAGCAAGAAGCAAGAGCGACACCGAAACAAGTCCAATCAATTGCTTCACGTTCACTCCTCCGTCGTATCGTTGTTTTCCGTACCACAAAAGAACCGCGAGATATGCAGCATCTGCTCGCACGACACTCGTGGATCGGCCGTGCTGCAACACTCCGTCCCCCAAGCATTGTCCGACTCGCGATTCGTCAAACGTCGGCTCTCTGACATCGGCTCCGGCCATTTCATGTTCATTACTGCAACCCTCGCTTCACACCCTTCGGATACTCGTAGTTCCATTCCTCATCCGCAGCACCCTGCACTACGTAAGGATCGCTGGCTGAAGGAGGTCCAGCATCGCGAGCTAGATCACGCGCATTCGGATTACCAATGACGATCTTCACGCGGTCCCCGGGCAAGAAAATCGCCCATACCCCCGCTGTCTGGCCAGTGATATACGGCTCAATTGGAACGTTATCAGCCTTGTACCAACCAGATGTATTCTCGTTCTTTTTATCGACCAGCCATCGCACCGTCACCTTCAAATCCGCCCGCCATTCCCTCGGATAGCTCGTACAGCAGGTTCCCCCGGCTTGACCTGGCTTGCCATCCTTATCAATTGCTCGCATATTCCCACCTCCACCACCGATCCTCGACCCCTTCGGTCCCCAAATCGAAAACGTGTGGATGTACCAGGGCGTGTAATTCATCGAGCGCGAATCACCGCTGTTCAGTTCGACCCTCTTCGGCATCTCGACCGTAGATGCGCCATCTGCGCGCAAACCGGTACATCCTGCGAGAAGCACAAGCAACACCACAACGGATCCAGTCAACCAATTCGCATTCATTCGTCGCCCATAGCCACGTCAATGAAAATCACCCCCTCCAACGCGAGGGATGTACTAACTGAGCACAAGAGATGCGACACATCAGCGGCAAATTTCACGTTCGAGATCTCCGATTCATCTCAATACAAGTGCAGTTCCACTCCGCGCCGCTTTCATCAGGCATTCGATACAAATCTTTTTAGGAGAGAGATCGACGGCTTGATTCAATGGCCCCGGAAGCTGATGAAACGATGCATGCGCAAGAAATTTCCCCGACGTGCCATGCACGATCCCCGACACATCCATATTCGTGAAGCTACCGTTGACTTCGAAGCGAATTTTTCGCTTTCCGCGCAAAACGATCTCATCGGCTTCGAGAAGGATCTGTTTCTGCGCCCGGGCAACGATCGACTGCGTCAAAGCGTGCAGCACGATGTCGCCTGCCGCCGAAACGAATTTCACGATCCCCTTCTGAGAAACAAAGCGGATGGTGTCGCGAATGCTCGCGAAGAAACTGCTACCGCTCGCGATCCCGACATGCCCGTCGCTGGTTACCGCAACCTGCTGCGCAGCCACGTGAGCCGTCGCAGGCGTCACGAGTTCAACACCCGCCTTGCCGGCAATCACGAGATGCGGTTCAGCCAATTCAGCAAACGGATTCGCATCGCTTGTCTTGCCGCGAATCTGTTCGTTCTGTCTGAGGATCGTTTCGGCCAGATCGGACTGGTGTCCGTCGGCGTCCTGCGCTTCCGCCTCCTGGGCCGCCTTGCTCATGAAAGCGTGAAGCCTATGGGCGTCGTCGAGCTGGGACAGTGTCTCGGACATGCTCTTCACTTGACCGCCCGACCCTGACCGCCCCTGCGTGGTAATCAGCATTCCCATCGCCGACCGCACTACGCCCCACAGACTCGTGACCAATTCGAAGCCACGACCACGCTCGTCCTGCCGCCCGGCGTTACCCGCAATACGCGTGATATAGCCCAGATTCAACTGCGAACTACCTTCGTCGCTCGACAGATGCGCCTGAATCTTCCCGTTCGTATCGTCGAAGGCGAGCGTGTTCGCGCGACGATCACCGATTTCCCTGCTGCGATAGCCCGCCAGCGCCTGGTTCTCCGGCAACGCAAACGGCGGCATGTTGAAAGCGTTGGTCGCACTACCCACGATGATCGGCAAATCCGGATCGCCGTTGACGAAAGCGACTTCGACCTCATGCCCTCGGCGCGGCAGAAAGATTCCACCGAACTGGTCGCCGCGCCACGCACCCGCCACGCGCACCCAGCAACTTGAACGCTCGTCGTTATTTCCCAGCCGATCCCATAGAAACTGCAGCTTCACCCGGCCATAGGCATCGGTCCAGATTTCCTGATTCTCGGGGCACGTCACAACGGCATACTCGACGCCGTTCATCCGCGGCTTCGCGATCGTACGCAACAGCCGGAATGGCTCGTTGGTCGGCTGCAGCGTGAAATCCGCTTCGCAGCGGTAACGCTGCCCGGAACCTGACGCTTCGCCGATATCCTCGATCACCAGCATGCTGCCAATGACGGCGTACTCGCGGTTGGCCGCGCCCTGCGGATAGTGCGACAACACGAACGTCTGACCTGCGACCATGCCGCGTAGGTTGCCTTTGCCGCGAGCCCTCAAGCCTTGGCAGCGCCACGCCTGCATCTGCACCAGCGTCAGATACTCCGCCTCCGTGCGCGGCTCGTTGTGGTCGCCTGAGAGGCCGACCGCGCCAGCTTGAGGCTGCGCGTAATCCCCCCACGAGTACTGCTCCTGATGGGCGAGCCCGGTGTCGCGCGGGTCTTCGCGCATCACTTTGAGGTTCGCGCGCGGCAACGTGTAGTCGTAGTCGACACTCGTCACTGCGCCTGTGGTCAACGCATGCGAAACCGATAACTCGTGAATGTGTTCCTCGTCGATCCGACGACTGGTCGGCGGTTCATAGCGCAGCGCGGCGTAAGCATCACTCAGCGGTTTGAGAGCCCCCATCGAGTCGCAAAGCACGAGCCGATGCTTACCTTCGTCATGCTCGAAGAAATAATAAATACCCCATTCTTCCCACAGGCGCTGCAGGAACGTCCAATCGCTTTCGAGGTGCTGGCGTTGAATATCCCGTTTCGGCCATACCTTGTTCGGCCGCGGAGTCGTGATTCGTTTTTCGACCGGAAACGGGTATACCGAGAGCACCGCATCGGTGATCTCTACGACGGACATATCCTGAAAGATGCGGCAATCGCAATTCTTGGTCGCATGCCACAGCCACGGTCGGAGCGTGAGCTCATAGACAATCGACCGTCCGTCTTCACGCACGATCGTCGCGTGGCTGACAACACCAGTGATCTCGCGCATGCCAGCACCGACGTTCGCCATTCCGGCGGCACCGGCTAGACCCGGAATGAAACGCCCTTTTCCCTCGAGCTGGATCGATACGGTCACTTCCGTGCCAATCAGCGCATCAAGATTGACGTTCGCAGCGATGCTCTGCGAAAACCCGAGCGAATCCGGCGTTTTCAGTTCGATCGTGTACTCGAACAATTCTCCGATGATTTCGCCGCCGGTCAGCTTCATCGGAGTGAGGATCGACTGTCCGCCGTACATCGGCAGCGCAGCGCCGGAAACCGACAACGTCCGTGGTACATCAAGCAAAGCCATTCCGGTATCTCCGTTGAATCGATCGGATCACTGATCGTCTTTCATGTATTCGAGATGTGACGGATGTCCTACCTTACTTCCAACCATTTACGCGAAAGCAACCCGACAATATCGCCAGGAAAATCAAATAGGTGATCGTTACCGCAGCCTTCTTGAACATATATCCTCACTTAAGTCGCGCTTATGCGCGTACGCCCCACAATTCGAGCTTGAGAGACGGAAACTCCCCCGCGACGTGCAGCGCAACACCGCCATGCCGCACCACCTCCTCCCACAGCGCCCCGCCCTGCATCAACTCGTAATAGATATATCCGGCGTTGAACGGAATCTGCCGCGGCGGCACCGGCAGGAGTTGCATGCCGATACCCGGCAAATGACTGCGCACCAGGCTCGGCAGTTTCTCCGACGGCCCCGCCTTCGCCTGCGCGAGAAACTGCTGACGCAGCGCATCGGGCGGCATCGCCGCATGCACGGCCAGCACCAGCGATGCAAAGCCCTGCATATCCACTGGATCAACCACCGCGTTGCGCATGCCATGCCCCTGATCCTCGAGCACGATGCTCTGCGCGCTTCGCACCAGTACGGCGTTGAGCAGCCGATGCGTGTCGTCGACCACCGGCTTCAGACAGAGATGCGGCGTCGTATGCTGATAAGGCGGATGTGTATCGAGCGGGCGACGCGTGTCTGTACGCAGATGGGTCGACAACTCGCCCGCCATCGCGATCAGCAACGTGTACACATCGGCAGGCGACGTGGTCGGCACGCGCAGCATGTGCTGCAGCAACGGCTCGTATCGATTCAGGATCTGCAACAACAGATAATCCGTGACCGTCGCCGCACTCGCGGTGGTGTCATCGGTACCCGCCAGCCGTTGCGACAACGCATTCGCGCGCAGGTGGGCGAGATCGTGGATTTTCGTGACCCAGCTCGTCAGCAGATTGCTCACCCCGTAGCCGGACACGGGCGGCACGATCGTGTCGTCCAGTTCGATGCTGCCGTCCGCGCGAATGGTCTTCACACACGTCAGCGCAAGGCCGATCCACGCGTCGCCCAGCTCCTTCTCGGGCACAAGGCGCAGCCGCAGGTTCGACAACTGCACGGATTCGGGCGCCAGCCCGACTGAATTCGAATCGCGCAGCTCGGTATCGAACACCTGATAGCGCGCCATCGAATCCGCCGTGTTGGCGAACGTCGTTTCCTCGCAGTTCGGCAAGCGCACCGGCACCGCCAGATAGATCACCTGGTCGAGGTGTTCGGGACGGATCGTCAACGGCGGCGGCAGCGGCGTATTGCCCGGCGCATCGAACGGCGTGCCGTCGGCGAACACGCCGGCGGCCGACTTGACAATCACCTTCCCGAGCGCGAGCGACTCCAGATCGAGCCCGTAATGCGCGAAGCCGAAGAAAAACGGCGACAGCGGCGCCGCACGCATGTGGGCGTACTTCTCGAAGTAGCGTTCCTGTTGCTGGAACAGTTGCGGTCTGAAGAACAACCCTTCCTGCCAGGCGACCTTGGCATACCAGCTCATACGTATCGTCCGTTGTGTTGCGCGACGTGTTTCATTTCTTCTTCGCTTCGTCGATCCTGACGGCCTTGGCCTCGAGATCGACAGTCAGTTTCAGCTTCGGTGTAAAGCGGTACCACGCCTTGTCGGGTGCGGTCGGCATCGTGTAGACGGACCGCCACACCGCGTTCGGCAAGTCGCGGTAGGCCGCAATCACACCGATGGCGGTCGTTTCCGGATCGGGTCGCCGGACGACTTTCCGTTGCTCGCCGGGCCGCAACTGGAACTCGTCGCGCTTGACGACGTCGTCGGCTAGCACCGTCTTCTCCTGTTTCTCCAGCGTGAAGAAATCCGCCGCCTCGAATGCGTTGTCGTTCTTCAGCTCGTAGATGCGCACCACGATCGGCGCTGCGCGCCCGCGATCGTCCGGATTGACGTCGGATGCCGCCTTGACGGCCAGTTCGAGCCGAACCGGCTCCTTCGGCTTCGGTTCACCGCTCGCGCAGGCCGAGAGCAGCACGACACCGGCGAGCGACGCGGCAGTCAGAATCGAACGCATGCAGAATTCACCTCGATGAAGCGCGAAACGCGCCGCGCGCGGCGAGCACGAATGCTCGGTCACGCGCGGCGCTTCGCACTTACGCTTCCTTGTTGCCCTTAATGTCGAAGCTCGCCGTGACGGCACCGCCGCTGCCGCCCTGTGCGTTCTGCACGACGTACTCCTGCTTGACCTTCGAAAACGACAGCGACACCGTCTCGCGGCTCTTCTCTTCACCGGCCTTGCTGCCGGACGGCTTCACGCGCGTGACGATCACGTCGCTCATCGTGAGCTTCAGGTACTCGAGCGGGTTGCCGCCGGCCTTGCGCATCACCAGCACGGCCTGGTCGATGTGCTTGCCCGTCAGCGCGTACTTCATCAGGTTCGGGCTCGCACGGTCGATGTTGTGTTCGAACGTGAGATCCTTGACCGTTGCCTTCCCGGCACCGCCGCCGCTGCCCGAGTGCATCGAGGATTCCTGCTGGATATCCCATTCCCAGTTCAGGATCTCGATTTCGTCCTTGTGCTTGTCGTCGAGCGATTCGCCGTTGATGCCGTCGATCTTCAGAAAAATATCCTGCGCCATGTGTAGTACTCCTTTTATTTAACGATTTGAAACTGGCCGGGCGTCGATCGCCAAAGCAAGCCGATGGCCGGCCCTGCGGAACCTACCGGGTGGTCAAGCGGCTTCCTTGATCGACGGCAGCTTCGTCACGAGCCGCAGCGAAACGGTCAGCCCTTCGAGCTGGAAGTGCGGGCGCAGGAAGAACTTCGCCTGGTAATAGCCGGGATTGCCTTCCACGTCCTCGACGAGCACTTCCGCCGCCGCGAGCGGCCGGCGCGCCTTCGTGTCCTGCGACGAGTTCGCCGGGTCGGCGTCGACGTAATGCATGATCCATTCGTTGAGCCAGCGCTGCATGTCCTCGCGCTCCTTGAACGCGCCGATCTTGTCGCGCACGATGCACTTCAGGTAATGCGCGAAGCGCGAGCACGCGAACAGATACGGCAGGCGCGCCGACAGGTTCGCGTTGGCCGTTGCGTCGGGATCGTGATACTCGGCCGGCTTCTGCAGCGACTGGGCGCCGATGAAGGTCGCGTGATCGGTGTTCTTGCGATGCACGAGCGGGATGAAGCCGTTCTTCGACAGCTCGGCCTCGCGACGATCCGAGATCGCGATCTCGGTCGGGCACTTCATGTCGATCCCGCCGTCGTCCGTCGGGAACGTGTGGCACGGCAGGTTCTCGACCGTGCCGCCGGATTCGACGCCGCGGATCAGCGAGCACCAGCCGTACTGCTTGAACGAGCGGTTGATGTTGACGCCCATCGCGTAGGCCGCGTTGGCCCAGCCGTAGCGGCTGTGGTTCGAGCCGTTGGTGTCTTCCTCGAAATCGAACTGGTCGACCGGATTGGTCTTCGCGCCATACGGCAGGCGCGCCAGGAAGCGCGGCATCGCGAGCCCGACGTAGCGCGCATCCTCGGTATTGCGCAGCGAATTCCACGCGGTGTATTCGAGGTTCTGCGTGAAGATCTTCGTCAGGTCGCGCGGGTTGGCCAGTTCCTGCCAGGACTCCATCTGCAGCACCGACGGAGCCGCACCGGTCACGAACGGCGTGTGCGACGCCGCCGCCACCTTCGCGATCGAGCCCAGCAGGTCGACGTCCGGCGGCGTATGGTCGAAGTAGTAGTCGGCCACGATGCAGCCGTACGGCTCGCCGCCGAGCTGGCCGTATTCCTGCTCGTAGATCTGCTTGAAGAGCGGGCTCTGGTCCCATGCCAGTCCCTTGTAGCGACGCATCGAGCGATGCAGCTCGGCTTTCGAGACGTCCATCACGCGGATCTTCAGGTGTTCGTCCGTCTCGGTGTTCGACACGAGGTGGTTCAGGCCGCGCCACGCGGATTCGAGCGCCTGGTAGTCGTCGTGATGCAGGATCAGGTTGATCTGCTCGGAAAGCTTGTGATCGATCTGCGCGATGATGGCCGCGATGCTCTTGTAGGCATCGTCGCTGATCGTGATCGATTGCGTGAGCGCCTGCTCCGCGAGCGTCTGCACCGCATGTTCGACCGCCGCGCGGGCCTGGTCCGTCTTCGGCCGGAACTCCCGCTCGAGCAACTGCGTAAAGTCGGACTGGGTGGTCGCCTGAGCCTCGACGGCCTGTGCTTGTTGTTTTGCCATGATGGTCATCCTCGATCGGTTGGTCGGTCAGCTCGCGTCGCCCGAATCGGCCGCGCCTGCTTCGTGCCGCTCGGGCCGCGGTGCCGCGGCCAGCGACTTCAGCAGGGCCGGATCCTGCAGCAACTGGGTGACGAGCGCCTCCGCCCCCGACTTGCCGTCCATGTACGTCTGCAGGTTCGCGAGTTGCGTACGCGCCTGAAGCAGACGGCGCAGCGGCTCGACCTTGTCGGCGATCGCGGCCGGCGAGAAGTCCTCCATGCTTTCGAAGGTCATGTCGACCATCATCTGGCCCTCGCCCGTCAGCGTATTCGGCACGGCGAACGCAACGCGCGGACGGATCGCCTTCATGCGCTCGTCGAAGTTGTCGATGTCGATTTCCAGGAACTGGCGATCCGACACCGCGGGCAGCGGTTCGACCGGGTGCTTGCCGGACAGGTCGGCGAGCACGCCCATCACGAACGGAAGCTCGATTTTCTTCTCCGAGCCATACACTTCGACGTCGTATTCGATCTGCACGCGCGGCGCACGATTGCGCGCGATGAACTTCTGCGAACTGCTAGCGGACATGAACAGTCTCCTGACAGTGGTTGACGGATGTCGAGCTCAACGGCACGGCCCGACAAGATGAGAAGGGGTCGCCTCGAACGTCAGCGCCTGGGCTGGCGGTGCGGAGGCATCGGTCACGCCGATCGCAATGTGTGTGAGCGGCGCGCGTGATGCGAACGCGTCGAGCCAGAGCGCGGAAAGGCGCGGCAGCACGTGTTGTTCGATGAAGCCGATGAGCACGCGCGCGCCGGTTTCCTGAACCAGGCAACGGCCGACGATGTAGTTCACGACCGTGTCGTCGTAGACAAGCGCGATGTCGTGGCCGTCCGCCATGCGTTTCACGACGCGATCCAGATGCAGGCGAACGATGCTGGCAAGCGCGTCGTCGGCAAGCGGCAGATACGGCACGACCGTCACGCGCCCCATGAACGCCGCCGGAAATGCCTTCAGCAATTCGGGGGCAAGCGCGGCCCGCAGGCCGTCGAGATCGGGTGACAGTGCCGGATCCGCGCAAAGGCTCGCGCTCAGGTCGGCGCCGACGTTGCTCGTCAGCAGGATGGTGGTATTACGGAAATCGATATGACGGCCGTCGCCGTCTTCCATGTATCCCTTGTCGAACACCTGGAAGAACATTTCGTGCACGTCGCGATGCGCCTTCTCGATCTCGTCGAGCAGCACGACCGCGTAGGGGCGACGGCGCACCGCTTCGGTCAGCACACCGCCCTCGCCGTAGCCGACATAACCGGGCGGCGCGCCTTTCAGGCCCGACACGGTGTGCGCTTCCTGATACTCGCTCATGTTGATCGTGATCAGGTTTTGTTCGCCCCCGTACAGCGCTTCGGCAAGCGCCAGCGCGGTTTCGGTCTTGCCGACACCGGACGGGCCGGCCAGCAGGAACACGCCCAGCGGCTTCTTCGGGTCGGTCAGGCCCGAGCGCGCGGTCTGCACGCGCTCGCCGATGAGGTGCAGCGCGTCGCGCTGCCCGATCACGCGGGTGCCCAGCGTTTCCGGCAAGCGGCGAACGGCGGCGATCTCGTCGGTGACCATGCGGCCGACCGGAATGCCCGTCCAGTCCGAGACGATTTCGGCGACGATGGATTCGTCAACCTCGGGGAAAACGAGCGGCACGTCGCCCTGCAGCGCGGCCAGCGTTCGTTCGAGTTCGCGCAGCCGGTCGACCGATACCGGCGAATCTTCTGCGTTCGCGATCGCGGCTTCCCGTCCGGCGAGCATCGCCTGAGCGGCCGACACCTGTTCGCGCCAGCGATCCGCGATCACCGCTTCCTCCGTCGCCAGCACGTCGATGCGCGTACGCACGCGATTCAACGCCTTGTCCGCGTCGAGACCGATACGGGCCTCCTGCACCAGCAGCTTTTCTTCGGCACGCGCGGCCGCCAGGCGTTGGCGCACGTCGTCGAGTTCGCGAGGGGTCGCGTGCTGCGACAGCGCGACGCGCGCACACGCAGTGTCGAGCAGGCTGATCGCCTTGTCGGGCAACTGACGGGACGGAATATAGCGATGCGACAGCGTCACTGCCGCACGGATCGCTTCGTCCCGTACGACGACGCCGTGATGCGACGAGAACGTCGGCACGAGCCCGCGCACCATGTCGGTCGCGGCCGCCTCGGACGGCTCCGCGACCTGCAATACCTGGAAGCGCCGGGTCAGCGCCGGATCCTTCTCGATATGCCGCTTGTATTCGGCCCAGGTCGTCGCACCGATCGTACGGATCGTGCCGCGCGCAAGGGCTGGCTTCAGGAGGTTGGCCGCGTCGCCGGTGCCGGCCTGCCCGCCCGCGCCGATCAGCGTATGGATCTCGTCGACGAACAGGATGACGGGGGCCGCCGATCGTGCCGCAGCCTCGAGCACGCCCTTCAGGCGAGCCTCGAATTCCCCCTTCATGCTCGCTCCGGCCAGCAACGCGCCGACATCGAGGCTCAGCAACCGTACGTCCGCAAGATTCGGCGGCACGTTGCCCGATGCGATCGCACGCGCCAGCCCCTCCACCACGGCCGTCTTGCCGACCCCGGCCTCGCCGGTGACCAGCGGATTGTTCTGTCGCCGACGCAGCAGCACGTCGATCATGGTACGAATTTCAAGCTCGCGACCGATGACGGGATCGATTTCGCCGGCGCGGGCCCGCGCGGTGAGGTCCAGGCAATACTGCTCGAGGGAGTTGCCCTTCGACGCGACCGAAAGCGCACCGGAGGTCTCACCCGGCAGCGCCGGCGCGAGTTCACTGTGATCGTACGGCCCGTCGGCGGCTTCCGGTGACCCGTCGATCCAGGCCGGAAGCACGTCGCCCAGACCTTCGACCGGAATCTTGCCGAACCCCGGGGAGATCGCGAGGAGCACGCGCCGCAGCTCGGGAGTGGAGACAAGCGCCGCAATCAGCCACGCACCGCGCACGCGGCGGTCACCATGACCGAGCGTTGCCAGCACCCAGCCGCGCTCGATGGCCGCTTCGATATGCCACGAAAAATCGCTGATCGAACTCGCGCCGGCCGGCAACGCAGCCAGCGCCCGCGCAAGATCACGCTCGAGCGCGTCGCGATCGATCTCCGCATGGCGCACGATCCGCTGCAGGTCGCCGTCCGGCTGCTGGAGCAGCTGGTGCAGCCAATGGACGAGCTCGACGAACGGGTTCCCACGCAGTTTGCAGAAACTCGTTGCCGACTCGATTCCCCGGTAAAGCTCGACCCCGAGCTTACCGAACAAGGTCTGGCGTGAAATGTTCATGGTGGTCTTGTTTTGATTGTTAGCGTGTCGCGAACGAATCCGTCAGCACAATAAGGAATCCTCTATTGATTCCATGCCAGACGAGACATCAAACGCTCGATACACACTTCTCTCTCCGGTTCGAAAAAGACGGCCACTCGAATCAGGAGCCGCATTATCGACACGAAACAACAATTACGTCAACGCATTAATTTCAGCATCTTTATCGAATAAATAATTAGGACAATTCTTATATTTCTTCACGTCGAAATTCGCGCAAACACGCCCGACACCCCGCACAAAAGCCGCGAACACCTCATCAAGCACCCACACGCAAGCCATTGTTATTTCGAGATAAATACAGGCATACCATGACCACCAATGCAAACAAACAACCCTATCTTTTTGATTGAAATGAGATTTCAATTTAACCGTTGCAATTTTTGACAATCCATTTCCAAACTCATCTCCCCACATTTATTGTTCGAGCGCTTTTTTGAGATGAAAGATTCATCGATACTCGCGTTTCATTTCCGGATCTTTCGCTATCGACCCTGTTCATGCGCCTCCTTCGTCTGCCCTGGCCTCGTCGGTCGGACACGTCGCTCGCCGTGCCCGCACCGACGATCGCACGCTCGCAGCCCGTTGCCGACACATCGCCGCTGCACAACGCTCTCGGTCCCGCTCGCATCGATGACGACTTGCTCGGCCTCCTCGGGATCGGCACCCGTGACGGTGCTGCAGCCTATCCGCATACCGCAGCGGACACGACGCGCGTCGACGCCGATCACACCGACGCACTGATCGATACGCTTCATGCGCAGTACTGGCGCGCGCTGACGGACCCAGGCGCGCCGATCGCGTCAGCATGGGCCCCGTCGGTAGACGACTCGCTCCAGCACGCGATCACGCCGGATCACCCGCACGACGCGCATGCCGACGAAGACGCCGGGCACCCGGATTCGATCGAGACGCTGCTGTCCGGCAATCGCACGATCGAGGATGCCTTCGGTCATCTGGACGGGCACATGGAACCGGTGACCGACGGCGAATCGGTTCCGGAGATCCTGCAACTGTTTGCGCCGCCCGAATTTCACACCGCGTCCGCGCGCCGCGCCCCCGTACCGCCTCCGCCGCTTACCCGGCGCGAGCACCATGCGCTGTCCGTGGACAGTCCGCTGACCGCGCCCTTGCGCAAGGATCAACCATGACCAGGCTCACCCCCACCGATACACCCTCCGCGCAGCGCGCGGACGACCTCCCGCTCGTCGACCAGATCGCTCGCATCGAAGCACGCATCCGCTCGCAACCGACGACCGCCCCCCATCGCTGGGCGCTGTTCCAGCTGCTGTGCATCGTCGGCGAGTGGTCACGCGCGATCCAGCAACTGCAGGTCTGGGCAAAGCTCGAGCCGAGTCAGGCCCGAACCGCGCAGATGTATCGCGACCTGATCCGTGCCGAACGGTGGCGGGCAAAGGTGGTCGCGGGCCGGGAACACCCGGGTTTCGTCCTTGCCTCACCGCCCTGGATCGATGCGCTGCTGGACGCGATCCGCCACGCGGCCGACGGGCAGGTCGAACAGGCCGACACCCTCCGCGATGCGGCCTTCCAGGCTGCGTCGGACGTTCCGCTCGTCGCAGCAGCGCAGGGCCATGCCGCATGGATCGCGGACAGCGACACCCGTTTCGGCCCGGTCTGTGAAGTCATCACGGCCGGACACTATCGCTGGGTGCCGTTCGCCGACCTGGCGGCATGGCGCGTGTCGCAGCCGGCGCAACCGGTCGATCTGATCTGGGCGCCCTGCACCCTCACCCTCGTCGACGGCAGCCTCGTCCACGGCTTCATGCCGGCCCGTTATCCCGGTTCGGAAACCGGCAGCGACGCCGTGCGCCTCGGACGCGAAACCTTCTGGCGCGACCTCGGCCGCACGGGTGTCGTCGCGCTCGGACAGAAAACCTGGACAACGGACCTGGGCGACTTCAGCCTGTTCGAGCTGGCTCACGCCGAGTTCGGCTCGCGCGCTGCGCCTGCCGCGATCGACGCGGATCAAGCCCATGACTGAGCGCCGGAAACCGCAGTCGGGTGCCAACGCGCCGACCACACGGACGCCGCGACGCGCCAGCTCGCATCTGCTGCCGACGCTGCTCGATCGCCTGCGCGACGATGCACCGCATCGGCAGACCGAGGCCCCGGAGGAATACACGGTCACGCGCAAACAGATGCGCGACATCGTGCAGCGCGATCTCGCCTATCTGCTCAACACGACGAGTATCGAAGACCGGATCGATCGCGATCGCCATCCGCGAGCGGCTGCGTCGACCGTGAATTTCGGCGTACCGCCGCTCGCCGGCACGTTTATCGCCTCGCGTCAGTGGAACGACGTCGAAAAGATGATCAGCCGGGCCATCGGCGATTTCGAGCCGCGCCTGATTCCGAATTCGCTGGTGGTCGCGCCCCGTACCCACGCCGATGCCGATTCCGCGGGCGAACATCACAATGTGCTCGCCTTCGAAGTGCGCGGCCTGATTCACATGGATCCGTATCCGCTCGAATTCATGGTGCAAAGCTCGCTGGATCTCGAAACGAGCGAAATCCGGATCACGGGCATGCGCGCCGGCTGAGCGCGGCGCACACAACGACCACAACGAGGCCTCTCCGATGGACCCGCGACTGCTCGACTACTACAACCAGGAACTCATCTACATGCGCGAGCTCGCCGCCGAGTTCGCCCATGCACATCCGAAGATCGCGCGCCGGCTCGGCATGCAGGCCGGCGAAGTGGCGGATCCTTACGTCGAGCGGCTGATCGAATCGTTCAGCTTCATGGCTGCGCGCACGCAGATCAAGCTCGACGCGGAGTTTCCGCGCTTCACGGAACGGTTGCTCGAGGTCATCTACCCGAACTACGTCGCGCCGACCCCGTCGATCTCGATCGCCCGCCTGTATCCCGGGAAGTCCGAAGGCAGTCTGGCCGGCGGCTATTGCCTTGAGCGCGGGACCGCGTTCACCGCGAAGGTTCCCGATGGAGAGCGCACGGCATGCCAGTTCACGAGCGGGCAGGACGTCACGCTGTGGCCGCTCACGATCACCGATGCGCGGCTGACCGGCATTCCACCGGACATCCCGGCGCTGGAGCGTTATGGCCCGCCCGACAGGCAAGTGCGCGGCGCGCTCCGGATCCGGCTCGCGACCACGGGGAACATGCGGATCGCCGACCTGAAAGGACTCGAGCGGCTTCCGGTGTATCTGGCAGGCGACGAGCAGGTCGCCTCGCACCTGTTCGAGTTGCTGCATGCGGGCGGCATGGCCTCCGTTATCGGCGCGCCCGGGGAATTCGGCACGCCGGGCCGCCCGCCCGCGGCCGTCATCGAAAACGCGGTCGAACACGAAGGATTGGGCATCGATCAAAGCCTGTTGCCGCTCAACTGGGCCAAATTCCACGGGCACAACCTGCTGCATGAATACTTCGCGTGCCCCGCGCGGTTCTGGTTTTTTGCGTTGAACGGCCTTGCCGAGGGCTTTTCGCGGGTCAATGGCAGAGAGGTCGAGATCGTCGTGCTGCTCGACCGGGCGCCCGGTCCACTTGCCAATCTTGTCGATGCATCGCGCTTCGCACTCTTCTGTACGCCCGTCATCAATCTGTTCGGCAAACATACCGACCGGGTCGAGATCTCGCCGCGCGACACCGAATTCCATCTGGTGCCGGCGAGACTCACACCGCTCGACTACGAGGTGTTCTCGGTCCGCACCGTCTACGGGCAAGTCGCCACGACGTCTTCCGAACTCGAGTTCCGGCCGCTCTATCAGACGCTGAACAATGACGAAGGCAATCACGGTCGTTACTTTTCGGTGCGGCGCGAGCGGCGCCTGCTGTCCGATTCGGCGCGCCGCTACGGCACGCGCACGCCTTACGTCGGGACGGAGGTGTTTCTCTCGCTCGTCGACCAGGCAGAGGCGCCGTACGGCGAAAACATTCGCTTCCTGTCGGTCGAGGCACTGTTGACGAACCGCGATCTCGCCTCGCTCGTGCCGCGCAACGGCGTGCATGACCTGGAAACGACGCAGTCCGCGCCGGTCGACAGCATCGGCCTGATTCGGCCGCCGAGCGCACCGCTGCCGCCCTATGCCGAGCGGGAAATGGCATGGCGCCTGATCCGCCAGCTGAACTTCAACTATCTGCCGCTCGAGGCACTCGATCACCGGGAGGGCGGTCAAGGCCTGCGCGACCTGCTACGCCTGTACCTCGTGGATGGCGACTCCGGGCAAGGCCGTCAGGTCGAGAGCCTCGTGGGTGCAAAAACGCGCCCCGTCACGCGCAAGCTGCCGGGAACCGGCCCGATGACCTTCGGTCGCGGCATCGAATGTGCGCTGACGGTCGACGAGACAGGCTTCTCGGGCGTCAGCCCCTATCTCTTCGGGGTAATCCTCGAGCATTGGCTCGCGCGACACGTCTCGATCAACAGCTTCACGCAGACGGAGTTGCACTCGATGCAACGCGGCCGGATCGCGCGATGGCCAGCTCGCACGGGCACGCGCGGAGCACTGTGATGAAGCGCGCCACACACCCCACGCTGTCACCCGAACTGCTCGAATCGCTGCAGGCCGAACCCTGGCGCTTCGGATTCCTGTCGTTGCTGCGGCGGATCGGTACAAACCCGTCAGTCGATCCGATCGGCACCGCTCGCCGGCCACGGGCCGAACCGTTCAGACTCGGCCAACAGCCGAGCCTGGCCTTCCCGCCGCGCGAAATCGCGAGCGCGCACGAGACGGCCGGGCAACTCAAGGTGCGTCTGTTCGGTCTCGGCATGCTGGGGCCCAACGGTCCATTGCCGATCCACGTGACCGAGATCGCGAAGGACCGGGAAAGCAGCCGCCGCGACACGACCACGGTCGACTTCTTCGACATCTTCCATCATCGGTTCTTCACCCTGTTCTATCGAGCGTGGGCTTCCGCGCAGGCGGCTGCGGGCCTCGACCGAAAACACGACGAGCACTTCTCGTTCTATATCGCAAGCCTCGCCGGGCAAGCGGTCGGCGAAATCGACCGATGCCCGCTTCCGTCGCATGCGCGCCTCGCCGCGTCGGCCCATCTCGTTCGCGAATCGCGCAATCCGGACGGGCTGCGCAGCACGCTCGAGCACTACTTCGGCGTTCCGGTCTCCGTCGAGGAAAACGTCTTTCACTGGATCGAAATCGATCCGGCCGACTGCGGGCGCATCGGGTACCCGGGCGCTGCCGCCACGATGGGCCGGGGCGCGGTGCTCGGGCGTGTCGCCCCGGATCGCCAGCACCGGTTCCGCATCGTGATCGGCCCCGTCGATCTCGACGCCTACCTGCGCTTCACGCCGCAAGGCGAAGACCTGCCGCGACTCGTCGAGTGGGTTCGGGCCTTCGTCGGCCACGAGCTCGAGTGGGAACTGGAGCTTCGCATCAAGCCCGAGAGCGCGCCGCCAGCCGTCATGGGCGGCCGGCAGCGCATGGGCTGGTCCGGATGGCTGGGTCGCCCTGCATCCGACAAGCCGATCACCGGCATGCGCTTCGAGCCAGAACGCCATTCACGCCATTTCAATCATCGCGCCCCTGCCTCCGAACCTCGACTATGAGCAAGCAATCCTCTCCCGCCTCGAACAAGCGCGGCCGTGCGCCCGTCGCCGATACGCCGCATGACGACTGGCTGGCGCCGTTGAACGGGTCGGAACCGTGCGGCCCGGATCTCGAATACGACCATGATTTCGTGGTGCTGTTTGCCGGCACCGCACCCAGACAGGATGTGCAGTACGGCACATTCGTCGGTTCGCCCGAACCGCTGAACTGGAGCGAAACCGAGCGAGACTGCCGGCGGCTGATGACGCGCACGAAGGACATACGCGTTGCCGTGCTGCATACGCGCTGCCGCACGCGCCTGGGCGGCGTGGCAGGCCTGTCGGAAGGCATGCGGTTACTGGCGGCGTGGTTGCAGGCGTTTCCGGAGCAGGTCCATCCGCAGGCCGATGCCGACAACGATCGCCATGCCGCGCTCGAGATGCGCATGAACGCGCTGCAGGCGCTGTCGGATCCGGAAGGCTTGCTGGCCGATGTGCGGGAAATCGTATTGACGCGATCGACCGCCACCCGGTTGCAGGTTCGTGACGTCGAGCGCGCGTTCGCGCATCCGCGTCCCGCCGATGCGCTCGCGCCCGATTCGGTCACCCTGCAATTGCAGAACCTGCGGGAACAGCAGCCGTCGACGATGAAGGCCTTCGACGATGCGATCTCGAGCCTCTCCGCTATCGATTCGTGGTGCTCGACGCACCTCGAGACGTATCTGCCGGATTTTTCCCCGCTGTTCCGCCTGCTCAAGCTCTTTCAGGCAAGCGAACCGCAGGTCGACAGCCGATCCGGCTCCTTGTGCGCGGTCGAACAGGAGGCACGCGATACGCCGGTGTCGGCGGCACTCGACGAAACGGCTACCACGCCGGCAGGTCCGGATGGCGAGGAAACTGCTGCGCCAACCCCGACGGCGGTTGCCGCACCCGCGCCTCTTGCGCCAACGGACCGGCAGGCCGCGTTGGCGCTGATCCGCACGGCACGCAAGTGGTTCGAAACCAACGAACCGAGCAGCCCCATCCCGGTGCTGCTCGGGCGCGCGGAACAATTCGTCGGCAAGCGCTATGTCGATGTCGTCAGGGCCATTCCGCCGGAGCTTCTCGCTCAGTGGGAAGAGGCAGACGGCTCATGACGGCATCCCGTCACGGTCGTGCGTGACGGGATGCCTTTGCTCGACGATCAGCTCTCGACATCCTCGAGACTGAACACCTCCGTCTTGTCGTTGTACGAGAACACTTCCCCGTAACGCCCCCAGTCGATCACCGCATCGAGCGTTTCCTCAGCCGCTTCGTCGGACAGGAAATCCTCCAGCTCCTGCTCGAAGCGCACGCGCGGCGCCCGATGGCCCGGGCGCTCGTTCAACACCTTCCGAATCCGCGCCGCGAGCGGCACGTGCTTCAGCAAATGATCCGCGAACATCAGCTTGCGCTCCTGCGTGCCGAATTCCGCGAACACGCGGGCAGGCGGCGTGAGGAACACGTCCCCTTCGCGCACGTCCGCGAAGCCGAGGTGCTGCAGCACTTCGGCGATCGGGAACAGTTCATCGACTTCCAGATGCAGCGTGCGCGCGATTTCCGGCATGTCCGCGCGGCCGTGGTACGGCGCCATCGCGAGCGTTTCGATCAGGCCGGCCATCAGGTTGGTCGACACGCGCGGCATCCAGCTGCCGAGCTCCAGCCCCTTCTTCGTCGCCTCGCCGGTCTGGCGGGCCGTCATCTTCGCGTAGATGTCGTCGACGAGCTTGCGGAAATCGGTGTCGAGCCGGTTGCGCGGATGCTTGAACGGCACCTTGATCTCGGCGATCACCCGGCCCGGGTTCGACGACAGCACGAGGATCCGGTCGCACATGAACACCGCTTCCTCGATGTTGTGCGTGACGATCAGCACCGACTTGATCGGCATGCGGCCTTGCGTCCACAGATCGAGCAGGTCGGTACGCAGCGTCTCGGCCGTCAGCACGTCGAGCGCGGAGAACGGCTCGTCCATCAGCAGGATCGTCGGATCGACGACGAGCGCGCGCGCAAAGCCCACGCGCTGGCGCATGCCGCCCGACAGCTCGCGCGGGTATGCGTTCTCGAAGCCGTCGAGACCGATCAGGTCGATCGCGGCCAGCGCACGCTCGCGTCGCTCGCGCGCGCCGACGCCGAGCGCCTCGAGGCCGGCTTCCACGTTCTGCAGCACGGTGAGCCACGGGAACAGCGCGAAGGTCTGGAACACCATCGCGACGCCTTCGGCCGGCCCGCGCAGCGGCTGGCCGAGATAGGTCACTTCACCGCCGGTCGGCTCGATCAGCCCGGCGATGATGCGCAGCAGCGTCGACTTGCCCGAGCCGGAACGGCCGAGCAGCCCGACGATCTCGCCTTCGCGCAGCGACAGGTTCGCATCGTCGAGCACGAGCAATTCGCCCTGCGACTTGTTGAAGCCGCGGTTCACATGCTCGACGCGCAGGATTTCGTCACCGAGGCGCGGCGGCTGCAGCGGCTGGGGCGTCTTGGCGGGGGCGTTGATAACGGTCGAATTTTGCATCGCGCTTACTCTCAATCGAGACGGAGCCGGGATTCCGCATAGGCGTACATCGGACGCCACAACAGACGGTTGAACAGGGTAACGAACAGGGACATCACGGCGATGCCCAGGATGATCTTCGGGAAATCGCCGGCGGCGGTGGTCTGCGCGATGTACGCGCCGAGGCCGTGCGCGACGACCTTCGTGTCGCCCCACTGCACGAACTCGGACACGATGCTCGCGTTCCACGCGCCGCCCGATGCGGTGATGGCACCCGTCACGTAGTACGGGAAGATGCCGGGCAGGATCGCCTGCCGCCACCACTGCCAACCGCGGATGCGGAAATTCTTCGTCGCTTCCTTGTAGTCGTTCGGATAGGACATCGCGCCGGCGATCACGTTGAAGAGGATGTACCACTGCGTGCCGAGCACGATCAGCGGCGACAGCCAGATGTCCGCGTTCAGGTGGAAGTGGACGATCACGATCACGAACACCGGGAACAGCAGGTTCGCCGGGAATGCCGCGAGGAACTGCGCGAGCGGCTGGATCTTCTCGGCCAGCGCGGGACGCAGCCCGATCAGCACGCCGAGCGGCACCCAGATCACCGACGCGATCGCGATCAGCACCAGCACGCGCAGCAGCGTGATGAGACCGAGCACGACCACGTGCCCGACTTCGCTCATCGTCACGCCGGTCGCGACGAACGTGACGACGCGCCACACGACGTACGCCGTCAGCAGGATCACGAACGCGCCCCACACGATGTCGCCGATGCGCGACGCGCCGCGCGACGATGCGCCGCGCGTACGCGCGCTTTTCAGCGCCGGAAAGCGCAGCGGAATCCGCGCGGCCTGCGACAGCAGCCAGCCGGCCGGCACGAGCAGCTGATGGATCAGGTGCGTGCGGCGCATCATGTCGAGCAGCCAGGATTGCGGCGCATCGCCCGACGCGGTGTTTTCCATCCGGAACTTGTCGGCCCACGCGACCAGCGGGCGGAACAGGAACTGGTCGTAGGCGAGGATCACGACCGACATCGCGACGATCACCCAGCCCACCGCGCCGAGATTCTTGTCGGAGATCGCCTGTGCGAGATAGGCGCCGATGCCCGGTAGCGTGATGGTCTGGTTGCCGACGGTGATCGCCTCCGATGCGACGACGAAGAACCAGCCGCCCGACATCGACATCATCATGTTCCAGATCAGCCCCGGCATCGAGAACGGCACCTCGAGCTTCCAGAAGCGTTGCCACGGCGTCAGGTGAAAGCCGCGCGACACTTCGCTCAGGTCGCGCGGCACCGTGCGCAGCGACTGGTAGAAGCTGAACGTCATGTTCCACGCCTGGCTCGTGAAGATCGCGAAGATCGCAGCCAGCTCCGCACCGAGCACGCGGCCCGGAAACAGCGCGAGGAAGAACGTGACGGTAAACGAGATGTAGCCGAGCACCGGCACCGACTGCAGGATGTCGAGGATCGGGATCAGCACCATGCCCGCGCGGCGGCTTTTCGCGGCGAGCGTGCCGTAGACGAGCGTGAACACGAGCGATGCGACCATCGCGGCAAGCATCCGCAGCGTGGTGCGCAACGCGTATTCGGGCAGGTTCGACGGGTCGAGCGAGATCTTCTGCGTCTGCAGCACGCCGATCGGCGCCATCGTCTGGTGGAAGCCGACGATCGCCATCGCGAGTATGCCGATGATCAGCGGAAACGCGACCACGTCCCAGCGGTTGGGCAGCACGCGCCACGCGGACGCGTTGGCGGTGCGATTCGGATCGAAGAAACTGATATCCATCGGTAGCGTCTTGTGTTGAATTGAAAATCGATGGGACCGGCCGCGCAACGCGCGGCCGGACGTCGCGCCCCCCGGCGCGGGTCAGAACAATCCGTGCAGCAGCCAGTAAAGGGCGGCAGACAGCGCGATCGAAGCGGGCAGCGTCAGCACCCACGCGAGCACGAGGTTGCGCACCGTATCCCAGCGCAGGCCCGCGCCGCTGGCCGTCATCGTGCCGGCCACGCCCGACGCGAGCACGTGCGTCGTCGATACCGGCAGCCCGTACGCGTCGGCCATCCCGATCGTCAGCATCGCGACGGCCTCGGCCGATGCGCCCTGCCCGTAGGTGAGATGCGACTTGCCGATCTTCTCGCCGACCGTCACGACGATCCGCTTCCACCCGACCATCGTGCCGAGGCCGAGCGCGATCGCGACCGCGACCTTCACCCACGTCGGGATGAATTTCGTCGCGCGGTCCATCTGCTTCTTGAACGCTTCGAGCGCGCTCGCGTCCTCGACCGAGAACGCCGGCGCCTTCGCCTTCTCCATCAACCGGATCGCCTCCGACGCGACATACATGTTGTTGCGCACGTTGTCGACGAGGTTCTGCGGCACGCTCGAGATGCCGCCGGCTTGCGCGACCTGGTCGGCAATGGTGTCGGTGAGCTTGCCCAGTGCGGGAATCGTCGCCGGCGTCAGCTTGTGCGTGCGCACGTAGGCCTCGACATCGGCGCGCGGGTCGGCCGTCCGGGCAGCCGGGTCCGCATATTTGACGAGCGTCGTCGACGCGTGGCGCGCCACCGCGACGAACGTGCTCGTCTGATCGGGCGTCACGGCCTTGTTCAGCGCATACGCGGTCGGCATCACGCCGATCAGGATCAGCATGATCAGCCCCATGCCCTTCTGCCCGTCGTTCGAGCCGTGCGCGAACGATACGCCCGTGCAGGTGAGAATCAGCAGCAGGCGGATCCAGAACGGCGGCGGCTTGTTGCCCTTCGGCTCCTGGTACAGCGCCGGCACGCGCACGAGCGCCTTCAGGAGCAGCAGCACGAGCGCGGACAGCACGAAGCCGATCAGCGGCGAGAACAGCAAAGCCTTGCCGACGCCGAGCGCCTGGTTCCAGTCGACGCCGCTCGTGCCCGACGGGCCGCTGACGATCTGGTTCATCAGGCCCACGCCGATGATCGAACCCACGAGCGTGTGCGAGCTCGACGACGGCAACCCGAAATGCCAGGTCGCGAGGTTCCACGTGACGGCCGCGATCAGCAGCGAGAACACCATCGCGAAGCCCGAGCCGCTGCCCACCTGCAGGATCAGCTCGACCGGCAGCAACTGCAGGATCCCGAACGCGACGGCGCCGCTCGACACGAGCACGCCGAACAGGTTCCAGAGGCCGGACCACACGACGGCCAGGTGCGGGTCGAGCGAGTGCGTATAGATGACGGTCGCGACCGCGTTCGCCGTGTCGTGGAAGCCGTTGACGAATTCGAAGCCGAGCGCGATCAGCAGCGCGACGATCAGCAGCAGGAACGGGAGAGCCGAGCTTTCCTTGACGGGACTGAGGTCCGCGCTCAGGTGGATACCGACGTAGACGATGCCGCAGGCAATGATCAGAAAAAACAGCGCGAGGCTGATGGTGCGCGTGCGACTGCTGACCGCACCGCTGGTTTCCGTTGCCGCGAGATTCGGCATGAAGGGGCTCCGGAGAGGTGACTCGGAGTGGCAGGCTATCGATCGGTCGTGACGCAAATGTGACGTGTCACTTACAGGACATTGACAAGCCATCTGTCAGGAATCGCGTCGCGCCGCGCAAGCCGCAAACACGGGCGGTCGACCTTGTAACCGGCGGGAATAAATTCGCCTCTGCGCCGGTATGGCACGCGAAGGCGCCGGCTTATTCCAGGACGATCCGGCCGTCCGGTTTCGTCACACGAATGCGAGGCTCACATGTCTTCATCGCCCCCCACCAACCCGTCGCGCCGCAAGGCGCTGCAATGCATGGCCTTCGGCGGCCTCGGCACGCTGTTTACGCTGTCGGGCGGCGTCCTGACGCCGTTCGACCTCGCGCTCGCGCAGACCGGCGACGCGCTCCCCGCCAACGCGGGCCGCCCGCTGTTCGTGCAGATCAGCGACACGCACATCGGCTTCAACAAGGACGCGAATCCCGACGTATCGGCCACGCTGAAGCAGACGATCGACCTCGTCAACGGCATGCCGGCGATGCCCGCGCTGGCGATCCATACCGGCGACATCACGCACCTGTCCAAGCCCGAGGAGTTCGACCACGCGTCGCAACTGCTCGCCGCGCTGCGCGTGCCGGAACTGCATACGGTGCCCGGCGAGCACGACGTCACCGACGGTTCGGGCGCCGAGTATTTCGGCCGGTTCGGCAAGGCGTCGGACAACCGCGGCTATTACAGCTTCGACCACGCGGGCGTGCACTTCATCGGCCTCGTCAACGTGATGCACTTCAAGCCGAACGGGCTCGGCAGCTTCGGCGACGACCAGCTCGCGTGGCTCGCGCAGGATCTCAAGGGCCGCTCGTCGAGCACGCCGATCGTCGTGTTCTCGCACATGCCGATGTGGACCATCTACGAGCCGTGGGGCTGGGGCACCGGCGACGCGCCGCAGACGATGGCGCTGCTGCGCCGCTTCGGTTCGGTCACCGTGTTGAACGGGCACATCCACCAGATCGTGTCGAAGGTCGAGGGCAACGTGACGTTCCACACCGCGCGCTCCACCGCGTTCCCGCAACCGACGGCCGGCAATGGCCCAGGGCCTGTGCCGCTCACCGTGCCGCGCGACCGGCTGCCGTCGATGCTCGGCGTGACGACCGTCGAATTCGCGGGCCATCCGGTCGCGTCGTCGCTGCGCGATGCGACGCTGGCCTGACGCACTGAACCCAAGGGAGACCGACATGACCCGTTTCAAGCCATCCCGCCTCATCGCGGCGCTGCTGCTGTGCGCCACCGCCCCGCTCACCGCGTTCGCACAGGGCCCCGACGGCACGCTCGTGACGATCCGCAACTTCATGTTTTCGCCGATGTCGACGACGATCAAGGCCGGCACGACGATCACGTGGAAGAACCTCGACGCGGAACCGCACACCGTCGTCAACGACGCGGGCATCTTTCATTCGAAGGCGCTCGACCAGGACGAGACGTACGCGTTCCGCTTCGACAAACCGGGCGTCTACAAGGTGTTCTGCGGGATTCACCCGTACATGAAGGAGACCATCACGGTCGAATGACGCGGCGCGTCACGACATGCGCTTGAGGGTCGGAAACGACCGACGTCGAAGCAGACGCGGCCGCCCGTTGCACTGCGGGCGGCCCTGCGCCGCCGATCGCCTAAACTGAATCGATCCGTTCGGACCCGACCCACCCTCATACGCAGCGAGGCCAGCCATGACCGCAAGCCAGCCGGCACGCATGGATCTCCCCGGGCAAGTGGTGCTCGTGCTCCAGGGCGGCGGCGCACTGGGCGCATTCCAGCTCGGTGTCTTTCAGGCGATGGACGAAGCCGGAATCCGCCCCGATTGGGTGGTCGGGACATCGATCGGCGCGATCAACGCGGCGCTGATCGCCGGGAACCCGCCGGCGCAGCGTTACGACAAGCTGTCGGCATTCTGGCGCCGGGTGACCGAACGGACCCGTTTCGACACTGCGCCGCTGCTGCCCGGCTGGAACCGGACGCTGGCCGAGCTGATGATCATCGGCGGCGGCATCGCGGGATTCTTCCAGCCCAATCCGGCCTCGTGGCTCGGGCCGATGGTTCGCCTCGGCGTCGATCGCGCGTCGTATTACCGGATCGCGCCGCTGCGCGATACCCTGGCGTCGCTGGTCGATCCCGAGCTGCTGAACGCGGGCCACCCGCGCCTGACCGTCAGCGCGGTCAATGCATGCTCGGGCACGATGCGCTATTTCGATTCACGCGATACGCGACTGTCGCTCGAGCACATCATGAGTTCCGGCGCGCTGCCGCCCGCGTTCCCGGCGATCAGGATCGACGGCGAGCCGTACTGGGATGGTGGCGTGTATTCGAACACGCCGGTCGAGGTCGTGCTCGACGACAATCCGCGCCGCAGCTCGATCATCTTCTCGGTCCAGATGTGGAACCCGGCCGGCCCCGAGCCCCAGAGCATCTGGCAGGTGTCGGAGCGGCAGAAGGACATCCAGTACGCGAGCCGCACCGACAGCCACATCGCGCGCCAGCAGCAAATTCACCGACTGCGCCACGTGATCCGCGAACTGGCGCGGCACGTGCCGGAGGCCGAACGCGCGTCGCCGGCCGTGCGCCGGCTCGCCGCGTGGGGATGCGAAACCACGATGCATCTGATCAAGCTCGCGGCACCGCGACTCGCCGACGACAATCAGTTCAAGGACATCGATTTCACGCCGGCCGGCATCGAGGCCCGCCGGCAGGCCGGCTACGAGGCCGCACAACGGGCCATCGCGGCGCGTCCGTGGGAGACACCGACGGACCCGACGGAAGGCCTGACGGTATTCGACGCCAGCGGGCCGCCGATCACGGAAGATCCGGCATGACACGCGGCACCGCTATCGCGCGCCGACGGCACCGGCACGATCACATGCGCCCGGCGGCCTGAAGGCAGGCCCGGCCGGCCGCATTCACCTCGACCATCGCCACGCCGTCCCGCGCGGGGTGCCGGACCACGTAGCCGCGCGTGCAGGCTTCCTCCCACACCGGCAGGCGCGGGCACGACGTGCGCCACGCATCGATCACTTCGTCATAGGGCCGCCCGGCGGGCCCGATCCATTCGAGCAGGTCGAGGATCAGCGACTCGATCGACGCCGATTCGCGCTCGAGCACGGCCGGATTGACCACGTGGATCGGCTGCCCGGCCGCATACGACACGATCTGGTCGAATACATCCGCGAACTGCGTCTCGTATTCGTCCTCCGTCACGTAGCCGATGTGCGGCGTGCATACGACATTCGGCAAACGCAGCAGCGGATGCCGCGGGTCGTGCAACGGCTCCGTCTCGTAGACGTCCACCGCCGCCATCCCGGGTCGGCCGGCCTGCAACGCCGCTTCGAGCGCGCCCGGTGCGACGAGGCCCGCGCGGCTCGTGTTCACCAGCAGCGCGCCCGGTTTCATCCGGCCCAGATCCGCGGCCGCCACGATGCCGCGCGTGGCCGGCACGAGTCGCAAATGCAGCGAAAGCACATCGCAGGTTTCGAAGAAGGCGGGCTTGTCCGGCGCCGTGCTCCACCCGTCGTCGCGCGCACGCTGCAGCGACGTTTCGCGCGCCCAGACCAGCACGTTCATCCCGAACGCGGCGCCGTACCGCGCAACCTCCGCACCAATCCGGCCATAGCCGTAAATCCCCAGCGTGCGCCCGCGCAGCGTCCGCCCGACGCCGATCTGCCAGTCACCGGCCTGCAGCGCGCGCATCTGCTGCGGAATCTGGCGCATCGCGGCGAGCACGAGACCCCACGTGAGCTCCGCGGCCGCATAGGAGGGCGTGCCCGCATGCTGGTTCGACGACACGATCACGCCGTGTGCGGTACATGCGTCGATGTCGATGTGCGGATAGACGCTGCGCTGGCTGATCAGCCGCAGCTTCGGCAGCCGCGCGATCAGCGGCGCGCGAATCTGCGTGCGTTCGCGGATCAGCACCAGCACTTCCGTGTCGCGCAGGCGCTCGGCCAGCGCGTCGACGTCCTGCACGTGATCGTTCCAGATCGTGACCGCGTGCCCGTCGAGCTTACGAAAGCACGGCAGCGTGCGCAGCGTGTCGAAATAATCGTCGAGGATCGTGATGTTCATGGCGAACGCTCCTGGCAACGCCGTCATCCTGAACCGGGAACGCTTCGCAGGGAAATGAATTTATCTTGCCGATTCCTGCATTTTTCTGATCGATCGATGTTCGCCCTGCGCGGATCTCGCACGCCCACTCACTGCCCTGCCGCGCGCATGTCCGGCGCCGTGCCGGCAACGACCGGACACGATTGCGGCAACGCCTGCCCGAACAGCACGGCCAGCCCGCAAGCGGACGTGAACATGCCGAGGCCGTCATGCCCGACGCCCGGCACTTCGACGACCTGCTGCGCGAGATCGTCAGGATGCCGTTTCTTCAGGTAATCGAAATACGCGAGCCCGCGTGCGAGCCGGTACGGGCCTTGCGCCATGGCCGCGCATGAGCGGTCGATGAAGTGGGTGTAAGGGTTCGTGTCGGCCAGGCCGAGCAGGTACACGACGTGACGCGCGACATAGCGTGTTTCGAGATCCCGCACGTCCTGCGACGCAACATAAGGCGGCGCCGACTTCAGCCCGTATTTCCACTCGGTCGCGCTCGGGCAGGTTCCGCCTGCGATCGCCTGGCCGTCCGGCCGCTCGTCGTCGAAATACAGGTAGCTCGACGGGTTCGCGACCACATAGCGCACCGCGATGCCGGCCCGCGCGAGCGCATCGCCTTCGTGCCCGGCCACCGCATAGCGCTGCAGCAACTGCGCGCCGGCGGAGTGGCCGATCACGACGACCGTCGACAACGCGGGATACAGGCTGCGGTCGGCGAAATGCGCGAGCAATGCGTCGAGCGCGGTGAACGAACTGATCGGGGCGGGCTGGCGTGCCGGTTCGCCGCCCTTCCATCCTTCCTGGGTCCAGGCGAGCGTCGGCGCGGGCAGCGAGAACGCACGCGTATCGGCGCGTGTCAGGAATTGCGGCGCGACGACCATCGTGCCCTGGCCCGCCGCACCGGCCTTCTCGACGACCTTGAGCCCCGATGCGAAATAAGCGTCGGCGTTGCGCAGCGTCCCGTGAATCACGATGAACACACGCGTGACGTCGGGTACCGCCTTGTCGACGGGATGGTCGGCATAGACGGGCAACATCGCGCTGCCCTGCGGCGTGTCGACAGTCAAGCGCTGGTCGGCGACTGCCTTCACCGGTGCTTCGAGACGTTCGCGCTGGGTGGGCGTGGCGGCTTCGACTGGATGCGCGCCGCCCAGGACGCCGATGGCTGCCGCGAGCGAAATCGCGAACGCCAGGGTTCGAGTGGCCGGCAACACGCGTGAGCGCCGGATGCTTACGGAGGCGACGGAAATGAGTGACATGGCAACCGATCGAGTGGCGGATATGACTTTAACGGCGATGGTCGCAGAATCCGTCGCGCGCTGCCGGACGGTTACGGGAAGCGCGTCAGTCGACCGGTTCTGCGCGGCGTTCGCGCCACGCGCCCATCCTCGGCATCACCGCACGTCGAACGTCGGGACACCTGGCCAACGACCGAATACCAACGTTACGCAACAGTGCGCTCTTTCAATTACAAATTCCGCACATTTAAAATAAAAATAAGAATAAATTATTTACCCTGGATCAAATTTTAAAAATCCATCACATACAATAAAACCGCCGATCCAGATGATTTATGTGACACCGAATCGGCATCCCGTTTCAATTATCGATATTGTTTCAACAATAGATAAGGAGAAGCGATCATGGCTCAAGTTACGCTTTGGGGCAGTGTGCAGGGCAACGGCACGGTCGTGGATGGCTCGGGCGGATTCACGGTGAAACGTGAAAGCACGGGAACGTATCAGCTCTCGTTCAGCACCGCATTCATCAAGACGCCGGCGGCTACCGCGTCGCAATGGGGATACGGCGGCGGGCAGAACACGCTGGACAACGTGATCTTCCCGGCACTTTCCGGCAGCGGCGCCACGATTCAGACCGGCGACTCGAATGGCAAATATACCGACCGGAATTTCAGTTTCGTCATTATCGGCACGATCAGCTGATATCCGATCGAATCTGCATTTACGCTGAAATCCGGGATTTCCTGGAAATACCATTTCGTCAATCCCGAGCGAAATGCAGGCGCCATGGGTTCGTCAGTTTGACGAACCCGGATGCCGGGATGAATCCCGCGAAATCGCCATTTCGCGGACACCCATTCCCGGCATCCGTCACCGGCCCCGCCAGCCGCCGACGGGTCGATCGCGCTGACCGGCAAGCGGATCGTCAGGATCGTCGATATCCCGACGATCGACGGGCCGGGGTGCGTCAGCCCGACGCTTCGGACGGATCGCGCTGCATCCGTTGCACGATCGCGTCCAGTTCGCCGAGATGCGTGACCACCGCCTGCTTGCCCGCGCGTGCCCATCCATCGAACGACGTCATCCCACTCACCGCGCCGACGAACGCCACGCCGGCACGCTCGGCCGCCTGTGCATCCACCGCGTGGTCACCCACGTAGATCGCCGAACGGGCCGGCACGCCCAGCCGTGCCAGCGCCAGCGCGAGCCCTTCGGGATCGGGCTTGTGACGCTGCACGTCCTCCCCGCCGATCAGCACGTCGACGCGCGACTGCAGTTCGTTCAGCGCAAGAATCGCCTCGATCCGGTAGCGGAACTTCGACGACACGATCGCGACCGCGAGACCCTGCTCGCGCAGACGCGCAAGCAGCGACGGCACCTCGGGATAGATGCGCGTGCCGTGCACCATGATCTCGTCGGCGCGTGCCACGAAGTGGCGCGCAAACGCGTCGGCCCGCGCCGGCTCGGTTTCGCCCGTCAGCGAGCGGAACATCTCGTGCAGCGGCAGCCCGATCACGGCACCGATCTGCGCCGGCGTCACGCCTGCGGCATCCAGTTGATGCAGCGCGTATTCGGTGCATTCGATGATCGCGGCGGACGAATCCGCCAGCGTCAGATCGAAATCGAAGATGACGGCCTGAACCGGCATGAAAGGACTCTCCGAAAGAAATCGGCTTGCGCGCGATGCGCCAACCGGCATGACGTTGCGATACATACCCGCGTGTCGATCGATCAGCGTTCCTGACCGGATTGCTCGCGATCGGCCGCGTCGAACCCGTCCGGGTCGCGCTTCGCCCATTGTTTTGCCCACCCCAGCAACGGTTGCAGCGACGCCTCGAGCCGCCGGCCTTCGGCCGTCATGCAATAGCCGCCCTCGCCGTGCTCGACGAGGCCCGACGCCTTGAGCTCGGCCAGCCGCGTATTGAGCAGGCGCGCATTCGTTTCGCAGGCTTCCTGCAGTGCCCGGAATGTGAGCGGCTCGCCGCGCAGTTCCCACAGGATGCGCAGCGTGGTGCGCCGCCCGAGCAGATCCAGCACGACCATGATGGGTCGTCCCGTCTTCGATCCGCGAACGCGCTGTCCGATTTTTGGTGTGGTCATGCTGTACTTTTTAAAGCAATCGCCACGCGGAGTCAATTGCTTGAATCGCGCCTCGCCTTTGCTTTACTTTTTAAAGCGTGGCGCCTACGCTTCCACGCATGCATCGTCTCAGGCACGGGGCTCACATGACTCAGCGTATTGCATCCGCATCACCGCCGTTCGAACCCGACATCGCAGCGTCGATCGACCGGATCATGCAGGGCCGTCCATCGTTGCGACTCTTCACCACGCTCGCGCGCGATCCGCGCCTGTTCACGAAATTCTTTGCCGCCGGCCTGCTGGACAAGGGCCATCTCGACATCCGGCAACGCGAGATCGTCATCGACCGCACTACCGCGCTTTGCGGGTGCGAATACGAATGGGGCGTGCATGTCGCCGTGTTCGCCCGGACGGCGAAGCTGACCAGCGAACAGATCCGGTCGTTGGCGCTCGGCTCGGCAGACGATGCATGCTGGGACGATGACGCCCGGGTGCTGATTCGGATGTGCGATGCGCTGCATCGGCACTGCGATATCGACGATGACCTGTGGCACGCGCTGTGCCTGCATTTCAGTGACGAGGCACGGCTCGAGCTGCTGATGCTCGCGGGCTTCTATCGGACGGTCAGTTGTCTCGCGACTGCACTGCGCCTGCCGCTTGAAGCGCATGCGGCACGGTTTCCGTCTCGTACGTCGGCATGTGCGGTTCATTCCCCTGATTTGCCGACCGAGGATCGACCGTGATTTCCGGCATGGCGACGAATACAAGGCGAGGGTCGAACGGGTGGATGGTTTTCCGCCCGTGATACGCGTGCTGGATGCGGTCGCGCATGTCGATGCGACCCAGGGGCGGTACACGTTTGTCGGACCGCCCGACTGAGGGTCAGATTGCGCCGTTGCGGTGCGACCCGACTCCCCCTTGAGATTCGCTACGATCCATCCCCGTTATCGCATTTCACTATCAACCCCATTGCCAGCAATGCTTTCAAACATATCGTCAAGTTCCGATATATGATTCGCCCATCGACGATACCTGTTTGCCTGACTGAAACGCCCGCCCGATCCATGCCGACCGAACTCGACATCGAAGCCATCCTGAAAGCGCTCTCGAACCCCGTGCGCCGGGAAATCCTCCTCTGGCTGAAAACGCCGGGCGAGCATTTCCCGAACCAGACGCTGCCGTATGAACACGGCGTCTGCGCGGGCCAGATCGACGCGCGCTGCGGGCTGTCGCAGTCGACCGTCTCCGCGCACCTCGCGACGCTCCAGCGCGCGGGGCTCGTGACGTCGACACGGATCGGCCAGTGGGCGTTCTTTCAACGCAACGAGGCCGTCATCGACGCATTTCACGACGCCCTGCGCCGCGAACTCTAGTCAACACGGCCGAACCCGGCCATGCGGAGCGCTGTCGCCCATGACGCGACGGTTTCCCGCCTTTCGTGAAGAGGTTATTTGCCATGCCCACCCTGTTCGATCCCGTCACCCTCGGCGACCTGACCCTGCCGAACCGCATCGTGATGGCGCCGCTCACGCGCTCCCGTGCCGGTGCGACGCGCGTGCCGAACGCACTGATGGCCCGCTACTACGCCGAGCGCGCGACGGCCGGCCTGATCATTACCGAGGCAACGTCGGTCACGCCGCAGGGCGTCGGCTACGCAGATACCCCCGGCATCTGGTCCGACGAGCAGGTCGAGGGCTGGAAACAGGTGACGCAGGCCGTGCATGCGGCCGGTGGGCGCATCGTGCTACAACTCTGGCACGTCGGCCGGATCTCCGACCCGGTGTTCCTGAACGGCGACCTGCCGGTCGCGCCGAGCGCGATCGCCGCGGGCGGCCACGTGAGCCTCGTGCGTCCGCAGCGCCCGTACGTGACGCCGCGCGCACTCGAGCTCGACGAAATCCCGGGCATCGTCGCCGCGTACCGCAAGGGGGCGGAAAACGCGAAGGCCGCCGGCTTCGACGGTGTCGAGATCCACGGCGCAAACGGCTACCTGCTCGACCAGTTCCTGCAGGACAGCACCAACCACCGCACCGATGCGTACGGCGGCCCGATCGAGAACCGCGCACGCCTGCTGCTCGAAGTGGTCGATGCGGCGATCGACGTGTGGGGCGCCGGCCGCGTCGGCGTGCACCTTGCCCCGCGCGGCGACGCGCACACGATGGGCGATTCCGATCCGGCGGCAACCTTCGGCTATGTCGCGCGCGAACTCGGCCGCCGCAAGATCGCGTTCATCTTCACGCGTGAGTCGTATTCGGGCGACCATCTGAGCCCGCGCCTGAAGGAAGCGTTCGGCGGCCCGCTGATCGCGAACGAGCAGTTCACGCTCGACACCGCGCAGGCCGCGCTCGCAGGCGGCAGCGCCGACGCGATCGCATGGGGCAAGCTGTTCATCGCGAACCCCGACCTGCCGCGCCGCCTCGAACTCGGCGCGCCGCTCAACAAGCCGGTGCCGGAGACGTTCTACGCGGAAGGCGAAACGGGTTATACCGATTACCCGGCGCTAAGCGACGCGGCCTGATCGCGCAGCGAGCCATGCGCGACGATTGGACCAGCCTCGCCCGTTCGTTCGTCGCGCACACCACCGGGCGGGCATGCAACGCGCTCGCCCTTCCCGCTCACCGCCTGCCGTCCACGGCGGGCGCGTCGACGAACAACGCCAGACCGACCAGGCTCGCCGCGCTGCATCCCAGCACATACCACGCAGGGGCGTAAAAACTGCCGGTCGCGCGCCACATCGCACCGACGATCAATTGGGCGAAGCCGCCGAAAATCGTCACGCCGAGCGCATAGATCATCCCGAGCGACATCGCCCGCACTTCGGGCCGAAATGCATCGAGAATCATCACGAAGCCGGCGGGACTCGACAGCGTCATCAAGCCGATCAGCACGATCACGACCGCGACCGCGGTGACCACCGACGGCCACCTGCTCATCGCGTAAAACGCCGGCAGCACGAGCACGGCCGACGCGACACACGTCACGCCCACCAGCCGCTTGCGACGACGCACGCGATCCGCAAGCCGTCCCGCGAGCGGTGAGCCGATCAGCAGCACGGCGCCCGCCGCGCAGCCCGACAGCAGCGACACCGACGCCGGCATGCCGACGGTCAGTGTCAGGAACGATGGCAGGAAAAACACGATCGTATAGGTGGTCGACGTGCCGCCGATCACGAGCAGCGTGCCGGCCACGACCTGCCGCCACGGAATGCGCGCACGCTCGCGCGGCGCGCCGGCCGCCGCGGGCGGCAGCGTATCGTCGAGGTGGCGCCGTAGATAGAAGCCGACCGGGCCGATCAGCAGACCGAGCACGAACGGTACGCGCCATCCCCACGCGTGCAGCGCTTCGGGCGACAGTGCGCGTGACAGCGTCAGCGCGACGAACGCGCCGACGAGGGTCGCGCCGCCCTGGCTCGCCATCTGCCAGCTCACCCGCTCGCCGCGCCTGCCGGCGTCACCCGCCTCCATCAGCAGGGTCGTCGCGGCGCCGACTTCGCCGCCCGCCGAAAAGCCCTGCAGCAGACGCCCGATGACGATCAGCAGCGGCGCGGCGATGCCGATCTGCGCATAGGTCGGCGCGAAGCCGATGATCCCGGTGCCGAGCGCCATCAACGCGACCGTCAGCACGAGTGCCGGCTTGCGCCCGGCGCGGTCCGCATAGGCGCCGATCGCGACGCTGCCGAGCGGTCGCGCGACGAACCCGACGCCGAACGTCGCGAGCGACAGCATCAGCGCGCCGACGTCGCTCGACGCGGGAAAGAACAGCTTGCCGATCAGGGCGGCGAAAAAACTGTAGACGGTGAAGTCGAAGAACTCGAGTCCGTTGCCGAGTGCGGCCGCAACGACCGTGCGGCGCGTCACGCGCGGCGCGGCATCGACCGGCGCAGCGGCCGTGCGATTCAGGGTATGCATCGGAAAATTCCCGTTCAGAAGTTGTGATACATGCCGAGCGACAGCGTCACGGGGGTCGTCCCGGTGCGTGGTGCGGTGCCGCCAGGCTCGGTCGGCAGCGGGTCGCCGTTCAGCAACACCGTCGAGATGCCGTAGTTGCGGATGAACCCCGCACGCGCATAGAGGCCCGTGCGTTTCGACAGCAGGTAGTCGTAGCCGAGCATCGCACCGAGCGCCGAGTCCTTGGCCGGCTGGCCGGCCGCGTCGCGTACTCCCGACGTATCGCGAAAGACGACCGACGCGCGAATCGCATTGACGCCGAACGGTACGATCGCGCCGACCGTGTAGACGCGCGCGATGCCGTCGCCGGCCAGCTTCGGCGCGTACTGGTTGAACGATGCGGACAGCACGATCCGCCCCGTGTCATAGACGGCGCCGAGCCCGTACAGGTCGTTGCGCACGGTGCTCACCCCGTTGACACCCCACACCTGGTTGTAGCTCGCGGCCAGATAGGTCGTGCCGTTGTACCACTGCAGCAGCGCGCCTTGCGCGGACGCCGCGGGCGCGCGCCCGGCAACGTTGCTCGGCGCATACATCAGCATGAGCGACGTGGTGCCCGCAACGATCGGCGTACGGTACGTGATGGCGTTGTCGACGCGCGCCGGCAATTGCGTCGCCCCTGGCCCGAGGTCCGAGTTGTAGCCGACGCCACGGCTCGTCTGCACGGCTGCCGCGCCCAGCCATGTATAGACCGAGTTCGTGCCCACCGTGCCGAATACGTCGATGAACAGCGGCAGCGCCGTGCCGATCTGTTTTCCGAGACGCAGCCGCCCGAAGTTGTCCGATGACAGGCCGACCCACGACTGCCGGTTGTAGGTCGACTGCTTGTCCTGCTGCGCGCCGTTGTTCGCGAGAAAACCGCTTTCGAGGTTGAACTCGGCACGCCAGCCGCCGCCGAGGTTCTCACGACCGAAGAAGCCGAATTTGGAGGTCCACTCGCCGCCGCTCTGCGTCTGCCACAGCGAATGGCCGCCGACCGTCTGGTAGTTGATCCCCATGTCGATCGAGCCATACAGCGCGACGCCCTCCGTCAGTCGACCGTTGTACTCGGGCACCGCCGCCAGCAACACGTCCTGATAGGGCACGGCGCGCGCGTTGCCGGCGCCGAGCGCGAGACAGGCCGCGCCAAGTGCAAATCGCTTCTTCATTCGCTATCCTTATCTTCAAGTCAATGCATGTCCGGCCGGTGGTCTCCTGTGCGCCGTCGTCAGCCCGCCGTCAGGAAGCGTTCGGCGATACCGGCGAAATAGGCCGCCCCCCAGCTCAGCGCAGTGTCGTTGAAGTCGTACCGCGGGTTGTGCACCGAACACCCGCCCCTGGAATCGACGCCGTTCCCGATCAGGACGTAGCAACCCGGTACGCATTCGGTCATCCACGAGAAATCCTCGCTGCCCATCACGCCGTCGGGTAACAGCGTGAGCGCGCCTTCACCGGCCAGCGCCGCGATCGTCTCGACCGCGAGATCCGACGCCGCGCGGTCGTTGTCCACGACACGCGAGATCGAGTGGTATTCGATCTGCGCGGTCATCCCGTAAGCCTGCGCCTGCGCGTCGACGATCCGGCGGATCCGCGCCTCGATTTCGTCGCGCGTGGCCGCATCGAGCGCACGCACGGACAACTGCAGCGTCGCGGTTTCCGGAATCACGTTCGGCGCGGTGCCCGCATGGAACGTGCCGACGGTCACGACGGCCGGTTTCAGCGGATCGACGTTGCGGGAGACGATCGATTGCAGCGCGGTCACGATTTGCGCGCCCGCGACGATCGGGTCGCTCGCGAGCTGCGGCATCGCACCGTGCCCGCCCTTGCCCGTCACGGTGATCGTCACCGAATCGGACGAGGCCATCATCGGCCCGTAGCGCAACGCGAAATGGCCGACCGGCACGCCCGGCGCGTTGTGCAGCGCATACACGCGTTCACACGGGAACCGTTCGAACAGGCCACCGTCGATCATCCGCTTTGCGCCACCGAGCCCTTCCTCGGCTGGCTGGAAAATCACGTTGAGCGTGCCGTCGAATCGGCCCTGTTCAGCGAGATAGTGCGCGGCGGCCAGCAAGATCGCCGTATGGCCGTCGTGTCCGCACGCGTGCATCGTGCGCGCAACCGTGCTCGCATACGGCAGCCCCGTCGCCTCCTCGATCGGCAGCGCGTCCATGTCGGCGCGCAGGCCGAGCGTGCGCGCCGACGCGCCGCGCCGCAATTGGCCGACGACACCCGTGCCGCCCACGCCCGTCGTCACGTCGTAACCCCATGCGGCCAGCTGTTCGGCGACGAGTTGCGCGGTGCGGGTCTCGGCGAAACCGAGTTCGGGATGGGCGTGGATGTCGCGGCGGATCGCCACGAATCGGGACTCCGACTCGCGAATCGCCGCGAGTACGTGAGCAAGGTTCTGCGTCATGAATGGCTCCGTGGAATCGGCCGCGTCGCGACCGTCCTGGCCAAGCATAGAGACGCGTTTCGGGTCAAAAAACTCACGAATTTTGATGCGGATAACTTTTGGTAATATATTTCGCATCATGAAAATCCATCAATTGCGCGCGCTCGTCGCGGTCACGACAGCCGGTAGCATCAAGGCCGCCGCCCAGACCCTGCACGTCACGCAGCCGGCCATCAGCAAGGCGATCCAGGAACTAGAGAACGAGTTCGGCGTACCGCTCCTCGAGCGCAAGCCGTGGGGCGTCGTGCCGACGCCGGAAGGCGACGCGCTGCTGGGGCGCGCGCAGGCTGTCGTGCGCGAGCTCGAACGGGCGAGCGAGGACATGGCGCACATGAAGGGGCTGCGAGACGGGCGGCTCGTGATCGGCTTCACGCCGATCGTCGCAGTGACGGGCTTTGCGGAGGCCTACGCCGCGTTCCGCCGTCACTGGCCGAACGTCGAGTGCGAACTGCGTGAACTGACGTTCAACCTGCTCTCCGAACAGTTGCGCAATCGCACGCTCGATCTCGCGTTCGTCGCCGTCACGGGCCCGATTGCCGAGTCGGTCGACACCAAGGCGATCCGCACGTTCGACACCGCGTTCGTCACCCGCGAGAACGGGCGCTTTGCGGGCGCGACATCGCTAGACGCACTGCGCGACGCGGAATGGATCCACGCCGATGCGAGCGACAACTTCCCCACGTATATCGGTGACCTGCATGCGCACGCGGGCCTGCCCCCGCCGCGCTGCATCACGCGCTGCACGTCGTATGCGCTGTTCTACAGCCTGATGATGACCAACGATGCGATTTTCTCGTGGACCCGGCTCTCGCTCGCGGAAACCGTGTTCGGCCAGAAGCTGACGCCGCTGCCGTTACCGATGTCGCCGCCACCGCTGCAGCTGTACCGGCTCACGCCGCCGGGGCTGCAATTGACGCGGCCCGCGTCCGACTTTCTTGCACACGTGGAAGCCGCGTTCGCGTCGCTGCCGCTTACCGGAAACTAGGCATTGCGCTGATACCGGATCGTGACGCAGACGGCATCATGACTCGCCGGGCCCGCATCAGCCTGGAACGCGCACCCGCATGAATACGCGCTGCGTCTCGTCGAGCCCGAGCGACACGTGATACGCGCGGATCGTACGCAGGGTATCGTCGAGCGTGGCGTCATCGACGATGCTGAAACCGAGGCGCGCGTAGTACGGCGCATTCCACGGCGCGTCGCGAAACGTCGACAGCACGATCTCCACGATCTCCTCCTGCGCCGCGCGCGCCCTCACCTGTTCGATCAGGCGCGCGCCGATCCGCTGTCCGGCATGCGACGGCGCGACATCCAGCTCTTCCAGATAAAGCCGCTGCGCATCGAGCCGCCGGTAGAACGCAAATCCGACGCACGCCCCCTGCGCATCGACCGCCACATACGCGCGACCGTCGTCGATGCGCTCGAGCACGGCCGTCGCATCGGTCGGCTCGCCTTCGGCGATGCGGGTCATGCCGATTGCGCGGAACCGCTGCGCGGCGGCGACTTCGACCGCGGCCATCGCGGCCGCGTCTTCCCGCGTGGCGGGACGGATCAGGATCGATGCAGTCATCACGGCAATTCAGGCAGGCAGTCTGGAACGGCCGTCACTATAATCGAAACCTCATACGTTTCGAACGCCCCCACCCACGAGGTTCGCCATGGCTTTGTCCGCGCTCGCCGTCTTCGCCGTCACCCTGCTCGTCACCGCCGGCACGCCCGGCCCGAGCGTCGCCGCGCTGGTCGCGCGCGTGCTGACGAACGGCGTGCGGGACGTGCTGCCGTTCCTCGCGGCCATGTGGGTCGGTGAAGCGCTGTGGCTCACGCTCGCGGTCGCGGGGCTGTCCGCGTTCGCGCGCACGTTCGCGGCCGGGCTGATCGTGCTGAAGCTGCTCGGCGTCGCGTACCTGCTGTTCCTTGCATGGAAGATGTGGACCGCGCCGACCGCGACCGGCGCCGACGACCTGCCGCGCGGCCAGTCGCCGTGGCGCATGTTCGTCGCGGGCATGCTCGTTACGCTCGGCAATCCGAAGATCATGGTGTTCTATCTCGCGCTGCTGCCGACGATCGTCGATCTCTCGCACGTGGGTGTGACCGCATGGGCCGAGCTGGTCGGCACGATGCTCGCGGTCCTGATCCTTGCCGACTGCTTCTGGTCGCTGCTGGCGTCACGCGCACGGGCGTTCCTGACGTCGGCACGCGCGAAGCGGTTCGCCAACCGCACGAGCGCGACCGCGATGGCCGGTGCGGCGGTGGCGATCGCGACGCGCTGAGCGCCACTGTCCGACGCCCGTCGCGCCGCGGCCCCTCCACTGCCCGGGGAATCGACATGAAAACCTGGCTTTCGGCTGCCCTGCTCTGCCTGTCCGCCACGCTCGCGCACGCGGCCGGCATCAAGTTCGTCACCATCCCGGCCGACGCGGCCGGCCCCGAGCTGCGCGCCGTCATCTGGACGCCCTGCGCAACCCCCGCGCAGTCGCTCACGATCGGCCCGTTCGTGCTGAAAGGGCAACGCAACTGCCCGACCGTCGGCGACAAGCTGCCGCTCGTCGTGATTTCGCACGGCCACGCCGGTACCTACTTCGGGCACCACGACCTCGCCGAAACGCTCGCCGACGCAGGCTACGTCGTCGCGGCGATCAACCATCCCGGCGACACGCATACCGACATGAGCCGCGCGGCCGACCTGCGGGAGCTGGTCGAACGGCCGGACGACATCAAGCGCCTGGTCGACTACATGCTGGCCGACGGGCCCGACGCCGCGCATATCGATCCTGCCCGGATCGGCTTCTTCGGCTTTTCGCGCGGCGGCTATACGGGCCTCGTGCTGGCCGGCGCCAATCCGGATTTCGTCCACGCGCACGTGGCCTGCCCGGACCCGACCTGGCTGATCTGCAAGCAGATCCGCGACCACGACCTGCCACGCGAGCCGCTGACGCACGATCCGCGGATCAAGGCCTACGTGATCGCCGACCCGATGAACGAATTCCCGAGCGCCGATACGCTCAAGGACGTGCACGCGCCGATCCAGCTGTGGGGGTCCGAAGCGGGCGGCGACGGCGTGGAGCCGGAAACGGTCCCCGCGCTGGCCGGCATGCTGCCGCAACGGCCGGAATTCCACGTCGTGCCGAATTCTGCGCATTTCGCGTTTCTCGCGCCGTGCTCCGACCAACTGGCGCAGGTCTCGCCTGACGTCTGTACCGATGCGAAGGGATTCGATCGCGCCGCCTTCCACGAAACGCTCGATGCAAAGGCGCTCGCGTTCTTCAGCGCCAATCTGCACTAACAGCGAAACGTCTTGCGCCAGACGCCCGGCGCCGGCACATGGTCGTTGCACGCGATCAGCGCGCGCACCAGCGCCCAGTCGTCGTCATCGCAGAAGTCGAGCAGCATCGTGCCATACGGGCCGGGCTGCTCGCGCAGCCGCTCGGCCAGCCGCGCATGAATGCCCCGCACCCTGCCGTCGCCGTGCGCGACCACCGAAGGATTCGCGCCCATCCCGGTCCCGCTGCAGAAGTTGATCGCCCAGCGGCCGCTGTCCGGCGACGGCATGTCCGTCAGCAGCGCGTCGATCGCCCGCCACTTCCAGCCGATCGACGCGGCCACCGGCACGCGGTATTCGTCCTGGATCACGAATGCGCCGTCGGGATGATCGATCGTGAAGGTCGCGTTGTCGGGCCACGCGGTCAGGTCGATGCCGAGCGGCCGGCTGCTGCGAAAACGCCGCAGCAGCACGATCGCGCCGCGCACGTCGCCGAGCGTGGGCAGCGTGCCGCCGGCATGCCAGCGCAGCCGCGGATGCCGCGCACGATGCGCGTCGAACGTCGCATCGAAACTGCGCGTGCACGCTTGCGCCGGCCATTCGTCCTTCACCGACATCACGATGCATTCGCGCGGATGCGCGTCGAGAAAACGCGCACAGGTGGCCAGCACGTCGTCGAACGTCATGCCGAGCGCGATGCCGCCGTGATGGATGTCGAATGCATCGCGCACGTGCCGGCAGCGGATGTCGAGCAGCCGCACGCCATGCGCGAGCTGGGCATCGAGCGGCGCACGCTGGGTGCGCACGAGCCCGTCGTCGACGGTATACGCACAGGTGTCATGGCTGCCCGGTAGGGTCAGCGTATGCAGCAGCCGCGCATCGTCGAGCGCCGACATCCAGTCGGCGGGCGGCATGCACGTATCGTGGCTCGAAGGGATCATGAATCGATGAATGACAAGGAAAGAAAGCCGTGGGTCACGGCATCGGATGTCGCGGCGCGCGCCGGCGTGTCGCGCTCCGCGGTGTCGCGTGCATTCTCGCCGACGGCGAGCATCGCCCCGCAGACGCGTGAGCGCGTGATGGTCGCCGCGCGCGCGCTCGGCTACCAGGTCAACCTGATCGCCCGCGACATGATCACGCAGCGCAGCAGCATGATCGGCGTCGTGACGGCCGGGTTCGAGAATCCGTTTCGCGCACGACTGCTGTCGGACCTGATGGCCGCGCTCGGGCAGCGCGCGCTCACGCCGCTCGTGACCAATGCCGAAGATCCGCGCCAGGTCCGGCAATCGCTCGAACAGCTGCTCAGCTACCGGATCGCGGGCCTCGTGATGACGTCCGCGTCGCCGCCGCTGTCGGTGGCGCAGCAGTATCTCGAACACCGGATTCCGGTCGTGATGATCAACCGCGAGGCGAACCTGCCGGGCGCGGACATCGTCGTCAGCGACAACGCGGCGGGCGCCGCCCATGCGGCGCAGCGGCTCGTGCGGGCCGGCGCGCGCCGGCTCGCGTTCGTCGGGCCGCGCGGTGCGAGCTACAGCGCGCAGTCGCGTGCTACCGCGTTCGAACAAGCGATCGGGCGCGGCGATGCATTCGACGCGACACTCGCACACGTGCTCGACACGCCGTCCGATACGCATGCAAGCGGCGTCGACGCCGCGCGGCAACTGTTCGCGAACGGCAAGCGGCCCGACGGCGTGTTCTGCTCGTCCGACCTGCTCGCGCTCGGCGTGATCGACGTCGCGCGCAGCGAATTCGGGTTGCGCGTGCCGGACGACGTGCGCGTGATCGGCTTCGACGACATCCCTGCCGCCGATTACGATGCGTACCGGCTCACGACGCTGCGGCAGGACACGCGCGGCCTCGCGCAGGCGGCAGTCGAGCTGCTCGCCGACCGGATGCAGACGTTCGACGGCCCGTCGCGCACGCGCATCGTGCCGGTCACGCAGGTGGTGCGGGCCAGCTGCGCATAACCAAGGAGAATCGGGCGCGGCGACGCCGCGCGTCACTTCAGCCCGCCCGCGAACCCGCGCAACAGGTAGCGCTGCACATAGCCGGCCACGGCCAGCGTGGGCAGCGACGCCATCAGCCCCGCGCTCATCAGGTCGCCCCAGTCGATGCCGTTCTCCGTCACGTAGCCGGCAATCGCGAGCGGCAGCGTGAAGCGGCTCGGCGTCGACACGAACAGCAGCGCGATCAGGAATTCGTTCCACGCGGCGATGAACACGAAGATCGCGGTTGCGATCAGCCCCGGCGCGCACAGCGGCAACACGATCTGCACGAGGCGGCGCGCGAGCCCCGCGCCGTCGATGCAGGCGGCTTCCTCGTATTCGATCGGCACGTCGCGCACGAACGCGAGCAGCATCCAGATCGCCATCGGCAGCGCGTAGATCTGGTACGCGAGCATCAGGCCGAGCGTCGAATCGAGCAGGTGCAGCCGCTTCGCGAGCGCGAACAGCGGCACCGCGATCGTGATCGGCGGCATCAGCTTCAACGCGAGCACGAGCACGAGGAACAGCAGGTCGAGCCGTGCGGGAAACCGCAGCCGCACGAGCGCATACGCGGCCGGAAACGCGAGCGCCAACGCGAGCAGCGTCGTGCCGAAGCCGACCAGCAGCGAATTGAACAGCGGTGCACCGATGCCGTTGGACCACACCGAGGCGAAATGCTCGAAGGTCGGCGCGGCCGGCCAGATCCGCAACGGATGATCGAGCCGTTCGAGTGTCGGCATGAACGCCGCGCCGGCCATCCACAGGCACGGCAGCAGCAACAGCGCGAGCGCGGCGATGCGCAACGCCCACGGCATCGCGCGACCGAAAGCGGCGCCCGTTCGCGCGCCCGTGATGCGAGCGGGTTGCGCCGTCATGCGCGCCGTTTGCGAACCGTCTGCCATACGTACCCCGAGACCAGCAGCGCGGACGCCGCGAGCATCAGCACCGACGCGGCGCTCGCCGGCCCGACGTTGAAGAAGCGGAAGCCCGTGTCGTAGATATAGGTCGACAGCGTCTGCGTCGCGTTGCCGGGGCCGCCGCCCGTCAGCGCATAGACCTTGTCGAACAGCTTGAACGTGTCGATCGAACGCAGCAGCAGCGCGAGGCCGATCTGCGGCGCCGCGAGCGGCAGCGTGATGTCGCGCAGGCATTGCCACTCGCTCGCGCCGTCGGTGCGCGCGGCTTCGTACAGCTCCTGCGGGATCGACTGCAGCCCGGCGAGCACGATCAGGAATGCCATCGGCGTCCACTGCCACACGTCGACGAGCGCGAGCGACCACAGCGCGAGATGCGGATCGGACAGCCAGCGTACGCCTTCGATGCCGAACGCCGCGAGCAGCGTGTTCAGGAAGCCGTCGAAGTTGAGCCAGTTGCGCCAGATCGCCGAACACACGAGCGTGGACAGCATCATCGGCAGGATCGCGAGCGGCAGCGCGATGCGCCGCCCCGGAAACGCGCGCACGAACAGCAGCGCGAGGCCGAAGCCCAGCGCGACTTCGGCGAGCGACGCGACGATCGTGAAGCGCAGCGTGTTGCCGAAGCCGGCCGTGAACGCGTCGTCGCCGAGCACCGCGCGATAGTTCGCGAGCCCGGCGAACGCGCGCCGGCCGGCCGAGTAGTCGACCCGGCAGAACGAATCGATCAGCACCTGCGCGACCGGATACAGCGCGAGCGCGGCGAGCACCAGCAGCGCGGGTCCGAGCAGCGCGACGAACGGCAGGCTGCGGCCGAAGGCTTTCATGCGCTGTGTTCCGGCGAGGGTTCGAGGCGCGTGGTCACTTGCCGGCCGCGGCCGTCGCCTGCGCGATCTTCTGCTGCGCCTGGCGCAGCGCGGCGTCGGGCGCGGCCTGCCCGGTCAGCGCGAGCTGCAGCTGGTCGCCGAGAATGCTCTCGACCTGCTGCCAGTCGTTCACGCGCGGCCGCGCACGGCCGGCTTCGAGCGCCTTCAGCTGATCCGGGTACCAGCGGTACTGGCGCACCAGCGCCGGATCGTTGAACACGCTGCGGCGGGTCGGCGGAATGCCGATGCCGGCGAGGCGCGTTTGCGTATCGCGGGCGGTCAGGTACGCGAGGAAATCCTGCGCGAGCTTCGCGTGCGGCGCGTCCTTCGGGATGCCCATCTGCCAGATGCCGAGCATCGGCGCCGGGCCGGCGGTCTGCCCGGGCGGCGGCTGCAGCGCGATCTGCCCGACCACGCGCGACTGCTTCGGATCGTCGAGCGCCGGCACCCACGCCGGCCATACCTCGATCGACTGCGCGGCCGTGCCGCGCTGCAGCGCATCGCGCACTTCTGCTGCGCCATATACGTCGACGTCCTTCGGCGCGGATGCCTTCAGCGCGAGGAAGGTCTTCAGCGCGGCCTGCGCCTCACGCGAATCGATCGTCACGTTGCCGGCACGGTCGAACACGTCGCCGCCGTAGGCCCACAGGATCGGCAGGAAGCCCGTCACGACCGGGTTGCCCTTCGTGCCGCGGAACACGACGCCCGACACGCTCTTGTCCGCGCCGCCGACGGTCTGCGCGATCTTCAGCACGTCGTCCCAGTTGCGCGGCGGCTGCAGCTTGTACTTCGCGAGCAGGTCCTTGCGATACGCGAACATCTCGACGTTGCCGACGATCGGCAGCGCGTACAGCGCCCCGGCCGCGTTGCGGCCGAGCGCGACGGTGGACGGCACGAGATCGGCATCCGCGAGCGACGCGGGCAGCGGCTTGAGCCAGCCGTTGCCGATGAATTCGGGCGCCCACGTGTCGTCCATCATCACGAGGTCGTACGCGCCGGTGCCTTCGCGCATCGACAGCTTGAGCTTCTGGTACAGGTTCGCGTTCGGCAGCTTGAGCAGCTCGATCTCGGTGCCCGGGTGCAGCTTGTTGAAGCCGGCGACGGCGTCGGCCAGCCCCTTGCCGTAGATATCGTCGCGGCCTGCGATGACGAGATCCGCGGCAACGGCGTGCGTGGCGGCGAAGGACAGCGCAAGGGCGGCGGACAGCGCGCGCAGGCGGCTCAGCAAGGTCATGAGGTCTCTCTCGTTCGGCGTGGTGGCGGGACGGCCGGGCGTTGCACACGTGTGCAACGCGGGGGATGCTTCCGGCCGCCTGTAGCGAACGCCATTGTTCACGCCGATCGTTAAGAATTTATGGCACGCGGCGATCGCCGGTGCGCGGCGCCTGCCGCAGCGCTTGCCATGGCGAATCGGGCGGCAACCCGGCCGCCCGCCAACCGCCTGCCGCCTGCCGCTCGCCGCCCGTTGCTCCTCGCCGGCCGCCCGCGTTCCGCGCGCCGTGTCGCATGCCCTGCGCTTAAAAGTTCACACGAATGCCCGCCATCACCGCCAGTTGCCGGCTCGAGTTGCTGTTCGCGAGCACCGGGATCTGCGCGTAGTTCACCGCGTTGCCGTCCGCGTCGGTGCCGAGCCCCTTCCCGCTCGCGATCTGGCCGATCGCGACCGCATACAGCGCCGTGCGCTTCGACAGGCTGTAGTTCGTGCCGACGTTCACCTGGTGGAACCGCGTCGTGCCGCGCCCGTCGGTATGCGCGGCGTTGAAGATGTACGCAACGCCGCCCTGCAGCGCGGGTGTGAACATGTACGTGGCGTTCAGCTCGCCGATATCGAACGTGAACGCCTGCGTGCGCGGCTGCGCGGTGGTCGAGAAATAGCGGCTGTCGCCGAGGCGCGTATGCGTATAGGTGAGCGCGATCGTCGCGTCGCCGAACGTGACCGAGCCGCCCGCGCCGAACGCGCGCATCGAACCCGCATCCTGCAGCAGGCAATACATCGCCCCTGGGTTGCTGCACGCGAAATCGCCGATATAGCCGTTCGCGCCGCCGAGCGCCGCGTCCAGCGGCTGGTGCAGGTCGAGGTAGCCGACCGAGAATGCGACCGGCGCACGCGTGTACGTCGCGGCCACCGCGTAACCGCGCTTCGCGGAGAAATCGCCGGCCTGCCCGCCGAAGCTGAACGTGCCGCCGAACGTGAGGCCGTTGAAATCGGCGCTGGTGAACTTCACCGCGTTGTTGAAGTTGAACGCGGCGTTCAGGTTGTCGACGTCGCCGAGATGCGAGCCGTACGGCGTCGCCCAGTTGTTGCTCGACACGTACGCGCCGAGCATGTCGGTGTACGAGTCGTACTGGCGGCCGAGGCCGAGCGTGCCGATCCCGTCCTGGCGCAGCCCGACCCATGCCTGCCGGCTGAAGGCCGTGCCGCCCTGCAGCGCCTGCCCGTTCGCGGACAGGAACTGCTGCTCGAGCGTGAACACCGCATTGAGCCCGCCGCCGAGCGGCTCGGCGCCCTGGAAGCCGAACCGCGACGGCACGAGGTTGCCGCCACCCATCTGCCATGCATGGCCGCCGCCCGTGCTGCCGTCGGCGCGCGTGAACTGCTGGTTCGTCGAGTAGATGATGCCGGTATCCACGGTGCCGTACAGCGTCACGCTGCCCGAGGTCTGCGCGTGCGCGTGCATGCAACCCAGCGTCGCCGCCGCCGCGGCCAGTCGTCGTCCGATCTTCATGTCCCGCCCCTCTGTTGTCATCGATTCGCAGTGCAGATCGATGAGGTTATCGATATGGGTGACAGGACTCTATCCAGCGAAAATTCAGGACCTCTATCGCAAATCGGCAAACGGTCGCACGCGTTGCTTGCGACGGTGCTCGGCGGCGCCGGTTCGGCGCGCGTGCGTCATTCGGGGCGCGTCGTCTGCGACGGCAACTCGCCGAATAGATCGCGATACTCGCGCGCGAAATAGCCGAGGTGCGTGAACCCCCAGCTCGCGGCGGCCTCGCCGACGCCGAGCTGCTGCACGGGCGTCGTGCGCAGCATGCGGCGCACCGCGTTCAGCCGGATCGTGCGCAGATAGCCCACCGGCGTAACGTCGGCCACACGTTGAAAACTCGTTTGCAGCGTGCGGCGGCTGCAGCGCAGCGCGCGACACAGTTCGAGCACGGTGACGGGTTCCTCGGGCCGGTCGCGCAGATGCTTCTCGCAACGGCTCACGATGTCGCTGTAGGTGGCGTGCGTGATGTCGCGACGCTCGACGCCGATGCCCTGCTCGAGCGCATCGAGGAACATGCCGAGCATCGCGTCGCGGAACATCTTGCGGGTAGCCGCGTATTCGAGGTGGCCCGGGTTGCGCTGCGCATCGTCGATCAGCGACGACAGCCGCGCGCCGAGCGCGACGCCCTGCTCGTCGGACAGCCGCGTCACGTGGCGTAGCTTGCGCGCGCCGGACGCGCCGAATTCGGCTTCGCACAGCTCGTCGACCATGTCGGACGCCGCGCTGATCCCGACGAGCCCCATCCCTTCCGGCGTGTGGAATTCGAAATCCTCGCCGGCGCGCAGCGCGAGCAGCGCATAGCCGTCGACGGGCTGGCCCTGAAACGTGCCCGCGAGCGGCACGGACAGCGGCACCGCGAGCGACGTGCGCCCGGCCGGCGCGAGCCCGGTTTGCGCGACGCGCCGGTTGGTCGTTTCGCGGAAGAAGTGAAAATCGTCGTACAGCACCTGCGTGACGGTGCCCTTGAAGCGGCCCGGCGTCATCTGGCGGTACACCTGATGCCAGCCCGCGATCGCGAGCCCGTGATCGTGCACGTCTTCGTGTGAGCGTGACTGGAACAGCATCGGCATCTCCGGTAAAACCCTTAAACGCGGCCGCCGGTTCCCCGGCGCGCAACGCCACAGCTTACCCGTGCAAAATCCTGCGTAGTGCGGTTTCGAACGCAAGACAGGCCGCCGACAGCGCGGCGGCCTGCTCGCCCGTCACGCGGACGTAGCGGCGAAACGACGGCATCCGGTTCACGACCTCGCTGCCGCCGAACGGCACGATCGCGAGCGTCCAGCGGCCGTCGCGCGCGTCGATCGTGCAGTCGGTCAGGTGCAGCGGCCGCAGCGCGTCGGCCAGCGACGGCTCGGCGACCAGTGCGGCCAGCGTGTCGGCGAATCCGGGGTCGCATCCTGGAGCGGCCAGCCCGTCGATACCCGTGCAGCGCAGCCAGCCGGTCTGCCGCACGCGCGCACTGCCCTGCACGGCCGGGCCGCACGCGGTGGCCGCCACCTTCACGTTGACCGTGTGCATCAGGAACTGGCGGTCGATCCGCTCGTCGATGCTCACGCGCGCGCCGTTCGGCAGCCTCGCCGTCCGACTGCCGACGTGATCGGCATCGCGCTCGGCGCCCAAATCCGCCAGCACGCGCGCGGCGATCGCGCCGGGCCGGTGGCCGGGCGGCGGCGCATCGGGCGCCATGCGCAAGCGGGCGAGCACGGCCTTCACGATGCGACGTGCTCGTTGCGCAGCACTTCCTCGACCGGCACCGGCCTGAACGGATGCCGGCGCTGCACGACGAGCGTCCAGAACAGCGCGTACAGCGCGGTGAGCCCGAGCATCGCGCCGAACGGCACGTAGATGTCGCGCGCGTTCATGCCCGGCGGCGTGATGTACCAGATCGCCAGGATGATGCCGACGCTCGACACGATCTGCGGCAGCGGGAACAGCGGCGAACGGTACGGGCGAGGCAGGTCCGGGCGGCGAATCCGCAGCATCACGACCGACGCGGTGACGAGCAGGTACGCGGTGCCCCACGCGCAGGTCGCGGCGAGCACGAGGTGCAGGATGCTGTCGAGATTGCCGTTGATCAGCCATGCGTGGAAGATCGGCACGATCGCCGCCGCCACGATGCCGACCACCGGCGTCTTGAAGCGCGGATGCAGGTACGCGAAGCAGCGCGGCAGCGCGCCGTCGATCGCCATCCCGTACAGGATGCGCGGCAGCCCGGCCATCAGCGTGTTGATCGTCGCGGCGCCCGCACAGAGGAACGCGATGCCGAACCAGATGCGGCCGAACGGCCCGAGCACCTGCAGCGCGAACGCGGGAATCGCGCCCGGCGTGTCGAGCAGGTGCGTGAGGCCGTCGGCGCTCACCGGCACGTTCGCGACCTGGCGGCGAATCGCCGCGCCGTACAGGAACATGCAGATCGCGACGCCGACGAGGCCCAGCGCCATCGCGCGCGGAATCGTCTTGCCCGGCGCCTTCATTTCCGGCGCGAGCGGCGTGACGAACTCGCAGCCGACGAACATGAACATCGCCATCCCGACCAGCGACAGCACGGCCGGCACCGACGTGCCGACTTCCGAGCCGCCGAACCAGCCGTCGAGATGCACGGCCGGCGCGGCCGCGAGCCCAAGGATCCCGAAGATCATCAGCGACAGCCACATGCCGGCCGTCAGCACGATCTCGAGCTTGCTGAACACCTTGATGCCGATGATGTTGGTGATCGCGAACGTGACGACGAGGCCGACGCCGACGAGCCACGAGCTGTTGTGCTTCTCGAACGCGGCATTCAGCGATTCGAAATTGACGAGCGCCATGATGCCGCTCAGGATCGTTTCCGCCGTGCCGGCGAATACGTGCACGAGAAAATACGCGGAGATCGTGCCGGTGATCGCCCAGAAGCGGCCGAGCCCGCACGACAGGTAATCGTAAACCGAGCCGGCCGTCGGCAGCATCGCGGCGGCTTCGGAGAAGGTGGTCGCCTGCGCCTGCATCATCACGAACGCGATGATCATCGCGACCGCGAACGCCCAGCCGCCCATCCCGAAGCCCGACGTCGCGGTGAGAATCACCGGGCTGGCCATGATGAGGCCGACGGCGCTCGCCAGCGCGGTCGGAAAGCCGACCGCACCCGCCTTCAGCGCCGTGCCGCCCCCCGCTTCAGCCGGCGTGCCGGCGGGCGTGTCGCCCGCTGCGCCGGTAACTCCAGACCATCCCGACATCCCTGTCTCCTTCCTGTGTCGACCGCGGCCGCCGCTTCGTCGGCGGCCGCGGTTCCATGGCTATGCGGTCGGCCCGGGCGGCGCTTCGGCGCTTCGATTCCCGGGCCCCTAGTCGATCACACCTCGATCCGATGTCGAAAAAATACGCAGGCAAAATAATCCGGTCATAGCGCAAATCGGCAAACCGGCGGCGGCTACGCTGCGCGCCGCCGGCGTGCCGCCACGCGGTCACACCGTCACGCGAACGGTACGGCCTCGAAGCCCGCCGCGAGCGCGTCGACGATCCGGTCGAGCTGCTCGCGCTGGATCACGAGCGGCGGCGACAGGATGATCTTCGTGCCGACCGGGCGCACCAGCACGCCGTTTTCGCGCGCGACTTCCGCGACCGCGTTCGCATAGCCCGAGAGCGGGTCGATCGGCTCGCGCGTGTCCTTGTTCGCGACCAGGTCGAGCGCGAGCATCAGCCCCTTGCCGCGCACTTCGCCGACCGCCGCGAAGCGTTCCGCGAACGGCTTCAACGCCTCGAGCAGATACGCGCCCTGCTTCGCCGCGTTCGCCGGGAGGTCCTCCTTCACGACGATGTCGAGGCTCGCGATCGCGGCCGCGCACGCGACCGGATGGCCCGCATACGTGTAGCCGTGCATGATCGCGCCGCCGAAATCGGCGTTCGCGGCGAACGCGTCCTCGATCCGCGCGTTCACGACCGTCGCGCCGAGCGGCACGTAGCCCGACGAGATGCCCTTCGCGAGACACATGATGTCCGGGCGCACGCCCCAGCCGCGGCTGCCGAACATACTGCCGCTGCGGCCGAAGCCCGTCACGACTTCGTCGGCGATCAGCAGGACGCCGTAACGGTCGCACACCTCGCGCACCAGCGGCCAGTAGTTGGCCGGCGGCACGATCACGCCGCCCGCGCCCTGGATCGGCTCCGCGATGAACGCGGCCACCGTGTCGGGGCTCTGGAACTGGATCTCGCGTTCCAGCATCTCCGCGCAGATCCGGCCGAGTGCTTCGGGATCCTGCGTGAACGGGTTGCGGTACAGCCACGGCGTCTCGACGTGGAAGCAGCCCGGCAGGTTCGGCTCGTAGTTGCGGCGGAACACCGTGTTGCCGTTCACCGACGCACCGCCGAAGTGCGTGCCGTGATAGCCCTGCTTCAGCGAGATGAACTTCGTGCGGTCGGCCTGGCCGCGCACCTTCCAGTACTGGCGCGCGATCTTCAGTGCGGTCTCGATCGAATCGGAACCGCCCGAGCTGTACAGCACACGGCGCATCCCTTCCGGTTCGAGCATGTCGATCACCTTCTTCGACAGCTCCTCCGCGCGCGGATGCGAAATGCCGTCGAACAGCTGGAAGTATTCGAGCTCATCGAGCTGGCGCACGATCGCGTCCTTCACTTCCTGGCGGTTGTGGCCGACGTTCACGTTCCACAGGCCCGCGACGCCGTCGACGAGCTTGCGGCCCTGTTCGTCGAATACGTAGCAGCCGTCGCCGCGCACGATGCGGATCGGCTTGCGCTGTTTCATCTCGTTCGGGTGCAGCATCGGGTGCCAGAATTTCGCTTCGTTGTAGCTCATTGCAGTCTCCACTGTCGGATCGGTTGAGGTTGAGGCCGCGCGTCAGTGCGCGATGCAGACGGATTTGGTTTCGGTGAAGCCTTCGATCGCGTACTGGCCGAATTCGCGGCCGATCCCCGATTGCTTGTAGCCGCCGAACGGCATCGACGGGTCGAGCGGGATATGGCAGTTCACCCACACGGTGCCGGCCTCGATCTGCGGCACGAGGTTCATCACGCGCGTCAGGTCATTGCTCCAGACGCTCGCCGCGAGGCCGTACGGCGACGCATTCGCGAGGCGCACCGCATCGGCCGCGTCGTCGAACGGCACGACGACGATCACCGGGCCGAACACTTCGTCGCGCACGATCGCGCTGTCCGGATGCGGATCGGCGATCACCGCCGGCTTCACGTAGTAGCCGGGCAGGTCGTCGGCCGGCGTGCCGCCCGCGAGGAACGTCAGGCCCGCGCGGCGCGCGCCTTCGATGTGCTGGACGACCTTGTCGCGATGGTGCGCGGACACCAGCGGGTTGATCTGCGCGGTCGTGTCGAGGCCCGCACCGAGCTTCATCGACTGCGCGACGCCCGCGAGACCGTCCGCGAGCTGCTTGAACTTGCTGCGGTGCACATAGATGCGCGAGGCGGCCGCGCACACCTGCCCCTGGTTGAAGAACGCGCCGGCCGCGACGCCGTCGAGCGCCCGCGCGACGTCGATGTCGTCGAGCATCACGATCGGGTTCTTGCCGCCGAGCTCGAGCGAGAATCTCGTCATGTTCTGCACGGCCGCCGCGCCGACCAGCTTGCCGGTCGCGGTCGAGCCCGTGAACGAGATCTTCGCGATCGACGGGTGGCTCGCGAGCGCGGCGCCGCACACGCGGCCGCCGGTGACGACGTTGAACACGCCGGGCGGCACGCCGGCCTCGCGGGCGAGCTCGGCCAGGCGCAGCGCGGTGAGCGGCGTTTCCGGCGACGGCTTCAGCACGATCGTGCAGCCGGCCGCGAGCGCGGGAATCAGCTTCCACACCGCGATCATCAACGGGAAATTCCACGGCACGATCGCGGCGACCACGCCGACCGGCTCCTTGCGCGTATAGGCCGTATAGCGCGCGCCGGGCGGGAACGGGATCGACACGTCGAGGGTCTGGCCGGTGATCTTGGTCGCCCAGCCGGCCATGTAGCGCACGTATTCGACGCTCGCGCCGACCTCGATCGCGCGCGACACGTGGATCGACTTGCCCTGGTTCAGCGTTTCGAGCTGCGCGAGCGTTTCGGCGTCGGCTTCGATCAGGTCGGCGAGTTTCAGCAGGATGCGTTCGCGGTCGGCCGGGCGCAGGCCGCTCCACACGCGGGTGTCGAATGCGCGCTTCGCGCTGGCGACCGCGCGGTCGACATCGCGCTCGTCGGCGTCCGCGACCGTCGCAAGCCGCTCGCCCGTCGCGGGGTCGTACACGTCGAGCCGCGCGGCCGCGTGGGCGGGCTGCATTTCACCGTCGATGAAGAGGCCGAAGTCGCGCGCAACGAAGGTGCGCACGGTGTCGCTGACGGCGACGAAATTCGTGGTGCTCATGGGCGTCTCGAGGATTGTCGTGGCTGGACCGCGTGCGCACGGGCACGCGGGCGTCGTTCCACTGTATCGACGAGGGTTCGCGCCCGGTGAGCGCAAATTGGCAGCGCGTGGGCGGTGGGGATGGCGGGTTCGAACCGCGTGGGATGGCTCTGGTGGTCGACGCGAAACGCCGGCCCGGCGCTGTGCCGGTCAGCCGCTGACGTTCAAGACAAGCAGCGCGTTGGAATTCATGAATCGACGATCTCGAAGGTGCGAAGTCCGGAGCGCAATTATCCGATGAATTACAGAAACAACGCCCCCACCAGTTCCGTGCGGTTCGACACGCCGAGCTTGCGATACATGCGCATCAGGTGCGTCTTGACGGTCGGCTGGCCCAGCGCGAGATCGCGCGCGATCTCCTTGTTCGAGCGGCCGTCGCGCACGAGGCGCGCGATCTGCTCCTCGCGGTAGGTCAGCCGCTCCTCGCAGCCGATCCGGTGAATTCCACGCCGCGCGCGCAGCAGCGGGCTCAGCGCGGCTTCGGCCACCGGCTGCAGCCGCGCGAGCGCATCGATTTCGCCGGGCGCGAACCGCCCGGCCGTGCTGTTGCCGGCCACGCCGCCGCGCGTGTCGCCCGACCCGAAGCGCAGCAGCGAGAACGCGCCGACCGTGCGGCCCGCGTCGCGCAGCCAGATCTCGACGACGTCGGCCACGTCGTGCCGCCGCAGGAAGCGGGTCCAGTACGCGGACGCGTCGCGCCTTTCATCAGGCAATTGGGAAGCAAGCGTGACGACCGCACGCTCGCCGGCCGCACAGCGCGACGGATGCAGCGGATCGAGCATCCGGTAGCGCGCGACATAGGTGCGATGCATCGATTCCGGCATCCCGAACAGCTCGAAATCGGCCGGTTCGCCGCTCTTGTCGAGCCGGTAGAACACGGTCGCGGACGGGCTCGCGAACGCGTCGAACGCGTCCACGCACGCGCGCAGCGCGCGTGGCCAGTCGGCGGCGGCCGGGTCGGCGGGAGCGGATGAGGTCGGCATGGTGGAATCGGCTGGCGGGCGAACTTATTGAAGATCGAAGTTCGGGCCAGCCTACCGACGCCGAAAAGCGCCGGTGAGCACAAATCGGCAAATCGTCCCGGCCCGGCCGCCATCGCGGGTTAGGCCGGGGCGATGCGGGCGCGCGACGGTACGCGCGCCGCTTTCAGCGTGCGTTCGCGGCGAACGTGTCGCAGGCGCTCAGTTCGCCCGATTGCATCCCGCGCCGCAGCCAGTACACGCGCTGGTCGCTGGTGCCGTGCGTGAAGCTCTCGGGCACGACATAGCCCTGCCCTTGCTGCTGCAGCCGGTCGTCGCCGATCGCGGCGGCCGCCTTCAGCCCCTGCTCGAAATCGCCGGGTTCGATCAGCCGCTGGTTCGCGCGCTGCGCGTTGTTCGCCCACACGCCGGCGAAGCAGTCGGCCTGCAGCTCCATCCGCACCGACAGCGCGTTCGAGTGGGCCTGGCTCGCCCGCCGGCGTGCGGCGTCGACCTTGTCGGAAATGCCGAGCAGGTTCTGCACATGGTGACCGACCTCGTGCGCGATCACGTAAGCCTGCGCGAAATCGCCGCCCGCGCCGAAACGCTTGCGCAATTCGTCGTAGAAACCGAGATCGATGTACACCTTGCGGTCGCCCGGGCAGTAGAACGGCCCCATCGCGGTCTGTCCGGTGCCGCATGCGGTCGGCGTCGAGTTCGTGAACATCACGAGCGTCGGCGGCTGGTACTGCGCGTGCAGCTGGGTATTGAACACGCCCGTCCACGTGCGCTCGATATTGCCGAGCACCTTGCGCGTGAACACGACGTTCGGTTCGTTCGCCGCCGCGCCCTGCCGCTGCGCGGGCGCGGGCTGCGCCTGCTGCTGGCGGCCCTGCAGCGCCGACGCGCCTTCGAGTATCACGCGCGGGTCGATCCCGAAGAAATACGACGCGGCGAACGCAACCACGATCGTGCCGATGCCGATCGTCGCGCCACGCCCGCCGCCGAACCCGGCGGCACCGCGCCGATCCTCGACGTTTGTGCTTTCCGTTTCGTCGTCCAGCCTCATAGCCGGCCCTCCCTGTTCTTGTCGATGGTCCGGCACGCGAGCGCGCACCGGGCGATAGGTTGTCGTGACACGATCCCCTGCCGATACAAGAGCCGCGCACGGGGGTGCGTACTCCTGCCGGGATCGTCGGCCTGCCGCTCCGCTCGCACGACGGAATCGGCCGGCCGATGCGCCGCGCGTCGATGCGCGGCCCGCCCGCGCTATTCTGCCGGGCTTTCGTGACTTATCGCAAAAATGTGGAGGATAGAGCGATTCGGCGCCGCACATCGTCAGCCTTTGCAAAATGGCCCGCGGCCGCGCCAATCGCCCGGACGCCGCCCGCGTTCATCCTTTAGGCTGATACCGGCGCGCGCCGGCGCCACCTAAAGTGACCGGAAACGACACCTTTCCGGAGCACGACATGACCCACCCGCCACCCCGCACGATCGCGATCACCGGCGCGGGCACCGGTATCGGCGCCGCGTGCGCGCGCCGCTTCGCCCGCCGCGGCGACCGCGTCGTGCTGATCGGGCGGCGCCAGGCGCCGCTCGACACGCTGGCCGCCGAAACGGGCGGCCTCGCGCTGGCCGGCGACGCCGCAAGCACCGCCGACTGGGCCCGCTTCCTGCCGCAGGTCGCCGAACGCTTCGGCCGCGTCGACGCGCTCGTCGCATGCGCGGGCGGCCACGGCCTCGGCCGCGCGGACGAAACCGACGACGCGCAATGGCGCGACGCGATGCACGCGAACCTCGACACCGCGTTCGTCAGCGCGCGTGCGTGCCTGCCCGACCTGATCGCGCAGCGCGGCAGCATCGTGCTGGTCGCATCGATCGCCGCGCTCGCGGCCGGGCCCGGCGTGTGCGGCTACACGGTCGGCAAGCACGCGCTGCTCGGGCTCGCGCGGTCGCTCGCACGTGACTACGGGCCGCACGGCGTGCGGGTGAATGCGGTGTGCCCCGGCTGGGTCCGCACGCCGATGGCCGACGCGGAGATGGAACCGCTGATGTCGGCGTACGGCGACACGCTCGACGGCGCGTATGCACGCGTCAGCGCCGACGCGCCGCTGCGGCGCGCGGCAGACCCTGACGAGATCGCGGCCGTGTGCGCGTTCCTCGCGTCACCGGACGCGTCGTTCGTGACCGGCGCGACGCTCGTCGCCGACGGCGGCGCGATGGTCGTCGACGTGCCGACGCTCGCGTTCGACAAGCTTTGATGCGCGCGGGTGCGCCGCTCGCGTGACGTACGCGTCGCGGGCGGCGTTGCGCGCACGTCCTCTCGTCCTCCCGCTCCAGCGCCTGCCCACGCACGCGCGCCGCGCCGCCCGCTTATTTCTCGCCCGCGAAAATCCGCTACCATCGACCGATCCCGCCGCCCCGCCCGGCCCCGCCTCACGGTTCGAACGTCGATGAACATCCGGTTTCTTGAAACCTTCGTCTGGCTCGCGAAGCTGGAAAATTTCCGGCTCACCGCCGAAAAACTGCACACCACACAGGCTGCCGTATCGAGCCGCATCGCGTCGCTCGAGGACGCATTCGACGTGCGCCTGTTCGACCGCAACACGCGCTCGGCCACGCTCACGCCCGCCGGGCGCCGCATGCTCGCGTACGCGGAGCGGATCGTTCGGCTCGACGGCGAAATGCGCCGCGACATCGATGCCGCGAGCGATGCGGGCCTGATCCGGATCGGCGTGATCGAATCGATCGTGCACAGCTGGTTCCCCGCGCTGATGGCGCAACTGCGCGAGCGCTATCCGCGCCTCGACGTCGAGATCACGAGCGACACGACGCTGCACCTGATCCGCCTGCTCAGCACCGACGGCGTCGACCTGATCCTGCAGACCGACCCCGTGCCCGGCCCCGATTTCACGAACCTGCCGCTATGCGAATTCCCGGTGCGCTGGGTGGCCAGCCCGCGCCTCGGGCTCGGCGGCCAGGCGCTCGACGTTGCGCGCCTCGCGGAATTCCCGATCATCAGCTTCTCGCGCCACTCGGGCCCGCACGCAACGATCGAGCGGCTGTTCGCGGCCGTCGAGCGGCCGGCCAGCATCAACTGCATCACGTCGGTCGCCGCGATGATCCGCCTCGTCGCCGACGGCTTCGGCGTGGCCGCGCTACCGCCCGCGATCATCGGGCGCGAGCTGCACGAAGGCACACTCGAACTGCTCGATGTCGAACCCGAATTCCCCGCGCTGCCGCTCGTCGCGACATACCGCAGCCAGGGCCTGCCGGTGGCCGCGCGCATCGCGGAGCTGGCCAGCGAAGTCGCGCGTGCAATGTCGGCCGCCGCGCATCACGCGAAGACGGCCGCGCCCGACAGCGCGGACAAAACAGCCGCCCGTCCCGCGACAAAAGCCAAAGCGAAAGCACCGGCAAAAGCGAAGCGCACGACACCATCCGCCCCGCCCGCCGCAAAACGCCGCCCGCGCCGCTCATAAGAAAACCTGTTCACCGCGAATTTGTTTTCTTGTTGGACGGGCGCGGCCCGTCTTCGGGAAACTGAGGTTCCTGACACCCCCCGTCACGAGGAACCCCGCGATGACCCGCCTTTCCCTTCCGCACGGCCAGCTTTGCGTCTGGACGGATATCGACCCCGCGCACGAAGCCGATTTCAACGCGTGGTACGACCGCGAGCACATGCAGGAACGTGTCGCGATTCCCGGCTTCACGCATGCACGGCGCTTTCGCGCGACCGATCGCGGCCCGCGCCAGTACCTCGCGCTGTACGTGACGGACGCGCTCGACGTGTTCCAAGGCGACGCGTACCGGCGCGCATTCACGCAGCAGACCGCATGGTCGCTCGCGAACTTCGAGCGCATGACGGGCACGCAGCGACGCGTCGGAGAACTGACGATCGAGGCCGGCGACGGCGAAGGCGCGCATCTCGCGCTGTTCGTGCTGCCGCCGGATCGCATCGACGTGCCGCAGCTGCGCGAGCGTTTCGACGACGTGCTGCACGAACCGGGCATCCACGCGGCACGACTGTTTTGCACCGCGCCCGAGCTGTCCGCGCCGATCGGCGCCGATGCGGCCGCCCGCCCGGCGGCCGATGCGCTCGTGCTGATCGAAGGCAGCGATGCGGCCGCGACCCGCCGCGTGGCCGCCACGCTCGCCGGGCACGACGACGTGCGCACCTTCGCGCTGCTGTGGCGCGCCGCCGCGCCGCTGCATGTCGCGCGCGGCGACGTCGAAACCGAACCCGCTGCCGCGGCATGTTCGGCCTGATCGCCCACGCCGGCCGCACCGCAGGCGCGACGCACACCCACGCATCGGTCCGGCATTTCATCCCGTTCCCCGTCACGACACGCCCGACACCATGAACACGCTCGCCCCGCCCGCCGCCCACGCGCCCCGCCGCGTCCGCACCAGCCGACTCGCGACCGCGAGCATGATCGGCACGTCGCTCGAGTGGTACGACTTCACGATCTACAACACGCTCGCCGCACTCGTCTTCAACCACCTGTTCTTTCCGTCGGTCGATCCGCTGGCCGGCACGATCCTCGCGTTCTCGACCTATGCGGTCGGCTACGTGTCGCGCCCGCTCGGCGGCTTCGTGTTCGGCAATCTCGGCGACCGCATCGGCCGCCGCGCGGTGCTGATGCTCACGCTCGTGCTGATGGGCGTGACGACCGCGTTGATGGGCGCGCTGCCGACCTACGCGCAGGCCGGCATCCTGAGCCCGATCCTGCTCGTCGCGCTGCGCTTCGTGCAGGGCGTCGCGCTCGGCGGCGAATGGGCAGGCGCGGTGCTGCTGTCGGTCGAGCACGGCGACCAGAAGCGGCGCGGGCTGTCCGCATCGTGGACGCAGATCGGCCCGTCGTTCGGCACGCTGCTCGGCACCGGCTGCATCGCGCTCGTGACGCTGTCGACCACGTCCGGCGACTTCCTGTCGTGGGGCTGGCGCGTACCGTTCGCGGCCAGCGCGCTGCTCGTGGTGTTCGGCTTCTGGCTGCGGCGCGGCGTCGACGAAACGCCGCAGTTCGAGCAGCTCGCCGAATCGCACGCGACCGCCGAGGTGCCCGTCGCGGACGTGCTGAAGTATCACTGGAAGCGCCTGCTGATCGCGGGTGGCTCGCGGATCGGCTCGGACGTGCTGTATGCGCTGATCGTCGTGTTCACGCTCACCTACGTGACGACCGTGCTGCACCTGTCGCGCCCTGTCGCCTTGACGGCCGTGATGATCGGCACGGCGTGCAACGCGCTCGCGGTGCCGTGCTTCGGCGCGTTGTCGGACCGCTTCGGCCGCCGGCCCGTGTATCTCGCCGGCGCGCTCGCCGGCATCGTGTGGGCGTTCGTGTTCTTCACGCTGCTCGATTCGGCGCGCCCCGGCGCGATCGTCGCGGCCGTCGCGATCGGCCTGGTGATCCACGCGGTGATGTACGGCCCGCAAGGCGCGTTCGTGACCGAACAGTTCCCGACCCGCGTGCGCTACGCGGGCTCGTCGCTCGCGTACACGCTAGCCGGCATCGTCGGCGGCGGCTTCGCGCCGCTCGTGATCGCCGCGCTGTTCCGGCAGACGGGCACGACGACGGCCGTGTCGCTGTATGTCACCGGCGCGCTCGTCGTCACGTCGATCGCGCTCCTCGTCGCACGCGAAACCGCGCACAAGCCGCTCGCGGATTGAACGTCGCCGCCGGCAAGCCGATTCATTCCTTCGCACTTCAAACTGATACGCATATGCCAACCCTGTCGTTCAATGTCATTCCCCGGAAAGGGGCGCCGGCCATCGTCGACGTCGAGATCGCGCGCGTCGTGATCGCCGGCTGGGCCGGCCGCGATCCGGCCGCGATCCAGGCGCATATCGACGAACTCGCCGCGCTCGGCGTCGCGCCGCCGTCGACCACGCCCTGCTTCTATCGCGTGTCGGCCGCGCTGCTCACGCAGGCGCCCGCGATCGGCGTGCTCGGCGCACGCTCGGGCGGCGAGATCGAATGCGTGCTGGTCGACAGCCCGGCCGGCACGCTCGTGACCGTCGGCTCCGATCATACGGATCGTGAGGTCGAAGCCTACGGCGTCGCGGTGTCGAAGCAGGTGTGCGCGAAACCGCTCGGCCGCGACGCGTGGCTTTATGCGGAAGTAGCGGATCACTGGGATGCGATCGAGATGCGTTCGTGGCTGATTTCGCAGGATGGCGGGCGGACGGCGTACCAGCACGGCGCGGTGAGTGGTTTGCTCGCGCCCGAGGTGCTGTGGCAGCGCTTCGACGATCGCCGGACGATGCCCGCGCGCGGCGCGATGTATGGCGGCACGGTTGCCGTGCATGGCCCGATTGCGGCAATGGGCGACGGCGACGCGTTCGAGATGGAGCTGCACGATCCGGTGCTCGGGCGCAGCCTTCGGCACCGCTACGCCGTGGAAGTGTTACCGGTCGTGGCATAACGGGCAACGAGGCGCGGCAGATGGGCACGACACCGTTCTGTCGCCGCGCCGGCTCCCGCGAACACGCCTAAAAGCAGTGATAATCGGGAAAGTTGAGCTGCGAGTTGCCGCAATACAGCACACCAGCTAGGTTGGTACACCCGCTCAATGCAAGCATCATTGCGCCCGCAACCGACACTTTCCATCCGAAATGCAACATTGCGCCCCCGTTTCCGCCTGATCGACATGAGCCGACATGATGCGCATCGGACGTGCCCGGGTATGTGGAGAATTGTTGTGCCGCAGGTGCTGCAGTTCGCCATCGTGCCCGCCCGTGCCGGAGCATGGACCCAGGCACGAGCCGTTGCTCACTTGAGACACCCGAGCCCCGCCAGCGTCGCTTCCACCGCCGTGTCGAGCGGCGTCACCGGCTCACGGCCGAGCACCGCGGTCACCCGCGTGTTGTCGAGCCGGATCGGCTCGCGCCACAGGTAGCGCATCTCGAGCAATTCGCGCAGCGTCGTGACGAACAGCGCCGCCGCCCATACGAACCACCACGGGAACTTGCGCACCGTCGGCCGCAGCCCATGCCGCTGCGCGACGCGGCGCACGGCCTCCGCCATCTGCGTGCCGTCCGCATCCCAATGCCCGCCGAGATGAAAGCGCGCGAACGGTTCCAGCGTGTCGCGCCGCTCGATCAGCTCGACCATCGCGCGCGCGGCGTCCGGCACATACGACCATTGGTGCCCGATGCCATCCCGCCCCGGCACGCTGATGGACGCAACCGGCTGCCCGGCCTTGACGAACCCCGCCGCAAACCAGCTGTTGCCGGTCAGCTTCGGCCCGAAGAAATCGCCGGCCCGCACGATGATCGTGCGAACGCCCTGCCCGGCCGCCTCCTGCAGCCGGCGCTCCAGCTCGACGCGAATCGCGCCCTTGCGCGTCGACGGATGCTGCGGCGCGTCTTCGACCAGCACCGGAAACGCATCGGCGCCGTAGTTGTAGACGGTGCCCGGCAGCACGACGGTGGCCCGCTCCGCCTTCGCCGCCGCGATCGTGTTGTCGATCATCGGCAGCACCTGCCCGGCCCAGTTCCGGTAGCCCGGCGGATTCACCGCGTGGACGATCACGCTGCAGCCGCGCGCGGCGCGGACGACCGCGTCACGATCCATCGCGTCGCCGCGCATCCACGTGATGCCGTCGCGCTCCACGACTTCGGCGTCGAGCCCGCGCTTCAACCCGCGCACCTGCCAGCCCGCATCACGCAACTGCCGCGCGACTTCCCCGCCAATTCCGCCGCTCGCGCCGAGCACGAGTGCCTGTCGTTGCGTCCCGCCTGCGTGAGTCGTCATTACCGCTCTCCTTGAATGAACCGTGATGACACGCATTCTGGCGCGGCTTCTACTATCAAGGAATTGCCGAACCCAATGGATCAGCTATACATTTATGTATGACCATCGATCTGAACTGGGAACGCTACCGCACCTTCCTCGCCGTGCTGACGGAAGGCTCGCTGTCGGGCGCGGCGCGCGCGCTCGGCATCACGCAGCCGACGGCCGGCCGCCACGTCGCGGCGCTGGAGGCCGCGTTCGGCCAGACGCTGTTCACGCGCTCGCCGTCCGGCCTGTTGCCGACCGAGGCGGCGCTCGCGCTGCGCGGCCATGCGGAGGCGCTGCGCAGCGCGGCCGCGGCGTTCGAGCGCGCGGCTGCGAGCCACGGCGCCGGCGTGCGCGGCATCGTGCGGATCTCGGCCAGCGACGTGATCGCCGTCGAAGTGCTGCCGCCGATGCTCGCGCAATTGCGGCGCAATCATCCGGGGCTCGTCATCGAGCTGGTGCCGACCGACCGCCTCCAGGACGTGCTCAAGCGCGAGGCCGACATCGCGGTACGGATGGCGCCGCCCACGCAGGAGGCGCTCGTCGCGCGCCGTATCGGCGCGGTCGATGTCGGGCTGTATGCGCGCGACGACTACCTGGCGCACAACGGGGTGCCCGAGACGACCGACGAACTCGCGCATCACGCGCTGATCGGCTTCGATACGGTCACGCCGTTCATCCGCTCGATGAGCCGCAGCATGCCGCTGTGGAAGCGCGATGCGTTCTCGCTGCGCACCGACAGCAACCTCGCCCAGCTCGCGATGATCCGCGCCGGCTACGGGTTAGGCTTCTGCCAGAGCGGGCTCGCGAAACGCGACGCACGGCTCGTGCGCGTGCTGCCGGACACGCTCGCGATGCAGCTGGAAACCTGGGTCGTGATGCATGAGGACCTGCGGTCGAGCCCGCGCTGCCGCGCGGTGTTCGATGCGCTGGCCGACGGGCTGCGTGCGTATGTGAGCGGCGAAACCGTCGAATAAACCGGGCGCGGCGACGGCACGAACGCAGGGAACGAAGCGCCCGCGCCGCGCTATTCGTAGATTTTCCCGGCGAACAGGATGTCCGCCATGCGCCGCCACGGATTGTCGGGCACGTCGTAGAAACGCAGCCCTTCCTCCGACACCTCGGCCCAGTCGACCATCGCGTCGAGATACTCGCCGATCGAGCGGTTTTCCCAGCCGAGCGCGGCGCGGGCGTACGGCGACGGCGGCACGTCGGCCTCGAGCTGGCGCTCCGTGTTCCAGTCGTGGCCGAGCACGCGCAGGAAGTGGATCAGCGAGCGTTCGTCGACCACGCGCTCCAGCGCATCCTGCAGCTTCGCGGCCATCTGGCGTTGCAGTTCGTCATTCATTTTTTGTCCCCTGGCGCGCCTCTCACCACGCGCCGCCGCCAATCGTGCGGCCCGGTTTTACATCAGCAATTGCCGCGACAGCACCTCGCGCGCCTGCGTGACGGCTTCGCGTTCGCCGGGCATCGGCGGCGTCAGCGAAAACACCGCGTCGGGCAGCGGCGGCAGCCGGTATTTCGCGCCGAGCCGCATCATGCCGTCGCCGATCGCCGACGCGCACAGGCAGCCCACCCCGAGCCCCGCCGCCAGCATCGACTGCAGCCCCGCCACCCCCGACGCGCTGTGCACGAGCCGGTACGGCATGTGCTGCTCGTCGAGCGAGCGCACCGCGACCTGATGCATCATGCAGTCGTCCGGCAGCAGCACGAGCGGCAGCGGCTCGGGCAACTGCTCGGCGAGCGCGGGCGATGCGACCCACGACAGCGGCTCACGCCGCAACACCCAGCGCGTATCGGCCGACGCCGGCCGGAACGGCCCGCTCGACAGGTTCATCACCACGCCGAGATCGACCTGCCCGCGCGCATGCGCGGCCTCGATATCGGCGCTCTTCATCGCGCTGACGTGCAGGCTCAGTTGCGGGTAGCACTCCCGCAGCCGCGCGAGCAGCCCCGCGACTTCGTTGGTCCGGTAGTAATCGGTGATCGCGACGCGCAGCTCGCCCTTGATCGCCTGCCCGCGCACTTCGTCGAACGCGGCCTCGTTCAGCGCGACGATGCGCCGCGCGTGCTGCAGCAGCCGCGAGCCGGCCGGCGTCGGCTCGACTCCGCGCTTGCTGCGCACGAACAGCGGCACGCCGGCGCGCGATTCGAGCTTGCGCACCTGCTCGCTGACCGTCGACTGCGACAGGTGCAGCAGCGGCGCGGCGGCCGTCAGGCTGCCGGCGTCCGCGACCGCCGCGAAAGTACGCAACTGATCCAGGTCGAAACCGCGCATCGCCATTCTCCATCCATCGATTAACCCGATGGATGCTACCACTAATTCCCGCTTTTCCGATTTATCGCCACCGCCGAGAATGGGGGTCAATCGCCCGCCCACGGCCGAACCGGCGCTTCTGTCGTCGCATCCGGCGTGAATGTGGCACTCATTCTTTCGGACCTGCTTCCATGACGAACGACACCCTTGCCCCCTGCGGGCCGGCCGGCACGGCCGCCGCAGCGACGCCGCGCAGCCACCACGGCTGGGCGCTGGTGGTCCTGCTGGTTGGCGCGATTTTGCCGCCGCTTGACTACTTCATTGTGAATCTCGCGCTGCCGGCCATCCGCGACGGCATCGGCGCACGCCCGGCAGAGTTGCAGCTGGTCGTATCGGCGTACGCGTGCGCGAACGCCGTCGTGCAGATCACCGGCGGCCGGCTCGGCGACCTGTACGGCCGCAAGCGGATGTTCATGATCGGGATGGCCGGCTTCGTCGTCGCGTCGACGCTGTGCGGGCTCGCCGGCAGCGGCGCGGTGTTGGTCGGCGGCCGCGTGCTGCAGGGCCTGTTCGCCGCGATCCTCGCGCCGCAGGTGCTCGCGACGATCCGCAGCGTGTTCAGCCCGCAGGAGCAGGTGCGCGTGATGGGCTTCTACGGTTTCGTGTTCGGTCTCGCGGCCGTGATCGGCCAACTCGGCGGCGGCGCGTTGATCAGCCTGCATCCGTTCGGGCTCGGCTGGCGCGCGATCTTCCTCGTCAACCTGCCGATCGGCATCCTCGCGCTGATCGGCAGCTGGCGCTTCATCCCGGAGAGCCGGCCGCCGAAAGGCCAGCGCATCGACGTGCCGGGCATGGTGCTGCTGTCGCTGTTCCTGCTGATGCTCGTCTACCCGCTCACGCACGGGCGCGAGGCCGGCTGGCCGCTGTGGATGGTCGCGTGCCTCGTCGGCGCGCTGCCGATGCTCGGCGCGCTGCTGGCGGTCGAGGCGCGCCGTCTCGCGGGCGGCCACGATCCGCTGCTCGACGTGCGCCTGTTCCGCAATCCCGTCGTCGCGCTCGGGCTCGTGCTGGCGTTCCTGTTCTATACGCTGAGCGCGTTCTTCCTGAGCTACGGCATCTACCTGCAGGGCTGCCTGAACTGGTCGCCGCTCGCGTCGGGGCTCGCGATCCTGCCGCTCGGGCTCGGCTTCCTGTCGAGCCCGCTGCTGATGCCGCGACTCGTCGGCCGGTTCGGCGGCTATCGCGTGCTCACGCTCGGTTTCGCGATGCTCGCGGCCGGCGTCGCGACGGCCGCCGCGCTGGCGGGTGCCGCCACGCCGGGCATCGGCTTTTACGTGGGGATCGCGGCGATCGGGATCGGCCAGGGCCTCGTGCTGCCGTCGGCCGTGCGGATCGTGCTCGCGGAAGTCGACACGGCGCGCGCCGGTGTCGCCTCCGGCATGGTCACCGCGATGCTGCAGATCGGCGCGGCCGTCGGCGCGGCGACGCTCGGCGGCGTGTTCTTCGCCCGGCTCGGCGCGCATCCAGCCGCACTCGATTACGTGCAGGGCTTCAGGACGTCGATGTTCGCGCTGACGGCCGTGCTGCTCGTGTGCATCGCGCTGTCGGCGATGCTCGGGCCGCTGCATCGGCGGCTGCATGCAGGCAGATAAGCGGGACGGGAAGCGTTGCGACGGCAAGGTCTGACGCGGAAGCGGTGCCGATGCAGGCGCGGACGCTTGCCGGCATCCGGCTCACGCGGGATGCTGGCGTTGCGCCTGGCGCGCCTCCCATTCGGCCAGCTCGAGGCGATAGCGCGCGAGGGCTTCGTCGTAGAGATCGAAGACGCACGGCGAGCAACCGCTGTTGCAGCAGTCTTCGAGTTCGGGCTGGATGGGCGGGGTCGGACGGGGATCGTCGACGGACGGATCCGGAGAGACAGTGTTGGGCACGGCGAAAATCGAATGAATGGACGCGTTCAGTATAAGCGGATGCCGCACGGCATGCGTGCCGCGCGGGCCATACCATGCTGCGTCATATCCCCAGTATCGTCACCTGGTCATGGCGGATCCGGACCTCGCGCGCCCACGCATCGATTTCGGCAATCACTTCCGCAAGCGCGGCGCAACGCGTGTCCAGACGGTCGATGAAATCCTGCCGCGAATCGCGGAATACGAAGCCGAGCCGCTCGAGTGTCGTCGTTGCCGCCGTGGCGTCGCTCACGCTTCGCCGGGCGCTGATCCATAATGGCGCGATTGTCGGCGAACCCGGCGACGCCGTCGATGTCTCGCTTCCATCGCGTTCCGGCCGGCGCACGACCCGGACCCACCACGACGCTCGCCGCCGCATCCTCGTCATCGCCCCACAGGAGCCGCACGATGGCCGAAGCAGTGAATCCGCCGGAAGTCTGGGCGCCGTTCGGCGCGTTCTCGATGGCCGTGATCCAGGGCGATGGCCGGATCGTGCATCTGAAGGGGCAAGTGTCGCTCGACCGCGACGGCCGGGTGGTCGGCCACGGCGACATGCGCACGCAGGTGCGTCAGACGCTCGACAACATCCGCACCGTGCTCAACGCGATGGGTGGACAGATGCAGGACGTGATCTCGCTCGTTCACTACGCGACCGACATCGATGCCTTCATGCAGGCAGGCGACATCCGCAAGACCTACTTCGCCGAGCCTTATCCCGTGACGACGACCGTCCAGATCGAGCGTCTCTACCATCCCGATCTGCTGATCGAGATCACCGCTGTTGCAGAAATTCCGCTGGCACGGTTTCGGCGGCCTGCACCGCGCGCGTGACTCAGCGATGTGGCGATGTGGTACCGCGCCGTATGACGCGCCGGCCGTCACCTTCCCGACCGGCGCGCCTGCCCACACCCCGAGCGCTTACTTCCCCTGCGCACCCGGCTTCGCGGCACCCGCACCCGCCTTGTCGGCCAGCGGCTGCCACGCGGCGCCGAGCGAATACCAGTCGACGCGGCGCGTGAGCGTCATGATGCCGGCGAGGATAGCGAACAGCAGCAGCGAACCGAGCATCAGCGCATTGTCCTCCGACAGCAGCAACCCGTAGAGCGCCGCGTACAGCACCGCGAGCAACACCGCGAACACCGCCCCGCGCTTCACGCTGTGCAGCACGAACGACAGGTAGAAGGCGAGCAACCCGATGCAGGCGCCGCTCGCCGCGAGGTACGCATACGCGAACTTGATGTGTTCGGACAGGCTCAGCAGCAACAGGAAGAACAGCGCGAGCGACAGGCCGACCAGCGTGTACTGGATCGGGTGAATGCGCAGCCGCTTCACGAGCTCGTACATGAAGAAGCTTGCAAACGTGAGCATCACGAACAGCGCGCCGTACTTCGTCGCACGCTCGGCCTGCAGGTAGACGTTCACGGGTTCGATCACCGACACCGACGCCATTTCGATCGCGCCTTCCCCGTCGCCGGAGATGATCTGCTCACGCGCTTTCGTATTGAACGACGTCACGCGCCAGTTGCCGGTGAAGCCGCGCGCATCGACCGTGCGGTTGTTCGGCAGGAACGCGCCGTCGAAGCTCGGATGCGGCCACGTCGATTTCAGCGAGAAATCGTTCTGGTCGCCCACCGGCGCAAACGCGACGGAATCCGCACCGCGCAACGGCAGGTCGACGCTGAACGGCACGACCGCCCCCGCGTTTGCGTCCGCCAGCGCCGCGAGATCGACGTTCGCGTGCACGCCCTGGCGCAGGCTGTCCAGCCGCGTGCCCTGCTCGACGTCGAAGCGCGTGCCGCCGATGCGCAGGTCGGGCTGCGCGGTCAGCCCGCGAATGTCGCCGATGCCGATCGACACATAGGCATCGTCGATCTTGAAGCTCACGTGGCCGTCCGCCTGCGGCAGCTTCTTCAGGTCCGGCAACGGCAGCGTGCCGGTCATCCGGCTTGCCAGCTCGTACACCAGCGCCTTGTGGATGCCGCGATAGCGGACGCTGGTCGTCAGCGTGCCGTCGACGTTCAGCGTCTTCGGAAACACGAGCAGGCGCTTCGTCTCGCTGCGCAGGCTCGTCTTCGTCGCGCCGCCGGCCGCCGAATCGTCGCGCACCCGCGTGACTTCCGTGTAGTGCACGACGAGCACGGGGCCCGCCACCGTCTGCGGCCCCGCATAGCTCGACCAGATGCTCTGCAGCGCATCCCGGCGATACGCGGCCCGTTCATGCACGATGCTTTGCACCATCTGCAGCGGGATCAGGATCAGCAGCGCGAGAAACGCGGTGATCGCGAATTTGAACAACAGGACTCGATTCATGGCCGACAGGTACCGGAGTAAAAGGGTACGGTCAGCATGAGCCGCCCCGGTGAAGGGCGATTGAAGCCGGTGTGAAGCGAAGGTGTGGCGAACGTGAAGTCGAAGCGTGTTCAGCCCGCCGACGGCAGCGTGAGCGTCGCGCACGCGCCGCCTTCGTCGCGGTTCGCAAGCGCGACCTGGCCGCGGTGCAGCATCGCGACCTCGCGGACGAAACACAGGCCGAGGCCCGTGCTGCGATCCTGGCCGTCGGGGCGCGGCAGCGAATAGAAGCGCTCGAACACGCGCGCCAGTGCGTAGTCGGGCACGCCGGGGCCGTCGTCGGCCACGCGCACGACCGCGACGTGCGCCCTGCCCGCCGGCTGCCGTTCGAGCGCGATGCGGATCGTGCTGCCCTGCGGCGCGAAATCCAGCGCGTTGTCGAGCAGGTTGCCGAGCGCCTGGCGCAGCAGGAACGGATCGCCTTCGACGATCGCCGGATCGGCCACGTCGTGCGCGTCGATCGCGAGGTTCACGCCGCGCTGCCGCGCGCGCGGCTCGATATCCTCGACGAGCTGTTCGAGCACCGGCCGCAGCGCGACCGGTTCGCGCACCGACAGGCGCTGCTTCTGCTCGACTTCGGCGAGCGCGAGCAGCTTGCGGATCATCTGTTCGAGGCGGCCGGCCTGGCGGCGGATGTTCTCGGTGAAGCGCCGCCGGTTCGCGACCGGCATCTCTTCCTGCAGCAGTTCGGCCGCGCCGCTGATCGCCGCCAGCGGGCTCTTCATCTCGTGCGTGAGCGTGTGGATGTAGGTCTCGACGTACTGCCGGTCCTCCAGCCGCTGATGCATGCTTTCGACCGCGCGCCCGAGCTCGGCCAGTTCGCTCGCGCCCTGCAGCGGCATGTCGGCGCGCTCGCCCGCCGCGATCGCGCGCGCATAGCGCTGCAGGCGCCGCAGCCCGACCACCAGCCACCACGTGCAGGCCACGCCGATCAGGATCGCGCCGCCCATCAGCAATGCGCCGTACAGCATGATCTTGCGCTGGCTGCGCGCGATGAACGGCGCGACCGTCTGGTTCGGCTTCGCGATCGTCAGCACGCCGATGATCGCGTTGCCGTGCCGGATCGGCGCCGCCACGTGCATCACGGTGCTGCTGTCGTCGTTCGGATCGCTACGCGTGCTGCGCGCGCCGTACTCGCCGCGCAGCGTCCGGTACACGTCGTTCCAGCGCGAATAGTCCTGCCCGAGCGCGCGGCCGGACGAGTCGTAGCGCACGATGCCGTGCGCGTCGGTGATGTAGAGGCGGTAGCCGATCGTGTTCTTCTGCACGCCCCATACGTTCGCGCTGATCGGGCGTTCGTGCAGCTTCGACAGTTGCCGCGCGAACGCGCCGTCGGCGATGCGGCCGTTCGCCATGTCGTCGGCGGCCAGCGTCGCGAGCACTTGCGCGGTATCGACGAGCGTGTCCTCCATCGCCTCGCGCACGCCCGGCTTCACCTCCTGCACGAACACGCGCAGCGTGATCAGCGCAGCCAGGCCGACGATCAGGAAAAAACCGAAGAAGATGCGCAGGCCGATATGCATGGGCGGTGCCGGTCGTTACGGTTGCAGCGAATAACCCATCCCGCGATGCGTGCGGATCGGGTCGCGCTCGGGGTCGATCGCGCGCAGCTTCGCGCGCAACGTCTTGATGTGCGTGTCGACCGTGCGGTCGGCCGAATCGAAGGCCTCGTGCCACACGAGGTCCATCAGTTGCTCACGCGAATAGATGCGCCCCGGATGCCGGACCAGCAGCGCCAGCAGCCCGAACTCGTAGCGCGTGAGGTCCAGTGCGTGGCCGAGCCACGATACGCGGGCGCCGTCGGTGTCGAGTGTGAAACCCGGTGCGGTTGTCTCGGCCTGTGCGGGTGATGTTGCAGGCGCGGATGCCGCTTCGGGCGCAGCCGTCCGGTAGAACCGCCGCAGGATCACGCGCACCCGCGCCGCCAGCTCGCGCGGCGAAAACGGCTTGACCACGTAATCGTCGGCGCCGATCTCGAGCCCGACGATCCGGTCGATTTCATCGTGCCGCGCGGTGAGGAAAATCACCGGCACGTCGGAGAACGTGCGCAGCCGCCGGCACACCTCGAAGCCGCTGAGATCCGGCAGGCCGACGTCGAGCACCACGAGATCGACGCGCGTGTCGCGCAGGTGGTCGAGCGCCGCCTGGCCGAGCATGCAGTGGACGGTCTGCATGCCGTCGGTGCCGAGGGCATAGATGATCGTGTCCGCGATCGCCACTTCATCTTCGACGATCAGGATAGTGGGCTGATGCATGGTCTGAGGCTGGGCTCGCGCAATCCGGTGCGACATTGTACGCACGGCCGGCCGTGGCGCGAGCCCCTGCCTTGCCCTTGCCCTGCCGCGCTATGCCACGCGGCCGGTCACTGGAATCGACGCGCCGGTGATCGCCTGCGCATCGGCCGACAGCAGGAAGCCGATCGTCGCCGCGATCTGCTCCGGCTTCACCCAGCGCGTGAAATCCGCGTCCGGCATGTCGGCGCGGTTCGGCGGCGTATCGATGATGCTCGGCAGGATCGCGTTCACCGTCACGCCGCGGTCGAGCAGTTCGGCCGCCAGCGCCTCGGTGAGCCGCGCGACGCCGGCCTTCGCGGCCGCGTAGGCGCCCATCCCCGTGCCGGCCTTGAACGCCGCGCCCGCGCCGATGTTGACGATGCGCCCGGCCGGGTTCGCCAGCAGGTGCGGCAGCGCGGCCTTCGATGCGTTCAGCGCGGTCTTCACGTTCAGTTCGTACATGCGGTCCCACGTGGCGGCGTCGCCGTCGGCGATCGTCTGCCACACGAACGCGCCCGCGATGTTCAGCAGCGCATCGACCCGGCCGAATTCGCGCTGCACGGTGTCGAGCGCCTGCGCGGCGGCCTGCGGATCGACGAGATCGATGCCGCCGATGCGCAGCGCGTCGGCCGGCACGCCGGGCAGCGCCTGCGCCGCCGGGGCCGCGCCGCGGCCGATCAGCGCGACGCGTGCACCGCGCGCGCCGAGCCACGCGGCCGTCGCGACGCCCAGATGGCCGAATCCGCCGGTGATCGCGACGGCCTTGCCTTTGAAATCGTGTTCCATCGATGTTTTCTCCTGGATCGAGGGTTGCTTGATGATGCGTGTCGCATGAGCGATGCCGGCTGCGGCATGCGTGCGCGGCCGGCAATGTGCCACAGGGTAGCGCCGTTCACGCATCCGTGCGCACGGCGACGAGGCTGCGACGGCGCAGCTCTTCCGTCGTTTCGCCCTGGTTGTCGGGGCGCCAGCCCGGCGGCAGCAGCACGAAGCGGATCGCGGTCCACACGTCGCGGGCGGTTGCGACGTCGCGGGCAAGGCTCGCCCAGTGCTCGAGCTCGACGACGAACGGGTTGCGCGAGCGGGTCGGCGTGACGAGGCCGAAACGGCACGGCTCATCGGCGCGCTCGGCGACGTAGGTGCCGAACAGCCGGTCGAACACGACCAGCACGCCGCCGTAGTTCGCATCGAGATAGTCGAGGTTCGACGCGTGGTGCACGCGGTGCGCGGACGGCGTGTTGAATACGGTTTCGAGCCAGCCGAGCTTCGGCATCCACGTGTTGTGCAGCCAGAACTGGTACATCAGGTTGAACGACAGGATCGCGAGCACGGCTTCCGGACGCACGCCGAGCCACACGAGCGGCGTGAAGAACATCGCGGCGCCGGCGATCTTGCCGGTCCAGCCGAGGCGAAACGCGGACGACAGCGTCAACTGGTTCGGCGAATGATGCACCGCATGGGTCGACCAGAAGAACCGCACGCGGTGCGACGCGCGGTGATACCAGTAGTAGCAGAACTCCTGGCCGACGAACACGAGCAGCGCGAGTGCAACGCTGTGGAGCGGGATCGTGAAGAGCCGGTGCGCCCATGCGAGGTCGAACAGCGGCGTGGCGAGCGACAGCGGCACCAGCGCGAGCAGCTTGCGGCCCGCGAGATCGACGAGCGACAGCCACACCTCGTTCCAGTCGAACGGTTCCGGCCCGCGGGCGCGGCGCCAGGTGAGCACGGCCGCCTCGACGAGCGAGACGGCGACGATGAAGAGCGTGACGTAGTACGCGAGCTTTCCTGTGGTGGTGAGCATGATGGGACTTTCCTCCGGTTGAGTCGGACGCGTCATCGGCGGCACGGGCTGCCATCGCGTCGAATGGAACGCACTGTAGTGGGCGCGGAACGGGAAGACCACGCGGGAAATATGTCGCCGTATGTCGTGGGGGAAGGCGCTCGGATGAGGTGTGGCGGGGGGAGGCGCTTGCGGGCTGGAGCGGGGCCGATTTCGGGCTGCGCGTTCGTGTGTCATGCGGGAAATGTGTCACCGCATGTCGCGGTGAAATGCGTCCGGGCGGTAAGCGGCGCTCGCGTGCGCTCATGGGTTGAAAACCGGCCCGCTTGTGCGTGCGCGCTTGCATGTCCGGCGAGCAATGTATCGCCGCCTGTCGCGCCGAAACCGGTCGACGCTGCACGCAACCGGCGGCGACGGATGCGGCTGCGCGACACATGCATGCGACAGGTGCCGATCGGAAGCCGATTCGTCGGACGGCATGCGATTACGGCCTCAGGAAGGAGAAGCCGGTTCCGGTCGCACGTGGCGCACTGCCCGTGTTCGGTTCGCGCGATTCACCACAGTGCATCTATGAATCGGCCGGCAAATATGTCGCCGCATGTCGCCGCGACACATTTGCGCGCTGCGCAAGACAGGTTCGGCCCCCGTGTCGCGCCACCCTGCTCTCACGCAATTGCATCGCCGACAGCCTTGCCCGGCGCGGCATGCCCGCGATCGGCGCGGCCGGCACACGCATTCGTCGTACTTCGAATCGGCACGCCACGTGTAACACCGCGACATCTTTTATGACGCGACGAGCGCGTGTCATCGCCCTAAAGTTCGTCCCGTCGCCACGCCACTGCGTGCACCGAAACGAACCGCAAGGACACCCGATGAAAAACCGCCTTCTCGTCATAGCCACTGCCCTCACCCTCGCCTGCGCGCCGGCCTTCGCCGGCTGGTCCGGCCACGGCACCGCATACACGCCGCGCGGCACCTACAACGGCGCACACGCCGGCTCGTGCGGCGGCGGCAGCTGCTCGCATGCGGGTGGCGTGATCGGCCCCGGCGGCGGTATCGCGACCAACACGGGCACCGTCACGCGCACCGCGCCCGGCCAGTTCTCGAACAGCGGCACGGCCGTCGGCCCGAACGGGCGCTCGGTCGAACACAGCGGCGACACGAGTTGCGCGGGCGGCACCTGCTCGCACACCGGTTCGCTGACGGGCTCGGACGGCCGCAGCGCCACGACGTCGGGCAGCGTGACGCGCAACGGCCCGGGCCAGTATTCGTCGAGCGGCACGATCACGGGCGCGAACGGCAACACGGCCAGCCACACGGCATCGACGAATTGCGCGGGCTCGACCTGCTCGCGCTCGGGCACCGTGACGGGCACCGACGGTGGAACCGTCACGCATTCCGGCAGCGCGACGCGCGTGGCGCCGGGTGTCGTGAAGACGTCGGGCGGATCGACGGTCGTGCACGGCGGCACGGTGTCGACCGGTGGCACGGCCGTGATCCACGGCAGCACGACGGCGGGCGGCACGGTCGTCGTGGCCGGCGGGACGGTGCCGGTTCCTGTCCCGGTGCCGGTGCCCGTCGTGGCGCCCGCGCCTGCTGCCGTGGTCGTGACGGCCCCGCCGCCCGTCGCCACCGTCGCTGTCGCGGCACCGGCGCCCGCACCGGCCGCCGTCGTGGTCACGCCCCCGCCGCCTCCGCCCGCCGTCATCGTCACGCCGCCGCCCCCGCCGAAGGTCGTGCGTGTTGCGGCGCCGAAGGCCATCGTCGTCACACCCGCGCCGCGCGTCGTCTACGTCGCCCCGCCGCCGCCGAAAGTCCTGTACCTCGCGCCGCCGTTGCCGCGCTCCGTGTACGTCGCGCCGCGCGCTGTGTATGTCGCTCATCCGCCGCGCGCCGTCATCTGGGTGCCCGCCCACTGGGCCGGCCGCGTGTGGGTGCCTGCGCACTGGGCGTAACCCGGACGCGCTTCGTTTCGCTTCGTTTCGTTTTCCATCCGTTTCATCAACCACCCGGCCGGCGCAGACCGTCGGCCACGCAAGGAGAAACCCCATGAAGTCCATCAAGAAGATGATTGCCGTCGTCGTTTTGTGTATCGTCTCAGCAGCAGCGTCGGCCCAGCAGATGCCGCCCGGCGCGGCGAACGGCGGTGCGCGCGTCGAACGTGCGCTGATGCAGTTGCAGACCCGCTTCGCCAGCGCGAACACCACGCACGACGGCAAGCTGACCCGCGAACAGGCGGCCGCGGGCATGCCGATGGTCGCGCAGCATTTCGACGAAATCGACACGCAGCACAACGGCTATGTCACGCTCGAGCAGCTCGCCGGCTTCATGCGCCAGCGCATGGCGGCCCGTTGAGCCCGCACGACGATCCGGCCGCGCACGCACCGGGAGGCAAGCGATGGAACAGTCCTGCAGGATCGTCGTGCTCGACGACGAAGCCGAGCTGCGCAACATGCTGCAGCGCTTCCTGACCAGCCACGGCTTCCAGGTGCGCGCGGTCGCCGACGGCAAGCGGCTCGACCGCCTGCTCCAGCGCGAACCGTACGACCTGCTGGTGCTCGACCTGATGATGGAGCCCGAGGACGGCCTGAGCGTGTGCCGGCGCCTGCGCGCCGACGGCCAGACGCTGCCGATCCTGATGCTCACCGCGAAAGGCGACGCCGCGGACAAGGTCGTCGGCCTCGAGACGGGCGCCGACGATTACCTGGCGAAGCCGTTTCTCCCCGACGAACTCGTGGCCCGCGTCCGCGCGCTGCTGCGGCGACAGAAGATGGCGGCCGGCGAGCCGACGGTCACGTCGCAGCGGTTGCGTTTCGGCGAGTTCACGTTCGACGTCGGCCAGCAGACGCTGATGCGCGACGGCACACCCGTGGAAATCCATTCGGCGCAGATGCTGCTGTTGCACGCGCTCGGCTCGTCGCCGAACCGCGCGGTGAGCCGCGAGAACCTGCTCGCCCGCGCGCGCGGCCGCGACCATGACGCACTCGACCGCAGCGTCGACGTGCAGATCCTGCGGCTGCGGCAGATCGTCGAGGACGACCCCGGCAAGCCGCGCTTCATCAAGACCGTCTGGGGCATCGGCTACATGCTGGTGGCCGGCATCGAGTCGTGATGCGCATCCCGCTACCGCGCTCGCTGCTCGCGCGCAACATCGCGCTGCTGGTGGCGCTCGTCGCGCTGTCGCTCGTCTGTTCGCTCACCGTGCTGCTGCACTACGTGCAGCGTCCACGCATCGAGCGGGCGTCGATCGTCTTCTCCGACTACGTGCAGTTGCTCGACCGCACGCTCGCTGCCCTGCCGCCGGACGCCGGCCGCACGGTCATCGCGCAGTTCGGCGGCCAGGCCGCATTGCCGCCCGCCGCACCGCCACAAACGCCGAACCTGGCGGCTTTCTTCCGCACCTGGCAGCGCGACGTGTTCATGCAGGCGCTCGAGCGCCACTTGCCGCCCGACCTCCCGGCGCGCTGGCAATCGGGCGACGACGAGCGCCTGTGGATCCGCCTGCACGTGGCCGGCTCGCCCGTGTGGGTGCCGCTGCCGATGGCCGCCGACGCGCAGGCGAGCGGCATCACGACGGCGCTCGTGCTGTCGGTCGGGCTGGCGCTGCTCGCGGCGCTGACCGGCTACCTGATCCAGCTTCACCTGAACCGGCCGCTCGATGCGCTGGCACGGGCGGCGCAGCGCGTCAGCGCGGGCGAGCGCCCGCCGCCGCTGCCCACCGACGGCCCGACCGAAATCGCCGACGTGAGCCGCGCGTTCAACCAGATGGCCGACGCGCTGCAACAGGCGGACGCGACCCGCTCGCTGATGCTGGCCGGCGTGTCGCACGACATCCGCACGCCGCTCACCAAGCTGCGCCTGGCGATCGCGATGGCGCTGCCGCGCGGCACGCACGACGCGCTCACCACGTCGACCGAGCATTACCTCGACCAGATCGATACGATCCTGCAGCAATTCATGGACTACGCAGGCAGCGGCGAGCGCGAAACGCCGCAAACCGGCGACCTGAATGCGCTGATCGGCCAGCTCGTCGCGGATTTCGCGGGGCTCGGCCATGAATTCGATTTCGACGAAGGCGAGGTACCCGCGTTCGCGTTCCGTCCGATCAGCCTGATGCGGCTGCTGATGAACCTGATGCAGAACGCGGTCGTCTATGGCAAGACCGGCCTTGGCGTGCGTACGTGGGCCGAGCGGGGCATCGCGTACGCGGTGGTCAGCGATCGCGGCAACGGTATCGGCGCGGCCGAACTCGAACGGCTCAAGGCGCCGTTCAGCCGGGGCGCGAATGCGCGCAGTCATGCGGGCGGCACGGGCCTCGGACTCGCGATCGTCGAGCGGATCGCCCGCCTGCACGGCGGATCGCTGACGTTCCGCGACCGGGATGGCGGCGGGCTGGAGGCGGTCGTTGCGCTGCCGCTTGATTCGTCAGGGGCGGTGCGGCGGTCGATGTCGGTCTGAGGGGTTGTTTGGCTTTGGCTTTGGCTTTGGCTTTGGCTTTGGCTTTGGCTTTGGCTTTTGGCTTTTGGCTTTTGGCTTTTGGCTTTTGGCTTTTGGCTTTTGGCTTGGGCTTCTGGCTTCTGGCTTCTGGCTGCCGCCCGCCGCCCGCTGCCCGCTGCCCGCTGCCCGCTGCCCGCTGCCCGAGGCCCGAGGCCCGAGGCCCGAGGTGTGCAGTGTGCGGCGTGGCCGTCTGACCGTCTGCCGCCTGGCCTTTTGTCCGACTGTCTACCTGTCCGCCCCAACGCCATACGACCTCGCGTATCCGCACACCGCAGCACGTGACATGCGCCGACATAATTCCTGCGTGGCGCATCACGCCCGACCTCCGCATACTTGCGCCTGCGTGTTGCGCAACGGCATGAAACCTCTCCCCAGCCAGCGATCACGCCCCGCTTCCGATCGTTCGCGTTCCTGAATGCCGCGACAGTATCGGCACCTTCATCCAGGCCACGGAGATCGACATGTTTTCTTCCCTTCACGCACTTGCCGCCCACGCCAAACGTCTGACCAGTGTCGCGCTGATCGCCGGCACCGTCGCGATGACCGGCTGCGCATCGACCGCGACCACGTCCATGACCGCCGCGCCGGCAACTCGCACGCAGCCGCAGGTTCATGCGGACGTCGTGTATGTATCCACGTTCGACGTGGACACGACCGACGTCAAGGTCGACGGCGGAATGATCAGCAAGATCGCGACCCTCGCGAGCGGATCGTCCGCCGACGTACAGCGCCAGCAGAGCGCGCTGAAAACTCGCGAGCAGCTCGCCGACGCACTCGTGCGTGAACTCCGGTCGCAAGCCATCCCCGCGCTGCGCGGCCCGGTGCCGGACGGACGCAACGCGCTGATCGTCGAAGGCCGGTTCGAGTCGATCGACGCGGGCAACCGCCGCCGCCGCACGCTGATCGGGCTCGGCGCGGGCAAGAGTGAAGTGAAGGCGTCGGTCACCGTGCTGTTCCAGCCGGCGCATGGCGCGCCGCAGCCGCTCGGCACGTTCTCGTCCAGCGCGAACAGCGGCCACCTGCCCGGCATGGTGGAAACCGCCGGGGTCGGCGCGGCGGCCGGCCGCCTCGCGACGTCGGCAGCGGTTGGCGCCGGCCTGCATGGCGTGTCGGAAGTGAAGCACGACACGGTGACAGCCGATACGGACCGCCTCGCGCGCTCGATCGCGAAACAACTCGCGACGCAGAACGCGGCAAATGCGTGGCTGCCGACGGTGTCGGCGAGCTGACGCACCGGGCCGCCGCCTGCGCGGCCCGGCGGGCACGCAGGCGAGCGGCCGGGCATAATGCGCGAGGCCGGTCCGGCGCACGCGCCGCGACCGTGCCGAGCCACCCGACGGCCCGCATCACGGCCCGTCCCGAATCCTGAACTTCAATCCGTGAATGTCATGCAAGTACTCGTCGTAGGAACCGGCAAGCTGGCCAGCGAACTGCTCGACGCGCACCGGCTCGACCCGGCCACCTGCCGCGTGATCCCCTGGTCGGACAGCGCGCGCGACGACGCGCAGCGCAGCGACGCCCGAACGATCGTCGTGCATGCCGGTTCCGGCCGCGAACTCGCCGCCGTGATCGCGTTCTGCGCGGCCACCGGATCGCCACTCGTCGAACTGTCGACCGGCTCCGAGCTCGAAACCGGCTCGCACGCTTTCCCGGTCGTGCTGTGTCCGAACACGAACATCCTGATGCTCAAGTTCATGAGCATGCTGGAAACCAGCGGCCATCTGTTTCACGACTGCCGAATCACCCTGACGGAGTCGCATCAGGCCGGCAAGACGTCCGTCCCCGGAACGGCCGTCGGGATCGGCCAGTCGCTCGGCGTGCGGCCGGAAGACATCCGCTCCGTGCGCGACCCGGACGTGCAGCGCAGCGAATTCGCGGTCGCCGACGATCAACTCGGCCGCCACGCGATACACCGGATCCGCATCGACGACGGCGCGTGCAGCCTGCAGTTCGAATCGCGTGTGGTGGGCGCGACCCCGTACGCCGACGGTGTATCGCGCATCGTCGACGCTGTTCGACAGCACGATCTCGAGCACCGCCGCTATTCGATCGTCGAGTTCATCCGCAACGGCTGGCTGTAGCCGCGGCGATGCGCGGCGGGCGGCACGCACGCGTGGCGACGCAGACGTTTTTTGCGAAACGCAAGAAGGTTCCGTGCCGGTTTCCGTGGATGTCGTCGATCGCCCGATCCGCGGTATCCGGGCCGCCATGAATCTCGCCGACCGCGCCTGACGTCCCGCATTGGCAGCGTTCAACATTGCGCCAACCGGCTTCGTCGCCACGGCTGCCAGGAAAATTCGACGAGCAATCGTCCTGCCGCATTCGCTGGCAAGTTATCGGCCGAGGTTCATTCGCCGGGAGGGGGCACGAGTCACCGCTAACGCCGGCGCCTGAACCGCTCCCCGCGCGGACCGCTGGGTGGACTGGCCCGACAGGCCACTCGTGGACCATGACGAGAAGCCGGACTGACGCCTGCGCAGATTCACCCGACGAATCCCGCCAAGCCCGCTGCGCGAATTCGAAGCGTGCCGCTGGAACCGCCCTGTTCCGCCAGTTGTTGCCCGGCCCACCGTCACTCGCCGCCAAGCACCGCCCCGCTCTCGGGCAGCGTCGCGCCGCCGTCGACGACGATCGTCTGCCCGGTGATGTAAGCGGCATCCGCCGACGCGAGAAACAGCATCGCGTTCGCGATATCTTCCGGTTCGCCCATCCGCGCGAGCGGAATGTCACGCGCGATCTGCGCGGCGACCGACGCGTCGCCGAGATTGCCGGCCGCCGGCGTACGGATCATGCCCGGCTCGACGCCGTTGACCGTCACGTTGCGGCGCGCGAGTTCCAGCGCCGCCGCGCGAATGAAGCCGTTCACGCCAGCCTTTGACGCCGCGTAATGCGCGAGCCCCGGATACGCGACACGCGGCCCCGTCACCGACGACGTGACGAGCAGCCGCCCCGCTCCTGCGCGCTCGAATGCCGGCAGCGCAGCCTGCGCGAGCCAGAACAGCGCCGACAGGTTGACCGACAGCGTCCGGTCGAGCGTCGGCTCGTCGATCTGCGTGAACGGCGTCAGCGGAAAATACGCGGCATTGTGGACGACCACATCGAGCCGGCCGCCGTCGCGCTCGACCGCCGCGACCAGTGCGCGCAGTTCGTCGCGGCTCGCGGCATCCACCCGATAGGCGCGCGCCTCGCCGCCCGTGCTCGCAAGCGCGTCGGCCTGCGCGGCGGCCGCCTCGCCGTTCAGGTCGGCAAGCGCGACGAACGCGTCGGATTCCGCGAACCGGCGTGCGATCGCCGCGCCGATTCCCTGCGCGGCGCCCGTGACGAGCACGACGCGCCCGCTGAAATCCGCCCGCAGGCGGCCGCTGCCCGGCACGGCATTCATCGCTGCGCCTCGCCGCCGAGCGGATGCACGGTTTCGTTGAGCACCTGCGCGTGCGCGCCGACGGGGAAGTTCGACAGCGTGCCGAAATCGCCGCCCTGGTAGCCAAAGATCTTACCGTCCGTCTTGCGCTGCGCGAGGTCGATCAGGACGACGCCGAGCGTGGGCACCACCTTTTCTCGCCACACGAACAGATACAGTTCGTCCGCAATCCTGAAGTAATGACAGCGGTCGACATCGGCCAGCCCGCCTTCGACACCCTGCAGGCACTGCCACGCGTAGAAATTCTCGTTCAGGTAGATGTGCTCGTAGCATTCGGTCGGGCTGTAGCGATACATCGTCCGCTTGCCGATCAGCTCGCGCGTGGGCTTGTGCAACGGCCCCGGCTGCGTATGGCCGCCGAGCGTGCCGTGCCGGAACTCGGCCTCGACGCCCGTCAGCGGCAGCCCGCGCGCAACCCGTGTGAACGCGTCGATGCGCGTGTCGGCTTCGGTCGGCAGCGCGCCGACGACCGACGTCCATACGCCGTTGTCGAGATCGATCACGAGGCTGACCGACGTCGCGCGGGCGGCCGAATCGATGTAGTCGACGAAGTACAGCCCGTCGCGCAGCCGCGTCACGCGGCACGGCTCGCGGCCGCCCGTGTCGGTCGCCGCATCGCGCCACTGCAGTGCGCCGGGCTCGAACGTATAGACGCGCCACGCGCCCGATGCGTCGCCGAGCGCAAGCGTCCGCCCGGCGAGCGCGTCGACGGATGCGAGGATGTTCGCTTCCGGCGCGAAGCCGTCCGCGAGCGCGCCAACCTGAATGAATACCGGATCCTGTCGTTCCACCTGCCGTCTCCCGCGCAGCTTCAGGCCCGGCGGGCCGTGTACGCTGCTCATGTGCACATGGTGCGGGCTGCGCGCGCCGCGCGGTATCGGCCAAAAGGATGAAGGGCGCGCGGCGCCGGAACGCGCTAAAGTGCACGACATCCGCGCCGCGCCCGGCGCGAGGAGCGCACATGCACCGCGTCACCCATTACCGACGGACCGACGAAGGCATCGAGGCAATCAGCCTCGAATCCGACCGTGCATTTCCACGCCACGCGCACGACGAATTCGGGGTCGGCGTGATCGTCAGCGGCGCGCATCGGTCGTGGAGCGGCCGCGGGCAGGTCGACGCACTGGCCGGCGACGCGATCATGGTCAACCCGGGCGAGATGCACGACGGCTCGCCGATCGAGGCCGGCACGGGCCGGCGCTGGCGAATGCTGTACCTCACACCCGCGCTGGTTGCTGGCGTGGCGGCGGAAGAAGGCCTCGGCGGCATCGAACTGGCGCATCCGGCGGTACGCGACGTGCGGCTCGCGGCCGCCGTCGGCCAGCTGCATGCACGTATCGTCGCGGGAGAATCCCAGCCGCTCGCCCGCGACGAGGCGCTCGTGATGCTCGTCGCCGGGCTGCTCGCCCGGCATGCGAACCGCACGCTGCCGGCGGCGGGCGTCGCACCGGCGATCCGCCTCGCCCGCGAGCGGCTCGACGCGGCGCCAGCCGCGCCCGTTTCGCTCGCCGAGCTGGCCGACCTGAGCGGCGTCAGCCGCTTCCAGCTGCTGCGCGGGTTTGCCCGCGAACTCGGCATCACACCGCACGCGTACCTGATCCAGTCGCGTGCGCGGCTGGCGCGTGCGCTGCTTGCCAGCGGCTTGCCGATCGCCGATGCCGCGGCCGAAGCCGGCTTTGCCGATCAAAGCCATTTGACGCGTGCGTTCGCGCGCCAGTTCGGGATCACGCCGGGGCGGTTCACGCAGGCCGTTTGACGCCGCCGTCATCCTGCAGGGCCCGTCGCCAAACATACCGACCTCGAAGGCTGCGACCACGTCGACTGCTGCGACGGCACGCCGCGCCATGCGCTGCTCGCGGTGACTGTCGCCCGCCCCGGTCATCCGAGCATGCCGAATCGCGCGCTCCGTATTCGACACGCCCGCGCACGCTGCAATTTCGTTCAAGACGTGCACGGCCGCCGTACGCGACGATGCGGCGCATGAAGACACGACTGATCGGCTATCTCTATCTCGCGGCCGCCATGGCGGGCGTCGGCAGCACCGTCATCGCGAGCCGTCTCGCGGCCGGCGGCCTGCCGCCGTTCGCGGCCACCGCGCTGCGCTTCCTGATCGCGACACCGCTGCTGTTCGCGCTGATGCGCGCGCAGCGCATGCGCTGGCCACGCCTCTCCACGCGCGACGCCGTGCTGCTCGTCATCCAGGCGGCGGCGGGCGGCGTCGGTTATACGGTGCTGCTGATCTGCGGCACGAAGCTGTCGTCGCCACTCGACGCGGGCGTGATGCTCGGCACGCTGCCCGCGATGTCGACGCTGATCGCGGCCGTCGTGCTGCGCGAGCGGCAGACGCCGCGCGATTGGGTGGCCGCCGCGCTCGCAACGGCCGGCGTGCTGTTCGTCACGTTCGCGCCCGGCCAGGCCCTGCCGTCGCTCCGCACGCTCGCCGGCGACGCGCTGGTGCTCGCCGCCGTCGCCTGCGAGGCCGTATTCATCCTGCTCAACCGGCGGCTGGCCGCACCGTTGCCGCCGCTGGCGCTGTCCACCGCGATGTCCGGCCTCGGCTTCGTGCTCGCCCTTGTGCCCGCCGCGTTCGAATGGCACGCGGTGGCGACCGGCTGGACTGTCGGCGCGGTGTCGGCGATCGCCTATTACGCGCTGGTGCCGACCGTGCTCGGCTACCTGTGCTGGTATGCGGGCTCGGCGCGCACGAGCGGAACCGAGGCCGCGCTGTTCACGGCGGTCGCGCCGGTCTCGGCGGTGCTGTTCGCGGTCGCGCTATTCGGCGAAACGCTCAGCGGCACGCGTATCGCGGGTATCGCGCTCGTCGTCGCCGGCATGGTCGTCGGCGCGACGCGGCGACGCGAACCGCCAGCCGAAGTACGCGATACGCACCCGGTGGATCCGGGTCGACCGTCCCGCCCCGCGCCCGCCGCACAGACAGCCACCGACTGACTCGCGCTCCTCGCGCCGTTGCGCCGTTGCGTCGTTGCGTCGTTGCGTCGTTGCGTCGTTGAGTCGTTGAGTCGTTGAGTCGTTGCGTAAACGGCGGCGGCTCCGCCCCGCCGTGTAACCGGGCGACCGCCGCGTTCCCCCGTGCGGCCGGCAACTGTAGGAATGTGTCCGCGCACCGCAAAACCGTTGCGCCCCACCCCGCAAGATGCAATATTCGCGTGGCCGGGACCTTTGACAACCATCGAACAACAATCCGCCACGCAATGAACAGGAAGGAAGCCAGAACAAGAATCGCGGTGCTGCTGTCCGCGGGAACGAGGAAGGCCGACGCATTGGCCGAACTGTCCGGACAAGGACTCAAGGATCGCGTGCTTGCGCACCTGATCGCGTCGCACCCCGATCCCGAACGCTGCCGCCGGAACAAGCTGCACGTCAGGATCCTGGTCGCGCTCGGCATCGCCCAGCTCGCGATCAGCCTCATGCTCGCGTACTACTTCTTTGCCACCGGCGCCGGCAACGGCCTCGTGCTGGTGTTCCTCGCGTTGACCGTGCCGCTGTCGCTGCTGTTCATCTGGGGCTTTGCAACCCATCGTGTCGGCGCGTACCACGCGTTCATCCTGCTGTCGCTGCTGCAGGTGCCGAAGACCATCGCCGCGCTCGGACGCGATCCGTCGACCGCGCTGCCGAGCCTCGCGATCACGGTCCTGCTGGTGGGCTATGTCTGGTTCGTCCGCAACCGCCTGTTCCCCGACTACGGCTGGTTCACGCCGCGCAAGGTCGAAGGCCGTTACGCGTTCGTCGAGCACGCCTGACGTCATCGGCATCGAGTGCTGGCCGCAAGAAAAAAAGGCGGCGGGCCGCCCCGCAATCGCGGGACGGCCCGGCGCCTTCTGCATTCCGGAACCGCTCGGCTTACTTGGCCTTTTCAGCCGAATCGCTGATCGCCTGGCCGCCCTTCGAAATGTCCTGCCCCACACCGGCGACCGTGTTGCAACCGGCAAGCGCGGCGGTCACCACCAGCAGCATTGCAGCAATCGTACGCGTCATTCTCATTCTCCTTGGAATCAACAAGCCCGACGGGCGAATCGTGTGCGGCGTCGCGCCCGGCAAGATGCCGGGCACGGGGCCTGACCTGATTATACGGAGACGGCCGCCGCGCGCCAGTCCGAACCCGCCGCCTGTCACATGGGCCACACAGCCGGTTCGCGCAGATTTTCCTTGACTTCAACGCGCCACGAACTAATATACGCACCGCGTATATTTTTCGTCAGGAGCCGCCGATGACCGTTCCCCAGCAAGCCTTCCTCCGCGACGCCATGCGCCGCCTCAACATGACGCGCGAAGCGTTCGCCAGCCGCATCGGTGTGAGCCGGCGCGCGCTGGATACCTGGCTGCTGCCCGACGATTCGCAGGAATCGCGCGGAATGCCCGAGATCGTCGAACGCTTCGTGTCGGAAATCGTCGAGCGCTCGGTACCGGAAGGCGGCAACTATACGCAAAGCGTAGATAACCAGGGGCTCGCCAAGCAGTTCTTTTTCGAGGGCAAGCCGCAATTGCTGTCGGTCGACCAGTTCTCGCGGGAATCGGTCGAGGCGCTGTTTCGCGTGGCCGACGTGATGCAGCCGATCGCGCGCCGCCACAAGATTTCGCGCGTGCTGGAAGGCGCGGTGCTCGGCAACCTGTTCTTCGAGGCCAGCACGCGTACGCGCGTGTCGTTCGGCGCCGCCTTCTGCCGGCTCGGCGGTTCGGTGTGCGACACGACGGGCTTCACGTTCTCGTCGATGGCCAAGGGCGAATCGATCTACGACACGAGCCGCGTGATGGCCGGCTATGTCGACGCGCTCGTGATCCGCCATCCGGAGAAAGGCTCGGTGGCCGAATTCGCGCGCGCGACCAACCTGCCCGTGATCAACGGCGGCGACGGCCCCGGCGAGCACCCGAGCCAGGCGCTGCTCGATCTCTATACGATCCAGCGCGAGTTCTCGCGGCTCGGCAAGATCGTCGACGGCGCGCACATCGCGCTGGTCGGCGACCTCAAGTACGGCCGCACCGTGCACTCGCTCGTCAAGCTGCTCGCGCTGTACCGCGGGCTCAAGTTCACGCTCGTGTCGCCGCCCACGCTCGAGATGCCGGCCTACATCGTCGACCAGATCGCGACGAACGGCCATGTGATCGAGCAGACGACCGATCTCGCAGCCGGGCTGCGCGGCGCGGACGTCGTCTATGCGACGCGGATCCAGAAGGAGCGCTTCACCGACGAGTCGTTCGAAGGCTACACGCCGGATTTCCAGATCAACCAGGCGCTCGTCGATTCGGTGTGCAAGCCGGACACGCTGATCATGCACCCGCTGCCGCGCGACAGCCGGCCCGGCGCGAACGACCTGTCGGTCGACCTGAACCGCGACCCACGCCTCGCGATCTTCCGCCAGACCGACAACGGCATTCCGGTGCGGATGGCGATCTTCGCGGTGCTGCTCGGTGTGGAGAACCTCGTCCAGCATTCGATGCGCGACGCGACGTGGCGCCCGCCGGCGTATCTCGGGCCGGAGGATGCGGTGTTTCACGGGGTCGATTGAGAAGGAACTGCGGGGGCGGGCCAGTCTGGGGCCCCCGCAGTTCAACGGAAAGCGCGCCGGGCAGCCCGGCGCGCTTTATTTTTTGGGCGGTGACAGGTGAGCAATCAGCGCCTAGGACGCCCACGGATCGATCACCCGCAGGCCGACCGCCTCGAATGGCGCGACGTCGCGCGTCGCAATGATCAATCCGTTCGCCTCGGCCGTCGCGGCGATGAAGCAGTCGGCGGGCGCGATCGCGGTGCCCGCGGCACGGGCCCGCGCGCGGATGCCGGCATAGGCTTTCGTCGCCACCTCGTCGAACGGCAGGATCCGACCGCGAAACAGCGGCACGACACGCTGCTCGATGCTTTGATGAAGCCAGTCGCGCCTGCGACCTTCCGGCAACGCCGCCACGCCGAAGCGCATTTCGGCGAGACTGATCGCAGCCAGAAACAGCGTTTCGACGTTCTGGGCATCGAGCCACTCGATCACGGCCGCGCTCGGCTCGCGCCGCAACGGCTCGGACATCACGTTCGTATCAACAAGGATCATTCGAAGCTCATCGGGTCGGTTAGCGTCTTGTCGCGCTGCGCGTCGAAATCGACACCGCCCGCCTCCCGTCCGATTTCCGCCAACAGCGTCCCCAGCTTGAGCCGGCCTCCGGGAAGAACGGCCTGCTCGAGGATGTCCCGCACCTCGGCTTCGGTGCTTCGCCCATGCTGGGCCGCACGAATCCGAAGCGCACGGTGAACTTCATCGGGCAGGTTTCGAACCGTAATCACAGGCATGATGCACCTCACTACATTTGCTTTCAATGCAGTCATATTAGCACCTTGATGTCATGGCTGGCGATCCGCGACAGAACCACTCTACCCCGCCAGACACGCCCGCCACACCTGGCCTTTCGGCCATCAACACCGCCCCGCGCGCCCCACCGCCACCCCGTCACATTAGTTGACACTTTCCTTACCAATGCTAACAAGAACGCTTCTCATTCAATAAAAAATTACATAGAATGCCGCCTGAAAACAAATCGTAATAATTCCCGGCGGCATGCACACTTCCGTAGCGCACCGCCCCCGGGGCCACACCGCGAGGTCGAAGCGCACCATGAAGTCACGTCCCGACGAGCTGAAGCTCGGCAAATTCACCACCCTGTGCAGCGTGCTCGCCGCAAGCCCGGCCTTCGCGGCGGACGGCACGCCGCCGCCCGCCCCGGCCGGCACCGAGGGCCATCTCGCGCCGATCGAAGTCCAGGGCAAGGCCGAACACAGCTACAAGGCCGACTTCTCCGCTTCCGCGAAATTCACCGCGCCGCTCGTCGACACGCCGAAGTCCGTCACCGTGATCCCGCAGGAACTGATCCAGAACAGCGGCGCGTCGACGCTGACCGAAGCGCTGCGCACCGTGCCCGGCATCACGTTCGGCGCCGGCGAAGGCGGCAACCCGCTCGGCGATCGCCCGTTCATCCGCGGCTACGACACGCAGGGCAGCATGTTCGTCGACGGCATGCGCGACACCGGCGCCACGACGCGCGAGATCTTCAACACCGAGCGCATCGAGATCACCAAGGGTTCCGACGGCGCGTACGGCGGCCGCGGCGGCGCGGGCGGCAGCATCAACCTGATCACGAAGGCCCCGCACCTCGGCACCACCGCCGCCGCGAGCGCGGGCCTCGGCACCGACCGCTACCGCCGCTTCACGGCCGACGGCAACTGGCAGTTCGCCGACCACGCCGCGTTCCGCCTGAACCTGATGAGCCACAACAACGACGTCGCCGGCCGCGACGCGGTGAACAACGAGCGCTGGGGCGTCGCACCGTCGATCGCGTTCGGCCTCGGCACATCGACGCGGGTCGTCGCGAGCTACTACCACCTGCAGACGGACGACCTGCCCGACGGCGGCATCCCGTACTACTACGGCTTCAACCTCCCGAAAGGCGTCGCCGCCGACGGCCCGGCGCCCGTCGACCGCCACAACTTCTACGGCCTGACCAACCGCGATTTCCGCAAGACGACGTCGGACATCAGCACGCTGAAGATCGAGCACGACCTCACGTCGTCGCTGACGATCCGCAACACCACCCGCTATACGGAATCGACACAGGACTACATCTGGACGCAGCCCGACGACAGCCAGGGCAACGTGGTCAACGGCAAGGTCTGGCGGCGCGCGAACAACCGCAACAGCGCAATCAACAGCATCGCGAACCAGACCGAGCTGTTCGGCGAATTCCGCACCGGCCCGTTCAAGCACAGCTTCACGACCGGTATCGAGCTGTCGCGCGAATGGGGCAAGCGCGACACGTACAACGTCGCCGCCGCGAACGGCAAGATCTGCCAGAACGGTGTCGGTGCCGCGTCCGGCTACAACTGCACGAGCCTGTGGTCGCCGAACCCGAACGACCCGTGGGCCGGCTCGATCACGCGCAACAACGACTACGCGTATGCGCGCACCGTGACGAAGTCGATCTACGGCTTCGACACGATCGAGATCACGCCGCGCTGGCAGGTCAACGGCGGCGTGCGCATCGACGACTACTCGACCCGCTTCACCGACACCAAGGCCAACGGCGGCAAGACCACCACGCGTGACGACACGCTCGTGAACTGGCAGGCCGGCCTCGTGTTCAAGCCCGCGCAGAACGGCAGCATCTATGCGTCGTACGCGACGTCGTCGACGCCGGCCGGCATGCTGCTCGGTGAAGGCAGCGAAACGCAGTCGCTCACGCCGGGCCGCGGCGGCGTCGGCTCGAACGCCGATCAGCTGTCGCCGGAGAAGAACCGCAGCATCGAGCTCGGCACGAAGTGGAACGTGCTGAACGACAAGCTCGCGCTGACCGCCGCGCTGTTCCAGATCGATACGACGAATGCGCGCGTGACGCTGCCGAACAACCAGTACGCGATGGTCGGCAACAAGCGCGTGCAGGGTCTCGAACTCGGCGTCGCGGGCCAGATCACGAAGCAGTGGCAGCTGTTCGGCGGCTATACGTACATGAAGAGCGAGCTGCGCGACAACGGCAAGGACACGGCGAACAACGGCAACCGGTTCCCGAACACGCCGAAGCACAGCTTCACGATGTGGTCGAACTACGACGTGACGCCGAAGTTCACCGTCGGCGGCGGCGCGTTCTACATGTCGCAGGTGTTCGGCGATCCCGCCAACCAGCACGCGGTGCCGTCGTACTGGCGCTTCGATGCGATGGCGCAGTACCGCATCAACAAGAAGCTCGACCTGCAGCTGAACGTGAACAACCTGTTCAACCGCACCTACTTCGACCAGGCGTATCCGGCGCACTACGCGTCGATCGCACCGGGCCGCTCGGCGTTCGTCACGCTGAACGCGCGCTACTGATCGATGGAGGCCGTGTCGCTGAAGGCGCTCGCGTCGGTTTCGCCGCGCGAGTTCGCCGACATCCTGGCCGGGCCGCCCGAGCGCGCCGCCGCGTGGGTCGCGGCGGCGGCCGACAACGGCATCGTCGATGCACAGGCCGTCTACGGGCAATACCTGCTCGACGGACACGGCGTCGCGCGCGATCCGGCGGCCGCGTTCAACTGGTTCCGGCACGCGGCGCGCGCCGGCCACGCGATGGCGATGAACATGCTCGGCCGCTGCTACGAGTTCGGCTGGGGCACGGCCGCATGCGCGCCGGTCGCCGTGTACTGGTACCGGCTCGCCGCGCAGGCAGGGCTCGACTGGGGCATGTACAACTACGCGACGGCGCTCGCGCTGGGTAACGGCGTCGACGAGAACCGCGCCGAGGCGCTCGACTGGTTCCAGCGCGCGGCCGCGCTCGGCCATGCGAAATCGATCAACCTGATCGGCGGCTTTTACGAGGACGGCTGGGTCGTACCGGTCGACCGCGACGCCGCGTTCGACCACTATCGACGCGCCGCCGTGGCCGGCGACTTCCGCGGCCAGTTCAACCTTGCGCGGCTGCTCGCCGAGCGCGGGCGCATCGATGAAGCGCTCGCGTGGCTTGCACGCGTGCCGGCCACCGCTACCCCCGCGTTCGTCGCGAAGATGCGCGCGTATCTCGCGTCGTCGCCGATCGACGCGTTTCGTGCGGCGGCGCTGCAGTTGCCACCCCAGCCGCAGCCACATTGTATGGACACCGCATCATGATGCTTCACATCCCCGGCGTACTGACGAAAGCGCAGGTCGCGCAATGTCGCGAACTGCTCGATGCGGCCGAATGGGTCGACGGCAATGCGACGTCCGGCACGCAGTCGGCGCTCGCGAAACGCAACCGGCAATTGCCGGAAGGCGCGCCGGCCGCACGCGCGGTGGGCGACGCGATCCAGGACGCGCTCGCACGTCATCCGCTGTTCTTCTCGGCGGCGCTGCCGCTCAAGGTGTTTCCGCCGCTGTTCAATCGCTACGAAGGCGGCGAGACGTTCGGCACGCACGTCGACAACGCGATTCGCCTGCTGCGCGGCACGGATTTCCGCGTGCGCAGCGACCTGTCGGCGACGCTGTTTCTCGAAGAACCCGATGCGTACGACGGCGGCGAGCTGTGTGTCGAGGATACGTACGGCACCCATCGCGCGAAGCTGCCGGCGGGCGACCTCGTGCTGTATCCGGCGTCGAGCCTGCATCACGTCACGCCCGTGACGCGCGGCGAGCGCGTCGCGTCGTTCTTCTGGATTCAGAGCATGGTGCGCGACGACGGCGACCGCACGCTGCTGTTCCAGCTCGATACGCAGATTCAGGCGCTTTCCGCGGAAAAAGGCGCGAAGGATCCGATGGTCATTTCATTGACGGGGATTTATCACAACCTGTTGAGGAAGTGGGCGGATGCATAACCAACGATATGCAAGGCAGCCGCTGGACGTATTGCGCGGCTCGGTCGTGCGCTACGACGGTCCCGTCGATCCAATCGAGGAAAGCGGTTGGGAGGCGCCGTCACACGACACGCGAAACGACGGCGTCCACGCGGGCACGACCATCGATACGCGAGGATAAGAGGCTCACGCCCCCGCAGCGGAAACCGCGACACATCCTCCGCCGGAGTCTGGCATATTGGCGATTCGTCTGACCAAATCAACCACGAGCACCCGGCCTCGCGCAACCGCGCTTCCTGCTGCCAGCCGGACGTGGCCCGCAACCGTCATTGCGCCACTTCGTCCACTATCGTGATTTCGCTCTCCGATCCCGTTGTCCGGTCCATTACCCTGCTGGAGTCGCACGAAGGGTTTGTCGATCTCGCAGGTTTCCATGTGCGCATCGCCGTCGATCTCGGCCGCCGCGACATCGAAAGCAGAAGCCCGCATTTCCTGAAAGTGCGTCGTGGCGTGGCGGACCGGCTGATCGCCGCAGCGCACGCACTCCCCGCTGGCCTGCGCCTGTACGTCAAGGAAGGCTATCGCCCGCTGGCCCTGCAGCGCGACTACTTCTCCGCACACCTCGCGCATCTGCGCCGCACGTTGAATCCGCTTCCGGACGAAGACGCGTTGATCGCCCTGACGAGCCACCACGTCGCGCCGCCGGAAGTCGCCGCGCACCCAACGGGTGCAGCCGTCGACCTCACACTGATCTCGGCAGAAGGCATCGAGCTCGACATGGGCTGCATCATGAACGCCACCGACCAGGAATCCTCCGGCGCGTGCTACACGCACAACCCGTTCATCAGCCGCGCAGCCGCCCGCAACCGTCAGGTGCTGATCACCGCGCTGTCGGGCGCCGGCCTGACCAATTACCCGTCGGAATGGTGGCATTGGTCGTTCGGCGACCGCTATTGGGCCGTGATGCATGATCAATCGCACGCCCTCTACGGCCCCATCGAGGAAAACAGGCTCGACGAAGCCGCGCGCTGACCGCTGACATTCTTTCCGACGAAACGCGCCCGGCTCGGTAACATCCTCACTTGTCGATCCCTGCCCGCTCCCGCACAATCGCAGCACCTGCATCACTCTCCCCCGCGCCGATGTCCTATGCGTCACTCGCCACCGGCGTCCTCCTCGCGGGCGGCCTCGGTCAGCGCTTCGACCCGAGCGGCCTGCACAGCAAGCTGCTCGCGCTGCTACCCGACGGCACGCCGGTGGCGGTCGCGGCCGCCCGCCATCTCGCGGCGGCCACGGCCGACGTGATCGCCGTCGTACGTCCCGGTGCCGAAAAACTCGCGATGCTGCTGAACGAAGCCGGCTGCCACGTCGTCTATGCGCCCGACGCCGTGCGCGGCATGGGCGCGAGCCTCGCGGCCGGCGTGCGCGCGACGCCCGACGCGAACGGCTGGCTCGTCGCGCTCGGCGACATGCCGTGGATCGCGGCGTCCACCTACGAAACGGTCACGCGCGCGCTCGACGCCGACGACGCGTCGATCGTCGCACCCGCGCACCACGGCGTGCGCGGCCATCCGGTCGGGTTCGCCGCGCACCATTTCGATGCACTGGCCGCGCTCGACGGCGACACGGGCGCCCGCGCACTGTTCGCCAGCGCGGCGGTCAGGCTGCTCGACGTCGACGATCCCGGCATCGTGCGCGACGTCGATACACCGGCGGATTTGCGCTGATCGGGATCGCACCACGCGCGCGGTGCAAAGCAGCGCCAGCGCCGCGCCCAGCGGGCTCCTGCTGAAACTCGTCCATCCGCGGCTTGCACCGACGACACACCACCCGCCGCCACAATCCCGCTGCAAACGCGCACCCGATTGGCTATAACGGAGACGAGGCGCCCCTGCCGCGCCACCGCCGTCACGCACTGCGCGAGTTCACCATGACCGATCACACGACCCCGACGCCCGAGCCACCGGCCGACCCGAACCGCGACCCGGAGGACGATCCGCTGTCGTCGCCGCCCGGCCATCACGACAACCCGCAGCAACCGGACGGACCGCCGAGCAAGGATCCGGTTTAGCCGCAAGGCGACCGTTCCACCCATTCGCCGCGCGGTTCCCGTCGTCATGCGCCATCGCCGCATGACGTTGCCTAGCGCGCCGTATACCCGCCGTCGATCGGCAGCGACACACCGCTGACCATCGACGCCGCATCGCTCAACAGGAACAGGATCGGTTCGACGACCTCGCCCGGCTCCGCGAATCGCCCGAGCGGAATCGCGGCCAGCATCGGCGCCCGCTTTTCCGGTTCGCTCCACGCGAACTGCGCCATCGGCGTGAGCGTGACGGTCGGGTTCACACTGTTCACACGAATGCCGTGCGGCCCGAGTTCGATGCACAGCACGCGCGTGATCGCATCCATCGCCGCCTTCGACGCGCAGTAACTCAGATGCGCGGGCAACCCGACGAGCGCGGCCTGGCTCGACACGTTGACGATGCTGCCCCGCGCCTGCGCGACACCACGCGCGTCGCGCGCGATCATCTTCCGTGCGACGGCCCGGGCAACGAGCGCCGCGCCGCGCGCATTGACGGCCATCACGCGATCGAAATGCGCGGCGCTCACCTCGAGCGCCGATTCGAGCGACGCGATCCCCGCGCAATTCACGAGGCCGTCGAATGCCTCGTGCGCGGCGAGCGCCGTATCGATCGCATGCTCGTCGCCACCGACATCGAGCCGCATCGTCTCGCACGCGGCCTCGCCGGCCAGCGCATCGAGCGCGGCCAGGTCGCGCCCGGCCGCGACGACCTGCGCGCCCGCCCGCGCCAGCGCGACCGCGCACGCGCGCCCGATCCCGCTCGATGCCCCCGTGACGAGCACCCGCGAACCGCCGAAATCGAATCGTGTCTTCATGATGGCGTGTGCAACCCGTGCATGATCGGTTTGAGCGCCGGATACAGCGCCGTATAAAGCGCAAAGCGCGCCGCGTACGCTTTCGCACGTTCGGCATCCGGCCGTGCGCGCTCGACGAGCGTGACCCAGCCGCCTTGCGCGTCGTCGTGTGATACGAGCCCTGCCCCGACGCCCGCGAGCAAGGCGGCCCCCATCGCGGCTTCGACATCCTGCTCGATCGTCCACACCGGGAAGCCCGTCACGTCCGCGATGATCTGCATCCACAGCGCCGAATGCGCGGCCCCGCCGACGACGATCAGCCGGTCATCCAAAGCCACCGCGCCGCGTCGGCCGGCCTCGATGTTGTGCCGCAACGCGAACGCGACGCCTTCGAGCACCGCGCGATACAGGTGCGCCCGTGTATGCGCGAGACTCAGCCCGACGAACGCGCCGCTCGCCTTCGCGTCCCACACAGGGCTGCGCTCGCCCATCAGGTACGGCAGGAACAGCATGCCGTCGGCGCCCGGCGGCACGCGTTCGGCCGCTTCCTCGAGCAGCATGTGCGGGTCGCCGTGCGGCAGCAGGCGCGCCGCTTCGATTTCCGCGTGGCAGAACTGGTCGCGAAACCAGGCGACCGACGCGCCGGCCGTGATCGCGCCGCCGAACACGTACAGGTCGCGCTGCCCGTTGAACACGTGCGGCATGCTGACGAGCCCGTGACGCGCATCGACGTGCGGGCTCACGTAACCCCAGCACATGCTGGTGCCGATCATCGCGACATGCTGCCCCGTGCGCGTCGCGCCGGCCGCGAAGGTCGCGACGGCCGCATCGACGCCGCCGGCGACGACCGGCGTGCCGGCCGGCAGCCCGAGCGGCTCCGTCCATTGCGACAACAGCCCGCCGACGATGTCCGTCGATTCGACGAGCCGCTCGGGCATCATCGTCGCCGGAATGCCGAGCATGTCGAGCGCGTCGTCGGACCACTCGCGGCGCGCAACGTCGTACACGCCGCCGATATTGCCGGCCGAACTGTGATCGACCGCGACCTCGCCGGTCAGCAGGTAGATCACGTACGCGTTCGGCGGCAGGAAATAGCGCACGTTCGCCCACACGTCCGGCCGCTGGTCGCGCAGCCACAGCATCTTCGTGAAGCCGTAGTAGCTGTCGACGCCGTTGCCCGTGATCACGCGCAGCCGCTCGACGTTCACGTTCGCGTCGACCCAGTCGACTTCCGCGGTCGCGCGCCGGTCCATCCAGATCAGGCACGGATGGAGCGGCCGCATGTCGATGTCGACCGGAATGCCCGAGCCGCCGTACAGGCTGCCCACGCACACCGCGCGGATCGCATCGGCCGGCACGCCCTGCGCGCGCGCATCGCTCACGCAGCCGGCGATGCACGCGAGCACCGCATCGAACCACACCTGCGGCCATTGCTCGGCCCACAGCGGGCGCGGCGTATCGGGCTGGTAGCCGGCCGAGCGCCGCGCGACGATCGTGCCGTGCCGGTCGACGAGCAGCGCCTTGGTGCTCTGCGTGCCGATGTCGACGCCTATGACGTATTCCATGATGTCTCCGGTGAGGCGCACGCGGGCCGTCAGCGGGCCGGCTTCAGCAGCACCTTGATCGATTCGGGCGATTTCGCGACGCGGATCGCGTCGTCCCAGTCCTCGAGCGCGAAATCGTGCGTGACGATGCCTTTCGACGTGACGAGCCCGCGCGCGAGCAGGTCGATCGCGATCGGATAGCAGTATGGCCCCAGGTGCGCGCCGCGTACGTCGAGCTCCTTGCGATCGCCGATGATCGACCAGTCGACGGTCGCATCCTCGCCGAACACGCTGAATTCGACGAAGCGGCCGAGCTTGCGGATCAGGTCGAGCCCCTGGCTCACGCCGACCGGCGCGCCGGTCGTCTCGATGTAGACGTCGCAGCCGTAGCCGTCGGTGAGCGACCGGACGATCTCGCGCGCGTCGTCGCGCGTCGGGTTGATCGTCACGTCCGCACCATACTCGCGCGCGAGTTCGAGCCGCTCGTCGATCAGGTCGATCACGACGAGCTTCTTCGGCGTCTTCAGGTGCGCGACCTGCGTCATCATCAGCCCGAGCGGGCCCGCGCCCGCGATCACGACCACGTCGTCGAGCTGGACATCGCCGCGGTTCACCGTATGGATCGCGCACGACAGCGGCTCGATGATCGCCGCATCCTCCAGCGACACGCCGAGCGGAATCTTGTGGACGATCGCGGTCGGCGGAATGCGCATGTATTCGGCCATCCCGCCGTCGGCCACCTCGCGCTGGAAGCCGAAGATGTTGTGCACTTCGCACATCCAGTATTGGCCCGACTTGCAATAGCGGCACTTGCCGCACGGCACGATCTGCTCGGCGATCACGCGCTCGCCCACCGCCACGCCGAAATGCCCGGCCGCGCCGTCGCCGAGCGCTTCGACATGGCCGAAAAATTCGTGGCCGGGAATCACGGGCGCCTTCACCCACGGGCTCGGGCCGCCCCAGAACATCTTCGCGCCCGTATAGCACTTGCAATCGCTCGCGCAGATTCCACATGCGGCGATGCGGATCACGAGCTCGTTCGCGCCGGGGCGCGGCTTCGCGACCTGTTCGACGCGATAGTCCTCGGGGCCGTGGCAGACGACCGCGGTCATCCGCGGCAGGGCTTCGGGTGTCGTCATGAGTTGTCTCTTTTGTAGATGATATGGATGACTGATGAATCGGCCGTTACCGCGACCGTTCGCGGCTGATGTAGATCGCGAGCAGGATGATTCCGCCCTTGATCACGTTCTGCACATACGGGTTCACGCCGATCATGTTCAGCCCGTTGTTGAGCACGCCGAGCAGCAGCGCACCGACCAGCGTGCCAAGGATCGCGCCGCGCCCGCCGGAGATCGACGTGCCGCCCATCACGACGGCCGCGATCGCGTCGAGCTCGAAGCCCACGCCCGCGTTCGGCTGACCGCTCATCAGGCGCCCGGTCAACACGATCGCGGCGAGCGCCGACGTGAGCCCGGCCAGCGTGTAGACGATCAGCTTCACGCGCGCGACCCGCACGCCGGTGAGCCGCGTCGCCTGCTCGTTGCCGCCGATCGCATACACGTAGCGGCCGAACGGCATCCGGTCGAGCAGCAGCCACGCGATCGCATAGACCACCAGCATGATCAGCACGGGCGCCTGGATGCCGAACACCTTGCCGCTGCCGAAGAACGCGACCCAGTCGGGCAAGCCGTCGATCGGATAGCCGCCCGTGTAGATCAATGCGAGGCCGCGCGCGATGCCCATCGTCGCGAGCGTGACGATGATCGGCGGCATCCCCGCGAACGCAACGAACACGCCGTTCAGGAAGCCGAAACCAAAGCCGACCGCGATGCCGATCGCGAGCGCGGCAACCGCGTTCACGCCCGCGACCATCAGCCCGGCCGCCAGCGTGCCCGACAGCGCCATCACCGAGCCGACCGACAGGTCGATCCCGCCGGTCAGGATCACGCAGGTCATGCCGACCGCGATGATCGCGTTGATCGACACCTGGCGCAGCACGTTTTCCAGGTTCGCGGCGGACAGGAAGCTCGGGCTCGCGATCATCATCGCGATGCACACGACGATCAGGCCGACGAGCGGATAGAACAGCGTCGAGCGCCGCAGCTGCGCCCACCTCGCGCGTGGCGGCGGGGCGTCGCCGTTTCCGGCGGTGGCCGTGAGCGTCGTGGAAGGCGTGGAAGAAGAATCAGGCAGGTTCATGGGTCGCTCCTCGCGTGCCGGCCGTGGCATAGGTCATGACCGTGTCGGGATCGATCTCGTCGCCGTCGAGCGTCGCCTCGATGCGGCCCTGCCGGAACACGGCGACGCGATCGCACATGCCGACGATTTCCGGCAGCTCGGACGAGATCATGATGATGGCGTAGCCTCGCGCGGTAAGTTCGCGCATCAGCCCGTATATTTCGGCTTTCGCGCCGACGTCGATGCCGCGCGTCGGCTCGTCGAAGATCAGCACCGACGTGTGATGGTTCAGCCAGCGCGCGATCACGACCTTCTGCTGGTTGCCGCCGGACAGCGTCGCGACCTCGGTATGGATCGACGGCGCCTTCACGCCGACGCGCCGCATCACGTCGAGCGTGGTGCGCGCTTCGCCGCGACGGTCGATCAGCCAGTGCATCGACCGGTACTTGCCGAGGTTGTTCAGCGAGATGTTGTCGCGGATCGAGAACGACGTGACGAGCCCTTCCGTCTTGCGGCTCTCCGGCAGGATGCCGATGCCCGCACGCAGCGCGTCGGCCGGATCGGCGAGCTTCGCCGCCGTGCCGCGCACGCGCACGTCCTTGCGGTGTGCACGCGTCGCGCCGATCACCGCGAGCGCGGTTTCCGTGCGGCCCGAGCCGACCAGCCCGGCGAAGCCGAGGATCTCGCCGGCATGCAGCGTGAAGCGGTTCACCGGGCCGCCGCGCTCGATCTGCAGTTCGTTGACCTCCAGCACCCGCGGCGCATCGGCCGCGCGCGCCGGCTTCGGCGGAAAGCTGCTTGCGATCCGGCGGCCGACCATCATCCGTACCAGTTGCTCGACGTCCGTGCGCGCGACGTCGGTCGTCGCCACGTACTGGCCGTCGCGCAGCACCGTGATGCGGTCGCACACCGCGAAGATCTCGTCGAGGTGATGCGAGATGAAGATCATCGCGACGCCCTGCCGCTTCAGCTCGCGCATGATCGCGAACAGGTGCTCGGCCTCGGCCGGCGTGAGCGTGGCGGTCGGTTCGTCGAGGATCAGGATGCGCGCGTCGAGCGACAGCGCCTTGCCGATCTCGACGAACTGTTGCTGCGCGACCGACAGCGCACGGATCGGCGCATCGAGATCGATCGCGACGCCGAGCCGCGCGAAGATCGCGGCCGCCGCGTGCCGCATCCGCTTGCGGTCGCGCGCGCCCCACCGGTTGCGCAGCTCGCGGCCGAGGAACAGGTTGTCGACGGCGTCGAGGTGCGGAATCAGGCTGAATTCCTGGAACACGATGCCGACGCCCGCCGCGACCGCATCGTGATAGTCCGCGAAATGGCGGGCGGTGCCGTCGATCTCGATCGTGCCCGTATCCGGCTGGTGAATGCCGCACAGGATCTTCATCAGCGTCGACTTGCCCGCGCCGTTCTCGCCGAGCAGCGCGTGAATCTCGCCGCGCGCGATCTCCAGATCGATGTCGGCGAGCGCCTTCACGCCCGGAAAGCTTTTCGTGATGTGGCTGAGCCTGAGTATCGTGTCCATCGGCTTCTCCGTGCGAAGAGCGCCGGCCGTGCCGCCGCCCTTCGTGTCGCATCGCACGTCGTTCACCATCTGAAACCCTTCGCGTTGCCGCGATCGACCACCTTCACGTCGACGGGAATCGCCTTCGGCACCGTCGCGCCCCACTTGCGCGCGATCGCGATGCCGAGCGCGATGCGCACCTGGTCGGCCGGGAACTGCGCGGTCGTCTCGATGAACTTCGAATTCGGCTTCTGGATCGCGGCGATCGCCTCGGGCGCGCCGTCGACGCTCGTCAGCTTGATGTCCTTGCCCGAGCTCTCGATCGCGGCGAGCGAGCCCATCGCGCCGCCGTCGTTCACGCTGAAGATGCCCTTCAGGTTCGGATGCGCGGAGATCATGTTTTCCGTGACCGACAGCGCGGTCGCGCGCTCCTGCTTGCCGTTCTGCGTATCGACGAGCTTCACGTTCGGGTATTTCGCGAGCCCGGCCTTGCAGCCGCGCACGCGTTCGAGAATCGGCACGACCGGGATGCCGTCGAGAATGGCGACTTCGCCGCTGCCGCCGATCGCTTTCGCGAGGTAGTCGCACGACATCACGCCCGCGTCGTAGTTCTTCGAGCCGACGAACGAATCGACCGGGCCGTTCGCGTTCGCATCGACGGCCACCACCACCGCACCGGCCTTCTTCGCCTGCGTGATCGCCGACTGGATGCCGGTCGAATCGGTCGGGTTCACGAGCAGGATGTCGATCTTCTTCTGCAGCATGTCCTCGACGTCGCTCACCTGCTTGCTGACGTCGTGATGCGCGTCGGTGACGACGACCTGCGCGCCGATCGACGCGGCCGCGTCGTTCAGCGCTTTCTGCATCGTCACGAAATACGGGTTGTTCAGCTCCTGGAACGTCATGCCGATGCGCAACGGCGCGGCCTGCACGGCGACGGCGGGCAGCCAGGCCGCGGCGGCGAGCGCGGCAATCACCGCCATGCGGGCGGCGCGGCGGGGGGATGAAGCGGGCGATGCATGCGTCATGACGGTGTCTCCGGTTATGTGTGCGGCTTTTTCGTGGGTGAACGCGCCCCTCGCGACGTGGGCGACGCGATTGCGCTGGGTGAAACGGTGCGGAAAATTCAGGCGGGCCGAGGCCCCGCGATCATCCGGGCTGCGGTGCGAGCGCCGGGATGCCGGGTGTGACGACACGCGGCGGCAGCGGATTGCCGGTGGGCGCCGCGTGCAGCGCGAGTTCGCGGCTGCGCGCGTTCAGGCGCTGCAGCGCGCGGAATTCGGACGGCGCCATTCCCTTCACCGCGCGGAACTGGCGGTTGAAGTTCGACACGTTGTTGAAGCCGGCCTGGAAACAGATATCGGTGATGCTCGCGTCGTCGGCGAGCAGCATCTGGCACGCGGACTCGATCCGCAGACGATTCACGTACTGCACGAACGGCATGCCCGTCTGGCGGTGGAACGCACGCGAGAACGCGCTGATGCTCTGCCCGGTCAGTTGCGCGAGATCGGATTCACGCAGCTCGGACGCGAGGTTCTTGCCGATGTACGACAGCGCATGGCTGAGCCGCGTGGGCGTGACGTCGGTCTGGTCGTACGCGGGGCTCGCGAGCAGCGTGCGTTCAGCCGCTCCGCAAAGCCGTTCGAGGATCGTCATGAACAGCGCGATGCGGCGCATGCCGCGCGCGGCCAGCAGCTCGTCGAACAGCGGCGCGATCGCGGCGCTGGTGGCCGCATCGAAGCCGACCCCGCGCCGCGCATCGTCGAGCAGCGCCTGCGCGTCGCGGCATTCGGGAAACGCGTCCATGCAACGGCGCACGAACGCCGGGTCGAACTGGATCACGAGATTGCGGCGCTCGACGGTTTCGCCTTCGGCCATGTCGCTGACCCAGTTGTGCGGCAGGTTCGGGCCGAGCAGCACGAGATGGCCGGGGCCGAACGAGCCGATGTGGTCGCCGACGAAATACTTGCCGCGCGTCGCGACGATCAGGTGCAGTTCGAATTCGGGATGGAAATGCCAGCGGATCGTGCGGTACGGATAGCCGTGCGACCAGACCTTGAACGACTCGTCGCGTCGCACGTCGACCACTTCCAGATCGGGGTGCATCATGTTGGCGTCTCCATTCCCATGTCTCGCTGGCCGGCCTGTTCGGCTGCTTGCGCGTCACCGCGCATTTCACGCGGCGACGCGACCGGTCGCATGGGAAGCAATGTAGGTCGATCGAGCGCGCGGCTCCACCAACTTTACGCCTGATTTCCGATACTTTTTTGCGCATTCCGGCCATACAGGGCGCCGGACGGCAAATTTGTGCAGCGCGGAACGGCCGCGCGGCCGCCCGCGCCGATGCTCATGCGGCCGCGTGCTCGCGCGCCGTCCGCACTTCGTATGCCTTCAGGTGGTTGTACGCGATCCGCAGCAGCGACAATGCATCGGCCGCCTGCGGGTCGCGACGCGCGAGCAGATCACCGATCACGTGATCGGCTTCGACGCGCGCATGGTTCTCGACGTCGCGCAGCATCGACGCGGTCAGCGGCGACGGCGTCAGCACCATCCGCTGCATCCGCTCGATGGCGGCCGGGTCGGGCCGGTGGCCGTTGTGCTCGGCAATCGCGCTGCATTCGCCGAGCATCGTCTCCAGCAGGCGACGGCCGTCCGGCGCGGCGAGAATGTCGCCCACCGAGCCGCGGAACAGCGACGTGCTCGCGGCGAGCGTCGCGAGGAACACCCACTTCTCCCACATCCGCGCGACCACGTTGTCGCTGAGCGTCGCATCGAATCCCGCGCCGCCGAGCACGTCGGCCACCGCGCGCACGCGCGGCGATTCGCCGCCCGCGAGTTCGCCGAAGGTGACCCCGTGCGTGTCGTTGAGGTGCACGATGCGCTGCTCGCGATCGAGCGTCGCCGCGATCACGCACAGCCCGCCGAGCACCTGAGCGGCGCCGAACCGGTCGCGCAGCACGTCGAGATGACGCATCCCGTTGAGCATCGGCAGGATCAGCGTCTGCGGGCCGACGAACGGCGCGAACGACTGAATTGCGTCGTCGAGGCTGTACGCCTTGCAGCTCAGCAGCACCAGGTCGAACGGCGCGACGCCGGCAGCCGCGTCGCCCGCGCGCACGGTCTGCACGTTCGCGAGCGTCAGGTCGCCGCGCGGGCTGCGGATCAGCAGCCCGTCGCGCGCCAGCGCGGCCGCGCGGCCGTCGCGCACCAGGAACGTCACGTCGCGCCCCGCCGCGGCCAGCCGGCCGCCGAAATACCCGCCGACCGCGCCGGCCCCTACTACCAGAATTCGCATCGTTGCCTCCTTTCGGTTTCATTTGCCGCCGCGCCGCCGAACCGCTGAGGCGGACGTGCGGCGCACACGCCATCGCCCCGTGAGTATAGCGACACCCGTTATGCATATGCATAGATACCCTTGCCGGGATGACAGGCATGCGTCCTCGGTACCGGTTCCTAGGGATAACCCGTCTACGGTGACGCCCGTCGGACGCCGTCAAGACACTTACCCCGTCACGCCGTTCCGGGGAGCATCCACGACTGACCGACCACACACCATGCGCAACCTTTCCCTGAATCAGAAACTCGCCTCGATGATCGTCATCCTCTGGCTCGGCCTGCTTGTGATCGCCGGACTCGGCGCATGGCAGACGCGCGCATCGATGATCACGGACCGCCGCGAACAGCTCGCGTCGCTGGTCGCGCAGGCCGCGAGCGTGACCGACCATTTCTACAAGCTGTCGCAGCAGAATGCGCTGCCGGAAGCCGAAGCGAAGCAGAAGGCGATCGAGGCGATCGCCGCGATGCGCCACGGCGCCGACGGCTACATCTCGATCAACGACTCGAAGCCGGTGATCGTGATGCATCCGATCAAGTCCGAGCTCAACGGCAAGGACGTGTCGAATTTCACCGATCCGAACGGCAAGCACCTGTTCGTCGAGATCGTGAAGGCCGGCAACCTGGAAGGCGGCAAGGGCTTCGTCGAGTATCTGTGGCCGAAGCCGGGCGCCGACAAGCCGCAGGACAAAACCAGCGCGGTGCAGCGCTTCGCGCCGTGGGACTGGTATCTCGTGACCGGCATGTACATGAACGACGTCCGCTCGGCGGTGCTCGAAAGCGTCGGCCGCTGGCTCGCGATGACGGCCGTGCTCGGCGGGATCGCGACCGCCGTGATGGTGCTGGTGCTGAAGAGCGTGCGCGCGAACCTCGGCGGCGAGCTGGAGGTGGCGCTCGACGCCGCGCAGCGCATCGCGCAGGGCGACCTGACCGCGCGCGTGACCGTGAAGCAGGACGATCGCGGCAGCCTGCTGCATGCGTTGCACACGATGCAGGGCGGGCTGATCGACATGGTGTCGCGCGTGCGGATGGGCACCGAGAACATCAACGTCGGCGCGAGCGAGATCGCGTCCGGCAACACGGACCTGTCGCAGCGCACCGAGGAACAGGCGGCCGCGCTCGTCCAGACCGCGTCGAGCATGGACCAGATGACCGCGAACGTGAAGCAGAACGCGGACAGCGCCGCGCAGGCCGCGTCGCTCGCCGACCAGGCCGCGCAGGTAGCGACGCGCGGCAGCGCGGTGGTCGACGACGTCGTGCGCACGATGAACGAGATCACCGACCGCTCGCACAAGATCGGCGACATCATCGGCGTGATCGACGGGATCGCGTTCCAGACCAACATCCTCGCGCTGAACGCGGCGGTCGAGGCGGCGCGCGCCGGCGAACAGGGCCGCGGCTTCGCGGTGGTCGCGGCCGAGGTGCGCTCGCTCGCGCAACGCTCGGCGACGGCGGCGAAGGAGATCAAGTCGCTGATCGTGTCGTCGAACGAGACCGTCGAACAAGGCGCGGCGCTCGTCACGCATGCGGGCGAGACGATGGCCGAGATCGTGCAGTCGGTGCGGCGCGTGAACGAGATCCTCGACGAGATCAGCCATGCGTCGCGCGAACAGAGCGCCGGGATCGAGCAGGTCAATCGCGCGGTGGGCGAAATGGACCAGGTGACGCAGCAGAACGCGGCGCTCGTCGAACAAGCCGCGGCCGCCGCGCATTCGCTGCGCGATCAGGCCGAGGCGCTGCGGGATGCGGTGACGCGGTTTGCGTTGCCGGTTTGACGGTGGCCGCCCGGCGCACGCGTGCTCACGCGGCGCGGCCGGGCCGTGACGCGGTCAGGCCAGTGCCAAGCCCCAACCCCGCCGCCCGCTGGATCAGCTCGACGTCGTTGCTCACACCGAGCTTCTTCATCGCACTGATCTTCTGCGCGCTGACCGTCTGCTTGCCCTTGCTCAGACGCTGCGCGATCGTCTTGATCGGCACCCCCGACAGATACAGGCGAATGACCTCGATCTCGCGCGCCGACAGCTTCACGGGCGCCTCGCCGCGCTCGCCGAATGCATCGACCGCGCGCCTGACGAGCGGCGACAGGTAACGCCCGCCGCTGTAGCTCGAATGAATGGCCGTGACGATATGGCCGACCTCGTCGAACTTGCTGACGATGCTCACGCCGCCGATCGCGAGGATCGACCCGAAGATCAGCGGATTCTCGTTCGCGACCAGCGCGACGATCCCGACGTTCGGACGCGTGCGCCGCAGCCAGTCGAACATCGCGAGCCCGTCCATCTGCTCGTCTGCCCGGATCGCATAGTCGACCAGCACGACATCGCAGTCGACGCCGCCGAGCGACGCGACCAGTTCGGCCACGCTCCGGTACACCGCGACGATCTCGATCGCACAGCCGCTGCCCGCGACCTGCTCGATGCCGGCCAGCGTCAACGGCCAGTCGTACGCGAAAACGACGCGAACATTGAATTTCCTCATGCGCAGTTCCAGGTGATTCATCGGCCGCGCGACACGGGGCACGCACGGCCGATTTGGCGTTGAAAGGACATTCAGGCTATTTTTAGCCTGAATGTCGATTCTATGAAGCTGCGCGCAGGCGGGATATCGGACGGCATCGGGATCGGTCGTCCGGGACGTAATACGAGTTTGATATTTGAGCCGGTTCGAACGCCCGACACGAGGCGGCCGGTCGCCGCTGACATCCGCCGAATGGCCAGCGTGGCGGCCGATCCGGGCCAAGCGACCGGCCAGCAGGTAAAATCGACGCCTTTGCATCCCGCGCCGGGCCACCGGCGGCGAGCGACGCGCCGATGCCGGCCGCGCGCCGCCGCCCGTTTGCCGGCTGCCCGTACCCCCGCTTTCCCCATGACCGAATCCGACCTGCAACCCGACGACACCTCCATCCACGAAGACGGCCTCTGGCGCGACAACGGCTGGACGGCCCGCATCATCAAGAACGAAGACGACGACGGCTGGGCCGTCGAGATGATCAAGGACGGCGAGTCCGAGCCCGCGCTCGTCGGGCCGTGGACCATGGGCCGCGACAAGAAGAACCCGAAGCCGATGGACGCGAACGCGTTCCGCACGCTCGTGAAGACCGCGACCGAGGTGCTGATGCGGCACGAGCAGCAGCGGCGCGCGATGCTGCACAAGGAAGTGACGGTTCAGGGCGAGGACGACCAGGAGGTGTCGGTGACGCTCGACATCGTGCCGGACGAATTCGAGCCGTACGCGCAGCTCAAGGCATTCGATCCGTATGGCGAGTTGCTGGCCGAAGCGAAGGTGTCGGCCGGGTTCAAGCTCAACAAGGCCAGTGCCGAGCGCTGGGTCGCATCGGGCTTCGAGCGGCCGGCCGCCTGATCGCGCGCGGCGCGGCGCGCCGGGCCGCGCGCTCAGGCGCCGGCGCCCTGCCGTGCGCGCCGCAGCCGGCGCGCCGCCAGCTTGCGCCGCACGAGCTGTTCGAACTGCTGCGTCGCGACCGCCGGGTCGCGCGCGGCCAGCCCGAGCGCATTGCGCACGAGCTGGATCGGCGTCAGCACGAGGCCCCACGGCACCCCCCACCAGCCGAACACGGCCGACGCCAGCAGCGCGACCGCCTGCTTCCTGCGGCCGCAACGCCTGCAGCACACATGGCGTCGCGTCGCCCAGCGCGTGACGAACAGCAGCGACACGACGCGATGCGACGCATGGACATCCACCGGCTGGTCGTCGCGACCGCAGATCGGGCACGGCCCGTAACGCCAGTCGTGCACGTACTCCCAGACTTTCGCGTCGGGCACCCGTTCCGCCTCGACGACGATCGGATGCGCTTGCGCGCACGCCGCACGGCAATAGCGGCGGCCATCGATCGACCGCCCGCCGGCCAGGAACGTCCTGCCGCAGTGACTGCACTCTGCCACGGTAACCTCGGATAAGCGTGATGCGCCGCGTGCCGGCCGCGCGCAGCATGGCTGCACCGGCGGTCCGGACGGGCCGTTTACTGTCTTAACGGCCGGCATCGCGCGGTCTTGAGCGGCGGTGTGCCGCCGCGCGTCAGGCGTGCAGCCCGTGCGCGGTCATCAGCCGGTACAGCGTCGCGCGCGAGATGCCCAGCTCGGCCGCCACGTCCGCATGCTGGTGGCGGTGGCGCATCAGCGTTTCCTCGATCGCGTGCCGCTCGGCCTGCCGGCGCGCTTCCGCGAGCGTCGGCGGCCGCCGCGACGTGTACGGGTGCAGTTCGAGATCCGCGGCCGAGATCATCGGGCCGTTCGTCATCACGACCGCGAACCGGATCCGGTTGATCAGCTCGCGCACGTTGCCGGGCCATGGGTAGTTGTGGATCGCTTCGATCGCGCACGGCATGAAGCCGCGAATCCGGTGCGAACTGTCGCCGCGATAGCGCCGCAGCACGTGGTCGGCGAGCAGCATGATGTCGCGGCCGCGCACGCGCAGCGGCGGCTCGTCGATGCGCAGCACGCACAGGCGGTAGTACAGGTCGGCACGGAACCGCCCCGCCTGCATCGCGGCCTCGAGATCGACGTGGGTCGCCGACACGATCCGCACGTCCACCGGAATCGACGCGTGCCCGCCGAGCCGCTCGATCGTGCCTTCCTGCAGGAAGCGCAGCAGGCTCGCCTGGCTCTCGAACGGCATGTCGCCGATTTCGTCGAGAAACAGCGTGCCGCCGTGCGCGGCCTCGATCCGGCCGATCTTGCGCTGGTGCGCGCCCGTGAACGCGCCGCGCTCGTGGCCGAACAGTTCGGCCTGCAGCAGCGTCGGCGGAATGGCCGCGCAGTTCACGGCGACGAACGGCGCGTCGGCGCGCGACGACTGCTGGTGGATCGCCGCCGCCGTCAGCTCCTTGCCGGTGCCGGATTCGCCGGCGACGAAGACGGTGGCGTCCGTGTTCGCGACCTTGCGGATCGTCGCGAACAGCCGTCGCATGGCGTCGCATGCGCCGATCATCGTGCCGCCGGGGGGCGCCGCAGCAGCGTCCGGGCTGCCGTCCGCGAGCTTCAGCATCCCGTATGCATGGCCGACCAGATAGCCGATCGTCGTATAGGCGTTCGCATTGCGCACATAGTCGAAGCAGCAGTGGCGAATCAGGCGCGCGACGGTGAGATCCCGCAGGCGCTCATGGTCGGCGAGTGCGACCCAGCCGACGCGCGGATCGCGCAGCAGCGTTTCGAACGACATGACGTCGAGCGACGCGAAGCTGCCGAAGTCGACGATGCCCGCATGCGGGCGATTCACCCTGACGAGATTCAGTGCGTCCGCAACGGTTTTCGCGCGCCACACGTCCCAGCCGCGTGACGCGAGGCAGTCGACGAGCGCGGCATCGTGCTGCTGCGACAGGTAGACGAGTGGCCGCGGCGGCACGACATGGTTGCGCCGGACGGCAACGAACGGCGCCGGTCCTGCCTCGCGTTCGAGATCCTGCGGGCCCGACACCCTGATCTGGCAGCAATAGTTCACGATGGCCTCGTCGCTTGGATGGGTGGTCGAAACGGCCGTTGCCGGATCGCGCGGGGCGGGACATCGTGGTCCCGCGGCGCAGCGCCGGGCCGTCCTCGGATTGACGTTTCGTTATCGGCAGAACACGACGCGCTGCGTGTAGATCTGCGGCTCGACGACCGGCTTCGCGGCACGGTTGAGGTCGTCACGATAGGCGCGGTAGGTCTTGCCGTTCACCGTCACCTCCGTCGCAGGGGCCGTCTCGATCGAGCCGAGCCCGTTGCGCTGCCACCCGCTCACCCGCTCCGCCGCCGTCACGCTCGACTCGCCGGCGATCTTCTGCGTGATCGCGCTGCCGTCGCTCCATGGCTGCGTCTGCATGTCCTCGGCATGCTGCATCGCGCCGATCGTCTTGCCGGTCGATGTCGGCCCCTTCTGCGCTTCGAACGGTGCGCCACGGCCGTACACCGGCGATTGCCACGACGGGGCGTGGCCTTCCTCCGGCATCATGTAGATCATCTGCGGATCGCCGATCATCATCATCGGCGCGCATGCCGTGTTGTCGGCGCGACCGAGCGTCGACAGCGCCTGCTGAACGCTCACGGCGTTCGCGGCGGTCTGCTCGCCCAGGATCACGAAGACCGCCGGGTTCTGAAATACCGACTGCGCCGCGGCTTGTGCGCTGTACAACAACAGAGCGATCAAAAAGATCCTCATGATTGAGGCCTCCTTGCATCCTCGTCAGGCAAAAAGAGGTGTTGACCTCGGGGATGGGATCAACACCCGTCAAACAGGAAACGACCGTCGGGCATCGGGTTCGAACGTCTCCCGTGCGGCCGGTGTTCCGGTCACACGGGAAACCGACCCGCATGCTTACGACGACGTGCTCGTCGAGATGACGGCCGGAGCCGGCACGACCGGTACAGCCGGGGCGGCCTGCTGGTCGACCGAAGCCGGCGGCAATGCTTGCGCCGGATCGGACAACGCCGGCATGTCGGCGGGCTGCGCAGCCGCTGCTTCCGGCGCCTTCGCGTCGGCGGCCGGCATGTCGGCAGGCGTCGCGGCGACGGCCGGCTGCGCGGCTTCCGGTGCGGGCGCTTCCGCGGCGACCGGCGCCGGCTCGGCGGCCTTCGCATCGGCTGCCGGCGCGGGCATCGCGGCTTCAGCCGCGGGCGCCGCAACGACGGCCGCCGCCGGCGTCGGGTCCGCAGCCGGCGCGGCAGCGGCCTGCGCTGCGTTGTCGGTCGCGGCCGGCATCGGCTCCGGCGCCTTGTCGGCGACGGGCTGCACGGGCTCGGGGGTCTTGTCGGCGACCGCCGGTGCGGGTTCCGGTGCCTTGTCGGCCACCACCGGTGCAGGTTCCGGTGCCTTGTCAGCGACTGCCGGTGCAGGTTCCGGTGCCTTGTCGGCGACCACCGGTGCGGGTTCCGGCGCCTTGTCGGCCACCACCGGTGCGGGTTCCGGCGCCTTGTCGGCCACCACCGGTGCGGGTTCCGGCGCCTTGTCGGCCACCACCGGTGCCGGTTCCGGTGCCTTGTCGGCGACCGGTTGCACGGGCTCGGGGGCCTTCGTCTCGGCGACCGGTGTGGCAGGCGCTTGCGATGCCTTGTCCGCGACTGCCGGTGCGGCGATCACGGCGGCAGCCGGCACGGCCGCAATCGCAGCAGCCGGGACGATCGACGCCGCAGGTGCGGCAGCCACCGCAGGTGCGGCGGCGACGGCCGGTGCCGCGGCTGCTACGGCGGGGGCTGCTACGGCAGGTGCGGCCGCAACAGCAGGCGCTGCCACTGCCGGTGCGGCGGCTGCGACAGCCGGCGCAGCAACAGCCGGCGCCGCGGCAACCGGCGCCATCGACGGCACGGGCACCGGTACCGGCACCGACACGGGTGCTGCCTGCACAAAATTCGTCGCCACCGGACGGGGCTGAGCCGGTGCCGGCGCGGCAGCGCCGAGCGGCGGCAAGCCCATGCGGTCGCGCACGATCGGATCTCGATACTTCACGTCGTCGGCGACCGTCGCTTCCACGCTCGGCGCCACGTTCGAACGGGCGAGCGGCGCGGTCGTGCCCGGGCACAGGTGCCCGGTCGCTTCCACCGCACGCCGGTTCGCGTCGCTCTGGCAGAGCAGCGCGAGCGCCACGTCGGTCAGGCCCATCGCACGGAATTCACGCGCATCGAGACGTCGCACGCAGGCCTGGTCGACCAGCGTCGTGCCGCCCGTCGCGCCGAAGCCCGGGAACGACACACCGACGCTCACCGAGCCCATGCAGGTATCGGACAGCGTGGTCGTGAGGCCCGGCGCCTGGATCGAGGGGTTCGTCTTGATCGTCTGCGTCCCGGAGTAATTGACGTTTTCCGAGGTCTGGGTGTTGTACGGGTTGGTGCCGGGCGCGCCGGACGACTGCAGCGAACTCACGCTCTGCGGCGTCACGTTCGAACCGCCACTCGTGCCGGACGGCATCGTCACGTTCACGTTCACGCTCGAATTGCCGCTGCCGCGGACCCCGCTGGAGCTGGTGGCATTGCCGCCGCGCGAGCTCGTGGTGTTCGTGTTCATGCTCGAGCCGCCGCCCTGGCTGATGGCCGTCGAGCCGCTCGACGACTGCGAGCTCGAAGTCGAGTCGGCGGTTTGCGCCTGGGCGCCGATCGTGGTCATCGCGAACATCGCAGCGCATGCCACCTTGATCCTGTTGCTGTTCATTTCACTCTCCGGACGAGGTTTGACCTCCCACCCAGGCAACCGTACTAGTTCCCCTGATTCCCTTCAGCTTTGCCTGCTTCCCCGAACTGTTTCCAGCCGTTGCCCAGCTGGGACCATGAGCCTGCCGACATGCCCTGCCACTGCTGGGCGTCGGATCCGCCGATGGCACTGCCCGAAGAAAGCGTTTGTTGTTCTGACGGTTTGGTTGTCTGGTCAGGTTTGTTTGACGTCTGCAAATTCGATTGCACGTCGTCGGCAATACGGTCAGCGCCATACGCCGTCAGAGACGCGAGCATCAGAGCGGCGGCAATCAGTTTCTGCTTCATGCCAACTCCTTACGTGACAACAATGTGGGGAAAAGAGACCAGCGTCGCTGGGAAACTGGTCCCCCCACACCTGACTAATGACTGCTTCCGGTCGCACTTGAACTGCCCTGGCTTCCACCCGATGCGGACGGCGAGCCGGCCGGACCCGTACTCCACACGGTCGACGAGTTGTAGTGATTCGAACCCGCGATCGCGCCCGAACCGCCACTGCCCGTCAGGCCAGCGGCACCCGCGTTGGCATTGCCCTGGTCGTTTCCGCCCGTTGCCGTGTAGTGGTTCGCGCCGAGTACGATCGTGGCGGTTACCCCTCCCGATAGCGCATTCGCGTTCTCGTTCGTGCTGCTGTTTCCACCGTACGAGCCTGCGGCACCGATACCGCCGCCTGCCGCAAATGCGCCTCCGTTCGTGCCAGAACCACTGGCCGTCGAAGTCGAGTTGTGGAAAGCGGATGCCGTGCCGGCGGAACCAGCGGGTGTGACGGTACTGCCTGCATTCGCGCCCGCCGTCGAAGTCGAATTGCTGGTATAGCTACCGGAACCGACCAGCACCGACCCTGAAACACCGGCCGCAACGGATTGCGTCTGGTTGGTCGTGGACGAACCCGCTGCCAATGCAGCCGACGATAAGACGGTGAGCGCTGTCGCTAATATGACGTTGGCTTTCATAGCAATCCCTTGCTGTGATGAAGTTCAGCGGTGGCGGAGCCGGGCCTGCCCCCCATCGGACGAAACCCGGCATCCGTACCGCCAGCCAATGACGAACGCTGCGCGTCGCGGCTTAGTGGTGATACGTCCAGCCGATTGAACCGGCATTCGCACCGCTGGTGCCACCTGCCTGTGCGCCGCCGAAGCCGAAGCCGCCCACTTGCGAAGTGTTGGTGTGGTCCGTGTACGAGATCGAGCTGCTGCTGCCATGGCCGGCCGTGGCGCCAGCTGCACCGAGCGCTGCACCGGAATCGGTCGCGCCGAAAACGCCGAACCCGACGACCCCGGCCGCCGTCGAACCGCCGCTCGACGAGTTGCTGCTCGACACCGTGCCGCTACCTGCGAACGCTGCACCCGAAACCGCCAGAACTGCTGCTGCAATCAGAAGCTTCTTCATGGTCGACTCCAAAACGGCGTGGACGGAGTGAATCAGGAAGATCGCACGCCTTCAATCTTCCCGACTTGAGCAATCCTCAAAATTAAGGATCACTATCTAATAAATAAAATCTCATTGCCTTTTAAATCACGTTTTTATGTTTTTGCCAGACGAAGCTTAGCTTCGAGATTTTTCGTTATCCAAATTTTTTTGGTAGGTGTTTTCTATTATTTTTATGAACATTGGCCTTGCACCGAAAACTCCCTTGCTTGATATGCCGGAACGATGCGCACATCTTTCCGGCTGGCGATATTCGATACCCCGCCGGACGGCATGTCATGAATCGACATCCCGTTTCCGGAATCGAAAATTCGCGAATACATTAACCACCGCAAATCGCAGCGCCGCTTGAAATACACCTTTTACGCGGGCGACAAGAGCCTGCATTGCAGCCGGGTGGCCTGTGTTCTCCCTGAGCTATCGACGAAGCGTCTTCCGGATAATCCGGCCGACAGGCTGTTCGGTCTAATCCGGCCGGCGCCGGCATGGGCCAGGCGCGATCGGAGCGGCCCTGCATGGCCGGGGACGAATCGGCATCACGCTGTCCGGCACGAACAGCCTGATCCATCCGGGTGAACTGAATGAGAGCGAGTACCGCTGTCGCCCGACTGCCGTGCGGCGCGACAACCGCGACAACCGCGCCAGCAGGCGGCGCGCGCGGCGGGCAAGAAACCGGGACAGCGCAACCCGCGAAGCTGGCACAGCGTCGCGAGCGTCACCCCGGCCTTTCCGACTACCCCAGTGATGCGTAAAGTACGCACCGATCAAGCCACTGCTTATGGTCTTCATCGCCGTTTCCCCGACTGCTTATTGACGAGTTGGCCGCCCCACCGCTTTGTTACATCGTTTCAGCCGCCCGCCGGTGCGTCGAATACCGCAAGCAGCGTGCCACGCGATATTCCACCGCAGCTTGCGCGCGGCACACGGCCGCCATGGCGGCCCACAGCGCCGGGAACGACATTTTTTGTTTCAGGAATGTATCGCAATAACAGTCTGACACCCGCTCCGATCGTTGAGCACCGCGACGCAATCGCCGGATTAGACGGACGAATCCGGCCCGCAGGCCCGCACCGGGCGGCCTGATGAACGAGTGTTTCAAACTTGAGAACGGGGCTGCCGCGCAAGGCCGGCGGCGCGGGCATTTCCGCCGGCAAACCGTGGGGCGCGGCGTGTGCGGCCCCTTCCCGTGCCATCACAAACGAGAATCGATTCGCCCGACACCGGGCACCGAAAGCCCGACACGGCAGCCTCGGGCGCGCCTTCGACATGCGTTTCTCCCGATGACCGAAACGAATTTGATTCATCCGTGAAAATACCGACAGGATCACGCACCGCTCGAGGGCCGAAATAGACCGTAAAAAAGAAAATTTTTGTGGCGGCGTAATCATTCAAATGAATGCAAACTCGGGCCTCGTCATGCCGCACATCATTTTTTCACCTTCATTCGCTCCGCCTTTCACGCACCGAATCGTCCGATTCGCGTCACATTCGGGAAGCGCCTTGAATCGTTTAGCGATGCATTTCTCACCGATGAAACATTCAAGCTCAACACCTGTTCGACGACGCCATTTCATAAAAAGCCTGATTCATCATGCGTTGCGTCGTATCGAATCGCATCGACCCGGCAATGGAATCGCCCGCTTTTCTGTCCCCACGATACATGCATGAAACAGAAGCGCGCATATCGCGCGGCAATTGCGCCGCCGCTCCCGTGCGCATCGCGGCGGCATCGTTCATGGCATGCCGATTGCCTTGTTTCCGGCTCTCACCGAGCGGCACGTCGAAGCACAAGATCACGGACGGCGGCCGGCTCGTCAATCAGCGTATCGGGGAAAAGGCGATGAAGATCACCACCGGGCGATCGACGTGCGCGTCGTTCAGGCATCAACGGGGTAGCCAACGAAACCGGAGCGCCTGTCGCGGCGCTTCGTCGACCTCGGCCCATGCGAGCCGGCGCTTGCCGAAGCGCTACCCGTGCGGCGGGATGGAACGCGTGCGCACCGCCGTCGAGCAAATCGACGTGTGGTTCCTCGATCTGCTCGACGAAGGTGAAAGCCATGAATGACCGGGTCGCGCTCGAGACGCGCGCCGGTCAGCGCGTCCTGGTGACGGGCGGCGCCGGCTTTCTCGGCAGCTACGTATGCGAACGCCTGGTCATGGAAGGCGCGTGCGTCACGTGCATCGACAGCCTGCTGACGGGGCGCAAGCTCAATGTCGCCGACCTGAAGGCGTCCGGCCGCTTCGAATTCGTGAAGGGCGACGTCTCGCTCGGCCTGCCGCAACTGCAGGTGGACGAGATCTGGAATCTCGCGTGCGCGGCATCGCCGCCCACCTACCAGATCGATCCCGTCCATACGATGATGACCAACGTGCTCGGCATGAACCACTGCCTCATGCTCGCGCGCAAGACGGGCGCCCGCGTGTTCCAGGCGTCGACCAGCGAGATCTACGGCGACCCGGACGTGCATCCGCAGACGGAAACCTATCGCGGCAACGTGAACACGATCGGCCCGCGCGCGTGCTACGACGAGGGCAAGCGCGCGGCCGAAGCGCTGTGCTACGACTACTACCGCACGCACGGCGTCGACGTGCGCGTCGCGCGCATCTTCAACACCTACGGCCCGCGGATGTCGCCGCGCGACGGCCGCGTCGTGTCGAACTTCATCGTCGGCGCGCTCAACGGCGCGCCGCTCGAGATCTACGGCGACGGCCGGCAGACGCGCTCGTTCTGCTTCGCCAGCGACCTGATCGACGGCTTCTTCTGCCTGATGAACGCCGAGCGCAACGTCGGCACGCCGGTCAACATCGGCAACCCCGGCGAATTCACGATGATCGAGCTCGCGGAGAAAGTGCTCGCGATGACGGGCGCGACATCGGAAATCGTGTTCCGGCCGCTGCCGATCGACGATCCGCACCAGCGCAAGCCCGACATCTCGGTCGCGTCGGCCGAGCTCGGCTGGCGGCCGGCCATCGATCTCGACGAAGGGCTGCGCCGGACCGTCGACTATTTCAGCCGCGAACTGTGGCTCGAGCCGGTGCTGCGCGTAACCGGGGCCCCGGCATGAAAGTGCTCGTGACAGGCGGAGCGGGCTATATCGGCAGCCATACCTGCAAGGCGCTCGCGGCAGCGGGACACGAACCGGTCGCCTACGACAACCTGTCGACCGGCCATCGCGATGCGGTGCGCTGGGGGCCGCTCGTCGCGGCCGACATTCTCGACCGCGACGCGCTGTCGAAGGCGTTCGCCGTGCATCGGCCCGACGTCGTGATCCATTTCGCGGCGCTCGCGTACGTCGGCGATTCGGTGCTCGCGCCCGACCGCTATTACACGGTCAACGTCACCGGCACCTGCACGCTGCTGAGCGCGATGCACGCGGCGGGCATCGGCCGGATCGTGATGTCGTCGTCGTGCGCGACGTACGGCATTCCGGACGGGCTGCCGATCTCGGAGCGCACGCCGCAGCAGCCGATCAATCCGTACGGTTTCACGAAGTACGCGATGGAACGGATGGCCGCCGATTTCGAGCGCGCGTACGGGCTGAAGTGGGTCGCGCTGCGCTACTTCAACGCGGCCGGTGCGGACCCTGACGGCGAGATCGGCGAATGCCACGAACCGGAAACGCACGCGCTGCCGCTCGCGATCCGCGCGGCACTCGGCACCGGCCGTGCATTCCAGGTGATGGGCACCGACTACCCGACCCCCGACGGCTCGGCGATTCGCGACTACGTGCATGTGAGCGACCTCGCCGACGCGCACCTGAAAGCGACCGCCTATCTGTGCGGCGGCGGCCACAGCGTCGCCCTGAATCTCGGCACCGGCAAGGGAACGTCGGTGCTCGAGGCGTTGCGCGCCGTCGAAGCCGTGACGGGCCGCCGCGTGCCGACGGTAACGGCCGCGCGCCGCCCGGGCGACCCGCCCGAACTGTACGCCGACGCCACGAAAGCCGCGCTCGTGCTCGGCTGGCGGCCGCGTTTCACCGCGATCGAACCGATGGTCGAACATGCCGCGGCGTGGTTTCAGAAAGCACTGCAATTCGAATCCGGCAATTGAGCAAGTTTCCTTGAACGCCACGCGGGGGAATCACCATGAAGGTACGGATCGCCATCGTCGGCACGGGCTACGTCGGGCTGGTCAGCGGCGCGTGCTTTGCGGATCTCGGGCATGACGTCGTCTGCATCGACAACAATCGCGGCAAGATCGACGCGCTGAACGAAGGCCGCATGCCGATCTACGAACCGGGCCTCGACGCCGTCGTCGCCCGCAACGTCGAACGCGGCACGCTGCGCTTCAGCAGCGACCTCGCGACGAGCGTGCGCGATCGCGACGCGGTATTCATCGCGGTCGGCACGCCGACGCTGCCGGGCACCGACCAGGCGGACCTGCGGTACGTCGAGGCGGCCGCGCGCGAGATCGCGTCGAACCTGACCGGCTTCGCGGTCGTCGTCACGAAATCGACGGTGCCGGTGGGCACCAACCGGATCGTCAAGCGGATCGTCGAACGCTGCGCGCCGGACGGCATCGACGCGGCGATCGCATCGAATCCGGAGTTCCTGCGCGAAGGCTCGGCGATCGACGATTTCATGCACCCGGACCGCGTCGTGTTAGGCGCCGAGCATCCGCGCGCGATCGAGATCATGAAGGCCATCTATGCGCCGCTGGAGGCGATGGGCCATCTCGTGCTCGCGACCGAGATCGAAACGGCCGAACTCGTGAAGTACGCGGCGAATGCGTTCCTCGCGGTGAAGATCAGCTACATCAACGAGATCTCGGATCTGTGCGAAGCCGTCGGCGCCGATGTCGAACTGGTCGCGAACGGAATGGGCCTCGACCGCCGCATCGGCGCATCGTTCCTGAAGGCCGGCCCCGGCTGGGGCGGCTCGTGCTTCCCGAAGGACACGCGCGCGCTGAAGGCAACGGCTTCCGAACATGCGGTGCCGCTGCGCATCGTCAGCGCGGCGATCGAATCGAATGCGCTGCGCAAGGAGCAGATCCTGCGCCGCATCGAGAAGGCCTGCGGCGGCTCGATCAAGGACAAGCGCATCGCGGTGCTCGGTCTCACGTTCAAAGGCCAGACCGACGACGTGCGCGAAAGCCCGAGCATCGACGTGATCCAGCTGCTCGTCGGCGCGGGCGCGCATATCCGTGCGTACGACCCCGCGCGTCCGCATGAAGCGTCGCGGCTGCTGCCGCAGGTCTTCATGGAGGGCTCCGCGATCGACGCGGTGCGCAGTGCGGACGCCGTCGTCGTGATGACCGAATGGAAAGCGTTCGAGGCACTCGATCTCGCCGACCTCGCGGATCACATGGCCGATCCCGTGATGCTCGACATGCGCAACCTGTTCAGCGAGCGGCTCGCCGTCGATAGCGGCTTTCGCCGCTATGAGCGCGTGGGCCGCGCGTGCGGCGAACGCACGCCGGCCGACCCGGCATCGGAACAACCGCCCGCCAGCGAGGACACCCGGCTGCCACGCAGCCTGCTTCAAGACTGATGATCTGACCTTGACGGGAGAGCACCATGAAGAAGCTGGTTGCGTCGCTTGCGGGCGGCCTTGCGCCGGATACCGCCGACACCATCGACACCGCCTCCTCCGGCGCGGATCGCGCCGCCTCGACGAGCGCGGACGTGCCGCTCGTCGTCCCGTTGATGGACAGCGGCACCCGCATCGTCTTCCACCTCCTCGCGCTGGCCTGGTTCGTCGCGCTGGGCATCTTCTGGCGCTGGTGGTTGCGCGACGAGCACTACGTCGACGCCTTCCGCTTCGGCGTCAACTGCTTCGTGCTGTTCTGGACCACCTTCATTCCCGGCTACTTCATCTTCATCATCCGCTCGGCGGTCGTGCCGAACCCCGCGCTACCGGTGCCGCGAGACTGGCGCGTCGCGATGGTCGTCACCAAGGCGCCGTCCGAGCCGTTCGACATCGTCCGCACGACGCTGCTCGCGATGCTCGACCAGACCTACCCGCACGATACGTGGCTCGCCGATGAGGATCCGTCGCCCGAGACGCTCGACTGGTGCCGCGCGCACGGCGTATTCGTGTCGACGCGGCGCGGCGTCGCCGCGTACCACCGGACGAGCTGGCCGCGCCGGACCAAGTGCAAGGAAGGCAATCTCGCGTACTTCTACGACAAGGTCGGCTACGACAACTACGATTTCGTGTCGCAGCTCGATGCCGACCATGTGCCAACCCGCACCTATCTCGAGGAGATGCTGCGGCCGTTCGTCGATCCGGCCGTCGGCTACGTGTCGGCGCCGAGCATCTGCGACAGCAACGCGGCCACGAGCTGGAGCGCACGCGGGCGCGTGAACGTCGAGGGGCCGCTGCACGGCACGATGCAGGCCGGCTATGCGGGCGGCCTCGCGCCGCTGTGCATCGGCTCGCACTATGCGGTGCGCTGCCGCGCGCTGCGCGAGATCGGCGGGCTCGGGCCCGAGCTCGCCGAGGATCACTCGACCACGATGATCTTCAATTCGAAGGGCTGGCGCGGCATGCATGCGCTGAACGCGATCGCGAACGGCGAAGGGCCGCGCACGTTCGGCGACCTGGCCACGCAGGAATTCCAGTGGTCCAAGAGCGTGATGATCATCATGCTGCGCTACACGCGCCACTATTTCATGGGGTTGCCGCTGAAGCTGAAGGCGCAGTTCCTGTTTTGCCAGCTGTGGTATCCGCTGTGCGCGCTCGCGATGGCCGGCGGCGTCGTGATTCCGGTCGTCGCGCTGCTGACCGGCCGCGTGTGGGCGCACGTCGACTACCTCACGTACCTCACCTACGCGCTGCCGCTGGCCGTGCTGCTGCTGTGCGTCGTGACCTGGGCCACGCGTTCGACCCAGTCGTGCCGCCCGCTGAATACGAAACTGCTGTCGTGGGAAGGCCTGTCGTTCGTGTTCGCACGCTGGCCGTGGGTCGTGCTCGGCTGCGTATCGGCGGTGCTCGACTGCGTGCGCGGCAAGGAATTCCCGTTCAAGGTCACGCCGAAAGGCGGCGCGGTCGAACAGGACGCGCCGCTGCGCGTGGTCGCCCCGTATCTGCTGATCTCGCTGTTCTGCAGCCTGCCCGTCGTCACGGTCGAGGATCCGCGCAACGCCGCCGGCTTCTATCTGTTCTCGACGCTGACGAGCATCCTGTATCTGGTGATCGCGGCCGTCGTCGCGGTGAATCATGGCCGGGAGCAAGGGCTCGCGTGGTCGGCGTTCAGGCAGATGTTCTTCAGCCGCCTGCCCGTGCGCAACGCGCTGTTCGTGGTCGCGCTCGCGATGCTGCTGTCGGGCATCGGGCTGCGCGCGCCAAGAGGCTGGCAGGCGATGATGTGGCGCTCGGGGTTGCCGGCCGTGGTCGCGCCCGTGCCGGGCGAACCGGTGAAGCAGCCCGAACTCGGCGCCTACGACCCCGAGAGCACGCTCGCGGGTGAGCGGAATCTCGCGTTCGATCATGTGTTCGTGTCGTGGAACGCGCCCGACATCCGTGCGGAAATCGACGATGCGTACCGGCGCGCGCAGGCGCGCAACCGCGCGCTGATGCTGACCGTCGAGCCCTGGGCGGCCGGCGACACGCGACAAGGCGCGCTGCTCGACGATATCGCGCACGGGCGCTACGACGCGCGGATCGCGGCCACCTGCTCGGCACTCGCCGCGTTGAAAAGCCCCGTGTTCGTGCGCTGGGGCCACGAGATGGAGGCCGACACCGGGCGCTATCCGTGGGCCATCGGCGATGCATCGGCTTACGTGCAGGCATACCGGCGGGTCGTGACCGCCTGCCGCGCGATGACCGACCAGATCCGCTTCGTGTGGTCGCCGGCCGGCAACCGGAACCTCGACGACTATTTCCCCGGCCGCGGCTATGTGGACGACGTCGGCCTGTCCGTGTTCGACTGCCCGCGCTGCGCGGTCTGGCCGGCCGGCGGCCACGCGTCCGCCGCGAGCATCCTGCGGACCAAGTACGAGCGGGTGGCCGACTACGGGCTGCCGGTGATGGTCACGGAGCTCGGCGTCGACGGGTCGAGTTCGCGCAAGCGCGAGGCGCTCGACGAATTCCAGCGGTCGCTGTGGCGCTATCCGCTGCTGAAGGCCGTGGTGTATTTCAACGCGGTCGACACGCCCGGCGCGTGGCCCGCGCATTACGTGCCGGACTGGCGGATCGCGCCGGCCTTCCTGCAGACGACGGTGGTCGCCCGGTGACACGCGCGGCGAGCGACCGCGCGCCGGCTTTCCGGCGATCCGCCGTCAGCCGAGCAGTTCCTTCCTGCGCAGCTGCACGACGTCGCGCATCGGCGGCGCGCCGAACAGCCGGCTGTATTCGCGGCTGAACTGAGACGCGCTTTCGTAGCCGACGACGGCGGCCACCGACCCGACGTCGCCGCCCTGCCGCAACAGCAACCGCCGCGCCTCGTGCAGCCGCAACTGCTTCTGGTACTGCAGCGGGCTCAGCGTCGTCACGTGCTTGAAATGATGGTGCAGCGACGACACGCTCATGTTGACCGCCTGCGCGAGCGACTCGACGCGCATCGGCTCGGCGAAGTGATCGCGGATCCATTCGATCGCGCGGGCGATCCGGTGCGTCTGGCTGCCCGCGATCGCCATGTGCCGCAGCCGCGTGCCCTGCCCGCTCGTCATCAGCCGGTACAGCAGTTCCTTTTCGATCAGCGGCGCGACGACCGCAATGTCGGCCGGCGTATCGAGCAGCCGCATCAGCCGCAGCGCGGCATCGAGCAGCGGCGGCGTCAGCTCGGCGAGCGCGATCCCCTCGCCTTCGGGGCCCGCATCGGGTTCGGGCAGCCGCATCTCGGCCGCGAGTTCGACGATGCGCTGCGGATCGAGCGTCAGCGACAGGCACAAATACGGCGCGTCCGGCGACGCGCTCGTCACGCGCGACAGGATCGGCAAGTCGATGGAGGTAATCAGGCAATTCTGCGCGTCGTACTCGTAAGCCTGACCGGCCACGATCACGCGCTTCGAGCCTTGGGCGGCGATCACGAGCGCGGCCCGCGACACGCCGCAGCCGAGATCGACCGGCCGCGTGTGCCGGTGCAGCATCAACCCCGGCACGGCCGTTGAATGCGAGCCGTCCGCGGGCGCGAAGCGGCTGATCAGCGTCGCCAGCTCGCGCTGCCCGGATTCGCGCGACGCCACGATATCGGTCATGTCCATGACGCTTCCTCGATCAATTTCCTCATGTCGCGGGAGCATAGCGAAACCGCCCGCCGCCTGCCGGGGATTTGCAGGATTGTTCAATAAATTTGCAGGATTGGGTAGACGCAAAAACCGGCTGCTCGCGCACACTGCCCGCTGACCGGGCGCATGCCGGGTTTTCCCCACGGAGACAATCACAATGCCTACCTCCTTTGTCCTGAACGGCAAGAACGTCACGCTCGACGCCGATCCGTCGATGCCCGTCCTCTGGGCGATTCGCGAACACGCGGGACTGACCGGCACGAAGTTCGGCTGCGGCATGGCGCAGTGCGGCGCGTGCACCGTGCATCTCGAAGGCCAGGCCGTCCGCTCGTGTGTGCTGCCGCTCGCCGGCATCGCGGGCAAGCACGTCACGACGATCGAAGGCCTGCAGAGCAAGCCCGCGCAGGCCGTGCAGGCCGCCTGGGTCAAGCTGCAGGTGCCGCAGTGCGGCTACTGCCAGTCCGGCCAGATCATGTCGGCCACCGCGCTGCTCGAACAGAACCCGAAGCCCACCGACGCGGACATCGACGCCGCGATGAACGGCAACCTGTGCCGCTGTGCGACCTACGCCCGCATCCGGGCGGCGATCCACGACGCGGCCGCGACGCTGGGAGCCTGACCATGACGATCGAACTCGACAACACCGGGTCGGTGCGTCCGTCGCGCCGCACGTTCCTGAAGGCCGCGGGCGCCGCGGCCGCCGTCAGCCTGACCATCGGCTTCGACTTCAGCGGCTTCGGCCGCCGCGCGCTCGCCGCGACCGCGCCCGCCGCCGGTTTCGCGCCGAATGCATTCCTGCGCATCACGCCCGACGGCACCGTCACGGTCATCGCGAAGCACGTCGAAATGGGCCAGGGCGCCTATACCGGCATCGCGACGATCGTCGCCGAAGAGCTCGACGCCGACTGGTCGCACGTGCGCGTCGAAAGCGCGCCCGCCGATGCGAAACGCTACGCGAACCTCGCGTTCGGCACGATGCAGGGCACGGGCGGCAGCTCGGCCATGTCGAACTCGTGGCAGCAACTGCGCGAAGCCGGCGGCAAGGCCCGCGCGATGCTGGTATCGGCCGCGGCGGCCCGCTGGAAGGTGCCGCCGAGCGAGCTGACGACCGCCAACGGCGTCGTCACGCATGCGAAGAGCGGCAAGACGGCCGCATACGGCACGCTCGTCGCCGACGCGTCGACGCTGCCGGTGCCGGACAAGGTCACGCTGAAGCAGCCGGCCGATTTCAAGCTGATCGGTCACGCCATTCCGCGCGTCGACGCGTCGGCGAAATCGAACGGCACCGCGCATTTCACGCTCGACACAACCGTCCCCGGCATGCGCGTCGCGCTGCTGCAGCGCCCGCCGCGCTTCGGCGCGAAGGTGAAGTCGTTCGACGCGACGGCGGCCAAGGCCGTGCCGGGCGTCGTGTCGGTCGTGCAGGTGCCGGGCGGGGTCGCCGTCGTCGGCACCGGCTTCTGGGCCGCGAAGCAGGGCCGCGACGCGCTGAAGATCGAATGGGACGAAACGAACGCCGAAAAGCGCGGCTCGGACGAGATCATGCGCGAATACCGGCAGCTCGCCGACAAGCCGGGCACGTCGGCGCGCAAGGACGGCGATGCCGACGCGGCGATCACGGGCGCCGCGCGCAAGATCAGCGCGACGTACGAATTCCCGTATCTCGCGCACGCGCCGATGGAGCCGCTCGACGCGGTCGTCAAGCTGACGGCGAACAGCTGCGAGATCTGGGCCGGCGACCAGTTCCAGACCGTCGACCAGGCCAACGCGGCCCGGACGGCCGGCCTGAAGCCCGAGCAGGTGCAGATCCACACGCTGTACGCGGGCGGCAGCTTCGGCCGGCGCGCGAACGCATGGTCGGACTACGTGGTCGAGGCCGTGTCGATCGCCAAGGCGCTCGGCGCGGACGGCAAGCCCGTCAAGCTGCAGTGGACGCGCGAGGACGACATCCAGGGCGGCTTCTACCGGCCGATGTACTTCCACAAGCTCGACGCGGGGCTGACCGCGGACGGCAAGCTGGTCGGCTGGCGCCACCGGATCGTCGGCCAGTCGATCCTAGCCGGCACGCCGTTCGCGGCGTTCATGGTGAAGAACGGGATCGACGCCACCTCGGTCGAGGGCGCGGCGAACCTGCCGTACGCGGTGCCGAACGTGTCGGTCGAGCTCACCACCACCCAGGTCGGCCTGCCCGTGCTGTGGTGGCGCGTGGTCGGCAGCTCGCACACGGCGTACGCGGTCGAGGCGTTCATCGACGAAGCCGCGCACACGGCCGGTAAAGATCCGTACGCGTTCCGCCGCGACCTGCTCGCGAAGGAGCCGCGCATGCGCGCGGTGCTGGACCTGGCCGCGCAGAAGGCCGGCTGGGATCCGGCCAAGCCGCTGCCGAAGGGCCGCGGGCGCGGGATCGCGGTCGCCGAGGCGTTTAAGAGCTATGTCGCGCAGGTGGCCGAGGTGTCGGTCGACGCGGACGGCAAGGTGAAGGTCGAGCGCGTGGTGTGCGCGGTCGATTGCGGGATCGCGATCAATCCCGACATCGTCGCCGCGCAGATGGAAGGCGGCATCGGCTTCGGGCTCGGCGCGGCGATGCACAGCGCGATCACGCTGAAGGACGGCCAGGTCGAGCAGCGCAACTTCGACGGCTACCACGTGCTGCGGATGGCCGAGATGCCGAAGGTCGAAGTGCATATCGTGCCGTCGGCCGAAGCGCCGACCGGGGTCGGCGAGCCGGGCGTCGCGCCGATCGGGCCGGCGGTCGCGAACGCGATCTTCGCGGCGACGGGCAAGCGGCATTACGTGCTGCCGTTCGATTCGGCGGATAGCGCGAAGGCTTGAGGATGGCCCGGAACGCCGGCCGCGGGCGGAGACGTCTCGCGGCCGGCGTTTTTTTATTCAGGAGGCTGGCAATGTAGGGTTCGATGTCGGCAAAAAACACCCGTAACACATTGATTCGCATGAACAATCCATCGACCCATGTAGGGCTCGATGTAGGGTTCGATATCGGGTTCGCCATTCGGCTGCAGCGACACTCCGCCGGCCCGCCCCCCGCCTCGCCCCGCACGTTACGTCGGACGTAACGCCCGTAACGTCGCCGGCCGATGCTACGTAACAATCCTTCAAAGTTATCCCGCCCCCGTTTCTCTCTGCCCCGCGCCTCCCGTTAAAATTTCTTTTAAATTCAAGGCTGCCGCGCCGCCTGCAGGGGCGCCGCCTCCGGTCGATCCCCGACGATCCGCTCCCTGGCCCGAAAGTTGCAGCACAGGACCCGCAAACACTCCTTTATGGACATGCGAGGGCCACCATGGATTGCAAATACCTGTACATCGACAACATAAAAATCAACTTCGTGCGCCGCACGATCGAAATCGACAACAAGATCATTGATGTGACGCCGCGTGAATTCGACGTCGTCGAATTCCTGCTCGACAACATGAACAAGATCGTGCCGCGGCAGGCAATCCAGGAAGCCGTGTGGGGTCGTGAGCTCGGCGTGTCGTCGCGCACGCTCGACACCCATATCTCGCGTATCCGTTCGAAGCTGCAGCTCGATCACGACAAGAACCTGCGGATCATCCCGATCTACGCGGTCGGCTATCGTCTCGTGCTGTTCGGTGCGGCGATGACGCACGTCGAGCGCCACGAAGCCGCGCCGATCCTGCGCGTGGCGCCGCCGGCCGTGATGGCCGCCGACTACGCCTGACGCTTTCCCCGCGCCGCTCGCACACGGCGCGCCGGTCACGCTCCCCCCAACGCGCTGCGGCGATCCGCAGCGCCTCGCGGCCCGCCCGTCGGGCGCGGCCTGCACGCCGCCCGGCCCGCCAGCCAGTCGCGACCCGACCGCCGCCTCCGGGCGGCGGTCGCTTTTGCGCGCCGGCAGCCGAACGTCCTCGCGCATCACGCTTCGTCGCGCCCGCTCCGTCCATCGCCGCCCATGCCGCCGTCCATGCCCGTGACGACGGATTCCGGCGTGACACTCGGCCTGCGTCGTCCCTACAATCGACGCAGCAGCCGCGCGCCCTTCGCGCCGCCGGCCCCGGAACGAACGGAATGACCATGAAAATGCGCGCGTCGCGAACCGTTGTCGCCTGCCTGTATGTGCTGGTTGCGCTCATGTGCGCCACGCCGCCACCCGTTGCGCATGCAGCCGACGATGGCGCGCTGCACGTCGCGTCGATGACGTCCGGCAATCCCGATGAAGACAGCGCGGGGCGCGACACGCCGCCCGCACGCCAGCGACGGATGGATGCCGCCGCGACCACCCCGCCCGAGCGCGCACGCCGGCAGGCGTCGCCCGCGGCGTCCGCCGATCCGCCTTCGTGCCATGCGCGGCCCGTGACGACGATGTGCCGCGGCCTGCACTCGAACGCCGCGAAGCAGCGCTGCATGCGCTGCCTCGACGAGTGACGACGCGCGGTGCACCGCTTTATGCGGCGCGCTGCGCTTCCAGCCAGGCCTGGAACATCAGCACCGTCCACAACTGGTGCTGCCAGTTCATCCGGCCGGTCACGTGCTGCCGCCACAGGCGCTCGACCGCGGCCGCATCGAAGAAGCCTTCCTCGCGCAACCGCGACGGCCGCAGCAGCGCCTCGGCCCAATCTCGCAGCGCGCCGCGCAACCAGTGGTCGACGGGCGCGCAGAAGCCCTGCTTCGGCCGGTCGATCAGCGCGGACGGCACGTACCGGTCGAGCAGCCGGCGCAGCAGCGCCTTCGATTGCCCTTCCGGCAAACGCACCGCCGCCGGCACGCGCCACGCGAATTCGACGACGTGATGATCGAGGAACGGCATGCGCGTTTCGAGGCTCACGGCCATCGCCGCGCGATCGACTTTCGCGAGGATGTCGGTCGGCAGGTACGTGAGCGTATCGATCGCCATCGCCTGCTCGGCGAAGCTCAGGTGCGCGGGCCACGCGGATGCGGTGTCGAGCGGCGTCGCCGGCTCCTGCCCCGACAGCGCGAGGCGCTCGGGATGATGCACCGACGACATCAGCAGCCGGTACAGCCCGATGCGGCTCTCGGCCGTCATCACGTGGCCGAGCTTGTGCAGGCGATCGCCGATGCGCGCGGCCGATTCGCGTGCCTCCACGCCGCCCCACGCACCCTGCGCGACGGCCGCGAGCTGGTCCGCATGATCCGGCCGCAACGCATGCAGCGCGGCGGCGATCCGGGCGCGCACGGCGCCGGGGACCCGATGCAGCTTGCGCCACAGGCGCGGCGTCAGGAAGTAGCGCGTATAGCCGCCGAACAGCTCGTCGCCGCCGTCGCCGGACAGGCTGACCTTCACGTGCCGGCGCGTCAGCTCGGACACGAGAAAGGTCGGGATCTGCGACGCATCGGAGAACGGCTCGTCGTAGATCGACGGCAGCTTCGGCACGACGCCGAGCGCGTGGTCGGCCGTGACGTAGAGCTCGGTATGACGCGTGCCGAGGTGACGCGCAACCGCCTTCGCATACCCGGCTTCGTCGTAGCCGGCTTCATGGAAGCCGATCGTGAACGTATCGACCGGCGTCGACGATTGCGCCTGCATCAGCGCGACGATCGTCGACGAATCGACGCCGCCCGACAGGAACGCACCAAGCGGCACGTCGGCCTCCATCTGCCGCGCGACGGCCTGGCGCAAGACCGCGTCGAGCTGGCCGACGGCCTCGTCGGCGCTGCCCTCGAACGGCTGCGCGCGACCGTCCTCGATCGCCTGATCGAGCGTCCAGTACGCACGCAGACGCGGCGTATCGCGCGCATGCTCGAACTGGATATACGTGCCGGGCGGCAACTTGCGGATGCCACGATAGATCGTATGCGGCGCGGGCACGCTCGACTGGCGCAGATACAGGCACAACGCGTCGCGATCGATCGCGCCGTCGAAGCCCGGATAGCCGCGCAGCGCCTTCAGCTCGGACGCGAACACGAGCGCGTCGCCGATCCGGCCATAGTAGAGCGGCTTCTCGCCGATCCGGTCGCGCGCGAGCGTCAGCACCCGCGATTCGCGATTCCACAGCGCGATCGCGAACATGCCGGTCGCGCGCCGCAACGTCGCCTCGACACCCCACGCGACGATCGCCGCGATCAGCACCTCGCTATCGGAGTGGCCACGCCACGCCGGTGCGCGCCCCGCGCGCTCGAGCTCCGCGCGCAGTTCGCGATGGTTGTAGATTTCGCCATTGAAGACGATGACGTAGCGGCCGCACGTGGATGCCATCGGCTGTCGGCCGTAGACCGACAGGTCGACGATCGCGAGCCGCCGGTGGCCGAGCGCGATGCCGGCTTCCGGATCGACCCAGATCCCCTGTCCGTCCGGCCCGCGATGCGCGAGGCTTGCCGTCATGCGCGCGAGCGTGCCGCGCGCTGTCTCCTCATCGAAGGCGACGCTATTCAGAAAGCCGTCGATTCCGCACATTGATTTGTCTGCCCCTGTTGACCAGTTCCGTCACGCATGGCGCAACCTCGCGGCCCGCCGTCCGGCGTGACGGTCGAGCCATATTACGAAGAAATAAATCAGCAATAATTCACTGGTGAATGCTGCAATCACTCGAAAAAAACGCTGTCAAGCAGCGTGCGTGCATCACGACGGTACGCGCGGCCGACGTGCCCCGCCGGGCAGGCCACGGACGGGCCGGCCCGGCGATCATCGGGTCACGCGGAAAAACGGGGAACGGACCGCGTCAGGACGGCAGCCGGCGCGCCGCCAGATACGCAAGCTGCGCGCGGTTCTGCACGTTGAAGAGTTTTTCGAGCGAGCGGATATGGTGACCGACCTTGTGCAGCGACGTGCGCAGCGCGCTCGCGATCTCCTGGTCGGACAGCCCGTGCACGAGACGGTCGAGCACCTGCTGTTGCTCGTCGCCGAGTGCGAAGCCGCGCATCCGTGCGATGCGTGCCTCGAGGAACGGCAACGCGACACGATGCACGGCGAGGCTCACCGACAGCGCACCGCCGATCACGCGATCGTCGATCCAGTCGGTGCCGTGCGTCTCCGACGTCACGTTCACCGCGACACGCAAATCGAGACGCGGCGCCGACAGCCCGAACAGCACGCCGCTGTTCATCGCGTGCGCGCGCAGATGGCCGGCGAGCGCCAGCATCTTGCGGTCGCCGCTGCCCTGCGCGGCCGCCTCGATCTCGTCGAGCCGCCACGCGACCGGAAAGCCGCTTTGCCGCACCTGCGCGAACCGCGGATCGCTCTCGTAGAGCATCCCTTCGATAAATGGCTGCATGAACGTCGCGGGCGCGAGGTCGCGCAGCAGATGCGCGCACAGGATGCGCCGCCCGATCATTTCGAAAGCGCCGTAACCGAGCGTACTGAAACCGATTTGCCGCAAGCGCGCATGGCATTGCGCGAAATCGACCGGAGTAAGGTCGGTTTTACCGGACTCAATTGGAGCGCCGGTAAAAACGTCGTGCCCGATTGCCTGATATTGATTCGAATAAGCCGCAGTCGTTGCGATATCGGCCTGCGAAAACCACTCGACGCGTGGTGCGCCGTCAGCATATGTCATGAGGAGCCCGCCCTTTCCCAATATGTGAACCTGCGCCCCGTCACGATCTGGTCTTTTCTTTTTGGATTGTCTGGTCTTCGTTATCGGCGTGCGAATAGGAATCTTCCGCCGCCATTAGTATTACGGCATATTACGCATACACAGGCATTTTTGTACAATGCCCCCGCGTTTCGTCAGGGATGACGATCGGCGCATATCACACGATGCTCGATCGCACCGCCACGAACGCCGTACACGATACGGCCGCCGCCAGGCGATGCGCGTCGATTCCGAGGGATGGCACATGTCCGATATTGCATTGCATGAAGAAGCGGTCGCCCCAACCTTTCCCCGCCCGACGCACGGGTTGAACGCGTGCCCGGACGTGCTGCGGGAGCGCCCCGTGCAGGTCGTCTGGTGCGACGACGTGAAGCGCGGCGAGCTCACGCAGCCGCACGCGCCGAAGCTCGGCGTCGCCGATACGCTCGCGCACGCGCAGAGCACGGCCGAACGCAGCCGCATCGTCGCAAGCCTGCTGCACCTGACGGGCTTCTCGACGTTCGCATATTTCGCGCTCGAATTCGCGCATGAGCGCGTCGAAAGTCTCTACCTGCACGAAGCCTTCACGCCGGCCACCTATCGCGGCGACTACGTGCGGCACAGCCATCACGACATCGACCCGCGCACGCTCGGCGCGCGCGTGTGCAACATGCCGATCGTGTGGGACCTGCAGCAGTTGCGCCGCGAACACCGCGAGCGCGACGCCGGCCCGCGCGCGACGCCGGCCGCGCTCGACGGCTTCCTGCAGACGATGCAGGACGACGGAATGTGCAGCGGCATCATGTATTCAATGGCCGTGCCCGGCACGCGGCTGCATGCGTTCATGAGCTTCACCGCACCACGCCGCACGCGCGAATGGATCACGCCGGCGACGATCGAGCAGGCGCTGTCGATCGGGCTGTCGGTGCACAAGTTCGCGTCGCCGCAGCTGATCTCGACGTCGCGCGAGCGCGCGGTGAACGGGCTCACGCCGTTCGAGCAGGAGTTGCTGCTCGGCATCGCCGAAGGCGCCTCCGACAAGGAGATCGGCCGGCGCCTCGACACCAGCGCACACAACGTCGACTATCACCTGCGCAAGCTGCGCAAGCGCTTCGGCGTCGCGAACCGCATCCAGCTCACGTACCTGACGTCGAAGCTCGAGCTGATCTGACGATCGCGCGGCGTGCGCGGCCTGTCGCAAACGGACGCGTAAACGCACATGCCGGCCTCGCGGGCCGGCATGTACGGGTTGCGGCGCGGTGCCGGGTCCGGCGCCGCTTCCTGGAAGACGACCTGCGTTACTTCAGCAGCGTCATCTGCACCACCTTGACGATCACCAGACCGACCGCGATCACGAGATAGCCGCGCAGCACGGCCATCCACACGCGCGTCGTCATCGTCATCTTCTGCGGCTCGAGCGTCTCGAGCGGCGGCATGCGCCACGTATCGCGCTGCGTACGGTCGACGCCCGGTTCGACGACACGCTTGTTGCGGCGGATCAGCACCGTCGCAAGATAGCCGACGATCGCGAGCACGCTGCCGCCCACCAGCACGTCGAGGATCGCTTCGCCGCTGATGTCCGGATACATCACCGATGCGGTCAGGATGATCGACAGCATCACGAGCACCCAGATCACCGCGCCGGTGAACACGTTGAGCTTCGTCGAGTTGATCCACGGGCCGAGCACCTGCTTGTCGTTGCAGAGCAGCAGCAGGAACACGGTGGCGCTCGGCAGCAGCACGCCCGCGAGCGTCTGCACGGCTTCCGTCAGCAGGCCCAGCGGGCTGCCCGGGATCAGCACCAGCGCAGCGGCGGCCGCGACGATGCCGAAGTAGACGAGATAGAAGCCCTTCGCGTCCGACACGTTGCGGTGCAGCGAGTGACGGATCTTGAACACGTCGCCGATCGCGTAGGCGGTCGACAGCGAAACGGCCGCCGCGCCGATGATGCACGCGTCGAGCAGCGCGACGGCGAACAGCGTCGCGCTCGTGCGGCCCGAATACTTCTCGAGGCCCGCGATGATGCCGCCGGCGTCGGTGAAGTTGCCGAATTCCGGATGGCCCGAGAACAGCTGGGCCGAGAACGCGATCATCGCCACTGCGCCAACCAGCACGAAGGCGATGCCGATCCACAGGTCCGCCTTTTCATACTTCATGAAGCGCGGGGTGATGCGCTTGTCGATCACGTAGCTCTGCTGGAAGAACAGCTGCCAGGGGGCGACGGTCGTACCGACGATGCCGATCACGAGCAGCATCACGTCCGACAGCTTCGAATGCGCGGGCCAGTTCGGGATGAAGAAATCGCGCGTGATCTGCCCGACCGGCGGATGGATCGCCACGAGCACCGGCACGAGCAGCAGGCTCAGCAGGCACAGCCCGATCGCGAACCGCTCGAAGCGCCTGAAGTCGCCCGTACTCACCGCGGCCATGGTCAATGCCGCGGCCACGCACACGCCGGCCACCTTCGGCAGCCCGAAGAAATCCAGCACGAACGTGATGCCGATGAACTCGGTGACGATGGTGAGCGCATTGAGCAGGAACAGGTCGATCACGCTGAACGCGCCCCAGAACTTGCCGAAGCGCTCGAAGATCAGGCGGGCGTGGCCGACGCCTGTGACCGCGCCGAGGCGCAGCACCATTTCCTGGTTCACGTACAGCACGGGCACGAGCAGCAGCAGCGTCCACAGCAGCGTCGTGCCGTAGTTCTGGCCGGCCTGCGTATAGGTACCGAATGCGCCGGCGTCGTTGTCGCCGACCATCACGATGAGGCCCGGGCCGATGATCGCGAGCAGCGTGCGCAGACGCGCCCACCACGTGCCGCGTGCACCGGTGTCGTGACGTGCGATCGTGCCGAGTGCGCCGCGGATATCGCCCAGGTGGGCTTCGTCGAGCACGGCGCTGCGTTCGGCGACGATCGGTGGAGAAACGTTGGATGGCGTGGACATGATTTATTCCGTACGGCTAAGGGTTATCTGAAGAGCGTGTGACCTTGGAATACGCGCGGGGCGGCCGCGCGATGGCGGCCGTGCGTGCGCATGCCGAGGCGCGCTCGGTACTTCCTGCTTCAGTGGATCAACGATTTCAGCTGGTTCAACAGGCGGGCGAACACCCGCGGACGGGCGTCGAGCGTCAGCATCGCTTCGTAGTGGTTGCGCGATTCGGTGACGTGCGGGAGATTCGACAGCAGAAGGCCGAAGTTCATGATCTGGCTCCGTGCGGCGACGGCAGGCTGCCGGCCGCGTGTGGGGCGCGGGGCCAGTCCGGGGCCTGAACGACGTGTCAGGCTAGTCGGCCGGATTGTCCCTGCGACCCGGGTTCAAAAGGGTCTGTGCGTGCAACGGGCATAAGGGACAACTGTCACTGTCGTTCATGGCGGCTCCTGTGCGGTGTTCCGGAGAACACGGTTGACCGCCGTCAGGCGGGCGGGCCGGCATTCGCGATGCCTGAAAAGGCGTGCGCGAACGCGGCCGCCTGCCGGGCGGCGGTGAAACCGGCGGGCGCATGCGAAAACGCATCACGCTAACCGGCGCGAATCAGGGTGCACGTAGGGGGTTACTGCGGAATACTGCTGCGCGCACCGTTTGCCTGGGAGACAAACGGCGGCTTCGATGAGGCGCGGACGTCGGTCGCTCAGGCGGAAATTTCGTTCGAAGATCGACTACTGCAGGCGTCCAAGGCGGCGGCCCCAAGAGTGAAGATGGCGGATTCTATGGACGCCCCGAAAGTGAAGTCAACCCCTCGAAACCCCATTTCTCGAAATAAATTTCGCGCGTCGCGGCACTGAAAGAATTGCCCTTGAAAACACGTGGCGCAACCTTTCAGGGCATGCGGTGCAGCCGGGAGGCGATGCGTATGAACAACGCGGCGGCGCGTCCGGTCGCGCGCCTTCGTTGCCGATCCGTTGCCGATTCGTTGCCGATTCGTTGCCCGCCCCGTGCCGGAACGGGCCGCCGAAGTGCCCGCGCAACGTGCGCCATTTTTTATGCGTTTTTTACTTGCGCTGCAGCAAACGACGCGAATACAATCCGCCGCAATTCATCAAGGGAGTCCCTCCGTGGACACATGCTCTAGTTGCAGTTCGATGCCGGTCCAGGCCGGCCAAGCCATCGCGAGATAGCAGCCAGACGCATGTCTTTCGCCGCTAACTCGCATTCGTCGGGTTAGCGCGCTTCCTCCCGAGCCGGTCATCGCCGGTTCGTCCGTTGCACGCTCCGTTACGTTCCACCCTCCGATCGCAGGCCGCGTCATGCGCCCGCGCTCGACCACGTCGTCCGGCCCGAGCCGGACACGACGGAGGCAGCGTCATGTTTTTTCAATCGTTCGCGGTCAGACTCAAGCGCATCGTGCATGTCGCATGCGACCGCTCATTCGTCTCCGGCCTGTCGCCGCTCGCCCACGCGTTCAGCAACTGGCGCGGCACGGCGCTCGCCCACGTGCCGGCGGCGCCCCGCCCGCTCGACTGCCTGCTGGTCGCCGTGATGGCCGCCGCGGTCGCCCTCGTCGCGCTGCTGTGCTCGGCCGCGCCGCGCCTCGGCTTCGCGCAGGTGGGCCGCATCGGCGGCTGGCTGCCGTAAGCCCCGCCGGCGTGCGGCAGCGCCACGCGCCAGGTGCCGCCGCGCGACCGTCTCGTCTCGCCACGCTTCCCGCAACACGTTTTCGTTTCTTCAGCCTAACTAATCAAACCGCCAACGGAACCCACATGAAGAACTACCTCGAACCCGTCCCGCGCAAGCTCCGCGTCAATGCGCTCGCCACGCTGCTGCTGTCGCTCGCCGCCACGTCCGCGTTCGCGCAAGCGTCGTCACCGGCCGCGGCCGAACCGGCGGCCGGCGCCAGCGACGCCGCCGCGCCCGCACAACAGGCCGCCGATGCTGCCGCGCCCGCCCCCACCGGCTTCTGGGAGCGCTCGAACCTGCTCGGCAACATGGGCGGCCTGCGCGACGTGCTCGGCGATCACGGCATCACGCTGAGCCTGCAGGAAACCAGCGAGTACCTGTACAACACGTCGGGCGGCACGCATCGCGGCGGCGCGTACCAGGGGCTCACGCAATTCGGTTTCAACGTCGACACGGGCAAGGCGGTCGGCCTGCCAGGCGGCACGTTCAACGTGTCGGCGCTGCAGATTCACGGCACCAACCTCACGCAGCGCTATCTGCAGACGCTGCAGACCGCGACCGGCATCGAGGCGAATTCGACCACGCGCCTGTGGGAACTCTGGTACCAGCAGTCGCTGCTCGACGGCAAGGTCGACGTGAAGGTCGGCCAGCAGAGCGTCGACCAGGAATTCATGGTGAGCCAGAACGCGGCGACGTTCATGAACGCCACGTTCGGCTGGCCCGTGCTGCCGTCGACCGACCTGCCGGCCGGCGGCCCCGCGTATCCGCTGTCGTCGCTCGGCGTGCGGCTGCGCGTGAAGCCGTCCGATGCGTGGACCGCGATGGTCGGCGTGTTCGACGGCAACCCGGCCGGCCGCAGCGACGGCGATGCGCAGGTGCTGAACGCGCACGGCACCAACTTCAACCTGCGCAGCGGCGCATTCGTGATCGGCGAAGTGCAGTACGCGCTGAACGCGCCGCCCGCCGATCCGAAGGCGCCGCAACCGGCCGGCCTGCCGGGCACGTACAAGCTCGGCTTCTGGTATCAGTCGCAGCATGCGAACGACCCGCGCTACGGCACCGATGGCCTGTCGCTCGCGGATCCCGCCAGCAACGGCATTGCCGCGACCCATCGCGGCAACTACTCGTTCTACGCGGTCGCGGACCAGATGGTATGGCGGCCGTCGGCCGACAGCCCGCGCTCGGTCAACGTGTTCGCGCGCGTGATGGGTGCGCCGGGCGACCGCAATACCGTCGATTTCGCGGCGAACGCAGGCGTGACGCTGAAGGCGCCGTTCAAGGGACGCGACAACGACGTCGCGGGCATCGCGGTCGGCTACGCGAAGATCGGCTCGCATGCGCGCGGCCTCGACGGCGACACCGGCGTCTACACGACGCCCGGCTATCCGGTGCGCCGCGCGGAGACGGTCGTCGAAGCGACGTACCAGTACCAGGTCACGCCGTGGTGGCAGCTGCAGGCCGACCTGCAGCACTTCTTCCGTCCGGGCGGCGGCATCCCGAACCCGAACGCGGCCGGCGCGCGCATCGGCGACGAAACGGTCGTAGGCGTGCGCACGACGATCACGTTCTAACGCGGGCCTGAAGCAAACACGGGCCGGACGGCCGCTTGCGCGACAGTCCGGCCCGTGCGTTCTCTTGCAACCCCAGCGCGGCCCGCGCCGCGCGTCACTCGCCGTACAGCCCGAGCAGTTTCAGCGTGACGCCGTTGGTCCAGCCGAAGCCGTCCTGCAGCGGATATTCACCGCCCCCGCCGCCGCCCGTGCCGGCGCCTTCGACCACGTACTTCTCGACGAGCTTGCCTTCGGTCGCATACACATGCTTCACGTCGGACAGGAAGCGCGTGCCGATGTCCTTCGCAAGCGCCGGTTCGCCATAGCGGCGCAGCCCGTCGATCGCGATCCACTGCAACGGCGCCCAGCCGTTCGGCGCATCCCACTGCTGCCCGGTGTTCTCGGTGGTCGTCGCGAGGCCGCCCGGCTGCAGCAGCGTCTTGCGCACCTCGCGCGCGGTCGCCTTCGCGCGCTCGGGCCACGCGACGCCCGCGAACAACGGATACAACGCAGCGGCCGTCACCGCGTCGCGCGGCTTGCGCAGTTGCCAGTCGTAGTCGCCGTAGTAGCCGCGGCGGTTCCACAGATAGCGGTTGATCGCGGCCGCCCGCCGCGCCGCGCGCGCAGAGAAATCAGTCACGCACGCCACGTCGCGCGTGATCGCGCAGCCCTTCACGATCGTCGTCTCGAGATGGAACATCAGGCTGTTCAGGTCGACCGGCACGATCGACGTCGTGCGGATCGTCGCGAGCGTCTTGCCGTCGCCGAACCAGCGCGAGCTGTAGTCCCAGCCGCTTTCGGCGCCCGCGCGCAGGTCGCGGTAGACCTCGTTTGCCGGACGCGCCGGCACCGACTTCGCGGTCGTCACGTCCTCGAGATACGACTCGTCGCGCGGCGTATCGCTCGCGTCCCAGTAGCGGTTCAGCACCGCACCGTCGGGCATCGCGACCACATGGCGCGTGGCCTGCCCGCGCGGCGTCGTGGCTTCGCCCTGCATCCAGTACGCATGTTCCTTGCGCAATTCCGGCAGGTATTTCTGATAGACCTTGTCGCCTTCGGCCTGCGCGGCGAGCGTGACCATGTACGCGAAGAACGGCGGCTGCGAGCGGCTCGCGTAGTACGTGCGGTTGCCGTTCGGGATGTGCCCGATCGTGTCGATCAGATGGGCGAAGTTGTCGAGCATGTTGTCGACGAGATCCTCGCGCCCGGACACCTGCAGCCCCAGCATCGTGAAATAGGTGTCCCAGTAGTAGCCTTCGCGGAAGCGGCCGCCGGGCACGACATACGGCTTCGGCAGCGGGATCAGCGAGCTGTACGGCGGCACCGTCGTGCTCGTGCGCGTGAGCTGCGGCCACAGCCAGTCGATGTGCTCGCGCAGCGTCTGGTTCGGCGGCGGCGTCACGCCGCCTTCCGGGGGCGGCGTGAAATGCTGCGCGACGAACGCCTTCAGCGAGAAGCCCGGCTGCGATTTCTGTTGCTGATACAACTGCACGATCGTCGCCGGATCGCCATCGGGCGTCGCGTCGACGAAGGTCTTCTGGTCGGGATAGATCTGCGCGGTCTGCACCGCGACGAACAGGTCGCCGTAGAGCTGGCTCGGCGGCGGCAGCAGCGTGCCCGAGGCGGCGACGACAATCGCGGTCGTAGCCGGCGGGGCCGGCTGGGTAGTTGCCTGCGCGGCGGCCTGGTTTGCGTTGTCGGCCTGGGCGGCGCAGCCGGCAACGGCGAGATACGCGACGGCCAGCGCGGCAGCCCAGCGAAGACGCGGCGCGGGTGGCGCGAGAGGCGGTGAGAGTCGGCTTGAGAAGCGACTCGAGAAGCGCGATGCGATCGATGCGGCACGACGTGACGTCATGACGTGTCCCCTCCTTTCGATGGTGAGTGGGTCGGCACGAGGTCTCGTTCGCGCGCGCGCTCGTCTCGATGGCCCTCGATCGATGCGCGTCGTTTGGTGATGCGAGTGGATCCGACTGTCGCACGAAACGTGCGGATCAAGCAAGTTTCGATTCGTGCAACTCGCGCGGATACAGATCACCGGACATGGCCCGCCACGCACGCGCGTCGAGCGCGGCGCATCGCGCAGCCCGAGCGCGCGCAGCAGCGTCATGCAGTCGTTCTTTCCCTGTCGCCGCCAACCAGGACGACTGTTGCAACATGCGGAACAACTGTTGTCGTACGTGACTCAACGGTCACATTGTGGGCATAATGGCGTCTTTACCGCGCGCCCAGCCCATGTCGCCCGTCTTTCTAGCACCGCTCATCGTTGCCTGTGCGTTGTTCATGGAAAGCGTCGACGCGAACATCATCGTCACCGCCCTCCCCGCGATGGCGCGGGACTTCGGGCACAGCCCCGTCACGTTGAACATTGCGATCACCGCCTACGTGGTCGGGCTCGGCGTGTTCATCCCGATCTGCGGCTGGCTGGCCGACCGCTTCAGCGCACGTTCCGTATTCCGCACCGCGATCGGCATCTTCGTCGTCGGCTCGCTGATGTGCGCGGCCTCCAATTCCCTCGGCGTGCTCACGTTCGCGCGCTTCATCCAGGGCGTGGGCGGCGCGATGATGGTGCCCGTCGGCCGCATCATCATCTTCCGCGCCGTGCCGCGCTCGGATCTCGTGCGCGCGATGAACTACCTCGCGATTCCCGCGCTGTTCGGGCCTACGGTCGGGCCGCTCGTCGGCGGCTTCATCACGACCTACCTGCACTGGCGGATGATCTTCTTCATCAACGTGCCGATCGGCATCTACGGGATCTACCTCGCCAGCAAGCACATCGCGAACACGCGCGAGCCCGATCCGGGCCCGCTCGACTGGTTCGGCTTCCTGCTGTCGGCCAGCGGCGCCGCGCTGCTGCTGATGGGCCTCACGCTGATCGATGGCGCGCTCACGTCACGCTCGAACGCGCTCGTCATGTGCGTGGCCGGCACCGTCCTGCTCGCGCTGTACGTACCGTACGCGCGCCGCAAGGAGCGCCCGGTGCTCGACCTCAGCTTCCTCAAGATCCCCACGTATCACGCGAGCGTCGTCGGCGGGTCGCTGTTCCGTATCGGCCTCGGCGCAGTACCGTTCCTGCTGCCGCTCGCGCTGCAGGAAGGGCTCGGCATGAGCGCGTTCCATTCGGGGCTCATCACGTGCGCGTCCGCGTTCGGCGGCGCGATGAGCCGCTCGACGGCCACCCATACGCTGCGCCGCTTCGGCTTCCGCACGGTGCTGATCTACAACGCGGCCTTCGCGGGGCTCGCGATCGCCGCGTACGGCGTGTTCCATCCCGGCATGGCGACCTGGGCGATCTGGCTGATCGTGCTCGTCGGCGGCATCTTCCCGGCGCTGCAGTTCACGAGCCTGAACTCGATGATCTACGCGGACATCTCGCCGCGCGACGCGGGCCGCGCGACGAGCCTCGGCAGCGTCGTGCAGCAGATGTCGCTCGGCCTCGGCGTGACGGTCGCCGGCCTCGTGCTGCACATTTCGCACTGGCTGCAGGGTCATCAGAAGATGATGTGGTCGGATTTCTGGCCCGCGTTTCTCGTGGTCGGGCTGTGCTCGTTCGCGTCGATTCCGATCACGCGGCGGCTGCCGCCCGGCGCCGGCGACGAAGTCGCGCGCGGCAAGCGGCAATAGCCACCAGGCAGACGGGCGGGAAATCACGAGAGGGACGGAACGGGCAAAAGAAAAGGAAAAACCGCCCGCGAAGCAAACCGGAAAATACAAAAAAATCAGCGGACATCCACACGGGGCCGGTGCACAGCCGCATGGATGTCCGCTCAGGGCTCCGGGTCTCCCGATGGGGGTTGAGAATCCCGGATTCGCTTCCTGCGTGCCATGGACATATGTGCGTCGGAAGCAAAAGCGTTGCGCGTGTTTATCGTTGCGCCATGAACTGCACTATAGGGAAACTTGCGCAACGCATCTGTCAAGCATTGTCAGACACGGTGCATCGGCACGTCGCACGCGTGCGCCGCTTTCGCGCTAAAGTGGTTCCCGACCATCACTCCCGGCCGCCCTTCCGATGCTTACGCTCTCGACCGCCGCCGCCCGCGCGCTGCATCTCGCCGCGCAAGGCCTGCTGACGCCGCCCCGCCGCAAGGCAACCAAAGCCGACGTGCTCGACACGATCCGCCGGATGGCGCAGCTGCAGATCGACACCATTCACGTCGTCGCGCGCAGCCCGTATCTCGTGCTGTTCAGCCGTCTCGGCGATTTCGCGCCGCAGTGGCTCGACGAACATCTCGCCGAGGCGCGCCTGTTCGAATACTGGTCGCACGAAGCGTGCTTCCTGCCGGTCGAGCAGTTCGGCCTGATGCGCTACAAGATGCTCGATCCGTCGGGAATGGGCTGGAAATACGCGGCCGAGTGGCATGAGCAGAATCGTCCCGAGATCGAGCGGCTGCTCGCGCGGATTCGCGCCGAGGGCCCGGTACGGTCGGCCGATTTTGCCCGCGAGGATGGCGCGAAAGGCAACGGCTGGTGGGATCGCAAGCCCGAGAAGCGCCACCTGGAAGTGCTGTTCACGACGGGCGACCTGATGGTGTCGGAACGCCGCAATTTCCAGCGCGTGTACGACGTGCGCGAGCGCGTGCTGCCCGACTGGGACGATACGCGCGACCTGCCGCCGCGCAGCGCCGTGCTGCCCGCGCTGCTCGACTACACGTGCCGGGCGCTCGGCGTCGTGCGCGCGGACTGGGTGGCCGACTACTATCGGCTGCCGCGCCGCTCCTACCGCGCGGAACTCGAGCAGCTCGCCGGCGCGGGCGACCTGATTCCGGTGGCGATCGACGACTGGAAGGAGCCGGCCTACGTGCATCGCTCGCTCGAAGCGTTGCTGCCGGCCGCGCAGGCCGACACGCTGCGCTCGACGGTCACGACGCTGCTGTCGCCGTTCGATCCGGTGGTATGGGACCGCCGGCGTGCGTCGACGCTGTTCGGATTCGACTACACGATCGAATGCTATACGCCCGGGCACAAGCGGCGTTACGGCTATTTCTGCCTGCCGGTGCTGCATCGCGGGCGGCTGGTCGGGCGCATCGACGCGAAGGCGCATCGCACGCTCGGCACGTTCGAACTGAAGGCGGTGCATGTCGAGCCGGGCGTGCGGTTCGGCACGGGGCTCGCAGCCGATGTCGCGAAGGCGGTGAGGAAGCTCGCGGCGTGGCACGGCACGCCGGACGTCACGGTCGGGCAGCAGGCCCCGCCGGAGCTGGTGAAGGCGCTGGCCGGCGGCTAGACGCCCACGCAGCCGGCTGGCACGACGGCGGCGCGGACGTGTACGTGCCGGCCGTCAATCAGTCGCGCAGCTTGCGGAAACGCGGGGTGCCGTCTTCGAGGTTCCCGTTGAACATCGCTTCCGGCCGGACCCACAGCCCGCGCGCATGCGGCCACAGGTGTTCGTACACGACCACCGATTCCTCGGTTTCAGAATGGCGGGCAACGCCGATGTAGCGGTACAGGCCGCCCTTGTAATGGCGATGCGTTGCGAGCTGTTCGGCTTCCTGTTCGGTCATGATGGGCTTCTCTTCGGCAAAAACGGAAAGCGCGTATTGTATGCGCTGCGCCGCGCGTCAGCGTTTCGCGTAGATGTCCGGGCGGCGGATTTCCATCACGCGCTCGGGATTCGCGCACGGCTCGAAGCCGACCGGCCGGTACAGCGCGTGCGCATCGGACGTCACGAGCATGATGCGGCGCAGCCCCTGCACCACCTCCTGTGCAAACACGTGGTCGATCAGCGCGCGGCCGTAGCCGTTGCCGCGCTCGGCCGGCAGCACGAACACGTCGCACAGGTACGCGAACGTCGCGTGATCGGTCACGAGCCGCGCGAACCCGACGAGCCGGTCGCCCACGTAGGCGCCGAAACACAGCGAGCCCTCGATCGCCCGCTCGACCACGTCGCGCGGAATGCCCTGCGACCAGTACGCGTCGCGATGCAGGAAGTCGAAGATCGCGTCGACGTCGAGTTCGCGCTTGTCGGTGGAAAATCTCAGCGTGGCGGGGGTGGCGGGGGTGGCAGCGGGCACGTCGGTCTCCGGTCGCGATGGCGGAAGGCGAGACGCTGACGATACCGCGCGGCGGGGCGAGCTACAAGCGCAGACACTTGTCGCCTCGGCCAGACGGCGCGCAGGCTCATTCCGGACGCTTCTGGTGTGTTACGCAACTGGGGCGGGTAGACTTGTACAGCAAACCGTACACCTCTATCGACTGTGCTAAACTTGTACGGTTATATGTACAAGTGAGGCAATCATGCGCACGATTCATTTTTCGGATGCCCGTGGCAATCTGAAGACCGTTATCGACCAGGTCGTCGACGACGCGGACGTGACGCTCATCACGCGCCGCGATGCGCCGAACGCCGTCATCATGTCGCAGGACTACTACGACAGCCTGATGGAGACGGTGCACTTGCTGCGCTCGCCGGCCAACGTCGCCCATCTCGAGCGCTCGATCGCGCAACTACGCAAGGGCAAGGCAAAGGAGCGCAAGCTCGCGGCGGATGACGAATGAGCGTACGCCGCGTGCTCTTTACTTCCGACGCGTGGGACGACTATGTCTACTGGCAGGGGCAGGATCGCAAGACGCTCAAGCGTATCAACCAGCTCATTCGCGAAGCCCAGCGAACGCCGTTCGAAGGAATCGGAAAGCCCGAACCGTTAAAGGCCAACCTCTCCGGTTTCTGGTCGCGCCGTATCGACGACACGAACCGCCTGGTCTACGAGGCTGACGACTTGCAGATCAGCATCGTGTCCTGCCGTTACCACTACGAATAGCATCGCCCCGCGGGTCATGGCGCCCGCAACGTGCGATCTGCCTTGCAACGCTTCAACGGCAGCGGCCGCGCTGCGACTATCCGCGTCACCTCGCGCGTGCGCGGGTCGATTTCGAGGTCGAGGCATGCGCAACCGTAGCCATGCCCGCCGGCGTTGGTGACGACCCAGCCCTTCGTCGACATGTCGGGCATCGTGTCGAGGCCCGGCACCGGCTCGTTGCCCATCGTCAACAGTGTCCAGGTGCCGTCCTTGTCGTTCAGCCACCAGTTGGCCGGCGACGGATTCTCAAGCCATCCGCAGCGCCTTTCCGGTGCGGCAGATACCTGCGTCGCGGCTGCCAACGTCAACGCTGCACCCAGCATCCACATTGCAAGACGTGCACGAGTGATTGTCATGTGATCGATCCGGAAACGAATGGGCATCGGGAAACCGTCATTGCGGGTGCCGGACAGCATACCGGGCTTTCTCTCGGATGTCGCTCGTCCGCACCGGCCGTCCGGTCGCATCGGTCGTGCGCGCGGCGACGACGAGATCGGCTTTCAGCAGATTCGGTGACAATGTCGCCTGCCCAACAAGTTCGCCACGCCGCTGCATGCCCTACCGCCTCATCGCATTCGACTTCGACGGCACGCTCGCCGATTCGCTCGACAGCTTTCTCGCGGCGCTGTCGGAAGCGTCGCGCCTGCACGGCTTTCGCGACGCCACGCCCGAGCTGCGCCCGGCGCTGCGCGGCATGTCGGCGCGCGACATCATTCGCGCGCTCGACGTGCCGATGTGGAAAGTGCCGCGCGTGACGATCGACATGCGCCGCCTGATGCAGCCGCGTGTCGCGCAAGTGGCGCTGTTCCCCGGCGTCGGCGAAACGTTCGACGCGCTCGCCGCGCGCGGCATCCGCATCGCGATCGCCACGTCGAATACCGAGGCGATCGTGCGTGACCGGCTCGGCCCGCACGCCAGCAGCCGTGTCGAGCACTTCGCATGCGGCATTCCGCTGTTCGGCAAGGCGCGTCGCCTGCGCGCGCTCGTTCATGAGGCCGGCGTGCACAGCGACGAAGTGCTGTACGTCGGCGATGAAATCCGCGACGCCGACGCGGCACGACGCGCGCGCATCGCATTCCAGGGCGTCGCGTGGGGCTACACCGCACCGGACGCGTTGCAGGCGCATTGCGCGACACCGTTGCTGCCGCGTCTCGACGCATTGCTCGATCGCGTGTGACGCATGCGCGCGCTTTGCGCGTCCGGTTCTCCCCATCGCTCGATGAATCACGTCATCGCACGACACAGCCGCACGACGATGAAACGCGGATGACACCCCCGTGCATCCCGCACGCGTCATGCGCGCAAAAATTGCCGCCGACGCACACGCAACAGGTACGCCCTACCTGTCGGCGTGCTGGCTCATCGATTCGTCTTACCAACCGTTACACAAACCACAGCGCGGTTGCACCTGCTACCGGATCGCTCTCCTAGAATCAGTCGGGCCGGGAAACGCTTCGACCGGCGCCGCGGCAGAGCGGCGGTCGAATCCGGCCCGGGCGCGCCCGGTCTCTCGCACAGCGACGGATCCCGTGATCCGTTTTTCAACCAGAGCCCCGATCGAAAGGAGGTCCCATGAACCGCTTTCCCCAACTCTCGCGCCTTGCTTTGTCTGCCGCTGGCCTGCTTCTCGTCGCCGTGACGGCGACCGCGCAAACCGCACAACCGGCACCGGCTTCACCCAACGCACCGGCCGCCGCCGCGACGCGGATCCACGAAGCCGACCAGGCCTTCATCACCGACGGCACGAAGACCGTGTCGACGCAGCACGACGCGGCACGCATCGCCGATTCGCGCACGTCGGACAGCCAGGTCAAGGCGTTCGCGCAACGCGTGTCGACCGACGATGAAAAGATCATCCAGGCGATGCGCGCGGCCAGCCCGCGCGGCGTCGACGTGCCGGCCAACGATCCCGACACGGCCGTGCTGGGCAGCATCAAGAACCTGCGCGGCGCCGAGTTCGACAAGGCGTATATCGAGCAGGTCGCGCTCGCCGGCCAGCAGAAGGCCATCTCGGCATTCCAGGCCGAAATCGCGTCGGGCCGCGACACCAAGCTGAAGGAAGTCGCACGCCAGTCGCTGCCGATCCTGCAGAAGCACTACGCGGACGCGCAGAAGCTCGCGGAACGCCACCACCTCGCGTCGGCGCAGTAACGCGCCGCAGCGCCGCGCATCACGCGCGGCGCACCGCTTCCCCTGTCGTCGCGTCGCCGCTCCTCTTCCGGCGGCGCGACGCACGCCAAACGTCACGCTTCACGCTTCCCTCGTTACGTCGCGAGCTTCGCCAGCAGCCGCGCACGCACTTCCGGCCATTCGTCGTCGATGATGCTGAAGCGCACCGAATTGCGCTTGCGGCCATCCGGCATGATCCGTTCGTGCCGCACGATCCCTTCCTGCTTCGCACCGAGCCGCAGGATCGCCGCGCGCGATTTCTCGTTCAGCTCGTCGGTCGTGAACTGCACGCGCACGCAGTGCAGCACGTCGAACGCATAGCCCAGCAGCAACCATTTCGCCTCGGTGTTCGCGCGCGTGCGCTGCGCCGATTCGCTCAGCCACGTATGGCCGATCTCGAGCTTGCGGTTCTTGCGATCGATCTTCCAGAAACGCGTGCTGCCAATCACGCGGCCCGATGCGCGATCGACGATCGCGAACGGCATGACGGTGCCGGCCGAACGCCCTTGCAATGCGGTGTCGATATACGCGTCGATCGTCTCCGGGCCCGGCACGACCGTGACCTTCAGGTTCCACAGCTGGCCATCGGCAGCGGCGTCCAGCAGCGCCTGCCGGTCGGATGAATCGAGCGGCCTCAGCTCGACGTGTTTGCCGGTGAGGATCGGTGGTTCGAGGGAAGCAGAAGCGTCGGTCATGAAGGATTCCGGAAAGTGGTGGCGATGGCGGCGAAACACGATCATACGGCCGCTTCAGCCGACGAGCGTGGCCAACCGGCGGCGAATCGCCTTCGCCTCGCCGCGCAACGCATTGGTAAACGCATCGACGAGCAGGCTCTTTGGCCGGTGCTCGGGCACGATCACGCTGACCCGGTACGGAAACGATCGCGTGAGCGGCCGCACGTGCAGGTCGCGCCCGACGAAATCGAGCGCGGTCAGCGGATTGACGATTGCGGCGCCGAGCCCCTGCCGCACGAACGCACACACCGACACGGCCGACGGTGTTTCGACGACCGAGCGCGGCGCCACGCCGAGCTGCGCGAACGCCTCGTCGATCAGGATGCGGTACGGATCGTTCAGCGACAGGCTCACGAACGGGCGATCCGCGAGATCCGGCAGATCGATCGCGTCCTGCGCGAGCAGCGGATGGCCATCGGGCAGCACGCACACTTCGTCGACTTCGAGCAGCGGCGTGAGCACGGTGCCGGCCGGCGCGACGTCGCGCTCGGTCAGCCCGAGGTCGTAACGCTGCGCGGTCAGCCATTCTTCGAGCACCGGCGATTCCTGCGTCGCCACCGACACGCTGACGCCAGCGTGCTGCTCGCTGAAACGCCGGCACGCTCCGGGCAGGATCGCGTGCGAGAACGCCGGCAACGCGATCACCGACAGTTGACCGTCACGAAACTCGCGCAGGCGCGCAGCAGTCGCCGCGACACGTTCAAGCCCCACATACGCAAGCCGCACGTCGTCGAACAGCGTGAGGGCGGCCATCGTCGGCCGCAGCCGGCCGTGCGCGCGCTCGAACAGCGCGAAGCCGACGACCTGCTCCATGCGCGCAAGCTCGCGGCTGATCGTCGGTTGCGACGTATAGAGCATCTCGGCCGCGCGCGTCGTGCTGCCGGTGACCATCAGCGCGCGAAAGACCTCGATATGGCGGTGCGTGAGCATGATCTGCTATATCAAATATGAATCGAATGTCGATAACCAGGCATTTTACTGGATAGACGATCAGGTGCATCATTGCCGTTATCCATTCATTCGCCCCGATTCATCCGCCATGTCCCTCGATTCCCGCCAGCTCGCGACGCTCGCGCAGCAATACGGCACCCCGCTGTGGGTGTACGACGCCGACGTCATCCGCGACCGCATCGCCCAACTGCGCCAGTTCGACGTGATCCGCTACGCGCAGAAGGCGAACTCGAACGTCCATATCCTGAAGCTGATGCACGAGGAAGGCGCGTGCGTTGATGCCGTGTCGCTCGGCGAGATCGAGCGCAGTCTCGCGGCCGGCTTCAGCCCGGCAGGCGAGCCGGAAGGCGTCGTGTTCACGGCCGACCTGATCGACCGCCCGACGCTCGCGGCCGTGCTGAAGCACGGCGTGACCGTGAATGCCGGTTCGCTCGACATGCTCGCGCGCATCGGCGAGCATGCGCCCGGCCACCGCGTGTGGCTGCGCGTCAACCCCGGTTTCGGCCACGGCCACAGCAACAAGACCAACACCGGCGGCCCGCAGAGCAAGCACGGCATCTGGATCGACGACGTGCCGCGCGCGATCGAGATCGTGCGCCAGTACGGGCTGAAGCTCGTCGGCATCCACATGCACATCGGCTCGGGCGTCGACTACGGCCACCTGTCGCAGGTATGCGATGCGATGGTCGATCTCGTCACGTCGCTCGGCCATGACATCGACGCGATCTCGGCCGGCGGCGGCCTGTCGATCCCGTATCGCGACGGCGAGCCGCGCGTCGACGTCGGTCACTACTTCAGCCAGTGGGACGCCGCGCGCAAGCGGATCGAGCGTCACCTCGGCCACCCGGTGCGCATCGAGATCGAGCCGGGCCGCTTCCTCGTCGCCGAAGCCGGCACGCTCGTCACCGAAGTGCAGGCCGTCAACCGCCGGCCGAAGCACGATTTCGTGCTGATCGACGCGGGCTTCAACGACCTGATGCGCCCGTCGATGTACGGCAGCTACCACGCGGTATCGGTGCACACGCACGATGGCGCGCTGCCCGCCGGACGGCCGCTCGTCGATCTCGCGATCGCCGGGCCGCTGTGCGAATCGGGCGACGTGTTCACGCAGGACGCGGGCGGCGTGGTCACGCACCGCAAGCTGGCACAGCCGCAGATCGGCGACCTGCTGTTCCTGCACGATGCAGGCGCATACGGCGCGTCGATGTCATCGAACTACAACAGCCGGCCGCTCGCGCCGGAAGTGCTCGTCGATCGCGGCGCGCCGCGACTGATCCGCCGCCGGCAGACGATCGGCGAATTGCTCGCGCTCGAAACGTTCGAGTAACGCTTGCGCGCCAGATGATCGAGTGTGAGCGGGCGCACCTTCGACAGGTCGCGCCCGTGCATCCGATCAGCCCCACACGTCAGCCCGCGCGCCGCACGGGCGCCATTTTCGAGAAGTATTTCGCGCCCGCCACGCAGCCGACCACGACGACCGTCACCACGACCATCGACGACGGCACTGCCTCGTGCAGGAGCCCGGCCGCCAGCAGCAGGCCGAAGAACGGCTGCAGCAGCTGCAACTGACCGACGCCCGCGATCCCGCCGAGCGCGAGCCCGCGATACCAGAACACGAAGCCGATCAGCATGCTGAACAGCGACACGTACGCGAGCCCCCACAACGCGGCGGCATCGACGTCGTCGAACGACGCAGGCCAGGTAAGCCACGTGAGCGGCAGCATCAGCGGCAGCGACAGCACGAGCGCCCACGAGATCACCTGCCAGCCGCCGAGCTCGCGCGACAGGCGTGCGCCTTCCGCGTAACCGAGCCCACATGCGACGATCGCGGCCAGCATCAGCGCATCGCCGACTACCGACGCCTGGCCGCCGTTGCGCAGCGCAAACGCGGCCACCGCACCGCTGCCGATGATCGAGAAGATCCAGAACGGCAGCCGCGGCCGTTCACCGCCGCGCCACACGCCGAACAGCGCGGTCGCGAGCGGCAGCAACCCGACGAACACGATCGCGTGCGCCGATGTGACGTGCTTCAGCGCAAGCGCCGTCAGCAACGGAAAGCCGATCACGACTCCGAGCGCGACGATCGCGAGCGACACGGCCTCGGCACGCGTCGGCCGCCGCTGCTTCAGCCCGACGAGCAGCAGCAGGCCGAGCGCGCCGGCGATCGTCGCGCGCGCAAAGGTGAGAAACAGCGGGTCGAGCCCCTGCACCGCGATACGCGTCGCGGGCAGCGAGCCACTGAAGATGATCACGCCCAGCAGGCCGCTGAGCCATCCGTCGGTCGTCTTTTGCACGGGAAATCCTGAACGGGGAAAGTGGATGACCGATGATCCGCCGCCCGCGAAAAGCGCGTAAGCTACAGCCCAATACAATTCGGACAAACTGTACTGGACAACCGGCCGTACAGTTCATTCTTCGCCATGAGCCAGGCCGCCCCGCTTCCCGTTCCACCCACCCCGTCGCGCACGCGCGTGGAAACCGTGATGGATACGTTGCGCGCACGCATCGCGAGCCGCGCGCTGGTGCCCGGCGCGCGCGTGCCGTCGATCCGGATGATGGCGGACGCGCTGGGCGTGTCGAAATCGACCGTCGTCGATGCGTACGAGCGGCTCGCGAGCGAAGGCGTGCTGGTTGCGCGGCGCGGCTCGGGTTTCTATGTGTCGGGGCATGCACCGCCGCTCGCGCTCGCCGATCTCGGCCCGCAGCTCGATCGCGGACTCGATCCGCTCTGGCTGTCGCGCCAGTCGCTCGAAGCGGCGCCGACGTCCGTGAAGCCCGGTTGCGGATGGCTACCGCCGTCGTGGCTGCCGGACGAGAGCCTGCGCCGCGCGCTGCGCGCCGCGTCGCGCGACGAAGCCGACGCGCTGACCGACTACGCGACGCCGCTCGGCCTGCCCGCGATGCGCCAGCAGCTCGCGTGGCGGCTCGCGCAGCACGGCGTCCAGGCCGACCCCACGCAGATCATGCTGACCGACGGCGGCTCGCACGCGCTCGATCTCGTCTGCCGGCTGCTGCTGGAGCCGGGCGACACGGTCGTGCTCGACGATCCGTGCTACTTCAACTTCCAGGCACTGCTGCGCGCGCACCGTGCGCGCATCGTCAGCGTCCCGTACACGCCGAACGGCCCCGATCTCGCGCGCTTCGAGCAGGTGCTCGCCGAGCACCGGCCGCGCCTGTACATCACCAACTCCGCGCTGCACAACCCGACCGGCGCAACGCTCTCGGCGCCCGTAGCGCACCGGCTGCTGACGCTCGCGGCCGAACATGGCCTGCTGATCGTCGAGGACGACATCTTCGCGGATTTCGAGACCACGCCCGCACCGCGCCTCGCGGCCTTCGACGGACTGTCGCGGGTCGTGTCGATCGGCAGCTTCTCGAAGACGCTGTCGGCCGCGATCCGCTGCGGTTACGTCGCCGCGCGCCCGGAATGGATCGAGGCGCTCGTCGACCTGAAGCTCGCGACGTCGTTCGGCCATGCGCAGATCGGCGCGAACGTCGTCCACCGGCTGCTCGTCGACGGCACGTACCGGCGCCACGTCGACAGCCTGCGCGCGCGCCTCGCGGACGCGATGGGCGAAACGCTCCGGCGCGTCACGCGCGCCGGGCTCAGGATCTGGACGGAGCCGCGCGGCGGCCTGTTCGTGTGGGCGGCGTTGCCCGACGGGCTCGACGCCGCGCGCGTCGCGCGCCATGCGCTGGATCACGACGTGGTGCTTGCGCCCGGCAACGTGTTCAGCGCGTCGCACAATGCAACGTCGTACCTGCGCTTCAACGTGTCGCGCTGCAAGGGGCCGGCGGTGTTCGATGCGCTGGCGCGGGCGATGGAGGCGGTGCGGGCGGCGGACACGACCGGACGCATGCTCGCCCGCGAATCGTGACGGCGGGCGCGCGCTAGCTGCCGTCCGCCACGATTTCCGCGACGAAATCGACGAACGCCCGCACCTTCGCGGGCGGCAAGTGGCGCGACGGGTAGTACGCGAACAGCGGGAACGCCTCGCCGCGCCAAGCCGCAAGCAGCTCGACGAGCCGCCCCTGTTCGATCAGCCCCGCCACCCCGCTCGCCTTGAAGCGTGCAATGCCGACGCCGGCCAGGCATGCACCGAGCATCGTACCGGCGTCGTTGACGAGCAGCCTGCCTGTCGTCTTCACAGGCACGCGCTTGCGGCCGAGCTGATAGACCCATTCGAGCGGCTGGCCGGTCAGCGTGTTGCGCATCTGGATGCACGCATGGCCGACGAGGTCGGCTGGCGCCTCGGGACGCCCGTATCGTTTCACGTACGCGGGTGCGGCGACCGTCACCGCTCGCGTCTCCAGCAGCTTGCGCGCCACCAGCGACGACGAAGGCGGTTCGCCGAACCGCACCGCGACGTCGAATCCTTCTGCAACCAGATCGCCGAGTTGCTCGCGCGCCGCCAGTTCAAGCGACAGATCGGGATGGCGCGCCAGGAGCGCGGGGAGATGCGGCGCCAGCACCCGCCGCGAAAAATACGCGTCGACATTCACACGCAGCCTGCCGCGCACGGCCGCCGCCGAACCGGCGGCCAGCGTGACCGCGTCGCCGATGCCGGCGAGCAGCGGGCCGATGTCCTCGTACAGGCGACGCCCCTCGTCCGTCAGCGTGACCGAGCGCGTCGTGCGATCGAGCAGCCGCACACCGACGCGCGCCTCCAGCCGGCCCACGGCCCGGCTGACACCGGACGGTGACAGGCCGAGCGCGTCGGCCGCGCGCGCGAAGCTGCCGCTTTCGACGATCGCGGCGAGCACGCCCACGTTCGCCAGGATCCGCCCGTCGATGCCCATGATTTCACTCATGACAAAAGATCACCAATCAAATGACATGGATTCGATTCCATCAGGAATCGCCGCTCCCTATCATGCAACCCGATGCATTGCGACGGCAAGCCCGGTCGTTCCGGCATGCCGCTTCTCCCCTTCTCGATGAGGATTTCGAATCATGTACGCCATTACAGGCATCACCGGACAAGTCGGCGGCGCGCTCGCCCGGACATTGCTCACCGCAGGCCAGCCCGTAAGGGCCGTCGCGCGCGACGCCAATCGCGCCGCGCCGTGGGCCGCGCGCGGCTGCGACGTCGCACTCGCCGACATGACCGACACCGCCGCGCTGACGACGGCCTTCTCGAACACGGCCGGCGTATTCGTGCTGCTGCCGCCCTGCTTCGATCCATCGCCCGGATTCCCTGAAACGCGCGCGGTCATCGACGCCGTCGGCGCGGCGTTGCGCGCCGCTCGGCCGCGCAAGGTCGTTTGCCTGTCGACGATCGGCGCGCAGGCGACGCAGGTGAACCTGCTGACGCAGTTGACGATGATCGAGCAAGCGTTCGGCGACCTGCCGATGCCCGTCGCGTTCCTGCGCCCCGCATGGTTCCTCGAAAACGCCGCATGGGACGTCCCGACCGCGCGCGACACGGGCGTGATCCACAGCTTTCTGCAGCCGCTCGACCGCCCGGTGCCGATGGTTGCCACCGAAGACGTCGGCCGCACGGCGGCGGCCCTGCTGCAGGACGAATGGTCCCGCACGCGCATCGTCGAACTCGAAGGACCGCGGCGCGTCAGCCCGAACGACCTGGCCGCCGCGTTCGCCCGCGTGCTCGGGCGGCCCGTACAAGCCGAGGCCGTCCCCCGTGACACGTGGGCCGGCCTGTTCGATGCGCAGCGGATGCGCTACCCCGAACCGCGCATGCGCATGCTCGACGGCTTCAATGAAGGCTGGATCGACTTCGCGTCGGCGCCTGCGGACGTCCTGAAGGGACACCTCGACGCAGACGCCGTGCTGCGCACGATTGTCACGCGCGCCGCCTGAGCCGGAACGAGGCGGCGGGATACACCGCCGCCTGCCTCACACCTCCCCCGCGTGCGCCCTCGCCCGCACTTCGGCAAACGAAGTATCGACGAGCAGGCGCCCCGTATCGAACACCGTTTCCAGTGCGTCCTCCCACTCGCCTTCCAGCATCCGGTCGTCCCACGCGGCGGGCTCAGGATCTGGACGGAGCCGCGCGGCGGCGTGCGGATGGGCGCGAGCCACCGTATCCATGCTGGAGAATGATGAAGCCCGGCAATCGGGCGGACAACTACGGAATGAATCGGCAATCTGCCGCCAAGCAGGCCGACATCCGATAAAGCATTTCGATTGGGTTACCTCGTTTCGCAAATCGTACACGTCCAATAGACGAGCATGCCTCCGTCAGTCGATAGTTTTCGTCCTCTTCCGGACAACTATCGAATCAATGAGCGAAAACTTCGATTCACGTGACGCCACGCACCAAGAAGACTGCGACGAATGGATATGCGTCGGAACCACTTATACAAACACCACACCGGGATCCACTCACACCATCGAACTCGACATGGCGCAAATCTGCGAAAACATGTCGAACAAAGCATTCAGGCGCCTGATTGCTCGGCTGCGCGATGCTGCGATTGTCCTGATTCGTGAGCGAATTCATGGCCTCGCCGCTTGGGATCACGAAGAACAGCGCCGCGCCCAGACTTGGTTCGGCCGATCAGATGACATGGTCCGCCGAAGACTCGACACCGGATTACCCAAACTTCTGCGCGTCATGCAAGAGCTGAAACCTGAGAACGTCATCAGGTGGGACGAGCAAACGCAGAGAAACATAACGTGCACCGTGTTTCCCGACAACGGAATCACGGATGCCGCAGTATGCAAACCCGATTCGCACCGGCGGATAATCGCGATTTATCCGCACTTCTGCACACTTCCCGATGCTCGGCTTTCTACCAACTGCAAGCTGAAAGTCCTGATTCATGAATGCACGCACTACGTCGACACATTCAACTCAAACGACGAAATCTACGGGTTCGGCACCGGTCTGAAGTACTGGGCTCAGACACACCACGATGTAGCGATCGACAATGCAGACAGCCTCGCCTGCTACATTTCATTTTTCGACGACAGGATTCTGTGGTGACATTTCTTGCACGCGCGATAAGCGTCGCGATCTGGTTCTGCCTCTCGTTTTCGATGTCATCCGTGGCTTGTACCATTTCCGAAGACATGCTCGACAGCGTCCCGCTCAATTCCGACGCGATCCCTAACGAGGATCGCGTCAAGATTGCAGAGATGGTTATTCGCGCTCGTCAATGGCCGGATGCAGAGATTCGTGGCATCGTCACTGCCGGCGCCTACATCGGGGAAGTCAATCCACACGCGCTTGCGCTGCGACGAGCGGTGAACCTGAAGGAATACCTGATACAACTCGGCGTCAAGAACGAGAACATCTGGTCTGATACCCACATCATCTCGAAACCGTATCCGAAAGACAGCGCCGGTTACGAAGGTTATCTTCAGATCGGACTGACACTGGTGCCGCTTTGCAACGATGGATGTCGGCACCTGTGCGGCGACCCGCGCGTCACGCCAACATCCAGAGCACTTCACTGAGGTCGTCCGCAACCAAAACGACATCGCAATCAAGTCGCGTCGGCGACGGCGTGACCCGAGCCTCTCACGCCGCCACCGCCGCCTGCTTCACACCTCCCCCGCGTGCGCCCTCGCCCGCACTTCGGCAAACGACGTATCGACGAGCAGGCGCCCCGTATCGAACACCGTTTCCAGCGCGTCCTTCCACTCGCCTTCCAGCATCCGGTCGTCCCACGCGCCGGGCAGCGTCGTCGTCCGATACTCACCGGTGCGGAAACTGCGCAGCAGCGTGAGCCGCCCCTTCTTCGAGCGCTTGCCCTGATCGGTGACCGGGTCCTTGCAGACGTCGTGCCACACGTCGCCACGCCGGATCGCCGAGCACTTCATCGCGAAGCGCTGCGTATCGCGGTTCACCTGTTGCAGCAGCCCGCCGCCCATGCCGAACACGACGTTGCCGGCCGCATAGCCCGCGTCGTCGAGCGCGGACAGAATCGCTTCGATCGACAGTTCGTCGACGCCATCGCCCTGGATCACGCGTACACGATTCAGCACGCGCCGCCCCTTGCCGTTCACGGTCGAGCCGAACGATGCATCGAGCGCGCGCACGGTCTGCAACACGATCGCCACCGGGTCGCCCGAATCGGGCCGCACGACCAGCGTCGCGCCGGAATCGAGCACGGCTTGCCGAAGCTCGCCGCCCCACAGATCGAGTGCGGCGAACAGATCATAGGAGTCCGACACGACCGACACGATCGCACCGGGCAGGCCGAAGCGGCGGATCATGTTCCGGTACGCATCGGCCTCGTGTTCGCGGCCCCACGACGTGATCGTGCTGTGCTCGGCCGCCGGCACCGAGTAAGCGGCCATCGGCTCCCGATAGAAGCGGTTCGCGGCCAGCACGCCGAGCACCGTATCCGAACCCATGAAGTTGACGAGGTGCGCGGCACCGCCGATCGCGGCCGACTCCGCGCTCGACACGCCGCGCGCGCCGAAGTCGTGCAGCTTGAACGGCAGTTGCGCGAGATCGTCGTCGGTCTTTTCCAGGAAGCGGCGAATCGTCTGCCGCAGGTGCCAGCTGCGCGTCGCGACCGTCACCGGATACCACACGCGCAGCAGCATCGTCTCGAGATACGACGCGAGCCAGAACACCTGCGGGTCGCCGCATTCGACCGTCATCAGCACGTTGTGCACCGGCACGACCGAGCCCTCGGGCACCGCGCGGATCCTTACCGGCAGGTAGCCGTCGTAGCGTTCGACGATATAGCGCCAGCCTGCCTCGTTGAACGGCTCGCCATGCACCGTGAAGAAATCGCGCGCCTCGTCGATCATCGCGTGCGTGATCGGCTTGCACAGATATTCCTTCAGCAGCATCTGCAGGCCGAAGAACACCGTGCGGTCGTAGCGGCCGCCGCGCGATTCGACGTACGAGAACATCGCCGATGCGTCGGGCGGATATTGCAGGAAGTGGGAAGCCTTGTACGAATCCGTGTTGAGGATCGGATTGGCGAGAACCGCGGCAAAGCCGCCGAGATCGTTTTGCATGGCTAGAGCTCCTCTAGGCCGTTGAAGTGCCGCCGCGTCTGTCGCGGCGGACGAAATGCGGGGAATCAGCGGATCACAGCTTCCCCAGGAAGTGATACGCGATGTCGAAGTGATCCTCGAACATCACGCTGCGCATCTGCGCGAATTCGTTGAGCGGCACCCAGCGCGCCTTGTCGGCATCGTCGCTGCCCTTCACGCGCGGCAGCTCGCCGGTCGGGAAGTTGAACAGGCACGCATGCGTGATCGTGCGGCCGCGCAGCGAGCGCGTCGGGTGATCGAACACCTGGCGATCCTTGATCGAGCCGCGCAGCACGGGCTCCGGCAGCTTCAGGCCGGTCTCCTCGCGCAGCTCGCGGATACAGGCCGCGTCGAGCCGCTCGTCCTGGTTCACGAACCCGCCGGGCAGCGCCCACAGGCCGCGGCCCGGCTCGCTGCGGCGGCGCACGAGCAGGATATGGCCCGAGTGCACGACCACCGCGTCGACCGTCACGAACGTGACCGGATACGGCGCCGCGGCCCACGCCTTGCGATATCCGGCGATGAATTCGGCTTCCGACTTCAACTGCGCGAATTCCGGCTGCGTGCGGAAACGTTCGAGCCAGCCGAACACAGGTTCCGGCACGGCCCACTGCACGAAGCTGTTGGTGCGTTCGGCGAAATACTGATCGCGGATCTCGGTGGCGGAAATGTCTTCCGTTGCGTCGACGTCGACGAGCTCCCATTGCGGGAACATCCGCAGGTAATACGAGGTGGCGTCCTTCTCGTGGCCGATCAGCCCGACCTTGCGCTGCGCGATGTCGCCGAGCGCGGACGCGACGGCGTCCTGCACCCAGCGCACCCAGTCGCCGTCGTTGTAGGTCGAATCCTGCAACGGCGCGATGGTGACGCGGTCGCGCTCGGACGCGTCGAGCAGCGAAGCCAGCATCTGGCGGCGCTCGTCGAACGAGAACGGATCCTTGATGGTGCGGGGCTTGTCGGTCGATCCGATCAGCACGCACACGCGCTCGGCCCGGCTCAGTGCCGACTTCAGCACGTTCAGGTGACCACGATGCGGAGGCTGGAAACGACCAATGAAAACGAGCGCGTCGAAGCGCCGGTTCTGTTGCGTACTCATGAGGCTCCCTCAAGAGATTGAAACGCTTCGGGTCTTTCCCGAAGGGTTGAAACGAATCCTAGGGGAAATCCCGAGGTGCGTCAATCCAGCCCATTCGAGCACACGCTCGACTTGACGAAGTCTGACGAAACACCGGTTATTGGCGCGGTACACTCGATTTCATCCCACTCCGCGCCAGGGCGCCCGCCATCATGAGGATCTCAGTCAGCCGCACCGTCGGCGTCGATCGCAGACGCCTCTTCACGTGGTCGCAGGATTATGCGCGGCGGCTCGTGTGGGACAGCTTCCTCACCGACGCCTACCTGCTCGACGGCATGACGGCCGACGTCGGCGTCGATGCATTCTGCCGCAGCCAGTCGGGCGCGACGATGGTGTCGCGCTACATCTCGTACCGTCCGCCGCAGGTGGCCGCCGTCGAAATGGTCGACGGGCCGAAAGTGCTCGAACGCTTCAGCGGCAGCTGGAACTTCACCGAGCACACACCCGGCACGACCGAAGTGAAATTCACGTACCACTTCCGCGCCCAGCCGGCCTGGCTGCGCTGGCTGCTCGAGCCGCTGATCGGCGCGTTCTACCTGGTGCAGACGCGCCGGCGTCTCGATTCGTTCAAGCGCTGGGCCGAAGCCGAAGCGCTGCCGCACTGAGCGGCGACGCGGGCCGCACGGCCCGGCGCGTCCGCGCCACCTCCTCCCGAATGCGTTCGAACACGCCATCGCCGCGCCGTCCCGGTATGCGCCACGCATTTGCCAGATTCGCCGAACCCGGGGAAACTACGGGCGGCCGTCACCCCGACGGCGCGCCCCGGCCGAGAGAACGGGGCACTTCTCCCCGCAACGGCTTCGACACGAACCTACTCCAATGAGCCTGATATCCCGATTCTTTGGCCGCAAGGAAGAACCCGGCAACCCCGTCGCGCTGGTCGCGGCACCCGACGTCGAGAACCCGCTGAGCGTGACGGTCGTCTTCGACGGCCCGCTGCAGGTCGATATCGCCGCGCTGACGGCAGCGCTGCGCGCGTACCACCCGAGCATGAAGCAGGCGCGCGTCGAGACCGAGCCGACACTGGAGCAGGTATTCGGGCTCGCCGGCTGGGGCAACCACGTCGTCCGGCTCGTCGGCTTCGACGCGCCCTATCCGTCCGAGGCACTGGAAACGTGTGTCGCACCGGCCCACTACGGGCAGGACCTGAAACAGCAGGTACGCGCGAGCCGCAGCCACGTGATCCTCTACTACGCCGGACACGAAGCCAATCCGCTCGACCAGTACGTCGCGCTGGCGGCCGTCGCCGGCGCGCTTGCCGAACAGAACGGCCTCGCGGTGCTGAACGAGCACGCGCACACGTCGCTGCCGGCCGGCGTCTTCAACGCGAAGGAACTCGGCGAGGAAAGCCTCGAAGTGCTGCGGGACATCCCGTTGAACCTGTTCTTCTGCGGCTTCGTGAAATACGAAGTCGAAGGCGTCGACGGCGTGTGGATGCGCACCTATGGCGCCGACGTGTTCGGCCTGCCCGATTTTGCCGCGCTCGCGGAAGGTCATCACGAAGGCGAACGCTATTCGGGCATCTTCAACAACGTGATGCACTACCTGCTGGAAAGCGGCGCGCGCATGCACGCGGGCGAAACGATGCAGATCGGCGCGGAAACGTTCATGAAGCTGCGCGAACCGCTCGAGCACGAGTATTACCTGCAGGGGCCGGCGCAGGTGCTGGTGGCCGAGCTGATCTCGGCGGATCAGATCAATCGCTGATTTCACCTCGCCGTATCTTGTTGCACGGCGTACGGGTTCAAGGCTACGTGAACCGCGTGCGCCGCCGCGTCACATGACGGCGGCGTGACAGCCGCCGCTCGAACCCGATGAGGAGCTCTCCGTGTTCGCTATTCGCCTGGGTCTCACGCTGGCCGCCATCGGCCTCTCTTTATCGGCCCATGCCGACAGCATCGACTGCTCGCGCGCGAAGACGCGCACCGACCGCCTGATCTGCAGCGACAAGGCACTCGTATCGGCCGACAGCACATTGGCAAGCGCCTACTACGGCGCGATCGACATCGCAGCCGACCAGCAGGCCGTCGTCCGGTCGCAACGTGCATGGCTCGCGCAACGCGATGCGTGCGCCGATGCAGCCTGCATCGCCACCGCTTACCGCGACCGTACGGCAGCGCTGAAGCAGGTGAAACACGCGGGCTGGAAAACCTATCGAGACCCGGCGCTCGGCATCTCGTTCGAGTACCTCGGGAACCGCCAGATCAAGAAGCCGTGCCCTGAAATCGGCGGCAACCGCTGCGTCGCGATCGTCGGCCGCAACATGACGAACAGCAGCTATTTCATCGCATTCGAGATCGTCGACGGCGCGCTCGAACCCGTTGCGGAAAAGGAAGCCGGATTCGAGCGGCAGGACGACGGCAAATGGATGTCGACGTACGGTCGCGGCGCGCCGCAGGCGGTCGAACGCTTCTCCGGCGTCGGCTGGCGCGGTATGCGCGCGACAATCACGTGCGGCATCAGCGATCCGGAAACCGGCTTCCACGCGGCCGGCGGCGACTGCTACTGGGCCGTGCTGAGCAACGGCAAGCGCGCGGCCGTCGCGAATACGCAGGGTATCGTCGGCACCGACGATGCGACGATGCACAGCGTGTCGTCGTTCCGGTTCGAGCGCTAGCGGGAACGTCGTGACATGCGATGCGTCATTGCAACCTCCCCTCAGCAGCTTGTCGCCGACACCCGCAGGCGTAAAAGCGCACTCTGCATGGCACGATCCGCAACGCTCGCTCCTCCAGCCGCGCCGTTCGAACCGCATCCGCGCTAACGCGCGCCGTCCCCGCGCAACGGGAACGTTTCCGCCCCGGCGTCTCGGCGCAACGTGACTTCCGTACCGGTCAGCCATCCTGACGATTTCAGGATCGGGCGTGCGATCGCGTACAGCCGATCCGCGCTCGCACCATAGAAGTACAGATAGCCGTCGTTACCATCGCGATGCAGTTCGGTCTCGCCCAGCTCGCCGGCCCCGGCCTGCTTCACCGCACGATCCAGCCGTTGCTCCAGCGCATGAAGGCGCGCCTTGTCCTTCTCGTCGTAATCGAAGTGCACCATCACGACCGGCCCGGGCGGCTTCGGCGGCACGTCCGCGGCGGTGGCATTGCCGGCGAGCAGCACCCAGCCAAGCCACGCAGCAAATCGAATTCTGTTACGCATATCGATAAAGGAAGTGAATCGCCCGCTCACGTCGACGCACGGCCTCGCGCAACCTGCTGCCGGACTTGCGCCTGCGTGCCGAGCGCAGCGGCGATCGCATCGACCGCATCGGCCGCACGCGCCGCGCCGCACATGAACGCGTCGACGGCCGCGAAGCAGTGCTCGGGCCACGTGTGGATCGTGATGTGCGATTCGGCGAGCAGCACGACGCCCGTCACGCCATGCTCGCCACCGAAATGATGGAAATGCGCGCCGATCACGCGCGCGCCCGCCTGGTGCGCCGCTTCGGTGAGAATCGACTCGAGCCGGGCGGCGTCACGCAGCAGCGCCGCGTCGATGCCGGCCAGATCGGCCAGCACGTGCGAGCCGAACGTCGCGCGCGGCGGCGCGATCCCGTCGCGCGCGGTCATTTGTGCGACCCGTACGACGAGTACCCGCTGCGCGCCGACGAACTGCCCCAGCCGCTGCCCCCCGAGCCGCTGCCGCCGATCGATGCGCAGCTGAACAGCGTGACGACGATCAGGCCGTAGATGCCGTAGAGGATGTACCGGATCACGCGTTGCCCCCGTCCGATGCAAAGGTCTTCCACAGCCACTCAGGCAGCCACAGCACCAGCAAGCCGACCAGCACGTAGACGGAACGGCCGCTGAACGAGAACAGCGCGCCCATGTTCAGGATCACGAGCAATGCGCTGAACACGAGCGGCAGCGGTGCGAAACTATGCGGGCCCTTCCGCCCGAACAGGCCCGTCGACGCGGTGGCGCCGGTTGCCGCCGCAGCCGCGGCCGTCGCGAGCGCCGGCGTGCCGAAGCGTTCGGCGAGTGTGCTGCCCGACAGCGGCCGCGCACGCGACCAGACGATCTCCGCGTCGCTGCGCTCGCGCGTCAGCTTGTCCTTCTGCCAGCCGTAGTCGATAATCGACGTGCGATCGCCGACCTGCACGCGCCAGTTGAACGCACCGACCACGTAGACGACCTCCGACTCGTATTCCTCGCGCAGGCGGTAGGTCTTGTCACCGTCGGTCACGTCGGCATCGCTGCCGATCGTCGGCCACTGGTCGAGCACCTGCACGCGTTCCCAGCGCCCTTCGCTCTGCACGAGCCACAGGAACCCGCGCGTCGGGTTCAGCAGCAGGTATTCGTCCCACGTCTCCTCGTCGTCCGGCACGCGGCAACGCATCATCCCGATCACCGTGTACTTCACACCGTCGAACGTGCCGATCGCGCCGAGTTCCAGCGCCCCCTTCACCGCTTCGAGCTTGCGCTGCGCCGCGAACACGGTCTGCTGTTCGGCCGTGCACTGCACGCCCGCATGGCAGGTGCCGCACACCACGTAGTCGGCCACGTTCGGCGCATACGACAGCGGCGCGCCGCAGCTCGGGCACGCGAACGGCACCATTTCCGCGCCGCGCTTCTCGCGCGTATCGTGGTCGGTATCGCGCAGCCCGGTGAAGGCGAGCGCATCGAATTCGAGGGCTTCGCCCGTGTAGACGGCCGGACTCCCGCCGTTCGAATCGGCGTCGGAATAGTCGTAGGTCGCGAACGCGTTGCCGGTGCGCAGGTCGACGACGCGCGCCTCCCAGCCGGCATCGACGCGGAACGGCAGTTCGCCGTCGCCGCCCGTGCAGCGCGCGGTGCGCACGTCCGACACGAGAAACGCGCGGCCGCCATGGTCGATCCGCATGCCCGGTTCCAGCGTGCCGAACGCAGGCCACGCGCCGCCGGACGCATCGTCGGGCTCGCGCACCGTGATCGCATACTGGCCCGACGCATCCGACAGCCAGCCGAACGTGCCGTCGTCGAACACGACGTACCACTCGCTCCACGCGCCGGCGTCGTAGGTCATCTGGATGCGCCCGAGCACCGTGAACGCACGCTTGCCGTAGCGACCGGCCGTGCCGATCTGGATCGGCGATGCATCGTCGAGCACCGTCGCCAGTTCGCCGATGCGTTCGACGTCGGTGCCGCGCTTGAGCAGCGTGCTGCGGCAGAACGCGCAGACGGCCATCACCGCCGCCGCCGAGCGAAACTCGACCGGCGCGCCGCACTGGGGGCACGAGGTACTGAACATGCGCGACGCTTACCGGGTGAGCTTCGCGAGGATCTCGGCCTTCGCGCGCGAATATTCGTCTTCGGTCACGAGACCCTTGTCGAACAGCGCCTTCAACTGTTCGAGCCGCTGCACGTAGTCAGTGCCCTCCGCCGGTGCGGCAGTCGGTGCGGCAGCCACCGGCGCTGCGGCGGGCGCGGGCGGTGCGGCCGGCGCCGGTTGCGCGGCACCCGCCATCTGGCCGGCCATCGCCTGCCCGATCGCCGCACCGGCAGCGAGCCCCGCGCCGATCCCGGCGATGCCGCCCGGGTTCTGCGCGGCGAGCGGAATCGCCTGCGCGGTCTGGTATTGCGTGGCGCGTGCAAGATCGCCGGCCATGCCTGCGCTGATCCGCAGGTCGAGCGCCTTCTGCAGTTCGGCCGGCAGCGACACGCTTTCAACCGCGAACGCGTCGAGCGCGAGGCCGTAGCGCGTGAACACCGGCACCAGCGCCTCGGCGACGCGCTGCGACAGCAGCGACTGGTTCGCGGCCATGTCGACGAACGGCACGTCCGCCGAGCCGAACGTCGTGCTCATCGCGGTGACGACCAGGTTGCGCAGTTGCTGTTCGAGATCGTCGACCGTGTACTGCGCGCGCGTGCCGCTGACTTCGCGATGGAACGCGCCCGCATCGACGATCCGGTACGAGTAGATGCCGAACGCGCGCACCTGCACGAAGCCGAATTCGCGATCGCGGATCGTCACCGGCTGCGCGGTGCCCCAGCGCCGGCCGAGCTGCAGCCGCGTGCTGAAGAAATAGACGTCCGACTTGAAAGGCGACTGAAAGAGTTTGTCCCAGTTCTTCAGGTACGTGAGCACCGGGAGCGTGTTCGTTTCCAGCGTGTACAGTCCCGGCTGGAACACGTCGGCGACCTTGCCTTCGTTCACGAAGATCGCGACCTGCGTCTCGCGCACGGTCAGCTTGCCGCCGTACTGGATTTCCTGGTCTTCCATCGGATAGCGCCAGGCCAGCACGCCGTCCGTGTCTTCCGTCCATTGCAGGACGTCGATGAACTGCTTGCGGATGAATGAACCCAGACTCATGTCGGTCTCCTCGAAACGCGTGGCGCGTCAGGTCAGGCAGGCGGCATTGATGATGCCGACGACGAGCGACGCGGTGCCCATCAGGCCGCCCATCGCGACGTTGCGATCCTCGATTGCATGATTCATGCCGGGCATCAGGCGTGTGAGCGCCGCATAGGTGATCAGTTGCACGACCATCGCGCCGACGGCCCAGATCACGACTTCGCCGAGCGTGGAATTGTGCGCGATGCTGGACGCGAGCGTCAGGCAGAAGCCGATCAACGCGCCGCCGAACGACAACGTCGCGGCGGCGTTGCCGTCGCGGATCAGCGCCAGTTCGTCGAATGGGGTGACCTTCAGGTACACTGCCGCGAACACAAGAAGCAGCACGAACGCCGACAGTAAATGAACCGCATAGAGATAGGCACTATTCATTCTTTCCCTCGGATTTTGTGCTCGGTTCGCCGCCCCGTCGCCGGCCGGCCCGCGCAGGGCCAGCGGACAAAATTCCGCGCCAGTATATCCACATTGCCGACCACCGCACAACGGACGCCCCATGCTGCATAGGCGCGCGCTCGTCCTGTCGATTCTCGTGCTCGCATCGTGCGGGCTCGGCTACGAACTGATCAGCAGCGCGCTGTCCAGCTATCTGCTCGGCGATTCGATCCTGCAGTTCTCGTCGGTGATCGGCTGCTACCTGTTTGCGATGGGGATCGGCTCGTGGCTCGCGAAATTCGTCGAGGACGACGACGTACTCGACCGCTTCGTCGACATCGAGCTGCTCGTCGGCCTGCTCGGCGGCGTGTCGGCCGCGCTGCTGTTCGTGGTGTTCGCGTGGCTCGCCGCACCGTTCCGCGCGGCGCTGTATGCGCTCGTGCTGGCACTCGGCCTGCTGATCGGGATGGAGATCCCGCTCGTGATGCGCGCTTTCCAGCAGCGACGCCAGGCGTTCCGCCATACCGTCAGCGAAGTGCTCACCTTCGACTATCTCGGCTCGCTCGCCGTGTCGCTGATCTTCCCGCTGGTACTCGCGCCGCGTCTCGGCCTGCTGCGCACCAGCTTCCTGTTCGGGCTCCTGAATGCGTTCGTCGCGCTGTGGACGACGCACCTGTTCCGCGACGAGATCCGCAACGTACGCGGCAAGCTGATGCGCGCGTCGCTCGTGATCGGGCTGCTCGTCGCCGGCTTCGCGCTGTCGGACCGCATCACGCACTGGGCCGAACACGGCGTGTACGGCGACGAGACGATCTATTCGGAAACGACGCCGTACCAGCGTATCGTGCTCACGCAGTGGCACGACGACATGCGGCTGTACCTGAACGGCAACCTGCAGTTCTCGTCGCGCGACGAGCATCGCTATCACGAGGCGCTGATCCACCCGACGATCGAGGCGCTGCCATGGGCGAAACGCGTGCTCGTGCTCGGCGGCGGTGACGGCCTCGCGGTGCGCGAGCTGCTGAAGCACCGCAATCTCGATCAGATCACGCTCGTCGATCTCGATCCCGCGATGACGAAGCTGTTCTCCACGTCCGCCCCGCTCATCAAGCTGAACCAGGGTTCGCTGAAGGATCCGCGCGTGCACGTGATCAACGACGACGCGGTACGCTGGCTCGAATCGAATGCCGACGTGTACGACGCGATCGTCGTCGACTTCCCCGACCCGACCAACTTCGGGCTCGGCCGGCTGTATTCGGTGCCCGTGTTCCGGCTGCTTGCGCGCCACCTGTCGGAGAACGGCTACGCGGTGATCCAGTCGACCTCGCCGTATTTCGCGCCGCACGCGTACTGGACCATCATCGCGACGCTGCACGAAGCCGGCCTCAACACGTGGCCGTACCACTGCTATGTGCCGTCGTTCGGCGACTGGGGCTTCGTGATCGCCGGCAAGCGCCGCGACTTCACGGTACCGACGCACTACACGGTGCCCACGCGCTGGCTCGACGCGCAGACCGCCGCCGAGATGTTCCACTTCCCGGCCGACATGCCGGCGCTGCCGATGTCGCCGAACGAACTCAACGACCAGCCGCTCGTGCGCCGTTTCGACGACGACTGGAAACACGTGCTGCGCTGATGGACCGCCGCACGTTCCTCGTCGCGTCGGCGGCTGCGTCGCTCGCCGCCTGCGGGCGCACCGGCTGGATCGAGACGACGCCGCAGGTCGGCTACCCCGGCATGCGCGAAGGCCATGCGCTGCGCGACCATGCAACGCTGCCGCCGCCGTCCGGCACGATCGAGACCGACGTCGCGATCCTCGGCGCGGGCGCGGCCGGGCTGTCGTGTGCATGGCAACTCGCGCGCGCGGGGCACCAGCGCTTCACGGTGCTGGCCGGCCCCGAATTCGGCGGCAACGCGGCCGGCGGCCGCTTCGGCGATCTCGGTTACCCGAAAGGCGCGCACTACCTGCCGCTGCCGTCGCTCGAATCCACGCACCTGCGCGACATGCTCGCCGATCTCGGCGTAATCGAATCCGCACCGTTCTCCGCGCGCCCGGTGTACGACGAGCGCGTGCTCGTCCATGCGCCGGACGAACGGCTCTTCATCGCCGGGCAATGGCAGGACGGCATCGTGCCGACGGCCGGCGTCGGCGCCGACGAACTCGCGCAGCAGGCACGCTTCTTCGCGTACACGGACGGGCTGCGCACCGCACGCGGCGCCGATGGCCGCAAGGTGTTCTGCATCCCGATCGCGGAATCGTCGCGCGACCCGCGCTGGCGCGCGCTGGACCGGCGTTCGTTCCGCCAGTGGCTGCTCGACGAGGGCTACACCGCGAAGGCGCTGCACTGGTACCTGAATTACTGCTGCCGCGACGACTATGGCGCAGGCTACGAGCATGTTTCGGCATGGGCCGGCCTGCACTATTTCTCGTCGCGCGGCGGCCATGCGGGCGATGCGAGCGATGGCGCAGTGCTGACCTGGCCCAACGGGCTGCACACGATGGTGACGAAGCTCGCCGATTCGATCACCGCGCGTACCGGCTCGACCGCATGGTCGCGCGACGGCTTCGCGGTGCGTGCGACCGAACGCACGGGCGGCGTCGACGTGCTGTGCGCGCGCATCGGCAACGACGGCGCGCTGTCGACGTTCACGCTGAAGGCGCGGCGCGTCGTCTGCGCGATGCCGCTGTTCGTCGCGACGCGCGTGTTTCCGCAGCTTGCCGCATACGGCTTCGATCCCGCGCGCGACTTGCCGCCGCGTGCGCCGTGGCTCGTGTCCAACTTCCTGCTCGACGGCATGCCGGCCGAGGAAGCGGGCGTGCCGCTCGCGTGGGACAACGTCGTCTACGACGGGGCGGGGCTCGGCTACGTCGTGTCGACGCACCAGTTGATCCGCCTGTCGCCGCCGACGCGCTCGGTGTTCTCCGCGTACCAGGCATTGAGCACGCAGGCGCCGGACGACACGCGCCGCTGGCTCGCGCAGGCCCGACCCGACGCGTTGCGCGAACAGGCGGCGACCGACCTGCAGGCCGTCTACGGGCGCGAACTGTGGAAACATGCGACGGCGCTCGAGATCACCGTGCGTGGTCACGCGATGGCCACGCCCGACGTCGGCTTCCTGAGCCGGCCGGGGCTGCTCGCGCTGCGCGACGCCGACGGCCCCGTCGTGTTCGCGCATGCCGATCTGTCCGGGCTGTCGCTGTTCGAGGAAGCGTCGTACTGGGGCGTGCTCGCCGCCCGGCGCGTGCTGGCCTGACGGCCGTCATCCGTCATTGCGGCGCCGCCGCCAGCCGCTATAATCGCCCGACATTCCGACTGCATTGAGCAGGCCGACGGTGCCGCGCCGTCCGACGCGCCGTATGCCCTCCTCGACAACAACAATGACGAACCGAACCATCCGACGCCTTCGCCCGTTCGTGCGCACCGCCGCGCGCGTGCTCGCCTGCGCCCCGCTGCTCGGCGCGCCGCTGGCGCTGCATGCGGCCGACTCCGCACCCGCCTCCGGGCGCTACATCGTCGTCGACACCGGCCATACGCCGGCGCGCCCGGGCTCCACCGGTGCGAGCGGCCGCGTCGAATACCTGTACAACCTCGACCTGTCCGCGGCGGTCGCCGAGAAACTCGCCGCGCATGGCGACCGCGTGCTGCGCACGTCGGCCGACGGCCGCGAGATCGCGCTCGAGCAGCGCTCGACGCAGGCGCCCGACGCGAACCTGTTCGTGTCGATCCATCACGACTCGATGCAGCAGCAGTTCATCGACGCGGGCCGGCAGCGCGAATTCCGCGGCTTCTCGGTGTTCGTGTCGGAACGCAATCCGCACTATGCGGAAAGCCTGCGTTGCGCGAAGGCGATCGCCGAGCGGCTGGTGGCAGCCGGCGAGCGGCCGTCGCTGTATCACGCGCAGCCGATCCGCGGCGAGAATCGCCCGCTGATCGATCCGCAGCTCGGCATCCACCGCTTCGACGATCTCGTCGTGCTGCGCACCGCGCCGATTCCGGCGGTGCTCGTCGAAGCCGGCGTGATCGTCAATCCGGACGAGGAAGCACGGCTTGCGCGTCGCGAGACGATCCAGAAGCTGTCCACCGCGATTGCCGGCGGGATCGACGCGTGCACGGCACCGCAATAAACAATGACAACGCCCGTCGGGCCCAACGGTTTTCACCCAGTCAGGAGCCTCACCATGAAAATGAAGAATCTGCTCGCATCCTGTGCGCTGCTCGCGCTCGCCGTTCCGTTCGCCGCACACGCCGCCGGCTGCGCAAAGCCGCACAGCGCGTTCGACCAGGTGTACTGCAGCAGCACGCAGTTCTCACAAACGGACCGTGACCTCAACGACGAGTACGGCCGCCTGCGCAAGCAACTGAGCAGCGACCAGCAGGCGACGCTGAAGGCCGGCCAGCTCGCGTGGCTGAAGCAACGCGACGCCCAGTGCAGCGAGACGCGCAACAACGGCTACCTCGTGGATCTCCAGTGCGCGACCGACATGACGCAGTCGCGCCTGTCGTTCCTGCGCGAGCGTGAGCGCGAATGCTCGAGCACGGGCTGCGTGACGTCGAAGCTCGGCGAGTAAGGGCGTCGCGCGTGCCGCGCCGCGAGACGTTTCGCGACGCGGCGCTTCGTGCCCTTGCGAACCCTGCGCATCGGCACCGCGAAAGGAGCCGCGATGCGACATGAATTCTCTGAAGTCCTCAACGATCTGGTCGATTATTTTCTCGTCGGCGATCTCCTGTTGCTGAAGCACTTCAAGGAACAACACGGGCTGCCGGACGACGTCGCATCTGCGTTCACCACGAGCGACAGCGGCGACCGCGCCGTGCTGGAAGGCATCGTCATTCCGTTGGCCGGCATCGAGAACCATCCATACACGGTCATCTTCACGCTGGACGATGCAACACCCGAATTGCTGAAAACGGGAAGCCGCCTGCAGCACCGACGCAGCGGGTACGTGCTGCGCGTCGAACATCGTTCGGTCATGCTCTACACATGGCGGATTCTCGAATGCTTCAACGACGCAACGGTCGATGCGCTGCTCGCGCGTTACCGCGAACCGGGCAGGCCCGTGATCGAAATCGACAACGGCTGGTATGACGTCGAGATCCTCGGTGGAGAAATCCCGCGCAACGGCTGGTTCGAGCCTGCGTTCGAATTCGTGCTGAAGAAAACCGACGTACCGGGCGACGCATCGCGGGTGGATATCAACTACCGTTTCGCGATAGAAGGCAGTCTGGATCCGGCGGAATGAATCCGGCGCGCGACGGCGCGGCACACGGCAACCGATCAGGCGGAATACACATGACACCGAACACGATGAACATCGACATCCGCCCTGCCACGCCCGCCGATGCCCCGGCCATCGCCGCCATCCACGTCGCATCCTGGCAGGCCACCTACCCGGGCATCATGCCGGCCCCGTTCCTCGCCGGCCTGTCAGTCGAAAAGCGCACCGCTTCGTGGCGCCATGCGCTCGACGCCGGACGGCCGCGTGTCGCACTCGCGTTCACCGAAGGCGAGCCCACCGGCTGGATCGCCTACGGTCCGACGCGCGACACCGACAAGGATCGCACCTGGGGCGAAATCGAAGCGATCTACCTGCATCCCGCGCATTGCGGGCAAGGTGTCGGTGCGGCGCTGGTCGACCATGCATGCCATGCGCTGCATGACACGGGCCACAAGTGGGTGTCGCTCTGGGTGCTGTTCAAGAACCACCGTGCACGGGCGTTCTATGAACGCGAAGGCTTCGTCGCCGAAGACGACATCAAGACGTTCGAGATCGAAGGCGCGCCAATCGAAGAATTGCGCTACTGGCGCGCATTGCCGGAACGATCGTCATGATGGCATCGCACCGTCCGCCGCAAGACGCGCCTGCATCAACTGCAGCAACTCGCGGATCTTCGCGTTGACCGAATTGCGGCTCGAATAGGCGCCCAGCAGTTCGAGCGGCGCCGGCGTCATCTCCAGCGGCACGCGCACCAGCCGCCCGGCGGCCAGCTCGGCCGCGCACCCGCGTTCGACGAGAATCGCGAACCCGATCCCTTTCACCGCCGCCAGCCCCGCCATCTCGCCGCTGTTGACGCGATACCGGCTCGCGACCGGAATCCTGTGAATCCGCCCGTCGCCATCGGCAAACTGCCACGGCTGCCCTTTCAGCGTGCTCAGCGTCGTGATGCACGGCAACTGCCTGAGCTGCTCCGTCCGCGTCGGCATGCCCGTGCGCTCGATCAGCGACGGCGCGGCCACGACGACGCTCGTCAGGCTCACGAGCGGCCTGACGACGAACGCACTGTCGTCCAGCCTGCCGCGATTGACGATGATCGACAGGTCGATATCGTCTCGCAACGTCGAGACGCCCGCGAGACTGGTATCGCAATCGATTTCGACACGCGGATGGCGGCTGGCGAATTCCGCGACGATCGGCCCGAGCATGCGCGGTCCGATTTCGCCGGGCACGCAGAGCTTCAGCACGCCACGCAACTCCGTTTGCTGCGAGGTCAGCTCGAACTCGGCAAGCGTCAGCGCATCGAGCATCGGCTTCCCGCGCTCGTGCAGCAGGCGCCCGGCCTCCGTCATGCGCAGGTGCCGTGTGCTGCGCTCCAGCAGACGCACACCAAGCCTCGACTCCAGTTGCGCCACATGGCGGCTCACGTTCGAGCCGGGTATCGACAGCACACGCGCGGCACCGGCAAAGCTGCCTTCGTCGACCACCGACACGAACACGCGCACCGCGTTCAGATCCAGCTTGCTGCGCATCATTATCCCGTTTCAGGTATCAAAGCTCGCCGATTTTCACGGCTTATCCCGTTCGCGACCGTAATTTACGATGCGGATTCAGTCAAGGCGTGGCCGCCGACGCACGAACCCGCGCCGACGCGAGCACGCGCACGAACCTACGGGAGCATCAACATGGATATCGCCATTCTCGGCGCCGGCGTGGCCGGCATGAGCACCGCGCTCGCGCTTGGCCGGCAGGGGCACCGGATACGGCTCTACGAACGCAGGCCGTCCGAGACGACGATGGGCGCCGGCGTCGTGTTATGGCCGAATGCCGGCTTCGTGCTCGAGCAACTCGGCCTGCTGCCGGACATCGTCGAAGTCAGCGGCCACTTGCGCGCGATGCGGTGCATGGACCGGGACGGCACCCCGTTCAAGCGCGTCGACATCGGCGAACTCGACCGCTACATGGGGTTTCCAACGCGCTCGATACTGCGGCGCGACCTGCAGGCCGTGCTGGCGCGGCACGTCGCCGCGCACGACATCGAAGTCTGCTTCGGCCACTGCGCGACAGCGATCGACACCGGCACCGACGGCCGCACCGTCGTTCATTTCGACAACGGCGTGGCGATCACCCCGGATCTCGCGATCGGCGCGGACGGCCGCATGAACTCCGTCGCGCGACGCTACGTAGTCGGCAACGCCACGCCCGTCTATCAGGGATTCGTCAACTGGATCGGCGTGGCGCAGAGCGATGTACCACTGGTCGACGACGTGTCGATATTCGACTACTGGGGCCAGCGCGAACGATTCGGCATCGTCGCGGTGGACCGGCATCGCATGTACTGGGCAGCGGCCCGGGCCGAGGCCGAAATCGACGATAACGACAGCAACAGCGACGCCGCGGCGCCGGACGATCCCGGCCGGTTGCTGGAACGGCTGTTCGACGGCTGGCCGGCACCCATTGCGGACGTGATGCGCGCAACGCCGCCGGGCTCGATCGCGAAGATCCGCGTGCACGATCTCGACCCCGTCGATGTATGGCATCGCGGCAATGTGCTGTTGATCGGCGATGCCGCGCACGCGCCGCTCCCCACCTCCGGACAGGGCGCATGCCAGGCGCTCGAGGACGCGTGGCATCTTGCCCGCTGCCTCGACGAGCACGGGAAGGGCAACGGCAGCGACCTCGACGCAGCGCTCGCGTCGTTCACGCTGCGACGCAGCCGGAAAACCACGGCGATCACGCTGCGCGCTCGCGAGTTCGCTCGGCGGCTATTCGGCAACGACACACACGAAGCCGCGCAGGAGGTCGATCCGATCGCCGAAATCGAAGCGCTCGCGAACGCGTGGGGGGCGGGCCTGCCGATGATGCCGGCGCGGGACTGACATGACGCGCAAGCGATGGCATTCGATCACAGAAACCACCGATACTCCCGCGCCCCGATCTCATTGCGAAAATCCAGCTCCTCCTGCCGCTTGTTCTCGCAATACACCATCACGAACTCGCTGCCGAGCCCATCGCGGACGACCGCGTGATCCTGCATCTCCGCGACAGCCGACAGCATCTCCTTCGGAAAGTCGATCCCGCTGCCGCGATCCTCGTTGAGCGGCGCGATCGGCTCGCGCTTCGCGCCGAGCCCATGCTCCATCCCGGTGAGAATCGCCGCGAGCACGAGATAAGGATTCGCGTCCGCACTCGCGAGCCGGTGCTCGATCCGCAGGTTGCGTGCATCCGATTCGGGAATCCGGATGCATGCATCGCGATCCTCGAAGCCCCAGCTCGCGCGGCTCGCCGCATTCACCATCGAGCCATAACGCCGGAACGCATTGTGGTTCGGCGCGAACACGGGCATGCAATGCGGCAGCAGCGCGAGGCAGCCGGCCACCGCGTGCCGCAGCGGCCGCTGCCCGTCCACCGCGAGCAGGTTGCGACCCGCATCGTCGTAGAGGCTCACGTGCACGTGCATCCCGCTGCCCGGCGCATGCAGGTACGGCTTGCCCATGAAGCTCGCGCGATAGCCGTGCTGCAACGCGACGCCGCGCGTGCTGCGGCAGAACATCGCCGACCAGTCTGCCGCGCGCAGCCCGTCGTCGCAATGGCCGAAATTGATCTCGAACTGGCCCGGCCCGAGCTCGGCGGTGATCACGGTCGCGTCGATGCCCTGCACGCACGCGACGTCGACCATTTCGTGCAGCACGTCGGAGAAGCGCGACAGGCGCTCGATATGCATGTTCGGCTGATCGTCGCGATCATCGGACAGGCGGTCGCGCGGATACTTCGGCATCCCCTCCTCGAGCTGCGCGGCGAACAGGTAGAACTCGAGCTCGAACGCGACGACCGGCCGGATGCCGCGCCGCGCGAGCCGCTTCAGCACGCGCGCGAGCACCTCGCGCGGCTCGAACTCGACCGGCGCATCGGTGCCGTCCGTCGTGATCAGCATCTGGCCGAGCGGCTGCTTCTCCCAGGTCACCGGCTTCAGCGTGCCGGGGATCAGCCGGCGCACGGCGTCCGGGTCGCCGTCGTTGAAACAGTAGTCGCCGATCTTGTAGAGCCCGCCCTGCGTGCCGAGCAGGATGCAGTTCTGCGGCAGCTTCAGCAGCGAGCCGGCCGCCACCTTCTCGAGCGCATCGATCGGGTAGCGCTTGCCGTAGAAATGCCCGGGCAGGTCGAGGCAGATCAGGTCGACATAACGGATCTCGGGATGCGCCTGCCGGAATGCGCGGACCTCGGCGACCAGCGCGGAAACGACGTCAGCCATGTCTCATCCTTTCCATGTCTTGTATGGCGGTGCCGCGGGGCGGCGAACCGGATTCATGCAGCACACTCGACAACGAACGCCGCATTTAAATCAGTACTGCAAACATGCTACGTGACGCGATGGCCTGCATCACCGCGCGCCCCGCCAACCACTCAGGTGAATACCCAGATCACGCGCGTTGGCGCATCGGTCAAATTGGCATAACGAAAGCGCTTGTGCGCGGGAAGCTGGAATGCGTCGTTCGGGCCGAGCGTGACGGGCGTATCGTCGCCATCGACCCAGATCGTCAGTTCTCCTTCGAGCACGAAACCGCCCTGCTCGTCACTGTCGTCGACGGGCCGCTCGCCGCTGCTCGCGCCCGGCGCGAGATGGCTTTCGAGGATCGAGAAGCGCGAGCGCATGTTCGGCGACACGAGGATGTCGGTAATGCCGGCCGCGTAATACACGGTGCGCCGCTCGTCGGGCCGCGTGACCCACGGCACGCTGCGCGGCTTGCTCAGGCTGTAGAAATAGGTGGTCGGCACGCCGAGCGCCTCGCCGATCGCGGTGAGATCCGCCACCGTCGGGCGCGACAGCCCGCGCTCGACCTGCGACAGAAAGCCGACCGAGCGGCCGATCCGTTCCGCGAGATCGTTGAGCGTGACCTTGCGATGCTTGCGCAGGTCGCGGATCAGGATCGCCAGGCTTTCTATCTCTTCCTGTTCATTCATGGTGGGTTCCGGTGCAGTCAGACGGTATCGCGCAGACGGTACCAGGCCTTGCCGATCGCTTCCAGTGGCGCGGCGAGCCGGTCGCCGCCGGGGAAGCGCGGGTTGCGGATGCGCTGATACTGCGCGAGCAGGCGTTCGTCGCCAAGCACCGCATCGGCCACCGCGCGCGCGCCGGCGAGCGTCGGCAGCACGCCATGCCCCGAGAACCCCTGCAGCCAGAAACGCTGCCCGCGGCGGCCGATGTCCGGCGTGCGGCGCATGCTGATGTCGATATGGCCGCCCCACGCGTAATCGAGCGGCACGCCGGCCAGTTGCGGGAACACGCGTTCGAGGTGCGGGCGCGTCGCCGCCGCGATATCGGCCGGAATTCCGCCGAGATACGTGCAGCCGCCGCCGAACAGGAGCCGGTTGTCGGGGCTCAGGCGGAAATAGTCGGGCACGAACTGGTTGTCGATCACGCAGCTGTTCTGCGGCAGCAGCGAACGGGCGACGTCGGGCGCGAGCGGCGCGGTGGCAACCTGGTACGTGCCGACCGGCAGCAGCCGGCGCGCGAGATCGCGATCGAGCCGGTCGACATACGCGTTGCAGGCCAGCACGAGCACGTCCGCACGCACTTCGCCGCGCGCCGTGCGGGCAACGTGACCGTTGGCCGTCTCGCGGCAGTCGAGTACGCGGCTCTGCTCGAAGATGCGGCCGCCCGCGCGCTCGATCGTCTGCGCGAGGCCGAGCGCGAGTTTCAGCGGGTTCAGGTGGCCGGCCTCGGGATCGTGCAGCGCCGCAAGGTAACGCGTGCCGCCGATCCATTCGGGCATCTCGTCACGGCCGATCACGCGCAGCCGGTCGTAGCCCCAGCGCTCGGCCGCCTCGTCACGCGCCTGCTCGAGCATCGCGACACGCCGCGGCCGCACGGCCGCCCACAGGCTCCCGGGCCGATAGTCGATGTCGAAACCGTGCCGCGCGGGCAGTTCGCGCACCTCGGCCGCGGCCCAGCGCATGCTGTCCCACAGCAGGCGCGCGCCGTCGCGGCCGAGCGCATCCTCGAGCGGCTGCATGTCGCACGACCAGCCGAGCAGCGCCTGCCCGCCGTTGCGGCCCGACGCGGCCCACGCGACGCGGCTCGCTTCGAGCACAACGACCCGCTTGCCGGCGAGCGCCAGGCGCAACGCCGTATGCAGCCCGCTGAAACCCGCGCCGACGACGAGCACGTCGGCGTCGATGCGTTCGTCCAGTGCCGGACGATGCGGGATCGGCGCCGGGTAGGTGCCGGCGTAGTAGCTTGCGACGTGACGGTCGGACTGCACGAACATGCGGACTCCCGTGAAAATTACGCCGAGAAATTTCATGAAAAATTAGCACGGCAATTTCACGGAGGCAAGCGGGCAAAAAAACGCCGGATCGGTCGATACACGACACGCGTTGCGCATGAACCGCATCGCCCCGGTGAAGGTTCCTGCCATCCACCCGGACGAAATTTTTACGGTTGTAAAAATTTTGGACTGAGAGAATGACCCGCTGAAACAGCGCGTCACCCCTCCAAGCACGGCCCCCCTTTCAGACCCGACCCAATCGCTGACGGGAGACAAGAAAGATGCCCACGAACCGGGATGCAAGCCCGATGGACGAATCGGATCACGGAGAATTCTCGCTGAGCGAAGTCCCGCTAGAGAAACGCACCGGATTCCTGTCCATCACGATGGTGTTGTTGAGTTTCACGTTCTTCACGGGAACGATGTTTGCCGGCGGCAAGATCGGTGTCGCCTTCGACGTCGTCAGCATGATCCAGATCGCCGTCATCGGAAACCTGTTGCTCGCCGCCTATGCGGCGTCGCTGGCGCTGATTGCCGCCCGCAGCGGCCTGAATGCGGTACTGATGGGGCGGTTCTGCTTCGGGGAAGTGGGCAGCAAGCTGTCCGACTTCCTGCTCGGCTTCGCCGAACTCGGCTGGTACGCATGGGGAACCGCGACGGTGGCGATCGTCCTGGTCAAGCTGCTGGGTTGGCCGCCCGCCGTGACCACGCCGCTGATGATCCTCTTCGGCTTCGGATTTTCCATCACGGCCATCATCGGCTATCGCGGCATGGATGTGCTGTCGCGCGTGTCCGTGCCGTTGATGTTCGTACTGCTGATGACGTCGATGTGGATCGCCACCCGCGATATCGGCGGGTGGGCCGGCCTCACGCATGTCACGCCGTCCCAGTCGATGCCGTTCTCGGCCGCCGTGACCATGGTCATCGGCACCTTTGCCAGCGGCGCGACGCAGGCCACCAACTGGACCCGCCTCGCACGCAGCGCGCGCAGCGCCGTCTCGGCCAGCATGATCGGATTCTTCGCGGGCAACGGCCTGATGATCATCGCGGGCGCATACTGCGCGATCGTCTATCAGCAAGCCGACATCGTCGAGGTGATGATGCTGCAGGGCCTGTCGATCGCGGCGGTCGTGATGCTGTGCCTCAATCTCTGGACCATCCAGGGGCCGACGATGTACAACGTGGCGGCCGCCGGATGCCATCTGCTGCGCACCGAACGGCGCCGCACGCTCGTACTCGTGGGGGCGGCGATCGGCATCGTGCTCGCGGTCGGCGGGATGTACGCGTGGCTGATTCCGTTCCTGGTGCTGCTCGGCTCGATCATTCCGCCGGTCGGCGGCGTGATCATGGCGGACTACTGGTACCGGCATCGCGGGCAATATCCGTCGCTCGCCGCCGCCCGCCTTCCGCGCTTCAACCTGGTCGGCCTGGCCGCGTATGCCATCGGCGCCGGACTCGCCTATACCTCGCCGTGGATCGCGCCGATCGTCGGCATCGCGGCGTCCGCTGGCGCCTACATCGTGCTGCTGCAGATTGCCCGCGCGTTCGCGCGCGAGCCGTCCGTTCAGGGTGAATGATTCCGCTGCGCACCCTCCCGCTCCCCCGAACCACAGGAATCCTCATGAAAATCATCAACGCCAGATTGCGCGGCCGTAGCGGCCTCTTCACGATCGACATCGATGCGGGCACGATTCGCGGCATCGATCTCCAGCCGTCGCCGCTGACGTCTGAAGGGGACGACGTCATCGATGCGGGCAGCCATCTCGTCATCCCGCCGCTGGTCGAGCCGCATATCCACCTGGATGCGACGCTGACCGCGGGCGAACCCGAGTGGAACATGAGCGGTACGCTGTTCGAAGGTATCGAGCGGTGGGGCCAGCGCAAGGCCACCATTACCCATGAAGATACGAAAGCCCGCGCCCACACCACGATCGGGATGTTGCGCGACAACGGCATCCAGCACGTGCGCACGCACGTGGACGTCACCGATCACACGCTTGCCGCGTTGAAGGCGATGCTCGAGGTCAGGGACGAAGCACGCGATCTCATCGATCTTCAGATCGTCGCCTTCCCGCAGGAAGGCATCGAGTCGTTCGAGAACGGACGTGCGCTGATGGAGCGCGCGATCGAGATGGGGGCCGACGTCGTGGGCGGCATTCCGCATTTCGAGAACACGCGCGACCAGGGCGTGAGTTCCATCAAGTTCCTGATGGAACTCGCCGAGCGCAAGGACCGCCTGGTCGACGTTCATTGCGACGAAACCGACGATCCGCACTCGCGCTTCCTGGAGGTGCTTGCCGAGGAAGCGCGGGTTCGCGGGATGGGCCCGCGCGTCACCGCCAGCCACACGACCGCGATGGGTTCCTACGACAACGCCTACTGCTCGAAGCTGTTCCGGTTGCTGAAGCGCTCCGACATCCATTTTGTTTCGTGTCCGACCGAAAGCATCCACCTGCAGGGGCGTTTCGACACCTTCCCGAAACGACGCGGCATCACGCGTGTCGCGGAACTCGATCGTGCCGGCATCAACGTGTGCTTCGGACAGGATTCGATCAAGGATCCGTGGTATCCGATCGGCAACGGCAACATCCTGCGCATCCTCGACGTCGGCCTGCACGTGTGCCACATGCTCGGCTACGAAGACCTGCAGCGATGCCTCGATTTCGTGACGGAGCACAGCGCCCGTGCGATGTCCCTGGGGGACCGCTACGGCATCGCTGTGGGGCGGCCGGCCAACCTGTTGATCCTCGACGCGGATTCCGACTATGAAGTGGTTCGCACGCAGGCCAAGGTGCGCGTGTCGCTCCGTGCCGGGAAGGTCATCATGCAGCGCGCGCCCGAACGCATCACCTACCCTGAAGCGGGCACGCGTTGAGCGGGCGACGCCGCCGGTCCGACATGCGGGAGGAAGCATCGTGAGGCCCCCGTCCGAGCCGACTGCGGGAACGCCCGGCCGGCCTCACGGCCGGCGCGAAGCGCTGCGCGACACGCTCGAGGCGACCATTCTCGCCGCGGCCGAGGAATCGTTTGCCGTTGACGGATTCGAGGGGAGTTCCGTTGCGACGATCGCAGCGGCCGCCGGCCTGTCGAAGCAGAACCTGATGTACTACTTCCCCACGAAGCTGGCGCTCTACCAACGCGTGCTGGACGACGTATTGCGGGACTGGCTCGGCAGGATGCGGGAGTTTGCGGCGCCCGATCGCGAGCCCGCGGAAGCCATGTCGGCGTATATCCGCGCCAAACTCGAATTCTCGAGAAATCGCCCGCATGGATCGCGGGTCTTTGCGCTGGAGATCATCGGTGGGGCCAGGACCTACGGAAAGGAAATCCGCAAGCAACTGATTCCGGTGTTGCGCGACGACATCCGGGTGCTCGAACGCTGGATCGGGGAAGGCAAGGTCAGGCAGGTCGATGCCGAGCATCTGTTCTTCCTGATCTGGGCAGCCACGCAGGCGTATGCGGATTTTGCTCCCCAGATGCTGCTGGTGCTCGGCAAGCGTGCGCTGGAAAGCGACGATTTCGACGCGGCCTACCGCACGATCTCGGATCTGGTGCTTAACGCGTTGATCACCGGCGACCGAAAGACGGATTGACCGCTTGACCACCTCCGTCGCCATTCATGCACGGCACCCCGGCGCCGGCGACGCACGCCGGGGAACCACCGGTCAGTCGTGCTTGTGGCGCTTCCTGTTGCCGTGGTGATGATCGTTGGAACGCGAGTTGTTGCGCGACACGTGGCCGCCCAGCGCCGCACCCGCGCCGCCGCCCAAGCCGGCGCCGACGAGCCCGCCGGCCGTGCCGCCCATCGCGTTGCCCGCAGCGGCGCCTGCGCCGCCGCCCAGTGCGCCGCCGACGATCGCGCCCGTGCGTTCGCGTTTGTTCGACGTCACCGCACCGCCCGCGCCACCGCCCAATGCCCCGCCGATCACGGTGCCCGTGCTGCCGCCAACCGCGTTGCCGACCGCCGCGCCGGCAACGCCACCCAGCGCGCCGCCCAGTGCGTTGTTCGTATCGCCTGCCACGGCCGGCAGCGACGCCACCGCCGCCGCACCGACCACCACGGCCATCCCTGCCAGTTTCTTCAGCATCTGTCTGCCCTCTCCGCCTTGCGAAATATCGATGGGCGAATCTAACACCTTTCCGAAAGGCCCATCGTAATGAAGCGTTAAATCGGGCATTGTCGTGGCCGGATCGTGCGTTTCAGCGGATTCAAGTGGCAAGCCGCCGGTTCGTGGAACCGCACGAGATCGCGACCTAGCTCGACGCATCCGAGAACGCGCCGGAGTGCGTGATGCGATATCGAAGAAATTCAAGCAACGCATGCACTTTGCGTGAGTGGCGGCGATTCGGAAGATAGGCGGCATAAACGCAGACGGTCTGGTCGAGCGGGTTGACCGAGTAGTCTTCGAAAAGACGCGTGAGCCGCCCCGCCATCACATCCTCTTCGACGAGCCATTGGGGAAGCAGTGCGATGCCAAATCCGCTGATCACGGCCTCGCGCAGCACGTCCGAGTTGTTCACCGAAAGTCTGCCGTTGATCTCGACATGCTCGGTGCTGCCTGCGCGAGTGAACGACCAACGCTGCGCAGCGGCCTGGTACGCAAAACGCAAGCATTGATGGTTTCGCAGATCGTCCGGAGAAGCGGGCATTCCGTTGCTTTCCAGATAGTCACGACTCGCGACGACATAGCGATGATGTTCCGCCAGGCGATTGACGATCAGATTCGGCTGGTTTGCAGGTGTGCCGATGCGCACCGCAACGTCAATTCGCTCGGTCGCCAGATCCAGGTACGAATCCGAAAGCACCAGATCCAGGGATACGCGGGGATGCTGCTGCAGGAAGCCGGCCAGGTGCGGCCCCAGGCACAGGCGCCCGAAGGTCACGGGCATCGAAACACGCAGCGGTCCAATCGCGTCGACACCCGTGTCGGACACACTCCCATCGGCTTCGTCGAGGTCCGACAGCACGCGCGTGATCTGCTCCAGATACGCGGAACCGGCATCCGTCAACGTCACGTGACGCGTCGTGCGAGTCAGCAACGCGCTGCCAAGAGACTTCTCCAACGCGTCCATCAGGCGCGTCACCGACGAAGTGGCCACCCCCATGCGGCGAGCCGCCTTCGAAAAGCCGCCCGTTTCCGCGACGTCGATGAATGCCCGCAACGCAAGAAGCTTGTCCACGCCATGTCCTTTATCTTTGCGCACACCGCAATGCTGGTTTGCGATTGGTTCATATTCTTTTACCCTGACGCAAAGCCTAAAGTGCTTGAACCGTCAACGCAAGGAGCCTCCAAATGAATCCGCTCGACATCCAGGTCACGTACGACTTCATCTGCCCGTGGTGCTGGATCGGCCACGCACATCTCAAGGCAGCGCTCCGGGAGGCCAACCTGGCCGTCGCACCGGCCATCAAGTACCTTCCGTATGAACTCAATCCGACCATGCCCAAGGACGGAATCGATCGAAAAGCCTATCGCAGCGCCAAATTCGGCAGCTGGGCACGTTCGCTGGCAATGGATGCCGACGTCACGCTGGCGGGCAAACGCGCAGGTGTCGAATTCAACTACGACCGCGTCGCGGTCACGCCCAATACGCGGCTTGCCCATCGCCTGATGTTCCTCGCTCAGTCCAAGGGAGATGCGGCCAGGACCGAAGCACTGTTCGAGGCGGTTTTCTCTGCCTACTTTTCCGACGGACAGGACATCGGCATGGCCGAGGTTTTGGTCAGCCTCGCGGAAAGGACGGATTTCGACGCGGACGAAGTGCGCAGTTTCCTGGCGACGAACGACGGCGAGCGCGAAGTCGTTGCCGACGAACTGCGGGCCGGGGCGGCCGGCATCCGGTCGGTGCCGGCAATCCGTGTGGGCGGCGTTCCGGTTAGCGGTGCACAACCGGTTTCGGTACTCGCTGAAGTGCTTCGGCATGCCATCGGCGACAAAACCGCCAACGCCGCCGTCTAAATCGACACCTGCCGGTGAACGCAAGCGCGCACGCTCGATTCGCTGAATCGGGCATGCGCGCCAAGCACCACACACGCTACTCGTTTGGAGAGATTCATGGTCGCCACCGCAAAAGCCAGGCCGCGCGCACTGATCATCGGCGGCTCGCTCGGCGGGCTCTTTACTGCAACGACGCTGCAAGCCGCGGGGTGGGACGTCGACATCTTCGAGCGCTCCCCGAGTGAACTGGACAGCCGAGGCGGCGGAATCGTGTTGCAGGGCGACGTCCTGTCAGCGTTTCATTTCGCCGGAATTCAGACCGGCGCCGCGCTCGGCGTGCGGTCGGGCGACCGCATCTACCTGGACCGTACCGATCGCGTCATTCAGCGCAGCTTCATGCCGCAGACCCAGACGTCCTGGAACATGCTCTACGGCACGATGAAGGCGCACCTGCCCGCGCAGGTCTTTCATCCGGGCGAGCGCTTCGTCCGCTTTGAACAGAACGGCGACCGGATCACCGCCTACTTTGCCAGCGGCCGCATCGAAACCGGCGATCTGCTCGTCGGTGCGGACGGCGCACGCTCCACGGTCCGAGAACAAGTTTCTGCTGGCCTGGCACCCACCTACGCCGGATATGTCGCGTGGCGCGGGCTCATTCCTGAAGCGGCACTCCCGGCAAGCGCCGCGGATGTTCTCAAGGGAACCTTTGCCTTCCAGCAAGGCCCCGGCCACCTGATGCTCGAATATCTCGTCCCGGGCGAAGACCTGTCGACGCAGGAAGGTCAGCGGCGCTGGAACTGGGTGTGGTACCGGAAGGTTGCCCACGGCGACGAACTCTCATCGTTATTGACCGACCGCTCCGGGATACGCCACTCGTTTTCGCTGCCTCCGGGCGCATTGAAAGACGAAGATCTCGCCAGCCTGACGCAGGCGTCGAAGGCGCTTCTCGCGCCAACTTTCCAGACGTTGGTCGAAGCCACCCACGAACCGTTCGTCCAGGCCATCCTGGATCTGCAGGTGAAGCAGATGGTGTATGGCAGAGCGATCCTGCTGGGCGATGCAGCCTTCGTTCCGCGCCCTCATACCGCGGGCAGTACCGCCAAGGCAGCCGCCAACGCATTGACGTTGGCCAAGGCGCTGCAATCCGCGAATTCCGACATCGATGCAGCCCTGTCGCGTTGGCAGGCTGAACAATTGAGTCAGGGCATCGACATGACCGAATGGGGAATGGACATCGGCGACCGGATCATGGGCATCCCGCGCAGCCATGTCGTCCTGACGAGCGCTTGAGCAACAACCGCCGCACATACTGGCGCAAACCCGTGTGGCGGCGCCGTCGGGCACACGTCGCGAAGCGAAAGCGGCTATCGTCACGGAACATGCGCCGCGCCGCGCGATCATGTGCTCGGAAGCGGTGTGGCGGCGCTGCCACCGGCGGATCGTGTCCGACTACCTGATCGCGCGCGGCGAAACGGTGCTGCACATCATGGCCCCCCACCGCGTGGAACCCGCGCACCTGACGGCCGGCGCGGTGATCCGGCCTGACGGCACGATCGTCTATCCGGTCGCCGGGGACGACGCCACGGCGTCGGGGGCAACCGCGCCCCCGAACGCATCGCGCGGCGCCCCGTTCGATGGCACGGCGGGCAGCGCATCGCGAACCTCGTCAGTTCCGCGCCGATGCGGGCGCGCCATTCGGCTGCATCAGGCTCGTGCGCACCACCGGCATCCCCGACGTCACCGCGCCGCCGGCCGGAATCGTCCCGGACGGGGACGCGCCGACCGGCGTCGCCAGCGCCACGCCACCCAGTGAATTGCCGTACGCGACGATATCGGCGGCCGGGCACTTGTTCGTCAGCAGCGACACCGGCATGCCGGCGATCGATGCGAGCGTCGTGTCGGCCACCGCGAAATGGCAGACGTTCCCCACCGCCCGGAAGCCGTCATAGCCCGAGCCCGATACGCGGTTGCCCTTCACGACGACGTACGACACCGTCCCCGACCAGGTATCGAGCTCGATCGCGGCCTGGTGGGTAGGCGGCAGGCCGTTGTTCGCATTCGTGCCGTCCTGGATCGCGCCGACGACGTTGTTCTCGATCACGACGTCCGACACGCCGTAGGTCTTCCAGCTATCCTCCTGCGCGACCAGGATGCCGGCCGCCTTCTGCACGCCGCTGACGGTGTTGTTCGATATCGTCACGGTCCGCCCGCCGACCACGGAGATGCCCCGCCCCCAGTAGTTGCCCGATACCGTATTCCCGTCGATCAACACGTTGGCGCTGAGGCGGCCGTCACCCTGGTAGCTGACGACGGCGATCAGGTCGTCCCCGGTGTTCTTCACCGTATTGCCGCGCACCAGCACGTTGGTCGAGCCGTACGTCGTGTGGATGCCGTCGGCCAGCGTCGCCTCCACGGTGTTGCCCACGATCGCCACGCTGCTGCCGCCGAACACGAAGATCCCGGCGCTGGCGCCACCCTGGATCGTCACGCCGAGCACCTGGACGCCGGTGCCCGTCACCTCGACCTTCGTCGAGGCGGGCGTCGTCAGCCGCGTCGTACCCGTGCCGACCAGCGTGACGCCGACGAGCGTCGAACCGCTGCCGCTCATCACGATGGTCTGATCAACCGGGTTGGTCGCAACCAGCGTCGCGCCATAGCCCGAGATCACGACGTTCGCCTTGGACACCGTCAGCGACCGGCCGACGGTGTAGCGTCCCGGCGCGAGCACGAGGCGCTGGCCCGGCTGCAATGCATCGAACGCGGCCTGCAGCGCATCGGCCTGGTCGCCGCCGTTCGCCGTCGGCTGGACGGTCACGGTCGAAAGCGCCGGTGCGCTGCGTGACGGATGCGCATGACGAGCACCGCCCGGCGTGTAGGCGGCCGCCGGCGATGCGGCAAAACAGGCGGTGCAGATCAGACAGACGGCCGTACTCGGACCGACCCCTCGAAACGACTTTTTCATGGTTGTTCTCTCACGCCCGTTCGCCCGCGACGACCGGCCAACGGCTGACGGTCGCGACGCGTTCGAGCAACGGCGATCGCACGGCGCGTGGCACACGCGGCGCACCATCCCGACTACGACATTCATTTGCTCCGCCGATGCGGCGGAGCAACGGCAACGAAGCGCCGTCGCGTGGCCGCGATCGACACCCGGTCGCCTGTTCGCCCGCCGGCGCGCATGCGTGTCCCCCGAGAAAAGGCGGCCCGATTCCGACGCGCCGGCACTGCGTGGCCGGAATCGAACCCGTCAACAGGAACTGCGTTCCCGAGCGCACCGGGCGCCGGCTGACCCCCAACCCTGCCGGTTCTTTCCCGCCGCTCATCAACCAGTCTATTTCACGCGCGTCGTTCGGCAATCCGACATTGGCCGCGCGACGTCGTAAGACCGCCCGTCCGCCCGCCCGAGCCATCCTCGACCTTGGTCGCGGGCGGTGCGGCATCGTCGCCTGCACCGGCCGGGAAAGCTCGCGACGACACTGCGATCGCAGCAGTTCACGTCGTCAGCGGTCCTGCATTACCATCATGCGTTCGCCGCGCCTGCCCGCCTCCGGCAGCCGAGCCCCGCCACCTTCCGCTCCCGCTCCGATGCTCGCTCTCGTCATCCTCGCCGGCCTCTGGGCCGGACTGCAGAACACCCTGGCCGGCGGCGGCTCGTTCGTCACGCTGCCCGCGCTGATCGTGTCGGGCATGTCGCCGCTCGCGGCGAACATCACGTCGACGGTCGCGCTGTTTCCCGCGCAGGTCACGACCGGCTGGGCGAGCCGCAAGATGGTGCGCGGCGTGGGCAAGCTGTCGTTTCGCGCGATGTTCTTCATCAGCGTGGTCGGCGGCGCACTCGGCGGATTGCTGTTGCTGAAAACGCCGTCGTCGATCTTCTCGCGCCTCGTGCCGTGGCTCGTGCTGTTCGCGACGATCGTGTTCGCGTGGGGCAGCTTTTTCCGCAAGCCGAGCGAAGGCTCGGCCCACCTCGGCACCGTCCCCGCCGCGCTCTCGCAGTTCATGATCGCGATCTACGGCGGCTACTTCGGCGGCGGGCTCGGCTTCCTGATGATGGCCGTGCTGACGATGGCCGGCCTGTCGCCGCGCCACGCGATGTCGACGAAGAACGCGCTCGCGGGCGTGATGAACGCATCGGCCGTCGTGCTGTTCCTGACGTCGCCGCACCTGCATTGGGGCAACGCGCTCGCGCTCGGCGGCGGCGCGATCGTCGGCGGGCTGCTCGGCACGTGGGCGCTGCATCGCGTGAACGAACGCGTGCTGCGGATCGGGATCGTCTGTATCGGCGCGGCGTTGACAGTCGGGTTGTTCGTCAAGCCGATCTGACGCGCGCCCATGCCTGCCGCCGTCGCGGCAATTGATGAACAAACCGCAAGACGTCTTTTCGCAGTCGCTCGACGTCTCAGTTGCTCAACTTCTCGGCCGCTCAGCCGAACGGCCGCACGCCGATCAACCAGCCGTGCAGGAACCGCGCGAAGAGCGCCCACACGACGAGCCCGGCCACGATCGCCACGACGTCGCCGGACAGCCTGCCCGCCGGATAGCGCACGCCATCGCGGCGATCCCGCGCGCGCCACACGACGAAATCGACCAGCGCCCACACGAAGAACGCGCCGAACAGCACGACCGCGTGCAGCGTGCCGTTCGCGAGCAGGTGCGCGATGGCCCACACCGCCACGCCGGCCACCATCGGATGGCCGACGAGCGTCTTGATGCGGTTGCCGGGCACGTAGGAGGCGGCGATCAGCACGAACGCGATCGCGGTCAGCATGCCGGTGAGGTGGCGCACGCCGACGGGCGACACCCACAGCAGCGTCGCGCCCTGGCGCGCGATGCCGTACCCCCAGATGATCAGCACGAAGCCGACGATCGACGCGATCGCATAGGGGCCCTTCCAGCGCTTCTCGCCGATCCGCTCGATCGTCGCTGACCGCCAGCCGTCCGCGACGATCCGGATCGAGTGCACACCGAGGAAGATCGCTAAACCGAGAATCAGGACGAGCATCGGCTGTCTCCGTCTGGAATGATGAGTGGGGGAAGCGTCCCGCGCGGCGTACGATGCGCCGTTCGCGGGGCCGGCGGCGAGGCTGGCGAGGGTCGCGCCGGGCACGGGTGCAACCCGCGCCGATCATAAACGCCGAGGCCGCCGTTGTGAAGCATGGGGGATGTGCGGTGCGGCACGCGCTTGACGCATTCGTGACTGTGTCCCTCCCGGCCGCCCTTGTGCCAGCCGGCGCATGTCGCGTGAATCACCGGGCGACGGCCGGGCCGACAAAAGAGGAAAAGTCGCGCGGCTTTCGCTTCGCGCGACGAGCACTAGGTTTGCTTGCGCTTCGCCGGGGATTTCGCTGCCGGTTTCGACGCCGGTTTGGTGATTCGCTTCGTTGCCGGCTTGGCTTCCTGTGCAGAAGCAGACTTTGGCGACGCTTTCGATGCGGGTTTGGCGGTTCGCTTCGTTGCCGGCTTGGCTCCCTGTGCAGAAGCAGGCTTTGGCGACGCTTTCGATGTCGGTTTGACGACTCGCTTCGACGCAGGCTTCGCTTCCAGCGCCGGCTTCACTTTCGGCACCGCCCTGGCCTTGCGCTTCGGCGGCCCTGCCAGCAACGCCGCGCGATACGCGCTGCGACACCAGTCGAACAGTGCGCCGGCATCCTCGAGCACGTCGGCCGGCGTTTCGTAATAACCGTCGAGCGAAACCGTGCGCGTGGGCCGCTCGTACGAGAACGGCCCCATCCCCGCCGCGACGAACGCCGGACGGTTCACATCATCCACCCGCAGGAACAGCGACCCGCGCGACATGAAGCCGAACATCACGCCGTCGAGCCGCATCGCCGCACCGCTGAAGAAGCGCACGACCGTGACGTTGCCAAGCGGCGCGAGCTGATACGCGATCTCCTCGCCGTGCGCCTTTTCCGATTGCCAGCTCATGCGGATGCCCTGCAGCGCTGCGTCCACGCGTCGAGCTCGGCTGCGTCGAAGCCGACCGCCGCCGCGCTCTCGCGAATCTGCCGCCACGTCGCGCGGTCGACCGGAATGCCGCCGGCACCGCGCGCCGCTCGGCTCGCCTCCTCCGGCTCGCCGGGCACCTGCACCGGCGCATCGCCCGCCTGCGGCGACGCCTTCGCCCATGCGACGAACGCGTCGGCTTCGCGCTGCGCGTCGGCCGCATCGAACGCGTTCGGATCGATCAGCACCGACAGCATCCCGTTGACGATCGCGCTCGTCTTCTGCAGCGTGTCACCGTAGGTCGTATGCCCGCCGACGAGCGCGCCGCCGAAAATCTCGCACATCGCCGCCAGCGCGTACCCCTTGTGCAGCCCGAACGGCAGCAGCGCACCGAACGGCTGTTCATGCATCACGGCCGGATCGTCGGTCGGCTGGCCGCGAGAATCGATCAGCGACCCGGCCGGCACGCGCTTGCCCTGGTTGTACGCGACGCGCGTCTTGCCGTACGCGATCGCGCTCGTCGCGAAATCGAGCAGCAGCGGCGGCTGGCCCGCACGCGGATACGCGGCGCAGAACGGGTTCGTGCCGAAGCGCGGATCGGTGCCGTGCAGCGGCGCGACCAGCAGGTCGCCCGGCACGTTGACGAAATGGAACGACACGAGCCCCGCGCGCGCGCACTGCTCGGCCCAGTGCCCGATGCGGCCGAGATGATGCACGTCGCGCAGCCCGATCGCGCAGATGCCCATGCGTCGCGCGCGGTCGATCCCTTCGACCATCGCCTCGAACGCGATCACCTGGCCGAAGCCGCGACCGCCGTCGATCGTCAGCACCGCGCCGCCGTCGCGCGCGATCGACGCGTGCCCGTTCAACTGCAACTGCCCTTCCCGCCACGACGCGACGTAGTTCGGGATCATCCCGATCCCGTGCGAATCGTGGCCCGCGAGATTCGCGCCGACCAGGTGATCGGCGACGAGCCTTGCCTCGCGCTCGCTGCTGCCGGCCCGCTCCCAGAGTGCCGCGACGAATGCATGCAGCGGTTCGGCGCGCATGCGCAGCGGTTCGGTATCGGGCGTCGGCAGTGCGGTCATCGGCAAGGTTCCGTGCGGTTGGGTCGGGCAGTGGTCACTACTGCGCGCGAAGCAATCAGCGCGCGGTCGCGATCACGTCCGCGACCGCCGCCGTCAGCTTCTTCGCATACGGCACGTGCAGGAATTCGTTCGGGCCATGCGCGTTCGACTTCGGCCCGAGCACCCCGCACACCATGAACTGCGCGGACGGGAACCCTTCCTGCAGCACGTTCATCAGCGGGATCGTGCCGCCCAGGCCCATGTACGCGCAATCGGCGCCGAAGTGACGGCGCGACGCGGCATCGAGCGACGACGCGAGCCACGGCGCGAGATCCGGTGCGCTCCAGCCCGTCGCGGCGCCCGCGTCCGGCTTGAACGTGACCTTCGCGTTGTACGGCGGATCGAGTTCGAGCAATTCCTTCAGTTGCTGCACGGCCTGCGCGGCGTCGACGAGCGGCGGCAGGCGCAGCGACAGCTTGAACGCGGTGCGCGGACGCAGCACGTTGCCCGCATCGGCGAGCGCCGGCAGGCCGGCCGCGCCGGTGACCGACAGCGACGGACGCCACGTCGAATTCAGCAGCGCCTCGCGCGGATCGGTCGTGGTCGGCAGCACCGGCTTGCCGTCCGCGCCGCAGGCCCACGGCAGCCCCTTCCACACGGCGTCGCCGAGGATCGACGCGGCTGCTTCGGCTTCGCGCACACGGCTGTCCGGAATCTCGCAATGGAACACTCCCGGCAGCAGGTTGCCGTTCTTCGCGTCTTCGAGGCGCTCGAACAGCTGGCGCATCACACGGAAGCTCGACGGCGCGATGCCGCCGAACACGCCCGAATGCACGCCTTCCTCGAGCACCTCGACCTGCAGGTCGCCGGACACGAGCCCGCGCAACGACGTCGTAAGCCACATCTGGTCGTAGTTGCCGGCGCCCGAATCGAGACACACGACGAGCGACACCTGGCCGAGCCGGTCGCGCAGCGCGTCGACGTACGGCAGCAGGTCGTAGCTGCCCGATTCCTCGCAGGTCTCGATCAGGCCGACGCAGCGCGGCCGCTCGATGCCCTGCTCGTCGAGCGCGCCGAGCGCCGCGAGGCTCGCGTAGATCGCATAGCCGTCGTCGGCGCCGCCGCGGCCGTACAGCTTGCCGTTCTCGTACTTCGGCGTCCACGGGCCGAGATCCGCGCGCCAGCCGTCGAATTCGGGCTGCTTGTCGAGGTGGCCGTACAGCAGGATCGTGTCGGTGCTGCCCGAACGCGTGGCGGGCGATTCGAAGAAGATCACCGGCGTGCGGCCCGGCAGGCGGACAATTTCGAGCTTCAGCCCTTTCACGGGCTGCCGCTCGGCCCACTGCGCGGCATCGGTGACGACCCGCTCGAGATAGCCGCGCTTCGCCCAGTCGGGGTCGAATGCGGGGCTCTTTGCGGGGATCGCGATGTAGTCGGTCAGGGCGTGGAGGATTTCATCGTTCCACTTGCGCTCGATGAAGGTAACGAGCTTGTCATGGTCGAGGACGGGGGTAGTGTCGACGGAGGTCATGGTGGGGGTGCCTGGATCGGGCTGACGAAAACCCAGATGATACGCCGATGCTCCCGCGCCGGCGCCCCCTGCCTGGTCGCTCAGACCGCCTGCGGGAAGGCGTCGCGCAGCCCCGCCGCACATACCAACGAGCCGAGCCCACCGGCTTCGCACACCGCGATCGCGAGCGGGCTCAGCGAACCGACCATCGGCGCCTGGATCAGCGGCAAACGGGAAGGCAGCGTCGTCATCGGAATCGTCCTCGGGGAAGAAGGTGGTCGCGCGCGCCGGCGGCGCGCATTTAATGCGCCCGATATTAACCGACAAACCCGAACCCCGATTGCGGCGCCATTTACGTCACGAATCGATTTACCCGATTCGGAAAAACGATTATTCATGGCAACTTCAGCAGCGCGATCCCTCCATCCATGGCCGAGACCAAAAAAACGCCCACTGCCTTGCTGCACGGCCCACTCACACCCATATTCAAACACCGATTTACCGGTTTCAATGACATCCATCAATATTCAAGTTATTAAATACCGGCGTTTACCCTTATTCAAAACCACCCAGGCGATAACATGAACACGTTAATTAAATCGACGATCCGCACCGGAATCGTCGACCGGCGCCGCCCCGCGCCACCTCAACCGCAACTCGTCTCGTCAAGGAGCGTCGCATGTCCGATGCCAGCTCGTCCTCCTCCCGCGCCGCCGCCTCCTCGGCCGCGGCTTCCGCGCCGAAAATCGGCGTCATTCCCGCCACGCTGATGGTCGCGGGCAACATGATGGGCTCCGGCGTCTTCATGCTGCCCGCGAACCTCGCCGCCACCGGCGGCATCGCGATCTTCGGCTGGCTGATCACCGTCGTCGGCGCCGTGTCGCTCGCGCTCGTGTTCGCGAAGCTCGCGGCGATCGACCCGGCCGCCGGCGGCCCGTACGCGTATGCGCGCAAGTCGTTCGGCCCGTACATGGGCTACCAGACCAACCTGATCTACTGGCTCGCGAACGTGCTCGGCAACGTCGGCCTCGCGGTCGCCGGCCTCGGCTACCTCACGCATTTCTTCCCGGTCCTGAAAGACCCGCTCGTGTTCGCGCTCGCGCAGATCTTCGTGATCTGGCTGTTCACGTACGCGAACATCCTCGGGCCGAACGTCGTCGGCCGCGTGCAGTCGGTCACGACGATCTTCGCGCTCGTGCCGATCCTCGGGATGGCCGTGTTCGGCTGGTTCTGGTTCAGCAAGGACGTGTACTTCGCCGGCTGGAACGTGTCGGGCACCAACAGCTTCAGCGCGATCGGCGCGACGCTGAACTTCACGCTGTGGGCGTTCATCGGCGTCGAGAGTGCGTCGGTATCGGCCGGCGTCGTCGAGAACCCGTCGCGCAACGTGCCGATCGCAACCGTCGGCGGCGTCGTGCTCGCGGCCGTCTGCTACGTGCTCAGCTCGACCGTGATCATGGGGATGATCCCGAACAAGGCGCTGCTCGCCTCGAGCGCGCCGTTCGCGGATGCCGCGCGCCTCGCGCTCGGCGACACGGCCGCGAACGCGGTCGCGATCTGCGCGGCGCTCGGCTGCCTCGGCTCGCTCGCGGGCTGGACGCTGCTGGTCGGCCAGACCGCGAAGGCGGCCGCCGACGACGGCCTGTTCGCCGGCGTATTCGCCCGCGTGAACTCGAAGAACGTGCCGTCGGCCGGCCTCGCGATCGTCGCGCTGATCATGTCGGTGCAGGTGCTCGCGACGATGTCGCCGAGCGCGAGCGAACAGTTCGGCAAGATCGCGTCGATCGCCGTGATCATGACGCTCTTGCCGTACATCTACTCGTGCATCGCGATCAAGGTGCTCGGCTACGGCAAGATGCCGTCGCACCAGTTCACGTTCTATACGATCGTCGGCCTGATCGGCGCCGTCTACGCGCTGTGGGCGATGGTCGGCTCCGATGGCCAGCAGACGCGCTGGTCGCTGATCTTCGTCGTCGCGACGATCGTCTTCTACGAGTTGTCGATCAACCGCCAGCGCGAGATCGAGGAAACCCACATCCATCCGGGCGGCCGCTCGCCGCGCTGGGTGCGCTATCTCGCACTCGGCGTGACCATCGCCGCGCTCGCCGCCACCTTCTGGATCTCCGTGGGCCGTCACCAGGCCGACACCCTTCACGCGCGCTCGCCGGCCGTTGCCGCGAGCGTCCAGGCAACCCAGCAAACGGGGGATTAAACAATGACTGCTTCCTTGACCCAACCGGCCTTCCGCCGCCTCGGCATGAAGGCGCTGCTCGTGCAGCACGACATCGATGAACGCACGGCCACCGGGCGCGCCGCGACGGCGCTTGCCGAGGAGCTGCGCGCGCGGCTCGTCGACGTCGTGATCGCGACGTCCGCCGACGATGCGTGCGCGGTGGTCGCCGCCGATCCGGCGATCCAGTGCCTGCTGCTCAACTGGGAACTCGGCAACGACGCCGACCATGCGCCCGCGCGGGCCGTGCTCGACGCGATGCGCGCCCGCAACGCGACCGTGCCCGTGTTCCTGCTCGCGAGCCGCGCGAGCGCATCCGCGATTCCGGTCGACGCGATGCGCAAGGCCGACGACTTCATCTGGATGCTGGAGGACACCACCGCGTTCATCGGCGGCCGCATCGTCGCCGCGATCGAGCGCTACCGCGAAACCGTGCTGCCGCCGATGTTCCGCGCGCTCGCGCAGTTCTCGCGCGTGTACGAATACTCGTGGCACACGCCCGGACACACGGGCGGCACCGCGTTCCTGAAATCGCCGGTCGGCCGTGCGTACTTCGAATTCTTCGGCGAATCGCTGTTCCGCTCCGACCTGTCGATCTCGGTCGGCGAACTCGGCTCGCTGCTCGATCACTCCGGCCCGATCGGCGAAAGCGAACGCTATGCGGCGCGCGTGTTCGGCGCGCATCGCACGTATCACGTGACGAACGGCTCGTCGATGTCGAACCGCGTGATCCTGATGGCGAGCGTCACGCGCAACCAGGTCGCGCTGTGCGACCGCAACTGCCACAAGTCGGCCGAGCACGCGATGACGATGTCCGGCGCGATTCCGACCTACCTGATTCCGTCGCGCAACCACTACGGGATCATCGGGCCGATCATGCCCGAGCGGCTGACGGCCGCCGCCGTGCGCCTCGCGATCGACGCGAACCCGCTCGTGCGGGGCCGCGACGGCATCGACCCGACGCCCGTGCATGCGCTGATCACGAACTCGACGTACGACGGCCTCTGCTACAACGTCGCGCGCGTCGAGGCCCTGCTCGGCCAGAGCGTCGACCGATTGCACTTCGACGAGGCATGGTACGGCTACGCGCGCTTCAACCCGATCTACCGCGACCGTCACGCGATGCACGGCGATCCGTCGCAACACGACGCGAGCAAGCCGACCGTGTTCGCGACGCAATCGACGCACAAGCTGCTCGCCGCGCTGTCGCAGGCATCGTTCATTCATGTTCGCGACGGCCGCAACCCGATCGAGCATGCGCGCTTCAACGAGGCGTACATGATGCATGCGTCGACGTCGCCGAACTACGCGATCATCGCGTCGAACGACGTGAGCGCCGCGATGATGGACGGCCCCGGCGGCGAGGCGCTGACCACCGACGCGATTCGCGAGGCCGTCGCGTTCCGCCAGATGCTGGCGCGCCTGCATACGGAATGCGCGGAGAACAACGACTGGTTCTTCAACGGCTGGCAGCCCGATAGCGTCGTCGATCGCAAGACGGGCCGGCGCGTGCGCTTCCACGAAGCGGACGAGACGCTGCTCGCCACCGATCCGTCGTGCTGGGTGCTGCATCCGGGCGACACGTGGCACGGCTTCGGCGAGATCGAGGACGACTACTGCATGCTCGACCCGATCAAGGTGTCGATCGTCACGCCGGGTGTCGCCGCGCACGGCGGGCTGATGCCGGTCGGCATTCCGGCGTCGGTCGTCACCGCGTATCTAGACCGGCACGGGATCGTCGTCGAGAAGACGACCGACTTCACGATCCTGTTCCTGTTCTCGCTCGGCGTGACGAAGGGCAAGTGGGGCACGCTCGTCAACACGCTGCTCGATTTCAAGCGCGACTACGACGCGAACGCGCCGCTCGAACAGGCGCTGCCTGAACTCGTCGCGCGTTATCCGGAACGCTACGGCAAGCTCGGCCTGCGCGATCTGTGCGACCTGATGTTCAGCGCGATGAGCGACCTGAAGACGACCGAGATGATGTCGCGTGGCTTCTCGACGCTGCCGACGCCCAACTACAGCCCGGCCGAGGCGTTCGAGCATCTGGTGCACAACGACATCGAAATGCTGGAGCTCGCGGAGATGGAAGGCCGCACCGTCGCGACGGGCGTCGTGCCCTATCCGCCCGGCATTCCGCTGCTGATGCCCGGCGAGAACGCGGGGCCGGCCGACGGCCCGCTGCTCGGCTACCTGAAGGCACTCGAGCAGTACGACCTGCGCTTCCCCGGCTTCACGCACGACACGCACGGTGTCGAGGTCGAGGATGGCGTGTATCGCATCGCGTGTATCAAGCAGAAGGCGCGCGATACCCACACACGCTGAGTACGCAATGCAACGCGACGCCGTGCCGCCGCCCGGCGGCAGGCGTCGCCACTTGCAGCCGGGGTCGGCCTTTCAGGCAGCCGGCCTCTCGCGGTGACGCGCGATCTTGCGCCACGGCGGTTCCATCGGGCGAAAACGTCGACAGGAATCGGTACCGCGCTCAGGCGTCTCGTGCGCTTTCGCCGCGACTCATCCCGCGCCGGTACGCGGCCGGGCTCGTCGCCGCGACGCGCCGGAAATGCCGGCGCAGCGATTCCTCGGAACCGAACCCCGCGCGCGCCGCGACCTGCGCGAGCGACAGCGCGGGATGCGCTTCGAGCATGTCCTTCGCGACGTTCACGCGTTCACGGATCAGCCACGCGAGCGGCGACATCCCCGTTGCATCCGCGAACTGACGCTGCAGCGTGCGCGTGCTCATCGCGGCCTGCGCGGCGAGCGACGCAAGCGTATGCGGCTCGGCCGCATGCGCGCGCATCCAGTCGATCAGCTTCGCGAGCCGGTCGGTGCCGCCCGGCGCGACCGGGCGCGGCACGAACTGCGCCTGCCCGCCGTCGCGATGCGGCGGCAGCACGAGACGCTGCGCGACGCGGTTCGCAATCGCGCCGCCATGATCGCGGCGCACGAGATGCAGCAGCATGTCGAGCCCCGCCGCCGATCCGGCCGATGTGATCACCTGCCCTTCGTCGATGTACAGCGCATCGGGATTCACGCGCAGCGCCGGATAACGTGCCTGCAGTTTCTCCGCATAACGCCAGTGGGTCGTCACCGTGAGGCCGTCGAGCACGCCGGCCGCGGCCAGCACGAACACGCCCGAACAGATCGAGCAAAGCCGCGCGCCGCGGCGATGCGCGGCCCGCAGTTTCTTCAGCAGCGGCTCCGGCGGCCGTTCGTCCGGATCGCGCCAGCCGGGAATCACGATGGTGTCGGCGCGATCGAGCGTCGCGAGCCGATAGGGCGCGGCGACCGTGATGCCGCCCGCCGCGCGCACGGGCCCGGGCTCACTCGCGCAGACCGCGAAGCGATACCAGTCGACCCCGAGCTCGGGGCGTTCGAGGGCGAACAGTTCGACCACGCAGCCGAATTCGAACGTGCAGAGGCGATCGTAGGCGAGCGCGACGACGAGATGATTGTGCATGGCGCGATGTTACCGGAACTTGTCGATCGCGCCACTGCCGCGAAACGCGCCGAACCGCGATACTGCCCCTCATTCCACCGCGTTCCACGCACTCTTCAGGAGAACCTGCCATGTCCTACGTCACCGACGTGCCCGCCGCCGACAGCCCCACCGCCCTCGCGCATTTCGAGGCATCGCTACGCTTCGAGACCGATTGCTGGGACGTGCACGACGCGCTCGCATCGGGCACGCCCGATTTCGTGCTGCTCGACGTGCGCGGCCCCGATCAGTTCGCCGCCGGCCACGTGCCTGGCGCGCGCAACCTGCCGCGCCGCAAGATCATCGAGAGCAAGCTCGCCGGCTATCCGGCCGGCACGCTGTTCGTCGTCTACTGCGCGGGCCCGCACTGCAACGGCGCCGCACGCGCGGCGATCGAACTCGCGCGCCTCGGCCGGCCGGTCAAGCTGATGATCGGCGGCGTGACGGGCTGGCTCGACGAAGGTTTCGCGTTGAGCAACGAAGTGCAGCCGGCGGAAGCCAAAGCCGGCTGATCGTCATTAAAAACGCAACAATCAATTGCTTGGCCACGGCCTGCACGCAAACGGAAAAAGCGCGATACTCGGTTCCATTGCAGTTCGGATGGAGCAGCAACATGCAGAACGCAGTCCTGATTCAAGTGGCCGGTTCGGTGGCCGCGATCGCGATCTATTTTCTGCCGGCGGTCGTGGCCGACCGGCGTGGCCGGCACGACAAGCTGACGGTCGCGATGTTCAACGCGCTGTTCGGGTGGACCGGCATCGGCTGGCTGATGACGCTGTACTGGGCCTGCCAGCCGAACCCGCGCACCGATGTCGCGCAGACGATCCTCGCGAAGCGCCGCGGCATCAGCATGCGGACCTTCTCGACCGGTCTCGTCGAACGCGTGCAACGCCGCGTGGCCGCCCAGGAGCAATGGGCGGAGAAGCAAGGCTGCCGTTAAGTCCCTCTTTCCCCTTCAGCTTACCGCGTCGAACTTCGGCATCCTGACGTTGGTCGACGCGCGGTAGTCCCACGCGAGGCCATCGTGCAGCGGTACGCCGCCCGCACGCAGCCACGCCCCGAACGCCCCCGCTGTCACCGCCCGCGCGATCCGCTCGCCCGGGCAACCATGCGGCCCCGTGCCGAAGCCGAAATTCGGCCCGGCCGCGCGGCCAGGGGTGAACCGTTGCGAATCGAGATGCACGGCCGGGTCGCGGTTCGCGGCGGCGAGGACGACGAGAATCGCGTCGCCCGCCTCGACGGTCACGCCTTCGATCGTCGTGCGCGCTGCGACGAAGCGGCGCGTGTTCTGCACCGGTGAATCGAAGCGCCCGACTTCGGCAACGAATGCGTCGAGCGCGGCATCGTCCGGCGTGACGTGCGCGGCGCTCGCCCCCGCTTCCCCGTTCCACGCCACCAGCGTATTGCCGAGCCATGCGGCCGTCGCCTCGCAGGTCTGCGACAGTAGCCCGACGAGATTCGCGACCAGCGCGCCGCTCGCGTGCCAGCCCGATGCGCGGGCCGCCTGCTGCACGGCGGCGACGAGCGTGCCGTCGTGCGCCTGCGTCTGCGCGACGCGCGCCGTCATCCGGTCGAGCAGCGCTCGCGCAGCGTCGCTCGCGCGGGCCAGTGCCGCGGCATCCGACAACGGCGACAGCGCGGCGACGAAATCCACGACCTGCGCCGCGATATCGTCGAGCTGCGTCTCGTCGAAGCCGAGCAGATCGGCAACCGCACAAACGGGCACCGTCATGCACCACGCGTTCAGCGCACCGGCATCGCCCGGCGCCGGCAAGCGCCGTGCGGCAATCCGCGCGGCACGGTCGCGCAGCGCCGCCGGGTCGATCGGCGCGAACGCCGCGCGCAGCGCCTGCTTCGGCACGTCGTGCCGCAACGCGCCATCGTTCATGCGCACCAGCTCGCCGAACAGCGCGCCGGCCGTCGTGCCGCGCAATGCGGGCGGCACGGGGGCGTCCAGCGGGCGAACCCGGCAGGCCGGATGGCCGAGCACGGCCGTCACGGCGGCCGCGCGGCTCGCGACCCATAGGCCGAGCGTGGCGTCGAACGCGAGCGGCGGCCCGTCGACGAGCGCCGCATAGTAGGGATAGGGATCGCGGTGCGTGACCGCTGCGATGGGATCGGTCGGGTTCATGCAGACAGTATCGAGGCCGTGCACGGCCGCATGTTTCGGGCTGACGTGAAATGTCGCGGCGCGGTTACCGGGCGTGGTGGCAGCATCGCGACGACAGCGGATCGTCAGGCAGCCGACCGGTAGCGATGCGACTGCATCCGCATGCGGACGCGCCCGGCCGAAATCGCGCGCGGCTCGGCCACCATCGTGTCGTGAGGGAACATTTCCTGGCGGAATTCGCCGTTTTCGTCGAACCACTGGCAGATCAGCCAGTCGCCGTCGTCGAATACGACCGGCCCGGCATAGGTGACGGTCATGCGCGGCCCGCCCGTCTTCAGCGTCACGACATCGCCGACGCGAAACCTGACGCGTTGATTTTCTCGGTTCGTCATCGCTCTCTCAGCATTTTTATATATCGATATTCTCGGCGGACCACCCACTGTCCTTTCGAACGTGCCGCAGATTATCAATCAAATAATCAGCCGGCAACTCCCGCGTTCGAAAACATACTGACCAAGGAAATGCAACAATGCGCGGCATCGACGCGCATGGCGAGCGCCCGATCGCCCGGTCCGGCGCGGTTTGTGCGCCGGCGCCGGTCGAACGGGCGGGAATGCGGAGAATAGACGATGTATTTTGCATCGTCACCGACGTTTATTTCAGACGCGAAATCGGTTGATTATTGTCAAGCAGCCTTCAATTGGAAACGATCCCACGATTTATCTGCGCTCATTTCCCGAACAAAACCGGCGAATTATCGGGTGACGCAAACCAGCGGTTGATATCGCGCCCGGGTACGGCCGCTTGCGTAAACGTAAACGTGCCGTCCTGCACCATCTCCTTCGCCGCGCGCAGAAAGGCGCCGAGCGCGACCCGCGCCAGCGCGCCGCCGACGCTCACGCGCTTCACGCCGAGCGCCGCCAGCGCGTCGAGGCTCAGCAAGCCGCCCTGCAGCCCCATCACGACGTTCACGGGCGCACCGACCGCCCGCGTCACCGCCGCGATGTCGTCCGCCTCGGTGATGCCCGGCGCGTACAGCACGTCGGCGCCCGCGTCGCGATAGGCGACGAGCCGCGCGATCGTGTCGGCGAGGTCGGGGCGGCCATGCAGGTAGTTTTCGCAGCGCGCGGTCAGCGTGAACGGAAACGGCAGCGCGCGTGCCGCGTCGACGGCCGCCGCGATACGCTCGATCGCCGCATCGCGTGCGTAGATCGGCGCGTCGGCGCGGCCCGTCGCGTCCTCGATCGAACCGCCCACCGCGCCGGCCTCGGCCGCGAGCCGGATCGTTTCGGCCACCGTGTCAGGCGCGTCGCCGAAGCCGTTCTCCAGATCGGCGCTGACGGGCAAGCCGCCCGCGGAGACGATCTCGGCGATGTGATCGAGCATCGCGTCGCGGTCGATCGCGTTGTCGGGCTGCCCTTTCGAAAACGCGTAGCCGGCACTCGTGGTCGCGAGCGCCTCGAAGCCGGCCATCGCGAGCAGGCGCGCGGTGCCCGCGTCCCACGGGTTCGGGATGATGAACGCGCCTGAGCGCGCATGCAGGGCGCGGAAGGCTTCGGCTTGGCGGGCTTGCAGGTTGGAACGGGTCATCGCGGACTCCGGAAGGAAGTTGACGATCGAGCTTACGCCGGTCGTGCACGCGACGTTTCAGCACTCGCCGAAATGTCGTCGCGCGACCGGGAAAACCCGGCACGCCGACCGTACGCCCGCAGCCGGCCACGCGCGGGCCGGCGCCGCCACCTGCCCGTCGCCGGCCCACGGTCGTTCAAGTCGTTGCGGGCGGCCCGTCGTCGATGCCGAGCAACACGTCGGTGACGGCCTCGGAGAAGCGCATTGCGCGGCCGTCGATCAGCACGTCGTCCGGATTCGACGGATCCCGCGTGGCGTGCGGCACGCCGTGCGCGAGCAGCACCCGCGCGCAGGCCTCCCAGTCGGCCGCGCCGACCTGCTCCGGTTCGTTGACGGATGCCCACGACAACGTGCCGAGCGCGTCGCTCCCGAACCCGTGCAGGTCGCGCCAGTTCGCGCCGTGCGCGAGCAGGAACGCCAGCAAGTCCGCGTCGCCGCGGAACACCGCGTGATTCAGCGCGCTCGCGTCCCAGTCGCCGCCCCGCGCGGCGATCGGCCAGCCCAGTTCGACCATGACCTTCACCGCGTCGCCCGAACCCCATGCCGCGGCGTCCGGCAGCAACCGCAGCCGTTCAGCGGGCAGCGCGCCGGGCAGTTCGGGATGCCGCGCCTGGATGCGCCGCGCATCGTCGGCGTCGGCACGCGCGCAGGCCGCCACGAACGCGTCCGCCGCGTCGAGCGCCTCCTCCGCGCCGGCCGCACGCAACAAGGCCGCGACGTCGGACAGCCCGGTCTGCATCGCCAGCCGGTACGCACTGATACCTGCGGGCGTTTGCGCGCGGGGATCGGCGCCGGCCGCCAGCAGCGCGGCAACGTGGCGCGCCGAGCAGCGCACGCCGATCGCCCGCAACAACGGTGCGCCCCAGGTCTGCGCGAGCCCCGGGCCCGGCGGCTCGTTCGGGTCGCCGCCATGCGCGAGCAGCAATTCGAGCGCATCCGCATCGCGCATGTCGAACGCGCGCCGCAACGCATTCGTCCCGCTCACCCGCGCGCCGTGTTCGAGCAGCACGCGCGTGCAGGCCGGATTCTCCACCGAGTGATACAGCGATTCGCCGTCGTTCGGGTCGGCGCCGGCCTCCAGCAGCATCGCGGTGAGCACCGGATCGCGATTGACGCCCGCCGCGCCGTACAGCGCCGACAGCGGCCCCGCGTCGTCGGGCTCGGCGAGCGACGCAGGCGGAAAGCGGTTGCCGATCCGCTGGTTCGGATCGGCGCCGGCATCGAGCAGAAGACGCGCGCAGGCGCGCAGCCTGGCGGCGAACCCGGGAAGCTGCCCGAGCCGCGAATGCGTGACGGCGACCAGCGGCGGCAGCTTCAACGCGCCGCCGGCGCGCGCGATCCAGCCGGGATCGGCGGCCAGCGCCGCCTTCACGGCGTCGAGGTCGCCGGCCGCGCAGGCAATGGTCGGATCGTCCGCGACGAGCTCGTGATGGTCGAGCAACAATTGCGCGGCGACGCGCGGCCGGGGCGCGTCGAAGCCGCCGGTCACGTCGCCGCCGTACGCCAGGTCGAGCCAGCGGCGGACGAGCTGCGCGCGCTGTTGCCCCGCCAGCGCGTGCATGTCGACGAACGCGCCGAGATCGGCCCATGACGCAAAACCGTACTCGCGCGCAATGCAGGATTGCGCGTCATGCAGCCGCAGCCCGAGCGCGAGCGCTTCGTCGTGCGTGCGGTTCGCGGCGGCGGGAAGAAACCGGACAAAGCGCGCGACGGCATCGGCGTCGCCTTGCCGGTACAGGCGCAACAATGCCTTGGCCTGCTTTTTCAGATGATCGGGATTGGCCTTGGGAGGCAGCTTTTTCATGCGAATCCTCGTGCAGTGAATGGCCGAAGGTCCGCAATACCGCCAGCACAAAGGACAGGGGGAAAGCTGAATTCGCTGCGACAGGTGGGTTCAACCCTTTCCGCGGACCCGGAAGCGACCTGCATCGCTGCCCGGTATCCTAGGCGACGGCCGGCGGCGACGTCAACCGCGCCGCGCCACGCGGCGGCGGCACTCAACCCGCGAGCTTCTTCATCAGGAAAATGCGCGCGTGTCCGACCGGATAATCCGGCAGCTCGCCGAAGCGGACATAGCCGCGTTTCTCGTAGAACGGCCGTGCCTGGAAGTCGAACGTGTCGAGCCACGCGCTGTGGCAGCCGCGCGCGACGGCCTCCGCCTCGGCCAGATCCATGATGCGCGTGCCCGCGCCCTGGCCGCGCGCGGCCTCGGGCACCACGAGCAGGTCGACATGCAGCCAGCCATACGCCGTGCTGCCCCACAGGCCACCCACCACCGCGCCGTCGCCATCGGTCACGACCACGGCCAGCGGACGCGCGTTGATCGGACCCGCCTGGCTTTCGTTGAACCGGATGAGCGGCGCGACGATCTGCTTGCGCACGTTCGCGTCGCCCGTATCCGTCACCTCGTATGTGAACGTCATCGGTTGAATCCGCTTGAATCCTGAATGAGGAAGGGGCGACGCCGCACGCACCGCGTCAGACGACGTACGCGCCCTTCGCGTGCAGTTCCGCTTCCGTGCGCTCGAGCGCGGCGATTGCATCGCTGCCTTCGAGCGCCAGCAACTGCGCGACCAACGCTTCGGCCATCGCATGCGCGGCCACCAGCGACGGGAAGAACGACGGGCTGTCGTGCGTGAAGATCAGTTGCGCATCCGCGTGCAGGGCGATCGGCGACACCGCGCTGTCGGTGATCGCGACGATCCGGCTGCCCTGTGCCTTCGCGGCCTGCGCGACGCGCGTCGCTTCCTGCGAATACGGCGCGAAGCTGACGACGACGGTCACGCTCTGCTTCGCGATCGTGCGCAGCTCCATCTCGAGCGAACCGGCGACGCCATTGAGCAGCGACACGGTCGGACGGAACAGCCGGTAGCCGTACACGAAGCCGAACGCGACCGGATAACACGAACGAAACCCCGCGACGTGCACGTGCGACGCCTTGCGGATCAGCTTCGCGGCATCGGCGAGCGCGTGCTCGTTCTGCGCGGCGGTGGCCGACAGATTGTGTTGTTGCGCGGCGAGCAGGTCGTGCGCGAGCGACGCCTGCGCATCGGGCCGCACGAGCGAGCGCGCCCGCTGCGTGAGCGGCTCGGGGCGCGTGCGCACGCGTGCCACGCACAGGTCGCGCAGCTCGTTCCAGCCGGGGAAACCGAATTGCTGCGCGAGCCGCACGAGCGAGGCGGGCTGCACCTGCGCGCGCTGGGCGACCTTGCGCATCGACGAGGTGGCGACTTCGTCGGGATGATCGAGCAGGAAGGCAGCGCCCGCCTGGAATTGCGGGCTCAGCTCGGAAAATTGCGCCCGGATCCGGGACGCGAGTTCGTCGAAATTGGCGGCCATCTTGGTGGGAACGGGAACCGGTCGTCCATGGTATCACCGGCCCCGCGCGCACCGGTCAGCGCAGCACTTCGACGTGATCGGCGTCGACCTTCACGCTGCCCGACCATTTGCGCTCGAATTCGCCGGTCACCTTCACTTCGTTCTTGTCGCTGACGGGCTGGCCGGCCGCCCACAGCTTGTGGTCGATCTCGACGCGGATCGTGCCGGTCGCATCGGCGAATTCGTAATCCTCGCCGCCGACGTGCTTGACGATGCGGCCCTGCAGCTGCACGTGCTGGTCGTCCTTGCCGTTCGCAAGCAGTTCCTTCACGGTGGTCGTGGTCAGCGTGGACGGCCCCGTGTATTGCGCGTAGACGGCGGCAGGCAGCGTGGCGAGCGCAACCGTCAGGATTCTGGCCAGGTGTTTCATGATCGTGGTCCTCTTCTTCGATGTGACGCCGCGCCCCGTTGAACGCGACGGCGCCAGATTACGGACCGTAAGATTAAGCAAACCTGAAGGTCGCCCGGAAGCGACGCGGTGCCGCATCGGACGCATGGGAGCGCCCGCCGTGCGCCGCCCACGTTTAAGCTGCGCCTAAGACACGGGCGCTTATCATGGGAACCCCGGGTGCCACGGCGCCCCGTTGAAGAGACACGAATTCATGCGCGTATTGCTCGTCGAGGATGATCCGCTGATCGGCAGCGGGCTCGAACAAGGCCTCAAACAGGAAGGCTTCGCGGTCGACTGGGTGAAGGACGGCGACGCCGCGTCGCTCGCGCTGCGCGCGACCGGCTACGGCCTGCTGCTGCTCGATCTCGGGTTGCCGAACCGCGACGGCCTGTCGGTGCTCGCCGCGCTGCGCCGCCGCGACGAAACCCTCCCCGCGATCATCATCACCGCGCGCGACGGCGTGCCCGACCGCATCGCGGGCCTCGACAGCGGCGCCGACGACTATCTCGTCAAGCCGTTCGAGCTCGACGAGCTGCTCGCCCGCATCCGCGCCGTGAGCCGCCGCCACGCGGGCCGCGCGCAGACGACGCTCGTGATCGGCCCGCTGCGGCTCGACCCCGTCAAGCACCTCGTCTGGCTCAACGACGACGAAGTGCCGCTGTCGCCGAAGGAGTTCGTGCTGCTGCACGAGCTGATGCGCGACCCGGGCGCGGTGATCTCCCGCGAGCAGTTCGAGGAACGGCTGTACAGCTGGGGCGAGGAAATCGAGAGCAACGCCGTGCAGGTGCATATCCACAACCTGCGCAAGAAGCTCGGCCACGACATGATCCGCACGGTGCGCGGCGTCGGCTACCGGATCGGTGACGGCGCATGACGCGCATCCAACGGGCGATCTCGCGCTGGCGCAACACGTCGCTGCGGCGGCGCCTGCTGACGTGGCTGATGCCGGCCGCCTGCGTGATCGGCCTCGTCGCGAGCGCGGGCACCTACTGGGGCGCGCTGCGCGAACTCGACGACCTGCTCGACGACCAGATGCGCAGCATGTCGAAGCAGATCGTCGTCGGCCCGAACGGCGAGCTGTCGTTCAGCAACCACGCCAACGGCAAGCACGGCTTCGAAGCGAGCGACCCCGACGCGGTGCTGCTGCAGGTCTGGCGCAACGGCGCGCTCGTGTATTCGACCGACCGCGATTCGAAACTGCCGCCGCCCGAGCAGAAAGGCATCGCGAGCGTCGACGTCGACGGCCAGCCGTGGCGCACCTATGTGACCGAACGCGGCGGCACGACGATCCGGCTCGCGCAGGCACGCCATGCCCGATGGGAAGCGATCGCGGGCATCGCCGTGCACCTGCTGTGGCCGGTGTTCTCGATGCTGCCGCTGCTCGCGATCGGCCTGTGGTTCGGTATCGGCGCGGGGTTGCGGCCGCTGCGCACGATCGCATCCGGCCTGAAACGCAGGAATGCGAACAATCTGGAGCCGGTCGACGTCGGCTCGATGCCGAACGAAGTCCGACCGCTCGCCGAAGCGATCAACGATCTGCTCGCGCGCCTCGACCGCTCGTTCACGCTGCAGCGTCACTTCATCGCCGATGCCGCGCACGAGTTGCGCACGCCAATCATGGGGCTGTCGATCCAGTCGCAGCTGCTGCGGCGCGCGGCGACCGCCGAGGAACGCGAGCACATCCTCGCGCAGATCCAGGCGGGCACGACGCGCCTCGGCCACCTTGCCGAGCAGTTGCTGACGCTCGCGCGCCTCGAGCCCGACGCGCAGGCGGCCGCCTCCGCGTCGGCGCCCGTCGATCTCGCCGCGCTGTGCCGATCGGTCGTATCGGATCGCACGCGCGTCGCCGACGCGCACCGGATCGATCTCGGCGCGATCGTGTCGACGCCGGTGATGACGTCGGGCAATGCGGACACGTTGCGCGTGCTGCTGAACAACCTCGTCGACAACGCGATCCGCTATGCGGGCGACGGTGCGCGCGTCGATGTATCCGCGCGGATCGACGGCACGACGCCCGTGCTCGAAGTCGCCGACGACGGCCCCGGGATCCCGGAAGCCGAACGCAACGACGTGTGGGAACGCTTCTATCGCGGCGAAGGCGCGCAGGCCGTCACGTCGTCGGGCAGCGGGCTCGGGCTGTCGATCGTCAAGCGGATCGCCGAACAGCACCGCGCGACGGTCGCGCTCGGCACGACGCACGGCGGGCGCGGGCTGACCGTGACGGTGCGCTTTCCCGCACCGGCGTAGCGCACGTATCGCACGGCTTGTCCACAGATTGTGTTGGCAAGCTTGTGGACAACCTGCGGGCTGCAACACCAAGTCGTTGATGGAAAAGGACTTGTTGGTCGTGCACCGGCAATGCGCGTTGCCGCGCCAGACGGATGCATTTCCCGGCCCGGCGCGCGCCGGATGCGCACACGTTCGAGGCAGTCCGGCGGGCACACGGCTGCCCTGCGCGACCCGCCCGACGGGTGGCCCGCCATCGTCGCCGCGGCGCGCTGCAACGGTCACGCCGCGCCATGCCTAACGACCCGGCGGCACGCGCGGCTCCGACATCGCCTATTCGACCGTCGCGCGGGCCGCCAACGCAGAGCGCGTACGGCGCCCGCAGATCGCCGGCGCGCGGCGGATCAGCGTATCGTCGGTCAGCGCCGCGACCATGAACAGCGCAAAGTCGATCCGGCGCGTGCGGTTGCTCGCGAGGATCGCGTCGCCGACGTGCTCGCTCCACACCGGCAACCCGTCGCTCTCCCCTTCCTCCAGATTGCTGCCTCGAACCACGGTCCAGCGCGCGTCGCTCGCGAACACGCGCCGGCAGGCTTCCACCTGATCGTCGATCTCGCCGACCCGCAACAGCCGCAGCAGCCAGCCGCCGATCGCCACCGCCGCGCGGATCGACATCGGATAGACATCCTTGCCATCCCGCGTGATGTGCCAGCCGCACGAGAACACGAGCCGCGCATGCGCCGGCGCGAAATCCAGCACGGCTTGCGCGGTTCCGGATGCGTAGCGCTGCATGCCCCACGGCACGAGCACGGTCAGCACGCCGTCGCAGCCGGCCACGGCCTGCTCGATCACCCGGCGATCGTCGGTCGCGCCGGGCACGATCGTGATGCGATCGCCGAAGCTGGCGAGCTTCGCCACGCTTGCCGCACGACACACGGCGACGACTTCGTAGCCGCGCTCCAGCGCATGCCGAACCATGTAGCGCCCGAGCTTGCCCGACGCGCCGACGATGCAGACTTTCTTCATGTTCTTCCGCCACCTCAAAAAAATCCGGGCAGGACGGTGCCCGGTCGTCCCCGGACCGGCATTGTGCACGCGCCGCCGGCGGGGCGGCAATGCCGGCGGCGGGCGCACCCGGCAGGCATACGGCGATAATTGACAACCAGTTGTCACTTTGGCAGAATGGTCATCGTTCGATACTCGACGACCCGCTTCGACCATGACGAAATCCGCGAAATTGACCGCCGTCGCGCTGTCTGTATTCCGGCTGAACGGCCTGCTGATCGAATGGGGCAACACCTTTTCCGGGCCGCACGGCCTGACCAGCGCGCGCTGGCAGGTGCTGGGCGCCATTGCGATGGCGACGGAGGCCCCGAGCATCCCGCAGATCGCCGACGCGATGGGCATCACGCGGCAGGCGGTGCTGAAACAGATCAACGTGCTGACCGGCGACGGGCTGGTCGACGCGCTGCCCAATCCGGCGCACAAGCGCTCCCCGTTGTATGCGCTGACGCCCCGCGGCGAGGCGGCCTATCAGGCCGTGGTCGGGCAGTGGCAACAGCATGTCCGCGAGATCGCGGGCGACTTCAGTTCGGCCGACCTGGACGCGGCCATTCGTGTGTTGTCGGCGATGTCCAGCGCTCACGGTGCCGATGCGCCGGCGTGATCGCCCCATCCCCCTTACCCACGGGAGTTTCCATGCTGCAATTCAAGCCGATGGATCCGGCGTTTCCGATCCAGCAACAGATTGGCGTCGACGCGGAGCCGGTCGTCCTTGTCAACGTGTTCACCCTGGCCCCCGAGGACGAAACGGCGTTTCTCGCGGTATGGCAGGACGATGCGGAATTCATGAAGCGACAGCCGGGATTCATCTCGACCCAGCTCCATCGCGCGCTCGGCGATAGCCCGACCTACCTGAACTACGCGATCTGGGAATCGACGGCGGCGTTTCGCGCGGCGTTCAAGCATCCCGAGTTCGCCTCGAAACTCTCCACCTATCCGTCGTCCGCCGTGGCCAGTCCGCACCTGTTCCGGAAAGTCGGCGTGGCCGGTATCTGCACGGCGTGAGCGCACGCGCGCGTCGGGGCAGCCTGTGGCATCCGCCCGTGCCTGGCACCCCGATGGCACGCCCCGACTTCTCCACAGAAAATGTTGGCAAGCTTGTGGATATCCTGCGCACCGCAACGCTAAGCCCTTGATCCGACGGACTTTGGCACGCGTGATGCAGACGAGGCGCTGGCGACGGACATTGCACCCGGCGCTTCGCCGCACTTCGCGTCACGACGCCACGACGATGCACGCCGCAGTCGGTTCACACGCCCCCGCCATGCGCGGCGCCACTTACCCACAGATTTTGTTGGCAAGCTTGTGGATATCCTGCGCACGCCTGCGCTAACCCGTTGATCGGGCTACGGTTCATGCGCGGCGTCACGGTTGCGGCACCCTACGGCCCGAGCCTGTGCGCAAGCGCACGATCCCGCGCAACAGCAGCGCCTCACCGTCGCCTTGACGCTCACGCCTGCCGCGCGTCAAGATCACGCGAGCCGGACGCGGCCGCGCACCATCGGCTTCGCGCGACGGCTCAACGGGCCGGCCGTTCCGCCGGCGCCGCACCACGACACCTCACTCCGAGGAAGACCATGGAACACTTCACCGCGTGGCAGCTGGTCGTCTCACTCGTGCTGGTCGCCGTCGTCATCTATCCGTACGTCCGCATCGTGCGGCGCACCGGGCATTCGGGCTGGTGGATCCTGACGATGTTCGTCCCGGTCCTGAACTTCATCATGTTGTGGGTGTTCGCGTTCGCGCGCTGGCCCACCGTCGACGATCGGCAGCCCTGATCGTCGCGGCCGCGGCTGCCAGGCTTGTCCACAGATTGTGTTGGCAAGCATGTGGATAGCCTGCGCATACCGCAATCAAGCACTTGATCCGTAAGACTTTGTCCGCGCCGCCTCAAATGCGGCAGGCGGCCGGGAAAGTGCTGCCCACACGCCCATTCGCCACATGACCGAGCGCCTTCCGCGCGAGCGACCCGGCTTGTCCACAGATTGTGTTGGCAAGCGTGTGGATAGCCTGCGCATACCAAGGCCAAGCGCTTGATCCGAAAGACTTTGTCCGCGCCGCCTCAAATGCGGCACGGCGGCCCGCGCCACGCCGGATGCGGCCGCGCGCGGGCTTGTCCACACTTTTTGTTGGCAAGCATGTGGATATCCTGAGCATGCGTGACCTAAGTCGTTGATCGCACAACGTTTGATCGCGCAGGTCACGGCTGCGGCACGGCATGCACGCGGATCGCGTCACGCACGTCGTGCCGCCCTCTTCAACCGAATGCCCGGACCACGATGCGTGCGGCCGACGCGATCACGTCGTCCTTCGCGCGCGCATCGGCACGCGCCTGCGTGTAGTACACGGCCAGCGCGATCGGCGCACCCGACGGCGTCCACACGACACCCGCGTCGTTGGTCGTCCCGTAGTCGCCGGTGCCCGTCTTGTCGCCGACCGTCCACCCGGCCGGTACGCCCGCACGGATCCGCTTGTCGCCGACCTTGTTGCCGCGCATCCACGCGACGAGCTGCGCACGCTGCGCGGCCGGCAACGCGTCGCCGACCATCAGCACACGCATGCTCGAGGCCATCGCGGCCGGCGTCGTCGTGTCGCGCAGGTCGCCCGGCAGCGCGGTATTCAGTTCGGTCTCCCATCGATCGAGGCGGAACGTGTCGTCGCCGATCGAGCGCGCGTAGGCCGTCACCGCCGACGGGCCGCCGAGCAGTTTCATCAGCAGGTTCGCGGCCGAGTTGTCGCTGTACTGGATCGCAGCCTCGCACAGCGCGGCGACGGTCATGCCGTCGTCGACATGCTTCCCCGACACCGGCGAATAGTTGACGAGGTCGGCCTTCGTGTACGTCACGCGCTGTTGCAGCAACGCCGGCCGATCGACGCTCTGCGCCAGCACCGCCGCACTCAGCATCGCCTTGAACGTGCTGCAGAACGGGAAGCGCTCGTCCGCACGATGTTCCGCGCGCCGGCCGGTCGCGATGTCGATCGCGCATACGCCGAGGCGGCCGCCCGCGCTGCGTTCGAGCTCGGCCAGCATCTGCCCGGCGGCAGCGGGCGTCACGGCCGCCGCCGCCGCCGCCGCCGCGGCCGTTGCGTCGTCCGACGCCGTGGCCTGCCGCGACGCGCATGCGGCAACGGTCAACGCAAGCGGCGCCGTCGCCGCGGCCAGCAACAGGGTTCGACGTTTCGATGAGTAGGTCATGTCGGTTGTCTCGTGGTGGAATGTGAGCGAAAGGGGGTTGAACGCGCCCGGCCGGCGAGTCAGCACTATCGGGACTTTACGGTTGCCTGACAAGCAACGATAATTGAGCGCTGACAAAAGAAATTCTTATGACCAAGCTCCGCCCTCATCTTCCGCTCAATGCGCTGCGCGCGTTCGAATCGTCGGCGCGCCATCTGAACTTCACGCGCGCCGGCCTCGAGCTGAGCGTGACCCAGGCCGCGGTCAGCCAGCAGGTGCGCTCGCTGGAGGAGCGGCTCGGCTGCACGCTGTTCACACGGCTGCCGCGCGGCCTCGGGCTCACCGACGAGGGGCGCGCGCTGCTGCCGGTGCTCAGCGACGCGTTCAGCCGCATCGAGACCGTGCTCAAGCAGTTCGACGGCGGGCGCTTCCACGAGGTGCTGACGCTCGGCGTCGTCGGCACCTTTGCCCTAGGCTGGCTAATGCCGCGCCTGAAGCAGTTCGGCGATACGCATCCGTTCGTCGAGCTGCGGATGCGGACCAACAACAACGTCGTCGACCTGGCCGCCGAGGGCCTCGACTTCGCGATCCGCTTCGGGGAAGGCAACTGGCCGGCCACGCGCAACGAGCGGCTGCTCGACGCGCCGCTCACCGCGCTGTGCGCGCCGGACATCGCGCGGCGCCTCGCGCAGCCGGCCGATCTCGCGAACGAAACGCTGCTGCGCTCGTATCGCACCGACGAATGGCATGGCTGGTTCGACGCCGCGCAGCTTGCGCCATGGGCGGTCAACGGGCCCGTGTTCGATTCGTCGCGGCTGATGGTCGAGGCCGCGATGCAAGGCGCGGGCGTCGCGCTCGCGCCGGCGTGCATGTTCGCGCGCGAACTGCAGCTCGGCCTGCTCGTGCGACCGCTCGACATCGACGTGCGCGCCGGCGGTTACTGGCTCACTTCGCTGAAGTCGAAACCGCTCACGCCGGCAATGACGCTCTTTCGCGACTGGATCGTGGCCGAGGCGGCCGCGACGGCGCAGGCCGAATGAGACGGCCCGGCTTGTCCACAGAAAGTGTTGGCAAGGATGTGGATATCCTGGGCACCTGGAACCTAAGCCCTTGATCGCGCACGAATTAGCGCGCCGACGCAGACATCGGGCAGTCGCTGTTCACGGGCTTCGCGAGCGGGCCCTGAGCGGCCCGATCCTCAACTGTCGCGACGCAATCGATTGCAAGTTATCCACAGAATATGTTGGCAAGCCTGTGGATATCCGTCACATGCGGCGCGTAACATCCTGATACAAAAGGGGATTCGATATACGGACCTTGCGAGGTCAACCCAGTGGCAGCGCCGGCGCTTTCGCACGGCCCGCGCGGCACCCGGCGCGGGGGCCGCACGGTTCTCCACAGATTGTGTTGGCAAGCTTGTGGATATCCTGCGCACCAGCCACCTAACTCATTGAGCGCACGGGGTTTTGTGCTTCATCTACAGAATCGGGCAGCCCCGGCGCAGCCGTGCGGCAGGCGCCGGGGCCGGGGCCATCCGGGCATCAATGCCGGTCGAGCCCGCCGCGCAATTCGCTCGCCTTGTCGCGCAGCGCCTCGTAACCCGAGCGCGCATGCTCGGGCAGGTCGGGATCGCCGATCAGCGCGCCGAGCGTTTCGATCAGGCTGAACAGGATGCCCTTCGCCGCGCCGACCGCGATGCTCTGCGATTCGATCGACTTGTGCAGGTGGTCGACCGCCGCTTCCAGATTCTCGAGCTTGTGCTCGCTGTCGTCGGGCCGGTTGTCGGTCGTCATCGTCTACCTCCGCCATCGTTCAAGGGTCATGTCACGATTCTATGCCGCTGCGCGCGAACGTGGCGCGACATCGCGCAACGTTCGCGCAGCGCCGCGCTACAGCACCGCGACCACCTTCACGCGGCCCGGCTGCTCCGCCGCCGCGACGACCTGGCCGTCGACACGGCGGAACGTGAGCGACACGGTTTCGTCACCGACGCGCAACGCGTCGATCCGCAGCCAGTCGACGCCTTCCGGCAGCGTCGGGCGCTCGACGCGCACCTCATGGCGCGATGCGTCGATGCTCACGCCGAGGCAGGCCTGCAGCATCATGAACGGCGCACCGGCCGCCCACGCCTGCGGCAGGCAGGCCACCGGATACGCGGTCGGCGGCTCGCCGCGCCGGCGCGGGAACCCGCAGAACAGTTCGGGCAGGCGCATCTCGAAGCTCACCGCCGCCTCGAACAGCGCGCGCAGCAGGTTCACCGCGGCGGTCTTGTCGCCGTAGCGCGCCAGCCCGCGCGCGATCAACGCATTGTCGTGCGGCCACACCGAGCCGTTGTGATACGCCATCGGGTTGAAGCGCGGCTGGCCGGCCGCGAGCGTGCGGATGCCCCACCCTGTCTGGAACAGCGCCGAGCCGAGCACGCCGGCGACCGCCGCGCCGCGTTCGGCGTCGGGCAGCCCGAACGCGAGCAGGTGGCCCGCGTTCGACGCGAACACGCGGCACAGGTCGCCATGACCGTCGAGCGCGATGCCGTAGAAATCGCCTTCCGGCATCCAGAACAGCGCGTCGACCTGCTCACGCAGCGTCTTCGCGCGCAACGCGTAGCGTGTGGCATCGGCCGCGTGGCCGCGCCGATGCGAGCACATCGACATCGCATCGAGCGCCGCGCACGCATACGCCTGCACTTCGACCAGCGCGATCGGCCCGTCCGGGAAGCGGCCGTCCGCGTGGAACACCGAGTCGTGGCTGTCCTTCCAGCCCTGGTTCGCGAGGCCGCGCTCCGACGTGCGCTGGTAATCGAGCAGTCCGTAAGGATTGCGGTCGCACTTGTCGATCACCCATTGCGCGGCACGCTCGAGCGCGGGCCACAGCTCGTCGATCAGCGCATCGTCGCCGGTGCGTTCGACGTACGCGCCCGCGAGCACGATGAACAGCGGCGTCGTATCGACCCCGCCGTAGTACAGCGCGAACGGCACCTCGCCGGTCGCGGCCATCTCGCTGCGACGAAACTCGTGCATGACCTTGCCGGGCTCCGCGTCGCGGAATGCGGAAGTCTCGCGCGCCTGGTGCTCGGCCAGGAAGCGCAGCACGCCGCGCGCGAGCGACGGCTGCAGCCACAGCATCTGCAGCGACGTGATCACCGCGTCGCGGCCGAACGGCGTCGAGAACCACGGAATGCCCGCATACGGGTACGGCCCCGTGTCGAGCTGCGTCGTGAGCAGCCCGAGATCCGCGAGCGAGCGGTCGAGCCACGCGTCGAACAGCGGATTGCCGGTGTTCACGCGCGCCATCGATTCGCGCCGCGCGCGCATCTCGCGGTGCACGCCGACGAGCGCGGTGCGCAGCGCGACGCGGCCGCATCCCGGCCCTTCCGCATGCGCGGGGCCGAGCGTCGCGTCGACGGTCAGGTAGATCGACACGCAGGCCTGCGCGGCGATCGTCAGCGTGTAGTCGGCACGATCGACCGACAGCGCATCGGGTGCCGGCGAGAAATGCACGGTCACGTTGCGCTCGACGCCGTCGAGGCCGTCATAGCGCAGCCGCACCGCGCCCGCGTCGACGCGCGGCGCCACCACGGTGCCGCGCTTCGGGCGCTGCGTGCCGCGCACCTCGAACATGTCCTTGAAATCGGCCGCGAACGACAGCGACAGCGGCACCTCGGCTTCGCTCGCGCCGTAGTTCGTCAGCGTCAGCGCTTCGTAAAGCACGTCGCCCGCGAGCACGCGCATCCGCTCGATGTGGATCACGCCCTCGGGCGTTTCGTGGCCGCCGAGCGGCGGCAGCGGACGGTTCGTCAGGTGTGCGGTGAACGACGCGTTGTCGGCGCTCGTCGCGCCCGACAGCAGCGACGGCGCGCGACCGCCGAAGGTCAGGCGCCACGTCGACAGCACGCGCATGTCGTCGACGAACAGGCCGTCGTCGTGACCGCCGATGTCGCCGAGCGCGTCGCTGACCACGAATGCGTCGCCGGATTTCAGGACGTACTGGTTGTTGCGCGCCAGTGCCTGCGGATCGGCTTCGGGCGCGATGAAGGCGGGGCCCGACGGCGGGGTCTGGGCAACAGGCGCGACTTGCGGCGCCTGGGTCGTCGTGGCTTCAGCGTGATTCGGCATCGATGCTCCTGTGTCGGGTCGCAACGCGCGGCGCGTCGCGTGTTTCGCACAGGATAGGACAGAACGGGGGACGCGCGCAGCGAGGAAAGCGACGCGATGCGATGCGGCGTGGTCGTCGCGGCAAGCCCCCGCCCCGCGTTACGAAAACAGGCTCATCAGATAAACCATCGGCCGGAACGAAACCGGCCGCGCATCGGGATTCACCCACAGCCGCACCGCATACACCGCGTAGGCCGGCACCTCGCGCCAGCTCGAATAGACGTCGCGCAACTGGAAACGGCGTGGATACGCGGCGGAGATGTCCGCCCGCGCGATGCCGACGCGCTCGAACGCGAGGCGCGCCCGCGCGAGGTGGTAATACTGGCTGACGATCACCACGCGCGACACGCGATGCGCCTGCAGATAGGCGAGCGTGTGCTGCGCGGTCGCGAGCGTGTTGTCGCCCTGGTCGTCGAGCGCGATCCGGTCGGCCGGCACGCCGCGCGCGACGAGATAGTCGCGCATCGCGGTCGCCTCGTTCAGCCCGGGGCCGTCGATCGCGCCGCTGACGAGGAACGCCGGGCACTGCCCCGTGCGGTAGCAGCGCGCGCCCACGTCGAGCCGGGCGGCGAGCACGGGCTTCGGCGCGCCCGCCTCGTCGAGCGCGTTGCCGAAGATCACGGCGACGTCGGCCGGCTCGCTCGGCATCCGCATCCCGTACGCGACGAGCGCAACGGCCGCGACGATCCAGAGGCAGGCGACGACGGCCAGCAGGCGGCCCAGGCGGGCAAACACGCCCCGTTTGGTATGGTTTTTCAAGGTTTTCGGTCTCTCAGGTCGTCGGGCGTAGCGGCTTGCCCCGCCCCGGACGGGCGCGTCACGCTAGCACGGTGCGCGTTCGGGTGTCCACGCAACGGACCGATGCCGGACCGCGGACGGCCTTCCTGAAAGTCGACCGGAGATACCTACCCGGCGAAGCGGGTACGCAATACGGAGATCGAATGAACGCCCATGCACGCGCCGCTCAGCGACACCCGGCCGGTGCGACCCGGATCAGTCGACCTGGCACATCGTGAGCCGCCCCATCGCCTCGCCCGCGCCGCGCACCGCGCAGGTGGCCGGCTCGTCGGCGATCCGGGCGACGAGCCCCGTCTCGTCGTACAGCAGGCGTTCGATATCCGCGAGCAGCGCGCCGCCGCCCGTCAGCACCACGCCGCGATTCGCGATGTCGGTCACGAGCTCGGCCGGCGCGTTCTCCAGCACCGACTTCACCGCGCCGATCACCTGCTTGAGCGGCGCGGCCAGCGCATCCGCCACGTCGTGGTTGGACAGTTCGATCGAGCGCGGCAGCCCGTCGCCGACACCCCGCCCGACCGCGCGCGTCGACCGGCGCGGCACCGCGCTGGTGGCCGAGCCGATCGTCTGCTTCACGTGTTCGGCCGTCTGTTCGCCGAGCAGCACGCCATACAGGTTGCGCACATGGTTGACGATCGCCTCGTCGAACTGGTTGCCGCCCACGCGAATCGCCTCGCGGTAGACGATGCCGCCGAGCGCGATCACCGCGACTTCGGTCGTCCCGCCGCCGATGTCGACGACCATCGAACCGACCGGCTCGGTCACCGGCAGGCCCGCGCCGAGCCCGGCCGCGAGCGATTCCTCGATCAGTTCGACCTCCGATACACCCGCGGCGAAGGCGGCCTCGCGGAGCGCGCGGCGCTCGACGGCCGTCGCATCGGACGGCACGCACAACGTGACTTCGACGCGGCGGCCGAAGCGCGAACGCGTGCGTGACATGTCGATGAAGCTGCGGATCATCTGCTCGGCCGCGTGCGCGTCGGCGATCACGCCGTGCCGCATGGGCCGCACGGCTTCGAGGTGCCCCGGTTCGCGGCCGAGCAGCGCCTTCGCGAGCTCGCCGACGGCCTCGAGCGTCGGCCGGGCGTCGGTCGCACCGGCACCCGCCTTGCGGAAGCAGACGACCGACGGCTGATTCAGCACCACGCCGCGTTCGTGCGTATAAATCCGCGTACTCGCCGTTCCAGGGTCGATCGCAACGGGTTGCGCAAACAACTTTCCGAACAGCGGTGTCGACATATCAAACCTTTGTAATCGAACGGACCAGGGCAGCCGCGCCATATTTCACGGCGCGTCCATGCCGCCCCATCACGAACTTAGCGGCAATTCGTTCCGATACTTTAGGCAATTCTGATGATTTTTTCGCGACTGAATTGTCAAAAATGCCGTTCCGGACGCCTCCGGCTACGCATCAGCCTCTCGCATTGCGCCTGTAAAACACGGTAATCTCTCGGTCTTGCCTGCTCCCGGCAGGCCTCAGACGCCCGATCACGCCAGGTATTTCCTCCATGACAGCGACCGTTTCCTTCCGCTGGGCGCGGGTGCGCCCGCTTTGCACGACGCTCGTCGCCTTCTGGTGCTGCACGGTCGCCGCGCAACCGCTGCCGGCCGCCGACTCCGCCGCCGCGGCCGCGGTCACCGCCGCCCCGATCCCCGCCCCGGTCGCTGCCGCCAGCGCGCCGGCTGCAACGCCCGCCGCATCCGGGCACACCTGCGAAGCCGACGGCGGCCCGGCCGGCCGCCCGTCGATCGGCCTCGTGCTGTCCGGTGGCGGCGCACGCGGCTACGCGCATCTCGGGATCCTGAAGGTACTGGAAGACAACCGCATCCCGATCGACTGCATCGCCGGCACCAGCATGGGCGCCGTGGTCGGCGGCCTGTACGCGAGCGGCATGGCCGCCGGCGAGATGCAGAAGCGGCTGTCGGAGGTCAACCTCGCGGACATCGCGTTCGACGTGACGGAGCGCGCGGACCTGCCGCAAACCAGCCGGGAGGACGAGCGCCTGTACATCAACGGGCTGACGCTCGGCTTCGGCAAGAAAGGCGTGAAAGTGCCGGTCGGCCTCGTGCAGGGCAACCGGCTGCAGGCGCTGCTCGCGAGCTGGACGGCCGCCGTGCCGACCAACCAGCCGTTCGACCGCCTGCCGATCCCGTACCGCGCGGTCGCGACCGACCTGCAGACGGGCCAGATGGTGGTGCTCGACCACGGCTCGCTGCCGCTCGCGATCCGCGCGAGCATGGCGATGCCGGGCCTGTTCGCGCCGGCCGAGATCAACGGGCGCGCGCTCGTGGACGGCGGGCTCGTCAGCAACCTGCCCGTCGACACCGCGCGGCAGATGGGCGCGAACGTCGTGATCGCGGTCGACATCGGCTCGCAACTGCGTCCGCTCGACGCGCTCGCGTCGCCGGCCGACGTGATGCAGCAGATGGTCGGCATCCTGATCCGCCAGAACGTGACCGCGCAGCGCAAGCAGCTCGACGCGCAGGACGTGCTGCTCACGCCGGACCTCGGCTCGCTCGCGTTCACCGATTTCCAGAACGCGAAGCAGGCGATCGCCGCAGGCGCTGCCGCCGCGACCGCGGCGCTGCCCAAGCTGAAGCGCTTCGCGCTCACGCCGGAACAGTACGCGGCCTACAAGTCCGCGCACGCGCAGCCGCTGCCGCCGCCGATCCGCATCACGCGCATCGACATCAAGACCTCCGGCGGCGTGCCGAAGCAGGTCGTCAGCAACGCGCTGCACGTGAAACCCGGCGACACCTACGATCCGGACACCGTCAGCCAGGATCTGCTCGGGCTCACGACGGGCGGCAACTTCGAGAGCGTCACGCAGCAGATCGTGAGCCACGGCAACGAAAACGTGCTCGAGATCGACGCGCGCGAGAAATACTGGGGGCCGAACTTCCTGCTGTTCGGGCTCGGCATGTCGAGCAGTTCGACCGACGAGGGCGGCTTCCGCCTGCACGTCGGCTACCGGCGGCCGTGGCTCACCGAATCCGGGCTCGAATTCCGCGCGGACACGACGATCGGCAGCGACCTGCAATCGGCGCGCATCGAGTTCCGCCAGCCGCTGTCGATGGCCTACGGCGTCTATCTGTCGCCGTACGCGGAATACCAGCGCCGCTACGCGAACCTGTACGACGACACCGGCGACGTGAAGATCACGCAGTACCTGATGCAGACCGCACGCGCCGGGCTCGATTTCGGGCTGCCGATCGGGCGGCTCGGCGATTTCCGGATCGGCCTCGGTTACGTGACCGGGCACGGCTCGCCGACCTACAACGTGCCGTTCGACGACGGCAACGGCCAGACGCTGCTGTGGCCCAGCTTTACGTCGCAGGCGCTGACCGCGCGCGCGCGGCTCGTGATCGACCAGCTCGACGATCCGCTGTTCCCGCGCAAGGGCTATTTCACCGAGCTGCGCGTCGAACGCTCGCTGGTGTCGCGCAACGGGGGCTCGGCGTCGGACTTCGACGACAGCATCAACACCGCGCCCTACACCGAGATCTACGGCAAGGCGATGGTCGCGCAGCAGTTCGGCCGGCACAGCGTCAGCGCGACGATCGAAGGCGGCAAGAGCATCGGCGGCACCAACCTGATCAACGCATTCAATTTCACGCTCGGCGGCTTCCAGCATCTGTCCGCGTATGCGGCCGACCAGTTGAACGGCAACGAGCTCGCGTATGCGCAGGTGACCTACATGAACCAGTTGATGACGTTCAACGCGTCGCCGGTCAAGGCGCTGTCGGTAGGCGCCAGCGCGGAAGTCGGCAACGTCTGGTCGAGCGGCCAGAAGGTCGGCGGCGGTGCGCTCAAGCAGAGCTATACGTTCTTCACGAGCCTGTCGACCGCGTTCGGGCCCGTGTACATCGGCGTCGCGCTCGCGCCCGGCGGCCGCCGCAACTTCTACCTGCAGCTCGGCCGGACGTACTGAGCGTGCGCGGCTGCCGCTTCGGTGGCAGCCGCCGTCTCCATCGCGCCGCGCGGCCCGGTCAGAACTCCGCCGCCATCGCGACCGCGCGGGCCTGCGCCCGTTCGATGCTGTCGCTGGCCCGCGCGCCCCACGTATGTTCGACGGTCAGGCTCCTGACCTCGCTCACGCCGATGAACCTCAACCAGAATTCGATGTAGTCGGCCTGATGCCGGAACCCGGGATTGTCGGCGCCCGCACCGGGCTCCCGGCTTTGCCCGCGAACATGGATCACCAGCGCGCGCGGAATCTCCAGCAACGGCGCGTACGCGTTCCCGTCGAATGTAAACAGCATGTTCCGCTGGCTGACGAGATCGATCAGCTGCTTGAGCTTGTACGGATAGCCGAAATTCCACATCGGCACGCCGACGACGATCCGGTCCGCCGCCTGAAAACGCTTCACGAGCGACTGGATGCGCCGCCAGATCGACTGCTCCGCGTCATCCATCGGCGCGTTGGCGACGCCCTTGTACTTGGCGCCGATCGCCTCGCTGTCGAAGTCCGGCAAGTCCTCCTCCCAGACATTCAGCGTATCGACGTCGAGCGTGGCGCCCGTCTCGCGGTACGCATCGACAAAGGCATTGGCGACCGCGATCGAAGCCGACCTGGCGCCGCGGGGAGAAGACACGATATTCAAAAGCCGCATGATGTGTGACCCGGACAGGAATGCATGAACAAGGGGGCGGCCATCGTGGCAGCCCCGGCTTCACTGCTGCGTCGCGGGCGGCCCGCCTGCGCTTTCAGGGATCGGCCCGCCGATATAGTTGCAATTGCAATCGTAATGCAAAGCGCGTACGCGTGGCAAACGAATCGCCACGCGATGGCGGTGCGCGGAGGCATCGAGACGAGGAAGGTACGGCGGGAACGGCCGGCGACGCGCTCGAGTCCGGCGCGTGCGGCTGTGTGCTGTCGTGCTGTTGTCGTTGTCGGGCTCGGCGCCCGCGATGTGTATCGCTAGACCGGCCAGCTGATCTCGAAGCGCGCGCCGCCGAGTTCGACGGGATCGACGACCGCGATCCGGCCGTTGTGCGCGTGGAGCACCTGTCGCGTGATCGACAGGCCGAGGCCGTAGCCGCCGGTGCGGCGGTCGAGACGCACGAATGCGTCGAAGATGCGCTCGCGTTCGCTCTCCGGCACGCCGGGGCCGTCGTCCTCGACGAAGATCCCGATGTTGCCGTGCACGAGCGAGATCCCGACGACGATCCGCGATTTCGCGTACTTGCTCGCGTTGCGCAACAGGTTGCGCATCGCATACGACATCAGCCGCCGGTCCATCTTCACGCGCAGGTCCGATGCGATCGCGATGCGCGACTCGATCGCGCGCTCCGGATACAGCAGCTGCGCATCGCTGACCTGATGCTCGAACCACGCGACGGGGGCCGTCATCTCGAGGTTCGACTGCAGCGAGCTGTATTCGAGCCGCGCATACGTGAGGCTCATGTCGATCAGTTCCTCGAGCTCGGTCACGTCCTGCGCGATGCTCTCGAGCGCGCCCTGGTATTCGGCCGCGGAACCCGGTTCGCGCAGCATTTCGAGCGCGAACCGCACGCGCGCGAGCGGCGTGCGCAGCTCGTGCGAGATGCCGTTCGTCAGGTCGCGCTGCGCGGCGATCAGCCGCTCCATGCGCATCGCGAGCGCATTCAGCGTCCGCGCGAGCGGGCCGATGATCACGCTGTGCGATTCACGCGCACGCGTGTTGAAGCGTCCGCCCGTGAAGTCGATCGCGCGCTCGCGCACCATCACGAGATCCGACCACACGGGCCGCATCCATCGGTATGCCGCGAGCGCCGGTGCGGCGAACACGAAGACGAGCACGATCCAGATGTCGCCGGGCAGCGAGTCGAATGCATGCCACACGACCTGCGGCGACAATTCGACGCACAGCGCGAGCGCCGGCACGAGCGCGGTCAGCAGCACGAGGCCCAGCAGATGCAGGTACGTGCGCACGTAAAGGCGCGACCAGCTCGGAATGCGGTCGGCGCGCGTGTCGGTCCACGCGCGGCGGAAATGCAGCCAGCGCCACTTGACGTAGCGCAGCGTCGGCAGCGGCGGTGCATCGGGGTGCGAACGGGTTCGTCGGATCATCTCGGCTCCCGGCCGGCGGGTGGAATGCCCGCGCGGAATGTGGCGGCGTCGTGCGAGCGCCGCGTCATTCCCACGCGTGCTTGCTGAATTGATAGCCCTTGCTGCGGATCGTCTTGATCCGCTGCGGGTTGCTCGCGTCGTCGCGCAGCTTGCGGCGCAGCTTCGAAATGCGCCCGTCGATCGTGCGGTCGAGGCCGTCGAATTCGACGCCGCGCAACTGCAGCATCAGGTCGTCGCGGCTGACGACTTCGCCCGCATGGCAGACGAGCGCCCACAACAGGTCGAATTCCGCCGAGGTCAGGTCGGGCGTGCTGCCGTCGGGCAGCACGACGGAGCGGTCGGTGCGGTCGATCGAGAACTTGCCGAACGCGTAGCGCTCGGGCTGCGGCGCGGTGCTCTCGGTCACGCGCGCGGGCGCGCGGCGTAGCTGGGCCTTGATCCGCGCGAGCAGGATGCGCGGCTCGACCGGCTTGTGCACGTAGTCGTCCGCGCCGAACTCGAGGCCGAGCAGTTCGTCGAACGGCTCGTCGCGCGCCGTCACCATGATGATCACGCCGTCGTACTGCTTGCGTGCCTCGCGGCAGATTTCGAAGCCGTCCTTGCCCGGCAGGTTCACGTCGAGAATCACGAGATCGGGACGAATGGACAGGATCGCCGGCACCGCGGCGTCACCATGCAGCACAGTGTCGACTTCATAGTCGTTCTTGCGCAGGTAGCCGGCGATCAGCGTGGACAGGCGGGTGTCGTCTTCGACGAGCAGGATGCGAAAAGACATGGGCAGCGGTCGGGTCATCGGGGAAGCCGCGGCGGCGGCGCCGGCCCGTGCCGGACGCCGGCCATTGGCCGAAACGTACCGCATGATACTGCGCCGGCCGATTGCCTGTTCAGAGGTCTTGAAAATAAGGGCGCGATATCGTCCAAGCTTGACGAATCGGCGCCGGGACGGTTCCATACGGGCTCGCCTGAATCCGGGCCGCTCACCTACCCGCCTGACTCGATGAATTACCAGACGATCCTCGAACGCATCCACACCGAACTCGCCCCCTGGATTGGCCAGGGCCGGGTTGCCGACTACATTCCCGAACTCGCGAAAGTGCCTGCCGACAAGTTCGGGATGGCCGTCGTGACGCTGGACGGAAACGTTTGCACGGTCGGCGATGCGTACGAACGCTTCTCGATCCAGAGCATCTCGAAGCTGTTCGCGTGCACGCTCGCGTTCCAGCTGCTGGGCGACGAACTGTGGGAACGGGTCGGCCGCGAGCCGTCCGGGAACGCGTTCAACTCGCTGGTGCAGCTCGAGAGCGAGCGCGGCAAGCCGCGCAATCCGTTCATCAACGCCGGTGCGCTGGTCGTCACCGACGTGCTGTGCCGCCGCTTCGTGAAAGCCGAGACAGCGCTCGTCGAATTCGTGCGGCGGCTGATCGGGGCGAACGACGTCAACTACGATTCGCGCGTCGCGCAATCGGAGCTGCAGCACGCAGAGCGCAACCGTGCGATGGCGCACTTCATGGCGAGCTTCGGCAACATGCAGATGCCGCCCGACACCGTGATCGATGCGTATTGCCGCCAGTGCGCGATCACGATGAACTGCGTCGAGCTCGCGCGCGCGGCGCTGTTTCTCGCGAACGGCGGTGTCGCGCCGGTCACCGGCGAGCGGATCGTCGATTCGAGTTCCGCGAAGCGGCTGTCGGCGCTGATGCTGACTTGCGGCACCTACGATGCGGCGGGGGATTTCGTATATCGCGTCGGGCTGCCCGCGAAGAGTGGCGTCGGCGGCGGGATCGTCGCGGTGCTGCCGGGCGAGATGGCCGTGTGCGTGTGGGCGCCGGGGCTCGATGCGAACGGGAACTCGTTGGCGGGGACACTGGCGTTGGAGTGGTTGACGACGTATTCGGGAAGGTCGATTTTTTGAGGCGGCGGGTTAGGCGCGCCTTATCCGGCGGAACGGCGCTAGGCGAATATCGGCGCGCTCAATGGAGAACTCGCCATTCGGCAGCAATCGACCCCGCCGGGACATGCACCGGTTCACACAGCGAGATTACAAAAAATGAAAATACTCCTCGTCGCTTCACTGGGAATAGCATTGCTTGCTCGATCATCACTCGCCTTCGCGGGTAGTGAAAACGGGAAACAGATCTTCCTGGCGAGATGTGCGATGTGCCACGGAGCAGATGCCAGAGGCACGGGGCCATTGGCCAATAAAAGCAATCCGCCCACGCCCGACCTCACGACGCCCGCCTTCAAAAAGCGGCTCAACGATTATCCGGGCGTCATTGTCTCGTCGATCATCCTTCGCCCCAATGGGGACCTGATTCCGAAGACGTTGCGAGAGAATGGCGTAAAACTCCCGCCCCACTCGTGGACAGTCCAGGATTTCCGCGATTTGAATCAATACATGAGTGCATTGATTTTAAAGAATTAAATATTTTGGCGCGGTTTTGTATTGCCGGCGTCCCGGCACGTTGGCGCTGGAGTGGTTGACGACTTATTCGGGACGGTCGATTTTTTGAGGCGGCGGGGTTAGGCGCGCCTTATCTGGCGGAACGGCGGCAGAGTCATATCGGCGCGTGCGCTTGATGGGGAATTCAGCCATCGGCTGTGCTCGACCCAACCGGGTCGCACAAAACGCCGAACTCCAAAAGGCCGTTTCCGAAGGTAAAACGGTCACTCGCCTGCAGGCCGATGTCGATTCGGTGCAAGCCGCGCCGCTAGAAATTGCGCGCCACGCCGACCATGAACATGTCCTGGTCCTTGTCGTTGCCGGTTGCGACACGATTAAAGCGTAAGCTCGCCGCCCAATCGTTCGTTACCTGATAGGTCACCTGCGCGCTGAGCAACGCATTGAGTCTCGTTTTACTCGCGACCTCGTCCCGATCATGCGAGAGATACGGGCCCACACCTGCCGAAAGCGTCCATTTGCTCTTGATCGGCGCGACATACCAGAATTGCGCCGCCACACCTCTTCGGCCGGCGACGCCGTTATTGCCTTCGTAGACGAAGCTCGCCGAATAGGCCCACGCATTGCCGAGCGGCCGCTTGACTTCGACCATATACCCTTTTTCGATAGGCACTTGGGGACGGTTCGTCTGCGATGTCCCGGCCCAAACGCCAACCTGCGTCTTGCCGTCCGACAAAGCCGGGCCAGGATCGCCGCCAAAATCCGAGCCGATGCCGAAGAGCACCGCGTCGGAGTTGAATCCGTCGATCATCTGCACGTGGTTGTATTGCAACTTGAGGAAGAAGCGGTTGGGAACGACGTAATAGCGCACCGCTGCCGAGGCGCGCACGCCCCACCGCTTTTCATTACGCGGCTGGTCGTTGACATGCGTCGTGTCCATGCTGAAATACGGCCCCGCCGACAACTCGAGCGCCAGGCGATCGCCGACCGGCCAACGAAACGAACCTATGGCGGCGAAGCCGTCACGGTGGTGATCGAGGGGATGCCCCTCGTTCAGATACGCGAGGTAGACCGAGAGGTAGTCATTCAAGACGTCGCCGAAGCCGACTTCGTAGGCACGCCAATGCATATCGCCACCGTTGGTCGCGCGTCCGTCGCCATACACCGCATAGGCGTTGATCGTTCTTTCCGATGGCTTGAACCCGGTCGGCACGCTCGAAGGAGCGTCCTCGGCGTACGCGAGACCTGCGCCTGCCAGACATCCCAGACCGACGATCGAGCTTGCGAGGACGAAGCGCGAATAGATGCGACGGCACTGTCCCATTTGGACACCCCCTCACCTTGGTAACCGCGATTTCTCGGGCAAGATGACGACGATTATAGGCAGCCTCGGGTAAGAGGGATAATAGGGGCAATCCGCACAACTTCGGCCGCTGCCCCTTACAGGCAAAGGTCGGGCGGCCATGATCCGATCCGTCGTCATCGCTGAATTCCGGATTCAGCGATCGGCTATCGTCGGAGACGATGACGGCGACCGCCAGTACATTGCCGGCAGGCAGGAATGCGACGCCGGCGTGACGGTCGCCGGCTCGCAGCACGATAAAACCTACGAAAATCGCATCGGCAGCCGACCCGCTTTTCCGGTACAAATCTGGGACGCTGACATTCCCCGCGGGCTATTGGAGACTCTCGTTCATGACTCGGCAACACGCACCGGATATCGCAACGACCACCCGCACGAACCCCGGCGACAGCCCGTCCGCGCCGATTCCCGCCATCGTGCCATCGAGCACCGCGCTGCTCGTCATGCATTACCAGACCGACATCCTCGGCCTCTTTCCGTCCGTTGCGCCCAAATTGCTCGCCAATACGCGCCGGCTCTGCGATGCGGCGCGGGCCGGCGGCGTCGGCGTCTGGTTTGCGAACCTCCGGTTCAGCCCAGGCTATCCGGAAGTCAGCCCGCGCAACAAGAACGGCCAGGGCATCAAGCAGCTCGGCCGCTTCATCAACGACGGCCCGTGCCCGGAGCTCGGCCGGCAGGACGACGAGCCGCTGATCGTCGCGCACCGCGCCAGCGTGTTCTTCGGCACCGATCTGCAGGCGCGGCTGGTCGAGCAAGGGGTCGACTCGCTGATCATGGTCGGCATCGCGTCGACGGGTGTGATGCTGTCGTCGATCGCCCACGCGAGTGATGCGGACTTCCGCTTGTATACGGTCAAGGATTGCTGCTATGACCCGGATCCGGTGGTTCACGAGCATCTGTTCGCCACCGCCTTCGAATCGCGCACGACGGTGCTGTCGCTCGCGGACGCGTTGCGGCTGCTTGAGTAAACAAGCGGGCGCGCGGGCGATGCCAAAGACCGGCAGGGACTGCGCGCCGTGCTCGCACGGCCCGACGGTGTCGCCGAGAAAGCCAGTGGCAATGCGTCGAACGTCGACGAAGCCGCGCACGCGGCCATGTGATGGTTCGGCACACCCTGCGCCAGGCGTTGAACGCTACCTCTCTTCGTCTGAAGAATCCGGTGTATATTGCCGCCGATACGCTTGCATGCGCGCCATCGACGGTGCGCCCGACCTCATCGAATGCCCACGCTATCCGCCCTGCCGACGCCTGCCGAACTGAACCGCACGCTGCCTTTCGCAGCCGGCGCACGGCCGTGGCGGCTCGTCCGCTATGCGTGCATCGACTGGCTCGGCATCCTGCTGTGCTGGGCCGCGATCCGCTTCGTGCCGAATCCATTCGTCTATGTCGTGGCCGTGCTGTTGATCGCGGGCCGGCTGCAGGCATTCGGCGTGATCCTGCACGACGCCTGCCATCTCCCGATGCGACGCATGACGCTGCCGCTCGCGCTCGTCGAAGCGCTCGCAGGCTGGACGATCGGTTCGTCGATCGCCGCGATGCGCTACCACCACCTGCGCCACCACCGTGCGGTCGGCACCGCCGAGGATCCGTACCTGCACCGGCTGGCCGCGCGCGGCGGCTGGGTGCAGCGCGTGATGATGCTGCGTGGCGCGCTGCTGCCGGTCTGGTGGCCGCTGCGCGCGCTGATGGCGCCGCTCGCGCTCGCGTGGCCGGCCTTCCGGCCGTGGTATGCACGCGGTTTCATGCAGGACCGCTCGCGCCAGGATTTGCGCCGTCACCCTGAAGTCATCGCCTGCGCGCGCGCCGACCTGCCGCATTGCGCGGGCTATCTGCTCGCGATCGCGGCCGTCGTGCACTGGGATCTGCCGTTCTTCACGTACTACGGACTGCCGTGGATCGTCGGCGGCATCATGAACGCGAACCGCGTGCTGCTCGAACATCAGCACGTCGAGATCGACGAACGCGCACCGGAATCGATCTGGCACATGACACGCACGATGACATTCGGCTGGATCGGCAAGCTCGTACTGTATCCGCGCAACATCGGCTATCACCAGGTGCATCACGCGTATCCGGCGCTCGCGCTCGAGCATCTGCCGGCCGTGCATCGCTACCTGACGGACGGCACCGCGTTCGCGTCGTCCGCCTCCGGCCAAGCCGGCTCCACGCGCTAGACGTCCTGCGCCGCGCGGCGCCTACAGCTCGAACCGCATCACCTTTTCACCGCACTGCCCGGCCGGCAGCGGCTCGTCGCGCTTCACGGCATCGAGCAGCCGGTCGATCGCGACGTGCACGATGTCGGCCCGCACGTTGTGCGGGCGGAAGCCCGGCGCGTTGTCGAGGCCCTGCCGGTGCGCACGCATGATCCGCACGTCCTGCTGGATCACGAGATGCGTGTACAGGTTCAGCAGCGGCCGCAGCGCGCGCAGCATCCAGCGCGGCAGCCGGAACCGATACGCAATGTATGTATAGACGCGCGAGCGGCGCGCATCGATCGGCGTGATCTGGCTGACGATCAGGAAACCGGAACGTTCGCCCCACAGGTAGTCGCAGCGCGTCACGTTCGGGGCGATGAAGCGGTCGACGTGCGCGAGCGGCACGCGATCGGGGTTCGTGAGCCAGTCGAGACAGAAGCCGATCTTGTCATCGCCGTCGTGATAGGTGACGGCCACGCTGTCCTGTGTCGTCGCGACCGTCGCTTCCATCGCCTGGCCGCGGCTGCTGCGAAAGATCCCGTCGTGCACGAAAACCGTATGCGGCACGTCCATGAAGTTCTGCGCGAGCATCGCGATGTCGCCGTCGAACGTGTTCACCATGATGTACGACTGCCACGGCGCGACATCGCGGAACGGCATCCGGAAGATCGCGCGCGCCGACGGATCGCCCGTGCCGAGGTACACCCACACGAGCCCGTCGAGCAGTTGCACGGGCAACGTGCGCTGCCGGAATGGATAGCGACCGGGCATGCCCGTCGGTTGCGTGCCGTCGATGCTCGGCACATGGACGACCTGCCCATCGCCGTCATAGCGCCAGCCGTGGTACGGGCACACGAGCGTGTCGCGGTCGACCTTGCCGGCCGACAGGCGCGTGCCGCGATGCACGCACTGGTCGATCAGCGCGGCGATCCGGCCATCGCGCTGCCGGAACAGCACGATGCCCGTATCGAGGATCCGCACGCCGAGCGGCTTGTCGCGCGGGAGTTCGCGTTCGGTGCACGCGACGAACCACTGCTCATGCAGGCCGTCGGCCGGCGGCGCATACTCGTGCGCCCCCATCGCGTCGCGCGACGGGCAGTCGTGCCCGCATCCGCGTGATTCGATCATGTCGTTCATCGCGTCAGTCATTCGTCATCGCCAGCAGCGCGTCGGCCACCGGCAACCGCGTCACGAGTGCGCATGGCTTCACGTCGCCCGCACGGATGCCGGCCCGTTCGGACGCCTGCTGCTGCAGGTCGCCGAGCCGCGCCGGCGACCGGCCCAGTATGCGCACGCGCAGCGGGCCGAGCTGGCCGAGGCGGCGTGCGTGCGCGTAGTGAAACGCCTGCACCAGTTCGGCTTCAACGGCTGCGCACATTGCGTCGGCTGCATCGGTGCCGATGTCGCCGGCAATGCACAGCACGTAGTGCGGCAGCCCTTCTTTCGCCACGCACGGTACGATGCATGCGCCGACTTCGCTGTGCTGTCCACGCGCGCGGTTCAGCGCGTCGGCCGCAAGCTGTTCGTCGAGCTTCTCGCCGACGAGATCGACGCTCGCCGCCGCGCGCCCGACGAACGCAATGCGCGGCGTGCGCGCAGTCATGCCGACCACGCGCACGCGATCGCCGAGCGCATAGCGATACAGCCCGCCGCCCGTAGTCAGCAGCACCTGCACGTCGTCGCCGGGGCGCAGCCCTTCAACGTCGCACACGCTGCCGTCGTCGCACACGAATTCAAGGTAGTGGCTACCGATCGCGAGCGGGCAACCGTCGCCCGTGCCGAACGGAATGCTCGCGACACCTTCCGTCGCGAACAACCCCTTCGGCAGCCATTGCGCCTGCGGAAACCGCACGCGCAACGCGGCGGCGTAATGCTTGCTCGGGCCATCCAGCCAGCAGCTCACGGCGGCCAGGCGCGGCCACAGCGCACGGCAATCGCCCGCCTCGATCGCACCGCGCAGCGCGGCGCGGCGGTCGGCCGGCAGCGACGCGTCGACCCAGGCGAGATCGCGCGCGCCGTCGACATCGTCGCGATCGAACAGCGGGCGCAGCAAGCTCGTCAGGAACGTCGGGCTCCATACGCTGATGAACGCGAGCGCTTCGTCCGCGACGAGCGCACGCAGCGTCTCGCGTCGCCACGTCGACGCGTTACCGGTCAGCGGCGGCACGAGCAGCGTCGACGCGAGCGCGGCCGCGCTGCTGTCGCCGAGGTAGTCGAGATCGCTTGTCGAGCCGACCGGAATCCCGTTGGGCGCGACGCCGGGCGCTTGCAGCGGCGGCGACATCGACCAGTACGCGCGCCCTTCGCCGAGCGCGGGACAGGCGTGATACATGTCGGCCAGCCATACGATCATCGCGGCCTGCAGTTCGCGCAGGAACGCGGGCGTATAGGGAATCAGTTTCTGGCGCGCGGTGCTGCCGCTCGTGCGTTCGAGGAACACCGGGCGCTCGGCGGTCAGCACCGGTTCCGGTTCTTGCGACACGCGATCGAGCCACGGCAGAAAATCGGCGGCCGCATGCACGGGCACGCGCTCACGGAACTGCGCGGGGCTGTCGATCCGGTCGAAGCCGAACCGGCGTCCGAATGCCGTATCGCGGTTCGCAGCGAGCAGCGCCATCAGCCGCCGCGCCTGCGTGTCGCCCGGTGCGTCGAGGCCGGCTTGCCAGCGATCGACGTCCGGCTGCGCGGCGCGTGCGAACGTGCGCCATGCGTCGGCCGGGCTGCGGGCGAAGATATCCATCAGAAATAGGTCTTGTCGAGTTGCGCGAGATCGTCGGGCAGCCGGCGCGGCGGCGCGAAGATCGTGAGCCAGCCGTACCACAGCGGCCGTGTCTCGCGCAGGTCCGACACCGCGTGCATGTCCTGCCAGCGCAATGCGGGGCGCCGATGATGCGTGAGGTTGTAGTTGAAGTTCAGCAGCAGCCAGCGCACGGGTGTCGGCGCGCGCATGTTGTACGTGCCTTCGACGACATCGAGCGGCGTGCGCATGTGGTACACCCATTGCAGCGACGACCACGAGAACGCGAACGCGACATACGCAACCAGCACCGCCGACGCCGACCAGTCGAGCAGCCAGCCGGCCAGCAGCCACGCGCCGACTGCGGCAAGCGTTTCGTAGCGGATGCGGCGAAAGTCGGCCGTGGTGAATTCCTTGAAAGCAGCCGCGTAGGTGTTGTCGTCGCCGCGTGCGGCGAGCCGTTGCATCGTGCGGCCGGGCACCAGCGCGAGCACGAAGCTGCCGACGAAACTGCCGAGCCAGATGCCGCCGAGGATCGCCGCGTAGTATTCGATGCGCTTGCGCAGCAGCGATTCGTCCGCCGTTGCGAAATCCGCGCGCTCGGCACGCGTGCGGTTGCGCACGTGATGGCCGAGATGGTTGACGTGAATGAGCGTCGCGGCCGCGCCGAACATCGTGGACGCCCACCACATCATCATATAATTCGCGATCGACCGGCGATGTCCGAACCCGTGAAAGGTTTCGTGCATCATCGAGAACACGCCCTGCATCACGAGGCAGAACGGCACGAGCACGAGCCATTTGATCGCGCCAACGCCGGTATGTGAGAGCCACGTGAGCGTGCCGGCCCATACCACGCTCTGCAGCGCGAGCACGAGCAGGTTCGCCCGGTCGTAACGTCGGGTCTGCGCGGCGGCGGCTTGCGCGCTCGGTCGGTTCATGGCTCGGAATGGCGGTTGTTTGCACGGGAGGATACAACAGATGCGTCAGCCGCCGGTAACGGCCCGCACCCCGTCCCTGGCGGGGCGGCACTAGCATGCGGCCGTTTCGCCGCCCGAGAGGCGACAGCCCCGCGTCGCGCATGCCGACCCGCGACGTGCGCTTCGCGATCGACGAACGCATTCCGCGCTTCTGGTATCGCGGCACGTGCCATGTCACGCGCTTCTTCGACGCGTTTTCCGTGATGTTCCCGCTCGGCGAGCGCTTCTTCATCGAAAGCGTGCGGCCGTTTCGCGACCAGGTGGGCGGCGATGCCGCGCTCGCGGCCGACGTCGATGCGTTCGTGCGGCAGGAAGCGTCGCATATCCGCGTGCACCGGCTCTACAACGCGCGCCTCGCGTCGCAGCGGGTGCCGGTCGACGCGCTCGAAGCGCTGCTCGAAAAACGCCAGCGCAATGCCGCGCGGCAGGTAGCGCCCGTCACGCGGCTCGCGCTGACGGCATGCCTCGAGCACTACACGACGATCCTCGCGCACCGCCTGCTGAGCGACCCGACGATCCTCGACGGCGCCGACCCGACGATGGCGGCCGTGTGGCGCTGGCATGCGATCGAGGAAACCGAACACAAGACGGTCGCATTCGACGTATTCGCGGCGGCCATGCCGAACGCGGTGCGGCGCTATGTCGTGCGCTGTGCAGCCATGCTCGGGATCTCCGTCTACTTCGTGATCGACCTGATCTACTTTGTACATCGCCTCGTCGCCGTCGACGGGCGGACCTGGAACCTGCGCGGCTGGCTGCAACTGCTGCGCTGGCTGTTCGTCGCGCCGGGCATCTTCACGCGCGTGATGCCGATGTGGCTGTTCTGGTTCTCGCCGCGCTTCCATCCCGATCGCCTCGACAGCGACGCGGCGCTGCGCGCTGCACGCGCCGCACTCGAACCGTACCTGGCCGCCGCCGAACCCGAGCCGGAGTCGCACGCATGACACGCGCGCCGTGGACGCCCGACGGGTTCGACGACTGGCGCCGTCACTATCCGGCGACGCCGTTCACGCGTGCCGTGCCGAACCTCGACCGGACCGACGCGTTCATCGAAGGCTGGACACGGCGCGCCGCCCGCATGCCGCTGGCAACGACGGTCGTGCTCGTTGCCGGGCTGTATTCGGAATGGCTGCCCGGCTGCAATCGCGGCGCGCGGCAGACGCTCGGCGCGGCCGGCTATCGCGTGCTGACAGTGCCGGTGCGCTCCGCGCGCGGCGTGTTCGATCAAGGCGCGCATATCGGTGCATACCTGCGCAAGCACCTGCCGGCCGGCGGCGAATTCGTCGCGCTCGCGCACAGCAAGGGCGGCATCGACACGCTCGCCGCGCTCGTCGGCGACCCGGCGCTGGCGGCACGTTGTGCCGGCCTCGCACTGATGCAGCCGCCGTGCGGGCCGTCCGCGATCGTCGATACGATCTTCCGCCACGGCATGCCGCCGCGGGCAGCCGCGCCGTGGCCCGACCGCATCGCACGCCGCATGCTGCGTACGCGCTGGGCCGATGCCGGCACGCGCGACATCAGCAGCCAACGCGATCCGCGCGTGGGCGACATGCTTGCCGCGCTGCCGCGCGACCTGCATCTCGTGCACGGCGTGAGCTGGTCCGTCGAGGCATCCACGCGCTTCGATTCGCATCACGGGCGGCTGAACGGGCATCGTCCCGGCTGCGCACACGACGGACAGTTCTATCTCGAACACCAGGTGATGGCCGGTATCCCCCAGATCTGCCTGCCACGGCTCGACCACGGCCAGCCCGTGCTCGGCGGGCTCGGCTTTGACGCCGGCCGCTTCTGGCTGGCGTTCGCCGACCTGCTGCACGTCACGCGCGCTCAGACGAGGTAGATCTCGAAGCCCGGCACGCGGCCGGCCAGCAGGCCATCGATCGGCGCGACCGGCTCGCCGGTCGACAGCGTATAGAGATCCATCGGCGTACGCGCCACGTGGTAGCGCGTGAGCGCCGCCCCGAGCGGATCACCGTCGTACAGGCACAACTGCATCAGCGCGTGACTGTTGCGCACCCGCAGCCATGCGGCATCGAGCAGCGTCGCGAACACGGACGGATCGCGGTCGCGCACCTGCAGATGCGTCAGATAGACGTCGCGCAACGGCTCGCCGGGCGCCGCGATAAGCGGGCGGCGCAATGCGGGCGCGAGCGCATTGAATGCGATACGGACCGCCTGGAGCGGCAACGGCAGCCGTTCGAGCACGATCCGTTTGATATCGCCGGCATCCCACGGGGCGACACAGCCGAGCAGGTTGTCGTGCGCGTCGAGCGCCAGCAGGAACGCGCCGATACCGAACGACGGCCACGTAGAGAGCCGGCGCGCGAATTCGTCCGCGGAAAACACGCTGCCGAACGGCTGGCGGCGCGATTCGGCATCGAGAAACGCGCGCAGTGGGTCCGCATGATGCGGCTGCGCGTCGACGATCCGCACGCCGGGCATGCTGCGCGGCGCCGACGACAGCCCGCGCTGGGCGTAGATCGACACGTTCTCGTAGCCGTGCCAGTGCGAGAAGCGCAGCCGGTTCTCGCGCCGCGAACGCGCCAGCGACTGCACCGCGAGCCGGTTGTCGCGGATCATGCAGCAATACGCATGCTGCACACCGGATTCGGCGCGCAGCGTCGCGAAGCGTGCGCGCACCGAGTCGGTCCACTCGCGCGACAGGCGCCGGTCAGGCATCAACCGAAGATCGCCGAGATAGGCGACCGGCTGCGCGCGTTCGCCGAGATAGCCGTCGCGCACGACGAGGCTCGCAAGCCCCTTCAGCGCCGCGCGCTCATCCTCGGCGAGCCAGACCTCATGACGCGGCGCGTGGCAGCGATGCAGCGCGAAGTAGTCGGGCGCACGATCGAAGCGCAGCGGCAAGCTGCCCTGCATCGCATGACGAGACTGGAAATCGAGAATGCGCGCGTTGTCGGCCGATTGCGCGAGACGGATCCGCATGCGCGTAACTCACACCCCGTCGAACAGCCGGCGCGCAAGCGGCCGCAGGTTCGACGCCGACAGCTCGCACAGGCACACGAGTTCGTCGCCCTGTGCGTAGCCGGGATTGCGTGCGAGGAAGTAGTCGACGTCGGCCAGCCGCCGGTGTGCGGCCGGCACCTCCGCGAGTGCGGGCGCGAGCCGACCCTGCGGCGTGTCGAACGACAGCAGGCCGGTGGCGGAGTCGTACGCGTGCCCGTAGCGGCTCGCGGCCAGGTAATCCATCAGGTCCTGCGTGGCCGGTGCGGTGAGGTTGTCAGCGCGCGGCGCGTAGTCGCGCGCGAACGCGCGCAGGTAGCGATAGGTGCGATGCCCCTTGCAGATCAGAAACCAGTACAGCGGCACGGCGGGTGCCTGCCGCCACACGTCGCCCGCGTGGCGGATCCACGCGAACGCGAGATGCTGCGTGCCCCAGTGCGCGGGATCGATGATCGTATCGCCGGAAAAGATCACGCGGATCGATGCGTCGCGCCAGCGCGTCTCGTACTGCTTGAGCGTCGAGAAGCCCTGGATCGCGCCGCCGCCGTCGCGCAGCACGATGCAGTGCGTCTTGTCGTCGAGGTCGCGGTCGAACTGCGCACGAACCGTGTCGCAATAGGACGCCGCATACAACGAGAACATCCGGTCGATGTCGTCCGGGCCCAGGGCCGCACGTTCGACGGCGGTGGCACGCAACTCCATCGGGTACTCCTGCAAGACTGAACAGCTTGCTATGATAGCCCGTTACCCGCCCGCTCCCGCCATGTCCAACGCCGTTTCCCACCAAGATGCGAACGACACGCCGATCGCCCGGCCATGGCCGTTGCTCGTCGCCTATCTGGTCGTGACGGGCGCCTTCTACTCCTTCGTCACGCACCTGCCGCTCGGGCCGGTCACGTTCACTCCGGCGAGCACACTCGATCGCGCGGTGCCGCTGCTGCCCGGCACCGTGCCGCTTTACCTGAGCTACCTGTTCGTGATGCCCGCGCTCGTGTGGCTCGGGCGTGGCCGTGCATGGCTGCTGCCGGCGTTCTTCGCCGGCACGCTCGCGGCCGGCATTTGCCTCGTGTGCCATCTGCTGTATCCGACCGCCGTTGCATGGCCACCCGCTCATGACGGCTGGATCGCGTGGCTGCAGCGGATCGACACGCCGCTTGCCGCATCGCCGAGCGGGCACGTCGCGCTGCCGGTCGCGATCGCCATCGTGCTGCTGGCGCTCCGGCGGCGGTCGGCCGTGCTGTTCGCTGCGTGGAGCGCGCTGCTGATGGTGACGGTCCTGACCACCGGCCAGCATCGTGCCGCCGACGTCGCATGGGGCGGCGCGACCGGCATCGCGGCCGGCGCGCTCACGCTCGGGCTGCTGCGCGCCAAAGCCGACCTGCGCACGATGGCGGCCGCGCTGCTCGAATGGGCGTGCATCGTCGTGGCGATCCGGGTGGCCATCGCGCTCGGCGCGTGGTATCTGTATGCGCTTGCCGTACTCGTCGTCGCAACGCGGCAGCATGCGCTGTTCATCCTGTATCACGACGCGACCCACTATCACCTGACGCGCCGCCGCGGTTTCAACGACTTCCTGATCAACGTCGCGATCGGCGTGCCGGGGCTCGTGCCGGTCGAGTTCTACCGGCCGCTGCATCTCGCGCATCACCGTCATCTCGGCACCGCGCAGGACCCGGAGCGGCAGTTCCTTTATCACGATCAGCCGTGGCGGTTCCGGCCGCTCGACGCATGGCCGCTCGCGCGGCAGTTCCTCGGTGACCTGTTCGTGCTGAACATGGTGCGCAACATGGTGGCATTCCGGCGCGCGGGCGGACAGAACACGCGGCTCGGCCTGCCGTTCCAGGCAGCCGCGGCGGTGTGGGTGGCGATCATCGCGCTGCTCGTTTGGACCTGTTCCGCGCAGACGATCCTGCTGATCGCGGCGCTGTGGTTCGTGCCGCTGCTCACGCTGTCGGTGCTGCTACAGAAGATCCGCAGCATGGCCGAGCACAGCGGCGGCCCGCATGTGACGCCCGGCTGGGCCGACTGGACGTATTCGTGGCGCACGGGCTGGATCGGCCGCGTGCTCGTGTGGCCGTATCACATCAACCTTCATTTGCAGCATCACCGAAATCCGGCGGTGCCGTGGCATGCGCTGCCCGATGCGGTCGACGAACTCGAGCCGCAACTCGACGCGCCGGAACTGGCCCGGCTGCTGTGGTCGGGCCTCCCGCCGAAGCCGTAACGGGCGACGGCGCGCACGTTATCGCGCGCACCGCCCCTTCTTTCCCCGTTACTTCGCGATATACACACCCGACGTCGGGCACGTGCCCTGCGTATTGCCGTCCGTCACGAGCGAGGCGGCGCTCGGGAACTGAGTGGTCGCATTCGTCTTCACCGCGATCCACGCTTCGGTGAAGTAGCTGACGCCATTCGTCTTCGTGCACTTCAGCGACACAGCGCTGCGCGTGTTGCTGCCGAACGCGCCTTCGAACGCCGACAGCAACTGGTTACGCGCGACCGTCTTGCCCGCGTTCGCCTGCAGGAACGCGTTGAACGACGTGTTGCCGAGCCGGCTGATCATGCCGGACGCCTGGTTCCAGTACGCGTCGGGCGATGCCGAATTCGAGCAGGTGCCGTGCTTGAACCACTCGTGCTTGTCGAGGCACGACGCGACGCCCGGCATGTACGTCGACAGCGTGTTGCGGGTCGCGCTGCTGATCGGGTACGCATCCATGCTGCACCACTGGTGCGCGTTGTCGAGGTCGATGTCGTTCTGCGGCACGCCGCAGTAGAACGGCTGGTTGCCGTCGTAGTTGTTCGGCCACAGGCCATGCAGCGACAGGCTCGTCGCCGCGTACGTGCCGGCGAGGTTCGTGCATTCGGGCGTGTCGTGCGACGCGCAGAAGCCGGGTTCCCACGACGCGGCGAGCAACAGGTAGTCGTAGCTGGTCTGCGCGGTGGCGTGCAGTGAAACGGAAGCGACGGCGAGTGCGGCAGCGGCGCGGGCGAGCGTCTTGAGCATGGCGTTTCCTCGGAAAAGGCTTGCGGTCGCGGGATGCGCCGCAAGGTTGTCGAATGTCTGCCCGCGATTGTTGCCGACGCAACATGGCACGAATGTGAAGGTGGACGAAAGATTTCCGGCGGCACGCGCGCAGGTGCGGGTACGCACCGGCGCGTCGCGCGCCGGCTTCACATGTCTGAAGCGCGCCGCCGACGCGGCGGCACGCCGCCCCTCACGACCCGGCGCCCAGCTGCGTGCACGCGCGTGTGATCGACTCGGGGCCTTCGAGCGCGAGGATCTGCCACACGCCGATGCTGACACGCTGGCGCGCCGCCGTCGACGCATCGGCCAGCAACGCCTCGACGCGCGGTGCGGCGTCCGGCGCCTGCTGCTTCAGCGCCGCGTGATGCCGCGCGCGCGACGCCGGTTCGGATTCGTAGACGTCGCACAGACGCACCATGCCGGCGAGACCGGCGAGGTCATCGTCCTTGTCGATCGCGCGCGGCTCGACCGGCGCGAGCCCCTTGCGCTCCGCCGCCGGCAGCTTGTTGCGCGCGCCTTCGTCGATCGACGTGGCGGATGCCGGCGGCAGGCCGCCGATCGCCGCGACGATCCGGCTGCCCGCGGCGATCATGTCGCCCTGGCACTCGATCTTCTCGGCGGCCGCGACGTTCGAGCAGAACGACACCGACGTGCGGTACACGTCGTCGCTCATGCGCGGCACTTCGTCCGCGCTCGCTTGTGCGAAGCCGGCGCTCGTCAGCGCCAGTGCGGCGGGAATCAGGATGCGGAATGCTCTCGTCTTGTTCATTGTTGTTTGCGTAGGGGAGTTCTCGTGGCGGGCAACCTCGCGCGGCCGCGCGGCGGCGGCCGCAGTGCCGCCGGGCCCGCGTCCGGCGGCTCGCGATCACTTCATCGACGCTGCCTCCGATCCGCCGGGCGACAGTGCCGCGTGGTCCTGCTCGCGCCACGTGCGGCGCGACGTCATGATCGCCTTCACGGCCGAGCGCGCGACCTTCCACCACGCGAACGGCCGCGGGTCGGCGAGCATGCTGAGCGCGCGCGCATAGTCGAGCGTGAGCCCGGGCGTCCACGCCATCGTCACCGCGCGCTTGCGGATCTGCGCGGCGACCCACAGCTCGGGCGTGAGCAACAGCCGCACGAACGCGCCCCACCCGGCCCGCGCGCCCTTCAGCCGCCACACTGCGCCATCGAGCGCGGCTTCGAGCGCGTTCGACACCGTGCTCGAGCAATTGCGGTGCGTGAGGTTGTACGTCAAGTTCTGCCGGTACGACGTCCAGAAGGCATCCAGCTTCGACGGATCGTAGTTGCGGATCCGCACGCGCACGGTCGACGGGCACCACGCCTTAGACTCGGTCGCGTAGTCGGGCTGGAACAGGCCCGGCACGTCGTTCTCGCGGGTCGCGCGCAGGATGCGCGTGAATTCGTCCGGAGAACGATCGATTTCGACGCCAGGATACAGGCTGATATAGATGCCCTCGGGCGACTCCAGCGCCGCGTGCCCGGTCGAGATCACGCCGTTGACGTCCACCGCCGCGATATAGCGGTCGATCACCGGATAGCGCTGCGCTTCGGCCTTCGACGTTCCGGTCGGCGTCCACACGTGCACGGTGAGCGCATGCTCGCCGTCGGACGGCGGGCCGTCCCATTCGGATTGCGCGAAATACGGCTGGTCGCGCGCATCGTCGAGATCCGGTGCGAGCGCCGGTGCCGGCGACGTCGCGAACGCCGGATTGCGCGTCAGCCGCCGCACGCGTGCGGCAAGGCTCAGCATGTGCATCCCGCCGAACATCAGCAGCAGCCCAAGGCAATACGGCACGGTGCCGACGTAGTGCGTCGGGTACGGCTGATAGAAGAAGATGGCCAGCATGATCTCGACGACGCCCCAGGCGAAGGCGACGTTCCAGCGGCGATAGCGCACCATCCACGCTGCAGTGCACTGCAGCAGCCCGTCGACGAGGAACAGCGTGCCGAAGATCATCGACAGCAGGAAATGGCCATGGTGATGCCCCGCGAACACGAGCCCGGCGGCAACCACCACCACGATCCCCTTCACGTAGCGCAGGATGCGCTGCCCGCCGACGCCGCTGCCGGCCACCGCGAGCGTCGCGAGCCCCTCGATCAGGAACAGCCAGGCAAAGATCTGGATCGGGAAATGCAGCGCGCCGTCGAGCGCATCGACGAAGATCACGACGCCCGCGACGACCCACACCCAGCCGAGCACGGTCAGCCCGCGCCAGCGCGTGCGCAAGTATTCGATGCCCAGCAGCAGCAAGACCAGTCGTACCATCGCGCCCTCTCGTCATTTTTTTGGGATACGCGCGGGTCACGCGTGTCCTGTCGTTTCGACCGCGCATCGTGCAGCGCGCCGGCCGAAAAAGCGGTAATTCGTACCGGCGCGTCATGCCTCGACATGACCGTTGGCGGCCGGTATCCCTCCGCACTGGCCGAATAATAAGATATGGCGGAGAGGGTTGAAAGCGGCGACGAGAACGTTGTCGGCACGGCACGGACGGGGCCATCGACCGCTGCCAAGGCAGATTTCCCGTTCGACAACACGCGGTGGATACGCGAGAATCCGGCTTCCGAGGGCGAAAGCCACTGAACTGAACCGCACAGACGGGACAACAACAATGAACATATCGATCACGCGCCGGCGCCTGCTGGCCGCCGGCGTGGCCGCCAGCAGCCTCGCGCTGTCGGGCTGCTTCACGCCGAAGCTGTACAAGGAAGACGGATACAGCGAGCACGTGTCCGGATTCATGATGACCGAGGACGGCAAGAAGCTCGTCGTCATGGGCATGGACTACCATTACATCTTCGATCTGCCGGCGCAGTTGCGGCCGGTCTTGATGTCCAGTTACCGTAAATCGCTGCGCACGACGTTCGCCGCCTTTCATGCGAGGGGCGGCAGCATCACGGGCCAATACCGTATCTTGCTGCCGAAGGACGTGTCGGACGACGATCGGCAGGCGGCCGCTGCCGACGGCTTCACCGCCGCGCAGGCCGGCCTCGTGCTCGAAGGCGACATCAGCGGCAAGCGCTATTCGACGGAAGGGTTCGTCGAAAAGTACAAGACGAGCACGCAGCCGTTCAACCAGCCGTACTCGGTCTACATCAGGCAATCGCCGTCCGCGCTCGGCATGGGGCTACGGATTCTCGCCACGCCGGTCACGGTTGCCGCCGACGGCGTGCTCGTGCTGGGCGGCATCGTGCTCTTGCCGTTCGCGGCAATTGCGATCAACGCGAACGGCGGCATCCGGATCATGTAAAGGCGTGCGGTACGAGCGCAACAGGAGCACCACCATGACTGCCTCCCCCCTTCACGCCCCGCCGCTCGGCCCGCAACTCAAGCGCTGGCGCGCGCTGCATCGCGTCAAGCAAAGCCATGCGGCCGAGCTGTTCGGCGTCGCGCAATCGACGATCTCGCGCTGGGAAGCCGGCCGCCAGCAGATGTCGCCCGACGAACGCGCGACCGCCGAGCGGTTGCTCGCCGCGCGCCTCGATTCGGCCGGCGATCACGCGCTCGCGCGGCTCGTCGCGGGCAGCGCGGGCCGCATGCACCTGGTGTGCGACCTCACGCACCGCCTGCTCGCATCGTCACCCGCTCGCGCGGCCGAATTCTCGCAACCGCTGTCGATGTTGCTCGGCACGTCGCTGTGGCGCTACGCGACGCCGGAGATCGTCCGCATGGAAACCGCGCTCGACACGCTCGGCTGGCATGACCACGCAGGGCCACCGAGCGTCGAATTCGATACCGGTGCGAACGCGTCGCGCGTCGTACCGATCCGCGGCAGCATGTGCCGGTGGACGCGGATGACGCTGTCGGACGGCTCGGCCGTGCGGCTCGTGGAGACGCTCCAGGATGCGTGATGGCCGGGTCGCGCTGAAGCACCGCATGCCGGCAACGGTGCGGCAGCCTTCAACGTGTCCGGCACGCCACGCAACCCATACCAACGTGAACGGCAGCACGCCCAGGGGACATGCCACATGTCGATGCTTGTCATGCGAGAACTCGTGATCGTCGCGTTCATGCTCTATATGGGCGCGGCCGTGCTCGTTGCGCTTCGCTCGGGTGTGGCCAACGCCGGCGGCAGGCGCGTGGCGCGCCGCCGCAGCCCCTGGCTGTTCAGCCTGATCGTCGGTGTTCAAATGGGCTTCTTCGCGCTGTTCTGCTGGGCCGGGCTGTTTGCAAAGTAGCGGCGCGGCAAGCGCCCCCGCCACGCATATTTCATGCGTGGACGAAGCACACCCACCCGCATTACGCTAGGCGGCTCATCGCAAGGACGCCGACCATGACCCCCGATACGATCCACGCGCGGCTCGCTTTCCTGCGCGAAGCCGAACGCCTGAAGGATGTGCTGCGCAGCGGCCACACGTCGTCCGGGCGCGCGGAAAGCACGGCCGAGCACAGCTGGCGGCTGTGCCTGATGGCGCTCGTGTTCGCCGACGCGCTGCCCGGCATCGACACGTTGAAGCTGCTGAAGCTGTGCGTCGTCCACGATCTCGGCGAGGCGCTGCACGGCGACGTTCCCGCGATCGAGCAAGCTGCGCACCCCGACAAAAGCGCGCAAGAACGCGACGACCTGCTGACGCTGACCGCGCCGCTCGATCCCGCGCGGCGCGACGAGATCGTCGCGCTGTGGGATGAATACGAGGCGGCGGCGACGCCGGAAGCACGTGCGGCGAAGGCGCTCGACAAGCTCGAGACGATCCTGCAGCACAACCAGGGCAGCAACCCGCCCGATTTCGACTACGCGTTCAATCTCGGCTACGGCCGCCGCTATACCGACACCGCGCCACTGTTCAGCGCGATCCGCGAGATCGTCGACGCCGACACGCAACGCCGGATCGACGCAGGCGGCCAGCGCGCGTAAGCTCGCGGGACCGGGCGCACGGCACCGCGCGCCCCTGCTCGCTCGAGGCCTGATGCATGACGCAAAACATCTACGACGACCCGGCCTTCTTCGAAGGCTACAGCCGCCTGAACCGCTCGATTCACGGCCTCGACGGCGCACCCGAATGGCCCGCGCTGCGCGCGCTGCTGCCCGACCTGCGCGGCCGCAACGTGCTCGACCTCGGCTGCGGCTACGGCTGGTTCAGCCGCTGGGCGGCCGACCAGGGCGCGGCAAGCGTGCTCGGCATCGATGTCTCCGAGCGCATGCTCGAACGCGCGGCCTCGACCGCCGCGCACCCGGCGATCACGTACCGCCGCGCGGATCTCGAAACGCTCGCGCTGCCGGATGCCGCATTCGATCTCGCCTACAGCTCGCTCGCGTTCCACTACGTCGCGCACCTCGACACGCTGCTGCGCACGATTCATCGCGCGCTCGTGCCCGGCGGGCGGCTCGTATTCTCGATCGAGCATCCCATTTACACGGCGCCGCGTCGGCCCGGTTTCGTCGTCGATGCGCAGGGCAACCGCGCCTGGCCGCTCGACGGCTACCAGCGCGAAGGCGAACGCGTGACCGACTGGCTCGCGCCGGGCGTCGTCAAGCAGCACCGCACGCTCGGCACGCTCGTGAACCTGCTGATCGGCAGCGGCTTCACGCTCACGCACCTGGACGAATGGGGACCGACGCAGGCGCAGGTCGATGCGCTGCCCGCGCTCGACGAGGAACGCGACCGGCCGATGATGGCGCTCGTCGCCGCGCAGCGCTGACGCACGTCAGCGCACGTCAGCGCACGCCGCGACACCCGCACGAACCTTCGCGTACCGTTGTCACGGTCCGCAACAATGACGCCGCACGGCCTCCGTTCCCGTGCGGCGTTCGCACAATTCAGCACAATTTCCACACGATTTGGCGTGATGTCCTCGCTTACCATGAGCGGCTGATTCGACTCGGCACGCCCGCGCGATGCGTACGCGGATGCCGTCGCGGGCACCCTGCCCCACCGGCGACGCCGACCGGATCGTCCCGCCCGGCCGCACGCATCGCCGGCACCGCCTGATCCTCGCCGCACGCTCATGACTCAGAAGACCCATCGCCGCCGGCGCATCGTGCTGGCTACCCTTGCCATCGTGGCGGTCGCCGCCGGCGTCACGCTGAAGGCGTGCGCGCCCGACAAGCATCCGCAATACCTGTCCGCGCCCGTCTCGCGCGGCGATCTCGAGAACGCGGTGCTGGCGACCGGCGCGCTGCAGGCATTCCGGCAGGTCGATGTCGGCGCGCAGGTATCGGGGCAGTTGAAGTCGCTGAAGGTGAAGCTCGGCGACAAGATCACGAAGGGCCAGTGGCTCGCCGAGATCGATCCCGTAATCTCCGAAAACGCGCTGCGCCAGGCGCGCGCCAGCGAAGAAAGCCTGCGCGCGCAGCAGCAATCGACCGCCGCGCAACTGACGCAGGCGGAGCTTGCATTCAAGCGCCAGCAGGCGATGCTGCCCGACGATGCGACCTCGCGCGAATCGTTCGAGGCCGCACGCGCGACGCTCGACGTGCAGCGAGCGACCCTCGCGTCGCTCGCCGCGCAGATCCGCTCGGCCCGCATCCAGATCGAAACCGCGCAGGCCAACCTCGGTTACACGCGCATCGTCGCGCCGATCGACGGCGAAGTCGTCGCGATCGTCACGCAGGAAGGCCAGACCGTGATCGCGCAGCAGCAGGCGCCGGTGATCCTGAAGCTCGCCGATCTCGACACGATGACCGTGAAGGCGCAGGTATCGGAAGCCGACGTGATCCGCGTGCGTGCCGGCCAGACCGCGTATTTCACGATCCTCGGCGAACCGGACAAGCGTCACTACGGCAAGCTGCGCGCGATCGAGCCGGCGCCGCAGAACTATGCCGAAGCGCAGAGCCCGCTCGGCGGCAGCACGAAGCCGAACTCGGCCGTGTTCTACAACGCGCTGTTCGAAGTGCCGAACCCCGAGCATCGGCTGCGCATCTCGATGACCGCGCAAGTCAATATCGTGCTCGACAATGCGCGCAACGCGCTCAACATTCCGGCCGCCGCGCTCGGCGAAAAACGCAAGGACGGCACCTACGCGGTGCGCGTGCTGCGCGCCGACGGCAGCACGGAAACGCGCAACGTCCGCATCGGCATCAACAACAACGTACGCGTCGAAGTCCTGGCCGGCCTGAAGGACGGCGAACGCGTCGTGATCGGCGACGCGGCCGGTGACGACCACGCACCGCTCGCGGACGTGGTGTGACGATGAGCCAGCCCCTGCTGAAACTCTCGGCCGTCACGCGACGCTTTCCGGCCGGCGACAAGGATGTCGTTGTCCTGAACAACGTCAGCCTGTCGATCCACGCGGGCGAGATCGTCGCGATCGTCGGTGCGTCGGGCTCCGGGAAATCGACGCTGATGAACATCCTCGGCTGCCTCGATCATCCGAGCGAAGGCACCTACACGGTCGGCGGCCGCGACACGCACATGCTCGACAGCGACGAGCTCGCGCAACTGCGCCGCGAACATTTCGGCTTCGTGTTCCAGCGCTACCACCTGCTGCCGCACGTCGATGCCGTCGCGAACCTCGAAATGCCCGCGATCTATGCCGGCACGCCGCGCGCCGAGCGGCACGCACGTGCACGCGAACTGCTCGCGCGCCTCGGGCTTGCGGATCGTGCGCACCATCGTCCCGGGCAATTGTCCGGCGGCCAGCAGCAGCGCGTGAGCATCGCGCGTGCGCTGATGAACGGCGGCCAGGTGATCCTCGCCGACGAACCGACCGGCGCGCTCGACACGAAAAGCGGCCAGGACGTGATCCGCATCCTGCACGAGCTGAACGCGCTCGGCCATACGATCGTCATCGTCACGCATGACAAGGCCGTCGCGCGCCATGCGAAGCGCATCATCGAGATCAGCGACGGCGAGATCGTCGCCGATCGGCCGAATCGCCACTATGCGGAAGCCCTCGCGGAAGCGGGCGTGGATGCGGCAGAAGCGGCAGATGCGACAGGAGCGGAAACCGGCGCGCTACCCGCTGACGATCGCCGCGACACGCCCCCGCCGCCCGCACCGGTCGATACCGATGCGCATCCCGATACCGGCACCGGCACGCGCACGCCACGCTTCGCCGCCGGCTCCGGCCGCTTCGCCGAGGCCTGCAGGATGGCGTGGATTGCACTCGTGTCGCACCGGCTGCGCACGCTGCTGACGATGCTCGGCATCATCATCGGCATCACGTCGGTCGTGTCGATCGTCGCGATCGGCGAAGGCGCGAAGCATTACATGCTCGACGAGATCGGCAGCATCGGCACGAACACGATCAACCTCTATCCGGGCACCGACTGGGGCGACAGCCGCGCGGACGCGATCCAGACGCTCGTGCCGGCCGATGTCGCCGCGCTCGCCGAACAGCCGTACGTCGACAGCGCGACGCCCGAAACGTCGCGCACACTGCTGCTGCGCTACCGCAACGTCGACGTGAACGCGCTCGTGAGCGGCGTCGGCGACCGCTTCTTCCAGGCCCGCGGGATGCGCTTCGCGCTGGGTGTCGCGTTCGACGAGGACGCGGTGCGCCGCCAGGTGCAGGTGGCCGTGATCGACCAGAACACGCGCCGCAAGCTGTTCGGCGCGACGCGCAACCCGATCGGCGAAGTGATCCTGATCGACAACGTGCCGTGCGTCGTGATCGGCGTGACCGCCGACAAGAAGAGCGCGTTTGGCAGCGTGAAGAGCCTGAACGTGTGGGTGCCGTACACCACCGCGAGCGGGCGCCTGTTCGGGCAACGCTATCTCGACAGCATCACCGTGCGCGTGCGCGACGGGCAGCCGAGCGCCGCCGCCGAGAAAAGCCTCGAAAAGCTGATGACGCAGCGCCACGGCCGCAAGGACTTCTTCACGTACAACATGGACAGCGTGGTGAAGACCGTCGAGAAGACCGGCCAGTCGCTCACGTTGCTGCTGTCGCTGATCGCGGTGATCTCGCTCGTCGTCGGCGGAATCGGCGTGATGAACATCATGCTGGTGTCGGTCACCGAGCGCACGCGCGAAATCGGCATCCGGATGGCGGTCGGCGCGCGCCAGTCCGACATCCTGCAGCAGTTTCTCGTCGAGGCCGTGCTCGTCTGCCTGTTCGGCGGCACGATCGGCATCGCGCTGTCGTTCGGGCTCGGCGCGCTGTTCTCGATGTTCGTCGTGCAGTGGAAGATGGTGTTCTCGGCCGGCGCGATCGTGACCGCGTTCGTCTGCTCGACGCTCACCGGTGTGATTTTCGGTTTCATGCCCGCGCGCAACGCATCGCGGCTCGATCCGATCGATGCGCTCGCGCGCGATTGAAGAAAGACCTGTCATGACGCATTCCTCCCCCCTTCACCGCCTGGGCGCATTCGCGTGCGCGGCCGCGCTGCTCGCCGGCTGCGCAGGCGCTCGCCACGAACCGCTGCCCGCCGTCGCGATGCCCGCGAACTGGGAGGCCCCGGTCGCGGCCGGCGCACCGTCCACCTCACGCGACTGGTGGCGCAGCTTCGGCGATCCGCAACTCGACGCGCTGATCGACGACGCGCTGCGTGCCAACAACGACCTCGCGATCGCGGCGATCCGCGTGTACCGCGCGCAACTGCAAGCCGGGCTCGCGGATACCAACCTGACACCGAACGTGTCGCTCGGCGCGAACGGCGCCGTGTCGCGCACGCTCGATACGCACCAGATGAGCCGGACGAGCGGCGTGACCGGTTCGCTCAGCTATGAAATCGACCTGTGGGGCCGCCTGGCCGCGCTGCGCGACGCCGCGCGCTGGGAAGCCGACGCGACGGCCGCCGATCTCGAAGCCGCGCGGCTGTCGCTGATCGGCACGACCGCGTCGCTGTACTGGCAGATCGGTTATCTGAACCGGCAGATCGCACTCGGCGACGCGAACATCGCGTATGCGGTCCGCACGCTCGCGGTCGTCCGGTCGCGGCACGCGGCCGGCGCCGTGTCGGGGCTCGATCTCGCGCAGGCCGAACAGAGCCTCGCCGCGCAACGCGCCGCGCAGACGCAACTGATCCAGCAGCGCACCGAGAATCGCCACGCACTCGCGATCCTGTTCGACCGGCCGCCGCAGCAGCGCGCGGCCGAACCGTCGGCACTGCCCGTCGCGGCGCCGCCGGAAGTCGTGGCCGGCCTGCCCGCGAGCCTGCTCGGCCGGCGCCCCGACCTGCGCGCGGCGGAATTCCGGCTGCGCGAGTCGCTCGCGCAGGTCGACGCGACGCGCACGAGCTTCTATCCGACCTTCACGCTGACCGGACAGGCAGGCACGTCGAGCACGAGCCTCGAGCGCGTGCTGATGAATCCGGTCGGCACGCTCGGGCTCGGCCTGGCACTGCCGTTCATCCAGTGGAACACGATGCAGCTGCAGATCAAGGTGTCGAAGTCGCAGTACGAGGAAGCCGTCGTCGGGTTCCGCCAGACGCTCTACACGGCGCTCGCGGAAGTCGAGAACGCGCTGTCGGCGCGCGTGCAGCTCGAGCGCGAGGCCGAACAGCGCGCGCTGTCGCTGGCCCAGGCGCAGCGCGCCGAACAGCTGGCCGCCGCGCGCTTCGCGGCCGGCGCGACCGCCGTGCAGCCGTGGCTCGACCAGCAGCAGCGGCTGCGCGACGCGCAAAGCGCCGACGAACTGACGCGCCTGAACCGGCTCAACAACCAGATGACGCTGTACCGCGCGCTCGGCGGCGGGATGTCCTGACCGACGCGCGCACCGGGCCGACCGCGCCGATCAGGCGCGGTGTCATTCACACACGGGCGCCCTGCGTCGCGCCGGCGCGAACGCCACCGCGCTCGCCGTCGCAAGCACGGCCACACCCGCCGCGCCGTACACCATCACCCAGCCGAACCCGTGCACGAGCGCCGCGTGCAGCGCCGCGCCGGTCGGGTCGGCCTGCGCGAGCGCCGGTGCGATCTCGTGCAAGCCGTCCGTGCGGCCCGATGCAATCTCCTGCGCGAGCCGGCGCAGCGCCGCATCGCCGATCGTGCCCGCGACACCGCCCTTCAGGCTCGCGACGATCCCCGCGACCAGCACGAAACCCATCGCCGCAATGTTCAGCGCGAGCGAGATCATGCGCGCGCTCATGTCGATGCCCGACGCCATCCCGGCCCGCGAACTCGGCACCGCGCCCGTCGTCGTGTTAGTCACGGGCGTGTTCGTGAGCCCGAGCCCGATGCCGGCGATCACGCAGCCGGGCAGCATCGTGATCCAGCTTGCATGGTCGGCCGCGCTGCCGATCCGCATCAGCGCGAACCCCGTGGCGATCGTGAACAGACCGCCCGGGATCACGACGCCCGGCCCGTAGCGCAGCGCGAGCCGTTCGCCGAACGGCGGCGCGACCAGCGTCGGCAACGTGTACGCGAGCAACGCGAGGCCGGCCGTCACGCTGTCGTAGCCGAGCGCGACCTGGAACCAGATCGGCAGGTAGATCATGAACGGCCAGAAGCTGAAGTTCATCCCCATCGAGCCGAAGATCGCGCCGGTGAACGCGCGAATCCGGAACACCGAGAAATCGAACATCGGCCGCGCACTGGCGCGTTCCGCGATGAAGAAACCGGCCAGCGCCAGCACGGTCGCGCCGAGCACGCCGAGGCCGGCCGCGCTGGTCAGCCCGAGCGCCGCGCTTTGCGTGATGTAGAACGCCAGGCCGAGCACCGCGAGCGACAGCGTGACGATGCCTGCGACGTCGAGCCTGCCCGCGTGCGGATCGCGCGACTCCTGCACCGCGCCGCCGATCAGCACGAGCGCGAGGGCCGCGAGCGGCGCATGGACGAGGAACACCCACGGCCAGCTTGCCAGCGCGACGATCGCGCCGCCGACGATCGGCCCGAACCCGAGCCCGATGCCGAACACGATCCCCCAGATCCCGAACGCGCGGCCGCGCTCGCGGCCCTCGCGGAACTGATGCGACAGCACCGCAATCTGGCAGATCAGCATCGCGCCGCCGCTGGCGCCCTGCAGCAGCCGGCCCGCGACGAGCACCGGCACGTTCGGCGCGAGCCCGCACAGCAGCGATGTCGCACCGAACAGCACGGTGCCGATCATATACACACGCTTGCGGCCGAACCGGTCGGCGAGCGTGCCGGCCGCCATCAGCACGGTCGTACACGCGATCGTGTACGCATTCATGATCCACTGCATGCCGTTGAAATCGCCATGCAGCACGTGTTCGAGCGTCGGCAGGATCACCGGCACGCTCGAAATTTCGAGGCCGAACATCAGCGACGTGAGACAGACGGCCGCGAGCGCGACCGCATTCCTGCGGGAGTCGGATTGCGTCATGCGTATTGCGCCGCGACCCGGCAACGGGCCGCGCGCCTCCAGGTAAGAGGGATGCGCCGCGTGCGGCCGGCGACGCACGCTGGGCGGGAATCGGTACTATAGTGAGAATTCCCATCCCCATTGACGCATGCATTTCTCCAGACTGGGGAATTGCAGGACTCAATCAACGACCCTCCCATGACCGACAGACTCGACGGCGTGACGACCTTCGTCCAGGTAGTGGAATCGGGCAGCTTCGCGCTTGCCGCGGAGCGCCTCGACATGACGCGTTCGGCCGTCGGCAAGGCCGTCGCGCGACTCGAGAAGCGGCTCGGCGCGCGGCTGCTGCAGCGCACGACGCGCAGCCAGAGCCTGACCGACGACGGCCAGGCGTACTACGACCGCTGCGTGCGCGCGCTCGCGGAACTGGAAGCGGCCGAAGCCGACCTCGACTGCGGCCGCAACGAGCCGCGCGGCAAGCTGCGCCTGAGCGTGCCGCTCGCGTTCGGGCATCACTGCGTGACGCCCATCGTGCTCGATCTCGCGCGCACCTATCCGCATTTGCGGATCGACGTGTCGATCACCGACCGTTTCGTCGATCTCGTCGAGGAAGGCATCGACCTCGCGGTGCGGATCGGCACGCTCGCGGACAGCACGAGCCTCGCGGTGCGGCGGCTCGGCACGCAATACGGCAGCCTCGGCGCGGCGCCGTCGTATCTCGCCCGCCACGGGATGCCGAAAACGCTCGACGACCTGAAAGACCACCGGACGATCGCGTATTCACGCTCGGGTGTGGTTCAACCGTGGGACTTGCGTGCGCTGGACGGCTCGACGGTGCGGGTCGACATGCCGCACCAGCTCAGTTTCGACGACGTGCAGGCGATCGCGGCGGCCGGCGCATCCGGGTTCGGGATCGCGTGGCTGCCGAGCTGGCTGCTCGATCAGTACGTGAAGCGCGGCGAGATGACGGTCGTGCTCGATCGCTGCTTCGTCTGCGAAGGCGACATCCACGCGATCTGGCCGAAGACGCGCTACCTGCCGCGCAAGACGCGCTGCGTGATCGACGCGCTCGCGCAGGCGGTGCCGCCGATGATCGGACGGTGAGCGGGACAGGGTGGGATGAAATGAACCCGACGCGCCGCACGGGCGCGTCGGAGCATCACGGCGCGCCGAGATCGGCCAGCGGATGCGCGAAGAACTTCCACGGCGACGTCAGGAAATGCCGCACGCGTTCGGCGCGCAGCTCGACGAGCGATGCGGGCGCCCAGCGCGGCTTTCGATCCTTGTCGACGAGATGCGCACGCACGCCTTCGCAGAAGTCGCCTTCCTCGATCGCGCGCGCGACGATGCCGAGCTCCATCCGGAACGATTCGGCCAGCGTCATCTGGCGGCCACGCAGCAGCGCCTCGCGCGTCACGCACAGCATCGTCGGCGAATGGCCGGTGAGCGCATCCAGCGTCGCCTGCAGCCATTGACGGTGCTCGCGCGACAGTTCCTCGCGGGCGAGATCCTGCGTCAGCGTCGCGACGATCCGCTCGACGGTCGAGCGCTTGTCGAAATGACGCACGATCCACGGCATCTGGCTGTCGAGCGCCGCATGCGGCACGACGTTGCACGGCGGCTCGAACACCTTGCGCAGCAACGGCAGCGCATCGCCTTCCCACTTGACGCTTTCGATGCGCGTCTCGAACGTGTCGAGCCACGCGGACGGCACGCACAGATCCGCGAGCTTCGCGGTCAGCGCGTCGGCACCCGACAGCATCGCGCCGGTCAGCCCGACGTACAGCTCGAGTTCGGCCGGCATGCGCGACAGGAAATGCGTCGCGCCGACGTCGGGCACGAGGCCGATGCGCGTCTCCGGCATCGCGATCTTGCTGCGCTCGGTCGCGACACGCAACGCCGCGCCCTGCGCGAGGCCCATGCCGCCGCCCATCGTCACGCCGTCCATCAGCGCGACCACCGGCTTCGGGAACGTATGGATCGCGTAGTCGAGACGGTATTCGTCGACGAAGAACGGCAGCCAGGTTTCGCGCTGCGCGACCATCCGGTACAGCGCACGCACGTCGCCGCCCGCGCAGAAGCCCTTCTCGCCCGCGCCGCGCAGCACGACCGCGACGATCTGGTCGTCGTTGCGGCAGCGCTCGAGGAGCGCGGCCAGCTCGCCGATCATCGGGTACGACAGCGCATTGAGCGCGGCCGGCCGGTTCAGCGTGATCAGCGCCACGCGGTTCACCACGCGGAACAGCACCTCGGGTGCGTGCTCCGCGAACGCGTCGTGATTCGTCACCGGCGTGCTCATCGTTGCGGCTCTCCGTCGTTGTGCCACTGCGGCGCGCGCTTGCCGAGGAACGCGGCCACGCCTTCGCGCGGATCGTTCGTCTCGAACAGGTCGACGAAACGTTCGCGTTCGACCGCGAGCGCCGCGCTGCGCGGCACGCCGCGGCGCGCGAGGCCGATCAGCTCCTTGCTGTAAGCGACCGCATGCGGGCTCTGCCGGGCGACGTTGCGTGCCAGCGCCAGCGCGGCATCGCGCGATGCGCCCGACTCCACGACGTCCTCGACGAGGCCGATCCTGAGCGCCGTGGCCGCATCGACACGCGCGCCGGTCAGGATGATCTTCTTCGCCCAGCCCTCACCGACGAGCCAGGGCAGCGTCTGCGTGCCGAGGCCGCACGGCAGCAGGCCGACCGACGGTTCGGGCAGCGCCATCTGCGCATGCGTCTCCGCGATCCGCAGGTCGCACGCGAGCGCGCATTCGAGCCCGCCGCCCATCGCATAGCCGTTGATCGCCGCGATCGTCACGACGCGCGCGTCGTGCAGCGCCTCGAACGCCGCGCCGAAACGCGACGCCATCGCGCGCGCAACCGCGCGGTCGCCTTCGGCGAACGTGTTGAGGTCGGCACCCGCGCTGAAGAACTTCGGGCCGTCGCCGGTGATCACCAGCGCGCGCACGCGCGGGTTCGCATTCAGTTCGGCGACGGTTGCCTGCAGTTGCCGCAGCCCGTCGGCGGTAAAGGCGTTCGCGGGCGGACGCTTGAGCGTCGCGCACGCGATCGCGCCGTCGTCGACGTAGTCCAGTTCGATCATCACGCGTCCTTCTTGGTTGCCGGTTGATACAGGCGGATCACCGCCGAGAAATCGAGCTGGCCGTCGCCGCGGCTGCTCATCGTCTGGTACAGCTGCTGCGCGAGCGCGCCGAGATAGACGGGCTGGCGCGCCTGCTTCGCGGCATCGTTCGCGAGGCCGAGATCTTTCAGCATCAGGTCGGTGCCGAAGCCGCCCGAGTAACCGCGCGACGACGGCGCGGTTTCGATCACGCCCGGATACGGGTTGTACGTATCCGAGCTCCAGCAGCGGCCCGTCGACGTGTTGACGATGCCGGCCAGCACTTTCGGGTCGATGCCGAGCGCGACGCCGAGCGACATCGCCTCCGACACGGCCGCCATCGAGATGCCGAGCACGAGGTTGTTGCAGACCTTCGCCACCTGCCCCATGCCCGTCGCGCCGCAGTGGACGATGTTCTTGCCCATGCCCGCGAGCACCGGCTTCACGCGCTCGAAATCCGCATCGCTGCCGCCGACCATGAAGGTCAGCGTGCCGGCCGCCGCGCCGCCGGTGCCGCCCGACACCGGCGCATCGACGAACGCGCCGCCGTGCTCGCGCACGAGCGCGCCGAACGCCTGCGCGCTCGCCGGGTCGATCGTGCTCGAATCGATCACGGTCGCGCCCGCGCCGAGGCCGGCGAGCACGCCGTTCTCGCCGGACAGCACCGAGCGCACGTGCGGGGCGGCCGGCAGCATCGTGATGACGAACGTCGCGCCCGAGGCCGCATCGCGCGGCGACGCGGCCACCTGTGCACCGGCATCCTGCAGCGCGCGCAATGCGTCGGCGCTCAGGTCGAACGCATGTACTTCATGGCCTGCTTTCAGCAGGTTCAGCGCCATCGGCGCGCCCATGTGGCCGAGGCCGATAAAACCGATTTTCATGTTGGGTTCCTCCGCCGCTCAATGCAGCCGGATCGTCGTGTTCACCGGGCCGGCCGTCGTGTCGTCGTCGAACCAGCGCGCGGTGACCGTCTTGGTCTGCGTGTAGAACTGCACGACCTGCTTGCCGTACGGGCCGAGATCGCCGAGCTTCGAGCCGCGCGACCCCGTGAAGCTGAAGAACGGGACGGGCACCGGAATCGGGATGTTGATGCCGACCTGGCCGATGTCGATCTCGCTCTGGAACTTGCGTGCGGCCGCGCCGCTTTGCGTGAACAGGCCCACGCCGTTGCCGAACGGGTTCGCGTTGACGAGCGCGATCGCGTCGTCGAGCGTGTCGGCTTCCATCACGACCAGCACGGGCCCGAAGATTTCATGCGTGTAGACCGACATGTTCGTCTTCACGCCCGAGAAGATCGTCGGGCCGACGAAATTGCCCTGCTCGTAGCCGGGCACCTTCACGTCGCGGCCGTCGAGTTCGAGCTTCGCGCCTTCCTTCACGCCCGCGTCGATCAGCGACAGGATGCGCTCCTTCGCGGCCTTCGACACGACCGGCCCGACGTCCGTGCCGGCTTCCGCGCCCGCATTGACCTTCAGCGCTTTTGCCTTCGCGACGATGTCCGGCAGCCAGTCGCGCGCGTTGCCGACGAGCACCGCGACCGACGTGGCCATGCAGCGCTGGCCTGCCGCGCCGAAGCCGGCGCCGACGAGCGCGTTGATCGCCTGCTCGCGGTTCGCATCGGGCAGCACGACGGCGTGATTCTTCGCGCCCATCATCGACTGCACGCGCTTGCCGTGCGCGCTGCCGAGGTTGTATACGTGCGTGCCGACCGCCGTCGAGCCGACGAACGAGATCGCCTTCACGAGCGGATGCGTGCAGATCGCGTCGACGACTTCCTTGCCGCCGTGCACGACGTTCAGTACCCCTTTCGGTACGCCGGCCTCGATCGCGAGCTCGACGAGCTCCATCGTCGACAGCGGATCCTGTTCCGACGGCTTCAGCACGAACGTGTTGCCGCACACGATCGCCATCGGGAACATCCACAGCGGAATCATCGCGGGGAAGTTGAACGGCGTGATGCCCGCGCACACGCCGAGCGGCTGGCGCAGCGTGTAGGTATCGACGCCGCCAGCGACGTTCTCCGCGAACTCGCCGAGCTGCAGCGAACCGATCGAGCACGCATGCTCGACCACTTCGAGGCCGCGGAAAATGTCGCCTTCGGCATCGGGAATCGTCTTGCCCTGCTCGGCCGTCAGCGTCTTCGCGATGCGCTGCTGGTTCGTGCGCACGAGATCCTGGAACTTCAGCATGATGCGCATGCGCGCGGCGATCGGCGTGTTCTTCCAGGTCGCGAAGGCGGTGTGCGCGGCCTGCACGGCTGCGTCGACTTCCGCGACGGTCGCGAACGGCACGCGCGCGAGCACCTGCTGCGTCGCCGGGTTGACGATGTCGCGCCACTCGTTCGTGGCGGACTCGACGAAGGCGCCGTCGATCAGCAGCTTGACCGTCGGCACGTCTTTCGAATTCGCGTTCATCGATCCTCTCTCCTTCCAGAGGGCCGCGAAGCGCGAGATCGCCGCGCGGCCGGTTCAATTCGGCTGCGGGCGGCGGCCGCGAAGGGCGGCGCGCGCGGCCCGCGGTCACGTCACTTCACTTGAGTTCGGCGGCGAAATCCTCTTCCCAGTATTCGCCGGGCATCCGTTCACTGGCATCGTCACCGCGCTCGATCTCGCGGCGACGCAATTCGACGCGGCGGATCTTCCCCGAGATCGTCTTCGGCAGCTCCGCGAACTGCAGGCGGCGAATGCGCTTGTACGGCGCGAGCTTCTCGCGCGAGAAGCGGAAGATATCCAGCGCGAGTTCGGGGCTCTCGTCGTAGCCCTGCCGCAGCGTGATGAAGGTCTTCGGCACCGACAGCCGCACGGGGTCGGGGCTCGGCACGACGGCCGCCTCGGCGATCGCCGGATGCTCGATCAGCACGCTTTCGAGTTCGAACGGGCTGAGCCGGTAGTCGGACGACTTGAACACGTCGTCCGCGCGGCCGATGTACACGTAGTAACCGTCGTCGCGGCGCATCGCGATGTCCGACGTGCGGTAGTGGCCATCGCGCATCGCGTAGGCCGTCGCGTCGGGGTTGTTCGCATAGCCTTTCATCAGCCCGACCGGGCGCGTGACGTCCGCGCCGATCGGCAGCGCGACCTCGCCTTCGGTCACCGGCGCGCCGTCCGGGTCGAGCAATTCGATCCGATAGCCCGGCAGCGGCCGGCCCATCGAGCCCGCGACGACCGGCTGGCCCGGCGAGTTGCCGATCAGGCAGGTCGTTTCGGTTTGGCCATAGCCGTCGCGGATCGCGATGCCCCACGCCTTCTTCACGCGCTCGATGATCTCGGGGTTCAGCGGCTCGCCGGCACCGACGATCTCGCGCAGCTTCACGTCGAACGACGCGAGCGGCTGCTGCACGAGCATGCGCCACACGGTCGGCGGCGCGCACAGCGTCGTCACCTGGTATTTGACGAGCGCATCGAGCACCACCTTCGGCTCGAAACGCGCGTAGTTGAACGCGAACACGCACGCCTGCGCGTTCCACGGCGCGAAGAAGCAGCTCCATGCGTGCTTCGCCCAGCCCGGAGAACTGATGTTCCAGTGGATGTCGCCCGGCTGCAGGCCGACCCAGTACATCGTCGACAGATGGCCGACCGGGTAGGTGCGGTGCGTATGCTCGACGAGCTTCGGCTTCGACGTCGTGCCCGACGTGAAGTACAGCAGCATCGGATCGTTCGCGTGCGTGATGGCGTCCGGCTCGAATTCGGCGCTCGCCGCGTAGCCGTCGTGCATCGCGAGCCAGCCCGCGCGCGGCGCGCCGGCGACGATCTTCTGCGCGAGGCCGAGATCCGGCTGTTCGAACTTGGCGGTTTCGTTCTCGTCGACGATCGCGTATTTCGCGCCGCCGATCTGCACGCGATCGCGTACGTCGTCGGGCGACAGTTGCGTGGTGGCAGGCAGCACGATCGCGCCGAGCTTCATCGCGGCGAGCATCGCGTCCCACAGCTCGACGCGGTTCGGCAGCATCAGCAGGATCCGGTCACCGCGCACGACGCCGATCGAACGCAGCCAGTTCGCGATCCGCGACGAACGTTCGGACATCTGCGCGAACGAATACGGATCGCCCGTGCCGGTCGCCGCGTCGACGATCCACAGCGCGGGCTGGTCGTTACCGCGCGCCATCGGGTCGAAGTAGTCGAGCGCCCAGTTGAATGCGTCGAGCACCGGCCACTCGAACGCGCGGTACGCGGTGTCGTAGTCGGTGCGGTGGCGCAGCAGAAAGTCGCGTGCGTCCAGGAATGCCTGTACCGTCATCGTGTCCTCCAGTCTCCATGCCTCACGGTCAACCGGGCATGCGCTGCAGCCCATGCCCGGTTGCCTCTGTTGCAGCGCGCGGTCACGTCGTTGCGTGCCGCGTTCGCCGCGCTGCCCTCGTGCCCTGCGTGATGTCGTCGCCGGGGCAACCGCCGCGGCTCAAAGCTGCCGCGCGATCACCATCCGCTGCACTTCGCTGGTGCCTTCGTAAATCTGCGTGATGCGTGCGTCGCGATAGTGACGCTCGACTTCGTAATCGACCAGGTAACCGTAGCCGCCGTGGATCTGGATCGCGTCCGAACACACGCGCTCGGCCATCTCCGATGCGAACAGCTTCGCCTGCGACGCTTCCGACAGGCACGGCAGCCCGGCCGTGCGCAGCTTCGCCGCGTGATGCACGAGCAGGCGCGCGGCGTTGATCTGCACGGCCATGTCGGCGAGCTTCTGCTGGATCGCCTGGTGCTCGGCGATCGGCTTGCCGAACTGCACGCGCTCGCCCGCATAGCGGCGTGCCTTGTCGAATGCGGCGCGCGCGATGCCGAGCGCCTGCGCGGCGATGCCGATGCGCCCGCCCTCGAGGTTCGACAGCGCGATCTTCAGCCCTTCGCCGCGATTGCCGAGCAGGTTCTCTTCGGGAATCGCGCAGTTCTCGAACGTGATCGGGCACGTATCCGACGCGCGGATGCCCATCTTCTTTTCGGGCTTGCCGACGATGAAGCCCGGCGTGTCGGTCGGCACCAGGAACGCGGAAATGCCGCGCTTGCCGGCTTCCGGGTCGGTCATGGCAAAAACGATCGCCACGCCCGCGCGCTGGCCGTTGGTCACGAACTGCTTCGCGCCGTTCAGCACCCATTTGCCGTCGCGCAGCTCCGCACGCGTGCGCAGGTTGTTCGCCTCGGACCCGGCGTGCGGCTCGGTCAGGCAGAACGCGCCGATCACGCGGCCGGCCGCCATGTCGGCCAGCCAGCGATCCTTCTGCGCCGGCGTGCCGAAGCCGAGGATCGGCCCGCAGCCGACCGAGTTGTGCACGCTCATCATCGTCGCGCACGCGGCGTCGCCGGCAGCGACCTCTTCCATCGCCAGCGCGTAGGCCACGTAGTCCGTATACGAGCCGCCCAGCTCCTGCGGCACGATCATCCCGAGCAGGCCGAGTTCGCCGAGCTGCGCGACGATCGCGTCGGGCAGGTGCGCATCGTGGTCCCACTGCGCCGCGTTCGGCGCCAGCATTTCGGTGGCGAACGCGCGCGCGGCGTCGCGGATCATCCGCTGGTCTTCGGTGTAAAGCTCGTCCATGGTGCTGCTGTCTCCCGCGGCCGCCGGGCGCGACCGTCCTTGCGTTTCGATGCAACAAGTGTAGGCAAGCAGGCGCGACTGTTCGATGCTCGCGTCGCTCATTTACACTGAGCGTTTTTGCCACACCGGCGGCACGGATGAAGCAGGAAGACAAGGGAACCGTCGCGATCAGCCTCGTCGCTTACAGCGTCGCGCTCGCGACCCGGCGCGGCGTCGCGGCCGAGCCGCTGCTCGCGCAGGCCGGCATCGCGCCCGCGCTGCTCGGGCAGCCGCGCGCACGGGTGTCCGCGCAGCAATACGGCGCGCTGTGGAACGCGATCGCGCGCACGCTCGACGACGAGTTTTTCGGGCAGGACCGCCACCCGATGCGCAGCGGCAGCTTCATCGCGATGAGCCAGGCGGCGCTGTCCGCGCGCGACGGCCTGCACGCGATGGCGCGCGCGGTGAATTTCATGCACTGCGTGCTCGACGATCTGCACGCGGAACTCGATGCGAACCCGCAGCGCGTGCGGCTGCGCTTCGTGCACCGCAACAACGGCGCGACGCCCGCGATGTTCACGTATGCGACCTATTTCATCATCGTGTACGGGCTCACCTGCTGGCTGATCGGGCGGCGCATCCCGCTGCTGCATGCGAGCTTCCGCTGCGACACGCCGCCCGCTGACCACGAATACCCGTCGATGTTCTGTGACGACATGCGCTTCAACGAGCCGGATTCGTATGTCGATTTCGATCCCGAATTCGCGACGCTGCCGGTCGTGCAGAACGCGAAGACGCTGAAGACGTTCCTGCGCAACGCGCCGGCGAGCTTCATCGTCAAGTACCGCAACCCGAACGCGCTCGCGCAGCGCGTGCGGGCGGTGCTGCGCGGGATGCCGCCCGCCGCCTGGCCGGGTGCGGGCGGGATGGCCGCGCGGCTGCACGTGGCCGAGGCCACGCTGCGCCGCAAGCTGCACCAGGAAGGCCACGCGTACCAGTCGATCAAGGACACGCTGCGGCGCGATCTCGCCTTCGAGGCGCTGGCCGACCCCGCGCGCACGATCGCCGACGTCGCGGCGGCCACCGGTTTCGCGGAACCGAGCGCGTTCTACCGCGCGTTCCGCAAATGGAGCGGGCGCAGCCCAGCCGACTATCGCGACGAAGTGCTCGCGCGAGGCGGCGGCGCGAGCTGAAGCCGGCCGGCCGGCGCGGCCGGCGCTTCGCGCTTTGTGCGGAAACCGCCTAATCTTTAAGCATCGGGCCCAGGCCCTTTCCGCCAGCCGGACGGCACGCGGCCGCGCGCCGACCGGACGCCGCGATGCACTTTCATCGTCACGGGCCGTCGCCGGCGCCTGCCACGCCCGGCGGCCACCCTCGTCACCCGCTGTCCGCGCGGGTCGCGCGCGCCGCGCTGTTCGCGGCGCTGCTCGTCGTGTGCGCCGCGGTCGCCGCGCCGCGGCCCGCCGAAGCCCCCGCCGCCCGCCCGGTCGTCGTGATCCCGATCAACGGCGCGATCGGCCCGGCCAGCGCCGATTTCATCGTGCGCTCGCTCGAGCGCGCGGCCCGCCAGCACGCGCCGCTCGCGATTTTGCAGCTCGACACGCCCGGCGGCCTCGACACGTCGATGCGGCAGATCATCAAGGCCATCCTCGGCTCGCCGGTGCCGGTCGCCGCGTTCGTCGCGCCGGGCGGCGCGCGGGCCGCGAGCGCGGGCACCTACATCGTCTATGCGAGCCACTTCGCGGCGATGGCGCCCGGCACCAATCTCGGCGCGGCGTCGCCCGTGCAGTTCGGCATCGGCGGTGCCGCGCCGCCGGGCGGGAATCCAGCGGCACCGCGGATGCCGGCCGGCACCTCGGGGGCATCGGGGGCGTCCGATGAGGCCGCTTCGCCAGCCGCGCTGCCGACCGATACGCAATCGACCGAGATCCGCAAGGCGATGCAGGACGCCTCCGCGTATATCCGCGGCCTCGCGCAACTGCGCGGGCGCAATGCCGAATGGGCCGAGCGCGCGGTGCGCGAGGCCGTGAGCCTGTCGGCGAGCGAGGCGCGCGCGCAACATGTGATCGACCTGATCGCACAGGATCCCGTCGATCTCGCCCGCCAGCTCGACGGCCACACCGCGGCGACCACCGCCGGCACGGTGCGGCTCGCGACCGCGCATGCGCCGCTCGTCGTGGTCGAGCCCGACTGGCGCAGCCGCTTCCTGGCGATCATCGCCGACCCGAACGTCGCGCTGATCCTGCTGACGATCGGCATCTACGGCCTGTTCTTCGAGTTCGCGAACCCCGGCTTCGTGCTGCCAGGCGTCGCCGGCACGATCTGCCTGCTGGTCGGGCTGTTCGCGATGCAACTGCTGCCGATCAGCTATGCGGGCCTCGGCCTCGTGCTGCTCGGTCTCGGCTGCCTGGTCGCCGAGGCGTTCCTGCCGACCTTCGGCGTGCTCGGGTTCGGCGGGATTGTGTCGTTCACGATCGGTGCGCTGATGCTGATCGACACCGACGTGCCCGGCTACGGGATTCCGTGGCCCGTGATCGCGAGCCTCGCGCTCGGAGGCGGGCTGCTCGTCGCGGGCGTATCGAGCGTCGCGCTGCGCGCGCGCCGCCGCCCGGTCGTGACGGGCGCCGAGGCGATGGTCGGCAGCATCGGCGAGGTGCTCGACGACGGCCTGCTGGCCGACCAGCCGCACGGTGCGGCCGGCGCTCCGTCGGCCGCCGGCTGGGCGCGCGTGCGCGGCGAGCGCTGGCGCGTGGCCAGCAGCGCGCCGCTTGCCGCGGGCTGCCGCGTGCGCGTCACCGGCCGCCACGGGCTGCTGCTCACCGTCGCCCCGCTCTACGACGTGCCGGGGCAGCAACCCCATCGAGAACAACGCCAGGGAGAACCTTCATGATCGGTTTCACGTTCGGCTTCAGCAGCCTCCTGATCGTCTTCGTCGTGGTACTCATCGCGTCGTCGATCCGCATCTTCCGCGAGTACGAGCGCGGCGTGGTGTTCATGCTCGGCCGGTTCTGGAAGGTGAAGGGCCCGGGGCTCGTGCTGATCATCCCGATCGTCCAGCAGGTCGTGCGGATCGACCTGCGCACCGTCGTGTTCGACGTGCCCGCACAGGACGTGATCACGCGGGACAACGTGTCGGTGAAGGTCAATGCGGTCGTGTATTTCCGCGTGGTCGATCCGGAGAAGGCCGTGATCCAGGTGGCGCGCTTCTTCGAGGCGACGAGCCAGCTCGCGCAGACGACGCTGCGCGCGGTGCTCGGCAAGCACGAACTCGATGCGCTGCTCGCCGAGCGCGAGCAATTGAACGCCGACATCCAGAAGACGCTCGACGCGCAGACCGATGCATGGGGGATCAAGGTGTCGACGGTCGAGATCAAGCACGTGGACCTGAACGAGACGATGATCCGCGCGATCGCGCGGCAGGCCGAGGCCGAGCGCGAGCGGCGCGCGAAGGTGATTCATGCTGAAGGTGAATTGCAGGCGTCGGAGAAGCTGCTGCAGGCCGCGCAACGACTCGCGCTGCAGCCGCAGGCGATGCAGCTGCGCTACCTGCAGACGCTGACGACGATCGCGGCGGACAAGAACTCGACGATCGTGTTTCCGCTGCCGGTCGATCTGCTGGGGGCGTTGCTGGAGCGGTTGGGGGGGAAGCGGGAGGGGTGAGCCAGACATTTGGATATGCCACGCTCCGCCGGTCGAGGGACGACTTGCGTCGACAGCGACCGGCGCAACCTCATCTGCCAAATGGTATGGATGATGGCAGCCCACGCTCCGTTGGCGTATACAACGAGATCCGCATGCATGGCAGTACGGATCAACGATGGGCAAGACTCGGACAAGGAAGACAGTATCGGCGACGCCAACCAGGGCCTATGCCAAGGTGGCCCTCAGTGCCGAGGAAACCCTGCATCGACTGTGGCAGCGCGGCCTGCGCATCGACGACCGTCCCTCGAATTTGCGAATGCTTCGGTCGATCGGCCATTTCCGGCTGCTGGTCTACATGCGCCGGTTTCAGAACCCCGCCACCAAGCGGTTCTGGCCTCGAACCCGATTCTCCGACGTCGTTGAACTCTACGCATTCGATCGACGCCTGCGCTCGGTCACGATGGACGCGATCGAGCGCATCGAGGTTGCGTTGCGCGCTGCACTGAGCAATCCCCTCGCCATCGACTACGGCAGCCACTGGTATGTCGAGCGGGACCGTTTCGCCGACCTGCGCCACTACGCGCGCATTCTGGATCAGATCGCCCGGGAATGCGAAACGCGGAAAGGCTCGGCACTGACTCACTACTATCGAACCTACGCCAGCCCCGACCTGCCGCCGATCTGGCTGGTCTGCGAGCGGTTGAGCCTGGGCGCGTTGTCCCGGATCTTCAGCGCGCTCTCGACTCACGACCGGAAGGTCGCCGGGCGCCACGTGTGGCCGGACATCCCGGATACGGTGCTCACCAGCTGGCTGCAATCGCTCACCGACTTACGCAATGCGTGCGCACACCACGCTCGCCTCTGGGGAATGAAGCTGACGGTATCGCCCCCCGCCAAGCCAGCCGGGCGACGTCTTGTCCGATATGCCCCGGAAATGACCCGCCCCGAGACGTTCTACGCCCGCGCGACGATGATGAAGGCCCTGCTCGACCCGCTCGGTCATGGCGGCGAATGGCGCGAAGCCTTGCGAGCAACGTTGACGGGGTGTGAGCACGTGGACCCGGCGACACATCTCGGCTTCACGACCGATTGGCATTCGACGCCGGCGTGGCAGTGAGTTCAGGGCGGATGCAACGGATTGCACCGTTTTCGGCGCGAGGCCTTTTGACATCCCGTCGATACTTCGCTAGCATCGTCGATGAAAACGCTGGGGACGCCTCTCGACGATGCGCAACACTTCAGACGGCAAAAGGACGCGCGAGCGTCCTTTTTTATTTCCAGGCCTGCTTCCTGTTCCGACCCATTTCCGGATTCCACGACGCGCCCACTCGCGGTCGACCGTGCACGCGCGCCGCGCCGATCCCCGCCTCTCGTACGGAAGGCGAACTGCTGTTTCCGCTCCCGGTCGATCTGCTGGGGGCGTTGCTGGAGCGGTTGGGCCCGCCACGCGAGCGCTGAGACGCTCGTTTTCGGCCCGCGCGGCGCGGCAGTCGATTCCGCTGGACGCTGGGCCGCAACAGCCCAGCGTCCAGCGCCCGGCGCGCGTCAAGCCAGCAGCTTGCGCTCGGTCTTGCCGTACTTGATCGACTTCTCGTCCGGGATCATCAGGCCCGTGTGCTCGTCGCGGCCCTGCAGCAGGAAGCGCGCGTCCGACTTGCCGATCTGTTCGGCCGCGAGTTTGCTGTCCGCGCCGATCTCGCCCTTCTTCATCCGGTTGACGATCACGCCGGCCGCGGTGTCCTTGAAGTCGCGCAGCATCCACGCGTCGCCGTCGCTGTCGCCGAACACCAGCAGCGGGCCATAACCCTTCTTCGACGCAAGGACGTTGCGGATGCCCACCGTCTTGCCGGGCCCCCAGTTGAAATGCCAGCCGGCCGGATACGTGCTCGTGTACTTGCCGTCCCGCATGTCGAGACGCAAGCCGATCACGTTCCCGGGCGGCACGCCGTAGCCATAGTTCGGATTGCCGGCGAACACACGCACGACATCGTCGAGCGATGCCGTGCTGACGTACACGTCGATGCCGTTGGCGCGCAGCGTATGCATCACCGCGCGGATTTCCTCGTGAATGCGAATGCCGTGGAAATGCGTGTCGGCCACCACGCCGGCCTTGCCCGGCAGCGTCTTCGGGCTTTCGTAACGGACCTTGCGCAACGCATCGCCGATGCCGTAGTTGTTCGACGCTTCCGCCATCGCCTGCAGCTCGGCGGTCGTCATGTTCTTGTAGAAATAGATGATCCACTTGTAGCCGATCTCGAGCGGATGCGTGTCGCAGATCGCGTCGTACATGAAGTACAGCTTCGCGCGGAAATCCTTGAACTGATCGGTCTCGCGAATCTCGTCGAGGCTCTTGTCGCCGCCGAATCCCTGGTAGTTCGCGTAGAGCCAGCGATAGTCGGATTCGACGTCGGCCGCGAGGTCTTCCATCGTCACCGGCTTGCCGTCCACCGTCGCGTAGTCCTTCATGAAGGCGCCCTTCGGCACGTCCTTCCACATCACGTCGACGAATTCGGCCGGCGTCAGCTTGTACTGCAGATGGTTGATCTGGTACATCAGCAGCGCCTCTTCGCAGTCGTTCATGATGCACGTGTTGTCCCAGTCGAACACCGCGTACGGGCGGCGCTTGTCGTCGTAGTGCGCGCTCGCGACGCCATGCTGGTCGAGCACCGCCTGCAGGCGCGCGGCGTTGAACGGCGACCAGCGGCCCGGGTCCAGCGCATCCGGCACGGCTGCGCTCTTCGCGCCGGCCGTGCCGGCCTTGAGCATCAGCGATGTCGCGGCGGTCGCCGCGGCAAGGGTATTCATGAACTGGCGGCGTTGCATGGTCTCTCTCCCTGGAAATGTCGAATCGGTTTCAGTCGCTATCCCGCGCGGCTCACCGCGCACCGGCCGCTGATCGGCGCGGCGAAGCCGGGACGGCTCCGAACCGGGGGCGAATGATGTGACGAAATTATTTCGGCAATTTGACAGCGTCACGTCGCGACACGACGGGGAGTTGATCCGGCGCGACATGTCGCGCCGTCGCAAGGCGGCCGCGCACGCGGCCATCCGGGCCGGCGCCGGAGGACGGCGCGTGACGATCCCGGTCAGTGTCCCGACCCGGACGGCTGCGCAGGGGGCCGTCCGGCCCAACTTCCGGAAATCTAGAGTTTCCACTCCACTTCGGCCCTTCATTAGGACAAATCCTCACCCTCGGGGGCTGGCGCGCGCCCCGGAACCGTCTATGATCATTACATCGATCAATGACACATTAAATGCTGACTGAATAACCCGCGACGGTGACGCCGGCGGGCGCATTCCGGATCAGCGCCCCCACCGGAGACACATCATGGCCGACCACCACCCGCTGCCGGAAGTCCACCTCGACGAGCTGCCGCAATTCCGTGCAGTTCAGCAGCTGGCATACCGCTGCGTCGAAACCGTCGGCGCGATGCTCTACCCCGGCATCACCGAAAAGGAAGCGGCGCGCCTGCTGACCGAATGGCTGCAGGACAACGGCGTGCACGACTGGCTGCACAAGCCGTTCGCGTGGTTCGGCGACCGCACCGCGTTCGAGGGCTTCTCGGGCCTCAAGCACATGGGCGGCTTCAATCTCGCGTTCTTCCCGAGCAACCGGCAGCTCGAGACCGACATGCCGGTGATCCTCGACGTCGCGCCGGTGCTCGACGGCATCGTGGCCGACGTCGGCTACGCGCACTGTCTCGGCCGCAACCCGATCCTCGAACAGCTGCAGGACGACCTGATCGACCACCGCGACATGATCGTGCGGCTCGTGAAGGCGCGCCGCTCGATGGCCGAGGTCGCACAGGAAGTCGACGCGCTGTGCCGCCGCCAGGGTGTCGAGCCGCGCCACAAGGCCTATCCGTTCAAGGTGCTCGCGCATCGCGTCGCGAAGATCCACAAGCTGTCGAAGCCGCGCTTCGTCGCACGCTTCGGGCTGAACGCGACGCGCAACCTGCTGCTCGACCAGGGCCGCGCGGCGAAACAGCAGGGCTGGTCGCCGCTGTGGTCGATCGACCGCCGCTCCGAGCATGCGCCGGTGCCGGGCCTGTGGGCCGTCGAGCCGCATCTCGGCTTCGCCGGCGTCGGCGCGAAATTCGAAGAGCTGCTCGTCATCACCGAAGACGACGCGTACTGGCTCGATGAAGACCTGCCGCACGTGCGCCGCTGGCAGCGCCGCCAGGCCGAGCGGATGCAGGCCGTCGCGACCGTGCCGGCCGCTGCCTGACCCGAACGCGCCCTTCCTCACGACTCCCTGAACGACGGACTCACGATGCAGCCTCTTTCCGACGAAGCGCCGCTGGCCCTGTTCGAATCGGTTCACAGCGAAACGGCGGTCGCCTCCGGCGACCTGACGCTCGCGGTCAAGACCTGGGGCGACCCGGCCCGCTCGCCGGTCGTGCTCGTGCACGGCTACCCCGACGACAGCAGCGTCTGGCAGCACGTCGCGCCGCTGCTCGCGCGCAAGCACTACGTGATCGCGTACGACGTGCGCGGCGCGGGCCTGTCCGGCGTGCCGAAGCGCACGGCCGACTACCACCTCGCGAAGCTGACCGACGACTTCGTCGCCGTCATCGACGCGCTCTGCCCCGGCCGCGCCGTGCATCTGGTCGCGCACGACTGGGGCTCGATCCAGGGTTGGGAATTCGTCACCGATCCGCGCCTCGCCGGCCGCATCGCGTCGTACACGTCGTGCTCGGGGCCGTGCCTCGACCATGTCGGCTTCTGGCTGCGCGAACGCGTGCTGCGCCCGACACCCACGTCGCTCGGCAAGCTCGGCGGGCAGCTCGTGCGGTCGTGGTACGTGTACCTGTTTCACCTGCCGTTCATCCCCGAGCTCGGCTGGCGGCTGTGGCTCGGCCGCGCGTGGCCGCGCCTGCTGCGCCGGCTCGAGAAAACACCCGCCACGCCGCGCCCGACGCAAGCCAACGACGGCGCGCGCGGCGTGCGCCTCTATCGCGCGAACTTCATCCGCTGCCTGTTCGCGCCGCGCGAACGCTACGCGCATGCGCCGGTGCAGACGATCGTGCCGCTCGGCGACAAATACGTGAGCCCGGCGCTGTCCGAGAACCTGTCGCGCTGGGTGCCGCAGTACTACCGTCGTGAAGTCGCGGCCGGCCACTGGCTGCCGCTCGCCGATCCGACGCGCTTCGCGGCGCTCGCCGGGCAACTGATCGACGCGGTCGAATCGGGCAAAGAACCGCCCGCGCTCGCGAACGCGCGCCGCCGCGCCACGAGCGGCCGCTTCAGCGGCAAGGTCGCGGTGGTGACCGGCGCGGGCAGCGGCATCGGCCGCTGCGCGGCGCTCGCATTCGCCCGCGAAGGCGCGACGATCGTCGCGTGCGACATCGATCTCGCGAGCGCCGAACGCACCGCGCTGCTGATCGGGCTCACCGGTGCGCAAGCGCACGCGAAGCGGGTCGACGTCGGGTCCGCCGATGAAATGGAAGCGCTGGCGACGTGGGTCGGCAGCGAACTCGGCGGCGCGGACGTCGTGATCAACAACGTGGGCATCGGCATGGCCGGCGGCATCCTCGACACGAGCACGCGGCACTGGGAGCGCATCCTGCACGTGAACCTGTGGGGCGTGATCCACGGCTCGCGGCTGTTCGCGCAGCAGATGGCCGCGCGCGGCACCGGCGGGCACATCGTCAATACCGCGTCGGCCGCCGCGTTCGGGCCGTCGCGCGACCTGCCCGCTTATGCGACGACGAAGGCCGCCGTGCTGATGCTCAGCGAATGCATGCGCGCGGAACTCGCGGAACAAGGCATCGGCGTGACGGCCGTGTGCCCCGGTTTCGCGGAAACGGGAATCATGGCGTCGACGCAATACGCGGGCGCCAATGCGCAGGACGAAGCGCGGCTGCGCAAGCGCGCGACGAAGCTCTACCAGATGCGCGGCCTGAAACCCGAAACCGTCGCACAGGCGATGGTCGACGGCGTGCTGCGCAACCGCCCCGTCGTCGCGGTCGGCGGCGAGGCGCACGCGATGCGCTTCGTCGGCCGCTTCATGCCGTGGCTCGGGCGGATGATCGCCCGCGTCAGCATGGCATCGCATTGACGGCGCATCGCGCCGCACAGGGAGACATAGATGACCGATACCGCCGACTATCACAAGATCAAGGCCCGGCACGTGAAGTTCGACTTCAGCGACACGCCGATTACCTGGGTGCCGAACGACCCGGGCAGCACGCACATCATCAACACGCTGAACCTGCTGTTCCCGGAAGGCGAGCTGTGGTTCTGCCGCGTGTACAACAAGGCGTTGCCGCTGATCACCGATGCGCGCCTGCGCGACGAGGCCGAAGGTTTCCTGCGGCAGGAGGCCGTGCATTCGCGTTCGCACGGCGGCGTGCTCAAGCACTACTACGACCGGCACGGGATCGACACGAAGCCGTTCACGCAGAAGCTCAATCGCCTCTTCACGCGCGTGCTCGGCGAACAGCCGCTCGGGCTGAAGATCGGCCACACGCGTTTCTGGCTGCGCCAGCAACTCGCGGTGATCGCGTCGCTCGAGCATTTCTTCGGCTATCTCGGCAACTGGGTGCTCAATGCACACGGGCTCGACGAAGGCAAGGCCGACCCGACGATGGTCGACCTGCTGCGCTGGCACGGCGCGGAGGAGGTCGAGCACCGCACGGTCGCGTTCGACATCTACCGGCACCTGGGCGGCACCTATCCGGAGCGCTGCGTGCACATGGCGTTCGTGATCCTGCTGCTGCTCTACTACATCACCACGGGCGCGAAGTTCATGTACCGGCGCGACCCGGCCGCCGGCCGCTACCCGGGTTTCGTGCTCGCGTGGTGGCAAGGCTCGCGGCGCGGGCACCTGCCGTCGTTCTGGAAGGTGATCGGCGCGGCGCTGCGCTATTTCAAGCCGGGCTATACGCCGCACCACGAAGGCTCGACCGAACAGGCGCTCGCCTACCTCGCCCGCTCGCCGGCCGCGCAGGCGGCCGCGCACGGCGGCAACTGGGGCACGACGAAGGGCGCGTGACCGGGCTTCCTGCCGGCTCGTCGGGCGGCGCCCGCCGAAATGCGTACAATCGCGGCTTCATTTCCCGGAGGTGCCGCGATGGCCATGAAGAAAACCGATCTCGAAAAGAACAAGGCGCTCAAGCTGACGCACGCGCTGAAGCAATCCAGCTCCGCGCGTTTCGGCAAGGGCGCCGAAGAAGCGGCCAAGCTCGACCGCCGCGCGCAGCGCAAGCTCGACCAGGAACAGGGCCTCGTGCCGTTCGCCTGCAAGCTCAACGCCGAACTCGTCGAACAGCTCAAGGCCCGCGCGGCCACGCACCCGGAAGGGATGACGGGCCTGTTGTCCGAGTTGCTCGTGAACGGGCTCGCGCAACGCGACGCGTGACCCGCGCCCCCGTCGAACACTGCCGTTGACGCCGCCGCCGCGCGACGACGCACGCGCTCGCGTGCCTGCGTTCGCGCTCATTGCCATCGCGATCCATCGCCGGCACAGGCACGAAACGGTGCGTCGTCGATAGCGCCGGCGCGTTAGCGCGCCGATGGGTACCGCCGCCCCTCATACAAGGCCTCGCCGGCAACGGCCGAGGCCTTTTTTTCGAGGTTGCGCGCCGTCCGTCCGGTCCAGTGAATCGAACGGAGAACACGACGGGCCGCGCAAGCACGTTGCCCCTCAGCCGCACGCGACGCTCGCGCCAGCGGAAACAAGGGACCGAAAGCACCCGCGTATTGAGATTCTCTTCAGGAAGTTGGTCGCATCGATGCGGCGCGGACACACTACGTATCCCGAACGCCTTGTGTCACCCAAGAAGGCGTTCCCACCCATCGAAACCGGAGATTATCTGATGAACGCATCCCGAGTGATCCTTGCTCTCGCCGCAGCATTCGCCGTCAGCGGCAACGCCGTCGCCTGCGACGATCCTGACCATGACGCGCCCGCTGCCCAGCAACAGACCAGCGACCAGGCAAGCGACCAGGCAAGCGCGGAAGCAGCCGGCCACTGAGCGCCGTGCGCGTGCCCGGGCAAGCCGGCGTGATGCCCGCTCGGCCGGGCATCGCCGACTCGTTCACGGCATGCACTGAACCCGACTCGCACTCGTTTGTCACGTACGTACGCGGCGTGCGGATCTTCCAAATTATTCGCATACCGAATCAATATGACAAAACGAACGCTGCTCCGGTTGACCGTGCTTTCGAGCCTGCTCGCGAGCCTCCCCTCGATCCTGAACGCGGCGCCCGCTCCGGTAAGTCAAGGCGCGCCCGCGGCGTCTTCCGGCGCGATCACGCTGGCCCCGGGCACCCGCATTGCGGCGCGCGACACCGGCGCGGTGCTGGCGTCGATGGCACGCGCCCACGCGATCCAGACGGTCCGCGGTAACGGCACGCGGACGCTCTACGTCTTCTCCGATCCGGATTGTTCCTATTGCAAACGACTGGAGCGCACGCTTGAACGGATCGACAACGTGACCATTCACACCTTCCTCTATCCGCTCGAGGGACTCCATCCGCAGGCCGCCGCGCATGCGCGCGGCATCTGGTGCGCGGATGACCGGAATGCGACGTGGAAAGCGTGGATGATCGACAACGTGCAACCTGCCGCCGGCACGTGTGCCGCACCGCTCGCGCAGATCCGCGCGCTCGGCCTTGCGTTGGGCCTGCGCGGCACGCCGACGCTGTTCAACGCGAACGGCCGCATGACGTCCGGTGCGGTGTCCGCACCCGCCATCGAAACGTTGCTGAACGACTGAACCTGCTCGAAGAAATGAACGCACCCGCGACGCGCTATCGCATCGCGGGTGCGCTTTCAATGACGCGGCACGCCGGTGCGTGCCGCGACCGATCGCGCGCCGTGCGCAGCGACGGGATGCACCAGGTGCATCAGGTGCTGGCGGCGAGACGCGGGCCCGTGCTCCGGGGAGTGGACTCGAGGTCGGGACGTTGCGCTGCCTGCGAGGTCACCCACGGATCGATGCCCTGCTTCTGCACCTCTTCCAGGAATGACACACGTGTGCGCCAGTAATCCGCTTGTAATTTCGCGTCGATGACGCGCTGTTCGGCAGCGAACAGTTCCATGCGCGCCGTCACGAGCATCGACGCAGCGGTTTTTTCCGGCGTGGGGGCGTGTCGCATCGCCCAACGGCTGATCCAGTTCAACATGCTGACCTCCGTGATTACGGACGAACCCGCATCGGGCAATCGCAAGCGGCCGTGCCTGCCCGAACACGCAACGGCCTTGACCGCACTTCACCGCCTGGCCTGCACGGACTGCGACTCCCCCGCGTCGGCAATTACCGGCCGGCGTGTGCATGCGCGGTGTATCTATCCTAGAAAGACTTGCCGGTTTACGCGATGGGGTCTTGCAATCTTTTACACAGAAACCACAGTCGCCCCCGCATCACGAAATGACAGTTGCGGGCGGGACGGCTTCGGCGCACGATAGCCCGATATCTGCACCCGCCTGGACTGACGAATGGCCGCTGCACGCCGCTGCCGGGCATCCGTACCGGCCGCGCATGTGCGTTCGCCCGCACGCGCCGCCTGCCCCGCGTTCGTGCAGCATGCGGGCGCGCCGTTTCAGCCGGATGTCATCATCGCGCACCCACGCCGCGTGATCGACCGCGCGTGCCGCCTTGCACGCCGTTGCGCACGCATCGGCCGGCGTCGTTCGCACATCCCGCTCCCGTTTCAGCCATTTCTGCCGGCCCGTTCCGTCCGAACCGGTAAAATGCGCGCCTTCGTCGCGCGGCCGGGCTGCCAGACCGCTCGCGCGCAGGCAGCCGATCGATCTTTCGATCGTGCCCTCCAACTATATCGTCCGAGCTATCCGCGCTATTACAATCCGCCGATAGCCGGGCAATAGTGGCTGGTTACAGTAGGCCGGCCGCGCTGCCTTTACAACAATTCGGCACAACAAGCAACACGACAACCGACCGGAGAAACGCCTTCATGGAATCCATCAAGCGGTATTTCGGCTTCGCTGAAGCCGGCACCGACTTCCGCACCGAAATACTCGCGGGCGTCACCACGTTCCTGACGATGGCCTACATCATCTTCGTCAACCCCGCGATCCTCGGCGACGCCGGCATGCCGAAGGAATCGGTGTTCGTCGCGACCTGCCTCGTCGCGGCGCTGGCGTCGCTCATCATGGGGCTGTACGCGAACTACCCGATCGCATGCGCGCCCGGCATGGGCCTGAACGCGTATTTCGCGTACACGGTCGTCAAGGGGATGGGCTTCACGTGGCAGGCCGCGCTCGGCGCGGTGTTCATCTCCGGCTGCCTGTTCCTGCTCGTCACGCTGTTCCGCGTACGAGAGGCGATCGTCAACGGCATTCCGAAATCGCTGCGGATCTCGATCACCGCGGGTATCGGCCTGTTCCTCGGCATCATCTCGCTGAAGACGTCGGGCGTGATCGTCGGCAACCCGGCCACGCTCGTCACGCTGGGCGACCTGCACAAGCACGACACGATCCTCGCGATCGTCGGCTTCTTCACGATCGTCACGCTCGACCACCTGCGCGTGCGCGGTGCGATCCTGATCGGCATCATCGGCGTCACGGTCCTGTCGTTCTTCTTCGGCGACAACCAGTTCCACGGCGTATTCTCCGCGCCGCCGTCGATCGACGCGACGCTGTTCAAGCTCGACATCGGCGCCGCGCTGTCGACCGGCATCATCAACGTGATCCTCGTGTTCTTCCTCGTCGAGCTGTTCGACGCGACGGGCACGCTGATGGGCGTCGCAAACCGCGCGGGCCTGCTCGTCGAAGGCAAGATGAACCGCCTGAACAAGGCGCTGCTCGCCGACAGCACGGCGATCGTCGCGGGCTCGGTGCTCGGCACGTCGTCGACCACCGCATATATCGAAAGCGCGTCGGGCGTGCAGGCTGGCGGCCGCACGGGCGTGACGGCCATCACCGTCGCGGTGCTGTTCCTCGCGTGCCTGTTCATCGCACCGCTCGCCGGCGTCGTGCCGGCGTACGCGACGGCACCGGCGCTGCTGTACGTGTCGTGCCTGATGCTGCGCGAGATGGTCGAGGTGCCGTGGGACGATGCGACGGAAGCCGTGCCGGCCGCGCTGACCGCACTGCTGATGCCGTTCACGTACTCGATCGCGAACGGCGTGGCATTCGGCTTCATCGCGTACGGCGGCCTCAAGCTGCTGACGGGCCAGGCCCGCTCGGTCAAGCCGATCGTGTGGCTCATCGCAGCCGTGTTCCTGTTCCGCTTCTTCTATCTCGGCAGCGAATGACGGCGGCGCTTCGGCGCGCGGCATGATGCACGATGAAAAAACGCCACCTTCGGGTGGCGTTTCTCGTTGTGCCTGCCGTGCGGTTCCGCCCAAGCGGATTACGGTGTCGCGATGCCCTTGAGTTCCTCGTCGTACAGCCGCTGCGCCAGCGTCGGATCGAGCGTCTTGACGCGGCGATACAACTGCACCGCGTCATCGAGCCGCCCGGTGCGGCGATAAGCGACCGCCAGGTTGGCCATCACTTGCACGTCATCGGGATACGCGCGGTTCATTTCCTCGAAGATCCCAACTGCCGCGTCGGGCCGCTTGCCGCGAATCGCCGCGATGCCCATCGCCTCCCGCGCCAACCGGTTCGACGGATCAAGCTTCAAGGCATGCGCAGCCGCGGTCGACGCTTCGTCGGGCTGGCCGATCTGGTTCAGTTCGCCTGCGAGCACCACCCACCCCGCTGCCAGCGAGTCGTCCAGCGCAACCGCACGCCGGAACGATGCGACGGCCTGAGCATGCTGGCCCAGCTGCGCCAGCGTCACGCCGTGCATCCGCCATGCCCGCGCGTCGCCGTCGTTCAGCTTGATGGATCGGTCGAGCGCGCTCAACGCATCGACGTAGTTCGATTGCGTCATGTACAGCGCGCCGAGCCGCAACCAGTATTCGGCACTGTTCGGCGCCGCTTCAACCGCACTGTGCATCGCACTGGAAGCGTTGCCGGACTGGCCTTGCAGCGCATACGCCTGAGTCAGCGCGCCCTGGATGAGCGCGGTCGCGGCCGGATCGCCGCCCTTCTGCGCCTTCAGCGCGTGCTGGTAACTGGCGATCGCGTCCGCCAGATGGCCGAGATCGTATTGCGCACGGCCGAGTGCGTACAAAAGCCGCGCATCGTCGGGAAAGGCCTTCAACCCGTCGCGCAACACGCCGATGGTTGCCTGCGCATCCGGCTGCGTCGAGGCCAGCAGACTCCACGCATCGGCCTGGCGCGAACCGGACAGCTCATGTACGCCCCGTTCGAACAACGGTCGCGCATCGGCCTTGTCGCCGCGCCGCAAATACGCGATGCCGAGATTCATCGGCAGCATCGCGTTCGACGGATCGGCGCGCATGCCGGCCTGAAACGCGTCGAGTGCGAGGTCCATCTGCCCCTGCTCGGCATAGGTGTTGCCGAGCGCCTCCCAGCCGAATGCGTACGACGGATCGATTTCGACCGAACGGCGATAGGCGGCCAGGCTGAGCGTACCGCGATCGGGCAGCCGGCTCATGCGATAGGCATTGCCGAGGTTGTACCACGCCCATGCGCTTTGCGGTCGCGCGGCCGTCCATGCACGGTCATGGCGAATCAGCCCATCGACGTCGTTCGCCACCGCGTACGCGCGCGCCTGGCTCATCCATGCGGTCGCTTCGAGCGGCAGGTCGACGGCCGGCATCTTCGCCGTCACGGTCGCCATCCATTCGACCGGCAGCACCATGTAGAGCGACGCGGCATTGTCCGCGTGGGCGCCCACCATGCCGATCAGGTTGCCCTGCTCGTCGTAGACGCCGGCCCCCGGTTCGGGCAGGCGGGGCGGCGCCGGATTCGGCGACGCGAGCACGCCGGAATGCATGCCGCCGTCCGCGGCCCATGCATGGCAGCACACGCGCAGCGCAACGGGATCGCGGCGGCCGAATCGCGCGCCCGCCAGATAGGCGGTCGTGGCCGCTTCCGGGCTTCGCGCCGTCAACGGCACGGCGGCGACGTCGAGCCCCGTCGCTTCGACGATGCAGATGTCCCGATCCTGGTTGCCCGCGACGAGTCGAGCGGGAAGACGACGGCCATCGGCCGATGCGATGTCGAATGCCGGCCGGCCCGCGAGCCGATGACACGGCGTCGCGACGCGACCCGGCGCCACGACGATGCCGCCCGTCGTGACGTCACCCGAGACGATGTCGACCTCACCGGGTGCGCTCCGACCGATCGCGTCGTCATCTGATCGAACGGCCCCGGCGGCCATCGACATGCCGGCTGCGAGCAACCATGCGCCGGCCACCAGACGGCACGCCTTCCCCCATCCCGAACGATGCTCCACGTGCGGTGCCCTCTTTTATTGTGTTGGAATTCGAATGATTTTCTCAGCGATCCTGACGAATCGAGATGCCGGTTCGTGTCCGCACACTAGCAGCCGCCCCGGTGCAGCGGCAACCCGGTACAGCCCGCATACGAAAATGCCGCCCGGCCCCACCGAACGGCATTGCGTGAAAGGCAACGTCTTCGCGTGCGCAGCGTTCAGCGACGCGCGCCGCAAGACGAACGTCGTGTCATCCGCGCCAGTTGGCCTCGTAGAAGCGGACGTAGCCGCTGCGCAGCGTCACGCACTGCGCGCGCGTCTCCGACAGCAGGCGCCGTGCAGCCGCCTCGATACGGTCGCGGTGCTGGTCGAATGCGCCGACCATGTCCTCGAAGCGCGGCGACGCCGCGCCGAAGTGATCTTCCAGCGCCTCGGCGGTGATCTGACATTGGACCCGCTCGCCATTGACCAACGCCGTGAACGCCAGCATCAGGTCGCGCCCCGAATACTCGGGCTTCTCGTTCGTGAAATGGATCTGCATGGGAGCCGCCTCGACCGGTAGAAAACGAATGACCGCGTCCGTCGTCCGCTACCGGCCGGACGAGTGTACGCGGGCTCGCCGGCGGAGGCACTGCCCGCGGGGATAGGCGCGGACACTGCATGCCGGTTGATTTCCACTTTAGACGGTTTCGCGCAGGAGACAAATTTTCCGGCGTGCGTCGTTCCGACGCGCATTTCATCAGATCAGCGCGGCATCCGGCACCGTTTCGGAAACCGGCGTCAGTGAGGGTCGTTCGGCCAGACGTTGAGCGCGATGGCAGCCGTCGTGGCACCCACCGCAATCGCGGCCGCCCCGTATCGCACCGCATCGGCCAGATCGAACAGCAGCCCGTGGATCGCCACGGCGATGCCGCCCAGCATGATGAATGTGGCGATGGCCGCCAGCACGACTCTCAGTTCCGTCCGAACCATGATGCGTCTCCCGAACGGATGCATGTCGCGTCGCATGCATGTTGCAATGCGGAACACGGCGCGTGCGTGTTCCATTTCCATCATTGCAGGCGGCCGCTTAAAAGCAAGGGGATTTTGTACGCAGTCGCGCTTCGTACGCGGCGCTTGTATGATGATGCGTACCCGGATGGTTGCCGTTCGCACGCTGATGGTGCGCCGCACGGGAAGGCGTAAATCTGTAGAGGATTTCGGTGCGCACGCGTGCGCCGGATCGGCCGATTTCGAGGAGCATGGGCCGGAGTGAGTGTTGAAATGCTCACCGGGCTCGACCGCGGAGCATGGGACCAGAGCAAGCGCTAAAGCGCTAACTCAGGTCGACCGCGAAGCATGGGACAGCAGTAAGCGCTAAAGCGCTAACTGCTGTCGACAGGAGACAAGTCATGCCGCAACCCTTCGTGCTGCCCGCCACCGTGGGTCGCACCGACCTGCTCGCGCAGGCGCATGCGCGTTCGACCGCGGTCGGCCTGCGCGCGCACGAACGCCCGGATTTCTCGCCGCTGTCGCGCCTCGCGCTGCGTGAACTGCTCGACACGAATCACGCACTGTTCTCGCACGCGCGCCCGGTGATGGAGAACCTCCACGCGCAGATCGCCGACACGCAAAGCCTCGTGCTGCTGACCGACGCCGACGGCGTGATCCTGCACAGCATCGGCGACGCGGACTTCATCGAGAAAGCCAACCGCGTCGCACTGTGCACGGGCGTGTCGTGGGCGGAAGGCGCACGCGGCACCAACGCGATCGGCACCGCGCTCGCATCGGGCCAGGCCGTCGCCGTGCATGGGTCCGAACACTTCCTGCGCGCCAACCACATCCTCACCTGCTCGTGCGCGCCGATCTTCGACCCGTTCGGCCGCACGCTCGGCACGCTCGACGTCAGCGGCGACCCGCGCGGCTCGAGCCCGCATACGCTCGCGCTCGTGCGGATGTCCGCGCAACTGATCGAGAACCACCTGTTCGCGAACCAGTGCGCGGAAGCGTTGCGGCTGCGCTTTCATGCACACGAGGAATGCGTCGATTCGCTGTTCGCCGGGCTCGTCGCCTTCGGCCCCGACGGCGGGCTGATCGCCGCGAACCGCAGCGCACAATTCCAGCTCGGCGCATCGTTCGACGCACTGCAACATCAGGCCAGCGACGCACTGTTCGGCATGCGCTTCGGCCAGCTCGCGCAGCAGGCAGCGCGCGCGCCGGGCGCGATGTTCCGCCTCACGCTGTCGACCGGCGTCCGCGTGCTGGCGCGCTGCGAATTCGCGGAAGCGCACAAGACCACCGTCGCCGTCACGCCGCCCGCGCCCGCCGTACGGTTGCGCACACCCGACCCCGACACGATCACGTTCGCGACGCTCGACACCGGCGACGCACGCATGGCCGCCGTGCTCGAACGCGTCGCGAAGATCCGCGGGCGCGACCTGCCGCTGCTGATCCTCGGCCAGACCGGCACCGGCAAGGAATGGCTCGCCCGTGCGCTGCACCACGCATCGCCGCGCGCGGACGGCCCGTTCGTCGCGGTCAACTGCGCGGCGCTGCCCGATTCGCTGATCGAGGCCGAACTGTTCGGTTACGAGGACGGCGCATTCACCGGCGCACGCAAGCGCGGCAGCCCCGGCAAGATCGTGCAGGCCGACGGCGGCACGTTGTTTCTCGACGAAATCGGCGACATGCCGCTCGCGCAGCAAGTCCGGCTGATGCGCGTGCTGCAGGAACGCGCGGTGATGCCGCTCGGCGGTGCACGCGCGGTGCCGGTCGACGTGCGCGTGGTCTGCGCGACGCACCGCGACCTGCGCGCGATGATCGCGGAAGGCACGTTCCGCGAAGACCTGTTCTACCGGATCAACGGGCTCGCGGTCACGCTGCCGGCGCTCGCCGCACGCACCGACCTGCCCGCGCTCGTCGAGCGGATTCTCGCGCGGCTCGCGCGCAGCGAACCGATGCCGCGCCGCATCGCGGCCGACGTGCTCGACGCGTTCACGCGCCACCGCTGGCCCGGCAACCTGCGCCAGATGACCAACGTGCTGCGTACGGCCGGCATGCTCGCCGAAGACGAAGCGGAAATCACGCTCGCCCATTTGCCCGACGATTTCTGGCTCGATTGCGACGACGCACCGGCAGCGCCCGCCACCGCAGCGCCGGCCGCATCGGCCGCCACGCGCGAAGGCACGACGCTGCAAAGCCACCAGGCCGCGGTGATCGACGCCGTGCTCGCGCGACATGGCGGCAACGTATCGGCGGCCGCGCGCGAGCTCGGTCTCGCCCGCAATACCGTGTACCGGCACCTGCGCCGGCATTGACGCCGGCGGCCGGCACGTTCGGGTATGCTTGGCGCGTTGCCGCCGAACCGCCGCCCGCCCCTGCCTCCGCCATGACCGACCCGGAACACCTGCCCCTCGTTCGCATCGAGCCGCTCGGCGCGACCTTCGATGCGCCCGATTCACTGACGCTGCTCGAAGCCGCCGCGTTCGCGCACGTATCGCTGCCGCGTTCGTGCCGCAACGGCACGTGCCGAAGCTGCCTTTGCCGGATCGTCAGCGGCAGCGTACGCTACACGATCGAATGGCCGGGGCTGAGCCGCGAGGAAAAGGCCGACGGCTATACGCTGCCGTGCGTGGCCGTCGCGACGTCGGACCTCGTGCTCGACGTGCCCGACGCGGTCATGCTCGACTAGCCGAGGCGCGCTCGCGCGTGCCGTCCTGCAACGGTTGATCCTGAGTGGAGAACGTCATGACCCAGCAAACCGATCGCATCGAAAAACAGGCCCAGCTCGACGCATCGCCCGAGCGCGTGTGGGAAGCCGTCAGCAATTCCGGCGAATTCGGCCAGTGGTTCGGCGTCACGTTCGACGGCCCGTTCGCGGCCGGCCAGCCGCTGTTCGGCCGCATCACGCCGACCCGCGTCGACGACGACGTCGCCAAGGCACAAGAGCCCTACGCGGGCACTGTGTTCGAAATCGTCGTCGACCGCGTCGAGCCGAAACAACTGTTCTCGTTTCGCTGGCATCCGTTCGCGATCGACCCGACCTTCGATTACTCGACCGAGCCGATGACGCTCGTCACGTTCACGCTCGCCGCACAGGCCGGCGGCACGTTGCTCACGGTCACCGAAACGGGCTTCGACCAGTTGATCGAAGCGCGCCGCGCGAAGGCCCGCGAGATGAACGACCATGGCTGGGCCGCACAGATGACGCTGATCACGAAATACCTGGCGAAACACGCGTAGCGCGCCGCCACGCCGCAGGTCTGTGCCGACATGCGCATCGACGTGCGTGGCATAATCCGCTCCATCGTCGCCTGTACGTCACCGCGCATCGCATGCTGAGTCGTCGCCTCCGGAAGATCGGCAGTCTGATCGGGATGCTCGCCATCCTGATGACGGCGCTCGCGCCGACGATCTCGCAGGCGCTGACGACGCAGCAGCGCGTCGATACGCTGCTGGCCGGCTACTGTACGGCCGCACCCGCCACCGGCGAGCGCGCCGCCGATGCGGCGCAGAAGAGCCTGACGGCCCACCTCCAGGCATGCGGCTATTGCAGCCTGCTTGCTCACACCCCCGCACTGCCCGCGCCCGAACTGACGTTCGCGGCCAACGTGCACGTCATTCAGCATCGCGAAGCGACCCGCTTCGACAGCCTGCGCCGCGCGCTGCCGCTCACGGCCGCGCAACCGCGCGCCCCGCCGATCGCGTCCTGATTCGTCGTCAATGCCCGTGATGCCCTAAGGCATCGCGTGGCCCGCACACGCCGCCGGCGTGTGCGGCCTGTCACGTTTCGAAGGACGATCATGTGTCACCGTATTGCGCTCGGCGTCGCGCCGTGCGTGCGGTTGGCTGCTTCCGGTTCGTACTGCCGCGCCGACATTCGCTCGAGGGCGAACGTCCGGCCGCGCACGGTCGCGCTGACGCCAGCTGCCCTCGGTGCTGCTACGAGGGTACGCGTGCATCTGTCCGTCGAATCCGTGTTGTTCCATCCGATTCGCCACTCGCACACTCGACCATGAAAACCTCCTCTTTCGTTCGCGGCGCGCTCGCCGCGCTCGGCTTCGTCGTCCTCCAGGCTGCCCACGCCCACGCGCTCCCGAAAACGCAGGAACCCGCCGCCAACGCCACACTTTCGGTCGCGCCGCACGCGGTCACGATCGGCTTCAGCGAAGCGCTCGAGCCCGCTTTCAGCTCGATCGCCGTCACCGACAGCCACGGGCAGTCGGTCGTCGACGGGAAATCGACCGTCGACGCAAGCAACCGGAAACGCATGCAGGTCGCGCTGACCAACCTGACGGCCGGTACGTACACGGTCGCGTGGATCGCGGTGGCCAGCGACGGTCATCGCACACAAGGCCACTACGCGTTCACGCTGAAATGATGTTCGCGACGCGCATCGGCGTTCCGCGCCGGCCGCGTCGCCCCCTTTCCCGCCGCATCTACCCATAAGGAAAACCAACCATGAAGCGCTCGATTCCGTCCGGCCTGCTGTTCGCATTGTTGGCACTGCAAGCCCCCGCCACGTTCGCCGCGCCGGCCGTGCAGGCTGAAAACTGCTGGATCCGCGCGATGCCGGCAACCGTGCCGTCGTCCGGCTACTTCACGCTGAAGAACGACGGCGATGCACCCGTCACGCTGACGGGCCTCGACTCGCCCGCGTACGGGATGGCGATGCTGCATGAAACGCAGACGAGCGGCAGCACCGCGAAGATGGTCCATGTCGACGCCGTCGAAGTGCCCGCGCACGGCACGGTGAGCTTCAAGCCGAAGAGCTATCACGTGATGCTGGAGCAACCGCGCCAGGCCGTCGCGCCCGGCGCGAAGGTGCCGTTCCGGCTGCATTTCGCGGACGGTTCGACCGTGTCTGTGACCTGCGACGCCAAGGCGCCGACCTACGCCGGCCAGTAACGTCCACCGCCCCCGATCGAAGGAGATGCACATGAAACATCGCCTGCCGCTGGCCGACCTGATCGTCCGCTACCGGACGCCGCTGAACGTCGCCGTGATGATCGCCTGCGGGCTATGGGCCGGGTGGATCGCGTGGATGACACGGCCCGCCGCGATCGACACACCGCCGTCGATCCCGGCGTACTGCATGCGCGACGCAAGCTGACGCGCCGCGACGGCGCGGTTCCGGCACGAGCCTGCGCCCATTATTGGCGTGGCATCATCGCTTCATCCCGACCGCCGGAACCGCCTCTCGGAGCGCCGCATGTCCATTCAGACCTGGATGCTGTTTGCCGCAGCCTATCTCGCCACGACGCTGTCGCCGGGGCCCAACGTGCTGCTCGTCATCCGCAACACGGTGCGCTACGGCACGCACGGCACGGCCGCGACGATCGCGGGCAACCTCGTCGCGCAAGGGGTGGTCGTGGTACTCGTCGCGCTCGGCGTCGGCGCGGTGCTGGCCGCGATGCCGCCGCTGTTCGTCGCGATGAAGGTGGTCGGCGCCGCGTACCTGATGTTCGTCGGGGTCCGGCAACTGCGTGGCGACCGCAAGGCCGCCGCTTCGACCGGGGAAGCGGAAATCGCCGCACCCGACCGCGGGAAACTGTTCCGCGAAGCGCTGTTCGTATCGGGCAGCAATCCGAAGACGATGATCTTCCTGTCGGCGTTCATGCCGCAGTTCATCGTGCACGACCGCCCGCTCGCGCTGCAGTTCGTCGTGATGTACGCGACGATCGCATGCACGGTGGTGATCGTTCACAGCGTCTATTCGGCCGGCGTGCGCCGGTTCCATCGCGGCTTCGGCATGAGCCGCGCGGTGCGTGCGCTCAAGCGCGCCAGCGGGCTGCTGTTCGTCGGGCTCGGGATCAGGCTGCTGACTGCGCGGCAGGCTTAAGGCGACGCACGCCCGTCAGCGCGCGTGTGCGGCCAGCTCGGCCGCGATCTCGCCAAACGATGGCCGCGCATCGACGTCTTCATTCACGCACGCCGCCGCGAGCGCATCGAGCGCGTTTCGGCCGGCCCACGTGCGCGGCTCGCATCGTTCGAGCAACTCGCCGAGCAGATGGCCGAACGCCCTTACCTCGATCCGTTCGAACGCCATAGCGCGTGTGCAATCGTTCACGTCATAGAGCGACGCCGCGCCGAAATCGCCGAGCAGCGCGCCGCCTTCGCCATCGTGCAGGATGTTGTGCGCGTACAGGTCGCCATGCATGATGCCGCGCTCGTGCAGATGGCCCGCCACCGATGCGATGCCATGCGCGATCCGCACCGCCTCCCCCGGCATGAATTTCGCATCGGCCGCATACACGTCGCGCGTGCAGGTCGCGAAGCTCGGCGGCCCGGCGAGGTTCGTGAGCGCAGGATCGACCAGCTCCATCACGAGGCCGTGCGTGCCGTCGGGATGCCCGCTCACCTTGCCGATCACCGGGATCATGCCCGGATGGCGGCCGGCGTGCAGGCACGCGGCCATTTCGCAATCGGGCAGGCCGTCGCTCGTCACCGCGCCCTTGAACAGCTTGACCGCAACCGCCCGTGGCGGATGCCCGCCCACGCGCCATTGCGCGCGGTAAATGACGCCCGATGCACCCTCGCCCAGCTTCTGCTCGCAGGCCAGCGATGCCCAGTCGACGTTCGCGACCTCGGGCCAGGTCGACGCCGCCGCTTCCGGCGCGGCGCCGAACGGGTTGCCTGCGGTGGCGAGCCATGCGAGGCGCGGCAGGCGCAGCAGCCAGTCGGGCAGTGCGTCCAGCCGGTTCACGGACAGGCGAACCAGTTCGAGCGCGCGGCATGCGGCCATTTCCGCCGGCAGCGTGCGCAGCCGGTTGCCCGCGAGCATCAGCTTCTGCAGCCGCGAGCAATCGCCGATATCGGCCGGCAGTTCGTCGATTGCGTTGTCGGTGAGGATCAGCCAGCGCAGCGCGCGCGGCAGCGACCCGCTCGGCACCGTCTGAATCCGGTTCGCCTTGAAGCCGATCATGTCGAGCTGCCCGCACGCGCCAAGCACGTCGGGGAACGCGGTGAAGCGGTTGCCGGACGCGAACAGGATGCGCAGGCGGTGCAGCCGCGGCAGGTCGTCCGGCAGCGCGGCGAGCGCATTGCCGGTCAGGTCGAGCACTTCGAGCGTGTCGGCGAGATCGAAGATCTCGCGCGGGAATTCCGTCAACCCGCATGCGAGCTTGAGTTGCCGTGCGCCGGCGAGCTGGCCGGCCTGCAGTTGTTCGAGGGTGTGTGTCACGCGGGGAAAACGGGTGGCGGTTGCGACGATCGTCGGGTCGATCGCCCGAATTCTACCGGGATCGCCTGCGCGCATTCACCAATCATGTCACACCCCCTTCACAAACGCGCAACGTCGCGCTAGAATTGCGCCCCTTGCAGTGCCGACGTGGTGAAATTGGTAGACACGCTATCTTGAGGGGGTAGTGGCGAAAGCTGTGCGAGTTCGAGTCTCGCCGTCGGCACCAGGATTTCTTCTCTCATCGTTGCGCGACATGCGACAAACGCATTCCGGCAACGATCGACGATCATCCCGCGCAATCGCGCACCGCTGTTTCCGATTCCCACATCAGGCTGCAACCGGGCACCATGCTGCTGCGAATTCGCGCGCGCTCCCGACTGCCGTCCGGACAGCCGGAAGCGTATGTGTACGCCGCGTCACTCACGACGCCAGCGCATCTTCCCCCTTCACCGCATACGCCGCCTCCCGCCGCCGCAACCGCATCGCGATCAACGCGGCCAGCACCGCCAGCGCCACACCGGCGAGAAACCCGCCCGTATAACCCACCTTCGCGGTCAGCGACAAAATCGTCGATGACGCGATCAACTCGCCGAGATCGCGCGTGCTCTGCACGGCCGTCACGTCGGTGCCGGCCTGGTCGCTGCCGCCCGCGAAGCGCATGCCGGCCGTCATGATCGACACCGACGTGATCCCGGTCGCCAGCGAACCGAGCACCGTGCACAGCCACGCCCACGACGACGCCACCGGCAGCCATCCGCTCGCCTGCGCGAACCACAGCAGCGCGGCCGCGCCCGCACAGCTCACGCCGGCCGTAAACGCAGGCCACAACCCGAGCCGCCGGACAAGCCACGCGCCGCCGCCGCACCCGAGCACGACCGTCACGATGCCGCCGGCCATCCCGAGCTTCCCGATCGCGTCGAGCGACCAGCCCGCATCGTTGAGAAACAGTTTCGACAGGCCGAAGCCCGACACGGCCGTCATCGCCGACAGAAGTGCCAACGACAGCAGCGACCACGAACGCGGCCGCTTCGCGAAGCGCACGAGGCTCGCGTTGGGTTCGGCTTGCACACGCGCACGGTCCGCATCGCGCGGCAGCACCCACAGCACGCACGCGAGGCTCGCGAGCGGCACGGCGGCCAGCGCGAGAAACGCGGCACGCTGCCCGAACAGGCCGATCAGCGTCAACGTGCCGGCGCCGCCGCCGAAGAAGCCGATCATCACGCCCGCGATCTGGATCGCGTTGATCTTCGCGAGCGTGTCGCCGCTGAAGTGCTCGGCCGCCATTCCGTCGTTCGCGATGTCCTGCGTCGCGCTCGCGAGCGACGCGACGGCCAGCAGGCCGACCGCCCACCCGGCCGTCGCGACCGTCATGCCGATCTGCGCGAGGCTGCCGAGGCACAGCACGACGAGCGTCTGCATCGGCAGCATCCAGCTGCGCCGCCGGCCGATGCGCGGCGACCAGCGGTTGTCGACGACGGGCGCCCACAGGAATTTCACGACCCACGGCAAACCGACGAGCGGCAGGAACGCCAGTGCGTGAAGCGGCGCGCCGTCGTGGCGCAGCAGGGTCGGCATCGCGTCCATCGCAATGCCGATCGGGATTCCCTGCGACAGGTAAAGCAGCGTGATCGTGATGACCAGGCGCCGATGTTCGAGCAAATCGCGCATCGAAGTCTCCAGTTGCATGACATTAAAAAGGTTCGGCGCCGGCCGGCATGCGCGCGGGCCGCATCGCATCCCGGCGCGGACGACGTGCGGCACGCAGCAGCAACGCGCCGAATGCGACGAGTGCCGCGTCGATCGGCCAGTACACGGGTTCGCTCGCGCCAAGGAGCGCAATCGCGCAGTGCGTCACGCCGGCCAGCCCGTACGCGGCGCCGGCCCCGCGCATCAGCCTGCGCAGCCAGGCCGCACGATCGGCCACGCACGCCGCCAGCGCGACCGCGCCGCCCCACACGGCCCAGAACAGCATCGCGAGCAGATGATCGACGTGCACGCCAGCGGGTAATGCACGCCCGGCAAACAGCAGTACGCCGCCCGCGAGCACGAGCCCGCCGCAGGTGCCGACGGCGACCGCGGCCAGCACGTTCGCGGAGCGATCCTGCTGCGCGCGCCGCCGCTCGATCCACAGATGCAGCCCCGTCGCGCACAGCGCGCACGCGGCGAGCCCCATCAGGAAATGCACGACGCGCAGCACGCCGCCCATCGCCCCCACCCAGCCGTATTGCGCGAAGTGCAGCGGCTGCACCGCGATGAAGGTGCGCAGCCAGAAGCCTCGGCGGCGCGACGTGGCATCCGCGAGCCACAGCCCGTCCGCCGGGCGATACAGGTGACGCTCGAACACCGCCGTACTCGGCAGGCCGGCAGTCGTGCCGGCGATCTCGACGCGCGCGTTCGCATCGCCCCAGCCATGCAGCACGACCGCTTCGGGCCGAAAATCCGGCATGCGCGCCGCGTCGCGCCGCAGCAGCGCATCGAGATCGGGCGCGCGTTGCCACGCGCCGCCGGCTGTTGCAGGCGGCGGCCCGCCGAGCAATTCGGCGAACGCGCGCTGCGGCTGCCCCGGATACGCGACGCCCGCGAGCGACACCGTGCCGAGCGCGCCGAGCCCCGACATCGCGCCGGTGAACGCGAACAGCACGAGCCACGGCGAGCCCCACAGGCCGATCCACGCGTGCAGGTCGAACAGCGCGGCGCGCAATCCTTTGCCGCGCCGGATGCGCGCGGCATCGGGCCAGCGCCGGTGATGCACGATCAAGCCCGCGACGATGAGCACGAGCAGCACGATCCCCCACAGGCTCACGAAGATGCGCCCGGGAAAGCCCGCGAACAGCGTCTTGTGCAGCGTGACGAGCAACGCCGCGCGTCCGCCGTCGGCCAGCCGCTCGCCCGTCGCCGGGTCGAGCGCCAGCGTGCACGCCTGGCGCGCGTCGCAGAAACGGATCGCCGGATCGTCCGGTCGCGGCAGCACGACGCGCGCCTCGCGCAATGGCACGCCGAGCGCCGCGGCACGCGCGACGAGTTCATTCAGCGAAAGCGACGGCCGCGCGACGGCGACCGACGTCGGCCGCCACCAGCCCTGCATCGAATCGGTCGCGAGGCTCCACGTGCCGCTGAACAGCACGACGAACAGCACCACGCCGAACAGCGCACCGGCGCCGCGATGCAGCGCGCGCCAGCGCGAACGCAACGACGCGTCCATGTCAGCGCCCTCCCCAGCACATCGCGCACGGCACGAGCACCGCGAGCCATGCGCCCGCGCGCCACGCGGCCTGCCGCCGCCCGGGCGCGACGAGCACCCACAGCAGCGCGGCGACGCCCGCCGCAAGCGACAGCAGCACGGCCGCGTAGAGCCGGTTCAGGGCGTCTGCCGGGTAATGACGGGCCAGCGTGACCGCGAGCGCGATCGCGCCCGGCAGCACGCCGCCGATCGCCAGCACCGCCCGCGTCCCCCAGCCGCCCGCCATCAGAACTGCCCGCGCACGGTCAGCATCACGTTGCGCGGTTCTCCGTAACGGTTGTTCCAGCCCGGGTTGCTCAGGCTCAGGTAGTACTTGCGGTCGAACAGGTTGTTGACGTTGACCGCCGCGCTCCAGTGCTTGTCGTAGCGGTAGCCGAGCCGCATGCTCGCGAGCGCGTAGCCGCCCTGGCTCATCGTGACGCCGTTGGCCTGCGCCGAGTAACTGCTCTGCACCTGCACGCCGCCGCCGATGCTCCAGCGCCGCTCCTGCCACGGCAGGTCGTAGTTCGTCCACAGCCGGAACAGGTGGCGCGGGTTCAGCAGCGGCGCGAACGACGAGCCCGCGTTCGCGAGGTTGTCCGCGTAGCGCATCGTGTCGTACGTGTAGCTCGCCCATACGCTCCACCACGGCGTGATGCGGCCGTTCGCCTCGAATTCGAAGCCCTGGCTGCGCACGCTGCCGCCATTCACGTAGTAGCAGTTCGGCCCCGCGCACGGGTGCGCGAGATCGACCTGCGGGTTGTTGTCGAGGTCGATGCGGAACGCCGCGAGCGACACGTTCAGCTTGCCGCCCGCGAGTTCGCCCTTCACGCCCGTCTCGTAGGTGCGCCCCTTCACCGGCGTCAGGATGCCGCCGCCCCACATCGACTTGGTTTGCGGCTGGAACACTTCCGCATAGCTCGCGTACCACGACCAGTCGCGCGCGAAATCCCAGATCAGCCCGCCGTACGGCGTGAACTGGTGGCCGGTGTTGTAGTGCGCGCCGAGGCTGTCCTGGTTCCACCAGCTCAGCCGCCCGCCGAGCACGAGCGTGACGGGTTCCGCGAGCTTGATGCGGCCGAGCCCGTACACGCCCTTCTGCGAGATGTCGTTCTGCTGCGACTGCTGGTACGGGCCGACGTCCGGCTCGGGCACGCTGCTCGGGTTCCAGCGGTACATGTTCACCGGCGTGCCGACCACGTTGCCCTGCAACTGCGCCGACATCTGCCCGCTGCTGCTGTTCGCGTAGGTCACGCCGAACAGCAAATCGTGCGTGAGCCCGAACGCATGCACCGGGCCCTGCACGTTCGCATCGAGGCTGCGGCTGTAGCTGCTGAACTGGTACGCACCGCCCGTAAGCGCACCGCCCGCGCCGGTCGCCGGGTTGATCGCGCCGAACGAGCCCGCGTACTTCAGGTCCGAGCGCACGCTCTGGTATTCGCCGCTGACCTTCGCCTTCCAGCCGGCGCCGAGCTTCTGCTCGACCGACGCGAACGCGCGCGTCGTGTCCCAGTCGAAGTGGCCCCACGCAGTGTCGAGGAACGTCGAGCGCGACAGGCCCAGGCTCGAGCCGTCGCGCGCCATCGGCACGCCGGACATGTCGGGTATCGATCGCGTCGTCTGGTACTGCGCGCCGAACGTGAGCAGCGTGTCGCGCGTCACGTCGACTTCCGTGATCCCGTAGATCGAGCGCGTGTCCTGCTTCGCATGGTCGTAGAAGAAATGGCGATCCTCGTACGCGGCGACGAGCCGGCTGCGCACGGTGCCGGCCGCGTTGAGCGGGCCGCCGATGTCGGCTTCCGCGCGATAGCGGTCCCAGCTGCCGACGCTCACGCTCGCGTTCGCCGAGAACTGGTACTGCGGCCGCTTGCGCACGAGGTTGACCGTCGCGGCCGGGTTCCCCGAGCCGTGCAGCAGGCCGTTCGCGCCGCGCAGGATTTCCACGCGTTCGTACACGGAGATGTCCTGCGGCGCGCTCGCCATGTCGCCGATCACCACCGGCACGCCGTCGAATTCGAACGAGTCGACCTTGAAGCCGCGCACGAAATACGCAGTGGTAAGCAGCACGTACGGCTGCACAGTCACGCCGGCCGATTGCTGCATCACCTCGTCGAGCGAGAACAGGTTCTGCTGGTCGATCCGCTCGCGCGTCGTCACGCTGACCGACTGCGGAATCTCCCTCAACGCCAGCGGCATCTTGCCGACCGTCGCCACCGACGGATCGTCGGCCGCGCCGCGCGACGCGGTCACCGAAATCGCCTTCAGCTCGCCCGCGGCGGGCTTCACGGCGGTCGTGTCCTCCTTCCGGACTTCCGCGCCGGACGCCGGCGCAGACGCCGTCTCGGCGAACGCCGCCGCCGGATGCGCGGCGATCAGCAGGCCCAGATACAGCGACGGACGCCAGCGCCGTCGCTCCAAACGGGCGACGCGCGCGCCCTTTGTCCTTGATCTCTCAGGTTCCAGCACCTCGTACCGCATTCACGCCCCCGCATTTGATAATCATTCTCATTATCAAATAGAACCGGCGGGCGATTTTTCGATCGAGGGGCTTTTCCTATCGATTCCGGGCATGCCGGATCGCATTGTTCACGTCAGTGTTCGGATTCGGCCGGCCGGGCGTCCACGTCCGAGTCGGCTGTCGGCGACACGTCGGACGGCCGCCCCGCGCGGGCGAACGTCGCGTACCACGCGTCGGTCTCGACCAGCTGCGCGTGCGTGCCGGTCGCCCGCACCCGGCCCGCGTCGAGCACGACGATCGTGTCGGCGGCCGCCGCCAGTGCCGGCTGGTGCGTGACGACGATGCGCGTGCGCTGCCCGCGCAGCGCGACGAGGCTGTCGCGCACGCGCCGCGCGCTCAGTTCGTCGAGGCTCGCGGTCGGCTCGTCGAACATCAGCACCGGTGCACGCGCCAGCAGCGCGCGCGCGAGGCACGCGCGCTGACGCTGCCCGCCCGACAGCAACTGGCCGCCCGGCCCCACGTCGGATTCGAGCCCGTCAGGCAACCGCTCGGCGTCGCGCAGCAGGCCGACCGCGTCCAGTGCATCGCGCAGCTCGGCATCGGTCGCGTCCGGGCGGCCCATTCGCACGTTCCACGCGAGGCTGCCGCGAAACAGCCCGTTGTCCTGGAACACGAGGTTGCGCGTCGCGGCGAGCGTCGCCTCGCTCAGGTGCCGCACATCGGCGCGGCCGAGCAGCACGCGTCCGGCGGCCGGATCGTCGAGCCGTGCGAGCAGGCCGAGCAGCGTGCTCTTGCCGGCCCCCGTCGGGCCGACGATCGCGACGAAGCCACCCGCCGGGCAATGCAGGTCGACGCCGTCGAGCAGTGTCGCACCGGCGGCCGACCGGTAGCCGACGCGCACCGCGTCGACGCTCGCATCGTGCACCGGCGTGCCGCGCTCGGGGCTGTCGAAAAGCGGCGCATGCAGCACCGCGAGCACCGTGTCGAGCGCGCGCCAGCCGCCGCGCAGCGCCTGGTCGAGCTGCGTGAGCTGCGCGAGCGGCTCGATGAAGCGCACGAGCAGCACGAGCACCGCCACGGCCGTCGCGGCATCGAGCCGGCCGGCGGAGACGGCCCACGCGCCGCCGACCAGCATCGCGACGAACACGCCCTGCACCGCGCCCGCGAAGCCAAGCTCGATCGGCAGCGAGCGCCGCATCAGCGCACGCGTGCGGCGATGCTGCTCGTCGAATGCGTGCTGTAGCGCCGCGCGCGCGTCGCCTTCCTGGCCCGCGAAGCGCAGCAGCCCCTGATGCGCGGCGAAGGTCTGAAGCTGCACGGCCATGTCGCGATCGCCCGCCGCGCGCGATTGCTCGAACGCGAGCGTGCGCGTGCCGCCGCGTTCGAGCAGTGCGAACAGCAGCACGGCCGCGGCCGCGAGGCACAGCGCGATGCGCCAGTCGATCCACGCGAGCCCCGCGACGACCGCGAGCGGCGTCACGACCGCGCCGATCAGCGGCCCGAGCAGGTGCGCGGGAATCCCCATCGCTTGCATCACCGGCCCGCGCAGCAGCCCGGCCGGATGACTGTCGCGCACGGCCTGCCACGACGCGATGCGCGGCAGGTGCCGCACGAGGCGCTCGACGAGACCGGCCGCGAGCGCGCCGCCCGCGCGATAGCCGCCGCGTTGTGCGACGTACAGCACGAAGGCGTGACACAGCGTCAGCGCGCCGAGCGCGGTCGTCCAGTGCAGCACGGCCGCCTGCGCGCCGGCAAACCATGCGCGGATCAACGGCACGAGCAGCAATCCGCAGGCACCGTCGAGCAATGCGGCGGCCACCGCCCAGCCCGCGCCGCGCCACAGCGCGCGACGGGTTTCGGCGGGCAGGCACTGCAAACGTTTGAGCGACTTCATCATCATGCGACCTCCTCGCCCGCGGCACCGCGTTCGCGCCATAGCCGCGCATACAACCCGCGCGTGGCCAGCAGCGCCGCATGCGTGCCGCGCTCGACGATGCGGCCGCGATCCATCACGAGAATCTGGTCCGCATGCCGGACCGCGTCGAGATCGTGGCTGACGATCACGCGCGTGCGCATGTCGCCGCGCAGCGCATTGCGCAATGCGCGCCCGGTTTGCGGATCGAGCGCCGAGGCCGGTTCGTCGAGCAGCAGCAGCGGCGCCGGCGACAGCAGCGCACGCGCGATCGCCAGCCGCTGCAGTTCGCCGCCGGACAGCCGCACGTCGCGCCCGCACACGCAGTCGTAGCCGCCCGGCAGCGCGTCGATGCGTTCATCGAGACAGGCCGCGCGCGCGGCCGCGCGAATCGCGTCGCGATCGGCATCGGGCCGGTAAAGCGCGATGTTCGCGGCCATCGACACGTCGAGCGCGGCGGCCTGCTGGAACACCATCGCCATCTGTTCGCGCCGCGTATCCGACGCGAGCAGCCGCAGATCGGCGCCGCCGAGCCGCACCGTGCCGTGGTCCGGATCCATGAAGCGGGCGAGCAGCATCAGCAGCGTGCTCTTGCCCGCGCCTGACGGTCCCACGATCGCGGTGGTCGTGCCGGCCGCGATCGTCGCGTCGATGTCGCGCAGGATCGGCGTGCCGTCGATGTCGACACGCACGCCGCGCAGCTCGATCGACGCATCGCGCGGCACCTGCGCGGCACCAACGGCAGGTTCAGGCAAGACCGGCAGTGCGAGCAACGCATCGACGCGTACCGCAGCCGCGCGCGCCTCGCACAATGCGTCGGCACCGTGGCCGAGCGCGCGCACCGGCGCGGCCACCGCCCAGATCAGCAGCGCGAACGCGCACAGTTCGCCGACCGGCAAGCGGCCGGCCGTGAGCCACATCGCGCCGAACACGACCCACGCGAGCAGGAACGGCGTGCCGAGCAGCACCTGCGTGCACGCACCGGGCCCGCCGACGCGGCCGACCCACGCCGAAAACGCCTGTTCGAAGCGCCCGGTCGACGCGAGCGCGGCCGCCTCGATGCCGGCGCCCGGATACTGCCGCACGAGCGCCGGGTTCTGCGCGAGCTGCGCGTAATCGCCCATCAGCTGTTCAAGCGCCGCGTTGCGTGACGCGACGGCCGGCACGAACCGCGCCGAACGCATCCAGCGAAACAGCGCGGCACCCGCGACGAGCGGCACGAGCGCGAACGCAAGCAGCGCGGGATTCAGGTAAAGCAGGCACGCCAGCGCCGCGCACGGCACGACGATGAGTTGCGTGACATCGGCCGGTGCGTGCGCGACGAGCTGGTGCAGCGCACGCACGTCCTGGTCGACGTGACGCGCGACGCGATCGCTGCCTGCCCGCGCGAACCAGCCGAGCGGCAGGCGTTGCAGATGATCGGCGAGGCGCCTGCGCAAGCGGTCGGCGAGATCGGCGTCGACCCGGTGCGTCAGGTGCAGCGCGACCGTCTGGCCGCCCAGCCAGCCCACGCCGGCCACCACGGCCGCGACGAGCCAGCCGCGTGCCGTTGCGTCGAGCTGCGCGGTTGCACGCCACGCGTCGGCGACCCGGCCGAGCGCGAGCCACGGCACGAGCGACGCGACACCCGCCAGCGCCTGCAACACGACCGCCGCGACGAGCGGCACCGCGAACGGCCGCAACATCGATAGCAAGGGCCCCTTCATGCGGCACGCTCCAGCAGCATGCCGAGCGTGGCCGCGCGCGCGTCGCCCGGCGGCTGCTCCGGAAACCCGAGCTGCATCGTCAGTTGCTGCCAGACACGTGTCACGTCGATGCTGCGCTGGTTGCACGCGTGCAGCCCTTCGCCCGACACGAGCCGATCGACCGCGCGCACGGCCGCTTGCGGCCAGCTGCGCGCATGAATCGCGCCCCACGTGTCGCGCGCGTCGTCGCAGATCTGGACGCTCGGCATGTCGCTGCCCGCCGTCTCGCCGAAGATCGGGAACAGCCCGTGTTCGTCGATCTCCGGTTCACGCAGCGCGGGGGCCCACCACAGCGGGCCGTGCGGCGACGCGAGCGTCCACGTGCCGGCGTCCGTCGTCAGCGTGATGCTGAACAACAGGCTCATCCGGCCATCGTCGGCCGCCGCCATCTCGTTGTGCACACGCAGCGACACGGGTGTTTCGGCGAGCACCATCGCGCATTCGCGCATCGACGACAGCGCCGGCCCCACCGGCTCGACTGACCACGGGCCCACGCCCTGCAGCGCGGCCGCGAGCACGTCGAGCGCCGCGAAACTGGCCTGCACCGAGCACACGACATCCGCATGCACGGGCGCGCTCGTTTCGCGCAGCCGTCGCGCGACGGCGATGAAACGCGAGACGACCGGCAGGTTCGGATAGAAGCTGTTGAGCAGGCAACGGCGGCCGTGGCGCGACGCGGTGCGCAGCACGCTGCTCCATTCGTCGGGCAGCAGCGGATGCTCGATCACGACATCGATCCCGCGTTCGAGCAGCCGGCACGCGAGCCCGGCCCCGTCGGCACCGCGCGCCGCGCCGCCGACCGCGACGCACGCGACCCGCACGTCCTCCGGCAGTGATTCAGGTGCATCGAACACGGGCGCGCCGACACGCGCGGCCAGCGCGGCGGTGCGCGCGCTGCCCTGCCCCAGGATGCCCGCGACACGATACGCGCTGGACGCCGCGAGGCCCGCCGCATAGAACTGGCCGAAGCGTGAGCCGGCCACGACGACCGGCAGCGGATGGACCTTCATTGCGCCTCCTTCAGGCGGGTGTCGACGAACGCGGTATTCAGGCAGTCGAAATGACCGCCGGGGATATCGACGGCCGTGATGCCGCCGAGCGCCTGCGCCGTCCAGTATTCGGTGAGCGCCGCGCGCTGCTGCGGAATCAGCGGGTTGCAGCGCTCCGGCACGAACAGCCGCAGCGCGCCCGCATACGGCGCGTCGCCGGCCCAGTGGCTCGCCTGCACCGAATGCATGAAGAGCCGGTACAACCGTTCGCGTTCGTCGAGCAGCGGATGCGCGACCGCATCCTGCATCGACAATCCGGCCGCCGCGCGCAGCACGCGGCGGCGCAACGCGTCGAGCGGCTCGCAGCGATCGCCGAAGATTTCCAGCTGCGCCTGCAGGCTGCCGGGCGCGAGACGCGCGGGGTCGGCCTTCAATGCGTCGGCGAGCGCGTCGGCCAGCACGTACGTTTCCGGAAACCCGAGCGCGTCGAGCGGCAGCCCGAGCGTCGCCGCGAAGTTGAACAGCACGAGCCGTTCGTCTTCGATCAGGTACGGAATCCGGTAGCTCGACACGATGTCCAGCGTGCGCACGTCGACGCCGAGCTGCACCAGCGACTTCGCCATTTCGAGCGCGACCAGCCCGCCCGAGCAGTAGCCGAGCACGTCGACTTCGCGCACGCCGGTGCGCCACAACGCGTCGGCATAGCGCCGGCCGAGCGTCGCGTTCAGGTGGCGCGCCGGCACCTCGAGATAGTCCTGCGCGTCGCGCACCGCGAAGCCGAGCACCGGGCCAAGCCGCGCGAGCGCCGGCATGACCGGACGATACGCATGCACGGTGCCGAGCCCTTCGTGGACGATCACGCGCGGCACGCCGTCGCCCGGCGCAAGCGGAATCGGGCGTACGTCGGCACGCACGCGTGGCGCAGGTGCGTGGATGACCGCCGACGCGTGAGTCGTGCGCGGGGCAGCAGGCGATGTCGCGGCCGCCCGCTGCTCACCCGCATCGCGCAGGCATTGCGCGAACGCAGCGGGTGTCGGTTGCGCGAGCACCCAGCGCAGCAGCCGGTCGAACGGATGCGCTTGTGCAAGCGGTTCCTCGCCACGCAGCCGCGACACGAGCTGTGCGATCAGCAGCGAATCGCCGCCCGCCGCGAAGAAGTCCTGATCCGGCGTGACGTTACGCGTATCGAGCACCGCTTCCCACAAGCCGATCAACCGGGCCAGCAACGGATCGGCGGCGGTCTGCGTGTGGACGGGTCGCGCGGCCGCCGGCTCCGGTTCGCGGATGTCGGCGATGCCGGCCAGCGTACGGCGATCGATCTTGCCGTTCGACGTCACCGGCAGACGGTCGAGCACGCGCAGTTGCGACGGCACCATGTAGCCCGGCACGCGCTCCGCGACGAACGCCAGCAGCGCGTCCGGCGCGATGCGCGCCGCACCGCGCTTCACGTGCGCAAGCAGGATGTCGTAGCCGAGCGCGTCGAGCGGCGTGCCGGGCGCCACGCAACCGAGCGCACGATCGCCACCGTCCGACTGCAGCCATTCGAGCCACTGCACGCGCGGCACGAACAATCGCGCCGACTCGGCACGCGCGTCGTTCGGCGTTTCCATCATCAGCCCCTGGCTGATGCTGATCTCCGGATGCTCGGTCGTCAGTTCCTGGATCACCCACCACGCATCGGCCGCCGACAGCGCACGCAGCCCGGCGATCAGCGCGACCGTATCGCGCGCATTGTTCAGCGCGCCCGAGCTGATCGTGACGTCGATCGAATGCGGCGCGATGCCCTGCGCGTCGAACGGTGCGTTCATGTCGAACCGCACGAACCGCATCCACGGATACGCAGCGAAGCGCTCGCGCGCCGCTGCAAGGAAATAGCTCGACACGTCGCTGAACAGGTAGTCGATCCGCGCACCCGCTTCGACCAGCGGTGCAAGGGCAGCGACGATCGAACGCGTCGCCGCGGCCGTTCCCGCGCCGATCTCGAGGATGCGCCACGGACGCTGCGGCTCGCGCGCAACGACCGCGCGCACGGCCTGCGCCATCCCGTTGTGCAGCGCATGCGCATGTTCGCCGTCGCTGTACATCGCGTCGGCGATATGCGATGCGCCTTCCGGGAACATCAGGCCGGCAGGCGACACGCTGCCGTCCACCTGCCCGTCGATGCATCCCGCGCTGTCGCGGAAATAGTCGATGAGGACGATCGGCCACAGTTCGGGCGAGGCGTCCTGCGCGAATGCATCCCAGCATGCGTGTGCGTCGGCGTGGCCGGCATCGGGCCGCAGACGCCAGCCGCCCGCTTCGGCGTCCGCCTGAAGCACGCCGTGTTTGTCGAGCATGGCGAGCCAGTGGCGCAGCAGATGCTGTCGCGCCGCCGGCACGCGCAACCGTTCGCACAACGTCGCGAAATCCGTCGCGGCGTCATCGGCAAGCTCGCCAGCCGGCACGATCCAGGCGGCCAGCGACGCGACGCAGGCCGCTTCGAGCTGGGCAACCGACTTCACCACGTCCGCCTGCTCGGGCCAGCGCGCGGCGTCGAACGCCGTACGCACCTGCTTCGCAACCTCGTGAAGCGCGTCGTCGTGCACCGACGTCGATGGCTCCGCTCCGTGCAGAGACACGAAGCTCGCGAGCCGGCGCTCCGCGCCTTCGCCGAGCACGATGGTGGCGGCTGCGCCGACGAGCGGATGCGCGGTCAGCGCCGCGTCGATCTCGGCCAGCTCGATCCGGTAGCCGCGGATCTTCACCTGATCGTCCTGCCGCCCGAGGAATTCGAGCGAACCGTCGGCGCGCACGCGGCCAAGATCGCCGGTGCGATACAGTCTGCGCCCGTCGCGATGACGGATGAAGCGTTCGGCCGTGCGCTCGGGATCGTTCGCGTAACCCGTCGCGAGCCCCACCCCGCCGATATGGATCTCGCCGCGCACGCCGGGCGGGCACGGCCGGCCGAGTGCGTCGAGCACTTCCATCGTCTGCCCGGTCAGCGCGCGACCATAGGGAATGCTGGCAAGCTGCGTGTCCGCCGCACGGATCGGATGCTCGATCGACCAGATCGACGCCTCGGTCGCGCCGCCCAGGCTGAACAGCGCGCAGTCGGGCCAGCGCCGCCACCAGCGCGCGGGCAGCGTGACCGGAATCCAGTCGCCCGACCACAGCACGCGGCGCGGGCCCGGCACGTCGAGCGCCGGTTCGCCTTCGAGGTAGTCGATCAGCATTTGCCCCTGCGCGGGCACCGAGTTCCACAGCGTCACGCGATGGCGCACCATCAGCTCGGCCCAGTGCGACGGATCGTTGCCGCGCGACGGATCCGGCAGCACGATGCACGCGCCGCGCGCGGTCGCGCCGAAGAAGTCGTAGACGGACAGGTCGAAGCTGAGTTCGGCCAGGCCGAGCACGACGTCGCCGTCACCGACTGCGTGGCGCGCACTGATGTCGGCGAGCGTGTTGCACACGGCCGCGTGGCTCAGCATCACGCCCTTCGGCTCGCCGGTGGAGCCCGACGTATAGATCACGTACGCGAGCGCGTCGCCGTCGATTTCGTGCGCCGCGCGCGGCGGCCATTGCGGATCGATCGGCAACGTGTCGATATCGATGCGCGCGCACCCATCATGGTCGAAATCGAGCGCCTGCACGCTGACAACCGCACGCACCCGCGCATTGCGCAGGATCGCCTGTTGCCGCAGCGCCGGCTGGCGGCTGTCGACCGGCACGTACGCGGCGCCCGACTGCACGATCGCGAGCACGGCCGCGAGCTGATGCGCGCACTTCGGCATCAGCACCGCGACGGTGTCACCCACGCCGACGCCGGCCCCTTCAAGCGCGGACCGCAGCGCCGCCGCGTGCTGCGCGACATCGCGATACGTGCGCGCGCCCTGCGCATCGATCACCACCGGCGCATCGGGCGTGCGCAACGCTTGCGCGGCGAAGCCGGCCGCGATATGCGCATCGGCATCCGGATGAACCTCGGCGGCGGGCGCGGCGGACGGCAGCACGATGTCCCCCTCGCGCGACCACCATTCGGCTTCAGCCGCGAGCCGGCCCAGCAGCGCGACGTACGCGTCGAACATCGCCGCGGGCATGCCGTCCGGAAACAGGTCGTCGCGCACATCCCAGCCGATTTCCAGCCCGCCGAACTGATCGGTCACCTGGCAGTCGAGCCAGACCTGCGGCGTCTGGCTGATCATGTAGAGAGGCGGCTCGGCGCGGCCCGCGTGCTCGCCAAGCAGGCGGCCCACGCTGCCGATGCCGCTCGTGAACACCACCGGCATCAGCGCCGCATCCTTGCCGCGCCGCCGCGCGAGTTCGCGCATGACGTCGACACCGGTAAACGCGCGATGATCGAGGTCGTCGAACATCCGCGCACCGATCGTGCGCGCACGCTCGACGAAATCGCGCCCTTGCGTCGCGTCGACAGCAAGCAGGCTCAATGCGGTGAAATCGCCGAGCACCGCGTCGATGCGCGGATGCACGGGCGGCCGGTTCAGCACCGTCAGGTTCAGGCAGAACGCGGGCGACTGGCTCCAGCGGCCGACGACTTCGGCGAACGCAGCCAGCGCGACGCTCGCCGCGCTCAGCCCGAAGCGGCTTGCGTGTCCGCTCAACGCGGTCCATTGCGCGCGATCGAGCCGCGCATGCCGGTGCGTGAAGCGCGGCCGCGTATCCGATTGCATCGCGGGCACCACCGGCAGATCGGGCCGCGCGGGCAGATCGTCGATGCGCGCCAGCCACCACGCCTTGTCACGCGCATGATCGGCACGCGTGCCCGCCTGGGCTTCATTGACCACGTAATCGCGGAACGTCGCATCGAGCGGCGCAGGCTGCCATTGCGGATCGTCGTAACGGCGCCGCCATTCGGCGAGCAGCAATTGCAGGCTCGCGTAGTCGATCAACGTGAAATCGACCGACAGGTGCAGCACCGCGCCGTCCGGCCCGAGGCTCACTTCCGGCTGCAGCACCGGCCAGCGGTCGAGCGCATGCACCGCATGATCGAGGCGCTCGCGCACGCGCTTCACGTGCGCGTCGAATCCGCTCGCATCGGCTTCGCGCAGGTCGTGCACCGTGAGCGGCTGCCACGGCACGTCGGACAGCACGCGCTGCCATGCGTTGTCCTCGACGATCGCGCGCAGCATCGGATGCCGCGCGACGCACGCATTCCACGCCGCCTCGAAGCGCACGCAGTCGAGATTCGCTGGCTCACCGTATTCGACATACAGATGGCACGCGTTGCCGCCGAACTCGAACGATTCGTGCCGGCCGAGCACATACGCGGCCTGCACCGGCGTCAACGCGAACCGCTCGTGGCGCCGCGCCGGATCGCTGCGCCACGCGCCGTCCTGCAGAAAGCGGATGAACGCATCGCGTTCGGCCTTGATGCGCGCGGCCAGGTCCGCATCGAGTGCGCCGGCCGGCGCGCGATAGCGCAACTGTCCGCCGTCGTCGCACCACAGTTCGATCCGGCGTTCGCGGCAAAGATCGAGCACGTCATCGAAGCTCACAGCACGCCCTCCTCGATCGTCGCGACGGGCGTGTCGCCCTCGGCCTGCGAGACAGGCGCGACCGGTGCTGCCGATGCAGCTTCGATGAGCTGTGCGGCGAGACCCGCGAGCGTCGGCTGCCGGTAGAACGCCGCCATCCCGACCCGCACGCCGAGCCGCTCGCGCAGTTGCGCGAGCAGGCGCGTCGCGAGCAGGCTGTCGCCGCCGAGCGCGAAGAACGTCGCGTCGCGCGCATTCGCCGGGCGGCCGAGCGCGTGCTCCCAGCACGCGAGCAGCGTCGCCTGCCGGTCGTCGGCCGGCACGAACGCATCGTGCGCGGCCGGTGCGTCGCCGAGCGCCCGCGCGAGCGCGTCGCCCACCGCTCGCCGATCGATCTTGCCGTTCGCGTTGAGCGGCCAGCGCGCGACGCACCACAGCGCATCGGGACGCATCGCGTCAGGTAACCGGTCGCGCAGCCAGTCGGCCAGCGCCGCTTGCGCAACCGGTTCGCCGACATGACGCGCGTCGATACAGGCAAAGGCAGTCGAGCGCCAGCTCCGCGAATCATCCAGCGCAAAGCCGCATGCGTGTGCCGCCGACGCCAGCGCATCGGGTGCAAACAGCCGCGGCAGCGACGCATCGCCCGTCACGCCCGCGACGAGTTCGCGCAGCGGCGAATCGCGCAGCACGTCGGCGAGCAGCAGGCGGCCATGCTGCGCCAGCAACGCTGCCGCGATCCGGAACGTCTCGCGCGGATCGTCACGCAGGTGCGCCGCCGCGAAGCTGATCACGCAATCGAACCGGCCGAGATGGCGGGCGGGCAGCAGGCCGTCCTGCATCGCCTGCAACGTCGGCATCGTTCGTGTGAAGTACGCCTGCGCGTTGTGCAGCAGACCCGGCGACGCGTCGAACAGCGTCACGTCGAAGCGCGGATCGTCGAGCACGCCGAGCCCCGCATCGAACCATTGCCCGGCGCGCGCGTCGAGCACCGCGACCCGCATCGGTTCGGTGCGCGCGGCGGCCTGGGCCTGCAGTGCATCGCCAAACTCGCGCAGTGCGCGTGCGCCGTCCGGCAGACGCGCCGCGAACGCCAGCGGTGCGATCCGCGGATCGAGCGGCACACGCCGCGCGGCGCCTTCCGGGTCCGCCGCGAGCGCACGCAGCGCTCCGGTCAGGTCGTCGAGATCGGCGGCAAACCAGTCGAGCCGATCGAGCGCGCCGTCGATCGACATCGATACGTCATCCTTTGCATGCCAATGCGCGCGCAGCGACGGCGGCAAACCGGCATCGCCGTCGAGCAGCCGATCGGCGACTGCACGCGCGACGGCCGCCTCAGCGTGCAGCGTATCGGCCACGTCCGCTTCCGCGAGTACAGGCGATGACGGTGTTGCATCCGGTGCGCGATCGGCCGGCACGAATGCCGCGGCGATGCGCGCGGCCTCGCCGCCGACCACGCTCGCACACGCACCGTCGATCAGCGAATGCGCGGCCAGCGCGGCCTCGATCTCGCCCAGTTCGATCCGGTGCCCGCGCACCTTCACCTGGCGATCCTCGCGCCCCAGGAATTCGAGCGTGCCGTCGGGCCAGTAGCGGCCCCGGTCGCCCGTGCGATACCAGCGGCCCGACGCTTGCTGCACGAAGCGCTGCGCGGTCAGCTCGGGATCGTTCCGGTAGCCGCGCGCGAGGCTGTCGCCGCCGATCAGCAGTTCGCCCGGCACGTAGTCCGGCACGTCGCGGCCGTCGGCATCGACAACGCGATAGGCCTGCCCCGGCAACGGACGGCCATACGGAATCGAACGCCAGTCCGGCGGCACGTCGCGCACCGTCTGCACGTTCGACCAGATGCCGGCCTCGGTCGCGCCGCCGAGCGCATGGAACGCACACGCGTCGCCGCACCGTTCACGCAGGCGCGCCGGCAGATCGAGTGCGATCCAGTCGCCGGACAACAGCGCCGCGCGCACGCTGCGGCACGCGTCGGCCGCGGCCGGCACCGCCAGCGCCATCTCCAGCAGCGCGGGCGCCGAATTCCACAGCGTCACGCGATGCTGCGCGATCAGCTCGATCCAGCGCGCCGCGTCGCGCGCGTCATCCTGGGTCGGCAGCACAAGCTCGGCACCGGCACCGAGCACGCCGAACAGGTCGTACACCGACAAGTCGAAATCGAGCGCCGATACCGCGAGCAAGCGATCTTGCGCACTCAGGCCGAGCAGCGCATCGATCGCATCGATCGTGTTGAGCGCCGCCGCATGCGTCATCTCGACACCTTTCGGCACGCCCGTCGAACCGGACGTGTAGATCACATACGCGGTGGCCTGCGGTGCCACCGCGAGCGGCGCGGCCAGCGGTTCGTGCCGCATCAGCGCCGCGACGCCGACATGCGGCAACGCTGCATCGGCGAGCGTCGTGTCGCCGATCACGGCCTTTACCCCGGCCGCGCGTTCGATCAACGCCTTGCGCGCGGCGGGCTGCGCGATGTCGAGCGGGACATAGCACGCGCCGGCGGCCAGTACGCCGAACACCGCGGCCACCTGTGCGGGCCCGCGCGGCAGACTGATCTCGACGGCGTCGCCGTGACCGATGCCGGCCGCACGCAAGCCGCCCGCGATCGCCAGCGCCCGTGCGGCCAGTTCGCCGCGCGTCACCGCTTGCTCGCCGCACCGCAACGCGACGGCTGCCGGCTCGCGCGCGGCCAATGCGAAGAAGTCGGCATGCAGCGTGCGCGGCCGCCCGGGTGCGGGCACCGCGTTGAGCGCCTCGCGCACGCGTCGCTGCGCGGACGGCAGCTCGACGGCGATCGGCAGCCGCCAGTCGCGATCGCACAGCGCCTGCACGAGCGCGACATACGCACCGAACATCGCATCGATCATCCCGTCGGGAAACAGGCCGTCGACGCTGTCCCACGCGAGCAGCGCGCCGTCCGGCACGCGATAGAGCTGATGGTCGAGCCACACCTGCGGTGTCTGCGAAATCATGTCGTGCAGATCGCCGAACACGCGCGCGAATGCATCGGGCACGAACGGCGCATCGCCGAGGTTGCACGAGAACACGACGGGCGCCGCACGCGACGTGCCCTGCCGGCGCGCATCGCGCAGCACGTCGAGCGCCGGATACGCGGCCTGCGCGATCGCGCCGTGCAGCCGCTGCTGGAACGCGCGCACCGCGTCGGCCGCGCTCGCGTCGGCGCGCAGGTCGCATTCGACGAGCAGCAGCGTCGTGAAATCGGCGATCACGCGGCCGAGATCGGGCGCATCGCCATGCCGGTCGAACAGCGGCACGTTGAGCAGGAACGCGTGACGGCCGCTCCAGCGTGCGAGCACCGCGGCGAACGCCGCGCCGAACACCGACGACAGCGTGACGCCATGCTGCGCGGCCCGCGCCTGCAGGCGCGCGAGTTCGGCCGTGCTCAGCGTATGCGCGACGCGGCTGAAACGCGGCGCACGGATCGTTTCCGGCGCACGGGCGAGCGGCAGCGCCGGCCCTTCCGGCAGCGTGGCGAGTCGCGCCCGCCATGCGTCGCGCGCCGCGGCCCGCGCATCGCGCGTATCGGCCGCGCGACGCGCGAGCCAGGCCGGGAACCACGTCGACGGCGCGTCTGGCAACGCCGACGGCTCGGCGTAGGCAGCGCCGATTTCCTGCATCAGGAGCCGCACGCTGTCCACGTCGGCCGCGAGCAGGTCGACGCTCAGCCACACGCGATCTTCACCACCGGGCATCTGCACGAGCCCCATCATGAAGACCTGCGCGCGCTCGACGTCGAGACATTCGTGCGACCGGCGCGCGCGCAGCGACACCCATTCGGTTTCCGCCTCGGCGGCCGTCCTGTCACGCCAGTCCGCATGCGCGAACACCGGCGCGTCCGGCGCCGCGACGATCTGCTGGCGGCCCCCGGTGAAGCGCGCACGCAGCATCGGATGGCGCTCGCGCACGAGCCGGCATGCCGCGTCGAGACGAACGGGATCGATCGCACGGCAGCGAAACTCGAGGAACGCATGACAGCTCACGTTGCCGAGCACTTCGCCGTCGCCGCGGCCGAGCCAGTACGCCTGCTGCACCGCGGACAGGTCGAACGGCGCATGCACGTCGACGTCGACGACCTCGGCCGCCTCGACGTCAGGCGCCGCGGGAACGACGCGCGGCGCATTCGCGAGCAGTTCGGCCCACGCGCCGAGCGTCGGCGTACGCGTGAGCGCATCGAACGTCAGCGCGTAGCCGAGGCGGTTCACGCGCGTCTGCAGATACATCAGCCGGATCGAATCGAGGCCGCAGCTCAGCAGGTCCTCGTCATCGTCGAGCGACGCGATTTCGTCGACGGGCTCGTCGAGCAGCTCGGCGATCATCGCGACGAGCTGCGAGCGAAAGGCAATGGGAGAAAAACGGGAAGGATCGGAATGATCGATGCTGGAATCGACAGCGGTCTGGCTCATGGGCACGCCTTGTATGGGTCGTTCGATGGCGGATCCGCGCGGCGGCGGCCACCCGTGAATGAGAATCTATCTCATTCACTCCCATAAGCCTTGTCGATTGCTTTAGGCTGCCGGTCAGTTGTTTTAGATTGCCGCGCGCTCCGTCTCGACGTCGTCGATCGCGTTCGACGACGCACGAATATCGCTCGGCGAAATGCCGTAGCGCTTGCGGAATGCGATCGAGAAATGGGCCGGGCTATAGCCGACGCGGTACGCCACGGTCGACACGTTCGCGTCCTCCGCGCACAGCATCGCGTGCGCGGTCCGCAGCCGGTATTCCTGCAGGTACGCATACACGCTCGTGCCGAACACCTTGCGGAAACCGGCCGTCAGCTTGCGTGAATTCATCCCCACCCTACCGGCGAGCGCGTCGAGCGTGGGCGGCTGCTGGAGCTCGCGCGCCAGGATGTCGCTCGCCGCATACACGCGCTCGACGTCCGACGACGTGACGCGCACGTCGGCCGGCGCGAACTGCCGCTGCGTCGCCAGCAATTGCGCGCTCAACGCGGTCAGCTCGAAAGCCTTGGCCTTCAGGTAGTACTCGCGCACCGCGCCCTCGAACGGGCAGGTCGCGATCTGCACCGCGAGCGCCTGCAGTGCCTTCGACGCCGGGCAACTGACGATACGCGGATCGCCGCCCGTCGGCGCGAGCATTTTCTCCGGCAACAGGCTCAGGTTGCGGTCGAGCGCGTCGAGACCGAGCTGCACGATCGTGTAGCGCAGCGGCGTGTCGCGGTCATAGATCTGGTGCGTCGTGAATTCGCCGTCGTTGGCGATCACGCACAGGCCCGGCCCCTTGATGCACTGCTCGGGCTGGCCCGGCACACGACAGCGCAGCTGCCCGCTCTGCACGAGGACGAGCTTCAGCCCTTTTTCGAGCGGCTCCTCGTACCAGTCGCGGCTATCCGAGCACAGCGTGCCGCTCATGAGTTTCATGCCCGCGTCGATGTGCACCACGCCCGGATGATTGCCGGGCACGAGCACCGGCGGGTGACGTCGTGACGAAGCGAAGGAGGTCGAGCTCATCGGAGGTCCGTTGGTTAGGCGGCACGCGCGGCCCGGCGCGCGCCGGCGGCAACCGGCCGATTGTCCGGCCGGGCCGGGCGGGCGCCGCGCGACAGGCGCCCGATCGAATGAAATTGCCGCGATATCGAAAGAAACGGCGCTATCGCAGCACTTGTTACAAATGATAATACCTCTCATTTACATTTTCTGACAACTTGCCGGAACCCAAGGTCAGCGCATGCAATCCTCCCTTCCCTCCGTGGCGCCGGCCTTCCCGGCCGACGCGCCCGACTGGCCCGACGACTTCGCGCGCCGCTACAGCGACGCCGGCTATTGGCAAGACACCACTTTCTTCGATGCGCTCGACGCACAAGTGCAGCGCGATCCCGATGCGCTCGCCGTCGTCGACGGCGCCTGCCGGCTCAGCTATCGCGACCTGCTCGCGCGCATCCGCCGGTTGGCGGGCGGCTTCGCGCGTCTCGGCCTGACGCGCGGCGACGCGGTCGTCGTCCACCTGCCGAACGGCGCACGCTTCATCGAGACGTGCTTCGCGCTGTTCCAGCTCGGCGTGCGGCCGGTGCTCGCCCTCCCCGCTCACCGGCACTACGAGATCGGCGCGTTCTGCCGCTTCGCCGACGCGCGTGCGTATCTGGGCGCGGCGCAACTCGGCGAATTCGACTGCCGCCCGCTCGCGGCCGCGTTGCAGGCCGACTGCCCGACGCTCGAGCACGTCGTGATGGCCGGCGACGATCACGCGTTCACGCCGTTCGACGCGCTGTACGACGCGCCGCCGCTGCGCGAATGCGCGGCACGCGCCGACGACATCGCGTGCTTCCAGCTGTCGGGCGGCACGACCGGCACGCCGAAGCTGATCCCGCGCCGTCACCGCGAATACCTGTACAACGTGCGCGCGTGCAGCGCCGCGAGCGGCTTCGACACCGACACCGTGTATCTCGCCGCGCTGCCGATGGCGCACAACTTCACGCTGTGCTGCCCCGGCACGATCGGCGCGCTGCTCGCGGGCGGCCGCGTCATCACGACCGGGCGGCCCGAGCCCGAACAGAGCTTCGCGCTGATCGCGCGGGAGCGCGTCACGCATACCGCGCTTGTGCCGCCGCTCGCGCTGCTGTGGCTCGACGAACAGCCGCAACGGCGGGCCGACCTGTCGAGCCTGCGCGTGCTGCAGGTCGGCGGCGCACGACTGATGGACCACGCGGCCGCGCGCGTGACGACCGTGCTCGGCTGCACGCTGCAGCAGGTGTTCGGGATGGCCGAAGGGCTCATCTGCTGCACGCGGCTCGACGATTCGCCCGAACGGATCGCGCACACGCAGGGCCGCCCCGTGTCGGACGGCGACGAAGTGCGCATCGTCGACGATGCCGGCGAACCCGTCGCGCCCGGTGAAATCGGCGAACTGCAGGTGCGCGGCCCGTACACGATCCGCGGCTACTACCGGCTCGCCGAGCACAACGCGACCGCGTTCACCGCCGACGGCTTCTATCGCAGCGGCGACCGCGTACGGCGCACCGCGGACGGCGACCTCGTCGTCGAAGGCCGCGACAAGGACCAGATCAATCGCGGCGGCGAGAAGGTCTCCGCCGAGGAAGTGGAGAACCTGTTGCTCGCCCACCCGCAGGTGCACGACGCGGCGGTGGTCGCGATGCCCGACCCGCTGCTCGGCGAGCGCACGTGCGCGTTCGTCGTCGCCCGTGCGCCCGCACCGTCCAGGCTGGTGCTGAAACGCTACCTGCGCGACTGCGGGCTCGCGGCGTTCAAGATTCCCGATCGCATCGAGTTCATGCCGCGCTTCCCGGAAACCGGCATCGGCAAGACCAGCAAGAAATCGCTGCGCGACTTGCTGCGCCGCCAGTTGCAGGCGGCGGCCGCATGAGCGCGCGGCCGACCGATTCGAACTGGATCCGCGAACTGCGCCTGTCGCCGTGCCCGCGCGCGCAACTCGTCTGCTTCCCGCACGCCGGCGGCACCGCGAATTTCTTTCGTGGCTGGAGCCGCGCGCTGCCGTGGGACGTCGACCTGCTCGCGCTGCAGTATCCGGGCCGCGAGGAACGCTTCGGCGAGCCGTGCCTGACGTCGATCGACGCACTCGCCGGCCCCGCCGCCGACGCGCTGCAACGCTATGCCCACGCGCCGCTCGTGCTGTTCGGGCACAGCCTCGGCGCGGCGCTCGCGTACGAGGTGGCGGCGCGACTCGAAGCGCGCGGCGCGGCGCCGCTTTACCTGGCCGTCTCCGCGCTGCCGCCGCCGCATCGCCAGCGCCTGTCGGACCTGCACCTGCAATCCGACGATGCGCTGGTAGGCGATGTCGCGCGGCTGTCCGGCGAGCACGCCGCGCTGCTCGCCGATCCGGAAATGCGCGCGCTCTACCTGCCGATGATCCGCAGCGACTACCGCGCGATCGAGACGTACCGCCGCGACCGGCCGCCGCGGCTCACGACGCCGCTCGGCGTGATGCTGCCGCTTGCCGATTCCGAGCTCGACCACGACGAGGCGCATGCGTGGCAGGACGTCGCGTCGCGCCCGATCCGCATCGAGACGTTCAGCGGCGACCACTTCTACCTGCGCCACCAATACCCGGCGGTGATCGCGCATCTGGTCGAACGGATCGACCAATCCCTTCGTTACGGAAAGGAGTACACATGAAGACACCGGACGCCTGCACGGGGCTGCCCGACATTCGCGAAGCCATCGATCGCCTGGACGCCGACATCATCGACGCGCTCGGCCGGCGCATGCAGTACGTGAAGGCTGCATCGCGCTTCAAGCCCGACGAAGCGAGCATCGCCGCGCCGGAACGGGTGGCCGCGATGCTGCCCGACCGGCGCCGCTGGGCCGAACAGGCCGGCCTCGATGCCGACTACGTCGAGACGCTGTTCTCGGGCCTGATCGCGTGGTACATCGCGCAGCAGACGCAGTATTGGCGGCAACAGCGGGGGCTCGCATGAACGCCGGCCTCCCGCTGCTGCACGACACCTTCGCCCGCGCGGCCCGCCGCGCCGCCGACACCGGCACGCCGACACTCGCGTCGGTGTCGGTGCCGCTGCGCCCGCTCGACTTCTTCGACCTGATCGCCGCGTGGGACGACGGCGCCACGCCGTGGTGCTTTCACGAAGCCGGCGATGCGTCCGTCACGTTGTTCGGCTGGGACGGCGTGCTCGAACTGACCGCCACCGGCGACACGCGCTTCGCGCAGATCGATGCACGCTGGCGCACGCTCGTTCGCGATGCGGTGATGGCCGGCCCGCAACCGCCGCGCCTCGTCGGCGGCTTCCGGTTCGACTCGCATGGCCCACGCAGCACACACTGGGCGCCGTTTCCCGACGCGAGCATGACGGTGGCGAAGCTGCTGATCGTGCGCGAAGGCGATGCGCACTGGGCCGTCTGCCAGCACATCGTCGCCGCGCACGACGATCCGGCCGCGCTCGCGCATGCATGCCTCGCGCGCATCGAGTCGCTCGGCACGCTCGCCGCCGCCCATGACGACGATGCCCCGCATCTGCTGCACACGCAGGCACTGCAGGCGAGCGAATGGCAGCACGAAGTCCGGCGCGCGGTGGACGCGATCCACGGCGGTGCGTTCGGCAAGGTCGTGCTCGCGCGCGACGTGCTCGAACAGTACGCGCGGCCCGTTGCCATCGCGCCGCTGCTGCGCCGGCTGCGCAAGCGCGACGCGCATGCGCACCTGTTCGCGGTCCGCCGCGACGGGGCCTGCTTCGTCGGCGCCACGCCGGAACGGCTCGCGCGTGTCGCGGCCGGCGACGTGCGCACGCATGCGCTGGCCGGGACCATCCGGCGCGGCGCCACGCCCGACGACGATCGCGCGCTCGGCGCGGCCTTGATGGATTCCGCGAAGGAACGGCTCGAACACGCGCTCGTCGTCGACGCGATCCGCGCGGCGCTCGCGCCGCTGTCGCGCACGCTCGACGTGCCCGAGCAACCGTCGCTGCACCGGCTGCCGAGGCTGCAGCACCTGAGCACGCCGATCCGCGCGACGCTGAAGGCGGACGCGACGCTGCTGCAGGTCGTCGCGGCGCTGCATCCGACGCCGGCCGTGGCCGGCCATCCGCGTGCCGAAGCGCTCGACCACATCCGTGCGCATGAAGGCTTCGATCGCGGCTGGTATGCGGCGCCCGTCGGCTGGATCGACGCGCACGGCAACGGCGACTTCATCGTCGCGCTGCGCTCGGCGCTGGTCGACGGCGGCGCGTGCCGGTTGTTCGCGGGCTGCGGCATCGTCGCCGATTCCGAGCCGGCCAACGAATATCAGGAGACCGAACTCAAGTTGTCCGGCATGCAGGCGGCGATCCGCATGCGCGATGCGGCGGCCGATGCCGACGCACGCGGCCCGGCCACGATGTCGGCCTCGTCGACGGTCGAGTGATGCGTCGGCGCGGCGGCCGCGCGCGTCACAACAGCGGCAGCGTGAGCCGGATATGCTCGGCGAACGCCGCCGTCAAATGCGACGGCCGCTTGCGATCGAACTTCAGCGCAATGCCCACCGCCGGCAACGGCGGCAGGCGCGGATCGCCGGTGACGATCGCCAGATCTGCCGGCACCGCCGTCTGCGTCATCACCGCGAACGCCTGCCCGGAACGCACGAGCGCGATCAGCCCCGCGAGACTGCTGCTCGCATACGCGACGCGGTAATCGCGACCCGCACGATCCAGCACCTCGCAGGCCGCGAGGTGATCGAGCGTGTCGCGATCGGACAGCGCCAGCGGCAACGGATCGAAATGCGCGGGCTCCAATCCCGGATAGCCGATCCAGACCAGTTGCTCGCGGCGAATGACGTCGTCGTTCGCGCCGTCGTCCGGCAATGAAATCATCGCCAGGTCGACCGCGCGTTTGTCCAGTTGCTCGATGAGCCGCGGCGTCGGCCCGCACACGACCTCGACGATCGCCTGTGGATGCTGGCTCGAAAACTGCCGCAGCAGCGACGGCAGCCAGACTGCCGCGTAATCGTCCGGGCAGCCGAAGCGGATCGTCCCCGACAACCCCGTGCCGCACAGGTCGGCCATCGCCTCGTCGTGCAGTCGCAGGATGCGCTGCGCGTGGACGAGCAGCCGCTCGCCCGGATGGGTCAGCACCACGCCGCGCCCGGTGCGCTGGAACAGCGGCTGGTCGACGGCCTCCTCGAGCCGCTTCATCTGCTGGCTGAGCGCGGACTGGGTCCGGCCGACGCGCGCGGCCGCGCGGCTCAGCGCGCGCACCTCGGCAATCACGACGAACGAGCGCAGCAGGTCGATTTCGAGCGAAAGCCCCAAGGTATTAGCTCCTTTTCTACCTTGCATTAGAACTATTCGTTTCCATCAAACCAGACGCGCGCCTAGACTGCAAGCGCCCCCTGCCCCTTTCCTGGAGACACCCGATGTCCCTGAACGACGACCCGACCTTCTGGCGCAATGCCAGGCAGCACCTGGTCCGCTACGGCGGCACGTTCGAGCCGATGATCATCGAGCGCGCGCAAGGCAGCTTCGTGTACGACGCGGACGGTCGCGCGATCCTCGATTTCACGTCGGGCCAGATGAGCGCGGTGCTCGGCCACAGCCATCCGGAGATCGTGTCCGTGATCGGCGAATACGCCGGCAAACTCGACCACCTGTTCAGCGGAATGCTGTCGCGGCCCGTCGTCGACCTTGCGACGCGCCTCGCCGACGTCACGCCCGCCGGGCTCGATCGCGCGCTGTTGCTCAGCACCGGCGCGGAATCGAACGAAGCGGCGATCCGGATGGCGAAGCTCGTCACCGGCAAGTACGAGATCGTCGGCTTCGCGCAGTCGTGGCACGGGATGACCGGCGCGGCCGCGTCGGCCACGTACAGCGCCGGCCGCAAGGGCGTCGGCCCGGCCGCCGTCGGCTCGTTCGCGATTCCGGCGCCGTTCACGTACCGGCCGCGCTTCGAGCGCAATGGTGCCTATGACTTCCTCGCCGAACTCGACTACGCGTTCGACCTGATCGATCGCCAGTCGAGCGGCAACCTCGCGGCGTTCATCGCGGAGCCGATCCTCAGCTCGGGCGGGATCATCGAACTGCCGGAAGGCTATATGGCGGCGCTCAAGCGCAAGTGCGAGGAACGCGGGATGCTGCTGATCCTCGACGAGGCGCAAACGGGCGTCGGCCGCACCGGCACGATGTTCGCGTGCCAGCGCGACGGCGTGACGCCCGACATCCTGACGCTGTCGAAGACGCTCGGCGCCGGGCTGCCGCTCGCGGCGATGGTGACGTCCGCGGCAATCGAGGAACGCGCACACGAACTCGGCTACCTGTTCTACACGACGCACGTGTCGGACCCGCTGCCGGCGGCCGTCGGCCTGCGCGTGCTGGACGTCGTGCAGCGCGACGGGCTCGTCGAGCGGGCGAACGTGATGGGCGACCGGCTCCGGCGCGGCCTGCTCGACCTGATGGAACGCTTCGACTGCATCGGCGACGTGCGTGGGCGCGGTCTGCTGCTCGGCGTCGAAATCGTCGAGGATCGCCGCACGAAGGAACCGGCGGACGGGCTCGGCGCGAAGATCACGCGCGAATGCATGAAGCTCGGGCTCAGCATGAACATCGTGCAGTTGCCGGGCATGGGCGGCGTCTTCCGGATCGCGCCGCCGCTGACCGTCAGCGACGCGGAAATCGATCTCGGGGTGTCGTTGCTCGAGCAGGCGATCCGGCGCGCACTGTAACGGCACGCCAGGCACCACGCCGCACGCGTCGAAGCCTAGTCGAGCCGCCCGGCCCGGAACACGCTGCGCAATTCGTCATGATTGTGGACGTTGAGCCGGCGATAGATCTTGCGGACATGATCGACGACCGTGCTGTCGCGCAGCGCGAAGTCGCGCGCAATCTCGCTGTGCGAGCGGCCCAGCACGAGCGGCACGCAGAGTTCGCGTTGTCGCTCGGTGAGGCCGAATGCGAAACCGAGCCGTTCGACCATCAGCCTGAGCGGCGGAAAGTGTTCGATATGAATCACGATCGCGGCATCGCGCTGCAACGCGACCGCGTCGGTACATCGATAGGCCTTGAAGCGGAAACGCCCCGCAAGGCTGCGACGCTCGAGCGTCGCGGGTGGCGCCGGGTAGCCGAGCCAGATCCGGTCGAGGTTCGAGCGCAGCGGCGCGAGCCAGTCCGGCAGGCGTTCGTTGCGGTAGAACGCGACCGGCTCGCCGGTCGCGAGCGCCAGCATCCGGATGCTGTCGGCGTTGTGCAGCAGGAGCCGGCCATCGTCGTCGACCACCAGGGTCGCGGACTCGCTGCATTCCGATTCGTGCAGCGTTGGCTGCACGGGCCGCGACAGCGCATGGGCCAGATGCCGCGCCACGGGTTCGATGTCGCGATGGTTCTGTTCCGAGAACGGACGCGCGCCCGGTGCGCGCGACAGCAGCAAGCTGCCCCAGCCGCGCGTGCCGTCCGTCGCGGTCAGCTCGAGACAGTGGCGCATCGACACCGGCCGCCACAGATCCGCATACATGTCGCTCGCCAGCAATGCATCGTCGTAGTGCGCGCTGTTGTCGAAGCCGCGCCCGCGGCGCATCGCATCGGAAAACGTGATGCCCAGCACCTGCTGCCGGGACGTGTTGTGGATGTTCGCGAAATACGTCGGCAAGAGCGAATAGACGACCTCGTTTTCGCTGCACACGTCCGACACGGCGTAGTGTTCGTCGGCATAGAAGAACATGCCCCAGTCGGCGCCGACGATGTGCCGGGCCGCCTCAATCACATGAGGAATGACGAGATGCGGCTCGACGGCAAGCGAACAGAGCCGACGAATATGGCTGGCAAGCGCGACGTGTTTGTCAGACATGAATGCGCTCCTCGAACATGCACCGGATTCGTTCGCGGGTCGCGGCGAGACGCTCGACTGCACACGCTCCGCGATGTCTGTGCAGTGTAGGCATTCCACATGACAACGGCGGCAAATACCCCCTTTCAAGAGGGCGTTAAACCGGCATGCGGGTTCTATCATTCCGCCATTCCGGCTGCATTTGCGTGACGAACTCACTCCTGCGTTCGGCATGGGGGATTTGTCCGGCGCGATGCCACGACGACGGAATGACCCGATTCACGATGCGCGAGTCAAACGCGCACGGGACGACTCGACACGCGTGACAGAACCATCGCGTGAATCTGCGCATGCCGACGCGTCAGTCGCCGTAAAACCTTGATGAATTGCCGGGGGCGGGTCGAGTTGCGCGTACGGGCAGCCGCACGCATGCGCCACGTCGACATACACGGACGATGCAGCATCCGCGTCGGGGTTGTTGCATTGCTTGTTCATGTGAGGTGCCACGATGAAAAGCATGGTCAAGGCGGCGCTCGCCGCCATTTGTGTGTTGAGTGCGTCAGGTCTCGCCCGGGCGCAGGACGATGGCGCCGCGGCGGCGTCGAGCAAGCCGTCCGACTCGGCGATCAGTGCGACGTCGATGGGCAGCATGCCCACCGGCGGATCGCAGGCAGGCGGGCCGGCCGGGCTCAGCCGCGCACAAGTCAAGGAGGAATACCTGCGGATGCAGAAGTCGGGGGATCTTCAGCGTCTCAACGAACTGTACCAAGGCGGCCAGTAGCGGCAGAGGTCCGGCTCGGCGTGGCCGCGCGTGTATCGGGTGGGGGTAGCTGGCGCGACCCTGCAGGGCCGGCGGATAGACAGGCAGCGAGCAGAAGCGCGCCCGGCGTGCTTTCATGCCGAGCGCGACAGGCTGAACCGCACGGATCGCATCCGTCCGTGATGCATGCACGTACGTGCCTGCCGCCGCGCGAGCGGCCGGTTTCAAGCCGGAGGCATCCCGCCTCACGCGAGCGAACGAGCCTGCCTGATCCGTTCATTGGCAAGCCGGTTCCCCCCATGTCGGCAAGCGTCAGCCCGCTTCCGCCGCCCAAGCGATCGCATCGGCGCCGGCCGGAATACGCATCGGGCTCGACGGATCGGTCGCCGCACGCCACACCGCTTCGGCGACGTCCTGCGCGTGGGTGACCGGCGCGGATTCGTCGACGATGCGCGCAAAGACCGCCGCGGCAAATTCCGCATAAGCCTCGTGCTCGAAGCCGTGCATGTGCGCGCGCGCGTTGTCGGCAAAACGCGTGTCGGGCGCACGCCCGGGCAGCACGAGATGCGCACGCACGCCGAACGGCGCGAGTTCGAGCGCCATCGATTCGGTGTACGCATTGACCGCCGCCTTGCTGGCGCGATAGGCGGCAAGCAGCGGCAGTACCTTCAGCGTGACGCTCGACGTGACGTTCACGACGACGCCGGCCCCACGCCGGCGCAACTGCGGCAGCACGGCTTCCGTCACCGCGATCGTGCCGATCGTATTGGTTTCGAACAGCGCACGCACGGTGTCGATCGGCATCAGTTCGGCCGGTGCGGCCGCGCCGAAACCCGCATTGTTGACGAGCACGTCGATCGGGCCGGCGGCGTCGATCGCCGCGCGGATGCTGTCGGGATTCGTGACATCGAGCGCCAGCACCCGCAGGTTCGGCGACGGCGGCAGCACGCCCTCGCGCGGCGTACGCATCGTCGCGACGACCTGCCAGTCGCGAGCCAGGAAATAGCGGGCGATCTCGAGGCCGAAGCCGGAGGAACAGCCGGTGATCAATACGGTCTTCATGCGAACTCACTCCTGTGACGTGTTGAGCATGTGTTCGTACGATAGATGGCCGGACCCGTATTCGCTACAATCGAAAATCCGATTTTCATTTGCGAGAGTCCGGCGATGATCGATCCGTTAGCCGAGGTCGTGACGCTGCTGCAACCGAGCACGCGGTATTCCAAGCTCGTTCACGGCGCGAGCCCCTGGCGCATCAACCGCACGGTCGCCGGCGAGCCGTTCTATTGCGTGGTCCTGGATGGCGGGTGCCGGGTCGCGATCGACGGGCATCCGCCGATCGACCTGCTGCCCGGCGATTTCGTGTTGATTCCGGCTGCCCACGGCGTCGCGATATCCAGCTTCGAACTGCCGCCGCCCGGCGTCGAAACCGCCGCGCCGGTCGCGCTCGACAACGGCGAATACCGGATCGGCGACGCGGATCGCCCGGTCGACACGCGCATGATGGCCGGCCATTGCAGCTTCAGTTCGCCCGACGCTGCGCTGCTGGTGTCGCTGCTGCCGCAATACGTGCACGTGCGCGGCGAACCGCGCCTGACCACGCTCGTGCAACTCGTGCGGGACGAATCGCGTGCGCAGCGGCCGGCACGCGAACTCGTGCTGTCGCGCCTCGTGGAAGTGCTGCTGATCGAGGCATTGCGGTTCTCGGCCGGCACGGATGCGTCGCCCGGCCTCGTGCGCGGGCTGGCCGACAACCGGCTGGCCGCCGCGCTCCGCCGGATGCACGAACGCCCCGCGCATCCGTGGACGATCGTGGAGTTGGCGAAGGAAGCCGCACTGTCGCGCTCGACCTTCTTCGAACGCTTCAGCCGCGCCGTCGGGCTCGCGCCGATGGAATACCTGCTCACGTGGCGCATGGCGCTCGCGAAGGATCTGCTCCGCCGCAACGACGGCCGCATCGCCGAGATCGCGGGGCGCGTGGGTTACAGTTCCGCGAGCACCTTCAGCGTCGCGTTCACGCGCCACGTCGGCCGGCCGCCCGCGCAATACGCACGCGACGAGCAGGCGACGGCAAACGAAGCATGATGCGCACCCGCCCCCACTGCCCCGCGACCTGCGTACACTATTCGTCACGCAACGACGACGCGCAACGCATCCGATGACGACACCCGCGAAGCCCATCGACACAACCGGCCACTGGCTCGTCGCACGGCGCGATGCGGAAACCGGCATCGAAAGCCTGCATGCGCATTTCAACGGCCATGCCTACGACGCGCACGATCACGACGACATGCTGGTCGGCTTCACCGAGCAAGGCGTACAGCAATTCCAGTGCCACCGGTCGGTGCATACGAGCGTGCCGGGCCGCGCGATCCTGATCGAGCCGGGCGCGCTGCACGACGGCCATGCGCCCGAAGCCGGCGGCTTCACCTACGGGATGCTGTACCTGCCGCAAGCGTGGGTCGAGCGCGCCGCACGACGGCTGGACCTGCCGGGCCTCGGCGGCGTCGAGGCGTCGTTCGGCCATACGCTCGTCGACGATCGCGGCCTCGTCGACGCGATCCGCCAGGCGTTTCTCGCGATCCACGGCAACGAAGGCAAGCTCGCGCGCGACCAGACGCTCGACCGCCTGCTGATCCGGCTCGGCGGCGAACTGCGCGGGCCGCTCGTGCTGGAAAGCGCCGTCGTGCCGCCCGCGATCGCACGCGTGCGCGATCTGCTGCATGAACACATGGACGGCAACATCGGGCTCGACGAACTCGCGCAGGTCGCCGGGATCGACCGGTTCCGGCTGACGCGGCTGTTCCAGCGGGCGTTCGGCACGTCGCCGCACGCGTACCTGGTGCGCTTGCGGCTGCGTGCCGCGCGCCGGCTGCTGGCGGCCGGCCGCACGCCCGCGCAGGCGGCCGCGGACGTCGGCTTCGCCGACCAGAGCCACCTGGGGCGCTGGTTCCGCCGCGCGTACCGGATCACGCCGGCCGCTTACCGGCAACTCTGCACAAACGTTCCAGACTGATCGCGCGCGGCCGCCGATCATGAGCGTCTCTACAAGGAGCACTCATGTTCGATACCAAGGTAGCGCTGATCGTGCGCGACGATCTCGCGGCGTGGCAAAAACTCAATGTCGTTGCGTTTCTCGCGACGGGCGTCGCGGCCGAAGCCCCCGAAGCGCTCGGCGAGCCGTACGAGGATGCGGCGGGACGCCGCTACGGCCGCATGCTGGGCCAGCCGATGCTGGTGTTCTCGGCCGACCTGAACGGCCTGCAGGCTGCCCACCGGCAGGCGCTGTCGCGCGAGCTCACGATCGTGCCCTACGTGCAGGCGATGTTTTCGACCGGGCACGACGCGGCCAACCGCGAGGTGTTTCGTGCCGGCGATGCGGAGAATCTCGACTTCGTCGGGCTGGCGCTGCATGGGCCGAAGAAGGCGGTCGACAAGGCGGTGAAGGGGTTGGCTTTGCATGCGTGAATACCCGCCAAGCCGCCCCGGCGTGCAGCGTCAGCGATGCGCAAGTACGTTGACCAGCTTGCCGAACGGATCGCGCACATAGAACCGCCGCACGCCCCACGGCTCGTCAGCCGGGCCGTACTCGACCGGAATCCCGGCCGCAAGCACGCGTGCGAGTGCGTCATCGACGTCGTCGACCTCGATCGACAGATCGGGCGTCGGCGTGCCCGATCCGCCCTCCGATGCGAAGCTGATCTGCACGTCCATCTGCTCGGCATTGCCGTAGGTCGCGATCCAGCCGTGGTCCATCAGCAGGTCGAGGCCGAAGATCCGTTGATAGAAGCGCCTTGCATCGTCGACTGACCGGGTGTCGATATTGGCGACGATCCGTTTGACTTTCATCGGGTTCCTGCGCGGGTCGTGACAGTACCGCGACGCTACACCGGAACCGCGCGCGCAACCAGTGCATCAACGGCCGGCCGCCCCCATGTTCGCCCGCCGCGCCCGCGCGGGCCGTTCCACGTGCTTGCCGGCCAGCCACACGCCGATCGCGACGACCACGATGCCGAGATAGGTCGTCACCTCGATCCGGTCACCGAACATCCACGCGGCCCACATCAGCGTCACGGGCGGTTCGAGATAGACGAGGGTCGCCACGCGCGTCGCAGGCATCCGCTTGAGCAGCGCCCACAGCGACAGGTAGGCGATGAAGGTCGAGAACACGGTCAGCCACACGACGGACACCCACACGTTCGGCTGGGTCGGCACGTGCAGGTCACCGGTGACGATCCCGCATACCGCGAACAGCACGAGGCTCACGCCGCCCTGCACGAACAGCGGCAGGAACAGCCCGTCCTCGTTGCTGCGCGCGGCCGTCAGCGCGCGGCGCCGCTGATAGATCGTCGCGATCGACAGCGCCAGCGCGGACACCAGCGGCAGCAGGTACATCACGAGCCCGACCGACCCGGCCGGCAGCGCATACTGCCCGCCGATCACGATGCCCACGCCGACGAACCCGACGACGAGCCCCGCCCACTGACGCGCCACGCTGCGCTCGCTGCCTTCGAGCGACGTCATCGCGGCCGTGATGAGCGGCTGCATCGCGGCGACGATCGCGGCAATGCCGGGCGGTAGGCCATGCTGAATCGCGACATACACGCAGGCCAGGTAAAGAAATTGCGACAGGAAGCCGATCACCGCGTGATAGCGCAGCTTCTCCCACGTCAGGCGCCCGAGCTGCCGGTTGAGGACGATCGCGAGGCACAGCGTGACGAGCAGGAACCGCCAGAACAGCAGGTTGAACGCGCCGGCCGTCTCCGCGCCGAGCTTGGCGCCGATGAAGCCGGAACTCCACGACAACACGAAAACGAACTGGAGCAGGAATAGCTGCATGGAGCGACGGTTCTCAGAAGGTTGCCGGGGACAGGCGCAGGTCCGCCAGATCCCCGGGGCGAATCGGTTCGAGCCCGAGGCGGTGATACTGCAGTTCGGCGTCGTCCCGGAGCGCGCGCTGCAGCGCCAGCCGCTCGCTCAACTTGCCGATCGCTTCGCACAACGAACCGTTGCCGTCGCGGTCCGCGCACAGCGCGAGGCTCTGCACGCCCAGCTCGTTCAGGTTGCGCATCAGCGAAAACACCTCGCGCCCGGCTGCCTTTCTCCTCGCGTCATCGTCGCTGCGCTTGAGCGTCGAATACTTTTCGTGATTCTCGACCGTCCACACCGACTCGGCCTTCAACTTCCTGTCCCGCACCCATGCATCTACAACGAAATCATTGATCGACATGAATCGTTCCCCGGATACGTGCAACGCGCGACCGGCTGCCTGCCGTTGTCTGCCTGTTGACCGAGAATATGGGATGCTCAATAATTCCGTCAATCGACATTACCTGAATCACTGATTCGGAAAAACCAAATCATGCCGCGCACCCTGGACGTCGACCTGCTGCGAACCTTCCACGCCGTCGCGAAGCTCGGCCGCTTCAAGGATGCGGCCGCTCATGTGAATCGCAGCCCGTCGTCGGTCACCGCGCAGATCCAGAAGCTCGAGGAGATGGTCGCGCAGCGCCTGTTCACGCGGAACAACCAGGCCGTCGAACTCACGCAGTACGGCCACAAGCTGCTCAGCGACACCACCGAGTTTCTGCTGAGCCACGACCGGCTCGTCGAATCGCTGTCGCCGCAGATGCTGACCGGCAAGCTGCGGCTCGGCATTCCCGATTCGTACGCCGCGCATTTCATGGCGGAATTCCTGCCGCGCTTCGCCGCCGACCGGCCGCTGCTCGAACTGACGGTCGAAGCACGCTCCAGCGAAGAGCTGCAATCGCTGTTCGCACGCGGCCAGCTGGACATCACGATCGCCGTGGTGCCGAAAGCGACGCCGCACGGCGAGCTGCTCAGCAAGACCCATCCGGTGTGGGTCGCCGCGCGAACCTTCAAGTTCAATCCCGACGCGCCGCTGCCGATTGCCGTGCAACTGCAGGGCTGCCCGTACCGCGACACCGCGCTGAACGCGCTGAAGAAGGCGAAGATCCCGCACCGGATGCTGCTCGAGAGCGCCAGTTCGCCGGCGGTCGAGGCGTGTATCGCGAACGGCCTCGCGGTCGGCCTCATCGAACACGATCGCGTATCCGGCAACCTGACGAGCCACGTCGCCGGGATCGTGCTGCCCGACCTACCGCCGCACCTGATCACCATCCTGACGGACGACAGCAATCGCGCCGCGCTGCATCTGCGCGACGTGCTGAAAAGCACGTTCCGGATCGGATGAAGACAAGGCCGGGAACCGGCCTTGCATGAGAAAGCAAAACGGGAAGCGCCGCCGGCCCGTTGCAGGCCGGCGGCTTTCGGCATCAACCGCCGAGGTACGCCTGCTTGATGCGATCGTTCGCGAGCAGGTTCGCGCCCGTATCGGCGAGCACCACGCGCCCCGTTTCGAGCACGTAGCCGCGATCGGCCACGCCCAGCGCCTTGTTCGCGTTCTGCTCGACGAGGAACACCGTGACGCCTTCGTCGCGAATCGTGCGGATGATGTCGAATATCTGCGCGATCACGAGCGGCGCGAGACCGAGCGTCGGCTCATCGAGCAGCAGCAGACGCGGCTTGCTCATCAGCGCGCGGCCGATCGCCAGCATCTGCTGTTCGCCGCCCGACATCGTGCCGGCCCGCTGCGTCGCGCGTTCCTTCAAACGCGGAAACAGCTTGAACACATGCTCGATGCCGTCGTCGATCTCGTGACGGCTCGCGAAGAAGCCGCCCATCTTCAGGTTCTCGAGCACCGTCAGGCTCGGGAACACGCGCCGCCCTTCCGGCGAGATCGCCATCCCTTGCCGCATGATCTGGTGCGTCGACATCGCGGTGATGTCCTTGCCCTCGAACAGCACGCGGCCCGACGACGCGCGCGGCGTGCCGCACACGGTCATCATCAGCGTCGTCTTGCCGGCGCCGTTGCTGCCGATCAGCGTGACGATCTCGCCCTTGTTCACCTCGATCGACACGCCCGCGAGCGCCTCGACCGCGCCGTAGTGCGTATGGACCTGTTCCAGCTTCAGCATCACTCTTCCCCCAGATACGCCTTGATCACGCGCGGGTCGTTGCGGACCGCTTCCGGCGTGCCGATCACGATCGGCCGGCCGTGCTCCATCACGAGGATGCGGTCGGACACGCCCATCACGAGGCTCATGTCGTGTTCGATCAGCAGCACCGATACGCCGAACTCGCGGCGCAGCTTGTCGATCAGGTGCTGCAGCTCGATCTTCTCCTGCGGGTTGAGGCCGGCCGCCGGCTCGTCGAGCATCAGGAGGCGCGGCTCGGTGATCATGCAGCGCGCGATCTCCAGACGCCGCTGGTGCCCGTACGACAGCGTGCCCGCCGGCCGGTTGGCGACCGACGTCAGCCCCATCCGGTCGAGCCACACGGCCGCGCGTTCGAGCGCTTCCTTCTCGGCCCGGCGATACGCGGGCGTCGAGAACAGGCCGGGCAGCAGCCCCGCCTTCACCTTGCGGTGCTGCGCGACGAGCAGGTTCTCGACGACGGTCAGCGACTTGAACAGGCGGATGTTCTGGAATGTCCGCACGAGGCCCTTCAACGCGATCTTGTGGCTCGGCAGCCCGCCAATCGCGTGGCCGTCGAGCACGACGTCGCCGCCGGTCGGCTTGTAGAAGCCGCCGACGCAGTTGAACACCGTGGTCTTGCCCGCGCCGTTCGGCCCGATGATCGCGAACACCTCATCGCGTCGCACGTCGAAATCGATCCCGTCCACCGCGAGCAACCCGCCGAAGCGCATCTGCAGCCCGGCGACCTTCAACAGTTCCGTATTCGCGCTCATTGCGGCAGCTCCACGTGAGGACGGCTCGCGGGCAGCAGGCCCTGCGGACGCCACATCATCATCAACACCATCACGAGACCGAAGATCAGCATCCGGTACTCGGCGAAGCCGCGCGCGACTTCCGGCAGCACGGTCAGCAGGATCGCCGCGAGAATCACGCCGAGCTGCGAGCCCATCCCGCCGAGCACGACGATCGCGAGGATCAGCGCCGATTCGATGAAGGTGAACGATTCAGGATTCACGAGGCCCTGGCGCGCCGCGAAGAACGCGCCGCCGATACCGGCGAACGCCGCACCCAGCGTGAACGCCGACAGCTTGATGCGCGTCGGGTTCAGGCCCAGCGAACGGCACGCGATCTCGTCGTCGCGCAGCGCTTCCCACGCACGGCCCATCGGCATGCGGATCAGGCGGCTCGTCACGAACAGCGTGAAGCCCACCAGCACGAGCGCGAGCAGGTACAGGAAGATCACCACGTGGTCGCCGCTGTATTCCAGCCCGATCAGTTCGTGGAAGGTCTTCGCGCCTTCGACGCTCGCGCTGCGCGCCATCTCGTAGCCGAACACGGTCGGCTTCGGGATGCCCGAGATGCCGTCCGGGCCGCCCGTGAGGCTCGTCAGGTTGTTCGCGAGCAGGCGGATGATTTCGCCGAAGCCGAGCGTGACGATCGCGAGATAGTCGCCGCGCAGCCGCAGCACCGGGAAGCCGAGCAGGAAGCCGAACGTCGCGGCCGCGATCGCGGCGAGCGGCAGGCATTCCCAGAACGACAACCCGAAGTACTGGTTCAGCATCGCGTACGTATAGCCGCCGACCGCGTAGAACCCGACATAGCCGAGATCCAGCAGCCCCGCGAAGCCGACCACGATGTTCAGCCCGAGGCCGAGGATCACGTAGATCAGCGCGAGCGTCGCGACGTCCACCGCGCCGCGCGAGCCGAAGAACGGCCACACGAGCCCGACCGCGAGCAGCACCCAGACGATCACGCGCTGCTGCTGCGCGCCCATCGCGGGCAGCGCCGGCAGCTTCATCGACGATTTCGCGCGCACGAGCCACGGCTTGAACAGCTGGAACAGGAACACGCCCGCGACCGCGATCCACACCGGCCGCCAGTGCGGCGTGAGCACCACCTGGTAGCCTTCGAGCTTCAGTTGTAGCCCGAGCACCGGGATCGTGAGAATCGCCGTCAGGAACGCGGCGGCCACGGCATTTTTCAGCGCCTGGCCGATCGAAGCGTCGGCGGCCGGGCGGCGAACGGAAATGACTTGACTCATCTGCGTCTCCCTCAAACCTTTTCGATGTCCGACTTGCCGAGCAGGCCGGTCGGGCGGAAGAGCAGGATCAGCACGAGCAGGCCGAACGCAACGACGTCCTTGTACTCGGCCGGCATGTAGCCTGCGGCGAAGGTTTCAGCGAGGCCCAGCAGCACGCCGCCGAGCATCGCGCCCGGGATGCTGCCGATCCCGCCGAGCACCGCGGCGGTGAACGCCTTGATGCCCGCGACGAAGCCGATATACGGATTCAGCTTGCCGATCGTCAGTCCGATCAGCACGCCGCCGACGGCCGCCAGCATCGCGCCGAGCACGAACGTGAACGAGATCACGCGGTTCGTGTCGATGCCGAGCAGGTTCGCCATCTTCATGTCCTCGGCGCATGCGCGGCACGCACGGCCCATCCGCGAATGCGAGATGAACAACGTGAGCGCGATCATCAGCACGAGCGTCACGCAGACGATCATCAGTCGCGAATACGGGATGGTCACGTCGAAATCGCCGCCGAGATGGATGTCGAACGCGCCGGAGATCAGCACGGGCACGGACACGTCGCGCGCGCCCTGGCCGATTTGCACGTAGTTCTGCAGGAAGATCGACATGCCGATCGCGGAGATCAGCGGCACGAGGCGCGGGCCGCCGCGCAGCGGCCGATACGCGACGCGCTCGACCGCGAAACCGTACAGGCCGGTGACGATCACCGACACGATCAGCGCGGCGCCGAGCACGAGCGGCAGCGGATAGCCGGCGGAAATGCCGATAGCGGTGAGAGTCACGAGGCCCACGTACGCGCCGATCATGTAGATCTCGCCGTGGGCGAAGTTGATCATGCCGATGATGCCGTAGACCATCGAATAGCCGATGGCGATCAGCGCATAGATCGCACCCAGCGTCAGGCCGTTGACCAGCTGCTGGGCGAATTGAGGAAAGAAGTCAGTCATGTGCGGGAAGCTCCCGTTGGCGTCGTGTCGCCTGCCGTCGCCGGATCACGGCGTGGCCGCGCGCAACGCACGGTGTCGTCTCGGGCCGCCCCAGGGCCGCGCAATGGGCCGATGCGCGGCCAATACGCACCCGCCCCGTCCGGGTCTCGGACAGGGCGGCATGCGCGGGCGGGTACTCCGTCTTACTTGGCGGCGGTCTTCGTCGCGTCCTTGTGCCACGTGTACACGACGAACTTGAACGCCTTCAGGTCGCCCTGGGCGTCATACGCGACCTTGCCGATCGGCGTGTCGAACGTCGTCTTGTGCATGTACGCGGCGACCTTGGTCGGATCGGTCGTCTTCGCTCCGGCGATCGAGTCGGCGATGATCTTCACCGCGGCGTACGACGGCATCTGGAACGGACCGTTCGGGTCGCGCTTCTTGTCCGCGAACGCCTTCACGAGCGCCGCGTTGGCCGGATCGGCCGAGAAGTCGGCCGGCAGCGTGACGAGCATGCCTTCCGAAGCCGGGCCGGCGATCGCCGTCACGTCCTTGTTGCCCACGCCTTCAGGCCCCATGAACGTGGCCTTCACGCCCTGCTCGCGCGCCTGGCGCATCAGCAGGCCCATTTCGGGGTGGTAGCCGCCGAAGTAGACGAAGTCGACGCCTTGCGACTTCAGCTTCGTGATGATCGCCGAGTAATCCGAATCGCCGGCATTGATGCCTTCGAACAGGACGACCGGGATCTTCGCGGCTTCGAGGTCCTTCTTCACCGACGATGCGATGCCCTGGCCGTACGACTGCTTGTCGTGCAGGACCGCGACCTTCTTCGGCTTCACGTTGTTGATGATGTAGTGCGCGGCGGCCGGGCCTTGCTGGTCGTCACGGCCGATCGTGCGGAAGATGAAGTGGCGCTTCTTGCCTTCGGTCAGCTGCGGCGCGGTGGCCGACGGCGTGACCATCACGATGCCTTCGTTCTCGTAGATGTCGGAGGCCGGGATCGTCGAACCCGAGCACACGTGACCGATCACGTACTTGATCTTCTGGCTGACGATCTTGTTGGCGACGGCGACGGCCTGCTTCGGTTCGCATGCGTCGTCCATCATCACGACCTCAAGCTTGTTGCCGCCCGCACCGCCTGCAGCGTTGACCTGCTCGATCGCGGTCAGCGCGCCGGCCTTCACCATGTCGCCGTATTGGGCGACCGAACCGCTCATCGGACCAGCGATGGCGATCTTCACGGTTTCCGCTTGCGCGGCGGCGGCGCCGGCGGCGAACAGCACGGCGGCGGAAATGGACGTAAGACGGGACAGCGTCATCTGGGAGCTCCTCGATGTTGTTTAGTCATACGGGCAAAGGCGGCATGACTTGCGCAATCGAACAGCACCCGGGGCGAGGACATGGGACACGCCCGAGACACATAGAAGACGGAACTCCGGCGGAATGTTGCGTAGCGGGGCCCGGCTCTTGCAGTCCCCGATGGGGACGTCTGGTTCGGAAAGACATCGTGATGCGTCTTGCATTGCGCAAGCGTTTCGCCTGCCCCGCTTGCCAAATCGCTTGTTCGGAGGGATGGTCCGACAGCCATTGGCAAGGCAGTCGAAATTATATGGGCGTTTTTAAATCGTCTGTCAAAAATGCCGGTCGACCGAGGGAAAACACGGAGGTTTTTGGGGGAGGTGGTGGCGATGGGGGCGCAACCGGTTGTGGGGTGGGAACGTTTGCCTGGGGTGCAATTGGGTTGCTATTAGGTGGGTCGGATTAGGTCGCTGCCTTGCTGCGCTTGGCTTTTGGCGGTCTCGGATTTCGTGTGATGCGTTTTCGGGTTGATAAGGGCCAGTTCATCGTCAATCAATCGACTGATGATTGATTGGGTCGGCACCAACTTGGGGCGGTGGGTCGAGGCGGTCAATCCTACTGTTTACAAACAAAACTAAACACTTGGAAGCTCGTTGTTATTTTTATGAAATAATACGAATTCGCTTCTGCAATCCAGCCAGCCTTCCTGTGAGTCGTATACCCAGCGCCTCGCAGTCGCTTCAGGGCCGCCTCGACGCCCGTCCGTCGCCCAGCCGCCAGCCAGTGATCTGCCGTTTTTTTCTCATCGCATATCACCTGCTTCGGAACGCTGATGAATCACCCTTTCTGCCTCTCTTCCGCCGCCGCGCTTGCTTGTGCGTTTTCTGTTTCTGCTGTCGATGCTTCCGGGCGCGACTCGCTGACCGATCGGTCGGTGGGTGCCAATGTGTTTCGGTCGGAGCGTAGGGCTGCGGCTCGGGATGACGGGCATGCGGCGCGTATGGGCCACGGTCGCCCGGAGTACGCCGCGCCGATGGAGCCCGGTCCGTTCAATACGCCGGATACGCGACCGCTGCGGGTGACGGGCGATGCGCTCGTGGTGCCGACGCCTTCGGTTGAACACGAGCCCGATTTTGTATTGCCGTCGAACCGAGTCGCGCTCGGCGCGGGTGGGAAGGATAGTTTTGGTCGCGCGGTGCCTGGATATGAACAGCGCGCGGAGAACTGGAATGAATACCTGCGCGCTAACGGATCGCGGCCTGCTGGTAGCGGCGGTTCGTATGCGCCGCAGCGGCCGTACGATGCGCCGCGCGGTCCGCATGGCGCGCCGAATCCGTTCGATCCTTCGGTGCCGCAACCGGAAACGCGGACGTTCTATGACAACGGCGCGGGGACGAAGTGCACGGCGACGGGCGGTGCGGGGACGTCGCGGTCGTCTTGCAATATTGGTTGGTGAGGGGCGGCAGTAAGCGGCAGCAGCAATCCCACCACACGCGCTGCGCGACATCGCGCAGCGCGGCCGCATCCTGCGGCGTTGCCTCTTACAGCTGCGTGATGATCAGCCTGCCCGACTCAATCGTGATCTGAGCCTTTCGGCCCGGAACAAATCCAGCATCGTTGACCAGCCACATTCCACCGATCTTCATATACGGATAAAACTTCTCCGGCCTGGGTTCCATCGTTTTCGGGGAACCCCACATTTCCTGGATCGTTACGAAACGTTCCGTCTTCGGCGGCCGTGCTTTATGATTCGCCTTAGCCATGGGCAACTCCTGCTTAGTTGGCTGTGGTTAGCGGGTCGTGAGTGTTGGTAGCACTTGCGGCCCGCGCTCGTTTACTGCGGCGTTTTTATGGTTTGGATTCCTCCTTTGTTGGTGGATCGATGGGAGCGATGCTTCGATTGAGGATCAGTGCGTGTGGCACTTCCGTTCGCGCGCACTGCACGCAACACGATCATCATCAGATGGACATTTCACATTAAACCATCGTTTGCGCGCATTTAAGCGCACGTTAGCCATTGGGCATAGGCACGCGGATCGGTCAGTTTTCTGGTTATTGCGCGTGTTGACGGTAATGGCGAGCATATCGACTCCTGCGCCATCTATTCGGAACACCATAGCGTCCGAACGTGACGATTTGAAACAGTTCTACGAGTTCTGACTCGACAATGTGCGCCGGGCTCGATACTTGTGTAGCCAATGCAAGATCTTTTGAGCGCGCACGTCTATGGATGCCACTTGTGCTGAGCGTGCGAATCCAGCAGCGTTACAACGCGCGGTCGATCATCTATCGAAGCTTGCACCTACGGTTTTCCTGCGAGCCGCCACACCAGAAACGATTGACTGGATACCTAAATGCCGAAAAACCACTCGATGAATTCATTGAAATTATCCCATCGAGCATTCAAGCCACCATTCGACAATTTCTCCAAATCCACACCCAACCCGATATCGAACACCTCTTCGGTTTGCGTGTTGTAGAAAAAACCTCGCCCGCCCGAAAACGAATCCATCGGCATGTATGACTCCGGCACATTGAAAACATCGCGAGCCATCCTCATCCTACCAGCATAATCTGATTTGCTTAAAAACCAGCAAACTTGGTATATTTCACCGTTTTTCGAAATGAACGTCGGCCCATCCTCGACATGCAGATAGAACAGTGAAAAATCTGACGATATATCGAACCCAATTTTCAAAAGAGCATCGCGATACGCCGGCTCGACATCATCAAACCACCAACCTTTATCTCGACAAAAAGAGATAATTTTACTTGACAACATATTAATCCCGATAATGCTCGATATTTATCTCCGATCTGTTTCGCACTAGCATACTATTTCCGGTATGCCTCTAGGGATTAGCCGTGGCCATCTTCCAGACGCACTCAAAATCCTCTCGTTTGATTTCGTCATTTGGGGAAATTTCAAGCTCTTCCTTCACTCCATCAAAGAGCAAGAATCCTATCTCAGGATTCCAGTCACCGACCGACGAAGATGCATAGAGAACCCCACCCTGGGGATGGCTAATCTGACGTGTTGCGACACCGTCAATAAATTCTGTATAAATCCATCCGGAACCACATGGAAATTCCGTCATCGAGCGAAAATATTCCATTCTCATGATTAACTCAATCCATCGCACTCGCGCAACCACCATATACGAGCCGAAGCAGCGCAGAGTGTATTTGCAAGTAGATCCTATGATGCAAGCCAAGCAAATTAGTTAAATTTGAACCGGAACTGATGCCATCCTCACGGCGCTTTGCATCGGGTTACCTCCAACATCCCAAGAATACCCCCGACAACCTCATTTACATAAGTTACAATTGAATCGGCCTATACGAGAGAATTTTGTCCACAACCTCCTCAAGTGACATATCCTCGTATTCCTTTTGAAAGATATAATCCATTGCATAAGGATCGGCCACACTTTTATTCAAAATCTCCACGTCATTTTCAGCCTCCTCATCGGAGGCGTAATTTGACTCCCTCATCCGCCCAACCAAAACAATCAGTTCATCCCTATTCATCACTTAACCTCTCAATAATGGTACGAAGGATCCAGCACTTCAGCGTGATATCGAGGCGTTACGATACGCAAATTATCCATATCATAGACACCCCCACCGTGCTGAATCGGTTCTATATGATGAAGCACATACGATGTGTTCTTCCCCACTCCCTGAGTAACCGATGCCTTCGGAGCCAATCCATTTGTCATTCTCGACACGTTGGACTTCGAGAACTGACTACTCAGATCGGGATCCATTGAGACTTCCTTCCAAAATTCTGATCTGAAATGGTCAAAATCTCTAAAAGAGCGTCCCTTCATCTTTTTTGCAATCGACTCCGGAAAGGCACCGGCGTTCCCATGGGTACCGCGTAGCCATCTTCCGGGAGTCACTTTACGCCCAGCTCCTGTCGCTTCGCCCGGCCCGCACCTCAAGCCCCACGGGTCAATCCAGCTTACCGGGTTCGGCGCGTACATGTGGAGGTTGATGCCACCAGCAAGTCCAATGGGATCATGCGTGATGAATCGCCCGATATCCGGATCGTAGAACCGGAAGGTGTTGTAGTGCAGCCCGGTTTCACGATCCAAATACTGCCCTTGGAAGCGCAAGTTCTGTGGTCGCGGTGCATGTATCGCCGTCGGCGCGGCCACCGACACCTCACCCCAAGTGGCTGTCGACCTCTGAGGCGCCCGCGCGATCCACTCCTCCTGCACCGCATTACCCCAAATCTTATAGCGCGCCTGCCAAACCAGTTCGCCACCAGCGTCAGTCAATTCCTCGGGCAACCCCGATACATCGTTGTGGAAGTAGTAAACCGCATCCCGCCCATCCGCATCATTAGCCGCCGCCTTCCCTTGATCGATCCTGGCAAGCGGCACATAACTATTCGACTCGTACAAGTACGTCAGCGCTTCCTCGCCCTGACGATCGTGATACGTTTCCTGCACCAACCGCATGCCGTCCCACAGGAAGTCGGTACTTGCATACCCCCCATTGAGCTTCCGAATCCGCCGACCGAACGCGTCGTATTCGAAATGCGTCGTCCCGACACCCAGCCGGTCCTTCGTCACGACGGTCTTCAACTGATTCCAGTCGTCGTACTCAAGCACCAACTCTTTGGCCGGCCCGTGCCCGCTCAACTTGCGAACCAGCCGTCCATAAACGTCGTATTCGAAGCGCTTGTCCTCGAACATCTTGAGCCGGTTGTGCTCAACGAAGCCTCCCGGGTGATCGCTCGACACGAGGTTCGCCGCCGCGTCCCAGCGAAACACTTCCGACGGCAATCCGGGCCCGACCGCCTGTTCAATGCGACCGGTCGCGTCATAGCGATAACTTGTCGTGCCATAGCGCAGATCCCGCTTCTGGATCACGTCTCCCGCAGCATCGTATTGCCACTGCTTCGCCAGCAACTCGTCCGCCGCCCTGCCTCGCTGCGCAACTTGCCGAGCACGACGGCCAACCGCGTCATACCCGAAATGACTCGTCAGCTTGCCTTGCGTCCGCAGAACTTCCCGATGCAAATCATCGCGCTCGATGTCCGCAACAGCAGTACCGTCAACGCGGATCTGGTGAACGTGTCCCGAACCGTAATGCAGCCAGTCGATCGTGCGCTCACCTGAAATCGTGGTGCTGACGCGATTGCCCAGCTCATCGTAGGTATGCGCAAGCCAACCCGTCGGCATGTATTCCTCAAGCACCTCCCCGCGCGCCCCGTACTTCAGACTGACCCGATTCTTCAGCAAAGGACCACGAGCGGCCAGCGTGTACAACTCGGCCGACGCGATTCGGCTCGCCTTGTCGTACAGGTATCCACAGCGCTCATGCGTGGCTTGCTTCGCCGTCAGTCGACCGATCGCGTCGCGCTCGTATAGCGTCTCGATCTTGCCATCCCGCACGACCGTACCTTGGCCACACACGTCGTATTCGTATGTGCGCTTGTGGCCATCAAGCCCGATCTGCGCAGCCACCAAATCGCGACGGTCATACTGGAAGCGATACGACTCACGATTTTCGTTGGTCAAGCTCGCGAGCCGGAACGCATCGTCGTACCCGAATCGCACCACACGATTAGCCGCATCGGTACGCGAAAGCAGCAACCCGCGCGGATTGATCTCATACCGCGTGCTGCGCTGATTCGCATCGACGACTTCGACGAGACGACCGGCCACGTCATACCGGAACGCCTGACGAGCACCATCGGCCGTCCCGATCGCCGTGACCCGCCCCATCGCATCCGTTTCGTACACGGTCGACTGCCCGGCCGCATCGGTCACACGCGCAAGCACACCGCGTGCGTCATACGCAAACCGCGTGACCTTGCCGGAACAATCGGTATACGACGTCAACTGCGCACGGCCATTCCACTCGAGGAACTTGTACCCGCCCCGCGCATCGCGAATCGTATGCACGAGCCCACGGTCGTCCCGGTGATACTCGGTTGCAAAACCCGCCGGATCACGCGTCATCGTCAAATTGCCGCGATCGTCATAGCGGTAAATCCACCGCGAATTCGCCGGATCGGTTTCCGCTACAGGCAGGTCGTAGTACCCATTCCACTCGGTCCGCTCAACCTGGCCAAGCGCATCGATGCGCTGCGTCTGACGCCCGCGCTCGTCATATTCGAAGCGCGTCGTGTTCCCGGCCGGATCGATCGTGCTGACCAACTGCCGCTTTGCGTTCCACTCCAACTGCCACACGTGGCCTTCGGCATCCGTATGGCTCGTCGGCTGCTGATCTTCATTCCACGTCCAGCGCGTCACGCGACCGATCTGGTCGGTGATCGTCACCGCACGCTGCGCGAGATCCGCGTCGAACGTGTACGCTTCGCCGTCGTTGGTCCAGTGGCGCACCACACGCGCATCGCGGCCGACACCCTGCCACGCATAAAAACACTGCAGGCCGCCAGGCAGCGTGTGCTGGACCATCAGCCCATGCTCGTATGCGAAGCGTCGCCCGATATGACCACTACGATCGGTAACAGCCACCAGTTCGCCGGCGTTGCCATACGCGTACCGCACCAGCGTGTCGGGTTGTTCACCGTCAACGCCACGGGTCAGCTCGATCGCGCCAATACGTTGCGGATGCAACTTGTCGTACGACAGGGTCAGCAAGCGACCGGCGCTATCGTGCAACCGTACGGGCCGCACAACCTCGTCGTGCGCTTCTCGCTCAACCTCGATCCAGTTACCGTTGCGATCCTCGAGACGCCACAGCTTGAGCGCTTCACTATCCGCGTCGGTACGAGCACGGCCGAAATCGCGATACATACCGTCGACCGTCTCGACGACATAGTGGCCACCTTCGGTGCAGATCAGGTAAATGCCTTCCGGCACGCTGAAATGGCTCTCACCCGGCAGCACGGCCGGGAACACGATATCGCGCCCCTGCTCGTCCCAGTACGTGATCGACACCACTTCGCCCCGTTCACGCGCGAGCCGCAACTCGACGCTGATCGGCACGCTCCACCCCGTCCCGAACAGGCTGTCGGCGCGATCATCGAGGCTGCTGTAGAAGCGCTGCCACACGATCGGCAGCGGCCCGGGCAGGACGAAGTCGGTATCGTCCGTGCCGTCGAGCACCTTGCTGCCGGTAATGACGTTGACCGGATGCCCCGCCGACGGCCGCGCCAGGCTACCCAGCCAGGTTCCGAACGCACCCGCCGCGAAATTCATCGCGATACACGGCACCTTGCTCTTCAGAAAGTCGCCCCAGCTCATCTTCCCGCGGCCGCACACCGCGAGCGCGATCCCAAGCGCGGCCCCCAGCCACCCGAGCCGCGTCGCCGATTTCACATCCCGCACCCGCTGCGTCCCACCGCCGATAAAGACGTTGTCCGAGCCTTCGGCAATCGTCCCGTCGCACGTCGTCTTGTCGCCGACCCGCGCGGCCGGTTGATTGTTGATATAAACGCTGCCCGACCCGTCGGCAATCATCTGCGGCCCGGGATGATCGGTACACGCAACGGTATCGAGATCGCCCGGCTTCGCCGCCCGCGCCGCCGGCTTGTCGTTGACGTAGACGTTCCCCGACCCACTCGCGATCTTGCCTTTGATCTCGGGCGGCACGAGCGAATTGGCCACCGACTTCGCGCCGTCGTCGATGGCATCGTTCATGCCGCTCGCTTCCATCAACGCGCCGGAGCCGACCGCCACGCCTACACCGATCGCAATCACAAGCGGCGTCGCCAACCCCGCCGTGCCGATTTCGAGCGCAGCGAGACCGGCGAATATCAGCCCCTCCATCGCCTCTGCCACCAACGCACCGACGATGGCGCCGCCGACCACCGACCCGACAGTGCCGACAAGCTCACCCAGGAGCGACGTATGCTGGATCGGATCTTCGAAGCGTGCGGCCGCGAAGTTCTCCGCGCTCACGACGCGTCACCCGGCCCGAGCAGGGACGGCCGCGCCGCGCGCGGCTGGAAACTGGCCAGCATGCGTTCGGCGATCGCCTGCTGTTCTTCGGTCAGCGGTGCTGCGCTGGTCAACGTCATCACCAGCACGCGGCCGGCATCGTCCGACGGAAACATCGTCTGCAGCTGATGCCAGAGCCTGCCGTCCCGCTCGAGCGTGGAATCGATCTGAATACCCGCACGGGAACCGACCGTCACCGGCCGGCGCGCCTTTTCTGTCAGCAGCTTGGCGTCGCGCGACGCGACTTCCCATTCGCGCGCGACGAACGCGTCGAGATTCTCCCCGTCGCGCAACCGCCCGCGCGCGATCACGAGATTGAGGCCGCCGGGGCCGACATTCATCACCAGGATGTTGACCGTACGGTCGAGCGCCGCGTCCGGCAGTTCGAAGGTGCCTTCGTGGATTGCGTAGTGCATGGCTGGTTTCGTTCGTATTATTTGTTGAGGTCGATACGCGTGCCGTTGATCATCACGCCGTCGTCGGTCATCAGGATCACGGAGCCCTTGTGCTCGAGGCGGATGCCTTCCGGCGCGAGCGAGATCGAGCTGTCCTTTACCTTCAGCAGGATGCCGCGCTCGGCCATGTAAACCTGTGTGCCACCGCCGCCATCCTTGGCCGGCGTCGTCACCTCGACGGTGGTCGCGGTCGTGCTGCGCTTCTCGGCGATCGTCTCGGTCAGGTTGCCCTGCGGGATCTGCTTCTCTTCACTCCCCGTTGCCACCAGCACAGTGCGCATCGGCCCCAGCACCTTGTGCGTCTCGTTGTTCTCGACGACGGTGTTCATGTCCTTCTGTGCATGCATGAAGAATTCCTGCATGCCGTTCGTGTCGGTCATGCGGATTTCGTTCGACCCCTGCCCCTTGTGCGTCTGGCTCTTGATCCCCATCGTCTGGCCGGCCGCCCCGTGATACGGGTTGCCCTGCTCGCCGTTGAACACGCGACCGACGATCACCGGGTTATCCGGATCGCCCTGGTTGAACGCAACCAGCACTTCCTGCTTGATCCGCGGAATCGCGGCCGCGCCCCAGCCGTCGCCTGCCCACGGCTGCGACACGCGTATCCACATCGAATCGGAGCCATCCTTCTTGCCGCGCCGGTCCCACGGAAAGTGCACCTTCACGGCGCTCCCGTTGGTGTAGATTTCCTCGCCCTTCGGCCCGACGACGATCGCCGACTGCGTACCGTGAATCACAGGCTTCGGCGTGCCGCGCGGCGCACGGTACGGAATCTTCTTCGGCAGCAGCGCGAAGCTGTTGCGATACGGCAGCTTCGCGCTGTGCTGCGTGTAGTCGTTCACCGCCTCGTGACGCACGTGCAGGATCACGTATTCCTGGTTGTTCTCGAGCACCGGGTGATTCGCGACGGTGACGGCGCCCGCCGTGGTCATGCGCCACGCGTAGCCGCCGCCGGTATAACGATGGGCCTGCGCCTCCTCGGCCTCCATCGCGAAACGCGCGTAACGGTTGCCGTCGTCGCCGTGGTCGTACAGCGACTGGTGCTCGAACCGCTCGGTCGCGTCGAGCCGCGCATGCTTGAGGTTCTGCGGCCCGGCCTCCACCAGCATCAGCGGCGACGATGGATTCTGGTGGTTGAAGTCGCGGAACGTGACCTTGCCCACGCCGAAGCGCCGGCCTTCATGCAACTGGTCGATGCCGCTGTCCTCGCTCGCCTCGGTGGCCGCGAACGGCACCGTCGCGAGCCCGTCGATCGGGCGGAACAGCAGGTTCGAATCGCCGATCACCAGGATGTGCTTGTCCTTCTCGTAGCGGTGCGTCCAGACCAGCCCCTCCTGCTCCATCAGCCGCGCGCAGAAGTTGTAGTAGCTCTCCTGGTACATCACGACGTACTCGAGCGGCTTCTGGGCCGTGCGGATATCGAATACGAAGTCGGAGAAGCCGTGCTCCTGGAAGATCTCGGTGAGGATGTCCTGCGCGGTCTTGTTCTGGAAGATCCGGCAGTCGGTCGAGCGCGTCAGGAACCAGAACCACGGCACCGCCGTCAGGTGATATTGCGTGACGTTGCCGGGGTTGCCGGCGCGGTCGAACGACGCGACGTAGCCGTCGAAGTAACGATCGTTGTCGGCGGCGCCCGATGCGACGACGCGTTCGAGCGTCGACAGGCGCGCCTGCTGGTCGAACCGGATCTTGACCTGCTGGCCGATCAGGTCCTCGGGGCGCAGGTCGTGGCGATGCGACAGCAGGTCGAGGTGGATCTCCGGCAACCGGTTCACGTGCTCGTCGACGACGGCAGCGCTGACCAGCAGCACGTCCGGGCCGAGCGGCGTATCGAGCGTCACGTAGCGGTTGAGCTGAGTCAGGCGCGCGGGGTTGGCGGCGCCGTTGATCGCCTCGGCAATCGCTGCGGGCGTCTTGTCCATCAGCGAGAAGCCGGTCTGCGCGAGCTGCATCGCGCGCTGGACGGTGTCGACGTGCCCGGCCAGGCCCGCAAGCGGCCCGAGGCTGCCGGCGACGCTCGACGCAACCGGACCGGCGAGACCGCCGAGCGCGCTCAACGAGCCGAGCGGACTACCGCCCATTCCAGTGGGAATACCCCCGTTCGGAGCGAAACTCATGCTTGTTCCTTCTTGTGTTCTCAGGTTCCTGGTGCCGGTTGACCGGCCCGAAGCCCCGATAATGTAGGACAAAATCCCCACGCGTGAAAGACACCTGCAAACGTTTCCGTTCAGGCCCTCGATAGCCCGAAAACAGGCCGGCGGCATGGCCGCCCGGACGCGGCGCCCATGCCGAATCACCGCGCCAGCACGCGCGGAACAGGACACAATCTGCATGAAACGTGTGACAGATCCGTACGGGGCGAGGCATCGCCCCCAGTCACGATGAAATAGTGCGAACGCTCGGAACGGAACGCGCGCTGGCAAACGCTGCCGTGCCGCTACGCTCTGCCGGTCGTCGCGTTCGATCGCGAGTTTTCTTAAACTTTCAAATTACTTTCATCCGGCCCACGGAAACCGCCGCGATCACCGCGGCGACACCACGATCGCCGCCCGCCGGTTCTGCGCCCTTCCTCCCGGCGTCCTGTTGTCCCCGACCGGATCGCTCTTCCCTTTCCCGACGACCGCGATGCGCTTCGCATCGAGCCCCACGTCGACCAGTTCAAGCGCGACGACCTCCGCCCGCCGCCTGGACAACTCGAGGTCATACTCGTCCACGCCTTCCTGGTCCGAATATCCGTAGACCCGTACCCCGTTGATCCCCGCCGAGCGGAGCGTGCGACCGATCCGTTCGACGATCCGCCGTACATCGGGCTTGAGGTTGTAGCGATCGAAATCGAACAGGATCGGCCCGGTCGAGCCGAACTCGAAACCCTGCTGGGTTTCCTGGAAACCGGCCGACTTGAGCGCGGTGACCTGCGTCTGCGTCAATCCACGATGAAGCGGCGGCGGCGTCTTGCACCCTCCCAGCAGCATGCATAAAAGCAGCGCGCTGCCGACGCACAAGCGCCCAAGCCCAACCGGAAACGTGTTGCTCATCATTGACCCCTTCGATTGCACGCGCATCGCGAGCGCTTTTTTCCACCCACTGCCGCAGCCTCGCCCGCAGCGTGAAACGATGAACCTCAAGCCGCCCCCGCGACCCCTTCCGCGAGTTGCCACGAGCCTGGCCGGGCGCGCTTGGCGCGGTACATCGCGGCATCCGCCGCCCGCAGCAAGCCGCTCGCATCCGACGCGTGATCGGGATACAGCGCAACGCCGGCACTCATCATGGTGGCCACCACGCGGCCGTCGGACAGCTCGATCGACGGCGCCATGCCGGACAGGATCTCGTCAGCAATACGACATACGCTACCCGCTTCGCGCACGGCCGGCAGCATGACCGCGAATTCGTCGCCGCCCAGGCGCGCGACCAGGTCGGCCTCGCGCACCTGCGTGCGCAGGCGCGACGCGATACCGATCAGCACCGCGTCGCCGGCGTCGTGGCCGAGGCCGTCGTTGATTTCCTTGAAGCGGTCGCAATCGAGATACAGGACCGCGACCCGCTGCCCCGTCACCCCGGCTTCGCCGAGGGCGAGTGCGAGACGCGACTCGAACTGCACGCGGTTGGGCAGCCCCGTGAGCGCATCGTGCGTCGCCTTGTGTTCGAGCGACGCGTTCTCGTCGCGCAGCGTGTTCTGCCAGTCTTCGAATTCGTCGAGCAGCGCATTGAAGTCGTCGCCGAGCTGGTTGAGTTCGGCAATCGATGCGGGCTCGACGCGCTGCGCGAACGCACGTTCGCGCCGCACCGCGTGGGCGACGCCCGCCAGCGCGCGCAACGGCGAAACGATGCTGCGCAGCAGGCGCTGCGAGCTGATGTACGCACCGATCACGCTGACGGCCAGGCAACCGAGAATGCCGCCCACGCCACCCAGCAGGAATCCGAAGAACTGATGGCCGCGGCCGCGCACGACGACGTGGCCGACGATGATGCCGTCGTGCACCACCGGCGCGGTCACGGGCCCCGGCAGCGCGAAGTCGGCGACGACGCGCTCGAGCCGCGCGATCCCGCTGCCGGCAGGCAACTGCCACGTCGCGAACGGCTGGCCCTGGCTATCCGTGACCGTCACCTGCGCGACGTCCTCATCGCCGGCGATCATCCCGATCGCCTCGGCCGCCGCGACGCGATCGCCGAACACGAGCGCGGCCTCCACCGTATAACCGAGCGAGCGCGCCAGCAGGTTCAGGTTGTTGCCGGCGTACGCACGCAATGCAATCACGGCCACCACGATCAACGACACGGCCGCCATCGTGACGGCGACGAACGCGAGGCGCAGGTGCGCGCGACGCAGCACGCTTTGCAGCGTCGGGCGCGGCACGCGCGACAGCGAGACCGGAGGGGTGGGCCGTGTCATGGTGCCCCCGGCCGCCGTGCGAGATTGAGCACGTTCGGATGCACGCGCACGCCGCTGCGTGCGACCGCGTCGAGATTGATGTCGAACGACACGCGTTCGCCGTCGACGTTGAGACAGAACATGCCGCCCGCCGTGCAGGACGGATCGTGTTCCGCAATCGTCAGCACCGGATGGCCGGCTACCGCCGCCCTCACGCGCGCGCGTTCCTCTTCGTTCAGGTTGCCCAGGTAGACGATGTCGCAGGCCATGCCGAGCGCGGGATCGTCGAAGCGCACACGCTGCACGTCGAGCAGCGTCGAGCCGGCCTGCAGCGTGTCGGTCAGGCCGCTTGCATAGTCGGGCCGGCCCGTGACGCACAGATGCAGGCGCACGGGTGTCGTCGGCCAGCGGGTAAAACTGATGATGCCCAGCACGACCTGGCGCACGGCCGTGTCGTGTGTCGCAACGGCCGGAGTGGCGGGATCGGCGGGGTCGGCGGGGCTTGCGGCCGCAACGATGCGCACCGTGTCGGACGGATCGACAGCCTCGGCGGAAGCCCCGGCAAGCACGGCCTGTGCGGCCCCCAGAACGCAAACGATTGCGACCAGCGCGTGGCGCAGCGGAGCGATTCGACCGGGACGGCCGGGCGCCGTTCGCGCGGCGATTGCCGCCGCGTCCGCTGGCGTCGCTGCAGTCGCGAGACTGGCAGCCGACGCGCACACTTTCGCATCCATGATGGCAACATCCGCTGGCGTCGCTCCGGCGCTGCCTCCCGCCTCCTTCCATGCGCGTGCAGGCACCGAATTACGCGCATGATGGCTTCATCTTAGGTAAAAATTCGCACCACCAACCAGTGGGAAACACCCGCGAGAAGCGGGGGAACGTATGCGGAATCGGCGCTTGCGCGCGACGATGCGGGCGAACGCATGCGCCGACGTCGATCGGGTTGCGACGTCGGCGAATTGATCAGCGGATTGGCGGTCGATGCAGGGCAAACTTCATACGTTCGGTCACGCTACGCCACCGCCGACAAATCGAAAGGCGTCTCCCGCAACCGCTTCCCCGTCAGCCGGAACACCGCGTTCGCGATCGCCGGCGTCACCGCCGGACTCGACAGCTCGCCGACCCCGCCCGGCTTCGCCGGATCGCCCTGCACGATGTGAATGTCGGTATCGGGCATGTCGCTCATCCGCATCACGCGATACGTATCGAAGTTCGACTGCTGCACGCGGCCGTGCCGGAAATCGATGCGATCGGACGTCGCATGGCCGAGCCCCCACATCAGGCCGCCGTACAGTTGCTCGTCGACGCCGGCCGGCGACACCGCGATCCCGCAATCGGCAACGCACGTCAACTTCTCCACGCGCACCGCGCCGTCCTTGCGCACGACCCGCGCGACCACCGCGACATAGCTGTCGTACGCCTGGTTCGTCGCGATACCGAGTGCGACACCGTCCGGCAGCGGCCGGCCCCACCCCGCACGTTGTGCCGCTTCACGCAGCACGGCCGCATGGCGCGGCCGGTCGCGCATGTGCGCGAGCCGGAACTCGACCGGGTCGCGCTGCGCCGCGTGCGCGGCCTCGTCCATCACCGATTCGACCGCGAACACGTTCGGGATGTAGCTCACCGCGCGAAACCAGCCGGTCGGCACGCCCGTCTCCATCCGGATCCAGCCGATGTCGCGATGCGGCGCCGCATACGCGAACTCCCATTTCGTGATTGCCTCGGTCGTGCTGAAATCCATCCGGTCGGTGCGCTCGAGATAGCCGGGCTCCCACTGCTGCGGCGATGCGGGCATCACGGCGCGCAGCCAAAGCGACGCGAGATTGCCCTGCGCATCGAGCACCGCGCGCGCCCGGTGGTAGCTTGCCGCGTGATAGAACAGCGCGCGCATCTCGTCCTCGCGGCTGTTCATCAGCTTCACGGGCTTGCCCGTCTTCACCGCGAGCCACGTCGCCTCGAACAGCCAGTACTTCGACTCGCGTGCGCCGAAGCTGCCGCCCGACACCAGCTCGTGCAGCGTCACCCGATGCGCAGGAATGCCGCCGATCACCTCCGCCGCTTCCATTGCGGTCGACGGCACCTGCAGCCCGCCCCAGTATTCGATGCCGCCATTGCGTGCCCACACGGTGAGGTTGATCGGCTCCAGCGGATTCGCGGCCTTGTGCGGCATCGCATACGACGCCTCGATCGTGCGTGCGCCGGCCGCCTGGGCCTTCGTCGGATCGCCGTCGGCGATCGTCGGCACGACGCGCGCAGCCGGATCGTCGAGCCACGCGGCCTGCCGCGCGGCGAGCGTGCTGCTGTCGAAGGTTTCGAACAGGCTGTCCTCCCATTCGATCGTCAGCGCGGCCTGCCCTTGATGCGCGGACCAGTAGTCGTCCGCGAGCACCGCGACGCCAGCCTGGTTGCCGCCGAGCACATCGGGGCGCGGCGGAATCTGCAGCACGTCGCGCACGCCGGGAATCGCGAGCGCCGCCTTCGCATCGACGCTGCGCACGCGGCCGTCGATCACCGGCGCGCGCGTGACGACCGCGACCAGCATCCCCGGCAGCGACACGTCGATGCTGTACGGAAACGAGCCGTCGGCCTTCTGCGCGGCGCCGCGCTTCCTGCGCAGCTTGCCGATATAGCGGAACTGCGCGGGCTCTTTCAGCGCGACCTGCTTCGGCGCCGGCAATTGCGCGGCCGCCTGCGCGAGCGAACCGTACGTCGCGCGGCGGCCGCTCGACGCATGCAGCACGGCGCCATCTGCCGTCGTACACGCAGAAGCGGGCACGCCCCATTGGTGCGCCGCCGCTTCGACGAGCATCGCACGCGCGGTCGCACCCGCTCGACGCAGCCGGTCGTACTCCATCGCGACACTCGTGCTGCCGCCGGTCGAGAACACTTTCCACAGCGGATGCAGGTAGTCGGCGAAGAACGGATCTTCCGGCGTGATCACGTCGACCCGGAACGGATCGACGTCGAGCTCCTCGGCCACCACCGCCGCGAGCGCGGTGCGCGTGCCGGTGCCCGAATCATGCTTGTGCACGACGAGCTTGATCGTGTCGTCGGGCAGCACGCGCACCCACGCGTTCGGTTCGAATTCGCCGGCGGACGGATGCGGATCGCCGCTCGCGTGCTTGCCTGCGGCCGCCGCGTCGGGCATCCGGAAGCCGATCGCGATGCCGGCGGCCAGCAGCGCCGAACCCTGCTTGAGAAAACGCCGGCGCGGCGTGCCGTCGCCATGCGGTGCATCCGCTGCGTGATCGTCGCGCATGTCACGCCTCCTTCGCGGGTTCGGCCGCGGCCGTCAGCGCCGGATCGCCGGACGCCGCACGCTTGATCGCGCGGTGAATGCGCGCATACGTGCCGCAGCGGCAGAGGTTGCCCGACATCGCCTGCACGATCGTGTCGTCGTCCACCGGCTGCCCGCCCTTCAGCAGCGCGGCCGCCTGCATCAGTTGCCCCGGCTGGCAATAGCCGCATTGCGGCACGTCCTCGGCGACCCACGCGAGTTGCAGCGGATGCCGCCCGTCCGGCGACAACCCCTCGATCGTCGTCACGCGCCGCCCGTGCGCGGCGACGGCCGGAGTCAGGCACGCGCGTACGGCCTGGCCTTCGAGATGCACGGTGCATGCACCGCACAGGCCCTTGCCGCAGCCGAACTTCGTGCCGGTAAGTTTGAGCCGGTCGCGCAGCACCCACAGCAGCGGCATATCCTCCGGTACATTCTCGAGCGAATGGCGTGTATCGTTCACGACGATGTCGATCATGCGCGGTCTCCTGATTCGCATTCATAGGTCGGCCCGCGCCATCGCGCGGTTCCGGAGCATTATCGAAACGCGATGCACGGCTACGCCAGCGATCATTTCGTCGAATCCCTGTCAGTCGGACTAACAGATGCTCAAGCGATACCCTTCGATCCAGTCGATGCAGGCGTTTCTGCATGCCGCGCGGGTCGGCAGCTTTTCCAGCGCGGCCCGCCAGCTGGCGCTCACGCACAGCGCGATCAGCCAGCAGATCCGCTCGCTCGAGGAATTCATCGGCCAGCCGCTGTTCGCCCGCGCCGGCGGCCGCGTGATGCTGACCGATGCCGGCACGCTGTTTGCGAACCAGTTGTCGGACGGGCTCGAGCAGATTGATCGCGCGCTGTCGTCGGTGAAGGGGCGCACGACCGGGCCGTCACTCCGGCTCGACGTCGATCCCGAGTTGATGCAGGGCTGGCTGCCCGCGCGGCTGCCGGCATTGATGCGCACGCTCGACGGCACGACGCTGACGGTGCTGTCGGCGCCGCGCCATGATCGCGATGCATTCGACCGCGTCGATGTCGCGCTGCGCTATGGCTACGGGGAATGGGAAGGCGTGGACAGCGCGCTGGTCTGCCCCGACCGGCTGACCGCGATGGCCGCGCCCGCGCTGCTCGAACGTTATGGGTTGACCGCGCCGCTCACACCCGAACAGGTGCTCGAACTGCCGCTGCTCGGCTATACGAAGCGGTCGTGGATTCCGTGGCTCGAAGCGGCGGGCCTCGAACCGGTCGAACCGCACACGATCGCCGTGTTCGACAACGCGGCGGGGCTCGTCGCGACGCTCGCGTCCGGGCTCGGCGCCGGGCTGGTGCGCGGGCTGCTCGCCGCCGATGCGCGCCACGACGGCCGGCTCGTCGAACTCTGCACGATCGCGATTCCGACGCACTACAACCTGCATGCGATCTGGCCGCGCGAACGGCATGCGCGCGTGAAGCCGCTGATCGACGCGATCGGCGCGCTCGTCGCGCAATCGCTCGAGCGCTGATACGCGCCGCTACGCGCTGAACTCCGCCGCGACCTCGCGCACGGTGTCGAGGAACGCGCCGAGCACCGCGGACGTATCGTCCACGCGGTAGCGCGCCTGCAGCGACACCTCGAGCGCCGGCGGCAGCAGCGGCACGAACGCGACGCCGCCCGTCGAGATCTGCCGCGACGACGCGGGCAGCAGCGCGACGCCCAGCCCTTCACGCACCAGCGACAGCAGCGTGTGCACCTCGACGACCTCGTGCGCGATCCGCGGCGTGAAGCGCGCATCGACACAGCTCTGTTGCAGGAAGCGCGCCAGTTGGGAATGCCGCAAGCCGAATGACACGAACTGCTCGCCAGCCAGCTCGCCAAGCGCGATCGCGTCGCGCGACGCGAGCGGATGGCCGGACGGCAGCACGACCACGGCCGTTTCGCGCACCACGATCTCGCTGCGGATCGACGGGTCGTCCTGGAACAGCCGGAAGAAGCACACGTCGAGCCGCTTTTCCTTCAGCGCATCGATCTGCGCGGCCGGTGTCATCTCGTGCAGCGACCAGTGCACGTGCGGATGCCGCTCGGCGAAGACGCGCAACGCACGCGGAATCGGCACGACCATCGCCGAGCTGATGATGCCGACCGCGAGCCGCCCCACTTCACCGCGCCCCGCGCAACGCGTGAGATCGATCGCGCGATCGAACTGCGCGACGATCAGCGGCACCTGCTCCTTCAGTGTTTTCCCTGCCTCGGTCAATTCGACGCGATGCTGCGAGCGCACGAACAGCGCGGTGCCGAGCTGCTCCTCGAGCAGCCGGATCTGCTGGCTCAACGGCGGCTGCGAGATATGGAGCCGCGCGGCCGCGCGCCCGAAATGCAGTTCGTCGGCCAGCACCGCGAAGTAACGCAACACACGCATGTCCATATCGCAAACGTATCAAGAGCGTCAGTAAAAAATATTGTACAGAGCACATTCGGCTGGTGACACTCGGTCCCAAGCAGCAGTGCACGTCGCAGTGTGTCACTCGATGCCGGCGAGGGGAAGGCGCAAAAAAATAATGCGCCTTGCAAAGGGCCGCATGAATCCGACCGACAGGTCGCTTCATCGACGTGCCTGCCCGCGATACGGCAACCGGCCTTTCCGGTTCCTCTCAAGGAGATCGAGTAGATGATCATCGACACCAGCTGTTACCCGACGAATCTCGTCGACCTCGCATGGCGTCACGACGGCCCGCCGTTCACCGGCGAGCGCCTGATCGAGACGATGAACGGCCCGTTCCTCATCAACGGCAAGCCGCGCCGCGTCGACAAGGCGTTCATCCAGCCGCCGCAAGGCAACACCATCTATACCTATACCGACGGCGAGAAGTCGGGCACCGAATCGATCGACGCGTACATGGCGTATACGGTCGAGATGGTGCGCAAGCACCCCGACCGCTTCATCGGCTGCTTCGTCTACAACCCGCGCTGCGGCGTGGAGAACGGCGTGAACGCGATCGATCATTACGTGCGCAAGCTCGGCTTCAAGATGGTGCAGTTCCAGGCCAACATGCATGCGTACCGGCCCGACCGCGCACTCGACTGGCTGCGTCCCGCGCTGAAGAAATGCGCGGAACTCGGCGTGCTCGTGAAGCTGCACACCGGCGACGGCCCGTACAGCATCCCGACCGAGTGGGTGCCGATGATCAAGGAATTCCCGACGGTCAATTTCATCATGGCGCACTTCGGGGTGCAGACGGGCGGCGTCTACTGCTTCGAGCCGTTCCAGCTCGCGATGGACCTGCCGAACGTGTATTGCGAATCGGGCTGGTGCCTGCAGTCGCGGATCGTCGAATTCGCGAAGGTGCTGCCGAAGCACAAGATCCTGTTCGGCTCCGACACGCCGCCGAACGAACCGGGCATGTGGCTGCGGTTGCTCGAAGTGCTGTGCTTCGATCCGCCGCAAGGGATGAATCTCGACGAGGACACGCTCGAGGATTACCTCGGCAACAACACCGCGCGAATGATCGGCCTCGAACCGACGCCCGCGCCGCGCACCGTCGACGAAGCGAGAGCGCTGCTCGCCGCCTGACGCCCGCACCCCTCTCTCCCGATTCCGGAGCATTGCATGATCATCGATACGCACCTGCACCCGACCAACCTCGTCGACGAGGCGTGGCGCCACACCGGCGAACCGTTCACCGGCGAACGCCTGCTGAAGATGATGGACGGCCCGTACATCATCAACGGCAAGCCGCGCCGCATCGACATGGGCTTCATCCAGCCGCCGCCGGGCAACACCGGCTATCGCGACGGCAACCGCCGCGGCCGTGAAGGCATCCGCGACTACATGGCGTATATCGCCGAACTCACGCAGAAATACCCCGACCGCTTCATCGGCAACTTCACGTACAACCCGCGCTGGGGCCCGGAGAACGGCGCGGCGGAGCTCGAATTCCACATCAGGGAGTACGGCTTCAAGATGGTGAAGCTGCACGCGAACATGCACGGCTACCGGCCCGATCGCGCGCTCGACTGGCTGCGCCCCGCGATGAAGGTCTGCGCGAAGTACAACATCGTCGTGCTGATCCACACCGGCGACGGCCCGTACACGATCCCGACGCAGTTCTATCCGATCATCCGCGAGTTTCCGATGGTGAACTTCATCATCGGTCACTTCGGCATCCAGACGGGTGGCAACTACTCGTTCGAAGCGTTCTGGATGGCGATGGATACGCCGAACGTGTACTGCGAATCGGGCTGGTGCTACCAGTCGCGGATCGTCGAGTTCGCGCGCGAGCTGCCGCGCAACAAGATCGTGTTCGGCACCGATTCGCCGCCGAACGAGCCCGGCATGTGGCTGCGCGAGCTGGAAATGCTGTGCGGACCCGCGCCGCAGGGGATGGATCTCGACGAGGACGGCCTCGAGGACTACATGGGCAACAACATCGCCCGCCTCGTCGGCATCGAGCCGACCAAGCCGCCGAAGGATCTCGACGAAGCGCAGAAGCGCCTCACGTCGACCTACCTGTAACGCGCCGGCAGCCGGATCGCGTGCCGCATCGAACACGCGCGCGATCCGGCCTTTCCCCTTCCGCATCCGACGGAGTGCATCATGGCGTCCAGCCTTTTCGCCGAGCAGCAGGATTTTCATCACTTCGCGAACGCCTATCGCGAACGCTTTCCGGACGACGTGCTGACGCTCGCGCAGCCGCTGTCCGCCGACCAGGACGTCACGGCCGTCGTCGCGTCGCTCGCCGCGCGCGGGCGGCACGAGATGCTCGTCTGCGAGCGCGTCGACGGCCTGTCGACACCGCTCGTCACCAACGTATTCGCGTCCCGCACGCGCATCGGCCGGCTGTTCGGCGTCGATGCGAACGGCCTGTTCGACGCGTGGCAGCAGCGCGCGAACGCGCCCGTCGCGCCGGTCGTCGTGCCGCACGGCCCCGTGCTCGATCAGGTGACCGAAGGCGACGCGGTCGATCTCGCGCAGCTGCCGATGATCCGCCACTTCGAAACCGATCGCGGGCCCTACGTGACCAACGCGGTGATCGTTGCCGAAGATCCGGTGACGGGCGTCGCGAACCTCAGCTACCACCGCTCGATGCCGCATGCGCGCAACGCGCTGGCGACGAGCCTGCATTCGCGCGGCCATCTGTGGCGGATGCTGCAGACCGCGAAGGCGCGCGGCGACACGCTCAAGGTGGCGATGGTGATCGGCGCGCATCCGCTGTTCATGCTCGCGGCCGCCGCGCGCGTGCCGTTCGGCGCGGATGAGCGCGCGATTGCCGGTGGGCTGCTCGGCACGCCGCTGCAGCTCGTGCGCACGCCGCGCCACGGCATCGGCGTGCCGGCCGCCGCCGAGTTCGTGCTCGAAGGCACGATCGATCCCGACGCACACGCGGAAGAAGGCCCGTTCGGCGAATTTACCGGCTACTCGTCGGACCGCTCGACCAACAACGTGCTGCGCATCGACGCGATGATGCGGCGCAAGGATGCATGGCTCGTCGACGTGGTCGGCGGCCCGTACGCGGAACATCTGACGCTCGCGCGGCTGCCGCGTGAAGCCGAGATGAGCGAGAAGCTGAAGGCGCGCTTTCCTGCCGTCACCGCGATCCACTATCCGAATTCCGGTACGCACTTTCACTGCTATGTCGCGCTGAAGCAGTCGCGCGACGGCGAAGCGCGCCAGATCATGCTCGCACTGCTCGGCTGGGACCCGTACCTGAAGAACGTCGTCGCGGTCGACAGCGACGTCGACATCACCGACGACGCGCAGGTGCTGTGGGCGATCGCGACGCACTTCCAGCCGCACCGCGACCTGTTCGTCGTCGACGGGCTGCCCGGCAGCCCGCTCGATCCGTCGTCGTCGGCCGACGGCACGACGTCGCGGATGGGGATCGACGCGACGCGCGGCTCGCGCTTCGACGGCGTGCGCGCACGCGTCGGCGACGCCGCGATGCAGCGCGCCGCGCACGTGATCACGCAACTCGGCGGAGCGTCGCAATGAGCGCGCGGCGGCTCGTCGTCGGCATCAGCGGCGCATCCGGCTTCGTGTACGGGATGCGGCTGCTCGCGCTGCTGCGCGAGCTCGACATCGAGACGCACGTGGTCGTGTCGCGCGCCGCCGCGCTGACGATGGCGCACGAGACCGACTTCCGGCTGTCCGACATCACCGCGCTCGCGAGCGTGCTGTACCGCAGCGACGACATCGCGGCGCCGATCTCGAGCGGATCGTTCCGCACGCTCGGAATGATCGTCGCGCCGTGCTCGATGAAGACGCTCGCCGAGATTGCGAGCGGCCTTTCCTCCGGCCTGATCTCGCGCGCGGCCGACGTCGTGCTGAAGGAGCGCCGCCGGCTCGTACTGCTCGCACGCGAAACGCCGTACACGCTCACGCACCTGCGCAACATGGCCACCGTCACGGAGATGGGCGCGATCGTCGCGCCGCCGGTGCCGGCGTTCTATGCGCGCCCCGCTTCGCTCGACCAGATGATCGACCACACGCTCGGCCGCGTGCTCGACCTGTTCGACCTCGATTCCCGCACCGTCCATCGCTGGAAAGACAACGCATCACAGCCGAACCCGCAGCCCAACCGACTCAACGGAGATGCATCATGACCCACATCCACACCACCCACAGCGACGTCGAGAAGATTCCGGTCACCGTGCTCACGGGCTTTCTCGGCGCGGGCAAGACCACGCTGCTGAACTACATCCTGCGCGAGAAGCACGGCCGCAAGATCGCGGTGATCGAGAACGAGTTCGGCGAGATCGGCATCGACGGCGGCCTCGTGCTCGAATCGACCGAGGAAATCTACGAGATGACGAACGGCTGCGTGTGCTGCGTCGGCGCGGTGCGCGAGGATCTCGTGCGGATCGTGCGGATGCTCGTCGCGCGCCCCGACCGGCTCGATCACATCATCGTCGAGACGAGCGGCCTCGCCGATCCGTATCCGGTCGCGCAGACCTTCTTCCTCGACGATCCGATCGCGAAGGAAGTCGCGCTCGACGCGGTCGTCACGATGGTCGACGCGAAGCATATCCGCGCGCACCTCGACGATCTGGTGCTCGACGGCCGCGACAACCAGGCGGTCGACCAGATCGTCTGCGCGGACCGCATCGTGATCAACAAGGTCGACCTCGTCGACGCACCCGACGTCGATGCGCTGACCGCGCGGCTGCGCGAGCTGAACACGACGGCGGAGATCGTCACGTCGAGCTACGCGCAGGTCGATCTCGACCGCATCCTCGGCATCGGCGCGAACGAATTCGCACAGATCCTCGTCGAGAGCGACGGGCTGCAGGCCGATGCACCGCATGCGGACGAACACACGCACGAGCATGAGCATGACGACCACGCACACGCAGCGCACCAGGCGCACGCACACGACGACGATCACGACCACCACGAACACGACGCCAGCGTGTCGTCGGTCGGCATCGAGGTCGATGCGGACGTCGATCTCGACGCGCTCGAAGCGTGGCTCGGCGAGCTGCGTCGCGCCGATACCGCGAACCTGTTCCGGATGAAAGGCATCCTCGCCGTGCAGGGCCGCGCGCAACGCTACGTGCTGCAGGGCGTGCACGGCGTGATCGAACTGCGCGCCGCGCAGGCGTGGGGGTGCGAGCCGCGCTCGTCACGCATCGTTTTCATCGGCCGCGATCTCGATCGCGCCGCGCTGACCGACCGTTTCCATGCCTGTCTCGCCGCGGCGGTCGCGGCCTGACGGGCACGCCAGGCGGGCGCATCGCGCGCCCGCCCGCAAACGAACCTCAGGAGACTCGCCCATGAACGCTGCTTCACATCCCGTCGATCGGGTCATGCCGCGCCGCCAGATGCTGACGCTCGGCCTGCAACACATGCTCGTCGCCTATATCGGCGCGATCGCGGTGCCGCTGATCGTCGCATCGGCGTTGAAGATGTCGCCCGCCGATACGACCGTGCTGATCAGCACCGCGCTGTTCTGTTCCGGCATCTCGACGATCCTGCAAACGGTCGGCGTCTGGAAACTCGGCGTGCGCCTGCCGATCCTGCAGGGCGTCGCGTTCAGCAGCGTCGGCCCCGTGATCGCGATCGGTCTGACGCCGGGCGTGGGGTTCGCCGGCGTGTGCGGCGCGGTGATCGGCGCGGGCATCATCACGACCTTCGCCGCGCCGCTGGTCGGCCGGCTGCGCCGCCTGTTCCCGCCGGTCGTGACCGGCTGCATCGTCACCGTGATCGGGCTGCAGCTGTTTCCGGTCGCATACCAGTGGGCCGGCGGCGGCGACGCGGCGAAGCTGCAGTTCGGCGAACTGTCGTTTCTCGCGGTCGCGCTCGTCGTCGCGGTCGTGATCCTCGCGGTCAACCGCTTCGCGAACGCGTTCCTGCGCAACCTGTCGGTGCTGATCGGGCTCGTCGCCGGCAGCCTGCTCGCGATCGCGCTCGGGATGGGCAATTTCACGAACGTGGCCGCTGCGCCGTGGTTCACCGTGCCCTACCCGTTCCACTTCGGCACGCCGGTGTTCGCGATCGTGCCGGTGCTGACGATGGTCGTCGTGATGATCGTGCAGATGGTCGAGTCGATGGGGCTGTTCGTCGCGATCGGCGATATCGTCGAGAAACAGGTGAGCGAGGAGGACGTCGTGCGCGGGCTGCGGGCGAACGGCGTCGCGAGCGCGATCGCCGGCACGTTCGCCGCGTTCCCGTTCATCGCGTTCATGGAGAACGTCGGGCTCGTGATCCTGACCGGCGTGCGCAGCCGCTGGATCGTCGCGGTCAGCGGCGTGCTGATGTGCGTCGTCGCGCTGGTGCCGAAGATCGGCGCGATCGTCGCGTCGACGCCGTCGGCGGCGCTCGGCGGTGCCGGTATCGCGATGTTCGGCGTGGTGGTCGCCGCCGGCGTGCAGACGCTCGCGAAGGTCGACTTCGAAGGCAACCGCTACAACGTGCTGATCGTCGGCTTCACGATCGCGACCGCGCTGATTCCTGTGATGGCGCCCAAGGTGTTCGCGCACATGCCCGACTGGACGCAGCCGTTCCTGCACAGCGGCGTCGTGCTCGCATGCCTCGTGTCGGTGCTGCTCAACGCGCTGCTCAACGGTGTGCCGGCGGCCGCCCCCGTTGAATCGCACGTCCACACCGACGCCGCGCACGGCAGCCCGATGGCGCGCGAGTGCGACTGACGGGCCGTATGCCGCGTGCGGCATCGAGCCCACGCGGCGCCTGACGAACCACAACCCGACTATCCGTATCCGAGGAGACCCAACCATGAGCGTTCCTTCTTCTTCGCTGCTGATCCGCAACCCGATCGCGGTCATGAGCGGCCGCACCGGCGACGCCGCGCGGCTCGGCCAGGCCGACCTGCGCATCCGCGACGGCCGGATCGACACGATTGCGCCCGATCTCGCACCGCTGCCCGGCGAACGCGTGATCGACGCGACCGACTGCGTCGTCTACCCCGGCTGGGTCAACACGCATCACCACCTGTTCCAGAACCTGCTGAAGGCCGTGCCGGCCGGGATCAACGCCGGCCTGCAGGAATGGCTTGCGGCCGTGCCGTATCCGCGTGTCGCGCGCTTCACGCCGGCGCTCGCGCGCATCGCCGCACGGCTCGGCTTCGCGGAGCTGCTGCTGTCCGGCGTGACGACCTGCGCCGATCACCACTACCTGTATCACGCGGGCGGCACGACCGAGACCGGCGACCTGCTGTTCGACGAAGCGGCCGCCTTCGGGATGCGCTTCGTGCTGTGCCGCGGCGGCGCATTACAGGCGGCCGGCGATCATCCGGGCTTCGCCGGCACGGCATTGCAGCCCGAGACGCTCGACCGGATGCTTGCCGATATCGAACGGCTGAAGGCGCGTTATCACGACGCGGGCACCGCATCGATGCGCCGCGTAGTCGTCGCCCCGACGACACCGACCTTCTCGCTGCCGCCCGACCTGCTGCCGGAAGTGGCGCGCGCCGCGCGCGGAATGGGCCTGCGGCTGCATTCGCACCTGTCGGAGACGACGCGTTACGTCGACTTCTGTCGCGAGCGCTACGGCAAGCTCCCGGTCGAATTCGTCGCCGAACACGAATGGCTCGGCCCCGACGTGTGGTTCGCGCACCTCGTCCATCTCGAGGAGAACGAAATCGCGCTGCTCGCCGAAACGGGCACCGGTTGCTCGCACTGCCCCGTCAGCAACGCGCGGCTCGGCAGCGGCATCGCGCCCGCGCCGCGCATGGCGGCGGCCGGCGTGCCGGTGTCGCTCGGCGTCGATGGTGTCGCGTCGAACGAATCCGGCAGCATGACGCACGAAGCGAATTTCGCCTGGCTCGTGCATCGTGCGGCGCATGGTGCGGCGGCCACCACCGCCGAGGAAGTGTTGCACTGGGGCACGCAAGGCGGCGCGCGCGTGCTCGGGCTGAACGCGGTCGGCACGCTGGAGGCGGGCCAGGCCGCCGATCTCGTGCTGTACAACGTGAGCGGGCCGCGCTTCAACGGCTTCCACGACTACGCCATTGCGCCGGTGACGGCCGGCGAGCCCGCGCCGGTGAAGTACAACATCGTGAACGGCCGCGTCGTGGTGGACAACGGCGAGATTCCGGGCCTCGACCTGGCCGCGCTGCGCCGCGAGGCGGTCGACGCCGTGCGGCAGTTGCTCGATTGAACGGACGCCCCGCGATGAATCCGCGCATCCGCATCGGCATCCTGACGCCGTCGTCGAACACCGCGCTCGAACCGTTGACGACCGCGATCGTCGCCGGGCTGCCAGACGTCAGCGTGCATTTCGCGCGCTTCACCGTGACCGAGATTGCGCTCACCGACGCCGCGCTCGACCAGTTCGACGCGGCGCGCATGCTCGTCGCGGCGCGGCAGCTCACCGACGCGCGCGTCGACGTGATCGGCTGGAGCGGCACGTCGGCTGGCTGGCTCGGATTCGAACGCGACGCGGCGCTGTGCCGCGTCATCGAGCAGGCCACCGGCATTCCGGCGACGTCGTCCGTACTCGCGTTGAACGAACTGCTCGAACGCACCGGCGTGCGGCGGCTCGGCCTCGTCACGCCGTATCTCGACGACGTGCAGCAGCGGATCGTGCGCCAGTATGCGCAACTCGGCATCGAATGCGTGGGCGAACAGCATCTCGGGTTGCGCGACAACTTCAGCTTCGCGGGAGTGCCCGATACGCAGATTGCGGCGCTGATGCGCCAGGCTGCGCGGGCGCGCCCGGATGCGGTGGCGACGTTCTGCACGAACCTGCATGCCGCCCATCTGGCCGCGCCGTTCGAGCAGGCGACCGGGATCGCCGCTTATGACACGGTCGCGACCGTGGTGTGGAAAACGCTGAGGATGGCGGGGGTCGATACGCGCGTGCTGGCGCGATGGGGAAAGCTGTTCGAGATGCGTTGACGGCGGACGCGGCGGACTGCGGGCGCACATACGCTTGGCGCCCCTGCGCTCAACTCGATCATCGCGTGTCACCCTCGAAGGCCGGAATCCGCGCATTCTACTGCCCGCGTCGTCGCATCAATCGCGAATCGTCGGGATCGGGCCACCTGCCTTGCGCAGGCCACGCGGGCCCTCTTGGTGCGTCGCGCCGCCGCGAGTATGCTGGCAGTTCGAACTGCTCTCCAACCCGGGCGCATCCGCATCATCGCGGGCACGCGCCGCTCACCGTCATTCACCACCGATGGATTTCGACGTCATCGTTCTCGGCGCAGGCATCGTCGGCGTCTCCGTGGCACTCCACCTGCAGGATCGCGGGCGCAAGGTCGCCCTCGTCGATCGCGGCGCGCCCGGCGAAGGCACGAGCTTCGGCAACGCGGGGCTGATCGAGCGCTCGTCGGTCGAACCGTATCCGTTCCCGCGCAGCCCGTTCACGCTGATGCGCTATGCGCTGAACCGCTCGACCGATCTCTACTGGCACAGCGCGTCGCTGCCCGCATTCGCGCCGTGGCTCGCGCGTTTCTGGTGGGAATCGGCGCCGCTGCGTCACGCGGCGGCGTCACGCGACATGCTGCCGCTGATCGAGCGCTGCATCGTCGAGCACGACGCGCTGATCGCGCGGGCCGGCGCCGGCGAGCTCATCCGCGCGAACGGCTGGCTGGAAGCGTTCCGCACGCCCGCCGTATTCGAGCGCAGCGTGACCGAAGCCGCACTCACCGCGCGCCGCCACGGGCTCGGCATCACGCCGCTTGATGCGGCCGCGCTGAGCGCGCACGAACCGAGCCTCGCGCCCGGCTTCTGCGGCGCGCTGCACTGGCTCGATCCGAAAAGCGTCGTCGACCCGTCCGCGCTCGTCAAAGCGTACGCGCAACTCTTCGTGCAAGGCGGCGGCACGCTGCTGACGGGCGACGCCGCAAGCCTCGACGCGCTGTCGCCAGGCTGGCAGGTCAGGACGCAGGACGGCATGGCGGCCGCGCCGGCCGTGGTCGTCGCGCTCGGCCCGTGGTCCGACACGGTGTTCGGCAAGTTCGGCTACACGATCCCGCTGCGCGAGAAGCGCGGCTATCACATGCACTACGCGCCGTCCGCGCGCGGCGTGCCGTCGGCGCCGATCGTCGATCGCGAATACGGTTACGTGATCGCCCCGATGAAGCGCGGGCTGCGGCTGACGACCGGCGTCGAGATCGCGCGGCGCGGCGTGCCGCCCACCGGCGTGCAGCTCGAACGCGCGGAACGCGTCGCGCGGCCCGTGTTCGGCTTCGGCGAGCGGCTCGACCCGCAGCCCTGGCTCGGCTTCCGGCCGTGCACGCCCGACATGCGCCCGGTGATCGGCCCCGCGCCCGCGCATCGCGGGCTGTGGTTCGCGTTCGGGCACAACCATCACGGGCTGACGCTCGGCCCCGTCACCGGCCGCCTGCTGGCCGAGATGATGACGGGCGAGGCGCCGTTCACCGATCCGGCGCCGTATCGCGCGGATCGCTTCTGAACGGGCAACCGGTCACGCGTCGACGCGCGCTCAATCGAGCGCGCGGCCGAAGATGCGGATCACTTCGTCGAGATGCTCGGCCATCGCGCGGCGCGCGGCGTCCGGGTCGCGTGCGCGGATCGCATCGAGGATCGCGCGGTGTTCGAGTTCCGACCGGTGCGGCATGTCGTTCGGCATGTACAGCGACTGCAGCCGCTGGAACATCAGGTCGTACTTGTGCGCGAGCAGTTGCTTGATCATCAGCGCATACGCGGCGTTGTCGCTCGCCTCCGCGATGCGGATATGAAACAGCCGGTCGCCCGGATGCGTGAGCGAGCCACTGAGGTTGTCTGCCTGGTTGCGCAGGAACGCTTCGTGGATCCCTTCGATCTGCTCGTCCGAGCCGTGCTTCGCGGCCAGCGCTGCGGCTTCCGGCTCGATCAGCCGGCGCGCCTGCAGCAACGCGAACGGCGGGATTTCGGTATCGAGGTCGAGTGCGATGCCGAGTTCGGGATCGATCTCGACGATCGTGAACGGCGCGGCCTTCTCCGCAGGGACAGGCGCGGGCTCAGGCGCGGCGGCCGTTTCGGGATGGCGCACCTTCACGCCGTCGCCGACGCGCACGCTCACGCACCCGCGCACTTCGAGCGCGATCAGCGCCTCGCGCACCGAGGTGCGCGACACACCGAACTGTTCGGCCAGTTCGCGCTCGGGCGGCAGGTAGCTGCCCGGCGGAAAGTCGCCGGACTCGATCATCGCACTGAGCTTGTCGGCGATCTGCTGGTAGAGGCGGCGGTTCTGAATCGGCTGGATGGACATACGTCGGGACTGTGATCGGTTTCGTTCCGGACGGCCGCGCGCGCATCGCACGCAACCGTTTGCGCATATTCTAAAGGTTCGGCCCCGGGCACCGGGTGAAGAATCGATGCGACCGCAACCATCTGAACACCGTGGCGCCCGTCGTCATTCGTCCGACGATGCGACACCCCCACGCGCACGCACGTGCGCTCACGTCGGCACCGCGTAGCAACGCGCGGCGGTGCCGCCCCACAGCGCGGTGCGCTCGGCCGCCGACAACCGCGATTCGGCCCAGCGCTCGATGATCGACGCCACTTCGTCATACGACGCGGCCAGCAGGCACACGGGCCAGTCCGACCCGAACATCAGCCGCTGCGGGCCGAACGCGTCGAGTGCCGTATCGAGACACTGCTCGATGCGCCGGACATCCTTCCCGCGCAGCCCGCGCTGCCAGTCGGCCTCGGTCACGAGCCCCGACAGCTTGCACACGACATGCGGCAGTGCGCCCAGCTCGCGCAACGCGGCGCGCCAGCGCGCGAGCGCCGTGTCGTCGCGCTCGAAGTCGGCGAGTGCGGGCTTGCCGACGTGATCGAGCACGAGCCAGTACGCGTCGTGCCGCGCACAAAACGCCCACACGTCGCGCAGCTGGCGCTCGAACACGAGCACGTCGTACACGTAGCCGTTCGCCTGCAGCCACGCGATGCCGCGGTTGAAACCCGGCTCCGCGACGAACGCGGCGGCGTCGGCTTCGTCCTGCACCTGGTGACGGAAGCCGCGCAGCTTCGGGCTGCGCCATTCGGCAATGCGATCCGCGAGCTGCGGCGCGGCGAGATCCTCCCAGCCGACCACCGCCGCGATGCGCGCATCGTCGCGTGCGAGATCGAGCAGGAACGCCGTCTCGTCGCGCCCGGCGCGCGCCTGCACCGCGATCGACGCGCCGAGCGCCTGCGCATGCATCAGCGGCCACAGCGCGTCGGGCAGGTAGTCGCGCGCGAGCACGCCCATGCCGGGGCCGATCCACGGGTAATCGGCGGCGCGATAGCGCCAGAAGTGCTGATGCGAATCGATACGCACTGCGCCCATGATGCCCTCGTGTCCGGTCGCCGCGGCGGCGACGCGCGCCACCGCGGCGCGACGCAACGTTCAGTCGTACAACACCGCCGCGATCTTCGGATCGTCGATATTGGTCTTGTCGTACCAATAGAAACCGGTATCGATGACCTTCGGCAGTTTCTCGCCCTTGATCGCCTTCACAGCCGCCTCGACCGTCTTGTAGCCGATCCCGATCGGGTTCTGCGTGATCGCGCCGGCCATCAGCCCGCTGCGGATCGCGTCCTTCTGCTGCTTGCCGGAATCGTACCCGACGATCACGACCTTGCGCTTCATCTCGCGCACGCCGTTGACCACGCCGATCGCCGAGCCTTCGTTGGTGCCGAACAGCCCCTTGAGCTTCGGATACGCCTGCAGGATCGACTTCGTCACCTCGGTCGACTTCAGCTGGTCGCCTTCGCCGTACTGCACGGTGACGACCTGCACCTTCGGGTGCGCCGACTTCATCCGTTCGAGGAAGCCGTCGCGACGGTCGATGCCGGTGCGGCTCGTCTGGTCGTGCGCGACCACGGCCACCTCGCCCTCGTCGCCGATCAGCGCGGCGAGCTTGTCGGCGGCGAGCGACGCGGCGGCCTTGTTGTTGGTCGCGGCCGTCGTCACCGGGATGTCGCTGTCCACGCCCGAGTCGAACGCGATCACCGGGATCTTCTCGGCCTGCGCCTTCTTCAGGAGCGGCAGCGCGGCCTTGCTGTCGAGCGCCGCGAAGCCGAGCGCGGCCGGCTTCTTCGCGATCGCGGCCGACAGCATGTCGATCTGCTTGTCGACCATCGCCTCGGTCTCCGGCCCTTCGAACGTCACCTTCACCTTGTAGTCCTTCGCGGCCTGCGTCGCGCCCGCTTTCACGGCCTGCCAGAACTGATGCTGGAAGCCTTTCGAGATCAGCGGGATGTAGGTTTCCTGCGCCTGCGCGCCGGCCGTGACGCCGACGGCGAACGTCAGCCCGACGATCGCATTCAACACCTTGCTCCTGATCACTTCGCGTCTCCTTTTTTCGTATCGACTCAACCGACTGGAACGACTGGGACGCCGGCCGGAACCGGCGATGAAGCACCTGCCTGCGTGAATGCGGCCATCAGCGGCGCCGCCGGCGCAGGATATCGACGTAGACGGCGAGGATGATGATCACGCCCGTCACGACCGTCTGCCATTCCTGCGCGACCGACATGATGCGCAGGCCGTTCGTCAGCACGCTCATGATGAACGCGCCGATGATGGTGCCGACGATGCTGCCCGCGCCGCCCGACAGCGACGTGCCGCCGATCACGACGGCCGCGATCGCATCGAGCTCGTAGCCCTGCCCGAGCGCGGGCTGCGCGGAATTCAGCCGCGACGCGATCAGGAGCCCTGCGATCCCGCACACCGCGCCGCTGAACGTATAGACCGCGATTTTCCACGCATCGACGTTCACGCCCGACAGCCGCAGCGCTTCCTCGTTGCTGCCGAGCGCGAACGTGTAGCGGCCGAAAATCGTGCGGTTCAGCACGATCGACGCGCCGATCGCGACGAGAAACAGGATCAGCACCGCGTTCGGAATCGGCAGCGCGGGAATCAGGTTGCCGATCAGCGAATCCTGCGCGATCGACGTGAAGCCCGGCGTGTCGTTGAAGTAGATCGGCCGCGTGCCCGAGATCACGAGCGACAGCCCCTTGAGCAGCATCATCATGCCGAGCGTCGCGATGAACGGCGGCACCTTCATCTTCGCGATCACGAAGCCCGATACGCTGCCCGACAGCGCGCCGAAAAACAGCGCGGCCAGGATCCCGAGCGGCAGCGGCATTCCCCATTTCGTCAGCACGACGCCGGCCATCACCGCGCAGAACGTCATCAGCGTGCCGACCGACAGGTCGATGCCCGACGTGATGATCACGTAGGTACAGGCGACGGCCAGCACGCCGTTCACCGCGGTGGCCTGCAGGATCGCGACGAGGTTGTCGACTTCGAGGAAGTTCGGCGACGCGACGCTGAAGAACACGATCAGCAGCACGAGGCTCGCGAACGCGAGCAGCTTCTGCCGCGCGGCCGGGTTGAAGAAGCGCGACTTCAGGCTCGATGCGCCGGCCGGCGTGTCGCCGGACGCGAGGGGCGGAACGGGATGCGTATCGTTGGACATGATCGGGTAAGCGTCTCGGCGTCTGGTTCAGGACAACACGGTCGACTCGCGCTGCGTCGCGAGCTGCATGATCTTTTCCTGCGTGGCGTCGGCCGCGCGTAATTCGCCGGTCACGCGCCCTTCGCACATCACGAGAATCCGGTGGCTCATGCGCAGCACCTCGGGCAGCTCAGACGAGATCATCACGATCGCCTTGCCGTCGGCGGCGAGCGCGTCGAGCAGCTTGTAGATCTCGCTTTTCGCGCCGACGTCGATGCCGCGCGTCGGTTCGTCGAAGAACAGGATGTCGCAGTCGCGCAGCAGCCACTTCGCGATCACGATCTTCTGCTGGTTGCCGCCCGACAGCAGCCGCGCCGGCTGCGCGACCGACGGTGTGCGGATCGCGAGCTGCCGCACGTACGACTGCGCGGTGTCGCGCAGCGCACGCGCATCGAGAAACACGCCGCGGCGCACGAAGCGGCGCATGCTCGACAGCGCGATGTTGTTCTGCACGTCCATCCCGACCGCGAGCCCGAAGTGCTTGCGATCCTCGGACAGGTAGCCGATCCCGTGCCTCACCGCGTCGGCCGGCGTGCGGATCGTCACGGTCCTGCCGTGCACGCGGATCTCGCCCGCATCGACCGGGTCCGCGCCGAACACCGCGCGCGCGACCTCGGTGCGACCCGCGCCCATCAATCCGGCGAAGCCGAGGATCTCGCCGCGCCGCAGCGTGAAGCCGACATCGCGGATCGCGCGGCCGCGCGACAGCCCGCGCACTTCGAGCGCGACGTCGTTCGCCGATGTATCGGGCGGCATGCGGAATTCGGTCGCGAGCTGGCGGCCGACCATCATCGCGATGATCGTGTCCATCGACGTGTCCGCCATCGGCACGGTCGCGACGTACTTGCCGTCGCGCATCACGGTCACGCGATCGGCGATCTGGCGCAGCTCGTCCATCTTGTGCGAGATGTAGACGATGCCGACACCGTGCGCGCGCACGTCGCCGATGATGCGGAACAGCTCGGCGATCTCCGCGTTGTTGAGCGCGGCGGTCGGCTCGTCCATGATCAGCACGCGCGAGTCGAACGACAGCGCCTTCGCGATCTCGACCATCTGCTGCTTGGCCACCGTGAGCCGGCCAACCGGCGTACGCGGGTCGAGATCGAGCCGCATCCGCGCGAAGATCGCGGCCGCGTCGCGGTTCAACTTGTCCTCGTCGACGAACACGCCGAAGCGGCCGCGCGGCTCGCGGCCGATGAAGATGTTCTGCGCGACGCTCAGGTGGTTCATCAGGTTCAGTTCCTGATGGATGATGCCGATCCCGAGTGCCTGCGCGGCGCGCGGATCGGCGATTTCCACCGCGCGGCCGTCCATCCGGATCTCGCCTTCGTCGCGCGGGTAGACGCCCGCCAGGATCTTCATCAGCGTCGACTTGCCGGCGCCGTTCTCGCCCATCAGCGCATGCACTTCGCCGGCACGCAGGTCGAAATGGCAGTCGTCGAGCGCCTGCACGCCGGGGAAGCGCTTGCCGATGCCGGTCAATGCGATCAACGGCGGTGCGGCGTTCGGAGTCGGGTCGGGTTGCATGGATCGCCGCCCTCAGCTGATCGCACGGTCGAGATGCGTATAGCCGCCGTCGACGAACAGCCACTGGCCCGTCGTGTGCGAGGCACGCGCCGACAGCAGGAACACGGCCGTATCGGCGATTTCGTCGGCCGTCGTGAAGCGTTGGCCGAGCGGCACCTTGCCCGCGATGCCGGCCAGCTTCGCGTCGGGGTCGTCGAAACTGTCGAGCCATCTCCGGTACAGCGGCGTCATCACCTCGGCCGGAATCACCGCGTTCACGCGCACGCCGTCGTCACACAACGCGACGGCCCATTCGCGTGTCAACGCGAGCTGCGCGCCCTTCGATGCGCAATAGCCGCTCGTGTTGCCCTGCCCGGTGACGGCCGTCTTCGACGAAACGTTGACGATCGCGCCGCGCGACGCCTTCAGGTGCGGCACGCAGTAGTGCGCCATCACGTAGTAGTGGATCAGGTTGCGTTCGAGCGACGCGACGAATGCGTCGCGCCCGGCATCGAGCCCGATGCTGTCGTTGACGCCCGCGTTGTTGACCAGGCCGTCGAGCCGGCCGAAGCGCGTGACCGTTTCCGCAACGGCATCGCGGCACTGCGCATCGTCCTGCAATTCGACCGGGATGCATGCGGCCTGCGGCTGCTTCTGCACGACGGTGCGCCAGAACGCATCGTCGGGCGCGTGGCGCGCGAACACCACCGGAATTGCGCCTTCCTCGGCCAGCCGCATCGAGATCGCGGCGCCGATGCCCGACGCGCCGCCGGTCACGATCACGACCTTGTGTTGCAGATTCAAATCCACTTCGCGTCTCCGTCGTTCATGGTGTCGGCACGCTCGACGCGTGTCAGCCGCGGAACCGGTATTGCTCCAGCGATTCGGGCTTCATCTCGATCGAGAAACCGGGCGCCGTCGGCGGCATGTACGCCGCGCCGCGCACGACGCACGGTTCGACGAAATGCTCGTGCAGGTGATCGACGTACTCCGTCACGCGCCCTTCCTTCGTGCCGGCAATGCAGACGTAATCGATCATCGACAGATGCTGCACGTACTCGCACAACCCGACGCCGCCCGCATGCGGGCACACGGGCAGCCCGTACTTCGCGGCCATCAGCATCACCGCGAGAATCTCGTTCACGCCGCCGAGCCGGCACGCGTCGATCTGCACGACGTCGATCGCGCCGCGCGCGATGAACTGCTTGAACAGCACGCGGTTCTGGCACATCTCGCCGGTCGCGACCTGCACGGGCGCGATCGCCTCGCGGATCTTGCGATGCCCCTCGACGTCGTCGGGGCTGGTCGGCTCCTCGATGAACCACGGCCGCGCGAACGCCAGCTCGCGCACCCAGTCGATCGCCTCGTCCACTTCCCACACCTGGTTCGCGTCGATCATCAGCTTGCGGTCCGGGCCGATCACCTCGCGCGCGATCGTCACGCGGCGAATGTCGTCCTCCAGGTTCGCGCCGACCTTCAGCTTCACGTACTCGAACCCGGCGTCGACGGCTTCGCGGCACAGCCGCCGCAGCTTGTCGTCGCTGTAGCCGAGCCAGCCGGCCGACGTCGTGTAGCACGGGTAGCCGTCGCGCTCGAGCAGCGCGATCCGGTCGGCCTTGCCCGGCGCCTGCCGCCGCAGCAGGTCGAGCGCTTCGTCCGGCGTCAGGCAGTCGGTCAGGTAGCGGAAGTCGATCGCGCGCACCAGCTCCTCGGGGCGCATGTCGGCCACGAGCCGCCACAGCGGCTTGCGTTCGGCTTTCGCCCACAGATCCCACACCGCGTTGACGACCGCGCCCGTCGCCAGGTGGATCGCGCCCTTGTCGGGGCCGATCCAGCGCAACTGGCTGTCCGACGTCACGTGCCGCCAGAAGCGGCCCATGTCTTCGCGGATCCAGTCGAGGTCGAGGCCGACGACGAGGTGCCGCATCGCGTCGATCGCCGCGCAGCAGATTTCGTTGCCGCGCCCGATGGTGAACGTGAGCCCGTGACCTTCGAGCCCGTCATGATCGGTTTCGAGCACGACGTAGGCCGCCGAATAATCGGGGTCCGGATTCATCGCATCGGAGCCGTCGAGCTGGCGCGAGGTCGGGAAGCGCACGTCGAGGACGCGCATCGATCGAATGATAGGCATGACGAACCGTCCGTTAAAGGAAATCAGGCCTGCACGGTGCGCTGGCGTTGCTCGCCGAGCCCGTCGATGCCGAGCGTGATCACCTGCCCGGCGCGCAGATAGACGGGCGGCTTCTGCCCGAGGCCGACGCCCGGCGGCGTGCCGGTCGAGATCACGTCGCCCGGCTGCAGGCTCATGAAGCGGCTCAGGTAGCTGATCAGGTACGGCACGCGGAACACCATCGTCGCGGTCGTGCCGTTCTGGTAGCGATGGCCGTCGACGTCGAGCCACAGCCGCAGCGCGTGCGGATCGGGCACTTCGTCGGCCGTCACGAGCCACGGCCCGAGCGGCCCGAACGTGTCGTTGCCCTTGCCCTTGTCCCAGGTGCCGCCGCGTTCGAGCTGGAATTCGCGCTCCGACACGTCGTTCACGACGCAGTAGCCTGCGACGTGCGACAGCGCGTCGGCTTCCGCGATGTAGCGGCCGCCCTGGCCGATCACCACGCCGAGCTCGACTTCCCAGTCGGTTTTTTCCGAGCCGCGCGGAATCTCGACGTCGTCGTTCGGGCCGGAGATCGCGCTCGTCCACTTGCCGAACACGACGGGCTCCTTCGGCACCTGCATCCCCGATTCGGCCGCGTGGTCGGAATAGTTGAGCCCGATGCAGATGAACTTGCCGACGCGGCCCACGCACGCGCCGAGCCGCGGCGTGCCTTCGACCAGCGGCAGCGACGACGGCGGAATGTCGCGCAGCCGCGCGAGGGAGGCGGGTGACAGCGCGTCGACGGCGATGTCGTCGATCACGCCGGACAGGTCGCGAATGTGGCCCTGCGCATCGAGCAGGCCCGGCTTTTCATGGTGTTTGTCGCCAAATCTCAGCAGTTTCATGTCGCGTTGAGCCGATACGGAAAGTGAATGGGAGGGCGCGGTCAGTTCGACCAGCCGCCGTCGATCAGGTGGATCGCGCCGGTCGTGAACGACGCTTCGTCGGACGCGAGGTACAGCGCGAGCGCGGCCACTTCCTCCGCGCGGCCGATGCGGCCGATCGGCTGGCGCGCGACGAACGCCTGGCGCACCTCGTCGGTCGACACGTGGCGCGTGCGCGCCTGGTCCGCGATCCGCTGCGCCAGCGACGGCGATTCGATCGTGCCCGGGCAGATCGCGTTGCAGCGGATGCCCCGCTCGACGAAATCGGCGGCCACCGCCTTGGTCAGGCCGATCACGGCCGCCTTGGTCGTGCCGTAGACGAAGCGGTTGGGCACGCCCTTCACGCTCGACGCGGCCGACGCCATGTTGATGATCGACGCGCCGCCCGCTTCGAGCATCGCGGGCAGCAGCGCGCGGATCAGCCGATACATCGACGTGACGTTCAGGTTCAGCGAGAACGCCCATGCTTCGTCGTCGCAGTCGAGGATCGAGCCGTGGTGCACGTAGCCCGCGCAGTTGAACAGCACGTCGAATGCGCGTTCGCTCGCGGCGAGCGCCGCGACGTCCCGCGCATCGGTCACGTCGAGCCGACGCGTGGCCAGCCGGCCGCCCGCGCGCTCGGCGTCGGCCTCGAGCCGCACGAGCGCGGCTTCGTTGATGTCGGTCGCCAGCACATCGGCGCCCTCGCTCGCGAAGCGCAGCGCGGTCGCGCGGCCGATGCCTTGCCCGGCCGCCGTCACCAGCGCGCGTTTGCCCTGCAATCTCATGAGCAACCTCCCGAAGAAGCCGGCCACCCGGCGGCCGATTGGCACAAAGGACTAAAGGTCCAACCAATCATAGGAAGTGAGGCCGCGTTTGTCACGGAATCGGGATTCAGTATTTACCCGGGTGGGGAAATCGGGCTGTTGAGCAAGGATTCGACGTTCGGTAGCGCCCACGAGCACACCCCAGGATTCGGACAAATCCAATACCGGCGGGCCTTCCAGTCGATTCTTTCGCACAAGCGGGGCACGACATCCCGCCAAACTGACGAAAAAGTCATGTTCACGTCAGGGTCTCAACGGGATGCGCGCGCCATCATGACGTACCGGACTGCGCATCCGGTCCATCGCCACCCCGCCCGCGTTCGATCCCTGCGGGCACCTCCGTCCCCCCGGCGATGGGCTCCGTGGCTGGGCGAGCAGACACGGCGCGCAGGCCGATTTTCCGCCCCGGGCTTCGTGTCCGGGGCGTTTTTGTCTGTGGTTTCCAAGAAAATAAGCCTGGATTGTTTCTAAATCGGCAAAAGGTAATTTGAGCCAGACAGGATGTTTTTTCCGGTCACAGACGCTTACATTTAGCGCACCACTCATGGAAACCGCTACGGATTCGCCATCGGGTAGTGACATCCACTGCCATGACCGAACCGCACGAGCTTTAGGAAACGGCAAATGAAGGCCTCCAAATCCCTGCCTGCGCTCGATCCCGCCGACGTTCACGTCGAAATCCTCGAACGTTCCGATACGCTGCTCGTCGTCCGCTGGGTCGAGCCCGGCCGCTGTCACTACGGTGAACAGCGCTGGCGCCGCCGCTTCGCGCAACGCACCGGCACCTGCGCGCTGTCGCGCCAGGTGATCCACCGCGGCGACGAAGTCTTCCGCCCGGCCGAACGCCCGGCGCCCGCGAACGCGGCCGCGATGATCTCCGCCGCCGAAGTGCTCGCACTGGCCGGCGGCAGGTAAATCCCGCCGGCCGCGCGTCACCGCACGCGGCGCCATCCGCTGCGCCGGCCCTAGAAGCGCCGGTCTAGTTCCCCCGCTTGTCTGCCACGCCCGCGCGCACTATCGTTACACCACTCAATGTAATGATTACGTGCCGCGGCCGCCCGGCCGCGCCGAGGGAGGCAGACATGCATGCATGGAGCGCGCGCCACGTCCCGGCGCAAGGCGGCAAGGTCGCGGTCGTGACCGGCGCCAACAGCGGGCTCGGCTGGCAGCTGGCGGAAACGCTGGCCGCGAAAGGCGCGACGGTCGTGATGGGCTGCCGCGACGCGGCCCGCGCCGCACAGGCGGCCGATGCGATCCGCCGGCTCCATCCCGATGCCCGTGTGGAAGTCGACGTGCTCGACCTCGCCGATCTCGCGTCGATCGCGCGCTTCGCAGCCGATGTGGCCGAACGCCATGGGCGCGTCGACATCCTCTGCAACAACGCCGGCGTGATGTTCCTGCCGCTGCGCCATACGCGCGACGGCTTCGAGATGCAGTTCGGCACCAACCACCTCGGCCATTTCGCGCTGACCGGCCATCTGCTGCCCGCGCTGCGCGCCGCGCGCCGAGCGCGGGTCGTGACGATGTCGAGCGGCTTGAACCGCGGCGGCCGGATCCGCGTCGACGACCTGCGCGCCGAACACCGCTACAACCGTTATCTCGCCTATTGCGACAGCAAGCTCGCGAATCTCGTGTTCGCGATCGAGCTGCAGTGCCGTTTCGAGCGCGCGGCGTTCGCCGGGATCAGCGTGTCCGCGCACCCGGGCTACGCGGCGACCAACCTGCAGTTCGCCGGCCCGGCGATGGACCGCTCGCCCGCCCGTGCCGCACTGATGCGCGCCGCGAACCGTTATCTCGCGCAGCCGGCCGACCAGGGCGCGCTACCCGCGATTCATGCGGCAACCTCGCCGGATCTCGCCGGCGGCGCTTACATCGGGCCGTCCGGCTGGTTCGAGTCGCGCGGGCTGCCGGCACCCGCGAGCGTGCCACGCGCGGCGCGTGACGTGGCTTCTGCTGCACTGCTGTGGGAAGCCTCGGAAGCCGCGACAGGCGTGCGCTTCCTCAGTTCGGGCGCACCGGCCGGACGCTCGCCGGGCCGGTCGTTCGACACGGCGGCCGAGGTGCGCTGAACCGCGCTTCGCCCGCCGCAATACTCGCCAGACTTGTTGCACCGACCGAAAAGAAAGCCGGTTGAAAGCCTGATTCGACGCGCCACTGTTACCACCCAGGAAACAATCTATCGTCAAAACCAGCGTTTACCCTGAACCTTCCGATGACTAAGATTTGATCAATCGCTTAAGACATGGTGTCGAGAGCGAACTCAATAAAACACCGGAGGTCATCATGAAATCGCTCGTTTCCGCAGTCGTTGCCGCTGCCGCCCTGTCCGCTTCGTTTGGCGCATTCGCTCAAAGCACCGTGACCCGCGCGCAAGTGCGCAACGAACTGGTCCAGCTCGAACAAGCCGGCTACAAGCCGGGCGTGGCAAGCCCGTACTACCCGAACGACATCCAGAGCGCCGAAGCGCGTGTTCATGGTGCCGACACCAGCGGCTACGGCGCACAACCGGCTCCGGCCGTCCACTCGGGCGCCCCGGCCGCATCGTCGAACGCTCGCGACTCGATCTTCTTCGGCCAGTAAGCCGATGCGCCCTCGGCGGGCGCCGCGCGTCGCGCGATGAAGAAATATCCGGACGAGCCCCCTTGCGGGGCTCGTCCATTTTTATGAAACGCATACCTCCGCCGCCCGGCAACGGGTGGCTTCGCCCGGGCGCCTGGCGTCCGGGTGTTTTTTCATTTTCGAGGGATGCGTACGAGCAGGACGAAACCGCGCGCCCGTCAGCGCGACGCGGTCGCAGCCGGCACCGATCGCGACAGCACGCGCCACCGCGACAGCAACTCGTCTCGATCGACGTAACAGCCCTGCAGGTGCCGGCGTCCGGTCGACGGATCGAACTCGGTGCGCGCATGCAGCACGCGGCGGTTGTCGAACGCCCACATGTCGCCCGCCCGCAGCCGGCGCTGCACGCGAAAGCGCGGCTCGCGCGCCAGCGCGAGGAACCGCCGGTACGCGCGATAGACGGCCGCGACCGAGCCGGCCGGCGCATCGAGCGGCCCGCGCAGGAAGTTCGCGACACGCACCTCAGTCACATTGCCGCGCGCGTCGAGCCCGATCACCGGCGCCGAGCAGCGGTAGTCGCTGTTCGCGCTCTTGTTCCAGAACTCGAACGGCGTCGACGCGAGCTGTTCGAAATCGGCCGGATGCTCGCGCCGCAGCGCATCGGCCAGCGCGAAGCCGTCGAGGAACACGCTGTCGCCGCCGGTCGCGTCGTTCGCGAGGCAATGCAGGAACTGCACGCCCGGCTGCAGCTCGCGGGTCGGCAAGTCGGTGTGCGGCGGCAGGTTCAGCGACGTATACGCATTGCTGTCCGGGCGCGGCTTCGATTCGACGTCGAACAGCACGCCGAAATTGCTTTCGCGGATCAGGCCGATGCGGCGCGCGATCTCGTCGACACGGCCACGCTCGGCCGGCACGCCTTCGACGAGCGTCAGCCCCGTGCGTTGCAACGCGGCGAGCCAAGCGAGCAATGCGCGGTCGTCCTCCATCACGTCGCGCCACGCGAACACGCCGATGGCCGTCGCGTCGTCACCGGCCCACACGTGCCGCCCGTGCGCGGCCTGCCGCTCCGCGCGCGACGCGTCGTCGTATGCATGCGCACGCAACCAGCCCGGCGACCACGCGCTGCGATGTCCGTCATTCCACTCGACATGCAGCGCGCCGTCGGTTTCGACGTGCACCGTGAGCGCGGAGAGATCCTCGCGCGCATCGGCGATCTCGAACACCTGTTCACGCGTGACGGCATGCACGCATGCGGAACACGCGCAGTTGTCGCGCAGCCAGTCGAAATGAAACGGCGATCGTCGCGTGTCACTCCATTCGACGTCCACCGCGCCGTCGCCAATCGTCGCCGTCGCAATGGCCACGTCGGCCGAAAACGTCCGCCAGTCCTCGATACGGTGTTGCGCTGCCTGCATCGTTGCCTCCCGGAAACGCCCGCTACGCGTGTGGTGCGAGCAGAAACTCGCCGACCGTCCGGTGCAGCCGCGCCGCCTGCGGGCTCGTTCCGAGCGCGCGCCAGCAGCCGTGCACCAGCCCTTCTCCCATCCAGTAATGCGCGGCCCCGCCGGCCGCGCGAATCCGTTCGACGTACACACGCGCGTCGTCGCGCAGCGGATCGTGTTCCGCACCGATCGCGAGCACGGACGGCAGGCCGTCGAAACGCGAAGCCGCGAGCGGTACCGACGCGCGCAGCAGCGGGTCGCCGTCTCCCAGCGCATCGAGCAAGCCGCCTTCCCAGTACAGTGCGCGATAGCGATGGACGTCGTCGAGCGTCAGCATCGGCGCATGCGCTTCCGTTTCGCACGCGGGCGATTGCGGTTCGAACCCGAGCATCGAATAGACGAGCGCGATGCCGTCAATGCCGCCTTCGCCCGCATCGCGCAACGCGGTGGCCACGGCTGCCGCGAGCATGCCGCCCGCGCTGTCGCCCGCGAGCGTCAGCGGATGCATGCACGGCCCGAACGGCCAGCGCGCATCGCGTGCAGCGCGCGTGACCGCCAGGCAATCTTCGAGCGCGGCCGGTGCGCGATGCTCGGGCGCGAGCCGATAGTCGACCGCGATCACGTCGAGCCCCGTATCGGCAGCCAGTTGCGCGGTGATCAGCGCATGACTGTCGAGCGAGCCGACGACGAAACCGCCGCCATGAAAGAACAGCACCGTGCCGCGTGGCGTGCCATGCGCGGACGTGTAACGCCGCAGCGCGATCGCACGGCCGTCGGCGGCATGCCAGACGGCGTCCTGCTGCACGATGCCGGCCGGCAGCACGGCCGGCGTCCATTCGGCCGCGAAGCGGTCGTACAGGCGGCGCTGTTCGGCGGGCGAGCGCGCCGCCGCGTCGGCCGGATACCACGCGTCGACAGCGGCAACGAACGTCGCGATTTCCGGTTCGAGCATCGTCTGCGCTCCGAGGTCGAAGGTTCGCGCAGGTTATCGGCGCGGCGGCAACCCGATCACGCGGCCCGCATACGCGGGCGCCGCGCAATCGCGCTGCAACGCATGCAGCTCGGCCACGCGTGCGGCCACGTCGTCGTCGAACGGCGCCGATTTCGCGCCGTCGCGCGTATCGACGTGCAGCAGCATCTGCTCGCTCGCCGATACCGCATCGTCGTGCCCGTCGGCGAACAGTTCGAGATACAGGTGCAGCCGCTTCGCGTCGTGCGCGAGCACGCGCGCGTCGACGCGCACCGGCGTGCCCTCCTTGATCTCGTGCAGGTAGTTCACATGTGCTTCGAGCGTGTAGACCGAGCGACCCCGCTCGCGACGCGCGGCGTCATCGAGGCCGATGCGATCCAGCAGCGCATCGGTCGCGAAGCTGAAGATCAGCAGGTAGAACGCATCGCGCAGGTGGCCGTTGTAGTCGACCCATTCGGGCCGCACCACGTCGCGGTAAATCGTCAGCGGGGTATCGCCGGTCATCGTCTGTCGTCCTCAGTCTTCGAATCGCATCCCGTGCCGCGCCTTCACCGCGGCGATCGACTTCAGCACCTCGGTGATGCACTCGTCGCGATAGCGTTCGAGCTCCTTGATGCTGCGCGTGCCCTGCTGTTCGGTCGTGCCTTCGACGACGCTGTCGATCAGCGCGTCGGTCAGCGTGGGCGCGACCAGCTTCGTCCACGGCAATTCGAGCGCGGGGCCGAACTGCTGCATGAAGTGTCGCATGCCCGCATCGCCGCCCGCGAGCGTATAGGTCAGGAACGTGCCCATGAACGACCAGCGGATGCCCGCGCCGAAGCGGATCGCGTCGTCGATCTCGCCGGTCGTCGCGACGCCTTCGTTGACGAGGTGCAGCGCCTCGCGCCACAACGCTTCGAGCAGGCGGTCGGCGATGAAGCCCGGCACTTCCTTGCGCACGTGCAGCGGCCGCATGCCGAGCTTGCGATAGACCTCCATCGCGCCTTCGACCGCTTCCGGCGACGTGCGCGCGCCGCCGAGCACCTCGACGAGCGGCAGCAGGTAGACGGGGTTGAACGGATGGCCGACCACGCAGCGCTCCGGATGCGTCGCCCGCGCGTAGAAATCCGTCGGCAGCAGCCCCGACGTCGACGACGCGATGATCGCGTCGGGCTTCGCCGCGCGGCTGATCTGCTCGTGCAGTTCGAGCTTCAGCGCCTCGCGCTCGGGCGCGCTTTCCTGGATGAAATCCGCGTCGGCGACGCACGCCTCGATCGTCGAGACGAAACGCAGCCGCGCAGGGTCGGCGCCCGGCGCGAGGCCGACGCGTTCGAGCGCGGGCCACGCATTCGCGACGTTCGCGCGCAGCCGCTCTTCCGCGCCCGGCGCCGGGTCCCACACGACCACGTCGAGACCGTGCGCGAGCGCGCGGGAAATCCATCCGCTGCCGATCACGCCGGTGCCGATGGCGGCGAACGTCTTGATGTCGGTCTTCACAGCCATGTCAACGCATCCTTCAAATCAGGGGAAATCGGTGAGCGGCGGCACCTGTGCGCGCCGCGGCGTCATGTCAATCAGTCTGGTCAAAACTCACGCGAACTCGGCGATCGCACGGCGTTCGAGCGGACGCTCGCCGCGTGCGGGCAGGCCGAGCTTGCGGCGGCCTTCGGCCGGCGTCAGCACGCGGGCACCGAGCCGTTCGATGATCTCTCTCGCGCGCTCGACGAGCGTGCCGTTGGTCGCATGCACGCCGCGATCGAGCCAGATGTTGTCTTCGAGGCCGACCCGCACGTGGCCACCCAGCAGCATCGCCTGCGCGACCATCGGCATCTGCATGCGGCCGATCCCGAAGCCCGCCCAATGCGCGCCCGGCGGCAGGTTGTCGACCATCGCCTTCATCGTGCCCGTGTCGGCCGGTGCGCCCCACGGAATGCCGAGGCACAGCTGGAACAGCGGCGGATCGTCGAGCAGCCCTTCCTTCAGCAACTGCTTCGCGAACCACAGATGGCCCGTGTCGAAGATCTCCAGCTCCGGCTTCACGCCGAGTTCCTGGATGCGCTTAGCGCCGGCGCGCAACTGCGCGGGCGTCGATACGTAGATGTAGTCGCCATCGCCGAAATTCAGCGTGCCGCAGTCGAGCGTGCAGATCTCGGGCAACAAGTCCTCGACGTGCGCGAGCCGCGTGAGGCCGCCGACCAGGTCGGTGCCCTTGCCGAAACGCATCGGGTCCTCGCCCGGGCCGATCTCGAGATCGCCGCCCATGCCGGCGGTCAGGTTGATGATCACGTCGACGTCGGCCGAGCGGATGCGGTCGACCACTTCGCGGTACAGGTTCGGGTCGCGGCTGCCGCGCCCCGTCTGCGGATCGCGCACGTGGCAGTGCGCCACCGTCGCGCCGGCCTTCGCGGCCTCGATCGCGGCGGCCGCGATCTCCTTCGGCGTGACCGGAATCGCCGGATGCTTGCCGACCGTATCGCCCGCGCCGGTCACGGCGCAGGTGATGATGACTTCGTGGTTCATGCTGGTTGCCTCGCTTGAATCGGGTTGTGTCGCAATGCGGATGTTTCGTCAGGGCGCGCCGCGTACGGCGCGCGGGCCATCGATCACAGGCCGAGATACGCCTTCACGGCCGGCAGGCCATCCTTGCCGTCGAACGTCTTGACGCCCGCGAGCCACGGATCGAGCACCTGCGGGTTCTTCTTCAGGTACGCCTTCGCGGCGTCGGCCGGCTTCGTCTTGTTCATCACCGACTGCATCAGCTGGTTCTCGAGCTGCGTCGAGAAGCGCAGGTTCGTGACGAGCTTGCCGGCGTTCGGGCAGCGGGAAATGAAGTCGGGGGCCGTGAGCGTGTACACGCGCGCTTCGCCGTAGTTCGGGCCGAACGACGCATCGCCGCCGGACAGATAGTTCATGCTGATCTGGATGTTCATCGGATGCGGTTCCCAGCCGAGGAAGACGACCCACTTCTTCTCGCGGATCGCGCGCTCGACCGTCACCAGCATCCCGGCCTCGCTCGATTCGACGAGCTTGAAGCCGCCGAGCCCGTACTGGTTCGTGTCGATCATCTTCTGGATCGTCGCGTTCGCGCTGCTGCCCGGCTCGATCCCGTAGATCTTGCCGTCGAGTTCCGCGCGGTGCTTCGCGATGTCCTCGAAGGTCTTCAGGCCGGCCTGGTATTCGTAGCTCGGCACCGCGAGCGTCGCCTTCGCGCCCGACAGGTTCGGCGGCTCGACGACGTTGATCGACTTGCTGTCGAGGAACGGCTGGAGCTGCTTCTGCTGCACGGGCCACCAGTAGCCGAGCGATATGTCGAGCTGCTTGCTCTTCAGGCCGGCGAACGAGATCGGCACCGACGCGATCGTCGTGGTCGGCTTGTAGCCGAGCGCCTCGAACACGGTCGACGCGAGCGCCGTGGTCGACGTGATGTCGGTCCAGCCGATATCCGCGAAACGCACGGTGCGGCACGTCGCGGCATCCGTTTCGGCCTGCGCCGCGTGCGTGAACGCGCCGGTCGCCAGCACGGCCGCGACAAGCGCGGCGATCTTCGTCGACTTCATGGTTCGTTACCTCCCGGTTTGACTCGCGGCAGCCGGTGCGCGGGGTGTGCCCGGCCTGCATCGTGGGAGTAAAAGTAACGAGCCATATTGGTCGCGAGAAGACCGGCGGCGACCTGTTCTTGACTATTTGCGACTATGAGTGGAAACCACTAGGTTTCTTGAGAGGCTTGGTGGGCGGGGTTTTTACGCGTATTCCCGATGGATTCGGCTTGTCCGCATGCGGCGCGATGTTTTCGATTCCGGCCCGGACGAAACGGCATGCCGGCGCGGCGTCGGTTCAGCGCCGCTCGCGCCGCCCCGACGAACGGGTGTCACGGGCGCGTGTGAAGCTGGCCCGGCCTCCAGCAGCCGAAAGAGCGTTTCGTATTGCGGAATCACCGCCAATTTCCCGCGCCGACGCCTTTTCGTCGCTTGAAAACTTGTTTTGCATTGCAAAAACTGAAACGTAACCCATTGAAAATAAACAGAAAATAATGTCTTATGTCTTATATAAGACATCGCCAAAAGCGCGATGGGCGGCGTTACTATTTATCCCATGCAGCCCGCTTCGACAGACGTAGCGGGCACGCTCAACCAGTTACTCAAACGCGCTTTGCTCCCAGGAGATTGACATGGCCCAGTATCAAGACGACATCAAGGCAGTTGCCGGTTTGAAGGAAAACCACGGCAGCGCGTGGAATGCGATCAGCCCCGAGTACGCCGCCCGCATGCGTGCCCAGAACAAGTTCAAGACGGGCCTGGACATCGCCAAGTACACCGCGAAGATCATGCGCGCCGACATGGCCGCCTACGACGCCGACCCGTCCAAGTACACGCAGTCGCTGGGTTGCTGGCACGGCTTCATCGGCCAGCAGAAGATGATCTCCATCAAGAAGCACTTCAACAGCACCGAACGCCGCTACCTGTACCTGTCCGGCTGGATGGTCGCTGCGCTGCGCTCCGAGTTCGGCCCGCTGCCGGACCAGTCGATGCACGAAAAGACCTCGGTCAGCGCGCTGATCCGCGAGCTGTACACGTTCCTGCGCCAGGCCGACGCCCGTGAGCTCGGCGGCCTGTTCCGCGAACTCGACGCCGCCAAGGACGCCACGGCGAAGGCCGCGATCCAGGAGAAGATCGACAACCACGTCACGCACGTCGTGCCGATCATCGCCGACATCGACGCCGGTTTCGGCAACGCGGAAGCCACGTACCTGCTGGCCAAGCAGTTCATCGAAGCAGGCGCATGCTGCATCCAGATCGAAAACCAGGTGTCCGACGAGAAGCAGTGCGGCCATCAGGACGGCAAGGTCACGGTGCCGCACGAGGACTTCCTCGCGAAGATCCGCGCGATCCGCTACGCGTTCCTGGAACTGGGCGTGGACGACGGCATCATCGTCGCCCGTACCGACTCGCTCGGCGCCGGCCTGACCAAGCAGATCGCCGTGACCAACACGCCGGGCGACCTGGGCGACCAGTACAACTCCTTCCTCGACTGCGAAGAACTGTCGGCCGACCAGCTGGGCAACGGTGACGTCGTCATCAAGCGCGACGGCAAGCTGCTGCGTCCGAAGCGCCTGCCGAGCAACCTGTTCCAGTTCCGCGCCGGCACGGGCGAAGCGCGCTGCGTGCTCGACTGCATCACGTCGCTGCAAAACGGCGCCGACCTGCTGTGGATCGAAACGGAAAAACCGCATATCGCCCAGATCGGCGGCATGGTCAGCGAGATCCGCAAGGTCATCCCGAACGCGAAGCTGGTGTACAACAACAGCCCGTCGTTCAACTGGACGCTGAACTTCCGTCAGCAGGCGTACGACGCGCTGAAGGCCGAGGGCAAGGACGTGTCGGCCTACGACCGTGCGCAGCTGATGAGCGTGGAATACGACGACACGGAACTGGCCAAGCTGGCCGACGAGAAGATCCGTACGTTCCAGGCCGACGCATCGCGTGAAGCCGGCATCTTCCACCACCTGATCACGCTGCCGACGTACCACACCGCCGCGCTGTCGACCGACAACCTGGCCAAGGAATACTTCGGCGACCAGGGCATGCTGGGCTACGTGGCCGGCGTGCAGCGCAAGGAAATCCGCCAGGGTATCGCCTGCGTGAAGCACCAGAACATGTCCGGCTCGGACATCGGTGACGATCACAAGGAATACTTCAGCGGCGAAGCAGCGCTGAAGGCGGCCGGCAAGGACAACACGATGAACCAGTTCTGATACCGGTCATCGCCACGCGAAACGCCAACCCGGTATGAACGGGTTGGCGTTTTTTTATTCGCCGATCACCTGCACGAACGTGTCCGCCAGCACCGTCGGTTCGACCGGTAACACCAGCGCGCACACCGACCTGGCGTCTTCATCGGAAATCGGCACGAAGACGACCCCGTCGATCCCGAGACTCGCCATCCGTTCCGGCACGATCGCCACGCCCTGCCCGGCCGCGACGAGATTCAGCATCGACGTCTTCGGCGACACGATCCGGGCGGTCGCCGGCACGAATCCGCGCTTCAGGCACAGATCGATCACGACGCGCGCGAGCCCGCCCCGCTCCCGATACACGGCCGATACGAACGGCTCGTGCCGCAGCCGCGCGATCGCCATGCGCTTGCGGCCCGCCAGCGGATGACCGGCCGGCACCGCCAAGCACAAACGCTCGGCCGCGAGTTCGACGAAGCGCACGCGCGGATCGCGGCGCAGCACCGGCAAACGGACGATCCCGATATCGGCATCGCCGTTCGCGATCTCCAGCACCTGATCCTCGGACGACGCACCGTCGAGATCGATCCGTGCGCCCGGACACGCGCGCATGAAGCGCTCGAGCACCGGCATCAGGCTGCCGACGGGAACGGAGCTCGAATGCAGGAGCCGCAAGACGCCCGCTTCGCCGCGCGACAACTGCGCGCCCTCGTCGGCTGCGGCGGTCAGGGTCGCCGGAATCGACGCCACACGTTCGCGATAGCGCGCGCCGGCCGGCGTGAGCCGCACACCGCGTGGCTCCCGGTCGAACAGCGGAAACCCCAGCTCGTCTTCCAGTTGACCGATCTGCCGGCTGAGCGCCGACTGCGCGATGTGGAGCGCGCTCGCGGCCGGCGTGAAGCCGCCGAGATCGGCCACGGTCAGGAAATACTGGATTTGCCTCAGGGATGGCATGCCGAAACGAGATGGATAAGCGCCCGATTTGATATTTGCGTTATACCGCCGCGCTTCCCAGAATGGAAGCCTGCCGTGCCGGAGCCGCCGTCACGGCCACTTCGCCGGAGCCTGCCTCGTCGTGACTACTCTCCTGTCTTATCTGCTGGTCGTCGCCGCCGGCGTCAGCGTGGCGTTGCAACAGGTGCTCAACGCCAATCTCCGTGCGCAGCTCGGCTCGCCGTGGTGGGCCGGTTCGGTCAGCTACCTCGTCGGGCTGGCCGCGATGCTCGTGGTCGCGCTGCTGACGCCGCATCCGCGCCTGAGCGGCACCGGCACCCTCACCGGCGCCGCGTCGTGGTTCAGCTGGACCGGCGGGTTCTTCGGCGCGGTGTTCGTCGGCATCGCGATCCTGATGGTGCCGCGACTGGGCGCCGCGACGACGCTCGCGCTGATCGTCGTCGGGCAGATGACCGGCGCGCTCGTGTTCGACCACTTCGGCGTGCTCGGCATCCAGCAGCACGCGGCCAGCCCGATCCGCCTGGCCGGCGCGGCGTGTCTCATTCTCGGCGTGGTGCTGGTTCGGGCGTGACGACGTCTCGCGCACGCCGCGGCGCTCACGCGTAGTTCACCATCACTGACTTGCTTTCCGTGTACTGGTCGACCACCGCGCGCCGGGCCGTGCGCGACGCAAAAACGCGCTGAGCCCACGCAAAACCCGCGATAATCTCCCGCTGACCGTTCGGCGTGCGCGAACCGGCCGCAGAGCCTGCCCGGCCGCTCGCCGCCCCGCACGACGCGCGACGACCACCGGATTCCATCTCCTGCCCCGATGCCCGAGGATTTCCATTTCCTGCTGCTGCCCGGCTTCTCCGCACTCGGCTTCATGTCCGCGGTCGAGCCGCTGCGCGTCGCGAACCGTTTTCGTACCGAGCTCTATCGCTGGCACGTGATCAGCGCCGACGGCGCGCCCGTCGCCGCGAGCAACGGCATTCCGGTCGCCGCCGAGGCCGCGTGCGCGGAGGTCGACAAGGTCGAGACGGTATTCGTCGTCGCGGGTTTCGATCCGCTCGTGTGCTACACCCGCGCGATCGGCGACTGGCTGCGCCGCCAGCACCGTCATGGTGCTACGCTCGGCGGCATCGACACGGGCAGCTTCGTGCTCGCGGAAGCCGGGCTGTTCGACGCGTCGCAGCCGCTCACGCTGCACTGGGAAGCACTGGCCGCGTTCCGCGAACGCTACCCTGGCCTGAACGCGACGCAGGAACTGTTCGAGATCGACGACCGGCGCATCACGTGCGCGGGCGGCACCGCGTCGATCGACATGATGCTCGACCTGATCGGGCGGCGGCACGGCGCCGATCTCGCGGCGGCGATCTCCGAGCAGTTCGTCGTCAGCCGGATCCGGCAGCGCTCCGACAGCCAGCGGCTCGAGATCGCCGCACGCTACGGCGTGCACAACCGCAAGCTGATCCAGGTGATCGGCACGATGCAGCGGCACATGGAAAACCCGCTCGGCTCCGATGCGCTGGCGCAGGAGGTGTCGATCACGCGCCGCCAGCTCGAACGGCTGTTCAGCGCGACGCTGAACGACACGCCAACCCATTTCTACCTGAACCTGCGCCTCGATCGCGCACGTGAACTGCTGCAGCAGACGGACATGAGCATCACGTCGGTTTGCGTCGCGTGCGGGTTCGAATCGCCGTCGCATTTCTCGCGCACGTATCGCACGCGATTCGGGCTGAGCCCGCGCAACGACCGGCGCGCGACGCGCTGATCGTCGCCGGTTTCACGCACAATCCGGCGCGGAATTGCGCGTTCCGGCAGCGATTCCCGCCGCTCGCTGAACAATGCCGACGATTGATCGACGGACCGAAGCGGTCGTCGAAAATAAATTGGAATGTCGTTGAAAATATTCTGTAACATACCAAAAAAAGTTAGATAGGCAGCCTAACGACATGCATGCCGCATCGCGACGTGCGTCGCGCCATGCGGGCTGCCACCGATATCGATCCGATCCGAGGGGTATGACATGACGATGCTCGCTTCGCCGTCGCCGCACCTGCCTGCCGTTCGCTTCTTCTCCCGCTTCTCCCCCGCTTCGCCTGCCTGTTTCATTTCGACCTGACATTTAGGGTTCCTTAGTCAGTCGACACTCCCAACACCGCTTCGCCGCACCGGCGCCATCGCGCCGGCGCGCGGGCCGTGTCGTGCCTGCGCGCCACGAACGCGCGGGCGTATCCCACCGTTGAGATGAGGATCACGTATGCAGACATCACGCAAAGCACTGCCGCTCGCCCTGGGTCTCGCGCTCGGTTTCGGCATCGTCGGCGGCACCGCGGCCGATACGAAAGTGTCGAACCCGCAAGCAACGAGCCTGCGCGAAAGCCTGACGCGCGGCGTCGCGCCGCCGGCCGCCAAGGCCGATACGGCCGCCGGGCAGTTCCGCGCGGACGGCGTCGCGGTCACGCTGTACAACCCCGCGTATCGCGCGAAGAAAACCGCCACGACGCCCGCCGCCACCGCGCGCGACTTCGTCGCGTCGCAAGCCGCGCAGCTCGGGCTCGACGCGACCGCGCTCGCGAGCCTCGTCGTCACGTCGGAGCGCACCGACGCCGACTTCACCGTCGTGCGCCTGCAGCAGCAGGCGGCCGGCTTGCCCGTGTACGGCAGCGACATCGCGGTGACGGTCGCGAAGGACGGCCGCATCCTGTACGTCGCGAGCAACACGATCAACGGCGTGGTCGCGACGTCGCGCAAGGCGCAGGCCGTCGACCAGCAGCAGGCGCTCGACCGCGCCCGCGCGTATCTCGGTGTGAGCGGCTTCTCGAACCTCGATGCGCAGCTCGTGGCGTTCGTCGACAAGGCCGGCACGCATACCGCGTGGAAAGTGCGCGGCCGCCCGAACGACGGCCCGAAAGGCGACTGGGAGCTGCTGATCGACTCGGGCAGCGGCGACGTGCTGCGCGCCGAGGACAAGGCGTTCTACGCGACCGACGGCACGGGCTTCGTGTTCCGGCCCGACCCGCTGTCGCCGACCAGGAGCAGCTACGGCAGCACGGGATTCAAGGACAACAACGACGCCGATTCGTCGCAGCTCACCGCCGCACGCGTGCGCGTCGCGCTGAAGGATCTCGCGCAGTCGGGCGGGCGCTATTCGCTGTCGGGCCCGTATGCGGTATGCGTGGATTTCGATGCGCCGCTCGACAAGGCGTGCCCGGTGCAGACGACGCCCGCGTTCGAGTTCACGCGCGGCAACCTGTACTTCGAGGCCGTGAACGCGTACTACCACATCGACACGTTCCTGCGTTACGTGAACCAGACGCTCGGCATCAAGGCGTTGCCGTACCAGTACACGGGCGGCGTGCAGTACGACCCGCACGGCGAATCGGGCGACGACAATTCGTCGTACTCGTCGAGCAGCGGCCGGCTGACCTTCGGGCAAGGCGGCGTCGACGATGCCGAGGACGCGGACGTCGTGATCCACGAGCTCGGCCATGGCATCCACGACTGGGTGACGAACGGCGGCCTGTCGCAACAGGAAGGGCTGTCGGAAGGCACCGGCGACTATCTCGCCGCCGCGTACAGCCGCGACTTCAACCAGTGGAGCCCGTCGGATGCGCAATACCACTGGGTCTACAACTGGGACGGCCACAACGAGTTCTGGGGCGGCCGCGTGACCAACTGGAACGTCGGGCGCACCTACGCGCAGGCACGCGGCGCGGAGATCCATACGGCCGGCCAGTACTGGGCGTCGTGCAACCTCGTTGCGCGCGACGCGATCGGCGCGCAGGCGATGGACAAAGCGTTCCTGAAAGGGTTGTCGATGACCAACAGCTCGACCAACCAGAAGGCCGCCGCGCAGGCCGTGCTGACGGCGGCGTCCGCGCTCGGCTACAGCAGCGCGCAGCTCACCGCGATCGGCAATGCGTACAACCAGAGTTGCACGTACGGCGTGACCGTACCGAAGAAGTCGTAATTCCGCAGCAGGCGTGGGCGTGTCGCACGACCTGCGGCGCGCCCCCTTCCTCGACATCGCCATCCTCACGAGATCGAACATGCCTACTCTGAAACTGACCCGCCTGAGCGCCGCGCTGGGCGGCATGCTGCTGACCGCCGCCGCGCATGCGACGCCGGTGTGGATCACACTCGGCGACGCGGCGTTCCGCCAGTTGCAACGCATCGATGCCGGCGCCACCGCGCGGTACAGCACGACCCTCGACGCGGGCAAGACGGCCGACGGCGCCGCGCGCCGCGAAGTCGTTCACGTCGTCGAAATCGACGATTCACGGCTCGGCGAGCTGGCCCATGCCGTCCACCACACGCGCGGCCACGGGCCCGGCTATGTCGTGCACGACTCGTTCGACGACGCGCGCCAGGCACTGCAGCCGTTGCCGCCGACGCTCGCGAAACAGGCCGCCGCCGTGTACAAGGTATCGAACGCGCCGCAGATCGGCACGTGGATCCAGCAGCTGCAGGCCAGCAACATCGTCGGCACGATCACGTCGCTGTCCGGCTTCACGAACCGCTACTACACGACGTCGCACGGCGTCGCCGCATCGGACTGGCTCGCACTGCAGTGGAAGCAGCTGGCGGGCTCGCGCGCCGACATCACCGTCGAACAGTTCGCGCACACCGGCTTTCCGCAGAAATCCGTAATCCTGACGATTCGCGGCAGCGATCCGGCCGCGGGCACCGTCGTGCTGGGCGGCCACCTCGATTCGACGGTCGGCCGCACGACGGAGAACACGCGCTCGCCCGGCGCGGACGACGATGCATCGGGCATCGCCAGCCTCACCGAAGCGCTGCGCGTGCTGCTGGCGAACCACTACAAGCCGAATCGCACGATCAAGTTCGTCGGGTATGCAGCCGAGGAAGCCGGGCTGCTCGGCTCGAAAGCGATCGCGAAGCAGTTCCGCGCGCAGAATGCGAACGTGGTCGGCGTGTTGCAGCTCGACATGACGAACTACAAGGGCGACCCGAAAGATATCTACCTGATCACCGACTACACGAACGCGTCGCAGAACACCTACCTGACGAACCTGGCGAAGACCTACCTGCCGGAACTCGCGATCGGCACGTCGCAGTGCGGGTATGCATGCTCGGATCATGCGTCGTGGAATGCGCAAGGGTACCCGGCATCGTTCCCGTTCGAGGCCGACCAGAACGACAGCCCGTATATCCATACCGTGAACGACACGCTGGAAAATTCGGATCGCCAGGCGAATCATGCGCTGAAGTTCGGCAAGCTGGCGCTGGCCTACGCGGTCGATCTCGGTGGCGATGGCGGGACGTCCGTGAAGCCCTGACGGCGTGCGGCCGGGAAGGTGGCGCGTGCGCGTGCTTCCTTCCCGGCGACTTCGGTCGAACGCGCGCGGCCAGGATCCGGTAACGATGCGTGCTCATCGCAGCTGCAATGGCCGCTGCCGGCATTCGCCGATACATTTTTTAAAGAATGCCGCCTCTTGATCGGACAACCTGCGGCATCGCGATATCGCTCAGGTCTCGCTGCCGGCTTCGCGCCCGCGTCCGGATAGAATCGTCGTTCGACCACTCCGCTACCCACGTCCCGTCATGACCGATACCCCCCGCTCCCTCGACGATCTTTCGCCCGCTCGCGTGACGACCGCGTTCGACCTGCCCGGCCACACGACCGTTCGCTCGCTCGGCGTCGCGCAAGGCATCATCGTGCGCTCGCGCTCGATCGTCGGGTCGTTCGGTGCGTCGCTGCAGACGATCTTCGGCGGCAACATCACGCTCTATACGTCGCTGTGCGAGAAGGCGCGCGAGCATGCGTTCGACAAGATGCTCGCCGATGCGCGCAAGCTCGGCGCGAATGCGATCGTCGCGATGCGCTACGACTCGACCGAGATCGGTTCGGGTGTGACCGAAGTGATTTGCTACGGCACGGCCGTCATCGTCGAACCCGCGTGAGGCCCGGCGCTGGCGCCAGCGCGGAGCACGAAAACCGCGCCGCCGTCACGGCCCGACGGGCGTTGCCCGATATGCCGAAATCGGCCCGGTGCATCGGCAACGCTGCCCGCCCGCGCCGACGCCACGGGCAGGCGAACCCCGCGCGAAAACCACGCGAAGTTTTCGATTGACGCGCCGCGCGGTTCCCTCTTACCATCGCACTCGTTTTCATTCATGGAGGCTTCTGTGCCTACCGATGCGAGTTGTAGTTGGTCCTGCACCAACCTGACTGCCGCCTGAGGAAGCTTCGCAGAGCCTTGTCTTCTGCCGCATCCCGGGATAGCAGGATGCGGTGTCTTTCAGGATCGGCCTGCCGTCGATCCGAAATTCCCGTACTCGACAATTCAGTTGCCGCTCGACACCCGGGCGGTGTCCGTACGTGACCCGCGTCGCGTGCGTGTATCCGGCCGCATGCCCGCGCGTGCATGGCCCAGGTTCACGCACGCGCTGCATCAATAGACAGGAGTTCGAAATGGACGACGACCCTAGCCGATTAAGCTGCGCCGGCACGCGTTCGTACGCCCTGCCGGCGAACCCCCGACTCCCAGCCACTTATCAGCCGATCGCGCCCGACGCGGCGCGGCGGGAAGCGCTCGTCCGTCGTTGACGTCATGACGCTCCCGCCGTGTGCAGTCCGGCGCCTGGAGCACGCATGAAACGACTCGATCTCTCCGCTCAGCCGAACCGGCCGCACCGGTTCGCACACCACGGCCGCCAGGACGCTCTCCCGCGTCGCCACCCCACCGGTCATTTACGTCGATCCACGGCGGCTTCGTCACGCACGCCGCGATGACGCCGACCGGGTCGCGCCGCCACGCCCCGCCTTCTCATGCGCCTGTCACGCGGCAATGCCCGCGCTCGGCGCCACGCCATGTCCGATGTACCGGGAGAACACCATGCACAACCGTATGAAACTCCATGCCAGCCGGCTGATCCGCGACAGCTACGTCTACTTCAAGATGCCGTGCGCACTGCTCATGCATTTCGACCGCCTCGCGGCCGCCTATGACCAGCTGGATCGCAAGCAAAAGCACGCGTTCTCGTTTCCCGACCAGACCGACGGCTTCCTGCCGTTCGGGCTCGAATACTCGCATACGCCCGAGCGCCCCGATCTGTGCGACCGGTTCTGCTACTGGGTTGCGCGGCGCGACGCACATCACGGCTTTGCGCTGGCCAAATCCGCGTTCTACCGCGAGATGGCCGCCTACGAAGCCTGCATCCACACGATCGCGCAAGACCTGCTCGATGCGGTATGCGACAACCTCGGCGGTACGCCGCAGCCGCCGGTCCGGCACAGCTCCTACCTGCAGTTCTGCGCGTACGAGCAGCATCACGGCAGCCACGACCGCGCGTACCTGCAGGATCCGCACGAAGACGGCCACCTGCTGTCGTTCATCCGGCCGACCGCACCCGGCCTGATCCTGCTCCCCGACTCGTCGCCGCTTTCCGCGCTGCCGCGGCCCGACGAAATGATCGTGCTGGCCGGCTCACTGCTCGAGGCGCTCACCGACGGCGAAGTGCCGGCGATGCAGCACGCCGTCGAACGCCCGCGCACCCGCACACCGCGCAAGTCGCTGATGTACTTCGTCAACCCGGACCTGTCGGCCGGGCACGCCAGCACGATCGTCAACCAGCGGCCGCTGGACTTGCGCGCACTCGCCGAAGGCCGGCACGTCGCGTTCGGTAACCGCGCGCTATGCCGCCCGTGCGCGGCCTGACCGGCGTCATCCCGCTCACCTTTTCCCCGGAGAATCCATGCTTGGACGCTTCCTCCCCGCCGAAAACCGTTTCTTCGACCTGTTCGACACGCATGCGCAGCACATCGTCCTCGCCGCGTGCGAAGTTCAGATGCTCCTCGACAATCTCGACGATGCCGAGCTGGCCATGGCCAACGTCCAGACCACCGAACGAACCGGCGACAAGCTCGCACACGATGCGATCGACCTGCTGCACAAGACGTTCATCACACCGCTCGATCGCGACGAGATCCACAAGCTCGTCACGACGATGGACGACATCCTCGACCTGATGGAGGACGTCGCGACCACCGTCGTGGTCTACGACCTGAAGTCGGTCACCGAGGAGGCCAGCGAACTCGCGGACATCGTCGTGCAGTCTGCACTGCAGACGCAGATCGCGGTCAACCTGCTGTCCGACATGAAAGAGTCGGCGCAGATCCTCAAGGCATGCGAAGAGATCGACGCGCTCGAGACCCGCGCCGACCGCGTGCTGCGATCGGCGATCTCGAAACTCTTTCGCGACGACATCGACGTGAAGACGCTCATCAAGCTGAAGGGCGTCTACGACCTGCTCGAACGGATCACCGACAAATTCGAGGATGTCGCGAACATCGTCGAAGGCATCGTGCTGGAAAACGCGTGAGCGAATCAACAAGATGCATTCGATACAACTCGCCCTATGGATGGTCGCGGCACTCGTGCTCGTCGCGCTCGTATTCGACTTCATGAACGGCTTTCACGACGCGGCGAACTCGATCGCCACCGTCGTGTCGACCGGGGTGCTGAAGCCCCAGCAGGCCGTCGTGTTCGCGGCCGCGTTCAACGTGATCGCGTACTTCATCTTCCACCTGAAAGTCGCCCAGACCGTCGGTAAAGGCACGATCGACCCCGGGATCGTCGACCACTACGTCATCTTCGGCGCGCTGGTCGGTGCGATCGGCTGGAACGTGATCACGTGGTACTACGGGATCCCGTCGAGCTCGTCGCACGCGCTGATCGGTGGCCTCGTCGGCGCGGCGCTCGCCAAGTCGGGCTGGAGCTCGCTGAACATCGACGGGCTGCTGAAGACGATCGCGTTCATCTTCATCTCGCCGCTGCTCGGCTTCATCCTCGGCTCGCTGTTCATGCTCGGCGTGTCGTGGCTGTGTTTCCGTACCGCGCCCAGCAAGGTCGACCGGCGCTTCCGCCGGTTGCAGCTGCTGTCGGCGGGGCTGTACAGCCTCGGCCACGGCGGCAACGACGCGCAGAAGACGATCGGCATCATCTGGATGCTGCTGATCGCGTCGGGCTACGCGTCGGCGACCGCCGATGCGCCGCCGGCGTGGGTAATCGGCGCGTGCTACCTGTCGATGGGCCTCGGCACGCTGTTCGGCGGCTGGCGCATCGTGCGCACGATGGGCCAGAAGATCACGAAGCTCAAGCCGGTCGGTGGTTTCTGTGCGGAAACGGGTGGCGCGATGACGCTGTTCCTCGCGTCGTTCCTCGGCATTCCGGTGTCGACCACGCACACGATCACCGGCGCGATCGTCGGTGTCGGCGCGACGCAGAAGCTGTCGGCCGTGCGCTGGGGCGTGGCCGGCAACATCGTGTGGGCCTGGGTGCTGACGCTGCCTGCGGCTGCATTGTTCGCGGCCGGCGGATGGTGGCTCGGTCACCAGATCTTCTGATCGCTTCGATGCGACCGTATGCGTGACGCAGGACGCATCCCGCACCCCACGTCACGTCACGCGTCGCGCTCGAGCGACTTCATGTTCGTGAGCTGCGGAAACAGTCGCATCCACGTGAGCGCGACCGCAATCGTCGCGGCGCCACCCACGACGATCGCCGCGGGCGCGCCCCACCATGCGGCCGTCACGCCCGACTCGAATTCGCCGAGCTGGTTCGACGTACCGATGAACAGCGAATTGACCGCGCTCACGCGCCCGAGCATGTCGTCGGGCGTGCGCAGTTGCACGAGCGACAGCCGCACGACGACGCTGACGACGTCCGACGCGCCGAGCGCGGCCAGCGCCACGAGCGACAGCGCGAAGTGCCGCGACAACCCGAACACGATCGTCGCGATGCCGAATGCGATCACGCCGCCGAACATCGCGCGGCCCGGCCGCCCCTTCAGCGGGAACCGCGTGAGCCACAGCGTGCCCGCGAGCGCGCCGACCGCGGGCGCCGCGCGCAGCGCACCGAGCCCCCACGGCCCGACCTGCAGGATGTCGCGCGCGTAGATCGGCAGCAGCGCGGTTGCGCCACCGAACAGCACCGCGAACAGGTCGAGCGACAGCGCGCCGAGAATCGCCGGCTCGCGCCGGATGAACGCGATCCCCGAAAACACCGAGCGCAGCGTGACCGGCTCGCGGGCGGGCGGCGCACTGCGCAGCGGAATCGTGCCGCTCAGGACCGCCGCGATCGCGAAGGCGACGACGCTCGTGCCGAACGCCGCGGGCGCGCCCACGCCATACAGCAGCCCGCCGAATGCGGGCCCGAGGATCTGCGCGGCCTGGTTCGCCGATGTCGACAGCGCGGTTGCGCGCGGCAGGTCGGTACGCGGCACGACGGCCGGCAGCAGCGACGACACCGACGGCGACTCGAACGCGCGGGCCGTGCCGACGATCGCCGCGAGCGTGTAGACGGCCGGTGCGGCCAGCCACCCTTGCGTGGCACCGAGCAGGAACACGCCGGCGGCCAGCGCCTCGACGCCCTGGCAGATCGTCGCGATGCGCCGGCGATCGTAGCGGTCGGCCACCTGCCCGACGACGAGCGTCAGCGCGAACATCGGCACGAACTGCGCGAGACCGACGAGGCCCAGCGCGAACGCACTGTGCGTGAGTGCGTAGACGTACCAGCCGATGGCAACCGACAGGATCTGGAACGCCAGGGAAGACATGACGCGCGTGCCCCAGAAACGCTGGAACGGGACATGGCGGAACAGGTTGGCGGGTAACGGGGATAAAGGACTGGGGTCGGGCACGGAGTCGGTCATCGAAGTCTCGGCAGGCGGCGCTGCGCGCCGGTACCGTTCGAGAAACGACGCCGCACGCCGACGCGTGCGCGCGACAACGGTGCCGACGCGGCCAAAGCGCGATGATATGCCAACCGCGGAAAACCGGCCGCAGGCGTGAGTGCCGACGATTCCTGCGGCCATGTCGAGCGCGGCCGCCGGGTGGATGCCTGGCTACAGGATCTTTCGATACAGGCGGCCCGCGCGCTTTACTGCGGCGGCCCGCCCGTATCGCTCGAATCCGTCGCGAAGCCGAACACGCGTTGCCCTTCCGGCGTGTCCTCGACTCTCCAGCCCTCGGCGCTCAACGCTGCCCGGATCCGGTCGGCCTGCGCCCAGTCCTTGTCCGCCCTCGCGCGCTCACGCTCACCGAGCAACCCGCGGACATGTTCCGGAACGTCGAACGCAACCGGCCGCCATTCGCGCAACCCGAGACCCAGCACCGCATCGAAGCTGTCGACGGTCGCTTTCAGGGTGGCAGGCGGCAGGTTGCTCCTGACCAGGTCCCACAGCACCGCGAGCGCCCTCGGCAGATTCAGGTCCTCGTTCACTTCGGCATCGAATCGCGCGGCGAAATCCGCGTCGACGCGCCCGCCGTCCGGCCAGCCGGCATGGAGGTGCCTGAGCCGATTCAGCGCGGTGTGCGCCGCGTCGAGCGACGCCCAGGTGAAATGGAGCTTGCTTCGATAGTGGGCCGTCAGGCACAGGTAGCGGTACGCGAGCGGATCGACACCGCGGCTCTGCAAGGTCTGCAGACGAACGAAATCGCCGCTCGACTTCGACATCTTCGTATCGGCGTCGAGCGTCAGGAAGTGCCCGTGCATCCAGTAGTTCGCGAGCTGCGTGCCGTGGGCCGCCCGCGTCTGCGCGATCTCGTTGCTGTGATGCACGGCGATATGATCCTCGCCGCCGCAATGGATATCGAACAACGTCCCGAGATACTTCGCCGACATCGCCGAGCATTCGATATGCCAACCCGGAAAGCCGCGCCCCCACGGGCTGTCCCATTCCATTTGCCGCTTGACGTCGGCCGGGCTGAACTTCCACAACGCGAAATCCGTGATGCTCCGCTTCCCGCCCAGCGCCACCCGCTTGCCCGCCTGCAACCCCGCGCGGTCCAGCCGCGCGAGATACCCGTAGTCGTCCTGCCGACTGGTGTCGAAGTAAAGGCCGTCGTCCGTCCGATAGACGTAGCCGCCCCGGTCGAGCGTCTCGATGAACGCGATCTGTTCGGCGATGTGATCGGTGGCGCGGCACCACACCGTCGGCTCGAGCAGGTTGAGCGCGCGCCAGTCGCGCACGAACGCCTCGGTGTAGCGCCGCGCGATGGCCCATGCCGATTCGCCGGTCCGACGGCTGCCCTTCTCCATCTTGTCTTCGCCTTCGTCCGCATCCGACGTCAGGTGGCCGACGTCGGTGATATTGACGACGTGCCGGACCGCGTAGCCGTTGCGCGCCAGTACACGGCGCAGGAGATCCTCGAACACGTAGGTTCTCAGGTTGCCGATGTGGGCGTCGTCGTAAACCGTCGGGCCGCAGCAATACATGCCGACCTGCCCGGCCCGGATAGGCGTGAAGGGGCGCACGGTACGCGACCAGGTGTCATACAGCGCAAGCGGCATCGAGTTTCTCCGTCCCGAAGGGGTGGGCCCAAAAACAAAAAGGCCGCCTGTCTTGCATCACAGGCGGCCGGAAGGCGATTGCTTGAATGTTTAGCGAATGCGCTAGACGCAACTTCCCCCTGGCATGTTCTGACAACATGCACGGATGAACGAGGAGAGGGAAAGGGCGCGATTCAGCATGTGGACGATGCTAGCGCCTATAGACGGCAATGGTCAATACCGTCCGACCGCCGTTCCCCGGGCGGTAGCCAGGCTGCCGGCACGGGCCGGGCGGCTTTCGTGCCCGGTCACGCCCGGCAAAAAAAAGCGCGAACCGAGGTTCGCGCCAAAGAGAGACCGCTCGCTGAAGACGTCGCTGCCCCACCCCATCCCGCTCAGAACGAATGCCGCATCCCGATCCGCACGTCGGCTTGCGTCTGCGTCGTCGACGGCGTGAAGCTGTAGCCGACCACCGCATCGACGCCTTGCGACGCGCGCAGGTAATCGCCGGAGATGTAGATGTCGGTGCGCTTCGACAGCAGGTAGTGCAGGCCGGCCGTGCCCTGGTTCCAGTGGTGGCCTTCGAAGCGCGTGTGCTGGTAGCCCGCGATGAGGCTCAGCGCCGGCGTGAACTGGTACAGGCCGCCGCCTTCGTACACCTGCATGTGCGACGACTGGCCGAAGCCCTTGATCGTCGTGTACGAGTAGTTGGCGTCGAGCGTCAGCTTGCCGATCGTGTAGCTGGTGCCGACGCCGAACGTGCCCTGGCTGTCGACGTCCATCGCGGTGTTCGCGAACAGGTCGGTGCGTGCGCCGGTCGCCGGATCGACGGTGACGGTCTGCTGGCCGAGGAACGTGTGCGTGCCGATCATCGCGTACGGGTCGAACGCATAGATGCCGTTCGGGTTGTTCAGGCGCGTGTACGCGGCGCCGATCGAGAAATCGCCCTTCGTGAAGCTCGCGCCCGCGCTCCACGCGCTGTTGCGATGGAAGTTGCCCGCGACGTTGCCGAACGAGTACATCGCGCCGAACTTGAAGCCGCTGAGATCGTTCGACAGGAACTTCACCGAGTTCGGCAGGCGGTCGCCGTTGAAGCGGTCGAAGTCGCCCTGGTGGATCGCATAGCCGCTGCCCCACGCGGAGATGTTGTAGATCGATACGAGTTCGTTCGTGATGTCGAGCTGGTTACCGAACGACAGCGTGCCCCAGTCGTTCTGCAGGCCGACATACGCCTGGCGGCCGAATTCCGCGCCGCCGAAGCCGAGTTGCCCGTTGCCGAGGTGGAAGCCGCTCTCGAGGGTGAACACGGCCTTCAGGCCGCCGCCGAGATCTTCGGTGCCCTTGAGGCCGAAGCGGTTTCCGTAGGCGACGCCGTCATCGAACTTGACCACGTGCGAACCGCCCGTGTTGTTCACGTACGTGATGCCCGCGTCGAGAATCCCGTACAGCGTCACGCTGCTTTGCGCATGCCCAATGGCGGGAATACAGGCCGCGCATGCAAGCGCGGCGGCTACGGCAACTTTCTTTTGCTTCATTGTCGACCACCCTCCCTGAACCGTTCGATGGATAGAATCTCGTCCCGGCGCGTGCCGCGATGCGCCGGTGGATTCCAATTCAGACCGCCCCGCTGGCTTCGGCATTTCGTTTTCCGCAATAACGCAGCCATTGGCGAAAAATACAAACCCATATTTCCGGTCACCCGTCTGAAGGCGACACCAAATGGTCACGATGCGACGGATCGGGAAAATACGTAGACAGGCGGCACGGTCAAAACCGGCCGCCCGGAGGGAGGGAATCAGCGCCCGTCGAGGGCGGCGCGCACGGCCGGCAGGCCCGGGGCGCCGGCCGCCGTCGTCACGCCGTCGAGCCAGCCGGCGACCAGCGCGGGCTCGGCCTTCAGCGCATGCTGCGCCGCGAGCGCGGGCGACGTCTTGTGGTCGAGCATGTCGGCGATCATCCGGTTCTCGACGTCGACGGAGAACGTCATCTGCCGGAACAGCCGCGCGAGGTTCGTGCACTGGCCGGCGAACCCGGCACGCGTGACCGTGTTGACCGTCGCGCCGCCGTAGTTCGGACCGAAATACGCATCGCCGCCCGACAGATACGTCAGATGGAACTTCGTGTTCATCAGATGCGGCTCCCACGCGAGAAACACGATCCAGCGCTTGTCGCGCACCGCGCGCTCGACCTGCGTCAGCATGCCCGTCTCGCTCGATTCGACGAGCGACCAGTTCGCGGACCCGAGCACGTGGTCGGACAGCATCCGCTTGATGTTCTGGTTCGCGGGCGCGCCGGGCTCGATCCCGTAGATCTTGCCGCCGAAGCGGTCCGCATAGCGCGCGAGATCGGCGAACGTATGCACGCCGGCGGCCGCCACGTAATCGGGCACCGCGAGCGTGAACTTCGCGCCGCTCAGGTTCGCGTGCAGCACGTCGATCGATTTCTCGTCGACGAACGGCTTCACGAGCGGCGCCTGCGCGGGCATCCAGTTGCCGAGGAACACGTCGACCTGCCCTTTCTTGAGCCCCTGGTACGTGATCGGCACCGACAGGTTCGCCACGTCCTGCCGATAGCCGAGCGCCTTCAGCACGACGCCCGCCATCGCGTTCGTCGCGTCGATGTCGGTCCAGCCGGGCGCCGCCATCTTCACGTCGCTGCACGTCTGCGGGTCGGCCGCGTGCGCGGCCTGCGTCGTCATCAGGCACGCGGCGGCGGCGAGCGCCGCGCCGATCCTTCGGATTGCTGCACTGCGTTGCCGTTTCATGGTTCGCTTCCTCCGTCGTTCGTCAATGATCGCGATGCGGTACGCTCAGCGCCCGACTCGCGGAAACCGCGCCATTGCCTCGAGCGTGTCGAGTTCGATGTGATTGCGCATGTAGCGCTGGCTCGCGTCGGTGAACGGCTGCCAGTCCCACGCCTGGATGCGGCCCTGCGTCGTGGCCGCGTAATGGAAGCGCCGGCGCCGCTGGCTCGCGCGCACCTGACGGTCCAGCTCCGGCAGGTTCCAGCGCCGCGCGGCTTGCGCGCGGAACGCGGCGAGCACGTCGGCCGCTTCCGGCGCGCCGGCCAGGTTCGTCAGCTCGCGCGGATCGTCCGACAGGTTGTACAGCTGGTCGGGATCGAGCGGGCAATGCACGTACTTCCAGTCGCCGCTGCGGATCATCACGACCGGCGCGACCGCGCCTTCCGCCAGGTATTCGCCGAGCGCGACGTCGTGCGTCGGCGTGCCGTGCAGGTGCGGCACGAGGCTCGCGCCATCGACCGGGTCGGGCCAGCCGCCGGCCGGCGCAGCGCCGGCGAGGTCGACGAGCGTCGGCAGCAGGTCGACGTGCGACACGGGCCCGCGCACGCGCGCGGCGTCGAAGCGGCCCGGCGCATGCACGATCAGCGGCACGCGGCAGCCGCCTTCGAAGAACGTCATCTTGTACCAGAGCCCGCGTTCGCCGAGCATGTCGCCGTGATCGGACGTGACGATCACGATCGTATCGTCGGCGAATCCGCACTGTTCGAGCGCGGTCAGCACGCTGCCGAACTGCGTGTCGACATAGGATGTCGCGCCGTAGTAAGCGCGGCGCGCGGCGCGGATCTGCGCATCGGTGGGCGGCGTGCGGTCGTTCTCGCAGACGAAGCGCAGCCGCTGCGAATGCGGATCGCTTTCCGCTGCATCGAGCCGCACGGCCGGCATGTCGATTTCATCGTCGCTGTACAGATCCCAGTAGTCGCGCGTAATCGCATACGGGTCGTGCGGATGGGTCAGCGACACGACCATGCAGAACGGCCGCGCATCGTGCCCGGCCGCGCGCTCGCGCGCGACGTCGTACAGCTTCTGCTTCGCCGCGAACGTGACTTCGTCGTCGAAATCGAGCTGGTTCGTGCGCACGCACGGGCCGGCCTCCAGCACCGAACTCATGTTGTGATACCAGCTCGGCCGCTCGGTCGGGCTGTCCCAGTCGGGCACCCAGCCGAAATCGGCCGGATAGATGTCGGTCGTGAGGCGCTCCTCGAAGCCGTGCAGCTGGTCGGGCCCGCAGAAATGCATCTTGCCGGACAGCATCGTCCGGTAGCCGCCCGCGCGCAGGTAGTGCGCGAAGGTCAGCGTTTGCGCCGGCAATTCGGCGGCGTTATCGTAGGCGCCGATCCCCGACGGCAGCTTGCCCGTCAGCAGCGAGAAACGCGACGGCGCGCACAGCGGGCTCGCGCAGTACGCGGCGTCGAACACCACGCCTTGCGCGGCGAGACGGTCCAGCGTCGGCGTACGCGCGACGCGATTGCCGTAGGCCGGCAGCGCGAACGGCGTGAGCTGGTCGGCCATCAGGATCAGGATGTTGGGTGTCGGGTTCGTCATCGGCTGTCGTGGGGAAAACGGTGTTCGAATGGAGCGGCGCGCCGCTCGCGCAGCGGGACGTCCGGCATGACGGAAGCAGCTCGGCGAAAGTGCCGCACGGGCGGGCCGCGCTGGCTAGAATCGCGGAATGCGTGGCGCGGTGCCCGTGAAGCGGGCTTTGAAGCAGGCCGCGAAGCGCAGGTACCGCACCGTCCGAAGCACTATCCCCTACCCGAATTCGCGCGGGTAGGTGTCCGGCCCTTATGGGGCCATTAGAGAGACTTATGTCGAAATCCGAACCGTTACCGTCGATGCAGGCGCTGCGCGCGTTCGAATCGGCCGCCCGGCTCGCGAGCTTCACGGCCGCCGCGCGCGAGCTCGGCTCCACCCAGCCGGCCGTGAGCCAGCAGGTGTTCCAGCTCGAAGCCGAACTGGGCGTGCCGCTGTTCGAGCGCAGCCCGCGCGGCGTCACGCTGACGGCCGACGGCGAGTGCCTGTACGAAGCCGTGCGGATGAGCCTCGACACGCTGCGCGGCGCGACCGCGACCCTGCGTGCGCGCCGCGAGCACGGTGCGCTCACGATCGTTACCGACTTCGGCTTCGCGACCTACTGGCTGATGCCGCGCCTGGCCGGGCTGAAGCGCGTGATGCCGGATGTCGACGTGCGCGTCGTCACGTCACAGGATTACGACGCGCAGCGCGACCATGGCGACATCGCGATCCTGTTCGGCGACGGCCACTGGCCGTCGTGCACCGCCGCACGGCTCTTTCCGGAATCGGTCACGCCCGTCTGCTCGCCGGCGTTCCGCGACGCGCACCCGCACGTCGCGCGGGCCGAGCACTTGCTGGCCCTGCCGCTGCTGCACGTGCAGCCGACGCGCCCCGAGCGCTGGCTGTCGTGGTCCGGCTGGTTCGACGCGCACGGCCTCGATACGGCCGCCGCCGCGCGCGGCGTGACCTTCAACAGCTACGCGCTCGTGATCCATGCGGCACTGCTCGGCGAAGGCGTCGCGCTCGGCTGGTCGCCGCTCGTGGACGAACTCGTCGCGTCGGGGCAGCTCGTGAAGCCCGTCGACGCGCCGGTCGTCACGTCGCGCGGCTACTTCCTGGTGCGGCCGCCGCAACGGCCCGAGCCGGACGCGACCCACGTGTTCCGGCGCTGGCTGCTCGACGCGTGCGCGAGCGCGTGACGGGCGCAGCGCGCCCCCGCGCGCTGGCGCGCCGATACCAGCCACACGGCGCGTTGGTTCTATCCGCCCCGAAATCGTCCTGATTTACTTGAGCCTCCCGCTACCCGCGCGGCGCGGCGCCTTCGTGCGCCGCCGCACGGCCGTGCGCCCATGCCATCCGAGGAGTCTCATGACCGCCGAGCACCGCCCCGATCAATTCGTCCTGACACTGTCGTGCCCGAGCGCGGCCGGCCAGGTCGCCGCCGTCGTCGGCTTTCTCGATCGCCATCGCTGCTATGTCGATGCGCTGAACGTGTTCGACGACGATCTCAGCAACCGCTTCTTCGTGCGCTGCGTCTTTCATCCGACGGATGAAACGCTGCAGATCGATGCGCTGCGCCACGAATTCGCACCGATCGCAGCCAGCCTCGGTGGCGAGCAGGGCGACATGCAGTGGGCGATCCACGACGTGAACGCGCGGCCCAAGGTGCTGATCATGGTGTCGAAGCTCGAGCACTGCCTCGCGGACCTGCTGTTCCGCTGGCGGATGGGCGAGCTGAAGATGGACATCGTCGGCATCGTGTCGAACCATCCCGACTTCGAGCCGCTCGCCGCGCAGCACGGGCTGCCGTTCCGCCACTTCCCGATCACGGCCGAGACGAAGGCGCAGCAGGAGGCGCAGTGGCTCGACTTCTTCGAATCGAGCGGCGCCGAACTCGTGATCCTCGCGCGCTACATGCAGGTGCTGTCGCAGGAGACGAGCGCGAAGCTCGCGAACCGCGCGATCAACATCCATCATTCGTTCCTGCCCGGCTTCAAGGGCGCGAAGCCGTATCACCAGGCGCATGCGCGCGGCGTGAAGCTGATCGGCGCGACCGCGCACTTCGTCACCGACGATCTCGACGAAGGCCCGATCATCGAGCAGGTAGTCGAGCGCGTCGATCATGCGCTGCGGCCGGAGCAGTTGCTTGCGGTGGGGCGTGATGTCGAATCGCTGACGCTTGCGCGCGCGGTGAAGGCGTTCATCGAGCGGCGCGTGTTCCTGAACGGGGATCGGACGGTGGTGTTTTCGTAACACGCGAAGGCGCGACGCTCATGTGGAAACCGACGGCACGCGCGCGGGCGTCGTGCCGATTCGACGCGCCCTGCGCCGCAGGTACAGGTTGTTCAGGATCAGCGCCGCACCGGTCAGCGCGGCGCCTGCGATCTGTGCATGATTGGGCACGACGCCCGTGAATGCGGAAACGGCGAATGCCGTAATGGGCACGATGTCCATGAACAGCACGCCGTTCATCGGCCCGAGAATCCGGTTGCCCGTCATCCACAGCAGGATCGCGCCGAAGCCGGCCACCGGCCCCATGTACGCGAGATGCGGAAGGACCGCCTGCACCGCGGCAAGTGACGGTGCCGCGATCCGGTGCGTAACGATCAGCAGCAGGTTGACCGCGACGATCGTGGTCAAGCCGAGCCACGTCGTGAAGGTCGTGTATTTCAACGCCGACCAGCGGGTGAAGCGTGCCGCGCCGAACGTATAGACGACCCAGCACAACGCGCCGACGATGATCAGTGCGTTGGCCGCATAGTGCTGCGGCTCGCGCAGCGCGGCGATCACGTCGCCGCGCGTGATGACGAGGGCCACGCCGGTAAAGGACAGCACGACGAACAGCACCGACACCGGCGCGGGCGCGACGCGCCGCACCACTGCGTTGAGCAGGAGCCCCATCATCGGCTGCGTCGCCATCATGATCGACGCGGTCAGCGCGCCTTCGTCGCCGGCCAGTTGCTGGCCCAGGAATACAAACGACCCGAATCCACAAAAGCCGATCGACCCGAGCAGCCACGCGAGCGCCACGTGCTCGCCTGCCGAACGGAAAGCGCCGGGGCCTTCGACGATCCCCAGCAACGCCAGGAAGCCCATGCCGGCGACCAGATAGCGCAGCGACGTGAATGTAAAGGGATCGATGTAGCGCAGCGCATCAGTCATTACCGGAAACATCACGCCCATCAGGATCGTCGCGGTCACACATGCGACGATGCCTTTGCCGTACGCGCTCGCGACAGGTGTTGCGGGAGTTGCGTTATTCATGACCGATCATTCCCAAATTAATTGAAAAATGATGCCGGTGCTGATGTGCGCAGCGGCAGCGTCTTATTACCTTCCTTGCTGTTCTCGCCTGCCCTTCACGGTCTCGATGCGGGCATCCAGCACGCTCCACATTTGAAACCGATCATTCTCAAAATTATCAAAAAAATATCAGGCCAGCGCCCGCATCGCGATATCGACGATCGATGCCAGCTCCGACTCCGACGCACTCGACTTGCCCAGCACGCGCATGCCCTGGATCAGGCACAGCAGGAACCGGCCTACCGCTTCCGGATCGAGATTCCGGTCGAAATCGCCCGACTGCTGCCCGCGTGCGACGGCCAGGCTGAATTGCGTGCCGATGCGCAGCAGCGTCGATTCGATGTATGGGCGTAATGCGTCGTCTCCGGGCAGGAGTTCGACGGCCGAATTCGTGATGAAGCAGCCGCGTCGCTCCGACAGCCGTACACCGATTTCCGTGTAGTACAGCAGCGCCTCCCGGAGTGCCTGCCGCGGCGGCAGATCCGTCGCGAGGCGCTCCTTGAGCCGCGCGATCGCACCTTCCGCATAACGGTCGAACGCGGCGACCAGCAGCCCGTGCTTGTCGCCGAAGGTTCGGTACAGGCTGCCGCGAAAGACGCCGGTCGCCTCGCACAACGCGTCGATCGACGTCGCGTGATATCCCTGCTCCCAGAAGACGCGTGCGGCCGCATCGATCACCTCGTCGGTGTCGAATTCGCGTGGGCGCCCCCTATCGCGGGCGCCGGAAGATGTCGGCGTGAGGCTCATGGAAGGCGATATTAGAACCGATCGTTCTCAAAATCAAGTTGGAGTATCGAATTAGATTAGGAGTACGGGCTGCACACAGGCGATGACTCTCTAAAACCGCAATTTTCATTCTTTCAATTACCAAACAAAATAGATGCCCGCAGAATACCCAACATCCCCAACATTAACCAAACCGAATACTTACAAAATCAATTCACTTAACAATGACTTTCAATCACCCGCAACTCGTCTCCATGTAAACGAGCATTCATCAAGTGGAAGAAAAACCTCTTCATGCCATTGATCTATCGTGAGAAATCAAAAAAATACTTCGTCCGACAAAGTTCCGATACCACCAATTAACATCCAGCGCGCGCTCTTCATATTTAATTTCAGCGCGCGTAGAATCGCGCGATATGCCTAAATAACGAGAGAGAGAGTCAGCATGGATGCGCGAAGCATGATTGGGACAATGACGGGAGGGCTGTCCCAAGAGGGACGTATTCTTAAGCTCGATACGCCGATCGGCACCGACGTGCTGATTCCCCACCAGATCATCGGACATTCGCGCATCGGGCGTGATTACCTGTTCATGGTCGATTGCGTATCGCTCTCGCGCGACGTCCCTCTCAAGACGCTGATTTCACAACCGGTCACGCTCTGGATCCAGCAGACCGACCGGTCCTATCTCCCGCATCACGGGTATGTCCACACAGCCCGGCGACTGGGCGAAGACGGCGGGCTGACCGGCTACCAACTGCACTTCTCATCCTGGATGCATTTCCTGAAGTTCCGTCGCGACCAGCGTCACTGGCAAGACCAAAGCGCCGACGCGATCATCACCGACGTACTGGATCAACATCCGCAAGCACGCGGTATGTATCGGTTCGAACTGGCGCAACCACTGCCGTCGCGTTCGTACTGCCGTCAGGACGAAACCGATTGGAACTTCGTGCACCGCATTCTGGAATCAGAAGGGCTATACGGTATCTGGAGGCAGGCGATCGACGGCAAATCACACACGCTGGTGATCACCGATCGCCTCGAAGTGCTCGAGCCGCTGTCTCCCCCGACAGTCGCCTTTTCGCGTGCCGGCGCCCATGGCGAGGCCGACACCTTCACGCAATGGTCGGCGACACGCACGCTGCAGTCCGTGCTGCTGTCGACGCGAACGTTCGACTATAAAAACCCGCCAACACCGGCCAACCCGAAGGCGACATCGATTCCGACGATGGCTCATCAAGGCGATGTGCCCGCGCAGATGGAAGTCTACGAATATACGGGCGCCTATACCTATCCGAAGCAGGATCGCGGCGACCATCTGTCCAAACTCCGCATGGAGGAGTGGGAATCGAAAGCCAAGCGCTATCACGGCGTGGCAAACCTGCGTCGAGCCGACGCGGGACGACGATTCACGATGACCGGTCATCCCGAGCACGACCTCGATCCAGCGAACCAGCGGGAATTCGCCGTGATCGACGTCGAATGGGCCATCGTCAACAATCTGCCGCTCTCCAAGTACGAGACGAACTTCCCGCACAGCCTGTATCACGTACTGAAGAACGTGCAGGACGACGACCCCGGTGGCCTGTTCTCGGTCCCGCACGCCGATGGTTCGACCGGCTTTTATCGTGTGTCGCTTGAAGCGCAGCGCACCACCGTCGCATATCGCAGTCCGTTCGAACACCTCAAGCCAGAGGCCAAACTGGAATCGGCGATCGTGGTCGGCCCGAGTGGCCAGGAAGCGTATACCGACGATCTGAATCGCATCAAGGTTCTTTTCACGTGGGATCGGCACAACGACGGCGACGAACGCGCATCGTGCTGGGTGCGCGTTGCCCAGTCCGACGCAGGAGACGGCTACGGTGGCGTCCATATGCCACGCACCGGTGAAGAACTGCTCATCGGACATATCGGCAACGATATCGATCGGCCGATCGCACTGCTTCGTGTCTACAACGGCGCAACCAAGCCACAATGGCATTCAAATGGCCTGCTGTCAGGTTATCGGTCCCGTGAGTTTTCGGGAACCGGATTCAATCAAATGGTGATGGACGACTCGACCGGACAGAACCGTGTGCAGCTATACAGTAGCAATACCAATGCGCAATTGCATCTCGGCTACCTGATCAACCACACGGGCAACGCTCGGGGCGACTATCTCGGCAGCGGTTTCGATCTCAGCTCGGACGCATATGGGGCATTGCGTTCGGGCCGCGGACTCTACGTATCAACTCATCCGGTGGCCAACCAGCCGCTCGATACGCGCGCAGCCACCAACCAGTTGACAAGCTCTGCCAACGTGCTCGACGGTCTCTCGCAAGCTAGCGAAACGGCAAGCGCGGAAAGCCTGAAGGACGGGCATGCGGCATTGCATGCCTTTGCGGATGCAACCACTCACAGCGAAACAGGGGCCACGGGCGGCGGCGGCGTAACGGCAGGCGGTGGAACGGGAAAGGCCAGCGTATTCAAACAGCCCGTGATTCTGGTCGCCGCACCGGCAGGCATCGCACTGTCGACTCAGAAGTCTGCACATGTCGCGGCAGATCAGCATGTCAATCTCGTCAGCGGCCAGAGCACGCACATCGCAACGGGACGATCGCTGGTCGCCAGCATCACCGAGAAGTTGAGCCTGTTTGTGCAGAACGCCGGCATGAAGCTGTTCGCGGCCAAAGGCAAGATTCAGGTGCAGGCCCACGCGGATAACGTCGAGGTCACCGCGCAAAAGTCCCTGCTGCTCGCGTCGGCAACAGAGAAGGTTCAAGCCTCCGCACAACAGGAAATCCTGCTGACGTCGGGTGGCGCATACATCCGGATCAAGGACGGCAACATCGAGATTCATGCGCCAGGCAGGCTCGATTTCAAGGGTGCCGATTTCACGTTCAGCGGCCCGACCCGCATGGATGTGACGAATCCGGCGTTCAAGAATCTACCGACGCGACGCCTGACGTTAAATACGATGGCATCCCCATCCGCCACCAGCGTGGTGCCGGCAGGCATGCCGTACAAGCTCTATGCTGATGGCGCTTTGGTCAAGCAAGGCGTGCTGGACCGTACCGGCCAGTTGCCGATCGACCATCACGTCACCACGCAAAAATACACGCTGGAGATGGCTAACGGCGTCACGCACGACATTCCGGTACCGGGCGACTACCGCGACGCGGCCAATGGCGCGCTCGCCAATCAGGGTTTCCAGTTTCACGAAACGCTCCCCGAGGGCGACGCGATCGCCCTCGATCGCGCCGCACACCGGCAACTCTACAGCGACCTGCTCAACCCTTCATCGGATGCATAGGCCATGGCGACGCCAAACCAGAAGATCACCACGCCCATCGCCCAGAACGAGACATCGGCCGCGAATGTCTGCCTCCCCTGGTATGTGCAAAACACGGAATATGGTCCAAAGTCCGGATCCTTCCGGCCATTGGTCAATGGCGAAACCGCGTTTCGGGCTGTATACGATGCCATCGCAGGCGCCAAGCATTCGATCGACATCATTTGCTGGGGCTTTCAGCCGTCCATGTACTTTCGCCGTGACGGTTCCGGCATGCGAATTGGTGCGCTGCTTGAGCAAAAGGGCAAGGAAGGCTGCAAGGTACGATTGCTGTGCTGGCACGATGACCTTTACGTGGCCGAACTGAGCGAAAACAACATGCCGGGCTTCGACGGCATCACGCGCCTCAAACAAAGCTTTAGCCAGAACATGTACGACAGCCATCCCCTGATGGCACCCGACTACCAGACAGCGGAAGAGCGCAAGTTCGATACGGAATGGTACAGACGAGCCAATCTGAACAACGTTACGAGAGGCGGATCGGCGTCCTTGGCCAATCGCGTCGTCGATGACGTGGTCATGGCCCCGGTAAAGGCGGTCCAGTCGCTCACGTCCCTGTCGGACGTGCCGACCAAGTTCCTGCATCGAAAGGAGGCCATGACCAACATCGAGATCGCGACGCGCGGGTTCAGCTTTTCCGAACGCGCCGAAATCATCGGCAGGGTCTGGAACTATGGCTCGAAGTCCGACTGGAACGCAGCCATGAAACGCGGCGCGGCCAAGGGCATGGGCTCCGAGCCGACGCATCACCAAAAGATGGTGTTGATCGATTACGAGGATCCCGATCTGGCCACCGGTTTCGTCATGGGTCACAACATGCTGGACCAGTACTGGGATACCGACGATCACCACTACGACCCCAAGACGCCGAGCACGGGCCGCAATGGCCCCTGTCCGTGGCAGGACATATCGAGTCGCGTAACGGGTCCCATCCTGGAGGACCTGAACAAGAACTTCTGCGAAGCATGGGACGATGCGACGGGGCAAAATCTGACGAAGCTGCGCGCCGGGCAAGCCGGGAAGCAAAAGATCCGCACTGACTCACCTGACGATCTCAAAGTGAGGGCGCAGGTTTTGCGCACGCAGTCGCAGAAGGGCAAGCGCGACATCGGGAAAATGTACCTGCAGGCGATCAACAACGCGACGCAGTACATATTCATCCAGAATCAGTATTTCCGCTGGCAGGAACTCGCAACGAAAATCAAGAATGTCGCGACCACGCATCTCCGATGGGGCCGGGATGTCGGCCAGGACGGGCCAATCTATCTGTTCGTGATTACGAACTCCAGCGATGCGGCAGTCGGCAACGGAACGGTGAGAACGTACCAAATGTTGAATTCGCTTGGATACGGAAACACGATGCCGGGCGTCGCATTGCTGGAGCGTGAGGAAGGCATGACGGGCCAGCAGAAAGCCGTCGATGACCAGCTCACCGCGCAGCAGCACTCGCTGGAGTCGCAGCTTGCTGCAGAGCAGGCGTCGTTACAAAAAATGCAATCCCAGGGAGTGAATCCGTTTGACGGGATGGCGATGCAAGGTGCCGCAAACTACTATCAGGCGAGCCAGTCTCGGCAGCAGGATATTCAGATCGGTCTGGACGAAGTGCAGCGGAAAAAGCGCGCCAATGCGAACATCCGCCCGGATGCGCCCCCCATGGACGTACCCGGGCTTAAGATACATATTTGCACGCTCGTGGCGCCCGACTCCCACCCAGACAATTGGTTGCCGGTATACGTCCATGCCAAACTGATGACGGTCGACGACGCATTCATGACGCTCGGGTCCGCGAATGTGAACATCCGAAGCATGAATGTCGATAGCGAACTCAATATTTGTCACGAAAACAGCGATATCACGAAGCCGCTGCGAAAGAAGCTTTGGGGGCTTCATACCAACGGAGCGGGAGACCTGGACGACTATGCAAGTTCCTTCAAAGCGTGGGGCACGATCCTGGATCGCAACAAGACGTTGAACAACAAAGGAATGAAGCCTATTGCCTCGCTCGTCCGATTCGAAAGAACCTCTGATAACCGTACTTACGACGATTGATCGATGAACAGATTCATCCTGTGCATTTCGCTAGCCCTTGTCCTGGGTGCGTGTACAAAAAAGGAAAATCCAGTGTCCCAGTCACCTCACCTTCCCGAGCTCAATAGCGTGCACACCAATCTCGCATTTACCTGCACGCACGAGGCCGACCATCTCCCTTCGCTCGATCCCAAGGCAGATGAGCTGTTTCAGTATGCTCGATACCTGCAAAAGAAAAGCGGACCGAAAGACTTCGACGATATCGTCCGTTACTATCGGATAGCGGCAGCGTATGGTCACTACAAGGGAAACGCTGATCAATGAGCCTGTCGTCCGCATAACGGACGAGGCAGGTTGCAATTTTCAGATTGACGTAGGAATTTGACGACATGCGAGGTGAGTTTCGCTCGTATTCGGGCCTCACTTCCCGCGTTTTTCACACACATGACGGATTGCTCCCATGAGTCGACAACAGCTGATTTTTCGCGATCACCAGGTTCGCCAGCGCGAACAGACTGAACAGCTGTGCCGTGTTCCTGGCTAGACCCTTGTAGCGCACCTTGCGATGACGAAACAGGTTCTTCACGACATGAAACGGATGCTCGACCCGGGCGCGGATCTGCGCCTTGGTTCGCTCGACCGCGATCACGAGGTCCTTCAGCGGACCTTCCTGCATCGCCCTGATCTTTCCGCGCTTGAGCGCCACGTGCCACTTCACCGTCTTGCCCTTCATCTCCTCGCGCTTGTCCACGCCGGTGTAGCCCGCATCGCCAAACGCTTCCTGCTCATGACCGTGCAGCAGGGCGTGGGCCTGCGATACGTCCGGCTCGTTGGCCGCCGTGGTGACCACGCTATGCACCAGACCCGAGTCGGCGTCGACGCCGACATGGGCCTTCATGCCGAAATACCAGTCGTTGCCCTTCTTCGTCTGATGCATCTCCGGGTCACGGCTCTTCCCGGCGTTCTTCGTGGACGGCGCAGCCTCGAAGATCGTCGCATCCACCAGCGTGCCTTCCTTCATCATCAGCCCGCGCTCGCACAACTCGATGCCGATCTCGTCGAACAGCTTTCGCGTCAGTGCGTGCTCGACCAGCAGGCGCCGGAATTTCAACAGCGTGGTGGCGTCCGGCACGTTCTCGCGCGCCAGGTCGATGCCCGCGAAGGCGCGCATCGCGATGCTGTCGTAGAGCGCATCTTCAAGCCCTTCGTCCGACAACCCGTACCACTGCTGCAGCAAGTAGATCCGCAGCATCCGTTCCAGGCCAATCGGCGGCCGGCCACGCTCGCCCTTCGGGTAATACGGCCCGATCACCGACAGCAGCCGCGACCAAGGGACGACCTTCTCCATCTCGGCCAGAAAGCGTTGACGCTTGGTCACCCGCTTCTTGCCCGCACTTTCCGCTTCCGCAAAACCGATCTGCCGCTGCATCGTCGTGGGTCCGTTCCGTGAGCTTCTTTCTACAACGCCCTTGGCCTCGTCAGCGATGACCGCCAAGCCGAATTGATCAGTGTTTCCCAAGGCGAACAACAACGCTCAACTCCTGATTTCGCAAGAACTGGCCCATTCTCCCGCCCCGGAAAAAGAGGTGGTTGATCTCGCTTCACAACTGGTCGAGCAAGGCATACCCGCCGGTTACTACAATATCGGCCACTATCTCGAAACCGGTTATGGCTTGAAGCAAGACAACGAGATGTCACTGCGCTACTTCCGAAAGGCCGCCGATCTGGGCAATCCCGACGCGCAGTACTACATCGGAGAATTACTCGCCCCGCGAGACAATGCACCGGCCATTGCAAAACAGATGCGGGAGTGTGCTACGGCTCAAGGCAATGGCAAAGCAGCCAACATGCTTGGCGCGGACTTGATGACCGACGGCTTCTATCAGGAAGCACTCAAGGCTTTCCAGAAAGGTGCCGAGTCGGGAGACTCGCAAAGTACGTTCATGCTCGAACATGCATTTCAGGGGCCGCCTAAATCCGACGCGCTGTATTACCTGGCCCTGTCCAACGATCCCGAACGAACACGACGCTACGAACTGATCGGAAAATTTATCGACAGCAACGACGGCCGCAATCCGAAGGTTCCCGACATCGACAAGATCGTCCCTCTGCCACCCGCAAAACTTCCGCCGTGGGACGGCAGCTTCCAGTGGCAGAAAGAGCAAGATGCCGCCACGCCTCCGCAAAAGCCTTCCGACGAGATGATCAACGAAATGGCGAAGGCGAAGCACCTCGATCCGGCAACGGGGCTACCGCTCGCCGGCGTCCAGGACAAAGTCTCGGAGGAACTGCAGCCGGTGACCGTCGCGACGCGACTGCCGATCGGAACGGTCGCTCGCACCGGGGAACGCTGCCCCGAGGACGGAGTCTGGTGCGCAACCCTGAAGGAAGGTCAGGCCGGCGACTCGGAACGGCGGTTTCTGAAGGGCGATACGCTGCCCTCGATCATCGTTCACGAATCAAGGGCACTCGCGCTTCTGGATCGCGTGATCGGTACGCGCCAGCAGACGACGCAGGTCGCGTGGCGACTCATCTCGTACCTCGATCAGGCCTGACACCCGCGAATGCGTCACATTCGGCACACTCCGCGGCTCCCGAGCCGGACTCGCCTCCGGCTCGGGAACCTCGTCGCGCGCTACGTGGTCAAGTGCAGATGCAACAACCAATCGTCAACGGCATGCGGGATCTGAAATGAGATTCGGTCAACCGTAGTGCTTCGACACTTCGGACTTCCTGTCGGGATGCATCTGAATCGTACCTACGATGATCGATCGATGAACAGACTCGCCCTGTGCATTTCATTCGCCCTTCTCATGGGCGCGTGTACGAAAAAGGAAAAACCGGCGCCCGAGTCAACCACGCTTCCCGATCTCAACAGCGTGCAAGCCAATCTCGCATTTACCTGCACACACAACGCCGACCATCTTCCTTCGCTCGATCCCAAGGCAGATGCATTGTTCCAGTACGCTCGATACCTGCAGAAGCGGAACGGACCGAAAGATTTCGACGATATCGTTCGTTACTATCGGATTGCCGCCGCGTATGGACACTACAAGGCCAACGACAACGCTCAACTCCTGATTTCGCAAGAACTGGCCCACTCTCCCGACCCGGCGAAAGAAGCGGTTGATCTCGCCTCACAATTGGTCGAGCAACGCATACCCGCCGGCTACTACGACATCGGCCAATATCTCGAGGCCGGATACGGTCTGAAGCAAGACAACGAGATGTCGCTGCATTACTTCCGAAAAGCTGCCGATCTGGGCAACCCCGACGCTCAGTACTACATTGGGGAACTACTCGCACCACGGGACAATGCACCGGTCATTGCGAAGCAGATGCGGGAGTGCGCTACAGCTCAAGGGTATGGGAAAGCCGCGATGATGCTCGGCCTGGACTTGAAGACCGACGGGTCATACCCGGAGGCACTCAAGACCTTTCAGAAGGGTGTCGAGGCCGGAAGTGCCGAATGTGCGTTTACGCTCGAAAATGCGTTTCAGGGGCCGGCGAAATCTGACACCTTGTATTACCTGGCCCTCTCGCATGACCCCGAACGCTCCAGACGATATCAAGTGATCGGAAAATTCATCGACAGCAACGACGGCCGCAATCCGAAGGTGCCTGAAATCGACAAGATCGTCCCTCTGCCACCCGCAAAACTTCCGCCGTGGGACGGCAGCTTCCAGTGGCAGAAAGAACAAGATGCCGCCACACCTCCGCAAAAGCCTTCCGACGAGATGATCAACGAAATGGCGAAGGCGAAGCATCTTGATCCGGCAACGGGGCTGCCGCTCGCCGGCGCTCGGGGCTAAGTCTCGGCGGCGCCGGGCACAGTCAAGCGCACATGTCGCGCGCACTGCGCCTCCCGTGCCTGACCCGTGCGCAGTTTCCGCGTCCGGCCCGAGAGTCGCGTTTCGCACTACACGTTCACTTCACCCACGCAAAGTAATACGACAACCAGATCGTGAGCCCCGCGCCAACCAGCGCAACGTAAGGCATCAGATTCAGCCACATCGCACGCTTCGGTACTTCGAGTTCCATGTCGCGCTGCATCTGCGCCGGAAAGCGGCCGCGATCCTGCCAATAGTGACGGAACAGGAACACCGGCACGATCAGCAGCATCGCGATCAGCCCGTTGCGCAGCGTGCCCTCGCCCTGCAGGTTCGCGCCTGCACCGACATACACCAGGTTCGCGTAACCGCAGATCGCACCGCCGACGAGCAACCACGTCGGGCAGCAGAACGGCCGATCCCAGTTGCCGCGATCCATCCGGTGGATCCAGCCCGACTGAAGATTCAGGAATACGAACAGCATGTAGCAGACGTTCGAGATCGACAGCACCGTCATGTAGTCCGACATCATCAGCAACACGAGGTTGAAGCCGAGATCGGTCCACATCGCGCGCGTGGGCGAGCCGTGCTCGTTCACGTGCGACAGGTACTTCGGCAGCCAGCCGTCGACCGATGCCTGGTACAGCGTGCGCGACGAGCCCATCATCGACGTCATCACGATCAGCAGGATCGAGAGCATCAGCATCACGACCACCGCATTCGCAACCCATGCACCGCCGCCGACGATCTTCGCCATCGCAGCCGCGACGCCGGTGCCGTCGCCGATCGACGGATCGAGCATCGCCTGCGTGCCGAGCGCGCCCTGGAACGCCATCGGCACGAGCGTCATCACGACGAGGCACAGCGCGCCCGACCAGAAGATCGCCTTGGCGGTATCGCGACGCGGGTCACGGAATTCACGCGTGTAGCAGACGGCCGTCTCGAAGCCGTACGAAGCCCAGCCGGCCATGAACATCGCGCCGAGCGCCATCGTGACGCCTTGCCCGTTCCACGAGCCGAACGTCGCGGCCGTGAGGTTGCCGTGCGCGTCGTGACCGAGCGGCAGCAGCGGGAGCAGGTTCGACATCGGCACGTCGCCCGTAATGAACGGCACGATGCCGACGATCAACAGCGGCGTAAGCGATGCGATGCCGAGAATGCGCTGCGTACGCGCAGCCTTCGACGCACCGCTGTGCTGAAGCTTGAACGTGATGAGAAGCAGGATCGTCGCGATGATGAACGTCGCATTGATCCGCAGGGACAGACCGGGCTTGATGAACCCGAGATCCGCAACCTTGAGCTGCCAGTGCAGCACCGCCGCGTCGGCGGCAAAGAGACTCGTGAGCGCATAGCTCGCCGCGAGGCCGCAGCCGAGCGCGAGCATCGGCGACCACGCGAGCCAGTTGCACCACACGGAAACCGGGGCAATCAGCTTGCTGTAACGGACCCAGCCAATCGCGCCATACACGGACGCGCCGCCCGATTTATGGGGAAATAGCCCCGATATTTCCGCATAAGTCGCGCTTTGAACCAGCCCCATCGTGATCGCGGCGATCCAGATCGCCCACGCGGGCTGGCCGATCGTCGCGCATACGCCGCCGATCGTGAACAGCACGCCTGCCGGCACGCCGCTCGTTACCCAAAAAGCGTCTTTCCAAGTCAGGCCACGATGCAGCGTGTGGCCCGGCGAATCATGTGAGATGGTTGCCTCAACATCACTGGTGCGATTCGCACGCAGTCCTGCTTGACTCATCCAATTCCTCCTGTGATGACTCCGCACAAGGGCGCTAGTGTAACAACTTACGCTCTTTTCTGCAGAATCAAAAAAATAATTCCGGGATAAGGTCGCGTCGCAGTGCGATTATTTCGCATTACTACCGACCCTTCCCGGACTGTCTCTTCATCTATTTATCGAGGCGATTCACTGCCGGCTTACTGCACGCCTTCCGTCCACGCATTCACACGATCCGCGTGCGCGGCGATCCACGCATCGGCTGCCGCTTCCGGCTTCGAGCCGTTCTGGATCGCCAGCATCACGCTGTCGATTTCACCCGGCTTCCACTGGAATTTCTTCAGGAACGCGACCACCGGCTTCGCCTTCGTTTCGAGCCCCGGATTCACGACGCTGTCGACGTGCTCCGCGCCGCCGAACACCTTCTTCGGATCCTCGAGGAAGCGCAGCTTCCACTTCGCGAACATCCAGTGCGGCGCCCAGCCCGTCACGATGACCGGCTTGCTCGCATTGACCGAACGCGACAGCTCGGCCGTCATCGCGCTGCCCGAGCTCGGCATCAGCGTGTAGTTCAACCCGTAGCTCTTGATCGCGTCGTCGGTCTTGCGCATCACGCCTGCACCAGCATCGATGCCCACGATCCGGCCGCCGAAGCTGCCCTTCTCCGCGTTCAGGTCGTCGATGCTCTTCGCCTTCACGTACGCAGGCACGATCAGGCCGATCTTTGCATCCGGGAAATTCGCGCCGAGGTCGACGACCTTGGCCTTGTATTCATCCCAGTACGAGCCGTGCGTGACCGGCAGCCACGCGGACAGCGTCGCATCGAGATCGCCGCGCGCGACGCCCTGCCACATGATCCCGGCCGCGACCGGCACGAGCTTCACTTCGTAGCCGAGCTTCTTCTCGATCACGCGCGCCGCGACGTTCGACGTCGCCACGCTGTCGTCCCAGCCTTCGACGTAACCGATCTTCAGCGTGGGCTTCGTATCGGCAAGTGCGGACGCGCTCAGCGCCACCATGGCCGACAGTGCGCCGGTCCACAACAGTTTTCCGAACAGCTTCATGGTCGATCTCCTTGATATGCGCACCGTGCGCGTTGCCTCTCTAGGTTCTTCAACCACAAATCCGCGGTATCGTTGTTTTCCGACGGATGCTTGTCCGGACGCGACGCGCCCGGACAGCCGATGGCGGGTTGCGACTACTTGTCGATCACGAGATCCGACAGCGGCTTGCTGCAGCACAGCAGCACCATCCCCTGGTCGATCTCGCGCTGGCGGATACCGCCGTTGTGCTTCATTTCGACCTGCCCCGACACGAGCTTCACCTTGCAGGTGCCGCACATGCCCTGCGTGCACGAGGCCGGCAGCCGCACACCTGACTGGCGCGCCGCATCCAGCACGTGCTGCTCCGAGCCGCACGAAATCTCGCGATTGCTCTTCGCGAAGCTGACCGTGTACTGCTTCGTTTCGGTGCCGGTGTCGGCGCCGTCGGCCAGCGGGGCGAGATCGGCGAGCAGTTCGTCGCTTGCGGTTTCGGCAAGCGTTTCGAACGAGAAGCTTTCCTCGTGATACTGCTTGCGATCGAAGCCGGCTTCGTCGAGCAGGTCGCGCACGGCCTTCATGTACGGCGCGGGGCCGCACGTGAAGATTTCGCGCTCCATGAAATCCGGTGCGATCAGCTTCAGCAGCGGCAGCGTCAGGAAGCCCGTGACGCCCGGCCAGTTGGTGCGGGCACCGACGCGCTCGACGACGAACGACGTGCGGAAGTTCGTGTGGTTCGACGCGATCAGGTCGAGCTCGCGCGCGAAGATGATGTCGTCCGGCGTACGTGCGCTGTGCACGAACAGGATGTCGCGATCCTCCGCGAGATCATGATGCGCGCGGCTCATCGACATCAGCGGCGTGACGCCCGAGCCGGCCGACAGGAACAGGTACTTGCGCGCCGGATGCCGGGCGCACGTGAATTCGCCGGCCGGGCCGAGCACGCGCACCGCGGCGCCCGGCTGCAGGTTGTCGTGCAGCCAGTTCGACACCTTGCCGCCCGGCACGCGCTTCACCGTGATCGACACCGTGTGCGGCCGCGCGGGCGACGACGAGATCGTGTAGCAGCGGTTGATCGTTTCGCCGTCGATCTCGAGCTCGAGCGTAAGGAACTGCCCGGGCTCGAACGAGAACGAGCGGCCCTGCGGCGAACGGAAGAAGAAACTCTTCACGTCGTGCGTTTCCTGCCGCACGTGGCAGCACACCAGCGTTTCCTCGACGTCGCTCGTCCAGCGCTCGGGAAGGGCGTTCCAGAACGCCGGGCGCGTGACCCGGCTGTCCGTCGGCTCGAAGTTGGCCGCATCTCGCATCATGTCTTGCTCCGCTTGTCCGCTTCTGGGTACTACGCGCCGGTTTTTTCGGCGAGCCGGCCGATGTACCAGGCCGAGAATTTTTCGACGAGACCTTCCGTGAACGGCGAATACGGGCCCGGCTCGTACGCGCTGCTGGTCGCGCCGCGCTGCGAGAATTCGACGAGCGCGCGATCCTGGTCGTTGGTCGCGTTCCACACGGCCGTGAGGTTCTTCACGTCGTAGTCGATGCCTTCCTTCGCGTCCTTGTGCACAAGCCACTTCGTGCGCACCAGCGTCTTGCCGGCCGACAGCGGGATCACCGAGAACGTCACGATGTGATCGCTCATGAAGTGGTGCCACGAGTTCGGCTGCGTCCAGAACGACAGCCCGCCGAGGTCGGCCTTGTCGAAGCCGCCGAGCAGCTTCTTCGATGCGACCTTCGCATCGAGCGTCTGCGATTCGCCGTGGCGATCGAGCGGCAGGCGCTGCGTGCGGAAGCCCGTCACGTCGAGCAGCTTCTCGATCTCTTCGGACGGCAGGCCCATCTCGGCCCACTCCTTGCCGCGCCGCACGCAGGTTTCCGCGAATGCATCCATGCCTTCGGCGTTGGCGTCGGAGCGCTGGTAGCCGAAGCCGTATTCGTACAGCGAGATGGTGAGCTCCGGATGGTTCGCGACGCAGTGATAGCACTCGCGGTTGTTCTCCATCGTGAGCTTCCAGTTGCCTTCCTCGATGATGTCGACCTGCGCGGCGATCTTCGTGTTCGGCAGATCGTGCGGCAGCAGGTACGGCTCCATCTCGGCGCGCAGCTGCGCGAAGTCGGCGGGCGGCTCGTCGGCGAGGCAGACGAAGATCAGGCCCGCGAGGTTCTCGACGTGCACCGACTTCAGGCTGTGCTTGCAGCGGTCGAACTTCTCGCCCATGTGCTCGGCGAACATCAGCTGGCCCGTCAGGTTGTAGGTCCAGCTGTGGTACGGGCACACGATGTTGCCGACCGAGCCCTTGTCCTCGTTGCACAGGCGCGCGCCGCGGTGACGGCACACGTTGTGGAACGCGCGGATCGCCATGTCGTCGTCGCGCACGATCAGGATCGAATCGCTCCCCAGTTCCACGGTCACGTAGTCGCCCGGCTCCGGAATGTCCGGCTCGACCGCCACCTGGATCCAGTGCTGGCGGAAAATCGCCTCCATGTCGAGCGCGAAGATGTCCTCGCTCGTGTAGAACGGTGCCTCGAGGCTGTAGCCTTCCTTGCGCCGCTCGATCAATGCACGAATGTCTGCCGATACTTTCATCGTTTGCTCCGGATTCCTTGCATCCCTGGGTTCTTGCCGACAGGCATCAAAATCAGTAGTCGATGAGCTGATGCTCGCGCAAATACGCGAGGATCACTTGTGCTTTTTCGACCGAACTCCCTTCATTTACGACGTTGCCGCCACGGCTTTCGGTCGTCGTCGCGGACAGCATCCGGGCATGCCCGGAGCGCTTCTCGGCGGCGACCAGCTTTACGGGTTTACGCTCGATCGGGCCGACCTTCCACGCGGCCGCGTCGGCGTCCGCGCCGGGCGCCGCGAGCGCCGGCCGGATCGCGCCGGCGCGCAGCCGCGCATACGCGTAGCGCGGCTCGGCATTGGCGAGCGGATGGACGGCGACGACGGCCGGCAGCGCCGCGTCGACGCGCCGCCGCAGCCCTTTCGGCAAAAATTGCCGGACGGCCACGCGGCCGCCGTCGACCGTCACGTCGACGGCCGAACCGACCAACGGATAGCCGAGCGTCGCGGCGACGCGATACGGCAGCATGCCGGTGTCGTACGCGCCCTCGGCGCGCGTGCCGGTCAGCACGAGGTCGTAGTCCTCGACACGCGCGGCGAGCGCATGCACGGCGTCGTCGCCGTCGCGGCAGGCCAGCACCTCGACCTCCCGTGCGCCGAGCGCGAGATATTCGGCAAGCGCCGCATTCGCGGGGTCGCCCGCATGGATCACGTCGAGCGTCGCGCGATGCCGCTCCGCGAGCTGGCGGCCGGTTTCGAGCGCGGCCGCGTCGTTGCGGCTGTAGCGCGCGACGCCGCTGACCGGATGACGGCCGACGGACACGAGCACCGCGATGCGTTGCAGCTGGCGGGGGGCGTTCATGCAGCGACTCCTTCCGGTTCACGGGTGCCGACCGCGGCCGGCGATTCGCCACGCGCGGCGCGCGCGGCCTGCACCTGCTCGATCAGCGCGGCGATCGTGCCCTGCGCGTCGCCGACCACCGTCAGGTTCGCGCGCTTCGCGATCGGCGCGCTGCCGTCGAGGTTCACCGCGATCACGTGGCGGCAGTCCTTGATCCCCTGCAGGTGTTGCACCGCGCCCGAGATGCCGAACGCGATGTACACGCTCGCCTCGACCGTCTTGCCGGTCGCACCGACCTGCTTGTCGCGCGTGAAGTGACCGTTGTCGACCGCGACGCGGCTTGCGCCGATCGCCGCGCCGAACGCACCGGCCAGCCGCTCGAACGCGCCGATGTCGGACACGCCGTTGCCGGCCGATACGATGAAGTCGGCTTCCTCGAGCGCGACCTGGGCCGCGTCGATTTCGTCGAGGCCGAGATCGCGGTACGGTTGCGCGGCGTCGTGTGCCGGGCGAATGAAGTCGGCAGCCACGCGTTCGCCCGCACCGACGAACGGCAACTTCGCGTCGACCGCGTTCTGCGCGAGCAAGATCACGTCGGGCAGCGCGCGGGTGGCAAACGCGCGCCCCGCGTGCGCATACGCGCCGACATGCTTCGCGTCGATCTCGACGACATGCGTCGCGACGCTCGCGCCGGCAGCCGCCGCGTAGCGCCGGCCGAGATCGCCGTCGCCCGTCGCGTTGTCGGGCACGAACACGTGTTTCGGCGCAAGCGCCGCCACGCACGCCTGCAGCGCTTGCAATTCGCTTTCAGGGTCGAACGCGCGCCGATCGAAGCCGGCGAGTTCAAGCAGCTTGTCGACGCCCAGTTCGGCCACGTCGTCCTTCAGTTCGCCGAACGCCAGCAGCGCGACTTCGGTCTGCGCATCGGCGAGCAATGCGGCGGCGGCAATCGCCTGCCGCGAATGATCGTCGAGCGCGCCACGTTCGCCGTGCGCGACCACCAGCATCACGTGCTTCGGATCCTGCACCGCGCGGCGCGGCTTCGCAGCCGCCGCGCCATGACCGTGCGCGATCCCGTGCACGGCGTTCGCATCGGCGCTGCCTTCCTCGCCGAGCGTGATGCGCTTCAGGCCGGCGGCCGTGATGATGAACGGGCGGCGCGGATCGATTCGTTTGATCGTGTTCATCGATTCACTCCAGCGAGGCGGCAACGAGTTCGGCCACGTCGAGCACGTCGGGGCGCGGGCCCACGACGCCTTCGAGCATCGCCGTGCAGTTCGGGCAGGCAACCGCGACCACGTCCGCGCCGATCGTGCGGGCATCGGCGATGCGGATGTCGGGAATGCGCTGCTTGCCGGGGATGTCGGTCAGCGGCGCCCCGCCGCCACCGCCGCAGCAGCGGCCGCGCATGCCGTTGCGCTCCATCTCGACGACCTGGATGCCGATCGTCTTCAGCAGCTTGCGCGGCGCTTCCGTCTCGCCGTTGTAGCGGCCGAGGTAGCACGGATCGTGATACGTGGTGCGCTTGTCCTGCAGCGCTTCGACGGCCTTCGGCGCGATCTTGCCGCTGTCGGCCAGCTCCGCGAGGAAGGTCGTGTGATGCTTGACCGTCACGCGCAGCCCGAGCGCACGGTATTCGTTGCGCAGGCTGTGCATCACGTGCGGGTCGGCCGTCACGATCTGCTTGTACGACAGCGTGTCGAGCGTGCCGATCAGGCGCTTCGCCATCTGCTGGAACGTCGCTTCGTCGCCGAGCCGGCGGGCGACGTCGCCCGTGTCGGTCTCGGTCGCGCCGAGCACCGCATAGTCGACGCCCGCCTTGTTCAGCACCGTGACGAATGCACGCAGCGTGCGCTGGTAGCGCATGTCGAACGCGCCTTCACCCGCGACGAACAGCACGTCGACCGGCTTGCCCGGTTGCGCGACGGGTGCGTTCAGGTCGACCGACCAGTCGTAGCGCGCAGCCGTGTCGTAGCCGCCCATCGTGCCCGTCTCGCGCAGGTTCGCGAGCACTTCCTGGCCCTTGCCCGGCACCGTGCCGTGCACGAGCGTGCGGTTGCGGCGCATGTCGACGATCGCGTCGACGTGTTCGATCAGCATCGGGCATTCCTGCACGCACGCGCGGCAGGTGGTGCACGACCACAGCGTCTGCTCTTCGATCAGGCCAGACACGATCGGGCCGTTCGGCTCGCCGCGATGCTGGCCGACCGCAATGCCCGGCGACGGGCTGCCGGCGTAAGCCGCATCGGTGCCGCCCGCCATCCCGACCACGAGATCCTGGATCAGCTTCTTCGGATTCAGCGGCTGGCCCGACGCGAACGCGGGGCACGCGGCTTCGCACTTGCCGCACTGCACGCACGCGTCGAAGCTCAGCAACTGGTTCCAGCGGAATTCGACCGGCTTCGCGACGCCGTACTCCTGATGCTCGATGTCCGGCAGCTTCAGCGCGGTCGGCGGCGTGGCCGTGCCGTTGCCGGTGAACGAGTCGCGGGTGGCCGCGAAACGCTCCTGGCGCGGGTGGAAGGCCAGGTGCAGGAGACCTGCGATCGCATGCTTCATCGGGCCGCCCTTCGCGGCGCCGACCGTCATCGTGAAGGCGCCGACACCGATCAGCACGGCGCAGAGCACCGCGAACGCGCCCGACATCGCGCCGGTCGGCACCAGCATGAACAGCACGAGGCCAAGCGCGAACGAGCCGAGCAGCCAGGGCAGCGTATTCCACGGGCCACGCGACAGGCGCGCCGGCACGTCCTTGGCCGCGCGCCGGCGCCACACGAACACCGCGCCGACCAGCATCGCGAGCGCCGCGAGGAAGATCAGCTTGTCGAGCCACGGCGAGTAGATCGCGAGGCCGTAGTTGACGAACACCAGCGCGAGCGCGCCGATCGCGCCGCCGGCCGTCGCGACGTGCGTCTTCGCGATGTACGGATCACGGGCGACCACATGGTGCAGGTCGACGAAGTAGCGCTTCGGGATCGCGAACAGGTTCGCGACGCCGAACGAACCGGGCGCGGTGGCCCGGCCCAGACGCCAGTAGGACGAGCGCTTCGCGACCGCGAACGCGAGCCCCGCCACCGACAGCCATAACAGGGCGGTAATGAGGAAGGACGGGTTCATCGTTTAGAAATCCTTCACGAGACGCAGCGAGTCGTAGATCGCCCCGTGGACGTTGTGCATCGAGATGCAGTCGCCGACACGGAACAGCAGGAAACGGCCGTTGCCGAGCTCTTCCGACAGGCACGGTTGCGGCTCGGCCGCGAACAGCGTGTGCGGATCGATCTGGCCACGGTTCACCGATTCCGGCTTGAGCTTCCAGTACAGCTCGTCGTTCGGCGACGAGCCGTTCTCGATCACCACCTGGTCGACCGCGCGCTCTTCCAGCTCTTCCGTGTACTCGTTGCGCAGCACGGCGATCAGCTTGCCGTCCTCTTCGTAGACGCGATCGAGCATCGTGTTCGGCGTCGGGATCACGCCGAATGCATACAGGCGGCGATAGAAGATCGGGAACGTCGTGCCGCCGCAATCGTCGGCGACCTTCACGTCCGGCGTGACGACCTCGACCTTCGAGCCGCGGCTCGCCATGAAGTCGGCCACGCCAGCGCCCGCATGCGTGCTCACGCCGTCGAACAGCAGCACGTTCTGCTTCGGCTCGACCTTGCCGGTGAGGATGTCCCACGAGCTGACGGCCAGCCCTTCGGCCACGCCCCAGCCCGGCACCTGCCACGTGAAGCTCGACCCGCCCGTCGCGAGCACGACGATGTCCGGCTTCTCGGCCATGATCATCTTCTCGTCGGCGGCCACGCCGAGACGGCGATCGACGCCCAGGCGCTTCGTTTCCATGTCGAACCAGCGGATGATCCCCGACATCTGTTCGCGCTGCGGTGCCTTCGCGGCGATCATCACCTGGCCGCCCACTTCGGCATTCTTCTCGAACAGCACCACATCATGGCCGCGCAGCTTCGCGACACGTGCGGCCTCGAGCCCTGCGGGGCCCGCGCCGACCACCACGACCTTGCGCTTCGGGCCGCGCGATTTCTCGATGATGTGCGGCATCGTCGCTTCGCGCGAGGTCGCCGCGTTCTGGATGCACAGCACGTCGAGGCCGTTGTACTGGCGGTCGATGCAGTAGTTCGCGCCGACGCACTGCTTGATTTCGTCCTCGCGGCCGTCGCGGATCTTGATCACCATGTGCGGATCGGCGATCTGCGCGCGCGTCATGCCGACCAGGTCGATCATGCCGGTCGCGAGCAGGCGCTCGGCCTGGCCCGCATCGCGGATGCTCTGCGCGTGCATCACCGGAATCTTCACGACCGACTTGATGCCGGCCGCGAGGTGCACGAACGGCTCCGGCGGTAGCGCCATCGGCGGCATGCAGTTGGCGATCGTGTTGTGCGTGTCGCCGCCCGAGCCGACCACGCTCAGGTAGTCGATCAGGCCCGTCTCCGACATCGCCTGCGCGATTTCCTTCAGCGCTTCGTGATCGAGGCCGTCCTCGTGGAATTCGTCGCCGCACATGCGCAGGCCGACGCAGAAATCCTTGCCCACCGCCTCGCGCACGGCCGTCAGCACCTCGATGCCGAAGCGCAGGCGGTTCTCCAGGCTGCCGCCCCATTCGTCGGTGCGGTGGTTCGAACGCTTGCTCCAGAACTGGTCGATCAGGTGCTGGTGCGCGGCCGAGATTTCGATGCCGTCCATGCCGGCCGCCTTCACGCGCTTCGCGGCAGCCGCGAAGTCACCGATGATGCGGCGGATTTCCTCGATCTCGATGATCTTCGCGTTGCCGCGGTGCACGGGTTCGCGCACGCCCGACGGTGACATCAGGTGCGGCCAGTGCTCGCCGTGGAACGACGAGCGGCGGCCCATGTGCGTCGCCTGGATCATGATCTTCGCGCCGTGCTTGTGCATCGTGTCGGCGAGGCGCGTGAGCGGATCGATGATCTTGTCGGTCGATAGGTTCACCGATTTCCACCAGCCCTGCGGGCTGTCGATCGACACCGGGCTCGACCCGCCGCAGATCGCGAGGCCCACGCCGCCCTTCGCCTTTTCTTCGTAGTAGCGGATATAGCGGTCGCCCGGCAGGCCGCCCGGCTCGGCATACACCTCCGCATGCGCGGTGCTGACGATCCGGTTGCGCAGCGTCAGCTGGTTCAGCTGCATGGGTTTGAACAGGTGGGGATAACGCATCGCTGGCGACCTCTGGCGTTCGAATGTCTCGTGTTGCGGGTGTTGTCGTGTTTCGGTGAATCCGTGCGTCAGGGCTTCAGTGCGCGATCGGCGACACTTCGAAGACGCAGTGGTCGTGATGCTCGGCCGCGCACTGCACTTCCTTCGATTGCGCACGCGGCGCGCCCTTGCCTTCCGGCGTCGTGTCGTTGACCCAGTCCATCGCGCCGGCGAACCAGCCCGCGAACATGTAGCAAAGCTTGCCTTCCTTGCCCGGCTGCTGGAGTACGAACGACGAGTGGCGCAGTTCGATCCTGGCGCGCGCGCTCGCCGGGTCGGCTTCGATGATCGAGAACAGGCCCCAGCCGCGCTGCGACAGGCGCTTCAGGTAGTGCTCGAACACGGCCATGCCGGTCAGGCCGTGCAGCTTCGCTTCCTTGTCGCACCAGTGGTAGGCGGACTTGTAGCCGGCCTTGTAGAGGATCTCGGCATACGCTTCGACGCCGAGCGCTTCCTCGACGGCGACGTGGTTGTTCGTGAAGAAGTGGCGCGGCACGTACAGCATCGGCAGCGCGTCGGTGGTCCAGACGCCGGTATCGGGATCGACGTTGATCGGCAGTTGCGGTTGCATCGTGGTGACTCCGTGAGGAAAGTGGCCGCGCGGCTCAGTGCACCGGCGCGACATCGTCCGCGCGCCCGTGCGGCTTGCACGGGCACGTCCCGATTTCTTTTAATGTTGAATCGCTGAAAGGGGTTCGGCGTTCGCGGCGCTTATGCGCCCCACACGTCCTTGAACACGCGCACCCAGTTCTCGCCCATGATCTTGCGGATACGCGACTCCTTCCAGCCGTGGCGTTCCATCGCCGCCGTCAGGTTCGGGAATTCGCCGATCGTGCGGATGCCGTCCGGGTTGATCACCTTGCCGAAGTTCGTCAGCTGGCGATAGCGGCCCTTGTCATGCGTCAGCATGTCGAAGAATTCCTTCGCGTAATCCTGCGTGAAGTCCGTGCCGATGCCGACCGCATCCTCGCCGATCAGGTTCACGACGTAGTCGATCGCCTCGATGTAGTCGTCGATGTTCGCTTCGATCCCGCGCTTGAGGAACGGCGCGAACATCGTCACGCCGACGAAGCCGCCCGCATCGGCGATCTCCTTCAGCTGCTCGTCGCTCTTGTTGCGCGGATGCTCCTTCAGGCCCGACGGCAGGCAGTGCGAGTAGCACACCGGCTTCTTCGAGAACGCGATCGCTTCCGACGACGTATTGCCGCCCACGTGCGACAGGTCGACCATGATGCCCACGCGGTTCATCTCGGTGATCACTTCGCGGCCGAAGTCCGACAGGCCGCCGTCACGTTCGTAGCAACCGGTGCCGACCAGGTTCTGCGTGTTGTAGCAGAGCTGCACGACGCGCACGCCCATGTCGGCGAACGCTTCGATGTAGCCGATGTTGTCCTCGAACGCATGCGCGTTCTGGAACCCGAGGATCACGCCGGTCTTGTCTTCCTTCTTCGCGCGGAAGATGTCTTCCGTCGTGCGCACCAGCGTCAGCAGCTCGCTGTTGTCGCGGATCTTCTTCTTCATCACGCCGATGTTGTCGACGGTCTTGGTGAAGTTCTCCCATACCGACACCGTGCAGTTCGCGGCCGTGATGCCACCCTTGCGCATGTCTTCGAACACCGGCTTCTCGAACTTCGAGATGTTCAGCCCGTCGATGATGATGCTGTCTTGATGCAGCGTGCTCATGTGTTGCTCCAGTATTGTCGGGTCGATGGGATCAGTAGATCGGGAAGCGTTCGCACAACGCGAAGATCTCGCGGCGCACGCGCTGTTCGGTCGCGTGGTCGCCTTCCGGGTTCGCGCGCAGCGCATCGAACACTTCCAGGATCAGGCGCCCCACCTCGCGGAATTCCGCGACGCCGAAGCCGCGCGTCGTGCCGGCCGGCGTGCCGAGGCGGATGCCCGACGTGACGGTCGGCTTCTCGGTGTCGAACGGAATGCCGTTCTTGTTGCAGGTGATGCCCGCACGCTCCAGCGCCTGCTCGACCGGCGCGCCCTTCAGGCCCTTCGGACGCAGGTCGACCAGCAGCAGGTGGTTGTCGGTGCCGCCCGTGACGAGATCGACGCCGCCCGCCTTCAGCACTTCGCCGAGCGCCTGCGCGTTCGCGAGCACGTTGTCGATGTAGGTCTTGAAGTCCGCGTGCAGCACTTCGCCGAACGCGACGGCCTTGCCGGCGATCACGTGCATCAGCGGGCCGCCCTGCAGGCCGGGGAACACGGCCGAGTTGATCTTCTTCGCGATGTCTTCGTCGTTGGTCAGCACGAAGCCGCCGCGCGGGCCGCGCAGCGTCTTGTGGGTGGTCGACGTGACGACGTGCGCATGCTCGACCGGGTTCGCGTGGCGGCCCGCGGCGATCACGCCGGCGATGTGCGCCATGTCGACCATCAGCTTCGCGCCGACGCTGTCGGCGATCGCACGGAAGCGCGCGAAGTCGAGCGCACGCGGGTAGGCCGAGAAGCCGGCGATGATCAGGTTCGGCTTGTGCTCGTGCGCGAGCGCCTCGACCTGGTCGTAGTCGATCCGCATCGTGTCGCGGTTCACGCCGTACTGCACGGCGTTGAACCACTTGCCCGACAGCGCCGGCTTCGCGCCGTGCGTCAGGTGGCCGCCGGCGTCGAGCGACATGCCGAGCACCGTGTCGCCCGGCTTGGCCAGCGCGAGCATCACCGAGCCGTTCGCCTGCGCGCCCGAGTGCGGCTGCACGTTCGCATAGCCGGCATTGAAGATCTGCTTGACGCGCTCGATTGCCAGCGCCTCGACTTCATCCGCGAATTCGCAGCCGCCGTAATAGCGCTTGCCGGGATAGCCTTCCGCGTACTTGTTGGTCAGCACCGAGCCCTGCGCCTCGAGCACGGCGCGAGACACGATGTTTTCCGACGCGATCAGCTCGACCTGCGACTGCTGACGCTCGAGTTCCTTCAGGATGGCGCTGCGCACCGGCGCGTCGCGCTCGGCGAGGGACTGCGAGAAGAAAGGCTGGGTGTTCGACATAGTGCGTCCGTGACGAAGAATAAGGGGCTGAAACCGAAGCTCAAGGCCCGCCCTGCCTGGGTTTCCCGCTCGTCCCGTACAAGGCTGCCGACGGCTCTATTCTTGTCGTTCGGATTTTCGGCGGATTGATGAATTTAGACGCGTTCTTTGCCTTTTCCGCCATCCGCGTCCGTTTTATACAAGTGACCGGTCGTGCTTTTTCGGATGACCAACAAAAGTGGTCGAGCCAGTTCACCTATGAACAGGCACGCCGGCGGTGCGATTGCCGCCCGGTCGGGGTGCAACCCGTCACGGATACGGTGCAGTGCAGCATGCCGCTTTCAGCCAGACAACGTATGGATCTAGGGTTTAGCCGTATGGCACGCTTGTTGCGCTGGCTCACACAATATCGCAGCCCGATCGGTGCCCCCGGGCGTAAAGCTATTAGAGATTCTAGGAACGCTCCCCATGTCGCCCGACCGCACAGCGTCGCTGTCCCACTTCGCGTTCATGCCGTTACCGAACTTCACGATGATCGCGTTCACCAATGCGATCGAGGTGCTTCGGATGGCGAACTATCTGAGCGGCCAGCCGCTCTATCGCTGGTCGGTCATCAGTCCGGATGGCGGCCCGGTCACCGCGAGCAACGGCCTGACGGTCGACACCGGCCCGGCCGAATGCGTGGGGCAGCCCGACATCGTGTTCGTGTGCGGCGGCGTCGACGTGCAGCGCGCGACCACGCCCGCCCATCTGTCGACGCTGCGCCGCTTCGCGCGCGCGGGCATCCCGCTCGGCAGCCTGTGCACGGGCACCTATGCACTCGCGAAGTCGGGGCTGCTCGCGGGCTACGCGTGCGCGATCCACTGGGAGAACATGTCGGCGCTGAAGGAAGAGTTTCCGGACACGCGCTTCCTGAAGGAACTGTTCGTGATCGACCGCGACCGCATCACGTGCACGGGCGGCGTCGCGCCGCTCGACATGATGCTGAACCTGATCGCCGCGCGCGTGGGCACCGCGCGCGTCACGCAGATCGCCGAGCAGTTCATCGTCGAACACGTGCGCGACACGAGCGCGCAGCAACGCATGCCGCTCGTCGCGCGCCTCGGCTCCGCGAACAAGTCGCTGTTCGAAGTGATCTCGTTGATGGAGAACAACATCGAGGAGCCGCTGTCACGCGAGGAACTCGCGCGGCTCGCGAACATGTCGCAGCGGCAACTGCAGCGCCTGTTCCGCGAACACCTCGGCATGACGCCGACGCACTACTACCTGACGCTACGGTTGCGCCGCGCACGCGAACTGCTGCTGCAGACCGACATGTCGATCATGCACATCACGATGGCGTGCGGCTTCCAGTCGGCGTGCCATTTCAGCAAGAGCTATCGCGACGCGTTCGGCGTCGCGCCGACCCGTGAGCGCCGCAAGCAGGTGGCGCCGCTCGCGCAGGGTGCGGCAAGCGCCAGCCCCGCCTTTCCGGCGCATGTGCTGCATGCGTGATCCGCGCCGCGCTTGATGCAAAAAAAAGCGACCTCGAAGGTCGCTTTTTTCTTTGCGCTTACGATCCCCACACCTGCATTTCGTCGAGCGAATACCCCCACGGCGTCGCGCGCTTCGTGCCATACATCCGCACGTAGCGGCCATGCCCGTTCAGATTCGGCAGCGTCACATGGCCATACGACACGCCGTTGTTCGTCGAGTAGATCGTCGTCCAGTTCGCATTGTCGTTCGACGTCTGGATCTGGTAGACGAGCGCGCCCGCATCCCAGTAGAGATCGATGCTGCTGATCGTCTTCGTCGCGCCGAGATCGACGGAGATCCATTGCGGATCGACGCCCGCGCCTTCCGGCGAATCCCAGCGCGTGCTCGTGGTGTTGCCGTCGAACGCCTTGTCGGGCGTGAGCGATGCGTTGTAGCTCGCCGAGGCAGCAGCCGGACGCCCCTGCGACAGCAGCGTCGGCTGCGCGGCGGCCGGGCCGCCGTAGTAGCTCGACCCGAGCTTGGCCTTCGTCGTGTCGGCGTTCACGCCGAACGGCGACAGGCTCCAGCGCTGGCCGGTCGTCACGTCACCGACGTAGAGCTGGTAGCCGCCCGCCGTCGTCGACGAGAAGAACACGTAGTTGGTGCCGCTCACCGGCGCCGGATCCGAGTTGTTGCTCACGCAGTCGTTGATCGGCAACGCGTTCGGCGTCGACGCCGGGTCCGCCGTCTTCGTATAGATCTGGTCGGCCTGGCCGCTGTCTTTCCAGCGCGCGTAGAACACCATGCCGTCCCCACGCACGATCGGGTAGTACGTCTGCAGTCCGGCCGGGGCGTCGAACACCGCAGTCGCGCCGGTCGCGAGCGTGCGCTTCATCAGCCCCATGTTCGCGCCCGTGCCGGTCGCGTAGTACACGGCGCTCGCATCGGGCGCGAGGAACGGCATCGAGTATTCGGCGCCGGAGGGGGCGTTCGTCAGGCTCACGACCGACGTGAACACCGGGCCCGCGCTCGTGTACGACAGCGTCGCCTGCTTGACGTCGCCGTTCTGCTTGAACACGAGCGTCTTGCCGTCCGTGCTGAATTTCGGATCCTCGTTGCGCGTGGCGCCCGTGCTGTTGGTGAGGTTGACGGGCGGCGTGCCGGCGCCGAGCTGCAGCATGAACACGTTCCATGCGCCGTTGCTGATGCCCATGAACGCGAGCCACTTGCCGTCGGGGCTGAACACGCCGTTCATCGGATCGGTGATGCCCCATGCGCTCTTGCTCAGTTGCGTCAGCGTATGAGCCGAGAAGTCGTACAGGAACAGCTGGCTCGTGCCGTCGCCGTACTTGACGTAGCTGTGATAGACGAGCTTGCCGGTCAGAGCGGCGGGGAACGTCGCGTTGGATTGCGTCGGGGGATTGCTGATGCAGGCGGCCTGCGCGGCGCCGCCGAGGAGGTTGAGGGCAACGCCGGCCACGAGGCCCGCGACGAGAGTGTTCAATTTCACGCTGTAGGTTTCCGGTTAGGGTCATGACACCGCTGACTAGACCTCGCACGCACAGGCGCACGGGGCACGGATCAGCCGGCGGACAGCGTGAATTCCGTATCGGTCAATGTCGGGAACAAGGATTGCTCGAGGAGCGAAAGCATGCCAGCGCATCGCGCCGAAAAACAGGATCAGTGCGCGTGAAAAACGAGCGGATCACGGATAACGACCTGTGGCGCAGCGCGCGCCGTGCTACTCTTTTTCGGCACAAAGTTGCTCGACTTGAGGCAGGCATGAAGCGTTATGCGATGCTCGCCCGGACGATTTCCGAGTCGATCCGGCGGGGAGATCTGGCCCCCGGTACGCGCATCCCCACCGTGCGCGCCGCGTGCCGCGCATATGGCGTGAGTCCTTCCACCGTGTTTCGCGCGTACTACGCGCTCGAAAGCGAGGGCCTGATCGTCGCGCGTGCACGGTCCGGCTATTTCGTTGCGAACCTCGAAGACAAGCACGTGCGGTTCGGCCACGAACCGCCGCGCAAGCCGGCCGCCCCGCCCGCAGGCAACGGCGATACGTTGTTCCGGCTGCTCGACTCGCTCAGATGCGAGGACATCGTCCCGCTCGGCTCGGCCTTCGCCAGCTATTCGCTGTTCCCGATGAGCAGCCTGTGGCGCGCGATGGCGTCGGCGGCCCGCAACATGGATCGCACGGCCCTGCTGTCCGGCGCGCCGCCCGGCCATGACGGGCTGCGCCGCCAGATCGCGCTGCGCTACCTGATTGCGGGCGCGGCGTTGCCGATGGACGAGATCGTCATCACGACCGGTGCGCTCGAAGCGCTGACGCTCAGCCTGCAGGCGCTGACACGCCCCGGCGATATCGTCGCGATCGAGCGACCGGCGTTTCATGCGGTCCTGGAGGCCGTGCAGCGCCTGCACCTGAAGGCCGTCGAGATTCCGGTCGACCCGCGCACCGGCCTCGATCTCGACGCGCTCGCGAAAGCGCTCGACACGCATCCGGTGCGCGCGTGCTGGTTCATGACGTCGTTCCACAACCCGACCGGCGCGACGCTGACCGACGAGCGCAAGCGCGCATTGATCGACCTGCTCGCGGCACGCAACGTGCCGCTGATCGAGGACGACGTCTACGGCGAGCTGCATTTCGGCACGGCGCCCACGCGTCCCGCGAAGCTGTACGACGACAGCGGTCTCGTCCTGCATTGCGGCTCGTTCTCGAAATGCCTCGCGCCCGGGTTTCGGATCGGCTGGGTCGCGGCCGGGCGCTACGTGCGGCAAATTCGTCAGGCCAAGGGCGCCAGCGCGCCAGCAGCTGACGTGCCTGCGCAGATGGCGATTTCGAGCTACCTGCGCGACGGCGCGTACGACCGCTTCCTGCGCAAGCTGCGTCGCAATCTTGCCGCGCACCAGGCACAGATGCTGGCGGCCGTGCGCGCGTATTTTCCGGCCGGCACCGAAGTGTTCGCGCCGCGCGGCGGGTATTTCCTGTGGATCGAACTGCCGCCGCGCGTGGATGCGATGCACCTGTTCGGCGATGCGATGGAAAGCGGCGTCAGCATCGCGCCGGGGCCGATCTTTTCCGCGACCGGCGGATTTCGCCGCTTTCTTCGGCTCAACTACGGCCGGCCGTGGACGCCGGCCGTCGAACACGCGATGGAGACCATCGGGACGCTCGCGGCCCGGCAGCGGCGGGACGGTTAGCGCGGAACCGACGCCTCACGACAGCCTGTTTGTGCCTTGCGTTTCACGCGCCAGCGACCAAAAATGAATCGGTAGGCCATCACGGACGAACGTGTTCCGCGCCCCCGATGTCACGGAGAATCCATGAACACCGCATGCGAACGACAGTCCACGAGGTACGCTCCACTGCATTCCGGCACGGGCCGATGGGCCGCCGTGCCGGAACGGCTCATGACGCCCGGCGCACGTTCGCGTCGTTGACGGCGCCCACCCGCTTCCAGCGATGCGAGTCCTCCTCAACCGTACAATTCGCTCACGCGACGACTGGCGCGCGATCCTGAACGCGCGAGCGCACGCGCGACGCACCGCCAGCTTCCGCTGCAGGGCATGCGGCTTCATGGCCTTCCGTGCGCTCGAGCACTGCCCCGACTGCGGACGGCGGAACTGGCCGTTCGATTCGATCCCCCGCGCACCGGATGCCACGCCTGCTCCGCACGCCGCTCACACGTGGTCGTCGCGCATCACGCGCGCGCTTCGCAACGCGGCGCTCCAGCAACCTCGCGCATCGACCGCGCCGATCCTGAGCATCCTGACACTCGTGCTGCTGGTCGGCGGCTATGTGGTGGTCGACCGGACCTGCAAGGCCGATCCGGCCTGTCGCGGTTCGAATGATTCGCGCGCGATGGCGAGCGATGCCGCCCCGTACGCATCGAACGACCCCGTGCTGCCGGTCTTGCCCGCCCCCGTCTATCCGTTTCATTCGACTGACGGAACACAGGCGGCGGTCGCCCGACCGGGCAGCCCGGGCCCGGAAGCCGCCCGTGCACCGGCGGGACGGACGGCAGTCGCGCGAGCGGCGCCGGCCATGCGCGCACCCGACCGGTCGCACTCCGCCGCCACGGTTCGCCTCGCGGGCTGGAACGGCAATCACGGTGCCGCGCATCGTCCACACACCATCCACCGCGTGAGCACGCACACTGCACATACGCGACGCGCCGCCAGCAATACGCAGCAAATCGCGCAGCTCTATCGCGGCCACTGAGCACGCAGGCGTAATGCACGCAGGCGCGTTCGTCGATTCATTTTTCTAAACCGCCCCTCACAAAACCTCGTTTGCGTCGCGACCCACGCGTGACGTTCAATGGGTCATTCGCCCGCGCCGGCGCATCTCGCATCTCGTGTATTGCGTTCCGGTCGGCCGCCTGATCCACCGAACGGAGTCGTCGATGAATGCACTACAGCTCGTGACCCTTGCCGCCATCTGGGGCGCGTCCTTCCTGTTCATGCGCATGGGCGCACCGGAATTCGGCGTCGTCCCGCTGATCGCGCTGCGCGTCGCGATCGCGGCCGTGCTGTTGTCGCCGGTGCTGCGCAACGCGCAGGCGCGACAGGAATTCCGCTCGCATGCCGTGCCGCTGTTCGTCGTCGGCATCACGAACTCGGCGCTGCCGTTCTGCCTGCTGACCTACGCGGCGCTGTTCGTGTCAGCCGGCACCGATTCGATCCTGAATGCGACGACGCCGCTATGGACCGCGATCGTCGCGTACGTGTGGCTGCGTGCGCCGCTGACGAAACCGCAGGCGCTCGGCCTCGCGCTGGGCTTTGCCGGTGTCGTCGTGCTCGCCGGCTCGGCGGTCGGCGCCGGCACGCCCGGCGCATCGCGCGCGATCGCCGCCGCGATGCTCGCGACGCTGTCGTACGGCTTTGCCGCGCATTACTCGAAGCGCAGGCTGGCGAACGTCAGGCCGTTCGTGTCGGCGTTCGGCAGCCAGTTGTTCGCGGCGGTCGCGCTCGTGCCGCTCGCGCTGCCGATGTGGCCGCACGGCCCCGTGCAACCCTCCGCGTGGATCGCGGTGGTGCTGCTGGGTGCGATCTGCACGGCCGTCGCCTATCTGCTGTATTTCGGGCTGATCCGCAACGCGGGCGCGCAATATGCGGCGTCGGTCACGTTCCTGATTCCGATCTTCGGCGTCGTATGGGGCGCGATCTTCCTGCACGAGACCGTCACTGTGCAGACGCTCGCCGGGTGCGCGATCATCCTGCTCGGCACTGCGCTCGCGACCGGCAAGCTCAAGGGGTTCACGCCCGCCACCGTGCGCAGGTCACGCCAGTAGATCGCGCGGGCCGTCGTCGTCGCAGCCGCCGATCTCGCTCGCGAGCCAGTCGCGGAATGCGGCGATCTTCCATTCGTGCTGGCGCGCTTCGCTGCACACGACGTAATAGGACAACTCGGTCGGCCAGGGCCGTGCGAGCACGCGAACCAGCCGGCCGGCCGCGACTTCGTCCCGCGCATAGATGTCGCGCACCAGCGCCACGCCCTGTCCGGCGACCGCCGCCTTGATCAGCAACGCATCCTCGCTGAAGCTCGCGCCGCGCGGCGCACGAGGATCCTCGATTCCCTGCGCGCGCAGCCACAGCGCCCAGTCGGCGCGATCCGCGTCCTGCAGCAGCGGATACGACAGGCAGTCGGCCGGCGCGGCGATCGGGCGGGCGGGATCGAGCAGTTGCGGGCTGCAGACGGGCCACAGCTCCGGCGTCCAGATACGGAACGATGCGTGCCCGGGATAGTGGCCCAATCCGTGCCGGATCGCGACGTCGACATAGTCGCGCCGCAGGTCGACCAGCTGCGCGCGCGTTTCGACGGTGATTTCGATTTCGGGGTACGCGGCATTGAACGCGCCGAGGCGCTGCACGAGCCACGTGTTCGCGAAGGACGCGGTGGTCGTCACCGCGAGGCGGACGATGCGCCGGTTCGCCCCGTGCACGTTCGCCCACGCGGCCTCGATTTCGTTGAAGCCGCCGGCGAGCTGGTCGAACAGCGCGCGGCCCGTGCCGGTCAGCTCGAGTTCGCGGCCGGTGCGCTCGAACAGCCGCACGGCGAGGCGATCCTCGAGATTGCGGACATGCTGGCTGACGGCGCCTGGCGAAATGCAGAGCTGGTCGGCCGCCTGTTTCATGCTGCCGCAGCGCGCCACTTCGACGAACGTGTGCAACGCTGCGAGGGGAAGTGACTTGGCCATCCGTGGATACGCCGCCGAACGGCGGCGATGGGGTCGGGAACGGGCGATGATTATCGCAGCAATTGCGCGTACCCGGGATGGCGGGGCGCTCGTGTTCCGGGCTGCACGAACGTATGCGGCGCCGGCTCTCCCCCTGCACCTTCCCGGCAAAAAACGGGCGGCCCTTTTCCGGCACCGCCCGTTTCGCGCGGCGCGTCACACGCGTCGAGCGACAGCCCATCACGCACCAGCCCCCGGGCACGAACGATGCGCCCGAGCACGCGCCTTGCGTTCCGGCCGATGCGCGACAAAGAATGAAGTCGGAACACGGCGTGACGACCGCGACGAAATGAACAGCGGGCGGTCGCCCCGGCCGCGTGGCGGTTTCAGCGGAGGAATTCCATGAGCACCGAGAGCACACTCCAGGCGACGATCCAGGCACTCGTTCAGGATGGCAAAGGCTTGCTGGCGGCCGACGAAAGCGGGCCGACCATCGCGAAGCGCTTCAAGACGATCGCGGTCGAATCGACCGAAGCGAACCGCCGCGCATGGCGCACCCTGTTGCTGTCGACGCCGGGCCTCGGTGAATTCATCAGTGGCGTGATCCTGTATGAAGAGACACTCGGGCAGTGTGCGGACGATGGCACGCCGTTGCCCGAACTCGCCGCTCGCCAGCAGATCGTGCCGGGCATCAAGGTCGACGCGGGCAAGATTCCGCTCGCGCTCGCGCCCGGCGACGAAATCACGCAAGGGCTCGACGGGCTTGCCGCGCGCCTCGACGGCTACCAGCGGCAAGGCGCGCGGTTCGCGAAATGGCGCGCGGTGTACAACGTGTCCGCCACGCTGCCGGGCCATGCGGCGATCGAAGCCAACGCCGAAGCGCTGGCGCGCTATGCGGCGATCTGCCAGGAGGCCGGCGTCGTGCCGATCGTCGAGCCGGAAGTGCTGATGGACGGCGATCATTCGATCGGCCGCTGCGCGCAAGTGACCGACGCCGTGCTGCACGCCGTGTTCAACGCGCTGCACCGGCACCGGGTCGCGCTGGCGTACATGTTGCTCAAACCGAGCATGGTCGTCGCGGGCAGCACGCACGCCGAACAGCCGGCCCCCGCCGAAGTCGCCGAAGCCACGGTGCGCCTGTTGCGCAGCATCGTGCCGGCCGAAGTGCCCGGCATCTTCTTCCTGTCCGGCGGACAGACGCCCGAGGAAGCGACCGCGCATCTCGACGCGATGAATCGCGTTGACGGGCGGCCGTGGGTGCTGAGCTTTTCCTATGGACGCGCGCTGCAGGAGCCGCCGCTGGCCGCTTGGAAGGGACAGGCGGCCAACGTACGCGCCGCGCAGGAGGCGCTGCTGCTGCGTGCACGCCTGAACAGTGCGGCCTGTTGCGGTCAGTACGATGCCGCGATGGAGCGCACCGCGTGAACGGCACCCGATCGATCGTTCACGCGTGAGCGTCTCGCCCGGCGCCATCGCGGGCACTGAGCGGGCACTGAGCAAACGCGTCCCGAACGCACAAAGGGCCGGGGCGCTTGCACGCCCCGGCCCCTTCGATTGCCGCGCGGTGTTCGGTCGCGTTACGCCGCCAGCAACCCGTGCGGGTCGATGACGAATTTACGCGGCGCGCCGCCGTCGAACTTCTTGTAGCCTTCCGGCGCCTGGTCGAGCGAAATCACTTCGACGTTGACGATCTTCGCGATCGGCAGCCGGTCGAACAGGATCGCCTGCATCAGGTTGCGGTTGTACTTCAGCACCGGCGTCTGACCCGTGAAGAACGAGTGCGACTTCGCCCAGCCGAGGCCGAAGCGGATGCTCAGGCTGCCGTGCTGCGCGGCCTTGTCCTTCGCGCCCGGATCGTCCGTCACGTACAGGCCCGGGATGCCGATCGCGCCGGCCGGGCGCGTGATTTCCATCAGCGAGTTCAGCACCGTCGCGGGCGCTTCCTCCGCATGGCCCGACGAACCGTGGCCGTGCGCCTCGAAGCCGACGCAGTCCACCGCACAGTCGATCTCGGGCACGCCGAGGATCTGCTCGATCTGCTCGCCGAGCGAGGCGTCCTTCGACAGGTCGACCGTCTCGAAGCCCATCGCCTTCGCGTGCGCGAGACGTTCCGCGTTCATGTCGCCGACGATCGTCACGGCCGCGCCGAGCAGGCGCGCCGAGGCGGCCGCCGCCATCCCGACCGGGCCCGCGCCCGCGATGTAGACCGTCGAACCCGGCTTCACGCCCGCGCTCACCGCACCGTGATAACCGGTCGGCAGAATGTCGGACAGGCAGGTCAGATCGCGGATCTTCGCCATGGCCTGATCGCGATCGGGGAATTTCAGCAGGTTGAAATCGGCATACGGCACGAGCACGTACTCGGCCTGGCCGCCAATCCAGCCGCCCATGTCGACGTAGCCGTAGGCGCCGCCGGCACGCGACGGGTTCACGTTCAGGCACACGCCCGTATGCGTGTCCTTGCACATCGCACAGCGGCCGCAAGCCACGTTGAACGGCACCGACACGAGGTCGCCGAGTTTCAGCGTCTCGACGTCGCGGCCGATCTCGACCACCTCGCCCGTGATCTCGTGACCGAGCACGAGGCCGACCGGCGCGGTCGTGCGGCCGCGCACCATGTGCTGGTCGGAACCGCAGATGTTCGTGCTCACCACTTTCAGGATCACGCCGTGGCCGATTGCGCGGCCGCTCGGGTCGACCATCTTCGGATAATCGATTTTCTGGACTTCGACCTGGCCCGGTCCAAGATAGACGACACCTCGATTGCTGCTCATCGTATTGTCTCCATGTCTCGTTGGATGGCGCCGCGGCGCGCCGGCTCATGCGGCGCACGCGCAACGTGCTGTTCGAGAGTAGTCCCGGAGGCAGGGGCGCCGATGTCTCAAACGCGACATGCGTTTGAACGGCGCCGACATCGATGGCGGAAATGCGAAAGTCGGGTGGAAACGACGGGAAGGTTTGGCGCACGGGGGGACGTGCTGGATGGTGATGGTGCTGGAGGTGCTGGAGGTGCTGGAGGTGCTGGGGGCGCTCGGGTGCTGGACGCGCTGGCGCGCGCCGCAACGCGCCGGGCGGCGGGCCGTTCGCAGCGACCGGCCGCCCTACTCTCGAACTGGCGTTACCCGCCCTGATTTTCGCGGATGATCGCGGCGGCGGCGCTTTCCGCGTCGCTCGCGACGCCGTCGTGCACGCGCGTGCTGACGGCCGGCGTCGGCGGCTCGCTGTCGAGCGCATGGCCGTTGCGATCGTGCGTGTCGACCGTCGCGCGCATCGACAGCCCGACACGCAGCGGATGCGCGGCCAGATCGCGCGCATCGAGCGCGATCACGACCGGCACGCGCTGCACGACCTTGATCCAGTTGCCGGCCGCATTCTGCGACGGCAGCATCGAGAATGCGCTGCCCGTGCCCGCCGAGAAGCCCTGCACGCGGCCGCGATAGGTCACGCGCGAGCCGTACAGGTCCGACACGACCTCGACCGGCTGCCCGATGCGCATGTGGCGAATCTGCCCTTCCTTGAAATTCGCCTCGATCCACAGCTGGTTGAGCTGCACGATCGACATCAGCGGCACGCCGGGCCCGACCTGCTGGCCGACCTGCACCGAACGCTGCCCGATCGTGCCGTCGACCGGCGCGACGATCGTCGTGCGCTTCAGGTTCCGGTACGCGAGCTTGAACTGCGCGGCCGCCTGCACGACCGCCGGGTTTTCTTCGACGGGCAACTTGGTGCCGAGCGCACGTGCCGCATCGAGCTGCGCCTGCGCGGCCGCGAGATTCGCCTGCGCACCGGCAACCGCCGCGCGCGCACGCGCGAGTTCCTCGGGCGCGACGATCTCGACCGACGCGCCCGAGCGTGCGGCGAACGCGCGCTGCGCGAGCGTCAGGTCGGCGCGCCGCGCATTCACGGCCTCGACGTACATCGTGTTCGAGATCTTCGCGTTCGCGACCTGCCGCACCGCCTGTGCAAGCTGCGCCTTCGCCTGCGCGAACGCGACGGACGCCTCGGTGTCGTCGAGCTTCACGAGGGTCTGGCCGGCGCGCACGGCCTGCGTATCGGCCACCACGACGTCGGTCACCGATCCGGGGATCTGCGCGGCGACCTGGACGATGCTGCCCGCGACGTACGCGTCGTCGGTGTCTTCGTAATAGCGATCGCTCAGCAGCCAGTACGCGATCCATGCGAGCGCGGCCACCAGCACGACCGCGAAGAACGCGATGAAGCGCTTGCGGCGCGTCGCGCGGCGCGCGTCGAGTGCCGGGTCGTTCAGTGCGGCCGGCGGCGCGGCGGTATGGAGGTTGTCGTGGTGCATCAGTCGCTTTGCGTAACGATCAGACGATCGTGCTGGAACAAGGGGATCGGCGGCATGACCGACGGGCTCGGCGCCGGATTCGCCGCGGCCGTGTGCGCGAGAACGGGGGTGACGCGAGGCGTCGCGGCAGCGGCCGGCGTGCGTGCCGCGTCGTCGCGTCGTGTGGAACCCGCATTCGATGCAGCGACGATCGGCGGTACGGCCACGCTCGCCGCACGCACATCGGCGGACGGTGCCGCCGCCGGTCGGCTCGGGGTCGGCGTGGTCGATGCGGTCGATGCGGTCGATGCGGTCGCGGCGGTCGGTGCAGTCGGTGCAGTCGGTGCAGTCGATGCGGTCGATGCGGTCGGTGCAGTCGATGCGGTCGGTGACGTCGGTCCGGTCACGGTGGCCGCCGCGGGCGCAGCAGTCGAAGCGCCCCGCTTCGCCACCCCGCCACGCGCCCGATGCGCGGCCGCCGCCTGCGCAACCGTCGCGCCCGCATCGAACCCGCCGCCCAGCGCGCCGATGAGCCCGATTCGCAGCGCTCGCTGCCGGCCGAGCAACGCGATCATCTGCGCGCGCTCGTCGATCAGCGTGAGATCCGCGACGTCCACGTCCTTCTGCATCAGCACGCCGCGCCGGTGCCGGTCGGTTGCGATCTCAACGATCTTCTGCGCGGCCGCGACTGCATCCTGCTGCTGCGCGACGAGCGTCTGCGACGTCTGAAGCGACGTGACGAACTGCGCGACCTGCCCGAGCGCGTCGTCGACGGTCTTGTTGTACAGCCCGATCGCGACGTCGGCCTGCGCGACATCCGCACCGAGCTTCGCCTTCAGCCGGCCGCGATCGAAGATCGGCAGCGAGATCGCCGGGCCGACGGACCCGGCGAGCGCATCGCGCGAGAACAGCGACGCGGGCGTGAGCGCAAACACGCCGCCGAGCGCGACGAGGTTCACGTCCGGATAGAACTGGGCGCGCGTCGAATCGGCGTTCGCGAACGCGGCTTCGACACGCAAGCGCGCGGCGACGATGTCGGGCCGGCGCCCCAGCAGATCGGCCGGCAGCCGCACGGGCAGCGCGCCGCCCGCCAATGCGCCGACCCGCGGCCGCTGCAGCGCGAGCCCGCGTTCCGGGCCACGGCCCGACAGCACGCCGAGCTGCAGCTGCGCGAGCTTGATCTGCTCGTCGTTCATCGCGATCTGCGCGAGCAGCTTGCTGCGCTTGATCGATGCGTCGCTCGCGTCGTACGCATTGTCGAGCCCGCGCGCGGTGCGCTCGCGCAGCACCGTCGTCACGCGCTGGCTGACCTTCAGTTTCTGCTGCAGCAGGTCCTGCGTCGCATACGCCTGGTCGAGCTGGCAGTAGACGGTGACGATCGCGACCGCCAGCGTGAGCCGCACCTGCTCGGCCTCGACCCGCGCCGCTTCGCGCAGCGACATCAGGCTCTTCGTCGCGGCGCGGTTCTTGCCCCACAGATCGAGCTGGTAGGTCAGCCCGACGAACACCGACGACGGCGACGTGTTCGGATCGCCGAAGATCTCCACCGGCACGCGATAGCCGCTGACCGACACGTTGGCGACGTCGTCGCCCGGCTTCGGCATTCGCGCGCGGCTGACCGTCGCGCCGGCCGTGCCCGTCAGCCCCGTCAACGCATCGAACTGCTGAAGCTGCGCCTGCGCGATCCGCAGCCGCGCCTGCGCGACCTGCAGGTCGGGGTTGTTTTGCGCAGCCTCGGCCACCAGCGCGTCGAGCTGCGGATCATTCAACTGCTTCACCCAGTCGGGCGCGGGCCACGCACCGTTCACGCCGGGGCCGGCCGTGTGCACGAGCGCATCGTCGGCCGGTGCGCGCAACGACAGCGACGGCAGGAAGCCTGACGGCACGCATCCGCTCAACGCCAGCGACGCGGCCGCGGCGACGATCATCATCGAGCCGCCCTTCACGCCACGCGCCGCATGCGCCGCTTGATTCACCCGCCTCATCGCGCCCCTCATCCCTGCTGCACACGTTGCGCACGCGCGGCCAGACGCGGCCGCGTGCGTTCGAGCGGGCCGAGCCGGCCGAACAGGCCGTCCGCGACGCCGAACAGGATGCCGGCGAGCTTCGCGCGCTTGTCGCGTTCGACGAGCGCGATCTGCACGACCTGCCATAGCGTCAACAGGTTCGGCACGATCGCTACCGGAAAGCGCAACCCATACTGCATCCCGAGCTGCACCGCATTGCGCGCGCTGTAGTAGCGCCGTTGCCACGAGTGATTCATCGACGTCATTTCAAAAGGGCCAAGCGCATGACGCTGCTTTGCGCCGATCCGGTGCGGCAGCACCAGCGACGGCACGACATAGAGCGGCACGTTGCGCGACAACGCGCGGAAACTGTATTCGGTATCGACGTGGTCGATGAACAGCGTCTCGTCGAAGCGGCCGAGCACGTCGAACGCGTCGCGCGACACGACGCAGCCCGACGAAATCAGGAACGCGCAGCGCTGCAACGGCGCGCCCGGCTCGATGCGCAGGCGGCGCAGCCCGATCCCGTTGGTCGACAGTTCAGGCAGGAAGCTGCGCGCGTTTTCGTCGAAGATGCGCGGGCCGGCCAGGAACGCGCGCCCGCCAAGCCCCGCGCAGACTTCGCGCATCGCGGGGAAATACGCGGCCGGCACCGACGAATCCTGGTCGAACAGCGCGACGGCATCGACGCGATCGCGAAACAGCGCCGCGAGCCCCGCGTTGTACGCGCCCGCGATCCCGCCGCGATTGCCGTGATGCAGCAGCGCGATGCCTTCGCGCGCGCACAGCTCGCGGGCCCGCGTATCGGGCTGCGGCGTGTTGTCGACGACGAGCAGCGCGTCGCACGCGTGCCGCCATGCGCGGAGCGCGTCGAGCTGGGCATCGCTCGGGTGATACAGGATCACGAGTGCGCCGAGTGTCGTCATGTTCCTCTCCTCAATGCCCGAACGACGCCGCCGCGCCGCGCTTCGGCCGCGTCAGCCACATCATGGCCGCGAGGGCGAGACACGTCATGCTCGCCATCCAGAACATGTCGTTGGTCGCCATCATGTACGCCTGCTGCATCACGACCTGGTGCAGCGTGGACAGCTCGCGCACGCCGTCCACGCCCATCGCGTTCAACGTGTGCACGAAGCGCTGCGTGTTCGCCGACGCGTGCGTGACGGATTGCGACACGACGTCGTAGTGATAGGTCGCGCGGTTGTCCCACAGCGTCACGCTCATTGCGGTGCCGAACGCGGCGGACAGCGTACGCAGGAAGTTCGACAGGCTCGACGCGGCCGCGAGCCGGTCGTCCGGGATGCGCGACAGCGTCGCGGCGGTCAGCGGAATGAAGAAGCACGGCAGCCCGATCCCCTGGATCAGCCCCGGCGCGGCGATCTGCGCGAACGTCATCTTCAGCGTGAAATGCGCGTCCCACGCGAGCACGGCCGCGAACACGAGGAAGCCGAAGGTCGCGAGCACGCGCGCGTCGAAGCGATGCGCATGCAGCCCGACGAGGATCGAGAACACCAGCGCGAGCACGCCGAGCGACGCCGTGGCGAGCCCCGCGTGAAACGCGTTGTAGCCCATCACGGCCTGCATCCACAGCGGAAACACGACGCCGACCACCGAGAAGCTCATCATCCCGAGCGAGATGATCAGCACACAGAACGAGAACGTGCGATCGCGGAACAGGCTGAGATCGACGACGGGATGCGCTTCGCCTGCCTCCCAGATCAGCAGCGACACGATCGAGAGCGCCGCGACCACCGCGAGCGTGACGATCAGCGGCGAGCCGAACCAGCCGCGATCGTGGCCGAGATCGAGCATCGCCTGCAGCGAGCCGACGCCGATCACGAGCAGCACGATGCCCGGCACGTCGATCGGGCCGGCCTCGCCGCGTTGCGCGTCAGGGCGCAGCATCGCGGTGCAGACCGCGAACGAGAACAACCCGATCGGCAAATTGATCAGGAAGATCCACGGCCACGAGAAGTTGTCGACGATCCAGCCGCCGACCACCGGCCCGAAGATCGGCGCGAGCAGCACCGTCATCGCCCACAGCGCGAGCGCGATCGTGCGCTTGTCCGGCGGGAACGTGCGCAGCAGGATCGTCTGCGACAGCGGCACCATCGGCCCGGAAAACAGCCCCTGCAGCGCGCGGCAGATCACCAGCACGTGCAGGTCGCGCGCGAGCCCGCACAGCAGCGACGTCAGCGTGAACAGCAGGATCGCGCCGACAAACAGCCGCAACTCGCCGACGCGGCGCGCGAGCCAGCCCGTCAGCGGCACCGCGATCGCGGCCGCGACCGAATACGAGCTGATCACCCACGTGCCCTGGCTGTTCGATACGCCGAGACTGCCGGAGATCGCCGGCACCGCGACGTTCGTCACGGTCGAGTCGAGCACCTCGATGAAGGTCGCGAGCGACAGCGCGAACGTCAGCAGCGCGAGCCGGATGCCGCGCACCGGCCGCGCGGCCGGCGCAGGCGCCGGCGCCGGCGCGTCGAACGCGGACGGCGCGACCGGCCCGTCGTGAAGCGGCGACGCGGTGCTCATGCGCCGGCCACCGCGACATCGGCCCGCGCGCGCGCCCGCCCGCGCTTCGGCACGAACCGTTCGATGAAATCGGCGGCCGCGTTGCAGCCGTCCGGCGCGGCCGCGAGCAGCGCACGCGTACGCGCCGCATGCACCGCGAACGCGGGTTCGTCGAGCACGCGCGCGAGCGCCGCGCCGAGCCGCGCGCCGTCGATCGGGCCGTCGACGCGCACGCCGCAGCCGTTCGCGACGACGCGTTGCGCGTTGTCGAACTGATCGTGCGCGAACGGCGTGACGACTTGCACGATGCCGGCTTCGCACGCGAGCGCCGCCGTGCCGATCCCGCCGTGATGCACGAGCGCGCGGCAGCGCGGCAGCAGCGTGCGCATCGGCACGAAGCGGCGCACGAGCAAGCGGTCACTGTCCGGCGCCGCATCGTGCGGCGTCAGCAGGATCCCGCGCGCGCCGGTCGTGCGCAGCGCGTCCGCCACCGCGCGCGCGTATGCCGCGTGATCGACGCGTGTCGAACCGGCCGTGAACACGACCGGGGGTTCACCGGCCGCGAGATACGCATCGAGTGCCACATCGTCTTCGGAGGTCGCAATATCGTTGAACAACGGGAAACCGCTTTGCAAATGATTCGACGGCCAGTCAGGCTGCGACGGCGCGAACCAGCCGGGAAACAGGCACAGCACGCCGTCGGTCGAATGCAGCCAGCGGCCCAGCACGCGCTGCGCGGGCGCGAGCCCGAGCGCGCGGCGCACCGCGTTGAGCGCGGGGCCGCACGTGCGATCGAGCACCTGCCGCTCGATCAGCGTCATCAGCGCCGTCTTCACGGGCAGCGGCCAGCGCGCGGGAATCGTCAGGCGCGGGTGCGTCGGCGGCGCATGCGCGGACAGCAGCGTCGACGGCGACACCTGCACCGACACGTAGGGCGTGCCGTGCAGCTCCTGCATGAAGCGCGCGGAGAACGCCCACAGCGTGCCGACGAGCACCGTATCGTCGTCGGTGAGCGCACGCAGCGCGTCGTAATGCGGGCGCAGCGTCGGCGCGATCACCGCCCACAGCGTGCGAAACGACGTGCGCGAATCCCACAGCGCGGGGTTCGCCATCGCGGCCTCGTAGTCGGCCGCGGTGCCGATCGGCACGAAGGCGAACCCGCAACGGCGCACGACCGCCTCGAACGGCGCATGCGTGCAGAACACGACGTCGTGACCGCGCGCCGCGAGCGTGCGTGCGACGCCGAGCAGCGGATGCACGTCGCCCGCCGAGCCGATCGCGGTCACGATCATCTTCGCCATCGCGTGCCTCGCGGGGTTCAGTAGAAGCCGGGAATCAGCGCCGCGACTTCGCGACGGTACTGCGTGTACGCCGGCCCGAAATACCCGGTCAGCCAGCTTTCCTCGACGCGCACTTTGTACGCGAGCGACGCGAACACGAGCAGCACGCCGATCGCACCGCGCCATTCGCCGCCGATCAGCGCCGCGCCGACGAGCGCGATCAGGCAGCCCGTATAGATCGGGTGACGCACGAGCCCATACGGCCCCGTGCGGACGAGCTCATGGTCTTCCTTCAGCGTGACCGACACGCTCCAGTTCGTGCCGAGGTGCAGCCGCGCCCACACCGAGAACAGCAGGCCGGCCACCAGCACCGCGAGCCCGCACTGCGCCTGCAGGCCGAAGCGCTGCCAGTCCGGCACGAGCGCCTGCCACGACGGATCGGGCAGGATGATCAGCGCGCCGCCGACGATCAGCGGAATCGACTGCAACGTGCGCGAGCGCGACGCTTCCTTGCGCACGGTCGTCTTCACGCCTTGCGAAGTGGCGATCCAGTAGGCGAGCCACACGGCCCACGGAACGACGATGGCGATGGTCTGAACGATATTCACGGCGGGCCTGCCTCGTTGGGATGGGAATTCGGGAGCGCCGCGCGTATCGGACGCACGGCGTGCGGCGTCACGACGACAACGCGTGCATCGGTGCGGGCACGCACGACTGCGCGGCGGCGAGCGCCATGCCGGCGGCGAGCGACGCCCCGCCGCAGAAAAAGTCGAGCAACGCCGAACGCGTGTATTCGCGCTGCGCGCGGCCTTCGATGTCGAGGAAGTGGCCGGCGTCCGGCACCGTCGCGAACCGGGCGCGCGGCACGTGCGCGCCGAGCTGGCGCACGTCGGCGGGCGTCGTGTATTCGTCGCGCTCGCCGTTCAGAAACAGCAGCTCGCAGCCGATGTTCGAGAACTCGCTGAGGTAGCGCTCCGGCTGCAGCGACAGGATCTGGTCGACGTGGAACGCGACCTGGTCCTGCTCGTCGCGCGGCAGGCGCGTGAGATACCGGTAGTTGTACAGCTTCATGATGCGCGGGAGGTAGCGGCCGACGGTGTCGTTCAGCAGCTGCGCGGCCTTCAGGTTCTCGCCGGCCGCGATGTGGTCGCGGGCACGCGTCACGTAGTCGACCATCGCGTCGTTCAGGAACGGCGAGAACGAGCAGATCGCCGCGCGCCGCACGCTCGGGCAGCCGCGTGCGAGCGCGAACAGCGACGCGACGCCGCCCCACGACACCGACACGAGGTACGCCGGCGCGAAGCGCTCGACCAGGTGCTGCAGGATCGCGGCTTCGTCGTCCTTCGTCAGGATGAAGCAGCCCGGGTTGTGCTGGCGCGACTGCCCCGCATACGGCAGGTCGAAGCAGATCGTGTTCATCCGCTCGCCGAGATACTGGACGGTCTGCCCGAACGACGCGGTCGTCGCGAGCGCGCCGTTGACGAGCATCGCCGTGTCGAACGCCGGGTCGAACACGTTCCGTTCGACATAGACCTTCAGACCATTCGGCAATGGGACCACGTGTTTTTCGGTCAGCATCGTCGTTCTCCGGTGGATGCGGCGTCTCGACGTCGCGGCATGCTGCAGGTGCGCAATGACTGCGCCGGTGTGTCACGCGCGATCCGAATCGCGCGATTGGCCAATGCACCGCGGCAATACCGGCGGCATCGATTCATTCCTCGTAGTGCGGCGCCATACTAATACGGACAATATTACTGACTCAAGTCATTCCAACGATAACCTCTACTCCGTTAGGAAATGCGGCAGATTCAAATTATTCCCACATTTTTTATGGTAAGCGGAATTCGGTCGAGGGCGGTCGCAATCGTTTGCGGAGCGGCAGTCGATCCCCGTTTATTTGACGAATTTTCATTTATAATCAATACGTTATTTCGTTTCATTCGCCCATTTGAAACGGACTTTCATGAATGAATCGTGACGCCGTTTCGCGCATCGACTTCCGCGCTTAAACAAATATCACACAGCTCATTACTCTTTCATTCCGTAATCGATTCGACACCTGCAACGATTAACCGGATTGAGTGCTCGCTTCAGGAAGCGTTTTAAACAAACTCCACCTTTTTTAAACATCTTTCAATTATTTTTCCGCACCTGCACAACGCGCGATCGGAGGTCCCATTCACCTGCCGCTCACCTGCCCGGTACCCGCCGTCGCCGTCAGACCCCGATTTTTTGTTGATTGAACGATCAATAAAAAACCGCTAAGCTCTCGACTTCCATGGACGGCCCGTCCGGGCGAAAGGAGTCGCGATGCCGAAAGTCGGAATGCGGGAGATTCGCCGCGCACAGTTGATCGACGCCACGCTGCGCTCGATCGACGAGGCGGGCCTGCCCGGCACGACGCTCGCATCGGTCGCGCAACGCGCGAACATCTCGACGGGCATCGTCAGCCACTACTTCGGCGACAAGGACGGCCTGCTCGAAGCGACGATGCGGCACGTGCTGCGCGACCTCTGGTCGGCCACCACGCGCCGCCGCGTGGCGGCACGCAAGGATCCGCGCGCCCGGCTGCGCGCGATCGTCGCCGCGAACTTCGACGACACGCAGGTCAGCGCGCCCGTGATGAAGACCTGGCTCGCGTTCTGGTCGCAGAGCATGCACGACCCAATGCTCAAGCGCCTGCAGCACGTCAACACGCGGCGCCTCCACTCGAACCTGTGCGCCGAATTCGCGAAGGCGTTGCCGCGCACGCAAGCGCGCGAAGCCGCCAGCGGCCTCGCCGCGCTGATCGACGGCCTGTGGCTGCGCGGTGCACTCGCCGGCGGCCCGATCGACACCCGGGCTGCATTGAAGCTCGCCCACGATTACATCGACCTGCTGCTCGCGTCCAACTGACGCGTCACGCAGTCGCCCTCAAGGAGATCCTCATGTCCGTATTCGGTTTGCAGCGCCTCTACATCGGCGGCGGTTACGTCGACGCCACGAGCGGCAAGACTTTCGACACCTTCGATCCCGCCACCGGCGAACTGCTCGCGCAGGTCCAGCAGGCCAGCGCGGCCGACGTCGACCGCGCGGTGGCGTCCGCGCAGGAAGGCCAGCGTGAATGGGCCGCGCTGACCGCGATGCAGCGCTCGCGCATCCTGCGCCGCGCGGTCGACCTGCTGCGCGAGCGCAACGACGAACTCGCGGCGCTGGAAACGCGCGACACGGGCAAGCCGATCGGCGAGACGCTCGCGGTCGACATCGTCACCGGCGCGGACGTGATCGAGTACTACGCGGGCCTCGCGACCGCGATCGAAGGGCTGCAGGTGCCGCTGCGCGCCGAGTCGTTCGTCTACACGCGCCGCGAGCCGCTCGGCGTGTGCGCCGGCATCGGCGCGTGGAACTACCCGATCCAGATCGCATGCTGGAAGACGGCTCCCGCGCTCGCGGCCGGCAACGCGATGGTGTTCAAGCCGAGCGAAGTCACGCCGCTCACCGCGCTGAAGCTCGCGGAAATCTATACGGAAGCCGGCGTGCCGGCCGGCGTGTTCAACGTCGTGCAGGGCGACGGCTCGGTCGGCGCGCTGCTGACGGGCCACCCGGACATCGCGAAGGTGTCGTTCACCGGCGGCGTCGAAACCGGCAAGAAGGTGATGTCGCTGGCCGGTGCATCGTCGCTGAAGGAAGTGACGATGGAGCTCGGCGGCAAGTCGCCGCTGATCGTGTTCGACGATGCGGATCTCGACCGAGCCGCCGACATCGCGGTGACCGCCAACTTCTTCAGCTCGGGCCAGGTCTGCACGAACGGCACGCGCGTGTTCGTGCACCGTTCGGTCAAGGACGCGTTCACGCAAAAGGTGCTCGAACGCGTGAAGCGCATCCGTGTCGGCAAGCCGACCGATGCCGAGACCAACTTCGGCCCGCTCGTGTCGGCCGCGCAGCTCGACAAGGTGCTCGGCTTCATCGAAAGCGGCAAGGCCGAAGGCGCGAAGCTGCTCGCGGGCGGCACGCGCCTGACCGACGGCCACTTCGGCAGCGGCCAGTACGTCGCGCCGACCGTGTTCGGCGATTGCCGCGACGACATGAAGATCGTCCGCGAGGAAATCTTCGGGCCGGTGATGAGCATCCTCGATTTCGAATCGGAGGACGAAGTGATCGCCCGCGCGAACGACACGCACTACGGGCTCGCGGCCGGCGTCGTGACCGAGAACCTGTCGCGCGCGCACCGCACGATCCATCGCCTCGAAGCCGGCATCTGCTGGATCAACACGTGGGGCGAATCGCCGGCGGAGATGCCGGTTGGCGGATACAAGCAATCCGGTGTCGGACGCGAGAACGGCATCACGACGCTCGAGCACTACACTCGAATCAAGTCGGTGCAGGTCGAGCTCGGCCGCTACAACCCGGTGTTTTAAGGATCACGAAAGGAGACTGACCGTCATGACGACACGCGAATACGACTACATCATCTGCGGCGCGGGTTCCGCGGGCAACGTGCTCGCAACGCGCCTGACGGAAGATCCGGACGTGACGGTGCTGCTGCTCGAAGCGGGTGGCCCCGACTACCGCTTCGACTTCCGCACGCAGATGCCGGCCGCCCTCGCCTATCCGCTGCAGGGCCGCCGCTACAACTGGGCCTACGAAACCGACCCCGAGCCGCACATGGACAACCGCCGGATGGAATGCGGCCGCGGCAAGGGGCTCGGCGGCTCGTCGCTGATCAACGGCATGTGCTACATCCGCGGCAACGCGCTCGACTACGACAACTGGTCGACGCACAAGGGCCTCGAGAACTGGACGTATCTCGACTGCCTGCCGTACTTCAAGAAAGCCGAAACGCGCGACGTCGGCCCGAACGACTATCACGGCGGCAGCGGCCCCGTGTCGGTCACGACCAGCAAGCCGGGCGTGAACCCGCTGTTCGAGGCAATGGTCGATGCAGGCGTGCAGGCCGGCTATCCGCGCACCGACGACCTGAACGGCTATCAGCAGGAAGGCTTCGGCCCGATGGACCGCACCGTCACGCCGAAGGGCCGCCGCGCCAGCACCGCGCGCGGCTACCTCGACCAGGCGAAGGTGCGCTCGAACCTCGAGATCGTCACGCACGCGCTCGCCGATCGCATCCTGTTCGACGGCAAGCGCGCGTCGGGCGTCACGTACCTGCGCGGCAGCGAACGCGCGACCGCGCATGCGCGCCGCGAAGTGCTCGTGTGCAGCGGCGCGATCGCGTCGCCGCAACTGCTGCAGCGCTCCGGCGTCGGCCCCGGTGCATGGCTGAAGGAACTCGACATTCCCGTCGTGCTCGACCTGCCCGGCGTCGGCCAGAACCTGCAGGATCACCTGGAGATGTACATCCAGTACGAGTGCAAGGAGCCGGTCTCGCTGTACCCGGCGCTCAAGTGGTGGAACCAGCCGAAGATCGGCCTCGAATGGATGCTGAACGGCACCGGCCTCGGCGCGAGCAACCACTTCGAGGCGGGCGGTTTCATCCGCACGCGCGACGACGATCTGTGGCCGAACATCCAGTATCACTTCCTGCCTGTTGCGATCAACTACAACGGCTCGAACGCGATCGAGATGCACGGCTTCCAGGCGCACGTCGGCTCGATGCGCTCGCCGAGCCGCGGCCGCGTGAAGCTGCGCTCGCGCGATCCGAACGACCATCCGAGCATCCTGTTCAACTACATGGCCGAAGCGCTCGACTGGCGCGAGTTCCGCGACGCGATCCGTGCGACACGCGAGATCATGCGGCAGCCGGCACTTGATCGATATCGCGGCCGCGAACTGAATCCGGGTGCGGACTGCAAGTCCGACAAGGAACTCGACGCGTTCGTGCGCGCCCGCGCGGAGACCGCGTTCCATCCGTCGTGCTCGTGCAAGATGGGTTACGACGACATGGCCGTGGTCGATGAAGAAGGCCGCGTGCACGGGTTGGAGGGGCTGCGTGTCGTCGATGCGTCGATCATGCCGATCATCACGACCGGCAACCTCAATGCGCCGACGATCATGATCGCCGAGAAAATCGCGGACAAGATTCGCGGGCGCAAGCCGCTTGCGCGCGTGGACGTGCCTTACTTCGTCGCGAATGGAGCAATGGCCCGCAATATCGCGAAGGCGGTGCGGCAGCCGGAGACGGTCTGACGGCGGCGGGCGTGGTGCCCGCATATCGACGTACTGACGAAACGCCGCCGACAGCCATTGTCGGCGGCGTTTTGCATGGGATCGTCAGCCGCTGTTCACTTCCCGCTTCAAGCGCTCGACGTCGACGTTTTTCAGGTAGTTCGTAATGTTCTGCCAGATCGGATGGAACCCGTAGCCGCCGTGCTGCAGTTCATCGAGCGCCTGCTCGCGCGTCCAGCCCTGGTACACCATCCGGTACAGCGCCGACACGAGGCCGGTACGATCGGCGCCGTGCTGGCAGTGGATCAGCACCGGGCCGTCCTGGTCGGCCGTGCGCAGCGCCTTCAGCGCGGTCACCATGTCCTCGTCGCGGATGTCCCACGTGTTGATCCGGATGCGCTGCATCCTGATCTGCGTGCCGGCCAGGATGGCGTCGTCCGCGTGAAACGAACGGAAGCTGATGACCTTGCGGATGCCGAGCTTCTGCAGTTCCGGCACGTCCGAGCGCGACAGCTGGGCGCTGCGATACAGCGTCGGCGTGATGCGGTGCAGGTTGTTCACATGCGCATCGGTCACGCTCTGTGCCCATTTGATCGGCCGGGCGGACACCTCGGAGGCCGGGTCCGCGTGGGCCGGCTGTACGCGCCCGGCAAACGCGACGGCGATCGCGGCAATGATGGCGATTTTCATGTCGGGTCGGAGATCAATAGAAGGCGCGCTTGCGCTCGCGGGAAACGACGAACAGCACGATCGCGGCGGCGCTCATCGTCCAGTAGTCGGTCGGGGCCACGCCCAGCCAGTGGATATGCCACGGCACGTTCGCCGGATTGAAGCGGGCCAGGCCATACGCCGGATTCAGCACGAACCACAGGAAATCCTCGGTCAGCCAGAACACCATGATGCACGCGATGATCCGCGCTTCGATGCGCCACGACCACCGTCCGTTGAACACGGCCGGCAGGTGAAAGAACAGCGCGACGAACGGGAACACCCATGCGTGGTAGCCGGTCATCGGCCGCCCGCCCCAGAAGAGGTCGAGCAGCCAGTGATGCTCGATGCGCCACGTCGGCAGGTTGGCGGCCCAGCCCGCGCTGCCTTCGATCTGGATCTCGACGTTCGCGAAGAAGTACGCGAGCAGCACGACCCATGCAACGACGAACACCATATGACGCGTCGGCACAAAGCGTGCGCCGCTCATGCGGCCGGCTCCAGGCCCAGCACGCGATCGAGCACGAAGCGGCCGGCGAGCGGCCGCCCGAGCGGCGCGAGACGGCGGCGCATGTCGGCGAGACGCTCGGGCGTCTGCAGTAACGCGCGGATCCGGTAGACGAGCGCATCGTCGTCGATCGCCTTCAGCGCGACGCCCTGTTCGAGCAGGAAATCCGCATTGCGCTCTTCCTGGCCCGGAATCGGCGAGTTGACGATCATCGGTAGCTGCATCGCCAGACACTCGGACGTCGTCAGGCCGCCCGGCTTCGTGATCACGAGATCGGCGCAGGCCATCAGGCGCTCGACCTGCTGCGTGAAGCCCTGCGGAAACAGCCGGCCCGGGTGCTGCGCGGCGAGTTCCTGCAACGACGCCAGCATCGCCTTGTTCTTGCCGGCCAGCGCGATCAATTGAAAGTCGGCCTCCATCTCGAGCAGGCGCGCGGCCAGCACGTCGAGCCCGCCGAGGCCCGCGCCGCCGGACATCATCAGAAAAGTGCGGCGCGCGGGATCGAGGCCGAATTCGGCCGCGCAGGCCGCGCGATCGAGCGGCTGGCCGAACGCCGGCATGATCGGGATGCCGCTGACGTGTACCGTGTCGGGCGCCATGCCGCGCGCATGCATGCGCCACGCGATTTCGTCGTTGGCCGCGAAATAGCCGCGCATGTTCGGCACGACCCACATGCTGTGCAGGTCGAAATCGGTGACCTGCACCCACACCGGCGTGTCGACGCGCCCCTTGCGGATCTCGCGCGACAGCAGCTCGGCGGGCAGGAAATGCGTGCAGATGATCGCGTCCGGGCGCTGCCGCTCGATCTCCGCGAGCAGTGCCCGGCAATTGAGCCGCTCGATCGCGCGCCGGATCTTCTGCGACGGCGCGGCGGGATCGACTTCGTCGGTCTTCTGGTACAGGTAGCCCCACAGCGCGGGCTGGCTGCTGACGAGCTTGATGTAGAGATCGGTGTACAGCTTGCGGAAGCCGGTGGATACGAAATCCATCACGTCCAGGTGGGTGGCTTCGATGCCGGCGGGATGGTGGTCGGCGAACGCGCGGATCGCTTCGGCCGCCCGGGTATGGCCGGCGCCGGCGCTGACGCTCAGGAGGAGGATCTTCTTGTTTTGCTTTGACATCTGACTGACCGTTTCGATGAAGGTGGCCCGGCGGCGGGTTCGCGGCGGCGCTCTCACGCGGCGGCGGTGTTCGTCCGGCTTACAACAAGCTTGGCAGATCTTGGGCGGTGCGGGCGGGCAGTTACAGCGCAGCGATCGCCTGCATCGACTGCGGAATCATACTGCGTTCGGTTGATGGTGCCTGGATCGGGGGTGGCGCGAGACGGTCTGTCGGTCTGTCGGTCTGTCGGTCTGTCGGTCTGTCGGTCTGTCGGTCTGTCGGTCTGTCGGTCTGGAAGGATAGATGGCGTGGACGGCGTGGGCACCGACAGCACGAAGGCTCAGCGCGCCGCCGCCTGACGCCCGTTCGCGCTTGCGAACGAGGCCGGCACTTCGGCGCGAGCGAGGGTGCTCGTGCGCGATTCGTTTGGAATCCTTGTATGTCGCTTCGGCCAAGGCGATGCATCAGTCGGCCGTGTCCCACGTGCCCCCGATTCAGGGCGATACAACACCCCGCTTCCGCATCCGCTTCCCGCGGACGATCGGATTCCATCGCGACGTCAGGCTCATTGCACCGCGCAGGCCTTCGAACGCGTCGTCCTCCTTCGGCCCGAATCGACTGACCGCCGGCCACGCGAGCACGTGATCGAGCCACGCCTGCCATTCATCACCATGCAAGCGGCGACCGACTTCCCGAACGGCATCCGGCGCTGCAATCACGATGCCCGCCAGCAGGTAGTACGCCCAAAAGCTGCCCGCGCCGACGAGCCAATCGAGTCGGCACACGGACAACGCCGCGAGCAGCCCGTCCACCGACGCGAGATCGGCACGATGCGTGTGAATCGCCCGCGCAACGAGGTTGTGCTGACCGCCATACGCGGCAACAGAGGTCCCGTCGCCAGCGGCGAGTGCGGCCGAGAACGTCACGAGCGCAGCCATCTCGTCGATACGCGACGCGTCATTGCGCGGCCCGCACACACGCAGCACGATCGCGTCGATGACGGCGCCCGGCATGGCCGACGTTTCTCCACTCGCCGCCGCGACGACGGCCAGCCTTTCTCTCAGGTTCTTCGCAGGCGGCATGTCGTCCTGCGCGCCCTTTTCATGTTCGGTACATTCACGGCCATCGCCCCCGTTGCATTCGACACCACCGGCAATCCGCTCGAGTGCGGCCCAGCCGACATCGGGGTCGTCGAACGCACATGCATCGATCACGCCGTGCGCGGTGTCGAACACGGCGCGCGAGCCGGGGCAGCTACGTTCGGCTTCGGCGAGTTGCTGCATCGACGGCACATGCGAGCATGCACCGCACGGGTCGCTCAGGTCGCACGCGCAGGCGTCGCCGTCCGAGGCGATCCACGGCGCGAGCCGGTGAAGCATCGCTGCCGCTTCCCGAGACAGGTTCGCGCCAGCCCGCATGCGTATCGCGTGCGACGCGATGACGGTCGTGCCGCCGGCGTCACCCGTGTCCGCCGCGCACGCGGCGGCGTCGAGTCGTTCGATCAGGTACTGCAGCCACGCGGCCGTGCGCAGCCGGTCAGGCGTCGCGCCGCGGGCATCTCCATACTTTGCTGGATCGGTAAGCATGGGTCTTCCGGGGGTGTTCTGGCCAATTGGAATAGTGGTTAATTCAGTCGAATCGGGCAGCGCGGCACGCCGCGCCGGCGCTGCCTGTCCACCCGGATCGGATCGCGACACGGGTGGTCAGCCGGCCGCCGCGCCGATACACGCGACGGCACGAACCCATCGAAACGGCGGAAACCCGCCGCACATACCGCACGGCCCTCGCACGCGGCGGGCACCCGCTTCGATCCGCGATCGCTTATTGCACGTGGAACTTCGGCGACGTCGCGACCGTGCCGCCCACCGTGCAATCCGGCGTCAGCGTGGCGTTGTTGAACGTCAGCGATGAGTTCGGATCGCTCCACGTCGTCACGACCTTGCTCGGCCCGCAGGTACCGAGCAGCGTGACGTTCACCTTGACGTTGTTGATCGTCAACTGCGTCGTGCTGTCGGCCTGCCCCGTCCACGGCGACGCGCTGCTCGCGCTGCCGTTGATCAGCCCGCACGTCGCACCGCCCGAGAACGTCGTCGACGTGATGTTGACGATGCCGGTCGACGTGATCGTGCCGTTGAAGGTCGCGTTACAGGCCGCGGTGATCTGCCCCTTGCTGAGGTTCGTGAGCCCGGTCGCGGAAAAAGGCTCGCCGTTCGGGTTCATCGGCTGACCGTCGGCCCGCGTAACGGTAACTGCGAAAGCAGGCGCGGCCGAAACCGCGGTGAAAGCCACTGCAGCAACAAGCGATACGATTTTGCGAATGCTCATTTGAACTGCCCCCTCTCTTCACAAATGGCGGCACGCCGCCAGGAACGCGACCTCCCGGCCGAAAAGGTCCGGCCAGCCAGTCGCAGGAAGCCGCCGACGCGCGTCATGCGCACCGGTCGGCTCAGAACTTGTAGGAAATCCCGACGAACGTGATCAGCGGGTCAGCCTTCAGCCGCGTGCGCGTGGTGGCAAGCGTCGAGCCGTCGGCCGCCTTGATCACGAGCGACGAGTAGGTCTTCAGCGGCATGTAGGTCAGCGTCGCCGTGAGCCCCCAGTGCTTGTCGATCGCATAGCTCGCGCCGACGTTGTAGACCGGCGTGAACGACGACGACGCCTTGCCCTCCACCGACGTCGGCCCCGGCTTGCCGGCACCGGCCGCAAGCACGCTGCCGAGGTTCTCGTTGATGTCCTTCGCGAAGTTGCCGTTCAGTTCGATGTTGCTGAACCAGCTGTAGGCCACGCCGATCCCGACGAACGGCCGGAACCGCGCCGTCGGCGAATTGAAGTAGTACTGCAGAATGACCGTCGGACTCCACTGCCGCGCGTTCTTCACCGCCGGCTGGTTCGCCGGGTCGTCCATGTTGACGCTGCCGAGCGCGCCGGCCGGGCCGGGCGGCCGGATCGTGCCGTGCCCGGTCAGCGTGAACTCGGGCGGCACGCCGAGCACCGACGTCACCGCGATGTGGTCGGTGAAGAAGTGCGTGAGCGTGAGGCCGACGGTATCGGCGTTGTTGACCGTCAGGCTCGTGCCCGGCGACGTGAACGACCCGGGCAGGCGCAGCGGCCCGTTGATCGGCATGCTCGCGAGATTCGTCGTCAGCCCGTTGGTCGAATCCTGCGGCATGATGTGCAGCCAGCCCAGCGTCGCGACGTTGTCGCCCGCCTGCTGGGCCGATGCGAGCGTCGACACGCCTGCGACGACACCCGCGACAATCAGCTTCTTCATGAAGTCTCCCCTCATTCTGTCCGGGCGCCGCGCATCTGCGCGCGGCGCCGCCGTGTCTCCATCCAGGCGTGCGTCACTGCACGAATGCGCCGACCGTGAAGTACGGGTTGCTCGTATCGTTCATGTCGAGGAACCCGAATACGCCGCCGGTGAACACGAACTTGCCGGTCGCCGGCCCCGATGCCGCATCCGCATGCACGGTCGTGACGACCCCGGGCACCTTCTGCGTGTAGTCGAGGTTCAGCGCACGCGTGAGCGCGGCCTGCGACGCATTGAACGGATCGAGCAGCGTGGCCTGCGCGCCGACGAGCGCGGTCGCGCGGTAGTTGAACGCGCTGTCGACACCCGTGTACTCGCCGTTCTGCGAGCCCTGAGCGATCGGCGTCTGCGGGCTCAGGAACGAAATGCCCGATTCGTCGTCCGCGCTCGGCGGGCCTTGCGTGAGGTCCGCGTTGGCTGCACCCGTGCGGATGAAGATCGGCACGAGCTGGTTGCGCAGCTTGCCGACGATCAGGATCCCCTTGCCGGCCTTCGCCGGATCGACCGCCGCGAGCGTCGGCGGAATCTGCGGCAGGTAGTTGAGCGACTGGAACGCCGGCGCATCGGGCCGCAGCGTGAACGGCTGGTTCACGGTCGCGCTCGATGCAAGCGGCTGCCCGCCGTTCTTCTTGCCGAAGTTGTCGGTCTCGACGTAGCTGCCGTCCGCGTTGATCGTCACCTGCTGGTCGAGCGCCACCGGCTGGAAGCTCTGCGACGGCACCTGGTGATAGCCGAGCTGGTTGTACTTGCCGGCGATCTTCGTCAGGTCGGTTTCCAGCGACGAGAAACTGATGAACGGGTAGTACGGGAACGTCGTCTTCGTGATCTTGCCGACGCCGATCACGCCGTCGAACTGAATCGTCGCGCCGGGAATCGCGCCGCCCAGCACACCTTCGCCGAGGAACAGCCGCGCGGGCCGGTTCGGGTCGAGGCTCGCGTTCTGCATCCGGAACGTGCACTGGTTCAGCTTCACGGTCGGCAGCCCCGTTTCGTCCGCGAGCGTGCCGTCGACCACGTTGGCCGGCGCCGTGTCGCGGGTCGGCTGCACGGTGCCCGTGGTGGTCGGCACCGGCGATGCGAGATACGTCATCCGGTACGTCATTTTCGTCGTGTCGAGCTGCACCTTCACGAGCTCGCCCGATCCCGACCCGCCGACGAACACCGTGTTGTAGTCGATCGTCTGCGGGCACAGCCGAACTACCGGTGCGGGCGGCGGGTCGCCGTCGCCGCCGCAGGCGGCCAGCACGGGTGCGAGCGACGCCGCTGCCATCCATTGCTTCAAATTCATAGGAATCCTCTTGAAATTCGATTCGCCGGCGGCGACGCATGCGCCGCCGGTTTTACGTGTTCAATGCAGGGTTACTGGACGAACGCGCCGACCGTGAAGAACGGGTTGACCTGGCTGTTGTTGACGACCATCGCGTAGACGTTGCCGGCCGTCACGATCCAGCCCGTATCGCCCTTCTTGAAGATCTCCACGTTGCCGCTCGCACCCTTCGCGTTGAAGTCCTGCGAGGCCGTGACCTTGATCTTGCCGGGCGTGGCCTGCGTATAGTCGAGCGCGAACTGCGAGGTCACCGACGACGTCTGCGGATCAATGAACGCCGCGGTATTGCCCTGGAACAGCGTCGACGTATAGTTCGCGGCCATCGTCGACACGGCAGTGCCGTCGTTACAGGTTCCGGCTTCCGTCAGGAAGGTGCCATTGACGAACTTGCCAGGCAGATCCGGGTGCGGCACGTTTGGATTGAAGCTCGGGCCTGCCGACGGGAAGAAGCTCGTCGTGCCGGGAGACGTCACGACGCCGCATGCGGATGCGCTGGTCGCGCCGATGTAACCGCCCTTCAGCGAATTGGCGGCAATCGCGGTGGCTGACGACAGCATCGAGATCCCGACTTCGGCATCGGCGACCGACGCGAGCGGATTGGCCGGATCGACATACGTATAGCCGACACGAATCACGACCGGTATCCGTACGCCGTTCAGCTTGCCGACGATCATGATGCCTTTGGCCTGACTCGACGCAAGGAGGATGAGCGACGACCCCTGCCCCGCGATCGGATACGAGGCCACGCCAAACGCATTCGGCAGCCCGTTGCTCACGAACACGTTGTCGGCCGACCCGTCCGCATTCTTGCGAAGCGTCCAGGGGGTCCCGGTCGTCTGACACGAGTAGTCGCTGCCTTGCGTGATCGTGCACGAACCGTCCGCATTGAGCGTCTGGTTCCAGTTGACGACGTCCGGCTCCCAGCCGATTGGCCCCGGCGCGCTCTGCCCACCCCCGCCGATCGGCGACAGATGGATGCCTACCTCGTTGTAATTGCCCGCGACCTTCGAAAAGTCGGTTTCCGTTTCGATGAAGCCGATGAACGGGTAGAAATCGAACGTCCGCGACGGCACGTAGCCGATGGGCGTGGGGGCCCCGAGGTCGATACCCTTGTACGCAATCGTCGCCCCCGGAATCCCGCCGCCGACCACGCCATTGCCGACGAACAGCATCGGCGGATCGGCACGGTTGATCGTCACCGAATACGCGCCATCACTCGTCGCGCCGCTGTCGAGCACGAACGCGCAGCGGTTCTGCTCGGCGGTCGGCAGCGTGGTCGGATGATGGAACGCGCCGCTGATCGTCAGGCCCGCGCGCGTGTTGTTGACTTGCCCGGCCGACGTCGGCACCGACGATTCGATGAACTGCATCTGATAGGTGAGCTTCGTGGTATCGAACTTCACCTTCACATACTCGCCGCTGCCTGCGCCGCCCGTATAAGTCGTCGTGTAATCGAGCGCGTCCGGACACAGCTTCGTCACGACCGGCGGCGTCGTTTCAGCCCCGCTCGGCCCGCATGCGCTGCCCGAGCACTGCGGCACGTTGATCGGCCCCGGATCGTCGCCGCCGCCGCAACCGGCAACGAACGGCAGCGCCAGCACCGCGCACGACAGAACCGCTTTCCGCCATTCAGGAATGCAAATCATCAACCCCTCCTTTTCAGGTACGACAAGTCTCGTCCGGACAGGCTGCATGGCCCGCCGGTTGGTATCGCGCCGCGGCACGAATGCGCGGCGCATGACGGTACGCGCAAAACGGCCGCGATGCCGGTCAGGCACATGCGGCACACGCCGCGGCGGCAGGCAAGCGCTCTCCCGCGGCGCCGTCATGCGGCACGGCGCCGTGAGAACAATCGAAACGGGAAGTGGTTCGCCGCTACACGGCGAGAGGGCAACGCAGGCACGCGCTCTGCATCGCGCCTGCATTCAGCGAAAAAACGGGAAACGGCAGTCCGACTGGCCCCGCGGATAGGCGTCTCATGAATTGGTCTCCATCCGTACGCTTGATTCGTTATCGTGATGCGTCGTTGGTGGAGACTATGATCGGACGATACCCACAAGTAAATGGATGCAGAGTTCCAAACGACGGAAACCACGCAATCCTAGCGTTTACACGGTATTTGACAGATTTTCAAACAGCCTTCATTTTATTTGCTCAGACAAATACCCGGGCGGTATAACACGCGTTTGAATGGCGACCGCGAATCCGCGCCTGGCCAAGCCAGCCGGGCCTCGGCCGCCCGGCCGCATGTTGCGGCGCAACCTTACACGTCGATGATCGCGAGCGTGCCGTGGCTGCCCGGCAGCACCGCATGAGGCACACCGGCAAGCGCGAGGTACATCTGCCCGGCCTCCACGATGATCGTCTCGCCTGCGACCTCGAGCATCATCCGGCCGTCGAGCACCAGCAGCCCTTCGTTGTAGTCGTGCACTTCCGCTTCGTAAGGCTGCGCATCCATGCGCAGCACCTTGATCCTGGCCGGCCCGACCTCGCCGACGATCGTGGATTTCCACGCGACCGGCTGCGCGGCCGCCACGGATTTGAAGTCGACCAAAGACATGCGCCCCGCTCCGAGAACGATGAAAGGAATGCATTATCGCGAGCACCGCGCACGCCGTCCCGGTACGGCGCGACGGCCTTCGGGCGGCACAGTCGGCCGGCCGGCCGCACTGCGGTCGCGCCGAAACGCGATCGCAGCACGGCTCACCGAAACCGGCACCCATTGTTCACGCACCACAAATAAATCGCCGCGTTATTCGGCGATGCGCGGTCAATTCGCGCAAATCCGGCACCGGCACCCCACGCCCTTTCCACGAGAATGCATTTCCATCTACCGATTGCTAATATGGCGGTCCTGCGATCCCGCACCACAACGCCGTTCGACATGACGCCCGTTCGCCATGCCGTCCCCGATCCCGGCCGCTTCGCAGCGGCGGCGACGCCGGGCACGTGCGGCGCACGCCATCGCGCCGGCCGGCCGTGCCCTCCGTGAGCATGCAACCGATCCTTTCCGTCTCCGACCTCTCCAAGACTTACGCGTCCGGCTTCCAGGCGCTGAAGCACGTGACCCTCGACATCCGCCCCGGCGAGATCTTCGCGTTGCTCGGGCCGAACGGCGCCGGCAAGACGACGCTGATCGGCTCGATCTGCGGCATCGTCACGCCGACCGAAGGCCGCGTGACGGTCGGCGGCCACGACATCCGCGATCACTACCGCGCGGCCCGCGAAATGATCGGCCTCGTGCCGCAGGAACTGACCACCGACGCGTTCGAGACCGTCTGGGCGACCGTGTCGTTCAGCCGCGGCCTGTTCGGCAAGGCGCCCGATCCCGCGTATATCGAGAAGACGCTGAAGGCGCTGTCGTTGTGGGACAAGCGCGACAACAAGCTGATGACGCTGTCGGGCGGCATGAAGCGCCGCGTGATGATCGCGAAGGCGCTGTCGCACGAGCCGCGCATCCTGTTCCTCGACGAGCCGACGGCCGGCGTCGACGTCGAGCTGCGCCGCGACATGTGGAAGCTCGTCGATTCGCTGCGCGAGAGCGGCGTGACGATCCTGCTGACCACGCACTACATCGAGGAAGCCGAGGAAATGGCCGACCGGATCGGCATCATCCTCGGCGGCGAGCTCGTGCTCGTCGAGGAAAAGCACGAGCTGATGCGCAAGCTCGGCAAGAAGCAGCTCACCGTGCAGCTCGAGCACCCGCTCGCGGACGTGCCGCCCGCGCTCGCGCCGTTCGGGCTCGAACGCGCGGCCGACGGCGCCGCGCTCGTCTACACGTACGACTCGCAGCGCGACGACGCGAGCATCGCGAAGCTGATCAACGCGCTCGGCTCGGCCGGCATCGGCTTCCGCGACCTGCACACGACGCAGAGCTCGCTCGAGGATATTTTCGTCAGCCTGATCGACAACCGCCGCAACGGCAAGCAAGGAGCCTGACACGTGAACCTGCATGGCATCCGCGCGATCTACCGCGCAGAAATGGCCCGCACGCGCCGCACGCTGATGCAGAGCATCATCGCGCCGGTGATCTCCACATCGCTGTACTTCGTGGTGTTCGGCTCCGCGATCGGCTCGCGCATCAGCGACGTGAACGGCATCGGCTACGGTTCGTTCATCGTGCCGGGGCTCGTGATGCTGTCGCTGCTGTCGCAGAGCATCTCGAACGCGTCGTTCGGCATCTACTTCCCGCGCTTCACGGGCACGATCTACGAGATTCTGTCCGCGCCCGTGTCGTACTGGGAGATCGTGATCGCGTACGTGGGCGCGGCCGCGTCGAAGTCGATCCTGCTCGGCGTGATCATCCTCGCCACGGCCGGCCTGTTCGTGCCGCTGCACATCCTGCATCCGTTCTGGATGGTGCTGTTCCTCGTGCTGACGGCGGTCACGTTCAGCCTGTTCGGCTTCGTGATCGGCATCTGGGCCGACAGCTTCGAGAAGCTGCAACTCGTGCCGCTCCTGATCATCACGCCGCTCACGTTCCTCGGCGGCAGCTTCTACTCGGTCGACATGCTGCCGCCCGCGTGGCGCGTCGTCACGCTGTTCAACCCGATCGTCTATCTGGTCAGCGGCTTCCGCTGGTCGTTCTACGGGATCGCGGACGTGCACGTGGGCGTGAGCCTCGGCGCGACGTCGCTGTTCCTCGTGATCCTGCTGGCGATCGTCGCGTGGATGTTCCGCACCGGCTACAAGCTGAAGAATTAATTGATGCAATTGATGCGCGATGGCCGCACCCCGCGCGGCCGCCGATGACGCATTTGAGCAAGCAGGCGGCGCTTTTCCTCTGATGCGGCATTTTGTGGTCGCGTCTACTGAAGACGAAGCATCGGGGCCGCGAAGCACGCGCTTCGCGGCCCCTTTTCATTTCAGAGGACGCCATGCCCGCCGCCACCGCTCCCGCCTCCGCCGCCGCCCGGCTCGAACGCCTGCCGTTCTCCGGCTATCACAAGCGGATCTTCTTCATCATCGCGATCGCGTTCTTCTTCGACTCGGTCGACCTCGGCACGATGACGTTCGTGCTCGGCTCGATCCGCAAGGAGTTCGGGCTGTCGACCGCGGCCGCCGGCCTCGTCGCGAGCGCGAGCTTCTTCGGAATGGTGCTCGGCGCGGCGGTCGCCGGCCTGCTCGCCGACCGCTTCGGCCGCCGGCCCGTGTTCCAGTGGAGCATGGTGCTGTGGGGCGCGGCCTCGTATCTGTGCTCGACCGCGCAGAGCGTCGACGCGCTGATCGTCTACCGCGTGCTGCTCGGGATCGGGATGGGGATGGAATTCCCGGTCGCGCAGACCTTGCTGTCGGAATTCGTGCCGACCGAGAAGCGCGGCCGCCTGATCGCGCTGATGGACGGCTTCTGGCCGCTCGGCTTCATCACGGCCGGCATCGTCGCGTACTTCGTGCTGCCGCAGTTCGGCTGGCGCACCGTGTTCGCGCTGCTCGCGATTCCCGCCGTGTTCGTGCTCGTCGTGCGCCGCATCGTGCCGGAATCGCCGCGCTGGCTCGAGCATGCGGGCCGGCACGCGGAAGCCGACACGGTGATGCACACGATCGAGGCGAAGGTGATGCGCTCGGCCGGCGTCACGACGCTGCCGCCGCCGTCGCGGCTCGCCGAGCCGGTCGCCGCCCGCGGGCGCGGCGCGCTGCGCGAGATCTGGAGCGGCGTGTACCGCCGCCGCACGGTGATGGTGTGGCTGCTGTGGTTCTTCGCGCTGCTCGGGTTCTACGGCCTCACGTCGTGGCTCGGCGCGCTGCTGCAGCAGGCCGGCTTCGAGGTCACGAAATCGGTGTTCTACACGGTGCTGATCTCGCTCGGCGGCGTGCCGGGCTTCCTGTGCGCCGCGTGGCTCGTCGAACGCTGGGGACGCAAGCCGACCTGCATCGCGTCGCTGATCGGCGGCGGCGTGATGGCGTACGCGTACGGCCAGAGCGCGCTGTACGGCGGCAGCATGGCGCTGCTGATCGGCACCGGCCTCGCGATGCAGTTCTTCCTGTTCGGGATGTGGGCCGCGCTGTACACGTACACGCCGGAGCTGTACGGCACCGGCGCACGCGCGACCGGCTCGGGCTTCGCGTCGGCGATCGGGCGCATCGGCTCGTTGATCGGGCCTTACGTGGTCGGCGTCGTGCTGCCGGTGTTCGGCCAGGGCGGCGTGTTCACGCTCGGCGCGCTGTCGTTCATCGCGGCCGCGCTGGCCGTGTGGACGCTCGGGATCGAAACGAAGGGCCTCGCGCTGGAACAGCTGGCGGCGGGCGATGAAGCGGGTGGGAGTGGCCGCTATGCGGCGGCGGCGGACGAGATGTCCTGAGCGCCTGATCGACCCGGATGTTCGCGATAGCCGGACGGTGCGCAGCGCCGTGCCCGGCTGCTGCGCGAAGCGGCCGGATCCGCGGCCGGACCGACGCTGCCGGACCGAGCCGAGGCACCGTGTCGCGCGCCTGCCCGGCACGGTGCCGACGCCCCGCTCCGGCGTCGAACTCGTGCCGATCTTCACGAAACACATCCATCAGTGGAATGGGTCAGTCGGGTACCTGCCGGCGTACAAGGCGCTGCTGTCGTCGGGCATCCTGATGCGCTTCGGCCGTGAAGCGACGGACGGCCCGCTGCCGGCGACCGTCGATTCGAGCCGGCGCCCGGACTACCTGCCCTCGCTCGCCTGCGTGGCCGGTGCGCTGTGCCCGATCCAGCCGCTCGATCTCGACCTCATCCTGCCGGGGCACGGCCCGGCCCGCATGCGCGACATCCCGCGCGTGCACGCCGATGCGCTCGCCCATTGCGAGACCGCCACCGCATAGGCGGCGGAGGCGGCAATCCAGCAGCGGTACAGCAGGTGCCGGTCAGGCCCCGGCGACGATGAACTCTTCGGCCGCCTTGCGCTGCACCGCGGCCATCACCGCCAGTTCGCGCTTGCTGCGCGAGTCGCCGGACACGACACCTGTCGCGTGCTTCGCCTTCGCACCCAGCGGGAAAAACACGAACGACGCGCCGGCCGGCGCCGCCGGCTCCGCGCGCAGGCGTTTGTTCAGGATTTTCAGGTACTTCTTCTTCGAGACTTCCTTAGCAGCCATGGCGTCCTCCGCGTGAACGTGGTGAGGATCAGCATACCAGTTTTGACGACGGGCTCCGGAACGGCGCAGCGTCGCCGCACGAATCGATCTGCCCTAGAATGGAGCACGCTTTCGCGACTTGTCCCCCGCCCGAGACCACATGTCCTCATCGGAGCGCTCCCATGCATGTCGAGTTGTTCGCGCAGCATCACGCTTGTACCGGCTGGCAGGGCGACATGGCCCGGCGCATCGCCGCATTCGACTGGGCCGCCACCGGGCTGGGCCCGCTCGACGGGTGGCCGGCCAGCCTCGTCACGGCCGTGCGCACGGTGCTCGCGTCGCCGCTGCCGCTGGTGATGCTGTGGGGCCGCCCCGGCTACATGATCTACAACGACGCGTATGCCGGGTTCGCCGGCGGGCGCCATCCGTATCTGCTCGGCCAGCCGGTCGAACTCGGCTGGCCCGAAGTCGCCGATTTCAACCGCAACGTGATGGACACCTGCCTCGCCGGCGGCACGCTGTCCTATCGCGACAAGGCCCTCGTGCTGCTGCGCAGCGGTCGCCCCGAAGACGTCTGGATGGATCTGCACTACAGCCCGATCCCCGACGACGACGGTGCACCGGGCGGCGTGCTCGCCGTCGTCGTCGAAACCACCGAACGCGTGCTCGCCACGCGCCACCGCGATCGCGCGGAAGCGGCGCTGCAGGCGTCCAATGCCCGGCTGCGCGACCTGACCGAGACGCTCGAGCAGCGCGTGACCGACGCGATCGCGGAGCGCGCGGCGATCGAGGAACAGTTGCGTCATGCACAGAAGATGGAAGCGATCGGCAACCTGACCGGCGGCATCGCGCACGACTTCAACAACGTGCTGCAGGTGATCAGCGGCAACTTGCAGATCCTCTCCGTCGAACTCGGCGCCCATGCGGGCGCGCAACCGCGGATCGAGAACGCGAACAACGCCGTGCGGCGCGGTGCGAAACTGGCGTCGCACCTGCTCGCCTTCGCGCGCCGCCAGCCGCTCGCGCCGACGACGCTGAATCCGCGGCAACTGATCACGGACATGAGCGAGATGCTGCGCCGCGCGCTCGGCGAAACGGTCCGGATCGTCCCCGCACTGTCACCCGATGTCGGCAACGTGCTCGCCGACCGGCACCAGCTCGAAAACGCACTCCTGAACCTTGCGCTCAATGCGCGTGACGCGATGCGCGGCGACGGCACGCTGACGATCGCCGCCTACAACGTGCAGCCAGGCGATGCGTCGGACGCCGGCCGCGCGCCGACGCCACCCGGCGAATACGTGACGCTCGAGCTCGCCGACACGGGCACCGGCATGACGGCCGACGTGCTCGAGCGCGCGTTCGAACCGTTCTTCACGACCAAGCCGGATGGCGAAGGCACGGGGCTCGGGCTCAGCATGGTGTTCGGCTTCGTCAAGCAGAGCGGCGGCCATGTGTCGATCGACAGCACGCCGGGCCAGGGCACCACCGTGCGCCTCACGTTTCCGCGCTGCCACGGCGCGGCCGAGGAGCAGGCCCGCCCACCGCAGCACGACGCGGTGCGCGGCCACGAGACCATCCTCGTCGTCGAGGACGATGCGGACGTCCGCCTGACCGTGGTCGACATGCTCGCGCAGCTCGGCTACAAGGTCATCACGGCGTCCAGCGGCGAAGCCGCATTGCGCGTGCTCGACAGCGAGACGCCAATCGACCTGCTGTTTACCGACGTGATCATGCCCGGCCGCGTGAAGGGCGGCGAACTCGGACGCCGTGCCGCGCTGCGCAAGCCGCCGTTGCCCGTGCTGTTCACGTCCGGCTACACGCGAGACGAGATCTTCCATGCGGGACGGCTGGACCCCGGCGTGATGCTGCTCGGCAAGCCATACCGGCGCGACGAACTCGCCGCCCGGATCCGCAGCGCGCTCGATGCGGGCGTCGGCACGACATGACGGATTGCCGGCGCAACGCCGCACACGCCGTTCACCCCTGAGATTTTTTCCCTGCGATGTCGATTCGCGCCGCCGTCGCGCGTCGTGTTGTCGTAACCGCTCGTTTTGCCGTCGGCACGACCGGCGGCGCCCCCTCATTCCACTCAAGGAGAGTTCACCATGCGCGTCCTCGTCATCGTCAAGGCCACCACCGATTCCGAATCCGGCCGGATGCCCGACCCTGAAATGATCGCCGCGATGGGCCGGTTCAACGAAGAACTGGCGCAAGCCGGCATCCTGCTCGCCGCCGACGGGCTGCACCCGAGCATGCGAGGCAAGCGCGTGCATTTTGCCGGCAAGAACCGCACCGTCGTCGACGGCCCGTTCGCCGAAACGAAGGAACTCGTCGCCGGTTTCTGGCTGTGGCAGGTGAAATCGATGGAAGAGGCAGTCGAATGGGTGAAGCGCTGCCCGAACCCGATGCCCGGCGACTCCGACATCGAGATCCGCCCGCTGTTCGAGGCGGAAGACTTCAGCCCGGCGTTCACGGATGCGTTGCAGGAGCAGAAAGCGCGGCTGAGCGCGCAGGCCGAGGCCGGAAAACACGCGTAAATCGCGGCGGCGCCGGACGGTTTCGCGTCACCGCCGGACGCCGCCGCTACCCGCTGATGCGTGCGCGGCTCACCCGCGTTTGCGCGGCACCGCGAGCCGCTCGACCGCGCCGCCGGTCACGTCCCGGAACATCGCGGCATTGCCGTACGCCCGCGCGGCAAGCATCGCGCCATAGACCAGCGACACGAATGTCGCGGCCTCGGTCTGCACCGACACGCCCGGCTGCACGACGCCCTCTTTCACCCCCGCCTCGAGCACGCGCACCAGCCACGCGGCGAGGTCGTCGAAATGCGCCCTCACCGCCCGCGCGACGTCGTCGGGCAGCGCCGGCAGTTCCGCGCCGAGCATGCCGGCGACGCAGAACGGCGCGCTGTCGTCCGCGATGCAGCGTTCCCAGTAGCCGATGTACGCGCGCATCTGCACCAGCGCGTCGGCGCCGCTCGCGTCGAGCAGAGACATGTCGGCATCGAATTTCGCCTGCGACTCCTGCAACACCGCGACCGCCAGATCGGCCTTCGTCGGGAAATGGTGATGGATGCTCGCCTTCCGGATGTCGATCGCGTCGGCGATGTCGGCATAGCTGAACCCGCTATAGCCGCGCCGCATGATCAGTTGCCGCCCGGCCTCGAGAATGCGGCCCGCCGTACTGTCCCCCGATACCGTCATATCTACCTACCATCTAGTCGGATGAAAAACAGCGATAGTTTACTGCCCTGAGATAGTCTTTTCCAGCCGCAAATTCTCCTTGTCGATACATCTACCTACTAGTAGGATGACTGCATCGACAGAACAAGACGCCTGTCGATATCCGACGGTTTCCCACCCTGTCTTCCATCTGGAGAATGAAAATGAAGCGCTTTTCCCAACTTCGCCACATCGCCGCCGCACTCGCCGTTTCCGCCGCCGCATTCGGTTCGCACGCGGCCGTCGCCGCCCCCGTCAAGAACGTCGTGCTGGTTCACGGTTACTTCGCCGACGGCTCGGGCTGGCAAGCCGTCTCGAATATCCTGACGCGCGACGGCTACAAGGTTTCCGTCGTTCAGCAACCGGAAACGTCGTTCGACGACGACGTGAAGGCAACCCGGCGTGTCGTCGACGCGCAGGACGGCCCGAGCATCCTCGTCGGCCACAGCTACGGCGGCGCGGTGATCACCGAAGCCGGCAACGACGACAAGGTCGCGGGCCTCGTCTACGTGGCCGCGTTTCAGCCCGACACCGGCGAAAGCCCGCTCGACCTGACCAAGAAGACGCCGCCCGCGACGAAGGCGATCAAGGCCACCGAAGACGGCCATCTGTATTTCGACGAAGCCTCGTTCCATGCCGACTTCGCGGCCGACGTGCCGGCCGCCGAAGCGAAATTCATGGCGATCTCGCAGGTCACGCCGGCCGCGCAGTCCTTCGGCGTGCCGATCACGCATGCCGCATGGCGGACGAAGCCGAGCTGGGCAGTGGTCGCCACGGCCGACCGCGCGATCAACCCCGAGCTCGAACGCTTCATGACACAACGCGCCGGCAGCAAGACGATCGAGCTCAAGTCGAGCCATGTCGCGTACATCTCGCACCCGGCCGAAGTCGCGAAGCTGATCGAACAGGCGGCCAAGGGCGTCGGCAAGGAGTGAGCCCAGGTCTGGCCCGATTCCACCTGTTGACGTCTCCCCGGCGAGTAACGTATCGTTTTGATACGTTACTCGCCGAGATGCTTTCGTCATGCATTCCCGCTTCGACCGTTTCCGCCTCACCGCGCTCGGCGCCCAGCTCGAAGCGCTGATCGCGCAACCCGAGCGTTACGTCGAATTCGCAGCGCTGTCGCGCGTGGGCGTCGCCGCGATCGGCGCGATCCAGCACGAGATCGCACACAAATTCCCCGAAATCGAAACCGACACGACAGCCCGCCAGTTCTGCGGCGCGATGGTCGCGGAAATCATGCGCCGTCACGGCCACGACGTCGTGCAGGCACGCGGGCGGCTCGGCGGCACGCTGTTCAGCTATGGCGCGGTGTTCAGCGCGCATCCGCAACGGCTGCCGTTCGCCGACGTCGTCGCCGCGCTGGCCCGCCTGCCCGATCGGCTCGCCGCGTATGCGGCGCACGTGCCGGCCGCACTATGGCCACGCCGCCCCGACGGCACGGGCTTCTCGCTCATCGAGCATGCGTGCCACCTGCGCGATCTCGATGCGATCTTCGCCGAGCGCATCGACGCCGTACGCACGCTCGACCTGCCCGTGATTGCATCCGTCGACGGCACTGCACTCGCCGCGCAACGCGACTATCTCGCGCAGCCGCTCGACGCCGCGGTCACGGCATTCCGCACGGGCCGCGCCGCGCTGTGTGCAACGGCGGCCGCGCTCGATTCCGCGCAACTCGCACGCTGCGGGCTGCGCGACGGCATCCGCCGCATGTCGCTCGACGAACTCGTGCGCGAATTGCTCGACCACGACCGTACCCACGTGCTCGAACTCGACGAACTGCTCGCCGAACTCGAATTACCGCCCCTTCCTGCCGCGCCCGCGCCATGACCCAGCCCACGCCCATCGTCTTCATCCACGGTTTCATCGGCACGCTCGACGTGCGCGGGTGGAACGGCCCCCATCTCGCGCCTGACCTCCTCGGCTACGGCGCGCACCGCACAGTACCGTCCGACACGATCACGCTCGCCGCGCAGGTCGAGCACCTTCGGCATACCGTCGCTACGCACTTCGGCGCGCAGCCGGTCGATGTCGTCGGCCACTCGGTCGGCGGCGCGATCGCGATGCTGTTCGCGCATGCGCACCCGGAACGCGTGCGGCGGATCGTCAACGTCGAGGGCAACTTCACGCTCGACGATGCGTTCTGGTCGGCGTCGGTCGGCCGCATGACGCCTGCCGAAGCCGACGCGATGCTGGACGGCCTGCGCGCCGATCCGCACGGCTGGCTGCGTGCCGCGATCGACGCGCCGTCGCCGGGCCTCGTCGACGACGCCCGCCGCTGGCTCGCGCATCAGCCCGCATCGACGCTGCGCGCGATGGGCCGCTCGGTGGTCGCGACGACGGGCGAACCGGGCTATCTGCAGGCACTCGCGCACGTGTTCGCGCGTCATCCGGTCTGGCTGATGGCCGGCGAACGCTCGCGCGCGGGCTGGCACCTGCCCGACTGGGCGCTCGCGCGCTGCGCCGGCTTCGACACGATCGCGCGCTGCGGGCACCTGATCCCGGTCGAGCAACCCGATGCGTTTCGCGCGGCGCTCGAGCGCATCGTGTCCGCGCCGCCCGCCTGACAACCCGTAGGATTCGCCGAAATATGGTTGAAAGGCGCGGTTGCTAGAGTCGTCCGAACAGGGTTTTCCCGGCGCCCGGCGCCGGATGGGGTCGACACATGCGAGGATCGATGTACCTGGCACGCGCCTTCTGGCTACTTCTGCTGGTCGCCATTTCAGGCCCTGCTCTCGCCTTCCACGCGCGGGTCGTCGCGATTCCCAGCGCCGCGATGAACGAGACGCTCAAGGCCACCGTCGTGCTGCCCGACGCCTATGCGCGCGGCACCCGCGACGGCGACCGCTATCCGGTCGTCTATCTGTTGCACGGCTCGGGCGGCGATCACACCGACTGGACGTCGAACACGCGCATTGCCGCGCTGGCCGACCGCTACCACGTGATCCTCGTGATGCCCGACGGCGGGCACGAGAGCTGGTACATCGACAGCCCGTTCGACTCGGGCAGCCGCTTCGAAACCTTCATCGGCGACGAAGTCGTGTCGTACATCGACTTGCACTTCCGCACGATCGCCACGCAACGCGCCCGCGCGATCACCGGGCTCAGCATGGGCGGCTTCGGCGCGCTGCGCATCGCGCTCGACCGGCCCGACACGTTCGGCGCGGTCGGCAGCATCAGCGGCGCGGTCGATCCGCGCTGTTGCGCGGACGAGCCGGGCATCGACCACGTATTCGGCGACCCCGGCCGCCATCCGTCGTTCTGGGATCGCAACGTGATCGTCGCCAGCGCCAGCGCGTTCGTGCGTGCGCATCTCGACCTGACGATCGATTGCGGCCGCGACGACGCGTTCGTCGGCTCGAACCGCACGCTGCACGAACGGCTCGTCGCGCTCGGCGTGCCGCACGACTATGCGGAACGGCCGGGCGGCCATACGTGGGATTACTGGGCGAATGCGATCCGCTACCAGATGCGGTTCTTCGCGACGTCGTTCCAGCAGCGCGGCTATGCGTACCATCCCGCGCCCCGTGCGCCGGGCATGACGCGGGCGGGCTGACGCGCGCCGCATCGCGGCGCCGCGACGCGGCCCGGCGAGCCCGGTGGTACGATGCGCGGGCCTCGACCACCCGACACCCGCCATGCCGCGCGACAACTTTGCGGACCTCCTCGCCTTCATCGCCGTCGCGCGCGAACGCAGTTTCACGCGGGCGGCCGCTCAGCTCGGCGTCTCGCAATCCGCGCTCAGCCATACGATCCGCTCGCTCGAAACGCGCCTCGGCGTGCGGCTGCTCACGCGCACGACACGCAGCGTCGCGCCGACCGAAGCGGGCGAGCGTCTGCTGCGCAACCTCGCGCCGCGCTTCGACGAAATCGAGGCCGAACTGACCGCGCTCGCGGAACTGCGCGACCAACCCGCGGGCACCGTGCGCATCAACGCGACCGACTTCGTGATCCGCACGCTGCTGTGGCCGAAGCTCGCGCCGGTCCTGCGCAACTATCGCGACCTGAAGGTCGAGTTCGTGAACGACTACGGGCTGTCCGACATCGTCGCGGAACGCTTCGACGTCGGCGTGCGGCTCGGCGACCAGGTGGCGAAGGACATGATCGCCGTACGCATCTCGGCCGACATGAAGATGGCGATCGTCGGCGCGCCCGCGTATTTCGCGGAACGCGCGCGCCCCGTGTCGCCGCAGGATCTCATCGCGCACGACTGCATCAACCTGCGCCTGCCGACGCACGGCGCGCTGTACGCATGGGAGCTCGCGCGCGGGGACGACATACTGCAGGTGCGCGTCGACGGGCAGGTCACCTTCAACGGCACCTACGAAACACTCGATGCGGCGCTCGCGGGCTACGGCCTCGCCTACGTGCCCGCCGAACTCGCGGCGCCGCATGTCGCCGCCGGCCGCCTCGACAGCGTGCTCGCCGACTGCTGCCCGACGTTCCCCGGTCATCACCTGTACTACGCGAGCCGGCGGCAGTCGTCGCGCGCGCTCGCGGTGATCGTCGAGGCGCTGCGCTATCGTGCATGAGCCGACCATGCGCCGCCCATGCGCCGCGATTCATGAATCGGGTCGATAAGTGCATGCGGATTGGCGGGGATTATCGATAGACGCATCGGTGGCTACCATCGACGGTGTTCCCCACCTTCCCGGAGCCCTCGATGTCCGAACCGACTTCCGCCGCACGCAAAGCGTTCGGCGCCATCGCCCCCGCCCTCGCCGACTACACCGACAACGTGCTGTTCGGCGACGTGTGGCAGCGCCCCGGCCTGTCGCCGCGCGATCGCAGCCTCGTCACGGTCGCGAGCCTCGTGTCGCTGTATCGCGTCAACGAGCTGCCGTTCCACCTGAAGAAAGCGCTCGACAATGGCCTCACGCGAGACGAACTGGTCGAAGCGATCACGCACCTCGCGTTCTACTCGGGCTGGCCGACCGCCAGCTCGGCGCTGACGATCGCGCAGCGCGTGTTCGACGAAGCCGGCGTGTAAGCGCCGCGCCCTTCATTCAACCGGCGGGCACGCGCCCGCATGGAGCCTTCATGGATTACCGCTATCTCGGGCGCAGCGCGCTCAAGGTGTCGCCGCTGTGCCTCGGTGCAATGATGTTCGGCGGCGAGACCGACGAAGCGACATCGGCGCGCATCATCGACAAGGCGTTCGACCAGGGCATCAACTTCATCGACACGGCCGACGTCTATCACGCCGGCCGCTCGGAAGAAGTCGTCGGCCGCGCGATTGCATCGCGTCGCGACAGCTGGGTCGTCGCGACGAAGTTCGGCTATCCGGCCGGGCCGGACGCAGGGCCGAACCGGCAGGGCCAGTCGCGCAAATGGATCGTCGAATCGGTCGACGCGAGCCTGAAGCGGCTCGGTACCGATTACATCGACATCCTCTATTTCCATCGCGCGCTGACCGATGCGCCGCTCGACGAAGGCATGCGCACGATCGCCGACCTGATCCGGCAAGGAAAGGTGCGCTACTTCGGGCTGTCGAACTTCAAGGGCTGGCGCATCGCCGAAATCGTGCGGCTCGCGGACCAGCTCGGCATCGATCGCCCGGTCGCGAGCGAACCGCTGTACAACCTCGTCGATCGCACGGCCGAGGTCGAACAACTGCCGGCCGCCGCGCATTACGGGATCGGCGTCGTGCCGTACAGCCCGCTCGCGCGCGGTGTATTGACCGGCAAATACGCAGTCGATGCGCAGCCGCCCGCCGATTCACGCGCGGGCCGCGGCGACCGTCGCATCCAGCAAACGGAATGGCGACCCGAATCGTTGCACATCGCACAGCAGGTGGCCGCGCATGCCGCCGCGCGCGGCACGACGTCGGTTGCGTTCGCGCTCGCGTGGGTCATGAAGAACCGCATCGTCAGCTCGACGATCGCGGGGCCGCGCACCGAAGCGCATTGGGACAGCTACATCGATGCACTGACACTCGAACTCGGCCCGGACGACGAACGGTTCGTCGATGCGCTCGTGCCGCCCGGGCATGCCTCGACGCACGGTTATACCGATCCCGGCTATCCGGTCGAAGGCCGCAAAGTTTGAAGTCGGAACGGGATGACTGAATGACATGCCGGGCGCGATGCCCGGTATGAAGATGAATGCGCGTCGCCCGACGCGCTTTCACGTATATGCCGCGCGATCAGTTGTCGTGCGCTGTGTCGGCACTGACGACGCGATCGAAAAATTCCTGCGCACGCGCCAGCTCGTCGAGCGCGCGATCGAGGCGCGACATCGCGCGTGCGTATTCGGCCGACGAAACGTCGTCGTCGCTTTCGCCGCGCACGGCGCGAAACGCCTGATCGACGTTGCGCGTGGCTTCGACGAAGCGCTGCGCGGCCCGGGCTTCCCGCGAACAGATGTGGGTCGACATCGACACTTCTCCCTCAGGGTTGCAGTGTGAAGCACGCCGACGCTCAGTGTGCGTGGTGCGCATGTCGGCGGCGTGAACCACGACCCATCGAGTATCGACGCATCGGCCGCCGCGCAGCGCGCTTCGTGCCGATTGTCTCTCTGCGCTCGCCGCTCCGCTATGGCGAGATTGCAACAAATTCTTGCGCGATCCGCTGCGCGCGTTTCGTCACGCGCGCCCGATACGCGGATGCGCAAGGCCCGCGAACGCGGCGGCTTCACCCGGCGACAGGTCGAACAGGTCGCCGGTGAGATCACGCGGATGCTCGGCCGCCGGCCGGTTGCGCAATCGCGCCACGTGTGTGGGCGCAACATACGCGGCAGCCGTTTCGATCGGCGGCACGTCGAACAGATCGCGCGTGACGCCGCGCACGGCGTCCGTCGGCGAACGGCCGCGCAAGCGCGCGACGAGCTCGACGAAGCGATCGAAATCGCCCGCACGGGTGGCCTTGTTCACTTCCGCGAGATCGCGTGCCTTCAGCACGCAAGGTTGCGCGAGCCGCACGAAATACGGTGCTTCGAGTTCGACCGACAGCGCGAGCGGATAGCTCTTGCCCGTCTGCTCCTTCGCACGCCCGACGCAATCGACCACGGCCGCGCCCTGGGCGGCACCAAGCGGCTGGCCGGTGCTCACGCTGCGCAGGTGATCGGGAAACACGCGCAATTGCGTGCCGACCGTCAGCGCGGTGGACGACGCGCACACGAGCGCGTAGTGCTGTTCGCGGCGCCGGCCCGACGGCAAGGTCGAGCGGCTGGCGATGAACGTGTGCGGCGGCAACGGCCGCACCTGCCCGCTTGCGTCGACCCATGCGTTCCACAGCAGCATGTCTTTGCGCTCGCCCGCGCGCGGGCGCGATGCGACCGGCGAAAACAGTGCGAGCAGCGAACCCGTGCGATGCGCGGCGACTTGCGCGCTGCTGCCGAGCGGCTGGTTGATGCCCCACAGAAAACGCCCGCCCCCGAGCCGGCGCTCCCATTCCTTGCGGAGCACGACGGTCGGCAAATCCTCGCCGGACTCGGTACCGATCTTGGTCCAGCAGAACGTGGGTGGGAGGTGTTTCAGTGTCATCAACTTTCTCGGGGATACAGCCTCGCTGGTGACAGCAAGCCCATTCAACAGCCGTAACTGTATAGGTATAATGCATCGCATGGAAGCCCCGGACCAAGATTTTCCCGTTCAAGACCTGTTGCGCCGCCTGATGGCAGATACACGCTCGTCCAGCGAAATCGCGCGACTCTCCGGGGTCAGCCAGCCGACCGTATCGCGCCTGAGGCTGTCGAACGGGCATCGGCTGCGCCGCAGCGCGCCATTCAATAAGCTATGCAGTTTCTATGGTGTCGATACCGGGCCGTCGCGCCGCCAGTACAACGACCTGCTGCGCGACGCGATCGTCGACGCGTGGGACGGGTCGGATGAGCACGGGCGTGCGCTGCTGGTCGTGATTCAGGGGTTGAAGGGGCTGCAGGCGAAGGCGGATGATGGGTGATGGGGGGTGCGCTGCTTATGCACTGCAGCGGCTGGCACCGGAACGAAGAGAAGGCACATCGGAGATTGCGGTGGATGTCGCTTGACGCCCCGAAGCGGCCAGCCCGCGCACCCGAAAGAGCATGGGTTCAGTTTCGCCGATCAACGCCTCGCGCAAGATACTATCGACTGTCAACCCGCATACCCTACCCACCAAATGGGCACATCGTATCGATTTATCTCCGCCCCAAGCGACAGCGATGCTGTTCTGACATGGTTCCGTGAACTGCCGGAACCACCGCGAGAAATCGCGGCAGCACAACACATCGTTCTGTATTTTGCGCACCTTGGAGGGCTGCAATATGGGGAGGAGGGCGAAGTCGACGCGGAGAAGTCGCCAATCGTTACGATCGTCCCCCCTCGAACGGCTCGAGGCGCACTATGGACGGTCGGCGAAGTTCATTTTCTTACCAGCGCGCTCGGAAAACTCTACCCCGCGCTTTACCGCGTTAGCCGGTCGTTCGGCAAATGGCTTGGCGGTTACCAATGCGTCTATTCATCCGCGGACCGCGACAACGGGTATAGCTACTATCTGGAAGGATCCGTCAAAAATCAGGTCACTCCGATTTTCGCCCTTCAGTCCGGCATGGACGCGCTCGGCAACGAGCGCTATTTCGTCGGAGCGCGGGATAACGACGCGGTGTTAGACACGGTGTGCAAGACACTGCGGTTACGCGGCCTTTCTGTTGATGCAGGTTAGCCATCACTCGCGGGTTTCGTCTGGTCTCTGATCGACAAGATGTGAAGCACCGATTCCAACAACCACTCACGCGCAATCGCCGTGCATCGCGACGGCCGCTCCAGCGTCGGGAAATGACCACACCCTTCTATCGGTTCGAACCAGGCATGTGGCACCAAGCCGGCGATGCGCCGACCAACGTCGACGGGAACAAAACGGTCAGCGGCCCCCCAGACGAGCAACGTAGGCACTTTGCTCGCCGCAAGCGTCGACCAATGATCCGAGCGCGTCAGCGTGGCATCAGATTGACGTGCAAACAGATCCGCCCCGGCATCGCGGGCCATCTGCATGAATGCAGCCCGTGACGTGCCGTCGTGCCCCGGGATTGCCTGCTCGGCGAACTCCGCCATGACCCGCTCGTGCTCTCCGGTACGAATGCGCCGGCTGGTGGCACGACCGGCGTCCGGATCCGGATGAACGCCCGGCTGACAATTCATCAGCCAGAGCCCACGAACGCGGTCCGGCGCCCTCGCGAGCACTTCCATCGCGAGACATCCGCCGTATGCCGTGCCCGCAAGAATGAACTCACTGCTTGTCGATGCAAGGAGTTGCTCGGCACTCTCGGCGAATGTCGGTTGCGCCAGTATCTTCACGGTCGGTGAAACAAGATCCTTCAGCGCGTCGACCTGATCGGCATACATGCGAGCGTCGCACGGCATCGCGGGTAGAAATATGAGCGGTAGCAACATCGGAATGACTCAGGCAGGTAGTGGATCGCGTTTCGAAACCATCCAACGTAATCTTGGTCGACTTCAAGTTCCTGAGCCCAGGCTCATGAGCAACGACACGTACTGTGCAGAAGAAAATCGGCTTCACTGTACATTTCATCGTGCTTCTACCTAAAACACAATGCCCGTCAGGCTCGGGATCAGAAAATCCGGAGGACCTTGCGCACGCCGTAGGTGGGTACAAGACGACCAACGAAATCCGGCCCGCTCGAGGCATCACGGCGGCGATAAAGACGGGACGTCAATTCCATGAACACATCCGCAGACCCGCTTCCGTCTTCGCTCGCCGCTGCCACGTTCGTTCCATTCCTCATCGCCAGCATCGCACTGGCCGCCGCCTACGGCGCCAGCTTCCTCCTTTCCGAGCATTTGCATCAAAGCGGCCTGGATTCGTCGATGGCAGGCGCGGTGATCTCGACCGGCATCCTCACCATGATCGTCAGCTCCCTCGTCGCGGGATGGGTAGCACAACGAATCGGCTTGATGTCGACGATCGTCGCGGCTGCTGTCGTCATGGCGCTTTCCATGCTCGCATTCAGCCTCGCGGCGCGCGATTTGAGGATCGCATTCATCGGCGGCCTGCTTTTGGGAATGGGATGGTCGACCTTCTACATACTCGCACCGCTTCAGATCATTCATCACGTCAGCTCCTCAGCACGGATCAAGTACCTGACCTTGCTCTCGGGTGGTCAAATGGTCGGGCTGGGTCTCGCGTCACCGATGGGCCATTTCATCGCCAGCCGCTTCGGGTCGTATGCCATCGTCTATGCCGGTCTCGCGTGTCTCTGCGTGGTTGCAGCCGTCGTATTTTCGATTGTCCGAAAACAGACGGAACGCCTACCGCACCCGCCCGCAGATGCAACCGGCCTGACGGCCGCGCGCGTGGCTGAAATCCTGCGCAACGTCACCCGCCTGCCGATCATCATGATCGGACTTGCCGCCTGCGTCTTTTCCGCGTTATCGAATTTTCAGGCGATCTATGCGGAGTCGCGCCACCTGTCGCCTGATCTCTTCTTCGTGACCTTCACGTTGACGACCGTCTTCTGCCGGTTCACGCTGGCGCAGACGATCAGCCGATTGCCGGTCCGAAAGCTCGCCCTCACGCTGTTCGCCATGACGCTCCTGGCGCTGGTTCTCTTCGTGTTCAATCCGAGCAGTGAAATCCTGTACGTGACCGGCTCGTTCGTCTTCGCGATCGGCTACGGACTCAGCTACTCCACCTTGAACGGCATGGCGGTCAATCTCGCCAGTGAAAAAGGCTTGTCTGCATCAGCAAGCTCGCAGGTCTTCACGATCGCCTACTTCACGGGCCTGTTTGGATTTCCGTACGTAGCGGGCGTATTGGTGACCCACGTCGGCGTGAACGGGATGATCGTCGCGACGATCTCCGTCGTCGTCATCAACTTGCTGATGCTCACTCACACGAGTCTGCGCCGCGACAACGCGCAGATCGCGGCACGCTGACCACGAACGCGCGATACGGATACAGCACCTACTGCTCCAACCCCACCGCCAGCGGCCGCTGATCGCTGCGCCCGTGATCGTCGACCACCCGCACCGTATAGCTCCCAGCCGTCCGCGGCTGCCAGAACAGCGCATCGCCCGGCGCACTACGCCCGACAAACGCATCGTTGACGAACCAGTACAGCGCATGCGCGCTCGCATCGGCCGTCGCGTTGAACGCGATGCGCGTCTCCTCCGTACTCTTCACACGCATCGCATATGTACTGCCGCGCAGCGGCGACGTGATGCGCGGCGGATCGCCCTCGACCTGCCCCGCGTCGCGACAGTCCGCGTTCTGCGGCGGCCGCCGGCGCGGAATGCCGGCCTGCGCGAACACCTGCTGCAAATCCGACGGCCAGAACTCGAAGATCTCCGCATGCGTACGCTTGCCGTCATACGGCGGGCACGCGGCCTTCCCCGTCGCATCGTCGATCACGACCGGCCGGTGCACGGTACTCACGCGGATCGGCGACGTGCCCGGAATAAACCACGTCCAGCCCTGCTGCGGGCACCACTCGTTCGGCAAATCGCCGCTCGCGAGGCAAATCCGCACGCGCTTCAACTTCGGCGGCACCGCGCGCGGCGGCTCGACGAGCGTGCGCTCGGCATTCAGCGCGTCGACGACCTGGAAGAACAGCGGCGCGGCCGCATCGACGCCGACGAACGCCGTGTTGGTCGAGTTGTCGAAGTTGCCGACCCATACGACCAGCACATACGGGCCGAACACGCCGGCCGTCCACGCATCGCGGAACGACCATGACGTGCCGGTCTTCCAGTAGACGGGCACGCTCGACGGCTGCGCGCCGCTCGTCTCGTCGGGGCGCAGATGCTGGCGCAGCATGTCCATCGTCATGTAGCTCGCCTCGGCGCTCAACAGGCGCTTGCCAGGCAGCGCCGGCTCGTCGGCGCGCAGCCGCAGCGGCCGGAACTCGCCGCGATTCGCGAGCATCGCATAGAGCGCCGCGAGATCCTGCATCGTCACTTCGCCGCCGCCGAGCACCAGCGCAAGCCCGTAGTGCTGAGCGCTTGCGAGCCGGCGCACGCCGGCTTCCTGCAGGAACCGGTACAGATCGGGGGACTTGAGCTGCGACGCGACCCACACGGCCGGCACGTTGCGGCTGCGGTTCAGCGCATCCGTCGCGGTGATCGGCCCGAGGAAATGGCCGTCGAAATTCTCCGGCGCATACGGGCCGAACGCGGTCGGCACGTCACGCAGCACGGTCTGCGGATGCAGCACGCCCTGGTCGAAACCGAGCGCATAGATGAACGGCTTGAGCGTCGAGCCGGGTGAACGCCGCGCAAGCGTGCCGTTCACCTGCCCGTCGATCGTGCGGTCGAAGAAGTTCGCGGAGCCGACGAGCGCCTTCACGCCCATGTCGCGCGTATCGACGAGGATCGCCGCCGCGTTGCGCACGCCGCGCGTGTCGTTGCGCGCGACATAGCGTGCGATCTGCCGTTCGAGTGCGCGTTGAAGGTCGAGATCGAGCGTTGTCACGAGCCGCGCGTCGGCGTCGCTGTCGTTTGCCGCGGCACTCGAGTTCGTACGCCATGCGTTGCGCGCGGCGAGCGCCTGGTCGACCGCATGCGGCGCATCGAATGGCAGTGCGGACAATGACCGCATCGCAAGCGGCAACGCAAACAGCGGCTTGAGCGACGCATCGCCCGGATGCTTCGTCAGCCAGCGCGCATACAGCCGGTTGCGCGACGCGGCCAGCGCGCGGTTGATCTCGTCCTGCCCGCCCCGCACGCGTCGCGCCGGGTCCTGCGGAATCACCGCAAGCGCGAGCGCCTCGGGCAGCGTCAGCGCGTCGGGCATCCGGTCGAAATAGACGACGCTCGCGGTGCCCGCGCCTTCGACGTTGCGGCCGTACGGCGCATCGTTCAGATACGCTTCGAGGATCTGCCGCTTCGAATAGAACAGTTCGAGCTGCACCGCGCGCGCCACCTGCTCGAGCTTGCCGGCCGGCGTGCGCGTGTTCAACCGCCACAGCGAGCGCGCGAGCTGCATCGTCAGTGTCGAGCCGCCCTGCGGATTGCCGCCGCGCACGTACGTGATCCATGCGCCGCGTGCGAGCCCGTACGGGTTGAAGCCGGGATGCCACCAGAACCAGCGATCCTCGTGCAGCATCACGGCTTCGACGAGCTGCGGCGACATCCGGTCGAGCGGCACCCACAGCCGGTAGCGATCGTCCTTCGCGAGCGTGAGCCGCAGCAAGCGGCCCTGTGCGTCGGCTACCGCGACCGACGACGGCTTCCAGTCGCGCAGCGGCGGATGCGGCCACAGCCGGCACGCGGCCAGTGCGCCGAACACGAGCAGCACGCCGGCGATCCAGTTCTGCCAGCGATGCAGCCAGCGGCCGGCGCCGTGCAGCACGCGCCGGCGCATCGAAACGTCGTCAGCCACGCGCGGGCGCTCCTCGCACCCGGCGCGGCCGGCAACGACGTTGCAGCCCCATCGTCATCGCACGCGCTCCACCGTCAGGGTCGACCCGCCGGGCGCCTGGGCCTGCAAGCGGCGGTCGTACATCGACTCGCCGTAGGCCGGCGGCGCGATGAAGCGGCCCGCATTGCTCGCCTTGATCCGGTAGACAAACTCGCGCACGTCGGTCGTCGCGGTGCCGTAGATCACCACGCGATCCTCGCGCACGTCCGCGAACTGCGGCTGCCACGTGGAACCCTTCACGCCGATCGGCGAACGCCACGGTGCATCGGCCACCGGCGCCGACGCGCCGCCGTCGCCGTTGCTGTCGCCCTCCTGCGTGTCGGTGACGGGCGGCGGCGCGATGACCGGATCGAAGCCGCCCGGCAACAGATCGACGATCGCGATGTTGCCGACGCTCGCCGAACCCGTCGCACGGATCTTCAGGTGCACGTCGATCTCCTGGCCGACCGTGATCTTGTCGAGCGGCTTGCCGTCCGTACCGGTGTAGTCGCGCACGATCTCCAGCCCGTTCTTGATCGCCTTCGTCGACGTGCCGCGGTCGTAGCCCGACTGGCTCGTGATCCACCACGCAGGCAGCGTGCTGCCGTTCACGAAGTCGACGCGCGACGCACCGGCCGACCACGTGCCCGAACGCACGAGATTCGCCTGGATCGACGACACGTCCTTCGGCGCGGCGCCCGCGCGCACTTCGTCGATCGCGAGCTGGTCGAGCTGGCCCGCGCTCGACGCCGCGTACGCATCGAGCGCGAGGATCGTCATCGCCGACGACAGCGTGTTGTAGCGATTGTCGACGAGCGGCGCGGCGAGGTTGTCCATCGCGCGCGGCGACAGCTTGCGTACGCGCTCGGGGAAGTGCTTCGCGATCAGGTACAGCACGCTCGCGTCGCGCGTCAACGGATCCAGGTAGTAGCCCGTCACGTCGCCGCCGTCGGACGCGCGCTTGCGCTCGAGCAGCGCCTGCGGGCCCGCGATCAGCGCCGCGGCCTCCTTGTCCTGCTTCAGCAGCTGGTACGACGCGGCAAGCCATGCGGCCGCGAGATCGTTCTTCCAGTCGTTCGGATACGCATCCTGAAGCCGCTTCTGCACGGCCGCGAGGCTGTTGGTCGTCACGTTGCCCTGGCGCGTCAGCAGATACACCGCGTACGCGCGCTGCCGCAGCAGGTCGAGCGAGCCGAGCGAATCGTTCGCCGCGAGCTTCTGCAGATACTGGTTGCCCGCGTCGAGCGTGTCCTTCGGCACTGCGATGCCGCGCTCGCGTGCGTCGAGCAGCACGTGCATCGCGTACGCGGACACGAACGGATCGGCGTCCGGCGTCGCGCTCCACAGGCCAAAGCCGCCCTGCGCGTTCTGCCGGCTGCGCAGCACCCCAAGGAACTGCGTGATCGCCGCCGCGTTCGTCGCGTCGGCACCGGCGTCGGTCGCATGCATCGCGCTCGTCAGCGCCCGCACCGACAGCCACTTCGCCGCGAACACGCGCGGCACGGCCGCACTCACCAGCTGCTCGCTGCAGGTGTGCTCGAAGTTGACGAGATACGACGACAACCCTTCGGACAGCACGAGCGGCGCGGTCGAGATGCTCGCGTCGCGCGACGCATACGCGTCGTACATCGATCGCAGGTTCGGCACACTCGCCTTCTTGCCCGGATCGAGGCGTGCGATGTCGAGCTGCGTGCGGAACGCGGCGGCCGGCCGCACCGACACGTCGACGCGCTGCTGCGCGCCCTTCGCGCCATAACGCGCGCCGAACGACAGCGAACCCGAGCCGAGCGTGTCGGTCGCCTTCACGCGGAACATCGCGACACCCTCGTGCTGCGGCGCGAGCGCGACGTTCTGCGTGGCCGGCCCGATCACCTGCAACTGCGGCCCCGTCTTCAGCGTGACCGCGACCGGCACCGGCTGGTTGCCGACGCCCGTCAGGTTGTTCGCGACACCGACGCTGACGTCGGCCTCGTCACCCGGCGCAAGCGTCGTCGGCACGTTCGGCGACAGCACGAAATCGCCGCGCACCGTCGTCGCGCCTTCGAACGTACCGACCAGGTCAGGCGACACCGACACGGCCATCACGCGCAGCTTGCCGTTGAAGTAGTCGGGCACGGTGTAGCTCAGCCGCGTGTCGCCGTTCACGTCGACGATCCCCGACCAGTAGACGACCGGCTTGTCGCGCTTGCGCTTGAACGGGTTCAACTGGCGGCCGATTGCATCGTCGGCGTCGCCGCCGGGCGCGGCCATCGCCATCAGCTTCTCGAAGTCCGGCAGGATCAGGTCGAGGATCTGCGACGTGCCGACTTCGAGCATCCGCTTGCGGAAGAAGAACTTCAGCGGATCGCCGAGCTTGTAGCGCGCGACCTGCAGGATGCCCTCGTCCACCGCGAACACGACGACCTTCGCGGGCTTCGCCGAATGCACGGTGAAATTCACCGTGTCGCCTGGCTTCACGAGCGCCGGCGCATCGACCGATACCGCGTTGCGGCGCGCATCGAGGTTCACCGAGAACGGCACGACGCCGTAGCTCAGCGGGCTCATGAAGATTTCATCGGACGACGGATCGCGAATGTACTGCACGTTGATGTAGCCGTTGCCCTCGAAGCCGGCCGGCACCGTGATGTGCTGGATCGAACTCGTCGTGTCCGCATGGAACCATGCGTGCGCATACACCTTGTCGCGCTCGATCGTGATCAGGCCGCTGCCCGCGTAAGGCGCGCGGATCGCGATCTCGACCTGCTCGCCCGGCTTGTAGTCGTGCTTCGCGAGCGTCACCTGCAACTCCGCATTGCGGTCGAGCGAGCGCGTGACGTTCGCGTCGCCCGTGACCGAATACTCGATCCGGTTCACCGCGGCGCCGGCCGCGTTGCGGATCACGAGCGCATAGCTGCCCGGCTTGTCGGTGCGCAGCGTGAAGTCGAGCCCAGCCGCCGGAATCGCCAGCGGCTTGTCGTCGACCGGCACTTCCTTCAGCCGCGAATCGTATTTGTACGCGCCGGAATCCTGCTTGGTCAGCACCGACACGTAGCGCTCCTCGACGAGCTGCGCGCGCAGGTCCTTCACGTCGATCGCCTTCGCGTTCGGATCGATCGCGACGAGCCGCACCGTGCGCGGGCTGCCGCGCTTCACGTAGCCGAGATCGTCGACCGACTTGTAGCCGACGAGCCAGTCGTTGTTCGACACGAGCGTCTGCGCGTTCGCGGCGACGTTGCGCCCGCCCTCCGCTTCATAGGCCTTCGCCTGGAAGTAGAGCTGGTAGGTCGCGTCCGCGTACTTGTCGAGATCGAGGTCGAACTCCGCATGGCCCTTGTCGTCGGTCGTGCCGTCCTGCAGCGTCGTCGTATAGCCCTCCTTCGCGCGGCGGGCATCGAAGAAGTGATAGCCCTGCCAGCTGCGGAACGACGGCCACACCGGGCGCAGCGTCAGCGTCGCCGCGACGCGGCGCTTCTCCGCCGGCGTGCCGAACAGGTTCTGCGCATCGACGATGCCCTTCAGCCCCTTCGGCTTCACCCATCCTTCGACGACCTGCTGCGACAGCTTCGCGTCGACCTTCATCCGGTCGGGCAGGAACTCCTTCACCTGCACCGTCGTGCTGCCGATCGGCTCCGCACCGGGCTGGCCGTCCTTGACGATATACAGGTTGACCGTCCACGTGCCGGTCGGCGCCGTTTCGGCCGTCGTATAGCCGAGCTCGGTGAAGCCGGTCGCGTCGACCGTCACCGGCTTGCGCTCGACGGTGATCCCGCGCGGGTCGACGATCTCCGCCTGCAGCGGCACGCCGGCCGGGCTGCGCGCCCAGCTCGCCGCGCGCACGATCAGGCCGATGTGGAACGGATCGCCGGGCCGATACAGCCCGCGATCCGAGAACAGGTACGCGGACAGTTGCCCCTGGCCCGTCGCGTTGCGCTCGCCGTCGACGTCGAAACGCGAGAAGTCGAGCTGGCGATCGCGCCCGGCCACCGGCAGGAACGACAGGTCGGTGTCCTTCTTCACGACGTACAGCTGCGGCCGCTTCTCGCGGTCGAGCCCCTTGAACGCGGGGAAATGCACGATGCCGTCGGCGCTCGTGGTCTGCGTGAACAGCGCCTGGCCGTTCACCGCGAGCACCGACACCGTTGCGCCCGCAACCGGCTTGCCGGTGCGGATCGACTGGATGAATACGTCCTGGCTGCCGTCCAGCGCCTTCTTCACCAGCATCCCGAGATCGGTCACGACGATCAGGCGCGTGTCGCCGAGCGCGCTGTCGTTGTCGTCGCCATTGCCGCTGCTGTCGCCCGAATCGGCGTTGTCCGACTGATCCTGGCTGCCGTCGCCGGACGATGCATCGCTGTCCTTCGCATCGTCGGCTTTCTTCTTCTCCGCCGCCGGATCGTATTTCGTCAGGTGCAGCAGGAACACGCCGCGCTTGCCGCCCTTCAGGTACTGGCCGAGATCGATGCCTTCGTAGTGCGCCTTGCCGGGGTCGCCGGCCGGGAACGCGCGCGTCTGCACGAAGCGCTCGACGATGTGATCCTCGCTGAACGAATACGACAGCTCGGGCCGTGCATACGTGCCGTTGTTGAAGCTCACGAGATGCTGGATCTGGTCGGGCAGCACGCGGCCGATCTCGACCTTCATCCCCGGCAGGTTGCGCGACACGACCGACAGCCGCTTGCTGCCGCTCATCGACAGCAGCGAGCCGTCAGCCATGAAGCGCAGCAGCTTCGGATAGTCGGGCACCGTGAACGCGGTCGTCACCGGCTCGGCGAGCAGGTAGCCGCCGGCGGATTTCAGGTTTTCGGCGAACCGCACGAAGATGCGATCCCCCGGCGTCGCGTGATATTTGAAACTTTGCAGCGTCGCGTAGTCGTTCTCGGTCGGTACCACGTCGAGTGCCAGCGGCTTCGACTGCTTCAGCACCGCGTCGCTGATGTCGGCCACGTTCCATTCGTACGGCGGATCGTCGTCCGACTGGTCGACGCCCGGCTTGCGCTTCGGCAGCACCCACGCCTTGGCGCGCGCGGCCAGGTCGGCGCTGCGCACGCCGTCGGATGCCTCCGCGACGAGCACCTGCTCGGGCTCGTAGCGCTCGTTGTCGACGAGCGTCGGCGCGATGTTGTCGATCGACAGGCTGTAGAGCCCCGGCACGTCGACCGATGCATGCAGCACGTCCGGCGTGCCGTTGCCGCCGCGCGCACTCTTCACGCCCTTGTCGACGTCGAGCCGTGCCGCCATCGAGTTGAGCGGGATCTCGAGCGACTGCGAGCGGACCCATGCGCTCGTCTTCATCTTGTCGTAACTGACGGTGTAGCGCAGCGGCGTCGTATTCTTGCCGTCGCGGCCGACCAGCACGAGGCCGATGCGCTTCTCGAACTCGGCGGGATCGACCGGGTAGTTGAAGCGCAACTGCAGCAGCGCCTGCTTCTCCGCCGGATTGTCGGGGTTCTGGTAGAACTCGTTGTTGCCGACCGTCGCAGCGAACGCCGGCACGTCGAAAGCAAAACGGTCGTCGTGCATCAGCACCTGCGGCGCGAACACCCGGTGCACCGCAAAACGCACCTCGACGTGCGCGCCGACCGGCCAGTCGGCCGCCGGCGTGAAGCGCAGCGTCTTGTCGTCGGCCCACTCCCATGCGCCCTTCAGCGCAGGCGTCATCTCGATGCCGTCGCCGGCCGGCTTGCCGACCTGTTCGATCGGCGCCGCCGATTGCGCGAACACGACTTCGAGCGGATGCACGGTGATCTTCGGCTTGTCGGTGTCGTCCACCTCGTAGGTGGTGATCGCCGGCGCCTTCACGGTGAAGCTGACGGTCGCGGGCTCGGGCGGTTTCGGGCGATGCTTGAACCAGTAGCCGCCGTAGCCGAGCGCGGCCGCGAGCAGCACGAGGCCGCCGGCGTGCCACGGGCGGCGGCGCACGGCCGCGGCGGTCACGCCCATCCATGCGGGCGCCGTCCACGACACGTCGCCCACCAGCGGCCGCAGCGCGCAGCCGAGCAGCCACCACACGAAGCCCGCCACGCGAATCGGCAGGAGCAGCAGGAAGCGCAGCAAATCCATTGTTATTTCCTTGTCAAGGACATGCTGCCGGGTGCGGCAACCTTCCCCGAATTGTTATGGGTCTGTGACGGCGCGGCCCGGTTGCGCCGTAATTGCTTGATATGTTCGACCGGATGCTGGGCGCCATTATCGATCAGACCCGAAACGATGGAAATATCGGTGTGCCGGCGCGCAACGCCGCCGGATGACCGGCCGGTCGGGCGGATCTCGGTCGTCCACGGCGCAACCTCTGCGCACGGCGGCGCCGCGTTCGCTAGAATGCGCGGCTCGGCAGGATCGAATCGAAATGAAAGGAAACCGCTTGAAACTCCCGTTCGAATGGCAGATCGGGCTGCGCTATGCGCGCGGCGGCCGGCGCTCGGCCGGCGACGGCTTCGTGTCGTTCATTGCCGGCGCCGCGATGGCCGGCATCGCGCTCGGCGTCGCCGCGCTGATCGTCGTGCTGTCGGTGATGAACGGATTCCGGACCGAAGTGCGCGACCGGATGCTGTCGGTGCTCGCCCACGTGGAAATCTTCTCGCCGACGGGCGCGATGCCCGACTGGCGGCTCACCGCGCACGAATCGCTGCAGAATCCGGCGGTGCGCGCCGTCGCGCCCTATGTCGACGCACAGGCGCTGCTGACGAACGCGGGCAGCGTGACGGGCGTCGCGCTGCGCGGCATCGATCCCGTGCTGGAGCCGCGGGTGTCCGAGATCGCGCGCAAGCTGAAGACCGGGCGGCTCGACGCGCTCGTGCCGGGCGAGATGGGCATCGTGCTCGGCTCGGCGCTGGCCGACGCGCTGCACGTGAAGATCGGCGACCGCATCACGTTCTTCGCGCCCGGCAACACCGCGCGCATCGGCGACGCGCTGCCGCGGTTCCGGCAGTTCAACGTCGTCGGCACGTTCGAGTCGGGCCACTATCAGTACGACAGCGCGCTCGCCTACATCCACCTCCGTGACGCGCAGACGCTGTTCAACGTGCGTGCGCCGACCGGCATCCGACTGCGCCTCGACGATCTGCAGCGCGCGCCGGACGTCGCACTGGAACTGTCGCGCACGCTGTCGGGCAACCTCTATCTCCGCGACTGGACGCGGCAGAACCGCACGTGGTTCGAGGCCGAACGGCTGCAAAAACGCATGCTGTCGCTGATCCTGATGCTGATCGTCGCGGTCGCCGCGTTCAACCTCGTGTCGTCGCTCGTGATGACCGTCACCCAGAAGCAGGGCGACATCGCGATCCTGCGCACGCTCGGCGCGCCGCCCGGGTCGATCATGAAGATCTTCGCGATCCAGGGGATGACGATCGGCCTCGCCGGCACGCTCGCGGGTGTCGTGCTCGGCTGCGCGATCGCGGTGAGCATCCCGTGGGTGCTACCCGCGATCGAGCAGGTGCTCGGCATCCGCTTCCTGACACCGTCCGTGTACTTCCTCAGCTCGCTGCCGTCGAAGCTCGCGACGGCCGACGTGATCGAGATCGCCGCGGCCGCATTCCTGATGTCGTGCGTCGCGACGCTCTACCCGAGCTGGCGCGCCGCGCGGGTGCGGCCGGCCGAGGCGCTGCGCGACGAATAGGCGCGCGGCGTCGGGCTCCGTGACGCGCGTGGCTACGCGATCTCGTGAAAGCCGATGCTGTTGCGGCCGTTCAGGATGTTCTCGAACGCCTCCCCGAAGCCGACGTCGATCAGGCCGGCACGCCGGCCGTAGGTCTTCTGCCCGGAATCGTCGACGAAGATCGCCGTACCCGACGACAACTGGCGGTCGGTATCCAGCAGCGCCAGCGTGCCGCGCGCGGTGCCGGCCGACTGATCGAACGCCAGCCGCGTGCCGTCCTGCGTGGTGAAATGCCCGCCGGCCTCGTCGAACTTCCGGTTGCGCGCGACGGACGCATTCATCTCCTTCATGAAGCGGAAATCCGCGTCGGCGCGCTGGCTGGCCACCTTGCGATCATCGTCCGTGAACGTCTCGCCGACGGCGGCCGCGCCCTGCTCCGCGAAGTCGATGGCCTGCTGGTGAAACGCGCGCGTCGCGAGCACGAGGCCCGCGTTCGCGTTCAGCGTCGACTCCACCCACGCGCGATCGCTTTCCGTCATCGTCTTCGACACGACCTTGATCTGGCCGTTGTCGGTCATGAAGTCGAACTGCGCGTCGGCCAGGTCCGGCCGCTTCGCGATGATCTCGTGCAGGCTCGTCGCGAGCTGGCTGGTGACGTCGCGCAGCTTCGTCGACAGGTTGCCCAGGATCGACATCTGCTTCATGCGCGCCGCGTGCATCGCGTCCTGGTCCAGCGCCCGGATGGTGATCGGCGTGTCCTGCGCTTGCCCGGCCGCCGCGGCCGTCTGCCGGCCTCCGTCGAGCGCAGCCTGCTGCGCCATCTGCACGAGCGAAAGGCCGCTCGCTGCCGTGACTGAAGTCGTCATGCCCTCTCTCTCCTTTCAATCCGCTTTTTACCGTTTACGGACAGATTGCCCGGAAATTTAGACCGATCGCCGGTCCGTCTCCTCGCACGCTTTAAAACTTTGTTTGACTCAAACTAAAAAAGTTTGACACCGAGATTTCACTGAGATAAGTTTTGCGCAAGCTTCCGGAAAGCATTCCGGCCGGCCCCGCCGACTCGCGTCGCGCTTTCCTGCCGTTGCAGCACCGCCGTTCGTACCATCCCCGCCTCATCGCATCGTGCCGTTCCGTTTCATCTGAAACCTGAAGGAAGATCGGGCATGCCCGCATTTGATTCGCACTCCTGTATTCATGTCGTGCCGCCGGCCTCGCTTCGACTGGGCGGCCCGAATCAGCCGCCGCGCTGACGCTTTCCGGTCGAGGCGATGCAATCGCTCCGACGCTCGCCGGGTTGCGCGATGCGTGACGCGCGTCGACACCGGCCGTGACACCCGGGCATCGCGCCCGGCGCTTTCGAAGGTGCAGTTCCGTTTCATCCGAGGCAGCACCCGGCCGGCCGCAGGGGGCATATCGCGGGCCGTCCGGTTCCAGACAATCACAAGAAGAGGTCGACAATGGACATTCATCGAACCGGATTGCGTCGCGCGTGGCTTCCCGCGCTCGTTGCGGCCGCAACGCTCGCCGCGTGCGGCGGCGACGACGGCGGCAGCGTGGCGGGCGCCTCCGCGCTCGCGCAGGGCCAACAGGAGGGGGCCGCCGCGTCGGCGGCCGACAAGCAGTCGCTCGCGTCACGCATTTCGCCGTCGGGCGTGCCGTACGCCAACCCGGCCAGCGGCGGCCGCTATCGGCCCGTGATCACGAACGGCCAGGTGCAGCCGTCGCTGTCGGGCGGCACGATCGAGGAGAACGCGTGGGTCGACACGCCGGTCGATTCCGACGGCGACGGCAAACGCGACCGCATCCACGTGCGCATCGTGCGCCCGACCGAAACCGCGAACGGCGCGCGCACGCCTGTCATCGTGCTCGCGAGCCCGTACTACGCGGGCCTCGCCGACAGCCCCGACCACAACGTCGACGTCGAACTCGACGGCACGCCGCATCCGGCGGCCACGGCAGCGACCGGCGCCTCCGCGCGCATCATGGCCGCCGCGCCGCAGGTGCGGATGCTGCAGCAGGTCGAGGCGGCCGCCGCCGGGCGCTCGTGGATCGAGGGCTACTTCATTCCGCGCGGCTTCACGATCGTCTACGCGGATTCGCTCGGCACAGCCGGCTCGGACGGCTGCCCGACGATCCTCACCCGCGACGAATCGGTCGCGATGGCCTCGGTGATCCGCTGGCTCGGCCGCGACGCGACCGCGAAGGACGCGAACGGCAAGACGGTCGTCGCGAACTGGTCGACGGGCCACGTCGGCATGTACGGCGTGTCGTACGACGGCACGCTGCCGAAGATGGTCGCGAGCCTGCGCACGCGCGGGCTCGACGCGATCGTGCCGGTCGCCGGGCTGACGAACATGTACGGCTACTACCGCTCGGGCGGGCTCGTGCGTGCGCCGGAAGGCTATCAGGGCGAGGACGTCGACGTGTACATCAAGGCGCTGCTGACGAACGCGCATCCGGAGCGCTGCACGCACCTGATCGACGAAGCGCTGCAGCAGGAAGACCGCAAGACCGGCGACTATTCGCCGTTCTGGGCCGCGCGCGATATCCCCACCGCGTACGCGGTCGCGCCGGCGCTCGTCGCGCAGGGGCTCACCGACGACAACGTGCGGGTCGACCAGTCGACGCTGTGGCATCTCGCGATGCGGCGCCAGGGCGTGCCGACGCAGCTGTGGCTGCATCGCCTGAAGCACACCGACCCGACCCGCGTGCCGGCGATGGCCGATGCGTGGACCGCGGAAGTGAACCGCTGGTTTACGCGCTACCTGATCGGTTTCGACAACGGCGTCGAACGCGATCCGCGCGCGGTGATCGAGCAGGCGGACGGCACGCTGCTGAAGGAAGCGGACTGGGCCGCGCGCCACGCCACGCCGGTCACGTATTTCGCGGGTGGCGACGGCGCAGGCACCGGCACGCTGCTGCGACTGCCGACCGGCGGCCCGCTCGCGCGTTTCACCGACGATGCGCGCATCACCGCGCTCACGCTGGCGAACGCGCCGACGGGCGAGAACCGCAGCCGCTTCGAAACCGCGCCGCTCACGGCCGCGACACGCCTGTCCGGTTCCGCGACCGCGCGCGTCAGGCTGACCTTCACGGCCGTGGCCAACGTGACGGCCCTGCTGGTCGACCGCGCGCCGGACGGCACGGCGACGATCGTCACGCGTGCGTGGACCGATCCGCGCAACCGCGTGTCGGAGTGGGTCTCGCAGCCGGTTCTGCCCGGCATGCCGTACGACCTGAAGCTGACGTTCATGCCGCGTGACTACAAGCTGGAAGCCGGCCACCGGCTGGGGCTGGTCGTGCTGTCGAGCGACAACGAGGCGACGCTGCGGCCGACGCCGGGCACCGGGCTGACGCTCGATCCGGCCGGTACGTCGGTGACGGTGCCGCTGGCTTCGTCCTGAGCGGGCGTGCGCCGCGCGGAACGCGCTTCCGCCGGCGCGCGTCGCTCACACGGCCGAACGTCCGGCCAGCCTTCAATCGTCGCGTATTGCAAGGCTGGCCGGGCGGCCTGCCCGGCCGCTCACCGCTGGGCATGGGTCAGGCCCGCCGGCCATTCGGATCGCCCTGACGACTCAAATAATCGATCAGCCACTGCGCGGCCGGACCGCTCGCGCGATCGGCACGCCGGATCAGCGACAGTCCGTAGCGGAACGTGCGCCGGTCGGCCAGTTGCACCGGCACGAGACGGCCCGACTGCAGATCGTCCTCGATCAGATGCATCGGCATCGATCCCCAGCCCAGCCCGGCGAGCAGCAACCGATGTTTCGCGCCGAGGTCGGCCACCTTCCAGGTGCGGGTCGCATGGATTCCGAACGATTGCCCGTCGGTGACCTTGCTGCGGTCGGTGAGCACGATCTGCGTATGTTCGCGCGCCTCCGAGAGCGGAATCGGCAGGTCGCGCAACCCGAGTGGATGCACGGGCGCCGCAACGGTCAGCAACTCGATCGCCCCCATCGAGGTCGCGTCGATCGCATCCGGCCAGTTCGGAATCGGGCCGCTGATGCCGAGCGCACAGCCGCCGTCGAGCACCAGCTTCATGACGCCGCCGAGCGCTTCGATCGCCAGGTTGAGTGCGACGGTCGGGAACGCCTCGGCAAACGCCTGCATCCCTTCGACCAGTTTCGGCAACGGAAACATCACGTCGACGGCCAGCGACAGCTCGGCTTCCACGCCGCCCCGCAAACCGGCCGTCTTCGCCTGCAACTGCCCCATCAGCATGTCGAGCCGACGCGCATCGGCGAGCACGACCTCGCCGGCCGCCGTCAGCTGCGGACGGCGCCTGCCGCGTTCGAACAACGGCATGCCCAGCTGTGCCTCAAGGCTGGCGACCGCATAACTCACCACCGATTGCGCCCTGCCGAGCCGACGCGCCGCCCCTGAAAAACTGCCGGCCTCGACGACGGCGACGAACGCACGAAGCTGATCCAGATTGGGGCTGCGATCCACGATCTATCCAGAAAATTGATTTTAACGATCCATTCTAGCCAATTGTTTCGATCGAAACGATCCCCTACATTCCTGTCACGCCATGTCGATCGCGGCGCCCCCGCGTCGACAGTCTCCCCTCAATGTCACAGGAACATGGAACCATGACGACCGACCGCTTTCTCTCGCCGCCCCGGGCGCCTGCGCGTCCTACGCTGTTCGACCCGATCGAGCTCGGGCGCATCACGCTCAGGAATCGCATCGTGATGGCGCCGATGACGCGCAGCCGTGCCGGTGCCGGCGACGCGCCCGGCCCGATGAACGCGACCTACTATGCGCAACGGGCCTCGGCCGGCCTGATCGTCACCGAGGGCGCGCAGATCTCGCCGCAGGGCAAGGGCTATCCGTTCACGCCGGGCATCTACAGCGATGCGCAGATCGCGGGCTGGAAACAGGTGACCGACGCGGTACACCGTGAAGGCGGCCGCATTTTCGTGCAACTGGCCCACGTCGGCCGCATCGGTCACCCGGACCTGCAGCCGGACGGTGCACGACCGGTCGCGCCGTCGCCGATCCGGCCCGACGGCGACGCCTATACGCCGACGGGCCCGCAGCCGTATCTGGTACCGCGCGCGCTCGAAACCGCCGAATTGCCCGCCATCGTCGACCAATACGTGCTGGCCGCTCGTGCCGCATTGCAGGCCGGGTTCGACGGCGTGGAGATTCACGCCGGCAACGGCTACCTGCTCGACCAGTTCCTGCGCGACGGCACGAACCACCGGACCGACGACTACGGCGGCACGATCGACAACCGGCTTCGGCTGCCACTCGAGGTCGTGCGCGCAGTCGGCCTCGTTTCAGGCCCCGATCGATTAGGTATCCGTATCTCTCCGGTCACGCCGCATTTCGGTGGAATCGCGGATAGCGATCCGCAAACGCTGTTCGAGCGATTCGCCAACCGGCTGAGCGGCCTCGCGGTCTATCTCCATGTCGTCGAAGGCGTCCCCCAGGCCGCACCGGACGCGGTGCCCGCATTCGACTACGGCGCGCTCAAGCGCGCGTTCGGCGGGCATTACATCGCGAACAACGGCTATACGAAAGCACGCGCGGAAACGGCGCTTTCCACGGGCCACGCCGATCTCGTGTCGTTCGGCTACCCGTTCATCGCGAACCCGGATCTTGCCGAACGCTTCCGGCACGACCGGCCGCTCGCGCATGCGGACATGTCCATGGCCTATGGCGGCGGCGAAGCCGGCTATACCGACTACCCGCCGTTCCGCGCATGAGCGCGGCCCCGAACCCGAACCGCTGAACACGGCGGCGGATCGCCGATCCGCCGCCTCACGAACAAGGACTCACCATGATTCGATCGATCAACCGCACCCTGTACCGAACCGCTACGCAGACGCCCGCCGTCAACGCCATCCTGTCCGTCCTGGTGCGCACCCTCATCGCCGGCGTCTACGTCGGCGCGGGCATCAGCAAGATCTTCAACTACGCAGGCACCGAGCAATACATGGCGCACATGGGCGTACCGGGGGCACTGCTGCCGCTCGTGATCTTCGTCGAGGTCGCCGGCGGCCTCGCGTTGATCGCGGGCTTCATGACGCGACTCGCCGCGCTCGGGCTCGCGATCTTTTCGGTCATCGCCGCGGTGATCTTCCATAGCGGCGGCGACCAGACGCAGCAGACCTTCTTCATGATGAACCTGTCGATGACGGGCGGCCTGCTCGCGCTCGTGCTGAATGGCGCGGGCCGCGCGTCGTTCGATCGCGGCGATCGAACGTCCCTGCCGGAGTGATCCGGCCGACGCCGCGTCCTGCCCGACACCTCACACACCCGGGGGGCAATGCCCCCGCATCCAGCGAGATTTTCCCGTGAATACCATGAATGCCATTCAGATCGATCGTTTCGGCGCGCCGTCCGTACTCCTGCCGGTCGTGATCGCGCGCCCGACGCCGGCTCCCGATGAAGTCCTCGTGCGCGTGACGCGCATCGGACTGAATTTCGCGGAAACGCTGCAACGCGCCGGTACCTATCCGGGCCCGGCGCCGGCGTTGCCGGCGATATTGGGATCGGAAACGGTCGGCACCGTCGAAGCCGTCGGCGCGAACGTGCGGGACTTCCGGGCCGGCGATCGCGTGGCCGCGGCGCTGTTCGGCGCAACGAGCGGAACCGGCGGCTATGCCGAATATGTGACGGTACGCGCTCCGCTGGTCGTCGCGATTCCCGACGCCGTTTCGGACGACGACGCCGTCGCGGTCATGCTGCAGGGGCTGGTCGCCCGCATGCTGCTGCGCGAGACGCCGGTGGCCGCACGATCCGTCGCCATCACCGCCGCGGCCGGCGGCGTCGGTTCGATGCTCATCCAGTTGGCGAGACTCGACGGTGCCAGGACGATCGTCGGCCTGGCCGGTTCCACGGAGAAGCTATCGACGGTGCGGGCGCTCGGTGCCGATCAGGCCGTGAGTTATCGCGACGACGCGTGGGTCGATCGACTCGGCGCCGCAACCGGCGGCACGGGCCCCGACGTCGTGTTCGATTCGATCGGTGGCGCCGTGGCCCGCACGCTGGCGTCCAGCCTTGCGCCGCACGGTCGTTTCGTCGCCTATGGCGCGGCAAGCGGCCAGTTGCTCGCGGTCGATGACAGCCTGATGAACGCGCTCATCTTCGGCTGCCGCTCGCTATCGGGTTTCGCGTTGCATGCGTTCCTCACCGATCGCGTCGTCCAGCAAACGCTCGGCGAGTTGTTCGGCTTGCTGGCCACCGGTGCGCTGAAGCCGCTGATCGGGGGCAGCTATGCGCTCGACGCGATCGTCGACGCGCATGTGGCGCTCGAGTCGGGCGGCACGACCGGAAAGCTCGTGCTGCGTATCGATCGATAGCACTCCGCCTCCGCCGTCGACCATCGCGTGGCGCCTCTCACGCGACCATCGATCACGCGCGAAACGGTGGGCGGCGAATCATCGTCCCGCGCCGCTCACACCGGCGTCAACACCGGCCGCCCTGAAAAGTGCCGCTCGGCATTGTCGATGAACTGCCGCACCGACCGATCGAGCGCCTCGGGCGACCAGCCGCCCATGTGCGGCGTCAGCACGACGCTGTCGAGATCCGTCAGCGCGCGCGGCGGCTCGGGTTCGCCTTCGTACACGTCGAGCCCCGCACCCGCGATACGCCCTTCGCGCAACGCCTCCGCCAAAGCAGCGGTATCGACAACGCTGCCGCGTGACACGTTGACGACGAATCCGCCAGGGCCGAGCGCGTCGAGCACCGCGCGATCGATCAGGTACCGCGTGCCCGCGCCGCCGGGCGTCGCGACGATCAGGAAATCGGCCCACTGCGCGAGCGCGTCGACGCGGTCGAAATAGCGGTAAGGGACGTTCTTCTGCGACCGGTTGTGATAACCGATCTCGATATCGAAGCCCGCCGCGCGGCGCGCGCACTTCTCGCCGATCTTGCCCAGCCCGACGATGCCGAGCTTCTTGCCCGACACGTTCGGCGGCATCGCCAGGCCGTCGCGCCACACGCCCGCGCGGGTTTTCGCATCGAGCTGCACGACGTTGCGCACGGCCGCGAGCAGCAGCGCGAACGCATGATCGGCGACGCAATCGTCGTTGGTGCCGGCGCCCGTGACCACGGTCACGCCACGCGCTTTGGCATGGGCGACATCGATGTGCTCGTAGCCGGCGCCGAGCGCGCTGACGAACGTGAGCTGCGGAAGGCGATCGATTTCGGCGGCGGTGAGCCCCGTGCTGCCGTTGGTCAGCACCGCGCGTATCGTGCCGCCGTGTTCGGCGATCGCACGTTCGCGTTCATCGGATGTCGGGGCGTAGCGCACGTCGAACGACGCGGCGATCTCGCGATGCGCGTCACCGCGCAATGCGATGAGAACCAGCAACTCGGGCTTCATGTCAGGAAGTGTCGGCAAGGCGGGAACGGATTCAGTGTAACAAGCCTGCCACACGGATGCGGGTAATCCCCACACGGGCTGTGGGCACGCCGCCGCACGCGGTTTGCCAAAGCCGGCTCAGTCAAGTAACTTTCGGCGTACGCCCCCGTCCTGGAGATTGGCCCGTATGAAGCTCGCCCTGCCCGCCCGGATCATGGGCCTCGCGTTCGCCGCCGCGATCGTCGCGCCCGGCGCGCATGCCGACACGCCCGTCGTGGTGTCGTCGAAGATCGACACCGAAGGCAACCTGCTCGGCAACCTCATCGCGCAGGTGCTGAAGGCCCACGGCATCCCCGTCACCGAAAAGATCGCGCTCGGCACCACGCCGATCGTGCGCAAGGCGCTCACGAGCGGCGAGATCGACGTCTACCCCGAATACACCGGCAATGCCGCGTTCTTCTTCAACAAGGCGGACGATCCGCTGTGGAAGAACGCGAGCCAGGGCTATGACACCGCGAAGCAACTCGACTACGCGGCGAACCATCTCGTCTGGCTCACCCCGGCGCCCGCGAACAACACGTGGGGCGTCGCCGTGCTCGCACCGGTCGCGCAGTCGCAGCACCTGAAGACATTCTCCGATTTCGGCAAGTGGGTGGCCGGCGGCGGCAAGGTGAAGCTCGCGGCGTCGGCCGAATTCGTGAACAGCGCGTCGGCGCTGCCGTCGTTCGAGAAGGCGTACGGCTTCAAGCTGAAGCCCGATCAGCTCGTCGTGCTGTCCGGCGGCGACACGGCCGCAACCATCAAGGCCGCCGCGAACCAGACCGACGGCGTGAATGCGGCGATGGTCTACGGCACCGACGGCGGCATCGCGTCGAGCGGCCTCGCGGTGCTCGACGACGACAAGCACGTGCAGCCCGTCTATGCCCCCGCGCCGGTGATCCGCGAAGCCGTGCTGAAAGCGCATCCGCAGATCGCCGACTACCTGAAGCCCGTGTTCGCGAGCCTCGACCTGAAGACGCTGCAGACGCTGAACGCGCGCATCCAGATCAACGGCGAACCGGCCGCCGGCGTCGCGAAAAGCTACCTGAAAGCGAAGGGCTTCGTTAAATGACGGGTCGCGCGGCGGCGTCCGCGCGGCGCATCACGGCGGACAAGGTCGGCATCCTGATCGGGGTCCTGACGATCGTCGCCGTGCTCGGCCTGCCGTTCGCGGTGCTGCGGCCGAACCGCATCGCGGCCGGCGCCGACCTGTCGGTGTTCGCCGCGCTGCCGGCCCTGCAGGGCGCCGGGCTCGCCGCGCTGTGGATCGTCGGCGCGCTGTGGGCAATGACGGCGAGCCGCCCCGCGTGGCGCCTGATGGCCGGCTGCGCGTGGCTCGCCACGCTCGCGTACGCGGTCGGCGCGGCCGCGACGCACCTCGTGGCACCTGACGACACGCTCGCCCGCGTATCGCCCTCCTCCGGCGTCTGGCTGCTGCTGTTCGCGTGGGCCGTGCTCGTCGCGGATGCGCTCGCACGGCTCGCGTTCGGCCCCTGGCGGCGTCTCGCCGCGCTCGTCGTCGCGATAGCAGCGATTTCGGTGCCGCTCGCGAGCGGCTGGTGGGACGGCCTCTCGGTGATGCGCGAATACGCGGTGCGCAGCGACGACTTCTGGATCGAGGCGATCCGGCACGTGTCGCTCACCGGTGGCTCGGTGGCCGCCGCGCTCGTCGCGGGCGTGCCGCTCGGCATCGCCTGCGCGCGCATCGCGGCGGTGCGCACCGTCGCGATGCCCGTGCTCAATATCGTGCAGACGATCCCCAGCATCGCGATGTACGGGCTGATGATGGCGCCGCTCGGCTTGCTCGCCGCACACGTGCCGCTCGCGGCCGCGCTCGGCATCCGCGGCATCGGCGTCGCACCGGCCGTGCTCGCACTGTTCCTGTATTCGCTGCTGCCGATCGCGTCGAGCGTCGTGGTCGGGCTCGGCCAGGTGCCGCCGCACGTGACCGAAGCGGCGCGCGCGATGGGGATGACGCGCGCGCAGCGGCTGCTGCGCGTCGATCTCGTGCTCGCGCTGCCGGTGATCCTGAGCGGCGTGCGCATCGTGCTCGTGCAGAACATCGGGCTGACCGCGGTCGCCGCGCTGATCGGCGGCGGCGGCTTCGGCACCTTCATCTTCCAGGGGATCGGGCAATCGGCCGCCGATCTCGTGCTGCTCGGCGCGATCCCGACGATCGCGCTCGCGCTGGTGGCGGCCGTCATATTCGAAGCCGCGACCACGCTCGCGAAGGGGCGTGCAGGATGATCGAGATCGAACGTGCGGGCAAACGCTTCGGCGATATCGTCGCCGTCGACGACGTGTCGCTGACGATGAAGCGCGGCACGATCACCGCGCTCGTCGGCGCATCAGGCAGCGGCAAGTCGACGCTGCTGCGCATGATCAACCGTCTGATCGCGCCCACCAGCGGCACGATCCGCATCGACGGCGTCGATACGGCCACCGTGGCGCCCGAGCAGCTTCGTCGCGGCATCGGCTATGCGATCCAGGGGCACGGGCTGTTTCCGCACTGGAGCGTCGCGCGCAACATCGCGACCGTGCCGCGCCTGCTCGGCTGGCCGGCCGATCGCATCGACGCGCGCGTGAACGAATTGCTCGACCTGTTCCATCTCCCGCCGGCCGAGTTCGCGGACAAGCTGCCGCATGAACTGTCGGGCGGCCAGCAACAACGCGTCGGCGTGGCGCGCGCGCTCGCGGCCGAGCCCGCGATGCTGCTGATGGACGAGCCGTTCGGCGCGCTCGATCCGATCATCCGCAACAAGGCGCAGGACGACCTGTTTGCATTGCAGCGCCGCCTCGGCATCACCGTCGTGATCGTCACGCACGACATCGAGGAAGCGCTGAAGCTCGGCGACACGATCGCGGTGATGGACGGCGGCCGGCTGCTGCAGGTCGCAACGCCTGCCGAGATTCTCGGCAAGCCGGCAGCCGGCGTCGTCGAACAGTTGGTCGCCGGCGTCGACCGGCCGCTGCGCCTGCTCGCGCTGACGCCGATCGATGCGGTGGCCGAACCCGGTCATGCCGATGGCGAACCGATCGCCGCGACGCGCACGCTGCGCGACGCAGTGTCGGAGCTGCTGTGGCGCGGTGTCGATGTGCTTCCGGTGGAAGATGACGACGGCCGCAACACGCGCCGCATCACGCTCGATGCGATCCGCGCGCACGCAAGGAAGCCCGCATGACGACGCGCGGCAGCACGCGGCCCGGGCGGTCGGCCCTTCCCGCCTACCTCGCACGCGCGGCCGCGCTCGCGCTGCTGCTCGTGCTGCTGCTGCGGCCCGCATGGCTGCAAGGCTTGTTCGCGCCGTTCGCGGACAACGGCGCGCCGGTCATCTACGATCGCGCGAGCCTGCTCGACCTCACGCTCGCGCATCTCGGCACGGTCGCATTGTCGAGCGTGATCGGCACGCTCGTCGCGGTCGCGGCCGGCATCGCGGTCACGCGGCCGTGGGGCGCGGATTTCCTGCCGGTCGCGCGCAGCGTCGTCGACATCGGCCAGACCTTCCCGCCCGTCGCGGTGCTCGCGCTCGCGGTGCCGGCCGTCGGCTTCGGCTTGAAGCCCGTGCTGATCGCGCTCGTGTTGTACGGCCTGCTGCCCGTGTTCGAAAGCACGATCGCGGGGCTCGAGGACGTGCCGCGCGACGTCGTCGATGCCGCGCGCGGGATGGGGATGAGCGGCTGGCAGCAACTGGTGTCGGTCGAGCTGCCGCTCGCGTTTCCGGTGATCATCAACGGCGTGCGGCTCGCGGTCGTGATCAATCTCGGCACCGCGACGATCGGCTCGACGGTCGCCGCGCGCGGGCTCGGCGACGTGATCATCGCGGGGCTGCAGACGTCGAACACCGCGTTCGTGCTGCAGGGCGGCGTGATCGTCGGGCTGCTCGCGGTGCTCGTCAGCGATGCGATCGGCGCGATTGCACGGGTGGCGGCCGCACGGCGCGCGTAGAAGCCGTTGCGCGATTCTTGGAAGGAGAAACCATGACCATTTCGGACACCGGCCCGTTTTTTCATGGCACGAAAGCGGATTTGCGGATCGGCGACTTGCTGACGGCAGGCTTCCGATCGAATTATCGCGATGACGTCGTGATGAATCACATCTACTTCACGGCGTTGCCCAAAGGCGCCGGCCTCGCGGCGGAAATGGCCAAAGGCGACGGCCGGCCGCGCGTCTACATCGTCGAACCCACCGGCGAATTCGAAAACGACCCGAACGTCACGGACAAGAAATTCCCGGGCAATCCGACGCGATCGTATCGAAGCACATCGCCTTTGAAGATCGTCGGCGAACTCGATAGCTGGGAACCCTACGATCCGGCGTTCATCCAGCAGCTCAGAATCCGCATCGAGACCGGCACCGGCGAGATCATCAACTAGCGTTCGTCCGGACTCCGATGCGTGTCCGCGCAACGATCGGCGCCTCGATCGACTCCCCACGACACAAGCCTACATGCCGCTTTCATTCGAACCGGCACTCGACCACCAGCCGCGATTGGCCGATATACTAGGCGCCTTCCCATTCCCCGCACTCCACCATGCGACGGTTTCTCTGGCTGATCGTGCTTTCGCTCGGCATCGCGCAACAGGCGTCGGCGCAGCAAGCGCCCGCACTGCCTGCGTCCGCGCCGGAAGCAGCCGCATCGGCGCCGTCCGTCGCATCCGCACCGCTCGCCGACGCCAACGATCAGCCCAACGAAGCAAACCGCCGCATCACGTCCTACCTGACGAAGAAGTTCGGCGTCGCACGAGAAAAGGCCGCGAAGCTCGCCGATATCGTGAGCGTCACTGCGACGAAATATTCGCTGCCTCCCGCACTCGTTTACGCCATTATTTCGATCGAATCGCGCTTCCAGGAAAAGGCGCGCGGCCAGCATGGCGCGACCGGGCTGATGCAGGTCGTGCCGACCGCGCACCGTGGCCTGGTGCGCAACGTGAAGGACCTGACCGACCCGAACGCGAACGTCGAAGTCGGCTCCGCGATCCTGTCGGGCTACGTGAGGGCGGCCGGTGGCGACGTGCGGGCCGGACTGAGGAGCTACAGCGGCGGTTCGAACGCGTACGCGGCGAAGGTGATGCAGCGCGTCGATTCGTTCCGCTTCGTTCTTGAACCCGACGACGACGCAAAAGCCGTGAATCCCGCGAACTCCGCGAACGATGCGAAGGCCCGCATGGTGCCGGTCAGCGAAAAGACGACCCCGACGTCGGCCCGCGGCAACTAAACTGAACGACGAACGGCTACCCGCCCGTCACGCCTGCGCGAAGCGCTCCCGCAAGAACTCGATGAAATGCTGCGTCTTCGCGGGCAGCAGCCGCGTTTCCGTCATCGCGTAGACCGGAATCGGCTCGCCCTCCCATGCGGGCATCACGCGGCGCAGCCGGCCGGCGGCCAGGTCATCCGCGACGATCGCCTCGGACAGCACGATGATGCCCGCATCGAGCGTGGCCAGGCGCCGCAGCATGCCGACGCTGTTTCCCGCGAAACGGCTGCTCACCGGTACCGCGACGGTGTGCGTGCCGTCGTGCAGCGTCCACGTGCCGGCCCTCGCCAGGCTGAGGCACGCGTGCCGCGCCAGGTCTTCCGGCGTGCGCGGCTCGCCCTCGCGCGCGAGATAGCCGGGCGACGCATACAGGTAGTTCCCGAGCGTGGCCAACCGCCGCGCGATCAGTTGAGAATCTTCGGATTCACCCAAGCGGATCGCCACGTCGAACGGTTCGCTCACCAGATCGACCCGCCGCGACGTCAGCTCGAAATCGAATGTCAGCTTCGGGTAACGCGTCGAGAACTCGACGATCAGCGGCGCCAGGTAGGTCACCGCGAAATCGACCGGAAACGACGCGCGCAGCACGCCGGTCGGCTCCGCCAGCAACCCGCCGAGCTGCTCGTGCGCGAGCCGCGCCTCGTCGACGATGCGCTTGCAGCGCTCGAAGTAGAGCTGGCCGGCCTCGGTCAGCTCGATCCGGCGCGTCGTACGATGCAGCAGCCGCAGCCCGATCGCCTTCTCCAGCGCGCTGATGCGCCGCGACAGCGTCGAGTTCGGCATCCCCAGCGTCTCGGCCGCACTGCGAAAGCCCTTCGCTTTCACGACTTCGACGAACAGCGCCATGTCGTTCAGCAGTTCCATGCCCACTGCTCCATCAATGGATCAATGCTATCCAGATTACCCGGTTTATCCCGAAAAGGAAGCAATGGATGATGGACGTGTGGAGGCGAGGTCGGCACACCCGTGCGCGGCCGACGCCAGAGGCGGCACCGACCCGGTGCCGCCGTCCCGACTCTCGAGGAGCTGACGCATCATGAGCCAACTGTTCACCCCGGTCCGCGTGGGCCGATATACGCTGGAAAACCGCCTGGTCATGGCGCCGATGACCCGCAGCCGCGCCGCCGCCGACGGCACGCCCGGCGAATGGGCCGCCGAGTATTACGCGCAGCGATCGAGCCTCGGCCTGATCGTCAGCGAAGGCACGCAACCGTCGGACGACGGGCAAGGCTACCTGACGACGCCCGGCATCCATACCGACGCGCACGTCGCCGGCTGGAAGGCGATCAGCGACGGCGTACATGCACGCGGCGGCCGGTTGTTCATCCAGCTGATGCATGTCGGGCGCATGTCGCATCCCGACAATACGCCGCATCACCGGCAGGGCGTGGCACCGTCGGCGATCGCGCCGAATGCGCCGATGTTCACGATGAAGGGCATGCAGGACATCCCCGTGCCGCGTGCGTTGACGACCGAGGAAGTGCGCGCGACCGTGAACGACTTCCGCCTCGCCGCGCGCCGCGCGATCGAGGCGGGCGCGGATGGCGTCGAGATCCACGGCGCGAACGGCTACCTGATCCAGCAGTTCTTCGCGCCGAATGCCAACACGCGCACCGACGCGTACGGCGGCTCGATCGAGAACCGCGCGCGCTTCGCGATCGAGGTCGCCACGGCGATCGCCGACGAGATCGGCGCGGATCGCACGGCCATCCGCGTATCGCCCGGCAATACGCTGGGCGGCCTCGACGAAGGTGAGGAAGGGCCGGACCTGTATCGCCATCTCGCGACGGAACTCGACCGTCTCGGCCTCGCCTACCTGCACGTGATGCATCAGGGCAATGAAGCGCTGCTGGCCGACCTGCGCGCGCGCTGGAGCGGCACGCTGATCCTGAATCGTCCGGGCCGCACGCGCGACGCGATCGGCACCGACGTGACGTCGGGGCTGGCCGATCTCGAAGCGTACGGGCAGATGGTGCTGGCGAATCCGGATTTCGTGACGCGGGTGAAGACCGGCGCGCCGATGAACGACGCGCGGCGCGAAACGTTCTTCGGCGGCGATGCGCGCGGGTATGTCGACTATCCGGCGCTGGATGGGGCGGCTGCGGCTTGATGTATCGGCTCAGGGTGATCGCAACGTCACGCGCCCTCCCGCGACTCCGCCGGCACAGTCGGCTCGGCAAGTTCATGCAATGCCTTGCGTGCGACGGGCACTTCGCGCTTCGGTACGACGAGCAAATTGAGTCCCAGACCGTCGAGTACCTTGAACAACTTGTCGAGGCCCACCGCCCGGCCGTTTTCGAGCCGCGACAGCACGTCCTTGGAGACGCCGAGCATGTCGGCTGCGTCGTCGATCCGCATCCGGTTCTGCGCCCGCCGGTTGCGGACGAGTGCACCCAGCGCCGCGAGATCCTGCGCGAGCGGGTCGGGTGATGCAATGGGGCGGGGTAAGGTGCGGGCCATAATTCCGGGATACCGGGAACAAAACGCCGACGAACGGCATCGACGGCATTGTTACGAGAATATCGGAATTAAAGGCTTGAACGTCAGCGACGGCGAATTGTTCGCATATTTCAGGAACTATAAAGACCAACAAGTGCCACGGCCGGCAACCGACCGGCATCGTCTCGATGCGCTCGTCGGCCGCCGCTCCTGCGTCAAAACTGCCCCACCGCCCCCGTCCACCGCAAATAATCCCCGCGCGTCCAGTCGAGCGACACGCCAACCCGCTTCGTGCCGGGCCGGATCTTCGGCTTGTACACCGACAGCGTCAGCGACTCCAGCGCCGGCCACTCGCGGAACGACAGCACCGCGATATCGGCGACGAGCGTCTCGAGCAGCCGCGTATGCGGCTTGTGCGACAGGAACGCCGCAAGGCGCGCGCAATAGCCGTCGTAATCGATCCACTCGCCCTGCTCGCTCGGCTCGCACCGATAGCCGAGCCGCGCATCGATCACGATCGGCTGCGGCGCTTCATGCTCGTGCGCATGAATGCCGATCCGCGCGGGCACCTTCAGTTCGTCGACGAACACGCTCCAGCCGCGCCCGCGCAGGCGCGGCGCGTCGATCGCCACGAACGGTTCGTCGAACGGCTTCATGATGCGAGCGGCGCGGCCGCGTCGAGCATGATGCGCACGAAGTAGTCGGCGAAGCTGCGGCGCACGACGATCTCGAACGCATCGTCACCGGTCGGGATCAGCACGATCGACGACTTGAAGTAATGCGACTGCGCGCACTGGCCCGGCTTGAACGCACGCGGATGGAGATCGAGCGGGCAGCCGCGTGCGAGCACGTCGCGCACGCGTTCGCCGCTGAGCTCGACGACCGTATAGCCGCTGCCGACGTCGACGGCCGCCGCATACGTGCCCTGCACGGCTTCCGCGAGCTTCGCTTCGAGCACGCCCGCCGGCACCGGCCCGTTCGAGCGCACGAGCCACTCGTCGGGGCCGAGCCACAGCACGTCGTACTCGGCGCCGCGCGCGACCGTGTTCGGCGCCGCGGGCGGCCGGCAGCCGACCACGCGCTCGAACGCGCTCACGAACGCCGGATCGCTCAATTCGCCGCGCACGTTGACGAGATCGAGGAACGGCCGCTCGCGCAGCGTGAACTTCTTCGAGGCGCGCGCCTGGTGCGGCTTCAGCACGTCGGCCGCGCCGACGAACGGCGATTCAAGCGTCACGCCGCCCGCGCCCGCCACCTGCGTCTGGTTTCTGGTTTCATTCCACATGCTGGCGCACCCCTTCGGTATCGTAGAAAACCGGGCTCGAGATCTTCGCGGTGATGCGGCGGCCGTTGGCCAGCGGAATCACGACGCTCTCGCCCATCTTGTTCAGGCCGCCCTTCACCACCGCGAGCGCGATCGAGCGCTTCAGGATCGGGCTGTAGTAACTCGACGTCACGTGGCCGAGCATCGGCGTCGGATCGACCGCCGACACCTGCGTGTCCTTCGCGATGATCTGCGCGCCTTCCGGCAACACGAACTGCTCGTCCTCGGTCAGCAGGCCGACGAACTGCTTGCGGCCTTCCTTCGCGGTGTCCGAGCGCGCAAGCGAACGCTTGCCGAGGAAGTCCTTCGACTTCGCGACGAGCCCGCCCATCCCGAGATCGTACGGCGTGATCGAGCCGTCGGTATCCTGGCCGACGATGATGTAGCCCTTCTCCGCACGCAGCACGTGCATCGTCTCGGTGCCGTACGGCGTGATGTCGAACTCGGCACCGGCCGCCATCAGCGCTTCCCACACCGCGCGGCCCGCATTCGCCGGCACGTTCACTTCATACGCGAGCTCGCCCGAGAAGCTGATCCGCATCACGCGCGCCTTCGCGCCTGCAACCGTGCCGTTCCGGTAGCTCATGAACGGGAACGCCTCGTTGCCGAAGTCGATGTCCTGGCACACCTTCTGCACGACCTTGCGGCTCTTCGGGCCGACCACCGCGAACGTTGCCCAGTGATCGGTGACCGACGAGAGCCGTACCTTCATGTCGGGCCATTCGGTCTGCAGCCAGCGCTCGAGCCACGTGAGCACGCGCGCCGCGCCGCCCGTCGTGGTCGTCATCATGAAATGCTGGTCGGCGAGGCGCACCGTCACGCCGTCGTCGAACACCATCCCGTTCTCGTCGAGCATCAGCCCGTAGCGGCACTTGCCCACTTCGAGCTTGTTCCACGGGTTCGTGTACATCCAGTTCAGCAGCTTCACCGCGTCCGGGCCCTGGATGTCGATCTTGCCGAGCGTCGACGCGTCGAGGATGCCGACGCTGTTGCGCACCGCCAGGCATTCACGCTTCACCGCGGCATGGAGATCCTCGCCGTTCTTCGGGAAGTACCACGGCCGCTTCCAGTTGCCGACGTCCTCGAACAGCGCGCCGTGCTCGACGTGCCACTCGTGCACGCAGGTCTTGCGGATCGGGTCGAGGAAATCGCCGAGCTCGCGGCCCGCGAACGTGCCGAACGACACGGGCGTGTAGTTCGGGCGGAACGTCGTCGTGCCCGTTTCCGGAATCGTCTTGCCGAGCGCGCCCGCGAGGATCGCCATCCCGTTGATGTTGCCGAGCTTGCCCTGGTCGGTGCCGAAGCCCATCGCCGTGTAGCGCTTCACGTGCTCGACCGACTCGAAGCCTTCGCGTGCGGCCAGCAGGATGTCCGCGGCCGACACGTCGTTCTGGAAGTCGACGAACTGCTTCGGCCCGCGTGCCGCGGCTTCGCGGCTGCCGACCAGCCACAGCGGCTGCAGTGCGCCTTCGACGGTTTCCGCGACCTGCGGCGCGACCGCGCGCTGCTCGGCTGTGAAACCCGCTGCCTTCGCGGCTTCCACGCCCGCATCGACCGCGAGTCGCAGCGCACGGGCCAGGCTGAATTCGCCGGCCGCGGCACCGATGCTCGCTTCCGCCTGCACGGGCTTGCCCGGCAGGAAGCACGCCTTCTCGTCGTTCCAGCAGGCCTTGCCGCCCGACTGCGCGAACAGGTGCAGCACCGGGCTGAAGCCACCCGACATCGCGACGAGGTCGCACGGCAGCGTCTGCAGCTTGCCGCCGGTCTGGCCGTTCGAGTAGGACGCGACGTCGACCGACGATACGCGCCACTTGCCCGATGCGCCGGTCACGACTGCGCCGCTCATCACCGTCACGCCCTGCCGCTTCGCGGCGGCCGGCAGCGCGCCGTTCGACGATGCGCGCGAATCGACGACCGTCACCTTCGCGCCGCACGCCTTCAGGTCGAGCGCGGTCTGGTACGCGCGATCGTTGTTCGTGAACACGACCGCGTTGCGGCCCGGCAGCACGCCGAAGCGATGTACGTAGGTAGACACGGCGCCTGCGAGCATCACGCCCGGCAGGTCGTTGTTGCCGAACACGATCGGACGTTCGTGCGCGCCGGTCGCGAGGATCACGCGCTTCGCGCGGACCTTCCACAGCAGCTCGCGCGTGCCCTTGCGCATCGACACCGGCAGGTGATCGGTCAGACGCTGCGTGACCGTCACGAGGTTGTGGTCCTGATAGCCGAACGCGGTGCTGCGCGACAGGATCGTCACGTCGGGCAGCTTGCGCAGCTCGGCCTCGATCTTCTCGACCCATTGCAGCGCGGGCTTCGCGTCGATCTCGGCGCGGCACGACAGCAGGCTGCCGCCGAGTTCGCGCTGGTCGTCGACGAGGATCACGCGCGCGCCGGCCGTGGCCGCCGCATGCGCGGCCGCGAGGCCCGACGGGCCACCGCCGACCACGAGCACGTCGCAGTGCGCGTAGCACTTGTCGTAGCGATCGGCGTCGAGCGCTTCCGGCGCCTTGCCGAGGCCGGCCGCTTCACGGATCTTCTCTTCGTACTTCGGCCACATGTTGCGCGGCCACATGAAGGTCTTGTAATAGAAGCCGGCCGGCAGGAAGCGCGACAGCTTCTGGTTGATCGCGTACTTGTCGTTCTCGAGCGACGGCTCCGCGTTCACGCTCGTTGCGACGAGCCCCTGGTACAGCTCGATCTCGGTCGCGCGTGCGTTCGGCACCGTGTACGGGCCCGATTCGAGCTGCACGACGGCATTCGGTTCCGCGACGTCGGCCGTCACGATCCCGCGCGGACGGTGGTACTTGAAGCTGCGCGCGACGAAGTGCACGCCGTTCGCGAGCAGCGCGGACGCGAGCGTGTCGCCCTGGAAGCCCTGATACGTGCGGCCGTTGAACGTGAAGGTCAACGGAATCGCGCGATTGATGCGGCCACCGGTGCCGAGGCGGTCTTTCTGGCTCATTTGCTCGTGCCCTCTTCGTGTGCGTTGCCGGCAGCTTCGCCGAACTTTTCGTAGCCCTTGATATCGTAGGTCACCGTGTCGCGCGTGGCCTTGAACCAGCGGCGGCAGCCCTGCGTGTGCAGCCACTGCTCCTTGTGCAGCCCGCGCTTGTTCTCGCGCATGAACACGTACTCGCCCCATTCGCGGTCGGTCATGTTCTCGTTGTTCACGGGGCGTACGATGTCGGCTTCACCGCCGCACGAGAACTCGGATTCGGCGCGCGGCCCGCACCACGGACATTCGATCAGCAACATGTTTTTCTCCTCGTATGCGTGGTCAGTGCGCGACGGCGGCAGCGCCGTGCTCGTCGATCAGGTGGCCCGTGTAGAAACGGTCGAGCGCGAACGGCGCGTTCAGCGGATGCGGTTCGTCGCGGGCGATCGTGTGCGCGAACACCCAGCCCGAGCCGGGCGTCGCCTTGAAGCCGCCGGTACCCCAGCCGCAGTTGAAATAGAGGCCCTTCACGTCGGTCTTGGTGATGATCGGGCACGCGTCCGGCGACACGTCGACGATGCCACCCCACTGGCGGTTCATCCGTACGCGCGAGAACACGGGGAACATCTCGACGATCGCCTGCAGCGTGCTTTCGATGATGTGGAAGCTGCCGCGCTGGCCAAAGCCCGTGTACTGGTCGATGCCGGCGCCGATCACGAGGTCGCCCTTGTCGGACTGGCTGATGTACGCGTGCACCGCGTTCGACATGATCACCGAGTTGACGACCGGCTTGATCGGCTCGGACACCAGCGCCTGCAGCGGGTGGCTCTCGATCGGCAGGCGCACGCCGGCCATGTCGGCGAGCGTCGTCGTGTTGCCGGCCGCGACCACCGCGACCTTCTTCGCCTTGATGAAACCCTTCACCGTGTCGACGCCGACCACCGCACCGCCTTCGCGGCGAATGCCCGTCACCTGGCAGTTCTGGATGATGTCGACACCGGCGCGATCCGCGCCGCGCGCGAAGCCCCAGGCCACCGCGTCGTGACGCGCCACGCCTGCACGGCGCTGGATCGATGCGCCGAGCACCGGGTAGCGGCTGTTCAGGTTGATGGTCGGCTCGATTTCCTTGATCTGCGCGGGCGTCAGGAATTCGGCGTCGACGCCGTTCAGCCGGTTCGCGTTCACGCGGCGCTCGGTGTCACGCACGTCCTGCAGCGTGTGGGCCAGGTTCATCACGCCGCGCTGGCTGAACATCACGTTGTAGTTCAGGTCCTGCGACAGCCCTTCCCACAGCTTCATCGCCTTCTCGTACAGCGCGGCCGATTCGTCCCACAGGTAATTCGAACGGACGATCGTCGTGTTGCGCGCGGTGTTGCCGCCGCCGATCCAGCCCTTCTCGAGGATCGCGACGTTCGTGATCCCGTGCTCCTTCGCGAGGTAGTAGGCAGTCGCGAGGCCGTGGCCGCCGCCGCCGACGATCACGACGTCGTATTCCTTCTTCGGTTCCGGGCTCTTCCACTGCTTTTCCCAGTTCTCGTGATACGAGAGGCCGTTGCGGAACAGGCTGAATATCGAGTAGCGGCTCATGTGAGTGATCCTTCGTTTAGCATTCGATGACGTTCACGGCCAGACCGCCGCGCGACGTTTCCTTGTATTTCGTCTTCATGTCGGCGCCCGTTTCGCGCATCGTCTTGATGACCGAATCGAGAGACACGTAGTGCTGGCCGTTACCCTTGAGCGCCATGCGCGACGCGTTCAGCGCCTTGATCGCGCCCATCGCGTTGCGCTCGATGCACGGGATCTGCACGAGCCCGCCGACCGGGTCGCAGGTCATCCCGAGGTTGTGCTCCATGCCGATCTCGGCGGCGTTCTCCACCTGGTCGGGCGTGCCGCCCATCACCGCGGCGAGCGCGGCGGCGGCCATCGAGCACGCGACGCCCACTTCGCCCTGGCAACCGACTTCCGCGCCGGAGATCGACGCGGTTTCCTTGTAGATGATCCCGATCGCCGCGGCCGTCATCAGGAATTCGACGATGCCGGCTTCGTTCGAGCCCGGCACGAACTTCACGTAGTAGTGCAGCACCGCGGGAATCACGCCGGCCGCGCCGTTGGTCGGCGCGGTGACGACCCGGCCGCCCGCCGCGTTCTCCTCGTTGACGGCCATCGCATACAGGTTGACCCAGTCGAGCATCGACAGCGGGTCGCGCAGCGACTCTTCCGAACGCGCGCGCAGGCGATTGTTCAGCTCGGCCGCGCGGCGCTTCACGCGCATCGGGCCCGGCAGGTCGCCCTCGACCTTGCAGCCGCGCTCGACGCAGGCGGCCATCGTGCGCCAGATCGCGAGCAACCCGGCGCGTACTTCGTCGGCGGGACGCAGCGCGCATTCGTTGCGCATCATCAGCTCGGCGATCGACAGCCCGTGCTCGCGGCACTGGCGCATCAGGTCGTCGCCGGTGCGGAACGGATACGGCACCTCGACCGCCGCACGCACGCCGTTCACGCGATCGCCGTCGCGGTTCACGACGAAGCCGCCGCCGACCGAGTAATACTCTTTCTCGACGAGCAGCTGGCCGTGCTCGTCGAAGGCCTGGAAGCGCATCCCGTTCGGGTGCACGATGCTCGTGCCGCTCATCAGCTTGCGATAGAAGCCGATGTGCTCCTTCTCCTCGAAACGGACGGTCTGCTTGCCGAGCAGCGACAGCGACTTCTCCGCCCGGATCGCGGCGAGCCGCGGCTCGATCAGGTCCGGATCGATCGTGTCGGGCAGGTGGCCCTCGAGACCGAGCAGCACGGCCTTGTCGGTGCCGTGGCCCTTGCCGGTCGCGCCGAGCGAGCCGTATAGTTCGACCCGCACGCGGCGCACGAAACCGAGCAGGTTCGCGTCCTCCACGTGCGACGCGAAGCGGCACGCGGCGATCATCGGGCCGACCGTATGCGAACTGGACGGGCCGATGCCGATCTTGAACAGGTCGAAGACGCTGACGTTCATTGGCTTCCTCTGGGTGGCACACACGTGAAATGACGTTGGCGCCAGTACATCAAAGCGTAAAATCGGCCGATAGAACAAAAACGGCATCGGCGTGGGATACCGCCGCCAAGCGCCCCGCCGGCAGGCCCGAAAGTGCGTTTTGGCGATGGTTCGCGACGGAAAACCACAAGTCGTGCCGGAACCGATCAGCGACGCTGGCTGCATCCGCCCCGCCCGGCCGCCGTACCCGCATGCCCCGTATCAACAGACTGAGTGAGACCGCCCGCCCGGCGTGAAGAGATTGGCCGCGATGACAACCGACGTACCCGCTTCCCCCCTCGCAGAACCCGCGCCGCGGCGTATCCGCTTCGGCATCGTGCTGCTGCCGAACTTCACGCTGACGGCCTTCTCCGGCTTCGTCGACATGCTGCGGCTGTCGGCGGACGACGGCGACTACAGCAAGCCCGTGCGCTGCGCGTGGAGCGTGATCGGCGAGACCCTCGCGCCGGTGCGCGCGAGCTGCGGGATCCAGATCACGCCGTGGGAAACGTTCGACGCGGCCGAGCCGTTCGACTATGTCGTGATGGTCGGCGGTCTGCTGCATTCGGGGCCGCAGGCCGGCCCCGAGACGCTCGAGTTCATCCGCCGCGCGGCGGCCGGCGGCGCGACGGTCGTCGGTATCTGCACCGGCGTGTTCACGCTGATGCGGGCCGGCGTGCTCGACGGCTACCGCACCTGCGTGAGCTGGTTCCACTACTGGGATTTCATCGAGCGCTTTCCGGCTGCCGATCCCGACCTGCTGATCGCCGACCGGCTGTTCGTGATCGACCGGCGTCGCATCACCTGTTCGGGCGGCCGCGCGTCGATCGACGTCGCCGCCGCGATCCTGCTGCGCCACTTCGATCACGCGACCGTGCAGAAGGCGCTGCGCATCCTGCTGGTCGGCGAGATGCAGAAAGGCAATGCGCCGCAGCCGCATCCGCCGGGCCTCGAGCCGGCCACGCACCCGAAGGTCAAGCGCGCGATTCTCCTGATGGAACAGCATGTCGGGCGGGCGCTGTCGCTCGACGAGCTCGCGAGCAAGCTCGATTTGTCGACGCGCCAGCTCGAGCGGCTGTTCAAGGCGGAGACGGGCAAGAGCCCGCAGGCGTTCGCGAAGCAGGTGCGACTGCGCACGGCCGCGTGGCTGCTCACGAGCTCGGACCGCACGGTGGCCGATATCGCGTCGAGCTGCGGATTCGCCGATGCGTCGCACCTCGGGCGCGAATTCCGCAAGCAGTTCGGCGTGCCGCCGGCGACGTATCGGGAGCGTGGCGGGGAAGTGGCGGAAGCCGGCGCGGCCATCGCGGCGGACACCGTCGAGGACATCGCCGACTGACGGCGACGGGCCCCCGCTCCTTTTCCAACCGATCGCGACACGACACTCGAACGCATCGATTTCAGCTCAGTTGGAACCGGTTTCAATCAATTTAACCGACGTTGCACTCCGTTAACCAAGGGTTATCCCGGATGCTGTCGCCCATTCAAATTTGTATGATGACCACATAACCTGACAATCCAGAGCACCATGTTCGAGAAAATTCCCGCCCGCGCGATGAGCGACCATGTCGCGCAGCAACTGCTCAAGCAGATCGAAGTCGGCAGTTTCTCCGCCACCGGCAAGCTGCCCACGGAGGCCGTGCTCGCGCAGGAATTCGGCGTGAGCCGCACGGTGATCCGCGAGGCGATCTCGCGGCTGAAGAACGAAGGCGTGGTCGAGCCGCGCCAGGGCAGCGGCGTGTACGTGAACCAGCACGGCGCGATCCGGCCGCTGCGGATCGACTACGCGGAAGCGGTCGAAGCCACGTCGCTGCCGCACCTGCTCGCGGTGCGCCGCGCGATCGAGGCCGAGGTCGCGGCCGAGGCCGCGCTGAACCACACCGATGAAGACATGGCCGACATCGACGATGCGCTGCGCAAGATCGACGACGCGGTGGCCGAAGGGCGCGATGGTGTCGCGGAAGACGTCGCGTTCCACCGCACGATCGCGGCCGTCACCGGCAACCCGTATTTCCTGAAGACGCTGCAGTTCCTGAACCAGTACCTCGAAGCCGGCGTGAAGGTCACGCGGCGCAACGAAGCGACGCGCGAGGACTTCTCGCGCCAGGTGCGCGAGGAACACGCGGCGATCGCCGACGCGATCCGCGCGCGCGACCCGATGGCCGCCCGCAACGCGGCGCGCACGCACATGTACAACGCCGCCCGCCGCCTCGCGGAAGCCGGCATTTGCTGAAGCCCGCGGCCGCCGCCTCCGCAGGCGCCGCTGTCACGAACCTCTCCCGAATCGATCAAGGTTGACCATGTCACGAAATGTTGGAGTCATCGGCCTCGGCGCGATGGGCCTCGGCGTCGCCCGCTCGCTGCTGCGCGCCGGCCTGCGCGTGCACGCATGCGACGTGCGCGACACCGTGCTGCAGGCGTTCGCCGCCGAAGGCGGCATTGCCTGCGCGACGCCGGCCGAACTCGGCGCGCAGTGCGACGTCGTCGTCACGCTCGTCGTCAACGCCGCGCAGACCGACACGGTGCTGTTCGGCGAGCAGGGCGCGGTCGCGGCGATGAAGCCGGGCGGCGTCGTGATCGCCAGCGCGACCGTCGCGCCCGAATTCGCGGTCGCGCTCGGCGCGCGCATCGAGGCGGCCGGCCTGCAGATGCTCGATGCGCCGGTATCCGGCGGCGCCGCGCGCGCGGCCTCCGGCGAGATGACAATGATGACGTCGGGGCCGGCGGCCGCCTATGCGGGCTGCGAGGACGTGCTCGCGGCGATCGCCGGCAAGGTCTATCGCCTCGGCGACGCGCACGGCATCGGCTCGAAAGTGAAGATCATCAACCAGCTGCTGGCCGGCGTGCATATCGCGGCAGCGGCCGAGGCGATGGCGCTCGGCCTGCGCGAAGGCGTCGATGCGGACGCGCTGTACGACGTGATCACGCACAGCGCCGGCAACTCGTGGATGTTCGAGAACCGCGTGCCGCACATCCTGAACGGCGACTACACGCCGCTGTCGGCCGTCGACATCTTCGTGAAGGATCTCGGCCTCGTGCTCGATACCGCGCGCCGCAGCAAGTTTCCGCTGCCGCTGTCGGCCACCGCGCACCAGATGTTCATGAGCGCGTCGAGCGCCGGCCACGGCGGCGAGGACGATTCCGCCGTGATCAAGACTTTCCCCGGCATCACGCTGCCGCCCGCCCGCTGATTCGACCGACGCTTCCGCCATGACCGCTTCCGCTTCCCGTCCCCTGCTCGGCTGCATCGCCGACGATTTCACCGGCGCGACCGATCTCGCGAACATGCTCGTGAAGAGCGGCATGCGCACCGTGCAGACGATCGGCGTGCCCGCCGACGGCGCCGCAGACACCGCGCTCGATGCCGACGCGATCGTCGTCGCGCTGAAGTCGCGCACGATCCCCGCGGCCGACGCCGTCGCGCAATCGCTCGCCGCGTACGAATGGCTGCGCGCGCAAGGCTGCCGGCAGTTCTTCTTCAAGTACTGCTCGACGTTCGATTCGACCGACGCGGGCAACATCGGTCCCGTCGCCGATGCGCTGCTCGATGCGGCCGGCGGCGGCTTCACGATCGCGTGCCCGGCGTTCCCCGAGAACGGCCGCACGATCTATCGCGGCCACCTGTTCGTCGGCGACGTGCTGCTGAACGAATCAGGCATGGAGAATCATCCGCTCACGCCGATGCAGGACGCGAACCTCGTGCGCGTGCTGCAACGGCAGACGAAGTCGCCGGTCGGCCTGATCCGCTACGACACGATCGCGCTGGGCGCGGCGGCCGTGCGCACGCGGATCGAGCAACTGCGCGCGGAAGGCGTGCGCTTCGCGATCGCCGACGCGCTGTCGGATCGCGACCTCTACGTGCTCGGCGAAGCGTGCGCGGGCCTGCCGCTCGTCACCGGCGGCTCGGGCATCGCGCTCGGCCTGCCCGCGAATTTCCGTCGCGCGGAGCAACTGCCCGAGCGCGACAACGCGGCGTCGCTGCGGCGCATCGAAGGGCTCTCGACGGTGCTCGCCGGCAGCGCGTCGAAGGCCACCAACGCGCAGGTCGCCGCATGGCGCGCCACGCGGCCGAGCTTTCGCATCGATCCGCTCGCGGCCTCGCGCGGCGAACCCGTCGTCGACCAGGCGCTCGCGTTCGCGCGCGCGCACCTGCCGCAGCCCGTGCTGATCTACGCGACCGCGACGCCCGACGAAGTGAAGTCGGTGCAGCAGGCGCTCGGCGTCGATGCGGCCGGCCATCTCGTCGAAGCCACGCTCGCGGCGATCGCGCGCGGCCTGCGTGATCTCGGCGTGCGCAAGTTCGTCGTCGCCGGCGGCGAGACGTCCGGTGCGGTCGTGCAGGCGCTCGACGTGAAGTCGCTGCAGATCGGCGCGCAGATCGATCCGGGCGTGCCGGCGACGGCCACCATCGACGCGCAGCCGCTCGGCCTCGCGCTGAAGTCCGGCAACTTCGGCGCCACGGACTTATTCGACAAGGCGCTGCGCGCGCTGGACGGAGCCGCACGATGAGCGTCGAAGCAAAACTGCGCGAAGAAATCTGCGTGGTCGGTGCAAGCCTGTATGCGCGCGGCCACGCGGTCGGCAGCGCCGGCAACATCAGCGCACGCCTGCCCGACGGCTGGCTGATCACGCCGACCGATGCGTGCCTCGGCCGGCTCGACCCGAACGACATCGCGAAGGTCGGCCTCGACGGCCAGCCCGTAGCGGGCGGCAAGCCATCGAAGACGCTCGCGCTGCATCGCGGCATCTACGCGCGCAATGCCGAAGCGAACGGCGTCGTCCACACGCATTCGACGCATCTCGTCGCGCTGACGCTCGCGGGCGTGTGGCGCGACACCGACGTGCTGCCGCCGATCACACCGTACTACGTGATGAAGGTCGGCCACATTCCGCTGATCCGCTACCGCCGCCCCGGCGATCCGGGCGTTGCCGCCGAAGTCGCAGCGCTCGCCGACCGGGTGCGCGGCGTGCTGCTCGAGCGCCTCGGCCCCGTGATGTGGGGACCGTCGGTGTCGCACGCGTCGTATGCGCTCGAGGAGCTCGAGGAAACGGCGCGGCTGTGGCTGATGACGCACCCGAAACCCGAGCCGCTCGACGACGCCGCGCTCGACGAGCTGCGCGCCAGCTTCGGCGCGCGCTGGTAGCGACGCGCCACGCAACGATTCCCATGCCCGCCGTGTGCGCGGGCCCTTCCGTCAGCACACACACGACCGGCGACGTACGCGCCGCCGGCACACGACATCATTGGAGACGACGATGACTGCTCTCGACGCGGCCGCTGGCCGCTCGCCCGCCGCGCCCGCCCATGCCGCGGAACTCGACCGCACCTACAAGAAAGTGTTCTGGCGCATCGTGCCGTTCCTGATGCTCTGCTACGTGGTTGCGTATCTCGACCGCGTGAACGTCGGCTTCGCGAAGCTGCAGATGTCGCAGGATCTCGCGTTCAGCGAAACGGTGTTCGGGCTCGGCGCCGGCATTTTCTTTCTGGGTTATTTTCTTTTCGAACTGCCAAGCAACCTGCTGATGCATCGCCTCGGCGCACGCATCTGGATCGCACGGATCATGATCACGTGGGGCCTGCTGTCCGCGCTGTTCGCGTTCGTGCAGACGCCGACGCAGTTTTACGTGCTGCGCTTCCTGCTCGGCCTCGCGGAAGCCGGCTTCTATCCCGGCGTGATCCTGTACCTCACGTACTGGTTCCCGTCGCATCGCCGCGCGAAGATCATCGCGGTGTTCATGTCCGCGATTCCCGTGTCGGGCATCTTCGGCAACCCGCTGTCGGGCTGGATCATGGAGCGCTTCCACGGCGGCTCGGGCTTCCACGGCTGGCAATGGATGTTCATGATCGAAGCCGTGCCGGCCGTGCTCGTCGGTATCGCGACGATCCTGTATCTCGACAACAGCATCCGCAGCGCGAAGTGGCTCGACGAGCGCGAAAAGCAGTTGCTGGAGGACGAGATCGCCGCGCAGCCGCAAGAACAGCAGCAGCACGGCCATTCGCTGAAGGCCGTGTTCGCGGACCCGCGCATGTGGTGGATGTCGCTGATCTACTTCGCGTTCGTCACGGGCCAGTACGGCCTCACGTTCTGGATGCCGACGCTCGTCAAGTCGACCGGCATCACCGATACGCTGCAGATCGGCCTGCTGTCGGCCATTCCGTTCCTCGTCGCGATCGTCGTGATGAACCTGTTCGGCCACAGCGCGGACAAGCGCCGCGAACGCCGCTGGCACCTGATCGTGCCGGCGCTGATGGGTGCAATCGGGTTTGCGGTCGCCGCGTCGTACTCGCACAATACGGCGGTGTCGATCGTGTTCCTGTCGCTCGCGGCGGGCGGCGTGCTGACCTGCGCGCCGCTGTTCTGGTCGCTGCCGACCGCGTTCCTCGCGGGCTCCGCGGCCGCGGCCGGGATCGCGATCATCAACTCGGTCGGCAACCTCGCCGGGTTCGCGAGCCCGTACGTGATCGGCTACCTGAAGGACGTCACGCACAGCACGGCGTCCGGCATGTACGTGCTCGCCGCGATGCTCGTGATCGGCGCGATCGCCGTGTGGCTCACGCCCGCGAAACTCGTGAACCGCTGATTCGCCGAGTCGCCGATCCGGCCGCCATTCGACGCGGGGCGCCGCGCGCCCCGCCCCATTCATTCACAGGACCCGCTGCCATGCCACGCTTCGCCGCCAACCTCTCGATGATGTACACCGAGCATGCGTTCCTCGAACGCTTCGCCGCTGCCGCCTACGACGGCTTCAAGGCCGTCGAGTACCTGTTCCCGTACGACTTCGCCGCCGAGGACATCCGCGCGCGCCTCGATGCGCACCACCTCGAACAGGCGCTGTTCAATGCGCCGCCCGGCGACTGGGCCGCGGGCGAACGCGGCACCGCGTCGCTGCCGGGCCGCGAGGACGAGTTCCGGCGCGGCATCGACCAGGCGCTCGACTATGCGCGCGTGCTCGGCAACGAGAAGCTGCACGTGATGGCCGGCATGGTGCCGCCGGGCGCCGACCGCGCCCGCCATCGCGACACCTATCTCGCGAACCTGCGCCATGCGACGCAGGCTGCCGCCGCGCACGGCATCACGATCCTGATCGAACCGATCAACCAGCGCGACATGCCCGGCTATTTCCTGAGCCGCCAGGACGACGCGCAGGCGATCTGCGCGGAAGTCGGCGCGCCGAACCTGAAGGTGCAGTTCGACTGCTACCACTGCCAGATCGTCGAAGGCGATCTCGCGATGAAGCTCAAGCGCGATTTCGCGGGCATTGGCCATATCCAGATCGCGGGCGTGCCCGAGCGCCACGAGCCGAATGTCGGCGAACTCAACTATCCGTACCTGTTCGCGCTGATCGATGCGCTCGGCTACGACGGCTGGATCGGCTGCGAGTACCGCCCGAAGGCCGGCACGTCCGAAGGGCTCGGCTGGCTCAAGCCGTACCTGTAATTCCAGCATTCTTCCGAGGGTAAAGAACATGAAAGTACTGATCACCGGCGGCGCCGGCTTTCTCGGCCAGCGTCTCGCGCGCAAGCTGCTCGAGCGCAGCGAACTCACCGGCCCCGACGGCCGCAGCGAGAAGATCGACGAGCTGGTGCTGCTCGACGTCGTCGCGGGCAGCGATTTCGGCGACGCGCGCGTGACGTCGATCGTCGGCGACATCGCCGAGCGCGCGGTACTCGACCGCGCGATCGACACGCAGACGGGCGCGATCTTCCACCTCGCGGCGATCGTCAGCGGGCAGGCCGAAGCCGATTTCGATCTCGGCATGCGGATCAACCTCGACGCATCGCGCACGCTGCTCGAAGTATGCCGCGCGCGCGGCCATCGGCCGCGCGTCGTGTTCACGAGCTCCGTTGCGGTCTATGGCGGCACGCTGCCCGACGTCGTGCAGGACGACACCGCGCTGAACCCGCAATCGTCGTACGGCGCCGAGAAGGCAATCGCCGAGCTGCTGCTGTGCGACTACGCGCGGCGCGGCTTCGTCGACGGCCGTGTGCTGCGGCTGCCGACGATCAGCGTGCGGCCGGGCCGCCCGAATGCGGCGGCGTCGTCGTTCGCGAGCGGCATCATCCGCGAGCCGCTGAACGGCGAGGAAAGCGTATGCCCGGTGCCGGGTTCGACGCGGCTGTGGCTGCTGTCGCCGCGCGGCGCGATCGAAGCGCTCGTCGCGGGCTGCGAGATCGACAGCGCGAAGCTCGGCAACAAACGGGTGATCAATCTGCCCGGCCTGTCGGTGTCGGTCGACGAAATGATCGCGGCGCTGCGCGAGGTCGCGGGCGACGACGTCGTGAAGCGGATCCGCCATGTGCCGGACGAACGCGTCGAGAAGATCGTCGGCAGCTGGCCGGGCCGTTGGGATACGTCGCGCGCGGAAGCGCTCGGGTTGACGGGCGATACGTCGTTCGCGGACGTGATCCGCAGCCATCTCGCCGACGAACGGCGCTGAGTCCCGCGCAGCCCGCCGCGCGTGGCGGGCAGGGGTTGCCCGGTCACATCAACGCGACCGGGCCGACTCCCCGATGGGCAACGGCGCGTTTTTCGTTCCGCCCGGCCGGTTCGCCGAACCGGCCGCCCACTGCCATGCCAGCAGGCCCGGCAGATAGAACAGCAGGTCGCGCACGCGGCGGGCGCCGGCCAGCGCGAGACAGGTCGGCGGGTCGAACCCGAGCAGCCCGCCGATCAGCACGAACCCGCCCTCCTGCACGCCGAGCCCGCCCGGCATCAGGAACGCGATGCTGCTCACGAGCTGGATCAGCGCCTCGATCGCGAGCGCCTGCGCGAACGTCGGCTCCGCGCCGAGAAAATACAGCGCGAGCCAGATTTCCAGCGCATAGCCGACGAACTGGAGCGTCTGCCAGATCACGAGATAACGCACGACGATGCCGGTCTTTCTCCAGATCATCCGGATCGACTGATCGGTGCGCGCCGATTCGCCGACCAGCGCCACCACCTTGCCGCTCGTGACGCGGTTGAGCACGCGCATCGCACGTTCGAACGGCCGCGCATGCTGCACCAGCGCGAACAGCAGCAGCACCGGTACCAGCGCGGCCATGGCGATCGCGAGGTTGCCGGCCACGCGCGCGGCGTCGGACGACACGTGCTCGAGCACGTACCCGATCGCGACCAGCGCGAACACCAGCTGGCTGATCAGCGTCAGCTGCATGTCGGCGACGAGGCTGGCGACGACGGTCGCCGGCCGCACACCCGCCTGCCGCAGCAAGCCGAACGACACGATCTCGCCGCCGATCCGCGCGACCGGCAACAACCCGTTGATCGATTCGCGGATCCACACGAGCTTCAGCATCGTCGCGAACGACGGCCGGCGCGGGCCGCGGATCAGCATCCGCCAGTCCCACGCATTCGCGAGCATCGGCAGGATGTGCGCCAGCGCCGCGAGCAACAGCCCCGCGCCGGCGATCTGCAGGCGATGCAGGATGTCGAGCGGATGCTCGCGCCAGATCAGCCACACGGCGAGCGCGAGCCCGCCCAGCGCCGCCACCTGCCCCACGTGGCGCAGCCGTGCGTCGCCCCGCGCGGCGTTACGCTCCGCGGCATCGGCAGCGGGGTTCGTCCGGGTCGTCATGATTCGCTCGCGGGCGACAGCAGGCCTTCCCGGTCGACGCGAAAACGCGTGCCGCGCCACACGACATGCGACGAGAAGAAGCTCGACACGAACACGAAGAACTGCAGGAGATCGACGAACGGCAGCCAGAGCGCGCCGCGCAGGCCCGCGCCGGTGGCCCGGCTCGTTTTGAGCATCAGCAGCGAGCGCGCGGCCAGCGCCGCGACCGCCAGCCCGCACGCGACGGCCGTGCCGCCGGAGAACAGCAGCGCCAGCAACGCGAGCGGCACCGGATGCATCAGCACCGAGCCGGCGTGACCGAGCCGGTCCGCCGCGCGGATCGTGCAGCTCCAGCGCAATTCGTGTGCGTACAGCTTCGCGAACGTCTCCTCGACGCACGCATGCCCGACGACGAACGGCGGGATGACGACCTGCGCGCCCACCTGCCGCACCGCCTCGCCCAGCGCATGATCCTCGGCCAGGTGATGCGCGAAACGCGTGAGCCCGCCGATGCGCTCGAGCGTCGCGCGCGTGATCGCGATCGTCTGGCCGAAGCAGGGCCGTGCGCGCCCGATGAAGAGCCCGGTAATCACGCCCGGCAGGAAATGGTAGTTCGTCATCGCGACGGCGACACCGGGCCAGAAGCCGGGCGACGCGATGCCGCGATACACGCTCGTCACGATGCCGACCTCCGGCTGCTGCAGCGCGCCGACGACGGCGCGCAGATAATCGGGCTCGACCAGCACGTCGCTGTCGGCGAGACAGAGCACCGAATGCTCAGCGTGTTCGAGCATGTTCACGAGATTGGCGATCTTGCGGTTCGGCCCGTAGAGCCGCGCATCGGCGACGACCTTGATGTTCGCGTCGGGGTAGCGCGCCCGCAGCGTCTCGACGGCCACGAGCGCCTCGTCATTCGCGTCGTGCACGCCGAACAGGTGCTGGACCGGCCCCGGATAATTCTGCACGAAGAAGCTTTCGAGATGCTGTACGAGTTGCCACTCGTCGCCGTGCAGCGGCTTCGCGACGGTGACGCCCGGATAATCGCGCGGCTCGGCCGCCGCCCGGGAAAAGAACCGGCCGACCAGCACGCTGGCCGTGATCGTGTAGGCAATGCCCAGTAATACGCCCAGCCCGCAGACGATCGACATTGCTCCGGCCAGCCCGCGCAGCACATGCAGCAAAACCATGCTTCTCCCCAGTGGTGACCCGTGCGACCACGACACCCGGGAGCCGCCGCGCGCACGCAGGGTCACCCGTGCACGCCGCCGTATCGATTCCCGTGGAGCCGGATGTGAAGGACGACCAAGCGACGATACGCGCAATTGGATGACACAACTACCGTGCGGTGATCGATTCCTGTCACGCGCACGTAGCCGCAGGCGAGCGCGGCGCGGAACGCGACGTCGGCAAGCTTGCGGGCCGAAAGGATCGCGGTGGCCAACGCGATGGCGACCCATATACGAAACGTCATCGTGGTGAAAAATGCTTCGGGTACGTGCCATGCAAGCAACGACACCAGCATGAAACACTGGATGAACACGCCGGCCAGCGCGGCGATCAGCAGGTGGGCACGCCATCGCTCGATCGTCGAAGACGCCATGGTGAAAGAATCTCCCGTGCGGACGACCGCTATCGATCTGAAAGATTCGAAAGGTCGCGTGGGTCAGGATCAGGAACAGCGACAGTCCAGCGAAGAACGATTGTGGCGACGCCTGCTTAACGTTTCGTTAAGAAAGCGAACGTAGAATCCACCCGACCGATATCGTCCCCGTCGTCCGCAGGAGTCTCCATGTCCACGCCCGCCCGATATGACACCGTTGCGCGCTTGCTTCACTGGCTGATCGTCGCGCTGGTCGTCGCGCAATATGCGATCGGCTGGACGATGCCCGACGTGCATCGCGACACGCAGCCCATCGGCCTGATCGCCGCGCACCTCCTGGTGGGAACCGCGCTGCTCGCCGCGATGGCTTGCCGCGTGCTGTGGCGCGTGACGCATCGCCCGCCCGCGAGTGACCTGCCGCCCGCGATGCGCGCACTGTCGGGCGCGACGCATTTCGCGCTCTACGCGCTGCTGATCGCGGTGCCGCTGCTCGGCTGGATCAATGCGTCGTCGCGCGCCTGGAGCGTGACGTTGCTCGGGATCGTGCCGTTGCCCGCGCTGTCGGCGGCCGGCTCCTCATTCGGCCACGCGATGGGCGACGTGCACGGCATCCTCGCGTGGGCACTGTTCGTCGGCATCTGCCTGCACGTGGCAGCCGCGCTCGCGCACCGCTTCGTGCTGCGCGATCAGGTCGTGCAGCGCATGATGCCCTGGTGATCGTCATGCCGGCGGCACCGCATGCCATCGCGCGCGTGCGCCGGATTGCCGCCGATACCGATACCGTCTTCGTTCCGGTTCATCGCATGCGCGGCCGGCCGCTCATCGCACGCGGCCGATGAGATGATCGCGCCGCCGCGCAAAGCGGCGCGCGATGACGGGCAGCGCGGCCGGCGCCCTTCTGCCGCGTCGAGCGGCACGAAGGGCTGCGGTACTGCCGTGTCGCGAACACGACGGCCTGAAGTCGCACAAGACCATGTCGACACCTAGTTGCTGGTCTGCGCCGGCATACCGGAGGCCGGTGCGTGCGCGGCGGCAGCCGCCATCCGGGCCCGGTCCTGCTCGGCAAGCCTTGCTTCCGCCGCCTGGATGTCCGCCGGATACTCGCCGTCGTCTCCCTTCGCCGGGTCGTACCCGGCCGCTTCCAGGCGCATCAATTCATCGCGAACCTGTGCACGCGTCAACGGCGCGGCCGATTGCGCGAAGGCCGACTGAGCGACGATCGCGCCGATCATCGTCAGGACTGCGATATATGTTTTCATCATGAACTCCTTCAATGTTCCGTATCGATCAACCGTGTCGAATCCCTCGAATGCCTGACCTGCAAACGCAGGCGGTTGCGTCAGCTTCCGAAATAGACCGTGCAGAAGCTCGCGGGGCCGACGCATGCGGCAGAACCCCGGCGCGACGACATCGTCGCCGGCTTGCCCGCTCCGGATGACGCGGCCGGATCGCTGCCGACCGCCGTGCTGGCCTGATGCGCCGGCATCTGTTCGGCCTGCCGCTGGAACAGCGGGCTCACGTCCGGATACGACGTATCGGTCACGAAGCGCAGCCCGTTGTGTTCGGCGTCGATCAGTTCCTGCCTGACCTGCGCGCGCGTCAGTTCCTGTGCCGACGCTTGCGTCGCGATACCCGCGAGAGAAATCGCCGCCACCGCGGCGGCCACCAGCCCATGCGTGTCCATGTTCCACTCCTTGAGAAGTCAACGAGACGACGTGCTACACCCGTATGACGACGGAGCGCATGCGTTTATTCCCGCGCGTCGCGCAACCCGGATCACGCGGCTTCTCCCGCGCCGGGAGTGCCTGAAATGGACGTTCATGCAACTGTCATTCTTTCGTCAGCCGGCGTAACCTGACGTAACGCAGCGCCCGCCGCGCTTCGGGCAGACTGACGTCACCCCTTACGGATCGCCTTTCGATCGATCATGTCCGTCGCTTACGACTATGCAGCCGGCCTGCTGCGCACGCTGTTCGACCGCCATATCGACGGCGACGCGGTGCTCGACACGGCCGCGTTTCCCGACGCCGAGCGTTTCGTCCGTGCATGGACCGACATCCAGGCAGAGGCATTCGCCGTGGCGCGCGACATGGCGCGCATCCCGCGCTTTCACGAGATCATGCGCGAGCAGTACGACATCTCGGCCAACGATGCACGCGACTGGCGGATGTTCATCATGCAGGCGTACGGCCAGCCGTTTCCGCGCAACCTGTCGCGCTGCCCGACCGTCGCGTCGATCGTCGCGGCGTCGCCGGACGTGCTGTCCGCATCGCTGTCGTTCCTCGCACCCGGCAAGCACATTCCACCGCATCGCGGGCCGTTTCGCGGCATCCTGCGCGGCTATCTGGTGCTGTCGATGCCCAAGCGCGCGGACGGCACGCCGGCCGCCGTGCTGAAGGTCGACGGCCGCGAATACCGGCTCGAGGAAGGACGCTTCCTGCTGTGGGACGACACCTTCATGCACGAGGTGTGGAACGACAGCGACGCTGTGCGGATCGTGCTGCTACTCGATATCCGCCGGCGCGGGATGCCGCGCCTGCTCACGTGGCTGTCGAATGCGGTGATCGGCGTCGTGCGGATCGGGATCAGGATGCGCGGGCGGTCGATTCCGGTTTAGCGCACGTAACCGGCATGCGCCGGGCGACCCATCGTTTCGCGACTGCCCTCTCTTGTGTCGGGAAGGCGCTCAGCGCATGCCGGATGCAGGCGCAATCATCAGGACACCTTTCCGGCATCTTCATCCAACGCGTAGATGCCGCGCCTGGCGACACACGGGAACGGCGGATCGATCGCCCGAACGTTCGTCAATTCCCAGCACACGTATCCGGCACACCACTGCTTGCCTTGCGCGCGGGCTTCATCCGGCGTCCAGTCGTGTACGCCCACGACGTCGACCAGCGCGAGCGCGATACCGTCAGGGTCCTCGTGCCCGTCCTGTCGCAGGAAGATCGTGTTCTGCACCAGCACGAGATCGCGCAGCGACGTGTCGACCGGGACGAATCGGACACGCCGGCGCACCGCGACTACGCGATGCCGGCTTTCCGCCCCCGCCGGATCGCCTAAACTACAGACCGTCCCTACAGCGCGGCTCCTGCCAGCCACCGCCATGGCGCACCTCTTCTTCGCCGCCTCGATCCAGCGGCATATCGAAACGCCCGAGCGCGAAGTCGACGCCCACTCGGTCGGCGAAGCATTCGACACCGTTTTCGGCGAGCAGCCGCGACTGCGCGGCTACATCCTCGACGACCAGGGTGCGCTGCGCAAACACCTGTCGGTATTCATCGACGGCCAACCGATCCGCGACCGGCAACACCTGTCCGATGTGCTCGGCGACGCCAGCCGGGTCTATGTCGTGCAAGCATTGACCGGCGGATAAGGGGACGTATGCACCAGCACCGACCGCGGCCCCCAACGTCAGGCCGGGCCATCAGGAGATTTCTCACATGAACGATCGACTGCTCGTCGCCACCCGCAAGGGCCTGTTCGTCCTGCAGGCCGACGGCCACGGCGGGTGGACGCTCGGTGAACCGCACTTCGCCGGCGAGCCGGTCAGCATGGCGCTCGCCGACCCGCGCGACGGCACGCTGTATGCCGCGCTGAACCTCGGCCATTTCGGCGTCAAGCTGCACCGCAGGCGCGCAGGCGCCGCCGACTGGGAAGAATGCGCGGTTCCCGTCTATCCGCCGCAGCCCGCCGAAGCCCCACCCGCCAGCGCCAGCGTGAATGCCGGCACCGGCGACGCGGACGACGTGCCACCCGGCCCGCCGCAGCCGCCGTGGACGCTCCAGCAGATCTGGTCGCTCGAAGCCGGCGGCGCCGACGAGCCGGGCGTGCTGTGGGCCGGCACGATTCCCGGCGGGTTGTTCCGCTCCGACGACGGCGGCGGTTCGTGGGTGCTCAACCGGGCACTGTGGGATCGCCCGGAGCGCGCCGAATGGGGCGGCGGCGGATACGACGCGCCGGGCATCCATTCGATAATGGTCGATCCGCGCGACAGCCGGCACGTGACGATCGGCATCTCGTGCGGCGGCGTGTGGCAGACCGCCGACGGCGGCGCGACGTGGCGCGTGACCGCGGACGGCATGGAAGCCGATTACATGCCGCCCGAACGACGCGGCGAGCCCAACGCGCAAGACCCGCATCGCGTCGTGCAGTGCGCGGCTAACCCGGACGTGGTGTGGACGCAGCATCACTGCGCGATCTTCCGCTCGACCGACGGTGCCGAACACTGGCGGCGCATCGAGGCGCAGCCTTCGAGCTTCGGCTTCGCGGTAGCCGTGCATCCGCACGAACCGGATACCGCGTGGTTCGTACCGGCTGTGAAGGACGCGTGCCGGATTCCGGTGAACGGCCGGTTCGTCGTCACGCGCACACGCGACGGCGGGCGCAGTTTCGAGCAATTCTCGAACGGGCTGCCGAGTGCACCGGCGTACGACCTCGTGTATCGGCACGGGCTCGCGATCGATGACACGGGCTCGCGCCTCGCGATGGGATCGACGACTGGCGGGTTATGGACGTCCGGCGACGGCGGTGAAAACTGGCAACTGGTGTCTGCGCATTTGCCGCCGGTCTATTGCGTCAGGTTCGGGTGATGGTGGGGGAGCGGGTCGGTTCGCATCCGGCCTTGCTCAACGCCAGCCCCCCATCCGCCCCACCGCCTCCCGCGTCTGCGCAATCTCCGCCTCGAGCCAGTCGAGAAACGACCTGACCTGCGGCTCCCGCTCCCGCCCGGGCCGGCACAGCGCGACAAAACGCGCGCCGTCGATCCGCACCGAAGGCTCGATCGGCATCAGCGCCCCATGCGCGACATGCTCGGCAGCGAGCACCGAACTGAGCAACGCGATGCCCTGCCCGTGCAGCACCGCTTGCAACGCGTAATGCTCGTCGTCGTAATGACGAAACACCGCGCGCTCGAGCCACGCTTCGCGACCGGCCGCGCGACACCACGACACCCAGTCGACCGACACCGGCAGCGGCGTATCCCACACGGTCTCGATCAGGTCGAGCGGCTCGTCCGTGCGATGCGCGTCGAACCCGGCGGCCGCATACGCGCCGAAATACTCGTCGATCAGCGCAATCTCGTGCAGCGCCGGAAACGTGCGCGACGTCGCGCGAATCGCAAGATCGATCCGCGCATCGCGTTCGAGATCCACGAGCGTGTTGCCGGTTTCCACCTTGATGTGCAGTTGCGGATCGACCCGACGAAACCGCCCGAGGCGCGGAATCAGCCACATCGCGGCGAACGCGGGCGTGGTGGTCAGCACGAGCGTGCGCTCGCCGGCCGCCCCGGGCCGCACCGCGTCGAGCCCGCGGCTCAATGCGAGCAAGGCGTCGTGACTCGCACGAAACAGGCGTTCGCCTTCTTCCGTGAGCCGCACGCCGCTCGCGCCGCGCTCGAACAGCAGCACGCCGAGCCGGCTTTCGAGCGACTTGATCTGATGCGACACGGCGGCCGGCGTCACGGACAGTTCGTCCGCGGCAGCCTTGAACGCGCCGAGCCGCGCCGACGACTCGAATACACGCAATGCGGTCAGGGGGATTTTCGAGAACACGGGGCCTCGCGGGCCGGATCGGGCCGGGTTGAATTCAATTGAATCCGGGTGAGATTAGGTGAATTGAAGCGCGCATGCAACGCGGATAGCCTTGCGGAACGTCGCGGCACGGTGCCGCGGCGCGTCGTGTCGAACCGGAGCAACAACGTGCAAGGCCTACCGCGCAGGATCGCGCAGGCGGTGCTCTACGAAGCGATCGCGATTTCCTGCATCTCGCCCGTGATCGCGGCGATCTTCAAGCAGGACCTCGTCTATTCGGGCGCGCTGTCGGCGACGATGTCGGCGATCGCGATGCTGTGGAACATGATCTTCAACGCGCTGTTCGAGCGCTGGGAAGCGTCGCGTCGTCAGCCGACACGCACGCTCGGGCGGCGGATCCTCCACGCGACCGGATTCGAAGGCGGGCTGATCTTCATCCTGGTGCCGGTCGTGGCGGGGTGGCTCGACATCTCGTGGCTCGACGCGTTCGTCGTCGACATCGGGCTGTTCGCGTTCTTCTTCTGCTACGCGTTCGTGTTCCAGTGGGCGTTCGATCGGGTGTTCGACGTGCCGGCGGCGACGAAGGGGTCGTGAGGCGGGTGCGAGGTACTCCCCCCGCGAGGCGGGCAAAGTCAGATCCGGTCGAAGTTGAACGGCGTCACGCCAGGCAAACCATCGACCCGCTGCACGTCGACACCGCACCAGGCGCCGATCATGCCGGCCATGCGGCGCGCCTGCTCGCCGTCGTTGATCCGCCCCATCAGGTCGATCGGCTGACGGCTACGAAACACGAGCACGAGCTGCGCCAGGTCGCTCTGGATCTTCACCCGCGATCCGCCCACGACCGCGCCGTCGATACTTTTCCGGCCACCGACCAGCAGGTGCTCCAGATCGCGGCACGCGTAGCTACTCAGCACCGGCTTGCGCAGCAGCCGCGTGGTGCGAATATCGATCCAGCGTTCGTCGTCGCGCCAGCAAAAATGCGCTTCGCGCAGCGGACCGGCAAACCAGCGCGCGCGCATCAGCTTGCGGCCGATCCAGATCAGCAGCACGCCCGCGCCGGCGACGAACACACCGAAAACGCCAAGCCCGAGCCATGCGTACCACGCATGCAATTCGTCACGGGTGACGCTCCCGGCAAGCAGCGGTACGACCATCATGCAGGCCAGTCCCAACGCACTCAGCCCGAAGCCGAACGACCACCACACGAAGTGACCCATGCGCATGCGCCGCGGCGACAGGATCAGGTCCCGGCCGTCGGGCACGCACGCATAGCCGGCCTCGAACACCCACCGGTCCGGCGTCAGCGGCCAGATCATCATGCAGATCAAGCCCAGTGCGCCCAGCGCGACTATGGCCCAACCCAGGATTGCTTCGACGAGAGGCGGCATAGGCGTACCCGATTGCGATCCATTGCGCTGCGCGAAACGAACGTCCGGTCCGGATCAGTCGGCGCGATTCTGTCCTATCCTTTTCCGCGCGGCAAGCGGCTGCGGCTCCGTGAAGTGTGCTGGAAGTGCCGTTTACGCCCCGCCCACGATCTTCGGCAACTGCCAGCCGAAGCGCACGGCCGCCATCCGCAGCGCAAAGCAGGCGATGCCGCCGAGCACGGCTGCGACGACCGGCGGACAACCGAGCCGCCGGCACGACACGACGACGACCGCGCCAAGCAGCGCCGCGCTCGCATAAATGTCCGTGACCAGCACGACCGGTATCCGCGCGAGCAGCACGTCGCGCACGACACCGCCGCCGCAACCGGTCACGGCGCCCATCAGCGTCGCAATGAACGGATGAACCCGGAATTCGAGCGCCTTCACCGCGCCCGCGACCGCGAACAACGCAAGGCCTGCTGCATCGAGCGTCGTGACCAGCGATGGAGAAAACGCGGCGACCCGCTCATGAAACACGAACGCGAACAGCCCTGACGCGAATGCGAGCGCCGGATAGCGCCAGTCGCTCACGGCGCTCGGCGGCCGTGCGCCGATCAGCAGATCGCGGATCACGCCGCCGCCGAGCGCGACGACGAGCGACAGCACCATGACCCCGAACAGGTCGAGTCCGGCACCGATCGCCGCATTGGCGCCCTCGATTGCGAATACCGCCGTGCCCGCGAGATCGGCGGCCAGCACCACGTGCTCGATGCGCTTCATGCGCGTGAATGGCCGTAGTGCGGCATCGTCCGGCTGCAGCCTGCGTCGCGACAAGCCGACGCGCCGTTCGGCCTCGGCCGCCTGCCGGCCACCTGCCGCCATCCGGATACCTCAAGCGCACTGCGTATCATGACCGCCTCCTCGATCGGAATCGGGCAGTCTAGCGCATCGACCGCTCACGGTCGGGCCGCGCATGAAGCCGAATGCAAAAAGCCGGCGGCAGCAGGATGTGTACCCTGCTTCCGCCGGCTCGACCGCACGCCGGGCCTCGGTCAGGAGCGCGAGGCCCCGCGCACCTCGCTCAATGCACGCCGAGATAGGCCTTCACCGCCGGCAGGCCCGGCTTGCCGTCGAGCGTCGTCACGCCCGCGAGCCACTTGTCGAGCGCCTGCGGATTCGCCTTCAGCCACTCGGCCGCCGCCTTGTTCGGGTCTTCCTTGTTCATGATCGGCACCATCACGTGGTTCTCGATCGTCGTCGTGAACTGCAGGTTCGACACGAACTTCGCGACGTTCGGGCAGCGCTGCGCGTAGTCGGGCGGCGTCGCCGTCAGCACCTTCGCTTCGCCGTAGTTCGGGCCGAACACGTCGTCGCCGCCGCTCAGGTAGTCGATCTTCATCTGCACGTTCATCGGATGCGGCTCCCACCCGAGGAACACGATCCACTGCTTGTCGCGGATCGCGCGATTCACCTCGACCAGCATCCCGGCCTCGCTCGACTCGACCATCTTGAACTTGCCGAGGCCGAACTGGTTGCCGTCGATCATCTTCTTGATCAGCAGGTTGCCGTCGTTACCCGGTTCGATCCCGTAGATCTTGCCGTTCAGCTTGTCCGCGTACTTTTGAATGTCCGCGAACGACTTCAGGCCGCCCTGGTACACGTAGTCGGGCACTGCGAGCGTGTATTTCGCGCCGGTCAGGTTCGGCGTCGACAGCACCTTGATCTGGCCGGCCTTCGTGAACGGCTGGATGATCGGGTCCATCGTCGGCGACCAGTAGCCGAGGAACACGTCGATCTGCTTGCTCTTGATGCCGGCGAACGTGATCGGCACCGACGCGATCGTCTTCGTCGGGCTGTAGCCAAGCCCCTGCAGCATCGTCGACGCGAGGCCCGTGGTCGCCGCGATGTCGGACCAGCCGACGTCCGCGAAGCGCACGTTCTTGCACACGGGCGGATCGGCCGCATACACGGCCGACATCGGCGCGGTTATCCCGATCCCGCACACCGCTGCGATCAATAGGCGCTTCATCTTGCTTCTCCTCAAAGTGATGTCGTTTGCTTGAATGCGGGATCGTTTATTGAAGCCGCGCGCCGCGATCCCGGCGGCGTCGCGGACCATGGGTTCGGTCAGCGCCCCGGCAACCGGCGCTCGTAGCTCGGCGCGTGGCCGAACTGCGCACGGTAGGCCTTGCTGAAATGGCACGGCGAATGAAAGCCGCAGACCGTCGTCACGCGTGCGATCGACGCGTCGGTCGTACGCAGCAGGTCGCGTGCGCGCTTCAGGCGCAGCGTCAGGTAATAGTGGGTCGGCGACACGTTCAGGTACACCTTGAACATGCGCTGCAGGTGCCGCTGCGACAGCCGCACGAGCCGCGCGAGCTCCTCGAGCGACAGCGGCTCCTCGATATTCGCCTCCATCAGCCGAACGACCTCGATCAGCTCCGCGCGCGAGAAGCCGACGCGTGCATCGACCGGAATCGGCTGCGTGTCGGTCGAGCTGCGGATGCGCTCCAGGATGAACTGTTCGGATACCTGCGCGGCCAGCTGCTGGCCGAAGCGCATCCCGACGAGGTTCAGCATCAGGTCGAGCGGCGCGGTGCCGCCGGTGCAGGTCAGCCGGTCGCGATCGACGACGAACAGTTCGTCGGCGAAACCCACTTGCGGAAACTCGGCATGCAGCGCGGACAGGTTCTCCCAGTGGACGGTGCAGCGATACCCGTCGAGCAGCCCGCTCGACATCAGCGCATACGCGCCCGTGCAGATGCCGCCGAGCGGCAGGCCACGTTCGGCGAGCGCCGCGAGCGTATCGCGCGCGCCTTCGTCGACCACGTCGCGGATGCGGATGCCGCCGCACACGATCATCACGTCGGGCAGGTTCGTGTAGTCGAGCGCCTGCGTGGGCCGTACCGCGATGCCGTTGCTGGCGTGAACCGGGCTGCCGTCGAGCGAATAGATCGACCACTGGTAGTGATCGGCGCGCCCGACGTAGTTCGCCATCCGAAGCACTTCGACGGCGCTCGAGAACGCGATCATCGAAAAGTTCGGCAGCGTCAGGAAGCCGAAATGGGCGAGCGATGAAACCGGTGAAACGCAGGCTGCGGGCGCGACAGCGACGGCGGACGTCACATCGGTCTCCTGTCGAGGAGGTTGCAGGGGGCCAGCCCCGCGGCCGAAACCGCGGAGGCCATCATCTATGTTCAGGATGAGCGGCCGGAGGGTTCCGGCCGCCGGAGGTCAAGCCTGCGCGGGCGAGGCCTTCACGCGAAACAGCTGCTTGAGACCCGAGAACAGCGGCGCCTTCACGGTGCCCGGCGCACGGCCGAAGCTTTCGGTGATGCGGTCGAGAATGATCGCGAGCAGCACGACCGACAGACCGCTTTCGAAACCGAGGCCGATGTCGAGGCGCTGGATACTGGCGAGCACGTCGTTGCCGAGGCCGCCCGCACCCACCATCGACGCGATGATCACCATCGACAGCGCCATCATGATCGTCTGGTTCACGCCCTGCATGATCGACGGCAGCGCATTCGGAAACTGCACCTTGTACAGCAGCTGCCACGGCGTGCAGCCGAAGGCCTGACCGGCTTCGACGATCTCGCGGTTCACGTGGCGGATCCCGAGGCTCGTCAGGCGCACCGCCGGCGGCATCGCGAAGATCACCGTCGACAGGATCCCCGGCACGCGACCGAGACCGAACAGCATCGCGGCCGGAATCAGGTAGACGAACGCTGGCATCGTCTGCATCAGGTCGAGGATCGGGCGCACGATCGCGGCGACCCACTTGCTCTTCGCGGCCCAGATGCCGAGCGGGATGCCGAGCACGAGGCTGATGATCGTCGACGACAGCGTGAGGCCGAGCGTGATGACCGTCTGGTCCCAGAAGCCCGTCGCGAAGATCAGCAGCAGCGACAGCGTCGTGAACAGCGCGAAGCGCCAGCCCACCCGCCACAGCCCGACGCCGATGAAGATGGCCATCATCAGCCACATCGGGATCGCCTGCAGGCCGTGCTCGACGAATGCCGCGAGCCCTTCGATCGCCTGGCCGATCGTGTCGAACGTCTTGGCGTCGTGGTCGAGCAGGTAGTGAACGGACTGGTCGACCCAGGTACCGAGCGGAATCATTTCAGACATGGGAACCTCGCGAACGCGTGATGGCCTTCAGGATGAGCGCACGATCGACCGAGCCGCAGTAGCAGCCGTCGTCGTCGACGACCGGCAGTGCGTTCGGGCTCGCGACCACACGCGCGACGACATGTTCGAGCGACGCGTCGCGCCGGATGGATTCGATCGGGCTCACGGACGGCGTCGCCTGACCGATCGCATCGCGCGTGACGAAGCCGCGGATCTTGCGTTGCGCATCGAGCACGAACGCATAGTCGGCACTGCCGTTCAGCGTCGCCGCGACGTTCGCGGCATCGCACTTCGACACGATCGGCACGGCGCCCGTCTGCATCAGGTCGCCGGCGGTCAGGTAGCGGCTGGTGTCGATGCCGTCGAAGAACGCGCGCACGTAATCGTCGGCCGGGTTCGCGATGATGTCCTGCGGCGTGCCGACCTGCACGAGCCGGCCACCCTCCATGATCGCGATGCGGTTGCCGATGCGCAGCGCTTCTTCCAGATCGTGCGACACGAACATGATCGTGCGGCGTTGTTCCTTCTGCAGTTGCAGCAGCACATCCTGCATTTCCCGGCGCTTGAGCGGATCGAGCGCGGAAAACGCCTCGTCCATGATCATCAGCGACGGGTTCACGGCCAGCGCGCGGGCAAGGCCGACGCGCTGCTGCATGCCGCCCGACAGCTCGGACGGCAGCTTGTGCGAGAACGGGGCAAGGCCGACCTGCTCGAGCACTTCCATCGCGCGGCGCTCGCGCTCCTTCTTGCCCATCCCCCCGACTTCGAGTCCGAACGCGGCATTCGACACGACGGTGCGGTGCGGCATCAGCGCGAACGACTGGAACACCATGCTCATGTCCTTGCGGCGCAGCGCGGTCAGCGCCGAGCGGCGCGCCGACGCGACGTCGAGCCCGTCGATCATCACCTTGCCGGCGCTGGGATCGACCAGCCGGTTCACGAGGCGGATCAGCGTGGACTTGCCGGAGCCGGACAGGCCCATCAGCACGAAAATTTCGCCTTCCTGCACATCGAAGGAGACGTTGTGCACGCCGACGACCTGGCCGGTGCGCTTGAGCACCTCGTCCTTCGTCGCGCCGGCGGCGAGCATGTCGAGCGCCTGCTGCGGGTTGCTTCCAAACACCTTGCACAGACCTTCGACCACGACCTTGGGGGCATCCATCGAAACCTTCTCCTCGTGTAGCGGGGACTCGCGCTTGTCTTAGCGTGCCTACATAGTTGCCAGAAAAAACCCCGACCTGCCGACGAATTACGACAAACGCTTGCGCAAATACGACACGGCTGCCAGCCCCGCCGGGCGGGCCGCGGCACGCGGAGGCACCCGATTGCGGCGGCGCAATACGCGCACGGCCAGCAACGACGGGCATCGCGCGTCGGACTTGTGCGCAGCAGCGCAGCGCGGATCGCGTCGCGCGTTGCGCCAATTCGCATCGGGCACGCGTCGCTTTTCGACAATTTCACGTCCGATCATGCGTCGATCTGCTCAGACGAAAGCGCATCGTCTCCCCCAATAAAAAGCATGACCGTGCAAAAAAGCCGCGCGGCGACACCGGACGGTGCGCGCCGCGATACCGCGCCAACCCGGAAAATCCCCAACGGCCGCTGTGATACATTCCCCGCCAATACGCTGATCGCGACGCAGGCCGCCACGCGGCCACCGTGTCAGCAGCGCATGCCGGTTCGCCTGCCGGCCATGCCGACACTGCCTCGACGGGCAAACATCCGATCGCAGGCCGATAACGATACGAGAGAGGGAGCAAGGCGAGATGAACTGGGCTTTTACCGCAATCGGCTTCATCGTGGGCGGGATTGCCGCATTGATCGGGGATTTCTCCGCCATCACCGGCGCAGTGCTCGGCGCCGCGATCGGATTCTGCCTCGACAACACGCTGCAACAGCGCAAACGCAAGAACAAGGGCACGGCCCCCGGCGCGCCAGCGATGCAGGCACCGCCCGCCCAGCCGCCGGTGCCACTGGCCGAGCGCGTCGCGCGCCTCGAGGCGACCGTCGAGACGCTGACGCGCGAAGTCGCATCGCTGCGCGGCCAGCTGGCCGGCGCGAAGGCCGGCTCGGCCGCGACTGACGCGACCGCGTACACGCCCACCGGGGCCGCCTCTGCCTCTGCCTCGGCAGCCCCATCCGCATCCTTCCCGCCTTCGGCCGTCCTGCCACCGCGCGTGCCTGCCCAGCCGGCCGCCGCACGCGCGGACGCACCGGCGTCCGCCTCGGCACCGGCTCCCAGCCCCGTTCGCGCCGCCACGCCGGCACCGACACCGGCCGCCGCGATCCGCGCGAGCACAACACCTGCCGCCCCAGCGCCCGCACCGTCGGCGCCCCCCGCGCCGCCCAAACCGCGCGAACCCGACCTCGTCGAGCGTGCATTGCGCGCCGCGCGCGACTGGCTGCTCGGCGGCAACACGGTCGTGCGCGTCGGGATCATCGTGCTGTTCTTCGGCGTCGCGTTCCTGCTCAAGTACGCGGCCGACAACAACATGCTGCCGATCGAATTCCGCCTCGCCGGCACCGCGCTGGCCGCGGCCGCGCTGCTCGCGATCGGCTGGCGCGTGCGCGCGCGCCGTGCGGCGTACGGGCTCGTGCTGCAGGGCGGCGGCGTCGGCATCCTGTACCTGACGATCTTCGCCGCGACCAAGCTTTACGCGTTGCTGCCCGTCGGCGCCGCGTTCCCGCTGATGGTGGCCGTGTGCGCGCTGAGCGCGTTCCTCGCGGTGCGGCAGAACGCGCTGCCGCTCGCGTTCATGGGCACCGCGGGCGGCTTTCTCGCGCCGGTGCTGCTGTCGACCGGCCAGGGCAACCATGTCGCGCTGTTCAGCTACTACGCGCTGCTGAACGCGGGCATCTTCGCGATCGCCTGGTTCAAGGCCTGGCGTCCGCTGAACCTGCTCGGCTTCGTCTTCACGTTCACGATCGGCTCGGCATGGGGCGTGACGGCCTACCGCCCCGCGCTGTTCGCGAGCACCGAGCCGTTCCTCGTCCTGTTCTTCCTGATGTACGTCGGCATCGCGCTGCTGTACGCGGTGAAGCGCGAGCTCGCGCTGCGGCACTACGTGGACGGCACGCTCGTGTTCGGCACGCCGATCGTCGCGACCGCGCTGCAGGCGTCGCTCGTGAAGGACATGCCGTTCGGGCTCGCGTGGAGCGCCGTCGCGCTGTCGGCGTTCTACGTCGTGGTCACCGCGTGGCTCGCGCGGCGCCGCGACCGCCTCGCGCTGCTGTTCGAATCCACGCTCGCGCTCGCGGTGATCTTCGCGACGCTGGCCGTGCCGCTCGCGTTCTCCGGTCCGACGACCAGCGCCGCGTGGGCGATCGAAGGCGCGGCCGTCGTCTGGCTCGGCGTGCGCGAGAAACGCATGCTGCGCTTCGGTTTCGGGCTGCTGATGCAGGTTGCCGCGGCCGGCGCGTTCTTCACGAGCCTGCTCGGGCCGGCCGACGCCACCGCGCTGCCGGTGCTCAACAGTCCCTACATCGCGATGCTGCTGATCGCGCTCGCGGGCCTGTTCACCGGCTGGTGGCTGCACGGGCGCAGCGAAGCGCGCGCGTGGCATGCGTGGATGCCGGAGATCGGCGCCGCAGCCGCCGCATGGGGGCTGCTGTGGTGGGTGAGCGGCGGCCTGCACGAGATCCTCGTCTACGCGAGCCGTCACGTCGACCTGCATGCCGACCGCTTCGTCGTCGATACGACCGCACTGTTCGCGGCCGGCACCGCGTGGCTCGCGCACGTCGCGCGCCGCCGGCTGGCGTGGCCGCTCGCCGAATGGCCGGCGCTCGCGCTGACGCCGGTGCTGGCGCTGCTCGCGCTGCGTGCGTTCGATGCGCACGAAGCGCCGCTGTCGGGGATGGGCGCATTCGCGTGGCCCCTCGCCGTCGGCGCAGGCCTTGCGCTGCTGTGGCGTCAGTCGCGCGGCACCGCAGGCGTCGATGCCGCACCGGGCTCGGCGCGCGGCGTCGCGCCATCCCTCTCCGCAGGCATCATCGCACCGCTGCATACGCTGATGTTCTGGACCGTATGCGGGCTGCTGTCGTTCGAAGGCTTCTGGCGCCTGCGTGCGTACGTGCCCGAAGGCGCGTGGAGCTGGAGCGCGTGGGCCTATGGCCTCGGTGCGCTGCTCCTGCTGGTGTCCGGCCCCGGCTCGCGGCTGCGCTGGCCCGTCGCGGCGTTTCCGCGCGCGTACCAGGTGTGGGGCGCGGCGCCGCTCGCGGCGTTGCTGTGGCTGTGGAGCATCGCCAGCGTGATCAGCGACGGCAACGCGGCGCCGCTCTTCTGGCTGCCGCTGCTCAACCCGCTCGACATCGCGCAGTTCCTCGTGTTCGTCGCGTTCGCCGTGTGGCTGCGCCGCCTGCGGACGCTCGGTATCGCGTGGCATCCGCGCGTCGTCGACTACGCGGCCATCGCGACCGTGTTCCTGTGGTTCAACGCACTGATGCTGCGCACGCTGCATCAGCGCTTCCACCTGGCCTACGACATCGACACCGTGCTGTCGTCGTTCGGCATCCAGCAGGTGTTCATGGTCGGCTGGAGCCTGTTCGCGTTCGCCGGGATGTGGCTGACGCGTCGCGACGGCATCGCCCGCATGTGCGCGCTCGCGTCGCTGCCGCTGATCGTCGTGATGTGGGTGTGGACCTTCTACGCGAACTTCACGCAGGACGGCGGAAGCTGGGCGCGCGTGCCGCTCTTCAACCCGCTCGACCTCGTGCTCGCGGTGGTCTATGCGCTCGCCGCGTCGTGGTTCGTGCGCGCCCGCAAGCTCGGCTGGTCGTTCGGCAAGTATCGCGTCGAGCTGCTGAGCGCGGCCGGCGCGACCGCGTTCCTGTGGCTGAACGCGATCCTGCTGCGCACGCTGCATCACTGGGCCGGCGTGCCGTACGAACTCGGCGCGATGGCGGAATCGACACTGGTGCAGGCGTCGGTGTCCGTGTACTGGACGCTCTGCGCGCTCGCCATCACGATCTGGGCCACGCGCCGTGGGCTGCGTCCGCTGTGGTTCGTCGGCGCCGCGCTGCTCGCGCTCACGGTCGTCAAGCTGTTCCTGTTCGACCTGTCGCACGTGTCCGGCATCGAGCGCATCGTGTCGTTCATCGGCATCGGCGTGCTGCTGCTGTTGATCGGGTATTTCTCGCCGCTACCGCCGAAGGCCGCCGCGCAACAGGACGACCACGCATGAAGCGACTCGCCGCCCTGCTCGGACTGAGCGTGCTCGCATCGTTCGCGGCGGCCGACGGGCGCGTCGCGCAGCGCTTCTCGCTCGACCTCGACGGCGCCGCCGCGTATTACCAGCTCACGGTGCCGCAGCCCGTCTATGCGGCGAGCCGGCGCGACGACCTCGGCGACGTGCGCATCTTCAACGGCGCAGGCGAGCCGGTGCCGTATTCGCTCGATGCCCCCGCGGCGGCCGCGCCCGCCGTCCCGCCGAAGCGCACACCCGTGCACTGGTTTGCGCTGCCCCCCGCCCGCGCCGACAAGGGCAACGCGCCGCTCGGCGTGACGGTCGGCCCCGACGGCGCGCTGCGCGCGGGCGTCGCCGCACCGGTGCGCGCGGAGCACGGCGCGGATCTCGTCGACCTGTCGCATGCGGACGGCGAGATCGACGCGCTGCTCGTGCACGTGCGCGACGACAGCTACCAGGGGCGTGTCACCGTCGAAGCCAGCGACGACCTGCGCAGCTGGCGATCGCTCGGCAGCACGCAACTGCTGAAGGTGGGCCACGGCGACGCGATGCTGGTGCAGGAACGGATCGCACTCGAAGGCGCGGCGCCGCGCTACCTGCGGCTCGACTGGCTCGACGGTGCGCCCGCGATCGCGTCGATCGACGTCGAGACGCACCCGCGCGATGCACGCGGGACCGACACCGCATCGGTGCCGCGTCAATGGCGCGACGCCGTGCGCGTGCGGGCCGGCGGCACGCCTGGCGAGTATCTGTTCGATACCGATGGCGCGTATCCGGTCGACCGCGTGCGCATCGACCTGCCGCAGCCGAACACCGTCGCGCGCGCGACGCTGCAGAGCCGCGCCGACGCGCAGGCACCGTGGCGCGACGTCGCGGGCGCCGTGCTGTTCCGGCTGCAGGGCAAGGCCGGCGAACAGCGCAATCCGCCGCTCGAATTCGCGGCGAATACGGATCGCGCGTGGCGGATCGTCGTCGACATGCGCAACGGCGGATTCGGCGGCGGCCAGCCGGCCGTCGCGATCGGCTGGCATCCGGCCGCGCTGACGTTCGTCGCGCGCGGCGCGCCGCCGTTTACGCTCGGCGTCGGCGACGCGTCGCTTGTATCGTCGGCCGTGAGCCGCGACGCATTGCTGGTGGGCATGGCGCCCGAAGTGCGGCCCGCGCGGGTCGGCGCGGCGTTGCCGGTTTCGGCGGTCGCGCCGGCGCCGGCCGCCGATCCGGACGCACCGCGCCGCTACGTGCTGTGGGGCGCGCTGGTCGTCGCGGTCAGCGTGCTCGGCACGATTGCGTGGCGCCTCGCGAGAGGCGGCGGCGACACGCACGGCCGCGACGGGTGACGCCGCGCAGCCATGCGCACCGCCCGTCCGCCCGTCTTTACGCGCCGTTTATCTCGCGTGCCGGTTTCTTTCGACGGTCGCAATGCATAACTGCGTACAGTCGTCGCATCGGAACCACGATGCGACGACATGCAGGAAACCTATCCATCGTATGACCGGCCGGCGCCGCGCACGCGCGTGCGCCCGGCCCTGCGGCTGAAGCGGCTTTTGCTGCTCTTCCCGATCGTGCTGCCGCTGTCGATCGCATGGCCCGCGCATGCCGACGACACGCCTGCGGCGCCGATCAGCGCCGCCAGCACGCCCGAACCCTCGCTTCCCCCGACGCTCGACACGATCGTCACCGCGCTGCGCAACCGCTTTCACGTCGCATACGCCGACGCGCGCACGATCGCGCGCGCGGTGCAGACCGAATCGGATCGCTACGGGCTCGCACCGGCGCTGCTGCTCGCGATCATCGCGGTCGAGTCGGGCTTCGATCGCCACGCGGTCAGTGTCGCCGGCGCGCGCGGGTTGATGCAGGTGATGCCCACCGCCCATCGCGATCTCGTCGCGCATGTGAAGGATCTCTCCGATCCGGCCACCAACGTGCGGATCGGCGCGGCGATCTTTCGCGGCTATCTCGACGATGCGGACGGCGACGTCGAAACCGCGCTCGTGCGCTACAACGGCGGCACGAAGCGCTATGCGCAGCGGGTCGCGCTGCGCGTGCAGCAATTCGATGCGCAGCTGCGCCGTTCGAACGGCGCGGCGAGCGACGCGCTGCGGACGGCCGCGAACCCCTGAGCGCGGCGCTACCGCGCACCGTCGAGCCGGTAGCCGGCGCCCGTCTCCGTGACGATGTACGCGGGCCGCCGCGGGTCGCATTCCAGCTTGCGCCGCAGATGGCCGACATACACGCGCAGGTCGTGCGCATCCTTGCCGTGCGCCGCGCCCCACACCTCGCTCAGCAGGCGGTCGTGCGTCAGTAGCCGGCCTGCATGATGCGCGAGCGCGGCCAGCAGCCGGAATTCGATCGGGCTCAGATGCACGCGCGCCCCGCCGCGCAGCACCTGGCGATCGCCGAGATCGACGGTCACGTCGCCGAAGCGCACGCACACCGCATCGATGCGCCCGCCGCCCGCTTGCCGCCGCAGGTGCGCACGCATCCGCGCGATCAGCTCGGCGGCGCCGAACGGCTTGGTCACGTAATCGTCCGCGCCCGCATCGAGCGCGGCCACCTTGTCGCTTTCCGCGCTCAGCGCCGACAGCACGATCAGCGGTGCGGCCGAGCACGCGCGCAGTGCACGGATCAGGTCGGTGCCGCCAAGGTCGCGCAGGTTCGTGTCCGCGACGATCAGGTCGGGACGTCGCACGCCGACGGCCGCCACGCCCGCCGCACCGGTCGCGGCCTCGAAGACATGCATGTGTTCGGCCTTCAACGCGACACGGACGAAACGCCGGATGAGCCTGTCTTCGTCGACGATCACGATGACGATGCCCGGTTCGCTCATCCGGCAGCGCCTTCGTCCGGTGCGTGATGCGCGCCCATGCTCAGGCCCATCCGCATGCCACCAGCACCATGTCGATCAGCTTGATGAACGGGAACGGCAACAGTACGCCGCCGAGCCCATACAGCAGTAGGTTCCGGCGCAGCAGCGGCGCGGCGCCGAGCGGGCGATAGCGCACGCCCTTCAGCGCGAGCGGGATCAGCGCGACGATGATCAGCGCGTTGAAGATCACCGCCGACAGGATCGCCGACGCCGGCGACGCGAGGTGCATCACGTCGAACACGCGCAGTTGCGGATACGTTGTCGCGAACGCGGCCGGGATGATCGCGAAATACTTCGCGACGTCGTTCGCGATCGAGAACGTCGTCAGCGAACCGCGCGTCATCAGCATCTGCTTGCCGATCTCGACGATCTCGATCAGCTTCGTCGGGTTCGAGTCGAGGTCGACCATGTTGCCGGCTTCCTTCGCCGCCTGCGTGCCGGTGTTCATCGCCACGGCGACGTCGGCCTGCGCGAGCGCCGGCGCGTCGTTGGTGCCGTCGCCGGTCATCGCAACCAGACGGCCCGCCGCCTGATGCTCGCGGATCGTCGCAAGCTTGGTTTCCGGCGTCGCTTCCGCGAGGAAGTCGTCGACGCCCGCTTCCGCCGCGATCGCCGCGGCCGTCAGCCGGTTGTCGCCCGTCACCATCACGGTCTTGATGCCCATCTTGCGCAGTTCCGCGAAGCGCTCCTTGATGCCGCCCTTCACGATGTCCTTCAGCTCGATTACGCCGAGCACGCGGGCAACGCCGTCGACGCGCTCCGCCACCACGAGCGGCGTGCTGCCGCGACGCGCGATGTCGGTCACGACCGCGTCGACTTCGCGCGTGACATGACCGCCGTGGGACTCGACGTAATGCTTGATCGCGTCCGCCGCGCCTTTGCGGATCTCGCGCCCCGGCGCCCCGGAGGACGTCCCCGTGGGGAACAGGTCGACACCGCTCATCCGCGTCTGTGCGCTGAACGACAGGAACACCGGATGCAGCGCCTGCATGTCGCGCTCGCGCAAGTTGAAGCGCTGTTTCGCGAGCACGACGATGCTGCGGCCTTCCGGCGTTTCGTCGGCGAGCGACGACAGTTGCGCGGCATCGGCCAGCGCTTCCTCGGTCACGAACGGCGCGGGTACGAACGCCGACGCCTGGCGGTTGCCGAGCGTGATCGTGCCGGTCTTGTCGAGCAGCAGCACGTCGACGTCTCCGGCGGCTTCCACCGCGCGGCCCGACGTCGCGATCACGTTGGCCTGCATCATCCGGCTCATCCCGGCCACGCCGATCGCGGACAACAGGCCGCCGATCGTCGTCGGGATCAGGCACACGAGCAGCGCCACCAGGGCTGTGATCGTCACCACGTGGCCGGCCTTCATCGCTTCGACCGCGAACGTCGAGAACGGCAGCAACGTGGCGGTGGCGAGCAGCATCACGATCGTCAAGGCAACGAGCAGGATCGTCAGCGCGATCTCGTTCGGCGTCTTCTTGCGCTTCGCCCCTTCGACCATCGCGATCATCCGGTCGAGGAACGCCTCGCCCGGATTGACGGCGACGCGCACGACGATCCAGTCGGACAGCACGCGCGTGCCGCCCGTCACCGACGAGAAGTCGCCGCCCGCCTCGCGGATCACCGGCGCGGATTCGCCGGTGATCGCCGATTCATCGACCGACGCGACGCCTTCGATCACGTCGCCGTCGGCCGGGATCGTGTCGCCGGTTTCGACGAGCACGACGTCGCCCTTGCGCAGGTCGGTCGACGCCATCACTTCGACGACCGACTTCGCACGCGGCGCCGCGAGCTTTTTCGCGACCACGTTGTGTTTCGCACTGCGCAGCGACGCGGCCTGCGCTTTCGAGCGCCCTTCGGCGAGCGCTTCGGCGAAGTTCGCGAACAGCACGGTGAACCACAGCCACAGCGCGATCGCGACGATGAAGCCGGCGGGGGCTTCGGCCTGGCCGAACAGCGCGGCGATCCACAGGATCGTCGTCAGGATGCTGCCGACGTACACGCAGAACATCACCGGGTTGCGGAACTGCGTGCGCGGCGTGAGTTTGCGGAACGAATCGGCGATCGCCGGGCGCACGAGCGCGGGGTCGAACATCGAGCGTACGGCCGTGCGCGGATGGCCCGGCTGCGCGGGGCGCGGGCCTGTCATGGGTGAGAGAGACATGGCGGTTTCCTTTTGCCGGCGCGCCCGCGCATCGGCAGCCGGCATCGGTCAGGCGAGCCGGCTGCCGACGCGGGTTGTCGCGTACGGCTTCCGTTTCCACGCAACCATCTTATGAAGGTTCGCGTGAAGATCGCGGCAAAGGATCGCGTCAGGGTATAAAAAGCGCGTAAACGTCCGTTTCGCCGCGGCGCGGCGGGGGTGTCTCGAGGGCCGTACACGAGCGGGAGCGCCACACTCCGCTCATCCGACGCTTACGCGGCAAAGCAGGAAAACGAACCGGGGCGCGGCGTTCAGCCGAACGTGTAGCGCCCGTGCTGACGCGGGCGCCACGGCGACGAGCGGCAACTCGCGGCACCGGCCGCGCGTCGTGCCGCCCAGCCTGCGCCACGGCGCACGTGCTGGCCGCGCCGGGCCACGGCGACCATGCGCGACGGCAACGCATACGCAAGACGCCGCACGGCCGCCACGCGCGCGGCCATGCGCGACGCCGGCGACACGCGGCGCGCGAGGTGCGCGACGGGCCGCTTGCAGAGGATCGCGCTGTCGTAGCGCTTGCCGTCGAAGCGCATCACGTCGACGACCTCGAAACCCTGTGCGCCGTAGAACGCAAGCAGGTGCGAAGCGGGATGCGGCGTATCGAGTGCGAGCAGCGTATAGCCGCGCAGCGCGGCCCACTGTTCGGCGAACGACAGCAGCAACGCGCCGATCCCGCGGCTCTGGCAATCGGGGTCCACCGCCACCTGCCGCACGCTCGCGACGCCTTCGCGCCGGTACAGCGAGCACGCCGACGACGGATCGGTCGCATACAGCGTGGCCGTGCCGATCACGCGCCCGCCGCACACGGCGACGTAGCACTCGCCCGCTTCCGCGCGGCGGCGCGTGACATCCTCGCTCTGGTCGACGCACGTGCAGTTGAGTCCCATCGCGCCGAGCCGCACGAACGCGCGATGCAGCATCGGCGTGAGTTGGGCATAGCTGTCGAAGGCCGGATCGAAACGCCGCACGATCACCCGATCGGCGCACACGGAAGGCGGCGCGGCGGGAGTGTGTTCGGCGATCGCGTTCCAGGGTATCGACATTGCCTTGCTCCGTGGTTGGGATGCCCGAAGTCTATGAGCGCGCCAGCCGCCCTCGCAAGAAAAAATGTCGTAAAAGTTTGGAGAAATGCGTGCGGGAGAGAGGGTTGCGACAGTGCGCGCCGTGGCTTCGCGTGCGTCGTGGCGATCGCATGACGGAACGCCGATCGTTGTTTGCGCAAGCAATGCATCCCGTGGCCGGATCACGCGTTGGCATGTGCCGTTGACACATGCGGCGACGCCTTCCAGACTCGCGGGTTCCATCCCTCCCCGAGCGCGCCCATGATCACCTGCTACCTTCGCTACGTCATCGATCCGTACAAGCTCGACCAGTTCGAAACGTACGGCAAGATGTGGATTCCGCTCGTCGAAAAATTCGGCGGCACGCATCACGGCTACTTCCTGCCGTCCGAAGGGGCGAACAACATCGCGCTCGCGATGTTCTCGTTCCCGAGCCTCGCCGAATACGAGCGTTACCGCGAACGCTCGATGGACGATCCGGCCTGCCAGGCCGCGTTCCGCTACGCGGAGGAAACACGCTGTATCGTCAGCTACGAGCGCAGCTTCTTCCGGCCGGTGTTCGAGTAATAGGTGATGGGCGACGGGCAACGGCCCGACGCATCGCGCCCCTTTTTCTGACCGGGACGAAAAAAAGCCCCGCCTGCATCCGCGCGGCGGGGCCAACCCATGTCAGTAGAGACATCATGGAGGAGACGGGCCCATCTTATCGACCACGGCGCGCCGTCCCAACCAAGCATTTCTGCTATCGATCTGGGCGGCCTCGCACACGATTGCCCCTGCCGCGCGGCATATCGATAGAACGAAAAGTCGTTTTCAGAGTGGCGGCGGGGTCGTTACCATCTGGTTTTAAGCCTGTGCTTAGCCGGGCAAGCCATCCCCAAGGAGCGCCCCTTGACTGCATTCGATCAACACCGCCGCCCGTTCGTCGTCGGCATTGGCGGTACCACCCGCGCAGCGTCGTCGACCGAACGCGCACTGTCGTTCGCGTTGCGCGGCGCGCAAGCGGCCGGCGCACGCACGCGGCTGTTCGACGGCCCGTTCCTGCATACGCTGCCGCACTACGCGCCCGAACACAAAACGCTGACCGACGCGCAGCGCGAACTGATCGACGCCGTGCGCCAGGCCGACGCGATCATCATCGCGACGCCCGGCTATCACGGCGGCGTTTCCGGCCTCGTGAAGAACGCACTCGACACGCTCGAGGAGCTGCGCGCCGACGATCGCCCGTATCTCGACGGTCGTGCGGTCGGCCTGATCGTCACGGCCTACGGCTGGCAGGCGGCCGGCACCGTGCTGACGTCGCTGCGTTCGATCGTGCACGCGCTGCGCGGCTGGCCAACGCCGTTCGGCGCCACCGTGAACACGCTCGAAACGCGCTTCGACAGCGCCGACAGCTGCTCGGATCCGAAGGTGGTCACGCAGCTCGAGACGGTCGGCACGCAGGCGGCCGAGTTCGCGCTCGCGTTCGCCTCGCATCGCGCGGCCTCGCATGCGGCATCGGTCGATGCGCTCGCACCCGTGCTGAAGATCGCCAACCAGTAATTTTCCCGCCTTCCGCCGCCCGCGCCCGGACGATTCCATTCGCCCGCGCGGGCGGCGCGCATTCGGACGCGCGGCGACGCGCCGTGTCCGTCGACGCCCCTCCCTGCCGCCCTTTCCCCGCACCGATAAGAATTCGGCCCGCCGCGTGATTTGCATTGGCCGAAAGATTGGTTCACGCCGCGGGCGGGTTTTCGTACGCTGAACCTCCGAACTTTCTCCGCGCACGCCATGAACCGTACGATCCGCTACAAGGGCTACGAAGTCGCCCCCGCTGCCGCCCGGTTGCCGAACGGGCTGTTCGCCGCCAACCTGACCATCGAGAAGGCGAGCGGCGGCCCGTCGCCGCGCGCCGTTTCGTTCGACGCGATCGATTTCTTCTTCGAGGAAGAGCACGCGCTGGCCTACGCGTCCCGCTGGGGCCGCCTCTGGGTCGACACGAACGCGTGACGCACGCGTGGCCGGCTATCGTTCGTCAATGAAGACGAGCGGCATACCATGAATGAAATCAATGGCTTGCAGATCATTCCGCCATGATTGCCCGCTTCATTTTTCCATACGAACAAATTCCGCCGCCCCTTTCAGGCCGCGCACGCTGTCCGGCGGCCAGGTGTCCGCGCCGGAGGCTGCGACGGCTGAAACTGAACGGATCACGATCACGAGATTCGTGCCGGAATTCACGTGCGCTCGAGCGCATGGGTGACGAGCGCGTCGATCGTGCCGTCGTGCCGAAATCCCGCCTCGACGGCACGGCGATCAGTCAGCGGCGGTTGTCGTCCGAATAGCCGCTCGATCCGCTCCACCGGCGTGTAGTCGATGTCGAACGAGCCGAACCGCCGGACCAACGCATCGACGATCTCTTGAACCGACAGATGCAGCACCGGGGGCGTCCAGACTCGGCCGACGTGCATCCCCTCTGCGGACATGCGTCCGGCGTGCAGCAGGTTGTCGATACAGCATCTGCGGGACATCCACCACACGGTGGCCGAGGGCGAAACGGGACATGTATATGACTGGCCGCTCTGCGCCGCGCGGAAGATCTGGCTCATGAACGCGGACCCATGTCCCGCAGCAAGCGCCGGACGAGCCACGATGCCCGGCAGACGCAACGCACGGCCATCCAGCTTGCCGCGTCGCGTCCAGTCGGCAAGGATCAGCTCGCCAACCAGCTTGTGCACGCCGTAGCTCATCGTCGGGCGCGGCAGGGTGTGCTCGTCCACGGACGGGGGTAACGACTCGCCCAACACGGCAACGCTGCTGGCATAGACGACGCGCGCCGCACGCCCCTGCTCCGTCGCTTGCTTCGCCAGGCGCTCGAACAGCGCCAGCATCCCCGACAGATTCACCCGGTCGCCCTCGGCCGGTTCGGCTTCCGCCTGCGAGCCGGGCATGCTCGCCAGATGAAAGACGACGTCGACAGGTTTCGACAGCTGCGGCTCGAGAATCTCCGGGCTGCTGAAATCGCCGACCCGTGCCGTGATTCGCGCATCGTCGTACGGCCACTCCGCTTGCCGGTCGACCAACAACAGTTCCGACACATCGCCGGGCTCCGCGATACCGTCGCGCAGCAGCCGTTCGACCAACGCCGTTCCGACAAATCCGCCCGCCCCGGTCACCAGCACTCTCATGGCCGAGCCTCCTCGTCGTCGGCGCGCGGCGCGCGCACAACCCGTTGATCGATCGTGCCGAACGGTGCGTTGCCGGCGTCATCGCGCGCCGTCATCCTGACCCGGTCGCCAAAGCGCATGAACCGCGTGCGCGCGGCCCCTTCGTCGATCATTTCGATCACGCGGCGCTCGGCGACGCACGCCGAGCCCGCGTTGCGATCGGCATTCGACACCGTGCCGGACCCGACGATCGTCCCCGCCGACAGGCGGCGCGTACGGGCCGCATGCGCGACGAGTTCACCGAAGCCGAAGTTCATCTCGCGTCCATGCGGATGACCGAACCAGCGGTCGTTCCATTCGACGTGCAGGCTCAGATGCACGCGGCCGTCGCGCCAGTGCTCGCCGAGTTCGTCGGGTGTGACGGCAACCGGTGCAAAGCTCGTAGAGGGCTTGGCCTGCAGGAAACCAAAGCCCGTCTTCATTTCGCGCGGGCCGAACGCCCGCAGGCTCCAGTCGTTGAGCTGTACGATCAGCCGGATGCAGCGCAGCGCACCGGCGGCCGATACGCCCATCGGCACGCTCCCCACTACCACGCCGAATTCGCCTTCGAAGTCGATGCAGTCGGCCTCGTCAGGCAAGGGCACGTCGCTGGCCGGACCGAGGAAGTCGTCGCTGGCGCCCTGGTACATGACGGGCACCGTATCGAACTCGGGAATCGGCGGAGTATTGAACGCCTGCTCCATCAGGCGGCCGTGATTCAGAAACGCCGAGCCGTCGCACCACTGCGGACTGCGCGGCAAGGGCGCAGCGCATGCAGCAGTATGGAATGGGCGCGCCTCGGGCACGCTGCCGGCGTTCAACGCGTCGTAACGCGCCTGCAAGCCAGGCGCGAGCGCGTCCCAACGATCGAGCACATCAGCCAGTGTCGTTGCGATCGGTGCAGCTTCGACGGCATGGCGCAGGTCGCGCGACACGAGCAGCAAGCGGCCATCGGCGCTGCCATCGGGCAAGGTGGCGAATTTCATCGCGCGCCTCCGTGTGCGGGCGTGTCGAGCGCAACGGCAATCGCCGGATCGTAGGCACCATCGATCAGAACGAACAGCATTCGGCATGGACGGCCCGAGCGATTCGCCCAAGCATGGTTGGTTCCCCGCTGAATCACCACGCTGCCCGGCGCCAGTGCGACTTCGGCATCGTCGAGGATCAGGGTCATTTCGCCTTCGATCACCACGCCGTAGTCGATCGACTCGGTGCGATGCATCAGCGGATGCGGCGAGCCGGCCTTCACCGTCGACGCTGCTGCGTCGCCGATCTGGCTGAACGCATCGTGCATTTTCACCGCACCGTGCGCGAGAAATTCCGGCGTGTCGGGTGGAATGTCGACGAAGCGCATACGGGTGCCCTGTTTTGGCGGCGGTAGCATGAGCGCGCCAACCGTGGGATCGGCGCCATTGTCGACCAGGGCGGGGCTCGACGATGTGCTCCACACTTCGTGGAATACGGTGCCGGGAATCGCGGCGATTTCCACCACGGTCGGCAGGGGACCGTCGGATGCGACGATTGCCCGACCGTCGGCATCGTGACCGGTCACCACGCGACGAATCGCTGGAAAGCTCATGCTGCTGCCTCCACGTCGGTGTCGTCGAAAATCGCGACGGCGCGCGTCCACCCTGCCGACGCACCGCGAATCTTGTGCGGGAAGCAACTGATCGTGAAGCCGGTCGGCGGCAAGGCCGTGAGGTTGTACAGCTTCTCCAGATGGCAATAGCCGATATCGCGCCCCGCCTTGTGCCCTTCCCAAATCAGCGACGTATCGCCCGTTTCCGCGATCTTTTTCGCGGTGTAGGAGAACGGGGCATCCCAGCTCCATGCATCGGTGCCGGTCAAGCGCACGCCACGCTGCAACAGGTACATGGTCGCTTCGTAGCCCATGCCGCAGCCCGCATTGACGTAGTCGTCGTGCCCGTAGCGCGATCCGGCCCGCGTGTTCACGACGACGATATCGAGCGGCTGCAGTTCGTGGTCGATGCGCGCGAGTTCGGCTTCGACATCGGCCGCTGTCGCGACGTAGCCGTCCGGAAAGTGCCGGAAATCGAGCTTCACGCCCGGCTGGAAGCACCATTCCAGCGGCACCTGATCGATCGTGATGGACGGTCGGGCCTCACCCAGGCTCGCATCCATCGTCGAGTGGAAATGCCAGGGCGCGTCGAGATGCGTGCCACTGTGGGTCGTCAACGTGACCCACTCCGCGGCGGCAGCTTCACCGTCGGGATAGTCCTCGGGTTTTGTACCCGGCAGCATCGCCATGAATTCGGGCAGCGTGTCGCCGTGCTTCTGATAGCTGATCCTCGGCGCGAGCGGCGGCGGATCGGAGAGAACGTCGTTCTCGAGATAGATGGAGAGATCGACGAACCGTCGAACGGGTTTCATGTTCAGACTCCTTGGGATGGGGAACGGCGATCGAGCCGCGAGAAGCAGACTGCCGCAGCGGCGGCGATCAGCACTGCCGCGAACCCGAGGCTGCCGTAGCCGGACTGCTTGACGAGCGTGCCGCCGAGCACCGGGCCAATGGCGGCGCCCGTCATCAGCATCGCCGGCGTCGCGGCAACGGCGCGGCCGGTGCGGTCGATGCGCGCCAGCATGCCGAACGCGAAGGTGTGGGTGAAGATCATCACGGCAGCAAAGACCGAGGTGGCCGCCGCGTACGGCACGAACGCCGCGCTTTGCGTGATGACCAGCGCCAGCGCGGCCTGCACAACGGGGCCCGCCCGCACGACCTTGCGGCCCGGCACGCGCGTTTCGAGCAGTCCCGCGACGGGAGCGGGAAACAGGTTGACGAAGCCGAGCGCGATCAGCGTCGCGATCACGGCACTCAAACCGAATCCGCGATCGAGGCCGATACGCTGGACAAAACTGAACAGCATCGACTGCGTCAGCGCCATGCAGCCGACACCTGCCATGCCGAACCAGACGACACGCTCGAAGCGAGGCTCGTCGCCGGCTGCCGCGCTGCCGCGCGCTTTAAGCGACGGAAACGCGAGCGCGCATGCGATCGCGGCAACGCCCATCACGCTCGCAAAAACGTGAAACAGCATCGGGCCGCCATGCGTTGCTATCAGCCCCGGCACGGTGCCGAGAAACGCGATCGCGAAGATGCCGAGCGCGAGGCCGGAGATCGCGAACAGGCGATGCGGATTGCGGCTTCGTCCAACCGTGCCGTGCGTGAAGCTCAGGCCGCATCCGACAGCGACGCCCGCGACGGCATGCAGAGTCGCCAACGTCAGATAGCGATCAACCGGCACGGACGTGATGCCGACGAACGCACCCGCCGCGATGCCGAAGCCGACGGTCGACATCGCGCGCGCCGGCAGGCGATTCAAGCGCGGCGAGAAAAAGACGCTGCTCAGTACGGCACCCGCCAGGAACAGCGTGGCAAGCAGGCCCGCCTTCTGGGGATCGAGCCGATACGCACCGATCAACGTGCCGACCCAAACCGGCAAGGCCACCAGATCGACCATGCCGGCGCAATGCGCGAGCATCAACGCAACGGTGCCGAACGCGCCAAGCCGCGTCGTGTCGGTCGATATCGACAGGTCGGCACTTGCCGGCGTCGTGGGGGAAAGGTTCGTCTCCATCGTGCCTCCGCTTGCGTCAGATAGGCCGCGCGAGACTCATATGCGTCTCGTGCATGATGCGCCGGTGTTCCTCTTTGTCGCCGCCGCCGATCTCGATCTCGCCAAGACGCCCGGAGTTTTCCACCACCATGCGGCAGCGCTCCCAGCGGCGCGCCTGGAATGCCTGCAACGCAGCTTCCACCGTCACACCGCGCCCCAGCTCTTCTGCGAGCACGATCGCATCCTCGATGCCGATGCCCGCGCCCGCTGCCATATGCGGCGTGGTCGCGTGCACCGCATCGCCGACGAGCACCACCCGTGAGCTGAACCAGGGCGCCGGCAGCAGCAGGCTTTCCAGCGGACGGTAGTTGACGCGCGATTCGGCGCCGATCTGCGCGCGGATGGACCGGATCAGCGGCACGTCGAACATGGCCAGCAACTCGGACAGCATGCGCGGCCATTCGGCGGGATCGATGTAGTCGTTGGTCGGCCTGTCCTCGGTGACGAAGACGTACATTTCCTCCCGGGAAACCGGATTGACACCCGCCTTGATCCGGTGCCCCAGCCACATCGTCGCGCAAGCGATCTCCGCCGGTCGCGGCACCACGGCGCGCCACACGCCCTGGCCCGTATAGCGCGGCTTCGGCGCATCGGGAAACGCAGCGGCGCGCACTTTCGAGTAGAGGCCGTCCGCTCCGACCACGAGGTCGTACGTACCGTGTGTGCCGTCCGTGAACGCCACGTCCATTTGTTCGCCGCGCGGCTCGATCCGCGAGAAGGTGCCGCCGAGCTTCACGCGCACGCCTGCGGCGCGTGTCGCCTTGGCGAGAATATCGGCCAGCACCGGGCGCATGATTGCGCCGCCGCCAGGAACGTCCTCGCCGGCCACTCGCGGAGTCGGCAGCGTGCCGATCGACTGGCCGCCGGCCGTATACAGATTCACGCCGTCGCCGCCGTGGCCGCGCTCGAAGAAGGCGTCGAGCACGCCGATCGTGCGCAGCGCGCGCAACGTAGGCCCGCCAATGCTGATGCCGGCGCCGTACGAGCGCCAGCCCGGGTCGATCTCGACGAGGTCGACCGTGAGGCCGAGCTTCGCGCACTGGATCGCCGTCGCCATACCGGAAAAACCGCCGCCTATGACGAGGACGTGTTGAAGAGGGGCTGCCATCTGGGTGTCTCCTTGTTGTGTCTGGTGTGGGTGTGTCATGTCGCGATCAGCACGATGGTGCCGTCGTGCGTCACGTCGATCTCGACGGGTGTCAGCCGCTGACCGAGGCACGGGCCGAGTACGCACTCACCGCTTGCGATATCGAACTGCGCACCGTGCGCGTGGCAGACGATGCGGGTGCCGTCGCCGTTCAGGTAGGCGTCCTTGCGCCAGGCCATCTGCGTTTCGCCGAAAAAGTGCGGGCATGCATCGCGATACGCACGAACCTGCACGCCGTACCGCACGACAAAAAGCGTGTCGTGCCCCTGCCCATCGGGATCGAAGCCGCGCGCGCCGGGATCGGGCAGATCGTCGACGCTTGCGAGACGAATGCGATCGGGATTTGTCTCGGACATGACGGAACGATTCTCGCCGTCAATCCGACGTCGCCGCCGCTGCCCCCGGCGGAGGACCGCCCGGCGCCCACTTGTCGCGATGCTGGAACAGGAACAGTTGCGACGCGTCGGCGCCCATGGGCGCCTCGCGCGCGTTCCATGCATCGTCGTGCAGATCCATGTCGGCGTCGTACTCGACGTGACAGCCGAGCGGGCTGTTGAAATACCAGAACCAGTTCGAGCCGAACCGGTGACGCCCCGGCCCCCAAAACGACTGGTAACCCTTCGCGACGAAACGCGTGCCCGCCTGCAGCACTTCGGTCGGTCCGCCCATATGGAACGTGAAATGCTCGCAACCCTTCATGAAAGGCGGCGTCTGAATCATGAACAGCGTGTGATGGTCGAGCGTGCCGGCCGGCTGCAGAAACGGCCCGACGCCCGTGAATCGGTCGGTGCAGCGAAAGCCGAGACGCTCCACATAGAAGGCTTCGGCCTTCGCCGCATCCGGCACGAAGTAGACGACGTGCGAGAGCGTGCGCGGAGTCAGCACCGCATCGTCGCTCACGGCCACGATGTTCGGCGCGCGCTGCGCAGGCGCGCCCGGCGCATTCACGGGCTCGGCGGCCAAGGCAAGCGAACGGCGCCTGGTCACCTGGAAGCCGATCGCGAAGCCCATGTCGTCGAGCGATTCGATCGATCCGTCGGCGAGCGTGCTCACTTCTCGGTCGCGGCGCAGCTCCGCCGCGATCGCGTCGATCGTCGCGGCATCGGCGACGCCGTAAATCGTCTTGCGCAGCATGCTTGCCGTGCCGAGCGCAGGCGACAACGCCGGATCGTCGCGGCGCGCGATGTCGATGCCGGTTCCGTCGAGTGCCTCGAAACGGCCACCGGTGTCGTCGCTGCGCACCGGCAACAGCCCGTAGTCAAGCAGATATTGGCTGCAGGCGGCGACGTCGTCCACGCCGAAGACCAGCGTATCGGGTCCGATGATATTCATGAGATGTGCGTGCTTGAGATGGGTGAATGAGTCAGAGCGAGGTGCGTCCGCCGAGCGTTTCGGCGATCCAGTCGGCGATGAAGTGCCCCGCGTTGATCGAGTTGTCGAAGCTCGAATGCTGGACGCCGCCTTCGCGCTCGGTGAAGATCTTGAGCTCGCGCTTGGGGCTGTTCACGAGTTGCTCGTAAGTGCGGTGCGCCCAGGCGACCGGGATCTGCGAATCCTGCGAACCATGCGTGACGAGGAACGGCACCTTGATACGATCGAGCACACCGTCGAGATGCACGTTTTCGGCGATGCGCATGAAGTCGTCGATATCCTTCGCGCCCCAGACCCAGCAGACATGCTTCCAGTAGTGCGGCACCGGGAAGTTGCCTTCGCGCTGCAGGCGTTTTTTCTGGACGTCGCGCCAGTCGTGGTTGGCGCCCCACACCACACCGCAGGCGAAACGCGGCTCGAACGCGACTGCGCGCGGGCAGTAGTAGCCGCCGAGCGACACGCCCTCCATGCCGATCCGCTTCGGATCGACGTCGTCCCGGCCTTCGAGCCAGTCGACGATCTTGCTCGCCCAGACTTCCGAGTTGTATACCGCATTCAGGCCGTGCAGCCGCAACGCTTCGCCGGTACCGGGCTGGTCGACAATCAACGACGACACGCCGCGCGCGGCCAGCCAGGCCGGCAAGCCCACGAAGTACTTCATTTCCTTGGTTGAATCCAGCCCGTTGACCTGCACGAGCAGCGGACTGCGCGCGTCGGCGTTCTTCGCTTTCACAAGGAGTCCGGATAGATGCGTGTCGCCGTACGGAATGGCGACGCGCTCGCAGTTGTCGCCGGAGCGTGCGATGCCATCGTCGAACGTATCGAGCGAGCGTTGGTAAAGCTCGATACGCCCCGGGGCATCGTGCGCGAGCATGCGCTCGGCCGTGATCAGATAGATCGCGGCACGCTTGTACTTCTCGCCCGCCGACAACCGCCGCCCCCGGGCCTCGTCGTCCTGCGCGAGATCGCAAAGGCGATCGGCCTTCTCGACCCATGCTTCGCGAAACGCACGCGTGCCGTCGGCGTCCGGTTGCCTGGCCGCTTCCTGGAGCGGCCCGCACATCTCCTCGATTTCACCGATGCGCGCGCCCATTTCGATGGCGAGATTGACGGACAGATTCCAGACGTAGTTGGTAGGAAAGTATCGGAACATGCTGATTGCCTTGATTGAAATTGCGTGTTGCTCGATGACGGCGCCGATGACCGGTTCTCGCGCGCAGTCCGGCGCGCGACACGATGCTCAGCCCTTGTGCCCGAAGCCGGCCCACAACGGGATGGCGATGTTCAGCCACACGCTGCTGCTCTTGGCCGTGTTCGCGGCATAGATGCCTTGCTGATAATTGAGGTTGACGTTCCAGCTTCTCGCGTCGTACACGATCGACGGGCCGATACCGAAGGTCCGCATGCGATTGCCCACGCTCACGCCGCCGGCCTTGTCGTCGCTGAACTGGTTCAGGTACGCGCCGACCACGCCGAGTTTCCACGGGCCGAAGTTCCAGCCGGCGTTGAACTCGGCGACGTAACCGTCACCCGAGCTGTAGTCCGTCGTGCCGTTCTTCAGATTGAGCAGGAAGCGATTTGCGAGCGCGAGGTCGATTCCGTTGGGAACGTTGTAGCGAATCGAGATCACCGGCTGCACCGAGGTGTAGCCCACCGCGACACTCGACTTGACCGGGCTATAGGACCCCGTCTCGAATGCAACGTCGATGCCCGACGCAATCGCCAGGTTCGGCGCGAGATTCCATTGCAGCAACACGGGCGTCAGCGTGATGTTGGAGAGGCCGTTCTGCGTGCTCGACTGCCCGAACACGGTGCTGTGCAATGACACAACGGGAATGACCAGTTGCGTATAGACGTTTGCGCCGAGCAGATGGAACGGATACGCCGCCAGCAGACGCGTGGTTTCCGAAAACACCGACGTATGGAACGGAATCGGCAGTTTCTTGCCGTCGTTGCCATAGAGGCCGTTCGCAAAGCTGTAGTTGAACTGCTCCAGTGCGAACAGGCCGGGGATCGGCGGCAGGTTGGCGATGTTCGTCCCCACCGCGCCGGCCGGATACGGTGAAACGCCGCCTTCGAATGCCTGTGCGTCTTTCATCGAACCCGTCGCCAACACAGCGCAACCGACAACGGCTGCGATCAGTTTCGTGGACATGCTGTCTCCTCTTCCGGGAGGCGCGTTTGCGCCGCCTGGCATCTCTTTTAATAGTGGAAAGCGCGGTGCAGACGGCCGAGGTACAGCGGTACGTTCGACCCGAAAATGACCTGACGCTGGTCTCCCGATACGATGCGTGGGCTGCCGTCGCGTCGAGATGTGGCTAGGTTAGGACAGGCTGATGTATGCTAAAAATGGATTCGATCCATTGCCGCTATCGACGGCATCAATACTTTCAGGTGAAACCCTGATATCGCATACGGCACGGTCACGCGGTAGCGAAGAGGAGAACGGAGACAGCGCGCATGCGGTTCAACAAGCTCGACCTCAACTTGCTCGTGGCGCTCGACGCGCTCCTGAGTGAACAGAACATCAGCCGGGCGGCCGAGAAGATCCACCTGAGCCAGTCGGCGATGAGCAACGCGCTTTCGCGGTTGCGCGAATACTTCAACGATGAACTACTCGTGCAGGTCGGTCGCAAGATGGAGCCGACGCCGCGCGCCGATGCGCTCAAAGACGCCGTGCGCGACATCCTTGTGCGCGTCGACGCGACGGTGTCGGCTCAACCCGAATTCGTGCCGGCGCACGCGAACCGGCTGTTCCGCCTGTTCGTTTCGGACTACACGATGACGACGCTCATGCCGCACCTGTTCGCACTCGCTTACAAGGCAGCACCCGGCATCCGCTTCGAGCTGCGCCCGCAAATCGCGTATCCCCACCGCTTGCTGGAACGCGGTGAAGCGGATCTTCTGATCATCCCCAAGGAGTATTGCTCGACCGAGCATCCGGCCGAGGTATTGCTCGAGGAAACCTACTGCTGTGTGATGTGGAGCGACAGCCCCCTCGCGAAAGGCGAGATGACGAACGAGCGCTACATGGCGGCCGGGCACGTCGTCGTGCAGGTCGGCGACGCACAGGCGGCGATCGAAGACTGGTTCATGCAGCGGCTCGGCGTTGTGAGGCGGGTCGAGGCGAGCACGTACAGCTTCGTGTCGCCGGCGCACCTGCTGGCCGGCACGAACCGGATCGCCACCATGCACCGGCGGCTCGCCGAAGAAGCCGCGCGCAGCCTGCCTATCGTGCTGCGCGAGGTACCGGTGCCGGTCCCGACGATGGAGCAGGCGATGCAATGGCACAAGCACCGGACCTCGGACCCCGGGCTCACCTGGTTGCGCGGGCTGCTGAAAGAGGCTGTCGCGAAGATGGACGAAGGGCGCCATGACGCTCGCTGAGCCGGCTCACGCCGGCCTGGCTTCGGCGAGCGCGAATGGATCCCCGTGGTTGGCCGCGTATCGACGCGGCGCAGATGCCTGCAACCGCCCTTGTTCATGCTCGACAGCGGTTGGCGTCCGGAATTGATGCGGGCTGCGTGCACCGAGAGGTCGGGCACAACAACCACTACCGCATGGGAGCCCTCTCGCTCGCCTTGGATGCCGATCCGCGCTGCCTTAGCGACAAACGACACCGGCGTGCCGATGTCCGCTCGAAAATACGCGTTTACGGAAGCTATGCAAGAATCTTTCGGCCCGTAATCGCATAACAACAGCCATGAGTGACACGCTGCAGGAAGAGCATGCAGCCGCAGATCACGCAATGCGCAACTGGACCTTCGAGAGGCAAGGTCCGGTCCGGATCGGTTCCGATGCGCACCTGCAGATGTTCTGCCGCATGCTGCTCGACACACACAATCCGTACAAGCCGGCCGTGATCGACTGGCCGGCCCTCACACCCGCCGAGCTCAAGCGGCTCACGTCGCTGCCGATCTGGGACATCGCGGTGCAGACCGAAGGCCGCGCATCGATCCGCGTGGCCACCTACGCCGCGACGATCGGCGATCCGCTGCTGCGCCGCGCACTCGAGATGGACGGCGGCGAGGAAGCGCGGCACAAGGTCGTGCTGTCGAAGCTCGTCGAGGCATACGGCATCCGGCTCGCGCCCGAGCCGGCCTACCCCGCGCCGAAAGATCCCGAGTGGTGGTGGATCGTCACGGGTTTCAGCGAATGCATCGACAGCTTCTTCGCGTTCGGCCTGTTCCGTTCCGCCCAGCGCTCCGGCTATTTCCCGCCCGAGCTCGTCGACACCTTCGAGCCGGTGATCCAGGAAGAAGGCCGCCACATCCTGTTCTTCGTGAACTGGTACGCGTGGTACTGGCGCTCGCTCCCGTGGTGGCGCCGGCCGTGGTTCTTCGCGCGGGTCGCGGCCGTGTGGGTGCATTTGATCCGGGAGCGCATCGGCATCGCGCGCGGCATCGATTCCGACGGCGTCGCACGTGACGCGAACTTCCCGGCAACCGGCACCGCCGATATCGGCGATGCACTGAATCCGCGCGAGCTGATCGAACTGTGTCTCGCCGAGAACGACCGGCGGATGGCCGGCTACGACAAGCGCCTGCTGCGCCCGACGTTCGTGCCGCGCATGGCGCGGTTTGCGCTGCGGTTTCTCAAGAAGTAGGGTTGCCGCACCGGGCAGCCGTCCGGTTGCCCGGGTTGCGCATTCGAACTTCGCTACGCGGTCGTTGCACTTCCATGGCGAGCCGCCTCACTGAGGCTACTGCCCGCCACCCACTCGAGGCCGCCCCATCGTATGCGGCGTGGAACCTCGCAGACCTGCATCGACCTGCCGGACGTGGCGCGCCTGACACATTCACTCCCGCCCTTTTTTCTTCGGTGCTTCGGCACGCGCGGACAAATTGTCACACCCGGGATTTAACAATCCGGGGACGTCGCCACCGCTGCCGGACAGCCTCTTTAACAACCTGTCGCCGCCGCGCGCACCTTCGACGCAGGTCACGCTTGCCAGACGGATTCGCCCCGTCGCCGAATCCCATCCGATCGTCACAACCGCCGAAATAGTCAATAGGACAAGTTCGAAAGATGAATGGTGACAATTCGGTTCACCGCCCTGTAGCACTTTTTTACAAATTCGACGGGCCGACCGGCCCGAAACGCCCGTCTCGCGGGCCATCGCAGCGGACCAGATGCGCAAATCAGCACAACCAGACGCTCTCCATTTGAAATTAATTTGATTTAAAGATAATCCGACAAATCAATATTAAATCCAATCACAAATCCCAAATTAACAGATTAACAAGATAGTAATCATATTATCAACAGGCACCCTCGAAAACATTACATGGATGAAAGTATCGTCCATCCCGCAAACGTTTGCTATTTCATTTGTCTTACAATTGATCATCTTCACTGTGTAATCCAACGCACAAAACAACAGTAAGTTATTGATTTTTATAAGATAAGCCGATATGCGCCCGGAAGTTTAAAACCCTGCGCCAAACATTCTTACATCTTACAAATACATTCTGACTCAATGCATCAAAAACCGATCTATTAACCATCCTTTAACTTTCCAAACACTCTATTTATCACTTTTTATCAATCTGAAAAATCCACCTCCAATAAACTCCGCCCATCAATTTTGAGATTCGCGCGAGCGCACGGAGCATTCCTCTAACAAAAGAGACCGGTGTGTGGCGTGCATATTTGGAGGTAGCAGGACATGAACCGCACATACCGCTCGATCTGGAACGAAGCCCTTGGCGCGTGGGTCGCCGCATCGGAGCTGGATTCTGCACGGGGCAAGAGCAAACGCTCGTCATCGGTCAAGTTGCTCGTCAGCTTGTTGCTGGTTGGCGCCGCACAGGCCAGCTACGCCGGTGTTTATACGTTCAGCGGAGGTAACGGAGGGGCCAATTGCGGTTACGCCGCCAGTACCGGACCCGACGGCGTGCGCTCGTATGTTGCCGGCACGAATCCCCAGGACGGCAGCGGCGGGTGGTCGTCGGTTGCCGGCTGTAATGCAAACGGCAACAACCTGACCGGCGTCACCCTGTTCGGCTCGTATACGACGGCCTCCGGCAACGGAGCCGTGGCAATCGGCATGGGCGCCTATGCCGCGCAACTGGCAACCGCCAACGGTCTCCAGGCAACGGCCTCGGGTCAATCGAGTACCGCACTGGGTTACAACGCATCGGCAGGCGGCACCGGCTCCGTGGCGCTGGGCGCCAATGCTGCGACGGCAGCCGACGGCTCGATCGCAATCGGTACCGGAGCCAAGACCACGGGCGGCTCGCAGGACATCAACTCGATTGCGATCGGCAACGGCGCGACAAGCTACGGCCAAAGCTTCGCGCTGGGTACGGGCGCATCGGCCGACCAGAACGGCTACTTGCAACAAAACAGCAGTGTCGCTGTCGGCGCCTTGGCCAAGACGTCGAACAACACGACGCGTGCAGTTGCACTCGGCGTAGGCGCAACAGTCGACAACTCGAGCTCGGTGATCGATGCCGGCATGGCGCTGGGCGCAGGCGCCACGTCGGCTGCGAACAGCGCGGTCGCACTGGGCACGAGCGCAAAGGCTTACGGAAACAACTCCATCGCGCAAGGCACGAACGCCGTCGCCGGGGTCAGCGGTTCGCTCACCACGGCGAACGATATCGCGCTCGGCAACGGCGCCACTGCGTCGGGCGGCAGCTCGGTTGCGCTGGGTTCGGGCGCGACCTCCACCGTCGCCAATTCGGTCGCCATCGGCACGGGGGCCACCGCGAGCGGCACCGCATCGGGTACCACCGGCGGCACCGGCACCGTCAGCAGCACGATCAACGGGCAGTCGTTCGGCACCTTTGCCGCGGCGTCATCGACCGCCGGGGTTGTCAGCGTCGGCAAAGTCGGTTCGGAACGTCGCATCCAGAACGTCGCGGCAGGGCTCGTCAGCAGCACCAGCACGGACGCAATCAACGGCAGCCAGCTCTACGCGGTTGCGAGCACGACGACGTCGAGCATCACCAGCCTGTCGACGTCGACCTCGACCGGTCTCTCGTCGGCCAACAGCTCGATCACCTCGCTGTCGACTTCGACTTCGACGGGTCTGTCCTCGGCCAACAGCTCGATTACTTCGCTGTCCACCTCCACGTCGACGGGCCTCTCTTCGGCCAACAGCTCGATCGGTTCACTGTCCACGGGCCTCAGCTCGACGAATAGCTCGGTGACGTCGCTGTCGACCTCGACTTCGACGGGCCTGTCCTCGGCCAACAGCTCGATCACGTCGCTGTCCACCTCCACGTCGACGGGCCTCTCGTCGGCCAACAGCTCGATCGGTTCGCTGTCCACGGGCCTCAGCTCGACGAATAGCTCGGTGACGTCGCTGTCGACCTCGACTTCGACGGGCCTGTCCTCGGCCAACAGCTCGATCACGTCGCTGTCCACCTCCACGTCGACGGGCCTCTCGTCGGCCAACAGCTCGATCGGTTCGCTGTCCACGGGCCTCAGCTCGACGAATAGCTCGGTGACGTCGCTGTCGACCTCGACTTCGACGGGTCTGTCCTCGGCCAACAGCTCGATCACGTCGCTGTCCACGTCGACCTCGACCGGCCTCTCGTCGGCTAACAGCTCGATCAAGTCGCTGTCCACGTCGACCTCGACGGGTCTGTCGTCGGCCACCAGCTCGATCGGCTCGCTCTCGACCGGTCTCTCGTCGACCAACAGCTCGGTCACTTCGCTGTCGACTTCGACCTCGACCGGCCTGTCGTCGGCTAACAGCTCGATCGGCTCGCTCTCGACCGGTCTCTCGTCGACCAACAGCTCGATTACTTCGCTGTCCACTTCGACCTCGACCGGTCTTTCGTCGGCCAACAGCTCGATCACGTCGCTGTCCACCTCCACGTCGACGGGTCTCTCGTCGGCCAACAGCTCGATCGGTTCGCTGTCCACGGGCCTCAGCTCGACGAATAGTTCGGTGACCTCGCTGTCGACTTCGACGTCGACCGGCCTGTCGTCGGCCAACAGCTCCATCACCTCGCTGTCCACGTCCACGTCGACCGGTCTGTCGTCGGCCACCAGCTCGATTACCTCGCTGTCCACCTCGACCTCGACCGCGATCAATGACGCTAAGACGCACTACTACAGCGTCAACGACGGCGGTGTGCAGCAAGCCAACTACGACAACAAGGGCGCAACGGGCGTCAACTCGCTCGCCGCCGGTGTAGCCGCCACGGCCGCGGGCGCCAGCAGTGTCGCCGTCGGCAATGCTGCAAACGCAGGCGGTGCAAGCGGCGTCGCCGTCGGCAATGCTGCGAACGCGAGCGCAAGCAACGCGGTCGCGATCGGCCCGAATGCCGTCGCGAGCAACGTCGGCAGCGTCGCGCTGGGAAGCGGCTCCTCCACCGCCCCGGCCAACCCGACGCCTACCGGTACCGTCGGCGGCGTAACCAGCACGTTCGCGGGCGGCAATCCGACGAGCGTGGTCAGTGTTGGCAGCTCGACCAACCAGCGCCAGGTCACGAACGTTGCGGCCGGCGAGATCACCCAGGCCAGTACCGACGCAATCAACGGCTCGCAGCTCTTTGCAACCAATGCGGCCGTGAATTCGCTGTCGACGACGGTGTCGTCGTCCAGCAGCGCAATCTCGTCGCTGTCGACTGGCCTGTCGTCGGCCAATAGCTCGATCACGTCGCTGTCCACGTCGACCTCGACCGGCCTGTCGTCGGCCAACAGTTCGATCGGCTCACTGTCCACGGGCCTCAGCTCGACGAATAGTTCGGTGACATCGCTGTCGACCTCGACTTCGACCGGTCTGTCGTCGGCCAATAGCTCGATCACGTCGCTGTCGACTTCGACCTCGACCGGCTTGTCGTCGGCCAACAGCTCGATCACGTCGCTGTCCACCTCGACCTCGACCGGCTTGTCCTCGGCGAACAGCTCTATCACGTCGCTGTCCACCTCGACCTCGACCGGCCTGTCCTCGGCTAACAGCTCGATCACGTCGCTCTCGACCTCGACCTCGACCGGCCTCTCGTCGGCTAATAGCTCGATCACGTCGCTCTCGACCTCGACCTCGACCGGCCTCTCGTCGGCTAATAGCTCGATCACGTCGCTCTCCACGTCGACCTCGACCGGCTTGTCCTCGGCGAACAGCTCGATCACGTCGCTTTCGACCTCGACTTCGACCGGCCTCTCGTCGGCGAACAGCTCGATCACGTCGCTGTCCACGTCGACCTCGACCGGCCTGTCCTCGGCTAATAGCTCGATCACCTCGCTCTCGACCTCGACCTCGACCGGCCTCTCGTCGGCTAACAGCTCGATCACGTCGCTCTCGACCTCGACCTCGACCGGCCTCTCGTCGGCTAATAGCTCGATCACCTCGCTGTCGACTTCGACCTCGACCGGCCTGTCCTCGGCCAACAGCTCGATCGGCTCGCTCTCGACCGGCCTTTCGTCGACCAATAGCGCGGTCACCTCGCTGTCGACCTCGACGTCGACCGGCCTGTCCTCGGCTAACAGCTCGATCACCTCACTCTCGACGTCGACCTCGACTGGCCTGTCGTCGGCCAACAGCTCGATCACGTCGTTGTCGACCTCCACGTCGACGGGTCTCTCGTCGGCCAACAGCTCGATCACGTCGCTCTCGACCTCGACCTCGACCGGCCTCTCGTCGGCTAACAGCTCGATCACCTCGCTGTCGACTTCGACCTCGACGGGTCTGTCCTCGGCCAACAGCTCGATCACGTCGCTGTCCACGTCGACCTCGACCGGCCTGTCGTCGGCCAACAGTTCGATCGGTTCACTGTCCACGGGCCTCAGCTCGACGAATAGTTCGGTGACATCGCTGTCGACCTCGACTTCGACCGGTCTGTCGTCGGCCAATAGCTCGATCACGTCGCTGTCGACCTCGACCTCGACCGGCCTCTCGTCGGCCAACAGCTCGATCGGCTCGCTCTCGACCGGCCTGTCGTCGACCAATAGCTCGGTCACCTCGCTGTCGACCTCCACGTCGACCGGCCTGTCCTCGGCTAACAGCTCGATCACCTCGCTGTCGACCTCGACCTCGACCGGCCTGTCGTCGGCCAACAGCTCGATCACGTCGTTGTCGACCTCCACGTCGACGGGTCTCTCGTCGGCTAACAGCTCGATCACGTCGCTCTCGACTTCGACCTCGACCGGCTTGTCGTCGGCCAATAGCTCGATCGGCTCGCTCTCGACCGGCCTCTCGTCGACCAATAGCTCGGTCACCTCGCTGTCGACTTCCACGTCGACCGGCCTCTCGTCGGCTAACAGCTCGATCACTTCGCTGTCCACCTCCACATCGACGGGTCTGTCGTCGGCTAACAGTTCCATCGGTTCGCTGTCCACCGGCCTCAGCTCGACGAATAGTTCGGTAACCTCGCTGTCGACCTCGACCTCGACCGGTCTCTCGTCGGCAAACAGCTCGATCGGTTCGCTGTCGACCGGCCTCAGCTCGACGGATAGTTCGGTTGCGTCGCTGTCGACTTCGACCTCGACGGGTCTGTCGTCGGCTAACAGCTCGATCGGTTCGCTGTCCACCGGCCTCAGCTCGACGAATAGCTCGGTGACCTCGCTCTCGACCTCGACCTCGACGGGTCTGTCGTCGGCAAACAGCTCAATCGGCTCGCTGTCCACCGGCCTCAGCTCGACGAATAGTTCGGTGACCTCGTTGTCGACTTCGACCTCGACGGGTCTGTCGTCGGCTAACAGCTCGATCGGTTCGCTGTCCACCGGTCTCAGCTCGACGGATAGTTCGGTTGCGTCGCTGTCGACCTCGACCTCGACGGGCCTGTCGTCGGCTAACAGCTCGATCGGTTCGCTGTCCACTGGCCTCAGCTCGACGAATAGTTCGGTGACCTCGCTCTCGACCTCGACTTCGACGGGCCTGTCGTCGGCCAACAGCTCGATCGGTTCGCTGTCCACTGGCCTCAGCTCGACGAATAGTTCGGTGACGTCGCTCTCGACCTCGACCTCGACGGGCCTGTCGTCGGCAAACAGCTCGATCGGTTCGCTGTCCACCGGCCTCAGCTCGACGGATAGTTCGGTTGCGTCGCTGTCGACCTCGACCTCGACCGGCCTTTCGTCGGCCACCAGCTCGATCGGTTCGCTGTCGACCGGCCTCAGCTCGACGAATAGCTCGGTGACGTCGCTGTCGACTTCGACCTCGACGGGTCTGTCGTCGGCCAACAGCTCGATCACTTCGCTGTCGACCTCAACCTCGACCGGCCTCTCGTCGGCCACCAGCTCGATCGGTTCGCTGTCCACCGGCCTCAGCTCGACGAATAGTTCGGTGACATCGCTGTCGACTTCGACCTCGACCGGCCTCTCGTCGGCCACCAGCTCGATCACCTCGCTGTCGACCTCGACCTCGACCGGCCTCTCGTCGGCCACCAGCTCGATCGGTTCGCTGTCCACGGGCCTGAGCTCGACGAATAGTTCGGTGACCTCGTTGTCGACCTCGACCTCGACGGGCCTCTCGTCGGCCAACAGCTCGATCGCCTCGCTGTCGACCTCGACCTCGACCGGTCTCTCGTCGGCCAACAGCTCGATCACGTCGCTGTCCACGTCGACCTCGACCGGCATCAACTCGCTGTCCACCGGCCTGAGCAGCACGAACAGCACGATCCTGTCGCTGTCCACGTCGACGTCGACGGGCATCGGCTCGCTGTCCACCGGCCTGAGCAGCACGAACAGCTCGGTGACGTCGCTGTCGACCTCGACCTCGACCGCGATCAACGCCGCGAAGACGCACTACTACAGCGTCAACGACAACGGCACGACGCAAGGCAACTACGACAACACGGGCGCAACGGGCACCAACGCCCTGGCAGCCGGCGTGAACGCCAGCGCGGCAGGCGCCAGCAGCGTCGCGGTCGGCGACGGCTCGAACGCGCAGACGGCGGGCGCGGTCGCCATCGGCCAGAACGCATCGGCAACGGGCGGCAAGGCCGTGTCGATCGGCTCCGGCAACACGGCAACCGGCGACGGCGCGGTCGCGATCGGCGACCCGAGCATCGCAACGGGTACCGGCGCGGTGGCGATGGGCGCGAACGACACGGCGACCGGCAACGGCGCAGTGGCGCTCGGCAACGCGAACACGGCCAACGGCGCGAGCGCACTTGCACTCGGCAGCTCGAACCAGGCCACCGCGGACAACACGATCGCGCTGGGCAACCAGGCCACGGCAAGCGCCACCGGCGCGCAAGCGTACGGCTCGGCAGCGCAGGCAACCGCCGCCGACGCACTCGCCTTCGGCACGAACGCACAGGCCAACGTCGCCAACTCGATCGCACTCGGCGCGAACTCGGTCACGAGCGCCGCGAACCCGACGTCGAGCGCCACGATCGGCGGCGTCACGTACCCGTTCGCAGGCGGCTCGCCGGTCGGCGTGGTGAGCGTCGGCGCACCGGGCCAGGAACGCCAGATCACGAACGTCGCCGCGGGCCGGATCTCGGCCAGCAGCACGGACGCGATCAACGGCAGCCAGCTCAACGCGACGAACAATGCGATCAACACGCTGTCGACGTCGACCGCGTCGAACGTCGCGTCGCTGTCGACAGGCATCAACTCGCTGTCCACCGGCCTGAGCGCGACGAACAGCAACGTGGCCTCGCTGTCCACGTCGACCTCGACCGCGATCAACTCGCTGTCGACGGGCCTGAGCTCGACGAACAGCAACGTCAACTCGCTGTCGACGTCGACCTCGACGGGCATCGGTTCGCTGTCCACCGGCCTGAGCACGACGAACAGCAACGTGGCCTCGCTGTCGACCGGCGTGACCAACATCAACAACACGTTGAACTCGCTGTCGACGACGATCAACAACAACACGATTCGTTCCAACAACAACAACGGTGTCGCCGCCGACCTGAACGGCAAGGGCAACGACCTTCCGGTCGTCACCGCCGGCTCGAACTCGGTCGCGATCGGCGCGGGCTCCAACGACGGCGGCCGCTCGAACGTGGTGTCGGTCGGCAGCGACCAGCAGCAGCGCCAGATCACGAACGTCGCGCCGGGTACGCAAGGCACCGACGCGGTGAACGTGAACCAGCTGACGCAAGTGCAGACGACGCTGTCGACGGCACTGTCGGGCCAGCAGGCGCAGATCAACTCGCTGGGTTCGCAACTGCAGCAGACCGACCAGATGGCGAAGCAGGGTATCGCGGCCGTCGGTGCGATGGCCTCGATCCCGCAGCTCGATCGCGATGCCAACTTCGGGATGGGCGTGGGTACGTCGACCTTCCTCGGCCAGAAGGCGATGGCGGTCAACATGCAGGCTCGCATCACGGAGAACCTGAAGGCGTCGATCAACGGCGGCTTCAGCGGCGGTCAGAAGGTGATCGGCGCCGGCATGCTGTACCAGTGGAAGTAACGCGTCGCGCCGCCAGCGCCGCCCGGCTCGCCAGCCGGACGGCCCGCGGCGGCCCCGACGGCCGGACGAGCCCGCCGCGCCACCCGTGGCGGGCTTCAGTCAACCCAAGCATTGAGGATGTAACCGTGAACAAACTCGCTCTTGCGCTCGCACTTTCCGCAACGGCCCTCGCCGCGTGCTCGACCGCATCCGGCCCGACCTTCAGCGCTTCCGAACTGCAGCCGCGCGACGGCGTGCGGACCTTCCAGGTGGACTGCCACGGCCTGCTGTCGGGCCCGCAGACCTGCATGAAGGCCGCCCGCAAGATTTGCGGCGAAGAGCCGGTGCGCGCCGTCGATTCGGCCCGCGCGCTGCGCGACAACTCCGATCCCGCGACGCTCGTGTTCCAGTGCGGCGCGGCGCCGGCCGAAGCGGCTTCGGCCCCGGCCGCCGCGCCGGCGGCTGCCGTCGTCGAACAGGTGAACCTGTCGGGCGACGCGCTGTTCGCGACCGACCACGCGACGCTCGCCCCGACCGCGCGCGAATCGCTCGACCGGTTGCTGAGCGAGCGCGCCGACCACACGTACTCGCAGGTGAGCGTCACCGGCTTTACGGACTCGGTGGGCAGCGACGACTACAACCTCGCGCTGTCGAAGCGCCGCGCCGAATCGGTCGCGGCGTACCTGAAGGCGCACGGCCTGAAGACCGACTCGCTGACGGTCACGGGTCGCGGCAAGGCCGATCCGGTCGCGTCCAACGCGACGCCGGAAGGCCGCGCCAGCAACCGCCGCGTCGAAATCCGCCTGCAGCACTGAGCGGGCCGCCGCCGCGCGCGGCCCCCGATCCGGCCGGCCGCCCGCGCCGCGCCGGGCGCGCACCCGACCGCCGCCGGACCGCCCGGGCGCCGCTTCGCCGGCGCCCGTTTCCGTTGGCCGGCGGCTATGTCAAAGTTCGTCACGTCCCGCCAAAACCGGTGGTTTCCGTGCCACAATCGCCGCAGACACTCGCCGGGGCAGCCTGCCCGACTCGCACGCCGTGCCAGGCGTGCCCGACGACACGCCGGAAACCGGCTGCCGCCCTCGCGAACCGGGTCGCCCGATTCGCCCGCCGCGGCGCACCGGCGCACAAGCAACCATGACGATCCACGGCGCGCCGCTTCCAGGCCAGACGCTCGACGCGATGCCCGGACGCACGACGCCGCAGAGGAAACCAACCGGTGACGGACATCAATGAAGCCGCCTCGGGCGGCACCCGCAAGCAACGGCCGGCGGTCGGCATCTCGCTGTTTGCGCGCGACGGCCAGGCAATCTGGGAAAACGGCATCCACCAGAACATCGCGTTCCTCGCGATGATGCTCAAGCGCTCGGATCGCGTCGGCCCCGTCTACTTCCTGAACGGCGGCGACGCCAGCGCGCTGCCGGCCGGCCTCGAACTCGACGGCCTCGACATCCCGCTCGTGAAGCCTTCCGACGTCACGCACGAACTCGACGTCGTGATCGAAATGGGCGCGCAGCTGCCGGTGGAATGGCTCAGGCACATGAAGGCGCTCGGCAAGAAAATCGCCGCGTTCTTCTGCGGGCACGTGTATGCCGGCCTGTGCGAAACCCCGATCTTCGGCAAACCGTCGGGGCACATCTTCAACGGCGCGCCGTTCGACGAAGTGTGGCTGCTGCCGCAATACGACAAGACGGCCGCGCCGATGCTGCAGACCATCCTGCGCGCGCCGGTCCACCTGATGCCGCACATCTGGTCGCCGTACTTCCTCGATCGCCGCATCGCCGCACTCGCCGCAGAAGGCGCGACGTTCGGCTACCGGCCGGGCCGCCGCCCGTGGCACCTGGCGATGCTCGAACCGAACATCTCGGTCGCCAAGTCCTGCCATTACCCGATGCTCGCGTGCGACGAGTTCTACCGTGCGCGCCCGGACGCGGTCCAGCACATGTTCGTCGTGAATTCGCTGCACATGAAGGAACATCCGACCTTCGTGCACTTCGCGAACAGCCTCGACCTCGTGCGCCAGCACAAGGCGACCTTCGAGCCGCGCCTCGACCTGCCGGGCTTCATGGCGCGCCATGCGGACGCGGTCGTGTCGCATCACTGGGAAAACGGGCAGAACTACCTGTATTACGACGTGCTGTACGGCGGCTACCCGCTGATCCACAACTCGACGCTGATCGGCGATGCCGGCTACTACTACCCGGACTTCGATTCCGCCGCGGGCGGCCGGGCGCTGCTCGACGCGTGGCTGCATCACGACGAACGCCTCGACGACTACCGCGCGAAGGCCGGCCGGCTGCTGCAGTCGGTCTCGATCGACAACCCCGCGAACCTCGACGCGTTCGTCTCGCGTCTGGTCGCCTGAACCGGAGCATACGCATGTCGGACTCCAATGCCCGTCAAGCGCCCGGCGAGGGCAAGCGTCTCGTCGTCGGCGTGTCGCTGTTCGTACGCGGCGCCGGCCAGTCGCTGTGGGAAAACGGCATCTTCCAGAACTGCCTGCTGCTGATCCTGCTGCTGCGCCAGTCGCCGCTCGTCGCGGAAGCCGTGATGGTGAACGGCGGCGAACAGGTCGCCGATCCGCAGATGATGCTCGGCGAATGGGACGTGCCGCTGCTGTCGATGGACGAAGCGCTGGAACGCTGCGACGTCCTGATCGAAATGAGCGCGCAGTTCGGCGCCGACTACCTGCGCGCGTTCCGCGAGCGCGGCGGCAAGGTCGTCACGATGCGGGTCGGCAACGACTACGTGATCGACATCGAACGCGCGATGTTCGACAAGCCGTCGGGTTTCCTGTTCTCGGGCGCGCCGTACGACGCCGTATGGACGATCCCCGAATTCGAGCGCACGTGCCTGCACTATTACCAGACGGGCCTGCGCGCGCCCGTCACGATCGTCCCGCATATCTGGCATCCGATGCTGTTCGACAAGGCGCGCGCGACGCTCGGCGCCGGGCTGTCGTTCGGCTATGAGCCCGGCAAGCCGCGCTGGCGCGTGACGATGTTCGAGCCGAACATCTGCATGGTGAAGACGAGCGTCATTCCGATGCTGGTGGCCGAGGAAGCGTATCGCGCGAAACCGGATTTCCTCGAGTTCGTGCGCGTGTGCAACACGCTGCACCTGAAGGAACATGCGACGTTCGTCCACTTCGCGAAGAGCCTCGACATCGTGAACCACGGGATCACGACGTTCGAAAGCCGCTATGCGGTGTACGAGTTCATGGCCGCGTACGGCGATGCGGTGGTGTCGCACACGTGGGAAAACGCGCAGAACTACCTGTACTACGAGCTGCTGTACGGCGACTACCCGCTGATCCACAACTCGCCGTTCCTCGGCAAGGCCGGGTATTTCTATCCGGACTTCGACTGCCAGGCCGGCGGCCGCGCACTGCTGAAGGCGTTCACCGAGCACGACGCGAACCTCGAGGCGTACCGCGAGCAGTCGCGGCACGTGCTCAGTTCCGTCAGCATCTACAACCCCGAGAACGTCGCCGCCTATACGGACGCGATCGCCACCCTCTATCGCGACGCGTGACGCGCCGCCCTTCCCGGACGCCGACATGAATGCACGCACGCCCCTCACCCGCGCCAAATGGCTGATCGGCTGCGCCGTCGCTTCGATCGCGATCGGCGCGCACGCGCAATCGACCGGAGAATCCGCGGACGAGTTGCTGCAAGCCGCCAACAAGGTGTTCAGGCAACTCGAGGCCGGCCAGTTCAACGACATCTGGCTCGACTCGGCCGATTTCATCAAGACCCGCTTCAAACAGGACCAGTTCGTGACCGACATCCGGCGCGCGTGGCAAACGGTCGCCCTGGTCCGCCACCGCGAGTGGGAGCAGATCTCGCGCAACCGCTACACGAATGCGACGGTACCCGACGGCCTCTACGCAAACGTCGACTACGTGACGACGTTGACCACCGGGACGACCGTGTACGAAAAAGTGAGCTTCCACCTCGACAACGACGGACATTGGCATCTGACCGGCTATGCGCCGCGCATGACCCGGGACGTCGCCAAGTAAGCACCGCACCCACGGGACGGAGGCCACATGAAACTCAATGTCGCGATAACGATGAACGTGCAGCGCGACGCGACGCAGTCGATCTGGTACAACGGCGCGAACCAGCACTGCGTGTTCCTGTACATGCTGCTGAAGCAGTCGCCGCTGATCGGCGAGGTCTGGCTCGCGCACGACGACGGCATCACCGACTATCCGCAAGCGCTGATGATGGACGCGTTCGGCGACGCGCTGCGGCCGCTGTCGGCCGTCGTCCACCAGACCGACCTGCTGATCGAGATGAATGCGTTCATCGATCAGACCCACACGGATGCGGTACGCCGGCGCGGCGGCAAATGCGTGTCGTACCGCTTCGGCAACGACTACGTGATCGCGGTCGAGACGATCAACTTCGAGAAGAATCAGTGGCGGCCGAACCCGAACCGCGTGCAGTTCGACGAGATCTGGACCAACCCGCAGCACATGCACACGTGCGCGGCGTATTTCCGGGCCGTCTATCGCGCGCCGGTGATCGAGCTGCCGCACATCTGGTCGCCGTATTTCATCGAACGCAGCCTCGACGCCGATCCTGAACTGAAGGCGCGTTTCGGCTATCGCAACCACGGCACCGCGAAGCGCATCGCGTTCTTCGAACCGAACCTGAACGTCGTGAAGAGCTCGATCGTGCCGATGCTCGCCGCGAACGCGTGCTACGTCGATCATCCGGAGCTCGTCGAGCACGTGTTCATGACCAACACGTTCGACAAGAAGGAAAACGTCGCCTTCAAGCATCTCGCGCTCGGGCTCGAGATGGTGCGCGACGGCAAGGCGACCGCCGACGTGCGCGCGCCGTTCGTCGCCTGGGCCGCGCATCACACCGACATCGTCGTGTCCCATCACTGGGAAAACGGCCTCAACTACCTGCTGTACGACGCGCTGTACGGCAACTACCCGCTCGTGCACAACTCGCCATTCCTGCGCGACGTCGGCTACTACTACCCGGACTTCGAGATCTTCGATGCGGCGCGTGCGATCGCGACCGCCGCGCAGACGCACGACGCGCGGCTCGACGACTATGCGGCCGCGGCCCGCCGCTGCCTGCACCAGGTCGACACGCTCGCCGAGCACAACGTCCACGCGTATTCCGCGCAGATCCGGCAGCTGTTCGACGGCCGCGCGCTCGGCTGACCTCCTTCGCACAGCTTCCGCTCCCGGATCAGACCGTCCGCAATTTCGTCGTGACCGATTAGATCCACGGCCCGTTCGTCATCAACCGGCACTGCGCGTGTCAGGCCGAAGCGCTGATCAATGCGGCTGCCGCGTGTATGCGTTCGAGCCGCAGCGCACGCTGTTCCATGCGCTCGGCGGATTGATCGACAGGATACGGATCGGGGCCGCGGCGCGCGGATGATGTCGATGCGGGCCGTGCGTCTCACGCTGCGCCAGCGCCCGTGACGGGCGTGAACAGGCGCTAGACCAGCACCCGATCGCCGCACTGCGCGGCGAACATACGGCCATGCCGCCGCCCCATCCGCGCGAGCACCGCGAAGCAATGCGCCACCGGCCGGCTGGCGCCGCCGGATGACTTGACGAGGCTGTCGGACACGCCACGCGCGATGGCCGAATCGTCGCCGCACGCGCCCGCGATGACGGCCGCGTAATAGTGCCGCGCCGCCAGCTCGCGGCCGCCGGCGTCGAGCGGCGTCATCCGCTGAATGCGGCGCGCAATGGCTTTCAGGCCGTCGAGATACGGCGCGACGTCGATCGGCACCTCGGTCGACTCGGCGCCGAGTTGCCACAGCATGTCGGCCAGCTCGGTGATCGCGACGAGGTCGCGCGCACCGGCCGCCTGCGTGCCCGTTCCGCCTCCGGCCTTCGTCCCTGCCATGCTCAGCCCCTTTGCGATTCGTCCCGGCCACGCGCCGATCACGCCCGACATCGGCGTGCATCGCGCACGCCACCTCGCCTGTTCCCGCGCCGTCACGCGGCGGCCGGCGGCCGCCACGAAAAACGGATGCCCTGCGCCCACGCGACGCCGGCATCCAGGATGATCTGCCGGTCGACCTCGCTCTCCACGCCTTCGACGACCACGTGTCGCGCCCCTTCATGCGCGAACGCGATAAGCCGGCGGAGCTGGTAACGCCCGATCGCGTTGCGCTTGATCATCGACAGGATCGACCGGTCGAGCTTCACGATGTCGGGATTGCCGACCACCAGGTTGTTCAATGCGCTGAAACCGACCCCGAAATCGTCGATCGCGATGCGGCACCCGGCCTGCCGGAAGCGGTTCACGAACGATCGCCCCGCGACGGGATTCAGCGGCCCCGTCTCCGTGATCTCGACCACCAGCCGCGCCGCGACCGACGGCTCGCGCTCGAGCCGCCTGAAGAGGGCCAGCCACGCGTCGTCGACCACCGCGCTCGCCGCCGCCACATTGCAGCCGTAGACGGCAGCCGGATCGGCACGCAGCGCGTCGATCGTCCGGCCGACCACGAGCCGGTCGAACCACCGCATCAGCCCGAGCGCCTCGAGGCGCGGCAGGAACGCGAGCGGCGGCAGCGCATCGCGCTCGCCCCACCGCAATCGCGCCAGGCATTCCTGGTACAGCACACCACCCGACAGGTCGGCCCGGCACACGGGCTCTTGCGCGAACCCGAGCCGGCTTTCCACGAAACTGCGTACCGACGCAAGGTCGGGATGATCGTCGGGGGCGCCGAACACGAGATCGATTTCGTCACGATTCGCTTCCCGATTCGCCTCCAGGCGAGCTTCGACCGCATTCATCCGGCGCTCCGGCAAATGGCGAGCCGCCGATCGCGGCTCGACCTCAAGAAACATGCGGAGCAAGCCGACCATGACGCGCTCCGCCGCCTACCCGGCCCATCCTGTTATGTCGATCTTTTCCGGGAGCGTACTGTTCGCTTCGGCGCGCCGTCAAAATTCGATATTTTTCAACGATATTCAATTACTGGAAATACACCATGCGCGCACGATATCGAATGTGCGACAGGTCACACTAACGCAAATTACGGAACCCGATTCGGATACTGTTTATTGCCCTTACCTAAACAACCCGATCCGATTCAGATCCCCGCAATTTACGGATCTCGAAATCAGGAAATCCTGAATTGATCAGATAAATACCAATCCGTGAAGCATCGTGTCTCGCCCGCCGTCAGGCCCGCCGCTAACACCGGCACCGACGTCGAAAATCGGCTGCCGCACGTCATTCGATCATCGCAGCACTCAATTTTATTGTTTCAAACGAATTATTGAATTTTCAAACGGGAATCGGACACCCTTGAATCGATAATATCAATTTAATTCATATGACGATTATCGATTGAACCATTTTTAACAATTTTAAATACTTGTTAACCTCTAAAATGATTTCCGACGGACTTCCCTCGGAGCCGTCAAATTCGTGCCTTCAAAACCGTCGAACCGATCGGGTTCGGCGGTTTCTTTTTTAACGGCACGATTTCGTCAGACATTAGGGCGGGACTATCCCGATGGCGGAATTCGGCGCGACGGTGTGCGTCGCGCGAAACATCGGCCTTATGCGGCCGATGCGCCGATCAGGTTCGCGAGCAGCGCGTCGTATTCGGCGACGAGTGCCGGATTGGCCGACGTATAGCGGCCGAGGATCTCGCGCTGGCGCCGCGTGTACGCTTCCCAGTCGTCATCGTGCGTATGCAGCGCGCGCAGCAGCGCGTCGGCGCCCTGCTGCACGTCGTTGTCCGGATAGTAGTAGCCGAGATCGGGCGCGAGGCTCGCGTTGTGCACGAGCGGATAGCCCTGCCAGCACACGTCGAAATAGAAATAGTTGAGCGGGTTCGACCATTGGTGCGACACGACGATATCGGTCAGGTCGGCCAGGAACAGCGGCGTATCGAAGCGCCCGACGAAGCTCGCCTTGCCCGCGCGCACGATGTCGAGGTAGTTCATCAGCATCACGAACTCGGGGCTGTCGTGTGCGAGATGGAGGGCATTCGTCACGTGCGCGAAGCAGATCGCATCGGGGTCTCGCCGATACGCTTCGTCGATGATCAGCATCGGATACACGCAGAACTTCACCACGTCGTGGTTCGGTTCCATCACCGTCAGCCGCTTGCCGGGCTCGCCGCGCGGCCGGTATTCACCGTGCTCGGGCAGCGGCGCGGCGCGCGCACTCAGGAACATCGGATCCCACACGAACGGCACGACGCGCCCCGGGCAGCGGCGCAGCGACTGCAGGAACGGCAGCGACGAGGGCGCGATCTGCGGAATCGCCCACACCTCGTCGTAGCCGCGGTTGATGAACAGCGAATCCCATAGCCGGCGGCCGAACAGCATCGACTCCATCACGTTGATGTACTCGACGCCGCAGCAGTAGCTGACGAGCTTCGCGCCGCGCGCCTTCAGGTAGGCCGTCTGCTCTGCGTTGACCTGGCCGCCGAGCTCGATCACCACGTCGAGCGAATCCTTCATGTCGTCGAACGTGCGCGTGTCGAATACGTGGCGATCCCACGGCAGCGCATCGGTGAGCGGCACATCGGTGGTGTTGACCAGCGTCACGCGGTAGCCGTGCGGCGACGCCATCAGCAGCTTCGCGAGAAACAGCGCGTTCTGCTTGATGCCGTTGATCCACAGGCTTTCGTCGGGGGCACGCAGTCCGATCGTGATACCGATGCGCAGGCCGTTCAGGACAGGAGACGTCATCGTCGGCAGGATGGAAGGTTGGATGAGGATGGAATGGACGCAGTGTAGCGCGCGATGCGCCGCCCGCGTCAAGCGGCGCTCGCCGGCGGCAAGCCGGCATTCTAGCGGAGCGCCGGCCGCATACTGTCAGGGATGGTCAGCGCGCGGCCGGCGCATGCCAATCGGCGAGACGGTTGTGCGATACTCCGGCGACCCGCCGCGCGACCGGGATGCCGGGGGATGACCGGACGGTATCGGCATCCGGCGCGGGCAGAAAACGACCTCGCAGCCCCGCTGCGGAAAAATGGCTGACAGAATGGAACGCGACGCCGTGCAAGTCTTCCGGGCAATCCATCACGAACAGGGGTGGCATGCGCCGAAACGCGTGCCCGGCCGCGCTGCCGTGCCGGCACTCGCCGCGCCCGGCGCCCGCCGTGATCCGCTTCGCGGCCTTCGGAGCGCACGATGATCGTCCTCAGTCATTTCAGTCACGACGCGCCCGCCAGCCTCGAGAATCACCGGCAATACGCGCAGGCGCACGGCTATCGCCACGCCATCGTCGACGCCTCCGCGATGCCGCACGCGCTGCCGCTGCGGCCGCTCCATCGCTACGAATCACTGCTCCATGTGCTGCGCGGCGCGCAGCCCGACGAACTCGTGCTGCTGCTCAGCGAGGATGCGGCGATCATCGAGCCCGTCGCGCTCGATCGCCTGATGCGCGGCCGCGACATGCTGCTCGTCGACGCGTTCGCGCCCCCGTTGCCGCAGGTCGACGTGCAGATCTGGCGCAATACGGCGGCCGTGCGGGCGATCGTGATGCAGCTGGTGCAACGCTGCAAGCTCGGCAGCGAACCGCGGCTGACCTCGGAGGCCGCGCTGTTCGCGGCGCTCGACACGCATCACTACATGACCCCGATCGACGGGCTGTACCCGGTCATGCCGAGCAGCCCCGACCTCGATCCGATGTGGAGCCGCGAACCGACGTTCGCGATCAGCATCGACGACACGCCGCACGATCCCGAACGGAAAGGCGCGACGCCCCGTTTCCGCGACACGCTCGTCGCGTACGTCAATCGATGCCGTGCCGCCGGCCGGCCGATGTTCTCGTTCGATCACGACGCCGCCCATACGCCGGACGAAGCCGCCGAGCGCAGCACCTACAATCCGGGCCGCCCGATTGCGTTGATGACGCTCTACACGCCGAACATCGGCAGCTATGCGCGCGTCGCCGAACGGAATTTCCGGCGTTACTGCGAGACGCACGGCTACACGCTCTACGTGCATCGCGACATTCCGGCCGAGATCGGCCTGAACGCGACCGGCAACTGGTTCAAGCCGTGGCTGCTGCATGCGTACCTGCAGCATCACGAATGGGTCGTGTGGCTCGATGCCGACGTGCTGATCGCGGACCAGCAGAAAGCGCTGGCGCCGCTGCTCGAAGGGCGCGACTGGCTGCTCGCGCACGATCTCGGCCAGTGGGCGTTCAACTCGGGTGTGATGGCGTTCCGGCGCACCGCGCGCAACGACGCGATGCTGCGCGACATGATGACGACGATCGCCGCGCTGCACGACCGGTCGAGCGTCTATGCGAGCGACGGCGACCAGTTGCATTTCATTCGCGCGATGGAGCGCGACGGGCAATTGCACGGCGAAGGCGTGGCCGATCTCGTCAGCTTCAACACGCCGTGGCTGTTTCGCCGCGCGGACAGCTACATCGTCCACTACTACGGGATGTGGTCCGCGATGCGCGCGCTGATGATGGCGCACGACGACGGGGTGCTGCGCTGACACCGCTATTCGAAGCGGCAAGACCCGCTGGATGACGACGATCCATTTCCCGAGCGACGGCGCTCATCGCGTGCCGGCGAGCCGCCGGCACGCCCGGGCCACGGTCAGATCGCCGTAATCGTCGGCGCGACGGCGGCCGGATCGGTAAGGCTGGGCTTGCCGGTTTCGACGTGCCCCGCGATGCGTCGCGTCCACCCGGCATTCCCCGCCACCGCGAACTGCAGGTCGTACCAGTGGCTGCTGCACGACAGATCCCAGCGCGCCTCGATGCGCTGCCCCGCCGGCACCGTCAGCGTGCGCGGGGCGCTACCGTATGCGACATCTGTGGCCGTGACCGTGAGCGCACCGGTACCCGCGTTGGCGATCGTCACGTACACGTCGCCGTTGGCCGTGTCGTAGCAAGGCGTGATTTCAGGCTTCGCGCCGGCATCCGCCGCGGCCGAACCCGCGAAGCGCCGGAAATAGCCGTTCGGCCCCCACACGCTCACCACGTAGTTGCCGTTCGCGTCGAGCGCCCACGTATCGGTCAGCTGCTTGCCCGCTTCGACCGTATAGCGGCGCGGCATCGCGGTCGCGTCACCCGTATAGACCCAGAAGTGCGCGCCTTGCGTGCCGGTATTCGCGAACGTCAGCGCGTACCCTTGCGCCTGGAGCTGGCCGGTCACGTGCAGTTCGTACGGCAGCGCACGCGCCGGCCGCGTGCCGGGCTCCTGCGCGGTCACGACCTGCTGCGCGGTGCTGGCCGGCGCGGTCTGCGACGACGCGCGCGAGCACTGCAGGTCCGCCTGCGCGACGTACGCCTGCGTGCTCGGCAGGGTCGGCAGCGTGGCATCCGATTTCGAGAAGTCGAGCGCCGACGTCAGGTCGCCGCAGATCGCGCGCCGCCACGGCGAGATATTCGTTTCCATCACGCCGAAGCGCTTCTCGATGAATTGCAGCACCGACGTGTGATCGAACACCTGCGAGCAGACGAAGCCGCCCTTCGACCACGGCGAGACCACGAACATCGGCACGCGCGGGCCGAGGCCGTACGGCAGGTTGTCGGCGGTGTACGTGCCGGTCTGCGTCGACGTCACGACGTTGTGCCGCTCGAGCGACACGTCCACGGTGCTCATGCCCGAGCCCGGCAGCGTCGGCGCCGACGGCGGCACGACGTGATCGAAGAAGCCGTCGTTCTCGTCGTACATGACGAGCAGGACGGTCTTGCTCCACACATCCGGATTCGACGTCAGCGCATCGAGAATCGTCGACAGGTAGTACGCGCCGTACAGCGGCGTGAACTTCGGATGCTCCGAATACGCGGCGGGCGGCAGCAGCCACGACACCTGCGGCAGCGCGTTCGCCTGCACGTCGGCCTTCAGCTGCGTGATCGGACGCGTGCTCATCCCGCGCGTCTGCAGCGACGAACCGGCCGGCGCGTTCACGAAGTTGTTGAAGCACGCGAGCATGTTCGTGCCGTAGTTGCCGGTGAAGTTGTCGAACCCGGTGCCCTGCTGGTAGATCTGCCACGAGATGCCTGCTTTCTCGAGGCGCTCCGGGTAGGTCGTCCAGCTGAAGGGCGGCAACTGGACCTTGTCGAACTGGTTGTCGATGTAGTCGGTGTTGTCGAGCAGCGGGCCGCCGCCCGTGCCGAGCGGGTCGACCATGCCCGTCATCAGGTACATGCGGTTCGGGTGCGTGTTGCCGGGGATCGAGCAGAAGTAGTTGTCGCACACCGTGAACGCATCCGCGAGCGCGTAATGGAACGGGATGTCGTCGCGAACGTGATAGCCCATCGTCATGTTCGACTTCTGCACCGCCCATTGATCCGCGCGACCGTTGTCGATCGCGCCGTGCGTCGTCGCCCACGTATGCGGCAGGCCGCCGATGCACTGCGCGTTCACGCCCGGGTTGGTCGTGTCGTAGCGGAACGGCGCGATCACGCTCGTCTTGTCCTCCTGGCGCGGCTGGAACCACACCGGCTTGCCGTTCGGCAGCGTGACCGGGAAGCGGTCGTTGTAGCCGCGCACGCCGCTCAGGTGGCCGAGGTAGTGGTCGAACGAACGGTTCTCCTGCATGAACACGACGATGTGCTGGACATCCTGGATCGTGCCCGTGACGGTATTCGGCTCGATCGCCAGCGCCTTGCGGATCGATTCCGGCAGCAGTGCGGTGGCGGCGGTCGCGCCGGCGAGGCCGGCGGAGAACTTCAGAAAGTCGCGTCGCGAATGGGTGGCCATGCTGGTTGCTCTTGATTGGATTTCTGGTGGAAACGGCCGGGATCAGGAAGCGGGCGAGGAAGCAGGTGCGGTGAAACCGGGCGGGCAGTGCATCTGCGCGGTGGCGACCACGCCGCCGCCGCAGGCGGCCTTCTGCTGCGCGACGGGTGCGGCGGGTGCGGTCACGTCGTCGTTGCAGGCGCCGAGGAGTGCGGTCAGCGCGATCAGGCCAGCGACCGCGAAGGGCCGTAGGGCCGAGTTTCGCATAACGTCTCTCCGTGGATGTGATGACGTGACCCAGGCGCGGATGCGCTCCGGTCATATCGACGGCGAGATGCTAATTTCGACGTGTTACACGATGGTGTCGTGCGGCGGCAGAATCGGTGTGCGGCGGGTGAAAACACCCCTGGTGCGGAATGTGCGGCACGACATGGCATCAGCGCCGGCGAATTCGTAATTCAATCGAAAGCTTCGTACTACTGCCGCTTGTCGAGGCGATCGAAGCGGCGCTGTCGCAACCACCGGCGCGCGGTGAATCGCGACGCGCTTTGAGCGGGCCGGCAGCCGCCGGCCCGTGTACGACGAAAGCGCTGCTCAGCCTTCCGCCATCATCAGCAACTGCGCGCCATCCGACACCTGGTCGCCGACGCCGTACAGCACTTCCGCGACCACGCCCGCGCTCGGCGCGCCGATCGTGTGCTCCATCTTCATCGCTTCCATCACGATCAGCGGCGTACCGGCTTCGACCTTCTGGCCGGGCTCGACCAGCACCGCGATCACCTTGCCCGGCATCGGTGCGGTCAGGCGGCCACCGCCCTGCTCCGCGTCACCCGCATGCGCGAGCAGGTTGCGCCATTCGAACGTCTCCGCCGTGCCCTGCGTGAACACGTGGAAGTGGTCGCCGTCCGCATACACGCGGCCGCTGCTGCGCACGCCGCCAAGCGTCACGTCGAAATCGAGCGGCGTGGCGCCACGCGTCCACGCGAACGGTTGCGCGGCGGCGGCGCCGATCGCGACGCGCGTACCCGCGCCGTCGTCCTCGTACGTCACCGTCACGTCCGCGTCGCGCTCGGCCGCGTGCCATTCGAGCGTGCGGCGATAGCCGCCGTTCAGCCGCCAGTCCGGCAGCGCGCCCCACGGCGATGAACCCTGTGCACCCGCGCCGCGTTCGCGGGCGAGCAGCGCAGCACACGCGAGCGCCAGCATCGCGCGCGGCGGCTCCTGCGGCGCGAACAGCGCGTCGTGGTTGCGCTCGATCAGGCCCGTGTCGAGATCGGCGGTCGCGAACGGTGCGCACGCAACGATTCGCTGCAGGAACGCGGCGTTCGTATGCAGGCCGACCACTTCACAGGCACGCAGTGCGCGCAGCATCAGGCCCAGCGCTTCCGCACGGTCCGCGCCATGGACGATCAGCTTCGCGATCATCGGATCGTAGAACGGCGTGATCGCATCGCCTTCGCGCACGCCGCTGTCGACGCGCACCGATGCACCGATCGCGAACTCGACGCCGGCCGGCAGCCGCAGGTGCTTCAGCGTGCCCGTCGACGGCAGGAAGCCGCGCGCCGGGTTCTCCGCATAGAGGCGCGCCTCGAGCGCGTGGCCCTGCACGCGCAGTTCGTCCTGCTTCAGCGGCAGCGGCTCGCCGGAGGCGACGCGCAGTTGCCATTCGACGAGATCGAGCCCCGTGACCATCTCGGTGACCGGATGCTCGACCTGCAGGCGCGTGTTCATTTCCATGAAGTAGAACGCTTCGCCCGTCATGATGAATTCGACGGTGCCCGCGCCGACGTAATTCACCGCACGCGCGGCCGCGACGGCCGCCTCACCCATCGCCTGGCGCACGTCGTCGTGCAAACCGGGCGCCGGCGCTTCCTCGAGCACCTTCTGGTGACGGCGCTGCACCGAGCAGTCGCGGTCGAACAGGTACACGGTGTTGCCATGCGTGTCGCCGAACACCTGCACCTCGACGTGGCGCGGGCGCGTCAGGTACTTCTCGATCAGCACGCGATCGTTGCCGAAGCTGCTCGCGGCTTCGCGCTGGCACGATGCGAGCGCCGCCGGGAAATCGTCGGAGCGCTCGACCACGCGCATCCCCTTGCCGCCGCCGCCCGCGCTGGCCTTCAGCAGCACCGGATAGCCGATCGCGTCGGCCTCGCGATGCAGGTTGGACGCGTCCTGGTCGTCGCCGTGATAGCCGGGCACGAGCGGCACGGCCGCCGCGTGCATCAGCGCCTTCGCGGCCGCCTTCGACCCCATCGCCGCGATCGCGTCGACCGGCGGCCCGATGAAGACGATGCCGGCCGCTTCGCACGCATGCGCGAAATCTTCGTTCTCCGACAGAAAGCCGTAGCCGGGGTGGATCGCCTGCGCGCCGGTGGCGCGCGCGGCTTCGATGATGCGCTCGATGCGCAGGTAGCTGTCCGCGGCGGCCGAGCCGCCGATGTGCACGGCTTCGTCGCATGCGGCCACGTGTTTCGCGTTCGCGTCCGCGTCGGAATAGACGGCGACGCTCGCGATCCCGAGACGTTTGCACGTCGCGGCGACGCGGCACGCGATTTCGCCGCGGTTGGCGATCAGAATCTTGTCGAACATGGCTTCGGTGTCGTCCGGAAAGAGGGGGTCACGCGCGCTGCGCGATCATTCACGCCACGACGGCGTGCGCTTTTCGAGGAAGGACGCAATCCCTTCGCGCGCTTCCGCGCCGGCGCGGGTGCGCGCGATCCAGTCGGCGGTCTGCTCGATCAGCGTCGCGTCGAGCGGCCGGCCGGCCACGTCGGCGACGAGCCGCTTGCACGCCTTCACCGCGTCGGGGCCGTTCGCGACGAGCGTCGCGGCCAGCTTCGCGACGGTGTCGTCGAGCGCGTCGGCCGGCACCGCGTCGTGAATGAAACCGAGCGACGCCGCGCGCGCGCTGTCGAACACCTCGGCCGTCGTGAAGTAGCGGCGCGCCGCGCGCTCGCCCATCGCGCGCACCACGTACGGCGCGATCGTCGCGGGGATCAGCCCGAGCCGCGCTTCCGACAGGCAGAATTTCACGCCGTCGGCGGCGATCGCGATGTCGGCCGCCGCCACCAGGCCCACGCCGCCCGCATACGCATCGCCATGCACGCGTGCGATCACCGGCTTGCCGCAGCGATGGATCGCCTCGAGCATCCGCGCGAGCTTGCGCGCATCGGCACGGTTCTCGTCGTCCGAGTAACCGGCCATCTTCTTCATCCAGTTCAGGTCCGCGCCCGCGCAGAACGCCGCGCCTTCCGCGGCAAGCACGATCGCGCGGACGCCTTCGTGCGCGTCGAGCCATTCGAACGCAGTGGTCAGCTCGGCGATCGTCGTCTCGTTGAACGCATTGCGCACGTCGGGACGTGCGAGCGTGACGGTCGCCACGCGGCCGGCTTCGCTTACCTTGATCGTTTCGTATCGCATCGTTCAGCCCTCCCGGCCGTTACATGCGGAACACGCCGAAGCGTGTGTCTTCGATCGGCGCGTTCATCGACGCGGCGAGGCCGAGGCCCAGCACGTCGCGCGTCTGCGCGGGGTCGATCACGCCGTCGTCCCACAGCCGCGCGCTCGCGTAATACGGATGGCCCTGGCGTTCGTACTGGTCGCGGATCGGCTGCTTGAACGCATCCTCTTCCTCGGCCGACCACGAACCGCCCTTCGCCTCGATGCCGTCGCGGCGCACCGTCGCGAGCACCGACGCGGCCTGCTCGCCGCCCATCACCGAAATGCGCGCGTTCGGCCACATCCACAGGAAGCGCGGGCCGAATGCGCGGCCGCACATCCCGTAGTTGCCGGCGCCGAACGAGCCGCCGATGATCACCGTGAACTTCGGCACCTTCGCGTTCGACACGGCCGTCACCATCTTCGCGCCGTGCCGTGCGATGCCTTCGTTCTCGTACTTGCGCCCGACCATGAAGCCCGTGATGTTCTGCAGGAACACGAGCGGAATCTTGCGCTGGCAGCACAGCTCGATGAAGTGCGCGCCCTTTACGGCCGATTCGGAGAACAGGATGCCGTTGTTCGCGACGATCCCGACCGGGTGGCCCCAGATGTGCGCGAAGCCCGTGACGAGCGTCGTGCCGTAGCGCGCCTTGAATTCGTCGAATTCCGAATCGTCGACGATGCGCGCGATCACCTCGCGCACGTCGAACGGCTTGCGCGTATCGACGGGAATCACGCCGTACAGGCTCTTCGCGTCGTAGCGCGGCGGCTTCGGCTCGCGCAGCGCGACCGGCGGCGCGATCTTCGGTGCGAGGTGGCTGACGATGTTGCGCGCGATCGACAGCGCATGCGCGTCGTTCTGCGCGAGATGGTCGGCCACGCCCGACAGGCGCGTATGCACGTCGCCGCCGCCGAGATCCTCGGCGCTCACTTCCTCGCCGGTCGCGGCCTTCACGAGCGGCGGCCCGCCGAGGAAAATCGTGCCCTGCTCCTTCACGATGATCGACTCGTCGCTCATCGCCGGCACGTACGCGCCGCCCGCCGTGCACGAGCCCATCACGACGGCGATCTGCGCGATCCCCGCCGCCGACATCGTCGCCTGGTTGAAGAAGATGCGGCCGAAGTGGTCGCGATCGGGAAACACGTCGTCCTGGTTCGGCAGGTTCGCGCCGCCCGAATCGACGAGATACACGCACGGCAGCCGGTTTTCCGCGGCGATTTCCTGCGCGCGCACGTGCTTCTTCACGGTGACCGGGTAATACGTGCCGCCCTTGACCGTCGCGTCGTTGCACACGATCACGCATTCGCGGCCCGCGATCCGGCCGATCCCGGTGATGACGCCCGCGCCCGGCGCGTCGTCGTTGTACATGCCGTTCGCCGCGAGCTGCGAGAACTCGAGGAACGGCGCGCCCGGATCGAGCAGTTGCGCGATGCGGTCGCGCGGCAGCAGCTTGCCGCGCGACAGGTGCTTGTCGCGCGCGGCCTGGCCGCCGCCCTGCGCGAGCTGTTCGATCTTCGCGCGCAGGTCGGCGACGACCGCCTCGAGCGCGGCGGCATTCGCGCGGAAGTCTTCCGAGCGCGGGTTCAGTTTCGATTCGATGATCGGCATCGACGGGGCTCCGTTCGCGTGACGTGGGGCGTTACAGCGTTTCCGCGAACAGCTCGCGGCCGATCAGCATCCGGCGGATCTCGCTCGTGCCGGCGCCGATCTCGTACAGCTTCGCGTCGCGCCACAGGCGCCCGACCGGGTATTCGTTGATGTAGCCGTTGCCGCCGAGGATCTGGATCGCCTCGCCGGCCATCCACGTCGCCTTCTCGGCCGTGTAGAGGATCACGCCCGCGCAGTCCTTGCGCACCTGGCGGATGTGGTCGCTGCCGGCCGAGTCGAGGTGGCGGCCGACCGCGTACAGGTACGCGCGGCAGGCCTGGAACGTGGTGTACATGTCGGCGACCTTGCCCTGGATCAGCTGGAATTCGCCGATCGCCTGGCCGAACTGCTTGCGGTCGTGGATATACGGCACCACCGCGTCGAGGCACGCGGCCATGATGCCCGTCGGGCCGCCCGACAGCACCGCGCGCTCGTAGTCGAGGCCGCTCATCAGCACCTTCACGCCGCCGTTGAGCTGGCCGAGGATGTTCTCCTCCGGCACTTCGACGTCCTGGAACACCAGCTCGCCGGTGTGCGAGCCGCGCATGCCGAGCTTGTCGAGCTTCTGCGCGACCGAGAAGCCCTTCATCCCCTTCTCGACGATGAATGCGGTGATGCCGCGCGGGCCGGCTTCGAGGTCGGTCTTCGCGTAGACCACCAGCGTGTCGCAATCGGGGCCGTTGGTGATCCACATCTTCGTACCGTTCAGCACGTAGCGATCGCCGCGCTTGTCGGCGCGCAGCTTCATGCTGACGACGTCGGAGCCGGCGTTCGGCTCGCTCATCGCGAGCGCGCCGATATGTTCGCCCGACACGAGCTTCGGCAGGTATTTCTGCTTTTGCGCTTCCGTGCCGTTGCGGTGGATCTGGTTCACGCACAGGTTCGAGTGCGCGCCGTACGACAGGCCGATCGACGCCGACGCGCGCGAGATCTCTTCCATCGCGACCATGTGCGCGGTGTAGCCCATGTTCGCGCCGCCGTATTCCTCGGCCACCGTCATGCCGAGCACGCCGAGATCGCCGAACTTCTTCCACAGATCCATCGGAAACTGGTCGGTGCGGTCGACCTCCGCCGCGCGCGGGGTGATTTCCTTCGCCGCGAACGTCGCGACGGCGTCGCGCAGCATCTCGATGTCTTCACCGAGCATGAATTGCACACCGGGCAGGTTGATCATGTCTCCTCCGTCTCCAGAAAGTGTGTGGCACTCACCGATTTCTGAGTTTCGCTCAAATCGAATGAATACCCATATTCATTGACCGATACAGCGTAAATTTTGCACAGTTTCGCGCCTCGTCGGGTTCGGCGTCAATAGTTTTTTGAGTGACACTCAGATATGATGCCGAGATGACAGCCGCTACCGCCGACCCCATGACCGCCACCGTCAAAGCCGACCGCGCCGATCCCTCGCGCGCGCCCGCCGGGCGCAAATCCCAGCAACGCGTGCAGGACATTCTGCGCGCCGGCCGGGAAGTGTTCGCCGAAAAAGGTTACGAGCATGCGACGGCCGCCGAGATCGCGCAGCGCGTGGGCGTGTCGGAGGCGACGGTGTTCAGCTATTTCCGCGGCAAGCGCGAGCTGTGCGCGCGCGTCATCGCGGATTGGTACGACGAAAACATCGCCGCATTCGAGGCAGGGATGCCGCAGGACGCATCGGTGCAGCAGCAGTTCGCGTTCATCGTGCGCACCCATCTGCGGCTGATGCTGGTGAACGGCACGGGCCTGTGCGCGCTGGTGCTGTCGGAAGGCCGCGCGAAGCAGCATGCGCTGAGCGACGAGCTCACCGCGCTGCAGCGCCGCTACACCGCGCCGCTGATGGACGTGCTCGCGCGCGGCCAGGCGGCCGGGCAGGTGCGCACCGACCTGCCGCTGAGCCTGCTGCGCTCGATGGTGTTCGGGCCGATCGAGCACGTGCTGTGGGATGCGATCCTCGGGCACCGCAAGCTCGATACGGAAACGACGGCCACGCAGCTCGTCGACATGCTGTGGGCGGCCGTGCAACCGCCGGCGCCGGAACAGGCGGCGCTCGTGCGCTTCAGGAACGAAGTGGCGGAAGCCGTGCGGCGGCTGGAAGGCGACAGCACGCACGGGTGACGCACGGCGGGCAGCGCGCCCGCCGCTTCCCCGCCGCTGCCGGGGTCGAGGGTGTTACGACTCGTCGCCGACGCGCAGCGGCGCGCGGCTCTGCTCGTTGTTCAAATGGACGAACTTGCGCAACAGGCGCACCAGTTCCTGCGAATCGTCCTCCCCCATCCCGTCGAACAGGCCGGCACGCAATTCCTTCACCGACGGAATCAGGTGCGTCAGCAGTTCGACGCCCGCCGGTGTCAGCAGCAAGCGGCGCTGACGCCGCGGCAGCACTTCGCGCACGATCAATCCTTTCGCTTCGAGCCGGACCGCGAGATCGGCGGTGGTCGACGTGTCGAGCGCGACCCGCTGCGCGAGCGTCACCTGATCGAGCCCCGGGCACTCGTACAGCATCCGCAGGACCGCGTACTGCACCGGCGTCACGTCCCGGCCCAGCTTCTCGTAGAACATCGCAACCGCGATCTGGTGCGCGCGCCGGATCAGGTGCCCGGGTTCGTCGTACAGATCGAGCGGGAAAACCGGCAGGTCGGCGGGATTCGTTTTTTCCATGAATGAGTCGATGACATAAACGGCGCATGCCGGTTGCACGCGCCGACGGCATGGCGCTGCCTCGCGCCATTTCCCGGGAAAACCAGTATACCGCCCGCCTTGCTCCCGCCAATCTCGATGAGTACACTGAATCTCATTCAGTACACGGAATGAAGAGATGCCGCGTACCGGCGGCATCGACCTGAAGGAGACGACGAACGTGTTTCTCAAGAATGCTTGGTACGTGGCGTGCACGCCCGATGAAATCGACGGCAAGCCGCTGGGCCGCCAGATCTGCAACGAGTCGATGGTGTTTTACCGCGCGGCGGACGGCCAGGTCGCGGCGCTCGAGGACTTCTGCCCGCACCGCGGCGCGCCGCTGTCGCTGGGATTCGTGCGCGACGGCGTGCTCGTGTGCGGCTATCACGGGCTGGAAATGGGCTGCAACGGCAAGGCGGCCGGCATGCCGGGCCAGCGCGTCGGCGGCTTCCCGCCGATTCGCAGCTTCCCGGTGGTGGAGCGATACGGATTCATCTGGGTCTGGCCGGGCGATGCGTCGGCAGCCGATCCCGCCAAATTGCCCACGCTGGCGTGGGCGGAAGACCCGGCCTGGGCCCACGGCGGCGGCCTGTATCACATCCGCTGCGACTACCGGCTGATGATCGACAACCTGATGGACCTCACGCACGAAACCTACGTGCATGCGTCGAGCATCGGCCAGAAGGAAATCGACGAAGCACCGCCGAAGACCACCAGCCACGGTGACGAAGTCGTCACGAGCCGCTTCATGGAGAACGTGATGCCGCCGCCGTTCTGGCAGATGGCGCTGCGCGGCAACGGGCTGGCCGACGACGTGCCGGTCGACCGCTGGCAGATCTGCCGCTTCGCGCCGCCGAGCCACGTGATGATCGAAGTCGGTGTCGCGCATGCGGGCCACGGCGGCTACGACGCGCCGGCCGACCTGAAGGCGTCGTCGATCGTCGTGGATTTCATCACACCCGAGACGGACACCTCGATCTGGTACTTCTGGGGGATGGCGCGCAACTTCCGGCCCGACGATCACGCGCTGACCGCCGAGATCCGCGAAGGCCAGGGCAAGATCTTCGCCGAGGATCTCGAGATGCTCGAGCGCCAGCAGCTCAACCTGGAGAAGTGGCCCGATCGCAAGCTGCTCAAGCTCAACATCGACGCCGGCGGCGTGCTGTCGCGCAAGGTGATCGAGCGGCTGCTCGCCGACGAGCACGCGTCGAGTCCGTCGCGGCCCGTAATTCCGGTCGCGCAGGTCAGGGAGGCGTCATGAGCACCGCGACGTTGACGGTCCGCGTGGCCCGCAAGTGGCAGGAAGCACGCGACATCTGCGGCTTCGAATTCGTCAGCGATGACGGCTCGCCGCTGCCGCGCTTCGACGCCGGCGCCCATATCGACGTGCATCTGCCGGGCGGCCTCGTGCGCCAGTATTCGCTGTGCAACCACCCGGAGCAAGGCGACCGCTATCAGATCGCCGTGCTGCGCGATGTCGACGGCCGCGGCGGGTCGCGCGCCATTCACGACGCCGTCCGGCAAGGCGATACCGTGCGGATCGGCGTGCCGCGCAATCAGTTTGCGCTCGCCCCCGACGCGCCGCACCACCTGCTGCTCGCAGGCGGGATCGGCGTCACGCCGATCCTCAGCATGGCGGAGCGGTTGTTCTCGTCCGGCGGCGCATTCGACATGCATTACTGCGCACGCTCGACCGACCGCATGGCCTTCGTCGAGCGGATCAACGCGGCCGGGTTCCGTGATCGTGCCCGCTTCCACGTCGACGACGGCGCGCCCGAGCAACGCTTCGACCTGGCCGCCGTGCTCGCCGCGGCGCCCGAAGGCACACACCTGTACGTATGCGGGCCGCGCGGCTTCATGGATGCGGTGTTGAGCGGAGCGCGCGAGCGCGGCTGGGCGGAAGCGCGACTGCACTACGAGTTCTTCGGTGGCGCGGTGGCGGCGTCCGGCGCGGATCGTGCGTTCCGGGTGCGGATCGCGAGCAGCGGCCAGGTGATCGACGTGCCGGCCGAATGCACGGTCATCGCCGCACTGGCGGCAAACGGCATCGACGTGCTGACGTCGTGCGAGCAAGGCGTGTGCGGCACATGCGTGACACGCGTGCTGCAAGGCGAGCCCGATCACCGCGATGCGTATCTGACCGACGAGGAAAAAGCCGCCGGCGACCAGTTCATGCCCTGCTGCTCGCGCGCACGAACCGACCTGCTGGTACTCGACCTGTAGACGGACACGCCCGACCCGAGGCGGCCCACACCACAATGGAGACGATCAATGGCGCAATCTGCCCGGCCATCAATCAATACTGCTAAATTCCCGGTCGACCGATGGTGGGTCGCCGCGCTGTCGTCCGAACTGACGGACAAACCCGTCGCCCGCACGCTGCTCGGCCATCCGGTCGTCCTGTTCCGGCTGCCGTCCGGGGAAGTCGGTGCGCTGGAGGATCGGTGCTGCCACAAGTCGCTGCCGCTGTCGTGCGGCTCGCTCGAAGCACGCGGGCTGCGCTGCGGCTATCACGGCTTGCTGTTCGACGGCGGCGGTGCATGCGTGGAGATTCCCGGGCAGGACCGGATTCCGGCCAAGGCGTGCGTGTCGTCGTATCCGGTGCAGGAGCAGGACGCGATCGTGTGGATCTGGATCGGCGCCGACGCGCACGCCCGACCGACCTGCGCGCCGCCCCGCTACGCGTTCCATACGGATCCGCAATACCGGTTCGGCGGCGGCCAGTACCATTACGACGCGCCGTATCAACTGATTCACGACAACCTGATGGACCTGAGCCACCTCGGCTATGTCCACCTGAAGACGATCGGCGGCAACGCGCCGCTGCACATGGGCGCGGAGACGCGCGTCAGCAGCGACGGCGACACGGTGACGCTGGTGCGACGAATGCCGGATTCCGTCCCGCCGCCGACCTACACCGCCGCATGGCCGTTCGCGGCCCGCGTCGATCGCTGGCAGGAAATCGAGTTCCACGTGTCGCACATCCGCATCTGGACCGGCGCGATCGACGCCGGCACCGGCGACCTGCACGATCCGGCACGCGGCGGCCTTCACATGCGCGGCTTCCACGGCATCACGCCCGAAACGGAAACGACGACGCACTACTTCTGGACCGTCGCGACCAATCCGCAGCACGACGTCGAGCGCATCGCGCAAACGGTCATCGAGCAATCCGCGGCGACGTTCGACGAGGACAAGGCCGTGATCGAAGCGCAATACCGGAATCAGCTGCGCTTTCCGGACGGTCGCCAGCTCGACATTCACGTCGACGCAGGCCCCAATCGTGCGCGGCGCGTGATCGAGCGGCTGCTGCTGCAACCCGAGCCCGCGTAAGCATCTTGCCGGCGCACTGGCGGCGCCTGCCGGCCGCAGCGGGTGGTCGCCGAGGATGCCCGTCAGCCCAGCATTCGCTTTTGTCCCATTCGCTACCGCCGGCTTCGATGCCATCCCATTTGATTAGTCATACTATTTGATGAAGGGTCTTTGACGTGAGCGCAAATATCCGCAATACGATCGACGAATCCCCGATGAGCGCGTTCCAGACGATGGCCGTCACGGCCTGCGTCGTGCTGAACATGCTCGATGGCTTCGATGTGCTGGCCGTCGCGTTTGCCGCGCCGCACCTGGCGGCCGAATGGAAACTGAGCGGCAAGGAAATCGGCCTGCTGCTGAGTGCCGGGCTGGCCGGCATGGGCATCGGCTCGGTGCTGATCGCGCCGCTGGCCGACCGCGTCGGTCGCCGCCGCATCATCCTGCTCTGCCTCGCCGTGATCTCGACCGGGATGCTCGCCTGCGCGGCCACCCACAGCACGCTGCAACTCGCCGTTGCGCGTGCGTATACGGGGCTCGGCATCGGCGGCATGCTGGCGAGCCTGACCGTGATCAGCGGCGAGTACGCATCGAGCCGATGGCGCAGCGCCGCGATCGGCATGCAGTCGGCCGGCTACGCGATCGGCGCCACCGCTGGCGGCGTCATCGCCGGCTACTTGCTGTCGACGTGGGGATGGCGCAGCGTGTTCGCGTTCGGCGGCATCCTGACCTTGCTGTCGATCCCGATGGTGCTCGCGCTGCTGCCGGAATCGCTCGATTTCCTGCTGGCGAGGCGTCCGGACCACGCGCTGCAGAAAATCAACCGCATCCTCTCAAGAATGAAGCGCGCACCGATCGACGCGCTGCCGCCCGCGACCTCGTCGATCGACACCGCAAGCCCCGCGTCGAGCTGGACGGCGGTGCTCCGCGCACCGCTCGCGCGCCGCACGATCGCGTTGTGGATCGCGTTCTTCCTCGTGATGGGCAGCTTCTACTTCGTCGTGAGCTGGACGCCGAAGCTGCTGGTCCAGGCCGGGCTGTCGCCATCGCAGGGGGTCACCGGCGGCGTCCTGCTCAACCTTGGCGGCATTGCGGGCGCCTCGCTCTTCAGCCTGCTGTCGACGCGCGTCGGCCTGCGCAACCTGCTGGGCGCGACCCTGCTGCTCGGCGGCGCGCTGATGGTCGTGTTCGGCGCGAACACCGGCTCGCTCGGCATCGGGATGACCGTCGCGGTGTTCCTCGGCGCGGTGATCAATGCGTGCGTGGCCGGCATGTATGCGCTGTCGCCGACGCCGTACCCCGCCGAAATCCGCACGACCGGCATCGGCCTCGCGGTCGGCATCGGCCGCCTCGGCGCGATCCTGTCGCCGATGACGGTCGGTGCGTTGCTGGACGACGGCTGGTCCGTGTCCCATCTCTATCTCGCGTTCCTCGTGCCGATGGCCGGCGCGGCAATCGCCGTCGTCATGGTGGGCGCGCGTACCGCGGCACCGCGCCCGCAACGCGACCCGGCGATGTCGTAACACGCGACGCCAGCCGTCTCGCCGATACCTGTCGGCACCCCGGATTTGTCCTGGTCACCATAAAAATCGATAAGCATAACTACATACTGTTTGGAGACAGCCGTGAAAAATAAACTGGGCGTCGCGCTCGCGACGGCAATGGCACTGGCCGGACCGGCCTGCGCGCAAAGCAGCGTCACGCTGTACGGGATCATCGATACCGGCGTGTCCTACTACAACAACGCCGCGCACGGCGGATCGTTCACGGGCATGCCGACGCTGACCGGCGAGGTGCCGTCACGGTGGGGGCTGAGAGGCACGGAGGATCTCGGCGGCGGCTACCAGGCCTTCTTCGTGCTCGAAAACGGTTTCCAGCCCGGCACCGGCGCAATGAACTACGGCGGGCGCCTGTTCGGACGACAGGCGAACGTCGGCGTGAATAGTCCGTTCGGCGCGCTGACCCTCGGGCGCCAGATGAACATGTCGATGATCGTGCTGACCAATGCCGACGTGATCGGCCCGTCGATTCACTCGATGGCGGATTTCGATTCCTATCTGCCGAACGCGCGCAGCGACAATGCGATCGGCTACAAGGGCACGTTCCACGGCGTGACGCTCGGCGCCACCTACAGCTTCGGCCGCGACGCGGCCGGGCCGGCCGGGCCGTCGGCGACGGGCTGTGCCGGACAGGTGCCCGGCGACATCGTCGCCTGCCGCCAGTACACGGCGATGCTCGCGTATGACGCGAGCAACTTCGGGCTCGCCGCATCGCACGACGTGATGCGCGGCGGCGACGGCGCGCTCGCGCCGCTGAACAATCCGGCGTACATCGACACGCGCGACATCGTCGCCGGCTACGTGAAGATCGGCGCGGCGAAACTGGGCGCCGGGTGGATCCGCCGCAACCTCGCGGCGGCCGAACACCTGCAGGCCGATATCGTGTTCGCCGGCGGCACGTACTACGCGACGCCCTACCTCGCGTTCGACCTGCAAGGCGTACGCTACCTGCAGCGCCGCGAAAACAACGAAGGCGGCACGAACGCCACGCTGCTCGTCGGCCGCGCAAACTATTTCCTGTCGAAGCAGACGACCGTCTATACGTCGGTGGGCTACATGTTCAACAGCAAGCTGGCGGCAAATGCGGTCGCCGCCGGCGGAACGGTCGGGACCGGGATGAACCAGCTCGGCGTGATGGCCGGCATCCAGCAGAAGTTCTGAACGCCGGCCCCCGCGCCGGCCCGGGGTCAGTTGGCGAGGCGGCAGTGCGAGAGCTTCAACCCCGGCAGCACCGGTGCATCGATATAGCCTTCGTTCACGCAGCTGAAGCGGAACGCCGCCGACGTGACGAACGGCTTGATCTCGCCGCCGGGGAATTTGGGCTTCAGCGCATCCTGGTCAGCCACATCGAAATGCGTGTCGAACTGTTCGCCGTCGGCCGTCAGCGCGCCGAAATAGGTGCCGCCCGGGTCGCCGCCCATCCGGATCACGGCGCCGACGAACAGGAGGCGCTTGCCGTCGTACTTCGTCTTCGCGGCGGCCATGTCCTGCGTATAAGCCTCGATCACGGCGCCGTAATGCGCGTCGATCGCAGGCTCGGTGGCCGATGCTGCGCAGGCGCTCTGGCAAACGCCCGCGAGCATCGTGCATGCCGCAAGCGCGGCCGCCGCGAACGGCGCGGAAATCTTCTTCATGGGTGGTCTCCCGTCTAGCGTGGTGGTTGAAGTGATTGAAGCCCGGTGCTTGCGCCGGACAAATTCGCTTCCGTTGGTTTAATCGTTCGAATGGCGGAACACGGCTGCGATCACTTCTCCACCCGCATGGTCGTGTGCGGTGCGCAGCGTCGCGCTGAACGCGACGTGACAGGAAGGTGACATGGTGCGGCCCCCGGCTCTCTCATTGAATTTCACTGCGTCTGATTTTGGTCGCTACGGTAGCAGACGGCCAACGGCCCGGCAACCAAGGTCCTCGTGGCGCAGCCCCCCTCATTACAATTGCAAATGATTCTCATTACATATATTATTCGCGTTCTGGTCATGCCAAACGCCGCGGCCCGCGCCCCGATCCTTAGCACTCCGTCCTGTATCGATTCATGCCATCCCGCCGAACACCCCGCCGCGCCCGGACCCTGCGTCCGTGGCGCACGAGCCTGCCTGCCCTGATCACCCTGTGCGTCGCGAGCGGCACGCATGCGTCCGCCGCCGAACGCGCTGACGACGAACCCGTCGCTGCCGCTTCCACACCCGCGCCGCCGGCCGCGCGCGAACTCCCGGCGATCAGCGTCAGCGCATCGGCAACCGCCGATCCGACGGTCGGCTATCAGCCGCGCACCACGAGCATCGCGGGCGGCGACACCCGTTCGATCAAGGAGATTCCGCAATCGGTCGCGGTGGTCAGCAGCAGCGTGATGCAGGACCAGCAGGCGCGCACGCTCGACGACGTGCTCGGCAACATCAGCGGCGTCACGCAAACGAACACGCTCGGCGGCACGCGCGATGCGTTCATCAAACGCGGCTTCGGGTCGAACAACGACGGCTCCGTGCTCGTCGACGGCGTGCGCACGCCGGTGCTGCACAGCTATCTGGCGACGATCGACCGCGTCGAAGTACTGAAGGGCCCGGCGTCGCTGCTCTACGGGATGCAGGATCCCGGCGGCGTGATCAACCTCGTCACGCGCAGGCCGGAAGACGCCTTCGGCGGCTCGATCTCGGCCTCGCGCACGAGCCACGGCGGCAGCAGCGCGACGTTCGATCTCACGGGCCCGCTCGGCAAGCCGGGCCAGGTCGCGGGCGGCACGCTCGCGTTCCGGCTGACCGGCCAGTACGACATGAGCCGCTACTGGCGCAGCTTCGGCCGCCAGCGCGACGCGCTGATCGCGCCCGCGCTGTCATGGCACGACGCGAACACGTCGATCGACGTCAGCTACCAGTACGTCGACTACACGACGCCGTTCGATCGCGGCACCGTGCTCGTGAACGGCCAGCTCGACGATGCGCTCCGCTATCGCCGCTACGAGGAAGCGTGGTCGCAGAGCACCGGCATCCAGGAAACGCTGCGTGCGCGCGTCGAGCACCGCTTCTCCGATGCATGGCGCGTGCGTGCGACCTACGGCTGGGGCCGCGATCGTTACGATCAGTACATTACCCGCGCCACCGCATTCAACAGCACCACCGGCGCACTGACGCGCTCGTCCGATGCGAATCTCGGGCGCAACGACTCCGACCAGATCGCGACGCTCGGCCTGCTCGGCAACGTGACGCTCGCCGGGATGCACCACGCGATCTACATCGGCGGCGAATACGAGCGGCAGCGCAGCTTCCGCGGCGACACGATCCGCGGCAAGGCGACGAAGGGCTTCAATCTCTACGATCCCGTGTACGACCTGCTCGCCCCGGGCGGCATACCCAACCCGAAGCAAAGCGATTCGCGCTCGGTGGTGCATGCGTATTCGACGATCGTGCAGGACTCGGTGAAGCTCACCGACCGGCTCACCGCGGTGGGCGGGCTGCGCTGGGAAAACTGGCAGCAGGAATCGGGGATGGGGCGGCCGTTCGTGTTCGCCGACCGCTCGCGCGGCACCGTGTGGCTGCCGCAGTTCGGGCTCGCGTATGCGCTCACGCCGGCGTTGACCGCCTACGCAAACGTGAGCCGCTCGTTCAAACCGAACGTCGCCACGAACGTCGCGGCGCCGCTCGCACCGGAATACGGCCGCGTGCTCGAGGCCGGGCTGAAGTTCAGCCTGAAGCCGGCGATCACCGGCACGCTCGCGGTCTACCAGATCGACAAGCGCAACGTCGCGGTCACGGTCGGCGATCTGACGTCGACGATCGGCACTGCGCGCTCGCGCGGGATCGAGCTCGACGTCGCGGGGCAGATCACGCGCCACCTGAGCGTGATCGGCAGCTACGCGTACACGAATGCGACCGATCGCGACAGCAACACGCCGCTAACCAACGTTGCGCGCCATACGGGCAGCCTCTTCGCGGTATACGACACGGCGATCGCGAACCTGCCCGGGCGCTGGCGCTTCGGCGGCGGCGCACGTCTGGTCGGCACCCGCTCCGGCGACACCGCGAACAGCTTCACACTGCCCGGCTATGTGACCGTCGACGCGTTCGCGGCGTACGAAACGACGATCGGCAAGTTCCCGACGCGCTTCCAGCTCAACGTGAAGAACCTGCTCGACAAGACCTACTACCCGTCGAGCAACAACAACCTGATCATCGCGGTCGGCGAGCCGCGGCTCGTCACGCTGACGACGACGGTGTCGTTTTGATGGGCTGATGCCCCGATGCGGGCATGGGCTGGCCGGCAAGCGGCGGCTCACCCGCAAACCCGCATCGGCGGCAGCGTTCCACGCGCGCTCAGCCATTCCCCCCTCTCCCTCTCAGCGCAGCACCCCGGCCACTTCACGACCGATCGATTGCTGCAAGCCCGTGCGCATCGCGTCGAACAACAACGCGGCGACGAAACACCGCTCTATCATCCGGCGCAACAGGAACGACGGCGAAGCGCCTCGTTGCTCTTCGCCAACACCCGCGCCAGATTCTTCTTGACCCGCATCCTGCGCAACACCCGACGCCATCCTCCGCACGCGTCCCCGGCCCCCGCTTCGCCGCCCGCAGAAATGCATCCGAGCAATGCAATTCCGCCGGCTCCAGAACCGCATCGCACGCCGTAATATCGCCTCCGGCCTTTTCCCAGGGCCGCTCAACGCGCGTCGTCACTTCGATCCGCTCGCGCGTCCCGCCCCAACCACCCAGCGACCATGTCCCACTTCTCACTCATCCTCGTCGTCTCCCTGTTGAGCGCCTTTGGCCTGATCGCGTCCGACGTCTACCTGCCCGCGATGCCGTCGATGGCCCACGCGTTTTCGATCGACGCATGGCAGATGCCGCAGACGGTATCGGTCTACCTGATCGCGCTCGCCTGTGCGCAGCTGTTCTACGGCCCGCTCTCCGATCGATGGGGACGCAAACCGGTGCTGACGGCCGGCATCCTCCTGTACATCCTGGGCTCGATCGGCTGCGCAAGCGCCGGCGGCTTCGCGAGCTTTCTCGGCTGGCGCGTGCTCGAAGCGATCGGCGCGGCGTCCGGTCTCGTCATCGGTCGCGCGATCATTGCCGACACCTGCGACAAGAACGCATCCGCGAAGGTCTACAGCATCGTGTATCCGCTCGTGTCGCTGTCTCCGGCAATCGCGCCCGCGATCGGCGGATATCTGGCGGCATGGTTCGGGTGGCGCAGCGACTTCATGTTCGTCGCCGTGTTTGGCGCAGTGGCGCTCGCGCTCGTCCAGCTTCTCCTGAAAGAAACGCGGCCGGCCGTCACACCGGGGCAACATCGCGCCATGCCGCTGGCCGGCTTCGCCGACGTGCTCGGGGATCGGGCCTTCATCCGGTACACGCTCGTCGTCTGTGCGATCTATTGCGCGTGGTTCGTCTACCTGACGCAGTCGCCATTCATCTTCTCCGGCCTGGGCCTGTCTGAACAGCAAAGCGGCTGGCTTTATCTACCGCTGACCGCCGGCATCATTGCCGCCAACATACTCTCGCGCCGCATGCTCGACCGGATCTCCTACGATGCGATCGTCGTGGCCGGCGTCGGCTGCTTCGTGGCCGGCGGCATCGCGTTCGCGCTGTGCGAGTCGTCGCACATCAAGGGCATCATCGCGATCGTGTTGCCGATGTTCGTCGTCAGCCTGTCGAACGGATCGTCGCTGTCGCTCGCCGTGTCGGGCGCCATCGCGAGCGAACACGGACGTGCGGCCACGGCGTCCGGGCTCGTCGGCTTCTTCCAGATCGGCAGTGCGTCGCTCGCGGCCACCGTGTCCAGCGGCCTGCTCGGTACCGGCAGCCATGTGCTCGCGACGGCCATCCCGTTCTTTGCGATCGTCGCGGCGGTCGCGATCGTGCCTCGCTGGTATGCCCTGCGACGCACGCTCTCGATGCGAAAAACCCTGCCGCGTTAAGCACCGGCACCGCGCCGCCGAGAGCACGACCGCTATCGATAGCGGTCGAATGAAGCAGCAATCTCGGCGGTAACGGCCCGAACGCGCGCCGTCCGGTTCAGGTCCGTATGCGACACGAGCCAAACCTGATACGGCGCGGCTCGCGTCCTGTCGGGCCAGATTCGCACGAGCGAATCATCCTCCTGCGCCATATACACCGGCAGTTCACCGATGCCGATGCCTGACCGGATCGACGTGGCCAGCATCAGGCTCGAACTCACTTGCGCAACGATGCGCCCGCGTTCCATCGACTCGCCGCACAGCGTGTCGCCCTGGTTGGACGTGATGGAAGGTTGATAGACGACCAGGTCATGCCCGTCGAAAGCCGATCCGATCGTGGGCGCGCCATGTGCATCCAGATACTCACGGCTCGCGAACAGCCCGACCTCCCACTCGGCCAGCTTCCGGCGGACGAGATCGGGGTTTTCCGGCATCACGGTTCGAATCGCGAGATCGGCATCGCGCCGGGTCAGGTTGAGCACCTGTACCGACGTCGTCAGGATCACGTGTATCGCAGGGGATTTCTGTCGCAACGACCGTATCGCGGGCACGACGAAATCCATCGCGAGGGAGTCGGTCGTCGTCACCCGGACCTCGCCTTCGAGCCGATCGTCCGAGCCGTGGACGCGACGCTCGAAGTCGCTCGCCGCCTGTTCCATTGCTTCCGCGGCCTGCAGCGAATGCCCGCCGACCTGCGTCACGACATAACCGGACGACGTCTTGAGAAACAGCTTCGCGCCCAGCACCTTTTCCAGTGCCGTCAGCCGTCGCCCCACGGTGGCCTGATCGACATCGAGCACGGCCGCGGCTTCGCGCAGTGTCCCGGTGCGATGAACGGCCAGAAAAACGCGGGCATCGTCCCAGTTCATGAATGACGCTCTCTCTCGGTAAGGCAGGGTTGTATTGGTTGGCCGCAATTATACAAGTCGCCTTACTCACCCGATTTCAATAATCAGGTTTCCATATCAATAGGTTGAAATCGTTCGACAAGCGCAAAATCCAGGCCGTGCCGTACGCGACCGCACGGCCTGCACATTCACGGATGCCAGCGATACACGATCATGCTCGTGCCGTTGTAGTTGTCCTTCGTGATCACGTATTCGCCGGTCGAGCGCAGGTACGCGCGGATCCCGTACATCGAATCGACGTCGTTGCCGACGTCCATCGCCGACGTGTTCGAGTTGGCCAGCGTCGTCACGAGCGCGCCGGTGTTGAGATCGAACACGTCGACATTCGGCACCGTGTGCACGTAGCCGACGAACAGGTAGTGGCCGGCCGCCGCGATCGATTTCGGGTTCGCGCTCGTCAGGTTGATCACCGGGTTCGGTGCGGTCGTATTGCCGTTCTTCCAGCCGTGATACACCTCGATGTGCCCGTTCATCGCGGTCCAGTCCCAGTTGTTCGCGAGACCCTGCGCGAGGATCATCGTGTCGCTGTCCGCCTGGTAGATGATCCGCGTCGTCGGCGCCACGGTGCTCGGCACCGGCGTCGTCACCGGCTTGCCCCACGACGGCTTGCCGGTCGCATCGAAGCCCGTCATCGGGTAGCGGGTAATCGCGTTGGAGCCGTTCAGCCCGGCCCACACGTCGCCGTTGCCGTCGATGTCGAAACCGGTCGTGACCTGCAGCGTCGTGTTGAACGGCTTGCCCGGCAGCGAGCCGGCCGGGTTCGCGATGTAGCCGGTCGCCGGCGTGAAGTAATAGAAATTGAAGTTGCCGGGGTTCTGGCCCGACGCGACGAGAATCCGGTTGCCGCCCACCATCACGAGCTGGCCGAAATGCTGGCCGCGCTGGTAGTCGTTCATGTCGAGGCGCGGGTCCTTCGGATAGGTGAACGGGTCGACCGTGTTCGCGACGAACGTGCCGCCCGCCGAGCCCGTATACACGTTGTTGCCGCTGTAGAAGAACGCGCCGTCGGTCGCCGGGTCGGGCGCGGCGATCGCCTCGAAGTTCAGCGCCTGCAGCTTCCATTGCAGCGCGCCCGTCGGGCTGTACGCATGAAGATCGGTGCTGCCGTTGCGCCCGAGATCCCAGCCGCCGCCCCATGCGTTGTTGAGCACGTACAGGTTGCCGCCCGAATCCTTGCCGATGCCGACCACGCGCGTGAAGCGCTTGTCGCCCACCTGCCCCTTGATGCCCGAGGTCGTGTCGAGATAGCCGCCCTGCACGCCGAACGTGCCGATCTGCTGCGGCAGCCCGGCGAGGCTGTAGAGCTTGATGTTCATGTCCGGGCCCTGGTCGCCCACCAGCAATTGCCCCGTCGACGCGTCGAAATACAGCGCCGACGGCCGCGCGCCGGCCGCCATCTGGATCGTGTTCAGTAGCGTGCCGGTCGCGCTGTACTGCACGACCACGCCCGCGCTCATGCGCGCGACCCACAGGTTGCCCGCCGCATCGAGCGCCAGCGCCCCGGGCCCGGTCACGCCGATGTCGCGCTGCCAGACGCCGTCGGTCGTATAGACGCGCACGCGGTTGCCGTAGAAGTCGCTCGCGTACAGCAGGTTGCCGGCCGTCGCGAGGCCGGTGATCACGTCCGGGTTCTGGAGGCCCGTCCACGTGCTGACCGGGATACGCAGGTCGCGTTTGTTCGTACTGCGATCGTAGCGGCCGACGGAGCCACTGCCGAAGGTGCGGTTGTAGCCGAGCGCGACGAAGATCGACGTCGCGTTGCCGGTAATCGCGCCGCCCTGGAATTCGTCGTGGATACCGATCGTGCCCATTGTCTGGCCGTTCTGGTAGAGCGCGACGCCGCCCGCGTTCTCGTCCCAGCGCGACGACGTGTAGATCACGCCCTCGGGCGCAACCCACATCGAGCGCGCGGCGTTGCCGACGTGCTGGGCCAGCGTGCCGTACGTGTTCGCGAGCCAGTCGGTCGAGTATTGCACCTGCGCGTGGCTCGCCGGCGCCAGCATTGCCATGCACATTCCCAGCAACGCCGCCCGAATTTGTTTCATTGACATGAATAATGCTCCCGAACGTTCAATGGTCGACACTGTAAATCGCGGCACGTGAAATATTGGTGATTCCGGCTAAAGCACATTCGCCGCCATCCCGAATTATTCACTCCGTGCTTTTTGCCGTCCGGCGCTTTTCCGTCAACGATGGTCAAACCCGCTCACCGCGCCGCAGCAGCTTGCCGGGCGCATGGTTTCGGCGCCTTTTTCCCCGGCATTTTCTTCCGGCTCACTCAATGCGAATGCGTCATTTTTCCTGAAACGCCCGCATGGTCTTTTTCATTCCCCGGAAATGGGCCAAATGATTACAAATCGAAATTGAAATGAAAGAGAAAAAATAATATCCGGCGCGATCGCGTTGTCGCGATTCGGCACGGCGGCATGCGGTGAGAAGAAAGGGAGAACAGGGAAAAGACAGGCAACACCGCGCGCCGGCCATGCCGGCACGCGGTCGCGATCATTCAGTTCGCTTCGTCGAGCGTCGGACCGTCCCACCCGTCGAGGAATTTCGGCAGCATATCGACGACGTCGATCACGCGGTGCCGGTAGAACAAGTGCATCGTCGGCTGCAGGTCGCCGGGCAGTTGCCCGCCGTGCGCACGCGCGGCCAGGCTGTTCGGCACGACGCGCATGCCGAGCCGGTTGGTGCCGAACACGATCTCGCCACACGACGCGCAGTACGTGCGCGACATCGACTTCGCGGGATGCGGGAACGTCGCGCTTTCGCCTTCGACGTCAACCTGCCCGGGCGGCCACGCGGTCGCCGACAGCACCGGCGTGCCGTAGAAATCGCGACAGGTCGCGCAATGGCAGTTCGCGCGCGCCGCCGGCTCGCCGCGCAGCGTCACGGTGACGGTTCCGCACAGGCAACTCGCGGAATGCGTTCGGGTCATGTCGTCTCCTCCAGGAAAGGAGGCGACAGTATAGAAGCCTGCATGCAACGTTGCCGGCATCGACTGCGGGCAACGTTGCGGTCGCAACGATCGCTTTACGTCAGAACTTCTGGCGCAGGCCGAGGCTGACGATGGCCTGCGAGCGGGAATCGGACGAGTGGCCGTTCGCCTTGTCCGACACCGACGCGGTCGCGGCTACCGGCCGGCCGAGCGCGTCGAGCGTCATGCCCGATGCATGCTGGTACGCGCCGAGCAGGTACACGCTGGTGCGCTTCGACAGGTCATACACGGCGCCGAGCGTGACGTTGTGATACTGCGCGCGGTCGTCCACGCCGTCGACATCGCTGCCGCGCGTGTAGCTGTAGCCCGCGAACAGTTGCGTCTGCGGGCGCACGTTCCAGCGCGTGAACACGCCCGCGACGTTGAACGTCGCGTGGCCCGTGAACAGCGACTGGCCGCCGCTGCGGTACTGCACGTTGCTGTAGTTCACGCCGACGACGGCCGGCCCGAAGTCGTACGTCGCGCCGGTCGCGATGACCTGCTGCGATTGCGCGCTCGCGTAGCCTTCGTTGATCGACGAATTGAACAGCCCGTCGTCGGTGCTCTGCCACTTGCCGGCCGTCGGGTCGGTCGCGCCCGTCTTGCTGTTGTCCGACCGCTCGTAACCGACGCCGACGCGCAGCGGGCCCGCCGCATATGCCGCGCCGACGCTCCACGTGTTGCGCTGCTTCATGCTGCCCGGCTGGCTGCCGAAGCCGTACAGCGCGCCGAACGTGAAGCCCGAGTAGCTGACGCTCGTGTACTTGATCGAGCTGTCGACCCGCGCGGTCTGGTCGAGGTCGTCGATGTCGCCCGGGTGCGCGCCGAAGCCGCCGATGAACGACGACGGGCCGACCGGGCTCACGAAATCGTCGAGCGACGTGTACTGGCGGCCGAGCGTGACCGTGCCGTAGCGGTCGCTGCCGAGGCCGACGAACGCCTGGCGGCCGAACTGTCGGCCACCCTGCCCCGACGTGCCGTTCGTGATGTCGAAGCCGTTCTCGAGGACGAACAGCGCGCGCATCCCGCCGCCGAGATCCTCGGAACCCTTGATCCCCCAGCGGCTGCCGGACAGATTGCCGGTCGTGAGTCCGACACTCGAATGGCCGGTGTACGCGCCCGCGGAGCCGACTCGCTCGTTGCTGCGATAGGTCACCCCCGCATCGACGATGCCGTACAGCGTGACGGAGCTTTGCGCGGCGGCGATGCCCGCGAGCGAGAGCAGCAGCGGGGCTGCGATCAGTTGCTTGTTCATGATTGTCGTGTCTCCGGGCGTTGAACCCGTTGTTCTGGCTGTCAGTTGCGAGCAGCGCGCGGGCGGCGAGATGTGCCGGCGGTGCGAGGCCGGCCGCGTCCGCGCGCGACGACGCGGCGGGCGTGCCCACTGCGGCCGCCATGGTAGATGGAACCGGTTCCCGTCGAAAGCACAATAATGAAAACAGTTTCTTGCCAAAATCGAGATAGTCGCGCAGCCGGCCGTGTGCGCAGCGCGTCGCACCTGTACAGCCCGGGCGGGCGCAACCGATAATCGAACGCGCGCCATCCACCGGGAGTGCCTTCATGCATGAGACGACCTTGCTGATCTTCGCCGCTGTCGCGTTCGTCGGTATCGCGACACCCGGCCCGACCGTGCTGCTCGCGCTGACCAACGGCTCGTGCTACGGTGTGCGCCGCGCGGCCTACGGCTTCGCGGGCGCGATGCTGTCCGACTTCGTGCTGATCGTCGCGGTCGCGCTCGGCCTCGGCGCGCTGCTGATGGCGTCGGTGTTCTGGTTCTCGGTGGTGAAGTGGCTCGGCGCCGCGTATCTCGCTTACGTCGGCATCCGGCTGCTGATGTCGAAGGGGTCGCTCGACGTCGCCGCCGCGCACGGTGGCGACACTTCCGGGCGCAACGCGTCGATCTTCGCGAAGAGTTTCCTCACGGCGGTGACCAACCCGAAGGGCTATCTGTTCTTCTCCGCCTTCCTGCCGCAGTTCCTGGATCCGTCCGCGCCGCTCGCGCCGCAATACGTCGCGCTCGCGGTCACGTTCGCGCTGCTCGACGGGGTCGTGATGTTCGGCTACGCGCTGCTCGGCGCACGCGCGGTGCGGTTGCTGAAGCGCGCGGGGGCGCTGTGGCTCGAACGCACGTGCGGCGCGATGCTGCTCGCGCTCGCCGGGTCGCTGGCGCTGTATCGGCGTCATTCAGCATAGGCGCGGATGCGGATGCGAGTCGCTGCGCCGCCCCGCTCCGGCTTTCCCGGCCTGTCGCTCCGCCAGATCGAACGCGCCGACCTCGGCGCGTGGCACGCATACCTGACGAACCCCGACGTCTACCGCCATACGAGCTGGAACCTGCGCTCGCCCGACGATCTGCTGCCGCTGTTCGACGCCATCGATTCGACGGACCCCGATTCGATCCGGCGTCTCGCCGTGATCGACGACGCATCGGGCGCGCTCGCCGGGACGATCGGCCTGCATACCGTCTCGACCACGAACCGCTCGGCGGAAATCGCTTACGATCTCGCGCCGTCGCACTGGGGGCGCGGGATCGCGAGCGCGCTGTGTACGTCCGTCACCGAGTGGGCATTCGCCGAGGGCTTCATGCGCATGCAGGCCGTCGTGCTGACCAGCAACGCAGGCTCCGCGCGCGTGCTGCAGAAATGCGGCTACCGCTACGAAGGGCTGTTGCGCGCGTACAAGATGGTGCGCGGCACGCCGGGCGATTTCGCGATGTACGCGCGCCTCGCGACCGACTGACACACCAATCGCGGCGTCACGTCAAACCGATCACCGCGTCGCATGCGCGCGCCATTGGACGGCCTGCGCCGAATTGGCGACAATCGCCGTTCCCTTCCTCGCCGATCCGCCATGAAAATCGCCGCGCTGTCCGACATCCACGGCAACCTCGCCGCACTCGACGCAGTGCTCGACGACATCCGCCGCCGCGGCGCCGACGTCATCGTCAATCTCGGCGACATCCTGTCCGGCGCGCTCCATCCGCCCGAAACGGCCGACCGCCTGATCGCGCTCGACCTGCCGACCATCAAGGGCAATCACGAACGGCAACTGCTCACCGGCGATCGCGAGTCGATGCGGCTGTCGGATCGCTGGGCGCACGACACGCTGCGCGCCGATCATCTGGAATGGATCGCCGCGCTGCCCGAACGCATGACGCTCGGCGACGATGTGCTGATGGTGCACGGCACGCCCGACAGCGACCTCGTCTATTTCCTCGAAACGGTCACGCCCGACGGCTGCCGCGCGGCCACGCCCGATGAAATCGCGCAGCGCGCGGGCGACGAACCGGCATCGCTGATCCTGTGCGGCCACACGCATATCCCGCGGACGGCGAAGCTCGACGACGGCCGGCTGATCGTCAACCCGGGCAGCGTCGGGCTGCAGGCCTACACGGACGACCTGCCGCATCCGCACCGCATCGAGACAGGCTCGCCGCATGCGCGCTACGCGATGGTGTCGCGCACGGCCGCCGGCTGGAACGTCGAATTCCATGCGGTCGAATACGACTGGCACACGGCGGCCGCCACCGCGGCAACGCGCGGACGCGACGACTGGACCGTCGCGCTGCGCACCGGCCGGTGCTGATGCGCCCGGCTCACGTCGCGCGCCCTTCCGCTTCACTTCACTCACCGGGAAACCGCACCGCCATGCCCGTTCCGTCGCAACTGCTCTTCCTGCCCGGCGCATCGGGCAGCACCGCTTTCTGGCAACCGCTCGCCGGCCTTCTCACGCATCCGGCCGAGCGCCGCATCGTCGGCTACCCGGGCTTCGGCGACACGCCGCCCGATCCGGCCGTCGACGATTTCGACAGCCTCGTGCGTCATGTGCTGGAAACGATCGACCGGCCGACCGCCGTGATCGCGCAGTCGATGGGCGGCGTGATCGCGATGCGCGCGGCGCTCGACAAGCCCGCACTGATCACGCACCTCGTGCTGACGGTCACGTCCGGCGGCCTCGACATGGCCGGGCTCGGCGCGCAGGACTGGCGCACCGGTTTCGCGGAAGCGAACCCGCAGCTTCCCGACTGGTTCCTGACGTTCCGTGCCGACCTGTCGCAGGAGATCGGGCGCATCGCACAGCCGACGCTGCTGCTGTGGGGCGACGACGATCCGATCAGCCCCGTCGCGGCCGGCCGGCGCCTGCTCGAACGGTTGCCCGACGCGCAACTGCATGTCGTGCCGGGCGGCCGGCACGATCTCGCGGCCGTGCATGCAACGACGCTCGCGCCGCTCGTCGATGCGCATCTGCAGCGCGGGTGACGTCGCGCGCGTCGGCTTCAGCACCAACCTGAACCCGCGGCGCTCACACGCCGCACGCTGTCACCCCGCATTCCTCAACGTCAGCCGCGCCTCGAGCCCGCCACCGTCCGCCCGGTTGCTGAGCGTGAGCGTGCCGCCCATCGCCAGCGCGAGCTGCCGCGCGATCGCTAGGCCGAGCCCCGTGCCGCCCGTCTCGCGGTTGCGCGACGTCTCCACGCGCCGGAACGGCTCGAACACCGCGTCGAGCTGATCGTCCGGAATGCCGGGCCCGCGGTCGAGCACGGCGATCACCGCGCCGCCGTCCGGCGCGGCGTGCACGTCGATCTCGGCCGCGCCCGCGAACTTCAGCGCGTTGTCGACGAGGTTGCCGACGATGCGGCGCAGCGCCTTCGGCCGCGTGACGAGCGCGAGCGGTGCGCGGCTGTGCAGCGCGACATCCTGCCCCGCATCCGTGTAGTCGCACACGATACTGTCGAGCAGCGCATCGAGATCGATACGGCGCGCGGCCTCCTCGTTGCCGTGCAGCGTCCGCGCGTACGCGACGCCCTCCTTCACCAGATGCTCCATCTCGAGCAGGTCCTGGCGCAGCTTCGCGCCCTGCGCGTCGTCCTCCATCATGTCGGCGCGCAAGCGCATCCGCGTGATCGGCGTCTGCAGGTCGTGCGAGATCGACGCGAGGATCTGCATGCGCTCGGCCATGTACTGCGCGATGCGATCCTGCATCGCGTTGAACGCGCGGGCGGCGCGCGCGACTTCCGACGGCCCGCCCTCGTTCAGCCGCTCGCCCTTCAGGTCGGGGCCGAGCGCATCGGCGGCCTGCGCGAGCTGCTTGAGCGGCCGTGTCGCGAGCCGCACCGCGAGCCAGCAGCACGCGGCCAGCACCGCCAGCTGCAGCACGAGCACGACCGGCAGCCAGCCCGACAGCGGCACCGTCGACATCGGATGGATGTCGATCGTCAGCGGCGACCCGTCGGTCAGGCGCAGATGCACCTGCAGATGTTCGCGGTCACCGGGAATCGCGTTCGCGGTCAGCGGGTAGTCGCCGCCGATGCCGTCGGAAATCGAGCGCTCGACGCGCGCCGACAACCGCGCTTCCGGCGGCGTGCCGGTCTCGCCGGGGCCGAGGATGAACGCGTAGCTGCGCCGTGCGAGACGCGGCAGCCACGCGGCGCGCTCGGCGGGCGGCAGGTGGTCGAGCAACGCGACCGAGCTCGCGACCTCGCGCTCGATGTAGCCCATCATCAGGTTGGTGGTCGCCTGGTCGCGCTCGGTCACGGTGAGCCAGAACGACAGCGTCTGCGCGAGCGCGAGGCCCACGCACAGGATCAGCGCGAGCCGCGCGAACAGCGAGCGCGGCCAGTGCCACGGGGTGCGCGCGCTCATGACGTACCGTCGACGGCGGTCACGGCCGACGAGAACACATAGCCCTCGTTGCGCAGCGTCTTGATGTAGCGCGGTTCGCGCGCGCCGTCGCGCAGCCGCTGGCGCAGCCGGCTCACGAGCAGGTCGATCGACCGGTCGAACGGATCGGACTGCCGACCCTGCGTGAGATTGAGCAACTGGTCGCGCGTCAGCACGCGTTGCGGGTTGTCGAGGAACACGCGCAGCAGCCGGTATTCGGCGCCGCTCAGCGCGACCAGCGTGCCTTCCGCATCGAGCAGGTGGCGCCCGGTCGTGTCGAGCCGCCATTCTCCGAACGCGAGCATCTCAGCCGTTTCCGTCACTTGCATGCCGGGCGGCAGCATGCGCGCGCGGCGCAGCACCGAGCGGATCCGCGCGAGCAGTTCGCGCACCGCGAACGGCTTGGCCAGGTAATCGTCGGCGCCCATCTCGAGGCCGATGATGCGGTCGGTTTCCTCGCCGCGCGCGGTCAGCATCAGCACGGGCACCGTGCGGAACTTGCCGGCGCGCAGGTCGCGGCACAGCGTGAGGCCATCCTCGCCCGGCATCATCAGGTCGAGCACGATCAGGTCGGGCGCGCCGTCGTCCAGCACGTTGCGCATCTCGCGGCCGTTCGCGGCCAGCGACACGCGCATGCCGTTCTTCTCCAGGTAATCCGCGATCAGTTCGCGGATCGCGCGGTCGTCGTCGACGATCAGCACGTGGTCGATCTTGTCCATGGGTCGTGGTCGGTGTCGAGGTAGTCGGGCAGGTGATGTCCGCTTTTATACCGCACGGCGGGCATCCGTTTGTATCCCAATGTATCGCGCCGCCGCGACGACACACAACATTGCACACGCGTGGCTCGCCGGACACATCGCAGATACGTCGGCGCCGCTTAATGGGGCCTGTCGAAACCCGTCCGGCCGCCGCCACCGCGCGGCGGCCTCTCGCTCAGGAGAACGCCATGCTGCCCCGACTCAAGATCGCCGCCCTCGTCTTCGCCCTTGCCGCCACGGCCGGGCTCGCCGCCTTCGCGGGCACCCGCGACGACGCCGGCATGCCGACTTCGCAGGCCGGCATGTCCGCGCCCGATTTCACCGGCATCGACCGCTGGCACAACAGCGCGCCGCTGACGCTCGGCCAGTTGCGCGGCAAGGTCGTGCTCGTCGACTTCTGGACGTACTCGTGCATCAACTGCATTCATACGATTCCGTACGTGAAGGAGTGGGACCGGAAGTATCGCGACCAGGGGCTCGTCGTGGTCGGCGTGCATACACCCGAGTATCCGTTCGAGCGCGACGCGGGCAACGTCGCCGATGCGATCAAGCGCTTCGGCATCCAGTATCCGGTCGCGCAGGACAACCGCTACGACACGTGGCGCGCGTACGGCAACCAGTACTGGCCCGCGCTGTACCTGATCGACGCGAGCGGAAAGGTCGTCTATACGCGCTATGGCGAGGGCGAGTACGACAAGACCGACGCCGCGATTCGCGGCGCGCTCGCGCAGGCCGGTGAAGGCGCGAAGGGCGCGACCCGCACGCAGTGACGGGCCGGCGCGCGGGCGCGGCGCTTGCCCGCGCTTGCCTGCCCGTCGCGAGCGCTCACCCGCGCTTCGCGTCGGCCGCCTCGATCATCGCTTCCCCGATCGCGAGGTTGCCGTTCGCGACCAGCGCGTCGCCGGCGCCGCGGATATCGGCCTCGTCCTTGTTCTGCCCGAGCTTGCGCTTGCCGACGAGCCGCGTGATCTCGATCTGCAGCCCGACGATCGCCTGCAGCATCGCGTCGAGATAATCCGCCGGCGCGTCGCCCATCTTCCACGGCACCGGCTGCGACGCCTCGTGCGTGCGCGTCAGCCGGGCGACCACGCCACGCACGAACTTCGCGTCGTCGCGCACCGTGATGCGGCCGTGCGCATGCACGACCACGTAGTTCCACGTCGGCACCTGCCGGTGCGCGACATGCTTGCTCGGATACCAGGTCGGCGAGATATACGCGTCGCCCGCACGGAAGATCACGAGCACCTCGTCGCCGTTCGCGACGTCCTGCCAGACCGGATTCGCGCGCGAGACGTGCGCGTGCAGTTCGCCGAGCCCGCCGTCGCCGGGCAGCAGCTCGAACGGGATGTGATTCGCGTCGAGCCCGCTCTTGCCGTGCGTGATCAGGCTGCCGAACGGATGCTGCACGATCAGCTCGCGCAGCGCGTCGGGGTTGGGCTCGTTGAAATCGGCGGGGACGTACATGGCGGCTCCACGGTCATGCGGGGTGGGAATGGATCGGGCGCTGGCCCGTTATGCGCCGATTGTGGCGCCAAACTGGTTTATGCTGTAGAGCCAGTTTGAAACAATTTCAGTAGACCAGAATCATGGCAAGAACGGCCCGGAACGTCGACATCCCGTCGCTCGGCGCGCTCGATCGTGCGGCCGGCGACCTGAGCCGCCAGCTCGCGCAGGCGCTGCGCGACGCCGTGCGGCGCGGCGACGTCCGCCCGGGTGACGCGCTGCCGTCCACACGGCTGCTCGCCGCGTCGCTGCAGGTGGCGCGCGGCACCGTCGTCGATGCTTATGCGCAGCTCATCGCCGAAGGCTTTCTCGAATCGCGCGGCGGCGCGGGCACGCGGGTCGCGAGCGCGCTCGCGCTCGCCGAGCCGCCGCCCGTCAACGCGCCCGTCAACGCGCCCGAGCCGCCTGCCCGGCGCCGACCGCCGGCGCATACCGGCCTCCCCGAGCCGGCCGCCACCTTCGCGCGAATCGCCGGCGAATTCCGTCCGCTGCCGGCCATGCCGTTCGCGATCTCGGTGCCGATCGGCCTCACCGCGCCCGACGACATCTGGCGCAGGCTCGGCAACCGCCTGCGCGCACGCGGCGCCGGCGCACCGTCCGGCTATGCCGATCCGCAAGGCGCGCTGCCGCTGCGCGAAGCGATCGCCGACTACGTGCGCCGCTCGCGCTCGGTGCGCTGCCATGCCGACCAGGTCGTGATCACGAGCGGCACGCAGCAGGGGCTGCATCTCGCGAGCCAGGTGCTGCTCGGCGCGGGCGATCAGGCGTGGGTCGAGAATCCGGCCTATCGCGGCATCACCGCGCTGCTCGACAGCACCGGGCGGCGCGACGCGATGGTGCGGGTGCCGGTCGACGCCGACGGAATCGACGTCGACGCCGGCATCCGTCTCGCGCCGCATGCGCGGGTCGCGTTCGTCACGCCGTCGCACCAGTATCCGCTCGGCATGCCGCTCAACATGGCGCGGCGCAATGCGCTGCTCGCCTGGGCGCGTGCGCAACGCGCGTGGGTGGTCGAGGACGATTACGATAGCGAGCTGCGCTACGAAGGCCATCCGTTCCCGTCGCTGCAAGGGCTCGACCCCGACCTCGTGATCTATCTCGGCACGTTCAGCAAGATCCTGTTTCCATCGCTGCGGCTCGGCTACGTGATCGCGCCCGACGATCTCGTGCCCGCGTTCTGCGGCGCCCGCGTGCTGATGGATCGTCATGTGCCGACCGCCGACCAGCACGTGCTGGCCGCGTTCATCGCGGAAGGCCACCTCGACCGCCACATCCGCCGCGTGTGCGGCGTGTATGCGGAACAGCGCGCGCTGCTGATCGACACGCTCGGTGCGCGGCTGCCGCGCGAACGCGCGTGGGTGCAGCCGGGCGATCAGGGCATGCACGTCGTGTTGTGGCTCGCGGAAGGGATCGACGATCTCGACGTGGTCGAGCGCGCCGCGCAAGCCGGCGTCGCGGTGCGCGCGGTGTCGCCGATGTTCGCGCCGGGCACGGCCCGCCCGGGGCTCGTGCTCGGCTTCGGCGGGTTCGGCCGCGCGCAGATGGAAGCGGCCGCGCAGCGGCTCGCGGAGGTGGTCGCCATGGCCGCCGACGGGGCCGTGCCACGCTGACCAGACGGCTTCGGGCGCGGGCGGCGCCGGCCGCGATTCGTCGGGAGAATCGCGCCACGCCGCGCCGTAAAAGGTTGTCGGCGGGCAACAAACGTAATCGTCTGTAAATCCTGCAAGCAAACGGCCGTTTTGGCGGGCGTCGCACGCGTGCCGTTTGCTAGGATCGCGCCTCTTCCATCCGCGCTCCTGTCGCCTTGAATCGCTTCGTGCCGCTTCTCCGTCACGCGTGGCGCCGTTGCCGCGCCCGCGTCGTACCGTTCGCCACCGCCTGCGGCGCGCGCCTCCGCGCGCTGGGCGCCGGCGCGCTGCATCGCCTGCGCCATCCGACGCGTCGCGGCGTCGCGCTGACGCTCGCCGCGATCCCGGTGCTGGGCCTGCTGGTGCTGCTCGCGTTCGTCCCGTTCACGCCGAGCATCGGCGACATCCGCAAGGCGCGCATCGACCGTCCCGCGCGCGTGCTGTCCGCCGACGGCCAGCTGATCGCCGAGTTCCGGCCCGTCAACCGCGAATGGGTGCCGCTCAAGCAGATCTCGCCGCACATGGTCGACGCGCTGATCGCGACCGAAGACCACCGCTTCTACACGCATCACGGCATCGACGTGCGCCGCACGCTCGCGGCCGGGCTGCACACGTTCTCGGGCGATCGCCAGGGCGGCTCGACGATCACGCAGCAGCTCGCACGCAACCTGTATCCGGACGAAGTCGGCCGCGCGCCGACGCTCACCCGCAAGGTGAAGGAGCTGATCACGGCGTTCAAGATCGAGTCGGTGTACAGCAAGGACGAGATTCTCGAGACCTACCTGAACACCGTGCCGTTCCTGTACAACGCGTACGGCGTCGAAATGGCCGCGCGCACCTACTTCGGCAAGTCGGCCGACCAGCTCGACATCGTCGAAAGCGCGACGCTCGTCGGGATGCTGAAGGGCAACAGCTACTACAACCCGGTGCTGAACCCGGAGCGCGCGGTACAGCGGCGCAACATCGTGCTCGACCGGATGGCGCAGATGCACATGCTGACGCCGCAGCAGCTCGCGAAACTGCAGCGCCAGCCGCTGCGCGTCGACTTCGAGCCGCAGTCGGGGCAGCCCGGCCTCGCCCCGCACTTCGCGGTGCAGTTGCGCAAATGGCTGATCGCGTGGGCCGATCGCAACAACTACGATCTGTACTCCGACGGCCTCGTCGTGCGCACGACGCTCGACGCGCGGCTGCAGGACATGGCGACGCAGGCGCTGACGCGGCAGACCGAACGGCTGCAGGCGATCGCCGATAGCGCGTGGCGCGGCCCGTCCGGCTGCGGGCTGCGCAACGACCTGTTCCGCGGCTTCATCCGCCAGACGCCCGACTATCGGCAGGCGCGCGACACGGGGCTGACCGATGTCGTGGCGCTGAAGCGGCTCGGCGCCAATCGCGATTTCATGCGCGCGCTGTGCGAGCGCAAGACGCAGGTGCAGGCCGGCTTCGTCGCGATCGATCCGCGCAACGGCGCGATCCGTGCGTGGGTCGGCAGCCCGGATTTCGGCAGCGAGCCGTTCGATCACGTGTCGCAGGCACGGCGCCAGCCCGGCTCGACGTTCAAGCCGTTCGTCTATGGCGCCGCGTTCGCGGACGGCATGCGGCCGGGCGATACGTTCGTCGACCGCCCCGTGGCGATCCCGATCGACGGACGCGCGGTCTGGCGCCCGACCGATGCCGAGCCGCCGACCGACGAGCCGATGACGCTGCGCGATGCGCTCGCGCTGTCGCGCAACCGCATCACCGCGCAGGTGATGCAGCACGAAGGCGCCACGAAGGTCGCGCAGCTCGCCCGCGCGATGGGCGTGCGCGAGAGCCCGCTCGACGCGGTGCCGTCGCTCGCGCTCGGCACGAGCCCCGTCACGCTGAAGGAGATGGTGTCCGCGTACGGCACGATTGCGAACCGCGGCGTATACGTCGCGCCGCAGATGATCACGCGCATCGAGGATCGCGACGGCAAGGTGCTCGCCGTCTTCGGCAGCGCGCCGCCCGAACGTGCGTTGCCGGAGCCCGCCGCGCAGACGCTGGTCGACGTAATGCGCGATGTCGTCGATCGCGGCACCGGCGCCGACATTCGTTCACGGTATGGCATTCGCGTGGACGTCGCCGGCAAGACGGGCACGACGCAGGACAACGCGGACGGCTGGTTCATCCTGATGCATCCGCAGCTCGTGGCCGGCGCGTGGGTCGGCTTCGACGATGGCAGCGTGACGCTGCGCAGCGACTACTGGGGCGCGGGCGCGCACAGCGCGCTGCCGATCGTCGGCAGTTTCTACGATGCGGCGCTGCGCGCGAAGGCGATCGATCCGCACGCGCAGTTCTCGCCGGATTTCCGGCCGCGCAGCGCGCCGGCGCCGCGCCGGCGCACGCCGCATCCGGGCCTGTTCGACTGGTTGAAGTTCTTCCGCTGATTGGGTTGCCGGTGCGCCACGCCGGCCTCCACGACAACGGCTCGGCCTATCGAAGCGTCGTCGTCGCTTGCCCGTCCGCGTAGAGCCATACGGGCACGCCGTCGTCGCGCAATGCGGCGACCGGCTCGCCCAGGCTCCAGCGCTGCGCGACCGCGACACGGCGGACGAACCACGGCATCAGCATCGCGTGTCCGTCGGCGGCGTCGCGATCGTCGTCGAACAGCGCATCGTCACCGATGCGCGTGTAACGCGCCGGATGCAGCACGGTGCCGTCCGCGCGAAGCACCGTCGCCCGCACGTCGTCACCGCCCTCATCCTCCACCCAGGCCAGCCAGCCGTGATCGGCGCCCCAGAACAGGCCGGCCACGTCGTCGTAGTGCCCCTGCACGAGCGTCGCGCCCGTCTCGAGATCGCAGATCGCGAGTTGCACCGGCTCGCCCGGCAGGACACCGATCGCGTATCGCGTGAACAGCTCGCCCGGCACGGTTTCGTCATCGGGCAACCACGGCAGCGCCCCCATGTTGACGAAGTCGAACGGCGTCAGCACGCGGCCCTGTCCGTCGACGATCGCGCAACGCCCGTCGTCGCGCCGCACGATATGGCGGATCGCGCCGAGCTCGGTCAGCATGTCCGTCCGTTCGTCGTCGGTCAGCCTGGCGACTTCCGCATAATGCGGCTCGACGACGACGCGGCCTTTCGCATCGACGACGCCGACGTGACCGTTGCGCCGCGCGACGAAGGCGCCGCATTCGGACGACCATTCGAGCGCGTCCCACTCGGGCTGCGCGCGCCATTGCCCGTCGCGCCCGATCAGCCCCCACCGTTCGCCTTCGGATACCGCCGCGACGGCGCCGTTCTCGAATTCATGCGCATCGTCGAAACGCGGCGGAATCGCCCACGCACCGCGCGTGTCGACGAAGCCCCAGCGGCCGTCCAGGCTCGCGGAGGCGACCCCGCCCGTGAAATCGCCGAAGTCGTCGAGCGACGGTTCGAGCACCCACGTGCCGTCCGTGCGCACGAGTCCGAACTGCTCACCGACGCGCACGCAGGCGACGTCGCCGCTGAAATCCCACACGGCGTCGAACGACGGTTCGCGCACGATCCGCATCTCGTCGCCATCGCGGTCGACATCGCCGTCGGCGAACAGCAGGCCGACCTTCCGGTCGCGCGCGGCCCACAGCAGCCGGTCGTCACGCGCGCCGCTCGCCCACAGGTTCGTCCACTCGGGCGGCACGATCACGTGCCACGCATCGTCGGTTTCACGTCGCACACCCCACAGCCCGTTGCGCGCACGAAAGCTGAACATGCCGTAGCCGAGCCGGTCGCCGTGCACTTCGCCGGCGTCGAACAGCTCGGCAAACGTCACGCCGCGCGGCGGCTGCTGACGAACGAAATAGTGATGCAACAGGCCGCCGAACCCGAAGCCCCACGCCCAGTCGCGCCAGTCGGGCGGCGACTCGATCTCGAGCGCATCGCGCACGCCGCGCACGTCGCGGAAATCCATGCAGTTCGCGACCTGCCACCACAGCCGCGTGCAGGTATCGCGTTCCTGGTCGATGTAGTCGTTCGGATCGCCGCCGTCGAGCCACGACAACTCGTCGAGATTCGCGGAAAACCGGGGTGCGCCGTGCGCGTCGCCGAGCGCATCGATCGATTCGCCGAGATGCCGCACGACCGCATCGAACTGGCGCGCGAGCGCCGGATCGTCGCCGGGCAGCGGATACGCGACGACGAACGACGCGAGCCGGCTCAGTCGCGCAAGCGCGGTGCGCGCATCGCTGGTGAGATTCGGCGTGCCGGCATCGCCGAATATGCGCTGATCGGTGATCGCGTCGCCCGCGCCGCCGTCGGCGAGCAGCACGCGCCACAGCAGCGGAAAGTGATTGTTGGATTCCGCGAGCGCGATCGTTCGCGCGTCGTCGCCGTCACCGGCCTGGAGATACAGCCATGATCGATTGCCCATTAAAAGGGTCGCCCTCGTTCTTGTTGTCGTCGTATTGCGTCGGTTCGCCCGCCATCAGCGTGCGGTGGATGCCTTCAGCAGCCGCAGGATCTCCGGCGTATCGGCCGCATCCGCCAGCACTTTCGCGGACGGCTTCACGCCGGCGTCGAGCAGGCGCTGCACACCGTCGACGCGGCGCGCAGTCACCTCGCCGTCGAGCAGCGCATCGTCATGCAGCACGTCCGGGTTCGCCTCCTTCGCGAGCAGCACGAAGACCGAAGCCGCCACGGGCGGATTCAATGCGTCCGGCAATGCGACGTCGGCGAGCCGGTACGGGTTGTTGTCATGGAGCTGCCAGCGCAGCACGCCGCGCGCCTGCAATTTGCCGAGCGCGGCGAGTGCATCCGGTTCCGGCAGTTTCACGATTTCGGCGACGAGGTCGCTCGCCTGCTCTTCGCGGCCATCGCGCAGCGTGTCGGGCGGCGGCAGGTTCGGCACCAGCGCGTCGAGCACGAGTGCCTGCCGGCGCGCGCGATCGGGCGACGCCTGCGCGCCTGCGTCGGGCCGGTTCTGCCGCAGCAACTGGCCGGCCACGCGCCAGCGATCGTCGCGGCCGAGTTCGTCACGCGGCACCTGATGCGCGCGCAACAGCATGCCGAGCCGGCGCCACATCGCATCGATTTCCTTGTCGTCGTTCGACATCAGGCCGACGCCAACGATCTCGTCGAGCGTCTGGCCGCACACGAACGCGCGCTGCCGCACCGGATCGAGTTCGGCGAAATACGTGTGCGCGGGTTCCGGCAGCGCATCGAAGTCGGCCTGGCTCATGTCGGGCGGACGGTGGCCCGGGCACGGGCCCGCGCCGGCAATCTCCCGCCCCGCCACCGCCTTCACGGGCTCCGGCGGCGAATCGCCGCTGCGCGCGACCGGATACAGTTCCATGCCGTTGACCTGAAAGCCCTGCATCGCCAGCATCACGACGCCAGTCGTCGAATGCTTCGTCTCGAAGTTCGTGCCGGCAATCGACGTGACCTGATACGGCGCGCCGATCGGCAGCTTGATCAGTTCGCCGCCCGGCACGTCGAGCACGCAGGTGCCCGGCGGCGCCTTGTCGGGACCGTCGGTTTCCAGCTCGGCCTCGTGCGTCGGCGCCGTTTCGACACTCCACTGGCCGGCGTCGCGCACCCGCAGCACGATCTCGCCGCCCACTTTCTCGACGCGCAGCGTCGCGGGTTTGCCGGCCGCCGGCGCGTAATCGCCGAGCAACGCATCACATGCAGTGCCGGCCCGCGCGGATAGCGACGCGAGCAACAGCAGACAGAACAAGGGGGTACGCACGGCTGAAGCCTCTCTCTTCGAATTGTTTTGGGAATATCCGGCGCGACAGCGCACGGCGGCTGCGACACGACCAATCGCTACCGGACGCCAATATAGCGAACGCGGGCGACGCGTGCCAGCCGGCGTGTGCCCATCACGGCGATGTGCAGGGAAATGAAAAGATGTGAAGTGGCGTGTGCCGGCTCAGGCAACCCGGACGAAGCGGACTTGCCGAGCGCCGCACACCATCGTCGTCATCGCTCAACGAGGGGGAGCCCGCATGACCCACGGCGCAGTCGCGATCGCGATCCTGCGGTAACACTACGCGGAATTGCTCGACGCCGGCGGCCTGCAGGGCGTCGCGAGGCTGTTCCGGCACCACGAGTCGCCGGCCGGTTGAAGCACCGGCCGGCGTATGACGCCGCCGCGCTCAGCCAGCCGCGAGCGTGGCAGCCAGCACGTCGAACTCCGACGCCCACGCAGCACGCCACGCAGCCTTCGTCGCGTCGTCCACCCATGCGCCGTCGATCCCGTTCAGCATGAACTGCTTCAGCTCGGCCACGGTGAAGCCGAAATGGCTGAACATCAGCTCCCATGCCTCCGACGGATTGACCTTGTGCAGCGTCGGATCGTCGGTGTTCGGATGGATCTTCAGCCCGAGGCCCGGCATCTTGCGCATCGGGTGCCGTTCCGCCCATTGCTCCGGCGGCAGCGTGCGCAGGTAGTACGAATTCGTCGGCACGACGGTGAACACGATCCCGCGTTCCGCATAGCGCGCGCACAGCTCCGGGTTGTCGACGATCGTGTAACCGTGATCGACGCGATCGACCTGCAACAGATCGACGGCCGTCTCGACGTTGCGCCACGGCATCCCGAACTCGCCCGCATGCGCGGTCGTGCGAAAGCCCGCCGCGCGTGCATTGCGGTAGGCCTTCCAGAACAACTCCGGCGGCCGGTCGTTCTCGCGATAGTCGATCCCGAGCCCCGCGACTTCGTCCGCGCGGTTTGCCTTCATCCATTCGACGAGCGCCACCGCTTCGTCCGGATCCTGCTCGCGGTCGATGCTCGGGATCAGGCGCGCGCCGATCCCGAAGTCGCGTGCGGCGTCGCGAATCCCCGTCACGATCGCGGCCTGCGCATCCGCATACGCGATACCCGACACGCGCACCGTACCGGTCGGATTCCAGAAGAATTCCGCATGCCGGACGTGGTGCGCGGCCGCATCCTCCAGATACTCGTACGCGATCCGCCGCAGGTCGTCGGGCTGCGTGAGCAGATACCGGTCGAGCGCGCGCAGCACGTGCAGCACGCCGACCGGCTTCTCGCCGCGCGCATAGAACGCGTCGATCTCCGCGCGCTCGATCGGCGCGCCGCTGCGCGCCGCGAGCGCGACGAACGTGTCGTGCCGCACCGCGCCGAGCAGGTGGCAATGCAGCTCGACCTTCGGCAGCGCGTGGAAGAAGGCCCGATGGGCCGGCGTGATCTCGATGCCCGTGCGCGCGGCCGGGACGTTACCTGGTGTTCCCTTCATTGCAGTCTCTTTTTGGGGTAGTGCCGATGCGTCGTGAATGCCGTCTCTCAGTGCGGCTTCACGACGGTCCAGAAGTAGTAGCCGAGCGGAAGCGCGAGCACGACGAGCCCCCACGACACGTCGCGCCAGCGGCCGGCCAGCAGCTTGACGAGCACGTAGCACAGCAGCCCACCCGCGATGCCGGTGCCGAAGCTGTTCGACATCAGCGTGAGCAGCACCATCGACATCACGGGCAACGCATCGGTGAAGTCGTCGAAATGCGTATGGCGGATCGTCGCGAACATCGACAGCCCGATCAGGATCAGCGCCGGCGCGGTCGCCTCTTTCGGGATCGCGAGCGCGACCGGCACGAACAGCAGCATCGCGGCGAACAGCACGGCCGCCGCAAGCGACGACAGCCCGCTGCGGCCGCCGGCCTCGACGCCCGCCGCCGATTCGATCAGCGCGGTCAGCGCGGGAATGCCGAACACGGGCCCGAGCGTCGCCGCAAGCGAATCGACGAGAAACGGCCGGTTGATGTTCGGCAGGTTGCCCTGTTCGTCGAGCAGGTTCGCCTTCGCGCCGACCGCGAGCGCGGTGCCGAGCGTCGAGAAGAATTCCGCCGCGAAGAACGCGAACAGGTACGGTGCGGCCGCGAGGCTCAACGCGCTGCCGATGTCGAGCTTGAACGCGATCGGCGCGATGCTGTGCGGCAGCGACACGAACGACGCGGGCAGATGCGTGACGCCGAGCGGCACGCCGGCCGCGGCTGCCACGAGGATCGCGATCAGGATCGCGCCGGGCACCTTGCGCGCCTGCAGCACGATCGCGACCGCGAGGCCGATCAGCGCAACGAGCGCGCCCGGCCGCGAGAAATCGCCAAGCGCGAACGCGTTGGTCTTCGCGTTCGCGACGACCATCCCCGCGTTGCGCAGCCCGAGCATCGTCACGAACAGCCCGATCGATGCGCCGAGCCCGAGCTTGATCTGCACCGGAATCAGCCGCACCACGACGCCGCGCGCGCCGAGGATCGTCAGCAGGAAGAACAGCACGCCCGACACGCAGGCGATGCCGAGGCCCGTCTGCCAGCCGACGTGCTCGGTCGTCGCGAGCGTCACGCCGATGATCACCGAGCCGCCGATGCCGGGGCCGACGAGGAACGGCAGGTTCGCGTAGAGCCCCATCAGCGTGGTGAACAGTACGAACACGATGATCGTCGCGGTCGTCGCCGCGCCGCGCTCCATGCCGCCCGTCGCGAGCAGCGACGGGATCACGACGAGCAGGTACGCGGCCGCGAGAAACGACGTGACGCCCGCGATCGTCTCCGTGCGCACGCTCGTACCGCGCGCGGCGAGCGCGAAGCGGCGTTCGAGCCAGTGGGCCGGCGCGCGCGCCGGCATCGTGTCAGTCGCTGACATGGTGGTTCTCCTGTGATTCCGAATATTGTCCTGTGTCGATTCACGCAGCGCGGTCTTATACTGCCGCGTACCGCATCCCGACCGTTATTGCCCGATGTCGTCCGACCGCTCGTCGCTGCTGCCCGCGCTTACGCTGCGGCAGGTCCAGCACTTCGTCGTGCTCGCCCACGCACGCAGCTTCACGCAGGCCGCGCAGGCGCTGTCGCTCACGCAGCCCGCGCTCACCGCGTCGATCCGCCAGATCGAGTTCCTGCTCGGCGGGCGCCTGTTCGCGCGCTCCGCGCACCGGCTTACGTTGACGTCCGCGGGCGAAGCCGTGCTGCCGCTCGCCGAACGCCTGCTCAACCAGGCGCGCGGCACCTTCGACGACATGACGCGGCTCATCGGCGAACGCATCCAGACCGTGCGCATCGCGTTTATCCCGTCGGTCGCGGGCCGCCTGCTGCCCGCGCTCAATGCACTGCGCGACGCGCATCCGACGCTGCGCTTCACCCTCACCGACCTGCCGAACAGCGCGCTCGTCGAAGCCGTGCGCGACAGCGTCGCGGATCTCGGCATCGGCGTGCGCGAACCGGACAGCGACGACGGCACGCTGCGCTACCAGCAGCTCTTCGAGGACGAGATCGTGATCGTCGTGCGGCGTGACGATCCGCTTGCCCGCGCGAAGAGCGTCACGTGGGCCAGGCTCGTCGATCGCGAGCTCGCGGTGTTCGTGCGCGGCAGCGTCAGCGAATCGCTGCATCGCACCGGCGGCGCCGAGAAGCTGCGTCTGAACGTCACGTACCGGATGGAATACACCGAGCCGCTCTACGCGCTTGCGCGCAACGGCCTCGCGACCGCCGTGCTGCCGAGCCTCTACACGATGCATCTGCACGATCCCGAACTCGTCGCGCTGCGCGTCGACAAGCCGCGCGTCACGCGCGCGATCTCGCTGATCTCGCTCACCGGCGACGATCGCGGCCCGCACGTGCGGGCGTGCCGCGAATGGATTGCGCAGCACATCTGATTGCGTCCACGTTCACCGTTCATGGTTCGCCGCGTGACTGCCCGCGTTCAGGGCAGCTTCGCGATGCGCTCGACGAGCGCCGCGTAGAAGCGGTCCGCATCGACCTCGTTGATCCACGTCGCGTTCGCCGTGCGGCCGCTGCGCCCGTTCCAGTCGACGACGGTTTCGCCGAGCGTCCACTGCCCGGTCGTCTCGACCATCACGTTCACCTTGCGCCCGCCGAACAGCGTCGGATCGACGAGATAGCCGACCGCGGTCGGGTCGTACATCGGCGCGTCTTCGACGCCGCGCCGCTTCTTGTTGTACGCGAGTTCGGCGTCCATGATGTCCGCGACGATCGCGCCGCAGCGGTTGCCGAGCGCGCGGAACGGTGCGACACGCGCCGGCGTGATCGGCGCTTTCACCGCGACGTCGCGCGGCAGCACGACGATCGGCACGCCGCTGCCGAATACGACTTCAGCCGCCTGCGGATCGACGTAGATATTGAATTCGGCGGCCGGCGTGATGTTGCCGCGCTCGAAGAACGCGCCGCCCATCAGCACGATTTCGCGCAGCGCGCTGCGAATCTGCGGCGCTTCGACCAGCGCGGTCGCGAGGTTCGTCAGCGGGCCGAGCGCGCACAGCGTCACGCTGCCCGGCGCCGCGCGGCTCAGCGTATCGACGAGATACGCCACCGCGTGACCGGCGGCAAGCGGGGCGCGCGGCTCGTGCAACTCGACGCCTTCGAGCCCGGTCTTGCCGTGCACGTTCGCGGCCGTCACGAGATCGCGCACGAGCGGACGCGGGCAGCCTGCGTAGACGGGCAGCGTCTTCGTGCGGCCGGCCCAGTCGCGGATGATCCGCGCATTGCGTTCGGTCAGGTCGAGCGGCACGTTGCCGGCGACGGCGGTCAGCGCGCGCACGTCGAGCCTGTCCTGCGCGCCCAGCGCGAACAGGAGCGCGATCGCGTCGTCCTGCCCCGGGTCGGTATCGATGATCACCGTGCGGCGCGCGGCGTCGCCGCCGGCCGCGAACGCGCCCGTTTCGGGCAGCAGCGCGGTGCCGGCCAGCGCGGCGGACAGTTTCAGGAAGGTGCGGCGGGAGGCGATCGGATGGGTCATGGTCGGGCGCTCAGAAAACATGCCGGACGCCGAGCGTCGCCATCATCTGGCGCGTGCCGGTCGAGCGTGCGTACGCGAAGATCTGCGCATGGTCCGCGTCGCCGGCCGCCTGCTGCGCGATCACCGTCAGCGCGACGTCGGTGCGTTTCGACAGGAAGTAATCGGCCTGCAGGTTCACCTGGTGCCATTTCGGCCGCTTGTCGATCACGTCGTACTTGCCGTTCGTGAACGCATACGCGGCGCCGAGGAAGAGCTGCGGCGTCATCGTGTAGACGACGTTCACGCCGAGGTTCTGCAGGTGCAGGTGCGAATTGTCGAGGTAATCGTAGCGCACGTCGGTAAACATCGCCGCGAACTGCGCGCGGCCGATCGTGTAGAAGCCGCCCGTGCCCGCGATCCGCTGCCGGCTCGCGTACGCCGCCGGCGACATCGCGCTCTTGCTGAAGATCAGCAGCGGCGACGCATAGTCGTTCGCGATCGCGCCGTCCTGGTTCGTCGCGCTGTACGGATGGTTGTACTGCGCGTAGACCACGCTCCAGCGCAGCGGGCCCTGCTCGTAGCCGAGCCCGAAGCTGTATGCGCTGTTGTTCGCGAAGCCGGTCGCGTTGCTGAAGCCGTACAGCGCGGTGAGTTTCAGGCCGTAGTAGACGGGGCTCACGTACTTCACCGAGTTCTGCACGCGGATGTCGTTGTAGCCGTTGTCGTTGTCGCCGATGTTCACGCCGTTGCTCGCGATGATCACCGGCCCGATGTAGTCGTGGATCGCGTCGTACTGGCGGCCGAACGTCAACGCGCCGTAGGTGCGGTCGGCGAGGCCGACGTAGGCCATCCGCCCGAACTCGCGGCCGTTCTGCGCAGCCGTGCCGGTCATCACGTTGAAGCCGTTCTCCAGCTGGAAGACCGCGGACAGCCCCTGCCCGAGATCCTCCTTGCCCTTCAGCCCCCAGCGCGGGTTCTGGTTCGTGCCGGACAACGCCTGCCAGGCGTTCTTGCCGCCCTGGTTGGTCGCGAACCCGACACCGGCCGAAATGAGACCGTACAGCGTGATGCTGCTTTGCGCACAGGCATGCGTCGCGAAGGCGCCGAGCATCGCGAGCGGAGCGAGCTTGTAGAGAGTTTTCATCGGGTCGTGTGATCGGTGGTGGTCCAGGCGCGGCAGGGTTCCGCGAAACTGGCCTCGACTATACGAACCCGGATCGGATAATAAAAGTTTGCTTTTATTATGGTTCAATAAAACGGATTTATTCTCATCCGGATCGCTCCCGTGCCCGCCTCGCCGGCCGTCAATCCGCCGTGTCGCCGCCCTTCGGCAGCTGCGACCACGCCTTGCGCCCCGGCAACGGCGACCATGCCGGCCGCGTCTTGCGTGCGCTGTCGATCACGACCAGGTAGCGGCCCGCGATCGGCGTGATGTCGCGATCGCGGCGCAGCACCCACAGCGACTTGCCGGCCTCGACGCGCGCCTGGTAGTCGTCGTCGAGCAGGCCGTGCCGGTCGAAGAACGTGTTCAGCGACGCGGGAATGCGCACGCACCCTTTCGAGTGCCGGATGCCCAGCAGCGCTTCGAGGCGATCGGGGTCGGTCGCATGCATCTGGAACCGCATCGGCGACACGCCGCCCTTGCCCCACCCGCGCTCACCGTCCACCCAGCCGAAGTCGTAGATGCGCATGTCGCGGTGCCCATAGCCGCGAATGCCGTTCTCGTTCGTCGTGCCTTCCGCGCGGAAATCCATGTTGTCCGGCGAGTGATGGAACACGCCGAGCGGCGTCAGGAAATGGTCGTACGTGCCCGGCAGCCCGGTGCCGACCGGCGATGCGCCGATCATCATCCACGCGTTGGCCGGCGTCGCGCGGAAGTAGATGAACAGCGCCTGAACGTTCGGTGCGCGGTCGACCATCGCGATGTATTCGCCGGCCAGGTTGCCGAGGTCAGCGTCGTCGAGCGCTTTCTGGAGACGCTCGCCGTACGCGCGTTGCTCGCTTGCCGGTACGTTCAGGCGCCGCGTGACTTCCTGTGTGAAGCGCTTGCGCATGTCGATCGCGCGCGCCGTCGCATCTTTTGCCTCTTCGGCGGACAGGGGCGGATGCTGGCGCGGCGGTGTCGGTGCGGGTGGCTCGGCCTCGCTGGCAGGCGTGGCGGAAGCGGCGGATGCAGGTGCGGCGGTGGATGCGGCGGATGCGCCCGAAGCACCCGACGCCGGGCTGGCAGGCTCCACGGGATGCGCGTGTGATGCGGCAGACGCGGGCTTGGCCGCCGACGCACCCGACGATGCATGCGCCGCCGAAGCGGGATGCGCCCGAGAAGCTGCCGATGCGGGTGACTCGACTGATGAGGACGACGTAGCGACGGGCGCCGATGCGTCGGACGCCGCAAAGGCTGGCCGCTCGACGAGCATGGAGATCGGCAGTGCCGCGGCGATCCCAATACACGCAGCGGCGACACGGGCAAGGCAACGCGGCTTCGCAAATCGCCGCGTGAAGCTGAAAGGCATCATACGTTCGAAGCCATCGGCCGATCCGGCCGCCGCATGCTGCTGTTGCGGGCGGCGCATCTTCCGCGCGAGCCATCGACACGTCCGGCGCATCATGTGCGCCCGGCGCCGACGCCTCTTCGCGTCGAAGCCGTTCGCTGTTGCAACGCGGTCGGTCCGATGGCGGCTAATGAGTCGTCAGGCCCTTCATTCTACGCGTCCATGCAAGAATCGGCAGGGGCGAGCGTCGCGGTTTTGCGCTTCGTCACGCTTTGTTTCAACTTTGTTTCAACTCGTTTCCGCTTGCTTTTTCGTTACGTGGCAGCCTGATTCGCTGTGCGTTAGCGATCGATACAGGAAGCGGAGTGCTTCGTGAAGGCACGACTGGATCTACAAATCGATTCGGACACCAAATCACTCGCCACACGCAGTACGCACCCTACGCGCGATGCAATCTACATCGCATCGCACGCACGCCGCACGAACCGTGCGACATGCGTGCGCAACCACCATTTACTTCGAAATAGTTTCGAGCGCGATGCCCTTCGTGCGCGGCCCCATGAATCCGATCGCGGCCATCACGATCACCATCGCGCCCGCGATGAACGCGAACACGCCGAACGTGCCGAATCCCTTCAGCACCGCCGCGATCACGAACGACGAGAAGATCGCCGAGAAGCGGCTCCACGAATAGACGAAGCCGACGGCCCGCGCGCGGATCGACGTCGGGAACAGCTCGGCCTGATACGCGTGGAAGCTGTACGACATGATGTTGCTCGCGAGCGTGAGGCCGATGCCGAGCACGATCAGGAATGCGCCCACCGTCGTCTGACTGAACAGCAGCCCGCAGACGACGATCGCCGCCGCCATCGCGACGATCACCGACTTGCGCTCGAAGCGGTCGGCGATCACGAGGCCGATCAGCGGGCCGATCGGCGCGGCAAGCGCGATCACGCTCGAATACATCAGGCTCGACGTGATCGTGATGCCCTGCTTGATCAGCAGCGTCGGCACCCAGTTCGCGAAACCGTAGAACCCGACCGTCTGGAACACGTTGAAGATCGTCATCATGATCGTGCGGCTGCGATACGGCTGCACCCACATGTCGCGGAAGCTGCCGCGCGGCGGCACGGGCTCGGCAGGCGCGGGCGGCGGCAGCGGGCGGCCGTACTCGGCTTCGACCTTGGCCTCGAGCGCCCGCATGATGCGATCGGCTTCTTCGACCCGGCCCTGCTGCGCGAGCCAGCGCGGGCTTTCCGGCAGTTCGCGGCGAATCCACCACACGAAGAGCGCGCCGTGTGCACCGATCAGCACGACCCAGCGCCAGCCGTCGAGGCCGAACGGGGCGTGCGGCACGAGCAGGTACGCGAGGAACGCGACCACCGGCACCGCGACGAACCCGACCGCCTGCTCGCACGCGAATGCGCGGCCGCGGATCTGCTTCGGGACGAGCTCGGAGATGTACGTGCCGATCGTCACCATCTCGACGCCGAGGCCGAGACCGACGACGAAGCGCCAGAAGTTCAGCCCGGCGGCGGTGTCCTGGAACGCCATCACGACGTTGGCGGCCGTGTACCACAGCAGCGACCAGGTGAAGATCGCGCGGCGGCCGAAACGGTCAGCGAGGAAGCCGCACGCGATCGTGCCGATGAAAAGCCCGGAGAACAGTGCGGCGATGAAGCTCGCGACGCCCGTGGTGCCGAACAGGCCGTGCGTCGTTGCCGACAGGATGCCGCTTTTCACGAGGCCGGGGGCGACGTAGCCGCTATAGAGCAGGTCGTAGAGCTCGAAGAAGAAGCCGAGGCTCAGCAGGACGACGAGTTTCCAGACGGTGCGGGTGGGCGGCAGGCGGTCGAGTCGAGCCGAGATGGAGCCGGGGTCGACGGGTGAGGATTGGGCAGGTGCCTGCGAAAGGCTGTCCGTTGAGGCCATCGTGGGCGCGTCTCCTGATCGTGTCGTGTTGTTGTCCGGCGGCCAGCGAGCCGCCGTCGGGCGAATCGGTGCATTGTACCGGCGCGTCCGTCCGGCGCGCGCACACCACGGCCCCGATATCAAGAACGCGACGACGGGCGGCCACGCGCCGGCCAGGAGCCGCTTCGGACACCCCACTTTTGCACCAGATAATGTGTAACTTGCGTAACCGTCTGTCGGGTACTGAAAACGCGCCAGAACCGCAATCGGTCGTCATGCCGGAGCGGCGCCGGCCCCACCGTCCGGGCCTGGTATGCCGTTTCGCCCGGGCACACCCCAGCGAAATCGCCACAACCGCGGTACGCAATCGGTACAACCACGCGTTCCACACCCCGGTAACATGCTACCGGGCCAACCACCGGCTTCCGGGCGCCTTTCGGCGACCGGCATTGTCGGCAAATCGTAAGCATTCCATGTCCATACAACGACTATCCATCTACGCTCGCCGGATCGCCCTGATCGCCCTGCTGCAGTTCGCGGCGATCGCGACCGCGTCGGCGTTTCCGGCGGCCGCCTCGGCCCCGAACGCGAGCGGCGTCGGCGCGCCCGTCCCGGCCATCTCGCTGAACGACGCCATCGCGCAGCTCAAGCAGATGCAGGCCGAACTCGACCGCATCAAGCAGCAGACCTCGAACGCGTCCAACAGCAAGGAGCTGGACGGGCTCAGCGACTCGACGCAGGAGTTGAGCACCGATGTCGAGAAGCTGCAGAGCGATCTCGTGCCGCAGCGTGCGCAGATCCAGGGGCAGCTCGACGTGCTCGGCCCCCCGCCTGCCGAGGGTGCCGCGCCGGAAACGCCGGCCGTCGCGAAGCAGCGGGCCACGCTGAACGCGCGCAAGACACAGATCGACGCGGCGCTGAAGCAGGCCGCCGACCAGAAGGCCAGCCTCACGAACCTGAACGAGCAGTTCGCGAAGCTGCATCGCGGCCTGCTGAAGAACCAGCTCGCGTTCCGTTCGGGCGGCATTTTCAGCGCGCAGTTCTGGCTGCCGCTGTTCCATCTTTCGCCGGACGACGCCCAGCGGCTCGGGGATTTCGACGAAGAAATGCTCGACATGTTGCGCTCGTCGTGGGTGCCCGGGCAAAAGGCGATCACGGTGCTGCTGCTGGTTGCCGCATTCGCGGCATGGATCGGCGGCCGCCGGCTGATCGAGCGCGGGCTCGCGTGGTTCTGCGTGAACCGCCTGCCGGCCACCCGTTTGCGCCGCAGCGCGCTGGCGTTGTCGACCGCGCTGGCGACGCTGCTGGCAACCGCGATCGCCGTCCAGATCTTTTACCTCGCCGTCGCGCGCCATTACGACCTCACGCCGGCGCTGAACGATCTGTGGGACCAGTTCGCGAAACTCGCCGCGACCTGTGCCCTGATCGCCGGGCTCGGCCGCGCGCTGCTCTGCACGAAGCATCCTTCGTGGCGCCTGCCCGCGCTCGCCGATCCCGTCGCGCTCGCGATGAAGCCGTTCCCCGGCATCCTGGCCGCGCTGCTGCTGGTGTCCGGCACGCTCGAGTCGATCAACCGGATCGTCGACACCAGCCTGTCGGTCACGCTGTTCGGCCGCGGGATCGTGTCGCTCGTCGTCGCGGTGACGGTCGGTGCATCGTTGCTGCGCTCGAACCGCGCGCGCAGCGCGCTCGCGGCCGCCGGCGAAGCGCCCGAGCAGCGCTCGACGCTCGCCGGGCTGATCCATGCGGCCGTCACGCTCGCCATCATCGCGACCCTGATCGCACTCCTGATCGGCTACATCACGGTCGCGCGCTTCATTACCTACGAGCTCGTGTGGTTCGAGATCGTGCTGGGCGCCACCTACATCCTGATCCAGCTGACGCGCGACGCGAGCGAAAGCCTGTTCTCGTCGAGCCTGACGACGGGCCAGCAGATCAAGCACCTGTTCGCGCTCGAGGATCGCCACCTCGACCAGGCCCGCACGGTCCTGTCCGGCTTCGGCACGAGCCTGCTGATGCTGATCGCGGCCATCGCGCTGCTGACGGGCGGCTTCGGCACGACACCGGGCGACCTGATGGACAGCGCGGTCGCGATGATCGGCAGCCAGCGGCTGCAGAGCCTGAACATCATGCCCGACCGGATCATGAACGCCGTGATCGGGTTCGCGATCGGCTTCTACCTGCTGCGCTCGCTGCGCCGCTGGCTCGACAGCGAGTTCATGCCCGCGCTCGGCATGGATACCGGGATGCGCGTGTCGCTGATCACGCTGTTCACCAACGTCGGCTACGTGCTGCTCGTGCTGATGACGCTCGGGCTGCTCGGCGTCCGGTGGAACAACCTCGCGTGGATCGTCAGTGCGTTGTCGGTGGGTATCGGTTTCGGCCTGCAGGAGATCGTGAAGAACTTCGTGTCGGGGCTGATCCTGCTGACCGAGCGCCCGGTGAAGGTGGGCGACATGATCAGCATCGCGGGCGTCGAAGGCGACATCCGCCGCATCAACGTACGCGCGACCGAGATCCAGCTCAGCGACCGCTCGACCGTGATCGTGCCGAACTCGCAACTGATCTCGCAGAACCTGCGCAACGTGACGATGGGCAACAGCACGCAGGGCGTCGCGACGCTGGTGCTGACGTTCCCGCTGAACACCGATCCCGAGCAGGTGCGCGACCTGCTGCTCGAAGCCTATCGCTCGCACGCGGCGATTCTCGAGAAGCCGGCGCCGTCGGTCACGTTCAGTCAGCTCACGCCGGACGGCATCACGCTGAGCGTGACGGGCTACGTGTCGAGCCCGCGGATCGCCGGCTCGACCAAGAGCGACCTGCTGTTCGAGATCCTGAAGCAGTTGCGCGCGGCGGGCATCACGCTGTCGAGCCCGCAGATGCTGGTCGTGCAGAACATGCCGGCGGCGGGAGACGCATGACGCGGCTCGCACGCTTGCCGTCGCGCAGATGAACGAAGGGCCGGCACCGCAACGCGGCAGCCGGCCCTTTCTACTCCTACGCAGCGCCCTCCCGGGCGCCCCGCATCACACGTCGAACTTCACGCCCTGCGCCAGCGGCAGCTGACGGCTGTAGTTGATCGTGTTCGTCGCGCGGCGCATGTAGGCCTTCCACGCATCCGAACCCGACTCACGGCCGCCGCCCGTTTCCTTCTCGCCGCCGAACGCGCCGCCGATTTCCGCGCCGCTCGTGCCGATGTTCACGTTGACGATCCCGCAGTCGCTGCCCGCTGCCGACATGAACTGCTCGGCCTCGCGCATGTCGTTCGTGAAGATCGCCGACGACAGGCCTTGCGGCACCGCGTTGTGCAGTTCGATCGCGTCGTCGAAGTTGTCGTAGACCATCACGTACAGGATCGGTGCGAACGTTTCGCGCTCGACCACCGCCGATTGCTTCGGCATCCGCACGATGGCCGGACGCACGTAGTACGCATCCGCGTGACCGACGTCGACGCGCTCGCCGCCCTTCACTTCACCGCCCTGCTCGCGTGCATCGCCCAGCGCCTTCTGCATCGCATCGAACGACGCGCGATCGACCAGCGGGCCGACCAGCGTGCCTTCTTCAAGCGGGTTGCCGACCTTCACCGACGCGTAGGCCTTCTCGATGCGCGGCAGCAGCTGGTCGACCAGGCTGCGATGCACGATCAGGCGGCGCAGCGTCGTGCAGCGCTGGCCGGCCGTGCCGACCGCCGCGAACGTGACCGCGCGCACCACGAGATCCAGATCGGCGCTCGGCGCGACGATCATCCCGTTGTTGCCGCCGAGCTCGAGGATGCCGCGCGCGAGACGCTGGCTCAGCACCTTCGCGACTTCCTGGCCCATCCGCACGCTGCCCGTCGCGCTGACCACCGGCACCTTCTTCGATGCCGTCAGCACCTCGCCGACATCGCGCATGCCGAGCACCAGCTGGCTCAGCTCCGCCGGCGCGACGCCCGGGTGGGTCTTCTCGAATTCGCGGATCGCCTTCTGCAGCAGCACGTGGCATGCGATCGCGGTCAGCGGCGTCTTCTCGGACGGCTTCCACACGACCGAATCGCCGCACACGAATGCGAGCGCCGCGTTCCATGCCCACACCGCGACCGGGAAGTTGAACGCCGAGATCACGCCGCACACGCCGATCGGGTGCCACGTTTCCATCATCCGGTGGCCCGGGCGCTCGGACGCGATCGTGAGGCCGTAAAGCTGGCGCGACAGACCGACCGCGAAATCGCAGATGTCGATCATTTCCTGCACTTCGCCGAGGCCTTCCGACGTGATCTTGCCGGCTTCGAGCGTGACGAGGCGGCCGAGCTCGGCCTTGTGCTCGCGCAGCACGTTGCCGAACACGCGCACGAGCTCGCCGCGCACCGGCGCCGGCACCGTGCGCCACTTGAGGAACGCGTCGTGCGCGGCGTCGATCTTGCGCTCGGCGTCGGCGGGCGAGTCGACGGCCAGCGTCGCGAGCGTCGCGCCGTCGAGCGGCGAACGCGCGGTCAGCGCATTGCCTTTCCACTGCGCGAGATCGATATCGAGCGCGGCGAGAATGTCGTTGAATTGCATCACTTCCTCTTCAGGGACAGATTGATCGGTGCGGCGGCAATGCCGCCCGCGTGATTCGATTGGAGCGCGTTCGCGCGCCCTGTGCAAGCGGATGCGCCGCGCGGCAGGCCGGTGCGCCGTTGGGCGCATCGCACCGCGCCGCCGCCGGAAACCCGCCGGACGGCGCGCCCTCGCCTCGCAGGGCACGATCCATGAAACACATTGTCGGTGGCCACAAGTCGGGCCGCTATTGATATTAACTCACGACTTCATTCCGAAAACGCAACACCCGGGCGAGATGACACCGTGCGTTTCTTCGCTGATATCAGACTTACCCAAGGCCGGTGACCGGGCATTGGCGATGCCGTGACGGCGCACAAGTTGATGACAAAGCCGCATCACCCTGTTCTGAAATATCGTTTGCCGCCCGAGCACGGCGCACACACAATCGTGGCGACGTCGAGGTGCAACGCACCCGGCGCGCCGCCGGCCGCCATCACGGCTGCCGGACGACAGACGAAGGCGACACGCATCACGGCCCGCTCACCCGGCCCGTTTCAGCACCGCATCACCGCTGCCCGGCAACGCGTCGCGCTTCGTCACCGAAAAACAATCCCGGAGACAGCGCCCAGCGCCCGCCATGCATTCAGATGCCCGCCCCGATTCGCCCCGCCCCTCCGGCTCGCCGCCCGCGAAGCCGTCCCTCCACCGTGCGCTGCAGGCACGCCATCTGCGGATGATCGCGATCGGCGGCTCGATCGGCACGGGCCTGTTCGTCGCGTCCGGCGCGTCGATCTCGCAGGCCGGCCCCGGCGGCGCCATGCTCGCGTACATGGTGATCGGCCTGATGGTCTATTTCCTGATGACGAGCCTCGGCGAGATGGCCGCGTTCATGCCGGTATCGGGCTCGTTCGCGACCTACGGCGCGAAGTTCGTCGACGAAGGCTTCGGCTTCGCGCTCGGCTGGAACTACTGGTACAGCTGGGCCGTGACATTGGCCGTGGAGCTGGTCGCCGGGCAGCTCGTGATGAACTACTGGTTCCCGCATGTGCCGGGCGTCTGGTGGAGCGCGCTGTTCCTCACGCTGATCTTCGCGCTCAACGCGCTGTCGGTGCGCGGCTTCGGCGAAGCCGAATACTGGTTCGCGCTGATCAAGGTGCTGACGGTGCTCGCGTTCGTCGGCGTCGGCCTGCTGATGATCTTCGGGATCATGCAGGGCGGCCCGAGCGCCGGCTGGGGCAACTTCACGATCGGCGACGCGCCGTTCGCCGGCGGCTGGGCGACGATGCTCGGCGTCGCGATGATCGCGGGCTTCTCGTTCCAGGGCACCGAAATGATCGGTGTCGCGGCCGGTGAATCGGAAAACCCGCGCACGACGATCCCGCGCGCGGTGAGCCAGATCTTCTGGCGCATCCTGCTGTTCTACGTGCTGGCGATCTTCGTGATCGGCGTGCTGATTCCCTACACCGATCCGAACCTGCTGAAGAGCGACGTGACCGACATCGGCGTGAGCCCGTTCACGCTCGTGTTCCGCCACGCGGGCCTCGCGTTCGCGGCCGGCGTGATGAACGCGGTGATCCTGACGGCCGTGCTGTCGGCCGGCAACTCGGGCATGTATGCATCGACGCGGATGCTCTACAACCTCGCGGTCGAAGGCCGTGCGCCGAAGATCTTCGCGAAGCTGTCGCGCGGCGGCGTGCCGCGCAACGCGCTGTATGCGACGACGGCCGTCGGCGCGTTGTGTTTCCTCACGTCGCTGTACGGCGACAAGACCGTGTACCTGTGGCTGCTGAACACGTCGGGCATGGCCGGCTTCATCACCTGGCTCGGCATCGCGGTCAGCCACTACCGCTTCCGCAAGGGCTTCCTGAAACAGGGCTACCGGCTCGACCAGTTGCCGTACCGGTCGAAGTGGTTCCCGTTCGGCCCGTTGTTCGCGTTCGCGCTGTGCGCGGTGATCGCGCTCGGCCAGGATTACCAGGCGTTCCTCTCCGACAAGATCGACTGGGTCGGCGTCGCCGCGACCTACATCGGCCTGCCGTTCTTCCTCGCGATCTGGCTCGGCTACGCAATCGTGCGCAAATGCCGTCTCGTGCGCTACGAAGACATGGAGATCGCACCGTGGATCGAACTCAACGCGACGCCCGAGCCCGCCCCCCAAGCTGAAACCGGCTACGCGGGCTACGTCGCCCGTCCGGCCAACCCGACGCCGGGCACCTGATCACGCGGATCGGCCCAATCGACCCGGATCGCACCGGCCGCCATGCGAGTGCGGCAGCCGGTGCCCAGACAACCCCCATTCGACGCGGCGCGCACGTTCAGGCAAGATCGACGCGCGCCGCCTGTTTTTCCGCCGTCAAGAGTCAACGAAATCGCATGCAGAACTTCTACGAAGCCACCGTTACCCGCCGGCCCTACCCGCAACTGACCGGCACGATCGACACGCAGGTCTGCATCGTCGGCGGCGGCCTCGCCGGCCTGTGCACGGCGCTCGGCCTCGTCGAGCGCGGCGTGCATGACGTCGTCGTGCTCGACAGCGAACGCGTCGGCTTCGGCGCATCGGGCCGCAACGGCGGCTTCGTCTTCGGCGGCTACAGCCTCGACAACGCCGACCTGCTGCGCACGCTCGGCCGCGACGAAGGGCGCCGGCTGTACCGGCTCACCGTCGACGCGGTCGACCTGATCCGCGCGCGGATCGCGCGCTACGGCATCGACTGCGACATCGTCGACCAGGGTGTGATGCTCGCGAACTGGTTCGACGATCCGTCCCGGCTCGACGGCGTACGCACGCTGATGAAGGACGAGCTCGGCGTCGACTGGGAACCCGTTTCGACGGACGCGCTGCGCAAGCGGCTGAAGACGCAGCGCTACTACGGCGGCCTGTTCGAACCGAACGCCTTCCACTTCCATCCGCTCAAGTACGTGCTCGGCGTCGCGGCGGCCGCATCGCGCGGCGGCGCGCGGGTGTACGAACGCTCGGCCGCGCTCGGCATCGCGCGCGAAGGCGCCGGTTACGTCGTGCGCACGGCGCAGGGCACGGTGCGCGCGAAGGACGTCGTGTTCGCCGGCGGCGGCTACGCGCGCGGCGTGTCGCCGCGTATCGAGCGCGCGGTGCTGCCGATCGCGACCTACGTGATCGCGACCGAACCGCTCGGCGCGCGCCTGCCGGACGCGATCGACGCACCGTACGCGATCTACGACACGCGTTTCGCGTTCGACTATTACCGTCCGCTGAAGGACACCCGCATCCTGTGGGGCGGCCGGATCTCCGTGCTCGACCGCGGCCCCGACGCGATTGCGCGCCTGCTGCGGCGCGACCTGCTGCGCGTGTATCCGCAACTGGAAGGCGTGAAGGTCGACTACGCGTGGGGCGGGCTGATGAGCTACGCGCGGCACAAGATGCCGCAGATCGGCCGCGACGCGGACGGCGTGTGGCACGCGATCGCGTTCGGCGGCCACGGGATGGCGCCGACCACGGTGGCCGGCGAGGTGCTCGCGGCCACGCTGGCCGAAGGCCGGCCTGTGCCGGAAGGCTTCAACGCGTTCGGGCTCACGCGCACGTTCGGGCTGGCGGGCCTCGCTGCCGCCCAGCTCACGTATACGGCATACCAGGCCCGCGACGCGCTCGCGTCCTGCCGCCGCTGAGCGGCGGCCACGGCGGCCGAAACCGCCCTGCCGATTAGAGCGGAAGGTCGGCCGGGCGGGAATTTCCCACATGCTAGAATGGCTTTTCCAAGCCGCCGAAGCCACAATAAGTCCACATGAAAGCAGGAAGCAAGGCCGCCACGTCCGACACCCGCGCGCTTCCGTCCGATGCGCGGCGCAAATACGATCCCGAGCAAACCAAGCGCAACATCCTCGACGTCGCCACGCAGGAGTTCTCCGCGATGGGCCTCGCCGGCGCGCGCGTCGATGCCATCGCCGAGCGCACGAACACGACGAAGCGCATGCTCTATTACTACTTCGAAAGCAAGGAAGGCTTGTACGAGGCCGTGCTGGAGAAGGTGTACGGCGACATCCGCGCGCTCGAGCAGGAGCTGCACGTCGGCGACATGGAGCCGCGCGAGGGCATGCGCCGCCTCGTCGAATTCACGTTCGACTATCACGACAAGCATCGCGACTTCGTCCGCCTCGTGTCGATCGAGAACATCCACGGCGCGAAGTATCTCGAGCAGCTCAAGTCGTTCAAGAACCGCAACGTCAGCATCATCAAGACGCTCGAGGAACTGGTCGAGCGCGGCGCGGCGAGCGGCGCGTTCCGCAAGGACATCGACGCATTCGACCTGCACCTGCTGATCAGCTCGTTCTGCTTCCACCGCGTGTCGAACCGCTACACGTTCGGCGCCGCATTCGGCCGCGATCCGTCGGCGCCGCGCCTGCGCGCGCGGCACCGCGACACGATCGCCGACGCCGTGCTGCGCTACGTCGCCGCATAAGCGGCGGCGGCCGGTTTCCCTGCCAGACTCGAGCCGGGCGCGCGACATCCGCGCCCGGCGCTCCTTCGTGAGTCAGTCCGTCGGCGCGGTCGACGCCAGTGCGATTCGCGCCTTCTCTTCCGGGCTTCCCGCCACGTAATACTTCTTCGCCCAGCTCGAATCGGGTGCAAGCGCGAGCCGCGCATGCGTGCCCGTGCCGCCGTCCGTGCCGTGCTGCTTCGCATTGATCGCCAGTGCCCGCGCGCGGTAGTGCTCGTACAGCCGCAGGAATTCCGCGAGATAGATCGCCGCGATGCGCTGGTCGCGGATCTCGAGCAGGTTCTCGTCGTTGTACTGCTCGGAATTGCGGCTCATGTTCGCCGAGCCCGTATAGACGACCGGATTCGCACCTTCCGCATCGATCACGATGAACTTGTGATGGATCACGACAGGCGGAAAGGCCGGCGCCGGCTCCCCCGGAAACAACCGCAATTCCGGCTCGAAACCCTGCGGCACGGTAGCCGGCGAGAAATACTGCGCATCGATCACGTCGTGGTTGTCGCGGCTGCGGTGGTACAGCTCGAGGTTCGCGAGCGTCGCGGCATCGAGCGCCTGGCCGCCCTGCTGCCCGGCATCGGCCTTCGTCGCGCTGCCCACGTTGATCTTGTTCACCAGCCCGAACATCATCAGCCCGCGGTCGCCGGCCGCGAAACACGCGTCGCGCAGCGCCGCGTCGGTCGGCATGAACAGGCAGAAGCACACCGAATGCTTCGCGGCCGCGATCGCGGCGACGATCGTGTCGATCTCGGTGCGCTGCCCCGCCGGCTCCGGCGAAAACGCGAGCCGCACCTGCGCGCTGCCGATCGTCATCGGTGCCGACCAGCCCGGCGACAGCTTCGCCGTCTCCGCGATCGACGGATTCCCGGCCAGCGCATGCGCGCGATCGTTGTACAGCGCGGCAAGCGCGGGCGAGTCGAACGCGTGCAGCACGTTCGCCTGCTCCGTGAGCCCTTCGGTCGTGAAGTTCGCAGAACCGGTCAGCACGCGCGAGGGCGCGGCATTCGACGACGCATCGGTCACGATGAACTTGTCGTGCATGATGTGCGTCTTGTCGCGCGGCGCGAGCGTCGCGAGACCCTGCAGCGCATCGACGGCCGGCTGGTTCGGCGACGGCAGCGGCGGCTTGCCCTTGCGCGCCGTCGTGTGCGCGTCGTAGACGATCGCGAGCGACGCTTCGCCGTGCTGGCGTCCGAACGCTTCGAACGCGGGCAGCGCCCACAGCGTGTCGGTCAGGTGATAGACGGCCGACGCGGCGCGCGACGCGGGGTCGAGCATCTCCGCGAACACCTGCTCCATGTCGTTCGCGAGCCACGTGCGCAGCTTCAGCGCCTGCGCCGCGCTCGGCGCCGCATTCGGCGCGAGGCCCAGCGCCGCCACCTGCCTCGCGAAGGCCTGCGAGCTGACCGCCGCGCGGTTGAACCACGTGCCGATGCCGTCCTCGATATGCGCGGGCAGCACGACGTCGCACACGCCGGCTTGCGCGTCGAGCACCTGCAGGTTCGCCGGCGTGCCGACGACCGGATACACGTCGTAGCGGAACGCCGCGCCGCGATCCTGCGGATCGATGCGTGCATCCCACCACATGAATTTCTGGATCGGCGCCTGGTCGGTCGGCGCATCGCCCTGCGTTTGTGCGGCGGGGCCATCGAACGTCAGGCGGTTCGGTAGCCAGCTGTCCGGCGCGCGCGTCTTGCCGTCGGCCGACCAGAAGCCCGGCGTGCGCCGGATCGCGAAGCCGAGGAAATCGGATCGCGACGCCGCATCGGGCCAGTCGAAGGCCAGCAGGACCAGAGTGGGGGAAAGATAGCTGCGCACGCTGACGGTCATTCGTTGCTCCCTGGCCTTGCGGCCGGTCGAGTGAATGGGTCAGTCTTGACGGTGCATCTTCCCTGCGGATGACGGTTCGATGAACCTTGTATGTCGGACGCGCGTCAGTCGCACACGAGCAGCTCGATCCCGCGCGCGGTCAGCGCACGGCGCACGGCCTTGTCGGGTGCGCGCTCGGTCACGAGATAACGGGCGGCGCCGGTGCCGTTGATCCGCACCGGCGTCACGCGGCCGAATTTCGAATGGTCGGCGACGATCATCGCGGTGCCGGCCGCCGCGATCATCCGGCTGCGCACCTCGGCCGCGAGCCGCGAGTAGTCGGTGCATTCGCCGTCGGGCGTGATGCCGCCGGCGCCGACGAACGCGAAATCGACGTGGTACTGCGCCAGCTGCTGGATCGTGTCGAGCCCGAAGGTGGCGTCCTCGTCGTCGGACAGCTCGCCGCCGAGCAGCGTCACGCGGTTGCCGTTGCGCCGCGCGAGCACGAACGCGGTGCGCCAGTCGTTCGTGTAGATCGACAGCCGGTGACGGTCGGCGAGCGCGAGCGCAACCGCATGCGGCGTGCTGCCCGAATCGATCAGCACCGACGCATCGTCGGGCACGAACTCGGCCGCGCGCCGCCCGATCGTGCGCTTCGCCTCCGCGTTCGCGGCTTCGCGCTCGGACAGGCTCGGCTCGCGGCGATCCGCGGCCAGCGCGCCGCCGTGCGTCATCACGAGCAGGCCGCGTGCGGCCAGTGCGTTCAGGTCGCGCCGCACGGTCTCGCGCGACACGTCGAGCGAGCGGACGAGTTCCGCGACCGACAATGCGCCCGACCGTCCGAGTTCCGACAGGATGAATTGATGACGTTGTTCCGCCAGCATCGCGTGTGCGCCCGAGGCGACTGGTTATGGGTAAGCCAGCCATTGTATTACGGCCGTTTGACCGGCATTTGACTGCGGCGGGAAACCCGCCGGGCCGCGTTTCCCGAAAGCGAAATTCTGTATTGCCTGACGCGCGCGAATCGGCGCGGCGCCGGTTGCTACACTTTGCGCTTCGCCGAACGACAGACCAAGCAAAGGGGCTCGCGCCATGTATCGCAAAGGCAGTGTGATCGAAATCCAGTTTCCGCCCGAACGTCTCAACGACGCGGCCGGCGATCCGTACTGGATCGACCTGACGCTCGACGAGGCCCGCCGGCTCTACGAACAGCTCGCCGCGCGCTTCGCGACCGATGCACGCGCCAACCAGCCGCTCGACACGTTCTCGATCGACTGATCTCCGCGGCTTCACGCTCACTCCGCATTCCGGGGCGGCGCCCGCCGCCTTCCGCCCGGCACCGCCCGCCCAACCCGCATCGACAGCCGGCCGCCTGCGCGGCACGCGGCATGAGTGCAGGATTCGACAAGACGCCCGCGTCGCTTCCCCCGATACTGGCCGACTTCACGATTCTGTCCGGCCGCGTCGCGGCCCGCCACGCATGCTGACCTCGCTCGTCGCCGCCGCCTTCGTCGCCCTCTGGTCCACCGGCTTCATCGTTGCGCGGGCAATCAAGCCGTACGCCGATCCGAACCTGTTCCTGCTCGCGCGCTTCGCGGGCACGGCCGCGCTGTTCGGCGCGGTGGCGCTCGTTTCCCGCGCGCCGTGGCCGGCCCGGCGCGAATGGCCGCGCCATCTGATCGCGGGCGCGCTGCTGCAGGGCGTCTATCTCGGCGCGAGCTACTGGGCCGTCGCGCAAGGGCTGAACGCCGGCGTCATGGCGCTGCTCGGCGCACTGCAGCCGCTCGCCACCGCCGTGCTCGCCGTCCCGCTGTTCAACGAGCGCCTGCCCGCGCGCGGCTGGTTCGGCATGGCGCTCGGCCTCGCCGGCGTCGCGCTCGTGCTGGCGCCGAAGGTCACGGGCGGCGTCGCGCCGCCGCCGGGCGCCGCGCCGGCGTGGCTCGTCGTCGCCGTCTCGGTGCTCGCGGTCGGGTCGATCACCGCCGGCTCGCTGTACCAGAAAGGCAAGCTCGCGCAGAGCGACCTGCGCACGGCGGTTGCCATCCAGAACTTCGGGGCAGCCGTCGTCGCGGCCATCTTCGTCGCGCTGCTGCACGAGACGCGCTGGATCGGCGCGCCGGCGCTGTGGGTGTCGCTCGTGTGGGGCGTCGTGTTCCTGTCCGGCGGCGCGGTCACGATGCTGATGTGGATGCTGCGGCGCGGCAACGCCGCACGCGCGACGTCGCTGCTGTTCCTCGCGCCGCCGCTGGCCGCGCTGCAGGGCTACTGGCTGTTCGGCGAGACGCTCGCGGCGATCCAGCTCGCCGGCTTCGCGCTCGCGCTGGTAGGCGTCGTGCTCGCGCGGCGCTGACGCGGCCGACCGTGTGGAGGCGCCATGCAGCCGCGCCCACATCAGCCGCCACACGCATCGAACACCGGCCGCGCGAACGCCCGTCACGCGGCATCGTTGCACCCGCCCGGCCCACCGTGCACCACGGCGATGCGGCCCGTCTCGCCGAAGCAACGCGAAATCGCCGGATCGCACGCCCGGCGCGGCACCGCGGCGCGATTGCGCTTATGATGGGCGCCTTGATTTCGTTCCGGAACTCCTTTCATGACATCCGCCGATTACGCCAGCCGCCAACGCGCGATCATTGCCGAACTGAACGTCGCCCCGCACTTCGACGCCGAGGCCGAAATCGACCGCCGCGTCGAGTTCCTCGCGCAATACCTTCGTTCGACCGGCCTGCGGACCTACGTGCTCGGCATCAGCGGCGGCGTCGATTCGTCGACGGCCGGCCGGCTCGCCCAGCTGTCGGTCGAAAAGCTGCGCGCCGGCGGCTACGATGCCCGCTTCATCGCGATGCGTTTGCCGAACGGCGTGCAGAACGACGAAGCCGATGCGCAGCGCGCGCTCGCGTTCGTCCGTGCGGACGAGGAACTGACCGTCAACGTGAAGCCGGCCGCCGACGCGATGCTCGCCGCGCTGGTCGCGTCCGGCCATGCGTTCGAGACGCCGGCGCAGCAGGACTTCGTGCACGGCAACGTCAAGGCGCGCGAGCGCATGATCGCGCAGTACGCGGTGGCCGGCGCGCGGCACGGCATCGTGATCGGCACCGATCACGCGGCCGAGTCGCTGATGGGTTTCTTCACGAAGTTCGGTGACGGCGGCGCGGACATCCTGCCGCTCGCGGGGCTGAACAAGCGTCGCGTGCGCGCGGTGGCCCGTGCGCTCGGCGGCGACGAACTGATCGTGATGAAGGTGCCGACGGCCGACCTCGAGGAACTGCGCCCGCTGCGCCCCGACGAGCACGCGTACGGCGTCACCTACGACGAGATCGACGACTTCCTCGAAGGCAAGCCCGTCGCCGACCACGTGTACGAAACGGTGCTGCGCTTCTACGACGCGTCGCGCCACAAGCGCGCACTGCCGTACACGATGTTCGACTGGCCGGCCGCGTAAGCCGCCCAGCAAAAAAACGCCGCGCGCACCGTCACGGCTGCGCGCGGCGTCCTGCCGACGGGCACCGTTACGCGTGCCCGCCCGTCTTCGTCGCCTGCAGTGCACGAATCCGCATCCGCGCGCCCGTATCGCTGACCGTCGCGTCGTACATCGCCGCGAGATCGCGCTTGAGCGCGGTACGCGAGCCGCCGTCGAGATACACCATGTGCCCCGACGGATAGAAACGCGCGGACAGGTTCTGTCGCACCTTCTGATCCTCGAGCGGCATTTGCTGCAGGTCGATCACGGTCTGGTAGAACGGCGTGACGAAATCGTAGAGGCCGTTCGCCGACAACACCTTCAGGTCGACGTTCAACGCCATCACCGCCGCGAGATCGCCGGCCGTGTAGAGAATCACGTTCCCCTGCGCATCGATGCCCTGCTGCGCGCCGGTCGGGTCGATGTGGTGGAAATCCCAGTTCTGGAACGCCTGGTCGTTCAGGTCGGTGAACGCGGAACTCGACGTGAACTTCAACTGCTCGTTCAGGTAGCTGTTCCACATCGCCGTATAGACGCCCGTCACGGCCGTCATCGTCGGATCGTTGCCGCCGGAGTTCGGGTCGATCTTGCCGGCGATGCCCGACGAGATCCCGGTCACGCGGCCGTCGTACGAACCGAGTGCCAGCCCCTGTGCCTGCAGCAACGTCGTCAGGAACAGCGAATTGCCGCGCGCGTTGTAACCCGCAATGTCGAGCCCCCAGGTCTGCAGCGTTGCCGTGTCGATGCCCGTGTATTGCGACAGCTTCGTCACGGCGGCCGGGTCGGCATGCGGCACGTTGCGCAATGCGGTCAGGTAGTCGGTGCGCGCGAACTGCGCGACTTCCTCGACGAACGCGCCGAGATCGGTCGGCGCCGGCGTGACGCCGAGTTTCTTGTGATACCACGCATCGGCCGCCGCGGTCGGCAGCGCGCCGACCGGGTTGCCGGCCTGCCGGTAGTCGAGGATCGACGACTGCAGCGTGATGCCGTTCAGGTCGACGCCGTCCTCGTGCAGCTTGTACGCGAGCACGCAGCTGCGCGCGGTGCCGTACGATTCGCCGAACAGGTACTTCGGCGAATTCCAGCGGTTGTTCTTCGTCAGGTAGCGCTTGATGAACTGCTTCAGCGAATCCGCATCCTGGTCGACGCCCCAGAAGTTGCGGTTCTTGTTCGGCGCAACCGCTGCCGAATAGCCGGTGCCGACCGGGTTGATGAACACCAGGTCGCTGTGGTCGATCATGCTGTCCGGGTTGTCTTCCATCTGGTACGGCGCGGGCGGCGTGAAGCCCGGCATCGACGTCTTGATGCGCTTCGGCGCGAACGAGCCCAGCAGCACGAACACCGACGACGAGCCCGGCCCGCCGTTATAGAAGAACGTCACGGGCCGCGTTTCTTCCTTCGCGCCGTCGGCCGTGAACGCGACGTAGAAGAGCTTCGCGGCCGGCTGCGAACTGCTCGGGTCGACCGTCACGAGGTGGCCGGCCGTCGCCGTGTACGCGATGCGCTTCCCGTCGATCAGGATCGTGTGATGCGTGATCGCGGCCGCCTCGGTCGTGTCGGTCACCGAGTCGTCGGGGCCATTGCCGTACGCGACCGGATCGAAGAACGGCTGGTCGCGCCCGTGGCTCAGCGCGACCGGGTTGACGGTCGGCGGCACGCCATGCGAGTTGTGGTCGCCGTGATGCAGCGGATACACGCCGCCGGAAGATGCGGAATCGATGCCCATCGTGCTGCTCCTGGAGGTGAGAAAAAGGCGCGGACCGGACGCCCGCGCCATACGGAAAGACGTCTCCCGCGGCCGTCAGCTCGACGGCTTGCGCGTCAGGATCGCGGCGAGCTGCGCGCCGTTCGGGCTGCCGAGGCCCGTACACGCATCCCAGCCCTGCGCGGCCGCGTACGTACCGTTCGATCCCTGCGTGATGTCGCGCAGCGCACCCGGATTCTTGTAAAGCACCGGATTGATCCAGCCGGCAGTCGCACCGCCCGCCGCCGCACTCGCCGCCGCATTGATCCGTGCAATCAGCGCGGCCCACAGCGGCGCGACCGCGCTCGTGCCGCCCATCACCGTGGCCGTGCCGGCGATCGACACTTCGTAGCCGGTCTGCGGCGACGCGTCGCCGGCCACGTCCGGCACGCCGCGTTTCGCGAGCGGTGCGCTGCTGCCGTCGGCTCGCGTGACGGTGAGCCCCTGCTGCCACGCCGGCAGGTCGAAAAGCGTGCTGACGCCGCCCCCGCCCGCGCCGCCGCCGGCCGCCTCGTCGTTCCACGTGACCTCGCTGCGGATGCCCTGCCCGGGCAACGCGTCGAGCTGCGTGCCGCCGCAGCCGAGCACGTACGGGCTCGAGGCGGGGAAGTCGACATGATCGGCGCCGTCCTGCAGCCCGTCGCCCGAGCCGCTGTCGCCCGATGCCGCGCACACCGTGATGCCCTGCGCGGCGGCCGCCTGCAGCACGCGGTTGAACGCCTGCGCGGACTGCGCCTGCCAGATCGCTTCCGGGCCGCCCCAGCTGATCGAGATCACCGACGGCTTGTTGGTCGTGTCGCTGACGGCCGCGTTGACGGCCTGGATGAAGCCCGCGTCGCTGTTCGGCGCGAAGTACACGGCGATCTTCGCGGCCGGCGCGATCGCGCCGGCGATCTCGATGTCGAGCGCGACTTCGCCGTCCGGGCCGCTCGGGTCGCCGGTCGGCGTGTTGCGGCCGGTGCCGACGTTCACGTCGACGAGCGTCGGCGGCGTCGTGATGCCGAGCCCGCGGAAATACTGCTGGATGTCGGCCGCGCGGTAGCCGCCGCCGAGCTCGATGATCGCGATGCATTGCCCGGCGCCGTCGCCGGCCGGAAAGCCGTACAGCGAGGCCAGCTGGATCGGGGTGAACGTGACGCTCGATGCGCCGCCGCGCGCGGGCTTGAACGGCGGCCGCAGCCGGAAGTGCGGCCGCGCCTGCGGACGGCTGTCGAGGCCGAGCACGGCCGTGACGGCATCGCCGAGATCGTCGGGCAGCGCGATCGGGCCGGAGCGGCCGCGATACTGGCCGATCGACCGATGCTCGAAGCGCTCGAGCTTGACGTTGAACGCGGCCTCGAACTGCTGGATCGTGCCGGACAGCACGACCACGCTTTCAACGGGATCGACGCGATCGACCGTCAGCTGATGACGACGCGCGAAGTCCTCGGCCTTGCGAATATCGTCGGGATTGGCGGAAAAGCGTTGCGCGAAGGTGGCGCGCGACACCGGTTTCGCTTGCGCGTCGCCGGTGGCGAGCTGGTGAAGCAGCGTATCGAGTTGCCCTTCTTCCTGCCGCCGCAACATGATCGTGACGTGGATGCGTTCTGCCGGATCGCACGGGCCGAGGCACTTGGACTCGGCGACGATTCGGGGTTCACGGTCGGCGTGAAGATGCCTTGCCATGTTCAGACCCTCCTTGGTACCGCGTTGCACGGAACAGCCAGGAAATCGGACAGGGCCGGCGGGAGACGGTTCCGTTCGGTCGGTCGGTTCGCGCAGCGCGAAGTAACAGGGAGTTTAGAACAGTCAGACGATTTGCGCGCACGCCGTTCTGCGACGGGGCGCACGCGCGGGCCGGCATTGCGCGCGGCCTGCATCGTGTGCGGCGCCGCGCCGCGCGACCTGCGCCGGCGCGCCGCCGCACCGGCACTCAGTCCATCGACAGGCGCAGCGCGAAGCCGATCAGCGCGGCGGAAAACGTCCAGCGCTGCACCGTCTGCGCGAGCGGATGCGCGCGCATCCACGCGGCGATCCGCGACGCGCCGAACACGCACGCGAGGTCGAAGCACACGCCGGCCGCCACCAGCAGCGCGCCCAGCTCGAACATCTGCAGCACGACCGGCCCGGCCTCGGGGCGCACGAACTGCGGCAGCAGCACCGAGCAGAACAGCAGCGCCTTCGGGTTCAGCAGGTTGGTGAGCAGGCCCTTCACGAACGACTGGCGCAGCGCGTCCGCCGAGGCCGCCGCATCGCCGTCGCCGAGCGCGAACACGGGGGAGCGGAACACCTGGATCGCGACATAGGCGAGATAGAGCGCGCCGCCGTAGCGGATCACTTCGTACAGCCACGGCGCGCTGCGGATCAGCGCCGCGACGCCGCAGGCGGACAGCGTCACGTGCGCGGTGCGCGCGAGCGACAGGCCGGCCGCCGCCGCCATCCCCGGCCGCACGCCGCGGCCGATGCTGGTCTGCAGCACGAGTGCCATGTCCGGCCCCGGCACCGCGTAAATGGCCGCCAGCGCGGCGAGATAAATCAACAGCAAATGCGTGGAAATCATGGTCTGCCCCTGTCCTCTTACGACGATATGTTGCCGCCAGAGTGCGAGGGATTATTGGCCATCTTTGGTTCAGGATTGGCGATCCGTAGGGGAATCCGCCACAATCATGCAATCCATAAAAGGATTCCGCCAACATGACCGAACTCGACAAAACCGACCGCGCCATCCTTGCCGCGGTGCAGCGCGACGGCCGCCTGCCGATCGCGCGCCTGGCCGATTCCGTGGGCCTTTCCGAGACGCCCTGCGCGCGGCGCCTGAAGCGCCTCGAAAACGACGGCTACATCGAGCGCTACCGCGCGCAGTTGTCACGCCAGGCGCTCGGTTTCGGCGTCGTCGCATTCGTGCTCGTGCGGTTCGCGACGCACGATCGCAAGACCGCCGATCGCTTCGAGCGGGAAGTCCTTGGCATCGAGCGGATTCTGGCGTGCCACAACGTGGCGGGCACGGCCGACTATCTGCTGCAGGTCGTGGCGCGCGATCTCGACGACTACGGCACGTTCCTGCGCGAATCGCTGCGGATGCTGCCGGGTGTGACGTCGATCGAATCGGCGCTGTCGCTGCGCGAGGTCAAGCACGACGCGGGGCTGCCGGTGCCGTGATGCCGGCGGGCGACGGCACCCGCAAGCCGATCCTGTCGCCCGCTTCGTCACGTCGACGCCGATCGATGTGGACCGCGTCGGGCCGAGTCGGGCCGCGCCGCCGCAACACTCGTCCACATTGTTGAGACCGGCAGCCTATGCGATGTCGGGCGGCTGGTGCGCGCGTTCGAGATCCTCGAGAAACGCTTCCACGAGCGGATTGCCGCGCCCGTTGCGCGCGACGACCATGTGGAACGTCACGTCGTAGCGCAGTTGCTCCGGATTGAGCGGCGTGAGCAGCCCTTGCGCGACGTAAGGCGCCGCGAAGTGCTGCGGCAGGTAGCCGAGGTGATGGCCGGACAGGATCAGCAGCGCGACGGCCTCCATGTTGTCGGCGGTCGCGGTCACGCGGTCGGGCGTCGTCGACATCTGCGCTTCGGGCAGCGGATACGAGCGCCACGCCCATTCGAAGCCCGCGACGTCGGCCGGCGTCAGCGCGCCGGCGCCGTCGAACAGCGGATGGCCGCGCCCGCAGTACGCAACCTGGCGCTCGATGAACAGCGGCGTGTAGTGCAGCGACGGCACCCGGTGCCAGAAGTAGCCGACCGCGATCTGGATCTCGTCGCTCAGCAGCTTCTCCTCGAGATCCCCCGGCGCGCGCACGGAAATCGAGAAACGCACGGCCTCGTCGCGGGTGCGGAACGCGGCGATCGCCTCGGCGATCCGCGCGTTCTGGCTCACCGGCGTATGGCCGATCAGGCCGATGTGCAGCGTGCCGACCAGCTGGCGGTCCATGTGCCGCGCGGCCATCCCGAATTCGTCGAGCGCGGCGAGCAGCTTGCGGCTCATCGCGTGAAACCGCTCGCCCTTCGGCGTGAGCCGGAAGCCGCTACGGCCGCGCTCGCAGAGCCGGTAGCCGAGCCGCGTCTCGAGCGACGAAAGCTGCGCGCTGATCGTCGACTGCCCGACGTTCAGCACCGCCTGCGCGGCCGAGACGCCGCCCGCGTCCGTGACCGCGAGAAACACGCGGATCAACCGCAGATCGAGGGTCGACAGATTCCCCAGCACATTCATCCCCTTCCATACATCGATGAAAATCGATGTTTACGTCGATATCTTCGCATTCTTCTTTCCGGGCCGAGCGCGTAAAACTGTGCGTCAAGCCGCGTCGCATGATACGGCAACCCCACATCGGAAGAGACAGCCCCATGAACGACCACACCCATTTCCAGCCGCTCGGCGGCAATGAAATGCCGCGCTGCGGCGGCATCGCGACGATGATGCGCCTGCCGCACGTGGCGAGCGCCGAAGGCCTCGACGCCTGTTTCGTCGGCGTGCCGTTCGATCTCGGCACCTCCAACCGCACCGGCGCGCGTTTCGGCCCGCGCCAGATCCGTACCGAATCCGTGCTGCTGCGCCCGTACAACATGGCCACGCGCGCCGCACCGTTCGATTCGCTGCAGATCGCCGACATCGGCGACGTCGCGATCAATCCGTACAACCTGCACGATTCCATCGCGCGCATCGAAGCGGCGTACGACGCGATCCTCGAGCACGACTGCAAGCCGATCACGCTCGGCGGCGACCATACGATCGCGCTGCCGATCCTCCGCGCGATTCACCGCAAGCACGGCAAGGTTGCATTGATCCACGTCGATGCACACGCCGACGTGAACGATACGATGATGGGCGAAAAGATCGCGCACGGCACGCCGTTCCGCCGCGCGGTCGAGGAAGGCCTGCTGCACGGCAACAAGGTCACGCAGATCGGCCTGCGCGGCACGGGTTACGCCGCCGAGGATTTCGACTGGTGCCGCGAGCAGGGCTTCCGCGTCGTCCAGGCCGAGGAATGCTGGAACAAGTCGCTCGCGCCGCTGATGGAGGAAGTGCGCGCACGCGTCGGCGATACCCCCGTCTACATCACTTTCGACATCGACGGCATCGACCCGGCCTACGCACCGGGCACCGGCACGCCGGAAATCGCGGGCCTCACGGTGCCGCAGGCGCTCGAGATCATCCGCGGCGCGAAGGGGTTGAACATCGTCGGCTGCGATCTCGTCGAAGTCGCGCCGCCGTACGACCCGTTCGGCACCACGGCGCTGCTCGGCGCGAACCTCGCGTACGAGCTGCTGTGCGTGCTGCCGGGCGTCGCCTATCGCGACTGATCCCCGCGCCGACACCTATTCCAAATCAGAGCATTCAGAGGAGCACAAATCAAGATGGGGACTTCCGTCAAGCAACCCAAGCGGGCGGCGCTCGCGTCGTTCGTCGGCACCACGATCGAGTGGTACGACTTCTATAGCTACGCGACCGCCGCCGCCATCGTGTTCGGGCCGCTGTTCTTCCCCGGCGAAAACCGTTTCATCAGCCTGCTCGCGTCGTTCGGGTCGTTCGCGGTCGGCTTCTTCGCACGGCCGCTCGGCGGCGTGATGTTCGGCTACCTCGGCGACCGCTTCGGCCGCAAGCGCTCGCTGCTCGCGACGCTGATGCTGATGGCCGTGTCGACCGTCGCGATCGGCCTGCTGCCGACGCATGCGCAAGCCGGGGTGATCGCCCCGATCCTGCTCGTGCTGATGCGCGTGCTGCAAGGCATCGCGGTTGGCGGCGAATGGGGCGGCGCGGTGCTGCTCGCCGGCGAGCATGCGCCGGAAGGCAAGCGCACGTTCTTCGCGTCGTTCGCGCAGCTCGGCAGCGCGAGCGGCCTGATCCTGTCGATGCTCGCGTTCGGCGCGATCAGCACGCTGTCGAAGGAAGACATGATGAGCTGGGGCTGGCGCGTGCCGTTCCTGGCAAGCTCCGTACTGCTGATCGTCGGCTTCGTGATCCGCGCGAGCGTGTCCGAGTCTCCCGAGTTCGAGGAAGTCAAGAAGAGCGGCAACATCGCGCAAAAGCCGCTGCGCGAAGCGCTCAAGTACTGGCCGCTGCTGCTGCTCGCGATCGGTGCGAACGTGTACGGCATCGCCGGCGTGTATTTCAGCAACATCTTCATGATCAGCTACGCGACGCAGTTCCTGTCGCTCGACCGGTCGATGGTGCTGCATTGCATGACGATCGTCGCCGTGCTGCAGTTCGTCGTGCAGCTCGCGGCCGCGTTCCTCGCGCAGCGCTTCGGCACCACGCGCGTGCTGCTGATCACCGGCGCTTGGGCCGCGATCGTCCCATTCGTCATGCTGCCGCTCGTGCACATGGGCACGCCGCTGTCGATCACGGTCGGCGTCGGCCTCGCGACGCTCGCGGAATCGGGCTACTACTCGGTGGTCGCGGGCTTCGTCAGCGGCATCTTCGTCGCACGCATCCGCTACACGGCGATCTCGATCGCGTACCAGGTGTGCGGCGCGCTCGCCGGCGGCCTCACGCCGCTCGTCGCGACCATCATCGCGCAGAACACCGCGCCGCAATGGTGGCCGCTCGCGCTCCAGTACACGAGCGCCGCGATCCTGTCGTCGCTGTGCGTGTGGCTGATCTCGCGCCGCGTGAGCATCGACGATGCGGGTGCGACAAACCAGAAGGAAACGCCGCTGCCGCGCGGCGCACGCACCGCGTAACCGCTCGCAACGGGCAGGCGCCTCGCCTGCCCGTTTTTCGTTGCACGCCTCGGCGGTGCGTCGCACCGCCTCCCGGTTCCACGCTATTCATCGCTTGCCACGCAGACGTCGCGGCAGGCTGGCGCACGCGGTCGCTCTGCCGAACCGCGCACGACCAAGGAGACAAGTCGTCATGACCCGCCCCGACACGCTCGATTTCGGTCGCACCGAATCGGCCGGCCTTGCGATCGAGCACCACTCGATCGACTACATTCCCGAACACGAGCGCCACGCGAAGCTCGCCAGCCAGGGCCCGTTCTGGTTCCTCGGCAACTTCCATTTCTTCACGATCTCGATCGGCTTCGTCGGGCCCGGCATGGGCCTGTCCGCCGGCTGGACGACGCTCGCGGGCGCGCTCGGGATCATGTTCGGCACGATCTTCATGGCGTTTCACGGCTCGCAGGGGCCCGAGATGGGGCTGCCGCAGATGATCCAGTCGCGCGCGCAGTTCGGCTATCGCGGCGTGATCGTCGCGCTGCTCGCGACGTTGTTCGTGTTCGTCGGCTTCAATGTCGTCAACGTGTCGTTGATGGTCGACGGCGTGCACAACGTATTCGGCATCGATGGCGGCTTCGTCGCCATCGCCGCCGTGACGACGGGTGCGCTGCTCGCCATCTACGGCCATGACCTGATGCATCGGACTTTCACATGGGCGCTGATCGCGACGCTGCCGCTCTATGCGCTCGTGACACTCGCGCTCGCGTTCGGCCATTCGACGCCGGCACCCACTACCGTTGCACCGGTTGCCGCTCCGGGCTTCAGCTGGATCGCGTTCGCAACGCAATTCGCGATCGCCGCGAGCTACAACATTTCATATGCTCCGTATGTGTCGGACTATTCGCGTTATCTGCCGAAAAACACGAGCCGCGCGAAGCTGATCGCCGTGATCTTCGCCGGCGCGTCGCTGTCGGGCACCTGGATGATCGGCCTCGGCGCGTGGCTCGCGCAGAAGCTGCATGCGGCCGATGCGCTGGTCGCGATGAACGACGTCGGCACGTCGCTCGTGCCGGGCCTCGGCAAGCTGATCGCGATCGTCTCGCTGGTCGGCTTCCTGCCGATCATCGCGCTCAACGCGTACAGCGCGATGCTGACCGTACTGACCGCCGCCGATTCGATCGTGCCGATCCGGCCGACGCGCCGCGCGCGCGTCGCATCGATCATCGCGATCAGCACGTTCGTGCTGGCCTGCGTATTCGCGATCCGCGGCAACGGCATCGCGCTGCTGCAGACGTTCCTCACGCTGATGCTCTACTTCCTCGTGCCGTGGACCGCCGTGAATCTCGTCGACTATTTCTTCGTGCGCCGCGGTCACTATGCGATCGCGCACTTCTTCATGCCGAACGGGCTCTACGGCGCGTGGCAACCGCGCGGCATCGTCGCCTACCTCGTCGGCTTCGCGGCGATGGTGCCGTTCTTCTATATCTTCGACGCCGAGGCGAACCGCGAGATTTTCGTCGGACCGTTCGCTCGCCTGCTCGGCGGTGTGGATATCGCGTGGCTCGTCGGCCTGGTGGTAGCGGGCGCTGCGTACTGGCTGCTGTCGCGGTCGCTCGACCTCGCACGCGAACGCCGCATCATTGCCGAGACGCCCTCTCCTGAAACGCTCGCCGGGCCCCTCGAACACGAGCGCGCATGATCACGCAGTGCCCGTGACACCGGGCCAGCCCGTCACGACATACGTCACGCCGCCGGCCGCGCCGCCCGATCATCGAGCGCGGCGGCCGGCACGCAACCTGCGCGCGTTATTGCACCGCGTTGCGCAGCGTCTTCGCGGCGGCGACCATGTTCGTCAGCGCCGGAATCACTTCCGCCCACTGGCGCGTCTTCAGGCCGCAGTCCGGGTTCACCCACAGGCGTTCCGCCGGAATCCGCTCGGCCGCCTTCTTCATCAGGCCGACGATGTGCGCCTGCGTCGGGATGTTCGGCGAATGAATGTCGTACACGCCCGGCCCGATTTCGTTCGGATACTTGAAGGTGTCGAACGCGTCGAGCAGCTCCATGTCCGATCGCGACGTCTCGATCGTGATCACGTCCGCATCCATGTCGGCGATCGACGCGATGATGTCGTTGAACTCCGAATAGCACATGTGCGTGTGGATCTGCGTATCGTCCTGCACGCCGTTCGCGGCGATGCGGAACGATTCGACCGCCCACTTCAGGTACTCGCCCCACTGCGCGCGGCGCAGCGGCAGCCCTTCGCGCAGTGCGGCCTCGTCGATCTGGATCACGCGCACGCCGGCCTTCTCGAGATCGAGCACTTCTTCACGGATCGCCAGCGCAAGCTGGTAGCACGACACCGAGCGCGGCTGGTCGTCGCGCACGAACGACCAGTTCAGGATCGTCACCGGGCCGGTCAGCATGCCCTTCATCGGCTTGTTCGTCAGCGACTGCGCGTACGTGATCCATTCGACCGTCATCGCCTTCGGGCGGCTGATGTCGCCGAACAGGATCGGCGGCTTCACGCAGCGCGAACCGTACGACTGCACCCAGCCGAACTGGCTGAACGCGTAGCCGTCGAGCTGCTCGCCGAAGTACTCGACCATGTCGTTGCGCTCGGCTTCGCCGTGCACGAGCACGTCGAGTTCGAGCGATTCCTGTTCGCGCACGCTGCGTTCGATCTCGGCCTGCATCGCCGCGCGATAACCGGCTTCATCCAGCGCGCCGGCCTTGAACTGGCTGCGGGCCTGACGGATTTCGCTGGTCTGCGGGAACGAGCCGATCGTCGTCGTCGGGAACGCCGGCAGGTTCAGGCGTGCCGACTGCTTCGGCGCGCGCTGCGTGTAGGGGCTCGCGCGGTTGCCGAGCTGCGCGTCGATCCGGGCGATCGCGGCCTTCACCGCCGGGTTGTTCACGCGCGGCGACTGGCGGCGCGAATGAATCGCGGCGGCGTTCGCGGCCAGCGCGTCGGCCACCTTGTCGCGGCCTTCGTTCAGTGCGGTCGCGAGGACCTTCAGCTCGTCGAGCTTCTGCAGCGCGAACGCGAGCCACGAACGGATTTCCGCATCGAGCTTCTCCTCGCTCGCGAGATCGACCGGCACGTGCAGCAGCGAGCACGACGGTGCGAGCCATAGGCGATCGCCCAGTTGCTTCGCGAGCGGCTCGAGCCAGTCGAGCGTCGCGTTCAGGTCGGTCTTCCAGATGTTGCGGCCGTTGATCGCGCCCACCGACAGCACGCGCCCGGCCGGCAGGTCACGCACCAGCGCGTCGACGTCATCGCGTGCGTTGATCGCATCGATATGCAGGCCGTCGACCGACAGCGAGCTCGCGAGCGCCAGATTGCCCTGCAGTTGGCCGAAATACGTCGCGAGCAGCACCTTGATGCGGCGCGTTTCGAGCGCGGCGTATGCGGTCCTGAACGCTTGTTGCCATTCGTCGTCGAGTTCGGTGACGAGGATTGGCTCGTCGATCTGCACCCATTCGACGCCCTGCGCGGTCAGCGTGTCGAGCAGCGCGCCGTACACGGGCAACAGCTTCGGCAGCAGTGCGAGGCGGTCGGAATCATCCTTCGCCTTGCCGAGCCACAGATACGTGACGGGGCCGAGGATCACCGGCTTCGCAGCCACGCCCTGCGCCTGCGCTTCCGCCAGTTGCTGGAGCAGGCGCGACGGGTCGAGCGAGAAGTTCGTGTCCGCGTGAAATTCCGGCACGATGTAGTGGTAGTTCGTATCGAACCACTTCGTCATTTCACCGGCCGCGACGCCGCCGCAGCACGCGGCATGCGCGTCCGCCGACTGCGCCGAACGGCCGCGCGCGACACGGAAATAGTTGTCGAGCACGTCGCCGTGAAAACCCTGCACGCGCTTCGGCAGGTTGCCGAGCGTGAAGCTCATGTCGAGCACCTGATCGTAGAACGCGAAGTCGCCGATCGGCACCAGGTCCAGACCGCGCTGGTCGTTCCAGTGACGCTGGCGCAACTCGGCGCCCAGCGCCTTCAGCTCGTCGCGCGACGATTCGCCTTTCCAGTAGCGTTCGAGACCGAACTTGAGTTCGCGCTTCGCGCCGATGCGCGGAAAACCGAGGTTGTGTGTCGTGACCATGAGCTGCCGTCCAGAAGAGAAATTGAATGTCCGGGAGCCATGATAGGGATTTCAAACCATGAAATAAAATGGCATTATTTCATTCATTCATTAAAGTTATTCATGCATTCGTTGCGCGAGCGATATCCATGCTGGAACGATTCCATCTCGTCGTCATTCGTGAGGTCGAGCGCCAGGGCTCGCTGACCGCGGCCGCCCATGCGCTGCACCTCACGCAATCGGCGCTCAGCCATACCGTCCGGAAAATCGAGCAGCAGCTCGGCACGCCGATCTGGGATCGGGAGGGTCGCGGCCTGCGGCTCACGCAGGGCGGGCAGTATCTGCTGAAGCTGGCGCACCGGTTGCTGCCGCAGTTCGAGCTGGCCGAGGAGCGGATGAAGCAGTACGCGAAGGGCGAGCGCGGCACGCTGCGCATCGGGATGGAGTGCCACCCGTGCTACCAGTGGCTGCTGAAGGTCGTGTCGCCCTACCTGTCGCGCTGGCCCGACGTCGACGTGGACGTGAAGCAGCGCTTCCAGTTCGGCGGCATCGGCGCGCTGTTCGGCTATGACATCGACGTGCTCGTGACGCCCGATCCGCTGAACAAGCCGGGCCTGCGCTTCGACCCTGTGTTCGATTACGAGCAGGTGCTGGTGGTCGCCGATTCACACCGGTTCGCGAACGCCGACTACGTGACGCCCGAGCAGCTGACCGACGAGATCCTGATCACCTACCCGGTCGAAACCGACCGGCTCGACATCTACAACCAGTTCCTGACGCCAGCCGGCATCGTGCCGAGGCGACACAAGTCGATCGAGACGACCGACATCATGCTGCAGATGGTGGCGAGCGGGCGCGGCGTGGCCGCGCTGCCGAGATGGCTTGCCGACGAATACGCGGACCGGATGCCGGTCGTGCCGGTCAAGCTGGGCAAGAAAGGGATCGCGAAGCAGATCTTCCTCGGCATCCGCGAAGCAGATGCATCGATCGACTATCTGGCCGCGTTCGTCGCGCTCGCGCGCGAATCGACGTGGAGCGCGCCGCGCATGCTGCGCTAGGCGCGCTTCGTTGCGCAGTGCGTCAGGCGGCGCGCATGCCGATGCGTTCGCCGCGCTCGACCCACGCGCCGAACAGCAGGCCGATCGTCGTCCACATGATCACCTGCATGCCGATGGCCGCCACGCGGAACTTCCACAGCAAGGCCGCCGGGAACTCGGCCGGCAACTCGCTGACCGACGGCAACCCGATCTGCACGGCCGCGATGATCGCGACGAACACGAGCCCGGCGACGATCGACGCGTTCCACTGCCCGAGCTTCGCCAGCAGATGGCGGCGCACGCTGACCGAGAACACCATCGTCGCGACCGAGATCGCGATCATCAGGAAGAACAACCCCGTGCGATAGCCGATCGTGTCGGGGTCGCCGACCGACGGCGGATTGGCCGGGTACTTGAGGTTCGGCACGATCACGAGCGAGACGAACGACGCCAGCGCGAGCCACGCAGCCAGCGGCCGAGCCGGGAGACGGCTGCCTCGGCCATACGCATACGCAAAGACGAGCGAGAACAGCCCGCCGAATGCCGCGCCGTAGGTCACGACGCCCGTCAGCAGACCGAGGCCGGCTTGCGTGTGGCGGCTGACCAGTTCGGGTTCCGGTGCTTCGCCTCGGGCGGCTTCGGTTTTTTCCTCGAAGGAGATTGCCTGATCGACTTGCGGTTCGCCGACGATTTTCGCGAAACCGAACGTGAGGAGGCCTGCGGCGATGCCTGCGAGCATCCCGCGCATGAGCAGCTTTCCGACCATCGTGAACTCCGAGTCAGTGGCAGGGGAAGCCGAGCAGATGGCGGCCGTCGTGGACGAACTCGTGGACATACATGCCCGGCACCAGCGACGTCGCGCCTTGTTCCGCACCGACGAAATACAGCGCGAGCAACAGGATCAGGCCGACGAACACGGCCCACGGCAACAGTTCGCGGACGGGGATGGGTGCCGGCACGACAGCCGGCTTCAGCACTGCTTCGCTCATGGATGCACCTCAGGGGAATCGCGCCCCGACAAATGTTGGATGGGTACGAAGGCAGGTCTGGCTTCCGGGATCATGGATCACCGGTTACAGTGGCGCGACCGCGCCGGAATTGCACCGGCTTCCGCGTTTCGTATCGGGCGAATTGTACGCGCGAACGTTCGCGTATTGAAGCGGCGACCGGCGATCGCATTCACTCGTCCCGGATCATCCGAACAACGACATGAACATGCCTGCCTCGCTGCGCCTGATCGCGCACGCCTCGACCCGGGCAATGCGCACCGGTACGTTTCCCGACGACGACCCGCTCGACGCGCACGGGCTCGCCGACGCCGCGGCGCTGCACGACCGGTGGGCACGCGTGACCGGCGCGCGCGTGCTGTGCAGCCCGGCCCGCTGTGCGGTGCAGACCGCCGATGCGCTCGGCCTGCGTGCCGACATCGACGACGCGCTGCGCGACATCGATTACCGAAACTGGCGCGGCAAGCGGCTGCACGACCTCGCACGCGACCTGCCTGACGAAGTGGCCGCGTGGATCGGCGATCCCTCCGCGTCGCCGCATGGCGGCGAATCGTTCGATGCAGCGATGCGCCGCGTCGGCACATGGTTGAACGCGCTGCAACACGGCCGCGACATCGTCGCCATCACGCATGCGCCGATCGTTCGCGCGGCCGTCGCGCATGCGCTGCGCATGGATCCCGGCGCGGCAATCCGCATCGACGTCGCACCACTGTCGTGCACGACTTTCGCTGCGTCGCCGCACGGATGGACGTTGATCGCCGCCGACGACCGGCGCGACACTGCGACGTAGCCGCCTGCCGTGTCGCGTTCGCCATATCGGGCACGACCCGAGCCGACGGGTCGCGTCGTATCGCAATTGTCTGGCGATGTTCACCTTACGTCGCTGCAAGACACGCCGTTCGTTGTCCCTGCTGTCATCAAACTGACTGCTAGCCGAAGCTAGGATCGGTCGCGGTTCCCTTACGAGATACCGTCATGAATCAGCCTGCTTCGTCTGCCCCGAACAATTCGGGTTCCGTCGAGCGCACCAGGCAGCTCGGCTACGCCGTCTTCCTGCTGGTGCTCGCGATCGGTGCGATCTATATCGCCACGCACCTGATCGACGATCTGTCGCCGATGCGCGAAGGATCGCTGTTCCCGTACCTGATGCTCGGCGCCGCGCTGCTGATCGCACTCGGCTTCGAATTCGTCAACGGTTTCCACGACACCGCGAACGCGGTGGCCACCGTGATCTATACGCACTCGCTGACACCGAACGTCGCGGTGATCTGGTCCGGCCTGTGGAACTTCCTCGGCGTGATGATCTCGAGCGGCGCCGTCGCGTTCGGCATCCTGCAACTGCTGCCGGTCGAGCTGATCCTGCAGGTCGGCAGCGGTGCGGGCTTCGCGATGGTGTTCGCGCTGCTGATCGCCGCGATCGTCTGGAACCTCGCGACCTGGTATTTCGGGTTGCCGTCGTCGAGCTCGCATACGCTGATCGGGTCGATCATCGGCGTCGGGCTGATGAACCAGCTGATGCACGGGCCGTCCGGCACGAGCGGCGTCGACTGGGGCCAGGCGCTCGGCGTCGGCAAGTCGCTGCTGCTCTCGCCGCTCGTCGGCTTCCTGTGCGCGGCGCTGCTGCTGCTCGTGCTGAAAACCCTCGTGCGGATTCCTGAGCTGTACAAGGAGCCGCCGAAGGACCAGCCGCCGCCGTTCTGGATTCGTTGCCTGCTGATCCTGACCTGCACGGGCGTGTCGTTCGCGCACGGCTCGAACGACGGCCAGAAAGGGATGGGGCTCATCATGCTGATCCTGATCGGCACGGTGCCGACCGCCTATGCGCTGAACAAGGCCGTCACGCCGGCCGAGACGCAGACCTTCGTGGCGGTCGCGAACCAGGCCGCCGCGACGTTCGGGAAGTACACGAACGGCGTTGCACCGTCCGCGAACCCGCGTGCCGACGTCGAGCTTTACGTGCAGCATCGCGAACTGACGCCGGCCGTGATCCCCGCCGTACAGCAGTTGTCCGCGTCGCTCGCCACCGCCGTCGGTGCATCGGGCTCGATGGCGGCCGTGCCGCAACGCGACGTCGACAACGTGCGCAACACGATGTATCTGGTCTCCGAAGCCATCCGCCTGATCGAGAAGTCCGGCCGGCCCGCGTTCGCCGCCGACGACAAGCTCGCGATCGACAACTATCGCAAGCAGCTCGACCACGCGACCAAGTTCATTCCGACGTGGGTGAAGGTGGCGGTCGCGATCGCACTGGGCCTCGGCACGATGGTGGGCTGGAAGCGGATCGTCGTGACCGTCGGCGAGAAAATCGGCAAGCAGCATCTGACGTACGGACAGGGCGCATCGGCCGAACTCGTCGCGATGCTCACGATCGGCGCGGCCGACGTGTACGGATTGCCGGTGTCGACGACGCACGTGTTGTCGTCGGGCGTCGCAGGCACGATGGCGGCGAACGGATCGGGCTTGCAGTGGGGCACGGTGCGCAGCCTCGTGCTGGCGTGGGTGCTGACGCTGCCGGCGTCGATCGTGCTTGCGGGCGGGCTCTACTGGCTGTTCCGGTCGGTGGCGTAAGCGGTGATGCAGCGGGTGGCCGGGAGGAGCCGGCTACCTGCTGGAGATGATTCGACCCTCGTCCCTCGCTGTTCCGTCTCTCCGCCTCCCCGTCTCTCCAATCCGACTCGTCGAGGCATTCGGTGCGTCCATGCCGTCGCGAACGCTCACCCTCTTCCTTTCCCGAATTGAAGCGCAAGATCTGGAGCGCGCCGGCGCATCGATATCCGTAGACTGGGCTCATCAACATTTACCGTGGACTCGACCGTGCGGACGACGTGCCCGAAGCATTCCGCACGACTGCATGGCGCCACATCGCTGACGAACCGAGGTATGCCCGTGAACATTGCCGACCTGCAACCTGCCGTCGAATCACTGGAAATTGCGCAACGCGTCGACGCGGTCGACTGGACGACTGTCGATGCCGATCTCGATCGCTATGGATGCGCGCGCGTGCCGGGCCTGCTCTCGGGCAGCGAATGCGCGACGCTCGCATCGCTCTATCCACACGACGCGCTCTATCGCTCGCGCGTCGTGATGGCGCGGCACGGCTTCGGTCGCGGTGAATACAAGTATTTCGCGTATCCGCTCCCCGCGGTCGTCGCCGAGCTGCGTGCGACGCTCTACCCGCATCTCGCGCCCATCGGGAATCGCTGGAACAAGGCACTCGGAATCGACGTCCGCTATCCGGCAGACCACGCGACCTTCCTCGATCGCTGCCACGCAGCAGGACAGACGCGACCGACGCCGCTGATCCTGCAATACGACGCCGACGACTACAACTGCCTCCATCAGGACCTGTATGGCGAGCACGTCTTTCCGCTCCAGGTCGCGATCCTGCTGTCGGCGCCCGGCCGCGATTTCACGGGTGGGGAGTTCGTGCTGACGGAACAGCGACCACGCATGCAGTCGCGCGCGGAAGTGGTGCCGCTGACACAAGGCGACGCCGTCATCTTCGCCGTGCACGGCAGGCCCGTGCAGGGAACGCGCGGCGTCTATCGCGTCAACCTGCGCCACGGCGTCAGCCGGATTCGGAGCGGCCATCGCCACACGGTCGGCATCATCTTCCATGACGCGCAGTGACGGCTGACGGAACGTGCACGACGCTGCCGCGCCATCTGCCACGCAGGCGAATTCTCGCGGGACATGCTGCGCATCCGACGGGCCAATTGCGCGTGATCGATCAGGGTTCTTCGCGAACGGGTATCACCAGACGATCCGTTCAGGCAGCCACCACGACAGATGACCGTTTCGTTTCTCGTCAGACGGTCGCTGCGCGCTGGGCCCCTGTCTGGAGTGAGCGACAAAGCGCCCAGACGCTCACCTCGCGCGGCACGCAGTCGACAGAAAACCCGGCCTACCCGCGCGCCACATTCGCCCGCAATCGATCACCCGCATCGGAGGCGAGCCGTGCGTATCCCGGCAACGTCAGCAACGCGAGCACGCCCGCTGCGACGAACGCCCAGCGGAAGTCGTCGAGCACGTAGTGCATGCCGGCCGCATCGCCCCGCACCAACGCCGCGAGTCGAAGCGACAACGCACCGAACGCAATGCCCATCCCGATCGTCATCTGCTGAGCAGCGCTCCACAGCGTGCTGGCCGCGCTTGTCTGCTGGGCCGGGATATCCGCATAGGCCAGCGTCGCGAGCGTCGTGAACTGCATCGACCGCGTCAGTCCGTAGACGAATACGACGAACAGCGTGATCGCCAGTGGCGTCGATGCAGTCAGCCAGCCGCATGCGATCGTGAAGAGGCCGACTATCGTCACGTCGACGAGTGCGACGCGCCGAAAGCCGTAGCGGTCGAGAATCCACGACGTTCCCGCCTTCATCCCGAGATTGCCGAGCGCACTCGCGAGCAGCAGCAGGCCGGACTGGAACGGCGACAGCCCGAAACCGATCTGGAACAGCAGCGGCAGCAGGTACGGCACGGCATTGATGGCCATCCTCGTGATCGACCCGGTCATCACGGTCACCGAGAACGTCGGCACTTTCAATGTCGTGAAGTCGAGCAGCGGATGCGCGCAACGTTGCGCATGCCACCAGGCGGCGATGCCGAACAACACGCTCGCGCCCACCAGAACGGCTGCGCGCGTAAAGTGGACGTCCTGCTGGCCGGCCGCTTCGGTGCCGATCAGCAGACAGGTCAGCGCGCCCCCGGCAAGCACGAAACCGCCCCAGTCGAGCGGTCGCTGCTCGTCGGCCCGCGTGTTCCGGACGATCAGCCAGGTGCAGACCAGTGCGGCAATGCCGAACGGGACGTTCAGCAGGAAGATCCACCGCCATGATGCATAGGTCGTGATGAAGCCGCCGATCGGCGGCCCGACGACAGGAGCGACGATGCCTGGCCACGTGATCGTCGCGATCGCGCGCATCAGCTTCGCCTTCTCGGTGCTGCGAACAACGATCATGCGCCCGACCGGCACCATCATCGCCCCGCCGACACCTTGCAGCAGGCGCGCAGCGGTGAAGGTCACGACACCTTCGGACAACCCGCACAGCACCGACGCACCGGTAAAGACGACGATTGCACTGGCGAACACCGTGCGCGAGCCATAGCGGTCCGCAATCCAGCCGCTGATCGGGATGAACACTGCCAGCGCCAGCATGTAGGCCGTCATCCCGAGGCTCAGCGCGTTCGGCCCGACACCAAACGAGCGCGCCATTTGCGGTAGCGCAGTCGCGATCACGGTCGTGTCGAGGTACTCCATGAAGAACGTTGCGGCGACGAGATACGGCAAGAAGTCGGTCGTCCGACCACTTTGGGCAGGGCTGTCAGTCATGAACGGTGCGGGAGACGGAATACGGCGGACCCCGACCGCCAACGGATGCCTGGAAGCACCGGGAATCGGGACGAATGGTGATATTACCCCGAAGGGCTTGCGCCCTGCTCTGTAGGGCATGTCGCGCGAATGGACTTTATGCGCATAGATTTTTACGATGACTTAGCACTGTGTGCGTTGCGTGCGTCGATGATCATGTTGGCGCAACGTGTCGAATGATCTGTGGATGGTCTGGAGGGCTTTCGTCCAGACTTATCAATTTCCGGTAATTTTCGACGAACATCGCTCATCGTCGGCCATTGTTGGGCCATTTATGGATGGTTCGACGTTAGATGAGCACTCACTGCGTGTCGGTTGATGTAGCGAGCGCACCGGGAGATGTCGGTGGCACCGAGCTGTAGATCGCTTAAGACTAACCGAGGCGCCGGAGAGAAATTGCAGCTTTGATCGGAGATAGCAGCAATAGGCTAAGGGATCGCGGATGATAATGGCCGATTGGCGTGCCGGGAGCGGCGAGTTCTCGGAAACGGCAGGTGTCTGAATCGACGTATTCGGCGCCTGGATATGGCCAGGCCGTCCACTCCGCGCCCCCATGCATTTCTGCCGCGCCAATGCAAAAACCCCCGCCTTTCGGGCGGGGGTTTCTGGCTTAGGGAGCCTGACGATTACCTACTTTCACACGGGAATCCGCACTATCATCGGCGTAGAGTCGTTTCACGGTCCTGTTCGGGATGGGAAGGGGTGGGACCGACTCGCTATGGTCATCAGGCAAA